>CP181259.1:0-2242213 GCA_047833645.1 Lactococcus sp.
AATTTGAGCAACATTACGGTGCTAAGGCGACTAAAAAACGTAAGTTATACAATGGTCGACTTCGCACAGATTTGTACCAATATTTTGGTAAGAGAATAAAATAATATGGCTAAAAAAAAGAAAAAGACAGCTTACAAAGAAAAAACATTGGCAATGAAAGATGCTGAAAATCTGACGGTTGAACAAGTTTCGACAAAATCAGATGAGCTTGAAACTGAAAATTTGACTAAGGAAAGCTCGCTCGATAAGTATATTCGCCAGCACCGTTCTGACATTGAATCTGCTAAAAAGGAGCGACAACTCAAAGCATTGGCTGCTTCTGAGAGTTTAGACAAGCTGGTTAAAACAGCTCATGAATCAGCAAGCGCTGATTTAGATGATTCAGCAAAAGAAATTGCACCTGAAAAAGAAGACGTGTCGGAAAACAAATCGGCCTTGTCTGATACAGCAGCAGAAGAAGTCGCAATACCAAGTGAAGCAGTGACAGAGACAGCACCAGTATCCGAATCTGAACCTGAACCTGAAACACCAGAAGTGACGCCGCCTGTTACAGCTACAGTCGAACCTGATTTTCCAGAGATTCAAGGCTCTTTTGACACAGTTGTGCTAGCAGCTGAGGATGATGAACAATCACCAGTTGAACCTGCCTTGTCTGAAAAGTCAGATGACCTCCTTAGTCAAACTGAATCTGAGCCACTTGTGACGCCATCAGAAGTGATAGGATCTGAACCAACAGAGCAGGTTAAAACACCTGTCAAAGTGCCTGAAATGATTGTGGCACAACCTGGTTCAGCTCATCAAGAGTGGTCAATTGACGCGTCTGAGCAAGAGACCAAGTCGCATCGAAAACCACTGATCATCGGTGTTTGTGCCCTTCTCGTATTAGCAGGGGGGGGGACAGTCTGGTATCAAGTTGACCAGTCCAACCAAAAGCAAGCTGCCCTAACCGCAAAATCTGAGGCTAAAAAGTCTGAGGAAGCTAAAAAAACAGCCGCTTTTAACAAAGTTTATGCGACATTTTTCGTGGACGACAAAGCAACAAAATTAAAAAATGATCAGTTCGACAAGATCGACAAGCTGGCCAATGAGTTAGATAAGCTGAAAAACCAGTCTGACTACAAGACCTTGAAAGCTAAGGTAGACGAGCTGAAATCGGAAATTTCGGCCATCCAAGCGATGAATGGGGATTTCGATCAGGCTATTATTAAAGATGGCGCCTTGGATCAAACGGCGCAGGTTCGAGATGGGGCGAAGTTGAGTTATACGGCAACCGAAAATACGGCGCTCAATACCTTGTTGAAAGACGCTGTGGCCCACGGTCAGGCGCAACAAAAAGCCAAGGCGTCTACAGCAGCATCATCAGCCGCAGCTAGTACCGCAACGCAAGCCGGAGCCCAACCATCTGCACCGTCAGCGCCCGCCACGACAACGACGGAACCGCAACAAGGTGGCGCAACAACTGCAACAGCCGGTTCAGCGACGGGACCTATAGCCTCAGGCTATGGCCTTTCAACCGCGCAATATCAAGCCCAATATCCAAACGTGACGATTGTCACCTCTAACTCACGCGTCCCCGTGGATCCTAACGCGGACCTCAGCGATCCAGCCTACGCTTGGGTGCCGGGTATCAGAGAGCTTGTCCTCCAAAAATGTCGTGACCGCGGCTATATCACCGGCGACGCCTACATCCTCCTGCCTGCAAGTATCCAAAAAGGCAACGGTTATTACAACCTCTACAAACCTGACGGCACTTACCTCGTTTCAATTAACTGTAAAACCGGTTACTTCGTCGGTAATGCTGCGGGCCATGCGGATGACTTGGATTACTAAACTGTTCTCACAAGCAAGTGCTAACTTTAAAACACTTTTTTTGAGACATTCACTGATTTTAAGTCAGAAATGTTCCTGAAAATAGGATGAAAACCGAACATTTACTATAGAAACTGCCTGATTTAGGCAGTTTTTTGATGTTTTACTGAAAATTTACGTTATCATGGATTTATAATAAATTTTGATACTGATGTTGAAGGCGTGATTGTCTTTAACGTCCAGTTGAAGATGTTAATGAGGAGAAAAAATGACTGACAAACGGACACTGCTCTATGAAGGTAAAGCGAAGAATCTCTATCAAACGGATGATGCAGCAGTGGTGCTCGCAGCCTATAAAGATCAGGCGACAGCACTCAACGGCAAGAAAAAAGACCAAATCGCAGGTAAGGGTGAGCTTAATAATCAGATCACTAGTCTTATTTTCCGTGAACTCAATCGTCGTGGTGTCCACACCCATTTCATTGAACAAGTGTCGCCTACGGAACAATTAAATACGAAAGTGGACATCATTCCTTTGGAAGTGGTCGTTCGGAATTATACAGCGGGGTCATTTTCTAAACGTTTTGCTATCGAGGAAGGCATCAAAATGCCAGCGCCCATCGTTGAATTTTACTACAAAAATGATGATTTAGATGACCCTTTTATCAATGATGCCCATGTTAAATTCCTTGATATCGCAAGCGATGATGAGATTGCCTTTTTGAAACAAGCAGCGCTTGAGACGGATGCTATTTTAACCGATATTTTTGCTAAAATTGGCCTCAAATTAATTGATTTCAAACTGGAATATGGTCGTTTGCCTGATGGCACCATTATCTTGGCTGATGAAATCTCACCTGATACGTCGCGTCTTTGGGATGCTGACAATAACCATGTTGATAAAGATGTCTACCGTCGTGATTTAGGTGATTTAATCCCCGTTTATCAAAAAGTCCTCGCCGGTTTACAAGCAGAATTTGAAGGAAAATAATCTCGTGAAAAAACGTATTTTTGTCGCTAAAAAACCTGAATTTAAAGTCAAAAACCATGCCCTTTTGACAGAGTTGCAACATAATCTGCAGCTTGAAACGTTGACCTCTGTTAATATCGTCCAAGTCTATGACGTCTTTCATGTGCCGGACGCTATTTTGGCTGCTGCGGAACAGTCGATTTTCTCTGAAAAGGTAACCGACAACCTTTTGAGCGATGCCACAGTCAAATCAGCCCTCGCTGACGCGAAATTCTTTGCCATTGAAGCCTTGCCAGGTCAATTCGACCAACGCGCAACCTCAGCAGAAGAAGCCTTATTCCTGTTAGGGGCTAGCCATGAGGCAACGGTCAGAACGGCTCAACTCTATTTGCTGAATTCGGATTTATCAGACGCTGAGTTTGAAAAAATTAAGACCTATCAGCTCAATGCCGTGGATTCACGATTCAAAGCTATCGAGACTGAGATCACTGAAGAAACCATTTCAGGTGCGAGTGATAGGATTCCAGTTCTCGAAGGCTTCATCACAAAGACAGAAACTGAGATTGCTGACCTGCATGCAGCCTATTCACTCGCCATGGAAGTGGCAGATTTAGTGTGGATTCAGGATTATTTCAAGACAGTAGATCGAAACCCGACCGAAACGGAATTGAAAGTTTTGGATACCTATTGGAGTGACCATACACGTCACACAACTTTTGAGACTGAACTGAAAACAATTGATTTCTCAAAATCAAAATTTAAGACCCAACTTCAAACAACCTTTGAAAAATACCTGGCCATGCGTGAAGACATCAACCGGAGCGAAAAGCCAACGACATTGATGGAATTGGCGACGATTTTTGGACGTTACGAGCGTGCCAATGGTCGTTTGGATGACATGGAAGTCTCGGATGAAATTAATGCTTGTTCGGTTGAGATTGAAGTGGATGTCAATGGCGTCAAAGAGCCTTGGCTCCTCATGTTCAAAAATGAAACGCACAATCACCCAACTGAAATCGAACCTTTCGGTGGGGCATCGACTTGTATTGGTGGCGCCATTCGCGACCCGCTTTCTGGTCGTGCTTATGTTTATCAAGCCATGCGGATTACGGGTGCGGGTGATATCACGGCGCCGATTTCCGAAACGCGAGTAGGTAAATTACCACAGCAAGTGATTTCTAAAGGGGCTGCCCATGGCTATAGTTCTTACGGTAATCAGATTGGCCTTGCGACGACTTATGTTAAGGAATATTTCCATCCAGGCTTTATCGCTAAGCGTCTAGAAACAGGTGCGGTCGTTGGTGCTGCGCCAAAAGAAAATGTCCTACGTTTGAAACCGCAAGCCGGTGATGCCATTATTTTATTTGGTGGTAAAACAGGTCGTGATGGTGTCGGTGGGGCAACAGGCTCATCGAAAGTTCAGACTAAGGAAACAGTCGAAACAGCAGGCGCTGAGGTTCAAAAAGGCAATGCCATTGAAGAACGTAAAATTCAACGGCTGTTTAGAAATCCTGAAGTGACCCAGCTCGTTAAAAAATCCAATGACTTTGGTGCGGGCGGTGTCTGTGTTGCCATTGGTGAATTAGCGGATGGCTTGCGCATTGATTTGGATAAAATTCCTTTGAAATATCAAGGTTTGTCAGGGACAGAAATTGCGATTTCTGAATCACAAGAACGGATGTCGGTTGTGGTTGAGGCAGGAGACGTTGATAAATTCATCGCTGAATGTGCTAAAGAAAATATCTTAGCGGTTCAAGTCGCAGAAGTGACTGAAAAAGCCAATTTGACCATGGTATGGAAGGGGCAAACGATCGTTGATATTGAGCGGTCATTCCTCGATACTAATGGTGTCCGTGTGGTTGTCGATGCGACAGTTGTCGATTCAAACTTACCTATCCCATTTGACAAAAAATCTACCTTAGATTCTTTGGATGCTGACCTCAATGGTCTCTTATCAGAGTTGAACTTTGCCTCACAAAAAGGTTTGCAAACCATTTTTGATAGCTCAATCGGTCGCTCAACCGTCAACCAACCGATCGGTGGGCGTTATCAGATCACACCAACTGAAAGTTCAGTGCAGAAATTACCAGTCTTGCATGGTGTGACCCATACCGTTTCCCTGCTCGCCCATGGTTACAATCCAGAAATTGCTGCCTGGTCACCTTATCATGGTGCAGCTTATGCCGTGATTGAAGCGACGGGGCGCCTTGTTGCGACAGGTTCCAACTGGTCTCAAGCACGTTTTTCTTACCAAGAGTATTTCGAGCGCATGGACAAACAAGCGGAACGCTTCGGCAAACCTCTTGCGGCTCTCCTTGGCTCGATCGAAGCGCAAGAACAACTGGGTCTCCCGTCAATCGGTGGGAAAGATTCCATGAGTGGGACCTTTGAAGACATCACAGTGCCACCGACACTGATTGCCTTCGGCGTGACGACGTCTGAAACAGACCGCATCTTGTCGCCAGAGTTTAAGTCCCCTGATGAAAACATCTACTATATCCCTGGCGTTACGGTCGCAAATAAAATCGACTGGGACACGATCAAATCGAACTTTGACTTGCTCACAGACTTACAGGCCAAACATCAGCTCACAGCCGCCATTTCCACCAAAGCAGGTGGCTTTGGTGAAGCCATCGCCCTCATGACTTTCGGGAATCACATCGGCGCAGACCTTGCCCTCTCTGATATTTCCGACATCATCAAGGCGCAGTTCGCCGGCTTTATCGTGACGTCACCTGATGAAATCCCTGGGGTCACAAAAATCGGTCGCACGACGACTGACTTTAACCTCGTGGTCAATGGGGTCAGCCTTTCTGGCGACCGCTTACTGTCAAGCTACGAAAGCCCGCTAGAAGGTGTTTATCCGACCTTGTTTGAACAAGAGGATCGCCTAGTCGAGGTTGAGACGACAGCCTCTAACGTGACGATTCAAGCACCGACTAAAATCGAGACGCCGCTCGTTTATATTCCAGTCTTCCCAGGGACTAACTGTGAATACGACACAGCCAAAGCCTTTGAAGCAGCGGGCGCCCAAGCTAAAATCGTGCCCTTCCGGACCTTAGATATTGCGGACTCGATCAAAGAAATGGTGGCCAATATCGCGCAGGCCAATATCCTCATGTTTGCGGGTGGTTTCTCGGCCGCAGATGAACCCGATGGCTCAGCTAAATTCATCGTCAACATTCTTTTGAATGAGCAAGTCAAGTCAGCCATTGATGCCTTCATCGCGCGGGGTGGTTTGATTCTTGGCATCTGTAACGGTTTCCAAGCCTTGGTCAAATCCGGCTTGCTGCCTTATGGTCAGTTTGACAGTTTGACGGATCATTCGCCAACCTTGTTCTATAACGATGCCAATCAGCACGTGGCCAAAATGGTTGAGACCAAAATCACCAACACCAATTCGCCTTGGTTGACCGGCGTTCAGGTCGGTGACATTCATACCATACCAGTCTCTCACGGCGAAGGGAAGTTTGTCGTTTCTGAAACGGAACTCGCGGAGCTGATGGCCAATGGGCAAATTATCACCCAATACGTTGATTTCCAAGGCAAGCCAAGTATGGACTCTTTCTATAATCCTAATGGCTCAGTCGCAGCGATTGAAGGCATTATCAGCAAAAACGGACAGATTCTCGGTAAAATGGGACATTCTGAGCGTTACGAAGCTGGCCTATTTAAAAATATCCCCGGTCATAAAGACCAACAACTCTTTGAGAGTGCCGTGGCTTATTTTAGAGGGGCATAACAGCAGACGATAAAGCGTCTGAAATAAAAGTTTTGTAAAAATAGGCTATGAATGCTTTTCGATGACAATTGAAAAGCGTTTATAGCTTTTTTGAGTCGCTTTTCGATAAACTAAACAGCAGCATCATTAATCCTAGGGAAGAATGCGAAATCGGTATTCTTTTGTCAATATAACACGAAAATGGTAAAAAATCATGTCAGGCAAACGCCTAACATGATTTTTGTTATAAATGTTCAACTTATTTTAAAGCTTGCGCGACTTCATCAAGCATGAGTTGTGTTGATTGGAGACCACCACCGCTCAGGTACCAAATAGAAGCGTTGAGTTCGACAACTTTACCATTTTTGCTAGCAGTTGTTTGTTTGACTAACTCATTATCTTTGAGGCTAGCAGTTTTCGTGTCACCACCGACAGCTTTGGTGCGGTCGATGAAGAAGATGACGTCTGGATTTTTTTCAAGGACATACTCATAAGAAACGCTTTGACCATGTGTTGACGGTTTAATCGCCTCATCGACGCTCTTGAAACCAAACGTATCATTGATAACGGCATAACGTGAGCCTTCACTAAAAGCGGCAACTTGACCTTCATTTGTCATGAGGGTTAAAGTTTTCAAACCTGAGCTTTCCGCTTGCTTTTTAACCGCATCGATATGTGATGTCAAAGTGTCGATTTGTTTTTTAGCTTCAGTTTCTTTACCATAAATACTTGCAAGTGTTAAAATATGGGCTTGTGTTGATTCCCAAACTTTTTTGTTATCCACTGACAAGTCTAGGACAGGTGCGATCTTTTCTAAATCAGCTTTGAAGCCTTGTTGACGTGCTGAAATCACGATCAATTGAGGTTTGAGGGCATTGATTTTCTCTAAATCTGGTTCTTTCAAACCACCGATACTGTCAACAGATTTAGAGGCTTTGAGGTAGTCAGGGAGATTTTTCTGAGCAACACCGACAACCGATTTACTTTCACCAAGCGCTTGAATGGTGTCAAGTGAACCATTGTCAAAAACAACTACCTTACTCGGGTTTTTAGGCACTTTAACTTTGCTACCGTCAGCGCCAACAACTTCGATCGTATCTGTTTTGGCTTTTTGAGACGCATCAGCGTCTTTTTTAGTGCCACAAGCTGCGAGCAGCGTAGCAACGAGTAAAACACCAGTGGCAGCCGTGAGGAGTTTCTTAAATTTCATATTATGTTTTTCCTTATTTTCATTATAATAGTGAGGGTGCTCAAAAATAGAGACAGAATTTTTTACCATCGATTTCTTCGATGCGAATCGTCATGTCATACAGCGCATTCAAGACAGGCGCATTAATGATATTAGCCGTCTTATCATGGGCAAAAATGGTGCCAGACTTCATGGCAACGATGTCATCAGCGAAACTCGCAGCAAAATTAATATCATGCAAGACGATAACGACAGTCTTGCCATAATCGCAGACCAAAGTTTGCAAGAGCTGCATCATCTGCAGGGCATAAGTCATGTCCAGATTATTTAAGGGTTCATCCAGTAAAATATAGTCAGTATCCTGAGCTAAAATCATGGCGATATAAGCGCGTTGGAGCTGACCGCCAGATAAATTTTGGATATTTTCATCGGCTAAATCTGCCATGCCAAGCTGCTCAAGCGCGGTTTGAATTTTAGTCTGGTCATTGACCGTGAGTTGTCCTTTAGAATAAGGGAAGCGACCAAAAGCGACGAGTTCGCGAACGGAAATCTGCAGATTAAGATGATTCATCTGCTTTAGGATGGCTAGTTTCTGTGCAAGTTCTCGTGATTTGAAGGTTTTGAGTTCCTGACCATCTAGATAAATATGGCCAGCTTCAGCGCCGATCAGTCGGCTCATGCAGGCAAGCAGTGTTGATTTGCCGGCACCGTTTGGCCCGATAAAAGCCGTTAATTTACCTTTTTTAATGGTCAAATCAATCTCTTTTAGAATGGGCTTTTTGCCAAAGGCTTTCGATAAGCTTTCTATTTTCATCTTTTGTTACCCTTTCTGTCGTATAAGATTTGCCCGATAAAGTAGCAGCCCCCTGTGAATTCGATGATGACGTTGAGGGTCGTGTTAAAACTAAAGATGTGTTCGACCATAAACTCACCCAAAATCAGCAGGAGAATGGCGATTAAGCTACCCGCAAGGAAGAGCTCGCGATGGCGATAGGTCTTCATGAGCTGGTAGGCAATATTGGCGACGATGAAGCCGAGGAAACTTGTCGGCCCCACAAGCGCTGTCGAGATGCCGACGAGGGCAGTAATGGCAAATAAGGTCATCAACTGAAGCCCTCTGAGCTCAATACCTAGGTTAACGGCATGGTCATTGCCCAGATGGAGGACATCGAGTTGAGGGGCTAGCCACCATAAAAAGAGGCAGAGTAGGCCGATTAAGACGGTGGCAAGTGCCAGATGATCTGGTTTGACATTACTAAAGCTGGCAAATAGTTTGCCTTGTAGATGGTCATATTCATTTGGATCAAGGATGACTTGCATGAAACTGCTGAGATTATTGAAAAATGTCCCAAGAATCATGCCAATCATCAAAAATAAAAAAAGGTTTTGCTTAAATTTCTTGAGCAGGGTGAAAGCGAGGTAGGTACTGAGTGACATCATCAAGATGATGCTCAGTAAAAAGTCCCAGATACTGGTCGCTTTCGATAGACTTTGACTGCCTAAGATAAAGATCGACAGGGTTTGAATCAAGACGTAAAATGAATCAATCCCGAGGATATTGGGTGTCAGTAGTTTATTTTGGGTCAGGGTCTGGAAGCTAATCGTTGAAAAACTGCAAGCAATCCCGACTAAAATAAAGGCTAGCATTTTTTTGCCACGCAAGGCGATGGCAAACTCAAGATTACCGTAGGTTTGGTAGGTCATGAAAAGGGCGCAAGCCGCTAATACCGCAAGACCTAGCGTGAGAGGGGTTAGTTTTCGGGTCATTTAGGCATACCTGCGACTTTCTTTGAGGAGCAGGGCGATAAAACAAACGCTACCTAAGACGCCGACGACTAAACTGACTGAAATTTCATAAGGGGCGATGACGAGTCGACCGATCATGTCGCAAATTAAGAGGAAACTTGCCCCGAAATAAGCGGTTAAGGGCAGGTTGTTTTTCATTTGATCGCCAAATTTAAGGCTCACCAGATTAGGCACGATAATCCCTAGGAAGGGAATGTTACCTACGCTGACGAGGACGATGCTTGAGGAAAGGGCGATGATGCCGATGCCAAAGAGCCGCATTTTTTGATAGGAGATGCCGAGGTTGGTTGCCATTTCTTGACCCGCTGCCATGATGGTAAACTGGTAGGCAAAGAGGTAAATGACGATAAATAAGGGGATCGACAGGTAAAGTAGCTCATAATTGCCCCGCATGACGATGGAAAAGTTACCTTGTAACCAAGACGCCATGTTTTGTAGCAGTTGGTGCTGATAGGCAAAGAAAGTCGCGATACTGCCAACGATATTTCCGAACATTATCCCAACTAAGGGGATTAAAATCGTATTTTGACTTGGTAAGTAGCGCGATAGGAGTAAAAATAAGCAAGTGCCCAAGAAGGCAAAGCCAAATGCGACGCTTGTTCGCATCAAAAGGGGGGCATTGGGCAGAAAGATCATGACAAAGACAATCCCTAGCTTGGCACTATCCATGGTGCCGGCAGTGTTTGGGGATACAAATTTATTTTGCATCAGATTTTGCATGACAAGACCTGAAACGCTGACACTGGCACCAGCAATCACTAAACTCAAGGTCCGTGGTAATCTTGACGACAATAAGACAAGATTTTGGCGACTTGTCCAAGTTCCTAATTCGAAAATCGGGAGGTCGACAAGACCGATAAAGATTGACGAGACGATGAGGATGACAAAGAAGATGATGCCGGCTAGTTTTTTAGTCACAAGTCTTGCCCTTTCTGCGAGTTTACTTCTTAAAATATTGATACTTGACTGATGGCCGCTCAAAGTTTTTCAGTCAGTTATGAAGTGCTATAGATTAATCAAAATAGAGGCCTCTAGTTTTGATGAGAATGTCAAAAACTTTTGACATTTTCTATTAAAGCATAATCCCCCTATTTTGGCAATAGTCAGAAATTATTAAAAATAGTGAGCAAAACAGATGTTTTTTTCGTATAAGTAGTTAGAGGATAAAAAATATGTATGAGATTAGAGAAGCAGATTACCCCATGAGACCACGTGAACGCCTGAGAACACTCGGTGCAAAGTATTTATCAGACCAGGAATTACTGGCGATTTTATTGCGGACTGGCACAGCTCGTGCATCAGTTTTGGACTTATCGGGTCAAGTTTTGAATCATTTTGAGACGCTAGAAAATTTTCGCAGGGCCAGTATTGAGGAATTGATGCAAATTTCTGGGATTGGCGAAAGTAAAGCGGTCGAAATCCGTGCCATGATGGAGCTGGGCAAGCGAATCCAGTCGACTGAACGTAAGCGATATGGCCAAGTCAAGGGTGCCCAGCAATTTGCGACGACCTTAATCGATGAGATGTCAGACTTTGATCAGGAGCATCTGGTGGCAGTCTATCTGGATGGTAAAAATCAAATCATCAAAAAGCGGACGATTTTTGTGGGCACCGTTAACTCAGCCAGTGCCAATCCCCGCGAAATTTTACATTTTGCCGTCAAAACCCTGGCGGCGGGGATTTTGATTACCCACAATCATCCCTCTGGCGACCCCATTATCCATAGTATAATGAATAATAGTAGTTAAAGTAGTTTAGGAGGGGGATATTAGGGAGGTTTTTACTTTAAATAAAAATTAACAAGGTCTATAATTTATAGTAGTTAAAGTGGTTAAAGAGAGGTGGGAGGATGTGAAGGTTCAAAGGATAAAAGTGGAGAATAAGCCATATCCATTGTATTTATTGCTAGATGAAGAATATCAGGTAATAGAACCAGTAATGAGGTTTATAAAATATCTAGATAATACTGGTAAGTCACCAAATACCATTAAAGCATACTGCTATCATTTAAAGTTGCTATATGAGTTTATGGAACAGAGGGGGATTACCCTTAATGATATTAACTTTGAGAAATTAGCAGATTTTGTAGGTTGGTTGAGATACCCAACAGCAGCAAATGTAATTGATCTCCAGTCAAAAGAAGCCATAAGAGAAGAAACGACAGTGAATACAATTTTAAATGCTGTTATGAGTTATCTGGAATATTTAAGTAGATTAGGAGAATTTAAGTCAATTGATGTATTTAAACAAGCAAAGGGGAGAAATTTTAAGGGGTTTTTACATCATATTAATAAGGGTAAATATCAAAAGAATATCTTAAAGTTAAGGGTTAAAAAGAAGCAGATAAGAACACTAACATCAGAGGAAGTTAAGCAAATTATTGATGCTTGTCATACGAAGAGGGATAAATTAATTTTAATGCTTATGTATGAGGGTGGTTTAAGAATCGGTGAAGTGTTATCGCTAAGGCTTGAGGATATTGCCACTTGGGACAATCAAATCCATTTAACACCCAGAGACGTTAATGTTAATGAGGCCTATATTAAATTAAGGAAGGAAAGAACAATACATGTGAGTAAAGAACTTATGGCACTTTATACAGATTATTTGGTATATGAGTATGGTGAGGACTTGGAGCATGATTATGTTTTTATTTCTTTAAAAGAAGGCTATTTTGGAAAACCACTAAAGTACCAAAGTGTTCTTGATCTAGTTAGAAGAATAGTTAAAAGAACTAGAATAGAGTTTACGCCGCATATGCTACGCCACACTCATGCAACGCAGCTAATTAGGGATGGATGGGATGTTGCACACGTTCAAAAGAGGTTGGGCCATGCACATGTTCAAACAACGTTAAATACCTATGTTCATCTTTCAGATCAAGATATGAAAAATGAGTTTAATAAATATCTTGAGAGAAAGGAACATAAGAAATGAATGATTCTAGTAAAAGGAAAATTATCAGTCAGAGTGAGATCAGTAAGAAAATAGCTGCAATGAATGAAGAATTGCAGGGATTTTGGGCTAATAATAGTTGGGATATAAGGAAATGTCCGCATCCTTCTGCCATAGAATTAAGTAAGAACCCTACTTTAAGAAATCGGTGGGTTCGTTTTGAACGTGTTAAAAATCTGTGGTTAAGAACAGAATTGAAATATTTTTATTTTTACCATTTAAATAATGGAATATGGAATGCAAAAACTGTATGGATTAGAAAAGGAACTGTAATTAATAGAATGTTAGATTTTTTAGATTTAAAGTATCCTAACATTACTTCAATTACTGAAGTTCCTATTAAAAAAGCAATGACGGAATATAGGACATATTTGACAGAACAGGGTGTTAGAATTACCACTACTAATTATAAGATTACTGCTAATCAAGAAAAAATAGCTGTAGAAGCTAATTCTTACTATGTTACTAATTTAAAACAATTTATGGAGTTTTATGAGGACTTTTATTTTGATGGGGAGGAGTGGGATAAAGACATTTGGGATAGACGTAAGTTACCTTTGCCAGATGATAAGGTTAATCCGACACAATATGAATATGTAATTAACTTTAAAGGGGTTCGCAATACGTATTTTAAACAACTCGTAAAAAGATATTGTAAATTGAGATTAAATACGGATAGCTTTTCCTATGTATGTGATATCGCCCAAAAACTTAAAGAGTTCTTTAATTTCTTGGACATGAATTTTAAACACGTTCAGAGAATAAACCAATTAACGAGAATGGAAATTGAAGCATATTTAAGCGAATTAAATATGATGGGGATAAAGCCTAGCACAATAACTGGGAGGATCTCTATATTGGAAGGACTATTTAGTACCCTTCTAAGGCTAGAATGGAATGATATTCCTTCCAAGGTGTTAATCTATCCAGAAGACTATCCCAAAATACCGAGAGCAAAACCTCGTTTTATAGATGAATACGTTCTGGAGCAATTGAACAGTCATCTTGATAAATTACCCGAATATATAGCTACGATGACTATGATAGTCCAAGAATGTGGGATGAGGATAAGCGAATTGTGCACCTTGAAAAAAGGTTGTCTATTAGAGGACAAAGATGGAGATTACTTTTTAAAGTATTATCAATGGAAAATGAAAAAGGAGCATATAGTTCCAATATCAAAAGAGGTAGCTTTATTGATTAAAGTTCGGGAAGATAAAGTTTCATGGGAGTTTCCAGATAGTGAATACCTCTTTCCAAGAAAAGATGGATCGCCATTAAAACAAGAAACATTTAGAGACGAGTTAAACAAATTAGCTTATGAGCAAAAAATAGTCGATAAATCAGGCGAGATTTATAGATTCCATGCCCATGCCTTTCGCCATACAGTAGGAACAAGAATGATTAATAACGGAGTACCGCAGCATATTGTACAAAAGTTTTTGGGTCATGAAAGTCCTGAAATGACAAGCAGATATGCTCATATTTTTGATGAAACCCTTAAAGCTGAATTTACAAAATTCAAAGAAAAACTGGTAACTAATAATGGAGATATAATTGAGTTAGATAATGACAATGAAGTCGATGATGTTGATCTTCAATGGTTCAAGAAAAATATTAATGCACAAGTTCTTCCAAATGGTTATTGCCGATTACCAGTAATAGCAGGTTCTTGTCCACACGCCAATGCTTGTTTAGATTGTACTCATTTTTGTACAAGTAAGCAGTTTTTATCGCAGCATGAGGAACAGTTAAATCGTACTGAGGAGTTATTGGCAGTCGCTAAGGAAAAGCAATGGCAAAGGCAAATAGAGACTAATAACCGTGTTAAAGAGCGACTAGAGCAAATAATTGGCAGCCTGAAGGGGATTAGTTAGATGGTTAAACAGGTACGAAATACAGAGGAAATTGTGCGTTTGGCAAAGCAAAAGTCCAGGCGGACTAGAGAAAATGTAGACAAGGTTATCTCTAAACTATCGCTTGAAGGTAAGACTATTAATTTTAACACAGTTGCAAAGGAAGCTAATGTTTCTAAATCATGGCTTTATAAGGAACATGATATTAGGCAAAGGATTGAATCTCTCCGAAAACAGCAAAAAACAGAAAATGTAATATCAAAACCCAAGAAAAGCTCCCGTTCTGAAGAAGTCCTTATTAAAACCTTAAAAACAAGAGTAAAGGAATTAGAAGAGGAAAATATAAGATTAAGGAACCAGATCCAAAAATTATACGGAGATTTGTACATTAGAGAATAGTTAATCTATGAGTTTCACCAACTTGTGCTTTGAACTTTGAAGTGTTAAAATTAATATACTATTAATCGAAAGGAGAGATGGGTGGACAATGAAGAACTAATCTAATTTTTAACAAATGAAATAGTATATTTCAGTTTAAAAACTTAGGATTAGTCTGCCCATTTTTCCATATACTAAATAAATGTAAGACTGAATAGCTAAAAAGGCTAAATAGTTTTATTTGAGTGTCTTAAAAAGTGACATGACTAATCCTTCCAACATTATTTGGGAGGATTTTTTATTTCTCCCTGAATCAAAATAAAGAAAGAAGGAATCGAATTGTTAAAACAAAAGGAACTAATGGCAAGGGTTAAGGAACTTGTCCAGTCAGATGAACGAATATCTGCTTGTATGATGTATGGCTCTTTTACAAAAGGAGAGGGAGATCAATACTCTGATATAGAATATTACGTTTTTCTAAAAGATGATACAATTTCCACCTTTGATTCAGCAAAATGGCTAAATGAAGTCGCTTCCTACACTTTACTCTATCAAAATGAGTACGGTACGGAAGTAGTAATTTTTGAAAATCTAATACGTGGTGAATTTCATTTCCTTTCCGAAAACGAAATGAATATTATTCCTTCATTCAAAGAATCAGGCTACATTCCTGACACAAAAGCAATGTTTATTTATGATGAAACAGGACAACTAGAATTGTATTTATCAGAGTTGGAAGGTCCGGGACCAAATAGACTTACAGAAGAAAACGTAAATTTTTTATTGAATAATTTTTCCAACCTATGGTTAATGGGGATTAATGTTCTTAAAAGAGGGGAAAATGCACGTTCACTGGAACTTTTATCTCAATTACAAAAAAATATACTACAACTCATTCGAATTGCGGAAGAAAATGCCGATAATTGGTTTAATATGACAAAGAATCTTGAAAAAGAAATTAGTCCTGAAAACTATGAAAAGTTTAAAAAGACTACTGCCCGATTAAATGAATTAGAACTATATGAAGCCTATAAGAACTCTTTGCTTCTCGTTATGGAACTTCGAAATCTCGTTGAAAAACAGTATCAATTAACCATTAGCGATGATTTTTTAGGCAAACTGTTTAATTATATGAACGAATAAATAAAAAGCCTGTATCTCAAGTGATAACTAAGATACAGGCTTTAATTGTTATTTACTTTAAATACATGTTCTCAAAGTGAAAGTATTGATTTTAATGGATTTTTAATAGTTTACTCTTGATAAGATCCTGACCGTCAGATGCGGATGTCCTTTTCACAGAGCGTATGGAAAATGCCTGTGACCATCTTGGGATTACCTTGATCGACCATATCATCGTCGGTCATCAGCGTTATTTCTCATTTCAAGAAAGTGGCTTGATGTTTTAAAGTTAAAATCAAGCAGCAAAAAACACATCCCGATAAGGCACGTGTGATTAGAGATTATAAACCGCATAACGAAAGAAAGCTAAATCTTCGTCACGCACATTGTACATAAAGTCTGGATGCCATTGGACGCCCAGAAAGCGGAGATTGGGATCAGCTGACTGCACAGCCTCCACCACATGGTCATCAAGGGACTTGGCAATCACCTCAAGCTGAGGCGCAATCTGCTTGAGACTCTGTCGGTGGAAGGAGTTGACATGCGCCCTGCGCCCATATATCGGATCAAGTGGCGAGTGTTTATCGATTAAAACATCGTGAGACGTCTGCGTCATGGGTTTTTCTTGCCAATGGTTGTGGACATGTTGATTGAGTGACCCTCCGAGGGCGACATTCACCAGTTGCATCCCGCGACAGACCCCAACGATTGGCTTGTTTTGCTTGATCGCCTCGTTGATGAGTGCGATTTCAAAGGCATCCCGCTCACGATTATAGTCGTTAGACTTAATCGTTTCGACTTCACCATAAAATTCTGGGGCAACATTTTGACCACCCGCTAAGACCAACTTATCGATCATCGAGATATAGCGTTTGGCAGTCATAGGATCGCCAATGGGAATCATAATCGGAAGCCCACCGACCAGTTGGACTGCCTTGATATAACCTGAAGGGTTATATGAAATGGCCATGTGGCCCATATCATCTCCTGCATCCCGTCGTTCATTTGCGGCAACGCCGATGATGGGGTGTAAAGTTGTCATAGTTTATCGGCTGTTTCTTTTTTATCTTGCATGAAAAACAAGAGCGTTTGCAGTTCACTGGTTAAGTCAACGGATTGAACGGTAATGTTTTCAGGGACTTGGAGCCGTCTCGGTGTGAAGTTAAGAATCCCTTTAATCCCAGCAGCAATCAAAGTCTCAGCCACTTCTTGGGCACGATCTGACTGAACCGAGATAATGGCAGTCTCGATATTGGCATCAGCAAGATTCTTTTGAATATCCGAGATATTGTAAATTGGGACACCATCATCTGTCTTTGTGCCAACGAGCGGGTTGCCCGCGACATCGTAGGCTTGGGTAATCCGCATTTTATTGCGATCATGAAAGCGGTAGTTGATCAAGGCGCGGCCTAAGTTTCCGACACCGACCAGGGCGATATTGGTTTCGGCTGAGTCGCCTAAGAGATTGCCGAAAAAGTCACGAAGGGCAGTCGTATCATAACCATAACCCCGTCTGCCAAGTTCGCCAAAAAGTGAGAAATCACGTCTGACGGTGGCTGAGTCGACGCCTAATTTTGCGGCGATCGCCTGCGAGTTGGTCCGATCCACCTTGTCGGCCACAAACTGCTTAAAAATGCGGTAGTATTGGGGCAAACGTTTGGCTGTCGCCTTAGGTAAGACTTCATTAAATTTTGTCACGACCATAAAAGTAAAAACCTCCATCAGTATTCTTTGTGAATAGATTACCAAAAGTTTGTGAAGTTGTCAAACAAAATCACCTGAGGAATTAGAAAAACACGTCCAGTTGTGGTAAAATAGACCTATGATTTTATTACAAGGGAACAATATTTCACGGACATTTGGTGCAGATGTCCTGTTTGAAAAGATAAATTTTACGATTCAAGATAATTCGCGGGTCTCACTCGTCGGGCGCAATGGTGCAGGCAAATCGACCCTGCTGAAAATCATTGCAGATGTGGAGACGCCAAGCTCTGGGGAGATTTCAAAGACTAAAAATTTGACGATGTCTTATCTGGCACAGGAGGCTAATTTTTCATCTGAGCGGACGATTTATGATGAGATGCTCAGTGTTTTTGAGCGACAAATTAGCCAGGAAAAACAGTTACGTCAGATGGAAGCGCAAATGGGCGAGCTTTCTGGTGCTGATCTGTCTAGTTTGATGACACGTTATGACAGTTTGACTGAAACATTTCGCCAAAATAAAGGCTTTACTTATGAATCGGATATCAAAAATGTCTTAAATGGCTTCAAGTTTGATGAGACGTTTTGGTCGCAGTCAGTGGCCAGTCTGTCAGGCGGTCAAAAAACACGTTTGGCTTTGGCTAAGATTTTGCTTGAAAATCCAGCCTTTTTGATTCTCGATGAGCCGACCAACCACTTGGATATCGAGACTTTACTGTGGTTGGAAAATTATTTGAAAAACTATAGAGGGGCGATTCTTATCGTCAGCCATGACCGTTATTTTTTAGACAAAGTGACGACTGAAACCCTCGAATTATCACGCGGCAAGCTTGAAAAATACGTTGGTAATTATAGCAATTATATCTCGCTCAAAGCTGAAAAATTGGCGACCCAAGCCAAACAATATGACAAACAGCAAAAAGAAATCGCCAGCCTAGAAGATTTTGTCAATCGCAATCTGGCGCGTGCTTCGACGACCAAACGTGCCCAATCAAGACGAAAGAAACTTGAGAAAATGGACCGGCTGGATCAGCCTTTGGCTAATGAAAAGTCAGCGCATTTTACCTTTTCATCTGCGATTGAGTCAGGGAATGTCGTTTTAACGGTTGAAAATGGGGCGGTTGGTTATGATAAAGAAGTTTTATCCAGTCCGATTAACCTAGATGAACGTAAATATGATTCGATTGCCATTGTCGGCCCGAATGGGATTGGTAAATCGACTTTAATCAAATCTATCGTTGGTAAGATTCCCTTGATTGATGGCACGGTCAAACTAGGCGCCAATGTTGCCATGGGGTATTACGATCAAGAACAGCGGGATTTGATGCCTTCTAACTCCGTCTTAGAAGAACTTTGGCAGGAACACAGCCTGGTGCCAGAAGTCGAGATTCGAAACTGTCTGGGCGCCTTTCTCTTTTCAGGCGATGATGTCCAAAAAGCTGTTGGTATGTTATCCGGTGGCGAAAAAGCACGCTTACTTTTGGCTAAATTATCCATGCAAAATGATAATTTCCTGGTCCTCGATGAGCCGACCAACCACTTGGATATTGACAGTCGTGAAGTCTTGGAAAATGCCCTTATCGATTTTGATGGGACGCTCTTATTTGTCAGCCATGACCGTTACTTCATTAACAGAGTTGCGGATAAAGTCCTTGAAATATCTGCCCAAGGCAGCAAACTTTACCTGGGTGATTATGACTATTACTTGGAGAAGAAGGCTGAGGAAGCAGAAATCGCGGCACTTTTAGCAGCAGAAAATGACCTTATCTCAGAACAGGTGGCGCCGTCTAGCTATCAAGCCTCGAAAGATGATCAAAAATGGCGTCGGAAATTGACACGGGAGATTGCGGCCTTAGATGAGCAGTTACAGGCCTTTGAGGTGTCGATTGCAGACCTGCATGCGCAAATGGTCGAATCATCCGAAGACTTTGTCAAATTAGGCGAGTTACAAAAAACTTTGGATTCACTTGAAGCGGAAAAAGAAGCCGCTGAAGAATTATGGCTAGAAAAATCAGAAGAGCTAGGAGAGTAAGTCATTTTGAAATATAATATAAAAAATTACGATTACCTCATCGTCGGTGCTGGCCCATTTGGCGCGATCTTTGCCCATGAAGCAGCAGTGCGTGGCAAACGGAGCTTGATCATCGAGCGTCGAAGCCACCTTGGCGGCAACATGTACACCCACCAAGAAAACGGCATCAACGTCCATGATTATGGGGCGCATATTTTCCATACAGATAACAAAGCTGTTTGGGATTATGTTAATCAATTCACTGAATTTAATGGTTATATCAATCAAGTCGTTGCAAATTTTGAGGGAGATTTGTATAATCTGCCTTTCAACATGAATACCTTTTATCAGATGTGGGGCGTTAAAACACCGGCAGAAGCTCAGGCAAAAATTGCTGAACAACGTGAGGCGGCAGGAATTACCGGTACACCTCAAAATTTAGAAGAGCAAGCCATTTCGCTCATCGGAACTGATATTTACGAAAAACTGATCAAAGGTTACACCGAAAAACAATGGGGCCGCAAGGCAACGGAATTACCAAGTTTTATCATTCGTCGTTTACCGACACGTTTTACTTTTGATAATAATTACTTTAACCATCGCTATCAAGGTGTGCCAGTAGATGGCTACACAGCGATTTTTGATAAAATGCTGGATCATGATTTGATTGATGTGCAACTTGAGACGGACTTTTTCGCTGATAAGGACACTTATTTAGCTGAATTTCCACGCATTGTCTACACTGGCATGATCGATCAATTTTTTGACTATAAATTTGGCGAGTTAGAATACCGCAGTGTGCGATTTGAGTCAGAGTTACTGGCAACTGACAATGCCCAAGGCAATGCTGTCATCAACTATACAGATGCCGCAACGCCTTATACACGGGTCATGGAATGGCGTCATTTCGACCAAAAAGGCGATGACCGTGTCTCGATTTTGACTCGAGAATATCCACAGGATTGGGATCGGACTAAAGAAGCCTATTATCCAGTTAATGACGAGAAAAATTCGACTTTGTTCAAGCAGTACCGTGCCGAAGCTAAAAAACTGGATCAGGTCATTATGGGTGGTCGTTTAGGTAATTATCAGTACTATGACATGGATCAAGTTTGCCATGCTGCCTTGGTTGCGGTTGAAAAAGAGTTTCAGAAATCGTAAGAAGATTTCCAAAATCTTCGTCATTTCCCAGACATCTTGTTTAAAAATATGTCACAAAAACATTGACACGTACTTGAGTACGTGTTAAAATTGAGGTATAAAGTAAGAGAGGAGGAGATATGAACTACAAGAAACTTACAAAGTTGATTGAGAAAGATGGTTGGGTACAGGTCAGAACAAACGGATCACACAAACATTATCGGCACCCAATAAAAAAGGGAACGGTAACAATCGCAGGTCATAAAAAAACTGATGAAGTGCCAATCGGTACAGAGATCTCAATCTTGAAACAAGCGGGACTGAAATAATCAGCCAACGACTTGTTTCCTTATAGTTCAAAGATGATATGAAAATACAATATTTTGCAACACTCTATCACGATGGTGATTATATTGGTGTCAAGTTTAGTGATATTGAGGGGCTTGTCACATTTGGAACAGACTATCAGGATGCTGTGAAAATGGCACAAGAAGCCCTTGAAGGATGGTTGTTGGTTGCTGAGGATTTCAAGGATGAAATCCCAACACCTAGTTTACCTGATGCAATTGACCTTAAAAAAAGCGAAAGTCTTGTGATGCTGCAAGTTGATACGCAACTTATCAGGGATCGTGAAGACAATAAACTTGTTAAAAAGACTTTGACAATACCTAATTACCTCAATATTCTTGGAAATGATGCAGGTGTCAATTTTTCTCAACTATTGACAGATACACTGAAAAAAGAATTAGTGAACTAGCTTAATTTAAAAGATGCCACATTATTTGGTGGTATTTTTTAATATTAAAAAAACACTCTTTCTAGCGTCCTTGCCTGACATAAATGATTTTAAATTTGTTAGCTTTTTGTCAACTCTCAAGATATCAAAATTGATTTACAACGACTAGCGATTTGATAATTAGCACATTTAGGTTCACTAATATATTAAAATTGATGTATAGCTTACAAACGGGCTAGATTGTGATAAAATAGTAACAGACAAAATTTGAAAGAGAGTACAACATGCAAACACTATCTCGCGAAATTGCCAAAGACTTACTTGATATTAAGGCAGTTTTCCTCCAACCCAACGATCCCTTTACTTGGGCGAGCGGTATCCAATCCCCGATTTATACCGATAACCGGATCACGATCTCTTACCCAGAAGTGCGCCGTCGCATTGCACAAGGCTTTGCTGATCGCATTCGTGCTGAGTTCCCTGAAGTCGAAGTGATTGCAGGTGCTGCAACTGGTGGTGTGCCACATGCCGCTTGGGTCGCTGAAATTCTAGACTTGCCGATGGTGTATATCCGCTCTAAAGCTAAGGACCATGGTGCAGGTAATCAGGTTGAAGGTCGCATTACTGAGCATCAAAAAATGGTCATTATCGAAGATTTGATTTCAACGGGTGGTTCTGTCATCGGGACAGCTGAAGCAGCTGGCCGTGAAGGTGCCGATGTCTTGGGTGTTGCAGCTATTTTCACCTATGAATTACCATGTGGGATTGAGAATTTTGAAAAAGCCAATCTGCCTCTGATTACCTTGTCAAATTATTCTGATTTGATAGAAATCGCTAAAGAAATCGGTTATGTCGATGCGGATGAATTAGCCTTGCTTAAAAAATTCAAGGAAAATCAGACGACTTGGCAAGATTAACTTAGCCGCTCAGTCATGTAGACGCTTTTAAAAATAGCTAGAAAAGGATCCAAGATGAAACTCATAAAAAATGGCCGTGTGATCGATCCCAAAAGTCAATTTGATGCCAGGGCTGACATTTTGATCGATGGTCAAAAAATTATTGCCATTGGGCAAGACTTGACGCAAGCAGATGCTGAAATCATTGATGCAACGGGTAAAATTGTGGCGCCTGGTTTGATTGATGGGCATGTCCATTTTCGGGAACCTGGTCAGACCCATAAGGAAGATATTCATACAGGGAGTCTGTCTGCGGCGCGCGGTGGGTTTACTACTGTTGTGATGATGGCCAATACCAATCCAACTGTTTCAACCGTTGAAACGTTGACAGAGGTTCTGTCATCAGCGGCGCGTGAAAAGATTCATGTTAAGAGTGTGGCAACCATTACCGATCAGTTCGACGGGCAAACGCTGACGGATTTTGAGGCGCTTTTAGCAGCAGGTGCGGTTGGTTTTTCTGACGATGGGATTCCCTTTACGGATGCTGGTCAGGTGCGCAAGGCCATGCAACAAGCGGTGGCCTTTGATACGATTTTGACGCTCCATGAAGAAGACCCGCAATTAACGGGTGTTTTGGGGATCAACGATGGGGCAGTTGCCCATCAATGTGGTGTGACGGGGGCACCGACGGTTTCTGAATATAGCATGGTGGCGCGTGATGCTATGTTAGCCTTGGATACGCAGGCGCGCGTGCATTTTCAGCATTTGTCGGCAGGTGAATCGGTTGATGTGATTCGTTTTGCTAAGTCGTTAGGTGCGCAGGTGACGGCAGAAGTGACGCCGCAGCATTTTTCGATAACTGAAGCGGCGATTTTGACACATGGCACTATTGCGAAGCTCAATCCGCCTTTGCGTCGTTCGTCTGATATTGAGAAATTGATTGTCGGTTTGCAGGATGGGACGATTGATGTGATTGCGACAGATCATGCGCCGCATACACACGCTGAAAAAGATCAAGAGCTTACAAAAGCACCGTCTGGGATGACCGGTCTTGAGACATCGTTGTCACTTGGCTTGACGCATTTGGTTGCGCCTGGCCATCTATCTTTGATGGCTTTACTGGAAAAAATGACCAGTAATCCGGCACAGGTCTTGCGCTTAGATGCCGGCTATTTAGCGGAAAATGGCCCAGCTGACCTTGTGATTTTTGATGCGGAAGCCGTGCGTGAAGTTGCAGATGATTTTGCTTCAAAAGCCAGCAATTCGCCGTTTATCGGCGAACAACTGCAGGGTGTGATTGCCTATACCATTTGTGATGGTGAGATTGTTTATCAAGCTTGATGAAATTAATAGTGGTGTGAGAAGATGGTGCAGGCATCATCTTCTTTCATTTTTAAGGAAAAGAAGGAGTTTTGAGTGAAAGTTTTTAACGACGAGTCGTTTAAGGTGTTTGATGTTGAAGGCTTAGATGAGCGAATGGTAGCGATTCGGGCTACTATCCAACCGATTTTTGCAGAAATCATGGCTGAAGTTTCAACACGTTTGACAGCTCTTGTCGGGCATGAGACTTTTGTCCACATTGCCCAACATCGGAGACGGACGAGATATGCGCCTGAAAATACCTGGTCGGCGATTTCTGATAGCAAACGTGGCTACAAGTCTCAGGCACATTTACAGTTAGGTATTTGGGAAAACTATGTTTTTATGTATTTATCCATCATTGATAACCCTGCCAAACGGGAGCAATATGCGGACTATTTAGCTGACCATCATGAGTTTCCCGATGACTTTGTCTATTCTTTGGATCATACTAAGCCTGACTTTTTCTCAGTGACGGAAGGCTTAGAGAAAGGGATCCAGCGCCTGCATGATGTGAAGAAGGGTGAATTTGAAGTCGGACGGCTGATTTCCCGAGATGCTAAAATCTGGCAAGAAGATTCCCAAGCCTATATTTTAGAGACTTTTGAGGCTTTATTCCCACTTTATCAACGCTTGAATGCTTAAAAACTATGATGTATAGTTTTTTTGTATAGCTAAGTATAGTTTTATCATAGTTTTAACCTATGGCTAAACGTGATAAAATAGTGAAATAACCTACTTGGAATGGAGGGATGAGATGCCTGTAAAAGTGAATAGTCAGCTACCAGCTGTTAAACTGTTAGAAGCCGATAATATCTTTGTTATGGATGAAGCGAGAGCGGCGCAACAAGATATCAGGACTTTAAATATTTTGGTGGTTAATCTGATGCCTCGCAAAATGGTCACAGAAACACAGATTTTAGCCTTATTATCCAATACACCGCTACAAATTAATGTTGATTTTCTGCATATGATGACGCATCACTCAAAAAATATTACGCAAAATCATTTGGATACCTTCTACAAGTGTTTTGATGATATCAAGGCGGACTATTATGATGGGATGATTGTGACGGGGGCGCCTGTCGAAAATTTAGCCTTTGAGGATGTCGATTACTGGGAGGAGTTGCATGAGATTTTAGAGTGGTCGCGTTCCCATGTTTATTCGACCTTGCATATCTGTTGGGGGGCACAGGCTGGACTTTACGCGCGTTATGGCATTGCCAAGCATTCCTTAGATCAAAAGTTATGGGGGGTTTATCACCAGACGGTAGAGAATCCCAAGCATGTGTTATTTCGCGGCTTTGATGACGAGTTTGTCGCACCACACTCTCGGAGTACTGAAACATATGCCCAAGAATTGCCGCATGATTTTGAGATTCTCTCTTATGGTGAGAGCTCAGGTTTATCGATTGCGGTCAAGAAAAATTTGCGTGAGATTTACAGCTTTGGTCATCTAGAATATGATCGGATGACCTTGGATTTTGAATATCAGCGCGACAAGGCTGAGTTTGGTGAGGAAGTCGTGCCAGACGCTTACTATCCAAATGATGATCCTACACAAACACCACGCATGACTTGGTCAAGTGCGGCCAGTCTCTTCTTTTCAAACTGGCTCAACTATGCGGTTTATCAAGATACGCCCTACGATTTACGCGAACTCGCCAAATATGAATATTTTAATCTTTAACCACGTTCAGCGTGGTTTTTTGGTATAATGAAAGCATGACTTATTATGATCAATTTAAAAAAAATATCGTCTTACCACAGGCGATATTGACACATATTTTAGACTTATTTCCGACATTGGTGAGTTTCAACGTCTGGCTTTATTTTTATGGCGACGAATCGTTGGCACCCAGTCAAATTGCTGCCTTTTTAAAGATGACGACAGCAGAGGTCAACCAAGCCATTAATCTGTTGACAGAAGCAGAGACCTTGACGGCTGAATTTGACGAGGTGACAGGGGAGCTGCGGTTTGACACACGTCCAGCCTTTGCCAAGTTAGATGCCTGCTTGGCAACCACAAGCCATCAAGCCTCGGCGTCTGATTCTGAATCAGACCAAGAAGCAGAAACGATTTCTGATATCGCAAGACTGATTGCCGCCTTTGAGCCTGAAATGCCGGGTGGGTTGACCCCCATCAACATTGAAGAATTGCAAAAGTGGTTGCGCGATGATCAATTCGAAGCGGACTTAATCCTTCAAGCCTTGCGTGAAGCAGCACTGAATCGCAAAGTCTCTCTCCCCTATATCCGTGCGATTTTGCGCAACTGGCGTAATGACGGCATCGTGACAGCGCGTGACATAGCCGATAACCGTGAAGCACGTGAGATGCGTCAAGTTGAGCAACAGAGCGACACGTCACTCTCAGAGGATTACTTCAACTCAGTCGATAGCCTGCGCAAGGCGTGGGGGTATGACAATGCTCAGTAAGAACAAATTTCTGGAAGTCCTTGATATCATTGCGGAGATGTTTCCTGAGGCCCATGGTGAATTGGACGCAGCAACGCCTTTTCAACTCTTGATTGCGGTGATTTTGTCGGCTCAGGCGACGGATAAGGGTGTCAATAAGGCAACGCCAGCACTCTTTGCCAAATACCCTGATAGTCAAAGCCTAGCCTCGGCAGATGTTTCAGACGTTGAAAACTTAATCAAGACCATTGGCCTATATCGCAGTAAAGCTAAAAATATCGTCAGAACGGCTGAGATGATCGAGACTGACTTTAGGGGCGACATCCCGAGAGATAAGGACTTGTTGCAGACTTTACCGGGTGTTGGGCGCAAAACGGCCAATGTCGTCCTAGGGGATGCTTTTGGGATTCCGGGTATCGCTGTGGATACGCACGTTGAGCGAGTGTCGAAACGCCTGCAGCTGGTCAAACAATCGGCGACCGTTACAGAAGTAGAAAACAAGCTGATGCAGGTGGTGCCTGAAGCAGATTGGGTCGTGACGCATCATCGCTTGATTTTCTTTGGCCGCTATCACTGTACCGCTCGTGCGCCCAAATGCGTCGCCTGCCCTGTACTGCCTTATTGTCACTTTGGAGAAAAAACGGTTTTAAAATGAAAAATGAAAAATTATCACAACGCCTGACACAAGTCGGTGAGTTTGTCCCACAAGATGCTGTTTTGCTAGACGTTGGGAGTGACCATGCTTACCTGCCGATTCATCTCGTGAAAACTGGTCGAATCTCTCAAGCTATCGCTGGCGAAGTCGTTAAAGGCCCTTACGAGAGTGCTCTAGCCAATGTTCAAGCAGCAAGATTACAAGCTCAAATCACAGTCAGATTGGCCAACGGCTTAGCCGCCTTTGACCCAGCACTTGACGGTGTGACGACGATCACGATTGCCGGCATGGGCGGTCACTTGATCGCTGAAATTTTGGAAGATGGCCGTGACAAGCTGTGCCAAGTCTCAACCCTGATTTTACAGCCCAATAACGGCGAACGGCATTTGAGAACATGGTTGCAAGCACATGATTTCACGATTTCGGATGAAAAAATCCTAGCAGAAAATGACAAGATTTACGAGATTATCGTGGCCCATCCAGGACAGTCAGCCGACACCTTAACGGAAGCAGAACTCTGCTTTGGCCCTTTCTTATTGCAAGAAAAATCAGCAGTCTTTCTCGAAAAATGGGCCTCAGAGTTAGCCGCTAATCAAGCGATTATGGCAAGAATTCCAGACTCAGCCCAACAAAAACAAGCCGAATTTTCAGCAAAAATTGCCAAAATTCAGGAGGTGCTAGATGTTAGCCAGTGATTTTTTCGCGCGTTATGAAGTCTACTGTCCTCAAACACTAGCTATGGCAGATGACCCTGTTGGCCTGCAAATTGGTACCCTCAACAAGGACATACAGAAAGTCATGGTCACCTTAGATATCCGTGAGCAGACCGTCCAGGAAGCCATTGACCAAAAGGTCGACGTGATTTTGGCCAAACATCCCGTGATTTTTAGACCGCTAGATAATCTAACCGATCAAGACACGCAGCAAAAAATCATCTTAGATTTGGCACGCGCTGGCATTGCCGTCTATACCAGCCACACCAATATTGACATCGTCGAAAACGGCCTCAATGACTGGTTTTGTGAGCTACTAGACATCACCGAAACAGAAAGTCTGACCGACTTTGGCCTCGGTCGCGTCGGCAATATCCAACCACAAAGCCTTGGCGACTTTGCCGAAAAAGTCAAGTCACTCTTTGAGCTATCAGGCGTGACCATCGTTTCTTACGACCCCTCACTTAGCCAGGAAATTAAACGCGTTGCTATTTGTGGTGGCAGTGGTGGCAAATTTTATCCAGACGCCATCGCCAAACAAGCCGATGTCTATGTGACAGGCGACATTTACTATCACACCGCCCATGATATGCTCTCTCAAGGCCTTTTGGCAATAGATCCAGGCCACCATATTGAAGTGCTCTTTGTTAAAAAAGTGGCACAACTCCTCAGAGATTTTAAGACAGATGTCGACATTATCGAGAGCAGTAGCCTCACCAATCCTTTTATCAAAAAATGATGCTAACTTAAAGTCGGCATCATTTTTTAATTTTATTTTTTGATATTGGCTTGCAAGGTTTTAAGTTCTGCCAACCAATCCACATAGAACTGTTGAACCAGGTCAGGTGTAATCACTTTTTCCAGCCAATATTCAGGATTAACGCGCCATTTGGCTTCTGTCAGTGCTTTGACATCGAAGGTCTCGATGTAGTGGTCAAATGCGTGGGCCAAGTTAGGATCTTCTGTTTTATAAAGCTTGACTTGCTTCATCGGTTCGATTTCACTATTTTTGAAATAAATGACAGCATAGTTGGCATAGTCATCAATCGTGTAGTACTGCGCCACGCGCGCCACAAACGTTTCATTATCCATCTTTTGGAAGTCCTCCTTAATCCGATTAATCAAGTCTTGACTTACCGAGAAATCGGCACGATATTCGGGTTTTTGAGAATATAGTCAATAATCTCTTCAAAGATTGTGATCAGGTACTCATTTGTATAAGTCCGAATCCCAGCGATACTTGAAGCTGCCATCCCATTGACAACAATCCATGAGCGGATGTGCAGGGCATCGATTTGTTCGTCTGTTAAGTCTTTATATTGATCAGAATTAGCGACAATTTTCTTGTAATTTTCAAGAGAATAGTCAAACATGAGGTGATTGCGGGCAAAGCCTTCTACGAAAAGCGCCCGATAAAGATTGGGATTTTCTTCAGAAAAACGGATGAAAGCAACACAGATAGAGACCAATGGGTCTTCCGCATACTTTTCATTCAATTTGACGTCAAACATGTAGTGGAAAACGTGTTTCAAAACAGCGCGTTTATAGTTTTCCATATTTTTAAAGGCACCATAAATCGGTTGCGTCGAAATGCCAAATTTTTGGGCAACATCACGAGCTGTGAATTTTTCAAATCCATAAGTATTGAGATACTGAAAACCAAAATCCAGCATCATGTCATCGGTAATCACTTTTTTACGCGGCATTTTTTGTTTCCTCCTTAACCCTGTCCGGTCTTCATATTAGTAGTGCGAGGCACTAGTGGGTGAGTATGTGATAAGTAAATTGACTTGACTATTTAAAGGACCCATTCGTTAATCGCATGCGCCACACCAGAATCTTCATTAGACTTGGTGATATATTTCGCAATTTTCTTGAGTTCTGGGTTACCATTTGCCATGACCACTGGGTTGCCAACGGCTTCCAACATCGAGCGGTCATTTTCCTCATCGCCGATGGCCATGGTTTCTTCATAGGAGATCCCGAGCTTTTCTGCCAAGTGCTGAACAGCTAGGCCCTTACTGGCGTTTTTGTTGAGAATCTCGAGATAGAAAGGGGTTGATTTAACAATAGTGTAGCGCTCTCTGAAACGCTGTGGCAGTTTGGCAATCGTCGCATCCAGCTTGTCAGGGTCATCGATATACATCATCTTGATGATTTCATGCTTAGCCATTTCTTCAGCCGTCCGATATTTCAAGGGCAGGCCAGTGATATAGGCTTCATTGATCGTATACTTGCTGATATTGCGGTTGTGGGTGTAGACGGTCGACATGGTAATCGAATGCAGAGGGGTCTTCAGTCGGCGACTCTCCATTTCGATATCCAGATAGTCATCATAAGTGAGCGGTTCATCGATGAAAGCCTCACCAGTTGCAGTGGCTTGCACAAGGGCACCATTATAGGTGATGACATAGTCCCCTGCATCTAGCAAGTTCAAGGCTTCCAAAATGTTTTGAACGCCTAAAAGGGGGCGGCCAGTGGCGATAACGATTTTGACCCCAGCAGCTTTAGCTTTTTGGACAGCTTCAAAAACTTCTGGTGTGATTTCGCGATTGTTGTTGACGAGGGTGCCGTCAATGTCGATGGCAATAAGTTTGATTGACATATTGATATGGTATGAACTAAAGAACTCTGACAAGAAGGCTGGTTAGCACTTATCTTGTGAGTCCTTGATTCAATTCCTTTCTTTTCCTAAAAAATGGTCATTTCTAATATAGCTGATAAAGGTTTCTTGCTCAGTCTTGAATAGGGTATCCGAGCTAAAGATATCGCGAGGGAAGTAGAACCGATTGTCCCCATGCGTCGTCCCGGTCAAGGATTTGACAAGACTGGATAACTCAGATAATTCTGTGAGGGTCCCATCTTTTTGCATGATTTCAATTTGCGTCCGAGGATTTTGCAATTCTGGCCGATATAGATCATAAGGCAGGTCAAAGTTAGCATGCACAGCGGTATAGTATGTTGTGTCAAAGCCAATTTTGGCAATGATTTGTCGTAAGATGTCTAAATCCGCTTCATCCGCACGATCATATTTGATCGATTTGGCTAATTTGCGATTGATGAAAGCATTGCTCAAATCGGACAGGATTTCATCCGGATGGGTCTGCCAGTTTTGGAAATAGGTTGTCATGACCCCATCATCTAGATGAAGATAGTCATCTAAGGTAAAATTGTGCTCGAAGAAAGGCACTAAACGGGGACTTGTCATCTCGAAATAGTTTTTTTGTGTCGGATAAAGGACCTTGGCCCGCTTCAAAAGCTGATGTAACAAGACTTCCATGGCACGACTGGCCGGATGAAAATAAACCTGCATGTACATCTGGTAGCGACTGACGATATAGTCTTCCACAGCATGCATCCCTTGGATTTTAAAAGCGATACCGTTGTCAACGGGGGTAATCACACGCATGATCCGAGTCAAATCGAACTCGCCATAGGTAGCGCCTGTATAATAAGAGTCGCGTAAGAGATAATCCATGCGATCCGCATCAATCTGACTTGAAATCAGCTGAACGACCTGCTGATTGTCATAATCATGGGTGATGACGCTGGCGATCTTTTCAGGGAAGTCGGGGGCGACTTTTCTTAGGACAGCATTGACTTCAGTCGATGGATCGGTGATGATACTGACGGTGATGGCTTCGTGGTCGGTATCAAAGACACCCTCAAAAGTATGAGAGAAAGCACCGTGGCCAACATCGTGTAAAAGGGCAGCACATTGGGTGACCAGATTCTCTTCTGGGTTCCAAGCATCAGGATAGTTTTTGGTAAACATTTCCGTGATTTGTTTGGCGATATTATAGACACCTAGACAGTGAGTGAAACGGCTATGTTCCGCCCCATGAAAGGTGTAGCTGGATGTACCGAGTTGTTTGATTCGGCGCAACCGTTGAAATTCTCTTGTGCCGATCAAGTCATAAATCGTCTGGTTAGTGACCGAGATATAATTATGAACGGGGTCGCGGAAAACTTTCTCTAATTTTTTATTTGACATCTTGCACCTTCTATATTATATGTAGTTATATTATAACTTAATATACTGAAAAATGCACGGTTTTAGGTTAAAAAGTTTCTTATTAATTTTTAACGAATGATGACTGAGGTGCGGGGATTTGTTTCGCGCTAAAATTTACGAAACTGAAACACTTTATTTGCTGAAAATTATCGTATAATAGACTTACATGTGCTTTTTAAGATGATTTCAAACTCAAGTGATTGAGGACGAAATGTCTGACGAAAAAATAAAAGACTTTGAGCGGCTATCAGTTCGTCAAGTCGAAGAAAGGAAAAGGTATGATGCAACCTATTGATAAAAACCAGGCATTAAGTTGGTACCAAACGATGGTGACCATCCGAGACTTTGAAAATATCATTGACGATAAAAATCGAGCTGGTTTTTTGTATGGCACGACCCATCTTTACAACGGTCAAGAAGCCATCGCAACTGCGATTTGTGATTTATTATCACCAGAGGATTTGATTCTTTCAACGCATCGGAATCACGGGCACGCCATTGCCAAAGGCACCAAAACTTACCCCATGTTTGCTGAGATTTTCGGCAAAGCAACCGGAACAAACGGAGGGCATGGCGGTTCCATGCACATCAGCGATATTTCTGTCGGAAATTTCGGCGGGAACGGCATCGTTGGCGGGAATTATCCTGTCGCACTGGGTCTGGCGCAAGCGCTGAAAATGGATGGTTCAGAGCGCATCGTTGTCTGCTTTTCTGGTGACGGCTCGACCAACGAAGGGACCTTTCATGAAAGCCTCAACTTGGCCAGTATCTGGCAGTTACCGGTTATTTTTGTGGTCGAAAACAACCAGTACGCCATGTCCAGTGATGCGTCTGTGATGATCGCAGGGAGCATTTCTGAGCGCGCAAAAAATTATGACATGAGCGCTTATAAGGTAGATGGGCAAGATGTTTTTGCTGTCCATGATGTCTTTACTCGGGCACGACAAGATGTAAAAAATGGGCCAGTTTTGATCGAGGCGGTGACCTATCGCTTTAAAGGCCATTCACGGTCGGATAGTGAGCAGTACCGCACGCCCGACGAGTTTTTTAACTGGGAAGACCCGATTAGAAAATTACGGGAAGCCTTGATGGCGGATATGGATGTCTCATCGGAAGAAATTGCCTTGATCGACGAGAAAATCTATCGCAGTCTCTCTTCTGAAGCGGAGCAGGCTTTAGCAGATGCAGAAGCGAGCAGTCCAAGCGATATTTGGAAGGCGGTTTACAGTGACTAAAACGTATTTACAAGCCATCAATGACGGCCTGCGTCAAATTTTAGAGACCATCCCAGAAAGTTATATTTTGGGTGAAGATGTCGGCACTTATGGTGGCGGCTTCGGTGCCACCAAAGGTTTAGTGGCCGATTTTCCAGATCGGGTCTTAGACACGCCGATTTCAGAAGCAGCGATCACCGGTGTGGCGACTGGTTCAGCCTTATTAGGCAAACGCCCGATTCTTGAGATTCAATTCTCAGACTTTTTGACCGTCGCCCTTGATCAATTGGTCAATGAAGCAGCGAAAATTTATTTTCTGTCTAATGGCCAACAATGTGTGCCCATGGTTATCCGGGCGGCCAGTGGGTCAGGGACAGGCGCCAGTTCGCAGCACTCTCAAAGTTTTGAGAATTGGTTTGCCCACGTGCCAGGCTTGATTGTTGTCATGCCGTCCAATGCCTATGATGCCAAAGGGATCTTAGTTGCTGCGGTTAAAAACAATAACCCAGTCTTGATTTTTGAGCCGAAATCGCTTTATAAAACAGCCATGCCAGTCCCGTCAGAACTCTATGAAGTCCCAATCGGGCAAGCCAAGGTGGTTCAATCAGGTCATGATTTAACGATTATCGCGCTCGGACGCATGGTAAACGTGGCTAAGGCAGTCGCTGAACAAACAGCTATCTCAATAGAAATCGTGGATCCGATTACGATTTCACCGCTTGATATCGAGACACTGGCAGCATCTGCTAAGAAAACGGGTCGCGTCTTGATTTTAACTGAGGCGGTAACGCGTTCAGGCATATCTGGTGAAATCTTAGCGCAGCTTGTCGAAGCTGGCTTTAGAGGGCCAGTCAAACGTTTAGGTGGGCACTTTATGCCAGTCTCAGCGGCTAAATCAGTTGAACTTTCGCAAGTCCCAACCGTTGCTGAAATTCTGTCAACCATTGGCACGATGATGGAGGAGGTTTAAGTGGTCAAAATTACGATTGATAACCTCATTAAAATCGACCGTGAGACTGAAGTAATCCATGAGGCGTATACGGGCGATTATCACGAGAAAAACGGGAGTCATTTTCTGGTCTACGAAAATGAACTGGACGAGAAAGTTGTCATGAAATTTGATGCGGAGATGTTGACGATTACGCGCTTTTCGCAGCCGAGTACGGTCATGAAAATGCACCCGGAAGTTGTGACCAAAACTGCGATTGCGACACCCGTCGGACCGCAGCACTTCCAGATCAAAACGCAGCTTTATCAAAAGTCAGGCAATGGCTTTAAAGCTAGTTACCAATTCTGGCAAGGTGAGACGAAAATCGCCCAGTATGATTTGGCTGTTCATTTCTCTTGATGACCTAGCAGTCTGTTCTGAAAACCGAACATTATACCCAAAAACTGTCTAAAAAGGCAGTTTTTTTGCTGATTTCCAGCGAAATTAACCTATAATGATAAAAAAGGCCGCATTTAAGCGCGCCTAAACAAAAGAAAGTTGGAACCCAAGAGTGTCTGAAAAAAATGCTTACGCGCAAGCTGGTGTCGATGTAGAAGCTGGATATGAAGTTGTTGAACGGATCAAAAAACACGTTAAACGCACAGAACGTCTAGGCGTCATGGGGGCACTAGGCGGTTTTGGCGGTATGTTCGACCTGACAACGACTGGCGTTAAAGAACCCGTCCTCGTGTCAGGGACAGACGGCGTCGGCACCAAACTCCTCCTCGCCATCGAAGCGGACAAGCACGACACGATTGGCATCGACTGCGTGGCCATGTGCGTCAACGACATCATCGCCGCGGGTGCTGAGCCCCTCTACTTCCTTGACTACGTCGCGACTGGCAAAAACATCCCTGCCAAACTCGAGCAAGTCGTCGCAGGCGTTGCAGAAGGCTGTGTCCAGTCTAACGTTGCCCTAGTCGGTGGTGAAACTGCTGAAATGCCCGGGATGTATGGTGAAGATGACTATGATCTCGCTGGATTTGCAGTAGGCGTGGCTGAGAAGTCTCAGATTATCACGGGGGAGAAGATTTCAGAGGGCGACATCCTGATCGGTCTAGCGTCATCGGGTATCCATTCCAATGGTTTTTCACTCGTTCGTAAAGTTTTCGAAAAGACTGATTTAAATGCCCAAATGCTTGAATTGGGCGGTCAAAAACTGATTGATAACTTGTTAACCCCAACTAAAATTTATGTCAAGGATTTGATGCCTCTAGTCAAAGCTGGCGTGATTAATGGCATTTCACATATCACAGGTGGTGGCTTCATCGAAAATATCCCCCGGATGTTTGGCGATGACTTGGCAGCAGAAATCACAGAAGGCACTTGGGATATGCTACCAATTTTTGACTTGCTAGAAAAAACAGGTAATCTCAAACACAGTGAAATGTTCGAAATCTTCAACATGGGCTTGGGCATGGTGCTGGCCATTTCGCCAGAAAATCTTGACCAAGCCAAGGCTTTACTTGACGGCAAGTGTTTTGAAATCGGTCAAATCGTCAAACGTGACACAGCAGCGGTCATCATCAAATGAAGCTAGCAGTTTTTGCCAGCGGTTCTGGTACGAATTTTGAAAATCTGGTCAAACAAGGTATCCCAATCACCTTTCTGTTCGCAGATCAACGGGAGGCCAAGGCCTTGGCGCGTGCTGAAAAATTGGGGATTCAGGCCCATACCTTTGCCTTAAAAGAATTTGAGAACAAAGCGGCCTACGAAACAGCGCTTTTAAAGTTATTAGCCCAGTATGACATTGACCTCATCGTCCTTGCCGGCTACATGAAAATCGTCAGCCCAACCTTGCTGCAGGCCTATGAAGGCCGTATCCTTAACATTCACCCCGCTTATCTGCCAGAGTTTCCGGGTGCCCATGGCATTGAAGATGCTTGGCGTGCTGGTGTGACTGAGAGTGGTGTGACTATCCACTATGTCGACGCAGGCGTGGATACAGGTCAGATTATCGCGCAAGAGCGGGTACCGATTTTGCCAGACGACACCCTCGAAACCTTCGAAGCCAGGATCCATGAGATGGAATATGTGCTTTATCCTGAGGTTTTGAAAGAGATTTTAAAGAATGGCTAAAAGAGCTTTCGAGCTCTTTTTTGATAGATAATTATTAGTATTTTAAGTTAAATTAGTGTAAAATGAAACTATGAAAAAAATCATTGTCATCGGAATATCTGGTGCGGGTAAATCAGTCTTAGCAAGAAAAATCGGTCAGAAATTGCAATTACCAGTCTATCATTTGGATGCTTATTTTCATTTGCCAGGTGGTGAGATGCTAGATCGGGATGTTTTTGTAGCGCAACAAGAAGCCATGATGACAACTGATCAGTGGTTAATTGATGGCAATTATGCTGGAACGCTACCTTTGAGATTGGCGCAAGCTGATACGGTCATCTGGCTAGATTTTCCAGCTAAGCTAAATACCCTTCGTGTCATCAAGCGATCTTGGCAATTTCGGCAGGATAAAAGCTCGCGGCCAGACATGCCAGATTATTTTGAAGAACAGATGTTTGACAAAGACTACTGGCAATTTCTAAACTTTGTTTGGACCTTTAACCAAAAAGTGCGCCCCTTGATTGTAGCAGCGCTTGAAAATCGTCCCCAAACAGCCCAACTCATCATCTTGAAAAATCGGCAACAAATAACTGAATGGATAGAAAAACTTTGACAATATGAAAAGGAGCGCTCGCATGACGTTTAAAGAAATCCCTATTGACACCCTAAACATGAATCCCTTCACCAAAATCGGTAAGGAGTGGCTGTTGATTACGGCTGGAACAGCTGACAACTGCAACACTATGACCGCCAGTTGGGGCGGCCTCGGCTTCCTCTGGAACCGCAATGTCGCGACGGTTTACATTCGACCACAGCGCTACACCAAAACCTTTGTGGATGCGGTTGATACCTTCACCCTTAGTTTTTTCAATCGTGATTTCCGAAAAGCCATGACTTATCTGGGGCAAACAAGTGGCCGTGACGCAGACAAAATCGCAAAAGTTGGTTTGACCCCACGTCATTTTGAGGACACCGTTGCCTTTGAAGAAGCAGAGATGGTTTTCGTGATGAAAAAATGCTACCAAGCCACAATCGACCCCAAAAAATTCCTCGATTCGTCTATTTCTGAGCACTACCCTGAAAAAGACTACCACGACATGTATATCGCCGAAATCGTCAACGTTTATGTCAAAGAAAATTAAAAAGCCGTTAGAGGCTTTTTTAGAGGCTTTTTATAGTTGTCGTAATATGTAATCAGTCGTTCGAGCAACGGTTGATAAGTCATAAGTCAGCTGTAGATCCTGACTCAGGCTTGGTAAGAGCTCAGTCGCCATTTTAAGGGCAGTAGATAGCGCCTGGCCAGTCCGTGTCAAATCTGACAAGTCATATAAGCTCTCAAGTCCTTCAAAATAAGCAGGGAGTCGTTTGTGTGCCTTACCGACTGAAAGCGAAAAGTTGGTGTCCCTTCCGACACGCCAAGTCAGCAGACGGTATAGTTCTTCACGAACAATGGTTTCAAAAAAGGTGTTGGCATAGAGGAACTCGCCCCGCAAGAGGCCTTTGAGGACGTAGGTGCTGACCCAGAAGAGTTCTGAGATGCAGGCGTCGAATTCGGCCTGAGTCGGGCGCTGCACCCAGTGGGTTCGGTCTGATGGGGCAGGGCGTTCGGTGTAGTGGGCTGTTTTGTCCAGCAAGATCGTGTTAAGGCTGTCAGCTGCCAAATAATCCGGGACGACGGAGACGGGTTGGATTTTCAAATCTAGGCGGTTGCCGTCCATGAACTGCATGAGCCAGCACCAGCGATTTTCCTCTGGCAGAATTTGCTGGATCATGATATCGCCGAAGTGACTGCGGTCAAACTGTTGGAAGTCAGCGAAATCGGCATCTGAAACGAAATAGGTGATGTCAAAATCTTGATAGGGGTCGGGTGTGACGCTCGGGTCATTTCGTGAGCCTTCACTACCCATCATGAGGATGGCGGTGTTGGCCTGGGCTGTTGTCAGAATGAGATGATAAAGTGCCTCAGATGTCATGACGATCTCCTTGTCTTTTTGACTTTAGTATAGCATAGACCTTATCTGAAAAAACAGTATTTTTGGAAAAAAGTGATTTTTTATGGTTAAAATTAAGAAGAATATGATATAATGACTTTAGGTAACATCATTAATTAAATAACCCATCACAAGGGGAGCCGTTTTTGGCTGAGATTGAGCGCTTGCTCTGGACTCTTTGAACCTGAACTCGTTAGGACGAGCGGAGGGATGTGATCGATATGTTTTTTGATAGCTCATCAAAATAGAACTAGCCTCTAGCTTGTCCTATTTTGCTATCTGGCTAACCGTGAACGCGACCTCTCCTTGTGATCAAAAAAGGAGAGGTTTTTTGTATGGAAATGACGCAAAAAGCACTGACGATTGCAGGTTCTGACTGTAGTGGTGGCGCAGGGATTCAAGCTGACTTGAAAACATTTTCGGCACATGGTGTCTATGGGATGTCGGTGATTACAGCGGTTGTGGCTGAAAACACCTATCGGGTCAGTGGCATTATGGACGTCACCCCTGACATGATCGACAAGCAAATCAGGGATATTTTTGAGGATATTTATCCCGATGCGGTTAAAATCGGTATGCTCAACACGATTGAAACGATGATCGCCGTGGCGCAAAGTCTCAAAATGTGGCAGCCTCAAAATGTCGTGATTGACCCTGTCATGTATGCTAAAAACGGGAGTCCCCTCATGGCATCTGATGCGATTGAGACCTTGATTCGACTTGTTGTCCCGCTCGCGACCTTGATCACACCTAATATCCCAGAAGCCGAGCAGATTTCTGGGCTGACGATTACAAGCATCGCGGACATGGAAATCGCGGCTATTAAAATCCATGAAATGGGCTGTCAGGCTGTATTGATCAAAGGTGGTCATGCCAAGGGTGATGCGACAGATATCCTCTACGATGGGACTAAGTTTTATCAGTATACAAACCCACGAATCCAGACTAAAAACACGCATGGCACAGGTTGCACACTATCCTCAGCCATTGCCAGTAATTTGGCCTTGGGCTATCCCATGGCTGAAGCAGTACGGCTGGCGAAAGCTTACGTGACACAAGCGATCGCCCACGCCCTCCCTTTTGGCCAAGGCAACGGTCCAACGCATCATTTTCATAATCTCATTCAAAAAAAGAAAGGCGGCCAGGCTTGATCGCTCAAAACCTTAAAACATCTGTTGCTAGCTTATGGGAGACGACCTACCAGCACCCCTTCGTCCAGGAGCTCGGTCAAGGTACCTTACCCCAGGAAAAATTTAAATTCTACCTGCTCCAAGACTACCTTTACCTCCTTGATTATGCGCGCCTCATGGCTTATGCCGCGATCCATGCGGATGACGAATCCAGTATGCGCTATTTTACTAACATCCAGTCTGATATTTTAGACTCAGAACTCGAGACACACAGAAACTATATGGCCGAATTTGATATTTCGGCAGAAGAGGCAGCGCAAGTGCAACCTGCTCTGTTTAACCGCGCCTATGCTGCCAATATGTTAGCCACTGCCCAAAGTGGTCAACTGGCTAAAATCATCGCGACAGTGCTACCGTGTGCTTGGACCTATGCAGAATTTGCCCAGCGCTTGGTCAAAGCCTCTGACCATGTCCTAGCCGATCATCCCTATCGGGTTTGGCTAGAAAAATATGCGTCTGCTGACTTCGCTCGCTCAGCCGAGTGGTTGCTGGCCAAGTTAGAGACCTTGATGCAGGGGAAATCTGAGCAGGCGTATCAGGAAATTCAGGTGATTTTTAAGGATAGTTTGGCGTTTGAGTATCTTTTTTGGGATATGTCTTATGCCATGCAAGAGGGAGTGATAAAATGAGAAATGAAAAATTTTTAAAGCGTTTGGTTTTTTTGGCCATGATGGTCGCGGTCGGTGTTGTCATCTCGCCCTTGCTTCGAGTGGAAGGCTTTGCGCCCATGCAACATTTGGTGAATGTAACCTGTGCGGTCTTTCTGGGGCCATGGTATTCCCTCGCTTGTGCGGTGGCTATCGGTGTGATTCGGATGTCACTGATGGGGATTCCGCCGCTTGCCTTAACTGGTGCGGTTTTCGGTGCTTTCCTATCCGGTCTTTTCTATGCTAAAACGAGTAAAATCTGGGCAGCCGTCCTGGGTGAAATCATCGGGACCGGCTTGATTGGCTCAGTCCTATCTTATCCTGTCATGACGCTTTTGTATGGTAAAAGTGACCTGACCTGGTTATTTTATGTGCCGTCGTTCTGTATCGCCAGTACCATGGGCGGGACGCTTGCGGGCGTCATGCTTTACGCCATGCAGAAAAATGGCGTTTTAGCCAAAATTAGGAGAGGACTGGGGCAGGAAGATGCTTAGAAAACCGCTGATTCACTATATCACCCATCCGATTGTCATGACGGATTGTGCTAATGCGATTTTGGCGGTCGGTGGGAGTCCGATCATGGCTGAACACCATGCCGAAGTTGCGGCCATCACAGCGAAAGCCGCTGCCTTGGTTGTCAATCTGGGCAACATCACCGATTATCGGATGCAGGCCATGCACTTGTCAGCTCAAGTCGCCCTGGCAAAAGGCTTGCCGATCGTGTTGGATCTAACTGGCCTTGGCGTGAGTGCCCTTCGGCGGCGCTTTGCGCGTGATTTTATCGCGACGTTTTCGCCCCAGCTTATTAAAGGAAATGTCTCTGAAATGCTAGCCTTGTTGGCGTTTGCAACGCAAGCCAATGGTGTGGATACAGGAGATCATCATTTGTCGCTAGAGCAGCTGACGGCTTTAAGGGATTTCTGTCAAGCGCATGACTGTGTTAGCCTGGTGACAGGAGAAATAGATGTCATCGCTGATGCTGAGCGCTTCATTTGTCTCAGAAATGGGTCAGAAAAATTAACACAAGTGACCGGCACGGGCTGTCTTTTGTCAGGGCTACTGGGTTATTTTTTGAGTCAGGTTTCAGTTTTAGAACCTGCAGAAATGATAGAAGCCACTGTCAAAGCTGTGGGACTTCTGACGGTTGCCAGTGAAGTGGCTGAAGAAAATGCAACTGGTCTTGGCAGTTTCAAAGTCGCTTTATTTGATGGTCTGGGCAATCTGACACTTGAACAAGTTCAGGAAAAAATCAGACGTTTTGAGAGTCAAGCAGCTCAGCTTATTGTTGATTTTAGAGAGGAAAACAGAATAATGACCCCAAGTGATTTAAAACTCTATTTAGTGACCAATCGTGGGACCTTAACTAACCAAGCGTTTTTGACGCAAATTGAGCAAGCGATTTTAGGTGGGGTCACTTGTGTCCAACTGCGAGAAAAAGACGCAACCAGTCAAGATTTTTATTACTTGGCCTTGCAAGTCAAAGCGCTAACCGATCGATATGAGATTCCCTTTTTGATCAATGATCGACTGGATATCGCCTTGGCTGTTGATGCCAGTGGTGTACATTTAGGGCAGAGTGATTTACCGGTCACAGTCGCCAGACAGCTTTTGGGACCGGATAAAGTGATTGGTATTTCTGCTAAGACAGTGGATCAAGCCTTGGCTGCGCAAGCAGGTGGGGCGGATTATTTGGGGGTTGGTGCCATGTTTCCAACGAAGACAAAAGTCATCACGCAGGAGACAACACGCGAGACTTTGATGGCGATTACCGAGACAGTTCAGCTTCCCGTGGTCGCCATCGGGGGGATTTCGAAGGTCAATTGTCATCAGTTAGTCGGTACGGGAATTGCAGGTCTTGCTGTGGTTTCAGCGATTATGTCGTCTGATCACCCGAGAAGTGTGGCTGCCGACTTAAGCCAGATGCCATTTTAAGGCATGAAAAAACACAGATGCCTCACAATCTGTGTTTTAATTTAGGGAAAATAAAGCGGTCAGCGCTATTAATCAGGGTGCCTTGAAAGATAAGGGCGAAGGCTGTGCCGATGTTGACGGCAACAACTTGGCGGTAGATGAGACCTAAGATGAGGATCAGGAGCGCCGGAACGGAGAAGTTGACCCACTGGGCCAGGTTGGCGTTGCCATTAAAATACTGGAATCTGAGGATGTTGGTCATTTCGTCGATGGGATGGAGGATCAAATTTAAGCGTTGGTAGATGGAAATAGCAACGGCGATCATCACGATGCCCAGGATGTCTAGGACGATAACGGCGATTAATGGCAGGTTTGAAATCCCTAAAGTCAGGAAAAATTGTTTAAAGAGGCCCACAAAGGGGGCGAAGAAGCTGATAAATAGGATATTACCCAAGATGCTCGGCCAGTCAAACCGCCGGATTAAAGCGATATTAATCAGAATTTGAATGGCCCCGTAGAAGATGAGGACCCAAGAAATTGAGAAATTAAAGTCTAATGCAATGTTGGCTGCGGAGGCGGTCCAGAGACTGGAGCCCATATTCGCCGCGACTGTCAGACCGTTACCTGTCGCATTAATAAAGAGTGAAAGCGCAAAATAAAAAATTGTCTCTAAAGTTGTTGGCTTTCTAAGCCCGTCCTGTGTTGTGATCATAAAACCATTATACTACATTTTTAAGGAAGAGGCGGGAGAATCTGATAAACTAGAAAAAGAAGGGGGTATAGCTGGCAAGTGACTTCTAACTTGTTTTGTGATCTATTTTCCGTCAAAGCAATGTTTTGAGTCCATCTTTTATTAAGAAATATGATAAAATAAAATTATGAATGCTATTTTAGACATGATCTTGACTGCCATTAGAACACATTTTAGCTCGTTTTTGTTCTTCATCAACCTCATCCTCTCCTTAGTCATCATTTTCCGAGAAAGAAAAAGTACATCGTCCACCTGGTCTTGGCTCTTTGTCGTGAATTTGTTGCCGATTTTTGGCTTTATTCTCTATATTTTAATCGGTCGAGGCATTTCCAGCTTTCGGATTTTTAAGCTGGAGTCGCAGCCGAGGCATGGCTTTGAACAGGAAATCAAACAGGCCAAAGCAGCCTATCGGAAAGACCGTTTTCTCACTAAAATAACAGATAATTACGTCATCGGCCAATTGCTACACATGCTGTTTATCTCAGAAGAGTCGATCGTCTCTATGAATACAGACGTCCAGCTCTTTACTGACGGTCGCGAAAAATTCGATGCGCTACTTGCTGACATTGAAAAAGCCCAGCACCATGTCCATGTCGAATACTACATTTTCCGAATGGACAACTTGGGCAAGGAACTGACACAAGCTCTCATCGCAGCGAGAAACCGTGGGGTTGAAGTTCGGGTGCTGATCGATGCCTGGGGATCAAACGGCACGAAGATGCGCCATTTTAAAGAACTGACCGCTGTCGGCGGAGAAGTCGTTTATTTTTTCCCGCTGATCTTGCCACTCATCAATCCACGGACCAATTACCGCTTGCACCGTAAAATCGTCGTCATCGACGGCAAAATCGGCTATACCGGCGGCTTTAATGTCGGAGATGAATATGTCAGTGTGACCAAAAAATTTGGCTACTGGCGGGATAATCATCTGCGCGTGATGGGAGATGTCGTCTATTCTCTGCAAAACCGCTTTATCATGGACTGGAACAGCCAACACCAACACGAAATTGAAAATTCTGTGATTTATTTTCCAGAAACGGACGCGTCAGGTCATATCACGGCGCAGTTTGTCTCCAGTGGGCCAGATACCAAACGTGAACAGATTAAAATGGCCTACCTGAAGATGATCAATGGCGCAGAAGATGAAATCATCATCCAAACCCCTTACTACATCCCAGATGACGCCATCCACGAAGCCCTGAAACTAGCCCTTTTAAGTGGCGTCAAGGTCAAATTGTTGATTCCTAACAAACCCGACCATCCTTTTGTTTATTGGGCGACTTACTATTATAGTGCTAGTCTTGTGCGTTACGGGGCAGAAGTTTACACCTATGAAAATGGGTTTGTGCATGCTAAAACGATTATTATTGACGGCAACTTTGCTTCTGTAGGCTCTGCTAACTTCGATTACCGCAGCTTTAGCCTGGATTTCGAAGGCAATATGATTATCTATGACCGTGACTTCTCGCAGCGTCTGCGTGACGATTTCTTTGAAGACTTGAAAGTGAGTCGACAGCTCACCATGGCCCGCTATGAGGAGCGTTCGCTATTCATCAGATTTAAAGAAGGCATTGCTCGATTGATCGGTCCAATGTTATAAAATCCGAACATTAGATCAGAATATTTCTCAAAACACACCAACACTTTGGAAGAGTCTTTCAAAGTGTTTTATAATTGAGTATGGAAGTTGTGACGAGCAGAGAAAAATGTTTGGACCGATCAAAAGCCTGTGAAGCTTAAAGAAAGTCCGATATCTTCTGTCACAATAGCGAAGTTTATCAGAGCGTCTGTTAAACTCGGTCGGTATCTGCAAATAAGCTATTGCACTGATGAACATCAAGGCAGTAGACTAATATTTGGAGACTCTATTATGAATAATTTACCTGTTTTTGACTATGAAGACATCCAACTCGTTCCCAACAAATGTATCATCAATAGCCGGAGCGAAGCGGACACATCAGTAAAGCTTGGGGGCCATACCTTTAAACTCCCAGTCGTGCCTGCCAACATGCAGACGATTATCGATGAAGAGGTTGCCGACTATCTGGCAAAAAATGGCTATTTCTATGTCATGCACCGTTTTGACGAAGCGGCCCGCATCCCATTCGTGAAAAAAATGCAGGCACAAGACCTGATTGCCTCGATTTCAGTCGGTGTCAAAGACTACGAGTATGCCTTTATTGATGCCTTAAAAGCAGAAAACGCCGTGCCAGAATTCATCACGATTGACATCGCGCATGGTCATTCAGACAGCGTCATTCGCATGATTCGCTACATCAAAGAAGTCATCCCAGAAACCTTTGTCATCGCAGGCAACGTCGGCACACCTGAAGCCGTTCGCGAGCTTGAAAATGCTGGAGCAGATGCGACAAAGGTTGGCATTGGCCCAGGGAAAGTTTGCATTACCAAAGTTAAAACAGGATTTGGGACAGGCGGCTGGCAACTGGCTGCCCTCCGTTGGTGTGCAAAGGCTGCGCGTAAACCGATTATTGCGGACGGCGGCATTCGGACCCACGGTGATATCGCCAAATCAATCCGCTTTGGGGCCAGCTTTGTTATGATTGGCTCACTCTTTGCCGGACACGAAGAAAGTCCTGGCCAAACCATCACCAAGGACGGCGAACTCTATAAAGAATATTTCGGATCAGCTTCTGAGTACCAAAAAGGTGAGAAGAAAAATGTCGAAGGCAAGAAAATCCTTGTCTCACATAAAGGAGCTCTTCAAGATACCTTGACTGAGATGCAACAAGACTTACAAAGCTCGATTTCTTACGCCGGTGGCCGTGATCTCGAAAGCCTGACCAAAGTCGATTACGTGATTGTTAAAAACTCTATTTGGAATGGCGATAGTATTTAAGACGATTTTTAAAGAGAAGAGACTGGGACAAAAGTCCAAATTCGCTAGATTTTGGACACTGTTAAAATACAAAAACCGTATGAAATCAACGTTTTTAAAAACGAATTTCATGCGGTTTTCATATTTCTGAGACTTTTGTCCCAGCCTCTTTTTGCTATGTTTGAGATGATGGTCAACAAAATGTTGACTGATTGTTTTAGATGTTATGTTATCTTGGGTATATCCTTTATAAAGACTAGTTTAATGGGGTTTATGGTGTTACAAAATTTAATTTCTCCAGCAAAAGTCAACAGAATGTTGATTTACAAATCTAAATAGACTGTTAAACTTTAAGGATAGAGTTGGCCAATTCTAATCACGTTTCTTGATTAGCAGTTTTAAAAAGAAATGTTGTTTTGTTACTGAATTGTCGCTGCAATTGATGCATACGACATCGCATATGACTGACTTTCTTTGGAAATGTCGCCCTGAATGATAAGGAGAAAAAAATATGACAAATAAACACTTGAACAATGTAGCTGAGCTTGACAAGTTTTCTTCACTTACTGAAGAAGAGATGATGGGAATTGAAGGTGGTGGTGTATGGGCTAGTACGGAAAACATCATTAAAAACATGGGAGCTGGAGCAATTATTGGGGGATTTACTGGAGGTCCAGCGGGAGCTTGTCTAGGAGCTATAACAGGATTCATTAAAGGGTATGGAGAAGGACTTAAATAATGAACGCTAATTATTTCTTTATGGTCGCTATTTTCTTATTGCTAATACTTCTTGATCATATGCTTTCTTTTAATATCAATATTTTTATCATCCTATTATCAGCAGTGTTATTATCTTTATTAATCAAGTCTATAGGTAAACGTCTGAAATAGGATACGATAGGTGTTATCGTTGAGTTGATGTAGGAAAAATGAGTTATGATTATAACAGGCAGAAAAGTCTTTCGAGTTATTTTAATATTGGAAGTAATGACTTGGGGAATCGTTGATTTAACTGATTTGATAGCAGGTAATGTTAGAGGCGGCCTTCTTGGGACGTTATTGTTGACCTCGACCTCTTTGATATATTTTATGACAAAAAATGATCTCTTAATTTGAACTTTTGTTAGCTATGCTGATCCTACCCATCGCTTTGAGTTATGTGTTATATGGTGGGCAGTTTGGTCTCGAAAAAATAGTAAGCATTTTAATGTTTTTAACTGCTATTCTTCTGGGGTATCTCCTAGCGAAAAGACCGATTCAAAATAAACACAAGCATTTGATTAGCGTTGCCATCCTAAGTTTGGGTTTAGGCATTTTTGAAGGCACTATGATATCAAGTCCCAAGGCCTATCTGATCAGACTAATCGGTCAAAGTGTCTTTACTTTTATAGGAATCTATTGGATAGGTGCTGGGATTTTAAAGAGAGAAAAAAAGAGGAGATAAGATGTCAAATTTTAATCAAAATGAGTTTAAGGTGTTAACAGATGGCCACTTGCAGGAGATTTTTGGTGGTAGCGCTGACGGGATTTGGATAGCTATTGGCAGTGCAGTTGGTTCTGCTTATGCAAGTATTAAGAATCAGAATGATTATGCCGCCGCCCAGCGTAAAAATGGGGTGGTATTCGTGGGTTGGAAGTGTTAGTAGTAGAGAGCTCATGAGAAAAGAAATGAGTAGCGAGAAGATAATAGGATACGATAGGTGTTATCGTTGAGTTGATGTAGGAAAAATGCGTTATGATTATAACAGGCAGAAAAGTCTTTCGGATTATTTTAATATTGGAAGTAATAACTTGTGTCATAGTTGATTTACCTGATTTGATAATGGGAAACGCTAGAGGCGGCCTTCTTGGGACGTTATTGTTGACCTCAACTTCTTTGATATATTTTACGACAAAAAAGCAGAAGGATGACGTATAAATTTGAACTTTTATTAGCTACGCTGATCCTACCGATCGCTTTGGATGATGTCTAATTGGTTGGTCAGTAATAGCCAAACTGTCTGATCACAACGTTAAAGAACGATGATGAGACGGTTTAATTTCTTTAAACACCCTGAAGTTGAATTGTGACACTGTTTGGACATGAGATAGAGGGTTTATCTTGAGAAAGACTGGGGTTACATGCCATTGATGATCAACCTTATCATATGAGACATAAATAATTTTTTCTTCTGTCAAGAAAAAAACTTGACACCACAAAATAATCTGCTATAATAATAAATGTAAACAAAAAAGAAAAGAGAAATATCATGTCTGTAAAAATTCGTTTGACTCGCATGGGTTCAAAGAAAAAACCTTACTACCGTATTAACGTTGCTGATTCACGTGCTCCACGTGATGGTCGTTTCATCGAAACAGTTGGGACATACAACCCATTGATCGCTGATGAAAATCAAGTAACTTTAAAAGAAGAACGCATTCTTGAGTGGCTTGGCAATGGCGCACAACCTTCTGACACTGTTAAAAACATCTTGTCAAAAGCTGGCGTTATGAAAAAATTCCACGAAGCAAAATACGCTTCAATATAAGCAAGTTTTATATTTGTGAGAAGCGACTATTTTTGGTCGCTTTTTTGATAAGTACAGCTCTGAGTCGCTAGACTGTTGTGAGCATGTACGCTGACTAAACGAAAGAGCCTATTATGGATTTAGAAGTACAAGAGTTGGTATTGACGATTGTTAAGCCATTGACTACTGAACCTGACCTTGTTCGGATTGACGTCGTAGACGGCGATGAGTTTGTCGAGTTTCACCTCCATGTTGCAGAACATGATATGGGGCGGATTATCGGTAAGCAAGGTCGGATTATTCAAGCCATCAGAACGATTGTTTATTCTGTGCCTGTTGCAGGTAAAAAAATTCGTCTACTTGTCGAAAAATAATCAAGCGCTGTTTTCAGCGCTTTTTTTGATGGATTCGGTTCGTTTTCATATGCTCGAGCCTTGGACTGCTAGGCGGTCTGTGGTATAATAAAAGAATGGATTATTACAAAGTAGGAACGATTGTTAACACACAAGGTTTGCAAGGTGAAGTGCGCATTATTTCGGTGACGGATTTTACTGAAGAACGTTATCAAAAGAATGCCGAATTGGCCTTGTTTGATAAGGCTGACAACTTCGTCAGAACCTTAAAAATTAAAACACACCGCAAACAAAAAAATTTCGATATTGTCAAATTTGACGGGCTTTATAGCATTAATGAGGTTGAAAAGTTTCGCGATTTTTCACTCAAAGTTGCAGCTGAGCATCGTGCTGAATTGGATAGCGAAGATGAGTTTTACTATGACGATATTATCGGCCTAGACGTTTTTGAACATGGGACCAAAATCGGGATTATTTCAGAAATCCTGCAACCAGGGGCGAATGATGTCTGGGTGATCAAGCGTCAGGGTAAAAAAGACTTACTTTTGCCATTCATTGATGACGTGATTTTGTCTGTCGATGTTGCTGGAAACGAAGTCACAGTTGAGATTCCAGAAGGATTGGATGACTAGGATGCGGATTGATATTTTAACCCTCTTTCCAGAGATGTTTTCAAGTCTGGAGCATTCGATCGTCGGGCGGGCTCGAAAATCTGAGAAAATCGAAGTAAATTTCCATAATTTTAGAGATTTCGCAACCAACACGCAAAAGCACGTGGATGACATGCCTTATGGCGGCGGTCAAGGGATGCTTCTCATGCCGCAACCGATTTTTGACACCCTGGCATCATTTCCACATGACAAGGCTCGAGTTCTCATGATGGATCCCGCGGGTCGTAAATTTGACCAAGCCTTTGCGGAAGAATTGGCGACAGAGGAACAAGTCGTTTTTCTCTGTGGCCATTATGAGGGCTTTGACGAACGGATTAAAACCTTGGTAACGGACGAAGTGTCCCTTGGCGATTACGTGTTGACAGGGGGCGAAGTGGCTGCTGCTGTCATGATCGATGCCACCGTTCGCTTAATCCCTGACGTCCTTGGCAAAAAAGCCAGCCACGAGGACGACAGCTTTTCATCAGGCCTCCTGGAATACCCGCAATACACCCGGCCTGAGGATTTTCGGGGCCTCAAAGTGCCCGACGTGCTCATGAGCGGTCATCACGAAAATATTCGAAAATGGCGCCTGCGCGAGAGTTTGGCGAAAACCCTGCGTCTTCGGCCGGATTTGCTGGCAACATACGAGCTGAATGCCGAAGAGATTGAGATATTAAAAGCGTTAGAAGACGAGACTGTGGTAAAATAGATGGCAATTAAAAATTTTATTTGGGATTTTGATGGGACCTTGTTTGATACCTACCCTGTCATGCTAGATGCCCTGCAGCAAACCATCGCTAAGCATGGGATACACTATGAGGGTGACTTGGCCTACTTTATTAAAAATTACTCGATTCGAAAATTTGCTTTGGATTATGCAACACCAGATTTTATGGCAGATTATCATGCCCTTGAAGCCAAATTGCAGACGGATGTCAAATTTTATCCTGAAATACCAGGTATTTTAGCCGACATTGTTGATCAAGGGGGGCAAAATTTTGTCGTCAGCCATCGAGATAATCAAACATATGCCTATTTAGGTGACTTGGCCCCTTTATTTACCGAAATTATTACCAGCGATAATCATCTGGCTAGAAAGCCTGATCCTGAGGCGCTAATCTATTTAATAGATAAATATAAACTAGAGCCGAGTCAGACTGTCATGATTGGCGATCGGCCCCTAGATATCCAAGCAGGCCGGAATGCCGGTGTCAAAACGATGTTATTTGATGAAGCAGGTATTTTTGGGGACAATGCGCTCAAAGCAGATGTCATACTCCAAACATGGAAGGAATTTAAAAAATGAAAATTGAACGCGAACAAGAATTTGTCCACCAGTTTCACTATGATGCAAGAAACTTAGCGTGGGAAGAAGAAAACGGCACGCCTGAAACGAACTTAAATGTTCAGTTTCAATTAGTGGACAATGTTGAAGGGATAAGTGACGCAGACACAGCGATTACAGCCATGTTGACCTTTATCATCGTCCTTGAAAACTTGGTGATTTCAGGTCACCTTAGCCAACTGAGCTATATTCGTGACTTGGTCATCGAAAATAGAGAGCAATTGGATCAAGAGAAGATGCAAGAATTGGCAGCACCCTTGTTTGATTTGCTTAACCGCCTGACTTATGAAGTAACAGAAATTGCCCTGGATCAACCAGGTATCAATTTGGAATTTTAGAGGTTGTATGAAAACCGCAATTATTACAGATAGCTCAGCCTATCTCAGTGAAGAAATCAGGGAAAAAGCCAACGTTTTTGTCTTGGATGTCCCCGTTTTTATCGCTGGTGAGACCTACATTGAAGGCAAGAATTTGACTGCTCAAGCCTTTTATGACAAGATGGCAGCAACAGATGACTTGCCTAAAACGAGTCAACCCAGCATCAGCGATCTGGTCACCTTGCTTGAAAAATTACAGGCTGACGGCTACACACACGTCATTGGTCTCTTTTTATCATCAGGCATTTCAGGATTTTGGCAAAATATTCAATATCTAAAAGATGAGTTTCCAGATTTGACTTTATTTTTCCCGGACACCTTAATCACGTCAGCGCCATTGGGCTACATGGTCGAGATGGCCTATAACATGACTAAAACCAACGCACCGTTTGATTTTATTACCTCTGAATTAACTGAAATTATTAATCAAACAACAGCGTTTATTATTGTTGATGATCTGGATCATCTGGTTAAGGGTGGTCGCTTGTCTAATGGTGCTGCCATGATTGGCAATCTTCTCAATATCAAACCGATTTTACGGTTTGATGAGGCAGGAAAAATTGTCGTCTATGAAAAAATTCGGACCAGTAAAAAAGCCTTTAAACGACTCTATAAAATCTTGGCTGAAAATACCAAAGACAGAGACTATAAGGTTTACGTGATTCATTCAAATATCCCTGAAAAGGCACACGAAGTCGCAGAAGAATTGACCGGTAAAGGGTTTGATGTCTCGATTGCGACTTTCGGCGCTGTTATTGGGACGCACTTAGGGGAAGGAGCACTCGGATTTGGTATCAGTCCGAAATTAAAATAAATGATTAAAGTGATTATTTCTGGTTTTAAAGGTCGCATGGGATCAACCGCTGTTGACATGGTTAACAATGATCCTGAACTCGAATTAGCAGCCCTCCTTGATCCTTTTGCAACTGAAAAAGAAGTCGCGGGTGTGCCTGTATTTAATGACAAAGCAGATGTCTTAAGTGTTGCAGCAGATGTTTGGGTGGATTTCACCATTCCTGATGTGGCCTATGATAATACTAAATTTGCCATTGAACATAAGATTTGCCCAGTTGTTGGGACAACAGGTTTCACGGAAGCCCAAATTACGGAGCTCATCGCGCTATCACAGACGCAAAAAGTCGGTGGTTTAATCGCCCCTAACTTTGCCATTGGCGCGATTTTAGTCATGGAATTTGCCCAAAAAGCAGCGCAATATTTCCCAGATGTTGAAATTATCGAATTGCACCATGACAAGAAAAAAGATGCCCCATCCGGCACAGCCGTGAAAACAGCCGAACTAATCAAAGAGACTCGGACCTATAAAAAACAAGGGGCGGCTGATGAAGTTGAAAGCCTGCCTGGTGCCCGTGGCGCTGAATTTGATGGCATGCGGATTCATTCTGTTCGCTTGCCTGGCCTTGTGGCGCATCAAGAAGTGATTTTTGGGGCCAATGGGGAAGGCTTGACGCTACGTCATGATTCTTATGATCGGGTGTCCTTTATGGGCGGTGTCAACCTCGGGATCAAGAAAGTGGTCAACCTCGAGACTTTAGTTTATGGATTAGAACATCTTTTATGAGAGTAGAAAAAATGCCGGCGGAGTTTGTGAAAGCTCTGCCGATTTTGCAAAAAATCAGAAATTCTGGCTATGAGGCTTACTTTGTTGGGGGCAGCGTGCGAGATGTTTTGCTGAACCGTCAGATTCATGATGTCGATATCGCTACCTCTGCCTATCCCGCTGAAACCAAGCAAATTTTCGAGCACACGATTGATATCGGGATTGAGCATGGGACCGTTTTAGTCCTGGAAGCTGGTGGCGAGTATGAAGTCACAACTTTTCGGACAGAAGATGTTTATGTCGATTATCGCAGACCGTCACACGTGAATTTTGTGCGGCAACTGTCTGAGGATTTATTGCGCCGCGACTTTACCATCAACGCCTTTGCCCTAGCTGATGACGGTCAAGTCATTGACCTTCATGGTGGCTTGGCTGATTTAGAGGCACAAATCTTACGTGCCGTCGGCAATCCTGCTGAGCGCTTTAATGAAGATGCCTTACGGATCATGCGCGGTTTGAGATTTGCGGCCGTCTTAAATTTTGATTTGGAAAGCACGACTTTTGCCTCAATGAAAGCTCATGCGCACTTGCTGTCTAAAATCTCGATCGAGCGCATTTTCATTGAACTCGATAAGTTATTGACCGCAAATTTCTGGCAGAAAGGCTTCCGTGAATTGTTAGCCATTGAAGCTCACCCCTATCTTCCAGGCTTTTCGGATAAAACGGCGCTCGCCCAGTTATTAGCGCTACCGGCAGACTTTAAATTCACCAATTCTGTCCAAGCTTGGGGCTACCTCGCCCATCAACTCGGCTATCCTGACGGCAAGTTTTTACTCAAAAAATGGAAAGTTTCACGAGACTTTTCAACCGCCGTTTCAAAATTCCTGACAGCCTACAACAACCGCCTGGCAGGTGATTTTACACCCGAAGACCTCTATCATCTTGGGAAATCAAGTCTGACTTTGGTCGAAGACCTGTTTGCTGCGCAAAACCTAGCAACGAATTTTGAACACATCTCAGCACTTGATAGGCAGTTACAAATCAGAGCTAGAAAAGACATTGCAGTATCAGCAGGGGAAATCATGACAGCATTTGATATCCAACCTGGCCCACAAATCGGCCAATTCTACCACCAAATCGAACTTGAAATCGTCAAAGGACAGCTAGCCAACACCCCCCAAGAAATTTTTAATTATGTAAAAGGACGACTTTGAGCGGACGAAAGTTCGCGAATGACCCAGCTTGGGCGAAGCGCTAGCGCAGATCAAGTTTCAAGATTTCACGAAGTGAAATTGAAGAAAGGAATAAACATGGCGACAATGACTGATTTTCGTGTCGAAAATTTAACCAAATCTGTTGGTGATAAAACGGTTTTTTCACAGCTTAATTTTATCATTCATCCTTTAGATCGCATCGGTCTGATTGGTGTCAATGGCACGGGTAAAACCACCTTACTGGATGTGATTTCAGGAAAACTAGGCTTTGATGGGGATAATTCACCTTTTTTTGGTCGCAATGATTATAAAATTGAATACCTGACACAGGATCCACAGTTTGACGGTGACTTATCCATTATGGACGCGATTTTGTCAGATGACCTACCACAAATGCAAGCCATTAAGCGGTATGAACAGGCCTTGCTTGATCTGACAGAAGATGCGACCAATCCCAAACTGCAAGAAAATCTCAGCAAAATCGAAGCACAGATGACCGCGATAGAGGCTTGGGAAGTTGAAAACCAAGTCAAAACGGTCTTGTCCAAGCTGAAATTACCAGATTTGACAGCCCAGATAAAAAATCTGTCTGGTGGTCAAGAACGGCGGGTACAGTTGGCACAAGCTTTGCTGAATCCAGCCGATTTGTTGTTGCTAGATGAGCCAACCAACCATCTGGATGTGGATACCATTGCTTGGCTGGAAAATTATCTCAAAAATTCACGCCAGACGGTCTTATTCATCACCCATGACCGCTATTTCTTGGATAATCTCGCGACACGGATTTTTGAGTTGGACAATGGTGATTTGATTGAGTATCAAGGCAATTATCAGGATTATTTACAGCAAAAAGCTGAAAATGATGAACGTGAATCAGCTCAACAGCATAAAAATAAACAACTCTACAAACAAGAATTGGCTTGGATTCGAAAATCACCACAGGCTCGGGCGACCAAGCAACAGGCGAGAATTGACCGCTTTGAAGATATTAAAAAAGATGTCCAAAGTGTGACGACATCAGATGATTTAGCCATTAATGTCGCAACCTCTCGCATCGGTAAAAAAGTGATTAATTTCAATCACGTCAACTTTGCTTATGATGCCGATAAGGTCATCCTAAAAGATTTTAATTTACTCGTTCAAAACACGGATAGAATCGGGATTGTCGGTAATAACGGCACAGGAAAATCCACCTTGCTCAATCTAATTAGTGGGGATTTGACACCTTATTCTGGCCTTGTTGAGATTGGTGAAACGATTAAAATCGGCTATTTTTCGCAGCAAATTCGAGGTCTTGATGAATCGAAACGTGTGATTAATTTTTTGCAAGAAGTCGCAGATAATGCGCAAACAGCTTCTGGCGAGTCGATTTCAGTTGTCAATCTATTGGAACAATTTCTCTTTCCACGGACAACCCACGGCACTTTGATTGAAAAATTATCGGGTGGAGAGAAAAAACGCCTCTATTTGTTGAAGATTTTACTGCAACAGCCTAACGTTTTACTCTTAGATGAGCCGACAAATGACCTCGATATCGCGACTTTGACAGTCCTTGAAAAATTCATCCAGCATTATCAAGGCGTTGTGATTACAGTCAGCCATGACCGCTATTTCCTGGACAAAGTGGCTAAGAAATTACTGGTTTTCGACAAGGGCAAGATTACGGAAGTTCACAAACTTTATTCTGATTACTTGACGGATAAGTTAAGCGACGAAAAAGTTGTCGCCAAGGCTGAAACGAAGTCAGTCGTCAAGGAAAAAGTCGTCGAAAAACGGCGCATGTCCTATGCTGAAAAGCAGGAGTGGGCGACGATTGAAGCTGATATTGCCACACTGGAAGCAGAAATCGCAAACATCGAAGACCAGATGGCTGAAAATGGGGCAGACTTCACGAAACTAGGGGAGCTACAAGCAAGCCTAGATGACCAAAACGCTGACTTATTAGCTAAGTATGAGCGTTACGAGTACTTATCGGAGTTTTAAATGACACCTAATCCAAGAATTTTAAAGATGACCTTTGCTTCGGTCTATCCTTTGTATGTCGCCAAAGTCGAAAGAAAAAATCGGACCCAAGACGAGCTGGACCAAGTCATTTTATGGTTGACGGGACTTGACCAAGCAACCATGGCAAAATTGATCGCATCAGAGGCAACCTTCCCTGAGTTTTTCAAAGCTTGCACACTGAACCCGAAGTCTGACACCATTACAGGCAGTGTCTGTGGGGTCAAGGTGCAGGAGATTCAGGATCCGCTCATGAAGCAGATTCGCTTGCTGGATAAGGTCGTCGACGAGCTGGCGCGAGGTTGGTCACTGGCAAAAATTATGAGGACATGATAAAATAAGCCTATGAGAAAAGCAGATAAGATTTTTATTGACAACATCAACAACATCCTTGAAAATGGGGTTTGGAGCGAGAATGCGCGCCCCAAATATAAGAGTGGCGTGACCGCGAATTCTAAGTATATCACGGGTGCGTTCGCTGAATATGACCTGAGCAAGGGTGAATTTCCGATTACGACGCTGCGACCGATTGCCATCAAATCAGCCATCAAGGAGCTGCTTTGGATTTATCAGGAGCAGACGAGTGATCTGGCTGTCCTCGAAGAAAAATATGGCGTTAAGTACTGGAGCGAGTGGGAAGTTGGCGATTCTGGTCATATCGGTTTGCGCTATGGCGCAACGGTGAAGCAGCACGATATCATGGGGAAATTACTAGACGGTCTGGCGAAGAATCCCTGGAACCGTCGCAACATCATCAATTTGTGGCAGTATGCTGACTTTGAAGCATCAGAAGGCCTGTTGCCCTGTGCCTTCATGACCATGTTTGATGTCCGTCGTGTCGGTGAGGATATCTTTTTAGATGCGACCCTGACCCAGCGCAGTAATGATATGCTAGTTGCCCATCATATCAACGCCATGCAATATGTGGCTTTACAAATGATGATCGCCAAACATTTTGGCTGGAAAATCGGCAAGTTTTTCTACTTTGTCAACAACTTGCACATTTATGACAATCAGTTCGATAATGCGAGAGAACTGTTATCTCGGACACCTTCTGAGAAAAATCCAATTCTCAAACTGAATGTGCCAGACGGGACCAATTTCTTTGACATCAAGCCTGATGATTTTGAATTGGTCGATTACGAACCCGTCAAACCACAATTGACCTTTGATTTAGCGATTTAAGCTGTCGGTTGGTCAAGCCTTGACTGACTCAGGGGAATCGAGCTTAACGGCTCTAGATGCCTGAAGGATTAGACTAAGTCGCAATTTGAGCACGTTAACCACGTGCTTTTTCTTGAAAATTTTACTGGGGATGAACCGTCTATGATGGAAAGTGTAACGACGAAATTAAATGATGAGGCCTTGGCGCCACACATTTCAGAAGCCCATCTTTTGATGGATGCCTGTCTTTTAGCAGGTGAAATTCTCATGGCCAATGGGTCTGAAATCACGCGTGTCGAAGATGTGATTTTGCGGATTGGGCGTGCGGCTGGGATTGAAAAAATCCAAGTTTATGCGCTTTTGAATGCCATCACGGTCAGTTTTCCAACGCAAGGTCTGACCCAAATGCGGGCCATTCCACCCAGAATCCAGACCATGGATATGGAAAAAATTGTTGCGGTCAATGACTTGACTCGAAAATTTACCGCCCACAAAATTTTCTTGGCTGACTTGCATGATTGTCTTGAAAAGATCGATGTGACCATCCCGACATTTCCTGTTTGGCTACAAATTCTAGCAGCGACATCGGTATCAGTGCCCTTGATGATCATGCTGACGAGAACAGCAGCACCGATTAATTTAGGATTGACGGCGGTCAGCTCTTGTTTGGCCTATACGATTTATCTGGCCATTCGAAGTCGCTTTAATATGCGGTATTTTGCTTTATTTGTCGCAAGTTTGCTGATTTCTTTGATCATGTTAGTGAGTTCGCACCTGCTTCAGTCACCATTTGATCCGGATATTGTGATTGTCGGGGCCATCATGCCGTTTGTACCGGGTGTTGCCTTGACCAATGCGGTGCGGGAAATCATGGCAGGAAACTTCATTTCAGGACAGGGGCGGATTATTGAAGCCCTCTTATCCGCAGCATCCGTTGGCCTGGGCATTGCCCTATTGTCATTTTTCTATTGATTAAAAGGAGGGATCGTGGGCGTTTTTCTTAATTTGGTCGGACAGACCATTCTAGCTTATATCAGTGTTTTTGCCTTTGGCATTATGCTTAACATCCCCAGAAGAACGCTGAATCGTGCTGGGATTGTGGGAGCCAGTGCTTGGCTAATTTATGAGCTGGTGATCGTACTGACTCAGCATCTATTAGACAAAAATTGGCGGATTGTCCTAGGAACTTTGCTTGCCAGTGTCGTTATTGGTGTCATGAGTTTGAGCATGAGTCGGGCGCAAAAAGTGCCTGTCTTAATCTATAATATCCCAGGTATTTTTCCTTTGGTACCAGGGGCGCAGGCCTATCAAGTCGTTAGAAACTTGGTGGCAGGAAATCGTGAAGTCGCGACACAAAATTTTGAACTCCTCGTCATTATAGCTGGGGCGATCGTGATTGGTTTTTGGGTCGCTGAATTGATCAATCGTTTCCGTACGATTTATCGTCTGACTTAGGTCGGGCGTTTTTTGATATATTTTTAAACTATAACAAATACCTGTTTTTATATATTTTACAACTATAACAGGAGGTGTTAGAATAAGGCATATCAAAATTAAAACCTAAAGGGGAAGACTATGACAACATCTATTATCGGCTATCCACGCATTGGGGCACAACGTGAATTGAAATTTGCGACTGAAAAGTTTTTCAGACAGGAATTATCAGAAGCAGATTTGCAAGCGGTGGCTGCCACCCAACGCCAAGCCAACTGGCAAAAACAAGCAGCGGCGGGGATTGATTTCATCGCCTCCAATGACTTTTCTTTCTACGATACAACACTAGACACTGCCTTTGCACTCAACATTGTCCCAAAACGCTATCAAGACTTGGCGGTTTCGCCACTTGACAAATACTTTGCGGCTGCGCGGGGGCACCAGTCTGAGGCGGGGGATGTGAAGGCGCTGGCCATGAAAAAATGGTTCAATACCAACTATCACTACATGGTGCCTGAGTTTGATGATGGGACTGAGATCAAGCTTGATTTGACCAAGTTGCTGTCAGAGTACCGTGAAGCCTTGGCGCTTGGGATTCAGACAAAGCCTGTTTTAATCGGCCCTTTCACACTTTTGAAACTGATTCGCTTTACGGGTCAAACGCAACTTTCTGATGTGCAGGCTGACTTGGTTAAGGCTTATGCGGATATTTTGTCACTGCTTGCGACTGAAGAAGTTGCCTGGCTCCAACTAGATGAGCCAGCCCTTGTCTTTGACCTCACTGAAGCGGATATCGACTTGTTCAAAACGCTCTATACCACGCTTTTACCGCAAAAAGAGACGGTCAAGATTTTGCTGCAAACTTATTTTGGTGATGTCCGCGATGTTTATCAAACACTCATCGCGCTTGAGGTTGACGGCATTGGCCTCGATTTTGTCGAAGGCCGAAAGACAGCTGAACTCATCCAGACACACGGTTTTCCAGCCGATAAAAAACTCTTTGCTGGTGTGGTCAACGGCAAAAATATTTGGCGCAATGACTATCAAAAAACGCTGGACATCTTGCAGACCTTACCTCAAGAATCGCTCGTCATCTCCACCTCTTGTAGCCTCCAGCACGTGCCCTATACCGTGACCGCTGAGCCTGACTTATCACCAGACATCTTACGCCATTTCGCCTTCGCAGAAGAAAAACTGCTCGAGCTCAAAGACCTAAACGATAGTTTGGTCCATGGTCAAACAGACAGTTTAACTGTGAATCAGGCACTTTTCGCAGGAGAACGTTACCAAGGCAATCAAGCTGTCCAAGCCAAAGTAGCTGCCTTAGGAGAGGCAGATTTCACCAGAACACCCGCCTTTGCCCAACGAGAAACCGTGCAAACCGCCATTTTCCAGCTTCCAAAATTGCCAACGACAACCATCGGCTCTTTTCCGCAAACAGCAGATGTCCGTAAAAATCGCCTGAACTTCAAGCGAGGTGAGATCACGCAGGCCGAATATGACGCCTTTAATCAAGAAAAGACCAAAGAATGGATCAAGTGGCAGGAAGCGGTCGGCTTTGACATCCTCGTCCACGGTGAGTTTGAGCGCAATGACATGGTCGAGTATTTCGGGGAAAAACTCGACGGCTATGTCTTTACGAAAAACGCTTGGGTCCAATCCTACGGCACCCGCTGCGTCAAACCGCCGATTGTCTGGGGTGACATTGCCCGCGTTCAGCCGCTAACCGTGGCCGATAGCGTCTATGCGCAGCGTCTGACCGATAAACCGCTCAAAGGCATGCTGACAGGTCCCGTGACCATTCTAAACTGGTCATTTCCGCGTGAAGACATTTCGCTCAAAGCGGCAACTCTCCAAATCGCCCTGGCCATTCAGGAAGAAGTGCTTGATTTAGAGCAAAACGGCATTAAGATCATCCAAATCGACGAAGCTGCCCTCAGAGAAAAACTGCCCTTGCGCCAGACCGACTGGAACAGCCAATACTTAGACTGGGCCATTCCAGCCTTCCGCCTCGTCCACGCCAAGGTCGCGCCTGAGACGCAAATCCACACCCACATGTGCTATTCCGAGTTCACCGACATCATCCCGGCCATCGACGCCATGGATGCCGACGTCATCTCCTTTGAAGCCAGCCGTAGCGACCTTTCCATCCTTGATGCCCTTCAGGCCAATGGTTTCAGAACACAAAGCGGCCCCGGTGTTTATGATATCCACAGCCCACGGATCCCATCAGTTGACGAAATCCAAGCCGTCATTCGTCGGATTCTCACAAAAGTTCCAGCAGAAAAACTCTGGATCAATCCAGACTGCGGTCTTAAAACGCGAGGTGTGACAGAAGTCAAAGCAAGCCTAGAAAATCTCGTCAAAGCCACACAAGGCGTGCGGGCAACGCTTTAAATCTTAGTTAGCTTATACAAAAAAGATCAAAAATTGTTTCGATAATCTTTGATCTTTTTTGTGTTCACTATTCATGGATAGACAGTGTTTATTTTAACTTAATTTTTAGCTTATATAGGTAAATTAATTTGTAAAAAGATGAGTAATATGTTAGAATAAAAGTATAAAAATATGCTTTTTTATACGTTTGAAGTGACGTTATATAAAAATAATTAAAGAACAAGTTAGATTAAGAAACTGAGAAGGAGGGGAGAGACATGACCATGATGACGATAACTAACCAAGTAAATCTTGTCTTGACCTCGCAGTTCGCAGCTGTCGTAAGACCGCTGTTGGCTGAAATTCGGGATGCGTTAGCATCCCGAATTTCAGCCAACAGCCAACAGCCAACAGTAAAAATTTAACTGTTGCCCTTTCAGCTTCGCTGAATTATTTTGATACGTCTTAAAAGAGGCTGGGACAAAAGTCCTCTAAAAAAATAGGCTATGAACCATTTCCGATGTTAATCGGAAACTTTCATAGCCTATTTCTCTGTAACTTTTCGACAAAAAGAATAAAATCCTGTACAATTAAAGTGTCTAATCCCAAAAGTCAGGAGCTGTTCTTTATGCATAAAAATTATAACATGAAACAAGTCATTTTACCACTTGATTTAGAAATAATGATTCCAGAAGATGATATTTGTTTTGCCATTCATGAACTGATTGAAAGCATGCCTGAGGAAAAATTCACAACATTTAAGCAAGAAACAGGTCGCCCCTCTCTCCATCCTAGAATGATGCTCAAATTGATTTTGTGCGCCTATACCCAATCAATGTTTTCGGGAAGAAAGATTGAGAACGCGCTTCAAGATAGTATCCGCATGATGTGGTTAGCGCAAGGCGAGACCCCTTCTTATCGGACAATCAATCGTTATCGTGTCCATCCTTTGATGGCACCGATCATTCAAGATTGTTTTGTGCAATTTAGAAATCTCCTTCAAGAAAATTTGATTGATGAAACAGCCATTTTTATTGATGGTACAAAACTTGAAGCCAATGCCAACAAGTTTACTTTTGTCTGGAAAAAATCTATTCAACGTTTTAGCGATGCCCTTATCGAAAAGTCAAAAGCCCTTTATCAAGAGCTTTTGAGCAATGAAATTATTCCTGCGATTGAAATTGATAATGAAGCTGAATTATCAACACAAGAATTGATGGTCATTGAAGACGAGTTATCTCAAGCAGTTGAGACGCTCACACAAGAAATTGATAAGGAATCAAACGGACAGAAACGTAAAGCCTTGCGTTCTCAAAGAAAACCAATCAAATTAGCACGTAAACAAGTCGCTAATTTCATCTTAAGAAAAGAAAAATACAAGCTAGATTTCGAGATAATGGGCGCAAGAAATAGCTATTCCAAAACAGATACAGATGCGACATTTATGCGGATGAAAGATGACTATATGAGGAATGGTCAACTTAAGGTAGCCTATAATCTTCAAATTGCGACGGAAAATCAATATGTTTTGGACTATGAAGTCTATCCTAATCCGACTGATACCAGAACTTTGCCCGATTTTTTAGCACATTATCAAAATAAATACCAACAACTTCCTGACTATATCATAGCGGATGCGGGTTATGGTGGGGAAGAGAATTATCAAACCGTCTTAGAGACTTATCAACGCACACCTCTGATTACCTACAATGCTTATGAAAAAGAACAAAAACGAAAATTCAAGAAAGACCTCTTTAAAACAGCGAATTGGCCCTATGACCCTGAACAAGATTACTTCATCTGCCCGAATCATCAAAAAGTGACTTATCGATATGAGAGCCACCGAACGGATAAATATGGTTTGACACGAGATTTGAAAATCTATGAATGCGAAGATTGTCAAGGTTGTCCGGTTCGCAAATCATGTACTCGAGCTAAAAGTGACAATAATTGACAGCTTCAAATTAATCCTAAGTGGGAGTCGTTTAAATTAACGATCAAAGAATTGCTTTCAGAAAAAGAGACAGGAAAACTCTACGGCAAACGTAAGATTGATGTAGAGCCTGCCTTTGCACGTCTGAAGGCTAATTTGGGCTTCAGTCGATTTTCGGTCAGAGGGAAAGACAAAGTTAGGCAGGAGATTGGTTTAGCTTTGATGGCGATTAATCTCAGAAAACTGATGGTAACCTGTCGAACATAGAATAGAGAAAAAGCAAACTAGCACAATCAAAATGGATTGGATTAGCTTGCTTTTTTCTTTCTGTGACTGTGGACTTTTGTCCCAGCCTCTTTTTGCGTTTCAAAAAATACTTATTTGTAGGAGGGGAGTTACCATGAACGTAACTTTAAAAAAACTAAGCGCACTGATCTTGGCGCTCGGGACAATCTTCATCCTGAGTTTTCCAAGTCTAGCGTATGCCGCAGACACTGGAGGCTCGGATCACTTCGAGTTAACAGTTGTCGAGAACAAGGACAGCAAGTCAGGTGCTGAAATCGCTGACTTGACTATCAAAAACATCAGTGGAAAAACAGGCACCAATGTGACCTTTGAAGCTGATTTGCCCACCATATTCCAGGATAAGGACTTGAAGAAAGCCACTTTTAATGTTGGGACATTAAAGGCTGGTGAGTCTAAAACGTATCAAGTCAGCCGTAAAGCAGACGGCACAGTTGATACCAATCCACTGCCCCAAACAGGGAATAATCAATCAACACCAGGAAGTGGGGTAACTACATCAACAACATCAACCAAGTCAACTACTAGCTTACCGATAACAGGTGAGGCAACAACACCACTCCTCATCACACTCGGCCTTCTCTTTGTTGCAAGTCTCATCTTCATCGGGATTAAACGTTTCCAAAGTGCGAAACATCTCCTTGCCATCTTGCTTTTACTAGCAGGATTAGGTGGCGCCGCGACTGTTAACGCAGCAGAAGACTCTTACCACCATCGTGATGAAGTACGCAACCATGCGGTTGAACTAGCTGGTGCGACACACGTTTTCCACTTAGCAGGAGAAGGAGACTTTGAAGGCAAACCAGATGGTTCTGGCGACAAGGGCGAACCTGGCGATAAAGGTGAACCAGGCGACAAAGGTGAGTCTGGTGACAAAGGAGGGGAGTCCGATAAATTCACGATTACCTATTACATCAATGGGGATAAAGTGACAAATCTCGACCCTGATGGCTACACTTCTGGTGTCAAGACAACTTATTTGCCAACGCCAACGTTTGAAGGGTATGACTTCTCAGGTTGGTACAACAACGCTGCATTGACAGGGGACTCATTTACAAGTCTCTCTAAAGAGACAACGGGTGATCAGGTTCTCTATGGTAAAACAACGCCTCACGTTTATCGTGTGACTTTTGACTTGAAAGGTGGCACATTCCCAGATGCGACAGCAACGACACAAGACGTTGAACACGGGGCAACAGCTTCAGAGCCAACTGCCCCTGGAAAAGATGATGCGATAGTTGGCGTCTCTACCATTGGACCTATTCCAGACCATGACTTTATCTTCCGAGGCTGGTGCACGGACCCAGAATTAACAACTGACTTTGATTTTAATACCTCTATCACAGGAAATCTGACGCTCTATGCCAAATGGGGCTTGCCTGTCACTGAGGCGGGAACAAATAATCTTTTAGGAACAGCATATGGTAATACGACGCTAGGAGATCAAGGCGATACAGTTTGGGTTGCCAACAGCTGGTGGCAAATTCTCGATGATGATATGGATGATAATGACACGAATGTCTTACAAGCTTTGGCACTTAAAGTGGATGCCTTGACCTCAGATGAGGCCACCGGTGCTGGTGGTACGGGTGCTTATCACACATCATTTAGAGATGAGTATGCGGCCATTCCTTATTATTTCAATTCAGATGGCTCGAATGGCTATGACGTCAGTGTAGGACCAGGAACCACGATGCTTAAAGAGGCGTTTGACCATTACTATACGTCGACCCTTGCGACAAGCTATGTTGATCATGTTCAAGCAGTTAATCTCCACAACCCGACCTTAGCTGAGTATAATGCAGCCGATAATTTAACTTGGTTATATAACGGTGGTGGCGCTGGTTGGAATAATTCTTTTATGGATGACCATTTTGCGACTGAGTTAGACGATGTCACAGGTACGCCACAAGCCTTCGCCCTCAGCTATGGAGATATTCATGGGCACATGGGTATGCCTGTATCTTCGACAGACAAGATTTCAGACCTTCTGAATTTCAGTAGCAGTCTAACTAACCAATTCTGGCTCCGTTCTGTTGCTGTTAATTACTATGGAGCGGGTGCTGTAAAAGCAGGAGATATCAGTTTCCGTAACCCTGTTTATTATACACAACCTATCCGTCCAGCTTTGGCGCTCTTGATCAACTAACTCTCCTGTCAATCCCGACAGTTAACAGACAGTCGCAAATGACACGTTTAAAGGTGAGTCCTCAGGGCTTACCTTTTTTGATGCAACAGATTTGTCTTTACACGAGCAGTAACCAAAAGTTACACGAGCAGTAACAAAAAGTTACACGAGCTGTAACAAAAATTTGTATTAGCAGTAGCCAAAAATTGTATGTGTAGCAGCTAAATTTAAGCATGGACAAGGCTCAAATCAAACGGCATTAAAAAAACTGAACACCGGAATAGAAAAAAAGAAAGGCTGACTTGAGAAAATGCGGTTAAAATAATAACAAGCAATCGCTAACAACCCATATTTCAGGAGGATTTGAAGATGTCAGAAAAGAGAGCAAGATTTCAAGCTGTTTTAGAAGGTCAACCCGTTGAGCGGGTGCCAACCGGTTTTTGGTACCATTTTTTTAAAGATGAGTTGGTCGATGCCACCAGTCAAGCCGATTTAATCGCTGATAATGTGACGGGGCATCAACAGTTCATCTCAGCCTTTACGCCAGACTTCATCAAACTCATGAGCGATGGCTATTTCCACTATCCCAATGCCGCCAACTGGCGGACGGCGAGTGACGACGCCCTCTTAGCCGTCACGTCGATCGGTCAGGATCATGTTTGGCTGACTGAGCAAGTCGCCCTCGTCAAAGCCCAGCACGCCCAGTTTAGCGAAGACATTTTCTCCTTTTATAACCTCTTTGCTCCCGCGACCTACCTCAAATTTGCCCTGGGCGGTGATGACCAGCTCGTTGACTTTGTCAATGGACACAGTCAAGCGGCCATCCAGCATCTTTTTGATATCGTCAGTCACGACATCGCGGCCTTAGCAGTAGCGGTCATTAAACAAGGGGGTGCGGACGGGATTTATTACAGTACACAGAATATCCAAAGTACATCGGATCAAACGATTTTTAACACTTGGATCAAACCCAGTGATGTCGCCGTTTTGAAAGCTGCCAAAGCAGCGGGCGGGACTAACATTTTACATATCTGTGGCTATGAAGGCGCCAGCAACCGCTTGACGGACTTTTCAGACTATCCCGCTGACATCGTCAATTGGGCAACGGCTGTTGAAGGGGTTCCTTTAGCCCAAGGTCGTGCCATCTTCCCGACGCAAGTCCTGCTGGGTGGTTTTGGCAACACGACACAAGATGTCCTCTATCAAGGGACACCAGAAGAAATCGCAGCGACAACTCAAGCCATCATCAAGGAATTTGGTGACGACACCCGTTTCTTAATCGGTGCAGACTGCACCGTCCCACGCGATATCGACCTCAACCATTTGGCAGCCGCGCGACAAGCCGCCGTCAGACAACCCATTACCGCTTAAACACTAGGCAATACACATTAAAAGGAGTTAATCTATGAGCAAATTCTATCAAAATAAAAAAGTCTTGATCGGCGCAGCAGTCGTCATCGTCGCCGGTGCCGTTGTCGCCATTAGAACGACGCAAAGCCAAAAGTTACCCACCACAGATGCCAAAGCCAAAGTCGAGAAAGTCCTCCAAGTCGCCCACACGCAAAGCTACAAACCCTATGATTTTGTCAATGACAAAGGGGAATCAGACGGCTTTGAAGTCCAAGTTTTAAAGGCAGTGGATAAAAAACTGCCGGATTACAAATTCAACTATAACCCGACCAGTGATGAAGATTTGCTGATTGGCTTGGAGTCTGGCAAATATGACATTGGCACCAAGGGTGCTTGGAAAACGCCGGAACGTGAGCAGAAGTTTATCATTCCCCAAGAAAAAATCGCAGCGTCAGTCATCGGTCTGACTTACCGGACAGCTGACAAGGCTAAATATCGTAACCTAGAAGACTTTGCCAAACAAAACGGCAAGCTGATCCCGATCAGTCCGCAAAACGCCCAATATAAAGTCATCGAGGATTTCAATGCTGCCAATCCTAAGACCCCGATCAAGTTAGATGCTGCCGATCAATTTACGATTAGTGACGCCTACGCTTGGCTGTTAGAAAACCGTTATGATGGCTTCTTCGACATTAAACTGAGTTTTGATAACTCAGTGCTGGCGGCTGACGGGCCTTATCATGACTATGCCAACAAACTAACTTATGTGCCCTATAAAGGGATTCCGACTTATCCAATCATCCATAAAAATGCGACAAATGAGGCTTTTGCCAAGGCTTACGACAAGGCGATAAAAGAACTCGAGGCTGATGGGACGTTGACGAAGTTGTCTAAGAAGTATTTCGGTGAGGATGTCTTTTCCTACATTAAGGACTAGCCGACTTATGAGGTGAGGTAAACACTATGATTCCATTTCATCTGGAGCGCGTCTGGTCAGTTTTGCCGGATATTCTCTCAAAATTCCCAAAAACACTAGAAATCGTTGTTTTGACTGCGGTTTTAGGGTCTGCTCTAGGGGTAATCCTGGCTAAATGGCGCCTGCAAACAGGAAGCGTCAAGCATAAAATCGCCCACCACTATATCTCAGCCATGCGCTGTACGCCGCCGATTGTTCTGATCTTTTTGGTCTTCTATGCCTTTCCAAAACTGATCGAGACCATCTTTTTGGTCGATATCAATGGCTGGCCTAAGTCAGTCTTTGTCATCAGCGCGCTCGTTCTCTTGTTTTCGGCTAATATCGCGGTGACTTTTGAAGCGGCCTACTTGGCGATTCCCAAAGGTCAGACAGAGGCGGGCTTGGTGAGCGGTTTATCTGAGACCAGAACCTTTTTTAGAATCATTTTACCTCAAGCCCTCGTCGTGGCCCTGCCAAATATCGCCAATAATTTATTGACCTTACTTAAAGAAGGCTCGCTGGCCTATATGATCGGCTATGTCGATATTATGGGACAGGCGCAGAACATTATTTCCAGAAATCTAGGCAACTTTGGCTTAGAGACTTATGTGGCAGTGACTTTGGTTTACTGGGCCATCGCGCTGGTGATTGAAGGGGGCAGCCTCCAACTGGAGAAAAGACTCAGCCGGCACAAAGGACAAAGATTGGAGGGACAAACCTAATGGCCATAGATTATTTAATTGCGACCTTTATCGAGAGCTTAAAGGGCGTGCCAACCACACTGTTTATTACCTTTTTTGCCTTGATTGCGGCGCTACCCTTGGGCTTGTTGTTTGCCATCGCTCGGCTTAAAAAGCTCCCTGTCCTCAGTCAATTGGCGCGGCTTTACACCTTAATTATCCGAGGGACACCGCTGATTCTCTTGATTCTACTGTTTTACAGCTTTGTCCCGAGTTTTCTCAATGCTTTTTTCAAAGCGCATGCGATTGGTATTGATATTTTTAAGGTCAATCCCTTATTCTATGCCTGCACGGTTTTTCTACTGGTCGCCATTGCAGCAGTCGCTGAGATTTTTCGCTCGGCTTTGCTGGCTGTGGATGGGGGGCAGTTTGAGGCGGGCAAGGTGGCCAATCTCTCAACATTTCACATTTATGCGCGGATTATTTTACCGCAAGCCTTGGTTTCAAGTCTCCCCAACCTCTGCAATCTAGCGATTACACTGGTCAAAGGGACGTCGCTTGTTTTTGTCATGACCGTGAAAGATATCACTGCCATTGCCAAAATACAGGCCAGCTATGGCTATAATTATGCTGAAAGCTATCTGGTGATCTTCGCCACCTACATTTTGGTGTGTACTGGGATTCAGATTATTTTCAAAAAGCTCGCCGCCGCTGTCGCCCTAGACAGACGCATGCCCCCAAAGCAAGCGCCAAAGCAGCAGGCTGAGCAAGTCGCGCTCGAGAAAGGAGTTTTATATGCTGAACATCCGTAACCTGCACAAGCAGTTTGGCCATCATGAGGTGTTGAGGGGGATCGATTTGACGGTCAACCAGGGCGATGTGGTCGTGATTTTGGGCCCTTCGGGATCGGGGAAGACGACCCTTTTGCGAAGTATTAATTTTTTAGAGCCAGCGGATTCAGGCACGATTGAGCTAGACGGTGAGATGATTGAGATTGCCAAGGCGACAAAGCAGGAGATTCGGGCGATTCGTCAGCATACCGGTTTTGTGTTTCAAAACTATAACCTCTTTGCCAATAAAACCGCTGAGCAAAATATTACCGAAGGCTTGATTTATGGGCTTGGTTTATCCAAGTCTGAAGCCAGTGTCACCGCCCAAGACGTTTTGGGGAAGGTTGGCCTGCGTGAGTTTGCCCATCATTATCCCAGTCAACTATCAGGTGGGCAGCAACAGCGTGTGGGCATTGCGCGGGCGATTGCGGCCGAACCCAAGGTGCTCTTGTTTGATGAGCCAACCAGTGCCCTCGATCCAGAGCTTGTTGGTGATATTTTAGCCATCATGAAGACGTTGGCTAAAGCCGGTAAGACCATGGTCGTGGTCACCCATGAAATGAGCTTCGCTAGAGAAGTGGCAAGCGACGTCGTCTTCATGGACGGCGGGGTGATTGTTGAACAAGGCCGACCAGAAGACATCTTCGAGTTTCCAAAAGAAGAACGGACGCAACAGTTTTTGGCGAGGATCATTGGGTGACTTTGAGCGGGCGTAGTTCGCGAGTGACCCAGCTTGGCCGAAGCGTCAGCGCAGGTCAAGTTTCAAGATTTTACGACGTAAAATCGCAGAAAGGAGTATCATGAGTCAAGACTTTCAAGGTAAAAATGTTTTGGTGACAGGCGGTTCGCGTGGGATTGGTTTCGCCATTGCCAGTCGTTTTGCAGCGAGAGGCGCTAAAGTAGTGATCACAGCAACCAGTGAGGAGACATTAGCGCAGGCTTTGTCACAGTTTCAAGCCAGTGGCTTACAGACAGTCAAAGGCTTGATCTTGAATCTGGCGGATCTGACCGATGCCTCTGATTTGTTGACCCAAGTTCGCGCGCTGTTAGCGGGTGAGACTGTTGATGTTTTGGTCAACAATGCCGGCATCTCAGCTGGATCCAGTCTAGCAGAGCTTAACTTGCCTGACCTTCACCGTGTCTTTCAAGTCAACTTAATCGCGCCAATTCTATTGTCACAGGCCTTCGCTGCTCAATTTGTCCCCAAAGACGATGCGTTTGGCAGTATCATTAATATCAGCTCCATTGCCTCAAGGTTTGATGAAGATCAGAACCTTATCTATGGCGTCAGCAAGGCAGGTCTGAACAAAGCCACGAAGAATCTGGCTAAAAGTCTAGGCAAACAAGGCATCCGCGTCAATGCCATTTTACCCGGAAGCATCGACACCGACATGACACGAGAAAAGTATCGTGATCCTGCTGTGTATCAAGCCTTGGTCGATCGCTTGCCTTTGTCCAAACGTGGCACTGGTGATAACATCGCCCAACAAGCCGTCTTTTTGGCGAGTCCTGCAGCGGGTTATATCACAGGTCAATTGATTGCAGTGGACGGTGGCTGGCTGTTGCAGTAGGCTTGACGATTAAGTATGAAAAATGCGAGGCCGGGATAAAAGTCTCAGCCACCAAAAGAGAAAATTAGACTAGACAATCAAATTGAAATGGTCAGTTTTATTTTCTTACCATTTTGGTCATCTTTTCCAGAAAGATAATCAATTTCACATAAAAATAGCACTTTTCTTGCTAATTTCGTATTGTTTTGGCAAAACAATACCGATTTCACATCAACAATGAATTTTTAACCAATTTCGTATTGTTTCCCAGAAAGAATATGAAATTGGTATTTTTTGAGATGGTCAATCCTGCTGTTTAACCAGTCATCCAAAGCGACATAAAAACGGTCACCGCCTATTCTTGAGAGGCCTGATGTTCCAGATCTTTTTTTATTATCAATTTTTGACAATTTTTTTAGGAAGTGTTATCATATAGGCGAGAAATGAGCAAGATGCTGATAGGATTGGGATTCAGGCTGTGAGCCAGTCAAAATTGACATGACGCTCAATTCTAAATGCTGTTTGATACGCTGGTCCGATTAAAAACAGACTTGATTTAAGGAGACATCATAGAAATGAAATTAAAAGTTGTCAAATTGGCGGATAGCCTTGTGGCACAAACGGCAGATTGTCAAATCATTAGTAAAATGGCAGCGGTACCGACGCTATCAACTAGAAAAAAATACATCATAACAGATGATACAGATCAGCCGCTTGGTGACATCAAACGGTTGAGAAATAATTTTGGTCTTTATGATTTACCGCGCTATGCCTTAAGCCTGCACAAGCATGAAGCCGTCACAGTGATCAAAAATATGGCGCAGTTTCACTCAAAATATGTGATCACTGGTGCAGGACTTGCGATTCAAGGCGAATTATTAAGCGACGCCTTTAGCGTGACGATTAATGAAAAAGAATACGCATCGGTTACTGTTGAGAAAGCCCAAGACGATTTTGCCTTCCATCTCAATATCAGTGATACAAGTCAGAACGACTTGCTCATTGGCTTCATCTATCTGTTAGCCTTGGCTTATGAGGATGAGCATTATCTCGTTAGAGTCTAACAGACAAACACTAACTTAGCAGCGTCAAACAGCATACAAAAAACAGATTAGCTCGAATATGGGCTAATCTGTTTTCATCTTGACACTTATTTTTTACTAGAACTACTCGCCGCCTCACTTGACTTTTCAGTTTCAAGCTCAGGGTGTAGTTCCTGATAAGTCTCCGTTTTCCAGAGGTTTTTAGTCGACTTATCACCATTTCGAGAATAGATCGAGGTCGATTTATCCCCCAGATCTTTCTCGATAGCCTTAGCCTTCTTCAAGCCCTTGACATAGGAATAGTCATTAGGATCGATCGCTTTCAGGCCATCACTCGGCCAGAAACGAATCAAATCTCCTGTCGTGATTGCATCTGAAATCTTCAGTAATTGCTCAGTTTTTTTATTATTGGCATCAATTTCATTTTTGGTATTAGGGTCAGGATTGGTAATCTCCTCCCCCGTCGCCGTTTTATAAATCCGTCCAGCGTAGTTGGTCAATGTCGGAGATACCCAGTTATCCGTTGCTCGCATGGCGAGTAAGTTGCGATGATCAGGACTCAGTAAATCTTGCCCAAGTTCAGGATATTGACTATTATCGATGCCCAGGAGATGCAGCAGCGTTGGGAGATTGTCCAGCTCACCACCATAGGTATGATCAACATGGCCCTTATCCATACCAGGCACGACAATCATGTAAGGCACACGTTGGAGCATGGCATTATCATAGTTGGACCAAGTTTCCTTTTCCTTACCTAATAATTCAGCCAGGTCAGGATTGCGAGAGTTTGAAATCCCGTAGTGGTCTCCATAAAGCACGATGACTGAATTTTTATAAACACCTGAGGCCTTAAGGTAGTCAAAGAATTCTTTAACGGCAGAGTCTAGGTAGTTAGCTGTTGCAAAATAACCGTTGATCGTTTCGTCTTTGGTGTTAGCCAATGGGAAACCAGATTCACCCCCTTCAAATTGCACATAAGGATAGTGATTGGATACCGTGATAAATTTCGTGTAGAAAGGTTGCTGTAAATGCTCGAGATAATTAATCGAATCCCCAAACATGTATTTGTCATGCAGACCATATTGGAAAGAATTCGATTTATCGACGTCAAAGTAAGTTTGATCGAAGAAGTAATTATAGCCTAAGCGTTTATAAGTTTCATTTCGATTCCAGAATGATCCGACATTGCCATGGAAGACAGCAGAAGTGTAGCCCCCCATCTGGCCTAAAATGTCAGGCGCGGCTTGGAAGGTGTTTTTGCCACCATTGCTGACGAAGAATGAGCCTTGATTTAAGCCGAAGTAGGAATTTTCCATGAGGGTTTCAGCGTCGGAAGTCTTGCCGGCCTTGACTTGGTGGAAGAAGTTATCGAAAGCAAAAGTTTCTTTTGACCCAAATAGTGAGTTAAGAAATGGCGTGACTTCGTAGTCTTTCTCGACCTTGGTTTCAGGATCGGTGACTTTGAGTTTATAGTTGATTAAAAACTGCTGGAAACTTTCCAGATGGATGTAGATGACGTTGCGTCCCTTGGCAATGCCGAAAGTTTCAGGATTGGGTTTGGCGTAGTTTTCGGTGATGAATTTCTTAACTTCATCGACATCGGTCGCCTTGGCTTCCTTGCGGACCTGGTTGGTTTTGTAGGTATTGACCCCATCATAAACGGTGAAGGGGACAAGGCCGAGGTAGCGGACGACGTAAGTGTTAGAGAAACCGCGGCTCAGGAGCTCAGGCCGATCAATTTCAGCCATGAAGAGGTTGACCGTAAAAGCTAAAATCGACAGCGAGGTAATGGCAAAACTCGCACGTTTGTTGAAGGGTCTTTGGTCGAAACGAATGACTTTACGCCACATCAGGATGCCAATCAGGACGAAGTCCCCGATAAAGACCAGATCCCCGAGATTAAAGAGGTTGAGAGCGGATTCGCCTAGACCAGCTGAGACTTTACCCGTTGCCATCATGGTGTTGATGGTGATGAAATCGGTGAACTCCCCAAAATAGGTCGAGTTGGCAAAGAGTAAAATAGTCAATGCGACATAGATGACCATAGACAGGATGTAGTAAAGCTTGGTATTCTTCGCATAAAGCGCCAACCCAATCAGTAACAGGGTGCTGGCAATGGGGTTGAGGATCGCTAAAAAGATTTGGAAGGAGTTATCGAAGTCCAAATCAAATTTAAAAAAGTAAGCAAATAAAGTCTTAAGCCAAAATAAAATGACTAAAAACGCTGTAAATCCAAGCCGTGTCGAAACAATGTTTGAAAATTTCTTTAACAAGTTAGTAGTTTCCTTTTAGTAGTCAGTCACAGAAGCCAAAACTTGCGTGACCGACAAAATTTTCCCTAAAATATCTCCTTTCATTTTACGCTTTTTTAGTCTTTTTCGCAAATATAGATGCACGTGTTTTGAAAATTCATGAAAAAATCAGGACATTTTATGAAAGGGAGTAGCTATATTTAGGTATGTGATTTCAATCTGAAAGTATTTGATTTTAAAAATAAAAAAACGCCCTATCAATCAAGGACGCAAGCTATTACTTAGTCAATTAGTGAAATTATTTGATATAGTTTTTTAGATACGGGAAAGAATCAGTATTATCAATAATAGTTAATTCACTAGCTGAATAGACTATTTTATACCCCTCAGGTGTTGTATTGTCGTAAATATCAACCGCATCACAATAAGGTAAAACTAATTGTAGGTTTTTAAGTGATTTCTCGTATCTTTTTCGGACTAAGTCATCTGGAATGCCATGACCATTTCGCTTAACCCGTTCCGCAATTCGTTTAATTGCTATATCAGAACTTTCAAGAGAGATATAGATAAGCTGAATTGAAAAGCCATTCTTTTTTGCTCGTTTTATTTTCTTAATTTGAGAAACAGGGCTACCGGCGAGTGTTGTTTCTTGATTAAAAGATATTTCTTTTGAAATACAGGTTTCAATCATCTTAACCGCAAGTCTGGCACTTTTTGCTTGATCAGTAAAGTTTCGCCAATCGCCGCCAAATTCCCTTAAAATTTCATCTGGGTTGATTCGAAAAGAATTCGTCAAGATATTCTTTCCTTGGTCTAGACTGTAAAAAGTAGACTTACCAGCACCATTTATTCCAGCAATTAACGTATAAGTTGGTTCTAATAACATTTAGCGTACAAATGGAGAATTGATAATTTTTTGCTGTTCCTCTTGTAATAATTGTTCTTCGATTGCTAGCAAAAATTTAGCTTCTCTCTCATTTTTGGTAATTTTAAAACTTCCAGACAGACCAGCATAACCGATTTCCTCAAGTTCAAGATAGATTTTGTGCAATTTTTCCATTCTTTCTGCTGTCAAATTGGCATTTCTTGAAATTGCTACAATTTCATTGTCAGTCATCAATCCACCTCATTTCTTTCTAGCTACTTGCTTTTCGTCAATAAAATGGATAAAATACACAAAAAAGCAAAGTAAATTTCACCAAATTATTAAAGATCAAAACAATAGCTTATTTATAATTTAAGCATAAACTGTGTAAAAAGTCAATTGTATCAACTGGTTTCACTGATATTGCATGATTTTTTGAAATATCATATAAAACTAATAAATACATTGGAAATCTTCTGTTTACATATTTTTTTTTTTGTTCAATTCCTTGTGCGTGTAATAAATTTGAGATTATTTCTAAATTTTTCATCTTTAAAAGACGGCACTTACAAAAGTCCTGATTTTACAAGGAAACCATAGCAATAAACCTGATTTTTGTGTATAATTTAGAGTAATGACTAAATTAACGATAAATAAATATGCTGCTAAAAAAATTGCCCAAGGGATTGCTGTCTTGGATGCGCGTGATTTTCCTGGGAATACTTACTCAGAAGGCTTTGCTGACCTCTATTTTGACCACCAATGGCTCAGCCAGGCTTATTTTTCACGTCAAAATAAAGGGATTGGTTGGACAGTCGCTTCAACTGACTTTCACCAACTTTTGACAGATGCTAAAAATAAACGCCAGTCCTATGCGCAGGATACGGCAACGACAGCCTACCGTGTCTTTAATCAAGATGGGGATGGCTTTGGTGGCATGACCATTGATATCTATGACGATTATGCCCTTTTCAGCTGGTATAATGCCTTTATTTATACCTTAAAAGATGAGATTTTGGCAGCCTTTCAAGCCGTTTTCCCAGAAATTTTGGGTGCCTATGAAAAGGTGCGTTTTGACAGTAAATTGCCGATTTCAAGCCATATCTATGGCAAGTTGGCAGCAGAAAAGTTCATCATTTTGGAAAATGGGGTCAAGTATCAGGTCTTCCTAAATGACGGCCTGATGACTGGTATTTTCCTAGACCAGCATGAAGTACGAGGCGCTCTACTCGGAGATCTGGCAGCCGGTAAAGATATCTTAAACCTCTTTTCTTATACCGCAGCCTTTTCAGTCGCTGCAGCCATGGGTGGTGCTAAGTCAACCACCTCAGTCGATTTAGCCAAACGCTCACGAGAATTATCCGAAGCCCATTTTAAAGCCAACGGCCTAGGACTTGAAACCCACAAATTTCATATTATGGACGTCTTCGAGTATGCCAAGTATGCTGCCAGAAAAAAACTGAGCTTTGATCTGATTGTCATCGACCCACCAAGTTTTGCTCGCAACAAAAAAATGACCTTCTCCGTCGCCAAGGACTACCACCAGCTCATTGCTGATGCGCTCCCGATTTTAAACCGCCACGGTAAAATCATTGCCTCGACCAATCACGCCAGACTCAGTCGTGCAGACTTTTTGGATGAATTGAGAAAAGGCTTCGGCACTCAGAAATTTGACATCATCGAAGCATTTTATCTGCCAGCAGACTTTGCGACGAATCCCACAGACCCGCAGTCTGACTATCTAAAAGTCTTTGTATTGGAGGTGAAATAGCACATGAAAATCGTCGTCCCCGTGATGCCCAAAAGCCTAGCCGAACTCGCTGAGCTTGATACCGCCTCATATGCCGCTGCTGATTTAATCGAATGGCGTGCAGACTTCATGCCTATAGCTGATTTAAGCCAAGCAGCACAAGACATCAAGGCTCAGTTTCCAAATCAAGAAATTATCTTCACTTATCGGACAGAAGATAAAGCAGCGGCTATTATCTCAGCAGCAGATTATGCTGGCTTAGTCCAGCAATTTTCACCTGACTTTACCTATATCGATGTTGAAATCTTGAAGTTTCCAACGCTTTCATTACCTGACAATGCCGTCGTGTCCTACCATGATTTTACGCAAATCCCGCAAAATCTGCCAGACATTTTATCAAAAATGGCAGCATCCGGAGCAAAAGGCGTCAAATTTGCTGGCATGCCCCAAAAGCAATCGGATGTCCTAAGGCTGATGACTGAAACCTTACGTTTTTCTGAAACACATCCTGACTTGACCTTAGTGACCATGGCCATGGGAGAACTTGGGAAAATCACGCGTGTCGCCGGCGATCATTTTGGGAGCAGTTGGACCTTTGCTTCGGTGGCTGCGGCCAGCGCACCGGGTCAGCTGAGCCTTGCGGAGATGGTTAAGCTTCGTGAGGTGATTTAGATAGTGAAGAACGAATGGTAAGGGTGTTTTTACCAATTTCGCATCAAACAGTATTTTTCTTATCAATTGTCATCATATTGCTGACAGCCAATCAGGGCTGGTTGTCAAGTCATCAAATAATGAAGCAAAAATAGGTTAAGCGTGACCCCGATTAAGATCGGGCATCACGCCTAGCCTATTTTAGTATTTCTTCAAATAAATTTTATCGACTTTGTGGCGTTTGTCCTTGTGCAAGATGACTTCGGCGCGGCTTCGTGTGGGTTCGATAAATTCGCGTAAGTTGACCAGATTGACTTTTTTCCAGGTATCGCGCGCCACTTTCAGCACTTCATCAGAGGAGAGCGTTGTAAACTGGTAATAGTAGTTGTTACTGTCTTTTTTGGCCAGTTCTAATAGCGTTTTAAAGCGTTCCAAATACCAGCGTTCAATGTTGGCTTCAGTCGCATCAACATAGATTGAAAAATCGAAGAAATCGTTGATATAGAGGCGTTTGTTAAGAGTGCTTTGGAAGACATTAATCCCCTCAACGATCAAAATATCCGGTGATTTAACCAAAGTTTTTTCGGGTAAAATGTCGTAGATTTCGTGCGAGTAAACTGGAATTTCGACGTCTTTGCCAGACTTAATCTCAGATAAAAAGCGAATCAGACTTTCCATATCATAAGACTCAGGAAACCCTTTTTGGTGGAGGATATTCTGCTCGATTAGGGTTTGGTTGGGATACAAAAAGCCATCCGTCGTCACAAGTGCCACAGTTGATGTCTTAAACGACCGCGACAAAAGCAGCTGTAACAAGCGGGCTGTTGTCGATTTTCCGACGGCAACAGAGCCTGAAATGCCGATAATAAAGGGCTGATTTTCCGCAATTTTCTGGAGAAATAGTCCTTTAGAAAAGCTGAGATCGCTCATCGTTTTTTTGTAAATGCGAATGAGCTGAACCAGTGGCAAATAGACATCGTTGACATCTTGAACGCTGATTTCATCATTGATGGACTTGATGTTATCAAGTTCAGCTTCGGTCAATGTCGGCAGTGTTTTTTTATAGAGATTCTGCCAAATATGGCGGGTGATTTTTTCATAATTAATCAGTTCAGTTTCCATAGAAATCATTTTACCACAATCCGATTTGTTTTACCAGAATACGCTTACAAATCTATTAGATTGGGGGATTTGAATGGGGAAGTTGTTATATGCTTGATGACGTGGCGCTATAAGTGCTATAATGATAATATAAAGAGAAGTTTATTGCCTTACCAAAAATTGAAGTTGTCTATTTAAGAGTTGGCATGATCATTTAGTTACGGCGTTAACGATTAGATCAAGAAATATGCCGACATTTTGAGAAATGGAAAGCGAGTCGTGCTATGGAATTATTATTCATGATTTATGTCATTATGCTGATATGGGCGATTGTGAAAATAACACCTTGGTTTTTGCTTGGATTAGCTTTATATGGTTTATGGCTTATGATTTCTAAGTTGGGAGATAAGGATCCGGATTCAATTGAGCAGCAAATATTGGAAATGAAAAAATTAAGAGAGGCGACTGTATTTGAACATTGGTTATGCTTAGAAAATGAACTAGAGGATGTCAATAAAAAGATGAGGCGTTTAATCAATAATGAACGGTTGGATTTTGATATTGTGGATCAGAACAATCAATATGATATCGTACTAAAAGACAGTACTTTTCTTGGTACTGTGAATAAAAAAGAGGCACCGCTACTTAGTCAATGGCTGATTGATCCAAGGTTAGATATTCATAAATCAGTAATGGCTGACAGAGATTGGCCATCTAAGTTTCAAGTTTACCTACTTGTGAGAGATACAACGAAATATTAAAGAATCATTGAAAAATAGGAGATAAGGATGTCTAAAAAGCAATCTGCTTGGTGTTTTTTTGGGGTAGTAGTATTCTTAATTTTAGTATTTGTTTTTATCACGATTAGACTTTGTGTAAAATATGGCGATCAAATCCCGTGGCGAATCTTTGCTATTTTGTTAATTATTCCTGGTCTCCCGATTATTATTTGGGCACTCGTCGCAATATGTTTGTATTGTTTATTAAAGGTGGCTGTTATAGATTTAATCAAGATTTATGATACTTACAATATGTTTAATTCGAAATAGGATTATAAAACCCTACGTCTCTAGCTTTATTACATATAATTTTTTACCATCTTACTTTTCCTAAAAGTAAGATGGTATTTTTTATCCCCATCATGAATGGCTAGTATCAGACACAACAGCATAAACCCCATAAAATTTCTGTCCTGTGTTAAAATAGGGATAGAAATAAAATGAAAAGAGGACAAAAATGAAAGTAGCAGTATTTGGCGATTCCATTTCAGCGAAAATTGAGATGAAAAACTGGACGGAAGACTTTTTGGATCGGATGGGCTTTCCAGGAGAGGTTGACTTGTTTGCGGTGCCTGGAGATGATACCCATGATGCCTTGAAGCGCTTGGACCAAATCGTGGCAGCACAAGCTGACTACAACTACATTTTCTTTGGTGCTAACGATTCGGCTGATCACCATGTGGTAACACCGGCGGATTTTGCCGCTAACCTGACCACATTTGTCACAGCCTTGGGTGCTGATAAAACATCGATTTTAACAACGGCCTACTTGAATGAAGCAGCCATTGCCGAAACCCATGACATGCCTGGGCGTAGTAATGCAAATGTCGCGCAATATGTGGCCGCAGCCAAAGCAGTTGCTGAGCAAACGGGCGCTAAAATCGTCGACCTCAACCATGCCATGACCGTTTATCCGGGTTCCGACGAATTTGTCGTTGCGGATGGCGTTCACTTCTCACAAGATGGCTACGAACTTGTCACATCGCTGATCGCAGTCGATGTCAAATCACGGGAGCTTGCCAAAACTCATGCCTGAAAAATTTCAAAAAATGTACTACGACGAAAACCCTGACGCCGCGCACGATCTCCACCAACTGGAGGCCGTCTTGCTTGGGCAAAACATGACTTTCACGACCGATGCTGGTGTCTTCAGCAAAAAAGCCATCGATTTCGGCAGTCAGGTCCTCCTAAATGCCGTCCATTTCCCTGAAAAGTCAACGCTTTTAGACGTAGGCTGTGGCTACGGGCCCATGGGACTGACCTTGGCAAAAGTGCAGGGCGTCACCGCCACCTTAATTGACGTGAACTTGCGGGCGCTGGCATTAGCGGAGAAAAATGCCCTTAAGAATGGGGTGACAGCAGCTATTTTCCAGTCTAACCTCTATTCCAATGTGTCAGGTCATTTTGACAATATCGTCTCAAATCCACCGATTCGTGCAGGCAAAGACGTGGTACATGGTGTGATTTCGGGTGCCTATGATCATTTAAATGTCGCAGGTACTCTGACCATCGTCATCCAGAAGAAACAAGGCGCACCCAGTGCCAAGAATAAAATGACAGAAGTCTTCGGTAATTGCGAGGTGATGACCAAAGAAAAAGGTTATTTCATCTTACAATCTGTTAAAGTCTGATTATTTAATAGGACGTTCTGTCACATGTGACGACTGTAGCAGCAGGCGTTGTTAGTCAGTCACATCCATCATGCTTCAACTTTCAACTTTTAAATGAAGCGTGCAAGCAAGGCGCCTTAGCAATCTCATATCAAAATGAGGCAGGCCGGACTTAACGGCCTAACAAAATGGAGGAGAAACACATGACAACTGACGCTTTACTCGCGCAAGTCCCCGCACAAGACATCATCGGATGGCGTCACTAACTACACGCCCATCCAGAATTATCATTCCAAGAGTTTAAAACGACAGACTATCTGATTTCAATCTTGGCAACATTTCCAAATTTGGAATTGCAACGGCCAACTGAAACAGGCGTTGTGGCCATCTTAACAGGTGGGAAGCCAGGAAAAACGATTACCTTGCGTGCAGACATTGATGCCTTGCCAGTTCAAGAAGAGACAGATGTCGACTTCATCTCACAAAATGATGGGGTCATGCATGCGTGTGGTCATGACACCCACATGGCCATTCTTTTAGGAGCGGTCAAGATGCTTGCGCCTATGCAGGCAGAGATTGCAGGAACGATTAAATTCTTATTCCAGCCAGCAGAAGAATTACCACCAGGTGGCGCAATTGAATTTGTCAAAGCAGGTGTCCTAGAGGATGTTGATCAAGTTTTCGGTTTACACATTTTTCCAATGCTGCCAACGGGGGCAATTGGCTACAAATATGGCGCTTTGACTGCCTCATCTGATGCTCTTAATTTGACGATTCACGGTGTTGGGGCGCACGCCATGGCACCTGAAACATCGGTCGATGTCATTACCATTGGTGCCGAAATCATCTCAAACTGTAATAACATCATTGCACGACGGATTTCACCATTGGCCGCAGGCCTCATCTCTTGGGGGCAATTTTCAGCTGGTCATGCCAATAATGTCATTCCTGATACAGCCCTGATTAAAGCCAGCATCCGGACACGTAATCCTGAAATCCGCACAAAAATGCGGGACATGGTTGAGCAAACGGTTAAGGGCATTTGTGATGCCTACGGTGCGACTTATGACTTTGATTTCTTGTATGGCTACAGTTCTGTTATGAATGCGACGGCTGAAATGGATGCTGTTCGTCAAAGCGCGGTCAAGGTTGTTGGCGAGGCAGGTGTCTTTGAAGTCCCAGATATGATAGGGGAGAAGATTTCTCAGCCTATACAGATGTTAAACCTGGCTGCTTCTTTGCCCTAGGGGGTGGTGAAGCGAAAGATGGCTACGGTCATATCAACCATTCACCAGAATTTAAAGTGGCTGATGAGAGTCTGCCAGTTGGGACAGCAGTCTTTGTTCAATTAGTAAAAGACTTGATGATTGATTAAACTGAAGGCAAAAAAGTCACCTCACGACTAATCACGTGAGGTGACTTTTTTGATGTTTAAACCGTAGTTAATCTCGATTAATATTGACCCCAAGCACGGTTAAATGACCATTTGAAATCAATTTAATAACGAGGGCAGCAAATTCACTTGCGGCCATCTCGTTATTTTTTTGGCCAATCCACCAATTTAGGGTGCCAATGAAGATGCTCGTGATATAGGACACGACAAAATCAGTGGGAATTTTCAAATTGTCATTTCGCACCTCTAAGGCTGTAAAAATCTCAGAATAACGTTCAGACAGAATGGTCAGTAGGCGTTCAGACAGAATTTCTGTGTTGCTATGGGTCACGATAATGCGAGCCAGATCGGGATTTTCCTGAACAAATTCATAAAAAGTGGTGAGGGAGCCCTCTATTTTTTTGACATTGACAGAGTTTTTTTCGATGAGATTTTCTTCGTCAAGGACAGCAGTGAACTCACCTAAAAATTTATCAATGACCTGTTCAAATAAATCAAATTTGTCTTTGAAATGACTGTAGAAGGTTGCGCGATTGATCATGGCTTCATCGGAAATATCATTGATGGTGATTTTATCAAAAGTTTTGGACCGCAATAATTTGATAAAGGCTTGTGTGATGAGCTTGTTGGTTCGTTTGACACGTAAATCCACTTTTTTTGTCATGTTTTCTTTTTCTTTCTGAAAATAATCAAGGTTATCCAACAGATTGTTGTTTAGTGTTGCTTTACCAACAGTTTAGCACATATTAGTGGTTGCGCGCAAGTCAAATTCCTTGTAAAATTGGATTATATATGATAAGCAACAGTCTGTTGTTTTTAAGAAGTGCAAAATAAGAAAGAAGACAGGATGTATAAAGCAGGGATAGACGTCGGCTCAACAACAGTTAAAATGGTCGTTTTTGATGATCATTACGAGATGATTTTCTCTCGTTATGAACGGCATTTTTCTGATGTCAAATCGGCAACGATTAAAGTGCTCAAAGACATGATCACAGAGCTAGGAGATGTGCGCTTTACTTTCTCAATCACAGGCTCAGGTGGCATGGGACTTTCCGATGTGATTGGTGCCACCTTCATCCAAGAAGTGATTGCCTCGACTTTAACCATCGAAAAATTCATTCCGCAAACGGATGTCATGATTGAACTCGGTGGCGAAGATGCCAAAATGACCTTTTTTGATGGCGCCATGGAACAGCGGATGAATGGTTCCTGTGCGGGCGGCACGGGTGCTTTTATCGATCAGATGGCTGAGCTGCTCAAAGTGGATGCAGCAGGTGTCAACGAGTTAGCTAAGAACTATGATAATCTTTATCCGATCGCCAGTCGCTGTGGTGTTTTTGCCAAAACGGATGTTCAGCCCTTACTGAATGAAGGGGTTAGAAAAGAAGATATAGCGGCCAGTATTTTCCAAGCTGTCGTCAATCAAACTGTTGCAGGGCTTGCAGCAGGTCGTAAAATCACAGGTAACATTGCTTTTCTAGGGGGACCGCTCTATTTCATGAGTGAACTTCGCAAACGATTCATTGAAACGCTTGACATCAAGCCTGAACATGTTGTTTTTCCAGAACATCCCCAACTTTTTGTGGCTATGGGTGCTGCCCTTGATGAGGAAAATGCGACTGAATTTTCAGCCACTGAAATTATCGGTAAACTTGAACAAGATGCGTCTGAAAACCTCATCCCACAGGATACGCTAGAAGTGCTTTTCGAAGATGAAGCCGCTTTGACTGAGTTTCGTGTGCGCCACGCTAAGGCGTCAGCAGACCATAAACAGCTGGCTAGCCACCATGGCGCAGCCTATCTAGGGATTGATGCAGGGTCGACGACGACTAAACTTGTCTTAATCGATGAGGAAGGCAATATTTTGTTCGAGCATTACGGCTCCAACAATGGCGATCCACTAGATTCTGTCTTGACGGTCATGACTGGCCTTTATCAGGAAATGCCTGATGATGTTTATATCGCCAAATCTGCTGTGACGGGCTACGGTGAGCAGTTGATTAAGGCTGCCATCAAGGTCGATATCGGCGAGGTTGAGACCATGGCGCACTACAAGGCGGCTGAGTTTTTCCGACCGGGCGTTGATTTTATCATCGATATCGGCGGTCAGGATATGAAAGCCATGACCATTCGAGATGGTGCGCTCTCAAGCATCCAGCTTAATGAAGCTTGTAGTTCAGGCTGTGGGTCATTCATCGAAACCTTTGCCAAATCCCTGCGCTATGAGGTCAAGGACTTTGCCCAAGCAGCGCTTTTGACAGAGCATCCCGTCGATCTCGGTTCGAAATGTACGGTCTTCATGAACTCAAAGGTCAAGCAGGTTCAAAAGGAAGGTGCGACAGTCGGTGATATTTCTGCCGGTTTGTCTTATTCCGTCATCAAAAACGCGCTCTATAAGGTCATCAAAGTCAAGCGCCCCGAGGACCTTGGCGAGAAAATCGTCGTCCAGGGTGGGACTTTCTATAACGAAGCCGTCTTGCGTGCCTTTGAAAAGATTTCAGGTCGCGAGGTTGTTCGTCCCTCTATCGCAGGTTTGATGGGCGCCTATGGTTGTGCCCTAATTGCCATGGAAAATGCGTCAGATGATGCGTCACCGTCTACGATTTTAAGCTTGTCAGACTTAGAGCACTTCAAAACGACAAAAGAATTTACAACTTGTGGCTTGTGTGAGAACATGTGCAAGATGACCTTGACTGTCTTTAATGATGGGTCGAAATTTGTGTCAGGTAATCGCTGTGAGCGTGGGGCTGAAAAAGCCATGCAAATCAAGATTGATAAAGCAGAGAAAAAAGTCAATCTCGTTGATTACAAGTATAAAAAACTTTTCAAATTCAAATCGCTGAGCAAGAAAAAAGCCCCTCATGGCGAAATTGGTATTCCGCGTGTCCTGAATATGTATGAGAATTATCCTTTATGGCATACCATGCTGACTGATTTAGGTTTCCGTGTTGTCCTATCACCTAAATCCGATAAAGATCTATATGAAAAAGGGATTGAAACGATTCCATCGGATACCGTTTGTTACCCAGCCAAGCTCAGTCATGGCCATATCATGACTTTGATTCAAAAAGATGTCCCAACGATTTTTTATCCATCTGTTTTATATGAACGTCAGGAAGATGCCAGTGCCCAAAATCACTATAACTGTCCCATCGTTCAGTCTTATCCAGAAGTGATTAAAAATAATATCGATGAGATTCGTAACGGTGAAGTTGGCTACATTCATCCCTTTATCAATTTAGCTGACCCAGATAACATGGCAAAAAATCTTTTCAATGCCTTGTCAGCATTTGATGTCAGCCTAGAAGACGTTCAAAAAGCTGTCCAGCATGGCTTTGAAGTCTTAGATGATTTTAAGGCAGATATTCGTCAGCAAGCCGAAGACTTGATGATGCGGATTAACCTTAACCATGAAAAAGCGATTGTGCTTTCTGGCCGGCCTTATCATTTGGATCCTGAGATTAATCATGGGATCGCAGATATTATCACGCAGGAAGGCTTTCATGTCTTGACCGAGGATGCCATTGCACACTTGTCAGAAGTTGGTGGCTTGCGTGTGGTCAATCAATGGGTTTACCATTCACGTTTGTATGGTGCGGCGCGTGTCGTAGCGAAAAATAAAAATCTGGAACTGGTCCAGCTCAACAGTTTTGGCTGTGGCTTAGATGCCGTGACGACTGACCAGGTGGAAGAAATCATGCTGCATCACCATAAACTTTATACGGTATTAAAAATTGATGAAGGTTCCAATATGGGGGCGGTACGGATTCGTCTACGTTCGCTCAAAGCAGCGGTCAATGAACGGGATAAACGTGGCCAACTGCCTGAGGTGTCTGACGACCAGATGACTGAAATTGTGGCCAGTCATCCAATGTTTACAAAAGAGATGAAAAAGACCCACACGCTTTTGATGCCCATGCTGTCACCGATTCATCAGGAGGGGTTAATCGATGAAGCCTTCAAGCAGTCTGGCTACAATGTAGTCCTCTTGCCGGAAGTCAAAGATGCCATCAACTCCGGTCTTAAGTTTGTCAACAACGACTCTTGCTATCCTGCCATCATTTCCATTGGCCAGCTGGTGCATGCGCTAGAATCTGGTGATTATGATGTCGACAATACCTCTGTTTTGATGACGCAGACGGGTGGCGGCTGTCGGGCGACCAACTACATTCCTTTGCTGCGCAAGGCTTTGAAGGACGCTGGTTTTGGTCAGGTGCCGGTTGTGTCCTTGTCGATGGGGAATAAGGGGACTGAGAAGTCGGACGGTTTCAAGCTGACGGTGCCTTTGATGGTGCGGATTGTCATTGGTGCGCTTTATGGTGACTTGTTTGAGCGTGTCGTTTATCGGACGCGGCCTTATGAAATCACTAAGGGGCAGGTTGATGCTTTACATGCCAAGTGGTTAGCTAAAGCCAAACATAATATGAAGACTGGTTCGATTTTTGAGTTTAATCGCAACATGAAGCAAATCATTCGAGAATTTGACGAAACGCCATTACGAGACATTCAAAAACCGCGTGTCGGTGTTGTGGGTGAAATTCTTGTGAAATACTCGAAAACGGCTAATAATGATATTGTGAGCATCATCGAAGCTGAAGGGGCAGAAGCTGTTGTGCCTGATATTATTGGTTTTATGAACTATTCTCTGTATAACCAGATCTGGAAGTCAGATCATTTAGGCATGGGTAAAAAAGCTAAATATTTCGCGCGTGCCTTCATTAATATCATTCAAATGGTTGAAAAACCAATGAATAAAGCTTTGAAAGTGTCAAGCCGCTTTGATGGGATTCATTCGATTGATGCGCTGGCTGCCGATACGGAGAAAATTATTTCGATTGGGAATCATACCGGCGAAGGTTGGTTCTTGACTGGCGAGATGATTGAGCTCTTGCAAGACGGTGTCGATAATATCGTTTGTCTCCAACCCTTTGGTTGTCTGCCTAATCACATCGTCGGTAAAGGTATGACCAAAGAACTCCGTCGTCAATATCCACGAGCTAATATCACACCAATAGACTATGATCCATCTGTTTCTGTTGTCAACCAACTCAACCGCATTCGCTTGATGATGGCGACGGCTAAGAAACAGTTGAAAAAGGATATGGAAGTTGGAGCGTAAGCTACTCAAAAAACTATCGCAAGATGGTTTTTTCTTTTAGCTAAGGGTGAAAATGTGGTAAGATAGAGAAAACAAACTATCGGAATAAGAGGAGGATAAGTAATGGCAAATATTGATAAACTGGCACGATTTATTGCCTCTTTGGGTAGTCTGAATGAGTATGGTAGTACGATTGCCCAAACCAAAAAAGCACTTGAAACAGAAAATTTGACTTATTTATCTAGTCAAACAGACCAAGTCATCTTTCAGGATGCTCTGAAAGGGATTAAAGCCATTCAAAAAACTAGCTTTAATGTTGATGGCATTATTGCTGTTAACAAGCAGTTTGATGGTGATTCAGATGAACAGCCAACAATGCCAGGACATTTAAGAAATGCTTATTATAATCCAGGTGATCAGATTGCCATAACCCTTGACCCTAGTGGTCGAACACACTATATTCCCAAGGAAGTTGTGAGTCGTGATGATTTAGACCAGATTGTAACAGAGTTTGAGATGTCTGAGCAGACTTCAAAAGCAGCTTGGCTAGTCTTTGTGCGTTTATCTAAACTACAACCGTTTCAGGATGGCAATAAACGCACCGCATTGATTGTAGCCAACCATGCGCTCAAGGCACTAGAGACACAAAATTATTTACTGATTCCTGAGCATCCATTGGACCGAATGGATTTCACAACTGCCTTGATGCGATATTATGCCGCAAATGATAGCGCCGAAGAACAGTTGGCTTTTGACAGACTTTATCGGATTGTTAATATGCCTGTTTCACTATCCAAGCCCACTGATTATGAGTTTCCGGATGCCAAGACGAAACACTACAAAATTAAAGAAACTTTTTCGACAAATAAGCGTTATGACAAAAATCCGACCTAATGATGGTGACATTGATATGAGGAGGGCTATTCTGATGACTTTAGATGTGAATAGACAAGAATTGACGATTATGGGTGTAGAGTTTGACAATCGCCCAGATTTTGAAGCAGTCTGGTATGCAGTAAGTTCAAATATGATTGCGGGGTGGCAGCCTAAAGTAGCATTTATTGAAAAGATGAAACGACGCATGATTGAACTTAGAAAAGGGAGTCTCAATGTCTAAAACAGAAGCTTTGGAAGCAATTATCTTTAATTAATAAAATGAAAAACTGTCGCAAGATGGTTTTTTATTATTGCCACAAACTATATCAAAATTTAAAATTAATTATTTTATATATAGTCTTAAGCTATATCAATAACCATCATTTCAGTATTATACAACCGTTACATTTTACCCTATAATGAAATTATCCAAAAAATAAGTGTGATGTCTGACTGACTCAGTCATTCCAAATTTACAAAGGGAAAAAGGGGAATTATAAAATGAGTGAAAAATTTCAAATCGTCGGGAGTCTGTTGAGACCGCAAAACTTGTTGGCTTATAAGAGCCAAATCGAAAAACGTGATGATATTCAATATCCGTTTTACAACGATTTTGACGGTTACCAAGCCTGTGAAACGCAGGCTATTCAAGACATCATCCAAAAACAAATCGACCACAAGCTCAGCATTATTTCAGACGGTGAGTTTTCAAAATCGCTCTGGCATTTAGATTTTGTCTGGGGACTCAAGGGTGTGCGGCGGTTAATCGCAGATCACGGCTATTTCTTCAGAGATTTCGACGAAACGCAGACCTACGAAACACGTCGGGATATCGCCTTAGCTTTCGATGAAAAACTCAGCGGTCACAACCACCATTTCATCGACATTTACCAAGAAATTCAAGCAGATGCAGCGGGACACTCGACAAAACTGTGTATTCCGTCGCCTTCACATATCTTCGGGGAATGGTCGTTTTCTCGTGAACGGAACCCTGAGCAGTCTAATGATTCTTACTATCAGGAACCTGAGGTTTTCAAGCAAGATTTAGCTAAGGCCTACCAAGAATTTTTGAGTGACTACGCCAAAATCGGCGGTAAAATCATCCAGTTCGACGACTGCCTCTGGGAGATGTTCTCGACCGACAACCCTAACTCGCCCTTCACTGGCGGACAGATCGACCAAGCCAGCAGCCAAGACCTCGCGCAGACCTTCATCGACCTCAATAACAGCGTCATCGATTACGGCCATAGCCTCGGCCTCAAAGTTTGGACGCATAATTGCCGCGGCAATTACGATTCCAGGAACATGGGTGGTGGCTCTTATGAGACGATTGCTAATCTTTTCTTAGGCCAGCAGAAGTATGACCGTTTCTTTTTAGAATGGGATGACGAGCGCGCGGGGAACCTCTCTGCACTCGACGTCTTCAAAGACCGCCCAGAGACAGAAGTCGTCTTAGGCTTATTGTCAAGTAAAACGGCGACCTTGGATGATGAGGCACGCGTCATTGACCTACTCCAAAAAGCCAGTCAAATCATTCCAAAAGACAGACTCTTTCTATCTCACCAATGTGGCTTTGCCTCATGTGACAATGGTAATGCCTTAACCGAAGATCAGCAATGGGCAAAAATTGATCAAGGTCAAGCCATCGCTGCTAATTTCTTTGGTGCATAAGCTTATGATAAAACTATCGCAAGGTAGTTTTTTTGTTGACAGGCATTTTGCTTCAGACTATACTTAGAATAAAGAGAACAAGAAAATAAGTTTAAATATGACATACCTTGTCACTTTTCCTATGATAGGATGATAAGAGAAAGAAAATAATGGAGGTATGAAGATGGATTATGAAGTGGTAACGTTAGCAGAAAAGAAAGTTGTTGGGATTTCGACCAGGACCAATAATTTTGCCCCTGATATGGGGGAAAAAATTGGCCAGCTTTGGCAACAGTTTTATGATGAAAATATTTATCCTAAGATTCCGAACAAAGCAAATGCTAAAGCACTAGGCATTTACACGGAGTATGAGGCAGATGAAAAAGCGGACTATACGGTCATGGTTGCCTGTGAAGTGAGCGAAACTAGCGATGGATTCGAGACGCGATTGATTAAGGCAGGAAAATATGCCAAGTTTGTCGTTAAGGCGGAGCAGGATCAAGTATTTGCTGAAGTTGCTGCTGCTTGGCATGACATTTGGCAAATGGTCTTACCACGGTCATTTGACGCTGACTTTGAGGAATATCAAGAGAGTCTTGAAAAGGATGCCGAAGTTCATATTTATATCGGCTTGAAAGCGTAAGTTATGCAGATCAATCGTATCTTTGAGATCACTTATATGCTCTTAAATCACGAGCAGGTGACTGCCAAAACCCTGAGTGAGAAGTTTGATGTATCCGTGCGCACAATTTATCGTGATATTGACAGAATGAGTCAGGCTGGGATTCCTGTTTATACTGAGCGCGGAAAAGGCGGCGGCATCAGTCTGTTATCTGATTTTGTCTTGAGTAAAGTCTTATTAAATGCTGATGAACGAAAAAGCATTTTACAGGCCTTGCAAACGACCCGTGCCGTTAAGTTTGATCCTGCAAATGAAGAGACATTAGCCAAATTAACAGCACTATTTGGCATAGCAGATGAACCATGGTTGTCGATTGATTTTAGCACCTGGTATGGTCCCAGTGCGCATGATTTTGAACAGTTAAAAACAGCCATATTAACTCAAAAAGTCGTCACTTTTGATTACTATAATGCAAAAGGTGAGATGAGTTTCAGGTCGGTAGAACCGATACAACTCGTCTTCAAAAGCATGAGTTGGTATCTTAAAGCCTACTGTTTAGCCAAACAAGAAAGTCGAATGTTTAAGCTAAGCAGAATTATCCGACTTAGAGTCTCGGAACAGCAATTTACAAAACGACTGCCAGAAATTCAAGTAGATAAAAGTTTGAAACCGCAAGCGCCTGACATGATCCATTTGAAAATGCTCGTGTCATCAGAGTTAGGCTATCGAATTTTTGACGACTTTCCGATAGAAGCCATTCAAAGGGGTTCAAGCAAAGCTTTATTAGTCGAAGGTGACTTCCCCAAAACAGACTGGCTCTATAGCTATATCCTATCACTTGGCCAAGCGGTGAAAATTTTAGAACCACTTGATTTTAAACATGAGTTAATCACGCTTATCAAAAAAATGGAGGAAAATTATCATGAGTAGACCGACAATTAAAACAGATTTGATGACAGCAGGTGAAACAGGCTACTTGAAATTAGTGGAAGTGATGCAAGCACTACCAGATCAAACGCAAGACTTTAATTTTGAAGTCACAGAAAAAATGACAGAAGCTCATTGGCACCGGGATCAAAACTTAAGAGATGTCTTGATTCATCTTTATGAATGGCATCAGTTACTCCTAAACTGGGTAGAAGCCAATCAAAATGGTAAGGCAGAACCTTTTCTACCAGTACCCTATAATTGGAAAACCTATGGCCAAATGAATCAGGAATTTTGGGAAAAGCATCAAACAACCTCACTTGAAGATGCTAAAAAACTGCTCCATGACAGTCATATAGCAGTTATGACCTTAGCCGGTACCTTTTCAAACGAAGAACTATTTACCAAGCAATATTTTTCTTGGACAGGCACGAGTTCATTAGGAGCATATTTCATTTCAGCAACGTCAAGTCATTATGATTGGGCGATGAAGAAGTTGAAAAAGCAAATCAAAGCCAATCGTTAAGGGAGAAAGAGATGGCGAGCAAAAAAGTAGACTTTAAAAAAGAATCGCAAGCAGGTTATCAAGCGACAATAAAACCTGCCATCATTGATCTGCCAGCAATTCCTTTTATCATGGTGGATGGCAAAGGGGATCCGAATACAAGCGCTGACTACAAGCAGGCAGTTGAACTTTTATATGCTTTGTCCTATGCCATTAAAATGAGTCCTAAGCGAGGTGATGTACCTAATGGTTATTTTGATTATGTTATCCCACCACTTGAAGGCTTGTGGCAGATAAAAGCTGGCGAAAATCCAACTGGCAATGACTTGGATAAATCAAATTTTAGCTGGACAGCCATGATTCGCCAACCTGATTTTGTGACATCAGAAGTTTTTGAGCATACTCTTTTAATTGTGAGTCAAAAAAAGCCTGACTTGGATATTTTGCGAGCCCGATTATCAACATTTTCAGAGGGCTTATGTGGGCAAGTCCTACATATTGGTACTTACGATGATGAACCCGAAACAATCAAGCGCTTAGATGATTTCATTAAAACGTCAGGCTATAGAGTAGATATCTCGGAAACTAGAAGGCATCATGAAATTTATTTAAATGATCCTAGACGAACAGCACCTGAAAAATTGAAAACGATTATTCGACATCCGATTCAATAGAGATTTTCTTCCTGATATTGTGGAAATATTTTGACTTTTGAATATACATTATGATAAAATAATATAATAAAGTTATTTATATGAGATGCGTTTGAAAAGGAGGTTGTAGTCATGGAAATTAAGCAATATCAAAATGAACTTTCAACAAAATTGAGAAACGGTGCGAATTTCATTTTAAGTGGTGCTGTGATTTGGCCAGTAGTAGCATTAATATGGGCATTTGTTGATATTGACATTAGGGCGAAATCAGGTATTACATGGAGTGTGGGGACTTGTGTAATCCCATTAGCTTTTCTTGTCGGTCATCTATTAAAAATACCGAAAACAGTTAAAGATAATCCGCTACTTTCTATACTACCGATATTAATTGCTTCTCAACTTCCGTTATTTCCCTTCCTTGTCTATCTACTGGTAAATAGCTCAGACCTGTTTATTGTTTTCTTGCCAACTGTTAGTGCCGCTCATTTTTTTACATATGGATGGGTATATAACTTAAAGTTGTTTTATGATTTTTCTTTCTTAATGTCGATGGTGATGACAATTTTGGCGTTTCTATTACCAACTCATTTGTGGTGGTGCTTACCACTTGTTATGGGGGCTATAATGGGTATATTTGGAATCTTGTTGTTGAAAGAAGACCATATAAAAATATCAAAAGTAAATCAGTAATGATTTGAAAGTGTTAAGAATTTATCGTTTTTGATTATAGGGCACCTCTAATAACTACCAATTAATTCACCTCTAAATGAAATTAGAAAAAAACACAGAAAACTAAGCATAGTCTACTGTGTTTTTCTTTATGTTACAGACGCCACTTGACTGTTTATTCTTATTTTAGACAGATTACCTCCATGTTTTGAGATTTAAACGTTTAACTTGTTCGTACCTCAATAAGTTATAAGTCAGATTTGTAAGGTCAGTATTTAAAACAGCTCGATCAAATCCAATAGAACGTAAACTAGAACCATGCATTGAATTTTCAACAAAGCCAAATACATGTTCAATACGGACACGTATTTTCGAAATGATTTTATTAAACATTTTATCGTCTGCCTTAAGAGATTTACAACGTGTGTTTTTAAGACAGGTAAAAAGTTCAGCACCTTTAGGTGTTGCTTGATTTTGATAAGCTGAGTCTGCTAAGGTGATCTCATCGGGATCAACAAGAACGCCTATTACTTGAGAATCATGCACATTTGCAGGCGTTGTTTGATAATTCTTTACGAATTTTGATTTGGTATCTATAGCAATATGATTTTTGTAGCCATAGTGTCTCTCATTACCTTTAATTGTCCAGCGAGCAGCTGTATCCTTCTGTGCTCTTTTGTTCTTCGTCCAATTCACTGGTACCCTATTTGCTTTAATCAATTCATTTTCGTCTTTTGGATTACGTTGTTTAGGCGCCTCTATGAATGTTGCATCAACAATCTGTCCTTTATGAGCGATCATCCCTTGTGATTCAAGTTTTTCTTGAAAGGCAGAAAAAAGCCAGTTTCCTCTATTAGATTTTGATAGCTGATTTCTAAAGTTCCAGATAGTCTTTGCGTCTGGTACCTTGTCATCAATCTTAAGGAATCTTCTAAACGAAATCCGGTCAATCATTTGATATTCCATTGCATCATCAGATAGATTGTATAAGCGTTGTAAAATTAGAATTTTCAACATTAAAACAAGGTCATAGGGCGGTCTACCACCATGAGATTTGTTTTTTAAATCATACTTAAAAATCCGGTTAAGAGTTGGGCGAAAACACTCGAAATCAACCACTTTTTCTAGCCGCTCAAGAGGGTCTCCTTTTAAACTTAATTTTTCAAGATAGTCGCTATCTCCAAATAAATTCATCTTCAATACCTCGTTAGCTTATTTTTAATCTATTATACCTCTTTTCATACGTTTTTAGAGGTGCCCTATACATTTTAAAAGGACCGGGAGATAATATAAATGTAGCTCGGTTTTTTTACTATTTTAAGTATGAAAAGTAAGGAATATCGGTCTCAAAAGACTAAGAGTATCAAGCTATTTGAAATTAGATTTGAAAGGAAATTAAAGTATGTCTAACATCATTCATCCTGTCGATCGTGATGACGCAACTTTATCACTTTTACTGACGATATGGGAAGGAAGTGTCAAGTCAACACATACCTTCTTTTCCGATCAAGATATTGCAGATATCAAGCCAGAAGTTTACCAAGCACTGGAAATGATAGAGGTGTTATGTTGCTATGAAGATGATCAAGGTATCTTACAGGGTCTCATGGGTATTGATAACCACAAGATTGAGCTTTTGTTCATCTCTGAAAATGCAAGGGGACAAGGGATTGGCAAGTTGCTCGTGAATCATGCAATAACCCAATGGCAGGTCAAGTCTGTTGATGTCAATGCGCAAAACGAACAGGGTTTGATCTTCTATCAACATATGGGCTTTCAGATAATTAATAGGTCTGAATTCGATGCCCAAGGCAGACCTTTTCCAATCTTACACCTTGGGCTAAAATAACTAAGCTATCGAGAGATGGTTTTTTGTTTGACAGGGTATCTTTTTAATACTATACTAAAAATAAAAGACTTAAGTGAAAGTATTGCCATGAATGAAACAGCGTTAAAAGAATTACTTACCAATACACCTGAGATTGATGAGATATTAAAGATAATTGACAAGTTGAATCTCTCAGATACTTGGTTGTGCGCGGGCAGCATTCGAAATTTAATTTGGAACAAACTTTCTGGACAGCCCCCTTTTGACCCGACAACGGATATCGATGTTGTTTTTTTCGACCCAGAGATCACTTATGAAGCGACTCAAGCAATCGAGAGAGCGTTGCAGCTAGATCACCCAAGTTATGCCTGGGAAGTCAAGAACCAAGCTCACATGCACCTGCATAATCCCAATACAGCGCCCTATCTCAGTGCGCGTGATGCCATGGCAAAATTTCCAGAAAGGTGCACAGCCATTGGTGCGCGCCTAACAGCGACTCGCGACATCGAGCTATTTCTCCCTTACGGCCTCGCGGATATCACTGATTTTATCGTTCGTCCGACCCCCTTTTTCTCTGAAAATGCTGAAAAACTAACAATCTACTGTGAACGCCAAGCTAAGAAAAAATGGCAGGAGAGGTGGCCGCAGTTACAGATTTTATCTGCTGAATAAGTAGCAACCACAAGAATTGGAGTATAGCACAGTATGCTGAAAATCGAGAAATGTTTTAGAATCGTTACCACCCTTGTTTTTATCATGGCGACCCTTTTAATTCCAGTTTTGCTCCTGACAGCCGCAACGTTAATCGTCGATGGACCTAGCAAAAGTGTCCCGCTAGGAATCTTCGGCACTACTTTTGAAATCCTATGTGCAGTTAATTTTACGCTGGCTTTTATCGTTTTGGTCTGGCAGACTAGAACGACCAAACGAACCAGCTTAATCGTCGCGTCTAGCCTCGTTTTAGCGTCGACTATTCTACCTCTTGTCATTTCGATTTCTTCCTATATTTTTTGGCCTGTGTATCTCATCGCTGTCATCCTCGTCCATAGTAAGGGCCCAACCAAACCTTTTACCAATAAGTGAAGATGATCTTGTCCCCTAATGGCATGTTTACAGAAAATATACTGAAATATCTAAGAATTTAAGCTGTCGTCAAGGCAGTTTTTTCTTTTATATGGTAAAATATGTTTGACATCACATTTTATTAAGGGGTCAAAATGACAGAAAATATATATGATATAACGATTATCGGTGCGGGACCTAGTGGCTTATTCGCAGGTTTCTACGCTGGTATGCGTAAAAATAAAGTCCAAATTATAGATTCACTCGAAATACCCGGCGGTCAATTAACCGCCCTCTATCCAGAAAAAACGATTCACGATGTACCAGGCTACTTTGCAGTTAAGGCTGAAACGCTCGTGACTGATCTAGTCAAGCAAACCGCTCAATTTGGCGTGCCCATCCGCCTATCTGAAAAAGTCGTTGACATCACACCAACAACTGATCAGGGCGTTTACCAAGTGACCACTACCAAGTCTAGCTACCTGACAAAATCTGTCATCATCGCAACCGGCAATGGTTCATTTGCACCAAAGCCGTTGAAAACTGATGAACCGTCAGATTTTGATTTCTCTAAACTAGGGTATAGTGTGACAGATAAACAGCAGTTTGCAGGTAAAAATGTCGCCGTTGCAGGTGGTGGTGACTCTGCCATTGATTTGGCTTTGATGCTTTCTGAAGTAGCAGCATCTGTTAGCCTCATTCACAGACGAGATGCCTTTAGAGCGCATGAATCATCTGTCGATAAACTACATGCTTCAGATGTTCACGTCTTGACGCCAGTGACCATTCGCAATATTTCAGATCGTCAAGAAGGTTTGCGCATCGCACTTTCTGATGACCGTGAGTTGGATGTAGATCATTTGATCGTTCAGCACGGTTTCCTTAGCAATAATAAGGATATCCGCGCTTGGTCGGTGGATCTCGAGATGAAGCGCCAACATTTTATGGTTGACAGCCATTATCAAACGAGTTGTGAAAATATCTATGCCATCGGTGATACAGCTAACTATGACGGCAAGCTCGGTTTAATCGTCGAAGGCTTCAAAGAAGGCCCGCATGCTGTTAATCAAATCATGACTAAAATTCATAGTGGTAAATTGACTCACGCGCATTCTACATCGTTGTTTTAATATAAACTAGCCAATTAACTTTTGTGTTTGATTCCCAAATTGTAAAATGAAGTTAGCCACCTCAGGGAAAAAATTTTTCCACTAAAAAACACCTCAAAGATGCTATGCTGTAATTAAACAGATACCAGTCATAGGAGCTTTGAGATGCAAGAAAATTATACCACAACTTATAACCATTTGTCACTAGCTGAACGACAACTTATCGAAAAATGGTTTAAAGAAGGGATGAGTCGACGTCAGATTGCTAAGTTATTAGGTCGTAGCCATCAAACAATCAATAATGAAGTCAAGCGAGGACAAGTCCAACAAATGGATACCTTTAGAGCGTATCATATCGTCTATAGTAGCGAGTATGCGCATCAACAGTACCATAAGCAACGAAAAAAGTCTATTAAAAACACAAAGCTTGATAAGCTGGTATTGGAAAAAATTGTCCATTACATCAAGGCTAAGGTCTCTCCAGAAGTGATCGCTAAAGCTAAATTCAATGGTCAAATCAGCTACTCAAGCATTTACAACTGGATTTATAATGGCAAATTAGGCTTGAAACGTAAAGATATGCTTTATCCACATAAGACAAAAGTTATCAAGACGGTTTCAGCTAATCCTAGAGTTTACGGTAAATCCATTGAAGAACGTCCTGAAGATATAAACAGGCGCAATGAGTTAGGGCATTGGGAAATTGATACTGTCGTCTTAACAAGGGCTAAAAACAAGGTTTTATTGACTTTGACAGAGCGAAAAAGTCGTTTGGAGATTATCAGAATAATCGCTGATAAATCTTCTGAGGCAGTTAATTCTGAGCTTAAGGCATTAACTCAAAATTTTCAATTTAAGTCCATTACAGCTGATAATGGTACTGAATTTGCTCGTTTATCTGAGGCAGTTAATTGTGATATTTACTATGCTCATGCCTATTCTAGTTGGGAAAGAGGAACTAACGAGAATCACAATCGCATGATTCGTAGATTTTTGCCTAAAGGCACAATAAAAACGACCACGAAAGAGGTCGCTCAAATTGAAATTTGGATGAATAACTATCCAAGAAAAATGTTTAATTACAGCACGCCGATACAGGTTTATCTGGGTGGCTAACTTGGACTTGCAATTTGCCTTTGTGTTTGATTGGCTTTTTTTATTATCTAAAGACTGGTGAATTATTGAAAAATTGCGAAAATTACGCTAAAATAGCAGTATGGAAATTAATGGTTACACGAAACTCGCAGCAGTGGTTGCGAACCCAATCAAGCACTCTCTGTCACCTTTTATACATAATTTGGCTTTTGACCATGTCGGTGAAAATGGTGTCTATCTTGCTTTTGAAACACCAGAAGCTGATTTAGGCTCTGTCATTGAAAGTATCAAGACACTTGACATGTACGGTGTCAACTTATCCATGCCCTACAAAGAAGCAGCCGTGCCCTATATGGATGAACTATCTGAAGTAGCCAAACTGACAGGCGCCATCAATACGATTGTCAATCGAGATGGCAAGCTTTTCGGCACATCAACGGATGGTGCAGGTTTCTTTAAGTCCCTGAAACACTTTAAGGTTAAAGGCAGTGCAATCACCGTTATTGGTGCTGGTGGTGCAGCAAGGTCGATTATTGCGGAGGCAGCGGTACAAGGTGCAGGTCAAATCACTGTTTATAACAGAACCTACAAACCTGAATTGTTTGCTGACTATCCAGGAAACATTGTGTTCAAACCTTTGTCAGATTTAACAGAATTGATCGGTGATTTGCTAGTGAATACAACTAGTCTTGGCATGGATGGTGTGAGTCTTCCTATCGCAATGGCCTTACAATTGCCCAAGGACATGCTAGTGGCTGACGTGATCTACCAGCCAATTGAGACGCCCCTACTGGCCTATGCCAAGGCTCAAGGTAATCCAACTGTTAATGGTTTAGGTATGCTCTTATATCAGGCAGCTGAAAGTTTTAAACTCTGGACTGGCCATGAGATGCCAACAGATATCATTCTAAAAAAATTGGAAGAAAAAATATATGGTTAAGTCAAAAGTCACAACAATTGTTGTCAACTATCCAGAAAATCAAGCACCGACGTGGGTCGAACCCAGAGATTATAAACCCTATCGTTTCGGCTTAGGGAAGTTGTCGAAAAATCCTCTTGTTGCTATTTGCATGAACCCTTCAGCGGCGCGAGATCAAACGAGCGACCGAACAGTTAATCGCGTAATTTCGGCCAGTCAAAAGCTAGGATATGATGGCTGGGTGGTTTTTAACACTTATCCAGAGCGGGCGACGGATGCGGTGAATATGGACGCGTATGATGTGGCCTTGTCGCAGGAAAATGTCAAGGTGATCCGAGATTTTTTGGTTGAAAATGGGATCACAGAAGTTTGGGGTGCATGGGGTGATCTCAAGTATGAGGCGCTCAAGCAAGGGCGTGATGCGATTCTTGAGGTCTTAACTGAGCAAGGTATTAAGGTCTTTCATTTTGCGCCACCGACAAAGGCGGGTAATCCGCGTCATCCCCTCTATCTGAAAGTTGAAGCTGAAAGGAAACGCTATCTATGAAAACATTACATGTGAATTTACCTGACCATCCTTATGATTTGATCGTTGAGCGTGGGTGTTTACCAAAATCTGGTCAATGGGCAGCAGATCTCTGGCAACCGCAAAAAGTAGTCATTATTACTGACAACCATGTCGGAAAATTATACGGTGAGACGGTTAAGCTGTCTTTAGAAGCAGCTGGTTTTGAAGTGGCAGTTTTTGATTTCCTAGAAGGTGAAGCATCTAAAAACTTGACGACGGTCGATCGCGCTTACCAGTTTCTTGCAGACTTTGGCATGACGCGATCAGATGGTGTCGTTGCACTAGGAGGCGGTGTTGTTGGGGACTTGGCAGGGTTTGTGGCGTCAACTTATATGCGCGGCATACATTTCTTGCAAATCCCGACCAGTTTAACTGCTCAAGTGGATTCATCAGTCGGTGGAAAAACAGGAGTCAATACGGCCTATGCTAAAAATATGGTTGGGACTTTCACCCAACCTGACGGTGTTTTGATTGATCCAAATTGTTTGGCGACGCTTGGTAAACGTGAACTATATGAGGGCATGGGCGAGGTCATAAAATGTGGCTTGATTGCGGATGCTGAACTTTGGGATATTTTACAAGGTATGACGGGTGATGTTGATAATCTTTTAGACAATGCTGAAGCCTTGATTTACCATTCGTGTGATGTCAAACGAAAAGTTGTCGTGGAAGATGAGTTGGATAATGGCACACGACTTTACCTCAATTTTGGGCATACCATTGGGCATGCAGTGGAAGCTACAGCTGGTTATGGCAAGGTTATGCATGGTGAAGGCGTTGCAATCGGCATGATTCAAATCACCAAAGTCGCTGAGGATAAAGGCTTAGTTGAAGCAGGCTTGACTGAAAAGATTCGGGAGATGGTCTTGAAGTTCCATCTCCCGACAACCTTTGAAGATTGGGATGTAGTGCGTCTGGCTAAAGCTATTACTTTAGATAAAAAAGCGCGTGGCGCAATGGTTAAAACTGTTTTAGTGCCGAAAGTTGGGGAAGCTTTCATTAATGAAATTGCTATGGCAGATGTACTTGAATGGTTAAAGTGATATCATAACAAATATTAAGAGGCAAGGGGGGACGCTAGGAAGTATCGGAAGGAAAGATATGGAAAAAACATATACGAGATTTGAGCACTATAGTGGCGATAGAACTTATCAGAATGAGCAATTAGTTGAACAAGCACTCGCAAATTCTGATTTTGATCAAGCTGCTACTCAGGGAAAAGGCTTTTGTCGATTGTTAGACAAGGCATATATTTTTCAAGATGAAAAACTATCTGAGTATTCTATTGTCATCTACACTTTAGATGAACCTGGTTTATTAGATAGCGCTGCGAAGCGTGAATATGTCTTATCTGAACATGATGAGATGATCATACATCGGATGGCTGTTGTGCGAAATGGTCAGTATCTTGATAAGGCTGATGATGTCCAGATACGTATTTTGGATCATGAGGAACAAGGTGGACGGGGTTTTTTAACCAATCGTAAAAAACTGTCACTCATCATTAAGGATTTACACTTGCAAGATATTTTGATTTTTGAAAATACCTTAGTTTCTCATGCGCCTCAAGCTGGGTTGAAACGTGATTTTAAGCATGTCTATCAAGAATTTCCTGATCCTTTTTGGTTTTATGATCGATATGTTTTGCGTACTGTCAATCAAACCTCTCAAGTGATGACTTATAAATCGTGTTTTTTCAGAGATGCGCAGCATCAGGTGATTGATCCGATTGCAATTGATTTACCAATCGGTGAATCGTATGTGTTTGAAGCAGACAATTTTACCACGGATTATGATCCGAAGTTAGAGGTACGACCCTTCATTGATTTTGCGACGAAGGCAAGCTATAGCAAGGTTTCAGATGCGGCCTATCAAATCTATGAAAAAGTAATCAGTCAAAATAGCACTTGGTTAGAAACGAGTGCCCCCGACTTGTTGGTAGAATTGGCGCAACATGAAACACTAGACGAGAAAATTCGGTTTGTCATCGAATTTGTTCAAAACAGCATTTACTATGTCTACGATGCAGAGATCATGGATGGTCATGAACCACAAGAACCCCAGATCACCTATGAAAGCAAGCAAGGTGATTGTAAAGCGAAAACTGTTTTACTTAAAAGTTTGTTGGACTATCTTGATATTGCGTCTACTTGTGTGCTTGTTAATTATGAAGCAGATTACTTCATCCCCTTTTACTGTCCATCACCATCTAATTTTAATCATGTCATTTTAAAAATCGCCTATCAAGGTAGACACTATTTTGTAGATGCGACATCGCGTAATCAATTTGGTTTCTTGCAGTATCGTTCAGTACCTGAGTTCATGTATTATTTACCGATTGAGCCCCAAGCTGACTTGCAATTTCGTGAGCCATTTTGGCATCAAAATTATCTGGTTGAAGAAACTGTTACTTGTATGGTGACAGAAGGTGTGGGACAGATAGATCATACGCTCTTACTTCGCGGGCAAAATGCGGATGCCATTCGTCAAATGTTTAAAAACGAAAGTGAAACCTATCTTTTTAACTGTTATACGACCTCTCTTTATTATAATATGTGTCTGACGGATAACTTTAGTGAAAAAGAACTTTCCGAGTATTTCACAGATAGTAAGATTGCTATCGTTTCGGATAATCAAGACCTAAATGAGTTACAAATTCAACATGACGTAACACTTTTAAAACCGTACACAGTCCGGATTGGCAAAAAAGAGTATCTGAATTACTGGGACAGGACTTACCTAGATGATAAGGCACGTGATTTTAATTCAAGAGATTTGCCATTTTGGTTATCCCATGCGCGTGAGAAATTAACGTTTGAACTGAGGACAGATCGGAAAATTAATGATAAAGAGAAAGTCACACTGCAGGAATGCAAGATTGATAGTGATTTCTTATGTTACCAAACGACAAAAGCAGTCGATAAGCACGGTGCAAGGATGACTATTGATTACAGTGTCAAAACAAATGCAGCGATTAAGGGAGAAGAGCTAGCAAATTACTTGTCATCAGATAAAAAAATAAGAGATAATAATTTCGGCATGACGATTGATTTATTTGAACAAGGATTTTTTGACAAGCTTAAAAAATCATTTGTAAAAAAATAATTATAGGGTTACTAGGAGAAATTCGGGTAAGTTTTTATTAACTAAATGACAGAAAGAAACTTGAGTTTAGAAAAAAAGGGGGTTAAACTATTTTTAAATTAAGATAGATTAGAACAAACCTTATTTTGGGATTCAAATAAGGTTTGGACACAACACTTAAGGTTAGTAACCCCTTAAGTGTTGTTTTTTCTTGCAATCAAATCATTTTGACCTGAGTCATTCTGCATTATTTTCTGACTTTCTTATGATTGAGATGTGTTTAAGGTGAAGAGATTTAAATACTTTTTACATCTTTTACTATTATTTTTTTTATAAATGGGCTATAATATAAGAGTAAATGAAAACGTTTACTTTTCAACGCGTTATGTATTGAATTGATATAACTTAATTTGAGGAGGCTTTTATGCAAAACACAGTTCAAGTCAAACATGATATTTATTGGGTGGGTGGTAATGACCGTCGGGTCAATCGGTTTGAAAATCTTTTTCCTTTAACTCATGGGATGTCTTATAATTCCTATGTCATTCTAGACGAAAAAACGGTCTTAACAGATACTGTAGATCGCTCGATTAGTGTCCTGTTTATGGAAAATGTCGAAGCTGCTTTAGATGGCAGAAAACTAGATTATTTGGTCATTCATCACATGGAACCTGACCATTGTGCTAATATAGAAGCAATCGTCCAAGCCTATCCTGATGTCCAATTAGTTGGTAACCGTAATACTTATAAATTTTTGACACAATTTTATCCTGCTTATGCTTTTGATAACTTTATAACAGTTAAAGAAGGTGAAGAATTAAACATCGGCAAAAGGACATTGCGATTTTACATGACACCAAATGTGCATTGGCCTGAAGTCATGATGTCCTATGAAGTGAGCGAAGGACTGCTATTTTCTGCGGATGCTTTTGGCTCTTTTGCAACGATTGATGGGAATCTTTTTTCAGATGAGATTTATTTCCCAGAGGGCATTATTGATGAGTCACGACGTTATTATGTCAATATCGTTGGCAAATTTGGTAGTCATGTTTTAAAAGCATTTAAAAAGTTTAGCGACCTCAATATTACCACGATTTTGCCATTACACGGACCTATCTACAGAACTCCTGAGCACATTGGCATCATTTTAGGAGCTTATCAAAACTGGGCAAGCTATGACTTTGATAAAAAGAGCGCCTTGATTCTTTACGCTTCAATGTATGGCAATACTGAAAATGCAGTTGATATTTTAGCGAGTCAATTAGCTCAAAATGGTGTAAAAGAAATTAAAGTTTATGATATTTCTGATACTGATCCATCCTATCTGATTGCCGAAATGTGGCAATACAGTAACATCGTTTTTGCTTCACCTAATTATAATGGCGATCTTTTCTACAAGATGGATGCCTTAATGCGAGAAGCACTCCGCTTAAATCTTAAAAATAAAAAAGTAAGCTTTATCTCAAACGCAACATGGGGAGGCATGGCACTCAAAACCATGCAACAACATTTTGAAGATGAAAAACGCTTTACCCAAGTTGGAACACCTGTGGCAATCCCATCTGCCGTAAATGAAGAGACAGTTGCAGGCTTAGCAACGCTAGCTAAAGATATTTCAGAGTCTTTGGTTGATGATTGATTATTTTGCGTTTTCATGATGGCTTTACAACAAACGATTGGAGACTGGGATAAAAGTCCTCAGTCATTAAAAGAGAAAAGCAAACTAGGCAATTTTGATTTCATTTCCTAGTCTGTTTTTCTCTTTTTCCGTACGATTTCGCAGAAAGTGTACAAGTTTATCAAAAAATTCCAGTTTTGGTGTTTTATGAGGGTCATTCTCTCTGCTTAACCAGTCATGAAAAGCAACACAAAAAAGTCAATAAACGATTCCGATCAATCTCTGAAAGGGTTCATCGCCTATTTTTAGAGGACTTTTGTCCCAAGCTTTTTTTAATCTCAAAATCAGCCATATTGGTTAAGAAACTAGCCTTTAAGGCATTCTTTGTTATTGAAAACTGTAATTTCAAGAACTCAATTGAGTTCAAATCTCTTGAACTCAATTGAGTTCTATGTTATAATGAATTATAGAATAAGATTGGAGAAAACAGATGACAACTGCAACTATGCGTTTTGATGATGATATCTATTCTCAAATTAAAGAGCTAGCGGAATTTCATGGGCTAACACCAACGACATTTATGAAAAATGCTATTCTTGAGCAACTTGAAGATGAGTTAGACTATCAAGAGGGTATTAAAGCTTTGTCTGAAAGTAATGGCAAGACCGTTTCACGTGAAAAAATGATGGAACGGTTAGGTATGTAATGACACAGTTTGATTGGGAATTTGATGAAAAAGCTGCAAAAAAGTTTCAAAAACTTGATCTGACGGTTCAACGTAGAATTGTGTCTTGGCTTAACAAGAATATCACTAATGTGACGGACCCGAGATTACTAGGTAAAGCATTGGAAGGTAATTTTCAGACACTTTGGCGATATCGAGTTGGTAAATATCGCATTATTGCTGATATTAGAGATGATGAATTTCTCGTTTTAGTAATCAAGGCTGGGAAGAGAAACGATGTATATCAAAGAAGAAAGTAATAGTTCAAGACAATCCTAGGATTGTCTTTTTTCATCTCAAAATCAGTCATGTCGGCTAAGAAGCTAGCCTTTAAGGCGTTTTTTTGTTATAATTGTAGTAATATTGCGAAAATTGGAGAACGATGATGAGATATTTTACAGCTGGAGAAAGTCACGGGCCGCGTTTAACGGCTATTATTGAAGGTGTACCTGCGGGACTACCTTTGAGTTCTGAAGATATTAACGTTGAGCTGAAACGTCGCCAAGGCGGCTATGGTCGTGGTGGCCGCATGCTCATCGAGAGTGATCAAGTCGACATTACATCAGGCGTTCGTCATGGTCTGACCATGGGCAGCCCCATCACATTAAACGTTACCAACAAAGATTTTAAAAATTGGACCAACATTATGAGTGCTGATGACGTCGAAGAAAAATTCAAATCACAGCGCAAGTTGACCAAACCACGTCCAGGCCATGCCGATTTAGTCGGTGGCATGAAGTATCGTTTTAATGATCTGCGAAATGTTTTAGAGCGCTCGAGTGCGCGTGAAACAACGATGCGCGTGGCAATCGGTGCTGTGGCAAAGCGGCTTTTAGCTGAACTAGGTATTGACGTTGCCAGTCACGTGACGGTTTTTGGTGGGATTGAAGTTAATGTACCTGATAACCTAACGGTTGCAGAAATTCGTCAACGTGCCAGTGAATCAGAAGTTTCTATCGTCAATACAGAGCGTGAACAAGACATTAAAGATTTAGTTGATAAAACCAAGAAAGACGGCGATACCATCGGTGGTGTCGTTGAAGTCGTTGCTGGTGGTCTGCCAGTAGGTCTAGGCTCATACGTCCAATGGGACAGAAAATTAGATGCCAAAATCGCCCAAGCAGTTGTATCTATCAATGCTTTTAAAGGCGTTGAATTTGGCGTTGGCTTTCAAGCAGCTTATCAACCAGGCAGCAAGATCATGGATGAAATCGTCTGGTCAGAAACTGATGGTTATACCCGTAAATCAAACAACCTCGGTGGTTTCGAAGGCGGCATGACCAATGGTGAATTAGTAGTTGTTCGGGGTGTCATGAAACCTATCCCAACTCTCTACAAACCCTTGATGTCAGTTGATACTGAAAATCATGCACCTTATCAAGCACAAGTTGAACGTTCTGATCCAACCGCAGTGCCGGCAGCGGCAGTTGTGGCAGAACACGTTGTTGCGACCGTTTTAGCAACCGAAATCCTAGAAAAATTCGCCTCAGATAATATGGCAGAACTGAAGGAAAACATTGCACGTCATAAAGACTTTATTAAAGGATTTTAAACATTATTTCAGGTAACATGGTGGAGGCCTAACAAGTGAGTAAAAAAAATATTTTAATTGCAGGCTTAGGGCTCATTGGTGGCTCGCTTGCGCGAACAATCAAATCAGGTCATCCTGACTATCATGTTGCCGCTTATAATCGGAGTCAAGCACCGCGAGACTTTGCCATTCAAGAGCGGATTGTAGACGAAGTATCCGATGATTTTGAAGCACTCGCTGTCAAAGCGGATGTGATCATCTTGAACTTTCCAGTTCAACTCTCTATCCATTTTTTGAAAACCCTAGCGACATTACCTTTGAAAGAGAATGTCCTGATTTCAGATTCAGGCTCGACCAAACTTGAAATTGTCACAGCCGCTGAAGAAATTTTTAAAGGCAAGGCCATTCGATTTATCGGTGGTCATCCTATGGCAGGTTCCCATAAGTCTGGTGTCATCGCATCTGATGAACTTTTATTTGAAAATGCCTATTATATTTTAACGACATCTGCGCTATCACGACCTGAAGACTTTGAAGAGCTTAAGGATGTGCTAGTCAATACACGCGCAAAGTTTATCCAACTGACTGCAAAAGAACACGATGCGATGACGGCTGTTACCAGTCATTTTCCTCACGTTGTGGCTTCGAGTCTAGTCGATAACGCCCATGACTTTGCGGCAATCATGCCCTTTACAGAAAATCTTGCAGCAGGTGGTTTCAGAGATATGACACGGATTGCTGAAAGTTCGCCTGATATGTGGACTGAGATTTTAATGTCTAATCCTGATAATATCGTCTATCAAATCGATCAATTTAGTCAAAAACTTGCGGATGTTAAGCAGCTGGTGCTCCAAAAACAGAGTGATGAAATCTGGCACTTTTTTGATGAAGCGCGCAAGCTCAGAGCGCAGATGCCCATTCACAAAGGGGCTATGGAAAATTTCTACGATCTCTTTATCAGTGTGCCAGATAAGTCGGATGTGATTCACGAGGTTTTAGGGTATTTTGCAGGGCATGATCTCAGCATTATCAATATCAAGATCAATGAGACACGCGTTGAGATAAATGGGGTTTTGCAAATTACCTTCAAGACGGAAAATGATCAGGCGACCGCAAAACGTTTGATTTTGGAAAATTCTAGCTATGATGTTTACCAGTAAAAGTAGGAGAAAGAGGAGATAACAGTGAAATTGCAGACAAATGCGACAGGTCTTAGCGGAAAGCTCAAGGTACCTGGCGATAAATCAATCAGCCACCGCTCCATTATGTTTGGCTCGCTCGCCAAAGGGACAACCAGAGTGCATGACATTTTACGTGGTGAGGATGTTCTTTCAACCATGGCCGTTTTCCGTGAACTCGGCGTGAGCATTGAAGATAAGGGCGATGAAGTTGTTGTCCATGGTGTTGGTTTTGATGGGCTACGTGCTCCTCAAAAGCGGTTAGATATGGGGAACTCAGGCACATCAATTCGCCTGATTTCAGGTGTCTTGGCAGGACAGCCTTTTTCCGCTGAGATGTTCGGTGATGATTCGCTTTCCAAACGACCAATGGATCGTGTGACGATGCCATTGCGCCAAATGGGTGTTGTGATTTCAGGTCAAACAGATCGCGATCTACCACCGCTTAAAATAACAGGTTCTGATCATTTGACACCGATTAACTACACTTTGCCAGTCGCTTCAGCTCAGGTTAAATCAGCTTTGATTTTTGCGGCTTTACAGGCAGATGGTGAATCAGTCATCATTGAAAAAGAAAAGACGCGTAACCATACCGAAGATATGATCCAACAATTTGGTGGTGAAATTTCTGTCAATGGGAAAGAAATTCGCATCAAAGGTGGACAAACCTTTACAGCTACTGATGTAACAGTTCCAGGTGATATTTCAAGTGCTGCCTTTTTCTTGGTAGCTGGCTTAATCGTGCCCAATAGTGAGATTACGCTTAAAAATGTCGGAATCAATGAAACTCGGACAGGTATTATAGAGGTGATTCAAGCCATGGGCGGGGACTTGACCATTACTGATGTGGATGAAGTGGCTAAGTCAGCGACTCTAACAGTTCGTTCATCAGAGTTAAAACCAACTGAAATTTCAGGTGATATTATTCCTCGCTTGATTGATGAATTACCAGTTATTGCGCTTTTGGCGACGCAAGCAAATGGCACAACAATCATTCGAGATGCTGAGGAGTTGAAGGTCAAAGAAACGGACAGAATCCAAGTTGTTGCTGATATGTTGAATGATATGGGTGCTGAAATTACACCGACTGAAGATGGTATGATCATCCAAGGGAAATCCCAACTCAATGGTGCAACGATTAACACCCAAGGCGATCATCGTATCGGGATGACTGCAGCTGTTGCAGCATTATTAGTTGCTGATGGCGAGGTGATCCTTGAGCGTTCAGAGGCGATTCAAACATCTTATCCAACATTTTTTGAAGATTTATCTCATCTAATAGTATAAAATACTATCAAGATTTACTATGATTCATTAGAATTTTAAAAGGCATTTAAGGCCTTTTTATGTTATAATTTTATCATATAAGGTTAATGAAAAATTAAATTCATAAAAAACTTGAGTTTTTCTTAGGAAATGGCTATAATTATAATAGTCGAATGATTTATTTTGTTATTAATTGATTTTATTAAGGCAATTACGTTTTTATTTATGGAGGAGTTTTATGAACAAAACAGATTGGATTGAATACTTTGAAGCGATTAATTCGCGTAAACCGAGTGAGGAAGAAATCTCACAAGCACTTGCAGCAGGGGAATTTTCTGAAACTGTAGTAGTTGAAGCTGTTGAAGACACAACATCTTTAGAAAAAAGCGGCTCAGTCGAAGAGAATGAAACAGTTACACCAGTTGACACAGCGACGACTGTTGAAACGAACACAGAAAAAAGTGTCGTGTCAGAGTCTGGGGTAGAAACAAAAACAGCTGCTTTAAAGGCAAAAGAAAAAGAAGTTATCGAAAAATTGAAAGAAAATCAGATGATTGCGGATACAGCGCAAGTCGCCTCGAATTATCTTTCGTGGGTACTAGAGACCGTCAAGCGTCCGATGACTAAAGCATCTGGCTTTAATTCTCTTTACACCTATTTAACTTTAGGTATTATTGTTATTTTTGCAGCCTTGTCAACAACTCTGAACTTACATGCATTTTACGAAAGAACAGTTGTTAATACCACTTTTTCAGAATTTAGTAGTTTTGTTGGCATTAGTGCAACGAATCCCATTGGTTTTGGCACATTTATCGCCTTATTATTTGCAGTAGTAATTTTTATTGTGACCATAGTTTTTGCTACTTGGGTTGCTTTGAAAGTTTTAAAATCTCCGCTAAGCTTTTCTAATGTTGTGGACAAATACACGAGTCTCTTTGTACCTGCAGCAGTTCTGATTATTATTGCTTCTATTTTGTCATTGATTCGCTTAAATTTCTTATCTTATATCATCTTTATTCTAGCATTATTGATTATTAGTATCTCTTTGTATTACATTATTTTGACTACTGAGAATAACTTAAAGCTTGACGATTTTTATGCTAAATTATTGGCACTGATTACAAGTGGTGCGATTATGTTTGTGATTACATTTATCCTAACATTGATTTTTACAACGATTATCTTTAAAGCAGCATTTACTTTATAAGTCTTAATAGCCGTTATCACAGTTGTTAAATCACGAGGAAATACAAAATGGAAAAAGAAAAATACGCCAAACTTTTTAAAGCAATCGTTGGACGGGAGCTGACAGCACAAGAGTTCCTACAGGCCAAATCCAATGATTTTGATCCAAAACAAATCAAGAAAATTGCAGGTTTAACTGTTGGACTGAATAGTGACGAGCAAGCAGTTGACGATCATGGCAATGTTGAGGCTACAGTTGCTGGAACAACTCAAACTGAAGTTAAAGCGGCACAAAAAATTGCGATGAATTCTGTAGGAGAAACTCTCAAGCCTACAACTAAGAAAAAAGTGCCAACCAAATTGATTATTGCGATTGTTGCTGTTTTAATCATAGGCGCGGGTATTTTTGGATTTGTTAAATCAAGACCTGTGGATGTCACAAAAGACATCAATGTGACTTTCACAGGTTATGACGGCTATGGAACGGCAAATTATAATTCAGAAAAAATACATCAAGTGATTACAGAAAAGTTAGCCCTCAAAGCAGGATTTTCTAAAGCTGAATCTCATAAATTAATCAGTTTGGATTCTCTTTCTGATTATTTAACAAATAGTAAATATCGAGCAAAAGCGTCAAAACTCATGAAGTGGATTAGTGATTTAGAAATTACTTTTGATGCTGATTCGAATTTGAAAAACGGTGACAATGTAACCTTTAAAATCAAACCTGAAAAAGGGACACCATTAAAAGCTGTTGATAAAGCCTATCAGGTTAAAGGACTCAAGAAGACTAAAAAAGTTTCAGCTAGTGAGTTGAGTAAAGATGAAATCACATTTTCTGGTTATGACGGCTATGGTCTTGTTGACTATGATGATAGTAAACTTGAATTAATTTCAAGTGATGAGTCAGGTACGTTGTCAAATGGCGATATGTTGAAGTTCGAGTTCACATCTGACTACTTAGATACACTGTTGACAGAGGGTAAAGCCGTCACCGATAAAACATTTAAAGTTAAGGTATCTGATCTGAAAGATATTAATAAGATTAGTAAACTCGATACTCTCTACAGTAAGATTCCCGATTTAGTGAAAGAAGAGTTCAAGGATAAACCTGCAGGTGAATATGGCTCATATGATTTGACCTATAAGGTTGAACCACAAAAATCTTTTATCCAATTTTTTGATGATGAGTACTACGATGAAGCGTACTTGTCATTAGTTATTACTTATAAGATTACAAGAACGCAAACTTGGGTCAAAGATGATACTTTGGACAATAAGAAAAAAGGTGATGTTGAAACAAAAGAAGTTTACACTTATCTTGGTTACCAAAATGTCGAAGTCTATAAAGATGCTGTTGTCCTCTCTGATTTGTCTGAAACAAGCGGTTTATCATGGTCAAATTATCTGGATATTGATGCTGTCTACACTGATCTTGAAAAAAGTGGATATGGTGAGTATCAACCTAAAAACTAATCCCAAGAGATGTGCCTGTTTAAGCCGAAAACACTAAACATTTCATTTGTTTTTTTAAGAAAAATAGGTTGACAAAAACTTAATAAATTGATAAGATTGTTTTTATAGAAATTTGTTTCAATCAAACCTGTTATGATTAAAGCAAATCTCGACTACCAACTAGGGTGCTTGCTGAGACTGACTCCGAGCACTCTAGTTTTTTTGTACCCAAAATTTACCAACGACTTATACCACTCTCATAGGTGGAGAAGCCAACTGGATGAGATGAAAAAAATAGTAAAATCTGCTATAATAATAACTATTATGACAAATCACATTGTACTTTTTGAACCACGTATCCACTTCAATACTGGCAATATTGCCCGCACTTGTGCCGCAACAAATACACACTTGCATCTCATCCGTCCATTTGGCTTTGAGATTACAGATAAAAATCTCAAGCGTGCCGGCCTTGATTACTGGGATAAAGTTAACATCACCTATCACGATGATTTAGCTGCTTTTATGGCTTATGTCAATGGTGATGAAACTGCAAAACTGCACCTCATTACAAAATTCGCAGAACATGATTACTCTGAAAATGGGCTTTACACTGATGAGGCTGATCACTATTTCCTTCTAGGGAGAGAAGATACCGGTCTGCCTGAAGCGTTCATGCGTGAGCATCCAGAAAAAGCCATGAGAATTCCCATGAATGATGAACACGTCAGAAGTCTAAACCTTTCAAATGCTGCAGCCATCGTGATTTACGAGTGCCTGAGACAGCAACACTACCAAGGTTTGGAGCTTGTCCATACCTATGAGAAAGACAAATTAAAATGAAAATTTATTTTGTGCGCCATGGCAAAACTCAGTGGAATCAAGAGCGTAGACTACAAGGCATGACTGGGGATTCCCCCTTGTTGCCAGAGGCTTTAGTTGAAATTGCAGCACTTGGAGATTACTTGGCCGACCTCAAGTTTGATGCCATTTTTTCGAGCCCTTCTAAACGCGCGATTGATACAGCGATGATTTTATCAGAGCGCAACCATCAGCCGCGTGAGATTAACAAAAGAACCGAGCTATTCGAATGGAGACTCGGTATTTTTGAAGGCATGCTGATTGATGAAGCGGTGGCAAAAGATCCTGAAAATATGGCAGCCTTTCGCCATCACCCAGAACAGTTTTGGGGCAATCCAATCGGTGCTGAGAATTTAGGAGATATTTATCGTCGCTTTATTCACTTTATCGATTGGCTGAGCAAGCAAAACTATGACAATGTCCTGGTTGTTAGCCATGGTGCTTTTTTGTCAAGCACAATTAAAATGTTGACAGGCACGCCGATTGGTGAATTAAGACCTGGTGGTGTTGGCTTGGATAACAACACCTTATCTATCGTCGATTATGATGGAGATAAATATACCTTAACCCATTGGAATGAAAAACATGGCAGATAAACTCTATTTCACGGGTACAATTGAAGCTATTTTTTTCAGTAACCCGTCAAATTTTTATAAAGTCATTTTACTAGAAGTGACAGATACAAATGCTGACTTTTCAGATGGCGAAATCGTGGTCAATGGGATCATCGGTGATGTGGTCGAAGGGGATAGCTATAAGTTCTATGGTGAATTGACCAATCACCCTAAGTATGGTGAACAGTTAAAAGTAACGACTTACGAAAAAAATGTGCCTACCTCTGGTGCTGGCCTCGTGAAATATTTATCGAGTGACCACTTTCCAGGGATTGGTCAAAAAACAGCTGAAAAAATTGTTGCCATTTTTCCTGAGAATACAATTGACGGCATTTTAGATGAACCTGATCGTCTGTCAGGTGTTTTGACGGCTGAAAAACTGAAAGCTTTTGTCAAACGTCTATCTGAGAATCACGGCATGGAAAAGATTCTTTCTAAGTTGGCCAAATATGAGCTGCCAAGTAAGATTAACTTCCAAATTTATGAGCTTTATAAAGAAGACACGCTAGACGTCATTAAGGCTAACCCTTATCAGCTTGTGTTTGAAATCAAAGGCATTGGCTTTAAAAAAGCAGATAAGATCGCTGAAGATGAAGGGATTTCGGCAACAAGTGATGAACGGATACAGGCTGGCTTGATTCATACGGTACTCACTCATTCGCTTGAACTTGGCGATACTTATATCGAAGCGCGAGACCTCTTGGAAAAGACGATTGATTTGTTGGAGTCAGCGCGAAATGTTGAGATACTACCGAATCAAGTGGTTGAAAATATTAATTTTCTGCTATCTGAGGGCAAGCTCCAAGCTAACAATACTAAAATTTTTGAGAACTCCCTATATTTTGCGGAAGATGGCATTCATCAAAGGTTGAATAAACTGGCCAATCGAATTGGTGATAAACTTGACACTGACAAATTTGATAGCATTATCAAAGAAGTAGAAGCAGATCTTGAAATTCAATATGACAGCCTGCAAAAGGATGCCATTTATAAAGCGCTGACGCATCAATTTTTCATTTTGACTGGTGGACCAGGGACTGGTAAAACAACGGTCATTAAGGGCATTATACGCGCTTACGCAGCTTTGCACAAAGTAGACTTGAATCCAGACAATTACACGGATGATGTCTTTCCAATCGTTCAGGTTGCGCCAACTGGTCGTGCAGCACGTCGGATGAATGAGCTGACTGGCCTACCTGCAGCGACCATTCATCGCCAGTTGGGACTGAACTCAGATGACTTAGAAGACGATTTTGGTAATGATTTGTCAGGAAGTTTGTTAATCGTCGATGAATTTTCTATGGTGGATACTTGGCTTGCTAATAAATTATTTGCGGTCATTCCACCTTCTATGACGGTCATTCTCGTCGGTGATGCCGATCAGCTACCATCTGTTGGTCCAGGTCAGGTTTTTGCGGATTTGTTAAAAATTCCTGATTTTGCCTCGGTGAAACTGGATAAAATTTTTAGACAGGGTGAAGACTCGACCATTACCAATCTGGCACATGGCATCAAAGATGGTCAGCTCCCCCCTGATTTCACGGCTAAGAAGCCTGATCGTTCTTATATCGAGAGTAACGCGGCTAATATTCCAAACTACATTGGCCAGATTGCCAGCGCCTGGCTGAAACGTGGGAATGATCCTTTTGATTTACAGGTGCTGATTCCCATGTATAAGGGCGTTGCGGGGATTAATCATGTCAATAAGGTCCTGCAAGAGCTGTTTAATCCGCTTGAAGAACGTTTGGAATTTGCTTTTCAGGAGACTGTTTTTCGGCAAGGGGATAAGGTGTTGCATCTGGTCAATGAAGCGGCGCTGGACGTCTTTAATGGCGATATCGGTGAGATTACCGATCTTGTGCCGGCTAAATACACGGAGTCCAAGCAGGACGAGATTGTCATGAGTTTTGATGGCAATGAGGTCATCTATCCGCGGGGCGAGTGGTACAAGATTACGCTAGCCTACGCCATGTCCATCCACAAGGCGCAAGGGAGCGAGTTTCCGAGCGTCATCGTGCCCATGGTGTCGAGTTATAGCCGGATGTTGGAGCGCAATCTGCTCTATACCGCCATTACGCGTGCCAAGAAATCCCTGATTTTGCTAGGCGAAAGCCGGAGTTTTCAGACTGCCGTCGCTCGCCAAGGTGCCAATCGCAAAACTTACTTGATCGAACGCTTTGGGGTTGAAGTGCCTGATGTACAGGACGTTCAGGCACCAGAAACCGTTGAAAACTCAGAAGTCGAAGGCGATGTAGGCTCAGAAAATGTGACAGCGCCTGAAACCTATCTTTTGACTGAAAACAATGTTACAACAATCGACCCCATGATTGGGATGACAGCAGAAGATGTTGCAGTGTTTAGATGAAAAAGTCCAGAAGCTTGTGCGATAGTTTCTGGACTTTTATTTCCAAATTGACTTTACGCATAATTTGACGTAAAATATAGGTATAAAAGATAAGGAAGTAATCCTATGCAAATTTCACCCGTATCAGATTTGAGAAATTATAATGTCGTTGTTAAAAAAGTTTCAGATGGGATGCCAGTCATTTTGACTAAAAATGGTCATGAAGCATTAGCCTTGGTTGACATTCAGGAATATCAGCGCATGAAAGGAACCCTTAAGCTAATGGGTGACCTGAGACAAGCAGAAATCGCTGAAGAAAATGGTGCAAAATCTTATACCATTGATGAGGCTAGAAAAAGACTTGGACTTTAATCATGCAAGTTAAAATTTTAGAGCCGGCCTTGGCAGATTTGCAGATGATCAAGGAGTGGCGTTTTAAAAATGGTGATCAGATTGTTGAGAGTTGTTTGAAAGCAATCAATAGGCTTGAGCTATCGCCCAACATCGGCATCCCGTTAAGGTCAAAAATTGATTTAGAGACAGATTTTAAGTACCTGATTAATAAACCCTATCTCATTTTTTATAAAGTCAAAGAGCATGTCATGATTTATAGAATAATGGATGCCAGACAGGATTATCTAGGTCAACTGCTCAGAATAGAGGATTGAATCTTAAAAATCAGAATAGGATTAATTAATTTTTGCTATCAGGACTTATAAAGAATCAAACTAAAATAGGAGATGAAATGATGACTGACGATGTATTAAACACCATTTTTACTTACCTACCTGGTATTGTATTGATCCTAGGTGGTTGTTTATTTATAATCTTTAAAAATAGCCAATGGAATAATCCTCTCTCATTGTTATATAAAAGTGAAAGACAAGTCATTAACGAAATAACTGGACGCGTTTGGCTTGTTGGAGGCATTTCTCTATCTTTACTTTTAACAGTTATTAGGCCAGTACATAGTCCCCTGCTGATCATTACGCTCTATTTCTTAACAATAGTCGTTTCGTTTCTTATCACCTTTGTTATGATAAAAATGAAAAAAAGTCAGGATAAACAAAGCATTGAATAAAAAAAGGCGCTATCTCTTAGGGGAGTAGTGCCTTTATAATATAGTGTGACCTTATTTGAAATTCAGTTTCTGATAGGTGTCGACATACATAGTGTTGATGTATAAGAAACTATTGCTATTTATCTTTTAACGACGCCATAAGTGGCAAAAAACGATCCATGTGTTCATGAATTTTTTGCTTGACTTCTGGTGACACATTATTTTGTTTAAGATATGTAGTAACTGCTTCATTGACAAAGTCAGAGAGGGATTGTTCTGTTAAGTTAGTGTAATCTATCATTTCTTGATAGCCTTCATCGTCAAAAAGTTTTTCAAATGATTCAAGAGAATAGCCTCGAATTCCTTTCTTTCGTCTTGCAATTGCAGCGTCTAAATGTTTTTCGATGTAGTTAAGCTCTGCAGCTTTCATCTGATCTGTTCTAAAATCCAGTGGCAAGGTTTCGTCAGCAACAATTTTGCCTAAAAACATATTGAGCGCTGTTGATAAATCTAACTGATTTTTAGCTAAGATAGCTGTTGCCTTTTCTTTCAGCGCTTTATTGGTACGGAAAGCGATTCGATCATTTTTTTCTGGCTCTTTGTCAACTGTAGTGGGTAGATGAAAAGCTAACACCTAGAGAGGACGAACTTCGTCCTCTCTTTCTTTATGTTCAATGCAATCAAAATCCGTTTTTTAAAGTTTTCAAAGTTCCTGAAACCAAAGGCATTTCTCTTAATGACTTTGATGAGATTATTGGTAGCTTCCAGTTTGGCGTTTGAATAAGGCAATTCCATGGCGTTTAAAACCTTGTCTTTATCCTTTAAAAATGTCTTCAATACCGTCTGGAAAATAGGATTAACGATGGCTATTTCCTGTTCGATGAGGTCAAAGAAATGGTCTGAGTTCTTCTCTTGGAAATGAAATAAGAGAAGCTGATAGAGTTCATAGTGTTGTCGTAGTTCCTCGGAGAAAGACAGGAGTTTTTCTAGGATTTCCTTGTTAGTCAAATGCATTCGAAACATAGGGCGATAAAATCGTTTATCGCTGAGTTTACGGCTATCTTGTTGTATCAATTTCCAGTAACGTTTCAAGGCTCGGTATTCCTGCGATTTTCTGTCGAATTGATTCATAATTTGAATACGGACACGGTTCATAGCACGACTAAGGTGTTGCACGATATGAAAGCGATCGAGTACAATTTTTGCATTCGGAAAAAGCTGTTTAGCAAGTTGATAATAGGGACTAAACATATCCATGGTAATCACTTTGACCCGATTTCTAACCTTTCTAGGATAGCGTAGAAAGTGGTTTCGGATGGTTGCTTGAGTTCTTCCGTCGAGAATGGCGATGATATTTAGGGAGTCGAAATCTTGAGCGATGAAGCTCATTTTCCCCTTCTTGAAGGCATACTCGTCCCAACTCATCACCTCAGGTAGGGTATTCCAATCCGTTTCAAACTTGAACTCATTGAGCTTTCTCATAACTGACGATGTTGAAATTGATAGCCTGTGTGCAATATGTTTCATTGCTTGATTTTCGATGAGTAATTGTGCGATTTTCTGGTTAACAGCGACAGAGATTTGGTGGTTCTTCTTGACAAGAGGAGTTTCAGCGACCGCCATTTTTCCGCAATCTTTACACTTGAAACGACGCTTTCTAAGGCGGATAAGTAAAGGGTAGCCAGCAGTTTCTAGGTAGGGGATTTTAGAAGTTTTCTGGTAGTCGTACTTAGCCATTTGTCCCTTGCATTTTGGGCATTTAGGGGCTGTGTAGTCCAAGTGACCGTGGAGTTCTAAGTGAGTCCCCATATCATATTCATCAGTGATAGTGATATTTTTGTCTTTAATTCTGAGAAAATTTGTGATAAGATTTAGTTGTTCCATATGAGTCTTTCTAATGTGAGTTTCGTCGCTTTTCATTATAGGTCATATGGGACTTTTTTTCTACACTAAAAAAGGCTCCATAATCTCTACAGTGGATTTACCCACTACAGAAATTATAGAGCCTTTTTTCGGTCATACTAGGCATGGCAGATCTCTTTTGTTTGTTCATTGTGCTTACATTGTACCATTTCTATGATATTAATTCAAATATTTACCAAAATAAAAACACCAAGATTATCTACTTGATGTCTCTTTTTCTTTCATTCATCCCACCCGTTCTCGCAACTTTTCAACAAACAGGTAAGTCGCAGGACAGATCAAGGTATTCTTGAGCGTCAGATGATTAATCTGAAGGAATTTTTTACGGTCGGTATGTGGGAATTCCCGACAGGCTTTGGGTCTGACGTCATAGACATCACAAAGATTGTCAGCTCCTAAAAAGGGGCAGGGCATACATTGGAAGATTTTGTCACCATCTTCATCGACTTGGAGATATTCTGACTCAAAATTTGCTAATTTCATGCGCAATCGTTTGGCAACGCGTTCGATATCACTTTCTGTAAAGAGGGGGCCAAGTGATTTACAGCAGTTGGCGCACTGGGTGCAGTCTATTTCTGTAAAAACTTCATCATGGAGTTCTTTTGTCAGCTTATCTAGATTCTTAGGGGGTTTCTTTTTGAGCGACGTCAAAAATTGTCGGTGGATTTTTTGTTTTTGAAGGGCTAAATCTCTGTAGTGTACGATATCCATACCCTATATTTTAGCATAAAATGACACAAAAAAAGATATCCTCGAAAGGATATCCCTTTTAATCTTAATCCAAAAACTGAGAAATAAAACTTATTTCGCCAATTTTTTAGCCAAACGTGATTTGTCACGGTTCGCTTTATTTTTATGGATTAAACCTTTGGAATGAGCTTTGTCGATTGCAGCAGATGCAGCGACATACAATGCTTGCGCATCATCAGAGCCAGCAGCTACAGCAGCTTCAAATTTTTTGATTGAAGTGCGCAAAGCAGCTTTTTGAGCAGAATTACGTTCGTTTTGAACGATGTTCAACTCAGCACGTTTGATGGCAGATTTAATGTTAGCCATGTTTGTTCTCCTTGTTAATGATATAAAATTGATGAATCAACTTTATTCAATGTTTGATTTGATACTGCGTAAAACACAATACCAAACTATTATATCACTTACGAGACCATAACGCAAATTTTATTTTTTAAAGGCTTTTTGTGTTATAATAAATAGAGAAAATTAGGTAAGCTAGCAGTATTGATTGAGTGGCTGACTAATGAAAGGAATTCCATGTCATTTCAGTTTGGGCGTTTTCGCCTAGGTCTTAGAACGATTAAAACGGCGATTGCGATTTTGGTCATATTAGTTTTTACACATGTGTTTCATCGTGGGCAGTCTGCTGCCATGGTTGCTGGGATTTCAGCGATTATTGCGGTCAGAGATTCTTATTCGGCGACGCTTAAGGCGTCTAAGGCTCGGTTTATTGGGTCTGCCTTGGGTGGGACACTGGCGATTGTTTACTACTTTTTTTATTTGCTGAGTCACCAAAACTTTGCAGTTCAAATTGTTCTGATGCCTTTATTTGTGTTAGTCAACATTGTCATCATGGATGGCTTTAATCTTCATCCGGGGCTTGTTGGCGCGAATGCGACGTTGTTGATTATCGGTTTGACCATTCCTGAAAATGCCTATGTGACTTATGCGGTAAATCGGGTTTTTGATACGTTTTTTGGTGTGGCGGTGGCGACGCTTGTCAATAGCGCTTTTATTCATGATGCGCCTAAGATGTCGGTTAAGGCGATGATTCGTAGCAAGGTTAAGGGATCTCGGCAGACGACTAGCGTGAGAACGGCGAAAAAGGAGAATACCAAGTGACAGCAATTTATATTCAAATACATGATGAGATTAAGCATCAGATTGAAACGGGGCTTTTTGAGGTTGGGCAACGCCTGCCGAGTGAGCGCGTGATGGCGGAGCAATTCGGGGTGTCTCGCATGACTTTGCGCCAAGCGGTGACTAGCTTGGTCGAGGAAGGGATTTTGACGCGTCATGTTGGTTCCGGGACTTATGTGGCTAGCGACCGTGTCCGTGAAAAAATGCGGGGGACGACCAGTTTTACTGAGATTGTCCAAAATTTAGGGAAAACGCCGAGTTCAAGGGTGCTCAGTTATCAAAAAACGAAGGCAAACGAGGTCGAGTGCGATAAGTTGCAGCTAAAAAAAGGCGCGCAAATTATCCGGATGGAGCGGATTCGGTATGCGGATGACCTGCCGATTTGTTATGAAGTGGCCAGTATTCCCTATCGTTTGATTGAAGATTTTGCTAGAAATGATATTGCCAATCACTTTTATGAGACCTTGGCCAATTCGGGCAAGAAAATCGGTCGAAGTGAGCAAATTATTTCGGCAAAGATCGTTAATAAAGAAATTGCCAACTTTTTGTCAATCAAACAGAGTTCAGCAATTTTGGCCCTGACGCAGGTTTCTTACTTTGCTAACACCGATGAGACGCCTTTTGAGTACGTTTTATCCCAATATGTCGGCGAACGATTTGAATTTTACTTAGAAAGATAAGAATAAATGACGCATTCTGAAAAAGTGGTTGACTTGCTCCATGCAGGTCAATTTGACGAGATGGCAACAGAGCTTGAGAAAGCGATTGACACTGATGGGCTTGAGTTGCTGACGGATTTGGCTGAATATTTGTCGATGATGGGCTTTATGACCGAAAGTCGTCAGGTCTATGAAAAAATCGCAGCCAAAGATGCAGATAACACCGATATTTTGCTCAACCTCGCTGAAATGAAATTCGATGACGGCGATTTGGATGGCGCGCTAGAATTGCTCTACAAAATAGAGGCAACCGACGAGAACTATGTCGCTGCCCTCGTCATGATTGCTGACCTCTATCAAGCGGATGGCGTCTGGGAAGCCGCACTTGAAAAATTGCTGGCAGCAGCCAGTCTGACAGATTCTCCCTTGGTCACCTTTGCCATCGGCGAACTTTACTATAACCAAGGGGAATGGCGTGAGGCCATCGCATCTTTTGCGAAACTCAGTCAACGTCAGATTTTAGAACTCACCAAAATATCAACCTACCAGCGGATTGGGACGGCCTATGCCTCATTAGGGGAGTTTGAAAACGCCACACAATTCCTAGAGAAATCACTGGAAATCGATCATGACGATAACGTCTTGTTTGAGCTGGCACAAATCAATTTTGCAACTGGCGAAGTCACACGCGCCATTGACTATTTCAAACAATTAGACGCCTTGGCACCTGACTTTGACGGCTATGCCTATCCTTATGCCCAAGCCTTGATTGAAGACAATGACTTTGAAGCGGCCTTCACAGTCGCCAAAGATGGCTTGAGTAAAAATCCAACGGATGTGCCTTTGATTCACTTGACCAGCCGGATTGCCTATGCCCTACACGACTTAGAAGGGTCAGAAACATATTTGACCCAAGCGCTTGATTTACCTGATTTACACGATGAAACAGTCTTTCTGTTGAGTAACCTCTACCTAGAACAAGAGGATTTTGAAGCGGTGATTGGCCTAGAATCTCTGCTAGATGAAGAACATGCGCTTGCCCAGTGGAATATCGCAAAAGCATATCGTGAGCTAGATCAAGATGAAAAATCGTTGACCCTTTATGATGAGATTAGCCAAAGTGTCTTGGCTGATAATCCTGAGTTTTTATTAGATTATGCCCAAATGCTCATCCGAAATGGTCGGAATGATGAGGCCAAGACTAGTCTAAGCAAATATTTATCACTTGTCCCAGATGATGATAATTCACAAGCTCTATTTCATGAGCTATGATTATGGCGTTTTAACGCCTTTTTTGCTACAATAACCATTGTGAAGTTAAACTTTCAAAAAGGAACGTATTTAAAAAATGACAGAAGAAAAATTTGGTGCAGATTTAATCGTCGACTCACTTATTAACCATGATGTGAAATACATTTTTGGGATTCCGGGTGCTAAAATCGATAAGGTTTTTGATACTTTAGTGGATAAAGGTCCTGAGTTGATCGTGGCGCGGCATGAGCAAAATGCAGCCTTTATGGCGCAAGCTGTTGGGCGGATCACAGGTGAACCGGGTGTTGTGATTGCGACTTCTGGTCCTGGGGCATCAAACTTAGCGACTGGTCTTGTAACGGCAACAGCAGAAGGTGATGCAGTCCTGGCCCTCGGTGGTCAAGTCAAGCGTGGTGACCTCCTGAAACGGACCCACCAATCCATGAATAATGCAGCACTTTTTGAACCGATTACCAAATACTCAGCAGAAGTCCAAGATGCAGACACCCTATCAGAGATTGTGGCCAATGCCTATCGGTTATCAAAAGCTGGCAAACCAGGCGCAAGTTTCATCTCCATTCCCCAAGATGTCGTTGACAGCAAGGTCAAGGTTAAGGCGATTAAGCCCTTACATGAACCGAAACTTGGGAATGCGTCGATTGATGATATTAATTATCTGGCGCAGGCGATTAAAAATGCGGTCTTGCCTGTTTTCCTTCTGGGGAGTGGGTCATCGTCTGTTGGCGTAACCCATGCCATTCGTGAGTTGTTGCAATATGTGAATATCCCAGTCGTTGAAACCTTCCAAGGTGCGGGTGTGATTTCGCGTGATTTGGTGCATAATTTCTTCGGTCGTGTTGGGCTATTCCGCAATCAGCCGGGAGATATGCTCCTTAAAAAATCTGATTTGGTGATCGCGATTGGCTATGATCCGATTGAATATGAAGCGCGTAACTGGAATGCTGAGATTGATAGTCGCGTGATTGTGATTGACAAGGCCTTGGCTGAGATTGATACTTACTACCAACCTGAGCGTGAGTTGATTGGTGATATTGCGCAGACTTTGGAGAATTTGATTCCAGCGATTCGGGGTTACAAGATTCCAGAAGGCAGCGTCGAATATTTAGATGGCCTGCATGCTCTCCTGTCTAAAAATGAGTTTGACCGCAATGCTGAGCCCGATCTTGTGCATCCGCTCGATTTCATTGATGTCTTTCAGGCTGCGGTTAAAGATGATGAAACGGTCACGGTCGATGTCGGCAGTCATTATATCTGGATGGCACGGAACTTCAAATCCTATGAGCCACGTCATCTGCTCTTTTCAAATGGGATGCAGACGCTCGGTGTTGCACTGCCATGGGGCATCTCCGCAGCCCTTTTACGCCCAGGCAAGAAGGTTTACTCGATTTCAGGCGATGGCGGCTTCTTATTTTCGGCGCAAGAGCTTGAAACAGCCGTCCGCTTGAATTTACCGCTGATTCATATCATCTGGAACGACGGTCGTTATAACATGGTGGAATTCCAAGAAGTCATGAAATACGGTCGGGCATCGGGTGTGGACTTTGGCCCAGTTGATTTCGTCAAATATGCGGAAGCATTTGGGGCAAAAGGACTTCGGGTGACCAACAAAGAAGACCTTGCAAAAGTCTTGTCAGAAATCGACGCTACAACAGGACCAGTCGTGATTGATGTCCCAATTGACTATAAAGATAATGTGAAATTAGGTGAAACAATATTACCTGATGAATTCTATTAATAAATATGGTAAAATAAATTTAAAACTTGTGAGGTGTCACAAGTTTTTACTGAATTAAGAAGGATAAGAAGATGTCTGAACCGATAAAACTTTTTCAATATAATACATTATCTGCTTTGATGAGCGGGCTTTTCGAGGGGAGCTTGACCATTGGTGAGTTGCTTGAACAAGGTGACTTAGGGATTGGTACGCTGGATGAAATCGATGGCGAGTTGATCGTGCTGGATGGTAAAGCTTATCAAGCGCGTGGGGATAAAACGATTACTGAAGTCAGCCCGGATGTTAAGGTGCCTTATGCGGCGGTCGTTTTCCACCAAGCAGAAGTGATTTTCAAGCAACGATTTGAAGCAACCAATGAAGAACTTCAAACACGTATCGAAACCTATTACGATGGGGCTAATCTTTTTCGCTCGATCAAAATTCACGGGACTTTTGCTAACATGCACGTCCGCATGATTCCTAAAGCTAAAGAAGGTGCACGGTTTGCTGATGTTGCGACAAAACAGCCTGAGTACACCGTCGAAAATGTAACGGGGACTATTGTTGGGATTTGGACACCTGACATGTTTCATGGCGTGAGTGTGGCAGGTTATCATCTGCATTTTATTACAGACGACCATACTTTTGGCGGACACGTGATTGACTATGTCATTTCAGAAGGGATTGTTGAAGTCGGTGCTGTCGATCAATTGGACCAACGTTTTCCGGTTCAAGATCGTAAATACTTATTTGCCAAGTTAAATCTAGAGGAATTGAAAGAGGACATTGAAAAAAGTGAGTAATGCAAGCATTGATTGGATCCATTCGCGCCTGAAATTTGGTATTAAGCCCGGTCTTTCACGGATTATCTATTTGCTCGAGCAGCTAGACAATCCCCAAAACAAAATCAAGACCGTTCATGTTGCGGGGACCAATGGCAAAGGCTCAACCATCACTTTCTTGTCCAACATTCTCCAGCAGTATGGTTTGACGGTCGGTACCTTCACCTCACCCTATATCGAGATTTTTAACGAACGCATTGCGGTTAATGGTCGCTATATTTCTGACGAGGAGTTAAACCGAATCGTCGGTGTCATCAAGCCACTGGTTTTGCAGATGGATGAGGATCCTGACCTTGTCAATATCACAGAGTTTGAAATCCTAACAGCTATCGGGTATTATTATTTCGCTGAACAGGCTGTCGACATTGCCCTGATAGAAGTGGGCCTTGGTGGACTTTACGATTCGACCAATGTCATCACGCCGCTTGTTTCGGCGATTACGACGATTGGGCTAGATCATCAGGATATTTTAGGCGATACCCTGGCTAAAATTGCCAGTGAAAAGGCTGGGATTATCAAGGCTGGTGTGCCAGTCGTTGTCGGCAATCGCCAAGGTGTGCCTGAAGCAGCTTATGAGGTGATTGCAACAGTCGCAAATGAAAAAGGTGCACCGATTATTCATCCTGAGTCAGGCCAGACTTTTGATTTAAATCTTCATGGTCAGTATCAGCAAGATAATGCAGCCTTGGCTCTCAAAGTATTTGAGAGCTTGGCTGGAAAATTAGACTTGACACTTGATCCAGAAAAAATTAAAAAAGGTCTCAAACAAGCCTTCTGGCCGGCTAGAATGGAAGACCTGAAGGGCTTTATCTTGGACGGTGCCCATAATTTGCCTGCTATCAAACGTTTGGTGGCAGAATTTGATGGCTCGAAAAAAGTGCATATCTTGTTTTCAGCCTTACAGCGCAAAGATTTTCATGAGATGATTGCCCTGCTACAAACCATTCCAAATGTTGCCTTGACTTTAACGACATTTGACTATCCTAAAACGATCGTAGCGGCCGACGTGGCTGATATTGCGGATGTTGCTTGGTTAGACGACTGGCGGGAGTTTGTGACCGCACCTAGACAGGCCGATGATATCTATCTGTTGACTGGCTCGCTTTATTTTATGAGTCAAGTCCGCGATTTTTTATTGACGTCAGAGACAACAAATTAAATAAATGCAAAAAATAATGTTTACCAGTTGACATTATTTTTTTGTCGTGATATACTTAACCAGTAAACTAATTGAGAGCGATACTAAACAGTATCATTTAAGCTTTACCGGATAGCTTGCACTTATTTTTTGTAGATATACTTAACTGGCAAAGGAATTAAGAAAGAGAAGCATGAAGAAGAAAAAACATTTATTATTAGGTCTCATGGCAGCCACCACTGCCTTAACACTCTTTGCGTGTGGCGGTGAAGCTGGTAAAAAATCGGATAAGTTGCAAATCGTGACAACTTTTTACCCGATGAAAGCATTTACTGAACAAATTGTCGGCAAAGCAGCAGACGTGACGGTTTTAGTCAAACCAGGCGTTGAGCCGCATGACTTTGAACCGTCCGCTAAGGACGTCGCGGCCATCCAAAATTCGGACGCTTTTGTTTACAATAACGACAATCTGGAAACTTGGGTCAAAAAAACGACTCAGGATATGAAAAATGTCGATGTGATTAAGGCATCTGAGGGCATCTTGTTACTGCCTGGCTCAGCCGAAGGCGGCGATGACGCAGGACACGAGGGACATACGCACGCTTACGATCCCCACGTCTGGTTAGCCCCTAGCCTTGCCATCAAAGAAGTTGAGACGATCCGAGATCAGCTGATCAAGAAATTCCCTCAGAAAAAAGACCTGTTCACCAAAAATTCGGATGCTTATTTAACCAAATTAAAGGCCCTCGATCAAGCTTACAAGGACGGCTTATCCAATGCCAAACAGAAAAATTTCGTCACCCAACACGCCGCCTTCGCTTATCTGGCCCTCGAGTACGGTCTCAATCAAGTCTCAGTCTCAGGCATCAACCCCGAAACAGAGCCATCAGCGACCCGCCTCAAAGAACTGAAAGCCTATGTCGATAAAAATGATATCCACTACATTTATTTCGAAGAAAATGCGTCTGATAAGGTAGCGAAAACCCTGGCAGAGGAAGCAGCCGTCAAAACCTTGCCCCTGAACCCCCTAGAATCGCTGACCCAAGAACAGGAAGACGCAGGCGAAGATTACATCTCAGTCATGAAGGCAAACTTGAAAAACCTCGAAAAAACAACAGATGCGGCAACAAAAGTCATCGACATTGAACCAGAAAAAGCCCCAGAGAAAACGGCAGCAGCCGGTTATTTCAAGGACGATCAAGTCAAAGACCGCAAGCTTTCGGACTGGTCAGGCACTTGGCAGTCCGTCTATCCGTTACTTCAAAAAGGCGACCTGGACCAAGTCATGCGCTACAAATCTCTGCTGAACAAAGACAAGACTGAGGCAGCCTACAAGGCCTATTACCAAGCCGGTTACAAATCCGACGTCGCTAAACTCACCATCAAAAAAGACACCATCACTTTTGATGTCAATGGCAGCTTACACAAGGCAAGCTACAAATATGTCGGTAAAGAGATATTGACCTATAGCAAAGGCAACCGGGGTGTCCGCTACCTGTTTGAAGCAGTAGGGGACACAGATGGCGCCTTCAAGTACGTCCAGTTTAGCGACCATGGGATTGCACCCGCGCAAGCAGAACATTTTCACATTTATTATGGCAATGACAGTCAGCAAAACTTAACCGCAGAGCTTGACAATTGGCCAACTTACTATCCATCAAACCTGACGCCAAATCAAATCGCACAGGAAATGATTGCCCATTAAATTTATAATGCTTAGAGGTTGGGAGAAAAGTTTCAGTCGACAAAAGAATATCAATTTCGCACAAAAAGTTTTTACCAAATCGGTATTGTTTCTCAAAAAGAATACCGATTTCGCAAAAAAACAGTGTTTTTCTTACCAATTTCGTATTGTTTCCCAGAAAGAATACGAAATTGGTATTTTTTATAACAGTACATCCAGTTGCTTACCCCTTCATCCAAAGCGATACAAAAATAGACGATGAACGATTCCGATTAACTTTGGAAATGCTTCATCGTCTATTTTTTAAAGGCCTTTTGTCCCAGCCTCTTTGATGGAGACAGTTTTAAATGCTATAATGAAGTCAGTTAAGCATAAAAGAGGAGTTGTCGACGTGTCTAAAAATTATGAAAAGCTGTCTGAAACTTATTATGATCACCATGCCAAAAAATTTGACCGGTCATTTGATGGGTTTCTATCTGGCTTTTTTAAGCGCTATATCCTTAAAAATCTGGACTTCCCCGATCAAGCTAGAGTCTTAGATGTCGGGTCGGCGACGGGGCGTTTGCTTGAGATGCTGGCGAGTCAGCATCGGTTTGAGGGTGTCGGCTTAGATATTTCATCTCAGATGACAGAACTTGCACAAGCCCAGTACCCTGAATTTTCCTTTGTGACGGGCTCAGCCATGCAGCTCCCTTTTGAAGACCAGAGTTTTGAGGTGCTGATCTGTTCGGCTTCTTTTCATCATTTCCCGAGTCCTCAGACATTTCTCAGGGAAGCGAAACGAGTTTTGAAACCGGGCGGCAAGCTGGTCATTGCTGAGATTCGGATTCCGGTTTTTCAGGGACTTTATAACGGCTATATTCGGCGATTTTCGACTGAGGGCGATGTCAAGGTCTACACCTTTGATGAATTGATGACTTTGCTGGAAGTGGCTGGTTTTGTTTTAATTAAAGGTCAGAAACATTTGCAGATTCAATATTTCCAAGCACATAAAAAAGCCTGATCAGGCTTTTTTGATTAGGCTTTGACGTAAACACAGACGGCTTCTGGGACGATGAAGTCATGTTGGATTTCAGTCAAGAGGCCTGTGTCGGCATCACGGAAGAAAGTTGTGACGTTGTCAGAGTCTTGGTGGGCTGCGATGACAACTTTTTCATCCGCTGAGAGGTTGAAGTCGCGTGGCATTTTGCCATAGGTTGCTGCGAGTTGGGTCAGCTCTAAAGTCCCGTCAGCAAGGATTTTGTAGACGGCAATCGAATCATGTCCACGGTTCGAGCCGTAAAGGAATTTCCCGTCTGTTGAGACACGGATCGCAGCAGTGCCGTTGAAGGCTGTCCAATCATCTGGCAGGGTCGAGATGGTTTGCATTAAGGTCAATTGGCCAGCGCCGTCATAAATCAAGACTTCAATCGTGCTGTTTAACTCATTCATGAGGTAGGCGATTTTTTGTGTCGGATGGAAGGTGATATGACGAGGACCAGCACCTGGTGCAGACTTGTAAGTGCTGATCTTGCTTAAATGTCCTTGGTCAGAAACGTCATACGTCACGACTTCATCAGTCCCTAAATCACAGGTGATGAGATATTGATCAGGTGTCAAATCGGTGAAATGGACATGTGGGCTAGTCTGATTCTCGTGAGGACCAGAGCCTGTGTGCACATCCTTGTCAGCAAGGCTGAGACTGCCATCGGCAGCACGCTTGTAAACTAAAACTTCCCCTTTATGGTAGTTGGCGCCATAGACCAAGTCACGGGCTTCGTCTACTGCGACATAACAAAGTGGCGCGCCAGCGGCAACGACGTGATTGATCAGTTTGCCAGCATTGTCAAAGGCTGCAATGCCACCTTCACCGTTTGCCGCACCGACGCTGTAAAGATGCCCTGCCTGGTCGAGCGTGAGGTAGGTCGGGTTAGGTTCTTGGGCAAGCAGCTGAAGGTCGCTCAGGAGGCCTGTTGTCGTGTCCAAGGTCGCTTTGTAAATGCCTTCAGACGTTTTTTTCGTATAAGTACCAAAATAAAGTGTTTCTGTCATGACTGTCATCCCTTTCAAATAGATATATTTATTATAGCACAACTTTTTAAAATCGCATGACCAGAGGATGATACCGCTTTAAATATGGGGTGTTGTGCTATTCGAGTGGGGGGCAACCTTGCCAAATAGTTTGCGAGGGGGGAATGACAGCAGATATGCTATAATATAAACTATAAAGTTGTTTCAATTTTAGATAGCAAGATTTTAATCAGAGTAGGTGAAGAAGAAGATGAACGATAAAAATAGTTTTAAAACGACTTGGTTTTTCAAATGGCTATTAGACAACAAAGTGGCGACTGGTTTCGCAGTTATCTTGCTTTTTTTGTTAAATCTTTTACTGTTGACGAAATTGAGTTTTATGTTTCAACCGATCGCCGATTTTCTCGGCGTCATCATGTTACCCATTATTTTAGCAGCAGTCTTTTACTACCTGCTCAATCCCATTGTCGACTATTTCGAGGCGCGTAAAGTGCATCGTGTGGTGACGATTTCGGTCTTGTTTGCGATTATTATCGCCTTGATCGTTTGGGGTTTAGCTGTTGCGATTCCAAATATGGTGACGCAAGGTGAGAAGTTTGCAGCTAATTTTCCTGACTATGTCGAATCAGGTGAAAAACATATCACCAGCCTCCTTGGCGATGAACGATTTAAACAGTTTAGACCGCAGATTGAAAAAGCTGTTACCAGTTTTTCAGATAATTTGATTGAAATTTCCAAAAATCTGTCAACAACTCTGGTCAATAGTACCAGTTCATTTTTATCAGCAGCGACGAGCGTCATCATTTCCTTGATGATTTTCCCTTTCATTCTGTTTTATCTCTTGCGTGATGGTAAATCACTCAACCAGTATATCGCCAACATACTCCCAACGGCTTGGCGCAATGACACATCAACCGTCTTGACCCAAGTTAATCTACAACTCTCAAGCTATGTTCGTGGTCAGCTAATCGTCGCGGGGACTGTTGCCATCATGTTCTCCATCATGTTCTCAGTGATCGGGCTCAAATACGCGGTCGTGATCGGGATTTCAGCTGGTTTCTTAAATCTGATTCCCTACCTCGGCTCATTTTTAGCCGTGATTCCAGCCTTCATCATCGCCCTAGTGGCGGGGCCCTTCATGGTCTTCAAGGTGGCCATTGTCTTTGTTATCGAGCAAACGATCGAAGGTCGTTTTGTTAGTCCACTTGTCCTCGGCAGCAAACTCAACATCCATCCCATTACCATCCTCTTTGTCCTTCTGACATCTGGAAAAATCTTCGGTTTCTGGGGCGTTCTCATCGGGATCCCAGTCTATGCGTCTGTTAAAGTGATCGTCGTTTACTTCTACAAATGGTATCGGAAGATTTCTAGACTCTACGAAGATGTAGCGCAAGACATCCTAGAATAGTCCGCCTGAATATCACGTTTCTCATGTCGCCTTGTGGCTGAGAAGCGTTTTTTTATCGCCTAAACATACCAACTTCTGGCGGATGACAGGCAGTTGAGAGTGTAAAAGTTGGACAAATCCAGCAAAATGGACTAAAATAAAATTGGAAGCGCTTTCTGAAATAATCAAAAGCTAGAAAATGAGGGCCATCAGATGAAAAAAATTATCAATCAACCCGCAGATATCGTAAGCGAAATAGTATCAGGCTTAACGCGTGCTTATCCTGATTTTGTCAAGAGATTGGACGGAACCAATGTCCTTGTCAAAACGGAACAGACGTCACAAGCTCAGCTGATTTCAGGTGGCGGCAGTGGGCACGAGCCCAGTCATGCCGGTTTTATAGGAGATGGCATGCTTGCAGCAGCAGTCTGTGGGGAAGTCTTCACAAGTCCAACGCCAGATCAAATTTATGAAGCAGCTAAGGCAGTTGACACGGGATCGGGTGTCTTCTTTATCATTAAAAACTATTCTGGTGATGTCATGAACTTTGACATGGCCAAAGATATGGCTGAAATGGCCGATATCCAAGTCGAGTTTGTCATTGTGGATGACGATATCGCAGTCGAAAATTCGACTTATACCCAAGGTAAACGTGGCGTGGCAGGAACTGTTCTCGTCCATAAAATTATTGGCAATTTAGCCCGTTCTGGCGCTGATTTAGTAACCATCAAGCAAGCTGCTGACAAACTGGTCCCAGAAATCCACACCATCGCCGTTGCCCTATCTGGCGCTACTGTGCCAGAAGTCGGGAAACCAGGCTTTGTCTTGCCAGAAGATGAGATTGAATACGGTGTTGGGATCCATGGCGAGCCAGGCTATCGCCGTGAAAAAATGTTACCATCAAAAGACTTGGCCAAAGAATTGGTCGACAAACTGGTGCTAGCTTTTGAGGGCGATACCACAAGCGAGTATGCCATTTTAGTGAATGGGATGGGCGCAACGCCTCTGATGGAACAATTCATCTTTACCAATGATGTCATGAACCTACTAGATGATAAGTCGATCAAAGTCGCCTATACCAAAGTTGGCAATTTGATGACCTCGATTGATATGGCAGGGATTTCTCTGACCATGTTACGGCTTTCAGACGCGACTTGGCACGATGATTTAAACGCTGATGTTAAAACAATTGCATGGGGGTGATGGGGATGAAATTAACGGCTGAAATGGCAAGAAAATGGCTGCTTTTGTTTAATGACAAGATTCAAGCCAAACAAGATGAGTTGAGTGAATTGGACACGCCGATTGGTGATGGCGACCACGGCCATAATATGGCGCGGGGCATGTCAGCAGTTGTGGCAGTCCTAAAGGATGATCAGACCTTACAAGAAGTCTTTAAGGCGACTGCGATGGCTTTGATTTCCAAAGTCGGCGGCGCGAGTGGTCCTTTATACGGTACTGCGTTTATGGAAATGGCGAAAGTTGCAGCCACTTCTGACGAAGTATCAGACTTGCTAGCGGCTGGTCTGGCTGGTATCATCAAACGTGGTGGGGCACAGGTCGGCGATAAGACGATGGTCGATGTCTGGACACCTATTCTAGCAGAAATGCCGAAAGGCACCTTGACCAAAATCGAAATTGAAGAGTATGTCATGGCAACGGCTGATTTGTTGGCTAAAAAAGGCCGTGCCTCTTATGTTGGCGAACGTTCAATCGGCCATATCGATCCGGGTAGCCAATCCTCAGGCTATCTCTTTGAAAGCTTGCTGGAGGTGCTGGTATGACACGTCTAGGAATGGTCTTAGTCACACACGTCGCAGATGTTTCTGAAGGCGTCGTCAAATTATTGCGAGAAGTTGCCAAGGATGTAGACATCACAGTTGGAGCTGGCCTTGACGATGGTCAAATCGGTACAAGCTTTGAGCGGATCCAGGCCGCTTTTGATGCCAATCCAGCGGAGGAACTCTTGGTCTTCTATGACTTAGGCTCTGCCAAGATGAATTTGGAAATGGTCATGGAATTTTCAGAAAGACCTGTCCATTTGTACGACACAGCCTTTGTCGAATCAGCTTACACAGCTGCGGCTCTGATTCAAGCCGAGAGCAACCTTGATGAGATTAACCAACAGCTTGCCCCTTTAAATATCAAATAGTCTCATTCAAATTGAGTCTGATAAACGAAAGAACCGACTTGTGAAAATTGACATATTTTTAGATAAAAAAGAAGCCACTCAGATTGAGATCATTCGGCAACTTCTGTTTCATGCTGGCAAAATATCGTCAAAAACGTTGGCAGAACAGGTCAATTTGACACAGCCTGCCCTAAAAGATTATCTGACAGACATTGTCCAGATGTGCCAGCCTTTGGGTGAACGATTTGAGCTGACACTTGAAGCAAAAGAAGTGAGACTTGCCTTTTCATCGGATATCAATCTGGATAAGATCTTGTTGACTTACTTGCATCACAGTCTAGGCTACCAGATTTTAGAGTTTGTTTTCGAACATAAAAAGTTTTCGACGTTTCAATTGACGCAGGAATTTAACAGTAGTGAAGCGACCATTTTCCGAAAGTTGCGCGATCTGAATCAGTCCTTACAAGCTTTTGATATTGGCATCAGAAATGGCCAGTTGGTGGGGGATGAGCTTCAGATTCGTTATTTTTACTACCAGCTTTTTCTGCTGGTCGACTCCGGTTTTTCGAGCCATGACGTGGCTGTGACCAACTTAATGACGCAACTGCAACTAGAGTTTCAGCAAAGTTTTTCGAGGCTTGCACTGAAGCGGTTGAGCTGCTGGCTTTTTGTCACGCGCCATCGCCTACAAGTCGCCAATCCGGACAATGCGAGACTGGCGCAAATTCAAGACAAGTTTGAAGCGGATCAACTATATTACCTGATTCAAGGGGTGATAAGCGCGTATTTGAAACAGACGGTTACGTATGTTGGCAAGCATGAGGGTGCCATGTTTTATTGCTTCCTGATTAGCTTTGATATCTTAGGGGAGGCTAACTTTGCCCGCTATGATTTGACGCGACGGAAGAAGATTTCAACGGCCATGCTGGATACCTACAGTCGGGAAATGATCGTCATGCACTATGGCTATCAAAAATTAAGCATTTCGGATGAAAAGCGCTTGATTTATCACTTGTCTCAGATTCATGCCCAGGCCCTTTATTTTCAAGGACAGCTGACGACCTATGTGGCAGATCGGTTACTGCCCTATTACCAGCAACATTTGACACCAGAAATCGCCCAGTTGATTACCAACTTGATCGCAACTGCCCAAGAACAGCTGGGTCTTGCGTCTACTCATGGTGATTTTCTGTGGCTCAATTACGCGAGCATCCTGATCACACTTGATTTATCCCTGCATCAAACTATCGCCGTTGGCCTTGATTTGGCAAATTTGTCTGTCTTGGGTCACTCGCTTTATTATTTTCTATTGTCTGAGCTGTCGAGTTTAACGCAGGTCCATTTTGAAACCTATCGGCAGGATCATTATTACGATTTAATTCTGACAACTGCAGAACACCCCATCTCTGTCAAAACAAACTATTACTATTTATCAGAGTTTTTGTCTGCTTACGATATTGCGCAAATTAAGTCGAAAATCAAAGCCATCAAGCATCAAAAAAATAAACGAAAAGCAACTGAACACAAGGGGAATAGAGCCTTTAAAAAATAACCTATCACAAATCCGCTATTTTATAGAGATTCTTGATAGGCTATTTTTCATTTGTCATGATAAGATAAGGATGTAGTCAAAAGGGAAGCGCTTACAAAAAGGAGGAGATACAGTGGTAGAAGAACAATTTATTATGGCAATTGATCAAGGGACGACAAGTTCCCGCGCGATTATTTTTAACAAGATGGGTTTGAAAATTGGCAGCTCCCAAAAAGAGTTTACCCAACACTTCCCACAAGAAGGTTGGGTCGAACACGATGCCAATGAAATTTGGAACTCCGTTCAGTCTGTGATTGCGGGTGCCTTTATTGAATCAGGGATTAAGCCGTCACAAGTGGCGGGGATTGGAATCACCAATCAACGTGAAACAACTGTCATCTGGGAAAAAGATACAGGCAAACCAATTTATCATGCCATTGTTTGGCAATCACGTCAAAGTTCTAGCATCGCAGATAAGTTAAAAGCGGATGGCAAAAGCGAATGGTTTCATAAGAAAACGGGTCTTGTTATCGACGCCTATTTCTCAGCAACTAAAATCCGTTGGATTCTTGATCATGTTGAAGGGGCGCAGGAAAGAGCTGAAAAAGGGGAGTTATTATTCGGAACGATTGATACTTGGTTGGTCTGGAAACTGACGGATGGTCAATCTCACGTGACGGACTTGTCCAATGCCAGCCGGACTATGCTCTTTAACTTGACAACGCTTGACTGGGATCAAGAAATCTTAGATTTACTGAACATTCCGCATCAAATGTTGCCAAAACTGGTCTCGAATTCAGAAATTTACGGTCAAACCCAAGGCTTCCATTTCTACGGCAGTGAAGTCCCAATTTCAGGTATGGCGGGTGACCAACAAGCGGCACTATTTGGTCAAATGGCATTCGAAGCCGGTATGGTTAAAAACACATATGGTACAGGTTCCTTTATTGTCATGAATACAGGGCATACCCCTAGCTTTTCAAAAAATAATTTGCTGACGACGGTTGGTTATAGCATCAACGGTCAAGTCAACTATGCGCTTGAAGGGAGTATCTTTGTTGCCGGTTCTGCGATTCAGTGGATCCGCGATGGTTTGCAGTTCATTGAAAATGCTAGTGATTCCGAAGCAGCAGCACGTGCCTCACAAAATGACGATGAAGTCTATCTCGTTCCAGCTTTTGTTGGTTTGGGTGCGCCATACTGGGATCAAGATGCGCGTGGCGCCATGTTTGGTTTGACACGTGGGACAACGAAAAATGATATCATCAAAGCAACTTTACAGTCAATTGCTTATCAAGTGCGAGATATTATTGATACCATGCATAATGACACAGGCATTGATATTCCAGTACTAAAAGTTGATGGTGGTGGAACCGCTAACGACTATCTCATGCAATTCCAGTCTGACTTATTAGATACACCCATTCAACGGTCTAAAAATGCTGAAACTACAGCACTTGGTGCTGCGTTCTTAGCTGGACTAGCTGTCGGTTTCTGGCAAGATACGGATGAAATTCGTGAATTCTATGAAGCAGGTAAAATATTCGAAGCCAATATGGTGCCAGAACGTCGCGAGAAGTTGTACGAAGGCTGGAAAAAAGCTGTGATTGCAACTCGGACATTTAAGTAATGGAAGCTGATACTGAAGAGGAGGAAGTTTGAAAAAAACGCAAAGTAGGCTCGCCCCAAGAAAAAGGGCGCACAAAAAGTATGATTTGACTTACTAAAAAATTAAGCGACATTGAACCCATGTTTTTGAGCGTATTCTATAGCCCTTGAACCGATAGTTTCTTTGTAGGAACATCTATCCGTTTGTAAGGTTCAGGATTGTAAGCCTCATTTCTAAGCAAGATGTGGTAAATTGCGACCAGTAACCTATGCGAAATAGCGATAATCGCTTTCTTGTGTCCTCGTCTTTTTCTGAGTTGTAGATATTTATTTCTCATCTCAGGGTGTTTTTCAGAACGTACAATAGCGTTAGCGACTTGTACAAGTAAAGGTTTTAGATACTGCCCACCTTTAGAAATTCTGGTTGAATATTTCTTCCCCGCACTTTCGTTATTGGCGGGTACAACACCTGCCCACGAACAAAGTTTGCCAAGCGTTGGGAATTGTGTCATATCTACACCAATTTCAGAAATAATTCTGAGCGCCGTCATCGGATTTTTAAAACCAGGTACTGTTTGAATGAGTTCCTGTTGGTGTTTAAATTCCATACCCAATTCAAGAATCATCTCATCAAGATTATTCTTACAAAAAGTTAGGGCATCGAAATGTGCCTTGATGACTCGGAGTTTGTTTGCCTGTTCTTCTGATAAGTCACAGTCAAGAGCCCGTGTCATTTGTTCTGTAGATGCTTTCATGCTTTTGTGCATAAGGTTTTCGATATCAGGTGTCTGTTTGGGATTATCAAGAATGCTCGTGATAATATTTTGAGCACTTTTTCCGAAAACGTCGGAAACAACACTTACAATCTGAAGGTTTAACTAAGTGAGACAATTTTGATAACGATTTTTCTCGCCAGTTTGGCAATTTGTCAACTTCATGCGATATCGAAAGAGGTCACGTAATTGTCGAATAGCGATTGGTGGTATGAAAGACCCAGCGACTAGGTCGTGTTTAAACAAATCCGCAATCCACTGCGCATCTTTCTTGTCTGTTTTCTTCCCCCGAATTGCTTTGACATATTTGGGATGTGCCAGACAGATATTGCAGGATTCCTCGAGGATGTTGTAAACAGGAATCCAATATTTTCCAGTAGATTCCATACAAACCTCAAAGCAGGAATAGTATTCCAACCACTTGCGAAGTTCAATCAGCTGATTAGTGAAAGTTGAAAATCGGTGACGTTTGTATTCAGTAATGCCTTTATCGTTGGTTATCGCAAGTACCGCCACGACAAAGGATTTGTGAACGTCAATCCCACAACAGATGTGATGCACAATTTTTAACATAGTAAATTTCTCCTCCCCAAAAATTAGAGGAGACGAAGACATTGACTGCGAAGCTCTCTACAAACGAGTCGTTTGCCATTCGACTAGCAACTTTAGTTGCGTAGCGAGAATGGACAGTGTAACGGAGTGGAATATTCAAACATAAGTTTTCGTGCTCAATGACACAGTTAGTTGTACTTGTAAAGCTAAGCTACACCTATAAAAATGCAAGGTCGAAACAAGTTTCGCACTTATTCTCCTCCCCGTGATTTGTAGTGTATCTATGCTCCTCCAAGTACATTTTAACAGAAAATAGAAGAAGGCTCCAAACTTGAAACAACACTTTTTCATTCAGTGTTGTGCCTGAGTGCGGAGCGCGAAAGGAATGGATTATAAAAATGATAAATTTTTCAAAAGAAACGCGTCAAAAAAGTATTGACCAAATGCAAGTTGAAACCCTAGATTTACTGATCATCGGTGGCGGGATTTCAGGTGCAGGGGTGGTGATTCAAGCTGCTGCCTCAGGGATCAAAACAGGTTTGCTTGAAATGCAGGACTTTGCTGAAGGAACGTCTTCACGCTCAACAAAATTAGTTCACGGTGGGATTCGCTATCTCAAAACTTTTGATGTTGAAGTTGTCTCAGATACCGTCAAAGAACGGGCCATTGTCCAACAAATTGCGCCACATATTCCCAAGCCAGATCCCATGTTATTGCCGATTTATGATGATGAAGGGCCAACGACCTTTGATATGTTCTCAGTCAAAATCGCCATGGATCTTTATGATCAGCTAGCAGGTGTCAAAGGTACGAAATATGAAAATTATACCTTGACTGCTAAAGAAGTGTTGGAGCGTGAGCCTTACATCAAAAAAGAAGGTTTACAAGGTGCTGGTGTTTATCTTGACTTCCGGAATAACGATGCGCGTTTGGTGATTGAAAATATCAAAAAAGCGGCAGAAGATGGGGCTTATATTGCCAGCAAAGTTAAAGTGGTCGGTTTCTTGTATGAAGATGGTAAGATCAACGGTGTTAAAGCGCGTGACTTACTGACAGGACAGACCTTTGAAGTGCATGCCAAAGTTGTGATCAATACAAGTGGGCCATGGGTCGACAAAATTCGTAACTTGAACTACACACGTGCCGTCATTCCACATATGCGACCAACTAAAGGCGTGCACCTGGTCGTTGATGCTAAGAAATTACCCGTCCCACAACCGACTTATTTTGACACCCAAAAACATGACGGTCGTATGGTCTTTGCCATTCCGCGTGAAGATAAAACCTATTTTGGGACGACAGATACGGATTATCAGGGAGACTATACCAATCCTAAAGTCACACAGGAAGATGTCGACTACCTCCTGGATGTCATCAACAGGCGCTATCCAGATGCCAACTTGACCATTCATGATATTGAAAGTTCATGGGCTGGTTTACGGCCGCTCTTGCTAGGTAACTCAGGTTCCGACTACAATGGTGGTGATAACGGTAGCCTATCTGATACCAGCTTTGACAAGGTGCTAAATATTATCAGTGCTTACAAACAAGATCAAGCCAGTCGTGGCGATGTTGAAGACGTTTTAAATCACCTTGAAAATTCTCGTGGTGAAAAAGAGCTATCACCCTCTCAAATTTCTCGTGGGAGTGCTTTGGAACGTGAATCCGATAACTTGGTGACCCTAGCAGGCGGTAAAATTACAGACTATCGCAAGATGGCTGAGGGGGCGCTTGCCTTAATCCAAAATATCTTAGCAGATGAATTTAACCAAACTTATGAGGCAATCAATTCTAAAGAATATGCTGTGTCTGGTGGTGAGTTTGATCCAGGTCAAGTCAGTGAAACAGTTGCAGCTAATGCTAAGCTTGGGGTTGCGGCAGGCTTAACAGAAGCAGAAGCGACTTATATTGCGGATTTCTACGGCATGAACGCCTTGACTATCTTTGACATGGCCAAAGAACTATCACCCTATGTCGATTTGACATTGGCTGAATCAGCCATGCTCCGTTACGCCATGGTAGCGGAAATGGCACTCACACCGAGCGATTACCTCATGCGTCGGACCAATCACATTCTCTTCCAACGCGATCGACTGGACACCATTAAACACCCAGTTGTTGATGCCATGGCAGCTTACTATGATTGGTCACAAGATGAGAAAGCAGAACAATTGGTTGACTTAAATCAAGTCATCAATGCATCAGACTTGAAAGATTTGAAAGCGGGGGCAAACTAATGTCAGCAGATATGGTACAAATTTTTAGTGAATTCATCGGTACACTCATCCTCATTTTACTGGGAGGCGGCGTCTGTGCAGCCGTTAACTTAAACAAAAGCAAGGCGCAAAACTCAGGTTGGATTGTCATCGCCTTTGGTTGGGCGCTTGCCGTCACCATCGCCGTCTACATCGCGGGGATCAATGGTCCAGCCCATCTTAATCCGGCTGTTACCATTGCCATGGCAGTGAATGGTAGCCTGAAGATGAGCTTAGTCCTCCCCTTCACTCTCGCGCAATTACTTGGGGCTATCGTTGGGGCAGTGCTAGTTTGGCTAGCATACTTGCCACACTTTGACGCCACAACAGATAAAGGCGCCATCCTTGGCACCTTTGCCACAGGACCTGCGATTCGTCACTATCCGGCTAACTTTATCACAGAAGTTATCGGTACCTTTGTCCTCGTTTTAGGACTACTAGCCTTTGGTGCTAACAAATTCGCAGACGGGACAAACGTCTTTGCAGTTGGTGGCTTAATCTTAGCCATTGGTCTCTCACTTGGTGGCCCAACGGGTTATGCCATCAATCCGGCCAGAGATTTAGGCCCTCGGATTGTCCATTTCATTTTACCTCTGAAAAATAAAGGGGATTCAGACTGGGCTTACAGTTGGGTACCGATTGTTGCGCCAATCGTTGGTGGATTATTAGCCGTTGGCTTGTTCCACTTCATGTGATAACGAATAGAAAAAAAGGTGATCCTCATCATCAAGGGTCACCTTTTTTGTTTGTTTTTCAGTATCAATGGGATAGTGTTAATGTTTACAAAGTCACAGTGAAAGTCGTGCCTTTGCCGACAATGCTGACGACATCAATCTGGCCGTCAAGTTCAGTCAAATTTTTCTTGACAATGGCAAGGCCAAGTCCTGTGCCATCTGCATCACGAGTTTGATCGGCACGGTAGAAGCGCTCGAAAATCCGTGTTTTTTCGATTTCTGTTAAACCAGGACCGTTATCAGAGATAGAGAAGGTCGCTTTGCCTGCGATTTTTGTCACACAAATATAGATTTTACCACCAGTTGGGGTGTAATGGATGGCATTTTCAATCAAATTTTTAAGGACAGCATAGAGATGTTTGTCGTTGGATTTGACACTGACCTCATCAAATTGTGTCGTGACTTGCAGTGATTTGTCCTGGATGGCCAGTTTGAAATTCTCAAGCACATCTCGGGTCAAGGCTGTCAAATTGAGTTTTTTCTTTTTGAGGTGGAGCGGTTGACGGGTCATCTCTAGCGTATCTGTCACTAAACTTGACAGGCGTTTCGTTTCCTTGACGATGTGTGTGGCGAAGCCTCTCATCTTTTCAGGCGGCAGTTTGTCAGCATCATTGGCCAAGATATCGGCAAAGCCAGCGATGGCTGCAAGTGGTGTTTTGAGGTCGTGCGAGACATTGGCGATGAAGTCGTTGTGGGCGCGCGTCGTGACTTTATAGGCCGTCACATCGATCATGGTCACCATGAGGCGGCGCTCCAGGGCCTCAATGGGCTGGACTGTGACGGTGTAGTAGGCGTTGATTTTCTCAAAGTAGAAAGTCTGTTCTTGCCGCGTCGGTTTCAACATTTTGTTGACCAAAAACTGGAGGACATCGCTATAGGGGCTGAAAACATCCAGGTTTTTAGTCGCCATAAACTCATTTTGAAAGCTGGCATTACTCCGGCGAATCGTGCCCTTGAGGTCATAGATAAAAATGGGAAACTCGAAAAACTCAATGAAAGCATAGAGATTTTTCTTGGCAGGCGTTGAACTTTCAGCCTGATGCTGAATCGTTTCGCCCAAGTGGTTGAGCGCCGTCGTAATTTTATTGTCATCCTCAGAAATTAAATAGCTCTGCGTCAGTGGGCTACGTCTGATATTCTTGATTTTGGCAATGGTATCCGCTTCAAAGGTGAGACGTTTTTTATTCGCAAGGTAAAATTGACCTAACCCAATCACATAAATCAAGCCCGCAAAAATAATGACGATAATAGTCTCAAATAAAGTTGAAGAGCGTTGACTGGTCACTTGAATGTAGTTCTTTAGAACCGCCTTTTCATAGTTGGGAATCGTGATCGTCATTTTTTTAGCCGTCATGGTTCTCGAAAAGGTCGCACCTTTTTGGATGTTTAGAACCGCCTCAGCTTGACTCTTTTTCGGTAAAATTTTAACCGTTTCGCCAAATTTTGTCTCAGGCGCTTGATTCAAAATATCAGAGATGGTATAGGCCCGATCTGCCAAATGATTGGTATCTGTTGTCACTGTATGGGTATTGAGGAGTAAAACCACTAAAATTGTCGCCAAAAAATAGAGACCTGAACAAATCAGAACCAGTCTCAGCTTTGACCGTTTCTTTTTCTTATAAAATGTCTTTGGTATGATGTTCACTGAATTGGTACCCGAATCCTCTTTTTGTTTTGATAAATTGATTGTGCAGTTTTTTGCGCAAATTACTAATCGTCACATCAACCACACGCGTTTCATAATCCTGCGTTTCGCCCCAAAATTCAGTTAAAATCGCCTCACGACTGACAATCTGATCCCGATTTTGAATTAAAAAGACCAGAAGATTAAACTCGCGCTTTGATAAATCAACCTTGCTATCCGATAAACTGGCCGATTTGGTCTTGAGATCAATTTCTAAGCCGTCAAAGCTGTAATGATTTAGCGATTCGGCCATTTGTCCAGACTTTTGATAAATCTGATTCCGGCGAATCAAGGCATTAGCACGCGCCACAATCTCACGCTGGGGTGTTGTTTTATCCAGATAATCATCCACCCCAGAATTAATTCCCGTAATTTTCAGATCATCATCTTCACGTGCCGTCAAGATGATAATGGGCGTGTAATTGGCGGATTGTCGCAACGCTTCAGTCACCGCCAGACCAGATAACTCAGGCATCATCATATCGAGCAACATGACATCAAAGGCCTGCTTTGAAGCCAGGTCTAAAGCCTCCTGGCCATTTTTAACCAGTGATACTTTAAAGCCATCCGATTCAAATGTATAAGATAAGAGTGCCAAGATGGCGCTGTCATCATCTGCAATCATAATTGTTTTCATACCTTAAATTATAACAGAAAATTGGCATTTTTTGACAGTAACTTACTGGATCTTTCAAGTTGAAACACTTTGGGATAGGTAGCCTAGCGAAATCTTTTTATTCAGATAAATGAGAAAGTGGCAGACGCTCGGAAAAAGAGATGATTTTGGAACAAAAGTAGTGGCGTGTCAAGCTGTCAGACGCGTCACATGTTCTATTTTTGGGGAAGGAAGTTTAGAAACACCTTTTTATATTTTTTTGATATAATTAAATTATAATGAATTAGCGCTAGAAACTCAGATTAAACTCTATTTTCTATAATTATCTTATTATTTTAGAAATCGGAGATTCTTGAGTCATAGCCCCTTGAATTGAGAGGTCAGAAAAGAGGTAACTGTATGGAAATTAGAATTATTGGTGGCTCACACGCTGCGATTGCTTGTGCGACGAGAGCCCGTGAAGAATATCCAGATGCTCGAATTGTCATTTACGAGAAGAATAAAAATATTGGCTTCATTGCCCAGAGTATTCCGCTCTATTTATCTGGGAATACCAATTTCTTAAAAATGTCGAGCTATACGACGGTTTCTGAGCTTGAAAATCTTGGGATTTTAGTTCGGACACAATTTTCTGTGACCGATATTGATATGACCAATAAAACCTTTAAAATCGTGGATTTGGTAGAAAATAGTGAAAGCGAAGATCGCAATGACAAACTGATTTTAGCTATGGGATCTTATCCTTCTTTACCACTTGTTCAAGGTGAATTTCGTGATAAATTATTTATCATCAAAAATTATGCAGATGCTGAAAGAATCAAACGCTTCATGCGGACGTCGCGTAGTGTGATTATCATTGGTGGTGGTGCCATCGGTGTCGAAATTGCCCAGTTGATGAATAATGCCAAGCTTGAAACAACGCTTATCCATGCTTCAAATAATATTTTAAACCGTTATTTGGACCAAGACGTGGCAGAAGATGTCCAAAAAACCCTGGCATTACGTGGGATTGATATTGTCACAAATTCTGTTGTGACGGATATTCAAGAAGAAACAATCGAAAATACTCATATTCATGAAGGTAATGTTGGTAAGACAATCAGTCGCGTTTACACACGTGATGGTCGAGAATTTGTCGCAGACGGTGTCATTTATGCGACTGGTTTTCGTCCCAATACTTTCTTAGCTTCGGAACAGTTAGAGTTAGGGAATAAAGGCGCGCTTCTTGTTGATGACTATATGCAAAACCAGTCATCCGGATGTCTTTGCCATTGGGGATTGTGCGACAACCAATGTCACCAATATGAAACATCCAGCTTATGTACCCCATGTGAGTGATGCCATTCGTGAAGGTGATGTTGCTGCCATTAACTTGCTTGAGCCTAAGATTAAATTGAACAAATCGCAAGGAACTTACAAAGTGAATTTCGATGAAGAAATGACACTTTGTATGACCGGCTTGAGTCTCGAAAAAGCAAAAGAAGAAGGCTTTGACTGTAAATCCGTTTATGTTAGAAATGACTATGTCAACAGTGATGGTTATTATGAAACGTGGGTCATCTATGAAAAAGGCACACATAAAATTTTAGGTTTGCAAAGTAAAGGGGTTTCCCCTGAAATTGCAGCCCAAGCGGATATCATTTCATTGGCCATTCAAAATGGGACAACCATCTATGATATCGAATACATTGATTTCTATTATAAACATGGCTTTAAAAATCCGAAAAGCTTCATGAAATTAGTTGCTGACAAGGTTCGCCAACAAGAAAAAATAGAAAAGTTGTATTAAAGGATGCCAATCTTAATTAAACGGTTGACACTTGATAGTTTAGTCGATTCTTTTTGTAACCGTTTTGCATTGACAAATGATTAGGAGGTTGTTTTGGGAAAACTAAATGATTTGGATTACTGTTATGCCTCTATTGTCCTTTTAGAGGAATTAGAAAAAGTTTCATATGCTAGAAATCAGAGATTGAGACAATTCCACGAAAAAGTACATGCGAGGCAAGCCATTGTTGCTGCTGCGTTAGCTTTGATTTTACCGGTGATTGTTTGGGTTTATTTATTGACAGCCAAGGTCAGTATATTTGATGTGAAAACATTTGCCTTTTTAGGACCACGAGTGGTTGGGGTCCTGATGATCACAGCCTTGCTCTTTTTGATCCCCTACCTATTTTTACACATGGTTTGGTGTCAACCCTTTTTACGCTCATTTAGAAGAATATTTGAAACGGTTTTACGTGCTCATCTGATAAGCGATGTCAAGGTAATTGATGATAAGGCGACGAATATCGTCACCAAAGATGTTTTTTTGGAAGAGCGAGTCCCTGAAAGTTATCTGACCGTTGAATTTTTGACACTCTTGGTCAGGTATTTTGAATGTGGCCAGGCGACCTTCATGAAAGAAGCGCTTTATGAATTAAAGATGGAACTTGAAAATACAGGTTATTATTCAAGTGCCAATACGCGTGAAACCTTATTACAAAGGGAAAAAGCTTACTTAGCAGATGAAAAACGAAACTTGGAATTAATGATAGAAAAGGAGGAGGGGATCAATGAACAATGAACCAGAAACAACCGGAAAAGCACATCCCCAACCGAAGGATTTTGTCCAAGATAATTTTTTTGAAAAAGGACATTGGTGGCTTAAGATACGTCAAGTGCTGTTTAATCTTGTCTTTCTTGCTGTTCTAATTGTCCCTATTGTTATTTTGTTCAATTCGCTTTCAAGTGGTCGTTTGATTAATTCATTCCATTATTGGACATGGTCAGATGGCTTCGATCTAACAGACTATCTGAATTCAGCTATTTTACTAGCATTTGTTGTGATTTTAGTGTTCAGCTTAGCCTTTCTGTATCGAAATAACTATCGCGAGCAAAACGTGTATCCTAATAAAAAAACTTACGATGTTAAAAAATTAGAAGAGCGTAAAGTTCTTTTAGACAAGATGTATACAGAGCGTTTTGGTGACTTAAAGACTAGAGAAACAGTCCGCTATTATGCCGTTGATGGTGAAAAAAAACTTGCCAGACCGCATGATTGAGGATCTCTTTAAAGAAAACGGGGTGGAGATTAGATGACATTATCAATCTTTGTTCAAATTCTGACGCTTTATCCGATTATTGGTGCCATTTGTTGGACGGTTGGTGGAATCTTTTATCGTACCATCTACGTTGGCAAATTTTAGATAAAGACTTCAAAAAAATCCACAAAAATAAAGAACCGATGATTACGATCATGATTCCTTGTCACAACGAGGAGGTTATGATCGAAGAAACGATTGATTATTTGATGCATGAACTCGACTATCATAATTATGAAATTCTTGTTTGTGATGATGGGTCAACAGATACTACGCCCGAAATTTTGGCCAGATTGCGTTTGAAATACGACAATCTGAGAGTCTTACGGGTTAATAAAAACAACGGCAAAGCGCATGCCTTCAACATTGGCTTATCCTTTGCCAGAGGGGAATATATTTTAAGTAATGATGCGGATACGGTCCCAGAACCTAATGCCCTTCAAAAATATATGAACTACTTCCTCAGTCCTGGTGGTCAAAATACGGCAGCGGTAACAGCTAACATGGACGTGAAAAACCGTTCCTTGTTGGTTGAGAAATCTCAAACCGTTGAGTTTTCAAGTATTGTTGGGATTATCAAACGTTTACAAATGGGCGTTCTTGGTAATATGTACGCTTATTCTGGTGCCAATACCATGTACCGAAAAGATGCCATTTTAGACTGTGGCGGTTTCCGACAAGACCGAGCGACTGAGGAGATCTCAATTGCTTGGGACCAACAATTTAATGGTTGGCAAGCTGTTTTTGCGCCAGACATCATGTTTTATATGAATGTGTCCAATACCTTTACCATGCTTTATAATCAAAGAAAACGTTGGGCCAAAGGTGGAACTGAGGCTTGGTTGACCAACTTTAAACGGGTTGCCAAACATCCAATTAAAAATGCGCCTAAAATTGTCATGTTGTTAGACCAAACAGGTAGTATCCTCTGAAGTTTCTATTATTTGATCTTTACAACCTGGCTCATTTGTAAAGTCATCTTCTTTGTCTTTACCAATGACGCTGAGCAATTGGCCCATACTTTGGATATGACTTTCCTCTTCTCTGCCTTTATTTCAATGCTCGGCGTTTGGCAATTAGTCGCCTCACTGGCCCTTGATAATCACGGTGCTAAAATGAAATATTTAATTTTTGCTCCAGGTTATATGGTTTGGTACTGGCAAATGAATGCCATCACCATTGCCACAACCTTTATTCCTGCGATTAAGACTGTCTTTGGCTTCGCAGGCAAGGGCACATAGGTGAGTCCAACGCGGACCAAGATGACCAAGAAGGAAGGAGAAAGCTGATGAATTTTTTAGTCGCGATGCCTAGAGAAACAGATACGTCATTGTTTACGAGTCGTGTCTCACAAGGCCTCTTTCTAACGGTATGTTTGGTAGGGTTGGTTTTGAATGTCCTTGTCTTTTTGCAAAACTATCGGAACTTTTCTGACCGACGGAAGCAAACCTATGAAGATGAGGCAACACGAGCTGAAGCTATGAAATCTAATCGTTCAGATTTCATGTTCAGTAGCTTTATCAATCTTGTTATTCTGGTGATCTTTGTTTTCCTAATTGTTAAATTTACGATTTCTATTCTGTCTTAGTAATCTGCCATTGCTTAAGTGAGGCAAAAGAGGTTACTTGATGTGTATTTCGTTACAAGAAAGCTGAGTTTATCTCAGTTTTTTTGGTATAATAGAAGAATGGAAATTGAAAAAACCAACCGAATGAATGCCCTGTTCGAATTTTATGCGACCTTGCTGACAGAAAAACAGATGAATTATGTCGAGCTTTATTACGCAGATGATTATTCACTGGCGGAAATTGCTGAGGAATACCATATCAGTCGCCAAGCCGTCTATGATAACATCAAGCGGACAGAGAAGGTCTTGGAGACTTATGAGACTAAGCTACATATGTATTCAGACTACATTGTGCGAGAGCAAATTTTTGCTGATCTTTTGGCAAAATATGCGAACGATGCTTATTTGGTTGATCAAATCACGATTTTACAAAGTTTAGAAAATGAATAGGAGATAGGGAGTTTTATACTCATTTAAGTAAAGAAGGTGTCTAATATTTTTGAGATATTTTTTGTCAACGAAGAAGTGACGGAAAATAGCCAAAATGTTCGCTTTAGTTGCTTAATTGAGTATAATCCACCATAAAAAATTATGGCATTTGAAAATTTAACGGAACGATTACAAGGCGTCTTTAAAAACTTGCGTGGCAAGAAAAAAATCACTGAAAATGATGTTTTAGAAATCACCAAAGAAATCCGAGTGGCATTGCTTGAAGCCGACGTTGCGCTTCCTGTTGTCAAAAAATTCATTCGAAATATCCGGACACGCGCCATTGGTGTTGAAGTTTCTGAAGCCTTGCAACCGGCCCAACAAGTCATCAAAATTGTTGACGAAGAATTAACAGCCATCTTGGGCGGTGGCGAAGCTGAGCTTGGCAAATCACCAAAAATCCCAACCATCATCATGATGGCGGGGCTTCAAGGGGCTGGTAAAACAACCTTCGCCGGAAAACTAGCCAAACGCTTGAAAGAAACTGAAAATGCTCGGCCTTTGTTGATTGCAGCCGACGTTTATCGGCCTGCGGCCATAGAGCAGTTGAAAACGGTGGGTGCTCAAGTTGAGGTACCGGTTTATGACGAAGGCACTGACGTTAATCCCGTAGAGATTGTCCGTCATGGTCTGGCCTTGGCAGCTGAAAAGCGCCATGACTATGTCTTGATTGATACAGCTGGTCGTCTTGAAATCGATGAAAAATTGATGCATGAGTTGGTCCAAATTAAAGATTTGGCACAACCGACTGAAATTCTCTTGGTTGTCGATGCCATGACCGGTCAAGTCGCAGCTGATGTGGCGAAGAAATTTAATGAAACATTGGAAATTACGGGTGTCATCATCACCAAAATGGATGGGGATACGCGGGGCGGTGCGGCGCTTTCTATCCGAGAAATAACGGGTAAACCGATTAAATTTGTCGGCACGGGTGAGAAGTTAACCGACTTAGAAGTTTTCTTTCCTGAACGGATGAGCTCACGCATTCTCGGCATGGGTGACATGCTGACCTTGATCGAAAAGGCGCAAAGCCAATATGATGAGGTGCAATCTGCCAAGATGGCAGAAAAAATGCGTGAGAATACTTTCGATTTTAACGATTTTATCGAACAGTTAGATCAGGTTCAGTCCATGGGGCCTTTAGACGAAATCATGAAAATGATTCCGGGCATGTCTGAGATTCCAGGCGCTGCCAATATCAAGGTAGATGAAAAAGAGATTGCGCGTAAACGTGCGGCGGTCTTATCGATGACGCCTGAAGAACGTGCCAATCCTGATATTTTAACACCGTCACGTCGTCGTCGCATTGCTGCAGGATCAGGCAATACCTTCATCGAAATCAATAAACTGATCAAGCAATTTAACGAGTCTAAAAAGATGATGAGCGGTTTGATGAATGGCGATATGGGTGCCATGCTCGGTGGGATGGGCGGTCAAATGCCCAATATGCCAGGTGGCATGCCGGATATGAGTGCGCTCGGAGATATGGGCGGTGCTGGGATGCCAGATATGAGCGCCATGTTTGGTGGTGGTCTCAAAGGTAAGGTCGGCAAAATGGCTATGACAGCTGCGATGAAGCGCGCCCAGAAGAAAATGAAAAAAGGCAAGAAGAAGAAAAAATAAGTAAACTTCTAGAAAATGACACGGTGTGTCAGCCATGATTGAAAATAGGCCTGACGGCGAAGACAGAACGGAACTAGAGAGAATGACGATATTTTTAATAGGCTTTATGGGGTCGGGTAAGACGACCATCGCCCAATTATTAGCTGCTGACTTTATTGATATGGATCAGGAGATTGTTGATCGCATCGGGATGCCGATTTCGACTTTTTTTGCTGAAGCAGGCGAAGCTGCTTTTCGTGAGGTTGAGTCACAAATTTTGGCAGAATTAGTTCAAACGGATGGCGTGATTGCGACAGGAGGCGGTGTGGTCACATCGGCTGACAATCGTCGAATTTTAGGGGAGTCAAACGCAGAGATTATTTATCTCAAGTCGGATTTTGAGACCCTCTATCAGCAAATCTCTGCGGATACGACCAATGTCAGACCGCTATTTGTCGATAAGTCTCGCGAGGAACTCCAGGCGCTATTTGAAACGCGAACGCCTTTATATGAGGCAATCGCGACGCAAACGGTCACCATTTCAGGGAAGAGACCTGACGCCATCATAAAGGAAATTCAACGATGAAAATTGGTTTTTTGGGTCCTAAAGCATCCTTTACTTATGCGGCAGCGCGGGCAGCTTTTCCTAATGACAGGCATGAACTCGTCGCTTTCGACTCGATTACAGAGGTCATCAGAAGTTATGAGCAGGGCTTGGTCGACTATGCCATTGTGCCTGTCGAAAATTCGATCGAGGGCAGTGTTCACCAGACCGTGGACTATCTCTTTTTACAAGCAGATAATATCCGAGCCCAGGCCGAGATTATCCAGCCGATTAAGCAGCAGCTGATGGCGACAAACACGACCAAAAAGATTGAGAAAATCTTTTCTCATCCTCAAGCCATTGCCCAATCGCTGAAATACGTCCAGCACCATTTTCCTGACGCGAAAATCGAGAGTACAGACAGCACGGCCTATGCGGCAAAATTTGTCGCGGCGCATCCTGAGAAAAATTTTGCTGCCATCGCGCCAGTTGCCAGTAGCTTAGAGTATGGCTTGACGATTATTGCTCAGGATATTCAGGAAATTGATGAAAATTTCACGCGGTTCTGGTTATTGGGTCAAACGACACCACAGATTCCCCTGCCAGTTGAAAAGGAGAAGATGACGTTAGCGCTGACACTCCCAGATAATTTACCAGGTGCCCTCTATAAAGCCTTACAAATTTTTGCAGACTTCGGGATTAATTTGACTAAAATCGAGTCTCGACCGCTCAAAACTTTTTTGGGGGAGTATTTCTTTTTGATCGATGCCCAGTTTTCTGAGAACTATCACTATTTGATTCACGCGCTTGAAAAACTAGGGATTACGGTCAAGCGTTTGGGGAAATATAAGGTTTATAAAATGACATAACAGACCTATCAACTGGCAGAGTTTCCATCATCTGCTGGTTTTTTGATAGGGCCGGCTAAATGTCTCCTGCCTTACATTTTCGTAAGAAAGAAGGGGTGAGCTGTAAGTCTGATGGCTACATCGTATGCGATAATAAGAGTGTCAATAAGAAATCAAAAGGAGTTCATATGAAAAAATTACTTTCGGTACTTGCTGTGCTTGCCGTCATCGGCGCAGGACTTTACATGGTTTATCAAAAGAGCTATGGTGGCGATGTCTATTATGTTAAAATCACGCAAGATGGTACGCCTAGTCAAAGTCATGATAGTGAAGGTCGTACTTATATAGACTATGATTACGAGTTACCAGCTGTTAATAAACGGCTCGATAAAAAGAAAATCAAGTTTATAGCTGACCATAATCTCAGAAAAGAGGCCTTCTTGGCCTTAACGGTTAACAAGACAAAAGGTGTGACGAGTTATAAAGAAGTCAAAAAATCAGAAATTAAAGCAACTATCTTAAAGGAGATCAACTAATGTTCTTAGAAGTCAATCATTTAGAAAAATCATTTCAAACCCGTTTTTCAAAGGAAAAAACACAAGCCTTGCGTGATGTGAATTTCATCGCTGAAGAAGGTGAATTTATCGCCATCATGGGTGAAAGTGGGAGTGGTAAAACAACCTTGCTGAACATCCTTGCAACCTTAGAAAAACCAAGTAGCGGTGAAGTGGTTTTAGAAGGTAAAAAAATTAGCACGATTAAGGAACAACAGTTAGCAGAATTCCGTCGGGATCATCTGGGCTTTGTCTTCCAAGATTTCAACTTGCTGGATACCTTGAGTGTGCGTGATAATATTTTCTTGCCGCTTGTTTTAAGTCGCTATAAATATGGTGAAATGGCCAAACGTTTGAACGAACTAGCACCTAAGTTGAATATTGAGGATTTACTAAATAAACAACCTTTTGAATTGTCTGGCGGTCAAAAACAACGTGTGGCGGTTGCCCGCGCCTTGATTACCAATCCTAAACTGATTTTAGCGGATGAGCCGACTGCTGCACTGGATTCTAAAAATTCAGATGGATTGCTTGAATTATTTGAACAGATTAACAATGAAGGTCAAACTATTCTCATGGTGACCCACTCAAGTCTCGCTGCTAGCCATGCCAGTCGTGTTCTCTTTATCAAAGATGGTCAAATCTTCCATCAACTCTACCGAGCTGGTAAATCGAATAATGAATTTAACCGTGATATCACGACAGCTATCACGAGTCTGTTAGGAGGAGAATAATGTTTTATCTCAAACTCGCCTTTCAAAACATTCGAAAGTCCTTATCTAATTTTTCACCGTTTTTGTTGGCAACGACGGTCATGTTTGCCATCACCTTAATCTTGTCAAACCTTGCTTTTTCCAAAAGTTTGGATCAACTCAAAGGTGCTGATGCAGTTAGAATGCTGATGAAGCTTGGTCTTGCGATCATTATCTTGTTCTCAGTTATTATTGTCAGCTATAGTTACCGTTTCTTACTGAAACAGCGGACGAGAGAATTCGGGCTCTATAATATCCTAGGCTTGAATAAGCTGAATATCGCGACCATTTCATTCTGGGAATTGTTGATGACCTTTATCATGACCTTGGTCGCTGGGACGATCTTTGGGTTGGTTTTTTCAGAATTTCTCTTTCTGATCTTCGTCCGTCTTATCGGTGGCAACTACTTTAACTTAACCGTGTCCATTCCAGCTGTTCTGCTGACCATCCTTGTCTTTGCGGCTATCTTTGCCTTGCTCATGTTCTTCGCCATGGTGACGATCAAGCGTAACTCAGCCATTAGCCTCTTGAAAGACAACACACGCAGCGAGAAAGAACCCCGTGGTCGTTTGATCATGTCCGTTATCAGTCTGATCATGCTCAGCGTTGCTTACTACTTGGCGCTTAGCGTTCAGGGGCCGATTGAAGCTTTGATGAAATTTTTCATCGCGGTGGTTCTCGTCATTATCGGGACTTATCTGCTCTATATCGGCGTCACCATCTTCGTTTTGAAACGCCAAAAAGCCAATAAAAACTACTATTACAAACCCGAACATTTCATCACGACCAGTAGTATGCTCTATCGCATGAAGACCAATGCCGTAGGTCTTGCCAATATCACGATTCTCGTGACCATGACCTTTGTCACACTGGCAACATCTGTTGCCCTTTACGTCGGTGTGCAAAAAGTCGTGGCGGATCAATTTCCTAAGAATACCAATATCAGCATTAGCGGAAAAAATATCGATGAAAACAAGGCAGCCCTTAACGCTTTTACGCAGGAAAATGGCGTTGATACTTCAAAAACGGTACCTTATTCTTCATTTACAGTCATGACAAATTTCTCTGTCAATGCCAATCAAGAGGCAGTCTTACCAGCGCAATCAGCCAAAATGAACGATTATGCAGCACTCAGATTTGTCACGCGTGACGATATGGTCAAACTTGGCAATGATTTACCTGAATTAGCCCCTCATCAAGTTATCCTTTATAAAGCATTTGGGGACAAGGCTGTCAAATTAGTCGATTGGTATGGCGAAAAACTTGAGATTGTCAAAGAAGTGCCATCTCTTAAAAATCTGCCTAAGTTCCCAGGTGTCTTTGATGTCTTCGTCTTCGTCGTTTCTGATGGACAAGAGTTGGCGAAGGTAAATGATCTCAATAATCAAGAAGAGCTTAAAAAGAACCCAGGCGCAGTAGAGTTCACGACACCAATTAGCACGGACTTACTCGTCAACTTGCCTGCGAAACAAGGCGAAGCACTCGTTAAAAAAGCGGCTAATGTCAACAATCAACCCAATCAAGTTGGCGTTGCGACTGAAAAGGAAAGTAAGTCAGCCATCATGGAATTTACTGGAGGCTTCCTCTTCATCGGCTTCATGCTTGGGATTACCTTTATTCTTGGTGCTGCCTTGATTATCTACTACAAACAAATTTCTGAAGGCGCTGAGGACAAACGCAGCTACCGAATTTTACAAGAAGTTGGTTTAACGAAAAAAGAAGTTAAAAAATCAATTGACTCACAAGTCATGGTTGTCTTCTTCATGCCAATCATCGTCAGCATCATTCACTTTGCTGCAGCCTTTGTCATGATTTCTAAACTGATCAATATCTTTGGGATTACGGATATCGGCATGATCGCCACAGTTAGTGGGATCACGATCTTAGTCATCTCTGTGATTTATTATCTGATTTATCGGAAGACATCGAAAATTTATTATCGCATCGTTGAAAGATAAGTTGCAACCATTGACACCCTCGGTTTTGAGGGTGTTTTTGTTATTTTGATCTTGATTTCTTATAAAAAATACATATTTATCTAAAAATAAAGTAATTGTACTTATTATTTGTAAAATATGTAAAAAGTGATAAAATAATAATAGAAAGAGGTTTATTTCAACCTAAATTGAGACGACAAAAGTTTGACAGTTGGGAGGATCTGGAGTATGTCTTAGACAGACAGACAGACAGTAGGTAATTTCTGTAGTTTTTTTGATGATTCATAAAAAGCCAAATTTTAAATCAAGCTGAACTTTTCGTTCGTACTTATTTAAAATTTGGCTTTTTTATCTGTTAAATCGTGTGTGCATTGAAATTGAGATGATGGTTGTGATTTAATGAAAACTAGATTATTTTTTTAAGAGAACAGGAGGACAAGATGATGGGAAATGATTTATTTGGTGGATTAGGTAATCTCGGAGGTATCTTGGGAGGTATCGCCAAGAATGTTATCCCTAAGGATACGCCAGAAGGTAAATTGTTCAGCGCCCAAAGTGAGCTTTCGGATTTAGAAAGACAAGAAAATGACCTGCTACTGGAAATTGGTAAGCAGGCATATCAGGAAAATCCATCCGCATGGGCACAGGATAGCAAATTGACGCTGATTCGACAGAATATCGCCACTGCAAAGGCGGAGTTGGATTCAGCATCGGCAGCACAAAAACAAGCTGAAGTAGAAAAAGCTGCAGAAGATGCAAAAGGACGTTGTTCAAGTTGTGGCTACAAGAATCCTGAGGGTGTGAAATTTTGTCAAGAGTGTGGTTCGCCACTTGTGTCTGACTCACCCAAACATTGTATGTCATGCGGTGCAGAACTTGCGCCAGGGACACGATTTTGTGGTAGTTGTGGTGCGCAGCAAGGAGGTGTTTAGGTTATGGTATTTTGTCAAAAATGTGGCGCAGAGTTGCAAACCGGGATTAAATTTTGCCCTGTCTGTGGTACGCCTATCGATCAGATGCAACAAACACAAGCAAATGATGCGGAGCAAAATAAAATGATGGCGATTTTGTCCTATATTATTTTCTTTATCCCGCTTATCACAGGTGACCACAAGAAAAGTTCATTTGTTAAATTTCATGTCAATCAAGCTACTCTACTAGCGATTGTGGCGATTGCGTATTCGATTATTAGAGGACTATTGAGTGCAATCATCAAAGTCCCTGTCACGCTTTATGGTTACAACACGGGTGTTTACTACACTCCTGGGTGGCTGGCGACGATTTTATGGTTGATTGGTATACCAATCATGGCGGCTTGTGTTTATGGTATTTACAATGCAGCAACAGGTAAGCAAATTGAGCTTCCGATTATTGGCAAGTATCGACTGATTAAGTAAAGGAGTATGAGATGGCTACTTACAAAATTCCCTGTATCCATTGCGGGGAGATGATTGCGCGTGATGTCCGTGTCTGTCCAAAATGTGGTAGCCGTTCTCCGTTTGGTTATCATTGTCCGACTTGTCTCAAACCTATTGCGCGTGATGATACCGTCTGTTCTGGGTGTAGCAGGCCGCTTCTGTCTACTTGTCCCTACTGTGAGGCATCAATTTTTGTGGGGGATGAGGGATGCAAAATTTGTGGGCAGACATTACTGATAAGATGTGAGAACAAAAGATGCGGCGAGCCCCAATTCTTCGAGAATACGAAGTGTACCGTTTGCGGAAAGGCTATCAAAAAGGCGGCAAAACAGATCAAACTGATTAGAAATGGTGGGGACTAACTATGTTACAAGCATTTACACGCAACTATCAAGATAATAGCACCGATGCAGGGTTCCAGTTTACATTTTACTGCGATAACTGCAATGATGGTTATAAATCTAGTTTTATCGAAAGTGAGACCTATAAGAAAAAAAGGTTTGATACGTGGCCTAGGTCAGGGTGTCAGCATTGCGGGTAGCTTGCTGGGCGGAAAGCTTGGCAACCTCGGCTACAGCGCTGATAGAGTATCAAACGTCATCGGAGAGCGGTTCGAAGGCAAAAGTCCAGAATGGCAAAAGGAGCATGAGCAGGCTTTTATGCGGGGACAAAACGAAGCACAAGAACATTTTCATCGTTGTCCCAACTGTAATAAATATCTTTGCGACCATTGTTGGAATGAAGATACCGGCCTTTGTACGGCTTGTGCACCTCGTCAGGAGGTGTATGTGGCACAAGCTCACGCTGCCGCCATGAAGCGTAATATTGATGAAGCAGGGGAGACTGCAACAGTCTGGCAGGGAGAAATTGAGAGCAAGACGACCATCTGCCCCGCCTGTGGGAAGCCTGCTGGAAGTGGTAAGTTCTGTAATAATTGTGGTGCTTCATTGGATTTAAAAACTTGTCCAAAATGTGGCGCCAAGAACGCTCAATCGGTCCGTTTCTGTAATCAGTGTGGTGAAAACCTAACACAGGCCGTGACACCGAGTGGTAAATGTAGTGCTTGTGGCTTTGACAATCCCCCTGGCACTAAGTTTTGTGGAAATTGCGGAAATAAGCTCTAACCCAGGTTCGCGCTTTTCCTATAGCTTATTACAGGAACACTTACCATAGACAAAACCAAATGAAATTTTAGGAGGACTTATCCATGAAAAAAGCAATTACACTCGCACTGGTATTTGTATTGGCACTTTCCCTGCTCACCGCTTGCGGTGGCAAAGACAACACAGGCTCAACGGGCGGCAACAGCAATGGAAAAACACCTACCACTTCACAGAGCAAAGGCGGTGATCAGCAATTAGTCACTGAGGACAGAACAACCGGTATTGGCTCGATGGCGAGAGATCAGTACTATGCTGAAACTGATCGGGAAGAATTCACTTTCGATAAAAAAGGGACGTTGACTGACTACAAGACCATTTACACCCTTGAAAAGGGTGTGACTGATAAACAAAAGTAAGAAGCGGTAGACACTTTAACTGGTGGTAATTTTTCGGCTAGCATTTCTGAACATACTATCGTAGTGGATGGTAAAGGCAACTATCTCGGTTTTCCTTATGCAGAATCTAAACTGACGGAGAGCAAAAAACGTTTAGATGAGAAAGGGACTGAATATAATCTTGGCAGTATAGGCAAGGTAAAAGTGCCTTTTGGAGACAAAAAAAGCGGGGGAGCAGCAGACATCAATACAGTGGCTGGACGCCTATCTAAGGCAGGGTTAAAACTTGATGCGATTAAGCCAGATACATTTGCTGAGGCCAGCATTTATGGCATGGATAAAGATGGGATTGTGATGTATCTAACAAATCCGAAAAGAAAGCTGGGCGAGGCTATGATGAAGCCGATGGTCATGAAGGTCATAGAGGCAACTGCTGCTGTCGCCGATGATAAGAAATATTGGGCTGTTTACTATGGCATGGGTGAGCCTAAGCCGCTTGATTTCAGTCAATCAAACTGGGATGCCTGGAACTTCATCGCGCAATGGAGCTATCAAAAAGATGGCCAATGGATTACGGCAACTCTTGGAGTTGTGCCCGCAGAGGAACCTGAAGGGCAAGACAAATATGCTTGGGAAATAACTTTGACTTTTAATTATTAAGATGAGATACTACAAAATAACGCTTAACCATTGACACCGCCAGATTTTGGCGGTGTTTTTGATAGGTCAGCAAGTTTAAACTGCCCTAAGTCTCACATTTTTGGTAAAATAAAGGTATGAAAAATAAAATCTTTATTGTCGAAGATGATGAGACGATTGTTAAATTATTACGGGAAAAACTTCAAGAAGACTTTCAGGTGACGAGTGTCATGAATTTTCGGGCGGTGGCAGCAGAAATCACAGAATATCAGCCAGATTTGGTCTTGATGGATATTACCCTGCCCTATTTTAACGGCTTTTATTGGACGACTGAAATCCGAAAAACCAATGATCTACCAATTGTTTTCATCTCCTCGGCATCTGATGAGATGAACGCCGTCATGGCGATGAACATGGGCGCAGACGATTTCGTCAGCAAACCTTTCTCTGTCGAAGTGTTAATTGCTAAAATTAACGCGCTTTTAAGGCGGACAAAAGTGCAAGTCAACCATTTGAGTTTCGAGCATTTCACGCTGGATTTAGACGGTAATTTTTCGGATGGCCAAGAAAAAGTCAGCTTGAGCAAGACAGAAACGATTATCTTAAAAACCTTACTCGAAGAAGCCGGCAATATCGTCGACAAACACAACCTCCTCAAAAAAATCTGGGAAGGCGACGACTTTATCGATGACAACACCCTCAATGTCAACATGAGCCGTCTGCGCAAAAAACTCCTACAAGTCGACTTTGATCACATCCATACCGTTCGAGGCGTGGGGTATGTGGTAAAATGATGGGATATTTACGGCTTATTGCCCGTTTTTGCCAGGAAAAATCCGGCGAAATCTTCATTTTTTTGTTCACTGAAGGGATGATTGCACTTGTCCTATTTTTACAAAAAATCGACTTAACCGCCTTTAAAGTCGCCTTTTTGTTGCCAGCCTTGATTTTCGTGATATACCAGAGCCTTGCCTGCCATCGTTTCATCCAGCTCCACCGGTTCCTAACCCGGACCAGCGTCGAAAATCTCCCTCGCTTTCCTGATACGAGCTTAATCGGCGAAGATTATCAGCAGCTCATTGCTGATTTGGATCAATGGAGTCAGGATAAGTATCAAGACCTGATGAAATTCGACAAGAATTTATTAGATTTAACCAAGCTTTGGACGCATCAGATGAAAGTGCCTTTGGCAGCGCTTGACTTAATGGCGCAAACGAATCACCTGACAAAATCAGATGTCCAGAACCAATTACTGGAGTTGAATAATTATCTCAATATTTTATTGAGCTATCTGCGTTTACAAAATACAGCAACAGATTTTCGCTTTGAAATCTTTGATGTGGCAGACATCACGCGCGATATCATCAAAAAATATGCCAATCAGTTCATCATGAAAAATCTGTCCGTCAGCATTTCCGGTTCATGGCAAATCACCAGTGATCGAAAATGGCTGTCAGTTGCGATTGAGCAACTCATCAATAATGCGGTTAAGTATACCAAAGCTGGTGGGGTCACGATTCATTTCGTTGACAACATGACGATTAAAGATACAGGGATTGGCATTCTGCCTGAGGATTTACCCAGACTCTTTGAGCATGGTTTTACCGGCTACAATGGGCGCAATAATCAAAAGTCAACAGGTCTTGGTCTCTATCTGACCAAAGGTATTTTAGACAAATTGGCGTTGACAGTTAGCATTGCTAGCCAAGTTGAAAAAGGGACGGAAGTCCAGATTGAAAAGAACTGGTGAAGGAAGATCGCGGGTTCTTTTTTTGTCGGCTGGTGTCTTGAAAGAATAATTTTTATAAAGTGACTGAATAATTAAATTTTAAAAGTGTTTGTGATTCTATTTTAAAACGATTATGTCGTTTTTTTGTCAAAAAAAGCATCAAATAATAGAGAAAAATGAGGAGATGTGTTGAAATAACAATATAGAGATTATTTTAAAATAAGGTTAAATTTGACTAGCATCACAATTAAACATATATTGTAATTAATTAGAATTATGAGAAACGAGGAACTAGATATGAAAAGAGGGACATTAGGAAGCATCGCAACTGAAACTCAGAAGCGATTTGTTCTTCACAAAGTTAAAAAAAGATGGGTCGTGACAGGGATTATTTTTGCGACCATTGTGCCGGGAGTGACTTTGTCTGAAAGCACAGCAGACGCTAATGAAAGCGGTAGCACGACCGGTCTGCCTGTTTTTTTGGCAAGCCATCGTTTTTAGCCCAGACAGCCAAATCACTCACAGGTATCACACTGTTATTAGCGGTGGATTCTCCTACGATTGATGAGTTGGAAGATACATCGAAAGATTTAGGTGCTAATAATGAAAAACGAGTCGTCTCTTATAATAACAATGATTACCAAACTGCTTTTACAGTCAGTAGCGCAGGGACAGGGACTTTGGCTCATAATGCCGCGATTAATGGAACAAACTATACCATTTTGACGCCGGTAGCTAATAATGACCATGACCCTAAAACGGGTGCGGTTGCCTTCAATCAACAGATTGACATGACCCAAGACTGGGATTTCGAGTTTAACATTGATTTGACGCGGTTGAACTCTGCCGGAAGTGGCTGGAGCTCTTATGGTGTGGGTGACTTTATCGGTCTTGTTTTATCGCCGACAGCACCGAGTCAGCTTGCGAATGCCGGTGGTAGTATTCAGTATGGTGGCGGACTCGGTATCAATGGTCTGCCAAACTCCCTAGCCTTTGGTCTGGATTTTTGGAATAATAGCGCGTCTCAAGACCCTAATTCAGCTACATATACGCCGAAAGGCTTTGGCGATTCTTCGCTCGGTATCAATCCTAGCGGTGGTCTTATAAGTGCCAATACTGCGGGGACACAAGTCCTTGGCTGGCGGAGTACCGGCGCAAGTGGTCTGCTGAATAATGCGACTTCTGCAACAGACCAGCAACAAGGTATTGACACTTTAAACGGCACCAAAACAGGAACTGGTAATTCAAGCAATCAATGGGGTGGTTCTGGTGGGGCACCAGGGATTTCAGCACCTGTCACGGTAAGCTATGACTATAACGGTAACAATACAGGGACATTGACCGTGACTATCCCGACAACATCGTCAACAGCAGTTCAAACTTTCACCAGAACGATTACGCTGACCAATACCTCGATGTCTGTTGGTGTTATGGCTGGCTATGCCACAGCCTACACCCAAATGGGTACGCACATTACTAAGTTTGAATTGACACTTGGGACAGGGACGACAAAGGTCAATTATCTTGACCAAAACGACCAGTCACTTCGAGCGTCGACTTCTTTTGTTGCAAATACGACGGATACTATCGGGATTACAGGTGGATCGCCAAATGCAGCGACTGACACCTATTCCTTTACTGCGCCAAGTTTCCAAGGCTATTCTCTCGTCTCAGGTGGGACAGCTGATGTCACGGTAGAGGCTGATACCGTAGATAATGGCAACACCGTACCCGGTAATACCATGGACATCAAATATGAGGGTGATTTTCAATCCGCTCCGCTTTCTGCGGTATCGGACACCGTCGGTGCGCCTGTTCCGGTTACCCTACCAGACAGTGATAAAAATTACTCTGGTAAGACCAAGCAGCCTATCCAGTTTACCTCGACAGATGCTAGCTTGACAGTGCCGGGCTACACCTATCATGTCATAGGACCTGATAGTAATAAATATGACACGTTGGCAGAAGCTGTTGCTGCAAATCCTGACTTTGATGACACGGGCAATGGTCTCAATGCTACGGCGGACGGGACAGAACAGCCTTTTGTCGTCCACTATACAGCCAATAATGTGACCATTAACTACGGCATCGTATCGACTGCTGGTGTTGTCGATGCGACCGAGTCAGGTCAAATCGCCTTAAAGGATACTCTGTCACCTAGTCAACCAACAATCGGGCAGACACTCTCCTCAACCTTAGCGACTGCTATCACAACGACGCCTGATGCTGAAACACCGAATCTACAAGCCACTAGCATTTTACCAAATGGCTATCATCTGACGGGAAATGTCTACTGGAGTAAGGACTGCGATGCGACGACGGCGGCTGTACCGACCGGCGCTTTATCAGCTGATGATGTCAGCAGCAGCGATACGGCGACCCTGCTTTTTGAGTATGCCAAAGACTACCAAGAAGCCGAGGTGATGATTAATTATCAAAATAATGCTCAGCCGTCGACAACGCTCAGCGCGACTGGTCTGACGGGCGATGCTTATAGCTTTAATTTATTAGGGGTGCCGGCACAGGGCTATCATCTGGTGAGTGCGACTGACCCGAGTGGTGCATCTCTCGCTCTACCACTCGCCTCTATTTCGGGCAACTATGATGATACGAATAATTTGCAGGCGACGAGCGATAGCGCGCCACAAAAATATACTTTAACAGCTGCAGCAGATGTGCAACAGTTGAATGTCAGCTATAATTTCCCAGCGGGTCATGATTTGTCAAGTAGTCTGACGACTGAGCAAAAAATGCGACTGGGTACGACTGGCAATGTTTTTAGCACTCTCACCGTGCCAACGATTGCCGGCTACACGGCGGTCATTTCCTATCCAGATGGCACAACGCAAAACAGCGATATGATTACAGGTATTGTCGCTGATAATACCGCCAATGGTAGCGGTCAGATTGACAATGAGCCGCAAACGGCTACCGTGAATTATGTTGCCAATACACAAGATATTACTGTCAACTATACCAATCCAGATGGCACGACTTCAAGTAACATCATTGCAGGCAAGACAGACGGCAACTACTATGCTATCCCAATCACACAAATTTCAGGCTATTCATCTTATGTGTCGATTAACGGTAGCGCACAGCAAGTCATGACGACTGTTCCTGCTGGGACATTTGGCGCAACGTCGATTGTTGTCAATGTGACTTACAGCGCATGGCAAGCACAGGTCAATTACTATTCACAACAAGTCGATAGCGCGGGCAGTGCCATTGGTGCGCTGACGGCTTTGCCGGGTAGTTTTGCCAATCAAACAGGCGGAGCAGGATTTGGTTTCGATATTTTGTTGGGGACAACAAATGATGCGCAAACAACTAACCTGCAATCTCCGACAGTTAATGCCATTCCGGCAGGTTATCACGTGTCAAGTTTTTATTGGAGTAATAAACCAGACGGCACGACCCAAGATAAAACACCGCCTTATCATACAGACTGGACTTGGGATAACATGACCAACTTGTCAAGTGGTCTCGTCCCAAGTTATCAAGCAGCCATCGTCTACCAATATACCAAAGACGTCCAACAAGCCGATATTAAGGTAGTGGGTGCGCCAGCTGGTCAAGGTGTGAGCAACGGCGACAACACCCTAGCTGACATGAATGGCGCCCCTTATACAGGCGTGACAGGTGGCACACAGGTCGTCAGCGTCCCACAAATTAACGGCTATCTGGCGACAGTCACAGACAGCAACGGCAAAGTGGTTAGTCTGACCAATAGCCAGTTCACCATTACCTACGATGCGACCAATAATGGATCTGCGACAAATAATAGCACGCGGCAAGACTACACCATCACTTATGCACCGAGAAGTGCCAAAGTCCTCGTGAATTACACCTACGGCACGGGCACAAATACCAACGTGTCGACAAGTTCTTCCGTCGATACAGTTGCCTACACAGCGCCTGACCTGCCACAAAGCCTAGAGATTAACACCCAGACCAATGGCACCTACTCGCTCACGGTGCCAGCAGTTTCAGGCTATGACTGGACGGTTAAGGACAGCAAGGGCAATAGCTACACAAGTAGCACCTTGCCTGCAACGTTCACAAATGACGGCACCAACATCACCTATACCGTGAGTTACACGGCAAGCAGTGCGACACACACGATTCATTACTATGAGGCGACCTACGACGCCAGCGGTAACTATACTTTCACGACCACTCCCGTGGCAGGCTTGCCTGCCCAAATGGCAACAGGGCCGATTGGTAGTATCCAAACTTTTGGGGTGACAGGGGATAATATCTCTGTTCCAAGTGGTTGGAGCCTCGACCCGATGGGGGCATCGCTTGCTAGTTTGACTGGGGACAATGACAATCTAAACGGTGGCAACACAGCTAAACGTTTGACCTTCATACCAGGAATGACAGAGTACGCCGTTTATCTGGCGCGTGACATTCAAAGTGTCCAAGTGAAGTTCGTCAATGACCCGAAAAATAGTCCAACGCTCTATCAAGATGGCAGAACGGGAGAAAACTATACGGTTTCGACAAGTTCTTTCGCACGTCCCGGCTATGATTACACGATAACTGATGCTAACGGTGATACCGTGACGGACATTAGTGGCACTTATGATAACACGAGCAACAAGAACGCCAATAGCCCAGTCTATAACACGGGAGATGGCGACACAGCACCACAAGTCTACACGGTTAAATATACATCACAAACACAGTCAGCGACTTTGAAAACGGATAGCTCAGACCCTGAAAATGCGGGTGGTTTGACCTACGAAACGGCAACAGGACCAACGGCAAGCAACATCAACTTTGCCAAGTCAGATACTGATTTGGCAAGAGATGGCTATAACTACAATGTCACGGTCAGCTATACCAATACAAGTGGCGTTCCTGTCTCAGCAAGCTATCCAAGCTTGGCATTGGCACTCGCATCTAACGCAACCTACAATAGCAACGATGTAACAAGTGGGCAACTTGACAGCAATCCTCAGGTCTTTACGGTCAGCTACACGGCTTGCAGTCAGACTGCGATTTTGCAGACAGATGCCACAGATCCGACAGGTGCGCAAACTGTTGACACGCAAAACGGCTTGACAGCACAACCGATTTCATTCTTGAAAACGGATAGCGACCTTGCGCGTGCTGGCTATACTTATCAAGTTAAAGCGCCAAATGGCACGTCTTATGCTACTTTAGAAGCAGCACTCGCTGCTGACGGCATGTATGATAATACCGCCAATGGTACCAGTACAACAGATAGTGAACCGCAGACTTTCAAGGTCACTTATACGGCAAAACCATTGACCGTTGAAATTAAATTTGTCTACGCTGCACCTAAAGGTGGCGAAGTGCCAGAGACTGATTTTTCCACACCACAAGCTAATAAAGCAGTCGGTGTAACCAACGGCACGACTTATACGACGGATATCAATCCTAACGTAGAGCCAGTCACAACGCCAATCACTGTGCCAACGATTGCAGGCTACACACCAAACGTGACAGCAGTCACACCGAAATTTACGGTGGATAGCAGTGGTAATCCAACAGAACCAGAAATTACCGTGACTTATTCTGCAAGTCCTGAAACGGCAACGATTAGCTATGAAGATGGCAGTGGTACATCTCTCTTGCCATACATTGGTTCAAACCCAACCAGTGCCAATGGTTACACAGGTGGAGTGATTACGACAGATGAGCCAAGTGTTACAGGTTATACACTGACAGGTTTTAAATATAATGGTAGCAGTACGGTATCACCTCTTACAGATTTGGCAACGACTGTTTATGCACCGGGGACTAATAACATAACATTCGTCTATGCACCGATTGAACAAACGGTCAACATTCATTACCTCTATAGCACGGATGACAATTCGCCTAAAAATGGTGCAGTCCCAACGGCTGATTTTGGTAATCTGACAGTTGTGAACACAACAACTGGTTAAACCAATACAACAGGCGGAGACGTTCAAGTACCAACGATTAATGGTTACAAAGCGAGTGTTCAGACAGTCACACCAAGCTATGCCATTGATGGCAAAGGTAATCTAGTCACACCAGATATTAACGTGACCTATACGGCAAATAATCAAAGTGCAACGATTGATTATGAGATTGCAAGTACTGATGTGAATGGCAATGTTATCGCTGATATTAATACTCTAACACCCGCAACCTCAAGTCAAACAAGAGGTGCTGCCACAACAGCAGTTGGGGTAACAGACCAACCGATTAGCGTTTCCGCACCAGTTATACCGGGTTATAGTATTCGTAAACGGATAGTCAATGGTGACGATACCGTGGAAGATATTAGTACGGCGACCTTTGCTGCACTAGCAAATCCAACAGATAAAACAGTAATACAAGTCATCTATGTGCCAAATCCACAGCACGCGACCGTTCACTATGTTTAACAGTTGCCGACTGGTTATGATGGTAAATACAATGGCACGCGGATTACATTTCAAGATGATAATGGTCAAGAAATAGTAGGTTTGGAACCAGAAACCTATAACAGCTATAGTGATGCAGCAAGTACACAAGCACCCGAACCATCACAAGTTGTGGATGGTTGGGATATAACACCTACAGCCCAAACGATTGACTGGACAGTGGGAACAGATGGCACACTAGCTAAGACTGATTACTATTACTATGTCTCACCACATGAAGATAATGTGTCAATTAATTATGTCTCAAGTGATGGCTATTATTTGCTGAGCATCATCAAAGCAAATAATTTGTCGCCAATTCTTTCAACTACAGGCACAGCGGGTGAAGCTATCGAGAATAGTGGTGTGCTGACGATTCCAGGATATGATTGTGTCAGCTATACATACGCTGGAGTTTCGACACCTGTCAATTCGTTAACACCATCGCCGTTGCCAGATATTGATTACCAAGCTAATCAGAATGATTTGACGTTCAACTATGAGCCACATGCACAAGAAATCCCAATCAACTATATCTACAACCGGACTGACGCCTCATCTAAAAATGGTCCAGTTCCACCAGCTGATTTTAATCAAACTGTCGCAACAAAAGTGATAGGCGTAACAAATGGTACGACTTATACGACTGATATAAATACTTCAGCCGAACCTACAACAACTGCAATCACAATTCCGACGCTTGTGGGTTATACAGCAAATGTAACGAGTGCTAACCCACTCAAGCCAAACTTTGCGATTAACGCTGATGGCACGCTAATTACACCAAGTCTCACAGTCACTTATACCGCTAATCAAAACAATGTCGCGACCATGGCTTATGAGGACGCAGATGGCAATGACATTTCCAAATATGCCAGCACACCAGTTTCCCTCAATGCGAGTGGCACGACGGATCAGCCATTTCCGACAAGTGGTGCAGTTGAAATCCCAGGCTATACGCTCAAGGAAATCGATTTTATACCAGCTGTTGGTAGTCCGCTAACGGGTACGACAGTTGATAACTTGGTATTCAGCGGTGGCGGTGCAACAACGCCTGATAAAGTTAAATTTGTCTACACAGCTAACGCCCAAACCGTCAATGTTCATTATCTTTATTCAGGTGGTGGTAAAAATGGTCTAGAAATCCAAGGCTTAACACCTGGTACCCTCACGCTAAATGGTGTCAGCAATGCTGCAACAACAACCATGACTGCACCAGACGCACCCGTTGGTTACGATTTGGTTCAAGCAGGTTTGACAACTGCTAGTCCTGGGGTATATACCCAACCAGTCATGTGGACAACGGTTAACGGTCAGCTCGTGACGCCGGATATTTATTTCTACTATCAGGCACAAGTGACCCAAGCCACAGTCAACTACACCACAAGTGATGGCGGTAGCGACCTAAATGGCGCTGTACCAACAGGCACTCTGACAGGCGTTGTCAATGGCCTAACCGATGACAAAATCCCAGCCAGCGGTGCCGTGCCGATTGCCGGTTATAACTTTAGTAGCCTGAAAGTCAACGGTGTAGAAGTCACAACGAAGATAGCAGATGCCAATGCCTACGTGGCACCCTTTAGCCCTAATGCGACCGTCAGCGGAAAAACAACGATAGAATACCTCTACACGCCAGATACGCAAACGGCTATCGTGAAATTTGTCGATGCCGCAGGCAATCCGATTGTGGGCGGCAATGGTGGTGCTGTTCCAGATGTGCAACTGACAGGGAAAACGAACGAGAGCATTGATTACAGTAGCATCACGGCCACTTATCAAGGCTACGACTTGGAGACCGATGGTCGAACGACAACGACGACTTATGATGCGAATGACGCTGTCAACCAAGTGATTTATCTGGTCTATAAGCCAAAAGCACAAAAGGTGTCCGTCGTTTACAAAGATGAAAACAACAATTCGCTGAAACCAGACACCGACTTAAGTGGTCTATCAAATGGTATCATTGATTATGCGACAATTGATGCGTCGATACCGGGTTATACGCTGATTAGTGATGGCAGAACCTCGATCGCACGTTACGACACTAACCCACTAGTTGACCAGACGGTTGTGCTCCAGTACAAAGCCAACCAACAGCAGGTCGTTGTCAACTTCAAAATCAGTCGTGATGGCGGTCAGACATGGTCTGATTTGGCTAAACCAGCAACACTATCAGGCGAGTCTAAAGGACTGATAGATTATTCAGCCCTTCAAGTCGATTATTCGGGCTATGCGCTGATTAATAAGACGCAACAAGATGCGACGACAACCTATGATACGGCTGACGGTGTCAACCAAACCGTGAACTTGTATTATGCGCCACTCAAACAAGTTGCAATCCTGCAAACAGATGCGACTGATCCTGATACCTCAGGCGGTCAAGCTGTGATGACGACAACTGACGGCTATTCCTTTGGTACTCTGAAATTTGCGACAAATAGTGAGCAAAACTTAGCCAGAAAAGGCTTCACTTATAAAGTTTACGGGCCAGACGGTGTTTGGTACGATACTTTAGCCAATGCCTTGGCTGCTAATAATAGCTATGATGGCACACCGACGAATGCTCCGATAACGACGACACCACCAGCGTTGAGAAGGCTGAATCTTGTGACGCAATCTAGCATCGTCAAGAGTGTTATCCCAATGACACCAGGCATTGATCCAAGTAATCCTGGTCCGCAAGCAGGTGATGCTGCGCCACAGGTCTTTACCGCAAGTTATACACCAATGCCTGAAAGCATGGTCGTGCAAACGGTCAATGACCCCGCAGGCAATAAAGTTTATCCAGCAGCAACTGGCGTGACAGGTTTAGACGACCAAAACACCCCTATTCCAAATACGTCACCACTCTATAAAGATGGTGTGCAACCTCTCTTATCATGGGTGCCAAATGTCTCTGGTTTCTATAATGTCAATGTCGTTGATACGCAGTTGCAAACAACAACCTCAGGCTTACCAAATCTAGCAAGACATGGTTACACCTATGTCGTCAAAGCGCCAGATGGGACAGAGTATCCGACCTTGCAAGCGGCGACTAATGCGGTACACGTCTTTGACAATGACCCGAATAGCAATCAGGTCTTCCATGTTATTTACACCGCGCAGTTACAAACTGTGAATTTGATGACAGATACTAGTGACCCGAAAGGTGCGCAAACGATTGAAACGGCACATGGGCCAAGCGATTCAAATATTTCACTGAACTCAGACGATTCAAATCTCAAACGCAGTGGCTATACGTATCAGGTCACGACACCAGACGGTGCAACGTATGATACCTTGGTAGACGCATTGAAAAATTATCCAAATTATGATAATAATACCATACCAACGGACACAGGCATTGACCCAACGCCTCAAAACATCATGGTTAGCTACACACCAGTCAAACAGACTGCCAACTTGATTGTTGAAGGTAAAATAGTTGAAACGGTCACAGATGATAGTGATTCTAAACTCACCTTTAAGGCGACTGATAGCGATTTCCATAAGTCAGGCTATATCTCTAAGGTTACAGCACCAGATGGCAAGGTTTATAACTCATTAGCCGAAGCACTCAAAGCTGTTTCGACTTACGATCATAATGATTTGATAGATGGTAAAGATGAGACGCCACAAAACTTTAGCCTTGCTTATAAGCCATTTCAGCAGACTGCTAATTTAATTGTTGAAGGTAAAATAGTTGAAACGGTCACAGGTGACAGTGATTCTAAAATTGACTTTAAAGCAACTGATAAAGAGCTTCACAAGTCCGGTTATACCTACCGAGTAATGATTTCAAACGGAGACGAGTATAATTCTTTAGCTGAAGCGCTTGAAGCTGTTTCAATTTATGATCATAATGATCTGATAGATGATAAAGATGTGACACCTCAGAACTTTACGGTCAATTATACACCAGTCAAACAGACTGCTAACTTAATGGTAGGTGGCAAACTGCTTGAAACTGTGACAGGCGATAGCGACGCCAAACTGACCTTTAAAACGACAGACACTGATCTCTACCGATCAGGTTATACCTACAAGGTGACCGCGTCAAATGGTCAAGTTTATCAGTCGTTGGCAGAAGCACTTAAAGCGATTGCAACTTATGACCATAATGATTTAACCAATGGAAAAGACATGTCGCCACAGAACTTCACAATCGTCTACACCAAAACTCAAACCCCGACCACGCCACCCGCTCAAGGACCTGAAGGCCATGAATTTGGCACCTTTGGAGAAAAAATCGAGCAATACGGCCTAGTCGGTGCCATCCTTTTAACACTCCTCATCCTCACCTTTATCGCTAAGAAGCTATTGAAGCGGAAAGCCGATAAATAAGGAGAGTTGAGCTAGTCTAGCAACAAAAAATCACAGAAATCGTTTTTAAGCAAACGATGATTCTGTGATTTTTTTGTGGTGGCTGATTTATCCCTTTTAACAGTCTTTTAAAGTCATCTGTAACCATTTTCCCGAAAAAAAATCGGGTTTACATGGTATAATGGATAGTAATCAACTAAAAAAGGAAATTAAAGATGTCAAACCATATTAATGTTATCGGCGCTGGTCTTGCCGGATCAGAAGCCGCCTATCAAATCGCAAAACGTGGGATTCCCGTTAAACTCTACGAAATGCGTGGCGTTAAACCGACGCCACAACACAAAACGAGTAACTTTGCGGAACTAGTGTGTTCAAACTCTCTACGTGGAGATTCAATCACCAACGCGGTGGGACTCCTGAAAGAAGAGATGCGCCAGCTTGATAGCCTGATCATTAGCTCAGCAGATGAAACGCGCGTCCCTGCTGGTGGCGCACTTGCAGTTGACCGCGAAGGCTTTGCGGAACTCGTAACCTCAAAGGTCAGCAATCATCCCTTGATCGAGGTCATCAGAGCAGAAGTGACGGAAATCCCTGACGATGCGATCACGGTCATTGCCTCAGGCCCCTTGACATCTGACGATTTAGCGGCGAAAATCCACGCTTTAAATGATGGGGATGGGTTCTATTTCTATGATGCCGCAGCACCGATTGTCGATATCAGTAGCATTGACATGAGCAAAGTGTACCTGAAATCACGTTATGATAAGGGCGAGGCCGCTTATCTTAATGCCCCAATGACCAAAGAGGAGTTTCAAGCCTTCCAAGAGGCGTTGGTCGATGCAGAAGTCGCTGAGATCAAGTCTTTTGAGAAAGAAAAGTATTTCGAAGGCTGTATGCCGATTGAAGTCATGGCGGCACGTGGCTTTAAGACCATGTTGTTTGGCCCCATGAAACCGGTGGGTCTTGAAAATCCGAATGAGACCTATACAGTGACCAAACGAGATGGGACAACTTATGAAACAAGTGTTCCTTACGCCGTGGTGCAACTTCGCCAAGATGATGCCGCAGCGAGTCTCTATAATATCGTTGGTTTCCAAACGCATCTGAAATGGGGAGAACAAAAGCGGATTTTCCGTATGATTCCAGGTCTTGAAAATGCCGAGTTTGTCAGATATGGCGTGATGCACCGTAACTCTTATATGGACTCGCCCAATCTTTTGACCCAAACTTTCCAATCTAAGAAAAAAGATAATCTCTTCTTCGCAGGTCAAATGACGGGTGTCGAAGGCTATGTCGAGTCAGCAGCCTCAGGTTTGGTAGCAGGAATTAACGCCGCTAAATTGTTCCAAGACGCAGCACCCGTTATTTTCCCTGAAACGACTGCTATTGGTGCCCTGCCTTACTATGTGACCCATGCCAATAGTAAAAATTTCCAACCCATGAATGTCAATTTTGGCATTATTAAGGAACTTGGCGGCGAGCGCATTCGTGATAAAAAAGAACGTTACACTGCCATCGCTGAACGTGCCTTGAAAGACTTGACAGATTACCTAAATGTTTGATTTTACAGTATTATAATTATGTAAAAAAGTTATTTAATGATTGACTAGCACCAGATGTGAGTTAGAGAGAAGATAAGAGGAGCAACCATGAAAACACCCTTTGTTACGGCGTCACAACTTGATCAAATCACTGCAACATACCCAACGCCTTTTCACTTATACGATGAAAAAAGTATTCGCGAAAAAGCGCGCGCGGTCAATCAAGCCTTCAGCTGGAATCCAGGATTTAAGGAATACTTCGCAGTCAAAGCCACACCAACACCAGCCATTCTAAAAATTCTCCAAGAAGAGAACTGTGGCGTTGACTGTGCCTCAGAAATTGAATTACTCATGTCTCACAAACTGGGGTTTGAAACGCAAGATATCATGTTTTCATCTAATGATACGCCTGCGCAAGAATTCCAATATGCTAGAAAATTAGAGGCGACAATCAATCTGGATGCCTATGAACACGTGGCCTTCCTGAAAAATGTGACGACCATACCTAAGATAATTTCTTGCCGCTATAACCCTGGTGGTGTCTTTGCTTTAGGGACAGACATCATGGATAATCCCGAAGAATCAAAATTTGGCATGACTAAGGATCAGCTGATTCAAGCCTTTAAAGACTTGAAAGCGCTTGGCGTGAAAAAATTTGGGATTCATTCCTTCTTAGCCTCTAACACCTTGACAAACGACTATTATCCCGTTTTGGCTAAAGAATTGTTTGAACTGGCAGTAGAAGTGGTGCAAGCGACGGACGTTGACCTAGATTTCATCAATCTATCTGGTGGTATTGGTGTGAATTATAGACCTGATGAAGTTGAAAATGACATCGCTAAAATCGGTGACGGTGTGCGTCAAGCCTATGAAGCAGTGCTGACGCCTAATGGTCTCGGCAATGTCAAAATCTTCACGGAACTCGGCCGCTTTATGCTTGCCCCACACGGCCATCTCATCACCAAGGTCATCCACAAAAAGCAAACTTATCGTGATTATGTGGGTGTCGACGCCAGCGCCGTCAACCTTTTAAGACCGGCTATGTATGGCTCTTACCATCATATCAGTGTCGCTGGCAAGGAAACAGCGCCTCAAACGCATACCTATGATGTCGTCGGCTCGCTCTGCGAAAATAACGATAAATTTGCCAAACAAAGGTTGATGCCTGAGGTCCATGTCGGTGACACACTAGTCATCCATGATACCGGCGCGCACGGCTTTTCGATGGGCTATCAGTATAACGCCAAACTCCGGTCCGCAGAAATTTTGTTGCAAGAAGACGGCACTACGCGCCAAATTCGGAGAGCAGAGACAGCGGAAGATTATTTTGCGACTTTATATGGTTTTGATTTCGAGTGAAAAATAGACAGATTATGTAAAATTTGATATAATTAAACGAATAACAAAAAAGAAGAGAGATAAAAATGCCAATTTTACTTGCTATTTTATTAATGATCGTTACCGCTTTGGGCGGCTTTGCTTTAGGTTTGTTCTTGAGCCGTCGTCAAGTGAAACAAATGTTGATGGAGAACCCGCCATTAAACGAAGATGCTGTTCGCACCATGATGAGCTCAATGGGTCGCAAACCAAGCGAAACACAAGTGCAACAAGTTTTGCGTCAAATTCGCGCAGCTGCGAAACAAGCTGACAAGAAAAAATAAGGTTTAAGGGACGCTCTAAAAACTCAGTTTTTGGGTTTCATTGCAAGAGATAGACTAGCACGCTTTGTCGTTCTTGCATCTTTCCCTCAAAACTGAGACCCACTTTTTAGAGATTCCCGTAAAAGCTGAGATTTTCTCGGCTTTTGTTTTTGTGAGGTAAGTAAGATGGATAATCGCCCGATAGGTTTTTTAGACTCAGGTGTTGGCGGTCTGACGGTGGTTAAAGAGTTAATGCGCCAGTTACCCGATGAAGAGGTCATCTACATCGGCGATTCTAGACGGGCTCCCTATGGGCCAAGGCCAGCAGATCAAATTCGTCAGTTTACCTGGGAATTGGTCAATTTTCTCTTATCAAAAGATGTCAAGATGATTGTCTTTGCTTGTAATACAGCCACTGCTGTCGCTTGGGAGGAAGTCAAGAATCAACTGGATATTCCTGTCTTAGGTGTTATTTTACCGGGTGCTAGCGCTGCGATTAAAGCAACGACGACAGGTCGGATTGGTGTCATTGGCACAGCCATGACAGTCGCTTCCGATATTTATCGAAAAAAAGTACAGCTCTTGTCGCTTGATTTGTCCGTGACATCCTTGGCGTGTCCTAAGTTTGTGCCAATTGTGGAGTCAAATGAAACGACCTCAAGTGTGGCCAAGAAAATCGTCTATGAGACACTAAAACCGCTCGTTGGTCGTGTGGATACGCTGATTTTGGGCTGTACCCACTATCCCTTGTTGCGACCCATCATTCAAAATGTCATGGGCGATGGGGTGAAACTCATTGACAGTGGTGCTGAGTGTGTGCGAGATATCTCTGTTTTGTTGAATTATTTTGAGATTAATCGAGAGCGGACCATGGCTACTAAAACTCATCATTTTTATACGACAGCAAGTAGTCAAGCCTTTGATGACATTGCTGAAAATTGGCTACAAATCCCTATTGAATCAAGGACATTGAAATTATGAAAAAACTATATCAACACCAGACCAAAGACATTTTTGCCTACGTTCTCGAGGAACGTCGTGCGCTCATCCTTGAAAATATTTTCGGGGAACCCTTAGAGATGCCATTGTACTCAGTGTTTTTTAACTTCTTTCCGTCAGGACAAGGGTTGAAAATCGTCGCAGTAGACGAAACGCCTGTTGATGTCATTGACTTATTTTTCCAAGTGTTGCGTGATGTGACAGGTCAGGCTTATCAGTACAGTCTTGATCAAGTCATGACGGTTGAGTTGGCTGGTCAAGTCCTGCATTCAGAGACGGTGAATCTTGCGCGTCAAGCGCCCAAAACACTGCTCATTGCTACCCGTAATGAAGGCAAAACGAGAGAATTTAAGGCGCTATTTAGCCAACTCGGCTATGAGATTAAAAATCTCAATGATTTTCCTGAGCTACCAGATGTCGCTGAAACTGGCATGACTTTTGAAGAAAATGCGAGATTAAAGGCTGAAACGATTTCTGAATTGACGGGTGAAATGGTCTTGGCTGATGATAGTGGCTTGATGGTTGACGTCTTAGGTGGTCTGCCAGGTGTTTGGTCAGCTAGATTTGCTGGCGATCATGCGACGGATGCGGCTAATAATGCCAAGCTCTTACATGAACTGGCAAGTACTGCCATCTCTCCTGAGAAACGAAAAGCTAAATTCCATACAACCTTGGTCGTCGCAGCACCTGAAAAAGACTCTTTAGTCGTTGAAGGTGAGTGGCCAGGCGCCATTGCGACGATTCCAAAAGGAGAGGACGGCTTCGGCTACGATCCCTTGTTTGTTGATGAAGCCACAGGCAGAACTGCCGCTCAGATGACGCTTGAGCAAAAGAATCAAGTGTCTCATCGTGCTCGTGCTCTGAAAAATTTGTTAAAAAAATGGCCTGAATGGCTAAGACAATGAGGTTTTTATGATAATTGTGATGAGTGATTCCCATGGTGAATCTAAAATTGTTCAAGAAATAAAGACTATGTATCAAGACCAAGCGAGTGCCATTATTCATTGTGGCGACTCTGAATTGGATGCCACAGATAGTATCTGGGAGGGCATCACAGTTGTCAAAGGGAATTGTGACTTTGATGATGGCTTCCCTGAAACGATTGTCTTAACCGCGGATCAAGGGAAGATTTTTGTGACCCACGGCCATCTGTTCGGCGTCAATTTTGGTTTGGCACGTCTGACAGCAGCAGCACGCGATAACAACTGTGACATAGCGCTGTTCGGCCATCTCCACACACCGATTGCGACCGTTGAAGACGGTATTCTCTGCTTGAATCCAGGCAGCGTCTCACAACCGCGTGGTCGCTATAACATCAAAATGTATGCCATCATCCAGCCGACCCAGGAGAGTTACAAAATCAGTTATCTGGACACAGATCATCAGCCAATACCGAATTTACAGTTTGAATTACCGAGGTCAAGCAAATGATTGACAAAAATATCGAATGTTTCTTTATGAAACAAAGTGACACCTTTTTAAAACCAGCCAGTGAAGTCGCCGTTTTATTGGACGAGCATAACATTTCACACGCTAAAATCTTGTTGAGCCAGTACAAGTACTCCAAAGTCCCCGTCGTCAATGAAGACCGTGAATTTGTCGGCATTTTGGGCTGGACAGACATCATCAACTTTGAAATGCAACATGACTTTTTCTACGAAAAATCAGATAGAACCCCCATTTCTCAAATCGTCAACAGGGAAATTTGCACCGTTCAAAAAGATTACGAGCTAGAAGATATCTTACATTTATTGGTTGGTGAACCATTTTTACCCGTTTTGAAAGGCACCGAGTTCTACGGCATCATTCCACGCCAAGAAATTCTCAAAGCGGTTAATGCATTCGCGCACACATTTACGAAGGATTACCAGATTATTGAACGAACAAACGATTAAAGCCTTCATCGATAGCCGTCAAAAAGCATCTGAGAATACAAAACTCGCTTATTTCTACGATTTACGGGCTTTTGTGACCTTTTTAACGGGCAAGGACCTAACCCAAACCCAGCTAAACCTTTATCAGCTTGAGTTGCAGTCGCTTGCGACATCTTCTCAACATCGAAAAATCACGAATATCAATACTTTTCTGAAGTACCTTTATCAAAATGGTAAGCTGGCACATTTATATGAGTTGCACCTTGTGCCCTATCAACAACAGGCACAGCAGAACTCTGACAAAGAACGCCCGCAGCTATTGGATATCAGTCAGTACTACCAGCAAGTGCAGAAGCCAGGTGATTTGATTGCCTTGTTGATTTTAGAATTTGGTTTGAAGCCGTCAGAAATTCAAAGTTTAAAGTGGTCGGATTTTGATTGGGACTTCAAAATCTTAACCGTGGCAACGGGGGGCCTCAAGCGCATTTTACCCATTCGTGATAAGTTTGCCAGACTTGCACGTCCCATCAAAAATGCGGACGAATTGTTTATCAAGTCTCGACAGTTTCTCCATTATGAACTTAAAAAAACAAGTGACTTAACATCGGTTCAACTTCGAGAACAGTATATCCTACAGCGTGTGGCAGAAAGGGTCTCGATCTATGATTTGGCTAAAAATCTAGGACTGAAATCCATTCACTCCCTTGATAAATATTATAGATAAGAGAGTTTACATAAAATGAATTATGTAAAAAAAGAAATCAATATCAAAATTCATGATTTTGAAGGACCACTAGATCTATTATTACACCTGGTCAATCAATACAAGGTCGATATTTACGAAGTCCCTTTGGTCGACGTCATTACACAGTACCTGGCTTATCTGGATACCATGAAAGAAAAGGCACTAGATTTAGCGTCAGAATATCTGGTTATTGCCAGTCAATTGGTCTTAATCAAGTCACGTCGCCTCTTACCTACCGTTTCCGATGCCTTTGAAGAAGAAACAATTGATTTGGAGCAAGAAATTCTAGCGCAAATCGATGAGTATCGGAAATATAAGTCGTTGAGTTTGGCACTGGCTCATAAACATGATGACCGTGGCCATTTTTATTCCAAAAGCAAAACGGAGATTGCGGCAGAAGATGTTGCCTTAGCCTATGATAAAAATGTACTCGATTTGTATTTTGCCTTCTCTGCCGTCATCCAACGCAAGCAAGCAGAATTCCGAGATCACCACCATACGATTAATTCGGATGAGTTTTCAGTTGAAGACAAAATAAAAGATATTTTAAGCCTTTTTCAGCATGAAAAGACCGTGAGTTTCACGCGCTTATTCCAGCCTTCACATTCCTTAGATGAAGTCGTGACCGTCTTTCTAGCCATGTTGGAGCTGATCAAAAATCATGCGCTTAATTTCCAGCAAGATGCCACATTTGGCGATATTATCCTAACCAAAACAGAAAGTGAGGCCCTAGCAGATGAATAAGACAGCAGAATTAGAAGCCTTGCTATTTATGACAGGTGAAGAAGGCCTTAGCCTCAGGGACTTATCGGGTCTGCTAACGATCACACCAAGTGCCATCATCCAACAAATTGAAAAGCTATCTCAGAAATATCAAGCAGATCCTGAATCTGCATTGACCATCATCGAAACAGCTGGGAAATATCGTCTGGCAACAAAAGTTGAACTCAATGACTTGCTCCAACACTATGCTAAAACACCGATGAATCAATCCCTGTCTAAGGCAGCCTTAGAAGTTTTGGCGATCATCGCCTATAAACAACCCCTGACTCGGATAGAAGTCGATGCCATTCGTGGTGTTAACTCATCTGGGACAATGGCCACACTACAGGCCTTTGATTTGATTGAAGTCATTGGCAAAAAAGAAGTCATCGGCAATCCCAACCTCTATGCAACAACTCCCCATTTCTTAGATTATATCGGCATCAATACGTTAGAAGAATTGCCCGAAATAAACGAAGAATCACTCATGAATATTGATGATGTCGATATTTTCAATGAAAAGGAAATCCCTACAAATGAGAATTAATAAATATTTGGCACACGCAGGTGTTGCCAGTCGTCGTAAAGCTGAAGAATTGATCAAGGCAGGTGATGTCACCGTTAATGGTGATGTCATGACTGATCTCGCTTATCAAGTGAAATCAGGCGATACAGTCGAAGTCAAACAAACACAAATCTACAAAGAAGAGCCAGTCTATTATGTGCTCAATAAACCTCGTGGTGTGATTTCATCTGTTTCTGATGAGAAAGACCGCAAGACAGTGTTGGACTTTTTCCGTCACATTCCAGAGCGCATTTATCCAGTTGGCCGTCTTGACTGGGATACGAGTGGCTTGATTCTCATGACCAATGATGGGGAATTCGCTAATTTGATGACCCACCCTCGTCATGAAATCGAAAAAGTCTACATCGCCAAAGTAGAAGGACAGGCCAATAAAGAAAACCTGCGTCCATTGACCCAAGGGGTTAAAATAGATGGTCGTAAGACAAAGCCTGCCGTCTACCAGATTATCAAACAAGATATTTCAACTAAAAAATCTGTCGTTCAGCTGACGATCCATGAAGGCCGTAATCATCAAGTTAAGAAGATGTTTGAAGCCGTTGGTCTACCGGTTCAAAAACTATCACGTGTGCAGTATGGCACGCTTGATTTAAGTGGCTTGCAACCAGGTGAGTTTCGTCGTCTGTCTAAAAAAGAAGTTAGTCAGTTGGTCAATGCTGCTAAGGGGATTTGACATAATTTTAAATATATCAAGCAAACGTTTGAGTGTCTGTTTCATACAAATTTAATCAAAAGGGTTGCCAAAACGCAAGTCTTTTGTTATAGTTAGAGTGTCTTCAGGGCGGGGGTCGTTTCCCCACTGGTGGTAAAGTCCATGAAGCTTGAGTATAGTACTCAGGCCCGAATCGGTGAAATTCCGATACCAACTGTTAAAGTCAGGATAAAGAGGAGACAAGAAAAAACCATAGTTAAAGGGCGCCTCTAAAAATTTAGATTTTCTTTTTGGGGGCTAAATTTTTCTAACACATCGTTATTGTTTTACACCTTGCAGTCGCAGGCTTATTACGATGATTAGTGCTAAAAAAATTAGCTCAAAAGATGTTAAATGCAGTTTTTAGAGTTACCCCTATGTCTTTTTCAAGTCTTCTAAATAAAATTTAGGAGGTGCCCCAAATGACAAACACTACTCGCACACGCAAACTGGTTTTAATCGCCATGCTTGCCGCTATTTCTTTCATCTTGATGATCTTCCCGCAATTCCCGTTAATTCCTGCTGCGGACTTTCTCAAAGTTGAATTCTCAATTATTCCAATCCTAGTCGGGCTTTATCTTTTTGATTTGCCTGCTGCCTTCTTGATTTTAATTTTGCGTTCTGTGCTTAAATTACTATTGAACAACGAAGGTGTAAGTACTTGGATTGGTCTGCCGCTTAATATCGTGGCAGTTGGGTCCTTTCTGTTGATTTTTGCTCTCTTTTTTAAGAAAGATAGCGGGACAAGAGCTTATGTCATGGGGAGTATTTTAGCAACACTCGTGATGACCGCAGCAATGGTAGTGGCAAATTTTGTTTACGCCATTCCTTTGTATGCGAAGTTTGCGCATTTTGATATCAATCAAATCTTTGGTGCCAGCAAATACTTGTTGGCTATGGTTGTCCCTTTTAACTTGTTAGAAGGTGCCATCTTTGCGGTCAGCTTTGCCATCATCTTTGTTGCTATCAAATCTATTTTAGAAAATATGTCTAAAAAAACAAAAGTCAGTCATTAATTAAAATAATTAAATAAAACTACTTGTCAAAGTGAAAAAACTCTGCTATAATAAAATAGTTGTGAAAACAACATGACCGAAGACAGTTGGTGACATACGTCGTAAATCCAACCGAGGACATTTATTTATTAGTTAATAATGAATTTTTGTACTCTCTATGTCTATGGTTGACGTGGAGTTTTTTTACGTCATCAAATAATAGAGGAGGAAAAACAAACAATGAGTGAAGCTACAATCGCTAAAAAAGCTGAGTTAGTTGACGTTGTTGCCCAAAAATTTGCAGACGCATCTGGTGTTGTCGTTGCAGATTCTCGTGGCCTTACAGTTGGACAAGACACTGAATTACGTAAACAATTACGTGAAGCAGGTGTTGAGTTCAAAGTCATCAAAAACTCAATCTTGCGTCGTGCTGCTGAAAAAGCTGGCTATGCTGACCTTACGGATCAATTCGTAGGACCATCTGCCATCGCCTTTTCAAATGAAGACGCAATTGCGCCAGCGAAAATCTTATCAGATTTCGCTAAAACTGCTGATGCACTCGAAGTTAAGGCTGGTATTATCGAAGGCAAAGTCTCTTCAAAAGAAGAAATCGCTGCTATCGCATCACTACCAAGTCGCGAAGGATTGCTTTCTATGCTTCTTTCAGTACTTCAAGCACCAGTTCGCAATGTTGCATACGCTGTCAAAGCTGTTGCCGACAAAGCAGAAGAAGAAGCAGCTTAATTTTTTCGAAGTCCTTCGAAAATTTAGTCTTGCTAACTTTAAATGCGCGCAAGTCGCATCTTATCCTTGCACATTAAAATAAAAATTCTAAGGAGATTCCAACAATGGCATTGAACATTGAAAACATCGTTGCTGAACTTGAAACAGCAACTATTCTTGAACTTTCTGAGCTTGTAAAAGCAATCGAAGAAAAATTTGACGTATCTGCAGCAGCTCCAGTAGCTGTAGCAGGTCCTGCTGCTGCAGCAGAAGAAAAAACTGAATTTGACGTTGAGTTGACTTCAGCAGGCGACAAAAAAGTTGCAACAATCAAAGCAGTTCGCGAAGCGACTGGCCTTGGACTTAAAGAAGCTAAAGATCTTGTTGACAGCGCACCAGTTGTTATCAAAGAAGGTCTTCCAAAAGCTGAAGCTGAAGCTATCGTTGAAGCTATCGGCGCTGCTGGCGGTTCTGCAGGTCTTAAATAATCTTTTGATTATGATAAAGAGATACCCTTCGGGGTATCTTTTTTATTTTTACCAGGATTAAAATGGTCATTTTTAGTATGGTTTTTTAATGTTATCTTATATGAACTAGCTAAGCATCCACTAGCTATAAAAATGGCACAATATGCCATTTTTATTTTTAATCGTGTCATTAGTTAGTGTTTTTTAATATTATATATCTATCGTTTTATAAAAAAACATTTGAATTCTGACTCAAAGGTGGTATAATAATGCCTTGTGACAAGATATTAGACTGATAAGATAAATTATCTTTTAAGGATATGACAAAATGGAACGTTTCATTTTAACTGAAAAAGAGCAACAAGTTTTTAAACTGTGCAGTGCTTTGCTGAATAAAGAACATGGCATGATGAGCTTTGAAGCAATCGTCGAAGATATAGGATTATCTAGAAGGACAATCAATTATGCCATCCTAAAACTCAGCGATATTTTAAACCTTGTTGTTGGTGAAGAGGGCTACTCACTCTACAAAACAGCTGATAAAGTATATTTAGAACTTAACCAGTCTATTTCTTTTCAAATCTTAAAAAATGCTTACATTGCCGATAGTTTTTTCCTCCATTTTTTTCAAGAAGTTTATCATGAGCGCTTTTCTAACTTGATAAATGAAACTGAAGCAAAATTCGTGAGCTATGAGACAGGTAAGAAAGAACTCGTCAAATGTCGGAACTATCTGCAACATTTTTCTCTTCAGCTTTCCACGAAAAAGAAGGCGGCGAGAATGATTAGCGGAGAAGAAAAGCAAATCAGATTCATGTTTTTTTGCATGGTCCTTTCCCAATTTCAGTGCAGATATATTGATTTTTTCGAAACTGAAAATTCACAATTGACCCTTTTTTTAGATGACATTGTCGAAGAATTCCCCTATATTTTCCAGTCTTCCAAATTAAAAATAAAAATTTTCTATCGCATTGCTTTAGACAGAATTAAAAAAGGTCATTTATTGCCTGATGATCTTGTCTATCCAAACTATTTTGAATGTCCTGTGTTACCATTGGCTGTATTTAGGAAAAAGGTGGAGCAGCTGTTTTTAGACATCAATTTAACAGCAGAGCAGAAAAAAGAGAAATTAAATTTTTATATTTTTTATTCTGTACGCTCATCTATCAACCGGCCAATACTTTAGGTCCCACTAACTGTCAAACAAAAGAATGTCAATTGTTTATTGATACGATTGAGGAGGTGGGTATGATGACGCTCAACCCAATAGAGAAACGTTTTATTTGCTATGCGCATCAGCAATGTATTGTGTGGCATCAAATGTTTCACGTCTCCTTTTGTTTTCAGCATTTGATGAATGAACAAGACCGGATTATCGAGAAAAAAAGTGATTACATCTTTCTTTGGCACCGGATAGTTGCAGCATTGGAAGAGGCGCCAATCTATCAAGCCCTTTTTTTGAAACATCCGAATATGCCTTTCTTTTTACAGCGGATTCTCAATTCTGTCTTTTTTTCAAGGGAGATGCCGTGTAAAGTTTATCTGCTGTGCTATTCTGCCATTACACAAGCAATGGCTATGGAAAATCTAAAAAATAGACAATTAATGATTCAAATTGAGTTTGTCAAGACACTTAAAGAAGCTGACATTGTAATCAGCGAGTTAGAGTTACCCTATCGAGAAACTATGCCAGACTTTATTTGTTTTGTGAATTCACCCTTTGATTACCGAGACTGGAAAAATATAGAGAATATGATTATTAAGTGGCGGACATCCCGCTAAAAATAAGGTCCAATTGTCAGCTATCTTTAAAACAAAAAAATATGTAACATAATACCCTGGTTAAAAGGGTATTATTTTTGTTTAATTAACAAAAAATGACCTTACTTGATAAAAAAAATAGGATAAAATAAGTAATGTTGATAGCAGTCTTTTTGCTATTAATCTACTTCATGTTTGATTGAAACAAACTGATTACTTTCCCTCTATTTTTGTTCAAGATAATATGATGTAATGACTAAGTACCTTCGAATTTTTTTCGAAGGTTCTTGCTGTATAGTACGTGCTTGACTTGCTCTAGAGTTAAGTTGCAAGAAAACAAATATGGAGAAACTTTAGAAGGCGTTTAAAGTTACACTCCTTATTTCTCTTAAAGGAATATTTTTGAAAGGAGGCGTATTGTGAAGAAAAAGTTGGGTCTATTATTTTTCTCCTTGCTATCTGCTCATTTATTTTGTCTCAATGGACAAGCTGAAGAAACAGATGCTATCATGAGTTTTGCAGAAAACCATGATACGGCAGGGCCTGTGATGCCATATAATCCTTCGCTACCCTTTACTGATGGCGAAAAAAAAGTCCCTTTTACGACATATGAAGATGGCATCAACAAGGCGACAGATGATCAACCGGTATTGGTCGGTACAGGAAGCCAAGGTCCGCTGTCGCTTGATCATATCCCGACGCATTTTGGTTTGGAACACGGCAAGCTTTCAGATGGCCACCAGTTTTATTCAGGGGTCGGAAAAAAGAAGTTCTATGAGGGAGAGACCTATCATGTCCAACTAACTGATAATCTGGAAGCAGGACAGATTGGTTGGACGCTGACGGCACAAATGCGTGAGCACTTCACTTCAAAAGATGAATCATTGCATCAGTTACGAGGGGCAATGATTCATTTGCCAAAGCCGGAAGTGAGAAACAGTCTCAATAAAGAAGCTCAAAAAGTAGATACGTTAAATTTTGAAGCTTCAAATGTAGACCTAGTGCCAAATGTTTCATCTACAGTGGCAGAAACGAATGGAGGTGGCAGATTAAGAGGTAAGGGTGTTAACACATTAGTTTGGCGGACACAAGATGTCAAAATTAGTGTTCCTGGTGGTATAGGACAGGCCAGAGAATACGGGACAACGGTTATTTGGACGCTAACTGCAAAATCGGAGAAATAGGTATTTGATTCAAAATACTGTCATATCTTATCTAAAAAGGAGAGAAAGATGAAAAAAGTTACATTATTGAGTGTTGTTGTACTAGGAGCAATTGCCTTATCAAACGCTAAACAAGTAGAAGCGCTTCAAAATGATGATACGAAAACAACAGACGGTATCGTCAAGATGCAACCTGGTGGAGATACAGACGTTGTACCAAAAGTACCAGGAACAGATGTGGATGAGTCGATAGATCCTAACGATCCAAATTATCCAGATCCAACACCAAAACCTGGTGAACCGGATGAAAATCATGTCGTAAAAGAAGGCGATTTGGCCTTTACAAAAAATCCAAAAGTTTTTAACTTCGGCATACAAGATATTTCAGCAAAAATTCAAGCGCAAACGACTTATACGATCAAAGCCTTGAACCAAGATATTGATGCTGCTAAAACACCTTTTACAGGAGGCCTTCAAACACTTCAAGTTTATGATGGTCGCCCTGCAGGTGCCAGTCTTGATAACTGGCAAGTTGCCGTTAAAGCTTCTACATTTACGGATAAAGCATCTAAAAAAACCTTGGCGGGTGCGACAATTCATCTAAAAGGTGCGAAAACTCACGTGCGCGATGCAGCAGGTAATGTGACGGTAGCACCAAAGATTGACATCGCAACAGATGATCAAACAACTTCTACCGTATTTGGTGTTGAACAAGGGAAACAAGCCAAACAGCATACAGATTTGTCTTGGAATGCGACAGATGTGGCACTTGAAATGGCCGGAAGTGAAGCCAAAGTCGGAACATTTGAATCAGTTGTGACTTGGACTTTGACAGACGCAGCATACCAATAAGACTAATAGTAGAGATAGATTAGTTATGAGGGGACTAATGTTAAGAAAATTGAAAAAAGTTTTGATCGCGTTTGTGATTGGCCTTGCCTTGTTTTCTATGAGTGAACAGGTGAGGGCTGAGACAGCGGATTCCCAAGGCTACTCCATTGCAAAGTTAGAGGCAGGTAAATAAGTAGAGGCATCTTCAATCTTTAATTTGTTAATGACACCTGGCGAAAAACGCACGATCAAAGTTGTTGTCAGAAATGACAGTGATAAAGCCATTACAGTTGATGACGATATTTTTACGACTTATACAAATGCCAATGGCGAGCTCGAATATACCTCGCAGGCAGAAAACTATGATGAGTCAATGAAGGTTAAAATTAGTGACATTGCTAAGGTTCGCGCAAGTGATCTTAAAGTATCTGTGCCTGCAAAATCAGAAAAAATTGTTTTAGCCGACATTACGTTACCAGAAGATATTGATGATGGTGCTTTGCTCGGGTCTTGGTACTTTGATAAAGCGGGCCAGATAGATGAAAATACTGCTGGCAAAGGTACGAGTATCCAAAATAAAATTAAGGGCACCTCTAATAACTACCAATTAATTCACCTCTAAATGAAATTAGAAGAAAACACAGAAAACTAAGCATAGTCTACTGTGTTTTTCTTTATGTTACAGACGCCACTTGACTGTTTATTCTTATTTTAGACAGATTACCTCCATGTTTTGAGATTTAAACGTTTAACTTGTTCGTACCTCAATAAGTTATAAGTCAGATTTGTAAGGTCAGTATTTAAAACAGCTCGATCGAATCCAATAGAACGTAAACTAGAACCATGCATTGAATTTTCAACAAAGCCAAATACATGTTCAATACGGACACGTATTTTCGAAATGATTTTATTAAACATTTTATCGTCTGCCTTAAGAGATTTACAACGTGTGTTTTTAAGACAGGTAAAAAGTTCAGCACCTTTAGGTGTTGCTTGATTTTGATAAGCTGAGTCTGCTAAGGTGATCTCATCGGGATCAACAAGAACGCCTATTACTTGAGAATCATGCACATTTGCAGGCGTTGTTTGATAATTCTTTACGAATTTTGATTTGGTATCTATAGCAATATGATTTTTGTAGCCATAGTGTCTCTCATTACCTTTAATTGTCCAGCGAGCAGCTGTATCCTTCTGTGCTCTTTTGTTCTTCGTCCAATTCACTGGTACCCTATTTGCTTTAATCAATTCATTTTCGTCTTTTGGATTACGTTGTTTAGGCGCCTCTATGAATGTTGCATCAACAATCTGTCCTTTATGAGCGATCATCCCTTGTGATTCAAGTTTTTCTTGAAAGGCAGAAAAAAGCCAGTTCCCTCTATTAGATTTTGATAGCTGATTTCTAAAGTTCCAGATAGTCTTTGCGTCTGGTACCTTGTCATCAATCTTAAGGAATCTTCTAAACGAAATCCGGTCAATCATTTGATATTCCATTGCATCATCAGATAGATTGTATAAGCGTTGTAAAATTAGAATTTTCAACATTAAAACAAGGTCATAGGGCGGTCTACCACCATGAGATTTGTTTTTTAAATCATACTTAAAAATCCGGTTAAGAGTTGGTCGAAAACACTCGAAATCAACCACTTTTTCTAGCCGCTCAAGAGGGGCTCCTTTTAAACTTAATTTTTCAAGATAGTCGCTATCTCCAAATAAATTCATCTTCAATACCTCGTTAGCTTATTTTTAATCTATTATACCTCTTTTCATACGTTTTTAGAGGTGCCCTTAATTATGCGATTGCCTTGAAAATAACGGTCAACAAAGAAGATGCCAAACCGGAAATGACACTCACAAGTGCGTCTATTTGGCTTCTTAACTACCGCAAAGCCTTTTATGCACATCTCCAAAATCCGTTGCCGGCCATGATAACCAACATAGACTATGAAGGTTACGTGACCAAGCAAGGTGAAACTAAGGCGCTTTATCAAAACGACTTAGTCAAACGCAAGATGGCACCTAATTCCGCTTATAAATTCCCGATTTTTCTAAATGAAGGTGAATTTAAAGCTGGTAATTACACCTATCATTTGAAAGCAACGACGACGGATCCCAAGTGGGAGAAAAAAACATGGGAATGGACCAAAAATTTTTCGATTAAGGCAGATGAAGCTGAAAAAATGAATGCGCAAGCCATTAATGATGCCAAAGCGAAGCACAATTGGACCTTGTGGCTGATCTTAGCCTGTCTAATACTTGCCTTATTATTCTCAATTTTTATCTTCTTGTTTATCAAACGTCGAAAACGCCAAAAGGAAAATGATGCAGAACTATTGGCGCAAAAGAAAATGCTAGAACACTTACTAGCAACGTCTGATGAACATTAAATAAAAATAAAGAATAGGGTATCTCTAAAAACTACCTCTAGGGATACCCTATTCTACAATAACTATATCTTGGATGGGAGTGACGTGAATGATAAAAAAAATCACCTTGTTGATCGTGTCTATCCTGCTTTGTAGTAGCATTGGCTTGCTATCAGTAGTAGCAGACACAGAATCAACTTTTACTTTAAAACAAAGCGTCCCAGTAGAAAGTCGAAGTCCGGATCCACCATCTTCTAGCAGTCGCCAGCCTAACGACAATGTGACTGGTGGGGGTGGGGGAGTGTTACCAACAACTGGAAAAAACGTGAGTTCCTTGCCAGTAACAGGAGAACAATTGACTTATGAGATTTCCATAATGGGTGCCTTTCTTCTGGTCTTACTCTTTGTATTTTGGAAAAATAAGAAGGGAAAGGAGGAAAACAATGAAAATTACAAGCAATAAAACAGTTTGGCGATACTTTTCCGTTTTCTTTCTCTTCGTTTTCTTAATAACTATCGGCGCCAAAGTTCAAGCCAAGGACGTTGCTTCTGGAACAGAGCTGAAACAGGCGCTTGCACAAGGAGAAAGTTCGATTACAGTGACCTCTCCGATGCTGACGCTACCTAAAAATACGGATATTACGCATGATGTCACGATTAATTTCAACAATGCAGTCCTCTTTTTTGAGGATAATCAAACACCAGCATTGATTGGGAAAAATAATTGTGCCGTTCGTATTCAAAATGCCTTTGTGACTCATGACACTAAAAAAACGTCAGAATTGACATATGGTGGTGCACCTAAATTAAATGGTAAAGGGGAGATGACCGCTTACTATACGAATCGTTTCGGGTCTACAAGCACATGGTGCCCAGCTGGAAAGGTTGACGTTTGAAAACATCAATTGGGATGCAGCAAACATTCCCAATGCCAATCGATTTTTGACCCAAGAGACTGGTACGACCCATTTTGAAGGAAAAAATACATTTAACTACTGTGCCGAAAATAATGTCAACTCACTTATCGCCAATTCTCTGATTGTGGAAAAAGGAACAACAGCAATGAGTGAAGTAGGTTCAAGTAATAAAGCCCTCTGGTATTCTGGAAATGACCAAGAGCCAGAAATGCGCCTAGAGGTCAAATCTGGCGCTAAACTAAAATGGCTAGGACAGGGCAATAATTACGGTTGGATTGAGCATAATGCAGTATCTAAAGATAAGAAATTTATTTTCGATAATCAAGGAACGGTCGTCCTCCGTTTCGGTCAATCGACAAATTTCAGAACGACCAAGAGTCGCTTCTGGCAAGTCCGTTTCTTCTTAAGAGAAAAGGCGACGACCTTTATTTATAGCAAAAATAAAATTTGGGATTTAGGGATGTTTGAGGTTGATCCCGCTAAAACCGGAGAAGTCCTGACTTCTGAGACTGTCAGTTCGCCAGATAAAAGCTCTTTCTATTTCCGAGCTTTTAAAGATTCAGTGACACTTCTTGACAGTGACGATCACCTTGTTTCAGCGCCAAACGGTATGCCTAAAAATCCTTACTTTTCTGAAAATCGGATTTACACGGCGATTACGGAAGTCTCAACTTTTGTCATGTCTAACGAAAACCAGGACATACTGAATAGTAACCCTGATTTTAAAATCTACGCCAATCTGGAAAAGGATATGCAGTCATCTGGAAAACGCCTACGTTTTTATGCCATAAATAATAGCCGACAGGGATGGGTACTAGGACATGGTTATCAAACATCCAGAGATATAGACATTTTATGTGCGGATATTAACGCTATCGTATCTTATATGCCTGGTAAAAACGTGCCACAACCACCTCTTGATAATTATAATAAATCCAATTACATCATTATCGCTCCAGCAGATGCTAAAGTAGACGATGTGAAACAGCCTGTTGAACCTAACATACCAGTAACGCCACCACCATTGCCAATCGTTATACCGCCAGTCACGCCAAAAACGGATTGGTCGGTCTGCGATGAGGAAACCTTGCAACATATTTATAGTTTGGAAGAAATGGACATCTATGGTGCAGCGAAACTGTTTTCACGTACGAGTCAGTTGACACAAGACTTTGAAGTGAATTTACTTGCCAAAAACGTTTTTAAGATCAACGTGACCTTGAAAACCTCGCAGGTAGATTTCCCGCATGACTTGGTTTATCGGACAGTTAACGGCGATATACCGCTTGTACCGAATCAACCTCTGGAGTTTTTGACAAATCAGCAAATGGCAAGTGCGGATGGTCTTCATTTCACGACAACATTTGGTGCTCAGGAAGGGCTATTCGTCTCAAGTAGCCGAAAAATTGCAGAAGAAAAAAGCTATCCTTTCACATTGGAATGGACGCTTGAAGAAACAGGGCAGGCGACAAAAACGTTGACAACTTATGGCTGGGTGACCTTTGGTCAGAACGGGCTGATACTCAACCCGAACCAGCCCCACGCCAGTGGTAATACGCCTGAGAATCCTAATCAGGAACAAAATACGGGGGCGCTAGACCTCAGATTTACCAAATGGCCTAAAACGTTTAACTTTGGCACGATTAACCTCAGTGCAGTGACGCAGGCAAATGGTTTTCAGAAAACTGCCTTGAATAAAGCAGCCGATGACATTACGGATTTAGTAGGTCATCAAGTGTTGCAAGTTTTTGATGGTCGTGTCTTCAAATCCGGCGTCAACTGGTCAGTCACTGCTAAAGCGACGACCTTTAAAGAAAACGGTACGGTCCGAGAAATAAAAGGCGCGAAAATTAAGCTCACAAAAACGCAGGCAACGACTACTGATACGAATCAAAGTAGTCACCTGTCAAGTCAAAAAGACATTGAAATTTTAGCTGATGATCAAAATACCAGTACAACAACCCTGTTTGGTAATGAAAATGGTAATCAGGTCAAAGGTTGGAGTGATTTAGCTTGGGATCCCGAGCACGTAACGCTTGATATACCACAAAATCAAGCCAAACTAGGGACATTTGAATCCGTCGTGACCTGGACTTTGGTTGATCAAGCCTTTAAATGATTCGTTTAAAACGTCTATTTCTTTGAAATGGGCGTTTTTCTATGCTGCCGGTAAAAGTGAGTTAGAATATGATAAAATAATAATAAGGTATTGGAAAACGATCATAAGGCAGAAAAAGAAAGGATCGAGTATGGACATTTCACAAATGAAAAATTTGGGTAAGGTGAACGAAGCTAAATTAAATCAAGTTGGGATCATGGACTCAGAATCTTTGATTCATTTGGGGACTGAGCAGGCTTTTTTAAAGGTTCGTGATCTGGTAGATGACGGTGCTTGCATGAATTTCCTCTTGGCGCTTGAAGGTGCCATTCAAGATCTACCTAAAAAAGAGATTCAGACGGCACGAAAAACAGCTTTGCAGGCATTTTATCGGCAAGTGCGTTAAGAGAAGTCTGTAACAATGACAGTCATGCTAAAAAACAAGGAGAATAAGAAAAGATGACAGAATTAACCTTTAGATCTTTACAAGATTATTTAGATGTAAAATACGACGCAATATGTCAAAGAAAAAATATCAGCAGCCCATCAACAAGTGATTTATTTATCAAATTGGTTGAAGAAATTGGCGAAGTTGCTGAAGTCTTAAGTCAATTAAAAGAGAATAAAGCCAGCACAGATGATGCGTCGTTAAAAAGTGAATTGGCTGACGTGGTTCACTATGTTGTCGAGATTGCCAATGTCAATGGGATTGATTTAGGGCAAGCGATTATTGAAAAGGATAAACAGGCATCTATGAAGTACAAGGAGTCACCGAATTTAGCGGAATTTTTGGCTAAAAATTCGTGAGTAAGATTTGGCTGACATCTAGACGGAAAGACTGCCTTCGTAAATAGCCACCGACATCTTTCCGAAAAACTGTAATTTTCTTGACAAATGTCGGTGTATCCCTTATACTAGTCTTATGAAACGAGAACGCTTAATTGAAAATATCGAGGACTTAAAAATTGTGATGCCAGACTTTGTACTGGAATACTACCGTTCTAAGTCCGCCGTCCCTTACTCACTCACTACCTTGTACGAATATCTCAAAGAATATCAACGCTTTTTTAGCTGGCTCATGGATGCTGATATCTCAAATGCTGCAAAAACGACTGATATTTCATTGGAAACCTTGGAAAAATTAACCAAGCATGATCTAGAGAGTTATATTTTATATCTACGTGAGCGCCCTAAACTGAATACCTATTCGACGACTTATGGTGTGTCTCAAACGACTATTAATCGGACGCTTTCTGCCTTATCAAGCCTTTATAAGTACTTGACTGAGGAGGTTGAAGATGAAAATGGTGAGCCCTACTTCTATCGTAATGTCATGAAGAAAGTCGCAACTCAAAAGAAAAAAGAGACACTGGCCTCACGTGCTGAAAATATTAAAAATAAACTCTTTTTAGGGGATGAAACGCAGGGTTTTTTAGACTTTATTGATACTGAGTATGAAATTAGCCTGTCAAATCGCGCCAAATCTTCATTTATCAAGAATAAAGAGCGGGATTTAGCCATTATTGCTTTGATTTTAGCATCAGGGATTCGCTTATCTGAAACGGTGAATATTGATCTGAATGATTTAAACTTGAATACCATGGTTGTTGAGGTGACGCGAAAAGGTGGGAAACGGGATTCCGTCAATATCGCTGGTTTTGCGAAGCCTTATTTAACGGCATATTTGGACATTCGGGAGAAACGTTACCAGGCAGGAAAACGTGATGTGGCTTTATTTTTGACTTTATATAAAGAGCAGGCGAATCGCATCGACAACTCTAGTGTTGAAAAAATGGTTGCCAAATACTCCAAAGTCTTCAAAGTCCGCGTGACGCCTCATAAACTCCGCCATACCTTGGCCACAAGGCTGTATGCTGAAACCAACTCTCAGGTTCTGGTCAGCCATCAGCTCGGCCATGCTTCTACCCAGGTGACCGACCTTTATACGCATATCGTCGATGAAGAGCAAAAAGATGCTTTGGATAAGTTGTAATCTAGCGCCTTTTCGTATCGCCAAGTTGCGAAATGCTGAAAAAATGCTATAATTTAAGCTGTCTGCTATACATCTACCGGCATCTACTTCTTCTTTTATGAAGAACGATGCTGGCACCTAACTTTTAATTGAAAATAGAAAGCGCATCATGCTCATTAACTTTATTTTACATATCGATCAACACATTTATACCATGGCTCAGTCGGTTGGCGCCTGGACTTATCTCCTGCTCTTTCTCATCATTTTTATAGAGACTGCTGCGGTTATCATGCCTTTTTTGCCGGGAGATAGCTTGCTTTTTGCGGCTGGTGCCTTGGCTGCCAACCCAGCTATGCACTTCAACGTCTGGATTTTCCTTGTCATCTTCTTCTTTGCAGCCTTTCTGGGCGATACTTGTAACTTCTTCATCGGTCATACGGCAGGTTACAAGATGATCCATCACAAATTTTTCAGTAAATTCATCAAGCCTCAGCATATCGAGGATGCAGAGCTCTATTTCGAGAAAAATGGCTCACTTGCTATCATTCTCGGGCGTTACATCCCGATTATTCGGACCTTTGTCCCATTTGTAGCAGGGATTAGTCAGTTCAAAGCCAGTGACTTCATTAAGCGTGCTTTCATCGCTGCCTTGTCTTGGTCACTCATTGCAACTGGCGCGGGCTACTTGTTTGGTAACATTCCTTTTGTCAAAACCCATTTTTCAGTGATCATTTTAGGCATCATCGTAGTGACCCTACTCCCAAGTTTTGTTGCCTTCTTCAAATCAATGACACGTGCTAAAGCCTAAAAATTCAGGCCAAATCAAAGAGGCTGGGACAAAAGTCCACAGTCACAGAAAGAAAAAAGCAAGCTAATCCAATCCATTTTGATTGTGCTAGTTTGCTTTTTCTCTATTCTATGTTCGACAGGTTACCATCAGTTTTCTGAGATTAATCGCCATCAAAGCTAAACCAATCTCCTGCCTAACTTTGTCTTTCCCTCTGACCGAAAATCGACTGAAGCCCAAATTAGCCTTCAGACGTGCAAAGGCAGGCTCTACATCAATCTTACGTTTGCCGTAGAGTTTTCCTGTCTCTTTTTCTGAAAGCAATTCTTTGATCGTTAATTTAAACGACTCCCACTTAGGTTTAATTTGAAGCTGTCGATTATTGTCACTTTTAGCTCGAGTACATGATTTGCGAACCGGACAACCTTGACAATCTTCGCATTCATAGATTTTCAAATCTCGTGTCAAACCATATTTATCCGTTCGGTGGCTCTCATATCGATAAGTCACTTTTTGATGATTCGGGCAGATGAAGTAATCTTGTTCAGGGTCATAGGGCCAATTCGCTGTTTTAAAGAGGTCTTTCTTGAATTTTCGTTTTTGTTCTTTTTCATAAGCATTGTAGGTAATCAGAGGTGTGCGTTGATAAGTCTCTAAGACGGTTTGATAATTCTCTTCCCCACCATAACCCGCATCCGCTATGATATAGTCAGGAAGTTGTTGGTATTTATTTTGATAATGTGCTAAAAAATCGGGCAAAGTTCTGGTATCAGTCGGATTAGGATAGACTTCATAGTCCAAAACATATTGATTTTCCGTCGCAATTTGAAGATTATAGGCTACCTTAAGTTGACCATTCCTCATATAGTCATCTTTCATCCGCATAAATGTCGCATCTGTATCTGTTTTGGAATAGCTATTTCTTGCGCCCATTATCTCGAAATCTAGCTTGTATTTTTCTTTTCTTAAGATGAAATTAGCGACTTGTTTACGTGCTAATTTGATTGGTTTTCTTTGAGAACGCAAGGCTTTACGTTTCTGTCCGTTTGATTCCTTATCAATTTCTTGTGTGAGCGTCTCAACTGCTTGAGATAACTCGTCTTCAATGACCATCAATTCTTGTGTTGATAATTCAGCTTGATTATCAATTTCAATCGCAGGAATAATTTCATTGCTCAAAAGCTCTTGATAAAGGGCTTTTGACTTTTCGATAAGGGCATCGCTAAAACGTTGAATAGATTTTTTCCAGACAAAAGTAAACTTGTTGGCATTGGCTTCAAGTTTTGTACCATCAATAAAAATGGCTGTTTCATCAATCAAATTTTCTTGAACAAGGAGATTTCTAAATTGCACAAAACAATCATGAATGATCGGTGCCATCAAAGGATGGACACGATAACGATTGATTGTCCGATAAGAAGGGGTCTCGCCTTGCGCTAACCACATCATGCGGATACTATCTTGAAGCGCGTTCTCAATCTTTCTTCCCGAAAACATTGATTGGGTATAGGCGCACAAAATCAATTTGAGCATCATTCTAGGATGGAGAGAGGGGCGACCTGTTTCTTGCTTAAATGTTGTGAATTTTTCCTCAGGCATGCTTTCAATCAGTTCATGAATGGCAAAACAAATATCATCTTCTGGAATCATTATTTCTAAATCAAGTGGTAAAATGACTTGTTTCATGTTATAATTTTTATGCATAAAGAACAGCTCCTGACTTTTGGGATTAGACACTTTAATTGTACAGGATTTTATTCTTTTTGTCGAAAAGTTACAGAGAAATAGGCTATGAAAGTTTCCGATTAACATCGGAAATGGTTCATAGCCTATTTTTTTAGAGGACTTTTGTCCCAGCCTCTTTTTCTATAGCTTAAACTTTAGGTTGTCGACTTATTTTCGACAACCTGCCAAATGTAACCCACGACCAAGCCAATGGCTGCAGGGACAATCCATCCCATCCCAATCGAAAAGAAAGGTAGCGTATGTTTCGCGAAGGCCAGCAAGTCCGCCATCAAGACGTTCGGATGATCCCCCATCGGAATGGCATTAAGACCATCAAAGATTGCCGCAATCAACGTAAAGCCAGTCGTCACTTGATAAACCCGTTTAGAATGATGGAATAATGGACTCAACAAGGCCAAAATAATCAAGGTAATGGCAAGTGGATATAAGAACATCAAAACTGGAATCGAAATTTGAATCAGATTGGTCAGCCCGACATTGGCAAACAAACAGGGCAAGACACTCGCCAAAATCACGTAAAAACGGTAAGAAAATCTAGGAAAAAGTTCAACAAATGTCTCTGAAAATGCTGTAATCAAGCCAACCACAGTTTTCAAACAAGCGATAATAATGATTAAGGCCAGGATAATCGTCCCAAAAGTCCCCAAATAGTAATTCGAAATCTGAGACAGGGCAATCCCGCCATTTTCACTAATCGCAAACTTCCCAAGACTCATCGTCCCCAAGTAAGCTAGACAAGTATAAATAATCCCCATAAGCAGCACACTAATCCCACCTGCTTTGATCGTATCGATCGCAATTACCTTAGGATTAGTCACACCACGTTGGCGAATGGTTGTGACGATAATAATCCCGAAGGCTAACGCCGCAAGCGCGTCAAGCGTATTATACCCTTGAGTAAAGCCAGTGATAAAAGGTGAGGCTTGATAGGCTGCTCCAACCTTAGCATGACTGACACCACCCATCGGTCCAGCAAAGGCAATAACTAGCAAAAAGCCGAGTAAAATGAGAAACAGTGGATTCAAAAACTTCCCGATATAGTCTAGGATTTTTGACGGTTTCCGTGAAAAGAACCAAGCAGCTGTAAAAAATAAAAGACTGAACAAGGCTAATACCGGTTTTTGTGCACCAGCTGATAAAAAAGGTGATAATCCAACCTCAAAAGAGGTTGTCGCTAAACGCGGTAAAGCGAAGAAAGGACCGATTACTAAATATAATAGCGTTGTAAAAATATAAGCGTACTTGCGATTGATCCGTGATGCCAGATCAAAAAGACCAGAACTTTGAGACAGACCAATAGCGATAATCCCCAGGAAGGGTAGGCCAATCCCCGTCACTAGAAAGCCAAGGTTGGCTTGGAAGATTGTTGCTCCTGCTTCTTGTCCCATATGTACAGGAAAAATGAGATTTCCTGCCCCAAAAAATAACCCAAATAACATTGAACCAATCAGTAAATAATCACTGATTTTCAGTTTCTTATCCATAAAACTCCCTTATAAAATAATAGTATCTTATATAGGATAGCAAAATGTTACATAAATTACAATAAGGCTCAGTCACTTGAAAGACTGATCTGATAATAATAGAAAACAAAAAAGTTTACATAAAATAAATTATGTAAACTGGTTGTATAACTATGATTTAATCGTCAATCTCAACCTTATAGATCCAGCCTTCAGGTGCTGTCACATCACCTTTTTGAATACCGACTAATTCATTATAGAGTAGATGCGTCATGGGGCCGACTTCTGTTTCACTGTAGAAAACATGGTAGTCCTCACCATTTTGGATGCCACCAATAGGTGAAATGACTGCTGCTGTCCCACAGGCGCCTGCTTCCGCAAAACGATCCAACTCATTAATATAAACATCCCCTTCATAGGCTTTCAGGCCTAAACGATGTTCTGCTAAGTAAAGAAGAGAATACTTGGTAATTGATGGTAAAATTGATGGACTCAGCGGTGTCACAAACTCGCCCTCCTTGGTAATCCCAAAGAAATTGGCTGAGCCGACTTCTTCAATCTTGGTATGAGTCGAAGGATCCAAATAAATGACATCGGAATAACCCGCATCATGGGCTTCTTGCCCAGGTAAGAGACTAGCGGCGTAGTTACCACCAACTTTTGCTGCACCAGTGCCGTGGGGCGCAGCGCGGTCAAAATCACGTGAGACGATGAACTTAGTCGGCGCCAAGCCACCTTTAAAGTAATTGCCAACAGGCATGGCAAAGATCGTGAAGATGTATTCTTGAGCTGGTTGCACACCAATGATGTCGCCAACACCGATTAAGAGCGGCCGGAGGTAGAGGCTACCACCACTTTCATACGGCGGCACATACTCATGGTTGGCTTTAACAACCGCTTTAGCAGCCTGGATAAAGAAATCAGTCGGTACTTCAGGCATCAATAAACGACGGGCAGTTCTTTGTAAGCGCTCAGCGTTTTGATCAGGACGAAATAATTGAATCTCACCTGCTTTGGTGCGGTAGGCTTTCAAGCCTTCAAAAGCTTGTTGGCCATAGTGCAAGGCAGGAGATGACTCAGAAAGATGGAGTGTGGCATCTTCCGTTAAACTTCCCGCATCCCATTGCCCATCCTTATAGTGGGCAATAAAACGATAGGGTAAGTTCATATACTCAAAACCAAGATTTTCCCAATCAATATTAAGCGTCATCAATAACCTCTTTCATCTATCAAGCAAACAAGGGATGGATATTTGAAACCCATCTCGTCTAAAAATTTGTTATACTTATTTTAGCCCTTTTTGTGCTTTTTTGCAACAATTTACTTGAATTTTCTGAAAATTATTGATTTGGAGTGACTCTTTTGAAGTATTTACACCTAGAAACCTTATTTGATACAGCCGTAGAAAAAATCATCTACGTCGTGATAGCAAGCGTCCTATTTTTCATCTTCTACCGCATTTTAAAGCGGATCATCAAGCATTTATTCGACAACTATAGTCGCATTAATATCGCCGATAGCGCGCGTGTCTTAACGCTTTCACGCCTGACCCTGTCTGTCTTCCAATACCTGACCGTTTTCCTTTATATCTATACAATCCTAGGGATCTTCGGTCTACCTGTTGCGAGCTTGCTTGCCGGTGCTGGGATAGTCGGTGTTGGACTAGGCTTTGCTGGACGAGATTTGATGACAGACATCATCAACGGCTTCTTTATCATCGTCGAACATCAAGTCAACGTCGGTGATACCGTCAACTTCAAGAACCTGGACATTACAGGCACCGTTATGGTCATCGGAATTCGCTCTCTCACCTTAAAAACTAGCGCAGGTGCCCTTGTGTTCGTGCCCAATCGTAACATCACAGCGCTCGCCAACCTCTCACGACTTGAGCACCACATTTTCCTAGATGTGCCAGTTACTGAAGAAAATGTTGCAGACGTCAAGCAAGGGATGCTCAGTGTCAACAAAAACTATCCGAACGCAGCATTTGTGGGGGTTCAGATAGTTGATGAAAAAGTGTACTTGCGGTCTCAACTGACCGGCACCTATCGTGAGATTTCAGAACAGAAAGCGCAGATTTTAGCTCAATACTACGGATTAGAGGTTTAACCATAAACTTTGATGATTGATAGTCATGGCCTTAATTTACAATTGACATAATTTTAAATATGTCAATTGTAAATTGATAACAAAACCCTTTATTTTAAAAGGGTTTGATTTATTGTTATTTCAAATTTAAAATATTGGTCATAAACCCTTAGAATCAACCATTGATTTGATGGGTTCAAATGATTGCCGATGAATGTCTGTGAAACCTTGCTTAGCAAGCCCTTCCAGATGTTTTTTTGTACCATAACCGGCATTGTGGGCAAAATCATAGCCAGGATAGCTTTGATCGTAATCTCTCATCATCTGATCTCGTGTTACTTTAGCAACAATCGATGCTGCGGCAATGGACATGGACTTAGCATCTCCTTTGATCAGAGAAGTTTGTGGGATGTCAATTTCTAAAGTCATGGCATCAATCAACAGATGTTCTGGATTAAGCTCAAGGTGCTCAATCGCCTGTAACATGGCCAGTTTGGTCGCTTCATAGATGTTAACCTGATCGATGACGTGATTGTCGATGATGCCGATACCCACTGCCAGGGCCTCAGCCATGACGCTGTCATAGACGGCCTGATGATGGGCTTTGGGGATTTGTTTGCTGTCGTTGAGGCCGGGAATTTGACAATTCTCGGGTAAAATGACGGCTGCTGTGACGACGGGTCCTGCTAAGGGGCCACGGCCAACTTCATCGATGCCTGCGATTAAGGAGATATTTTGGGCATAGAGCTCGCGTTCATAGGCTAGCAAAGTTTCAAGTCGTGCTGCTTCATCAAGGGTAGCTTGGATCTCACGTTGGCGTTTAGCGATTAATTTTTGCACGCCTTGGCGGGTGTCCTGCGACCACTCGTCAAATAAAGGGTCTGATAGGGTTTGTGCTGCTTGGAGAAGCTCTCCTACTGCTTTAATCGTTGTCATCTTGCGCATCCTCTTTGTTAAGGTCTGACACACGGTCGAGGGTGTAGGTACCGAGCTTGCTGTCGCGGACATCTTTGATAAACATGTCGTAAAAACGGTCGTAATCATCTCGGAAGCCATATTTTTGAGTCAATAAGACGATTAAATCGACAGCAGATAAATTCATCTGTTCATCTGTTAATTTGAAGCGATTTTGAAGTTCAGTTGGGTAGTTAGTTTTGAAGAAATCCAGACCGAAAATCGTGATCTCATCTTTGGGAATCAGGTCGTCCTTAATGGCACCCGTCAAGGCGAGCTTCAAGCCGACTGTTTGGTCCTCAAATTTTGGCCAAAGAATACCTGGTGTATCTAGGATTTCCAATTCTTCATTGGTTTTCAACCATTGCTGCCCTTTGGTGACCCCTGGCTTATTGCCTGTAATGGCGATTTTTTTACCTGCTAAGCGATTCATAAGGGTTGACTTGCCGACGTTAGGGATGCCGATAATCATCGTTCTGATGGCTTTATTTTGAATGCCACGCTCAGAAGCACGTTTGAGTTTATCTGCCAGAACTTCTTTGGCAGCCTTGGTCAATTTCTTGACAGTTTGCTGCTCTTTTGCGTTGATTTTAACAGCCAAAATGCCCTGTGCCTCAAAATAATGGACCCATTTTTGAATTTCTAGGTCATCGCCTAAATCTTTTTTATTGATGATGACAAGACGTGGCTTGGTGCCGATAATCTTATCTAACATGGGATTACGGCTTGATAGAGGCAATCTGGCATCCACCAACTCCATCACCAAATCAACATGTTTTAAATTTTCCTGAACTTGTCGACGTGCTTTGGACATGTGACCTGGAAACCATTGGATTACTACCATTTCTTATAACTCCTTGTGCACCAAGGCTTGAAAGCCTTGACAACTTCTTTTTTTCTATTTTTGGGCAATTTTTGGGCAAAAATACGGATTTCATGCTATATTTTCATTCACACCCATTTTTTCGATAAAACGACTAATTGCTTCAACTGATTTTTCTTGTGAGGTACTCAATAAGTGAGTGTAGCCGTTTGTTGTTTCTTCTTGAACGTGTCCTACTCTTGCTTGAACTTCTTTTAGTGGAATAGTCGGGTCATTTCGTAATACAGAGATGTGTATATGTCTGAAACTATGAGGAATAGCATTCTTCGTCCACTCAAAGCCATATTTTTCTGGACACTTTAATTTTAAGACTTTATTTACTCGTCCTAAAATCTGTCTGAAACTATGCGACGTAATAGGAGCGCCGTATTCAGTTCTGAAAAGAAAGTCAACCTTTCTAAAAATACTTGAAGGCAAATTCTCTACATGTTTATCAAATACTTTGTTACGCTCAATCACTCGTCTAAGTGCTTGAATGACGAACTCAGGCAGTTGCTCTATTCTTTCTCCTGCTTCTGTCTTAGTTGTATCAAGATAAAATTCATCAACTTTTAAATCATGAGCTTGTAAAGATTTATCAATCGTTACTAAATGATTTTCAAAGTCAATGTCATTCATTGTCAAAGCAGAGGCTTCTCCTATCCGACAGCCTGTACCAATGAGAAACAAAGCTAAATCATAATAGTTCATATTTCTTCGTCCTCTCAGTTCCGACAATAAGGCATTCACTTCTTTAGCATTAAGAAATTTTGCTTCTTTACGCTTTTTCTTTTCTCGTTTTTCTTCAACCGTTGCATTAAGTTTTATCACTCTTGACGGAGAAAAAGGAATGGCATTGTGTAGGACGCCATAATCAAAAATTTTATTCAATGTACACTTTATATGTTGCATTGTCGAGTGAGTGGAATGGTATTTTTCTCTATACTCTTTCAAACAATTCTGGACTAAAAGAGGGGTTACACTGTCAAGTAATATATCATCTGCGATAAGCTCAGACAATCGATTGATTACAATGATTTCACGTTTAATAGTTTGAGGTTTTACGGTTGTTTTCCATGTCTCAAACCAATTTCTTTTAAGGTCATCAAAAGTTAATAGTGTTGAACTTTTGAAAACGCCTTGTTTTTTTGAAATTATCGAATCAATTTTATCAATCAACTCTCGTTCTGCCTGCCGTCTTGCTCTTACTGTATTGCTATGGTAAACCACAGAGGCACGCTTCTTCTTGCCTGTTAGAGGGTCGACATAGCGTTCATTAGCTACATAGAATATTTTTCCTGCCTTATTTTTTCTTTCTTCAAAATACATATTTTATCCTTTCAAGTTATGATATGAAAAAAGATAAAATAGAATCCTGATTAGCACTTTCTATTTTACCATTTTTACACTTATTTTGTCTTATCTTTTTGAATAACCATGCTGTTTCCAATAAAGAAATGCTTCAAAAATTTCAAAGTTGATAAAAACAAGCTTATGAGTGGGATTGATAACCCCCTGACGGAATTGTTTACTATCACGCATTTCTGAAAGCCAACGATTCAAGGTATAAATATTTAAGCCTTCAAAACGTTTAAGGATTGCTTTTTTATTACCCCATTCAGCAATGCTATTTTCAACTGGAATGTACTTAATTTTCATTTTGTATCCTCGTATAGCTGTATCTATGCTATAATTATCTTGTAAATATTTTTATAGAGAGTCCTGATTGCCGTCGGGACTTTTTTCTTGTTTCAATTTTAGAAAGGTTTTGATACCTTTTTCTTGGCAAGGATTGCCATTCTTGTCAAGATTTAGATAAAAAATTGAAATATTCGGTTTAAATTTGTTGCTGTCCGAATCTACTTCTCCAACAACAAATGAGGGAACAAATTCATCTAATTTTGTTTCATTTAATATTTCATACAAAATATTTGGAGATTTCAATCCTCTGCTAACTAAATAACTTGGCTGTTTATAAAGCCTTGGAATTTGCATAAAATCTTTCGTGATGTATTTGGTAATGTAGTTTGATGCTTTATCCTTGCTAACGATTTTTGAAACCGTGTTGAAACCATTCGACCAATTTTCAGCGTTGTAAATTTGCAAGCCTTTCTTTTTCAATAACCGACCAGTTTTAGCACTCCTTGCCTCTGTTAGAATCGGGAACATCTGACCAGTCACACCATGGAAATGGAATCTGCCAGATTTATGTGCCTCTGGCAAGAATAAATAATCAAATCTACCATATTTCTCACGCTGATATTTCAACCACTTTTGTAATTCTTTACGTGCTAGCTGAAAATCATAAGCATTTACTTTGCTATCATCTAGTGTCAACGTCCAAAATAAATCAAAATCATTGGCTAGAATATAATTTTTGATTTTGCGTTTCATTCTAAAGGCTTGCCGAGAGAGTTTTTTTTCTCGCTGTTCCTTAGTTTCCTTTTCCTCATTATCAAGTTTAGGGCTACCAAGTTCTGTTTTTCTTGGCTTAACTTTATAATTTCCGTATTTAGTAACGATAATTTTATCGTCAAATACCTCGATTTTTGCGTTATATATATGAGACATTCATTTCCTCCATAACTATTTTTCAGCCTAAGTTGCCTGTATGTCAAGTAACAGGCAAGTGCTTTCTGATTCACTAGGCTTGTGGTGAACCACCGCCCTGTGAATCAGAAAATTTGGATAGTGTTTTTTTAAAGGGAAGTTTTTCATCGTCATAATAGATACTTTTAAACGCTCTCGGTAGTTCCCAATTTAACCCGTCAAGCCAAATCAAGCCCCCATAATCAGAATAATCTCCTCTAGGTAAATCTTTCAATCCTAGACTAAAAATTTCTTGTGCTTGTTGCTGTGAAAGTCGTCCAAGTGCTATTCTTAGTCCAATAGAATCTCGGCTTTCTGTGGGCAATATAGAGGCGGGTAACATCTGGCCGCTCACAATTACGGATATAGAGCTTTGGCGACCTTTGACAATAAGATTCATCAAATTAGCATAAAATTGGGGATAAAGACGTTCAGCAGGCTTTAATAATTTATCCGACGCTTGCATTTCTCCTACCAAAGCCAACAATTCATCTGCGACCAATAAAATAGTACCTTGTTTAAATAGTTCTGCATGTGTACAATCTTTTTCTGAATCAATATCTGCATTTATTTCCGCATAGCGTTCTTTCATGACTTGACAAAGTTCTGCCGTCAAGTCCAGAGCAGACTGCCCGTCTGTTGCCACTTTTCCAACACGTTTCATGGCAATACTCAAAAAACTTGCTTTACCATCAATCGTAAATATTTTATTTTTAGGATTGTTAGCTAAAAAACTGACAATCAACGCTTTTAAGAGACTTGTTTTACCTGAACCAGTCGGACCAACTATCAATCCCATGGGCTGATGAGTTGTCCAAGTTAATTTCTTTGTTAATGGAATGTTTATTTCATTGGATTGTTTTAACTTTGATAAATCATCAATAAAAATACGCTCATCAGGCTCATGGGAAAATATCACAACAATTTCTCCACTGTCAATGTATTTATCCTCAATTATCCAATCATTTTCCGTTTCTTTAATGAGATAGCCCTGTAAACGTCTAGGAATGTCATTTTCCATATTATAGGAAAGATGTCCCCCTGTTTTCAGTGTGATTTTTATTTGTCCTTTCACTTTAGAATAAAACCATTTAACTGATTTTGTTTGATGAAATGTACTATCATGCTGGCGGAGTAGGTCACTTTCTTCCGTGAATCCTCGCAGTAATTTTTCCAGTTTCCATTTTTCAATCGGAGAGTAATGAGAATGGAAAAATTCCCATAAAATAGTAAGCAGGAAATGCAGAAAAAATATCAGCAATGCCATTTTAAAAATCTGACTATCCCATATTATTTTTCTTTGCGATAAACTTGGCAAAATATTTTTTAAATTTGAAGTAACTACCAATACGCTAATGCCAATTATCCAAATTTTTATCAGCCAAAAATATCTCCGTTTTTTTCTATAAAACATCTGTGTTTGATTTTCTTCAACAATTATTCTGCTCACTGATCCCCCAAATGGGGGAAGTCGCGAGAGAAAAGTAGACAATCGGTCAATTATTCGCAATTTTCAAAGTCTCCTTTAATTTTATCTGTTTGAATATCACGAGCAATGTCTATTAGTTCTATTGCCCGTTTTCTATTCAAGGTCTCATCTTGTAAGCAATACTCTATTTCGTTCAAGTATGCCCAAACCGTTAATTCTTTTTTCGTCATTATTTTTTCTCACTTTCTTTTGTTTCAGGCAGAGAGGCAGAGATATTTAAAACAACTTTTAGCCCTCTCCACGAACCACCATTGCGCCCCTGCTCCCATTTAAGCATGACTTTTGCCCCCTCTAGTTCAACATCAGAACCAATTAAGTCACTTATTGAAAGCTCTGATAAGTCCTGCTCTGTTCCTACAAGTTCAAGAAGATAAGTTTTGAGTTCTGCAGGGTCTGCACCTGATTTTTGAATCAATTTTGCCAATTCAGAATCGACAAATTGACATACAATTTTTGAGACAGACCCCTGAATAGGTTCGCCATTCTCGGCATACCGTGGTGCTTTACTTACTGTTTGAACAGTAGCAATTTTTGGAATGGTAACATTTGAAATTGTCACTTCGCCTAATTTCACTTTTCCTAGTAACATGATTTTTCCTCAAATAGCCATTTGCGACTAGCTACATTATTTTTTTATAGTGGAGTTCGCAACCTCATAGAAATATTTAAAGCGCTTTGAATATAAAGCTATTTTATGAAATATTCTCTTAAAAAAACATTGGTGGAAAACTGACTTTGATATTTGTTATTTTCCACTGATTGACAATTTTAAGACAAAGAAAAACCGCCTGTTTAGACGGTTTTGATTGCTATTTTTTTGAATTTAGTGTGGTGGTTGAATAACAGCGCCTGGCGGAACATCATCTGGACTCGCTGCCCAACCGACACCGTTATTAGTTCCGTCAACAACACCTGTGCGATCACCAGAACTATTAGATGGTGACTGTGTGTTACCATCACTTGAATAATTGGGGCTATTCGTGGCACTCCCGCTCGGAACACTATTCTGTGATTGAGTTTCATAATTGGCTTGTTCTTGCGCTTGTAATCTGGCATTTTCAGCCTCTTGCTGAGCTTTTGCAGTGGCTTCTAACTCAGATTTTTCTTTCGCAACTTTTTGTAACTGAGTAATTTGATTATTTTCAGATTTAATCAAAGCATTTAACTTGTCCGTGAAAACTTTGATTTGTTTATCTGTGAAAATTGAAGTCATTTTTTCCACTTTACCTAACTCATTTTGAATAGCTTTTAGATTCTCTTGTAGCGTGGAAACTTCGCTAAACTTTTTATCTTTGTCAGAAATCGTTAATCCTGATATGATTTCATTTTCCAATTCCACAAATTGTTGCTTATCAGCATTGCAAAATTTTTCTTGAATTTTTTTAGCTTTATTCGTGGTTAATTTTAAATCTGATAAGTTTTTCAAGATTTCTTGGGCATTATCTTTTCTGACATCAAAGGTCTTTTGTAAGTCATTGACTTGTTTTTCTTCTTTTGCCACCTTTTTCTTGTGCTGTTCAGCAAGTTTCACTTCTTTTTGGTGTTGAACATTGGCATAAATACCATAACTTCCGCCTGCAATAACAAGCAAGGTAATAACAATACCAATAATAATTTTATTCATCTTTTTCATTTTCACATCTCCTCTTTCTGTTGATTGAATTGCAAGATAAGAACATTCAAAAATAACGGAAGTAACCTATCCTCAATAAATTTTTCAAAAGCCATATTTAATTTTTGATAACCTAAATACTCATTTAGTTTTGTACCTGAAATATTTTTTGATTTCTTCTCATCAATAATTGGAACATTCCCTTTGATGCCGACTATTTCATATTCGATACCTTCTGGGCTTTCCAAATGTTCTTTTGAGGTTTTTGCTTTTGTAAAATCAATAAATTCTTTTAACAGTGCCTCTTTAATTTCTTCATATATTTGATAGATTTTGGTTTCGAGATTTTTTTCAGAACGACTTTTCATTAAATCAGAACAAATATTTTTGATTGTTTTATTACTATTTTCTAGACTATCTAACATGATATTTTGAAAAAGTTTTGGGAGATAGGTTTTTATCTCTGAATTTTTTCCCCAAAGAAGTTCATGAACTGAATCAAATTTAAGGTTGCTGACAAATGCTTGATAGTACATTTCTGCATTTTTGGAAGGGATAAGGTATTTGTTTTTTCGATTTTGTCGCTTATTATTAAGTATATTAGATAAGATGCTGTCATCAATTTTACTGTAATTCGGTGCCTCGTTATATTCTTTTTGATTCTTAAAACCTGCAATTTGATAGTTAGAAACCCCTAGTTCACCTTTTTTCAAATTCAGCCTTTTTGAGGTTTGGTCGTAAATAAACTCAACGGTTCTTTCGAATTGTACTTTTGATTGATTTACCATTAAGCTACCCCAGAATTACACAAAAAAGCCCTGAAATTCAGAGCTTTTGGAATACAATGAAAAAAGGTATTATTTACCTGTGCTGTGCTGTGCTGTGCTGTGACATTATAATCAAGTACCTTTTCTGTGTCAAATTTTATCTTATTTTATTATATCAAATTTTTAATCATCAAACCATTTAAAAATTTTTGAATCACGGATACTATTCAAAATATTTTTTGGGCATATTTTTGGGCAAAATATAATATTTATTGATTACTTTTGCACAACAGACATTTCTACATTAATTTATTTGGGTAACTTGATTTTCATTCTTAGGATTATAAAAAAAAGAAAAGCCCTCGTAATACTAGGACTTTTGGCTAATCAAAATTCTAATTTCATCTTTATCAGGTGTCTTTTTTATCAAAGAAGTCGTAATTCAGGGCATTCAACCATTGGATTACTACCATTTCTTATAACTCCTTGTGTACCAAGGCTTGATGGCCTCAGTGTTATCTAATTTTCTTTTTGTGGGTGAGTTTTTAAAAAAATTAACTTGCTAACCACAGAACTTTTGCTATTTTTTCTCGTGCTTTAACAGAATTTGTTTAAGCTATGAAAAAAATGATAAAATGTATCACTATACTCGATACTAATTTTACCATATTTTTCAGTTATTTTCAGGGGTGTGGTAACTTACTATTTAAGGGCACCTCTAATAACTACCAATTAATTCACCTCTAAATGAAATTAGAAAAAAACACAGTAGACTGAACAGCTCCTGGTAAAATGGACATGAAATAAAAAAACTATTTCAATCATTTTATCAAGGAGCTTTTTCATGCGTAAAAATCAGAACTACACGGGCGACTTTAAAGTAAAGGTTGCACAAGTTTATCTTTTTGACCACTTAGGTGGCTATCAATCAGTGGCAGAACATTTTGGTGTCACCAATCGCTCACAAGTACAACATTGGATTAAATTGTACGAGAACAATCCTCAACTTCTCTATCAAGATAATCGTGATAGACCGGCACAAGTTAAGTCAGAGACGATGACTTTAGAAGAACAAGTCAACTATCTCAAAATGGAGGTAGCTATTCTAAAAAAGCTCAGAAAGCTCCTGTAAAAATCTCTACAAGAGCTAAGTATCAAGTCGTTGATAGTTTAACAGGACAGTATTCCATTACTGCTCTTTGTCATTATCTTGGTATTTCAAGGAGTGGTTATTATAGCTGGATTAAGAAAAACCGCCCCCTTACAAAATCTTGGAATTCTCAGCTGGCAGAGAAGATTCAACTTCTCTTTGATGCCTCTTTTAAGGGCTATCGCTATATCTGGATGCAACTTAAGCGACTTTATGGTATAAGCGTCAATCCAAAGACTGTCCTTCGCTATATGCAAGTTCTCGGTTTGAAATCGCCAATACGCAAGAAACGCTTTACTTCTTGCACGAGGCAAGAAATGAACAAAAAAGCGAGAAAGGTTTCGCCAAACCTTCTCGCAAGACACTTCGTCGCCACACGACCTCATGAAAAGTTAGTGACAGACGTTTCTTATGTGTATCATAAACAGGGTAGACTGTACTTAAGTATTATCAAAGACCTGTATGATAACTCTATTTTAGCTTACAATCTATCAAAATTCAATGATAATCAGTTAGTTTTTGAGAATTTAGACCTTGTTTTCAGAAAAGATTGGGACAAATCAAAATCTTGTCTTTTACATTCAGATCAAGGATTTCAGTATACGAACAAGCAGTATCACAAAAAACTTGAAACTTTTAATGTGACGGTTTCTCATTCTCGTAAGGGAAACTGTTATGACAACGCTTGTTGTGAAAACTTTTTTTCTCATCTTAAAAGTGAATCTTTGGAATTATTTGTACCTGAAAATGAGACGGAATTAATGCAGCAGATTGACGATTTCATTACATGGTATAACTTTGATAGACCACAACTCAAACTAAAAGGCATTACTCCTATTGAATATAGGCAGACATACCTTTGAGTGGAAATGTGTTTTTTTTGAACTGTCTATTTTATTTGGGGCTTGACAGACTATGCTTAGTTTTCTGTTTTTTTTCTAATTTCATTTAGAGGTGAATTAATTGATAGTTATTAGAGGTGCCCTTTATACTCGTTTAAAGGAAGTATACAATTCCTCACATTTGATCAGATGAGCTTCAAAAATGATGTTATACTATTACTGAAAAAATAATGGGCAGAAAACATGGCAAAATTTGATTATTATTGACAGTTATTGCTCAACTATGTATTTCACATGATTTTTCATAAGTTTTTCAAAAAACTTAAACAACATAAAACCCCTTTATTTTAAAGAGGTTGGCTAATAGTTGTATCAAAATCATCAGATTTCAAAAAGTTGGTTATGAGAAATTGTAATCAACCATTGGATTACTACCATTTCTTATAACTCCTTGTGTACCAAGGCTTTGACAGCCTTGGTGTTGTCTAATTTTTTCTTTCTATGGATGAGATTTTAAAAACTAATTTACTAATCTCTGTACTTTTGTTATTTTTCATATGCTTTAACTAAATCTGTTTAAGCCATTAAAAAAATGATAAAATGTATCATTATCAATGATATCAATTTTACCATATTTTTCAGTTATTTTCAGTGGTACTCCTATTGTTTTCAAATCATTATCGTTTAATATAGTAATTGCAAATGACTTTTGTGCCAAATGGATAAATTCAACAGATTATTTAATGATTTTTATGGATGTAAACTAAAAGATCTATTTATTTTTCAAAATGTATTAATATAGTCTAGTGTTGTTGTACCATCTGTATAAAAATGTAGATGGTCAATCCCTAGGTTTAATGACATAAATCTCTGAAAAGTTGAGGGGGAGCTAAAATATAAATGTTTGACCTGATTTTGGGTCAATTGAAATGTCAATTGCTCTAAGGCGTTTTCAGGTAAACTATTTTCATAAACAACAGCAGACAAAACGTTTGGCAAGTTTTTTTCGATATAATCATCTGCCAGATTTGACTTGGGGTAAAAGCAAATCCCTGTCGGTTTAAAATCAGAAAAAGACTGAACAAAATCAATTTTATTCGCATGAGTTGAGATAAAGTGAACCTCTCTATTAACTGCCATTGCGGTTTCTTTACCAATGACCGCGATTTTTTTATTTTGAAGAAAATCATCTGACAGAAACTCAAGAGGTGATTGGCTAGTTAGCAGTACCCATTCACAATCTGGTAAGTCAAATTTCCTCGGTATAATTTGAATCAAAGGTACCGAAATTAAATCAAAACCGCGTGTGGCAAAATGCTTTCTTTTTTCCTCAAAATGACGAGGAATACCTGTATAAATCATTTTCTTCATAATAATTGCTCCGCTGCACGTTGACCCAGGCTATTAGAAGTATCACTTGATAAAACAATTTTTTTACCCGTAACCTCCCGATTTTCAGCCAGATAGGCTGTTATTTGCCAGCCACCAGCGATTTTATGTGCGTAAGCACCAAGTGGCAACTCACAATTGCCATTTAAGACTTCGAGAAATTCGCGTTCTATCCTGACAGCTTCTGAGGTCAACTCATCATTGATTTGAGCTAACAGATTCATCATATCGGTGTCATCAGCGCGACATTCTATGGCAAGTGCGCCTTGACCGACAGCTGGGACACATTCTGAGATGCTGAGGCGTTGATAATTCAAATCTTTAAGATAATTCATGCGCGCTAGCCCAGCTTCTGCGAGTATCAGGGCATCAAAATCACCGTTCTCTAGCTTAGATAATCGCGTTTCGATTTTACCACGGATATCTTTAATCTGAATATCCGACCGCAAAGTCAAAAGTTGCAAATCTCGTCTAGAACTGGACGTTCCAATCACTGCGTTCGGCGGCAAGTCCTTTAGGGTCTGAATGGTCGAATCTCTGAAAACCACGACATCATGTGCTGAAGCTCTTAGCGCAAGCGCTCCGATGGTCAATCCGGTCAAGAGCTTGAAAGGCATATCCTTAGCCGAATGTACCGCTAAATCAATCTCACCTGTTAGAAGTCCGGCTTCAATATCTTTCACAAAGACACCTTTACCGCCGATTTCTTTTAAAGAAACGTCCTGTAATCTATCGCCTAAGGTCTTAGTCGACACAATCTCATAGTCAAAAAGACCGATATTCTTTCGAAGTAGGTCGATGATAATCTGAGTTTGACGCATGGCAAGGGGGCTTTTTCGTGTGCCGATTTTAATTTTTTTCATGTAAATATGCTACCAATTTTTCTTTTAATTGCTTAATTTTAGACGGATTTACACCTTTCGAACTCAGGGCAATGGTGACATCGTCCGATGTGAGTTCTGCCATAGAATAAAAATCTGAGTTTTGATGGTCAGTTGTATCGTTGAACAGCTGATGTGGTTGTATTTCTGAGATAATTTGATGGTTGGCGCTATGATCAGAGGTGCAGATGAAAATCATATCAAATCCTGTGACATCACCTATCTGGTAAGGTCTACGGTGTATCTGTTTGGCTGGGATTAGCTCAGCTATCGTTTGTGAAATATCAGGCGCAATCACTGTGATTGTCCCATTTTCCTGAGATAAACGTAAAATCTTCCGTGTCGCCACTTTTCCTCCGCCTACGACAAGGATTTGTTTATCACGTAAGTCGAGTAAAATTGGTAGCATACTGCTTCTCTTTTCTGATGATTTTCGCGATTGCCGTTACGATGCGCGGGTCAAAATCGAGGGGTGCTGTAAAGGGAATATCAGGATCAATCGCCCAAATGCTCTTTTGGACGCGTTTTTTGATTAAATCGCCCTCATAGAGGAAAAAAGGGAGGACGGTCTGACTGATGCCCCGTCTGACATTTTTTTCAATCACGTCATGGTAATTCTTTTTTCCTAGATAATCGACTGCTCGAATCGTTTTACCTGTTTTTTCCGATAGTTTTTCAGCAATGGTTACCAGCATTTCAGCAGGTTCTGAAAAATGTCGGGTGCCGTGTGCTAAAAGTATCACTTCCTCAGATGAAATCGCCTTGATTTTATCGACTAAAATGTCAAATATATCTGCTTCATCGCCAAAATTTTTCAGTATTTTAGTCACGATATGCGGATATTTGTCAGCTAGAAAGGCAAGCTCAGCTGGTATATCGACTAAGGTATGAAGCGCTGGAAAAAGTAAAACTGGCATGACGATTAATTCCGTCGCTCCTTGTTTGATTAAACGTTCTGCCACGACTTCAAGTGTATCAGTTTGGCGTTCCAAATAGGCAATTTCCTGTAAAGCAGTGATGTCTTGTGTGGCTTGGGTTATTTCGCCAATTAAATCACTCAAACGCAGATTTTTCTCTGGTAGTTGACTGCCGTGAACAACATATAAAATTACTTTCATACGATTTTCTCCTTAATATAATATGATTTGGCAAACTTTATCGTTTAGATATTGATCTGATTGATAAGAAAGGTCTTAAACGTGAACGGTTATTAATCACATACAAATAGTTAGCTAAAATTGCAAAAAGGACAGGCCCAATTAGTAAAAATATGCCAGCTACAAGACCGTCTGAAATAATGACTGAGTAAATCTCAAAAACAATGGCAATGAAAATCGTGGCAATCACTGATAAAGCTAAATAGTTAGCAAGAAAGTTATATTTGATGAGTTTCAGGTAATCTCCTGAAAATTTCGCTTTAAAAAACGGGTAGGCTGCTGCGACGATTAGATAAGGCAGGCTTCTGGACAAATTAGTCATCAGGGTCAGCTGATTATATAAAGTTGTCACAAGTGGTGTGCCAACTGAAATCAGTACGACAAAAATAGCGATAATCAAAGCCTGTAGGTTAACCGCTTTAGAATGGATGCCGTTTTGATTTCTTGCTAAAAACGAATCTGGGAAAATAGGCTCACCCGCATGGAGCAAGACTTTAAGAGGGGCATAACCGATGGTTGCGAGTAGGGAGAGGTAGGCGGTAAACATGGTCAGGGCGGTATAGCGGATATAAAGCTCATGAATTAGCGGGTTACTGCTGATTTGGGTCGACAAATGGGAAATCAAACCATACATCAGATTACCTAGATGCGTGGTTGACGTCCCGCGAATTGCCGTGAAATCTGTCCCTGTACTCCAAGATAAAATATCTAAAAAATAAAGAATTAAGACTGCGCCACCTCCTATTAATAGCGCTTTGGAAAATTTATGGCGTTGATTGCCAACTTTTTCTGCCAAGCTTGATACGGTATCAAGGCCACCAAAAGCTGTAATCGCGAATATCAAAAAAGGCATCTGTGCTAAAAATCCTGTCAATTTTGATGATTGAAAAAACGTTTGAGATGTTGCTGCCGTTTTGAGATTTGGTACTATCATATCAGGGTATTGCAGTGATAAAAAAAGATTAGTCCCCACTGTTAAAGCAACAAGCCCAATCATCAAAATAGCTGAAAAATACATGAGTTTAGCGATATTTAAAAAGCCACGATTAATGATTGCGGTTAAAATCAAAATACCCAAAATTGACAGGAAAGTCAGCACGATTTTAGCGGGTATATTGAAAAGTGTCGTCATCTGAGAAATATCTTGCCCAAAAACGAGTAAACCAAAAGGGATCCAAAGTTTCAAAAAAAGGGAAGTCATCCAAACAAAATAACTCGCATACCAAATAAAGGTCGTGATGAAAGCAATTCTCGGTGATAAATTATCAGCTAACCAAGCATATAAAGCGCCTTTAGATTTGGGATAGGCGCTGGTCAATTCTGAGTTGATGATAGCGAATGGCAGAAAATAGAGGACGGCTACGACGGCTAGCCAAATCAAGGATTTAAGGCCAATGGTGAAGAAAGCCATTGTTGAGCTGGAAAATGAGAATACGGTTGTGGCAATCACAAGAACGATTCTTTTGGAAGTATAGGTTTCTTTGTGCATATGGCTAGCCTCTCTTTTAACTTCTCTAACTCTTTTGGTTGGGTGCCTTCTTGAAAAATAATCTGGTCAAATGGCTCTGATAATTTGATGGTATCTAAGGTATCAAATCTTTCTTGGCGTTTGTCTCCTATGATAGTCACCCAGACATCTGCTCCTTGTGATGTGAAAGCTGAAATATCAGTCATTTCAGGCGCTGTCGTCCTGACTAATAAAATTCGCTGTCCAAATCTAGGTAAGTCTTGAAACCAAGAAATGTCGGGCGCTAGCTTGACAGCCTGACCGATGATAATCAACGCTGGATTTTTCGGTGGTTGCTTTACTAAATCATCTGTTATAGTCTTTAAGGTTGTGAGCAGCGTTCGTTGCTTCGCCTGAGTGCCATTTTCAACGATTGCTAGAGCCATTTCAGGCGAAACACCTTGATTTTTCATGACTTCTATCACATCAGGTAAGGCACCTACTCCCATATATAAGACAAGTGTTGTTGATTTCAAGGTTTTAATCAGATCCAATTCAGAAAAATCATCTAATATCTCACGGGGAGTCATAATCAGGACACGCTCTGCAACCTGCCGTTGCGTAATCGGAATGGCAGCATAGATACTGACACTACTAGCTGCTGTGATACCGGGTACAACTTCATAAGCAACGCCCTCAGATTGTAAGTGTGTCATTTCTTCTCCGACACGACCAAAAATCGCAGGGTCGCCACCTTTTAAACGGACAACCGATTGACCAGACTTTGCCAATTCAACTAATAAGTTTCCAATATCAGTCTGACTTTTAATATGCAGATCAGGTGACTTACCCACATAGACTAATTTTGCTTGAGGGGGGGTCAAATAAAGTAGAATTGGATTGACCAAGCGATCATAGACGATGACATCCGCATTTTGCAATAATCGCAAGCCTTTTATGGTTATAAGTTCTGGATCACCAGATCCTGCACCAACTAAATAAACTTTCCTATGATTTTTATTTGTCATAAGCTATCAAACTATCTATCAATGTTTCTTGGAAGGGTACTAAACCAATTCTGTTAAAAAAGTCAAAAAATGTTTCATTTTCTAACTTATCCTTCACGTAAAGGTACACCAAATCCTTGATAACTGGTAATAAAATAGCTTTAGGTACTTTTCCTTTGAGTGTTTCGTTAAAGTGACCATCATTTAGTAAAGTCCCCCCAATAGCAATGGAAAAGGCTTCGATTGGCTGACGTTTTTTATCACGCGCTGCGACCCCTTGGATCCCAATATCAGCGATATTTCTATGAGCACAAGCATTCATGCATCCCGTCAAAATAATTCGAATAGGCTGCGCCAATTGAAACGCTTCATCTAAATAATTTAGAAGTTCACGTGAAATATCTTTTGTGTTGGTATAAGCTAGATTACAATATTCATTCCCCGTACAAGTCATGCCAAAATCTTGAAAACGTGATGTTTCAATCGGAAATTTATCAAAAATTGGATGTGAGATGACCTCTGCTAAATCTGTATTTTTGATAAACGGTATCAATAGATTTTGTGAGTGGTCAAAACGGATTTCGTCCCGACCATATTGCGCAGCTATTGTCGCAAAGATTGCCAAATCTTCAGCCAAAATACGACCTGTTGGCACACTAACACCGATGTAAGAATAACCTCGCTGCCGCTGAGGATGAATACCTAGTACTAAGCCATTTGACCAAGATTTGGTTAAATTTTTTCCTGATGTTGCAAGAGGTCCTGTGATTTTGAGTAATTCATCCGTGAATTTATCAGTGCCCCAATCTTCTATCAAGAATTTCAGTCGGGCATTGCTTCGACTACGTCTATAACCATTGTCGCGATAAATTTTGACAACTGCTTCAGCTACTTTGACCACTTGAGTTGGTTTAATAAATACGTCCAAATATTTTCCTAGGTGGGGTTTAGCGCCTAAACCACCCCCAACTTTGACAGCGAAACCTTTATAGATCCGACCATTTATTTCTTTTATTGCAGGTAAGAAGGCAAGATCATTGATTTCAGCATTTGCAGAGTTAGCTGAGGAAGTCGAGATAGATATCTTGAATTTCCGTGGCAAATTAGAGTAATCAGTGTTACCTTGAAAAAAATTGTGAACCTTTAACAAAGTTGGCGTTGCATCAAAAAGTTCAAACTTATCAATACCTGCTAATGGATTTCCGATAACATTTCTGTTAATATCTCCTTCAGCACCACGTGTTGTTAGACCAACAGCCTCAATTTCAGAAAAAGTATCCAATAGTTCCGCAAATTTAATGTTGTGGTATTGGACTGACTGCCTAGTTGTGATATCTAAGAAGCCACCACCACGTTTTATTCCAAGTCTTGCAAGCATTTGAGCTTGAGCAACACTAATGATACCGGCAGGAACTTTAACACGGAGCATAAACATTCCGTCAGTCTGTGGTTTTTGTACTGTTAAACCAGCATATTTGAAATACATATAATAATCTTTGGAAATCTCTTCCCAAGGCTTATTAATGATGTTAGGAAAATCATCGAAAATTGTCAAACCGTCTTTGGACAGTTTGGCAATTTCATTTTTATTGAGTTTTTCATTAGCCCATGTCGTATAATAAGTCATATCAATCGTCCTTTTGTACACATTCCTATTTTAAATCATGTAGTAGTTATTAGAGAATAATAAGTGATGATAGGTATCAAATTTCAACCATTTATTAAAGAATTTAGCTTTATTTTTTCCGTCCAGATATTGGAAGTCATTGACAAATTGTCCAAACGATGCCTGTGAGTCAACAGCTATCGCAAAACCATCACCATTAATCAAAGTAGCCGCTGACAATGTGTAATCATCTAATGTGACAAAATCAGCAAAAATACCTGCCCTTATCGTAACAATCAAACGTTCTGAGAGGAGTACAATATCCAAATCAGCCGGATAGTGGTAAGATTGACCATCAAGAGGTGCTTCATCTCCCAGATAATAAAGAGTTTGTGTATTTTCCGTCTTGATATTCCCCCCTTGTGAAATACTATATTCGTCAAAAGCGCGGAGATTGAGTACTTTTTTATCATTTGTGACGTTGGTTCCTGTTAGCGATTCTGCTGAAACTTCACGGCTTTCGGCAATGGTACCACCACCTGAAACGTCATAGCCATCAATCACGACAAAACGACCTGTGACATCAAAATCAGCAAAGGCATCAAATGCAATGGTTTGCTCTAGTTTGAAAACAACTTCTGCCACATCATTGAGATTAACGCTATCAGTATTTTCAAACTGCTCCAAGCTAGATGCATCTAGGACTTTTTCAATTTTTGAGACTTCAGCATAAATTTCTTGAGTAGCTAATTTTATTTTATAACGTTTATTCTTAATTAGCGGGGTTTTTCCCATCCAAAACACATTTGCCAAAAATGCGTTTGATATCAAAGGTTTATCGTTAGCTAAAGTAATGATTTCACCACGATTATTGAAAAATTCATCTGAAACAGTCACTCCGATAGATTGTCCCGGAAATGCCTGTGAGATGTTATCTCGTTCTTGCCAGTAGGCAAAATTTTCAACGGTTGTCTTGCGCCCTTCGGGCCAGATGGCAATCTCAGCATTAGCATTTAGGGTACCCGATTCAATTCGACCCGCAATAATCCGACGATTATCAAACTTGTAGACATCCTGAATTGGGAATCGTAAAGCTTTAGACGCTAAACCGACCTCTTTTTCAATATTGTCCAAGATATCAATCAGTGTCCGTCCTTGATACCAAGGCATAACGCCCGTCTGCTCCAAAATATTCTCGCCATAAAAAGCAGAAATTGGGATATAATCTAGTGGAATCAAGCCAAGCGAATCCAAAAAGCTTGTCAAATTAGCCTTAACTGTTTCAAAACGTTCTTCAGAATAATCTGTTAAGTCCATTTTATTAAAAATCGCATAAACTTTTTTAATGCCTAGTAATTTCAACATATAGGCATGGCGCTTTGTCTGTTCCTCAACACCACGATTGGCATCTATAATTAAGAAGGCAGCTTCAGCATTGGCCGCACCAGAAATCATATTTTTCAGAAATTCAACATGACCGGGCGCATCAATAATGACATATTCCCGATTAGCTGTGTGAAACTGAATCTGTGTCGTATCAATCGTAATCCCTTGTTGTTGCTCCTCTTCAAAAGCATCTAATAGATACGCGTATTCGAATGGTTTCCCTGTTTCTTTAGCAATATTTCTAACTTTATCAATCGTTCCTTGTGGCAAGGAGTGCGTATCATGTAGTAATCGGCCGATAATCGTTGATTTGCCATGATCAACATGACCGACAACGACTAATTTTAGGGCATCTTTTTGCTTTGTTGCCATCACATATACCCTTCTTTTCTTAATTTTTGCATGGCGTAAGTATCCGCCTGATCCTGTGCTCGTCCTGCACGTTCCCCTATTGTCGTATTACGCAACTCTTGGATAATTTCTTTCAAATTACTGGCATCAGAATCAATGGGGTTAGTACATGGTGCGCATCCTAACGATCGATATCGCTTGCCATTTTTAGCGAAATAGAGGTCGATAATCGGAATATTTTCTCGTTCGATATATTCCCAAATATCAAGTTCCGTCCATTGGAGCAAGGGATGAACACGAATATGATTACCTTTTGGAAAGTCTGTCTTATACTGATTCCAGAGTTCTGGTGCTTGATTTGTATAATCCCATTTGACATCTTTATCACGTTCTGAAAAAACACGTTCTTTAGAGCGTGAGCCTTCCTCATCACGACGAACACCGACAATTAAACCATCAAAGCCATATAATTTAGTCACTTGATTGAGTCCTTCTGTTTTTAATGCACCACAACAGAGCAAACGTCCCATATTTGGATTCATCTCCGCATCAATTGCCGCCTGATTGGTATGGACAATCAAGTCCAATCCCAATTCCTTTGCCACTCTATCTCGATAGGTAATCATTTCAGGAATTTTATAAGTTGTATCAACATGAATAAAAGGAAATGGTGTATGACCGAAAAAGGCTTTTTTTGCCAACCATAGTAAGACTGTTGAGTCTTTTCCAATTGACCAGAGCATACCTAGTTTCCCTAAGTTTTTATAGGCTTCGCGTAAAATATAAATACTTTCAGCCTCTAATTTATCTAAATGGTTCATCGTTATGATGCTGAGATGCCCTACCTTGATTTTTGAAATTTAGAAGCTTTCACCAATGATTTTTTTCATGTGGGAAAATCTTTTCGCTTCCTAGTGTCAAGGTATCGAATCTCAACGCTCCTTTCTCAGTATTTATTGGCATCTTTGGTATTGATTTCGATATGGGTGACTTCACCATTGTCATGCGTCATGAGCCAATCCAAAACATCACGTTTCGTTTCAACCCGCAAAGTTGTTCCGTTGCCACCGATATCTGCCCCTAAATAAAACTCAATCGCGCCAACTGGGCAAGCTTTAATACACGCCGTACAGCCCCAACAATCCTTTGGAAACTTGATATCAACCTTATGGTCGCGCAACTCCGATGTCCGTTTAATCAGCGATCCCGGACATCCAATAACACAACGGTCACAGCCGATACATTTTTTTTGATCAATTTTGATGCTCATATTCGTCCCCTGTCTTCACTAATTCACGCGTGAATACTGAAATTGCACCATTTTCATAGATAGAATTAACATATTTCTCAAAATCGACTGATTTTTCAGGATAATCCAGATTTTCAGCAAAGGCGTGCCAACGTGTTTCCTTACGAGCATTAAGATGTGCAATGACGCTCAAACACACGACCAATCGTTCTTTTAATTCGTAGATATGAACAATATCATTCATATCTTTTGCAGCTAGCTTAGGAACTAAGCCTTGGAGCTGCTTAATTTTCTGCTGTGCTAAAATCAATTGCTTGGTATTGTATTCATAATTGGTGGAAATGCCACCAGCATATTCATCCATGACTTTTTGCATGGCCTCTTCCAAGTTATCAATGGTATAGAGATAGTCAGGATTAACAAGAAATTGCACAATTTCTTCTGTTTTTAGATTAATCATGTCTGTAAAGTCTACGTTTACCTTTTCTTTCAGAGTTGTCAGATAGCTTACAGCATTTTCCGCAGCAATCTCACCTTCAGCTAGAGCTCCTGTCACATATTTTTGTGGTGCACCACCTGCTACGTCACCAGCTGCATAAAGACCACGAATAGTTGTCGCGCGCTTATTATCGATCCAGTAGCCACTGGCTGTATGTCCGCCCACGATATAAGGCTCAGTTCCCTCAATCTCGACATCTTGTTCAGATGGACCATAACCAGACTCAATCCACTTCAAAGTCTGACTTGGCGCCATATTCAGATAAGCTTTGAGTAAATCTTGATCTGCCTCTTCTGAAATTCCTGTTGTTTTCAGATAGCAAGGCCCACGGCCTTCGATATTTTCTCGAACCGTACCATAAACCCGCTCAGATGTTGTTAGTCCATATTTATCCTCATAAACTTCACCAAGAGAATTGATTTGTTTAGCACCGACACCTTGCGCAATAGTACCAGTTGGTGCAATCGTGTCCTTACACCTAAGTGCAATAAAACGCATCTCAAAGGTCGTCATTTCAGCACCAGATAAAATGCCCATCGCATAGCCAGCACCTGTATTAAAAGGGGGATACCACATTTTATGGCGACTTTGACCGGGGTTGTTAGGTTTGTAGAGACCAGCAGCCCCACCCGTTGCAACAATAACCGCTGGTGCTTCAAAAATATATTGCACTTCTTCATCAACGGCGATACCGAGCGCACCGTAAATCGTCCCATTTTCGACCAGAAAATCTGTCATATTAACTTGGTTATAAACGCTTATTTTTCGCGTCTTTCGAACCGCTTTTGCTAACAAAGGCTTGAAATTCTCACCATTGATTTTAATATTTCGATTGCCCCTTGTAACATATTCACCATTTTCATCTTTAAGGATAACTAAACCAAGTTTTTCCATATCTTTAGTAACTTTGTTAAGGCGTTCAGACATACTCAAAAGGAGGTCTGAACGTGCAATGCCACCAACATCCTTTTGTGCATAATCAGCATAAAATTGCGGTGTTTTCCCTTTGATAATGTAGGCATTCAGCGCATTTACGCCTGCAGCTAAACAACCACTACGTTCAACGTTAGCCTTTTCAGCAATGACAATGTTTAGCTCAGGGTTTTGTTTAAATGCAGTAAGTGCAGCAAAACAGCCTGCTGTACCTCCACCAATAATCAGTAAATCTGCTTTAATTTGTTTTCTTTCCATGATTTCCTTTACTTATTTTATTCATTTTTAGAAAAATAGGATAACTTTTAAGTTTAATTTTATCATAATGTATTTTTCGACGACTTTTTATTTTTTTATCATGGGATTACAAAAAAACTATGTAAAATAATATTGACATTGTTTTACACAGTTTCGTGATATTTCAAACAAATACATATCAATTTTAATATTAAAATGTTGTTAAATAATATTTATCTAAATCATTTATTTCCGATACTAACCAGTCAAATCATAAACCAGCATTATAGGCTAATTCTTTAATTAAGTTTTTATTTTCTCGGACTTCTCCAGTCGTATCATCAAAAATATATAACCGATAAATCAGGACTTTAACAGATTCTCCAATAGCAAAGGAATTTTTTTCCAATGAACGATTGGTCGTCAAGCGTATATTTTTAATATCTACTGTAATCTCTCGGTAAGACCCTCTGAAATAGGTACAAACGACTACACCTTCTTCAACGGTTACTGCATATTGAACTGCTTCATCGGACTTATAAAGCTTGATATATTCAGGTCTTATGACTGCACGCGCACTACTATCAACTCCCTCAAATCCTTTAAGCAAATGCACATCCTTGATGACTGAAGATTCTCCAATAAATTGTGCGACAAACTGACTAGCTGGCTTTCTATAAATTTCTCGTGGCGTTCCTTGTTGTTCAACTCGGCCTTTATTAGTCACAATGATTTGATCGGCCACTTCAATCGCTTCCTCATGGTCATGTGTCACGAAAATACTAGTAATACCAACTTTACGGATAATATCTTTAAGCCAAGTCCGAAGCTCTTTTCGGATTTTAGCATCTACTGCAGCAAAAGGCTCATCCAAAAGTAAAACATGAGGATTGGGTGCAAGAGCACGAGCAAAGGCCACACGTTGCTTTTGACCTCCAGAAAGCTGATTTGGATATCGCTTTTCGAGTCCCGAAAGGCCTGTTAATTCTAACAATTCGGAAATGCGAGCTTTGATTTTATCTTTAGGCCATTTCGCAACTTCTAATCCAAAAGCAATGTTGTCAAATACAGTCATATACCGAAATAACGCATAATTTTGAAAAACAAAACCAATACCGCGCTTTGCAGCTGCCTTGTTGTTAACGCGTTCCCCGTTAATGAAAATATCTCCTGAGTCGGCTGTTTCAAGTCCGGCAATCATTCTCAAAATGGTTGTTTTTCCTGACCCAGAGGGTCCCAAAAGTGCTACTAAAGAGCCTTTATCTACTCCAAAGTTCACATCATAACTAGCAGGATAATCCCCGAATTTCTTATTAATTGCTGTAAGTTTCACATAATTTTTGTTCATATATCCGCCTTTATTTTTTATGTTCAATTATATTTCGAATGATTAAGATGATAATCGCGAGAATGACGAGCAAACTTGCGACTGCATAAGATGCTGAGAATTGATATTCATTATAAAGCATCTCTACTTGTAAAGGAACTGTTACGGTTTGACCGCGAAGGTTACCAGATACAACTGAAACCGCGCCGTATTCACCCAGAGCTCGCGCTGTTGTTAATACTAGACCATAAAGTAAAGGCCATTTGATATGAGGGAGAGTAATCTTACTAAATATTTTGAAAGTACTTGCACCAAAAATGGCTGCAGCTTGTTCTTCTTCATTGCCTCGTGCTTCTAATACAGGTAAAACTTCTCGTGTAATAAAAGGAAGTGTCACAAAAATTGTTACCAATACCACAGCTGGGACAGCAAAGACGATTTTAATGCCTAATATTTCTATTAGTGGAAAAAGCCAACCGATTCTACCAAAAGTCAAAACATAAAACAGACCTACAACAACTGGTGAAATAGCAAATGGCAAATCAATCAAACTCAACAGAACACTTTTACCGTGAAATTGATAGTTAAAAATCAACCAAATCGCTGATATTCCAAAAATCACGTTGACAATAATCGTCAAAATAGTCGTAAAGAGCGTCAATTTCAAGGCTGCCAAGGAATAGGGATTGGTTATAGCACTTAAATATGTTTTTACACCATCAGAAAAGGCTGTTGTCAAGACAAAAATCAAAGGTAGTATGAGCATGATAACCAGAAAAGTGATTGCAGTTAAAATCAAAATATGTTCTGACTTGCTACGTTTAGTTGTCTGAGATATTGCCATAGATCTAACTTCCTTTCACGATTTTTTGCATACGATGCTGTGCTATATTAATGATAACCATGGTCAGAAAACTGAACAGTAGTAGAACCAGAGCAATAGCTGTCGCCCCTGTGTAACTATGCTCGTTTAATTTACTGGCAATCAGCAAAGATGGGATTTCGGTTTTAAATGGTCTATTTCCAGCGATAAAAACGACACTACCATACTCCCCCATGCTCCTAGCAAAAGCAAGAGAAAAGCCAACAAAAAGCGGGAGTTTAATCTCAGGAAAGATAATACTTCTGAAAATCATAAACGGAGTTGCGCCTAAAACACCCGCAGCTTCTTCGTACATGGGATCTAGTTTCTCTAGCACAGGTTGGACTTCACGCACAACAAATGGAATCGTCACAAAAGTCATCGCAACAAGAATCCCTAAACTAGTATATGAAATTTTAATACCAAAATTTATGAAAATTTGTCCCATAAACCCCTTATCGGAATATAGATTAGCTAGTGCAATCCCTGCTACAGCAGTCGGTAGCGCAAAAGGCAGTTCAACCAAACCATCTAGCAAACGTTTTCCAGGAAAGTCATATCTGACTAGAACCCAAGCAATAATTAAACCAAAAAAAGCATTGATCACAGCAGCAACAAAGGCCGTCCGAATACTGAGCCAATATGACAAAATCACACGTTTTGATAAAGCCACGCGTAAAAAATCGTCAAGTCCAATTTTGGATGTTTGAATAAAAATAGCAATCATTGGAATAAATACGATAATTGATAAAATACTCATTGTAATCCCAAATGAAAGTCCAAATCCTGGAATGATGCGGTTTTTCTTTAGTTTTGCCATACAGCCCCTTCTCTTTTTAAAAATGTTTACTCACCTGTTTTTCTCTTGACCACCTACTTATTTTGCATAAATTTGATCAAAAATACCGCCGTCATCAAAGTGTTTTTCCTGAACTTTAGACCAACCACCAAAGATAGCGTCATCGATTGTTACCAGACTAAGATCGCCAAATTGGTCAGCATAGGCTTTGGCTACCTTCTCATCAGTTGGCCGATAAAAGTTTTCTGCTGCAATTTTTTGACCTTCTTCAGAATAAAGGTATTCCAGGTAGGCTTTGGCTACTTTTTCTGTACCACGTTTTTCAGCGACTTCATCAACTACTGCGACTGACGGCTCAGCCTTGATTGAGATAGATGGTGTCACAATTTCATATTCGTTTGGATGTTCTTTCAATGTTAAGTAAGCTTCATTTTCCCAAGCAATCAGGACGTCACCTTGACCATTTTCAACAAAAGTTGTTGTCGCACCTCGTGCGCCAGAATCAAGAACAAGAACATTTTTATAAAGCGCTTTTTCAAAGGCTTCAATTTTTGCTTCTTTGCCATTGTATTTTTTATCCGCATAAGCCCAAGCTGCAAGATAATTCCAACGTGCACCACCTGACGTTTTAGGATTTGGCGTGATGACGCCGATACCGTCTTTAGTCAAATCGTTCCAATCCAAGATATTTTTAGGATTATCTTTTTCGACAAGAAAAACAATCGTTGATGTATAAGGAGATGAATTATCCGAGAACTCCTTCTTCCACCCTTTGTTAATCAAGGCAGCTTCTTCAATGGCTGATACATCTTGCTCCAAAGCTAAGGTTACAACATCTGCTTCATTGCCTTCAATGACTGAATTAGCTTGCTTACCAGAACCGCCATGTGATTGGGTAATGGTTACTTCTTGATTAGTTTCTTTTTGCCAATGTTTAGCAAAAGCATCATTATAAACTGTATAAAGCTCTCGCGTTGGATCATAGCTGACATTTGTAATGCTAACTGCTTTAGCTTGTGACGATCTTGTTGCTTTGTCCTCAGCTTTTTTTTCGCTACCACAAGCAACGAGTGTTACCGCTGCTAAAGTAACACTCGCAAATAAACCAATTTTCTTAAATTTCATATTCAATCTTCTTTCTTTTTCATTATCATAAACCGTTTTGGTTTCGTGAGACTTGTCATTAACTTTGTGAGTTATCCTCTAATCATTGTGTTGGATAAATACCTCGGTGTCTAAATTGCTCTCCATTTCCATAAAATAATAATCACTTTTGAAGTTCTATATCTTAAAATGAATTAATCATAAGTTAATCATACTTCAAACGTTTAATAACATTTTAACCTTGTATGAGTAAACACGTAATACTTAAAATTTATCAGGGGGTTAAAAATTTTCAATCACTAAACATTTGCGCTAACGAATTATTAGTTAAAAGGTAATAGAAGATATCGAATTTGAATATTGTTTATTCATCTTTTTATTGCAATATTAATCAACAGCAAAAAAGAACCATCAAATCACTGAATAGTTCTTTAAACATTACTTATTTTTTCTTTTGCTCATGTTCAAGTAAATCATTGTGACAACAATCAGCAAAATTTGGCAGACAAACCAGACGGTTTGTCCTTTAGGATAAAATACCATTGCACCTATAATAACTGAAGAAAGCAACAGTAAAATACCTATTATTCTCCCGATGAATTTGCCATTCAACTTCTCTCTATCTGATTGACTTAAGGTATTGTAACCTGCAATTAAGAAGAGCCATTTCCCTATGAAAAGTTGACTATCCGTCATCATTAATATAACACCTATGATGAGTGCTAGCCATTCATTATGTCCAATTACCATTTATTTTCCTCTTTCATAGAGATCAAGTTTCAAAAATTTCATCATAACAGTCAACTAAATAATTTCCCTTTTCTTTAACGCTATCCGGGGCATCATAAAAGCTATAACTCTCATCAGTTGTTTCAAACATGGGAATGTCATTTTCACCATCGCCAATTACTTGAACCCTACTGCTTCCTATTTTAGAGAGCAAGGTCATGATGCCACTTTTCTTATTCGTTCCCTGACTAATGATATCAATGTAATGATGATTATGTTGAATAGAGAGGTCTGGATTCCTTTTTATCTGATCGAAGCAAGCTTGAGCTGCTTGATTGCTTGTTAATGCCATTGTCAAGCCTAATAAGCTATCACTTTCTGTAATGTCATTTATAGCTTCTAATAGATCCTGAACCGAGTCAAAGATTCGCTCTTTTAAATTGACGACTAGAAATAGCCGATTGATGCCTTCTATGGTTGCTAGTTCAGCAACTTGTGCTTTTAAAACAGCCAAGCTGATGTCGCTCACATACAAAATGTTAAAGTCTTGATCAATCAACATAGCCCCATTGGACAAAATAGCATAGTCAAAGGTATCAAAAGCATACTTTTGCGTAAAGTGATGAAAGCTATCATAATTTCTGCCAGTACACAGCACAAAGGTATTGGACTCTCTGAAGCTTTCCAATTTTTGTCGATCAAGTGTCACTTTGCCTTGTCTGATGAGCGTTCCGTCGATATCACTGATTAATAATTTTGTCATTTGTCATCTCTTTTCTATTTAGAAGGTAATTGTCACGATTAAGAGCCAGCAGATTCATAAACGCTAATCCCCTTATCCCAGATTTTTAGGGCAAGACAAAACAGCAAGATTGAGATCACAAATAAACCACCAATATGAAAGGCAAAGTTTTATCCGGTGATGAGATAATCTGCGGGATAAAAGGCGGTAAAGGCAAAGGGAAGGACAAACGTGATGAGGGCGCGAATGCCTTTGTTATAGATGCTAAGTGGATATTTAGAAAAGTCATTTATCATCTAAAAGACATACATAACACTGCCTGCTCGTTTGCTCCAAAAGGCCATGCTGGCAGCGATGATTTTTAGACTCGTATAAATTAAGGTCGCAAACGGGATAGCGATGATAAAAACACACACTTTCAACCAATCCCACTGTACGCACTGACATTCAGTGTTAAGAGGGATATGCCAATGATTAATTCGCCGAAGGCATCCACTTGAAAGTGTTCCACTAGCACATGGAACAAAGGATTAAGGGGGCGTGTCATGTATTTATCAAATTCGCCTTTCCAGACTAGGCGCTGACCCACTGCCCAGAGGTTGTCGAAAAAGAGATGGTCGATGCCTTTAGGAATCAGTGAAAACCCGTAAATGAAAGCAACTTCTTTAAATGTCCAGCCGTTTAGAGAAGGGATTTGGCTGAAGATGATGCTAATAAAGAGGATTTCCAAGCCCTGTGTGAGAAACATCCCAATAATCCCAACGAAAAAATCGCTTTTATATTCGATGAGCTGTTTGAGGTATTGTTTGATGAAAATAACTTCTAATCTGAGAAATTTCTTCATGTTTAGCCTCCTTGGACGGTTAAATGCTTGATTGAGACACGCCAAATGAGTTGAGATAGGCCGTAGAAAAAGAGCACCCAGAAAACTTGCAAGGCGATGAGTTCAAGTGCCACGGCTAGTGTATATCGGCCTAGGTAGATAGTAACGGGTGTATAAATCAAGGACGCAAATGGTGAGAATTGCAAGATCCGAGAAATGATATCAGGAAAGAAGCTGAGCGGAATCAAGGTACCTGACATAAAATTAACAATTGAGTTTTTCATCAAGTATTCGCACGGGTGTATAAATCCCAAAGATTTTTATAAAATGAATGCTGACATAAAAAACAATTGAGTTTTTCAAAGCAAAGATTTTTTAAAATAAGTTAAAAATAAAAATTCAAGAGATAGGCTAAAGTACTGCTAACAAAAAACAAAACAAAATTTACCAGATTAAAAGGCACTTCATGGCTATTAAAAAATTGAAAAAGTAGAATCCCGCCCAAAATTGGCACGGAAATCATCACGATTTGAATTATTTTACGGCCTAATTCTTCATATAAATAAGTGGCTGAAAAGCTAATGGGTTTCAAGAGTCGCATCGCAATCGTCCCACTTTTCACTTCATCACCAACGATACCATTGCTACCAGAGCGCGTGAAAATACTCACATAAAAACTCAGAAAGACATACAGACTCATCTGTGAAAATGTAAAATCATTGAGTGTTGCACTTGAAGAAGCCATAAAAATGGCACGCCAGAGGAAATAGACCATAACAGCACCCAGCAAATCTCCTAAACGAAAAGGAAAAAATCAAGTCGATAAACGACACTTTGTTGTATCCCAGCATTAACAAATGGTAAATACTGCCGAAAACGTTTAAACATTCCCAATCTCCTTTCTGAAAAATCGCCGAATGATTTCTTCGATATCCGCATCCTTGACCGCAATATCCTTCACATTTGCTTGACTCAGCGTAAACTTAACCAAATCAGGAATCGCCACTTTAGTCGCATCAAACTGGATCGTCACCTGTAAGCCATCTTTTATCACCTCTAAATCAGAAAAATGCTGGTGATAATCCAGCTGCTCAACCTCTAACTGCTGCGTCATCTCAAATCTCACTTCGTGCATCTTCCCAAAACGCTGTTTGAGCTGTGACACGGAACCATCAAATATCTCTTGCCCCCGATCAATCATAAAAATTCGATCACAAAGCAACTCAATATCATTCAAATCATGCGTCGTCAGCAAAATCGTCGTCTGCTCCTCCTGATTAATCTGCTTAATCGCCTTGCGGATATTATCCTTAACCGCAACATCAAGCCCAATCGTTGGCTCATCCAAAAACAAAACTTTTGGATTATGGAGTAGGCTTGCGGCAATGTCCGCTCGCATCCGCTGACCTAAGCTAAGGGTGCGGACAGGATCTTTGATAAAGGCATTTAAGTCTAACACTTCGTTTAGAAAAGCCATTCTTTTATGGAAGTCCGAGTCTGAAATGTCATAAATCTCCTTGAGGACGCTATAAGTTTCTTGCAAGGCAAGATCCCACCAGAGTTGTGTTCGCTGACCAAAAACAACTCCAATATCTTTGACATATGCTGTTCGATTTTTCTGTGGATTTTTACCATTGATCAGACAAGTGCCGCTAGTTGGTGTCAAAATCCCTGTCAGCATTTTAATCGTTGTTGATTTACCTTCACCATTGGCCCCGATGAAGCCAAAGATTTCACCTTTTGGAATCCCAAAATTTAAGTCTTTGACAGCCTCAAAAGTTTCAATTTGTGGCTTAAATAAAGATTTAAATCCTGCTTTTAGGCCAGGTTGTTTGACAGTTTTTTTGAACGTTTTATCTAAATGTTCTACGATAATCATCTTTTCCATATTGCCATACCTGTTACCATTCTTCTTACAAAATAGTAAGCGCTTTCTTTTTATATTATAACTTTTGACTTTTATAATGTCAAAAATTCATAAGTTTTCTGATATTTTTGATGATGACCTACAATCTCTAGGCTGCATTGGAATGCCTTATGTCGATTAAAATGCTGGCAATACAAAAACACCCAATTCTGGATGTTCTCTAAAATTTCAAATCGTTCGCCGTGTCTCCTTAAGTTTCTGGCTTAACTTCATCCCTAAAAATTCCCATAATCAAGCTATCATGGTACTCCCCATTGGCATAAAAATGTTGACGCAGACGGCCTTCTTGGATAAAGCCTGCGCCTTCATAGATATGAATCCCAATTTGATTATCGACATCAACATAAAGATAAACTTTATGCATATTGAGCATATTAAAGGCATAGTTAAACCCTTTACGAATGGCTTGTTTCGCCAATCCCCTGCCTTGGTAGGCTTTTCGTACGATAATCTGAATTTCTGTCGTGCGGTGAATATAATCAATCTCGACTAATTCAATCACTCCTGCAAACTCACCATCCAGATCAATGACAAAACGACGTTCACTAATATCGTGGATGTGTTTGTCATATAAACTGTTCAATTCGTCAATGGATTCATAAGGTTCTTCAAACCATAGCGCCATGGTACTTTGGTGATTATCGAGTTGATGAATAAATGGTAGGTCATTTCTTTCTAACGGTCTGATTTGCATCGCTATCGGCTCCTCTTTTTAACAAATTATGCATTTGACATAATTATAAATATGCCAAATGCAAAATAGATGTTTATTTTAAATTAATTCAGTCCCACCAAAGCTTAATCAAAGCCTGTGTGCCGGCGTCATTAAAGCCTTTGTCTGCTAGTTTTTCATATAAGGCTAGGGCACCTTGGGTTGCGGGTAGGTCTAAGCCCATTTTTTGTGATTCGTCCAAGGCAATCTTCAAGTCTTTGATAAAATGTTTGACAAAAAAGCCTGGGGAATAGTCATCTTTTAAGATACGAGGGCCATAATTCGCCAGTGACCAGGTATTGGCACCGCCAGCTAACAAGGTTTCAATGACTGCTGGCAAATCTAGGCCTGCCGCTTGAGCATAGACCAATAATTCTGACATAGCCGTCATGGTGCCAGCGATCCCAATCTGATTGGCCATTTTGACGTGTTGTCCACTGCCGGCAGGACCAAAATATTGAGCTTTTTTAGAGATTTTATCGAATATCGCTGTGGCTTGTTCAAAGGCTGCTTTATCACCACCAGCCATAATCGTTAATGTCCGATTTTTAGCACCAATATCGCCACCACTAACTGGTGCGTCTAGTGTCAAAACATCTAGTTCACTTGCTTTTTCAGCAATCTGTTTAGCCAAGGTAGGTGTTGAAGTCGTCATATCGATTACGATCTTCTGAGCTGAAATGCCTGAGAAAATACCTGTTGTGTCATCAAAGTAAACTTCTTCTACATCTGTTGGGTAACCTACCATCGTCATAATCAGATCGCTCGCCGCTGCAACTTGTCGTGACGTTGGTAAGTAGCTAGCACCATCTGCCACTAAATCATCTGCTTTTGAGGCTGTGCGGTTATAAACGTAGAGCTCGTAGCCATCAGCGATGAGGTTAGCTGCGATAGCGTGTCCCATTACACCCAAACCGATAAAACCAATTTTCTTAATTTCTGTCATGATGATACCTCCACTCAAATTTTAACACAAAATGTGGTAAAATAGTTTCATGACATTTAAATCAAGTTTAGCGGTTTTCGCCGGAAAATCCAGCCAATTTATCCTTCAAAAATTTTTCAAGCGTGGGTCGACTTTCCCTGGCCGTTTGGCGCTCAAAATAGATCCTAAGATCCTTGACACGATTGCGCGTGATTATGAGATTGTCGTCGTGACCGGTACCAACGGCAAGACCCTGACAACAGCGCTGACCGTGGGGATTCTGGAAAATGCCTTTGGCCAAATCGCGACCAACACGACAGGCGCCAACATGATCACCGGCATTGTGTCGACATTCCTGTCTGCCAAGCGAAACAAAACAGGCAAAAATATCGCCGTGCTTGAGATTGACGAGGCTAGCCTGCCTGCAGTGACCGAGTACATCACGCCGAGCCTCTTTGTTTTCACTAACATTTTCCGCGATCAGATGGACCGTTATGGTGAAATCTACACGACCTACGACTTCATTATTAAAGGGGCCGCTAAAGCGCCCAATGCGACTGTTCTTCTAAATGGTGATAGCCCACTTTTTAATTCGAAAGCTTTGGTTAACCCTGTTAAGTATTATGGTTTTGACCACGAGCATCATGCGCCCAAGCGCGCACATTATAATACAGAAGGCATCGTCTGCCCCAACTGTCATCATATCCTAGATTATACGATGAACACCTATGCCAATCTGGGTGATTACATCTGCAAGAACTGTGGCTTCCACCGTCCTGAACTTGATTACCGTTTAACAGAATTAACGACTATCACCAATACGACATCAGAATTTGTCATTGATGGTGCGACTTATCATATCAATGTCGGCGGTCTCTATAATATCTACAATGCCCTGGCTGCAGTATCAGTTGCTGAATTTTTCGGCCTTGAATCGTCTTTGATCACGCAAGGTTTTAACAATTCTCATGCTGTCTTTGGTCGTCAGGAAAGCTTCAATGTTGGCGATAAAAAATGTACGCTTGTCCTCATTAAAAATCCAGTGGGTGCTAATCAAGTCTTAGACATGATGAAATTAGCCCCCTATCCTTTCGCCTTAGTGGCTTTACTCAATGCTAACTATGCGGATGGGATTGATACCAGTTGGATTTGGGATGCGAATTTCGAGACGATTCATGACCTGGATGTTACCAGCGTGATAACGGGTGGTGTTAGACATACTGAGATGGCAAGACGCATTCGTGTTTCAGGCTTTGATCCTGATAAAATTACGGAGAGCGAAAAACTTGCGGACGTGCTTGATCGCATTGAACAACAGGACAGTGAACACGTTTATATCTTGGCGACTTATACGGCCATGCTTGAAATGCGAGAAATACTGGCCAATCGCCACTATGTGAATGGAGAAATGAAATGACCTATACTTCTATTAAATCTCAAGGTGATTTCCCCTATGACCTGCGTGTCGCACACCTCTACGGGGATCTCATGAACACCTACGGTGACAATGGTAACATCCTCATGCTTAAATACGTCGGTGAAAAATTAGGCGCTCGCATGACTTTCGACATCGTGTCACTTGAAGATAGCTTTAACGTTGACGATTATGACCTTGTCTTTTTCGGTGGGGGTCAGGACTATGAACAATTCATCGTCAGTCAAGATTTACCGACTAAAGCAGTTGAAATCAAGAAATTTATCGAAAATGATGGCACCATGTTAGCTATTTGTGGCGGTTTCCAATTCCTCGGTAAATATTATATCGAGGCAAGTGGCCGTAAAATCGATGGCATCTCAGCTATGGACCACTACACTTTGAACCAAGAAAACAACCGCTTTATTGGCGATATCGAAATCCATAATGATGAGTTTGACGAAACTTACTATGGCTTTGAAAATCATCAAGGTCGCACATTTTTGGCTGACAATCAAAAACCACTTGGACGCGTCATCATCGGTCAAGGCAATAATAACGAAGATGGTACAGAGGGCATGACCTATAAAAATGTCTTTGGTTCTTACTTTCACGGTCCGATTTTATCCCGCAATGCCCGACTTGCTTATCGCATCGTGACGACAGCCTTTCATCAAAAATATCCAGATGTTGCCATTCCTGCCTTTGAAAGCATCTTGGCGGATGAAACAAAAGGACAGAAAATTACAGATATCAAAAGAAAAGTTGAGAAATGAGGTTTCTTAACTTTTTTATGTTTAACCGTTTTTTTGAATTAATAAATGTAATAAGTCATTAAACGTTTCCTTGTCCTCTTGGAGAACTGAAAAGTATGCTTTATCAATGGTTTCAACGATTTTGAGCGCTTGATTTAAAATTAAAGTACCTTTTGATGTTATCGTAATCACTTTGGCACGAGTGTCAATTTTAGAAGCTTTTCGATTAATTAAAGCTTGTTTCTCCAAATTTCTAACGATTGTTGAAACAGTCATGACATCCATATCTGTGTTGACAGCAATATCTATCTGTTTAACTTCTTCTTGATGCTGCTGCAAATAACCAAGTGCTGCTAGTGTCACGAATTGAGGATGCGTCAAACCAATCGCTAATAAGTCGGTTTTAATTTTTCGGTGCCAAATATTATAGGCTTTAATAAATGAAAAAACAATGGATTGTGCTGAATCCTCAGCATGCTCAGATTGAAATTGACTTGTCATTTTGTGCTAGATACCTCAATTAAAGAAAAGATTGACTGCGGAACGTCTAAAAAGACTTGTGTTATAAATTCTAGTTGCTCCTGATGGTCAAAACCATCGAGACTAACAAACTCAACTGTGTGTCTAACAACAGTGCTTTTTTCGGTTCTAATCAATTCATGATTAAAATATAAAGAGCCTAAATTGGGAATCTTTGTCACATCGCAGAAACTTTCATTCGGTGTCACCTCTACTAATTCAAAAGCCATTGGCGGCATACCTTGAAGAGTCATCTCACCTGTAACGCCCTCTTCGAATTGACCATTTAAAGTAATCGCTAATAAATCATCTTCCCATTTAAACCAATTATTAACAGTTGCATAATTGACCCAAATCTCCTCTGGCGTTAACGCCGTGTGTGTTTCAAAACTAAATTTCATTGTAATCCCCTTTGTTTTTTGTAATTACAATTATTATAATAACACTTACTAATTAAGCTGTCAAGTCAAATTATAAAAAAACAACCTCGAAAGATTGTTTTGAAGGACACTTATTCAACTGTCACTGATTTCGCCAAATTACGAGGTTTGTCCACATCTAACCCACGGTGTAAGCTCGCATAGTAAGCAATTAATTGTGTTGGAATGACCATCGAGATGCTTGAAAGGTAAGGGTGGACATTATTAATCACAATGTCGTCGCCTTCAATGGCAGCGTCTTGTTCAACTATCGTCACCACATTTGCACCGCGTGCTGCAACTTCAGACACATTGCCACGGGTGTGGGCAGCGACTTTGGGGTTGTTTGAGATGAGGGCTAGCACGGGTGTGTTGTCTTCGATCAAGGCGATCGTGCCGTGTTTGAGTTCGCCTGCTGCAAAGCCTTCACACTGGATGTATGAGATTTCTTTGAGCTTGAGGCTGGCTTCCATCGACACGTAGTAATCTTGCCCGCGCCCGATATAGAAGGCGTTACGCGTTGTTTCCAGCAATCCTGTTACTTTGCTTTCAATCAACTCTTTTTCAGACAAGGTGGCTTCGATCGATTGCGCGACAATTGAGAGTTCATGCACGACATCGAAGTTTGCAGCTTTTTCATTGTGAATCGCAGTACCTGTGGCTTTGGCCAAGAATGCCAAGGCAGCAATTTGCGCCGTGTAAGCTTTTGTAGAAGCGACAGCAATTTCAGGCCCAGCATGTAAGAGGAGGGTGAAACTTGCTTCACGTGACAAGGTTGAGCCTGGTACATTCGTGACGGTTAAACTCGGGATACCCAATTCATTTGCTTTCACTAAAACTTGACGGCTATCAGCAGTTTCACCTGACTGTGACAAGAAAATAAAGAAAGGTTTTTCAGAAAGACGTGGCATATTATAGCCCCATTCTGACGCAATCCCAAGTTCAACTGGTTTTTCGACTAAATCTTCTAATAAATACTTGCTAGCATAACCGGCATTGTATGACGTACCCGCTGCGATAATATAGATGCGGTCTGCTTCAATCAAGGCCTTAACGATTGCCGCATCGATTTTAACGGCACCCGCTTCATCGGCATAGATTTGGCTGAGTTTACGCATAACAGCAGGCTGTTCATCAATTTCTTTCAACATATAAAAAGGATAAGTTCCTTTGCCGATGTCAGACAGGTCAAGTTCTGCTGTATAACTATCACGAGTCAAAATATTACCATCTAAGTCGTGGATTTCGACAACGTCTTTTGTCAAAACAACCAACTCATGATCATGGATTTCCATAAATTCACTGGTTTCACGAATCATGGCCATGGCATCTGAACAGACCATGTTATAACCATCACCGAGACCAATCAAAAGCGGTGATTTATTTTTCGCCACATAGATAACGTCAGGTTCTGTTGCATCCATCAAGGCAAAAGCATAAGAGCCTTCAATAATGGTTAAAGCTTTTTTGAAAGCGTCAAGCGTGCTAGTATTTTCTGTTTCAGCAAGTTTGGCAATCAAATGGACAGCCACTTCTGTATCTGTTTGACCATTAAAGGTATCTCCTGCGAGATAGTCATTTTTGATCTCTAGATAGTTTTCAATGACACCATTGTGAACGAGCACGAATCGACCATCTGTTGACGTATGGGGATGGGCATTGGTTTCTGATGGTTTCCCATGTGTTGCCCAACGCGTATGGCCAATCCCAGCAGTCCCTGCCATTTCAATCCCGATTTTTTCACGTAAATTCGCAATGCGACCCACTGATTTGATCAGTTTGGCATTTTGATCTGCATTGGTGACAAAGATTCCTGCACTATCATAACCGCGATACTCAAGTTTTTCTAAGCCTTGCATCAAAATATCTCGCGCATTTTTATTTCCGACTACTCCGACGATTCCACACATATTGTTCCCTCTTTTAAAATTGGTATAGTTCAATAATTCGTTTTTCGAACTTGATATACGTATCATAAACCAAAGTTTTTGGAATGTCAAGTGTTAACTTATCTTTTATTGGTCTAGTTTATTTAAACATCAACTGGGAAGAAATTACCAATGATTTTCCCAACAATGCGCGGTTCTTCATCATAAGGTGCAAATTTATCCTGATATTTTTCATTAATTGATACGAGTCGTAAGCCTTCTGCTTCTTTATAGACTTTTTTAATGTAAGTTTGCCCCTCCCAATCAATGGCATAAATCGCGCCATCATAATCAAAAGTGGTGTCCTTGATCAAGGCAACAGAACCATTGGCATAAACGGGTTCCATGGAATCGCCGTAGACCCAGCTGGCAAAATCATAGGATAATTCGGCATCAAAATAAACAGTATCATAACTACCGTCGTCCATGTAAGAAAAACCTGTACCGGCTGACAATTTTTCATAAACTTTATAAGGAAACAACTTAACGATTTTTTCGGTTGCTGCTTGATTTTGTGCAGCTAATTGGTCTTGTGTATAGCGCATGACTTTTTCCTTTCGTTTCTCTGTTAACTGATGGAAGGCTGACAGCAACTCTGCCCCCTCATCTTTGACGAGGACCTCATAGGGGACTTTGAAGACTTCAGACAGTTTCAATAAATTATCCTGCTTAGGCTTGGTTTTGCCACGTTCCCAAGCAAAATAGGAGGTATTGGCAACCCCGATCTGTTTGGCGACTTCACGCTGAGATAGGCCTTTGGCTGCCCTCAGTTGTTTCAAATGATTTGCGATTGTCATCACACCCTCCGATCAACTTGTTAGTTTTTTTAACTAACACCAGTATATAATTTTTTGATTACCATGTCAAATCACAAGTTTTTTTGATATAATGGAGTGATGACAACGATATTATTATTACTAGTCGCCTATCTATTAGGATCGATCCCTTCAGGTCTGTGGATTGGTCACTATTTTTTCCACAAAAACTTACGGGACTTTGGGTCTGGTAACATTGGCACGACCAATACGTTCCGGATTTTAGGGAAACGAGCAGGCACTGTCGTCTTCGCCCTTGATTTGCTGAAGGGCACGCTAGCGACCGTTTTACCGCTGCTTTTTGGGATAGAGACGATCTCGCCAGCCCTATTTGGTTTGTTTGCTGTGCTAGGGCATACTTTTTCGATTTTTAACCATTTTCAAGGTGGTAAGGCTGTTGCGACGACGGCTGGTGTCATTTTAGGGTATAATCCCTGGTTTATCTTGCTACTCGCCGTCTTTTTCTTTACTAGCTTCTATTTAACGAGTATGGTGTCATTCGCAAGTGTGCTGAGCGCAGGGGTTGCGGCAATTTTGGTTTTAGTGCTACCGGCCTTCCATCTGATCTTCAGCTCTTATGACTGGCTCTTTACAAGTATTATTTTATTTCTGGCTTGCTTCATTATTATACGACATCGAGAGAATATCACGAGAATCCGAAATAAAACAGAAAATATTTTCAACTTCGGTTTGAATATCACCCACCAAAAACACAACATCTAGTGGGTTGATAAAAAAACATACAATATCTAGTTTAAAATTGTTGACTAGATATTTTTTTATTGCTAGAATATAGAGACAATAAACTTATAAAAAGGGGTATCCAAATGGTAACCGTATTTTCAAAAAATAATTGTATGCAATGTAACATGGTAAAAAAATGGTTGGCTGATAAAGCTGTCCAATATAAAGAAATCAACATCGATGAAGAACCACAATATATCGAGCAAATTAAAGCCATGGGCTTCATGGCTGCACCTATTATCGTTAAAGATGAGGTATCCTTCTCAGGCTTCCGTCCTGCTGAATTGGCAAAATTGGTATGAAAATTGCCTATTACAGCGTGACGCGACAAGTTAGTCGTTTCGTTAAAAAGCTGACCCTAGCGGATGACCAGGCTGTCGAAGTCACGGATACGCTCACTTTAGCTGAACCTTTTATTTTAATCATCCCAACTTACGAGAAGGAAATTCTTCAAGAGGTTTGGGATTTTATGGGTGATAACGCCGTTCATTGTCAAGGCATTATCGCCAGTGGCAATCGCAATTTTGCTGAGCTTTATATTTATTCTGCTAAAGATTTATCGGCCGAGTTTCACGTGCCGATTTTATATGATTTTGAGTTCAATGGGACGAATGAAGATGTCACTGCTGTCAACTCTATCTTAGAAAGCTATTAACCTATGTCTTTAAAAACTTTGGAAAATGTGTCTTATTTCCGTTTAAATAATGAAATCAACATCCCTGTCAATGGTCAAATTCCATTGCACAAGGACCACGAAGCCTTGCTTGCTTTTTTTGAAGAAAATGTGCGACCTAATCTTAAAACTTTTCCAACGGTTGCTGAAAAAATCGCCTATTTACTAGCGCATGATTATATCGAATCAGATTTTATCCAAAAGTATGCGATGGACTTTATCACTGACCTGTCTGACTGGCTTTATGCGCAAAATTTCCAGTTCAAATCATTCATGGCTGCCTATAAGTTTTATCAACAATATGCCTTGAAAACGAACGACGGTGAGTTCTACCTGGAAAATATCGAAGATCGCATTTTGATGAATGCCTTATACTTTGCAGATGGCGATACTGAATTAGCCCAATCATTAGCTGATGAACTCATTCACCAACGTTATCAACCTGCAACACCAAGCTTTTTAAATGCTGGTCGTTCACGTCGTGGCGAGCTTGTCTCGTGTTTCTTGATTCAAGCAACTGACGATATGAACAGTATTGGCCGTTCTGTCAATTCAGCGCTTCAACTTTCCCGCATTGGTGGCGGTGTTGGGATTAACCTTTCTAACCTCCGTGAAGCGGGTGCACCGATTAAAGGCATTGAAAATGCAGCGAGCGGCGTTGTCCCTGTCATGAAACTTTACGAGGACAGCTTCTCCTACTCTAACCAACTTGGCCAACGTCAAGGGGCTGGTGTGACTTACCTCAGCGTTTTCCATCCGGATATCATGGCCTTTTTGTCGACTAAAAAAGAAAATGCCGATGAAAAAATCCGTGTGAAAACTTTGTCACTCGGCGTAACCGTTCCGGATAAATACTATGAACTCGTACGTGAAAATGCGGATATGTTCTTGTTTAGTCCATATGATGTCGAACGTATCTATGGTAAACCTTTCAGCTATATTGATATTACAGCTGAATACGATAACCTTCTTGCCAATCATGACGTCAAAAAATATCGCATTCGTGCCCGTGATTTAGAGCAAGAAATTGCTAAACTCCAACAAGAATCTGGTTATCCATATATCATTAACATTGACGTTGCCAATAAAGCCAATCCAATCCACGGTAAGATTGTCATGAGTAACTTGTGTTCAGAGATCTTGCAAGTGCAAACTGCCTCAGAACTTAACGAAGACCAAACTTATAAAACTTTAGGTACTGATATTTCGTGTAACCTGGGTTCTACAAACGTTGTTAACTTGATGCAATCTCCTAACTTCGAGAAATCAATTGATAGCATGGTTAAAGCGTTAACGTTTGTTACTGACCATTCAGATATCGATGCTGTACCAACGATTAAAAACGGTAATAAAAAAGCCCATACGATTGGTCTTGGTGCGATGGGACTTCACTCCTACTTCGCTAAACATCATATCGCTTATGGCTCCCCTGAGTCCATTGAGTTCACAGATATTTACTTTATGTTGTTGAATTTCTATACCCTTAAATCATCTATGAATTTTGCGCGTCAAACGGAGCAAACTTTTGATGATTTTGACAAATCAGCCTATGCTGACGGAACTTATTTCGAGCAATATATCGAAGATAAAGAACTCTCTGATAAGGTTGCGACTTTATTCGAAGGCATTCATATTCCGACTGCTGATGATTGGCGTGAACTGCGTCAAAATGTCATGACACACGGTCTTTACCACCAAAACCGTCTTGCAGTGGCACCAAATGGTTCGATTTCATATATCAACGACGTTTCTGCAAGTATTCACCCCATTACCCAACGCATCGAAGAACGCCAAGAAAAGAAAACAGGTAAGATCTACTATCCTGCGCGCGATTTAGCGACGGATACGATTCCTTACTATACGAGCGCTTACGATATGGATATGCGTCGTGTGATTGATGTCTATGCTGCGGCGACGAAACACGTTGACCAAGGCTTGTCAATGACCCTGTTCTTGCGTAGCGAAATGCCTGTCGGCCTTTACGAATGGAAAACAGATACCAAGCAAACAACGCGTGATCTAAACATCCTCCGTAATTATGCCCACCATAAAGGTGTTAAATCAATTTACTACATCCGCACCTTTACCGACAACGGTGATGAAGTTGGTGCCAACCAATGTGAATCTTGTGTGATTTAATGCCCATCATCAATAAGCAGACTGCCATCTATCATGCAGTCTGCTTATCGCGTTGCACTTTAAAATAGGACGCCTGCCCGACTTTGGGACGGCATCTGACTAGAAACGGAAAACTGAATGATTAATCCAAACTTTACCAAGGCTATCAACTGGAATAATATCGAAGATTTAATAGATAAATCCACTTGGGAAAAATTAACTGAGCAATTTTGGTTAGACACCCGTATCCCACTTTCAAACGACTTGGACGACTGGCGCAGCCTGTCTGACGTTGAGCGTAACTTGGTCAGCCACGTTTTTGGTGGCTTGACACTGCTCGATACCGTCCAATCTGACACTGGGATGGACTCTCTACGTGCCGATGCGCGGACACAACACGAGGAAGCCGTCCTCAACAACATCCAATTCATGGAATCTGTCCACGCCAAATCTTACTCCTCTATCTTCTCAACGCTCAATACCAAAACAGAGATCGACGAAATCTTCTCTTGGATCGACACCAACGAAAATCTCCAGTACAAGGCGCAAAAAGTCAACAGCATTTACAAAAATGGCACGCCACTTGAGAAAAAAATCGCTTCTGTCTTTCTCGAAACCTTCCTCTTCTACAGCGGCTTCTACACCCCTTTGTATTATTTGGGCAATAACAAGCTGGCTAATGTCGCAGAAATTATCAAATTAATCATCCGTGATGAATCAGTCCATGGCACTTATATCGGCTATAAATTCCAGCTTGGCTATGATGAACTCTCTAGCGATGAACAAGAAAAACTCAAAACTTGGGCTTACGAACTTTTGTATGACCTCTATGCCAATGAAGAAATCTACACTGATGATCTCTATGGTGTTCTAGGTTGGTCTGAAGAAGTGAAGACTTTCTTGCGTTATAATGCTAACAAGGCTTTAATGAACCTTGGATTTGATCCACTCTTTCCTGACAATGCGTCAGATGTCAATCCAATCGTCATGAATGGTCTCTCAACGGGTACCGTTAACCACGACTTCTTCTCACAAGTTGGGAATGGGTATCTACTGGGTCAAGTTGAAGCTATGAGTGATGACGACTACGTCTTTGACTAAAACATAAAAAATGAGGCTGGGACAAAAGTCTCAGAAATATGAAAACCGCATGAAATTCGTTTTTAAAAACGTTGATTTCATACGGTTTTTGTATTTTAACAGTGTCCAAAATCTAGCGAATTTGGACTTTTGTCCCAGTCTCATTTTTGTTTGGCTTATTTGTCCCAAATACTTGTGTCAGGGCCTAAAGGCACGATCTGGTTAGGATTGCCCTCTAAGTTACTCATGGCAAATCCCTTTTTGATGGCATCGAAGTTTGTCGTTTCCCGAAAAGCAGGGATTTGATAGAGTGCTTTCGCATAGCGCCAGAGATTTGGAAAATCTGTCAAGCGGTTGCGGTTGGCACGAAAATAAAAATAGTAGGCCGCATCAAAGCGAGCCAGTGTGACATAAAGACGAATATCGCTAAGCGTCAGTTCATCACCAAATAGGAATTGCCGCTCTGAAAGGCGCGCGTCTAGCTCATCCAGTCGATCAAAGAGACGATGATAGGCAATTTCATAATCTGCCTGATTATTAGCTAATTTAACCTTATAAACGCCTTGATTAATATCAGCCAAAATCACGTCATTAAGGGTATCAATGTCGGCACGGAGATGCTCAGGATAGAGATCAGGGGCATCAGTTTTGGTAAAGTTAGAAAAATTCGTTGCCAACTGTTCGATAAGTTCTGAGGATTCATTATTAACGATTTGACGGGTCTTAACATCAACAATGACTGGTACCGTCGCACGGCCTGCATAGTCTGGTTCAACTTCCTTATAGAGTTCCATCATATAGCTAATCCCCAAAACAGGGTCACGATGGTCAGGGTCAAGCGAAAACTGCCAGCCTTTGTCAGTGATGACTGGATTGACCTTGCCTTCACTAATTAAGTCTTCCAAGCCTAATAATCGCCACGTGATCGCCACGCGCTGGCTCCAAGGGCAAATGTCGCTCCAAATTAAGCGATATCGGCCTGCTTCGATTGGAAAGGCATCGCTGCCAAGTCTACCTGAAAAATGTGGTACTGGTGTTTTTGTCATTGCTTCTCCCCCTCTTACTTTTCCCCTAATTTTGATTATTTATTGTAGATTTTTGGCCCTTTACGCATATGTTTCCGGTCATTTTTGGTCGGCGTTTCTTGATTAGAACGGCCACCACCGGCTTGTTTCTTTTTGATGATTTCTAACATCTTTTCTTTAGTTGTTTGATTCACTTTATTTCTCCTTCATAAAAAGTCGGCAATGCGACTATCTGTTCTATTATAACAGAAATAATGGGTTTAGCGAGTTAATCCTGTTTTTAAAGGTAGAAAATGGTGATTTCATGTTTATAAACTTATCATTCAAGATTTTGGACGTATGTTTTGATTAAATCACGCGTTCTAGCAAATGCTTGCGCGATTTCTTCTTCAGTCCCCATTATTTTGGCTGGATCTTCTAAATCCCAATGCACTCTTTTAATATGAGGCGGTGTCACCGGGCATTTATCATTGGCATCTCCGCACAAGGTGATGATCAAGTCAGAGCTAAATAAATAAGCATCATCGATCAAATTTGACACTTGATGACTGATATCCAGACCATCATCAGCCATCGTTTGGACTGCTCTTGAATTTAGCCCATGTTTTTCAAGACCAGCGCTCTGAATGTCCCATTCGGGATGGTATTTTCTAGCATAGCCTTCGGCCATTTGACTGCGACATGAATTGCCTGTACATAAAAAATAGACTTGCAGTTTGGGTATTGTCATGATTTTTCTCCTTTTTGATTGGCGATTAGCGTTAATTTATTCTATCTTTTTTGGGATGAATTAGCAATGCACTTGTTTCACAGCCATTCTATCTGTTAAAGCAAAAAAATAAGACGCGGTGCCCTTAAGCGACTGTAATCACTTAAAGACACAACGTCTTATCCGCTTACCAAACATTAGTTCGTAACTTTATCTTGTTTCATCTTTTGGTAAACAAAATTCAAAACGAGACCAACCACAGCGACTGCTATCGCCACATAAAAGGCTTTTGAAAAATCCCCATGGTTACTCTTGGCAATGCTGACAGCAATTTTAGGGCCGAAGAAAGCCGCAACAGAATAACCACAAAAGACAATACCATAGTTGACACCCTGATTAATTGGGCCATAGTTTTCCATCACGAGCGGCGGATAAACCCCCATGACACCACCAAAACAGATGCCCAGAATCATGAGGCTGATTGCAAAGCCTGCTGCTGATGAGAGACTCAACAATAAGACAAAGGCTAAGATAATCACGCCCAGGATGATGTACAAGGTATTATTTCGACCTAATTTATCAGAGACCGTGCCCCAAATCACGCGCCCTAAACAGTTACTCAAAGAGTAAAGACTGACATAAAAGGCTGCGGTTGTTGGGGTTAAGCCAAACATCTGCTGACCGATCACTGAGGCATTTGCCGCAATCATCAAGCCTGAGAAGGCGCCTGTAAACATCATTAAGAAAATGATATAAAAAGTAGGTGTTTTCAGCATATCTAGCCAATTTTTATTGACTTGATCAAGCTTTTCTTGTCCTGCTACAGGTTGCGCAGTTTTTGCTGTCTGATTACCTGATGCAGATTTGATAAACAAACTTGCGATGAGGATAATCACCATATAAGCAATCCCTAAAACTCGGAAGGCAAAAGTGACATCGTAATTTTGGATAAAGAAATTGGCAATCGGTGCCGCAATAATCGCAGCCCCACCCATACCAGCGGTAATGATACCTGCTGCAAGGCCTTTTTTATCAGGGAAAAGTTTAATGGTGTTACTCAGACAACCTGAGTAAGCCAAACCTTGACCGATACCTGCCAAAAGGCCATAAGTCAGATAAAGCATGGTTGGACTTGTTGCTAAACCAGATAGGCAAAAGCCAAGACCAAACATGAGACCACCAACTGTAATCGACCATTTTGCCAGACCACGGTCTGTGAAAAAGCCACCTATAATCATGGGAATGGGTGCGACTGCTGAATTTATCGTAAAAGCCAGCATAATTTCGGGCATACCCCAACTTTTTGTCGCACTTAGTGGTCCTGCAAAGACGCTAAAGGCATAGATAGCCCCTGTACAAAGTAAGACCACCGTTGAGGCGATAAGTACTTGCCATCTGTTCATATTCTGTTTCATATTTTTCTCCGTCTTTTATCGCATAATGCGATGAAGGCTTATGTCAACTTATCGACAACAACAGTTTTACCTGCAATGCGGCCAAAGGTGAAGATATCTGTTAAGGAATTCCCACCCAAGCGATTACCGGCATGAATCCCACCAGCTACTTCACCAGCTGCGTAAAGTCCTGAAATGATTTTGCCAGACTGATCTAAAACATGGGTTTTAGTATCAATTTTCAAACCGCCCATGGTATGGTGAACCGCTGGTTTTCTTGGTGTCGCGTAGAATGGTGCTGTGACAACTTTCAAATCAAAGACGTCTTTACCAAATTCTGGATCTTCACCTTGATCAACGTAGGTATTATAGTTGTTAATCGTTGTCACGAAGGTTTCAGGGTCAATTGACAGTTGTTTAGCCAACTCTTCAAGCGTATCTGCTCTGTACAACGTGCCATTTTCAACTTGTCTATCAATTTTCTCTTGACTGGTATTATAAGCTGTATTTTTGATATGTTCATCCGCAATCAGATAGAATAAACCACCATTATCAATCGCTGCTTGAGTTAATTGGTCACGGCTACCATATTCATTGACAAAGCGCTTACCGGATGTATTCACCATGATAAAGTTTTGAGGTGGCACTTGTAGCCCACTGAATAAAGCACCGGTTTCAGGGTCAGATACTGGCATCATTTGAGAGAAGCCCATCCCGGTCAAATCTGCACCAGCACTTTGACCTAAGATAATCCCGTCACCTGTAATCGCAGGTGAATTGGATGTCTTAATGTCATCATCAATATCTGTCCAATAGGTATTGTAGGCTTTAAGCATTTGCGTATTGGCACCGAAACCTCCGGTTGTTAGGATAACTGCTTGGGCGCGAACAGTTACCTTGCCTCCTGCTAATCCTGTCCCTTCGATACCTGTGACGTTACCATTTTCAATAATTAAAGCATCAACTGGCGTATCTGTAATGATTTTTCCGCCATTATTTTCAACAAAGGTTTGCAAGGCAGAAACGAAAGCGTAGCCTTCACTTTTCAATGGCTTGTGACCACGACGCCACAGTGCGCCAACTGGCATCGTCACTTCTTTTTGGTCAAATTCAACGCCGATTTCTTCCAACCATTTCACAGACTCTAAAGCACGATCGGTCAAGATTTTAACTAAATCATATTGACCATAGATGACATTACCAAGTTGGTCTGTCCGTTTGCCGCCGAAATAAGTTTGCAGTCGATGGAAAATAGCTGAATCAAACAAATAACCTGTTTGACCATCGATATCACTGAGATAAGCTGCAACTTGTGTTTTAAAGACTCTAAAGTCTTCCAAGTATTCTGCATCGATTTGACTTTCGTCAATTGCGGCCATTTCTTGAAGTGTGTGGCTCTCACCAGCATTGGCTGTAAAAGTATTTTGCCAAACTGGGTCTGCCGCATTCATTGGCCCGCCAGTACGAACGGTATTGCCACCGACTGCTGGGAATTTCTCAACAACAATCACGCGCTTACCTTATTGTAAGATACTTGCTGCCGCAGCTAATCCAGCATCACCAGCACCGACAACCACAACATCTGTTTCATAGGATTCATCTCCATGGTATTGGGCGCTTGGTGCTTTTGCACGTTTTCTCAAGGTATCAGGATTGGCACCTGCCATTTTCACAGCTTTTGCCACACCATCAAGCACACCATTACTTGTCACAGAGGCGCCTGACAAAATATCAACATTGAGCGTTTGGCCTTCAATAATTTGTGTCGGAATTCGTGTAAAGACGACATCTGCAATCCCTTGAGACTCGCCAGAAGTATCAATGTCGATGTTCTCGATTTTTTCTTGACTGAATTTAACAACCATTGGTAAATCGCCATTGTGTCCAGGCGTTGTCACCGCATATTCACCAGCCTCAAAGACCACTTCTTCAGGAATATTGAGAATATTTGCGACTTCAGTGAACTTCATAAATCGAAGGAAACAGCTCTCAAGGAAGTCAATCGTGCCTTCGTTTTTGAGTTGACCTGTCGCATCAAAAGCCTGATTTGCTTGTCCTAGCAAAAATTCATATCCCGGCATCACAACTGCATTCACCCCAGGTGCATCTAAAATTTGGCGCAAATGGAGTTGGGCCCGAGAAGAGCCTTGCACATCTAACGATGCGCCAACGATCATCACTGGCTTGCCATCAAGCGGATGAAGAGTGAAAGACAACCATTCGATGAGACTCTTCAAACTTGAAGGGATTGAGTGGTTGTACTCAGGCGTTGCAATAATCACGCCATCCGCGTCTTCAATTTTCCGATTAAAGTCTTGAATCAAAGGTGAATAAGACGCATCTTTTGATTCATTGAACATGGGAACGTCTTTGATTTCTAAAATTTCGATTTCTGCTTTATCGTTAAAATGTGTTTGCATGAATTGTAACAATAAACGATTATAAGATGATTTGGCATTTGTGCCAACAAGTCCAACAAATTTCATTATGCCATGCCTCCGTCTATATGTTCCCAAACAAATTGTCTTTTAGTCTCTGTTTGTTCAGGATTTTGTCTGCTAATTTCATTTGTGATTTTTAAGAAGGATAGAAATTCAGCAAAATCCCCTTCAAGTTCTGTTACTTTATCAGCATAAAGTAAGTCATTAGCTTGACTAAACGCTTCTAGAGAACGGCCTAAGAAAAATTCTGAGCCTGGTAGAATTCTTGCCTTTAATTCTGGTGCGTCTAAGATTTGACGGAGGTGGGCTTGCGCGCGTGATGTGCCAAGTGAGCCATGAGATGCACCAACAATCATCACCGGTTTATCAATCAAAGGTCTTGTTGTATAAGAAAGCCATTCAAGAACGCTCTTCAAAGCAGCCGGAATAGAATGGTCATATTCAGGTGTTGCAATAATCACGCCATCTGAATTTGTGATTTTGTCAGATAAAATCTGCACCTCGTGTGGCGCTTTTTTATCATCTGGTTCATCAAATGCTAGGATATCAGCAATTTCGCAAACATCAATCTCCACTGTCTCTTCAAAGTGTTTTTTCATAAATAGCAATAACTTGCGATTGGTTGAGGTGTCAGAATTAGTTCCGACGATTCCGATAAGTTTCATATCAATTTCCTTCCCGCACAACTTTGAATTCGCTTACAAAGTTTGTGACTTAACTAACTTAATTCTAGCGCTATCAAATTAAAAAGTAAAATAGTTTTCTTGTTATCAAATCATAACAAATTTGTTATAATGGACAAAACAGGAGAATAATATGGCAGAACTATACTCTCAACAAACCTTACACTACTTGGATATTCTATTAAAACACGGTAATTTTACCAAGGCAGCAAAAGATTTGTATGTCTCGCAGCCTCATTTAACACAAACCATTAAACGCATCGAATCTGACCTAGGCGCTCAGATTATTAATCGTGAAATGACACCACTCCAACTCACAGCCGCAGGTAAATTGTATTATCAATATTTGGTCGCTGCTGAAAACAAAAAAGAACAGTTTCGACAACAATTCTTCCAATATACCAACCCCGGTAAAAAAGTGATCCACTTAGGCGTCCTATCCAGTCTGGGCTCATTTTTGCTGCCCCTTTTTTTGCCAGACTTCATTAAGGCTTATCCAGATGTCACCATCGAATTGCACGAGGATTTGCCAGAGCGTAACGAGTCGAAGCTCCTAAACGGCAAGATTGATTTTTTCATCGGCCAAAATCCAGAGACCATCTCTCCTAACCTTAAAACAATTCATTTCGGAAAACATGGTTATTACGCATTGATACCGGAGTGTTCAGCATTTTATCAACCACAGCAATTTTTAATCTCAGATGAATGCATTCCGATGAAAACTTTGCTGAGTGAGCCTTTGGTGCTGACCAAACGTGGCTCCGCCATCCGGCGGCAAGTTGATTATTTATTGCAAAAGTATAAAATTCAGCCCAATATCGTTTTAGAGACTAACAACATTTTTACCGCCGTCAATCTGGCGAAAGCGAATGCGGGGCTCACATTTTTTGCTGAAAGCATTAAAGTTTTTGATAATCATCGCCCGTTTAATATCTATCAATTACCGCTAGAACTGCTTTCCTTGGATTATTTCATCAGCTATGACACCAAAAAAATTCTAGACCCGATTGAGCTAGAATTCGTTACTTTCTTTAAAAACGCTATTTCAAAACTACTTTAAAATTGTGCTAAGGCGTTTGTCGTACTGGCCATTTGGTTATCTTTTGTAATGACGATCGCTTCAATGTTTGGGATGTTGTTTAACTCACGAATCACCTCAGCTGCTTTTTTACCAAACAGTTTCGTCGTCCAGATTTCGCCATCTAATGATTTTTCGGAAATGATCGTCAAACTTGCGAGGTCATTTTCTACCGGATATCCCGTTTTACTATCGAAAATATGGTGAAAAACTTGTCCATCTGCTTTGATTTTTCGTTCATAAATACCACTTGTCACAACTGACAAGTTTTTTAAATTCAAAACAAGGGCATTATTCCCTCGTGGCAAGGCAGGATTTTGAATACCAATTTTCCATAAACCTGATGAATCTTTGGGAGAATCTCCGAAAGTTAAAACATTGCCACCCAAGTCAATGAAACCTGAGGTAGCCTTTTCACTTTTGAAATAAGCCATGATTTTATCAGCGAAATAACCTTTGGCTAAAGCCCCTAAATCAATCTCCATCCCTTTTACAAGTAAAAATACTGTCTGTTGCTGCTTGTCTAACTGAATCTTCTCAGGATCAATCAGCGGCAAAACCTGTCTAATCTTGTCATCACTTGGTTTCTGAGAGTCCTTAAAACCAATATGCCAGAGCTTAATCAATGGCCCAATCGCAATATTTAACAGCCCACCACTTGTGAGGCTTTCTTTTTTACCCATTTCAATCAATTCAAATAGCTCAGCAGGCACTTGAATCGCTTTTATCCCAGCATTCTGATTAATCGTCATCAGTAAAGACTGGTCATCATTTGCACTGAATGTTTTTTCATAATCAGTCAATCTACGAAAAGCTTCCGTAAGCAAGGTATCCCCAAAAGGATGTGCAACGCCACACCTGATCACCGTTCCCATGAGTTTAATACTGTTTTCTTTGAACATATTTTTCCTGTCTTTTTGGATAAAGGATATGACTTAAACTGTTGCTTCATTGGCATATGGCGCACGTCATTATGAGTCAGGTCAATCACCTTTTTACATTTTGATATAAATCCTAGCTGACCATCATTACTTGTATAGTAGATATACGCCATGTATTTTTCTAGGGTTAGTGAGAATTTATATAGCACACATTATACCACTTTATAGCAATTATTTGGATGAAATCATTGCTGCTGATTTTTTTGACGATAGTAATAATCTAATTGAAACATCTCACAAAAATACCAAACAAAAAGGCTTAATGAAAAATCTTAATTTCAAATGTTACATCAATAATGCTTTATTTTCACTAAAACTCTCCTTGCTTTCGAGGCATAATGAACAAAATCAAAATACCGACAACAAAGATACCTGTGATAAGTATACTCCCTTCGTTTCCGTAACTACCACCATTTATAAGGTGATTCATGGATTTTGTTTCAACAGTAAACAGAGTCCCACCAGTCAAGCTATCACTTAATATACAGGTCGAGATAAAATTCCATGCTGCATGAAATGCAGAGACAAACCAAATGCTGCCTCTCCTTATAAATACCAGACTGAAAAAAACACCAAACAACATCAGGTTTAAAAAAGTAAGAACGGAAACGGCTCCGCTAAAGACGTGTAGACAAGCAAAGGCAACAGAGCTGATAATAATTGACACTGCCAATGACTGCCTACGAGCTAAAGCAGTCATAAAGTAGCCTCTAAAAGCCTGTTCCTCGCTGAATCCTTGTAACAAAAAGAGAATAAAGTATATCGCAATAAGCAACCAAGACACGTCACTATTCAACTTAATAGAAGCGCCCAGTGCGACTAATACTAACATGAAAGCAGTCACAATTGTTACACCAGAAAAGTAACCACAAATTATTTCTCGCCACATATGATTTCTGTCCAAGCCTAGGGCACGCACACTGAGATTGTCTTTTCGACGACTACTTGCATAAATAATTGGAATTGTAAATGCTGAAGCAAGGGTAAATAACAGATATGCAATCGGATTCTTGAACAGATCAAACATAACCTCAAAGGCTCTCATAAATCCATTTGGCATGGCAAAGAGTTTGAAATATGCGAGAAGGCCGCCATCAAAGGTTATCATAATGCCAATATATAATGCGATGTAATGTAAACCAAGCCATGGAAGAAAATAGATACGAACTAGTCTCAAAATCTCTTTTAGTAGAGACCTCCCTTTGCTACGATCTTCAGATTCAGTAATCTTACTTGGTTTTGTAAAGAAATAATCTTTCATCCTGCTCACAACCTTTCTACAAAAGTCCATTTACAGGAGTTTTCCTGTTTAAGTTTAAATGTCAGTTATATACCTCGTTATAATGAAATGTTAACTTTTAGTCAATTTGTTTCCATTTTCTCTAATTATATATTATTTTTTTAATAAAAAAATATCGTGTCAACTTTACGCTTCTCCAGAAGTAAAAAAACTTCCAGCTTTTCAATCAATTAAAAATCACCAAGATAATCTAAACTTTTACCTAAAATACTGCTTGATTTTAACACGATTAAACGTACGATAAACTTTTCACAAATTTTATAAATAAGTTTACACAAAAAGATACTACTCGTGATTATTATAATCGTAAGTAGTATCTTTTTTAATTTCCACTATTAACTTAGGATTTATTTTAAATCTTCTTTTGATGTATTCATTATGATACTCCTGGTGATGCTAAACTTTGATTATTTTTTAAAGCGTTGGGCCTTTCCTACTTTTTAATCACCATCTGAATCGCCTGCTCCATTTTTTCCAGCTGTTCTTCTGGATTGTCATTCGGATGTTCAAAGCACTGCTTCAAATTTTCAGCCACAATGATGCCCATGGTACGATCAATCCCTGAACGAACGGCACTAAGCTGCGTGACGATATTGACACAGTCTTTTTCTTCTGCAATCATTTTTTGAATGCCGCGTAATTGCCCTTCAACACGTCGTAGGCGATTGATAATCTGTTTTTGGTTATCTGATTCTAACATGTTTGACTCCTTATATACTAAATTTACATTGCTTAATACCTTTTATTATACCTATAAGGGGTATTTTAGTCAAGTCTAGTAAAATGAAAATGACAATCATTTTTATTGACAAAGCTGATGATATAGTGTTTTATATACCCTATAAGGTATATAAGGAGACCACAATATGTTATCTTTTTTTAGAAAAACACCCTCAATTTCTATAACGGAATTAAGTAAGAAATTAGCGAAGCCTATAACACTACTGGATGTTCGCACACCGCAAGAATACCAGTCGGGGCATATCAAACAAGCTAAAAATGTGCCCTTAACAGAAATCGGACGTTATTCAGGTCAAGATAGCAAGGTCTATGTCATTTGTCAATCTGGTATGCGCAGTCGTCAAGCGACTAAAATCCTTAATAAAAAAGGTTATGATGTCACTAATATCCGAGGTGGCATGTCTCAATGGACTGGTTATACGGTAGGAGGTATGAAATGAAAATTATTATCGTTGGTGGCGTTGCTGGTGGTATGTCAGCCGCAACTCGCTTACGTCGTTTAATGGCTGATGCTGAAATCATCGTTTTTGATAAGGGACCATTTGTATCCTTTGCTAACTGTGGTTTACCCTACTATGTCTCAGGTGAAATCAGTCATAAAGCAGCACTCCTCCTTCAAACGCCAGAGTCTTTAAAGGCACGGTTTAACTTAGATGTCAGACCCTTGCATGACGTCACTAGCATTTCCCCTGAAAAACATGAACTGCAAGTTAGTTTTGAGGGAAAAGTGAGGACCGAAAGTTATGACAAACTCATCTTATCACCAGGTGCCAAGCCTTTTATCCCTGAGATCGCTGGCTTAGATCAAGCGCAAAATGTGTTTACTTTAAGGAATGTGCCGGATTTAGATCGCATCATGGCGCATCTCACGCCTGAGACTAAAACGGCTGTTGTCATCGGTGCTGGTTTTATTGGTCTCGAGATGGCTGAAAACTTAAGCAAACGGGGCTTAGCTGTTACCCTCATTGAGAAAGCGCCTCAAGTCTTGCCACCACTTGACATAGAAATGGCTGCTTATGTCAAAAATGAACTGATCGCATCTGGTGTGACGGTTAAAACATCGGCTTCTGCCCTTGCCTTTCAAGCAGCTGGGCGCGAGATCGTCCTAGATACTGGCGAGGTTGTTACTACTGATTTGACGATTTTGTCAGTCGGCGTTCAACCCGAAACTAGCCTGGCACAAGCCGCAGGTCTCAAACTCGGTATAGGCGGGGGTATTTTGGTCGACGATCATTACCAAACCGGTGCGCCTGATGTCTATGCCGTTGGTGACGCAATTGTCGTCAAACAGCAGCTCACAGGACAAGACGCCCTAATCGCCCTAGCTTCTCCCGCCAATCGTCAAGGCCGTCAAGTCGCAGATGTCCTTGCGGGCATTAACCGCTTCAATCGCGGCAGTATCGGATCGGCTATTGTCCGTGTTTTTGGGCTCACTGCTGCTTCGACTGGTTTGAGTGAAGCTCAGGCAAAATTAGCTAACCTTCCCATAGCAGTTGTTCATATCACTGGAAAAGATCATGCAGCCTACTATCCGGGTGCTAAAGATCTCCTCCTCAAGCTCATTTTTAACCCCCATTCTGGGGAAATATACGGTGCACAAGGTATTGGTGAGAAAGGTGTCGATAAGCGTATCAACATTATTGCAACAGCTATCAAAGGAAACTTAACCATTTTTGATTTGCCTGAACTTGAATTAACTTATGCACCACCTTTTGGGTCAGCCAAAGACCCTATCAATATGCTAGGTTATGCTGCTATGAATCTGGCAGAAGGCTTGAGTGACAACATCCAATGGCATGAGCTCAACTCCTATCTGGCACAAGGCTATCGCCTTTTAGACGTTCGACAAGCCCACGAACTTGAACAAGGTAGCTTTCCAAATGCTCTGCATATCCCTTTAAACGACTTGAGCGATAGATTGTCAGAATTGGACCCTGATCAAGCTTACATTGTCAGCTGCCAAAGTGGCCTACGGAGTTATCTATCCGAGAGACAACTCAAACAAGCAGGCTTTACTGTTAAAAATTTAGATGGCGCTTTCGCCCTCTACCAAACTGTCCTACCGGAGGAAATCAACTATGTATAAAAATATAACTATATCAGACTTTTATCAAGCAAGCCTAGAAGGAAAGCTCGACATCATTGATGTTCGAGAAGCCTATGAATTCGACTATGGCCATGTGCCAGGTGCTGTGAACTTACCTTTGAGTGAATTTGAAGGCTATGAAAAACTATTGTCGAAAGATACCCCCTACCATATCATTTGTCAAGCAGGCGTCCGGTCTGTACAAGCCTGCAAATTTTTGTATGCTCAAGGGTATGATGTGACAAATGTCATGGAAGGGACGGGTGCTTGGCCTGGAGAACTGGTCTAAGCTAATAAAGCAACGCTATCATGGATTTATCGAGATGAAGCCTATCAGCTAAAAAAGACTACTTGCGATTCTAATCATCGTAAGTAGTATTTTTTTATAAACTTGATTTATTTTCTTTATTAAACTCAATTAATTCTTTAAGCGTTGGGGCTTTAGCATCTTTTTCAGATACCTGATCAAGATTACCGAGCACGATCGGAATTGGCCATTCAATGCCTAATTCAGGGTCTAGCGGGGTCAATGCGACACCGGACATGCCGGGGCGCCATTCATTGTCAAAGCAATAAAGGTATTCTGTATCGTCATCTAGCGCCTGAAAACCATTACAGACGCCTTGTGGGACAAAAACTTGGACACCTGGTGTTAGATAGACCGTTACGACTGCCCCAAGCGTTTTGCTATCTGCTCTTGTATCAACATAAACGCCAAATGCAGAGCCGTGAGCGACGGTCACTAGTTTCGACATCGCTTCGCCGTGAAGGCCCCGAACAGCACCACGCTTGGTTCGCGTTAAATTGATTTGTTGCCACGGATTTAATGTATCTGGCAGCACATCAGCATGTGCGCTTGCCCGATAAAGCTCCCTAACTGTGCCACGATCATCGGTCACTGTTTTGACATGGATGATTTGTAGCCCGTCAATTTGAGATATTTCAGAAGCAAATTCGTTTATTTCTAATGTCATACAGACTCCTTATCTTTTATTTCAATTATAAATATGGTGCTAAATTTTCAAGAATCACCTTGCACTCATCAGGTAAAAGATGTGCGCCATCAAAAGTATAGGCTTTCTTCAGATTGCCATGTTCATCAGCCAAACCTTCACTCACATCAATAAAATGAACACCCAATTTCTGAGCCATCTTCTGATTTTTTTCGCTTGCTAAGTTAAACAAGGCGTTACTTCGCGTCGCAAACAGCACAGCTTCATCTTGATCAGATCCAAAATCGACATTGTTCACGGGATAATATTTCAACACAAAAATTTCAGCATCAGGTAATGTTGCCTGTATTTGTCTGATGATTTTTTCATAGTTTTCATGAAAGATTTCAGACTTTACTTGGAAACCAATGTCATTGGTGCCAATGTTGATAAAAATTTTGGATGGTGCTAAATCAAAAATTTGAGTGGTGATGTGATCCAAGACAAATTGTGTCGTTGTGGCCCTTACAGCACGGTTGTAAATATACTTCTCAAACTTGACTTCACCCGCCTCTTCCCATTTTTCGATGGGAAAAAGTTCCATAATAGAACTACCGATAAATAGAGTCTGCCCCTTTTTGGCCGTTTTATTTTTTTCTCGATACTCAGCCAATAGATTGGTTTGAAAGGCTACCAAATTCGGGTTGCGTGTGAGCTCTTGCGTTTCCTTGCTCATAGAAAAAAAACTCCTGATTCGTTTTCTAACCATATTTTAACACTAATAGGCTTTGATAGCTACTTTGAAGATGATGCGATAATAAAAAAATCAACCAGGCTTGTATGGGTTGACTTAATTTACTATTTCTCTACGAGCATGGCTAAAAGCTCGCCATTTTCATCGAATGGTCGATCTTCTATCCCACCGAAAGTTTGCAGCACCTTAAAACCAGTATTTTCTACTTCATCACGCAATTGAGCATCACTAAACCCAACCGTCCATATATTGAAGATGCGGTTTTGATTGGCTTCATAAATCGCATAACGATCACCAATGACACCTTCATCATAGATGAAATGTCCGTGTAAAGCAATATAAGGATGACCACTCCAAAAGCCAAGGCCATCAGAAATGTCAATTTCACGGCTTTTTGCTTGACTCATAACTGAGGATTTCGTGAAAACATCAAACAATAATTGACCACCTGATTTTAAAGCTCGATAACTATTTTTCAAAATCTTTTCTCTATCTTCAGGGACTAAAGCACCATAATCACAATAAATAAAGGTAATCAAATCAAACTCATTTTCAAAGTCCATTTCAAGATAATCCTGTACAAGATAGGTTGTCTTGGCATCGTGTGCTTTTGCATACGCAATGGAGTTAGCGCTAAAATCTAAGCCTGTCACATTAAAGGGCACCTCTAAAAACGTATGAAAAGAGGTATAATAGATTAAAAATAAGCTAACGAGGTATTGAAGATGAATTTATTTGGAGATAGCGACTATCTTGAAAAATTAAGTTTAAAAGGAGACCCTCTTGAGCGGCTAGAAAAAGTGGTTGATTTCGAGTGTTTTCGCCCAACTCTTAACCGGATTTTTAAGTATGATTTAAAAAACAAATCTCATGGTGGTAGACCGCCCTATGACCTTGTTTTAATGTTGAAAATTCTAATTTTACAACGCTTATACAATCTATCTGATGATGCAATGGAATATCAAATGATTGACCGGATTTCGTTTAGAAGATTCCTTAAGATTGATGACAAGGTACCAGACGCAAAGACTATCTGGAACTTTAGAAATCAGCTATCAAAATCTAATAGAGGAAACTGGCTTTTTTCTGCCTTTCAAGAAAAACTTGAATCACAAGGGATGATCGCTCATAAAGGACAGATTGTTGATGCAACATTCATAGAGGCGCCTAAACAACGTAATCCAAAAGACGAAAATGAATTGATTAAAGCAAATAGGGTACCAGTGAATTGGACGAAGAACAAAAGAGCACAGAAGGATACAGCTGCTCGCTGGACAATTAAAGGTAATGAGAGACACTATGGCTACAAAAATCATATTGCTATAGATACCAAATCAAAATTCGTAAAGAATTATCAAACAACGCCTGCAAATGTGCATGATTCTCAAGTAATAGGCGTTCTTGTTGATCCCGATGAGATCACCTTAGCAGACTCAGCTTATCAAAATCAAGCAACACCTAAAGGTGCTGAACTTTTTACCTGTCTTAAAAACACACGTTGTAAATCTCTTAAGGCAGACGATAAAATGTTTAATAAAATCATTTCGAAAATACGTGTCCGTATTGAACATGTATTTGGCTTTGTTGAAAATTCAATGCATGGTTCTAGTTTACGTTCTATTGGATTTGATCGAGCTGTTTTAAATACTGACCTTACAAATCTGACTTATAACTTATTGAGGTACGAACAAGTTAAACGTTTAAATCTCAAAACATGGAGGTAATCTGTCTAAAATAAGAATAAACAGTCAAGTGGCGTCTGTAACATAAAGAAAAACACAGTAGACTATGCTTAGTTTTCTGTGTTTTTTTCTAATTTCATTTAGAGGTGAATTAATTGGTAGTTATTAGAGGTGCCCTAAACTCTTTATCAGATAAGCGTTTCGTATAAAGACCAGGTCCGCAACCAATATCAAGAATCTTAGCTTCCTTTGAGACCAAGGTTTCAATGAAATCGACTGCCTTATCAATCGTTTCAGGCTTGCGACTCGCGGCCTCAAGTTCAGGATTCAAGTGCGCCTCAAGCATCGACTTGGCGATGTGTGGGTCATTCCAAAATAAGGTGTCAGTTTTTTCATAGAGGGCCGGTTTTACTAATGCTTTGAGTAATTCTTGATACATCATTAATATTTCTCCAATATTTTTGTTACTTTAAATTATATCATATACTAACATTTAGTAACAAACATCTTCCTAAACGCCTAATTTACAGTTTACTCTGCTATAATAGCCTTAAGCGTACTTACAAGGAGAGATAAACTATGGCAAGAGGTAAAACAATTCAACTGTATCTGATGGATAGTGTTCCGAAAGGTCGTATCAAATGTACATTGGCAAACTGGACGGGGATAGCCTATAAAATTCCAAGAACTGAACTTGAAAAAGCAAAATCTATTGACTACTTGAAACAGAGTGGCGTTTATTTTCTATTCAGTACGTCAGATGAGACGTAGGAAAATATCGTTTATATTGGGCAAGCTGGTACTCGCAAAAATGGCGAAGGCATTCTTAACCGACTTCAGGAACATAAACGAAATCCAGATAAAGATTATTGGACGGAGGCAGTAGCGTTCACGACAACTAACAATACCTTCGGTCCAACAGAAATAAGCTATCTTGAGAATCAATTTACGAAACTCGCAATCGACAGCAAACGTTACATCGTAAAGAATAGCAATGAACCAAGTCTTGGTCATGTTACAGAAGAAAAAGAATCAGAGCTTGAAGAATATATCGATTATGCCAAGATTGTTATTGGTGCCTTAGGTTATCGAATTTTTGAGCCGATTATTGAGTCGCCTGAAATAATAACTACTGTTCTAGCACCAACTCCTGAACCCTTACTTAGTCTAATCCTTAAGCAGGGTAAGAAGGAGAAGATTATTGCTCAAGGTAAGCAGACTAATGAAGGTTTTGTTATTATAAAAGGGAGTAACATCAAATCCTCTACTGTAAAATCTGTACCTACTAAAGCTCTGAAAGATCGTGAACGAGCAAATCTTGATGATAATTTTGTTCTGCTTGAGGACATGCTGTTCAACAGTCCTTCTTCTGCCGCATCATTTGTCACAGGCTATGCTATTAACGGTAAAGATGCTTGGAAAGATGAACAAGGACGTTCCCTAAATGAAATTGAAAAATTGGAATAAGTATTGATGTCAGAAGCATTTTGTTTCTGACATTTTTCATTTCTATCAAAAAACAACCCTATAATAGTCGAAAATGCTCTAAATCTTAAATTATCAACGAATGCGTTTTTTACTACTTACGAGTATAATAATCGTGAGTAGTAAAACTAATATATCATGAGTTAATCCTCAAAAACATTACTCACAAATAGTATTTTTATTATTCGATTTTTTCTCAATAGGTGTCAAAAAAGTAATTCTTAAATCTGGAAAAATCAAAAAAAGCCTACAAGAATGAAATTGATCACTCATATAGGCTTATTGTTTTTTGTATTTAATTATGGTTTTTATTCTTCTTCGAGTATTAGCTCGAACAGCTTAGTTAGTTTAGCAACATCACCAAATACCGTTCCGTCCATATACAGATTATAAATTTCATCATCCTCTTTAATTCTATAACTTATCACTGACAACTTTCATGCTAAAATCACAACTATATTTTAGCACGAAAGTTGTTTTAGTACTTTATGTTATTTTGATGTACCCATCATTTTTGTACCAAAAAAGCAATCCCGACAAAAGCCGAAATCGCTAAAACTTCTTGCATATTAAGCTTTTACGCGTGTCAGCAACCCAACCAACTCAATATGATGCGTCTGCGGGAACAAATCAACAGGCTGCACCTTCTCAAGCGCATACCCCAATTCCTCAAACCGCACCACATCACGCGCAAACGTCGCGGCATTACAGGAAATATAAACAATGCTTCGTGCGCCAACGCTCGCAGCTGACGTGATAAAGGACTCATCTAGGCCTTTGCGCGGTGGATCGACAAGAATGACATCAGGTTTCACGCCTTCAGTCACCCAGTCACCCATGACTTTCTCGGCTTTACCCGTTACATAAGTCACATTGTCAATACCATTCAACTCAGCATTCTTACGCGCATTTTCAACGGCCGCTTCTACGACTTCAACGCCGTAAACGTGTTTGACCTTGTCAGCAAACGATAAACCAATCGTTCCGATACCTGAGTAGGCATCAATCACAACATCCTCAGCGTTCAAATCCGCAAACTCGATTGCTTTAGCATACAAGACTTCTGCTGCAGGCGTATTAACCTGATAAAATGAGGGCGCAGAAATATCATACTTGCGCTCTAACATGATGTCGGTGATGAAATCTTGCCCAAACAAGAGGTTCCAGTCACTTCCGAAGATGTTATTGCCAGTAGAGGCGTTGACGTTTTGCATGATCGACTTGATGGCTGGGAATTGCTTGGTCAGTGCGTTTAGAAGGCCGTCAACTTTGAAGAAGGAAGCCTTGCGTGTGACGAAGATCACCATGATTTCACCAGTCGCGTGGGCACGACGGACGACAACGTTGCGAACAAAACCAGTGTTTTCAATTTCGTTATAGGCTTTGAGGCCAAATTTTCGTAAGAGGTCACGAACTGCGATCACAACTTCATCAATTTCAGGCTGTTGGATAAAGAAATCTTCCACAGGAACCAGTGTGTGGGAATGTTTGCGGAAGAAACCAGTTTCCAAAACGCCGTTAACTGAGCGGACAGGGATGCTAGCTTTATTGCGGTACTTTGTAACGTCTGGGCTAGGAATAGCCTCTAGGAGTGGAAAATCGGCCTTGTGCGCTGTTTTAGAGAGCAGCTCGACAATCTGCTTGCGTTTGAATTTCAATTGCTCAGCATAGGCTAAATGGCCAAAATCAGCAATGCCTGTTCGCAGGTAATCAAGATTGATATCTGTGACGCGGTGCTCAGAAGTTGTGAGGTAAGTTTCAACCTTACCAAATCCGAATTTCTTACTTGTTTTCAAGACGCGCATCTCAATCATCTCACCAGGTAGGGCATTCTCGACAAAAAACGGATAGCCGTCAATCTTCACGACACCCGCGCCTTCGTGGGTCAAATCTATTACTTGAACTTCAAAAATATCATTTTTATTAAAATTAGTCATGACCTCATTATATCACATCTTTGTGTGCGTCGTGCCATCGGTCATCAAAAAAAAACCGAGTCTCCTCGGCAATTTTTTTAATTATCAATCCTTCCAATCCCACCAATTTTGTTTATCAGCAGGCAGTTGGCCATCATGATCCGCATAGGTCACGGCTAAGCGGTAAGTATAGAGCACACATCGATCTAACTCACCTTCACCCAGTCCTTGCGCCAAACAATCCGCAGCATAGATATCTTCTGGGCTGTGGCCTCGCAGAGAGGCAATTGTTGGAAAGCCAGCTTTGATCAGGTGTTCTGACATCTTGACACCGATGCCAGGTATTTTCATTAAATCAGAGGTCATCTTATCACCTACTTCCGATACATCTTAAACTCCAAAAATAAATCATTGTAAATTCCGAGATATTCAGGGCCAAGATTTTGATAAACTTCCAAATGCTTCATGGCCTTCTCATCTGGATAGAAAGCTCTATCTGACGTGATTTCCTTAGGCAGTATAACCTCGGCTTTCATATTTGGTGTGGCATAGCCAACATATTCTGCATTTTTAGCTGCAATTTCAGGTTTCAGCATATAATTGATAAAGGCATAAGCCGCATCATAATTTTTCGCTGTCTTAGGAATCACGATATTATCAAACCAGAGATTTGAACCTTCGTTTGGCACAACATAATGCAGATGCTCATTTTCGCTCACCATTTCAGACGCTTCTCCTGAAAAAGTAACCGCAGCCGCAGCTTCATTATTAATCATATATTGCTTGATTTCATCAGCCACAATGGCTTTGACGTTAGGCGTCAATGACTTAAGATGATTATAGGCCTTATTCAACTGCCCCATATCCTTCGAATTGACGCTATCCCCTTGCTCATTAAGGGCAAGTCCGATGATTTCACGCGCACCATCAATCAACATCAGATTGTTTTTATAATCAGGCGACCATAAATCCCGCCAATGTTCAGGTGGTGTTTTAACCTTCTCATCATTATAAGTAATCCCAAGCGTCCCCCAGAAATAAGGAATCGAGTAGGCATTATCTTTGTCGAAACTTTGATTCAAAAACCGAGGATCGATATTCTCCAACCCTTTAATTTTAGAATGATCAAGTTTATTTAACAGCTTCTCCGACTTCATCTTATCGATCATGTACTCACTCGGGATCGCGATATCATAAGTCGTGCCACCCTGCTTAATCTTCGTGTACATGGCCTCGTTCGAATCGAACGTCACATAGTTAACCTTGTAACCCGTCTCTTTTTCGAAACTTTTCAGTAAACTTTCATCGATGTAATCGCCCCAGTTGTAAATGGTAAGCTGGTTATTAATCGCAGAACTGCCGCTATCCGCGGACAATTTAACGGATAAGACCCCAAGCACAGCAATAATGGCGAGGACGCCACCCATAAAATAGACTAATCTTTTCATTTATTTACTGCTATCACCAAAATTAACACTTGGTGCGTCTTTAGCAGCATCAGCAGCTTTAAAGTAGTCTTTTTTACTTGCGCCACGCATCCCTGCGACAATAGACGTTGGGAAAAGTGACACTTTCGTATTGTAAGATTTCACGACATCGTTATAACGTGTCCGTGCCACCGCGATACGGTTTTCAGTACCAGCCAATTCATCTGCTAACTGCGTGAATTGTTTGTCTGCCTTGATATCAGGATAGCTCACTTGTAAGCGTAGCAAACCATTCAAAGCAGAGCTCATTTGGTTGCTGGCTGCGGCTGTATCAGTAACTGTTTCAGCTTTGCTCATGGCACTTTGGGCAGTCGAAATCGCCGTAAAGACTTTCTCTTCATGCGCTGCATACCCTTTAACTGTTTCAACTAAGTTAGGGATCAAGTCATTTCGGCGTTGCAACTGTGTATCAATATCAGCATAGGCTGAATCCACACTATTTTCTTCTTTCGCAATTCCATTGCCAATGCTGAAAAAGGCAACGATCGCAATGACTAGTACTGCTAAGATACCAACAACAAGGCTATTTTTCTTAATAAAATTCATCTTTTTTCTCTTTTCTATATTATCGACCAGCGCCGCCACCTGATGAAGAACCGCCACCAAAGCCGCCGCCACCTGATGACCCACCAGAGCCACCGCCATAACCGCCTGAACCACCCCCACGATTATTGAAAATTGCAAGGAGGATCCAAAGTAAAACATCACCATGACCGGTCAAGATCATGCCAAACACAAAAACGAGGATGATACCGACAAGGATTAAGCCGCCCAGTGAACTCCCTTCAGATTGGTCAGATGTATCTGCCTCATCCTTATAGCCGTTTTGATCGCTATTTTGGGGAGTTTCTCTAGATGCGTCATCACTGGTGACATGACCAGTTAAAACATCTGAAAATGCCGTGAGAGTTTTGCTGACTGCGCTATCGTAATCATCTTTAGCACGGTAGGGGACAAAGTCAGTGTCTAAAATTCGACCAACCTTGCCATCATTTAACTCACCTTCGAGTCCTTGACCAACCTCCACCCATACTTTTTTCTCATCCTTGGCAATCAGCATGAGTAAGCCGTTATCCGACTCCTTATCGCCAATACCAGTTTGGTTAAAGACCGTATTGGCGTATTCTTGAATCGTTTTATTTTTCAAATTATCAACTGTCAGAACGATGATCTGTGCTTTCTTGATCACATCCAGGTTTTCTAGTTGATGATTTAAGCTATTTTCTGTCGCATCTGACAGTAAATCAGCCTGATCATAAATGTAGGTATGATCCTGCCAGGTAATTTTCGATACTGCTTGATCAGCTTTGTGATCACCTTGCCATTTGAAAAAGCCGAAAACACCAGCTAAAGCCACTAGCATGATGGTCATGAAGATGATTTTCTGGGTAAAGTTATTTTTCCTCATCCGCACTCCTCATAATCATATAATACCCGATTACAAGCAAAATTGAAAGCATAAACACTAGCGCTGATAAAGCATTGATCTCAAGTGAGATACCATGACGTGCGCGCGAGTAGATTTCGACAGACAAAGTCGAGAAGCCATTGCCAGTCACAAAGAAAGTCACCGCAAAATCATCCAAGGAATAGGTAAAGGCCATGAAGAAGCCGGCGATAATCCCTGGGGTTAAAAATGGTAGCACGACTTCCATCATCGTTTGGCGCTGGGTCGCGCCCAAATCGTAGGCAGCATTGATCATATCCTGATCCATTTCCTGCAAACGAGGTAAGACCATCAGTACAACGATAGGTATCGAGAAGGCAATGTGCGCCATTAAAACTGACGCAAAGCCTAATTTAAACCCGATTGAGGTAAGCAAAATCAGAAAGCTTGCCCCAATCATGACATCTGGCGAAACCAGCAAGACATTGTTCAAGGATAAAATCGTATTCTGACGCTTCTGCTTAGCTTGATGGATATAGATCGCCCCAAAAGTTCCGATAATCGTCGCGATAAAGGCTGATAAAAAGGCTAGTAAAAAAGTTTGCACGACAATTAAGATTAAACGACTATCCACAAATAGGGCCTGGAAATGTTCCAAAGTAAAGCCGGTAAAGGCATTCATATTGCCATTTTGATTAAAGGCGTAGAATATTAAGTAGAAAATCGGCAGATACAAAAGGGCAAAGACGAAAATCAAATAAGCATTTTCAAATTTAAAACGTCGCTTCATGCTTTACCCCCTCTCTCCCGTGTCAAGAACATGACCACAAACATGGTAATGATCAGCACCATACCGATCGTCGCGCCCATGCCCCAGTTTTGAGTCACAAGAAAATGTTCCTCGATGGCCGTCCCCAAAGTAATCACGCGATTCCCACCGATCAAACGCGTCAGCATGAACAAGCTCAGACTTGGAATAAAGACGGCTTGAACACCAGATCTAACCCCATTCATGGAGAGCGGAAAAATAATCTGTGAAAAATTTTGAAGTCGCGTTGTGCCTAGATCATAGCCAGCCTTGATTAAATCACCGTCAATCTCATCAATGGCATTAAAAATCGGTAAGACCATAAAAGGAATTTCGATATAAGCCGCAACAAAGATGAAGGAGAAATCGGTAAAGAGGATTTGTTGGCTGCCCAATCCCATAAAGTTAAGGAAGCCATTCACTGCACCCGATTGGCCGAAAATACCAATAAAGGCATAGGCTTTGAGCAAGAGGTTGATCCAAGTCGGCAAGATAATCAGCATCAACCACAGTTGTTTATGATTTAATTTGGTCAAAAAATAGGCCGTTGGATAGCTAATCACAAGGGTAACGGCTGTGATAATCGCCGCGTAAATGACGGAGTTAACCGACATTTTCAGATAAGTCCAGCTGGTAAAATACGTCCCATAATTGGCCAAGGTCGCATTGCCGTCAATATCGAAAAAGGATTTATAAACCAGCAAAGCGATAGGTGCTAGGACAAATAAGAAGAGCCAGAGCACATAGGGAATAGCAGTTAAGTGATTTTTTTTAGTCATAATGTTTCTTCTGGTGTCATATCGACAAGTTTAAGATGCCAGCGACGATGGGATTGCGATAAGTCTTGAATCGCATTAATCAACATCACTAGCCAGATAAAGGCAACAACAAAGGCGATGATTTCAAAAAATGTCAGCGACAAATAATGAACACCTAAAAATAGAAAAGCAGATAATACTAAGAGGCCAAGTGTGATGGCAGAGAAGACGAGAAACTCTTTTGAAATATCAGGAATCAGCCATTTCAAAAGGAGGATTAAAACAATAATACAAACAACAATACCAAAGGCTGACAAATTATGAACCGTCATCGTCCAAGAATAGCTGTTCGCAGGGAAAATCCCAACGCAAGCAATCAAGACAGCAATCAAATAATAGAAAACTCGCACAACAGCACTTTTTTTCGTATAGTAGGCACTACGTGAGAATTCTGAAAACAAATAATCTGTAATCGTTAATAAAATCAAGGCTGAGAAAATCAGGGTCAAGTTAAATTCCCAATGTCTTTTCGCCTCATAGGTCCCAAGAAAACTAAAATTAAATTGCCACCAATCACGCTGATTATTCAAGGCCATGGCAACAAGGACACCGCCAATAAAGGTAACAAATAGCATCGCGATTAAATTGGAGACCTTGACAGAAACAGCTGAAGAAATGAGGACAAAATTGATCATCGCTGAAAAGGCTAGAACAAATAATGAGGCAGTCACAGGATCAAAACTAACGCCACTAAAGGTACGGCGCATAATATAAAAGATAATGACTGTAACTGCTAAAGTCACTAAGGTGTAGGTCAAAGCTAAAGTCAAGGTTTCTCGCGCTTTGGTGAACCATGATTGCCTAGCCAAGGCATGGGGTGTTTTGCGATAGGCTAAAATAAAGGAAACAAATCCCGTCAGGATACCGAAAACGGTGCTCACATGGGCAACAGAAATCAGATCATCTCCTGTGAAAGAAATTTGTGATTTTTGAGTTAATAAGAAAGTGATTAGCCCCATTAACCAAGCCAATAGACTAGGAAGCAAGAGATGGCGCAAAGAAAAATTTTGACGATTATTATCTGTGGCACTTTTTAATTTGATAGCAAAGCCATTATCAACCGCTTCTAAAATCAACCCTGCTTCGTCACCAGTTAGTGTTTCTGCTAGTGTATCTGGTACTTCAATATATTTTCCCATTATTCCCCCTATAAACTCAGCTAAAATCAGCGACTAGACTGAATCAACTGCTGATGACTGATACCACGCTAAAATTTAACCCTGAGTTAAGACTAAACTCTCCCTTTTTTAGTCTTTGATGTTTTCTTCTTCGATGGCATTGATCAAACCAGCTTCGACAACTTCTTCGTCCACATATTCTTCGATCCGCGCATCAAATTCTTCTTCTGTTTCATTAAGGCGCATGATATGAATGTCTTCTGGTTCAAAATTAAGACCGATGACTTCACCAACAATGGCACGTCGCGTTGAGTGAATCATCCACTCTTGACCGAGCTCATCCACCGCAATGATTTCATAATGGACACCACGAAAGAGCTGGGTCTGAACTTTAACGATTAATTTACCTTCATCTGGCAGGGTTAATCTCAAATCTTCTGGCCGAATCACAACTTCAACCGGTTCATTTTTTCTCATCCCACCATCGACGGACTCAAATCGTTTGCCATTAAACTCGACCAGATAGTCATCGATCATGATACCGGAAACAATATTAGACTCACCAATAAAATTCGCCACAAAACGATTAATGGGCTCATCATAAATATCAACTGGTGTCCCTGATTGGACGATTTCGCCATCATTTATGATGAAAATCCAGTCACTCATGGCTAGGGCTTCTTCTTGATCATGCGTCACAAAAACAAAGGTAATGCCTAGTTTTCGTTGCAAGGCACGCAGTTCATATTGCATTTCAGTCCGCAGTTTCAAGTCAAGGGCGCTTAAAGGTTCGTCAAGTAAGACCACTTTGGGTTGATTGACAATGGCTCTGGCAATCGCCACACGTTGGCGTTGACCACCAGACAATTTTTGAATATGACGGTTTTCAAACCCAGTCAATCGCACCATTTTAAGCGCTTCTAGCACGCGTTTTTCAATCTGTGCTTTATCAACTTTCCGAATTTTCAAAGGAAAGGCAATATTATCAAAGACATTTTTATGAGGTAAGAGGGCATAATTTTGGAAAACGGTATGCACATCACGTTGATTGATTGGCACATCATTGATGCGTTCATCATCAAGGTAAATATCACCTGTCGTGGCATCCGTTAAACCAGCAATAATATTCAGGATCGTTGATTTACCTGACCCTGAGGCACCAAGCAGGGTATAAAATTTCCCCGCTTCCAACTCAAAGTTGATGTCCCTGAGTATGAGTTGACCATTGTCTTCAAAAGATTTAGACACGTGTTTAAACGCGATGATGGGGTTAGTCGTCAATTTTTTCTTCTCCTAAAATTCGAACTTCTGGCTCTAATGTGATACCAGACGTCGCTTTAACTTGTGCAATGACGTAAGCAATCAAGTCTTCGTAGTCTTTGGCAGTGCCCTTATCGACGTTGACCATAAAGCCTGCGTGCTTGGTAGACACTTGTACGCCACCGATTTGATGACCTTGTAAACCTGCATCTTGAATCAATTGACCAGCAAAATAGCCAACAGGTCTTTTAAAGACAGAGCCACAGCTCGGAAATTCAAGCGGCTGTTTCAATTCTCGCAAGTGGGTTAAGCGATTCATTTCAGCTTTAATCAAATCATAATCCCCATTTTTGAGTGAAAATTTTGCAGATAAAGCAATATAGTGTTGGCTTTGAAGGACTGATTTTCGATAGCCAAACTGCATGTCTTCGCTAGAAATCACGAAAATCTCCCCTGATTGATCCATGACTTGAACGCTAGATAAGACGGTCGCAATTTCTCCTCCATAGGCACCTGCGTTCATGAAGACAGCACCGCCAACTGACCCTGGAATACCACAGGCGAATTCAAAGCCAGTCAATGAATTTTTTAAAGCGACTTGTGTGGTATCGATTAAACTAGCACCTGCCTGCGCTTCAATCACATAACCATTGGCACGAATCTTATCCATCTTTTCAAGGAGAATAACGACGCCACGAATCCCGCCGTTACGAACGATGAGGTTACTGGCATTGCCCAAGACGAGAAAAGGCGTTTGAGTCTCGTTGGCGAGTTTGATCAGTTTTTGCAACTCATATTTATCTGTCGGAAAAGCTAGAAAATCCGCTGGTCCCCCTACTTCTGTGTAAGTATAGTTCGAGAGCGGTTCATCATATTTAACAGCCAATTCCGGTAATTTTTCAAGTAGCTCATTTTTAGTTAGCATCATTACTCTTTTCGTATCAAAATTTCTTCGTACAAGGCCATCAAGCCATCGCATGAAAAATAGCGTGTACCAACGGTACAACACTACTATTTTACCATATTTTTAGCCTTTTTCATCAGGATAACTTGCCCGATAATAAAGACAATGATGGCAAGCCAAATGGCGGCGAAGCCATAGAGATTTTCCAGTTTGAACGCTTCATGGAAAAGGAAGATAGCCACTGCCAATTGGATCGTTGGACTGACATATTGGACAAATCCAACGACGTTGAGAGGGGCCTGTTTCAGTGCCTCTGCAAACAAAAGTAAGGGAATGGCCGTAATAATACCTGACAGAATTAAATAGATAATCTGTGCCATCGTATAATCACTTGGCGTGTGCTTGGCAAAAAAGACGAGAAAAACTAAAACGAAGGGCGTCACAACGATTGTTTCGACAAACATGGCAACATCACTTGAAAGCGTCACATTTTTCTTAATCAAGCCATAGGTGCCAAATGTCACCGGCAATAAGATCGAGATGATCGGTAAATGCCCACTTTGAATCGTTAAAATCAAGACGCCGATTAGGGCGAGGACAAGTGATAGTTTGGTGAAGTTTTCCAGTCTCTCCTTGAGAAAAACAACGGCTAGTAAAACTGAAAACAGCGGATTAATATAGTAACCCAAACTAGCGGCTGTCGCTTGCTGATGGCCAACGGCGTAGATAAAGACCAGCCAGTTAATTGAAATCAGAAAACTCGCCAAGATCATCGTGAGGAGTTCCGATTTGTTGGCAAGTAGGCCCGAAACCTCCGTCTTTAATTTGCCCATTTTACCAAATACTAAAAAATACAACAACATGGTGAGCATCGTTGAGAGCATCCGATAGGAAAATACTTCATAGGCATCCACACCGCTCAGCAATTTCCAAAATATAGATAGAAATCCCCAAGCGATATAAGAGCCAAACGCTAATCCTAATCCTTTTTTCACATCTTCCCCTTTGTTTCATCATCTTGCTGTCACGCAAAATAGATGGATTACAAATTAAAAATAGAATTTTCACGTGTTCAGGACTGAACAAGACCGTAAAAATCCTAATTTTATACATTAATTTATTTGGATACTTGAATCCCTTGCGTATCCACAGTCAATGCTAATAATTGACCTGAAAATCCTTGCGCTTCAAGTCTTGATTTTATCGTTGCTAATTTGTCTAGTGGCATCATGACCATGACCGTTGGGCCAGCACCCGATAAATATGTCGTATAGGCACCTTCAGCGTGAGCGATTTCACGAATCTTCGCCACCTCTGGCACGAGCTTGCCACGATAACTTTCATGGAATAAATCCTCAGCCATCAGTTGGCCTGCAAGTACCATATCACCCGTTAAAAGCGCTGCAATGGCGACATTAGCAATCGCACTCGCCGCAACCGCTTCGTGATAAGTGAAGGTACTTGGTAGCACCTGACGAGAATCACTGGTCTTCAGTTCATAATCTGGAATGAAAGCAAGTAGCCCCGTCTCTGGCATTGGTGCTGTGACATGATTTGTCTTGGCACCCAGGCTATTGGCAATGACTAAATTCCCAAAAATCGCAGGCGCAACATTATCTGGATGGCCTTCAATTTTTGTCGCAATGGCTAACTTGTCAGCTGCTGACAAGTTAAGCTGCCCTAACTGATTAGCTAGTTCAATCCCAGCAACAATCACTGAGCTTGATGACCCCAGACCACGTGCCAAGGGAATTTCGCTAACCATTTTAATTTTATGTGGCTGTAAATCTGGACAAACCTCTAAGGCAGTCTCTAATAATAGATTGCGTTCATCAGAAGGCACTACTTCACCTAAATCATGCTGAATGTTCCAGTGGTCTGCTTTCTCTAAGACCTCAATCGTCAAATAAAGATTAACCGCAAGGCCAACCGAGTCGAATCCCGGGCCAAGATTGGCTGATGTTGCCGGCACTGATATTGTCAAAGTCATCTGTCTTACCCTTAAATTACTTTAATCGTGTTGCGGAGCGTGAACCCATCCAACGCTGAAATTTTCTCAACTAAACTATCATATTGGTTCAAGTCCATTTTGTGCGAAATAATGGCAATGCTAGCGCGATTTTCGCCAACGTTTTCTTGGAAAACTTGTTCAAATGAGACATTTTCTGCATGGAAAAGCTCTGCCAAATGCAAGAGTTGTCCTGCTTTATCTTCAGTTTCAATGGCAAGATAGTACTTATCAACCAAATCTTCTTTTGTGGCGTAGACTGTTTCGCGCGCAAAAGTATTAAAGGCAGGTAGGCCATCACCTTTATTGATGCCTTTGGCCAATTCAATCACATCAGCGACAACTGATGTCGCCGTTGGTTTTTGACCAGCACCGGGACCATAGAACATGGCTTCATTAATCCCAATAGATTCAACAAAGACAGCGTTCATGACACCATTGACGGTTGCTAATTGGTGGTCTTTCGGTAAGAATGTTGGCACCACCTCAGCGTAAATCCCTGAAGGGCGTTCAACGATTTCACCGACTAATTTGATGACAAACCCTAATTTTTGCGCCAGCTTCACATCTTCTGGCGTGATATTTCGGATGCCTTCATGACGCACATCTTCAAACTTGATGGTCATCCCAAAAGCAAATTGACTGAGAATCACCATTTTATAGGCGGCGTCAATGCCGTCAACATCATTGGTCGGATCTGATTCTGCATAGCCTAGACGACTCGCCTCAGCTAAGGCTTCATCGTAAGTCCAGCCTTCATCGACCATCTTAGTCATCATGAAATTACTAGTCCCATTGACAACACCGAGAATTTTAGTAATTTTATCAGCCGTGTATGAATTTGCAAGGGTACGCAAAATCGGAATCCCACCAGCGACTGCTGCTTCGTAATAAAGCGCAACACCATTGTCTTTGGCAACTTTAAGCAAGTCTGCACCATGTATCGCCAACAAATCTTTATTGGCAGTCACAACATGTTTTTTAGCCTGTAAAGCCTGTGTGATAAAGGTTTTTGCTGGCTCAATCCGTCCCATCAACTCAATCACGATATCAATCGATTCATCGGTTAAGATAGCCGAAATATCCGTCACAAAATGGTAGGCATGACCTTGCGCAAGAAGGGCATCTTTTTCAGCGTCATCTTTGACCAAAACTTTAGCGATCTGAATTTCAGTACCCGCTGCTGCAGTAATCTTTTCACCATTTTCTTGTAGCAAAAAGGGAATCCCACTGGCTACTGTTCCAAATCCGAGTAAAGCAAGGTTGATTGTCATGTGTTTTAACGCTCCTTTAAAATATGATTAGTGTCATTATAGCAGAATTTTCAGAACATTTCTATAATTTTTTAAAAATTCGCCTGATTTCAGTCTACGAAACTTTCGATGACTTGCCAAGCCTGATCTAACCCAGTTTTATCAAAACTTGAAAAAATGACAAAGTCATCTGTGCTATCGAACTGCAAGGTTCTCTTAATCATACTTTCGTGCTTGTTCCATTTGCTGCGTGGAATTTTATCTGCTTTGGTCGCCACCAAAATCACTGGAATTTCATAGTATTTGAGGAACTCATACATCTGAACATCATCAGCTGATGGCTCATGGCGCATATCCACCAAGCTCACAACCGCACGCAAATTCGCACGTGTTGTCAAATATTCCTCAATCATCCCGCCCCATTTTTCACGTTCCTTTTTAGAAACGCGAGCATAACCATAACCTGGCACATCCACAAAATGAAGGGTATCATCGATATTAAAAAAGTTAAGGAGCTGTGTTTTACCAGGACGACCAGACGTCCGAGCGAAGTTTTTACGGTTCAATAAAGTATTGATAAAACTTGATTTACCAACGTTTGAACGACCGGCAAGGGCAATTTCTGGCATATCTGTTTCAGGGTATTGTTTACTGGATGCCGCTGAAATCGTCAAGCTGACATTGTGAATATTAAATTTCATGTTTCTCATTTCTATACCGTGATCACCGATCGACCACATGATGAAGCACCGTTTAAGCGCCTAAGATTAGGGGTTCTTCCGTTCCTCGAACAGCTTCCTCAGTAATCACGACTTTTGTCACATTGGCCATGCTCGGCACCTCGAACATGACATCCATCATCACTTCTTCGATAATCGAACGCAGTCCACGTGCTCCCGTCTTGCGTTCAATCGCCTTTTCGGCAATGGCGTCTAAAGCACCAGCATCGAATTCTAAGGCAACATCGTCAAAACTCAGGAGACGCTGGTATTGTTTCACGAGGGCATTTTTAGGCTCTGTCAGGATATGAACCAAGTCATCTTTGGTCAAGCGCTCAAGCGCCGCAACGATTGGTAATCGACCGATAAATTCAGGAATTAAACCAAATTTTTGAATATCTTCAGCCACAATTTCCTGCATATAGGAATCATTTTCGCCTAAGGCCTTATTATTGGCACCAAAGCCAATGATTTTTTCACCTAAACGCTGTTTGACGATTTCTTCAATCCCATCAAAAGCACCCCCAACGATAAAGAGAATATTTTTAGTATCCAACTGAATCATTTCTTGGTTAGGATGTTTACGCCCGCCTTGTGGTGGCACACTGGCAACGGTTCCCTCGATAATTTTAAGTAAAGCCTGTTGAACCCCTTCGCCTGACACATCACGCGTAATTGAGACATTTTCAGACTTTTTAGCAATCTTATCAATCTCATCGACATAGATAATCCCACGTTCTGCACGCGCAACATTATAATCTGAGGCTTGCAAGAGTTTGAGTAGGATATTTTCCACGTCTTCACCAACATAACCCGCTTCAGTCAAGCTGGTCGCATCCGCAATGGCAAAAGGCACATTCAATGAACGCGCTAAAGTCTGCGCCAAGAAAGTTTTACCAGAACCTGTTGGGCCAATCATCAAAATATTTGATTTTTGGAGCTCAACATCGTCATTTTCCTTGCTTTCCACAAAATTAATCCGCTTGTAATGGTTATAAACTGCAACAGAAAGCGCCCGTTTAGCTGTATCTTGACCAATCACATAGCCATTTAAGATGGCTAACAGTTCCTTAGGCGTCTTGCTTTCTAAAATATCAGCTTGGCCCTCACCTTTAAATTCTTCGCGCAAAATGTCCATTGATAACTCAACACACTCATTACAAATATAAACATCGCTGCCCGCAATAATTTTCTTGACTTCATCTTGTGATTTACCACAAAATGAACAAAAAATCTCATTTGTCATTATCTTTTATCCTAAATCTTTCTTCTAAACTTCAGTAACGTCAGTAACTTGGCTACTTTGACGCCTTAAAATAGCGTTTGATAAACCGCATGAATTGAATTCACTAGGTTGGTAAAGGCACAGAGTAAAAAGAGGATGGCTAGACCAAACTTCTTTTTACGAAAACACTGTACCGCACAGACTAAACAAATCCAAGCTAAAACTGCCGTAAAGACACCAAATATCGTTTTTTCCATTATCTCTTTTTCTCATATTGTTTGACTGTGAAGGCATAGTCATTTTTTTCATCAGCAGGGTGGGTGACACTTGAGACTTCCTTAAACTTGTCCATGTCAAGCACTTTCGGAAAATAAGTATCTCCGGCAAATGTACCCGCGATAATTGTCCGATAAAGTTGATCAAATGACGCCTTGAACGCCACAAACATTTCTGCGCCCCCCGTGACATATAAGTCTTTTGCTGTATCAGGGGCTTGTCCCTGATACCAGTCGAGGACTGCTTCAGGACTGTGAAAGACAAGGACAGCTTCATGGTCAACTTGATAAGTCTCATCCCGTGTCATGACAATCGTCGTCCGACCTGGTAGCACCCGTTTGTGCATGCCTTCAAAGGTCTTACGTCCCATTAAAATGACCTGACCCATGGTCGTTTGTTTGAAATGTTGAAGTTCAGCTGGCAAAAACCATGGCAATACACCATTTGAGCCAATCAAACCTTGCGCATCTTCTGCCCAAATTCCTGCAATCATATCTCACCTCATCTTTTTCAACTCACTTCTACAATTATACCGTAAAATGCCTTATTTTACCATCATGTAAGATAGGGACTTATGCTCCCCATCATAGCACCGTGCAGTGCAATGCCCCCTTTATCAAAGCCAACCGACATTTTTCGCAGCTTAAAACGCAAGGAACATGTTAAAATAAAGATATGAATTATATGACCCATACAATCGAGCCCTGGATGCCCGTCGGTGCGACCAAACCCAAAGATGATATTGCGAAAATCGCAGTGCGTCAAGGCTGGCAGGAATTGGCGATAGACCGCGCGATGCAAGACACCGATGCAACTAACCTCACAGTCGGCTTGACTGCATCCGATCTCGTTGTCCATCAGTTTCCTAGCTATCTGCCCCTAGCCTTTGAGGAAAATTTCCAGCAAGCAGTTCAGGCAACCGGCACTAAATTCATCATTTTGATCCACGACTTCGAACCCCTACGCCTATCAGAGCGCCAAGATAGCGACCGCGAGTCCGCCCTTTTAGAGCGCGCTGACGGACTCGTCGTCCATACTGATGAAATGGCCAACGCCCTTTCGATTCCAGTCCCGACCTTCATTTTAGGCCTTTTCGACTACCTCACCGACAGTCCAATCCCTGACAGAAAACTGACATCAGACCTCCTATTCGCAGGCACCCTGACAAAAGCGCCTTGGCTCAAAACTTTCCCCTTGCCCATTCAAGTTTTCGGTAATCTTCCCAGAAAATGGTCATCAGATGATGTATCACCTACCCTAAACCTGCAAGACGTTTTACCACAAGACACGGCACCCGCTAAACTGCCTGATGGTATCGGCATCGTCTGGGACAGTGACAGTTCCCAAACAACCCACTATCAAAGCTATCAGCAGCTCAATAGTCCCCATAAATTAAGTTTGTACCTGGCTGCAGAGCTGCCCGTGATCCTCCCAGCCAATTCACCCTTTGCTGATTTGATCACGCGTCATCAGTTAGGAACTAGCCTAGATGACCTCTCGCAACTCCCCCTCACATTTGACTACGATATTATCCAGGCCAAAAAAATCGGACTTGCTCTTCGAAATGGTGAGCAGACCAAAAAATTGCTCCAACAATTGGAACAATTTTATTAGACAGTCAGTGAGGGTCAAATAAAAAAAGTCGCTACAATAAATCGTTTAAACAATTTTTCCACACGATTTGACAAAGGACCATCAAAAAACTCGCCAACATAAGCGTTGGTGAGTTTTCATTTGATTTGGATTATTTAACTGTACGGATACGCATTGTATTGGTACGGCCAGAACCAACTGGAACACCCGCAACAATGATGATGTTGTCGCCAGATGTTACAAGACCTGATTCAATGGCTGCTTTTTCAGCAACTTCAAACATGTCATCAGTTGATGAAGGTTTTTCAGTCAAGGTTGGAATCACACCCCAGTTAATCATGAGTGATTTTTCAACTTTTTCGTCAAAAGTGACTGCCAAAATGTCAGCATCAGGACGGTATTTAGAGATCAAACGTGCAGTTGAACCAGACTCAGTCAAAGCAACAATCAATTTGATGTCCATTGAGTTTGTTGCATCTTTAACTGCTGACGCCACAACTTCTGTTACGCTAGAGCGGTCAAATTTGTTTGATGACAAACGGCCATATTCTTTCAAAAGTGCTTGCGCATTTTTGTCAACAGTTGCCATTGTGCGAACTGATTCTACTGGGTATTTACCGTTAGCAGATTCGCCTGAAAGCATTGTTGCATCAGTACCATCGATAACTGCGTTGAAAACGTCTGAGATTTCTGAACGTGTTGCACGTGGTTTATCAGTCATGGTTTCAAGCATGTTAGTTGCTGTGATAACTGCTTTACCAGCAGCATTAACTTTTTGGATGATTTGTTTTTGGTAAACGGGTACCATTTCAAATGGTACTTCAATCCCCATATCACCACGGGCAATCATGATACCTTCAGAAGCAGCAATGATTTCGTCGATGTTGTCGATACCTTGTTGGTTTTCGATTTTAGGGAAAAGTTGAACGTGTGTGTTACCAGTTTCTTCAAGGATGGCACGCACTTCGTTCACGTCTTTAGCAGAACGTACAAATGAAATGGCGATGAAGTTCAAACCTTGTTCCAAACCAAAACGGATGTCCGCGTTATCGCGTTCAGCAAGCGCTGGGAAAGGAATTTTAGTGTTCGGAATGTTCACGCCTTTTTGTTTCGCAATAACGCCATCATTTTGAACTTCAACTTCGAATTCGCGAGTTGCAGCATCTTTACCAGCAAGTGTTAAACCAAGTTTACCATCATCGATAAGGATTGTTTGACCAATTTCAACGTTATCAAAAATGTCAAGACCACCGGCAACGTTCAAAGCAATCACATCTTGAGTTGATTTCAGGCCTTGTTTTGTTGCAACACGTAATTTGTCGCCTGTTTTGTATTCGAATTCTTTAGCATCACCTTCGAACAATTCAGTACGGATTTCAGGACCTTTTGTGTCAAGCAAGAAACCAACTTTTTGGTTAGCGATTTCTTCAGCACGACGGACAACGTTCATACGTTCGCCTTGCTCTGCGTGGTCACCGTGAGAGAAATTAAAACGGAAAACATTTGCGCCCTCTTTGATGAGTTCAGCAATTTTTTGTGCTGATGCTTCAACGTCGAGTTTTTCACCCCAGTAGCCATCGTCTCCGAATTTTTTACCACCACGAATTTCAACAGCTGGTCCAAGTGTTGCAACAATTTTTACGCGTTTGTTCATTTTAATAGAACTCCTTCTATAATTAAGTGGCTTTCACCAATATTGAAGAACATCTCAAACGAGAGATGCTCTGATACTGCTTACGCAGTGAAGTTAACAAGTGAAGTAAAGAAAATTAATCTGATGCTTAAGACGAAATTTCTTTGTTAAGTTTATACAAATCAAGGTTAGCTTTATGAGGATTATTGACAACGATTTTACCATTGTCAAGACTAAACAAAGCGCCTTCTTCTGCTGTTCCCAAAATTGGACTTTCGACCAATTGTTCGTTATGAATACCGACAGCAAGACCACCACGGCCTTCTTTAAGCAATTCTACTGCACGAGCGCCCATCCATGATGCCAGCACACGGTCACGAGCAGTTGGCGTCCCACCACGTTGGATATGACCCAAAGTGCTAACACGAAGATCGCTATCATCACCAGCAGCTTTGATTTTCTCTGCCAATTCTGCGCCAGTCATCACACCTTCTGCAAGGACGATGATGTTGTGATTTTTACCATTTTTGTAGCCATTTTTGATAGAAGCGACTAATTCGTTCACTTCAAAATCATGTTCAGGAATGATAATTTCATCAGCACCAGCACCAATACCAGCCCAAAGTGCGATATCACCCGCGTGACGACCCATCACTTCAACGATAAACGTGCGTTTATGTGAAGAAGAGGTATCACGGATTTTATCAATCGCTTCAAGTGCCGTTGTCACAGCAGTATCAAACCCAATGGTATAGTCAGTACCGACGATATCGTTATCAATCGTTCCTGGTAAACCAATCGCTGGGAAGCCATGCTCTGTTAAGCGCATTGCACCATGGTATGACCCATCACCACCGATCACAACAACACCTTCGATACCATGTTTTTTAAGCTGTTCAATACCAGCAAGCTGACCTTCAAGCTCAGCAAATTCAGGAAAACGTGCAGAGTACAAGAATGTGCCACCCTGTGAAATTTTTCCGCCAACTCCTCTACTTGCCAAAGGGAATATGTCGCCAGCAACCATACCAGCATAACCATAGTTAATACCGAATACTTCCATACCTTCGTAAATGGCTTTACGAACAACGGCACGAATAGCGGCATTCATACCAGGGGCGTCGCCACCACTGGTTAAAACGGCAATACGTTTCATTTGAATACTAATCCTCCAAAGTTTTTATCTTAATCATTATACCACGTTTAATCTTAATTTGTCAGTGGTAAATCAAAGAAAACGTTTTCATTTTCTGATAACTAAAAAAAGCGCTCTCACGCTTTTCCTAGTTCTTCATCGTAGCCGTCAATCACTCACAGCTCGTGACTAGATTGAGACTTAAGCAGAATAGACCTTTTGACCATTTAAATAAGTCGCTGACAACTCAAGGTTTTCTTGAAGTACGATAAAGTCAGCTGCAAAGCCTGGTTTAATCCGGCCGCACTTGTCATCGATGCCAACAGACTTGGCTGGAATGAGGGTGGCCATCATCACCGCTTCTTCAGGTGAAGCAATGCCCCATTCAACAACGTTTTTAAGGCCGTCTTTGAGTTTCAAGATAGACCCTGCTAAATTACCACCCTCTTTTAGACGGGCTGTCCCATTTTCAACAATAACCGGATATTCCCCTAACATATAGTCGCCATTAGGTTCCCCGCCGGCACGCATACAGTCCGTAATCAAGGCAACGTGATCGTGGCCTTTTTGTTTCATCAAAATGTCACAAGCCTTTGGATGGACATGGTGACCATCACAGATTAACTCCGCATAGGTATGCGGAATTTCATAGATTGCGCCAACCATTCCGAGCTCACGGTGCGTCAAACCACGCATGCCGTTATAGGCGTGAACCCAGATGCTTGCACCAGCTTCTGCACCACGGACTGCTTGCTCATAAGTCGCGTCAGAATGGCCTAGGGCAACTTTAGTACCCGTTGCTGTTACGTTAGAGATGAAATCTTCGACGCCCTCACGTTCAGGGGCAACAGCGATTTTTAGCAACATCCCTTTAGCCGCAGCTTGCCAGCCTTGGAATTCTTCAAAACTTGGGTTGCGCATATAGTCTGCGTTTTGTGCGCCTTTATATTTTTCAGTAAAGTAAGGCCCCTCAAAGAAAATCCCTTGAATTTTAGCACCTGATGCTTCGGTGTAATGGCCACCAATCGTCTCACAGATATCACGCAATTGTTCGTAACTAGCCGTCAAAGCGGTTGGTAAAAATGAGGTCACACCCGTCGACAAGAGGGCATCACTCATGGTGTGGACAATCCCATCTTTATCGTTATCCATGACATCAGCACCCGCATACCCATGCACGTGTGTATCGACGAGTCCTGGTGCGATGAATTGACCGCTATAATCCAAAATCTCAGCCTGCTCCGGCACTTGCATGCTATGCTTGCCAAATTTCCCATCTGCAGTTACTTCTAAATAGCCACCCACTTTAACCTCATAAGGATAGAAAAACTTGTCCGCTTTGATATAGTAACTTGTCATTGACTTTACCTCATTTATTCTTTCTTTAGACGCTTTCTTATTATTTTACACCTTTATTGCATCTTTGTCAAAAATGGTATAGTCCAATTTTAAAATGTAAAAAAAGCGAGACAGTTTTTACTCGCTTTTCTCTTTATTGGACAGTTCCAATAATTTTGATTTAATTTCTGCTTCGAGTTGGGCCAATTCAACTTCCCCTTGACGGCGTTTGATCGCACCTTCACGTTGAATATTCATCGTTTCTTGAATCGTTTCAATCAAATTAGCCTGAGTTGTTTTGAGCGTCTCGATATCAACCACACCCCGTTCATTTTCACGCGCCGCTTCAATAGACGATTGTTTCAACATCTCAGAGTTCTTGGTTAACAAGTCATTGGTCGTACTTGAGACAATCCGTTGACTGGTTAAGGCATCTTTTTGTTTCAAGAGTGTCAGGGCAATGGCAACCTGATTTTTCCATAAAGGAATGGCTGTGTTAATTGAGGTTTGAATCTTTTCAGCCAATTCTTGGTTGGTATTTTGAATCATCCGAATTTGTGGCGCCTGTTGAATGGTAATTTGACGCGCTAACTTCAGATCATACTGACGTTTATCCAAGCGATTTTTATAGCTTTCCAAATCCGAAATCTTTTGAACCGCAATGGCGTTATCGGGTGTATTTTCAGCTTCAATTCTCGCTTGAGGGATAATGGTTTGATCTAGTTCCTTAATTTTTAGTTCTGCACCCGCAATATAAACATTAAGCGCATGGAAATAATCCAAATTTTCAGCGTAAAGTGTCTCCAACGTTTTATTGTCTTCCAATAAACCTTTGTACTCATGCGTCAACTTAATCGAAATTTTATCGATCCCAGCACCCAATTTTTGATATTTTTGCGTGATTTCAAAAATTGATTTTTTGACCTTGCCAAATATTTTTTTGAAAAAGCCTGGGTCTTCTGCCACTAGATCGTTAGGGTTTGAATCTTGAAGTTGGTACATTAAGTCAGTTAGAGCAGTTCCCACTTCGCCTAAATCTTTAGCTTGAACTTTATTTAAAACAGACTGTGAAAAATCACCAATCTTTTTCTGGGCAAGCGAGCCATATTCAATCACGGATTGGGAATTGTTTTCATCCAGGGACTTCGATAACTCTTTTGCTTTTCCTAATTCTTCTTCTGACAAGGTCGCAACAGCATTTCCAGTCGTCGCGCTCTGTGTCAGGGGATTTTCTACGATGGTGGCTTGGTCAGCAGTCATTAAATCATCCAAAATATCATTAGCCATTTTCTACCTCATCTTTTATCTTTTCAATATCGTCTGACAGTTCTAGTTCATACGTTTTCGCAATTTTTTCAGACAGCTTGCGAATCACTTTTTGACTCTCTATTTTTAAATCCTGATCGAATTTATCAACACTTTTAATATTGTCATAGGTCTCCGTTAAGTCAACCATAGTTGGCAACTGTTTATAGAGAAAATCATGATTGGTCAAGGCCATTTTCGGCTGCTTCACAATCAGTTGAAAGAGTTTTTTAGCGCTCTTGAGACCGCCCGTGACATTTTCAATGATTTGTAACTCAGAATCACGCTTAACAGCGGTTTCCCAAATTTTGATTTGACCTTTAGCATCCTGCATGGTCTCACGAAAAATGGTGATGTCTTGATCCGACAACCCTTTTTCATGATAGGTTTCAATTAAATTTGGATTTTTTTTACTTTTTTTATAATCATGTATTAACCACAAAACGAGCACCACCACTATTATTATCAATATTGTTATGTATTTCATAACTCTATTTTAGCATATTTTCTCCTGCAATTCTCAGTCTAGAGTATGATTTTTGTATGGGAATGTGCTAAAATGAAATGGAATACAATTGGAGGTATTATGACTCAAAAGAAAATTGCCGTCTTAGGCCCTGGTTCATGGGGAACTGCACTCTCACAAGTTCTCAACGACAATGGTCATGAAGTTCGGATTTGGGGAAATGTTCCTGAACAAATTACTGAAATCAATGAAAAACACACCAACACCCGCTATTTTAGCGAGGTTGTCCTAGACGATAAAATCACTGGTTACGATAACTTATCTGCTGCCCTTGCAGATGTCGATGCGATTCTGTTCGTGGTCCCAACCAAAGTCACACGGCTCGTGGCCAAACAAGTCGCTGACGTTTTGGATCACAAAGTCGTGGTTATGCATGCTTCTAAAGGTTTAGAGCAGGGCACACATGAACGCATTTCGACGATCTTGGAAGAAGAAATCCCCGCTGACTTGCGTTCTGAAGTTGTCGTCGTTTCTGGCCCTTCTCACGCAGAAGAAACCATTGTCCGTGACTTAACCTTGATCACGGCGGCTTCTAAGAACCTTGAAGATGCCAAATATGTTCAAGAACTTTTTAGCAACGACTATTTCAGACTCTATACGAATGATGATGTCATCGGTGTGGAAACAGCGGCGGCTTTGAAAAATGTCATCGCTGTCGGCGCAGGCGCCTTACACGGTCTCGGTTTTGGAGACAATGCCAAAGCAGCAATTATTACCCGTGGCCTTGCCGAAATTACCCGTCTCGGTGTGGCCATGGGTGCTAATCCCATGACCTACATCGGTTTATCAGGTGTTGGTGATTTGATTGTCACAGGCACGTCGATTCACTCACGCAACTGGCGTGCGGGTGATGCCTTAGGCCGTGGCGAAAAACTCGCAGATATCGAAGCCAACATGGGCATGGTCATCGAGGGTGTGTCAACCACAAAAGTGGCCCATGAGTTAGCTGAGATGTTGTCTGTCGACATGCCAATCGTTGACACCATTTATAATGTGATTTATCAAGATGCGGATATTCGGGAAAGTATCATCAAATTGATGCGCCGTGAAGGTCGTCCCGAGAATGAATATATTATAGAGATTAAAGGATTGAATTAAGATGATGAAAGATGATTGTTTAACTAAAAAGGTTCGTAAAGCTGTCATTCCTGCTGCTGGGCTCGGCACCCGTTTCTTACCCGCTACTAAAGCGCTCGCTAAAGAAATGCTACCGATTGTGGACAAACCAACGATTCAATTTATCGTTGAGGAAGCCCTCAAGTCAGGTATTGAAGACATTCTGATTGTCACAGGTAAAGCAAAACGCCCCATTGAGGACCATTTTGACTCTAATATCGAACTTGAAATGGCACTTAAGGAAAAAGGTAAGGATGATTTGTTGAAACTTGTCGAAGAGACAACAGATATCAACTTGCACTTCATCCGTCAAAGCCATCCTAAAGGTTTGGGACACGCTGTCTTGCAAGCCAAGTCCTTTATCGGCGAAGAACCATTTGTTGTCATGCTCGGTGATGATTTAATGGAATCAGACCTGCCTTTAACGAAACAACTCATTAATGACTATGAAAAAACACATGCGTCAACCATTGCTGTCATGAAAGTGCCGCATCAAGATGTTGATAAATACGGTGTCATTGCCCCTGAAGGTGAAGTCGAAAAAGGCCTCTATAATGTCGCTAACTTCGTTGAAAAACCTGCGGTTGCTGATGCACCTAGTGATTTGGCAATCATCGGTCGTTATCTTTTAACGCCTGAAATCTTCACTATTTTAGAAAATCAAACACCGGGTGCTGGTAATGAAATTCAATTAACAGATGCCATTGAAACACTTAACAAAACACAACGCGTTTTTGCGCGTGAATTCACAGGCCGCCGGTATGATGTTGGTGATAAATTTGGTTTTGTTGAGACAACGATTGAATATGGTCTTGGCCATCCGCAAATCAAGCAAGACTTGCATGATTACATCATCAAAAAAGGTAAAGAACTTGAAAAAGCTGATCAAGCAGCAGCTAAACCAGCAACCACTAAAAAATAAAAGCGAAACGTTCTGATACTAGGACGTTTTTCTGATTTTTAGTCATCAGACATTAAAAATAGCTTTTATTTCATCATTTTAAGCAAAATTTGTCTAAAAATGATAAAATATGATAATGAAAACAACTACGGGCAAGCTGCAAAACATCTTGACTTCGATCAAAGCCTTACGAATAAAACCGCTAGATTTTATTCTCGTGATTTGCTTAATGCTGGCTAGTTTCACACCTTTTCTGCTATTAGGTGGCGCAAAAGGGAGCAGCCACCAGGCACAGTTACGCGTCAACAGTCAGGTCATTAAAAGCTTTGATTTAAAGAAAGATCAAACCTACACTTATCAAGATACCGACGGTGACATTAACAAAATAGAAGTCCGAGATGGTCGGATTGCCATCGTTTATGCCAATTGTGGCGACCAAATTTGCGTCAGAAAAGGCTTTATCAACAAAACTGGACAGACGATCGTTTGTCTGCCCCATAAACTTGTCATTGAAGTCATGCCGTCAGGTGATGATGACACCGGAAATAGGATAATAGATTATTAATGAACCCTGAACCTTTACAACGACATGTCTATATCGCACTATTAACGGCGACTGCAACCATTATCGGGATTGTTGAATCTTTATTCCCGTCGCCTTTTGCTTTTGCACCAGGCGCTAAATTTGGCTTTGCCAATCTGATCGTTCTCATGGCCATTTTTACACTAAAAAAATCTGACGTTATCATTTTGATGAGCCTTAAGTTACTGCTCACGGCCCTTTTTACAGGCTTCTCTGTCTTTCTCTATAGCATGGCGGGTGGCATCCTATCCCTGCTGACCATGTATCTCGTTAAATTATTAGGCCCAAGGCTTGTCAGTTTGATTGGCATTTCTCTCGTCGGTGGTTTTTTCCATAATGTCGGGCAGTTGCTCATGGCGACTTGGATTGCTCAGACACCTGCTGTCCTACTCTATCTCCCCTGGCTCGCCTTTTTCGGCCTCTTGGCTGGCTTTTTCATCGGCATAGCTGGCAATTCATTACTCTATAAAATTAAACCGATCAATGCTTTATTGATAAAAGAAAATAAAACTTGGATGACACACACATGACCTTTTGGACACCCTACCCCCACCTTTCAAAACAACTTGCGCAAGTACAGCAGATGATGACGACTGCGATTCATGTCAAAAATCCTCAGACACAAGCGGCGATTTTAGACTTATTGGCATCAGGTGGCAAACGACTTCGCCCTGCCTATCTCTTGTTATTCTCTGAATTCACTGCTCTAGAACCTGATAAAAGAATCGCCCTAGCCAGCTCCATCGAAATGCTCCATACGGCTACCTTGATTCATGATGATGTGATCGACCAGGCTGAAACACGTCGTGGCGTGCCGACGATTTCTCATCTTTATGGTCCGGAAATTGCGGTTTATGCAGGTGACTATCTCTTTATTGCTGTTTTTAGATTAATGATCCAACACGCCTTAGACTTGTCTAATTTATCTCAGCGTGTCGAGGCCATGGAAAAATTGCTCAATGGTGAACTGGGTCAAATGAACCTGAAATTTAATACCGAGCAGACGATTGCTGACTATCTTGATAACATTTCAGGTAAAACGGCCGAATTGTTTGCCCAAGCTTGTGCTGTGGCACCCTTTGCTGACGGTGCCTACAAATTAGCCCAACTGGCTTATGATATTGGGCTCAATATCGGGATTGCCTTTCAAATTATGGATGACTATCTCGATTATACAGCAGATAGCGAGACGCTTGGGAAGCCAGTTCTCGCAGACATGCAACAAGGCATTTATTCTGCACCTGTTCTATTTGCCTTAGCAGCAGATCAACGCGTCGCTGACCATTTAAAACAAGAAGACTTTGAGGCTGTCTTTACCATCATTCAGCAGTCGGATGCCCTCCAAAGCACGCACGATCTCGCCCAGTACTATACGTCAAAAGCGCTTAAGCTCATCGACAAATTACCCAATGCCCCTGTCAAATCTGATATTCGTCAGATCACTGAAGACCTTTTAGAAAGACAACTATGACCCCTGAAGACTTTTATCGCGCACTTGAGACCTTTAACCTCCAGTTATCTGACCTTCAAAAAGCTCAATTTAAGACTTATTTTACCTTTTTGGTCACTGAGAATGAAAAAATTAACTTAACAGCGATCACTGAGGAAAATGATGTTTACCTCAAACATTTTTATGACTCGATTGCGCCAGTTTTATACGGCATGATCGACAACTCACCGATTAACTTGCTAGATATTGGGGCTGGGGCTGGCTTTCCTAGCTTCCCGATGAAGATTATCTATCCTGATTTACAGGTGACAATCATTGATTCTTTGAACAAACGTATCAAATTTCTAGCGGCGCTATCTGATAAACTCGGTTTTGATCCAGCTTCCGTTACTTTGTTACATGGTCGGGCTGAAGATTTTGGTCAAAACCCAATTTACAGAGGCCAGTTTGACTACGTGACTGCTCGCGCTGTGGCGCGCCTCAACGTCTTAGCCGAGTTGACACTCCCATTTTTGAGAAAAGATGGCAAGCTTTTATCCTTAAAAGCCAGTCAAATGCTGGATGAGATTTCAGAAGGGAAGCACGCAATCGCGATTTTGGGTGGTAAGCTGGGCGATACGCTGGACTATGCTTTGCCAAATGGCGATGAACGACATCTGGTGCTTGTCGAGAAGAAAAAAGAGACGCCGAAAAAATTCCCACGTAAGGCTGGAACGCCGAATAAAAAACCGCTTTGATTCTGGGATAGGCAAAATTAAAATAACGAAAAGCGTGGACACAGGACTTGTGGTGCGCTTTTTAGATTCTCTCTTTTTAGATTGGCGCAACACTTTTAAAAATTGTAAGTTTCGAGGCTTTTTTGTAAGTTTCACTGGCCTTATTTTTGGTATAATCAGGTTAACTTTATCCTATTCAGGCAAAAAAATAGTAGTAATTTATACGAATACTTGTTAAAATGGTGAAGTGACAATTTTAAAACAGGAGTATTAAAAATTGATTAAATATATTCATAACTTGCCGCAACAAAAGGCATGGCCTGTCATCAAGTTTATTTTACAAAGCTTATTTTATTTCATGATCATTATCGCCTTGCTTTACTTGTTTAACTACTCAGGCAAAGGACAAGGCCACTTTATTTACAATGAATTCTAATCACAAGGAAAGAAGATTACCTATGCGCGTTTCAGACTTTATCGCAACACTTAATCACCACGCCAAAGAAACTCCCGATGCACCTGCTTATGATTTATTGGGGCAAACTTGGACTTACCAACAACTCAAGCAGGACTCAGATACGATTGCGGCTTACATTGATAGCTTAAACCTACCTGAGAAAAGTCCTGTCATGGTTTTTGGGGGGCAAGAATATGAGATGCTGGCAACTTTTGTGGGCTTGACTAAGTCTGGTCATGCCTACATTCCTGTCGATGTTAATTCTGCCAATGAGCGTTTGACAAACATTGTCGAAATTGCTGAACCGAGTGCGGTAATGGCGATTCATCCTTTACCGATTGCCATCTCAGGGATATCCGTCGTCACACCTGACCAATTGACGGCGGTGCTTGAACAACCTGTTACCTATGAGCTGACACATCCAGTTGCTGGCGATGAGACTTACTACATCATCTTTACTTCTGGCACGACGGGTAAACCTAAAGGCGTTCAAATTTCACATACCAACCTCTTGTCCTTTGTCAATTGGACACTGGCATCAGATAAATTTGATTTGCCAGCACAGGCTAAGATCTTGTCGCAAGCGCCTTATTCTTTTGATTTGTCAGTCATGTCTTGGGCACCGGCTTTGGCAGCTGGCGGCTGTCTCTATGCCTTACCAAAAGAAAAAACTGAGAATTTCAAGGATTTATTTGCAGTATTACCGACCTTACCGATTCAAGTTTGGGTATCAACGCCATCTTTTGCAGATATGGTTTTACTGTCAGAAGATTTTTCTGCTGACAAGATGCCGTGTCTGACACATTTTTATTTCTGTGGTGAGGAATTAACCATCGGCACTGCAGCTAAGTTACGCCAACGCTTTCCTCAAGCCAGAGTTTTGAATACTTTTGGTCCGACTGAAAGCACTGTTGCTTTCTCTGCTGTGACCATCACAGATGAGATGATTGAAAAATCAGATCGTCTGCCGATTGGCTATATTAAGGCGGATTCGCCGACCTATATTCTGAATGAAGCTGGGAACATCTTGGGTGCTGGGGAACAAGGCGAAATCGTTGTGACGGGGCCTGCTGTTTCTAAAGGCTATATCAATAATCCTGAGAAAACTGCGCAGTCTTTCTTTGAACTAGAGGGTCAAAAAGCTTATCATACGGGCGATTTGGGCTTACTTGACGAGACTGGCATGCTCCATTATCGGGGTCGGATGGACTTCCAAATCAAGTTCAATGGCTATCGGATTGAGTTAGAGGAGGTCGCACATGTCCTGAATCTTTCTCAGTATGTGGCTTCTGCCGTCGCAGTCCCGCGTTATAATGACCAACATAAGGTGCATCAGCTTTTGGCTTATATCGTGCTGAAACCTGGGGCGCGTGATCAATTTGAACGGGACCTGCAGCTGACCAAAGCCATCAAAACCGAACTTGAAAATGACATGATGGCTTACATGATGCCATCGCGCTTTATTTATCGGGAATCTTTACCAATCACCCCAAATGGTAAGATTGATATCAAAGCTTTGATTGCCGAGGTGAATGCCTAATGACCGGCCTCTTACAATCACTCCCCAATTGGCAAGCTTACGGGACACCTAAGTATTTTGCCATTTTAATCCTAGCCCTGCTACCGATTATCATCGCCCTCTTTTTCCGGCGTCGACTTCAGGTTTATGAAACTCTGGTCTCGATTGCCTTTATCATCCTCATGTTTGGTGGGTCAAAATATCAACAGTTCTTTGCCCTCGTGCTCTATCTGGTCTGGCAAACAGTCGTTGTCTTTGCTTATCAAACCTATCGCCAAAAAGCGGATAACAAGTGGGTCTTCTATAGCAGTATATTAGTTGCCCTACTTCCGTTGATCATCGTCAAAGTCACGCCTGCCGTACTGGGCGTTGATTCTCTACTTGGCTTTCTCGGTATTTCCTACCTCACCTTCAGGTCTGTTGCCATGATCATGGAAATGCGGGATGGTGAACTCAAAACGGTCACCTTTTGGGCCTTCTTTCGCTTTATGATTTTCATGCCGACGATTTCTTCTGGTCCGATCGATCGCTTCCGTCGCTTTAACGACGATTATCTCAATCCGCCTGATCGTGAAGCTTATTTGGCGATGATTGAGAAGGCTGTTTGGTCCATCATGTTAGGGGCTTTTTACAAATTCATCATGGCACATCTATTTGGCGAAGTGCTCTTGCCTCAGTTTAAACATATTGCGCTTCATGCGGGTGGTATCTTTAATTGGCAAACACTTTTAGTGATGTATGCCTATGGCCTGTATTTATTCTTTGACTTTGCAGGCTACTCTTTATTTGCGATCGGTATTTCCTATTTGATGGGGATTAAAACACCTGTTAACTTTAATAAGCCCTTCATCGCAAGAGATTTGAAAGATTTCTGGAATCGTTGGCATATGTCTTTGAGTTTCTGGTTTAGAGATTTTGTTTTCATGAGACTTGTCTATGTCATGATGAAGCACAAAATCTTTAAAAATAGAAATACAACCTCAAGCGTGGCTTACTTGTTAAACATGACCATCATGGGCTTCTGGCATGGCGTGACTTGGTATTATGTTGCTTACGGTATCTTCCATGGTGTTGGTTTAATTATCAACGACTGGTGGGTACGTCGCAAGAAAACGATTAATAAAACACGCAAAAAAAATGGGCAACCACTTTTACCTGACAATAAATGGACACATGCACTTGGTATCTTGATTACATTCAATGTTGTCATGGTGAGTCTACTACTCTTCTCAGGATTTTTAGACCAACTCTGGTTCCACCACTTCCCAAAATGATAGTTACAGTTTCGCCTATCATATGATAGCCTTCTAACTTGATTTCACAACTTTACTTTATAGGAGAATTTAAAAATGGATATTCAAACAACAGTCATTGATATAATTGACAACTTATTTATGGAAGATATTTCTGATATGATGGACGAGGACCTTTTCGATGCGGGTGTACTGGACTCAATGGGAACAGTCGAACTCGTTATTGAGCTAGAAGAAAAATTCAATATCAAAATTCCAGTTTCTGATATGGGACGTGACGACTGGAATACAGGTAATAAAATCGTTCAAGGTGTAAAGGATTTACAAAATGCTTAAACGACTTTGGCTGATTTTAGGGCCGCTCCTCGTCGCCTTCATCGGATTATTTGCCTTACTATTACTTGCACCTGAAAGAACATCACATCATTTATCAGATGAAAAACGTGCAGCTACCGCTTTAACGCCAATTGTCTTCAAAAACGCTGCCTTAAAAAAAGAGGCGCTTTCTGACCCTAATCATCGATTTGTTCCCTTTTTTGGTTCAAGTGAATGGCGCCGTCTTGATGAAATGCACCCCTCTATCTTATCAGAGGCTTATAAGCGAGACTATACCCCGTTTTTACTCGGCTTAAAAGGGGCAGAATCATTGACCCATTATTTCGGCATGCAGCAAATTCGACCTCAACTAACAGGTAAGCAAGCCGTTTTTGTTATTTCCCCACAATGGTTTGTTAAGGATGGACAAGTATCTGGCGCTTTTAACGCTTATTACGCTAGTGATCAAGGGTATAGTTTCTTAAAATATTCGACTGGTTCTGATGAAGATAAGTATGCCGCTAAACGTTTTCTAGCTCTGATGCCTGAAAGCCCGATTAATCGTTTCATGAAGAAAATTGCCAATGGCAAACGCCTATCGACAATGGATAAATGGCAAATCAAATTAGCACAGCGTTTAGTCAGTCGGGAAGATAATTTATTCGCAGGCATGCAGTTTGGCGATAATTATCAGGATAAAGTGGTACCCCGTGCTAGCAAACTACCTCAACCTTATAATTTACAAAACTTACATGCGCAGGCTGAACAGCTTGGCCAAGCGCATACTAACAATAACAAATTCGGTATTTTGAATAGCTTCTATTCTCAACGTATTGAACATAGACTAGGCAAGTTAAAAGATAGTCAGACTAGCTTTTCATACCTTAAGTCACCAGAGTATAATGACTTTCAACTCATTCTGAGTGAGTTTGCTAAAAATCAGACAGATGTGATGTTCGTCATTCCACCTGTCAATGAAAAATGGCAAGCCTATACTGGTTTGAGCCCTGAAATGTATGCTAAAACAGTTGAAAAGATTCGTTACCAACTGACTTCGCAAGGCTTTAATCAAATCGCTGACCTGTCTAAACAAGGTGGCGAACCTTACTTTATGCAAGATACCATTCATTTAGGCTGGAATGGTTGGTTGGCGTTTGATAAAGCTGTCAATGCTTTCCTAACCACTAAGCAACCTAAGCCTAAGTATCACTTGAACGACCACTTCTTTACGCCTGAGTGGGCTAATGAGGAGTGATCAGCCTCATCATTCATAATCAAAAAATCTTCCGGTTTAGGGAAGATTTTTTTGAATTAGGCAACTAAGCGTGACAGACGCTCTAAGAATTTCGTGCGTTTTTGGGTTGATGATTTGTCAATTTGATCGAGATTGACCCATTTTGACTTGCGAATACCAATCGTTTTAAGCGTTGATTGGATCAAGCCTTTTTTAATCACATTCCCACCAAAATATTTCAGGTACCATGTTGGCGATTTAGACGTCGTGATAATGGTCACTTTCTCAATAGTTGTCAATAAACCTTTAACTCCTGCTGGGGTATTGATATGCGAAAATTGATTTAACATGACTTTGTCAAAAAAGCCTTTTAAAATAGCGGGTAGATTATACCACCAAATCGGAAAAATTAAAATCAGATGGCTGGTCTTTTTGAGTTGCTGTTGATAGCTTATGACTAGGGGATCTACTGCTTTTCCTTCTGAAAAGTATTGCAATTCTTCTTTAGAATGAACTGGATTAAACTGATCGTGATATAAATCCAGCACGGTATAGGGTTGGTCCTGATCCTGTAGGGCATCCTCTATTTTTGTTAAAATCGCATGATTAAAACTTTCCTTATTGGGATGTGCATAAATAATTGTTGTTTCTTTCATAACTCACCTGTTTCCAATCTAAGTTACATTATACCTGAAATTCATTGAAAAGACATTAGAAATGATTTTCCAATCCCATTGTGATGCAACAAAAAACACGCTAACTACACGTGTTTTTCTAGTTATAATTAATCTTCATACCCATGCGGATGGTTCTGATGCCATGTCCAGGCATTTTGGATGATGTCAGCTAGCTTTTCTTTCGGTGTCCAAGCAAGGATTTCCTGAGCTTTGCTGCTATCTGCGACTAAGGCATCTGGGTCTCCAATGCGACGTGGTCCGATTTCTGATGGGATGGCATGTCCTGTTACTTGACGAGCGGTTTCTAGCACTTGTAAGTTAGAATAGCCTGTTTTCGTGCCGAGATTAAAGGCATCAGACTGACCACCAGCTTTCAGGTATTCAAGTGATTTGATGTGGGCATCAATCAAGTCTGTCATACCAATATAGTCACGGACACAAGTTCCGTCTTGGGTTTGGTAATCATCACCATAAATCATGATTTTCTCGCGCTGACCGAGGGCAACTTGCAAGATAATCGGAATCAAATGGGTTTCGTTTTTATGCGCTTCTCCAATAGAACCGTCATGTTTAGCCCCAGCGACATTGAAATAACGTAGGGCAACATAGGTCATATCCGTCGCAGCAGCTTGCCAAGCCATCATTTTTTCCATGATCAGTTTGCTTTCGCCATAAGGATTGATCGGTTTCTGAGGTGTTTTTTCCGTGATTGGCATTTCTTCTGGAATGCCAAAGGTTGCGGCTGTACTTGAGAAAACGATGTGTTGCACCTCAAACGCTTGCATCACCTCAAGTAAGGTCATCGCCCCACCGACATTGTTCTCGAAATACATGAGCGGTTTTGTCATCGACTCACCTACTAAAGAATAGGCGCAAAAGTGCATGACCCCTTCGATGTTTTTCTCTTGCGTGAAAACGTCTGTCAAGAAGGCTTTGTCTCGAATATCTCCTTGGTAAAAACGTGCCTTGTCTGCTACTGCTGCACGATGTCCAGTTGACAAATTGTCAACAACTGCCACATCGTAACCGCGCGCAAGAAACTCATCTGTTGCATGACTACCAATATAGCCTGCACCACCTAAAATCAAAACCGTCATCTTTTCTCCTCAATTCCACTTTTAGTATACGTTTACTAAACATTATAGCATAAAATGTTTACGTTTTCAATGCATCATTAAATCGGATACGGCAACTTAAATGATACCCTATCAATGCCCATATTATATCATAAAAGTGTGATTTTTTCGCCATTGAGGGTGATCTCGAAAGCGTAGGTTTTGGCGTTAGCAGTTAAGACGGCGACGTTTTCTTTGGCGGCATCAAAGCGTCTAATGACGATTTCGTGATCACTTGGTGTCTCAATTTCGATCCCACCCTCAAGGTCAAAAGCCTGCGCTGTATTGCGGAAGGTCAAGAGATTCAGTAATTTTTGAACAACCGGTCGTTTGAGTTCTCCTTTAACTTCTTCAACATCATAATAATGGCGGTTGATATTACGGCCTTCTTTTGATGATTCAAGCAAGTCCAGATCATTTTGCCCTGCTAATAGGCCAACGTAATACACTTGAGGGATGCCAGGTGCAAAGATTTGGAAAGCACGCGCCAACAAATAAGCAGCATCATTGTCCCCTAAGGCAGAATAGTAAGTCGAATTAATTTGATAAATATCCAGATTATTATAGGCTTCCGATGAGAATATTTTCTTGACATTGGCACCGACCTTGTAGAGTTCCTCAGATGTATAGAGGGTTTCTTCATCAGTCAGAATGTCCTTGGCATCAACAACACCAATCCCATCATGGGTGTCAAGGGTTGTAAACTGCTTCATCGGAGACAGCTTCAACCATTTGGCCAATTGCTTGGTTTGCCCAGAATAGAGCGTGTAGAGGCTAACCATTGGCAAGGCAAAATCATAGATGTAAAAATCATGGTCAGCAATTTTATGCTGGATGCTGTAGTGTTCATGGATTTCTGGTAGAATTTCACAGCCTTTGGCTATCGTGATGTCTCTGACATCGTTTAACAAGTCCCAGATTTCTGGCTCCACAAAGAAATCATTGGTGTCTAATTTCTTAATCGCATAAGCAAAGGCATCTAGTCGAACAATGTCACACCCATGGTCAATCAATTGCTCTAAAGTCTCTTTAATGAAGCGACGTGTGACGTCTTGATTGACGTCTAAGTCAATCTGTTCTTCCCCAAAGGTGTTCCAGACTAATTCAGTCGTCCCATCCGCAAAGGTCACTTCTTGAAAGGGCGCTTTGTCTTTACGTTTGTAAATGAGATCGATGTCTGCCTGGGTTGGTCGATTTTCTGGCCAAAAATTTTGATTGCGTAAAAAGAGATTAGCAAAGTCAGAATCCTCTTTCTTAGCCTTGAAGTCAATAAATTCTGGGCTTTGACGGGACAAATGATTAATCATAAAGTCAAACATCAGGTAATACTGCGCGCCAATGGCTTCGACATCTGCCCAATCGCCAAAGGCACCATCGACTTGCCGATAATCTTGGGGTGCAAATCCACGGTCACCTGTGGATGGAAAGAAGGGCAGTAAATGAACGCCTCCTACGGCGCCTTTTAAATCTTCGGCTAGGATTTTTTGGAGGTCCTTGAGATTTTTACCAAGACTATCCGCGTAAGTAATCAACATAACTTTGTTTTGAATGGGCATCTTTTTCTCCTTTGACTTTTTGTCAATCGTTTGATAAATGTATTATATCAAAACGCTTACAAAATGTAAACGTTTTCTGTCATTTTTTATTTTACCGCTCCATTACTCATACCTGAGATGATACTCTTTTGGAAAATGAGATAAACAATAGTAATCGTCACGATACCGATGATATAAGAGGCAAAACTTGGACCAAAATCACTCATGTATTGTCCCTGATAATTGTACTGGAACAAAGGCAATGTCCAAAATGAATCGTCTCGGTTCAGAATGAGCAATGGTAGGAGGAAGTCGTTCCAAATCCATAAAGCATTAAGAATTAAAGTCGTTGCGTGCATGGGTTTCATCAGGGGAAAAGCGACTTTGATAAACATGGTCATTTTATTAGCCCCATCAATCTCTGCTGCTTCATCTAAACTTTCAGGAATTGATAACTTGATATACCCCACATACAAGAACAAGGTTTGTGGAATGGCGTAAGTCAGATAAAGGAGCATCAGCCCTGGTAAATTCATCAAGCCCATGGCTGTCATCTGATTCGTAATCGGTAACATAATCACTTGGAAAGGAACAAAAATACCAAGAATCAAAAGGGAATACATGATCGTAAAAGCTGTTTTGCGGCCAATGTTACGTGCAATGGAGAAAGCTGCCATTGGCACGACTAAAATAATCATGATGATCGATACAACAGAGATAATAACTGAATTTAAGAAATATTTACCAATACCGTCTTCAATCAAACGAGTATAGTTTTCCATGGTAAAGGGTTTCGGTAAACTAAAGAAATGTTGCATAATTTGCGGTGTATCTTTAAATGAGCTGACCACTGTTAAGTAAATGGGAACCAATATTAGAATGGCACCTACAATGAGTAACAGTAAATGTGGTAATTTATTTTCTTTATTTTTCATTTTCCCACCTCTTTAGACTTCAAACTTCTTAGAAACAGCTTGTTGAATTAATGAAATCACAACAATGATGATAAATAAAACTACTGCAAGAGCATTGGCATAGCCGAAGCTATTATTTTTGAAGGCTGTGTTATAGACTAACATTCCTAATGTGGCAGTCATGTCATTAGGCCCACCACCTGTCAGAACAAATATATTATCAAAAGCTGTCAAACCACCTTTTAAAGCTAAAATAAAGACCATGGAGATAGATGGGATTAAGAAAGGAATTTCAATACTTTTGAAAATTTGTGTTTTGCTTGCACCATCAATGGCTGCTGCTTCCAAAATCTCTTGCGGAATACTTTGCAAACCAGCTAGAAAGATAATCGTAGGTGTCGCTACACCCTGCCATAAAGCGACAAATAATACGGCGTAGACAACTGTCTTTGGATTTGAGAGTAGATTCTCTTTTAAAAACTCGATATGTAATGTTTCGCCAATTAAGGGAATGCCGTAAGCGAAAATTTGTTTGAAAATCATACCTATTGTAACGGTTGCAATCACTGCTGGAAAGAAGAACACGCCACGAAAGAAATTTGAGGTTCTAAGTTTGGCATTCAGGGCGCGTGCCACTAAAATACCGATGCTGACTTGACCTAGGATCATACCAATCGTGAAAATAATGGTAAACTTAATTGTTTTAATAAATTTTGGATCACTGAAAATAGCTGTATAATTTTTAAAACCAATATAATCATAATTGTCCGTTAAGCCAGTCCAATTGGTAAAAGAGAAGATAACGCCACGGATCGTCGGCAAATAAAAGAAAATTACTTGCAGAATAATTGGAATCAAGAGGAAGAGATATCCCCAATATTTACTGATAAATTTGTCTTTCATAACGAGAATTCCTTTTCTAAATTTGATCTAATTTATGAACTTTAGCCTGAACGCCTATCGCGTAGGTGTTCAGAAAAAATTCACAAATCAGAAATCAAGCTTATTTCATTGCATCAAAGAAGACATTGAGCTCTTTGGCCATGGCATCAGCATTACCAGTACGTGCATAATTTGCTGTCAAGGTATGGAAATCGATCTCACTGTTCCACTTAGATTGTAACCAAACGAATTGTTTATCTGTAAAGGTTAAACGTGTGATTCCTTCAAGTTCTGGTGTTTTGCCTTCTGTTTGAACACCTTTGACAGCTGTTGGTTCACCATTGTCATCGTAGTATTTTTGGAAAACTTTAGCCGTTGAGAAATATTTAACAAATTTTTCTGCTGCTGCTTTGTTTTTAGACGTGCTAGAAATTGAAAGTGCCATATCTGCAGCACCAACACTCATCGCATCAGCTTCTGTTTTACCTGGGTAAGCAAATGACCGAATTTCAAAATTTGGCTTTTGTTGTTGGACAGCTGCAAGTGCCCAAATCCCTTGTGGCAAGATTAGTGATTTACCTGTTGCAAAAGCTGCAATCGCATCATCATAAGTGGCGCCATCAGCACCTTTTTGACCATTACCTTTGAGAATATCAAGTTGTTTGGCAACTGCTTGAAAATCTGGATTTGATGTCTTAATGGCACCTTTAGGTGAGAAGCGCAGCGCATTTTGAGCGCCATCAAAGCCACCATCTGCTTCAGCCCAAGCCAACTGACCAAAACCATTAAGTGACCAGGCATCTGCCTGTGTTAAAGATAAAGCAAACGGTGCTTGATCTTTACTTTTAGACTTGATATCACTGACCAATGTTTCAAATTCATCCCAAGTTTTGGGTGCTTCAAGCCCTAGTTTCTTAAAGGCATCAGCATTGTAGAAGAACCCCCAAGCATTTGAATCAAGTGGGACGCTATAGACTTTGTCCTTGATGGCATATTGTTCAGCAACACCGTCTTTGATATTGCTCATGAAATCTTTACCTGTCAAATCTTCAAAAACATTATTGGCTGCCCATTCTTGGAAATCAGCATTTTGTGGATAAACATTGATAATATCTGGTGTATCTTTTGAAGAAATACGTGTTTTTAAGACGTTACCTGGATCGGGAACGGAAACAACTTTAACTTTGATATCCTTGTTTTCTTTCTCAAAGTCTTTAGCAATTTCTTTCGTAATCGCTAACGTTTCTTTCTTCTGAGTAAAGAATTCAATTTCAGTTTTTTTGCTGCCTGAGCTGCCACATGATGCCAGTAAGGCAACTGACGCTAAACTCAAGAGGGACAGTGTCAATTTTGTTCTTTTTTTCATAAAAGGCTCCTTCTATTGAAAACGACTTTGTAAGCGTTTTCTATATCTTTATTATATGACAGTATGCTAGGATTGACTATAGACAAAAGTTCTAAATATATGGTAAAATGTATGCAGTAAACGTTTACGAAAGAAGAATTAGTAAATTATGGAATACAAAGAATTTCATCAAAATTTTTTAGATATCAACCTTGATTTTGTAGGCAATGAAGCCACGATTCCCAATTTCAGTTTCGGTCCAGCGATACGCGAAAACTATGTTATCCATTATATCACATCTGGCTCTGGTCGCTATATGATCAATGGTTTCGAGCATCAATTAAAAGCTGGGGATTGTTTTATCTTACCCGCGGATGTGGAAACATGTTACCAATCTGACGCACTGACGCCTTGGGCCTATTATTGGCTTGGATTAAGTGGTCGTGTTGTCAATGATTTATTTGCGCGAACTGCCTTAGATGATAAGGGTTGGATATTAGAAAATGTCAGTAAAACAGAATTTATAGAACATTTCTCTAAGATTCAAAATTTAATTTCTGACGATGATAAGACCGTTGATTTAGCCATTCAAGTAGAACTTTTTGCACTTATGAAAAGTTTAATTACCCTTTTCCCAAAATCCATTGCCGAGCATAAGAACCAATCTGATTATTATGCTGAAAAAGCCTATACTTTCATCAATCAAAACTATAGTCAAAGCATTAAAATAAAAGATGTCTTAGCCCATGTGATGATTTCGCGCGCTTATCTGTTTACTATTTTTAAACATAAATATGGTCTGTCACCCCAAAAATATTTAATTGACCTTCGCATGGCCAAAGCCGCAATGCTGCTCATTCACTCAGACAACCTTGTCTCTCAAATTTCTGAAGCTGTTGGCTTCTCGGACTCGCTTAGTTTTTCAAGTGCCTTCAAAAAAAGGTATGGCGTCAGTCCAACAAAATTTAAAACGCAAAAACATGATAATTTAATGTTAGAAACACTAAATAATATGAATCTAAATCGACTCAAAAAATAAGCCAGGAGCAGCTCTAAACTGCTTCTGGCTTATTTTGATACACGTAATACATAATATATCAGGCTAATTTCTTAATGACGGAAATGACGTGCCCCTGTGAAGACCATAGCAATCCCATGCTTGTCTGCTTCATCAATGGCGTCTTGGTCACGGACTGATCCACCGGGTTGGATAATCGCTTTGATCCCAGCTTTGGCAATTTCTTCAACATTATCTGCAAATGGGAAGAAGGCATCTGATGCTAAGACTGCGCCTTCAAGTCGGTCTGAGGCCTGCTCAATCGCAATCTTAACAGAAGCGACACGGTTGGTTTGACCTGGGCCAACACCTAATGTTTGGTGGTGATTGGTGATAATAATGCCATTAGATTTGACATATTTGACAGAACGCCATGCAAACTCAAGCGCTTCAACTTCCACTGCTGTTGGGTGGCGTTTGGTTACAATTTCCCAAGACTCTTGCAACTCAACAGTTGTATCTTGATCTTGGACAAGAAGACCACCTACAACACCCGTCACTTCTTTTGGCGTTTCAGAGGCTTTTTGTTGCGCAAAGTTCAATACTAAAATCCGAAGATTTTTCTTCTTATTGGTCAAAATGGCCAAAGCATCATCAGAATAACTTGGTGCAATGATGATTTCAAGGAAAATCGGATGCATTTTTTCAGCTGTTGCGGCATCTACTTCACGATTTAAGACGATAATCCCACCGAAGATTGAAACGGGGTCAGCATCGTAAGCGTAGTCCCAAGCTGTTTCAATCGTCTCAGCTGTACCAATCCCACAAGGGTTCATATGTTTCAAAGCGACAACTGTCGGCAAGGTGAAATCACGAATGATGCGAATCGCTGCGTCAGCATCACGGATATTGTTGAATGACAGTTCTTTACCGTTAAGCTGTTTGGCTTGTGAAATAGAATAGTCTATCGGAAGGGCTGACTCATAGAAGTCCGCATTTTGTTGGGGATTTTCACCATAACGCATAGGTTGTTTGAGATCATAAGTCAGGGTGAGTTTCTCAGGCTTAACTTCACCAACTTGCGCTGTGAAATATTCAGCAATTAAAGCATCATAAGCGGCTGTGTGACGGAAAACTTTGGCTGCTAATTTTTGACGCGTTTCATAAGTCGTGTCACCATTTTCAGCAAACTCAGTTAAGACAAGCTCATAGTCTGTCGGGTCAACAACAACGGTTACACTGGCATGGTTTTTCGCAGCCGAACGTAACATAGAGGGACCGCCGATGTCGATGTTTTCGACAGCATCCGCATAGGTCACATCTGGTTTAAGAATCGTCTCTTTGAAAGGATAAAGGTTGACGACAACGAGGTCAATCGGTAAGATCTCATGATCCTTCATCGCTGAAACGTGTGTGTCGAGGTCGCGACGCGCCAGAAGACCACCATGAATTTTAGGGTGCAAGGTTTTCACGCGCCCATCCATCATTTCCGGAAAACCTGTGACGTCATCAATGGCAATGGTTGCAACACCTGCAGCATCCAGTGCTGTTTTAGTCCCGCCAGTAGAAATAATTTCCCAACCCAGTTCACGCAATTTTTCGGCAAATGCCACAATCCCTGTTTTATCACTTACGCTAATCAGTGCTCGTTTTGTCAATGTCTCACTCCTTAAATATTAGTTGATAAGTTCATTTTAACGATTTATCCCCAATTTTGATAGCGAAAAAACGTATATCTCTGTAAAATATACGTTTATCGTTCGGAAATTACTGAAAACGTGATTAAACTGCCCCCAATTCAGCAATAAAGCGCGCAAAGGCAGCATTGCCATCTAGTGTATCCTTAAAGACCCCAGCGTGCTCTAAGACTGTCAAGAAAACGTGGCCTAAGGCTGCCTGCATATAAGTATCTATCGCTTCATTTTGGTAGCCTTGCTTCAAGGCTTCGGCCCATGGCTGATGGTAGGCAGCAACGGTGTCGGCTTCGCCAAGGATATAACGTTTGACCTCCTCAAGCTCTGTTTTCAGTCGTCCTGGTAAAATCGCAAGTCCCATGACTTCAATCAAGCCGATATTTTCACGCTTAATATGTTGAACATCGCTGTGTGGGTGAAAAATGCCATCCGGATGTTGCTCACTCGTGTTATTATCACGTAAAACGAGGTCAATCTCGAAATCATCTCCTCGACGGCGTGCGATAGGTGTGATCGTATGATGTTGGGTACCATCTGCTGTCCTTGCGACTATTTCCACACTTTCATCAGTGTACTGCTGCCATTTTTCTAGGATGAAAGTACTTGCTGCCACCAAATCTTGGCTATTATCAGCTGTTAAGCGAATCACGCTCATTGGCCAGTTGACGATGCCAGCGACTACATTTGGAAAAGTCGGTATGACGAACTGACCTTTAAGTTCAGCCTTAGCCATAGGAAAATCGTGATGCCCCGCCTGATAATGATCGTGGCTGAGAATCGAGCCGCCGACAATCGGCAAATCAGCATTTGATCCTGCAAAGTAAGTCGGCAAACTGTCAACAATCGCTAGCAAGCGCGCAAAGGTCACTTGAGAAATCTTCATCGGACTGTGCTTTTCAGCAAGAATAATCGAATGTTCATTAAAATAGGCATAGGGCGAATATTGGAATCCCCAAGTCTCGCCAGCAAGGTCAAGCTGCACAATCCGATGATTGGTCCGTGCCGGATGGTTGAGTCTGCCCGCATAGCCTTCATTTTCGATGCAGAGTAAACATTTAGGATAGCTCGACTGCACGGCATTTTTTTCCGCCGCAATCTGCTTGGGATCCTTTTCAGGCTTTGATAGATTGATCGTGATTTCGAGCTCACCATAAGGACTTGCGCTGTAAAAATGTTCATTTTTGGCAATGGCGCGTGTCTTGATATAATCGTTTTTCTTGGATAAGTCGAAAAAATAATCAGTTGCTGCTTTTGGCGATTGGGCGTATTTTTCTTTAAACCGTTGATTGACACTAGCTGGTGTTGGGGTCAAAAAGTTCATCAACTTAGCTTGAAAAATGTCTTCATTTGCGGCTATCTCATCAAATTGTCCATTTGATTTAGCGACAGCACAAAGGAAGTCAGATAAGGTGAGCGAGTCGTCATTGCCAGATGGTTGAAGATTTTCTGCTAAATCATCTTCACCGATTAAAGCCAATATCAAATTTTGTAAGTAAATGCGATCGGCCACTTCGTAAGCTCCTAGCTTGATGGCAAGATCTGCGAAGTCAATCACTGCTTGTGAGATGTTCATAATTTTCTAGCTCCATCTGCAATCGTCGCAACGTAAAAACTGGCATCATATCCGATTTTTTCAAGGTAAGTTGCTGACATTTTCGAAATAAAGGCCTCGATTTCTGACGTTTTAACAAGGGCAATACCACAGCCACCAAATCCAGCACCTGTCATCCGTGCACCAAGAACCCCAGGCAAGCCTTGTGCTGTTTCAGCCAAGGTGTCCAGTTCGATCCCCGTCACTTCATAGTCATTTTTCAAGGACTCATGTGAAGCGTTGAGTAATTGACCAAATGCTTGTAACTCACCAGCTTCTAGGCAGGTCTTAGCTAATTTTGTTCTTTCGTTTTCATAGACGGCGTGTTTGGCACGTTTTTCTAATGTCACGTCTCCAATCAAGGCTCGATTTTCTTCAAATTCTGTTGGGGTCAATTGACCAAGCGCTGTGATCTCAAGCTTCGTTTGCAAACGCTTGAGTGCTTCCTCACATTCGGCCCGACGTTCATTGTACTTAGAATCCGCTAATTCTCGGCGCTTATTAGTATTCATGATGACAATTTTATAGTCGCCAAATTCAGCAGGGACGAGTTCATATTTAAGTGTATTGGTGTCTAATAAAATCGCTTTGCCAATTTCGCCAAAGCCAATGGCAAATTGATCCATGATACCTGAATTAACGCCAATGAATTCATTTTCTACTTTTTGACCGAGCTGGACTAAGGTTAATTTATCAAGACCCAGATGATATAAATCATTGACAACTGTCCCAACCAACAACTCAAGAGAAGCTGATGATGACAAGCCTGAACCATTGGGAATCGTGCCTTCAATGACGAGCTCAAAACCAGTTTGAATAGCATGACCTGCTTCTTTTAATTTAAGCAGATAACCTTTGACAAAATTTCCCCAGTTGGCTTCTGGTGTATTGACAAGCTCATCTTCAAGTGAAAATTCAATCACACCAACTGTTTCAAAATTTAGGGAATAGACTTTTACGAGACTATCTGTGCGTTTTCTTGCGACACCAAAGGTGCCAATACTGATGGCTGCTGGAAAGACATAGCCACCATTATAATCCGTATGCTCCCCGATTAAGTTAATCCGGCCTGGCGAGAAATAGTTAGCTGTTGCACCATCACCGAAGAGGGCTGTAAATTTTTCTGTGACTTCTTGTTTCATTTCTTTTGTTGACATGATCGTTCCTCACTTGATCTAATTTGACTTGACCTCATTTATGACAAATTTGCGACTTTGATAATCTCCAACTAGGAAAGGATAGATATGAAGACCGACAGACATTAATTCATCACCACCATATATGGCATCACCGTTGACTTGATAAGTTTTCTCAGGTGCAAGTCCTGTGAATTTAAGTGTCCGAAGGGGACCAGCTGATTCTGCATATTTTCTAAAATAGAAACCGATGGCTTGTGACTGATCACCATTGACAAAAAGCCATGCTGTTTGATCTGATTCAAATGGTGATAAGAGACGATGGAATTTTCCATACTGCAAGAGTTTACGATGTGTTTTGTAGAAAGCAACCTGTTCAAGAACGACTGCTTTTTCTGCTTGTGTCATGTCTTGAAGATTCAATTCATAACCAAAGACACCGCTCATGGCGACATCACCTCGAATCTCTAAGCCTGTTTCCCGATATGTTTGGTGATTGGGCACTGCTGATACATGGGCACCCATCGAAGAAATGGGGTAGACTAGGCTCGTGCCATACTGAATATCTAAGCGTTCAACGGCATCTGTATTATCGCTCGTCCAACTTTGTGGCATGTAATGTAAAAATCCAGCATCGAACCTACCGCCACCACCTGAGCAGCCTTCCCAAAGGATATGATCATAGTCCGTCGTCAGTTCTTCTAGCATCTCATAGAGTCCTAAAACGTATCGATGGAAGACTTCACCTTGGTGCGCTGCACTTGCTGTCGCTGAATAAACTTCCGTCAAGTTACGGTTCATGTCCCATTTGATATAGTCAATGTCAATCGTGTCAAGAATAGCCCGCATTTGCGCTGTAATTGTCTCGCGAACTTCTTTGCGTGAAAAATCTAGCACGTATTGGTCACGAGAGGTACTCATAGAACGCCCTGGTATTTGAAGGGCGTAATCAGGATGTTGACGAAATAGGTCACTATCCGCATTAACCATTTCAGGTTCAAACCAAAGGCCAAAGGTCATATTTTTTTGATGCACATAGTCAGCGATGCCTTTGAGTCCACCTTTTAGCTTCTCTGTATTTTCAAACCAATCACCTAAACCAGATATATCATCATCACGTTTACCAAACCAGCCATCATCTAAAACGAAAAGTTCAATCCCAAGATCAGCTGCACTATCAACAATTTTCTTGATCTTATCCGTGTCAAAGTCAAAATAAGTCGCTTCCCAATTATTGATGAGGATCGGGCGCTCCGCCTGACGGTATTGTCCACGCGCCAATCGGTTTTGAAGTAAGTCATGAAAGGTTTGACTCATGCCATTAAGTCCTTGATCAGAATAAACTAACAGGGCTTCAGGTGATTGGAAAGACGCATCGATCCCAAGTTCCCATTCAAAACCAAAGGGATTAATCCCAGCCATAACACGCGTCTGTGAAAATTGATCTCGTTCAACTAACATTTCATGATTGCCACTATAGACTAAAGTTAAACCAATCGCTGTCCCCGTCAATTCGTCTGTTTTAGGCGCAACAATCGCAATAAATGGATTAGCTTGATGGCTTGACGACCCACGTTTACTGTCAATGATTCGTGTCCCACGTTGAATCGGCTGACGGTCAATTTCACGTTCTTTGACATGGCGTCCAGGCAAACTAATTAATTCCAAGTCTTGCTCAGGTAAATCAACGGATATACTCGCTAATTTTTCAATGACAACAGGTGCTACGCCATGATTTTCAAGCAAGGTATTACGAGCTATCACATCGCGTTGCGCATAAATCGTGTACGAAAGTTTTAATTTGAGATTGAGTAGTTTGTCAACCAGGGTGATGACAAGTGTTTCAGCTTCTTCATCAGCTTCTACATAGGTCGCTGGTAAACCATCAAGTATGGGTTTGCCAGAAATAATCTCATAACTATCGTAAACAAATTCAGTGATAGATGAGCCATTAGCTTGCTTAATTTGGACAGCAGGATTGCGGAAATCGCCATGACCATAACTTGGAAATTCTTGTGAGATGACATCTAGTGAAAAATCGCGTGTCTTAAGCGGCATCCCATCCGGATTTGGTGAAAAACTACGATTCATGGCTGGATATTTTCGGCCACCATGATAAGTTTTAATGGCTTTACCAAAATAAAGATGACTCAAATAACTTTCTTTTTCAATACCGATAAGATAAGAAATGGCGGTGTTTGAGAGGTGAAAAATTTTTTTGCTTTCATCAAATGTGATTAGTGTCATGAGAGACTCGCTTTCTTTATTTACTAAACGTTTACCAAAGTAATTATATCTCTTTATGAAAGCGTTGTCAATGATTTAAACAAAAAAGAATTTGATAGACTGATCAGCCTATCAAACCCTTTAATAACTATTAAGACAGTTTATTTTTCCGGACACTCTCTCGTACAATAATTTCTGAGGCGACTTCAACACGTAACGCAGTCTTTCGACCGTCTGAAATTCGTTCTTTAGCTAGTCTAACGGCCACACGCCCAATCTCCAGACTATCGATATGGACGGTACTAAGCGGCGGTGATAGATAGCCTACCATCTCAATATCATCAAAACTGAAGACTGAAATCGCTTCTGGTATCGTAATATTTTTCAGCTGCAGGGCCCGATAAATCCCGATACTCATGGGATCACTGGCGGAAATAATGGCTGTTGGCAACTGATCGCCAGATGCTTCAATTAAGGCATTTGTGGCATTTAAAGCAAAGCCCATACTCCAATCACCCGTTTTAAGTTGGATTTTATCTGACAAACCATGAATGGTCATCCAATTTTCATAGGCAGTGGTCCTAACATCTGCTAATAAGTGTTGCTTTTGCCCCTTCAAATCAACCGTTCTAATTTCACCACCAATGAAGGCGATTTGCCGATGACCTTGTTCGTAAATATAATCTAAGACTTGTTCTGTTTGCTTGGCAAAATCGGTATGAACGAGGTCATATCGAGAGCTAGCAAAATGATTGTCAACGACAATCAGATTCTGATTGACCTTGTAAATATCCGCTAGCGTCTCATCTGTAAAAGCACCAATCGTAAGGACCGCACCGAATTGTGCGAGCTGCTCAAGGCTCACTTCTCCCAACTTCAACGTTTCGAGTCTAAAATTCCAGTTACCCGCTTCAAGTGCGATGCCTTCCTGAATCAAGCGAAAATACGGATCATCATTTTCGCGTTTGGATGAATGCGTCTTGATCACAGCAATCGATAATTTATTAGATTGTTTTGGAGATTTAGGCCCTAAATTTTCCACTTTGTGATAATTAAGCTGGTTGGCTACTTTAATAATTCTGGTGCGGGTTGCTGGTGAAACACTCATGGTTTCATCCGCATTTAAGACTCGTGATACCGTAGCAGGCGAAACACCTGCTAATTTTGCAATTTCTCTAATACTGGCCATGGCTTACAATTCCTTTACTTGCTGATGTGTCTTCTGCTTGATCTATTATCTGCTACCATTATTTTACCTTATTTTAGACGTTTAGTAAACAAAAAAGCAAGCTTTAGGCTTACTTCTTTTTATGTTAGGGCATATAGGCCATTAACGCTGTCAAATCCATAATGTCAGCTCGTAAGTTATCGCCGATCGTTGTATCTTTAATCAAGCGGCGTTTAGGCTTTTCTTCCAAGAAGTTGGTTAAGGATTCGTTACCCGTTCCCTTGGCCAAAATCTCCTCAATTGATGTAAAAGGGGCATGGGTGACGATTTTGAAGCCATAGGAGTCATTTAAGAGGGAATAACCTGCGATACCGGTCGTTTTTTGATAGGCTTTACTCATGCCGCCATCGATGACCATGAGTTTCCCGTCGGCTTTGATGGGGCTTTCACCACTGGCAACCTTGACTGGTGTGTGCCCATTAATCACGACGGACTGTGGGTCATTCAAACCAAATTCTGCCAAAATCATGGCCATGATTTCTGGTTTTTCTCTGTAGGCAAAATAAGGATTTTCGCCTTCTTTATGCGTGCGCTTATCTGCGATAAAATAGCGCTCAAATGTCGTCATGGACGATCTGCCAAATAACGGCGAGCATTTACCGGCCCAAGCATACCACATCAAATCCGTCGAGTAATCATCGTAAATCTCAGTATGGCGTGTACCGCGTCGGATATGCGCCTCAAACTGATCAAGTAAGGCTTTCCCTGAATAAAGATGACCGCCAATGCTCATGGCTAAAAAAGTGCCATCCTTTTTCAAAGGAATGCAACCATGGTAGAGCAAATGCCGGTTGTAAACAAGATAAGCCGAGCCTTTTTCGACTAGGAACTGCATGTGACGCTGGAATTTTTCGGATTTTTGAAGAGATGACAAAATGGCCGCCATGACGTAGGCTTCGCTTTCGGTCAACTCGTTAGGATGATACTGGGAGACGGTTTGAAAACACGTATTTTCCAGGGGATAGTCAGTGTCATTGAGGGTGATGGTCTTGTGCTTATAGTCTATTTTTTCTAATAGATTACGATCGCCCATCTCGAACTCAGGGCGGCGCGCGATGATTTGGCCTTCTAGCTTGAACTGAATCACCGTCAAGGCCTGATGGACCTTGGTCAAACGCGCTTGATTTTCGACCCCTAGAAGATCATCATCCGGACGTGCTGTCGGCTTAAAAGCCGAGTTCAGCTCATAATGTTCTTCAGCAAACAAGAACAAGGGCCGCAGATTCAGGGAATAGGCCGTTTCTAACTCATAGAGATAGTTATACTTCACCGCAATCCTAAGCAACGTCGCAAGACTGGCCATGTTCCCAGCATAAGCCCCCATCCAGAGTACATCATGGTTGCCCCACTGGAAATCCACATTATGAAACTGGATCAAACGATCCATCACCTTATCCGCACCCGCACCCCGGTCAAATACATCTCCAACCACATGCAGATGATCCACCGTCAACTGCTGAATCGTCATACACAAACTGCGAATAAACTTATCCGCCTGATTCAGCTCGATCAAGCGCTTAATGATCTGCTGATAATAGTCCGCTTTCTCAGACTGATTCGTCTCTAAACTCAGCATTAATTCTTCCGTAAAATAGCGGAAATCTTCATGAACCGCCTTACGAACTTTAGAACGGGAGTATTTAGTCCCCAGAAAACGCAGCAGCTTAATCAGACGATGAATCGTTTGGCTCGACCAGTCGTTGGCAGCCTCCAAATCCTTTGGCTTACGTTGCAGCATATCCGTGGGATAGGCAATCAGCATGGCCAGACGATCCATTTCTTCCGGGTCTTCATCCCCAAAAATCGCATCAATTTTCTCTTTAAGATTCCCAGCACCAGTCCGAATGATGTGGTTAAAGGCCTTGTATTCCGCATGAATATCGCTGATATAAAGCTCTGTCCCCTTAGGCAAGTTAAGGATAGCTTCCAAGTTGATCAGCTCACTCGCGACCTTGTCCTTGGTCTCATATTTTTCAGCTAATAAAGAAAGGTATTTGTTTTCCTGCATGCTCGTCTTCTTTCCTGATGGGATTTTGATAGGTCTATTATAGCATGGAATTGGGGTGTTTCAGGACATTGATAAAAATTTATATGACATCTTAACAGATAATTCGAGTAGAAAAAGGTTTGAGATGTTTACACTTTTAAGATATACTGGCATTGAGATTGGGTGATATTTGACGGCTCTAAAAAGGATTTGATTTAAATGATGACTAATAAAGCACTATTGCAAATCGCAAGACATCAATCGGCTATTGATTTAAATTGTCAGCCGGATGATTTTCGTTCTCCCCAAAACAAAGTGGTGGTATCATCTGAAAATGCTGAGGCAAGAAAATATTTAGACCTACCGTTTTTCTGCCACTTGGTTTCCTATGGTAGCATCGTTGTGGCTTCAGTCGATGCTTCTATCGCTGACACAGTAGCCGCTTATCTTAACAAATTCGAAGTCGGACATTGTTTTGAAACGCCAAATTTATATGTTTTAAATCAAGCACTTGAAAAGCACAAGATGCAAGTCTGTTTTATGGCAGAATATTTCCTACCAGACCTTGAGCAGTTGACAACTCTGCCATGTGACTATGACCTTAAACTTCTAAAACCTGATGCGCTGACGGATTTATATGTCCCTGAATGGGCCAATGCCTTGTGCGAAGACCGCAAACACTTAGATGTCTTAGCCGTTGGCGCTTATGATCATGACAAGTTGATCGGTTTGGCAGGCTGTTCTGCGGATTGTGCCACCATGTGGCAGATCGGTGTTGACGTCCTGCCAGACTATCGGCAACAGGGCATCGCAGCTGCTTTGACCAGCGCTTTGGCTCTGGAAATTATCGAGTTGGGTAAAGTGCCGTTTTACTGCTGTGCTTGGTCAAATCTCCGCTCCGTGAGAAATGCGATCAAAAGTGGTTTCAGGCCAGCTTGGGTTGAACTGACGGCGAAAAGTAAAGCCTTCGTTGATCAGCTCAATCATAAATTCTAAAAAAGCTACCTGATAGTGATATCAGATAGTTTTTTTAATACACAACCATTCATGGTATTAGTATAGACTAAATCTCTTTCACAATCTACTGCGTGTCCATTAGGCAACCCCTCATACTTCTTGAACCTAATAGCTTGCCAAAAATAGCTAATCAAATTCATCAAACATTGAGATTTCTAAGCTTGTTTTACTTGTCAGATCTTTCGAAGAAAACATCTTTTTCCATAGTCCTATATTTCGTTATACGAGTTTGTTTGGAATAATTTTCGATTCATCTATTTTTCTCGTTGTACTTCTAAGTTCAAGACAAAGCATAACGTTTCGCTAAAAATGCTCCACTTGCTGCCTAAAGTCACCATTTTTTGTACTTGATATTGAACTTGGCGTGACAGTCAATTATTAAAAATTTTTTTAATCTTGATTTTTATCACTTTTCCAACTTGTTTTAATAATTGACAGATATTTTGATTCATCATCATACATTAGTAACTCTCCATTTCCCATAGAAAATGTATCAATCGGAATCATAGGAAGTTTGAAAGAAATCTTTTCTTGCGGCGTGTGCCCAATAATTTGTTTAAGGTATTTTGGATTAGGGAAGGGAATAAGGTCTTTATTATAATCTGCCCATAAAGGAGAACCAAATTTTGCTTGCCCTCCTCTGGATATCCCGACTTTTTCTTGGAGGTCAACCAAATCTATAATTTCATTATCAGTAATAGTTTCAAAATACCATTCTTTTGGTTCTTCATCGAAGCAAAAACCTGCATGACTCACTAAAATATCATCTAGCCAATAAGCCACTTGAAGCCTTAATCCCAACAGATTTTCATTAATAGCCCAAAATAAGTCTATATTTTGAGTAGAGAATATCTCAGGTCTTTCAATCAGATAGGGCGCATCATGATTTCCGACAAGTGTAATAATTTCAAATCCTCGACTTTGCATTTTTTGTTTCCAATCAATTAAAAACTGAAGTTCAAAAGCATAAAGTCTCAAATTATCTTGTTGTCCATGTGCATCCATATAATCACCAAGCAAAATGACTCTCTGACAATTAAATTCATTTGATTTTTCTTCAACAATCGGAAGAACCAGGCTCATTTTTAAATGTAAGTCTCCAACTAACAGTGTTTTCATATTTTCCTCCCAAAGCAAATTCCTATATAAATTTTTGTTCGTTTTTATTAATATCAAACAAACATTTTATAACTTTACTTCAACAGTTAAAATCGCATGATCAGGATAAGTAGGTGTATTTCTGATGAAATATCCCTCAGGAACTTGATATCCATCTACAAAGTACTCTTTTTCATAATGCCTTGCAAAATCCCAATGTAATTTATTATAGCTAGATTCTTTATCTACTGAAACTCCTTTAGTGATAATCCAATCAAGAGTTGCATATTTCCAACTCGTCCCTTTTGGCGAATAAGGAGTTGAAAAATTTTTACTACTAATGAGCTTTTTAATCTTCTCCCAGTTCCAAGCTGATTCTTTCTCCCAATGTGGGCCATTATTGAAATCGCCAACAATGATGATATTTTCGTCATCTTTAAAAGATTCTAAAATATACTCCAGCTGTTCTTTTCGCTCTGTGATTACCTCATTTTTTCCACCAATTCTAATCCTCATTCCTACCAAGGTAATATATTTTCCGCTGAGTAGTTGTGCACGAATAGCCAAAAAATTGGGGTTCTCTTTTTCAATTTTTTGAGTAGATCTTTCTTGGATCATATTTTCTAGAGTTGGATTGAAGAATCTTGATTTATTTAATGCAACAAAAACGCCATTTCCAGTTTTATTCGGTTTACTAGCATCATAAGGTGTACCATTGTAAGAATATATATAATATTCTGTTAATTTATTCTCAAGTATTTGGACATTTGCATCACCTTTGAATTCAACTAAAATAACTACATCAGGATTTTTATCCAGGATTTCATCTGCTAAAAAATCTTGATTCTTTGTATCTGATGAACGCTGATTTATGTTCCATTCTAAAATATTTAAGGTTGCCATTTTATTTTTATCTCCTGTATCTCTATTCTTTCCGTTCTATTTATGAATGTGTTTTATCAAATATTTCATGTCAAGTTATCAATAGTCATCAAATCTTCCTTTGAAAGAGCTTTGATCGCCCCTGAGGGAATAATAAAATACAAATTATTAGGAAAACTATTTAAGTTCACAAAATCAGCATCGTTATCTGCGCAAATAATGGTATCTTTGGGATGTTCTTCAGCAAACTGTAGAATGGCAGCCTGCTTCTTCCAAATTCCTTTTGAAGTATTGGCAAATCTTAATTTACCTTCAACCTTAAGTTTTAGTTGTGATTCAATTTGAGAAGTTTCATTTGTTCTATCCGTACACCACCAAATACTATGATTCACTTTTTCGGAGAAAATCTTTAACCAATCTACAATATATCTTGGAATTGCTAAATGTCCACGTCCCCAGGTTTCAACTTCTACAGCATCTGTCCCTCGATACATAAGAGGTGCAATAGTATCATCAATATCCAATAATAAATATTTTGTCATTAGTCACTCCTTTCTTTACAAACATAGTATGGCCTACATTTTCATTTTTTGAAACATTTTTGTACAAATCATGTTTCAAGAAATAAATTGTGAGTTCGAGCGTACATGCTCTAGTTACAGCCCTGAAGTTATTTTACTAACAATTCAGGAGCAAAAGTACTTAGGGTGTCATATTTTTTACTCTCCTAATGAATACTTCCATCTAAAACGGGTATAAATTTTCTTACAAAAAACTATATCAAAATAAAAAAAGAAAATCAAGAAAAAATGTAATAATTTTTGCACTTTCTTTCAAAAAAACTCGAGAACCTTGTTCTTGAGTTTTATTAGACTTATCACCAAACCTAAAGTTTAAGAATAAAGGTTACTGAAGTTCAGGAACAGAGCTAGTCTTGAAGTTTAGAAAGGTCATTTTTCAAATTATCAAATAAAGCATTCATTTGTTTCTGAGTCTCTTCAAGTAGTCCTATCATCTTATCTTTTGTTTTTTTATCGAGAATATCAGCATCAATAATAGGCTGTTCAAGAATTACTGCGGAGATAGTATTTTTTTTATTTTCAAACTCATTGTAAAAATTATTTTCCTTGATATAAGCTGCCTTCAAAATCTCTCGAATACAGACACCGATAGTTACAGAACGTGTTCCAATAATCGTCGGAAGCTGTTCTTTCAACTTCTGAATAGCATCTTTTACATCATCGGTGATTTGAATTTTAAGCATTTGGGCGCTTGGTTTAAGCGGATATTCATATTTGGGAATTGAAGGCATCGGGGTGCTATGAATTGTTTTCCAAATAGTATCGTAATCATGACTTTCTGTCCACCGTGAATCTTCAAAAGCCCGAATGAGACAATCTCCTTTTGTGACATTTCCTCCTATTTTCACCTCATAGCTATCTCTCATCATTTCCAATAACATTGCCGTTTCAATGGATATTCTTGCTTGATAGTAATTCATTTATCTCTCCATTTTCTGATTGATGTCAAACATATTATACCATAAAAGTATGAAAAAACGTAAGAATAAATATAAAACTTTGAACTAAAAGGATTATCAAGCGGGTTATCGAAAACTTTCTTTTGTTACTTTAGCACAAACACCATGTGGTGGGACAACAAGTAATGCCAGTTGAACTACAAATAATCCAAGGAGTTGAGATGTAAACATAATACTTAAAAAAACATCAGTTTCAATAGAGGAAAAATTTTTGTCGACAAACAAAAAGTACCAAAGCTAATGGATTTTTAGCTTTAGTACTTTTTTTAGTACGCAACTCTCGATTTAACTCGGAAAAGTGAGTCCTACAACTGATTGCTCAGTGCAACTTAGCGCTTTTCAGTTCTCTAACTCTCTAATTTTTCGGTTAATTTCATTCCCACTCTACGGTAGCGGGTGGCTTAGCCGTAATATCATAGACGACGCGGTTAACACCTTTGACTTCATTGGTGATACGACGTGAAACCTCAGCGAGGACTTGCCAGTCAATCTCAGCGAAGTCAGCGGTCATCCCGTCGATAGAGGTGATGGCACGAATGGCGATAACGGTATCATAGCTACGGAAGTCACCTGTTACACCAACTGAGCTAACACCTGTATCCACTGTGAAGTATTGCCAGATTTTTTCGTTAAGACCTGCTTTTGCGATTTCTTCACGGAGGATCAAGTCTGAATCACGGACTTTTTCAAGGCGTGGTTCTGTAATTTCACCCATGATACGGATAGCAAGACCTGGACCTGGGAAAGGCTGGCGCCATACTAAATCATGTGGCATACCAAGGACTTCACCCAATTCGCGGACTTCATCTTTAAAGAGTTTATTCAAAGGTTCAATCAGCTCAAACTGCATATCTTCAGGCAGTCCACCAACATTATGGTGACTCTTAATCGTTTGTGCAGTATCTGTACCAGATTCGATGACATCAGTGTAAAGTGTACCTTGGGCAAGGAAGTCGACACCGTCAAGTTTTGAGGCTTCATCATCAAAGACTTCGATAAATTCATTGCCAATGATTTTACGTTTTTTCTCAGGGTCAGCAACGCCAGCTAATTTGCTCATGAAGCGTTCTTTGCTGTCTACTTTAATGATATTGAGGCCGAATTTGCCGCCCAAATCGTTCATGACTTGTTCTGCTTCGCCTTTACGGAGTAAGCCATGGTCAACGAAGATAGATGTCAATTGATCGCCGATGGCACGTTGCAAGAGCACGCCTACGACTGATGAATCGACACCGCCAGAAAGGCCAAGCAAGACTTTTTTATCGCCGACTTTTTCGCGAATTTCTTTGATTTGTTGGTCTACGAAACCAGCCATTGACCAGTCGCCAGATGCTTGTGCGATATTCTTCACGAAGTTTTCAATGATGTCGTGACCATATTCGCTGAGGGTTGTTTCAGCATGGAATTGCACGCCATAAAGACCTTTTTCATCATTTGCAATGGCTGCAATTGGCGTTTTATCGGTATGGGCCGCAATTTTAAAACCTTCTGGTAGGACAGTGACGTTATCAGAATGGCTCATCAAAACAGTTTGCTCAGCGGGCGTACCTGCAAGCAATTTAGATGTGGCATCAAGGTTAATTTTGGTTGGACCAAACTCTCCATTACCTGGGTTAGCTTCTACTTTTCCCCCTAGTTTTTGAGTCATGAGCTGCATGCCATAACAAATGCCCAAAACGGGAACGCCAAGCTCGAATACACCTGGATCAATATCAAAAGCGTCGTCTTCATAGACTGAGTTAGGGCCGCCTGAAATGATAATGGCTTTAGGGTTGTAGGCTTTGATCTCGTCGAGTGTCATTTTATGGCTTTTCAGCTCAGAAAAGACGCCAAACTCACGAATCCGACGGGTAATCAACTGGTTGTACTGGCTACCGTAATCGAGGACGATGATTTTCTGCATCTCTTGCTTATCTGTGGTTGTCAAAGTAGAACTCCTTCTCTTATGTTGCAAAATTAGATTATATCTATTTTACCAAAAAAAATGCCCTTTTGCATTTTTATTTTTGGCAGTAAACCTTAGTCTTCTCTTAATTTGTCTAGTGTGGTTTGGAAAAGTTTCGGTGGCTCTTGCTCGAACTCTAACCATTGGTGTGTCCTTGGGTGTTCAAATCCTAGCATTTGTGCATGCAGGAACTGACCATTGTTAGGTTTCAAGGCATTTTTCGGTCCATATAGAGGATCACCTGCCACAGGATGGCCGATATAGGCCATATGCACACGGATTTGATGGGTGCGGCCTGTCTCTAGGGTCAAACTGACCAGGGTAAAGTCACCAAAACGCTCCAGCACTTCAAAATGAGTCAAGGCAGGCTTGCCACCGGCGATAACAGCTTGCTTTTTGCGATCCTTGGCATTGCGGCCTATCGGCGCTTCAATGACGCCACGGTCATTAAGTAAGTTACCATGGATAATGGCAAGATAACGACGTTTCGACGTGTGATCTTTAAGCTGAGCGGCTAGGAATTCATGCGCTTGGTCATTTTTAGCGACCATTAACAGACCGCTGGTATCCTTATCGATACGGTGTACAATGCCAGGTCTGATCACGCCATTGATGCTTGACAGGTTGGTCATGTGATACATTAGGGCGTTAACGAGTGTGCCCGTTTGATGACCTGCTGAGGGATGGACGACCATGCCTTGTGGTTTATTAATCACGGCGACATCATCATCTTCATAAACGATGTCTAGTGGGATGTTCTCAGATTCGTAGGACAAGACTTCTGGCTCAGGGATATCAAATGACACGATGTCATTTTCTAACACTTTGTACTTGGCTTTTTTGACTTGACCATTGACCAAAACAGCATCTGCTTTAATCAGGTCATTTGCCTGAGTTCGTGAGACCTCTGAGTTATCTGAGATGGCCTTGTCAAGTCGCAATCCTGCGGACTGGGCTTTAATTTTTATTTTCAATTTATCTTAACCTTCATCTTTTTCTAGCAAAATACCAATAAAGAGCACTACGAATCCTATCGACAGCAAAATATCTGCTACGTTAAAAATAGGAAAGTTGATAAAGTCGAGCTGAAACATATCAACGACGTAGCCTTGGCGCACTCGGTCAATAAAGTTGCCTAAGGCACCTGAAATGATCAAGGTTAGGCCAATGGCATACCAATTTTTTGACAGATTTTTGAGCCAAAACCAGATAGCGACTGCCAAGACGATCACAGTCGTCAAGACAAAGAACCATTGCTGACCTTCTAAGATCGACCAGGCTGCACCGTTATTGCGCAGATGGGTCAGTGACAAGATGCCATTGATGACAGACTTTTGCTCTGATAATCTAAGATTTTTGACGATGGCCATCTTGACGATTTGGTCAAGGACAATGCCTAATATAATCACGATTGGTAAACTTATTTTTTTTAACTTCATTGTTTCATTATACCAAAAAAAGCAAGCATCTGCTTGCTAAATTTGCTGTTATCAACACTTGATTTATTTCAAGTTTGCGGATTTGACACCACCCTCAATCGCCTCATCAAAGATAAAGGAACCGTTTGATGTCCGGTCGAGCAGATTTAAGTCTGGTAAATTGATTTCAAATAATTTATCAGTTTGTGATAGGACTTGTAGCATTTGTAATTCTTGGTCAGTTTCAGAGAATAAATCGCCTCCGTAGACGTTTTTCACGCTACCTGAAGCAAAAACTTTATGCGGTGCTTTTTTCAGCTCTCGTAGAATTTGTAAACCACGACCAGCACGGCTTTTAGCTGGAATTTCATTGAAATTTACACGTTTCAGAGACCCACGCTGCGTCAAAATATAGAATGAATCGGTATCAGCAAAATAACTTGCCACGACAAAATCGTCGTCTTTCAAGTTAATCGATTTAACACCAGCAGCTTTTGCACCAACAACTGGTACATCTTGCGATGAGAATCTCAAGGCATAGCCATTATAAGTCACCAACATCACATCAGCATTTTGATCAAAGTCTACTGAAACAACCCGATCATCAGCCTGCTTAAATTTGGCATACTGGGCTGATTTTGAGCGGTAAGTCCGCCAAGGTTTGAAGTCAGCCAGCGCTACTTTTTTAATTAAGCCAAATTTGGTTGCCACCATTAACTCACGAGACTCTAGTTCAAAATCGTCTAAGATTTGGACGAATAGTATTTCTTCCTCTTGAGAAAAGTTATTGACCAAAGAAGAGCTGTGCGTGCCAATATCTTTCCATTTAATATCATCCAGCTCGTGGATCGGTCGATAGATGACATTGCCAAAGGTCGTGAACATCAGCAGATGTTGGGTGGTTACCGCAGGTTGATGGAAAATCAGGCGATCATCTTCACGTTTGCCGATTTCTTCAAGTTTAGAGGCTGAAAAACTCCGTGGCGTTGTCCGTTTGACATAGCCAGAACGCGTCACGCTGACAATCGTCTCTTCTTTAACGATGAGTGAGGCAGCTTCAACTTCAACTGCGACCACTTCATCCACCAAAATACTTTTACGAGGTTGCCCGAATTTCTTTTTGACTTCGCGCAATTCACGCTTCATCACGTTAAACATCGTTTTTTCATCATTGATGATGGCGGACAATGTTGTGATGCGCGCTTTGAGCTCCGCTTCTTCACTTTGCAAAGTGACCACATCTGTATTTGTCAAACGATACAGTTGTAAAGTCACGATGGCTTCGGCTTGGGGTTCAGTAAAATCATAAGAAGCCATCAAGTTTTCTCTGGCATCCGCTTTATTATCACTGGCACGGATGAGGGCAATGACTTCATCCAAAATGCTCAGAACACGAATCAGACCTTCGACGATGTGCAGACGTTTTTCTGCCTTATTACGATCATAGATAGAACGTGAGCGGATGATGTCGCGTTTGTGGCTGATATAGCTTGATAAAATGGGGACTATCCCAACTTGACGCGGTGTGGCATTGTCAATCGCAACCATATTGAAGTTATAATTGACCTGTAGATCGGTATATTTGAGCAAATAATTTAAAATCAGCTCAGCATCCGCATCTTTTCTCAGCTCAATCGCAATCCGTAAGCCATCTCGGTCAGATTCATCACGGACTTCCGCAATACCTGCTACTTTAGCATTGACCCGGACATCATCGATTTTTTTGACCAATGTTGCTTTGTTCAGCTCATAAGGAATTTCAGTGACGACGATTTCTTTTTTACCGCCCTTGAGTTCTTCGATCTTAGTTTTAGACCGGACAACAACCTTGCCTTTACCAGTTTCATAAGCTTTTTTGATTTCAGACTTGCCTTGGATTGTAGCACCTGTTGGGAAGTCTGGGCCAGGTAGGAAGTCCATCAACTTATCAACGGTCGCAGTCGGATGGTCGATCATATAGACTGTGGCATCAATGACTTCACTTAAATTATGCGTCGGTATATCAGTCGCGTACCCAGCTGAAATACCTGTTGAACCATTGACCAAGAGATTTGGAAAACTGGCTGGTAAAACGGTCGGCTCTTTTTCGGTATCATCAAAGTTCCAAGCGAAGGGCACGGTATCTTTGTCAATATCTTGTAAGAGGTAGGCCGAAATTTCAGATAGGCGCGCCTCGGTATAACGCATGGCTGCGGGTGGATCACCATCCATTGAGCCGTTATTTCCGTGCATTTCGACGAGGACTTGGCCCATTTTCCAGTCCTGTGAGAGGCGAACCATGGCATCATAAATCGAACTATCGCCGTGGGGGTGATAGTTACCCATGATATTTCCGACTGATTTGGCAGATTTCCGATAGCCCTTATCAAAGGTGTTACCGTCTTTATTCATCGAATAGAGAATCCGGCGCTGAACAGGTTTCAAGCCGTCCCGAATATCCGGCAACGCCCGCTCCTGAATGATATATTTAGAATAGCGACCAAACCGGTCGCCCATAATCTCTTCGAGAGAGAGTTTTTGTACATTGCTCATAGTTTCTTCTTTTTCTTTTTAAATGATTTCAGAGAATTTTTCGATATCCGCCTTGGTCCCGACAACATAAAGCACGTCGTCCAAGCCGATTCTGGTATTATGCTTGCCGATACTGGCCGAACCATCTGCTTTCTTCACAAAAGCGACATTCACATGATAGTCTTGCGTGAGGTTAGCCTGAAATAGGGTCAGGCCGTTAAACTTGCTGTTCTTAACGACAATCTTAGCGAATGAATAATCATCCGACAGATCTAGGTATTCAGAGACATCTGGGTGTGCTAAATTATCGGCGACCCGCTCCCCGGCGTCCTTCTCTGGCTGAATAATCTTATTCGCCCCAATTTTCGTCAAGACCTTGATTTGAACATCGCTCGTGGCCTTGGCCACCACGTTTTTAGCGCCCGCCTCAATCACAATCATGGTCGTCAAAATACTGGCCTGGACATTTTTGCCAATGGCAACCACCACACCGTCAAACTTATCAATTTCGACATTTTTCAGCACACGCTCATCCGTCGCATCCGCAATCATGACGTGCGTGGCGATGTCTTTGTAATCATCAATTTTCTTGGCATCCGTATCAATGGCCACCACTTCGTGACCATTTTTGACTAAATTTAGCACCACACTAGAGCCGAATCGCCCCAAGCCAATCACACAAAAACTTTTCATCTCATATTCTTTCTTTAAGTCCTAGGTCAATTAACCCACAACAATTTCTTCTTCTGGATATTGAATCAGTTCTTCATCTACTTTCGCATGACTGCCCAAAGCATAAATGACCGTCATAATCCCAATCCGCCCAATAAACATCAAAACCATAATCAAAAGTTTACCAATGGCCGACAACTCTGGTGTCAAGCCCAGGGATAGACCAACCGTCGCAAGGGCTGAAATGACTTCAAAAAAGACATATTCAATCCCATTATTCAGTGGTAAATTTTCCGTGATCAATAAAACAAAAGAGAAGCTAAAGATAATGGCCAAATAGATAAAGATTATCTCATAGACACGGCGAATAATCCGACGTGGAATTTGTCTTTCGTGATAAATCGTTTTGAAACGATTGCTAAAAATATAGCGAATATTCATCACTAGAACACCAAACGTTGTCGTTTTCACCCCACCCGCAGTCGAACCTGACGTGCCACCGATAAACATCAGGACCATGGTCAAAACAAGACTGGCATAGCTCGTTGCATTATAATTACTAAAGGTAAAGCCCCCTGAACGCGGTGTGATACTCAGGAAAAAGTTTTGTGCAAAAAATGTCACCGGATGACCATTGTACTCTTGGATATTGAGCAGGCTATATAAAATCGTGCCCGTCACAACCAAGATCGCCGTCATCGTCAAGGCCAATCTCGAATGTAGCGTAATTTTCTTCATTTGCCGAAAATTAATCAAGTCAAACCAGACGATAAAGCCAAAGGATCCCGATAGAATCAAAAGACTCATAATCATCAGAACATAAGGATTATCCCTAAACTGAAAGAGGGACGTCTCGAACAAGTCAAACCCAGCATTGGAATGGGCCGAAACCGCATGGAAAACACTAAACCAAATGCCCTTTCCCCAACCAAATTTAGGGATAAAATCGACACTCAGTAAGATGGCGCCGATAAGTTGCGTCACCAAGGACAGCTTGACAATGGACTTGACTAATTTATCACCGTTGTTAAAACTCGTAAAGTTGTAGGCATCACGAATCAGCATTTTTGATTTGAATGACGGATGTTGTCCTGTCATATTTAACAAGAGCACCAAGAAACTCATAAAGCCTAGACCGCCCACTTCTACCATGATCAAGATAATCACTTGACCAAACGTATTCCAGTGGTCTGCTGTATTCACAACGGCTAAGCCTGTCACACAAGTCGCTGAAACAGCCATAAACAGACTGTCCAAATAAGACGTCGCTTGACCATTTTGGTCAGAAATTGGTAAGGCAAGAAAAATCGAGCCAATCAGAATCACAAATAAAAATCCGAAGATAATCATTTGTGGCGGTTTCATTTGTTTTATCAATTGCGGCATGTGCATCCCTATTGCATCACTTCACTTTTCTCTTCAAGCGTAAATTCAACGTTATTTTCGATCCATTTACGACGCGGCTCGACTTTATCACCCATGAGAACCGACACGCGTTTTTCAGCTTGTGCCACATCATCCAAGGTCACCTGAATCAAAGTTCTCGACTCAGGATTCATGGTCGTTTCCCAAAGCTGATCGGCATTCATCTCACCCAATCCTTTGTAACGCTGCAAAATCGCGCCTTTCCCAAAATGCTTGCGAACGGCGTTTAATTCACCATCAGTCCAGGCATACTCGATCTTTTCAGACTTGCCTTTGCCTTGACTCATTTTATAAAGTGGTGGCAGGGCAATGTAAATATGACCATTTTCAACGAGTGGTTTCATGTAGCGATAAAAGAAGGTCAGTAACAAGGTTTGAATATGGGCACCATCGGTATCGGCATCGGTCATGATGATGACTTTATCGTAGTTAATATCCGAAATATCAAAATCTGCGCCTACGCCTGCACCAATCGTGTAAATCATGGTATTAATTTCTTCGTTTTTGAGAATGTCTGCCATCTTGGCTTTCTCAGTATTGATGACCTTCCCTCGAAGTGGTAAGATGGCCTGGAACTTACGATCACGACCTTGCTTAGCAGAACCACCGGCTGAGTCTCCTTCGACCAGATAAAGTTCGTTTTTAGCAGGATTTTTTCCCTGAGCAGGTGTTAGTTTACCTGATAAGAGACCTTTATCTTTCTTACCTTTTTTACCAGTTCTTGCATCATCACGCGCCTTTCGAGCTGCCTCACGCGCATCACGCGCTTTAATGGCTTTTCGAATCAAGTTTTGTGATAGTTCCGCATTCTCCATCAGGAAGAAAGCTAATTTATCACTGACGATGTTGTCAACGATTGGGCGCGCTTTTGGACTTCCCAATTTATCCTTGGTTTGACCTTCGAACTGCAGATGTTCTTCGGGAACAAGGACAGATAGAATGGCAGTCAGACCTTCACGGTAGTCAGAGCCTTCTAAGTTCTTATCTTTCTCTTTAAGCAGGCCTGTTTTTCTGGCATACTCATTCATGGATTTGGTGATGGCTTGTTTAAGCCCCGCTTCGTGTGTGCCACCATCTTTTGTTTTGACGTTATTGACGAAACTAAGGATATTGTCAGAATAGCCGTCATTATACTGAATGGCCACTTCAACTTGAAAACTTTCAGCTTCCCCTGCAAAATACATGACTGGAGTTAAAGTGTCCTTATCTTCATTGAGGTAAGCGACAAAATCCTGAACCCCATTTTCATAGTGGAAACTGGCTGTTTCAGGTTGCCCCTCGATTTCATGGCGCTCATCTGTCAAAGTCATGGTCACATTTGGCAAGAGAAAGGCTGATTCATTGAGGCGGTCAAAAATGGTGCTATATTTAAAGTCTGTTGTCGAGAAAATCGTCGGATCTGGCATAAAGTGGACTTTCGTCCCCGTTTTAGATTTAGGTGCCTTGCCAATTTTTTCAAGCGTTGTCACCGGTTTGCCGCCATTTTCAAAACGTTGGCGGTAGACAACACCATCACGCGTGATTTCAACTTCCAGATAACTTGAGAGGGCATTCACAACAGATGACCCCACACCGTGGAGACCACCTGAGGTTTTATAGCCACCTTGACCAAACTTACCACCCGCGTGGAGGACGGTGAAGATGACTTCAACTGTTGGGATCCCCGTTGCGTGTGTGCCGACTGGCATGCCACGTCCGCTATCTGAGACGGTCAATGAGCCGTCTTGATGGATGGTCACGTGGATTTGGTCACCAAAACCTGACAAAGCCTCATCAACGGCGTTGTCGACAATTTCCCAGACCAAATGATGGAGACCAATCCCATCCGTTGACCCAATATACATCCCAGGACGTTTACGGACCGCATCTAGGCCTTCCAAAACCTGAATGGCATCATCATTGTAATTATTAATATCTATTGTCAATTTACTTTTCCTTTGGACATACAGTCTAGATTTTTTATAGCATGCAGTGCGCAACTCCCTAGGGATCTTGACTTCTGACGATATAAAAAATGCTCTATACTATAGAATACCTTATTTTCTCGATTTTGGCAAAAATCTTTCTAAACATAGTATACAGGATGATTGATTATGTCAAAAAAACACCTCTGATGAGATGTTTTTTAATTTTGATTTGTTCTATTCGCTCTCTAATAACCAATTAGCAGCTGGGGTAATCGTGACCCCTTTTATATTTGAGATACCTTCATCGATACCTAAGATCAATGTTTTCTTGTGATTGTCTTCAATTTTTAGTAAATTTTCTATTTCTCATTCGCTATTTTCTGGTAAGCGGTAAGCGACTTGAAAATACTCTTTTTTGCCATTCTTAATCGCAACAAAATCAATCTCAGCTTGGTCTACATTACCATATTTCAAATCATAACCGTGTCTTAACAATTCAATCGCCACAACTGCTTCAAGACGATTGCCTAGATTACTCTGATCATCTTCGACCTGTGATTGCCATAAACCATTATCAACAGAATAGTATTTTGCTCCCGCCCTAAGGCGTTGTTTCCCACGGAGTTGTGTCTGTTCGACTTTATAGAATAAAAAAGCTGATTCAATTAATGTAAAATATTCTCTGAGTAAAGTTGTAGACACGCTAAATCCTGCACCTTGTATTCTTTTTTGTAACTTCGTCACACTAATTTCACTACTTGTTGAATCATAAAGATAAAGTGCGATTAACCTAAGCAAGGACACTTGTTTAGCACTTGATCGAATCGAGACATCGCGCAGCATGATAGAATCAAAAATATCAGATAAAAATTTCAGCTGCTGATTTGTGTCTACTCTTGTATTAACAACACTTGGCATGGCACCATATATCAAATAGTCGTTCAAAGCCTTTTCCATTTTTGAAGCCGTTTCATTTTTAGTTAATTGCTTAGTCTGGAGATACTCACTAAAGGAAAATGGAAAGACTTTAATTTGGATATAACGTCCAGATAATAGCGTTGCAAGTTCACCCGACAATATTGAGGCATTAGAACCAGTTAAATAGATATCACAATCAAAATCCACTCTTAAGCTATTAATCACCTTTTACCACGCTTGAGCTAACTGAATTTCGTCAAAGAAAAAGTAATTTTTCTTATTCGGATTCGCTTTTTCAATCAAGTATTGATAAAAAACTTTGTAATCAGCTGCTAAATCAGAAAATGTCAAGGATTCAAAATTAATATAGATGATTTGGTCACTTGTGACATCTGGACGATCTAGGATCAGTTCTTTCGCCTGTTTCATCAAGACTGACTTATTTGATATAAAATAGATAATAGAAACTTTTAAATTTATTTTGACTCAAAATTAAAACGCTATCAACTGACAGCGTTTTGAATATAACCTAATTTAAATTACTTAATCTTCTCTTCCTCATAATCCCCATTACTACAAACAACCTGTTTACCACCACCACGGACTTTCTTCTCAACCAAGAATTGACCACATTTTGGACAATCTCGACCGATCGGTTTATCCCATGAAGTGAATTCACAGTCTGGATAGCGGGCACAACCATAAAAAATCCGATTACGTTTAGACTTACGTTCAATAACTTGGCCTTCATGACAAGTCGGACAGACGACGCCGATCTCCTTGACAATGGCCATGGTATTGCGGCAGTCTGGGAAATTACTACAAGCGTAAAACTTGCCGTATTTGCCAAGTTTAATCACCATAGGATGGCCACAGACATCACAGTCGAAACCGGCAGGCTCATCTTTTATCTGAATCTTTTCGATCTCGGTTTCAGCTTTTTCAAGCTCAACGGCGAAAGGTTTGTAGAACTCATCGACGACCTCCACCCATTTGCGCATGCCGTGTTCGACATCGTCCAATGACTGCTCCATATCGACTGTAAACTCTGTATTGACGATATTAGGGAAGAACTCGACAACCATGTTATTGACGATTTCACCAAGTTCTGTCGGCTCAAAGCGTTTAGCCGAGAGCTTGACATAGTAACGACGCTGAATCGTTTCAAGCGTTGGTGCATAGGTTGATGGACGACCGACACCGATTTCTTCCAGCGTTTTGATCAGCGTGGCTTCACTGAAACGTGCTGGTGGTTGTGTGAAATGTTGCTCTGGCTTGATGTTGTCTTTCTTAACAACATCACCCTCAGCCATTTCCGGCAGCATCTTGTTCTTATCCGCGTCATTGTAAACGGCCATATAACCGTCAAATTTGACTTGTGAGCCGTTGGACGTAAACATGACCCCATTTTGCGAGAGATTGACCTTCACCGTATCAAAAACAGCAGGCGTCATTTGGCTCGCGACGAAGCGATTCCAGATTAGGCGATAGAGCTTGAGCTGATCTTTATCCAGATACTTGGCAATGGCCTCAGGCGTGTTGAAGACGTTGGACGGCCGAATGGCCTCATGGGCATCCTGAGCACCCGCGACATTTTTAACTTGACTGCCGTGTTTACTATATTTTTCGCCAAAGGTCTCGACGATATAGCTAGCCGCTGCCGCTTGGGCAACTGGCGAGATACGTGTCGAGTCGGTCCGCATATAGGTAATCAAGCCTTGATGACCATTTGGCCCTAGCGTGATCCCTTCATATAATTGTTGGGCAACAGACATGGTCTTGCGTGCTCTAAAGTTAATTTTATTAGCCGAATCTTGTTGGAGAGAAGACGTTGTATAGGGCAGTGGTGCATTGCGACGACGTTCTTTCTTGTCAACTTTATCGACTGTAAATTCGTCTGATGTCAGGCGTGCCATAACTTCTAAGACATCAGAATTTTTATGTAATTTCTTCTTCTTACCATCAAGACCGTAAAAGCTACCCGGAAATTTCTTAGTTCCTTTTTTGAAATTGCCTTCAATTGACCAGTATTCTTCTGGAATAAAGGCGTTGATTTCATTTTCCCGATCAATGATGAGTTTTAAGGCGATGGATTGAACACGACCTGCTGATAAACCTTTTTTAATCTTCTTCCAAAGGATTGGCGAGATAGAATAACCGACTAAGCGGTCTAAAATCCGGCGGGCTTGTTGGGCATCTACCAAATCTAAATCAATCGAACGCGGCTCTTTAAAGGCATCTTTAACCGCATCTTTGGTAATTTCATTGAAGACGACGCGATTCTTATCATGAACATCAAGCCCTAAAATATGGGCCAAATGCCAAGCAATCGCTTCTCCCTCTCTATCCGGGTCACTTGCGAGATAGACAGCTTTAGCGTTTTTAGCTTCTTTTTTAAGGGAATTAATCAAAGGCCCTTTACCTCGAATATTGATGTACTGAGGTTCGTAGTCGTGTTCAATATCAACAGACATGGTTGATTTCTTTAAATCACGGATATGCCCGACAGATGCCACGACTTTATAGTTACGTCCGAGGTATTTCTCAATTGTCTTTGCCTTAGCAGGTGATTCGACAATGACCAAATTCTTTTTAATTTTTGTTGCTGCTTTTTTCTTGGTTGTTTTTTTTGCTGTTGTTTTCTTAGGTGTTGCTTTTTTAGCCGTCGTTTTTTTAACGGCTGTTTCCTTTGTTGTCGCTGTTACCATGAGGTTAGCCAACTTTCTATCAGATTACTCAACCTATCATAACGACTTTTTTTCTGATTGTCAAGGCAAAATAGTTTTTCTTATAGGAGAAACACGATTTTTTACTATCAATACTAAAGTCTTATACTGATTTTGATTAAGCCAGAAAGCACCTATTCTTAGAGCAATAATCCTCTCTTCTCTCACCAGTTAATTCTTTCCTTCATCCCCAATACTTAAAATTTGACGAATATCGTCCTCTGATAACGCAGATGTCTGATTCGTGTTCTTGACTAGCGCGTCAAATAAATCTCGTTTTGATTGTTGCAAGTCATAAATCTTTTCTTCAATCGTTCCTTCGGCAATCAAGCGATAAATTTCAACAACCTTTTTCTGTCCCAGACGATGCGCCCGAGAAGTTGCTTGCTCTTCAACAGCTGGATTCCACCACAGATCATATAGGATAACAGTATCTGCACCCGTCAAATTCAATCCTGTACCACCTGCTTTAAGTGAAATCAAGAAAACATCTTTTAGACCATCATTAAACTTGTCTACCATTTCCAAGCGTTCGCGTGCCTTTGTCCCACCGTGTAGATAGTATGTTTCTAAACCAAGTTCATTAATTTCAGTTTGGATAATCTCAAGCATTGAGGTAAACTGTGAAAATACAAGTACTCGGCGCCCATTTTCTTTAGCATTGACTAACATCTCTTTTAGTTGCTCAAGTTTAGCACTAGTTCCTTGATACTCATCGATAATTAAACGCGGATCATCACAAATCTGACGTAATTTAGTCAGCATAGATAAAATTGTTATTTTATTCTTTTTCAGTTCAGCATCTGTCATTTTAGCAACATCGTCCTGCATGCGTTTCAAATAAGCCAAGTAGACTTTTTTCTGCTCAATATCAAATTCTGAGTAAGATAGGTTTTCAATTTTATCAGGTAGTTCTTTTAAAACTTGTTCTTTTTCACGTCTCAAAATAAATGGCTGAATGGTTTTAGCTATGAGCTCACGATCCATTTTTTTAAACTTAGGTTTAGTTGGAAATAAACCTGGTAAAACCATCTGAAAAATAGACCATAATTCATCAATCGAATTCTCAACAGGTGTGCCTGTCAAAGCAAATTTTGTGGAAACTTTCAAGTTTTTAAGGACCTTGGTCGTCTGCGTTTGACTATTTTTGATATACTGCGCTTCATCTAAAAACATCATATCAATTGATAGTTTTTTGTAGTACTTTTCGTCTTGACGCAAAGTTGCATAAGAAGTGATTAAGATATCCTGTGTTTGAGCAGTTTTGAACTTTTTCTCACGTTCTGAAACTGTCCCGACCAAGATGGCTATTTTCAAGTCAGGCGCAAATTTTTCTAATTCCTTTTTCCAATTATAAGTCAAGCTTGCGGGCACAACTACCAAAGTTAATAAATCTAGATTTTCTATTTTTTGATGACAAATAAAACTAATGGCTTGAAGTGTTTTACCAAGTCCCATTTCATCGGCCAAAACGCCACCGAATTTATATTTTTGGAGCATAGCTAACCATTTCAAACCTTCAATTTGGTAATCGCGCATCACGACTTCTCTCATTTCAGGAACGATTATCTGAAATTCTGAAGGATTAGCTAAATCATGAATCATCTCCTTGAAGGCTTCTGAAAACTCTGTGTTGACTGTGCCACGCTCATTTAATTCATTGGCTAGCATCAAGCCTTTATTACGAGATAATTGTATCGTCTTACTTGTAATCTTCTGATTTATTTCACTACGAATGACGGTTAAAGCCTTACTGGTTTCATAAAATTCATCTGTCTCTAAGGACAAAATTCTTCCGTCTTTAAATTCATGATACTTCTCATTTGCTAAGATACTGCGCAAAACAGAGATCACTTCAGCTTCTGATATACCGTTAATATCAAAACTCACATCAAGCCACGACCCGTTTTCTTCTACTTTAATCTGTGGTTTATAGGATTCAGCCGACACAAAAAGTTTAGCGAGTCCATCACTTAAAGTGACGGTCGCGATAGAACGAATTTCAGATAGCTCAGTTTTAAAGAAATGATAGAGCGATTCCCCTTGGGGTATTGGTCTGTAAGCGGTTAACGCTCCATCTTTTTTTACCATTTCAGAAAAACCAATATGTTCTAATGTTGAACAAACTCGTTTTTCATTGATCGTATCCCTAATCATATACACGTTTTTGGGAAGTATTTGATTTGACGTCGGGAAGCTAAAGTCGCCATACTTGGCGACAAAATTGGCAGTTATCTGTCCGTTTTCAGCACCAAAATAAACTTCTGCCTCTAAAGCTTCTCTAATAAACGTCTGATCATCATCATTCGGTAAATGTACTCGTCCCGCTTTTTCGAGAAGAGGCAAGGTGGTTTCAATAAAATGTGGCAAGTTTTCCTGACGAATCGCCTGTGTATTATTCGGTAACTCATAGAAAATATGACGCACAATTTCAAGTATCTCTTGGTTGGTATCTTTAAATTGATAAACTGTGTCGTTTTTTATCAACCACTGATAGTACGCCCATTCAAATCCTTGGAATTCTTCCATTTCTATGTTAAATATATTCCCATCCCCGTCAGGTACTAGATAGAATTCAACAGGATGAGCAAAATCATCCGATAACTTAAGGTTATTAATTGGATCTACTTTATATCGGTAATCATATCTATTAGATACGAGCTCTATTCTTAAATCTTGTTTTTTTTGAATTTCTAATAAAATGTTAGCTGCATTTCCTTTACTGAGACTTAAAATTTTATCATGCTTGGAGCTTAAATCAAGATGGTTAATAGATTTACGATAAAGATTTAAAATCAGCTCTTTTTCGAGTAACTCAAGAATAATTTGTGTTTGCTCATCAAATAATTCACGTGCTACTTTTAAACTCGTTTTTTCTGAGATCTCAAGAATACCACTGTTCTCAAATAAATCAAAAAAGCGATCTAAATTTTTGACAAAATATTTTTTGTTAGATGATTTCAAACCAATTTTTAACGTTAAGTTTAAATACAGTTCATTTAAATAATTATCTTCATATGCTGATTTTTTGATGATAAATTCTATTTCTAAGGGTTCCTCAGCAATCTCAATATCATCCATTAAGGTTAGAACTTCCACTTTAATAGCCTGTTCAAAAAAATCATCAAATGTGGCTAAAAAACCAACATCATTTGCTAGATTTTTACGTTCAAGATATCTTGATGAAATTCTCCTCCTAAAGTCATTACCTACTATAGTTAAAGCTCTTTGGATGCGAAAACCAATAAATCCTGACACTTCCCACATCCACTCGACATCATCTATCTCTACTCGCCCTTCATTTACTAATTCTAATGCTAGTGCAATATTGTGTTTACAAAAAGCATTAGCTTTGAAATAAGGACAGTCACAATAATTATCATGTGTATCAGTAACATCAAGTCGATTGGCATATTCAGTCATATCATCAGAGCTTTTAACTTTTGCAAGAAAGACACCATCTTTTCTCTCACTCTCTCGAATCAAATCAACTTTACGATCTGAGAAAACGCTAATACCACGTTGGACAATACTGCTTGGATAGGTCATATTAATTCCTCTTATTTTTTAGTTAATAGTCTTTTATCTTTATTATACATTTATTATGAATAAAAAAAAAGAACTGAAAGACCTTCAGAACAATTTTCAAGTGAAATTGTACCAGAACTTTAGATCAGCGATTCACTAACTTAACACATCAGCTGGCAGTTATCCGTCTAGATCGTAACAAATGCTGGCATTGAAACACGGCGAATAAACATCTGTCAATTTTGTGCCATCTTAAAAGCAGACGATCCGCACGACCACGGCAAGCAACCTATTGGCGATTTAGCAGGACTTTGGCGTTATCGAATTGGTGGCCACCGACTAATTGTCAGGATACAAGATCATGAACTGATGATCCTTGCTTTGCAGATACGTCATAGATGAGATGTTTATCGATAGAAATACCACGCCATTCAGGTCAAAAAAACTGCCACTTTTCAGAAAAATAGCAGTTTTTATTATAGCGTCATGCGAAATCATCATGCTCTGCCAAAAAATCAGCTGCGGCACCAATCAAGTTGGCATCATTTTGAAATTCACAGACGGCGATTTGAGGCATGATGGTTGAAATGCCAACCTTGTCATACACGACTTGTAAGGCGGCTTGTAGTTTGGGAATGAGGAAGTCTGCCTGAGAAATACCACCTCCTAGGAGGATGATTTCTGGATCTAGGGCATACTGTAAATTAAAGATGGCACGGGCTAGGCTGTCAAATAAGGTCGCAACACGCTCTTGTGCTGCCTGATCACCACTCTCAGCCAGAGCAAAAATCTCCTGACCTTGATAGCTTGTCCCATGCGCTGCATTGTAGTCTTGTGCCATCCGCACAGGGCTTGCATCGACTGATAGGGTGGTGTCGCCCATAAACATGAAGCCAAATTCGCCGCCCATGAGATGCGCACCGTGACGGATTTTTTTATCGAGGACGACTGCGCCCCCGATGCCTGTGCCGATGACGAAAAAGAGTAAGTCTTGATAGGCTTTACCTGCACCGTAAGAAACTTCCGCGAGCGCCGCACAGTTGGCGTCATTTTCGACTGAAACAGGTAGGCCTAACAGCTCTTCAAAGGCTGTTTTGATTGGGAAATTATGGATGTAAGGAATCGCAGACGCCCCATAAATCACACCGTCAGCCTTACTGACCGCACCGGGACAGCTGATAGCAATGCCTGTCAGCTCAACTTTTTCTGAAATCTCATCTTTGATTATCTTGAAGGTATCATAGAAGCCTTCTAAAGTTTTAGGCGTGTCCTTTACCCCTTTATGCGCGAGTTGCCCCTTGTCAAAACTTGCATATTTGATGCTGGTCCCGCCAACGTCGATGGTTAATAGTGCCATTTGATTATTTCTCCATTTCTGAGTCATGTAGTTCGAGACTTGACGTGTCTGCCAGGTCTTTAAAAAAGTAGGCTGATTTTTTCAAAGTTTTGACTTGTCGCCGAATATCAACTGAAATTAAGCCATAGCGATTGCGATATGAATTGCGCCAGCTAAAGCAGTCGATCGGTGTCCACAGATGGTAGCCAAAACAGTTACTGCCCTCAGCAATGGCCTTGTGGACATAGTAAAGGTGTTCTTTGATAAATTGAATCCGATAATCATCCTTGATTTGATTGGTTTCTGGGTCATAATAGCGGTCTTCACGGCTGACACCCATGCCATTTTCTGACACAAACCAAGCTATATTGCCATAATTTTCTTGGATATTTTTAGCGATATCGTACAGGGCGCGAGGATAAATTTCCCAACCTTTATCAACATTCATCCGAACCCCACGTTTGTCGTAGGCCTCGAAATATTGATTGGGTAACCAGTCCACAGCAAGTGAATCAGATGAATATTTCGCTGCTTGTGCACGATTGGGATGGTAAAAATTCACACCCAGATAATCAATCGTATTTTCCTTAATAATGGCTAATTCTTCTGGCGTCGACGCCCAAAGGACACCATCTCGAGTCAGAATCTCAACAAGTTCCGTTGGAAATGTCCCCTTGACAGAAGCGTCCAGAAAGAGCCGATTTTGCCATAAGTCTGCAAAATGCGCCGCTGCTAAATCTGCCTCAGACTCACTGGCAGGATAGTTGGGTGTTAAATTAAGAATCACACCAATTTTACCGTCAGGATTTTTGTTGCCTTGTCGGAAGGCAGCGATGACTTTCGCAGATGCCAACTGTAAGTTATAGGCCACTTGCACGGCTTTTTGACCATCAATCACATCAGGATAGTGAAATTGGTAAAGATAACCGCCTTCAACAACCACCATCGGCTCATTGTGGGTAAACCAATCAGTCACCCGATCACTGAACAGCTCGAAACATTTTTCAGCAAATTTGACAAATAAATCGACGACATGCTTCGATTCCCAGCCACCATACTGATGAATCAGGTCTACGGGTATATCAAAATGGTGTAAATTGATCATCGGTCGAATCCCTTGCGCTAGAAATTCATCGATAACAGCATTGTAGAAGCTCACGCCATCAGGATTAAGCGTAACCGCTTCCAAATCATCGATTAATCGCGTCCATTGAATAGAAGTCCGGACTGAATTTAAGCCTGCTGCTTTCATCAAGGCAATATCGTTTTTGTAATCATTATAAAAATTTGAGGCTGTATCAGGACCGATGCCATGCCAGTATTTCTCAGGTTTGATTTCAAACTCATAATCAAAGATATTGGCGTGAGGTTTCTTGAATCGGCCCTCCGTTTGTGGACCAGATGTGGCCGCTCCCCACCAAAACTTGTCAGGGAATTTTAAAGTCGTCATACACTGTCTACTTTCTATATAGTTTTAGATGATATTCAAACAATTTTATCACATAACTCTTGCTAGAATTGAGTCAAGTGACGGTATGAAAACGCTATCTTATCACTAATTTTAGTCTAAAGGAATCCCTAGTATTTGTCAAGAAAATAAATAATGTTTTCCATGAAAAAACGAAAGACTATAAAAAAACCATCTCTCAAGAGACAGCTGAATTTATTTCAAAATAATGGCCGCAATCATAGGGCTAACGATGACATAAACAATGCCTGTCACCCCAATCGATAAACCTGCCATGGCGCCTTCAATTTGCCCCAATTGCATGGCTGCCCCAGTGCCAATCGCGTGACCCGTGCCACCTAGCGCCACCCCTTTCGCGACCCGATCCTTAATCCCAAATAAATCAAGAAGCACAGGCCCGATGACTGAGGTTAAAATCCCAGTCGCCACCACCACAACAAGCGTAATCGTCGTCATGCCCCCCATTTTACTGGTAATGCCGATGGCCATGGCGGTGGTGACGGATTTAGGGAAGAGACTAATGGCAAGGAAAAAATTCATACCAAAGGCTTTGGCGAGGAGAGCTGTTAAGGTTGTGTTGACGAGCGCACCGATGGCGACACCTGCTATGATGCTGCGCGCGTGGAATTTCATGAGTTTAAAGGCTTGGAAGAGCGGAATCCCTAGAGCGACTGTCGAGGGAATGATCAAAGTATTGAGATAGGAACCACCGACATAATAATCGCCGTAAGAGATGCCTGTTGCCTTCAGAAAGACAATCACCAGGATGACAGCTAATAATAAGGGCGTCGTGGCAGGATTGGTCCATTTGCGGTGGATTTGTGCCGCAATAAAATAGGCCAAAATAGATAAGGTCAGACCAAATAATGGATTGGCAACAACTTCTTTCATTTTCTGTAATCCCCCTCAAAACGATGTTTGACAAACTGCGTGACAAAGCCGATAACGGCAATATTAACGACAATCGCAAGCACAGTAATCACGATAATCTGCCACCAATACTTGGAAATGGCGTCCCAGTGACTCATAATGCCAACGCCAGCTGGCAAGAAGAGAATGGTCATATTTTCGATCATAAATTGACCCGAATCATAGATTTGGCGGAGTCTGATGAGTCGAAACTTAAGGGATAAAAATAATAAAATCATCCCAATGATGGAGCCTGGTACGGGGAGCCTGAGTCCCGTAGATAAGACTTCTCCGACGATGGAGAATAAGAGGATGTACATGAACTGAAAATAAATTTTCATTGCATCAATGCGACCTTTCTGCTAGTTAAACTTATTATAGCGCTTTTTTCTGAAAATTACAGGAAAAACTGGATTTTTCTGACAAATAAAAGATCTGACCACTGCCAGACTTTCTGAGGTTATGGACGATCTAAAAGTTAATGTTCAACAAGGCCATCATTTCATGATAAGCTGTTTCAATTCTCTGCTGCTTCGCTTCAGGGACTTTACTAAAATATTTGCCACCTTTGATATAATCCTCTGCCAAATAAACTTGATAATCATAGGCTGGATAACCTAAAAACGTTCGGTCGATCGGCTCTCTTGACACCCAGGTTGGATGCGCTTTAACGGCTGTTAAACTTGTTTTGCCAGATTTTTTAGCCACTTGGACTTCCATAATCACACCACGCTCAGTCCAATAATTCTCGAGCGTCTCATAGCGTTGATTGGACAAGAGATTACCCATGGAATAGATGATAAATTTCTTGTCCCCATCTTTTTCAATGATTTCTGTTGGCTCTGCCACATGCGGATGACCACCAAAAATTATATCCGCCCCAAAATCAACCATCTGACGATAAGTCGTTTCTTGCTTAGGTGTTGCTTCTAAACTGTATTCGACACCAGATTGTGGCATGACAATGACCAAATCTGCTAGTTTTTTGGCTGCCTTAATTTTCTTCTCAACTTTGGTCATGTTTAAGTCATTTAGGTACCTATCATAATCTTCCTGACTAATACTGGCTTCTATCCCATTAAACCCATAACTAAAGCCTAGGATGGCAATTTTAATTCCGTTAACGTTTTTGACCAGTATTTTATCATCAGGCACATTGACCCCAAAGGTATCCAGTCCTGCTTTTTGAAAGACATTTGCGGTGTATTTGAGCCCACTAATTCCTGTATCTAGAATATGGTTGTGGGCTAAATCTAAGGCGTCATAACCTGCATTTTTAATCGACGTGATGACCGCTTCAGGGGCATTAAAAATTGGATAACCTGATAAATCATAATCCGGATTAATCGTCCCCTCAAAATCGCCCAAGGCCAAATCAGCAGAAGAAATCAAAGGCGTAATCTGCTCATAATCGTTTGAAAAATCATACTTTTCCCCATCGAACGCACTGCCATAGACAATATCGTGATAAAGCATATCACCACTAGCCATAATCGTCGCCTTTTGCGTTGCTTTCGACTCTTTCGACCCCGATTGAGACTTACTAGTTTGCCCTGATTGACTTTGACTTGTGCCAGGTTGACTTGGCGCAGTTTTCACCTGATTGCCAAAATGTTCCCCAATCAAGACAACCACCAGTAATAGACTTAAAATCAGCAAAATAGCCATCAAGCTTTTCGGCAATCTCTCAAAATATTGTTTTTTATCTCGTCTTCTTTTCAATTTTCACCCCTGATACCACCTCATGATATCCCTTTTTATTTTTACATTCATCAGTCATCAGTCAGTCATTAATCTGCGCCAGTCATGCAATTAATTCGCTTAGCAGACCATATACACATTACAATTATATCACATTTGATATGTTAAATGCTGATCAACTTAAAAAATACAGCTTTGAGGGCTGTCATATTGCTATACGTTTAGGGGTGATTGTTTAGCCTAATAAAGCCTAACCCAAAAATCAAACTACTTTTTTGACTCTTTGTTTACCAGTTCAACAACTGTTATGATGGCACCAATAGTTAATAGGATATCCCAGAAAGACATTGACAATTTACTTTGCCACACATAAAAGTTTAGCAACTTCAATCCCCATATGCCCAGCACAGCAACTAGGACAACATAAGACATAATAGACTCAAATTTCATTTTCAGACTCCTTCACGATCTATATATCGAGATACAATTTACACCATCCAAATTGATTTGCAATATTGAAGTCGGCCAACTTCTAAATTCAATATAGCATGGATTTTAGACCTTGTAAATCAACATTCTGTTGACTTCGCATCAACTTGCACACGCTATCACAATGGAAAGTGAACTGACTGATATCACTTTATCACCGCAAATCCCGTTAGACCGCAATTTTCAGGCACAAAAAACTAATACTGCATTTCTAATCCTTTATTTTATCTGTAGTTTAAGTCAACAATTTATTAACACCACCTATCTCCCTATTATCTAGACATTCCAAACCATGTTGTCGTTTTGGTGATGGCACTCTCAACACTTTTCAAACACGAGAAACATCTAGATATTTTTTGGGTCATTTTAAGGCAATTAGGAAATTTGACGATAAAAAAACAAAGCTAGAAAATATTTCCTAACTTTGTCTATTAACTGCGTAAAGCTTCAAAATATAGATAACAATGACTCAAATATGAGCAATCATCGCTTGCGTAAATTCAGCTGTTGTCAGTTGACCGCCTAAATCACGCGTCGTCTGGCCACTTGCGATAGTTTTAGCCAGTGCTGATTTGACAAGCGTTGCGGCTTCTCCCCAACCCATAAAGTCAAGCATCATCACACTTGACAAGATCAAACTAGATGGATTAGCAAGACCAAGACCCGCAATATCTGGTGCTGTCCCATGCGTCGCTTCAAAAATCGCATGACCCGTAATAAAGTTGATATTGGCACCGGGCGAAATCCCAATCCCACCAACCTGAGCAGCCAGCGCATCCGAAATATAGTCCCCATTCAAATTAAGCGTTGCCACCACTTGATAGTCCGACGGATTGAGCAAGATTTGTTGCAGGAAATTATCCGCAATGGCATCATCCACATAGATTTTGCCGTCAGCCAAAGCTTGCGCTTTCGCAGCTTGCGCCGCCTCAAGCCCATCTTGCGCCTTAATTTGATTAAACTCATTCACCGTGAAAGTCGGATACTCGCTCGCAACCTCGTAGCCCCATTTCTTAAAGCCACCCTCGGTAAATTTCATGATATTGCCTTTATGAACCAGTGTCAACCGCGTATTCCCATTAGCCACAGCATGGTCGAAAGCTGCTCGAACCAAGCGTTTTGTCCCATCTGGTGAGACAGGTTTGATGCCAATGGCAGAGGTTTTGTCAAAACGGATTTTATTAATGCCAAAGTCAGACTTTAAAATCTCAATTAAACGCAGGGCGTCTGCACTTTCACTTTCGAATTCAATTCCCGCGTAGATATCCTCTGTGTTCTCACGAAAAATCGTCATGTTAACATTTTCAGGATGTTTCACAGGCGAGGCAACACCCGTGAAATAAGCAACCGGCCGCACATTGGCAAAGAGGTCAAAGTTTTGGCGCAAGGTCACATTTAGACTGCGGAAACCTCCACCAATTGGTGTCATCAATGGGCCTTTAATGGCAATCAGGTTTTCCGTCAAACTCGTCAAAGTTGCCTCTGGCAAATAATCACCCGTTGTCTCAAAAGCCTTTTCACCTGCCAGCAATTCCTGCCAAGTAATTTTTTTCTCGCCACCATAGCTCTTAGCGACTGCTGTATCCACCACTTCAATCATGGCAGGGGAAATATCAATCCCCACACCATCGCCGTTAATATAAGGAATTTCAGGGTTATTCGGAACGCTTAACTTCCCATCAATCATTTCAATCTTAGCCATTCGTCACCTTTTTCTTAATCACCATTTGCAAGATACCACCATTTTCGTAGTATTCTAAATCTGCTTGTGAGTCAAAACGTAGTTTAGCTTGGAAGGTTTTATCATCTGCGTGAACTGTAATCAACTGACCGATTTCTGGTTTTTCAGGGAAATCAAAACTAAAGGTTTCAAATCCTGTCAAACCTAGACTATCTGCGGTTTCCCCAGATAAGAACTGCAGTGGAATCAAGCCCATCATGGCAAGATTACTGCGGTGAATCCGCTCAAAACTTTCAGCAATGACAACTTTAACCCCTAAGAGATTAGTCCCTTTAGCTGCCCAGTCACGAGATGAGCCCATACCGTAGTCTTTACCAGCTAACACGACAAGTGATGTGCCATCAGCTTTATAATTCATGGCTGCATCGTAGATTGGTAACACGTCTTCACCGTATTTGGTCACGCCACCTTCAATGCCGGGTGTCAATTGATTTTTAATACGGATGTTAGCAAATGTCCCACGTGTCATGACTTTATCATTCCCACGTCGGCTACCATAAGAGTTGAAATCACGCGGTTCAACACCAGCAGCAGACAAAAATTCTCCTGCAGGTGATTTCATGGCAATGTTACCAGCGGGGCTGATGTGATCTGTTGTCACAGAATCACCAAATTTTGCTAGCACACGTAAGTTCTTGAGTGGCGTATGACTAGCAGTCGCAGCCAAACTCAAGTCTTCAAAGTAAGGCGGATTGGCAACATAGGTTGAGTTTTCATCCCAGTTGTAAGTTTCAGATTTTGATGATTTGATGTCATTCCAGGCTTCATTGGCATCAAAAACATGGGCATAGTAAGTCTCGTAAAGTTCACGTGTGACATATTTGTCCACTTCTGCCTTAACTGTTTCATAGTCTGGCATAATATCTTTGAGATAAACAGCCTGTCCATTTTGATCCGCGCCTAGCGGCTCCCTTGTTAGGTCTTTTTTGACATTGCCCGCGATGGCATAAGCCACAACAAGCGGTGGACTACCCAAATAGTTAGCCTTAACAAGCGGATGGATGCGGCCTTCAAAGTTCCGGTTGCCAGAAAGGACTGAGGTCACGAGGACGTCTTGGTCGATGATAGCTTCAGAAACATCATCTGCAAGGGGACCTGAGTTCCCAATACAAGTCGTACAGCCGTAGCCGACAACGTCAAAACCTAGAGCCGCAAGAGGCGCCATCAGGCCAGCATCTTCGAGATAGGCGGTGACAACTTTTGAGCCGGGTGCGAGTGATGTTTTAACCGTTTGAGGGACTGTCAAGCCTTTGGCCACGGCATTTTTCGCCAAGAGTCCTGCCATCATCATGACATAAGGATTGCTGGTATTGGTACAAGACGTGATGGCCGCGATCGCGATGTCACCTTCTTTGACAAGGCCGTCAGCTTTGTGCTCACCCGTCGCAAGATCTTTTGAAAAGGCCTCAAATTCTGATGCCATTTGCCCGAGGGCAATCAAATCTTGTGGGCGTTTAGGGCCGGACAAATAGGTTTCAACGGTTGCCAAGTCAACTTCGATGACTTGGTTATAAGCCGCTTCTTTTGAGGCATCGTAAAACAGATGATTGGCCTTAGCATAAGCTTCAACCAAAGAGACGAGCTTGGCATCTCGATTGGTATTAGTTAAATAATTAAGCGTTTCCTCATCAATTGGGAAGAAACCACAAGTTGCCCCATATTCTGGTGCCATATTGGCAACCGTGGCGCGATCTGCAAGCGTCAAACTGGCAAGACCAGGCCCGAAATATTCGACAAATTTACCGACAACATTTTGATCACGGAGAATTTTTGTCATCGTTAAGGCTAAATCGGTAGCTGTCGCCAATGGATTGAGTCTACCGACAAATCGCACACCAATCACTTCAGGCATCGGGAAATAAGAGGCTTCGCCTAAGATAGCAGCCTCAGCTTCAATTCCCCCAACACCCCAACCTAGGACGCCTAGGCCATTGATCATAGTCGTGTGGCTGTCTGTCCCGAAAACAGTATCAGGCAGCAAGACACCGTCTTTGACACTAACAACGTCTGACAAAAATTCAATATTAACTTGGTGAATAATTCCTGTTGCCGGTGGGACAACACGGAAGTTCTCAAAAGACTCCGTCGCCCATTTAAGGAATTCGTAACGTTCCCCATTGCGCTCAAATTCACGCTTGGCGTTGAATTGCAAGGCTTGTTCAGAACCTGAATAATCGACTTGTAAGGAGTGGTCAATAACCAAATCAACGGAGACTTCTGGATTAATCAGCTCAGGCTGTCCGCCTAATTTTTTGACTGAATCGCGCATGGCAGCGAGATCCACAACGGCCGGCACACCTGTAAAGTCTTGTAAGATGACCCGACTCGGTTTAAATGGAATTTCACCAGAATCAAGGGTTTGACCATCATAGTTTTGCAGTTTTTCCAGATGCTCTGAGGTGAATTTGACCCCATCAAAATTGCGAAGTATTCCTTCTGTCAGGATACGCAGCGAATAAGGGAGCGTCTCAATATTTGCGATGGCAGATTGAATATCAAAATAAGTGTAATCAGTGCCATTAACCGTTAGCGTTTTCTTATAATTTTCTGATGTCATGCGTTCCTATCCTCTAGTTTTGTATAGTGTTTCGTCGACAGCACACTTTCATAGGCCGGCCGAATGATTTTATTCATGTTGAGCATTTCTTCCATGCGGTGGGCACTCCAACCAACAATTCGCGCAATGGCAAATAAAGGCGTGTAAAGCTCCTCAGGAAGATCTAACATTTTATAGACAAAGCCACTGTAAAAGTCGACATTGGCCGAAACACCCTTATAGATGTTACGTTCTTGGGCAATAACTTGCGGTGCGAGACGCTCAATTCTCTTATAAAAGTCATACGCGTCATGCAAGCCTTTTTCTTCAGCTAACTCTTGCACATATGATTTCAATACTTCTGCACGCGGATCAGAAACCGAGTAAATGGCGTGGCCCATCCCATAAATCAAGCCTTGCTTGTCAAAGGCTTCCTTGTTCAAAATTTTGCGTAAATAATCAGAAATTTCGGCTTCATCACTAGGATCTGCCAAGTTTTCCCAAATGTCATCCAACATTTTGGCCACTTGGATGTTAGCACCCCCATGCTTGGCCCCTTTCAGGCTCGACAAAGACGCGACAACTGACGCATAGGTATCCGTACCAGAACTTGTCACCACGTGAGTCGTAAAGGTCGAGTTATTCCCACCCCCATGCTCCATGTGGAGAATCAAAGCCAAGTCCAAAACTTTAGCCTCGATATCTGTAAATTGCTTATCTGGTCGTAAGAGCCGCAAGATATTTTGCGCCGTCGTCAGGTTTTCATCTGGATAGTGAATGTAGAGACTCTCGCCATTTTCATAGTGATTATAAGCCTGATAGGCATAAATCGCCAGCAAGGGAAAATTAGCGATCAGGCAAAGCGACTGATCCAACACATTTTCCAGCGTCATCTCACTGGCCTTGCGATCAAAAGTCGCCAAACTCAGAATACTCCGGCTGATCGAATTCATGATATCACTCGATGTCGCCTCCAAAATAATATCGCGCACAAAGTCTTCCGGTAACTGGCGTTTTGCCGCAAGTAATTGGGTAAATGATGTCAGTTCTTCTAACGTCGGTAGCTCACCAAAAAGGAGCAGGTAGGTAATCTCTTCAAAACCAAATCGGTTTTCCGCTTTCAGATGCGTTGAGATATCTTTAATGTTAATCGCACGATACTCTAAGATACCGGGCATGGGATCGCCATGTTCATCAAAGGAATGAATGGCTGAAATATTGGTCAGTCCAGCTAAAACACCCTTACCATTGACATCACGGAGTCCTTTTTTAACGTCATACTGCTGATAAAAATCAAGTGGAATAATGGAATTTTTTTTAATCTTCTCTGTGTAGTTATTCATGAAATGCGTCAACCTTTCGAATGAATCTTCTGAAAATTTTGATATTGACTTATTATAATTTATTTTTGCCATATTTACAAGTTTTTATACCCATTTGCTTGTCACTTTGATGGGAATTGTTCGTTTTTATATTCACAATCTCACCCTAGCCCGCACGCGAGTATTCAAAAACTTCATCAGAGTGTCTGACGAAGTTGACTGGCTAATGCTTTAATTTTTCTGAGGCGATGATTGACACCTGACTTGCCTAAAGGTGTGGCTAGCGTCTGTCCTAGCTCCACGATGGTTGCATCAGGATTGGCCATTCTCGCCACTGCCAGTTCTCGGAGATTATCTGGTAATTTATTACAACTTTGTAAAAATTTGATATCTTCAATCGCAGACTGGGCTGCATTGACGGTCTTGCCAATGTTAGCCGCTTCGAAATTAGTCTGACGATTGGCGGTGTTGCGCATGTCGCGGACGATTTTGGCGTCTTCATACTTAAACCGTGCGGCGTTTGCGCCAATGAGGCTGAGAAAATCGATGATCATCTCAGAATTTGAGAGGTAGGTGACGACGCGTGTTTTACGCGCAATGATCTTGCTTCTGATGCCGAAGTTGTCCAGTAAATACTGCAGGTCAGACGCATGTTCCTCGTAATAAGACGCGATTTCCAGATGATACTTGCCGTTTTCAGGATTGGTCACGCTGCCACTGCTCAAAAAAGCGCCGCGCAGGTAGCCGATAGCTTTTTTTTCATCGAATTTGACGGTGTCAGGGATGCCGTGATCCAGCAAGAGGCTGTCGGCTAGATCAAAGCGGTCGAGGACTTCCGAGACATTGTCGGTGATCATCAGGGTGTAGACGCGATTTTTAGATAGGGTAGTCTTTTGGTGGGTTTTGATGACGGATTTGATGCCATAGGTATCTGACAGAGTCCCGTAGATAAAGCGCGCAGTTGTCGCATTTTCAGTCGTTACCGAAAGGGTCAGGCCATTGGAAATGCCGAGCACGCCATTCATCCGAATGAGGGCGATGATGACCCCATCTGTCACCTTTAGCTGGGTCAATTCTTGCTTCACATCTGCTGAAAAACTCATGACGGCCGGCGCTCGCTAATGTGCATGATTTCTTCCGTGACGGCATCGCCATTATGAAAGGCCCCGCCGTCGACTAATTTCAGGAAATTAGCGGAAATCACGCGCACATTTTCCGCCTGCAGACCACTGAAATCGTGAGTCACCTGTACCAGATACTCATCAAATTTATTGGAATTCATATAGCTATCCGGAACCCTCTCCACATTAACCAAAACGGTATCAATGAAAGGCAGGCCGACATGTTCATGCAGAATTCTAACGTGATCCGCATCGGTAAAATTCTCTGTTTCACCCCGCTGGGTCATGATATTGCAGACATAGACGACCTGCGCCAGGGTTCTCACCAAAGCTTCACGGATTTCAGGAATCACAACATTCGGTAAAATGGAGGTGAAGAGACTACCAGGTCCCATGACAATCATATCAGCTGTCATAATGGCATTGACGACATGGCGTGAAGCGGTCGGCAGCTCATCATTATGGGTATTGGTGACATAGACATGGTCAATGGTGCCGGGATAATCGGCAATCTGACTTTCACCCACGATTTCTGTTTGATCCTTAAAGACAGCGTGTAAGGTCAAGGCTGATTCACTAGAAGGCAAAATACGACCTTGAACATGGAAAAACTTAGATAAAATTTTAAGGGCATTGTAAGTCGAGCCCTGCATTTCAGAAACGCCTGCAATGACGAGATTGCCGATGGGATGACCACTCAGTGGCCCATCCTCAGCCCGAAAACGGTATTGGAAAATCTGCCCATAAACGCTTGGCATATCACTCATGGCAACTAAGACATTGCGCAAATCACCTGGCGGTGCGATATCCAGTGTCCCTCTCAATTTACCTGAACTGCCCCCATCATCCGCAACGGTGACAATCGCCGTCAATTCCACGTCTTCTTTTCTCAAGGAATCGAGAATAACGGGAATACCGGTCCCACCGCCAATGACAACTATTTTTTTCTTTCTCATGAGCGGTTGACCGTTTCCTTTCTTCTGTCTTTGTCACGATGACTGAGATTGACTAACCAACCTTTAGACGCCAGTTCTTCCGAGATGCGTTTGGCAAAGGCGACACTTCGGTGCTGACCACCCGTACAGCCAACGGCAATCACGAGGACTGATTTACCTTCTTTTTCATAACCAGGAATAATCGGATTGAGCATGGTCATCAAATTTTGATAGAAGGCTTCAGACTCAGGCGCATCCATGACATAGTGATAGACGGCATCGTCAAGACCAGTTTGATTCCGCAATTCTGGGACATAGTGCGGATTAGGCAAGAAACGAACGTCAAAGACCAAATCGGCATCCAATGGCAGGCCATATTTAAAACCAAAACTCATGACTTCAATTCTAAAAGCAGCTTTGGTATTTTCAGTCGCAAATTGTTGGATAATTTGTGAACGCAGATTGCGCGGTGTTAATTCTGTTGTATCAATCACATTTTGCGAGAATGATTTTAAGGGAGATAGGAGCTCACGTTCCCGTGTGATGCCATCCAAGACACGGCCATCTTCTGCCAGTGGATGACTACGGCGTGTTTCTTTATAGCGCGCCACCAGTTCTTCATCAGAGCTGTCTAAAAAGAGCAGTCTGAAATCGACATGTGGATTATCTGATAGGTCATTGACAATGTCAGATAGGGCGTCAAAAAAGCTACGGCTCCGCATGTCCACGACCATTGCGACTTTATCAATGTCGCTGCTTTCAGAAGTTGTCAAGAGACTGATAAATTTTTCAATGAGATTAGCAGGCATATTATCAATGGTAAAGTAACCCATGTCTTCAAAAGACTGGATGGCGACTGTTTTACCGGCACCGCTCATCCCCGTGATAATCACTAAATTAATTTTTTGCATTTGAAAAACTCCTTTTCGTTTTGAGCAATAAGACAGACCAAAATGCTAAATAGATGACGCCAAAAATCATGAAACACAACATAAAATAACGTTCTGGTAAGATATTAATAACAGGATCCGTTGCAGGATCAATGAGCCAGGTGGCATCTCTGAAAAAAATTTGATGAAAGGTAATGAAGAGCGACTCAAAGCCACCAAATAAAGCAAGCACTGCGATGAAAACAGGGATGATCAAACAAATCTTAAGGCCTTGATAGAATTGCCGATAATCCTTTTTCTTAATAAAGCTCAGTGCGGGCACGAGCAAGACAAGGCTAACGATCATCGCCAGTAGAAAAAGCTGTTTGACATCCACAAAGTGTTTAAGTCCTGCTGGTGAACTCTTAAAATCCGGCATATTCAAACTTTTGACAGACGGATTCAGCAAATAGGCCATCAAACGATCAAAATTATAGCCAATCGTTTTCCGACTGAGAAAGGTTAGTTCCGGTAGTTTAAAAACATCAATTAAGGCATAAAATAAGGGAATGGCTGCAAGAATCGTTAAACTAGCGCTGGCTGCAACCGACCAAATCAGTGTGAGCAAAAAATGGATTTTAGCTTTCATCCTCTGTCACTCACAAGTCCCAGTCATCCAGTGTCGCGACAACGTAAGTCGGGGCGATCGGTAAGTCTGGCACTTCTTCAGGTTTGGTAAAACCAGTCGTCACCAGCAAGGTATCGATATCATTATCAATACCGGCACGAATATCCGTCAGGTAATTATCGCCGACCATCAAAAGATCACGACGGGCAATGCCGATACGCTCCACGGCTTTGTTCATAATAATCGCATTGGGCTTACCGATAAAAATCGGTTTGACCCGTGTCGCCACTTCCAGTAATTTGTTAATACTACCGGCACCTGGTAAGAGGCCACGTTCTGTTGGAATGTTCAAATCTGGATTAGTCCCAATAAACATGGCACCTTTGGCAATGGCAAGGGTTGCCAGGGTCAGCTTTTCATAGGTCAAATCATTGTCTAGCCCGACAACCACATAGGCTGGATTTTCAGTATCCCGTTGGTAGCTGCCATAAATCGCAGACTTGAGCCCTGACTCACCAATGACATAGGCTGTCTTGCCTTTTGCCATATCATCCATATATTCTAGCGTTGCTAAAGTCGCGGTATAGACCGTTGCTTCAGAAGTCGTGATGCCAAATTTTTCTTGCAATCTCGCCTGAACCTGCGCGGGTGTTTTGGTCGTATTATTGGTCACAAATAAATGCGGAATCTGTTTGTCTTGCAGACGCTGAACAAACCGCGTCCCTGCCTCGATCCGATCCTCACCCAGATAAATCGTGCCGTCTAAATCAATCAAATAACCTTTGTAATCATTCAATTTACGCATCTTCTTTTTCTCTCCAAGTCATCTCAGCCTGAGCATGCTTCCCTTCCGATGCGATATCGTGAAACGACTGCACCCCCACCAAATCCACACGCGATGTCACGGTGGCGCCGTAAAGCACTTCCTTGCTGTATTTCAGGTGAATCCGCGCCGGCACATGGCTACTCAAAAAATCATAGCCCAGCACATCCGTCATCCAGTCGAAATACTTACTGTTATTGACATGACCGTTTTGGTCAATGTCGTTGAACCGCACATGATAGCTTTTTTCGAGCGGCGTAGCGGACAAAGCCGTGTATTTATGGCCACGGACAATCTTTGAGATTTTCTCAGACTGATAAGGGGCGACAATATCATCCTCGACATGGGCCACTTTTCGGCTCGTGATGTCGATCAAGACAAAAGTTGAATTGATCGTGAGTAAGGTCTCACCATTTTCAGCATAGAAAACGAAATCTCGGTAGCAGAAAAATTTATTATAAGATTTGGCAAAGGTTGCCATCGTAATCACTTCGCTAAACCTTGGCAATCGGTGAATGGTCACGTCATATTCGACTACAACCCAAGCGTAGTTGTAAGTCTCTTTCAACCAGTCATCACTAATGCCCAGGGTATGGGATTGTTCGCCCGACAGTTGCAAGGCGATATTGAAAAGACTCGGCAGTTTCATATTGCCATTGGCATCCGTTTCATAATAAGGGACAGTATATTTTTTCGTGTAAGTTAGCATACTCTTATTTTACCAAAAAAAACGCCGAAATTGGCGTTTTGAGTTATGAGATCGGTTGACCGTGATTAAAGAGTTTATTATAGACTTCGATATTTGACACGCGATTAAAGTCTAAACTGCCATTAAACCCATTCAAACGGCCTTTATCCGTGTACTGATGCAAGTCATAAGGAATTTTCGTATCAGGCGAGGCATCCCAGTAACCCGTGTTGCCACCGTAATGGGCCAGCCAGATACTGCTATAAGGCGTCACATCTAGTTGGTTGGCTGTCACAAACCAATCCTGCGTATAGATGCCGATATTTTTAGCCCCAAGCTTGGTCAGCTCATCTCGGAAAGCTTCGATGCCTTGATTAAAATCATGCTTCATCGTCACTTCTTCAACATCTAACCACCAATAAGTGGGCTTGTATTTTTCGGCACGCTCATAAAATTTCTTGGCTTCTTCCCGCATTTCCTTTTCCGACTTGCCATTGACATAGGCATAGACGGCAACCGGAACATTGCGCTTTTGAAACTCTTGGATGTGCGTATCCATGGCCTTGTCTTTGCCATTTTGATCCGCCGCATTATTTTTCTTCTTCATGCTAATGCCATGCTGCACACGGACAATGACCCCATTGACCTGTTGCGACAGGGTATCATAGTCCATCTCTGACGGTAATTGCCAGCCAGAAATATCGATAATCGGCTTATTGAGATCGACCCCGTGATTAAGCGATACCTTGGTCACCGAGCTGTCTTCAGCTTGATCATCTTTTGTAATATTTAACTTAATAAAGAGCATCGCGAGGGCAAGTGACAAAATGATGGCCACCAAAAAACCTGGTGGCTTCAAATGTTTTCGCATCATATTCATTCTTCCATTATATCAAAAAAACCTAGTCATCGTCTAGTAAAAACGTCTCAAAGACGTCATTACCAAGCATCAGTCCCCGCCGCGTCATGTAAATCTGATCGCCCGATTTTTCCAAAAGTTGCTTGTCTCGCAAGGCTGCAACGGTTGGCCCATAGAGGGCTTCAAAGTCTTGGTTGAATTTATCTGAAAACTGTTGCGTATTGACCCCTGATTTCTTCCGTAGCCCCAAAAACAGTTCTTCTTCCATCTGCTCCTTAAGCGTGAGCTTTTCTTTAACGACTTGCTTGTCCGCATGTTCCAGGTAATGGTGAATCGGCACATGATTCTTGTAGCGCACGCCATCGACATAGCCGCTCGCCCCAGCGCCGAAGCCGTAGTACTCAGCATTATCCCAGTACATGAGATTATGCGCACTCTCATAGCCGGCCTTCCCGAAATTCGAGATCTCATAATGCTCGAAGCCCGCAGCCTGCAGGCTGTCGATGATGTAGTTATACATTTCAAAATCCGTGTCTTCACTCGGCAGATCCAGCCGACCGCGTCGCATTTTATTCATGAAAATGGTGTGGTTTTCAAGAATCAGAGAATACAAGGCAACGTGTGGGAGATCGAGGCTCATGACATGGGCGACGTCTTGCTTGACATCCGCCATGGTTTGCCCAGGTAGGGCGTAAATCAGATCGATGGTGATATTATCAAAGCCTGCTGCTTTAAGTTTGGCGACATTGTCAAAGACATCTTGGGCGCTATGACTGCGACCGATTTTTTTGAGCAGTTTATCATTAAAGGTCTGGACGCCCAGCGAAACGCGGTTGACATGATTTTTCTTGAGGACCGCAATTTTCTCATCTGACAAATCCCCAGGATTAGCTTCGACTGTGAATTCTTGGAGCGCTGCTAAGTCGAGACCTTGTGTCAAACCAGATAAGAGCTTGTCAAGCTGTTCAGCAGACAGCGCCGTTGGCGTCCCTCCCCCGATATAGAGCGTTTTGAGTGACGTGATCTTTTCAGCAGCAACCTCCGCTAAAAGCGCTGTAATATAGTCATCTACGGGTTGATTTTTGATATAGACCTTAGCGAAGTCACAGTAATAACAAATCTGCGTACAAAAGGGGATATGGACATAGGCTGAGGTTGGCTGGTGATGCACTTTTTTCATTAATTTTCTTTCATTTCTTCTTGATTTCGAACAAGTCTCTTGGTTCATTATGCGGTTTTTAAGAAAGCCTGTCAAGTTTGAAATCTTCGACGGTAATAAAAAATCATATCGGAGATTTCCGACACGATTTAAATAGAGCCATTGTCTTCTTCTGACTGAACAGCTAGAAATTAGTGATTAGGTTTAGTCAACTGAGAGATAAAGGGATGGTCGAACAGCCATGCTAGAACCATAGACATCATAGGAACTAGTGCTTTGACCAAAAGTACCATTATAAATATAACCTGCATTATTATGGTAATAACCAGGTGACCTAAACCAAAAGCCATTATACTTTGCACCTGACAAGAATAACAAGATAGTATTTTTTGCTGTAGTTGGAACTCCCATAGCTCCATGAATATCACCATAACTCAAGGCAAATGCCTGCTTAATACTACCAGCCTTTGTTTCAAAACGATTATCTTGGAAAAATATGTAATGGCCATTTTCATTTAACGCCCAACCCCAATTATTATATTTTAGTGCTGAACCTATTGTTCCTTCAAATCCTGGACCTAAAAAAGTACTTAGATCTGGATTATTTAAGTCAACACCTTGGACTGCAGCTGTGTCTGCAAGTGTAGCATAATAGTCGTCAATCACTTGTTTAAGTCCACCGACTATTGCACTTGCATCATAACCATTCCCTCCATCACCACTCGGTAAATCAAGATTAAAATAGGAGTACCCAATAGGAAATTAAGTGCCTTTATTAAAAGTTGTAGTAAAGACATCATTTTCGGTATCATCAGTTATACCAGCTCCTTCTTTATTAGTCAGAGCATTAAATTTAATGACTAAACGTTTTGTCCCCTCATCCCTTGTATTGATTACACGCCAGATGGCATCATTCCAGATAAATTCTTGGTCAGTTGGATTAGCAGTATCAGCGCGTTCTGTCGCTTTTAGTTTTTGATAGTAAACTGCATAAAGTGTCTTTCCTGTAGTGACATTTTGTATCTCATGTTCAGCTTTAACAGCATAACCAAGATAGCCTTGGTCTGGGACATTCAATTTGTTTTGAATGGCATCATATCCGTCTGGGACGTAAAGACTTATTGCTTTACTTGCTGATGGTGCTTCTGCCCAGCCCAAGAAATAATAATTTTCTTTTGGTGCGTCTGGAATGGTCAAGGTTTCGCCTGATTTCATCACTTTTTGAGGGAGGATATCATCACCAGTCCCATCAAAGCTCTTAAATTTCACAGTGACGACTTGCTCATATTTCGGCCAGTAACTGTTTGATTGATAAACAGGTGCATCAATATCTAACGGGTCACCGCCGAGTGGTGCATCTGCATCCCAAGTTCCGACTTTTGAATACCAGCCTACAAATCGATAGCCTGCTTTTTCAGGAGCTGTTGGGACATCAAAATGACGTAAAATACCACCATTGTAAACTTGGAGTCTAGCCATTGGATTCCAAACTTTTTTTTCATCATCATAGAATTCGATATAGTGGTCTGGTACAATCACATGAAAATCTTCATCCCACTTCGCATGAAGGGTCATATCTTTTGTAACTAGCGTGTCAAAAGAAAAGTCTTGATTATCTTCTGTCAACCAGCCTGCAAAGGTAAAGGTTACGTAACTATCAATTCCATACTCTTCATCTTTGATTGGGTCAGTCGGCTTCACAACTTTTGCACCGTGGTCAACTTCTTGCGTCGTTGCTGTGGTATCTTGGAATTTGCCACCTTTTAAATCAAAAGTGACTTGATGTGCTTTAGGCGTTGTTTTGCCATAGAAGACTTTGTCACCTGTCGCCTCTTTGGCAAGACTGGTGATGACATCACCGGTACATTCTTTGTTAGCATACCAACCTGAGAAGGTATCGTTTATAAAGGTTGGGGTTGGTAGATAAGTCGTTTTGACTCCAGCGATGTAACCATCTGGGTCTAAGCCTGTGACTTCTTCACCATTGATAAAATAAGTAATGGTGAAGTTGTTGGATAAACCTGGTTCGCCAGGTTCACCTTTGTCACCGGATTCGCCTTTGTCGCCGGATTCGCCCTTGTCGCCAGACTCGCCTTTGTCGCCAGACTCGCCCTTGTCGCCAGAATTATCTGGTTTGCCTTCGAAATCACCTTCACCTGCTAGGTGGAAAACGTGTGTCTCACCAGCTGACTCGACCGCATGGTTGCGTACTTCGTCACGATGATGGTAAGAATCTTCTGCCGCATTAGCTGTGGCTGCGCCACCTAATCCGACTAGTAAAAGCAAGATGGCAAGGAGATGTTTCACGCCTTGGAAACGTTTAAGGCCGATGAAGATGAGACCTGCTACCAAGAGAAGGCCAAGTGTGATGAGGAGTGGCGTTGTTGCCTCACCTGTTGTCGGTAAGCTAGTGGTTGTTTTAGCTGTTCCCGTTGTTGGCAAGGGATTGGTGACTACCGTCCCATCCGCTTTCCGACTCACTTGATACGTTTTAGACTCCCCAGCTTTTAAGGTACCAACATTAAAGGTGGCCTTTTTCATGTCCTTATCCTGGAAAATCGTAGGTAGATCAGCTTCGAAGGTCACATTGATACCTGTTTTCGAACTGATATTTTTAATGGTCAGGTCAGCGATTTCAGCACCTGACTTACTGTCTTTGTTTTCGACGACTGTCAGTTGGAAATGATCCGAACCCCCAGTGTCTGCGGCGTGCGCTAGACTTGGAAAACTCAGGATAAACAGCGTCCCGAGCGCCAAGAGCAAGGCACTTAGTTTCTTAAGTGTTGTGGTCATAATAGTTTTCCTCCTATAAATTATCTTTCGATGTAAACAAAAACCGATCCTATCAGGATAGACTAAAGGGCACCTCTAAAAACGTATGAAAAGAGGTATAATAGATTAAAAATAAGCTAACGAGGTATTGAAGATGAATTTATTTGGAGATAGCGACTATCTTGAAAAATTAAGTTTAAAAGGAGACCCTCTTGAGCGGCTAGAAAAAGTGGTTGATTTCGAGTGTTTTCGCCCAACTCTTAACCGGATTTTTAAGTATGATTTAAAAAACAAATCTCATGGTGGTAGACCGCCCTATGACCTTGTTTTAATGTTGAAAATTCTAATTTTACAACGCTTATACAATCTATCTGATGATGCAATGGAATATCAAATGATTGACCGGATTTCGTTTAGAAGATTCCTTAAGATTGATGACAAGGTACCAGACGCAAAGACTATCTGGAACTTTAGAAATCAGCTATCAAAATCTGATAGAGGAAACTGGCTTTTTTCTGCCTTTCAAGAAAAGCTTGAATCACAAGGGATGATCGCTCATAAAGGACAGATTGTTGATGCAACATTCATAGAGGCGCCTAAACAACGTAATCCAAAAGACGAAAATGAATTGATTAAAGCAAATAGGGTACCAGTGAATTGGACGAAGAACAAAAGAGCACAGAAGGATACAGCTGCTCGCTGGACAATTAAAGGTAATGAGAGACACTATGGCTACAAAAATCATATTGCTATAGATACCAAATCAAAATTCGTAAAGAATTATCAAACAACGCCTGCAAATGTGCATGATTCTCAAGTAATAGGCGTTCTTGTTGATCCCGATGAGATCACCTTAGCAGACTCAGCTTATCAAAATCAAGCAACACCTAAAGGTGCTGAACTTTTTACCTGTCTTAAAAACACACGTTGTAAATCTCTTAAGGCAGACGATAAAATGTTTAATAAAATCATTTCGAAAATACGTGTCCGTATTGAACATGTATTTGGCTTTGTTGAAAATTCAATGCATGGTTCTAGTTTACGTTCTATTGGATTCGATCGAGCTGTTTTAAATACTGACCTTACAAATCTGACTTATAACTTATTGAGGTACGAACAAGTTAAACGTTTAAATCTCAAAACATGGAGGTAATCTGTCTAAAATAAGAATAAACAGTCAAGTGGCGTCTGTAACATAAAGAAAAACACAGTAGACTATGCTTAGTTTTCTGTGTTTTTTTCTAATTTCATTTAGAGGTGAATTAATTGGTAGTTATTAGAGGTGCCCTAAAAGTCTACCCCAGATAGGGTCGGTGATTAACTATCATCTAAAAAAGCGTACGCTAAATCAAGGCAGAATCCTGCCTCTGTCTTTCTAAGACATACGCTGGTCTGCCTTTCTTGTCAAGTATTTACTATGGAAATATTGATAGATATTTCTACCTGACTTGACTTATTTTTATCACTTGATGTGAATTAAATATCATTACCTACCCTTATTTTACCATAATACCCTTATCTTTCCAAATTTTTTGATAATATTTTTCTCATCATATCTAAAAAAGTACAAAAAAAACCTTTATTTAAAGGTTTAATGGGTTGGGATAGGTGTTACTTTTAAATGATTGAAAATTTAATATTCTCGTGAGTTTTTTTCATCACTAGTCATTTGGGTAATCAAGGCTTCGACGCCGTCAAACTTGATCATGCTACGGATCAGTTTGAGGAAATAAACGGTCGCCGTTTCGCCATAGATTTCATCGTGAAAATCAAAAATATTGACTTCCAGTGTTTTATTTTTACCGCCAAAGGTGTCGTTATAGCCGATTGAGGCCATGCCGCGGTAACGCGTGCCCAAAACCTCAATATCAACGACATAAACGCCAATGGCTGGCAGATATTGATAATTTTTGGACTCGATATTGGCTGTTGGATAGCCGATGGTCCGACCTCTGGCTTCGCCGTGGACGACGAGGCCTGACACTTGATAGTCATAGCCTAGAAGGCGATTGGCGAGGGTCACGTCGCCGTCGTGGATGGCTTGGCGGACTCGGGTCGATGAGATTTTTTCACCGTCATCTGAGACTTGGGCGATTTGGTAGGACTCGTAGTCTGACAGCTGGGCGAGGTCGCCATGATCTGACCCAAACTGGTAGTCAAAGCCGACAACAATCGCTGCCACGTTTAATTTTTTGATATATTTTTGAATAAAATCATGGCTGGTTAATTTGGCAAAATGGCTGGTAAAATCAGTCAAGTAGAGGAAATCAACGCCGTTTTCTTCAAAAAGCGCCAAGCGTTGATCCGGAGAGGTCAGATGCTTGAGCAAATCGTCGTTAAACTTTTTAAAAACGAGGATGGGACTTTCTGGAAATGTCAGCACTGAAATGCTGGCTTTTTTTTCAGCCGCTAACTCGCGCGCCTTGTCAAACAAGGCCTGATGCCCCCGATGCAAGCCGTCAAAATACCCCAACACGAGGATGGTTGGCGCTGTATCAAGAGTTTGTTCACTAAATTGATTGACTTTCATTTGATCACTTTCTTAGGTTTATAAAGTTGACCGTCTCGTTGTTGTAAAATCGCAATGAGCTGCCCATTTTGCATGCCTGCAACCGTTTGATCTTGCGCTATAATCGTGACGAAGCGGCCAAAACCGATTTCCGACACTTGCTCAGGTGTCAGCTCGACTTTTTCCAAGTCAGAGACACCATATTCGATGGGCAGGAAGGCCTCGTCTAAACGATCCTCGGCTTTGAGTTGTTCAATTTCTGATAACTTAAAGGCCTTGTCGATGGTCAAGCCTGCTGATGCCGTCCGCTGCAGGTAAGACATATGACTGGCATAGCCAAGTTTAGCCCCCAAATCAACAGCCAGTGTTCTGACATAGGTGCCCTTGCTGCAAACAACACGGAAATCGAAGTTAACAAGACCATTTGCCGCATCAAAAATCGGCTCAGACGTTCTCGCAAACTCGGAAATCGTGATCTTGCGTTCCGGTCGCTCGACCGTTTCACCAGCGCGCGCATACTTATAGAGCTTGCGGCCGTTGACTTTGACCGCCGAGTACATGGGCGGAATCTGCGTGATTTCGCCGACAAAGTCGGCCATGGCCGCATCAATCTCTGGGGTCGTTGGCACGTTGACAACGGGAGTAGAGGCGACCACTGCACCACTTGCGTCCTCTGTTTCAGTCGAAAAGCCCAGGGTTACTTGCCCCTCATAGACCTTACCGGCTTCCGTCATGTACTCAATCACGCGCGTCGCCTTGCCCACCGCAATCGGCAAAACGCCAGTCACGTCCGGATCCAAAGTCCCGCCATGACCGATTTTTTTGGTCTGCAAAATCTTGCGCAGCTTGAAAACGACGTCGTGACTGGTCATGCCGGCTTCTTTATAGATATTTAAAATTCCGTTTACTGTCATTTTGAGTCCTTGTTTAAATTAGCAAATTTCTCAGCCATGGTTGGATTTTTCTTGGTCAATTTCTTAACCGATACATCCTCTAGTTTGTTGTTAGCCAAACGCAGTTGGTTTTCACTGGTTAAGAGTGCTTTTTTGACTTCTTCCATGCGTTTGATGGATTTATCAATCTCATCAATGGCCTTGGCGAAATTTTTGCTAGCTGAGGTATAATTCTTAGCAAAACCTGTTTTGAAGACATCTAAGTCCGCTTCAAAAGTCGTGATATCAATATTTTGCTCCCGAATCAGAGCAATTTCTTGCTTATAAGCCAGTGAATTCATGGCAGCATTACGCAACAAGCCAATCAACTGGATAAAGAAATTGGGACGTACCACATACATTTTAGCATATTCATGCGAAACATCCACGATGCCAGTATTGAAATAATCATTATCGGCTTCCAGCATGGTCACCAAGACCGCATATTCACAATTTTTTTCGTTGCGGTCTTTGTCTAATTCCTTATAGAAATCGCGGTTTTTATGCTTGGTCGCCGTTTCATCGCCTTCATTTTTCATTTCAAACATGATGGAGATGATTTCATTGCCATATTCATCATTTTCGCGATAAATAAAGTCGCCCTTGCTGCCGGTTCTCGCATCATTATCTTTTTCAAAATAAGCCTTTGGAAACATGGTCGCACGTACTTTATTGAACTCATTTTCGGCAAAGTTCTCGAGACTTTCGCCAATGGCTTTAGTGGATTGCTGGGCCTTGAAGTTTTTGTAGAAATCCACTTCATCGTTCTTGGCCTTGAGTAAAATCTCATACTCGTTTTTAATGGCATTGGCTTTCAGTTCTTGCTCTTTTGCGGTCAACAAAAGTTCATTTTTAACCGCATCTCGTTCTTTGGCAAGTTCTGCTAAGGCTTTTTCATTTTCAGACACGGTTTGCTGTAAGGTGAGTTGTTTCTCAGATTCTAGCTGTTGTAACTGCGCTTTGAGTGCTGACAGTTCAGTTTGGAGGGCAGATTTGGTTTGTTCTTCGACTAATTTAATCTCAGCAGACTTGGCATCAGATATACTTTTCTTCTCAAGTTCCGCTTTTTCGAGTTGATTTTTCAACTCAGAGACTTTAGCCTCAGCCTGAACTGCCAGTAATTCCTTTTCTTTTTCAAGCTGGGCATGAATTTCTTGCTCAAACTCCTTCGTCCGAACTTGTGCCAAGATATCCGCAAACCCTGATGCATCAACCGTGAAAACTTCCCCACAATGTGGACATTTGATTTGATTCATTTAAACTCCTTAATAGCCTACTTAATGCGCCAAGCGCCATTTGATAATATCACGTATCAAGTCTATATCAAAAGCTTGCTGATGGCCGAATTGAATGGTGCCTTTGCTCGTTTTATAAGGTGCCAATCGATCAGCAAAAGCTATCATTACCGCATCATCAAACCCATTGCCTAGAATGCCGCCTGGATAAAAGCCAATGTGTTTTTGATAGGCTGCAAAACCACATAAATAACGTTGATTGTGATAAAAGCAAGGCATTTTATAGGAAATCCGTTCGGTAACATCTGGCGCAACCTCATAAATGGTCTCATAAAGTTGCTTCAGTCTGTCTGTTACTTCTGGTGACTGATTCACCATATACTCAAATACTTCTGGCGTCATGATATCTTCCTCCCAATCTTCCCAGTCCCAGCAATGCTGTTTGCTATCTGGTCATTATTTACAGACTTTCTCAGTTTTTCTCAACCTTCTCAATCGGTGCCATTTGCGCTAGTAGACGTTTGAGGCCGACTTCTGGGAAGGCGATTTTCAATTCCATGTTTGAACCGGTACCAGATACATCTAAGACTGTGCCATCGCCCCATTTTTTATGGTGGGCGGTGTCGCCAATGCTCCAGTCACCGACTGGTTTGGCAGTCACGCCTTGTCTTGCTGATACTGAGGCAGTCGATGAGACAGCGGATTTCCGGCCTTTAATGGCATCTGCCAAGCTGACGCCTGAACCAAATTGACTTCTTGACGATGTGCTGGCAGATTTATAAGTTGCGTTAAAGCTTGTGTTGGCTTTTCTGGCTTGACCTGTATAAGTCAGCAACTCATCGTCAATTTCACGCAAGAAACGTGATGGTTGATTATAGCTTGAACGGCCAAAAAGCATACGGGAGCTGGCATTTGTCATATACAAAACTTCTTCTGCTCGTGTGATCCCGACGTAAGCTAACCTGCGTTCTTCTTCTAATTCGTCTTCATCTTCGGCTTGCCGACTGAGCGGAAAGACGCCTTCCTCCATGCCAACAAGGAAAACGACCGGAAACTCTAAGCCTTTGGCGGCGTGCAAGGTCATGAGGGTCACTTGCGAGGTTTCATCGTAGCTGTCGGTGTCCGCGACCAGGCTGAGGTCGTTGAGGAAGCGGCTGAGTTTATCCAGGCCTGTTTCGCCCTCGACTGCATTTTCAGCTTCCTTGTCGTCAAAACTTTTGGTCACGGTCAGGAATTCTTCGATATTTTCCAGACGGTTTTGGGCCTCAAGACTAGTCGTTTGAATTTCCAGCGCTCTTTTGTAGGTCGTTTTATCCAGAACTTTTTCGACCAACTCTGTAATGGTGAACTGATCGACATCATCGGCGATGTTGAGCAAAATATGCGCCAGATTAAAGAGTTCCGATGCCGCCTTACCCTTGAGCGCGCTGAGGGTCACATCGCGCGCCGCTTCCAGCAAAGAAACATCCTGCTGGGCCGCAAAATTGCGAAGCGTCTCCAGCGCCTTAGGCCCAACGCCACGTTTGGGTTCATTGACGATCCGCTCAAAGGAGATATTATCACGGACGTTGGCAATGACGTTCAGATAGGCCACAACGTCTCGGATTTCTTTACGAGAGTAGAATTTGGTACCGCCGACCATGGTGTAGGGGATGTTAGATTTGAGGAGGGCTTCCTCGATGGCACGAGACTGGGCGTTGGTCCGATATAAGACAGCAAAGTCTGAGTACTGCCGCTTGTTTTCTTGCAGTTCATGATTAATTTGCCCCGCAACAAAATTGGCCTCTTCACGCTCATCACCAGACCGATGATAAATGATATTTTCACCGTCCGCATTTTGCGTCCAGAGTTTTTTGGGGCGACGTTTTTTGTTATTATTGATGACTTCATTGGCAGCTTGCAAGATAGTTTTCGTTGACCGATAATTTTCTTCTAGCAAGACGACTTTGGCATCGGGGTAGTCCTGCTCAAAATCCAATATGTTTTGCATATCAGCGCCACGCCAGCCATAAATCGATTGGTCTGCATCCCCTACGACGCACAAGTTTTTAAACCGCTTAGCGAGGAGCTGCACCAATTGATACTGGGCATGGTTGGTATCTTGGTACTCATCGACGTGGATGTACTGGAATTTGCCCTGATAATAGGCGAGGACGTCAGGATTTTTATCGAAAAGGAGGATGGTGTTCATGATCAGGTCGTCGAAGTCCATCGATTCGCTGCGCTTGAGCTCCGTTTCATAGCGTTTGTAGGCCTTGGCGACGATTTCTGTGTAGAGGTCGTTGGCGTTTTTGGCATAGCTTTCTGCTGTGACGAGGTCATTTTTGCTGTTAGAAATGGTACCTAAAATCGTGCGCTCGGTGAATTTTTTGGGATCGACGTTGAGCTCTTTTAGGATCCGTTTCATGAGGGTGCGTTGCTCACCCGGATCGACAATCGTGAAATTGCGGTTATAACCGATATGGTCAGCATCTCGACGGAGGATGCGGACACACATACTATGGAAGGTGGCGATGAGGGTATCCTGCGTGCGAGGATTGAGGTCAATCGCCCGCTCGCGCATTTCCCGCGCAGCTTTATTGGTAAAGGTAATCGCGAGGATATTCCAAGGATTAACCATTTTTTCTTCAATGAGATAAGCGATTCTGTGAGTCAAGACACGGGTCTTACCAGACCCCGCTCCCGCCATGATCAAAAGTGGGCCTTCTGTTGTCTGTACTGCTTCTGCTTGACGCTCGTTCATACCTTGTAATAATGGATTCATTTTACTCTCTTTTCCTGTTTGACTATCTCTTTAATTATAGCACAAATGGGCGCAGGCGGAGAAAAGAGACTGTTGAAAAATAGCCCGTTTGGAGATATAAGATCTCCTAATAGGATGATTGGTTGTCATTTTCTTGTGGTGCAAGATCGCCTGTCCTATTTTCAACTTGATGATGGCTCCCCACTAACTTAGGAATAAGATTACTGCACTTTTCAGGCTAAAAAAGCAAAAAAGTTATCTCACAATCATCACTGTGATTGCTGAATCAGACGAAATTGGTTAAAAAAACACTGTTTGCGTGTGAATTTGGTCATCTTTCTCAGAAACATTACCAAATTGGTTGAAAAATCACTGTTTTCTTGCGAAATCGGTATTCTTTTGCCAAAAAATGCGAAATCGGTCAAAAAAATAGCTGCTTTCAAACCTGCGTCGATTGACACCGGTTTGATGACAGCTATTTTTCATTTAATTTAAGGGACTAGGACTTTCACGCCGTAAGGTGCTAAGGCGATCGTTTTTCCGACTTTTTCTCCTGTCAATAAGTCTGTGCTTTCAGCGGCTACTGTGATGGTTTGAGCCGTTTCTGAAAAATTCATAACAAAATAGAAAGTCTGATCACCCTTTTCGCGACTTTGAACAGAGACGGCATCATTTCCCGTCTCGACAAATGGATGATCTAATGTCAAGTCATGCACCCTTTGCCCATAAAATGCGGCAAGAAAATCATAACCTGTGCGAGCTCCGATATAATAGGCTTTCCCAGCGCCATAAGCGTTGACTGTCACGGCTGGTGTCCCTGCGTAAAAGTCGGTTTCATACACGGCCAAGGTTTCAGCGCTAGTTGTTTTGAATAGGCTACAATAATCGACAGCTTCATAAGACGCGCCTGCATAGGAAAGGCCGTTGCGATCTGTGGGGTAAAGCGTATCTGTTTCTGTCACTGAAATACCGAAAATTTCCTGTAATTTTTCAGGCCAGCCACCAAGATAGGTCAAATCATTTTCATCGACACAACCCGTAATATAAGTGCTGACCAGCTGGCCGCCCGCTTTGACATAAGCGCCTAATTTCGCCATCGTCTCTTCCGTCATCAGGTAGAGCATGGGGGCGATCAAGAGATCATACTTGGAAAAGTCATGGTCGGGCGTCACGACATCCACCGCAATGTCCTTGTTCCAGAAATAACGGTAATGATTTTGCAAGCTCAGCCCATACTTCTTATCCTGAGTCTGGAAGCCCTGCGCGTCATCCAGCGCCCAATTGTTATCCCAGTCGTAAATCATGCCGACGCGTGCCACCTTGTCAGAGCCTTTGACTGCCTGCACTTTCTCGAGCAGCTCTCCCACATGCGCGACTTCTTGAAAGACCCGATTATCAGCCGAATTATCATGATCAACGACCGCACCATGGAATTTTTCCGATGAGCCCCGAGATTTTCGCCATTGGAAATAGAGGTTACTATCAGAACCGTGTGCTAAAAATTGTAGCGAGGAAAGGGTATGCATGCCCGGCCTTTTCGTTTTGTTATAATCATGCCAATTGACACCGCTTGGTGTACTTTCCATGATGAGAAAAGGTTGTTGCTTGAGACTGCGATACTGGTCATTGATAAAGCCGACCTTGCTCGCTAAATCATCGGTTGACATGGCATCATTATGCCAAGCAGGATAGCAATCCCAGCTGATGAGATCAACATGCTTGGCAAATTTGCCATAATCTAGACTGTAAAATGGCAGCAAATCAACCGTGTCTGCCATGAAATTTGTCGTTACTGGCACATCTGGTGTGACAGCCTTGAGTGGTTTTGTTTCCGCTTCAAAGAAATCAATCGTTTGATCCGTCACAAACCGTTTCCAGTCCAGATTTTGACCGTGAACCATCGACTCACCAATCGCAGACGGTGCGTCAATTTGTGACCAGTCAGTTATGGTATGGCTCCAAAACGGGCCCCACCATGCCGCATTTAAGGCTGCTAGTGTCCCGTATTTGACTTGTAGCCAGTGACGGAAGTTTTCTTGACAATATGCGCAATGACAGTCGCCAGAATACTCATTTGAGATATGCCACATCAGAAGGGCAGGGTGATGACCGTAACGTTCAGCTAATTTTTGGTTGATGATCGCCACTTTTTCACGATAAATCGGTGAAGAAAAACAATGATTATGTCTGCCACCATGATGCATTTTTTCAAATCGGTCATTGGTCCGCAGAACTTCTGGATATTTTTGAGACAGCCAGGCAGGTCTAGCGCCACTCGGGGTTGCGAGGATGACATTGCCACCCATGGCATGAATCTCATCGAAAATCTTGTCTAACCAAGCAAATTCAAATCGACCTTCCTCAGGCTCTAGGGCCGACCAGGCAAATATACCTAGGGAAACTGTATTCACTTTGGCTAACTTCATCAAGGCTAAATCCTTGGCTAAAATATCAGGATAGTCTTGCCATTGGTCAGGATTGTAGTCGCCACCGTGTAAAAATCTTTTTTCTAACTCATATTTTGTCATTTTCTTATCCTTTTGTGCCACCAGCGGTTAAGCCAGAGACAAAATGTTTTTGAAGGGCGATGAAAACAAGGGCAATGGGAATACTGATTAGCAAGGCACCGGCCGCAAATGTCGTATAGCTCGCCCCCATTTTATCTGTTACCAATTTATATAAGCCAATTGGCAGGGTGTAGTATTGGGGATTCCGTAATAGGACGGAAGACAAGGCAAAGTCACCAAGGGGTCCTGTGAAGCCATTCATCGCAACAACTGCCAGCATTGGACGCGATAAAGGGATAATGATTTGCAAGAAAACCCGCATATTACTGGCACCGTCAATTTTCGCTGATTCGTCCAATTCGACTGGAATGGAGTCAAAATAACCTTTTAATAAATAAGTGTTCATCGGTATTTGCCCACCCACATAAATCAGGGTCAAAAGCCAATGGCTATTAATCAAGCCTAGCATTTGGGCTAAGACGAATATCGCAATCAAGGCTGAAAACTGTGGGATCATTTGGAGCAACAAAAACAGGGTTAAGCCGTTCTTTCGACCCACAAATCTGAAGCGTGAAAAAGCGTAAGCCGTCATTGACACGAAAATGAGCGAAAGTAACATGGTGAAGAAGCTGATTTTCAGTGAGTTGAGATACCATTGTTTGTATAACAGCGTGCCTTCGTTGGCGAATAGTCTTGTGAAGTGAGCCACCGTTGGGTGTTTGGGGATGATGCTTGTTGACACTAGGCTATTGCCGGGATTGAAGCTGGCGCCGATTGCCCATAACAAAGGATAGATGATCACGATAGCGGTCCCGATCAAGAGCAGATAGGTCAAGGTCATGCGGATGAAGCGCTGGCGTTTGATACTGGATTGTTTTGTCATGTTATGCCACCTCCTTAAAGGCCTTGGTCCGCCTAAATTGCCATAGGGCAATGCCGATAACAAAAATCGAGAGTAAAATCGTTAGCGCCGCAGCCAAGGCATACTGGCTATTTTGCATGGTCAATTTGTAAATCCAGGACACGAGAATGTCTGTGCCACCAGCTGTTGAGCCTGGGACCGCAGGTCCGCCCGAGTTAAAGAGGTAAATGATATTGAAATTATTGAAGTTAAAGGTATATTGGGTGATCAAAATCGGTGCCATCGCATACAGAATCAATGGCAGGGTAATGCCTTTAAATTTCTGAAATGCCGTAGCCCCATCAATCGTCGCAGCTTCATACAAGTCATCCGGAATGGACTGCAAAGTCCCTGTTGTCACGATGAAAATATAAGGAAAGCCAAGCCACCCTTGAATGACCAACAGGGCAAGTCGTGTCCAGTTGGCATCCGTCAACCAAGGAATTGGCGAGATATGAAAGAAACTCAAAATCGTGTTGTTAATCGCGCCAAAGCTGTCATTGAACAAACCTGCAAAAATCAGAATCGTAACGAAGCCTGGAACTGCCCAAGGTAAGACCAAAATCGTCCGAAACAGTTTCTTGAATTTGACTTCCTTTTGGTGGACAAGAACGGCCAGAAAAATCCCGATCGATACTTGCAAAGTAGAGGCAATCAAGGTCCAGATGACAGTCCAACCTAGCACATTCACAAAAGTCTGCCGCCAGATATCAACCGTGAAAATTTTCGCAAAGGTCTTTAACCCCACCCAATTCGCCAAATGAGCCGGCGCCGAGTGATACAAATCATAGTTGGTAAAGGCCAGGGAAATGCTGAATAAAATCGGGAAAACGACTGAAAAGATCAGCAAGAGAAAGGCAGGACTCCCCATCAAATAGGGATAGCCTGCATCCAGTAGGTTATGGTAGCTTTCCTTGATGGTGCTAACCTTAACTCCATCATCACGTTTCTCACCGGTCTTATAAGCATCCCGGAAATTCAAATAGTAAAATAACAAGCCAAAGCCAATCACAATGATCGCAACGAGGCCTTGCGCCAATAGAAAAATAGAATTATCACGTGGCACTTCTGTTCCTAAGGTCAGAATGCCCCAAATCCCCATATTAAACAAGTCTTTGAAAACGAAAAGGTACATGGCGAAGAAAAATAGAAACAGGCCACCTTTTATTTTTTGATGATTATAAAATTGTCCGACTCCTGGCACAATCGATAATGCAGCTGCTTTTTTGGCATGAGAAGTTTGGTTTTTCTCACTCATAACTTTGACCCCTTTCTGGTGGCTCGATTTTGAACAAACCTGTACACACTGTATTAGACGTATAAATCACGCTGAATTATGTGCCTAATACGTTGTGTCCAGACCAACTATCTTAATAATAGTCAGCTGTTCACAACGATAAACCTACTCAATCACCCCTTATTTAGCATTCGCAGCAATCGCTGATTTAATTTGCGCCACTGCTTCTTTCAAAGCAACTTTTGGCTCACTCTTACCTGTCGCAACCGTTTGAAGTGCTGCATCAACGGGTTTCCAGACTGAATTCATTTCAGTGATCCCAGGTGTTAATTCGCCATACTGTGACTGAGTCGCGATGGCAACTGTCACAGCATTTTTCTTGACTGCTTCATCCTCTGCTAAGGATTTAACCGCAGGCACTTCTTGCGTTTTTTCATAACGAACTTTTGAATTCGCTTCATTGGTGATGAATTTGACAAATTTTTCAGCTAAGGCTTTATTTTTTGAATAACCGCTGACATTGTAACTCTTGACGCCGATAAATGACCCCATATGTTTGCCATTATCAAGCAATGGCAACTCAGCGACACCATAATCGATACCCGCTGCCTTATAAGGATCAACATTCCATGGCCCAGAGATAACCGCTGCCGCTTTCCCTTCTGTAAAAAGGGAATCTAGCACATTAATCCCCTGCTCACCGACAATACCTGATGGGAACACTTTTGCATCATAAAATTGTTTGATGATGTTCTCGCCCTCAATGGCACCCGCATTATCAAGACCGATATCTTTTGGATCATAGTTACCAGATTTATCCTTACCAAATATATACCCACCATAAGGACTTAGCACACCTTGGGCATAATAAAGTTGATCCCACAAAGCCAACAAGCCATAGCTATCCTTGGTCGTATGTGCTTTAGAATAAGTCAACCAGTCACCAACTGTTTTGGGTAACTCACTTTCAGTGACCAAGGCTTTATTGTAGTACAAGATTTGAGTTTCAACCGCTTTTGGTAAACCATAAACTTTACCATCAACGATTTGTGACTCAATCGCAGCGGGTGTATAAATGTCTTGGGTCGCCTTGTCAACATCCAGTTTGGCAATCAAGCCTTCAGTGACCGCTGTGCCCACCTGGTCACCCGGAATGGTGAAAACATCCGCGCCAGTCCCAGCAGGACCATCCAAACGCATATCTTCAATTTGACCGGCATAGGCTTTTTCAGTTACCTTGACTTTAACATTATTGTCTTTTTCAAACTGTGAAACAGCGTCTGCAATCCCAGCAGCCTTGGCTTGGTCTTCCCAAACTAACAAGTCATACTTGGCTTTTTTCTTGCCATCCGTATTGGCCTCACCACTTGATCCATTCCCTTTGGGACCACATCCTGCCAATCCTAGCGCTGCCACACCTAGCAAAAACAATCCTGCCATCTTTTTCATCCGAAATCCTCTTTTCTTTTTTGAAATCGCTTACATATTTATGATACACCCTTGCGCTTAACTTGTCAATGGTTTTACTAAATTAATTTACCAATTTTGTGAACTTTTTTATTTGATTAGGGTTGATTATCAGCTCAACTACTTGATTTTTTGCCATATCACTCTATAAACGCCTTAATCTTCGATAAATTAATTTATTAAATCCAAAAAAAAGTGTATAATGAAGATAAAATGAAGATAAGAGGTGAGCTACTATGACCACAATTAAAGAGGTCGCGAAACAATCTGGCTTTTCACAGGCAACCATTTCCCGACTTTTCAAAGGAGATGAAACCCTTTCAATTACTGAAGAAACAAAAAACATTATCATCAATACCGCTTTGTCTATGGGATTTGATCGCTCAAAAATCAAGACAACCCTGGAAAAAATTGTCTTTCTGTTTTGGATTACCAAGCAAGAGGAAGTGCAAGATGTTTATTTCAGTAAACTGCGGACAACGATTGAAAAATACGCCAAACTCAATAATATGTCCGTCCAAATTTTAACGCACGAAGCAGGTATCAATGCCATTCCCAAAAACATTTCAGGTTTTATCGGCTTGGGGAGTTTCTCGACTAAAGAAATCAAGCAGCTTAAAAAGCGTTGTCCAAATGGCGTTTTATTGGAAATCAATCCACAGCCTGAGTTATTTGACACCGTTAAACCCGATAGCAGACGCATTACCCAACGGGCGATTAACCATTTTATCGCTGCTGGGTACACTAAAATCGGCTTTATCGGCGGCACCTATCACAATCCCGATACGCGAACAACCGAACCTGACTTGCGGGAGATCACCTTTAGACAGTATTTGGCTGAAAAGAACCTCTTAAATGACAAGTATATCTTTGCCAAGGGGGATTTTTCCGTGCCGCAGGGTGTCTCCTTAGCCGATGAAATGGTGCGGACATTAGGCGATGACTTACCTGAAGCGATTTTCATTTCATCAGACACCATTGCTGTCGGCGCGCTCCAATCGCTCAATCGGCACAATATTCAAATCCCCAATCAGCTGGCCATCATCAGTATGAACGACAATGACATCGCCAAATTTGTTTCCCCACCCCTGACAACTTATCGGATCAATGTCGAAGAAATTGCGAGAACAGCTGTTGATTTATTGGTTGATCAGATCGTCTACCCCCGTCGCACGACTAAAACGGTGCTTTTGAATTCTGAACTCGTTGTTAGAGAAAGTTTTGTTGATTAGGTAAAGGCTAAGGCCTCTCTGACTTCAGCTACCGATACTTGCAGCTGAAATCAGCAAGCACTTATTATGACAGTTTAATCACATGAAAAAGCAGATCAGGATTTCTGATCTGCTTTTTTTGATACACTATCACACTTTTCGCCTTAAATTGATGACCTATTTTTCTGATCTCAAGCCTATCACAAAAAGCCCTGAGTTTTTGTTGAACAAAGACTCAGGGCTTGATGTATTCAGTTTAAAAATTAGTAAATTGATTATAACTCACTTCAAAAGATTTGGTCACATCTTTGGGTGCTGTATCAAATGGGAATTCCTTGACATAATCCGCAAAGACAATAATCCGATTCACGGCTTCAATATCGTCACAAGTCACCAGTGTCAGCTCTTTCTTACCAGGATGATCATCAATCACTTCGACGTGATCAGGTGTCATGACTTGCACATCACGAATTTTGTATTGGTAGATCTTTTCCTTATCCGTGATGTAAATCGTCATGTCTTTATTAGCACGTTCAAGTGGTGTGAAGAGCAACTGCGGTGCACCTGTCACACCCGTGACATGGTGACTGGCCAATGCATAATTGCCCTGCCCCATGACAGAATCCTCTTTCAAGGTCCCAGCACCGTACATAAGCTCAACATTACCAATCCCTCTGAAAATCGGGAGATTGATGCCCAAATCAGGGATGGCAATACCCCCAATGACTGGCAGTTTTTGCGCATTCAGCTGATTTTTCATGACATCTTCAAAGGAAATCGGATTGACTTTTGAAAAATCAAAATTCCCAATACCTTCTTGATTATTTTGCTTCAATGTTTTTTTATCAATCTTGGTCACTTGATATTTATTGGCATTCCAAGCCATAAGCATGTTGCGGAAGCCCTTGTTAAAAATCAGCAATAAACCAAGCATTAAGAGCAAGATCAACAAAATATTGACCAACCAGCGCCTTAGTTTTTTTATCAGGTGTCACCTTCCTTCCTTGGCATCATTTACAGATCAACTCTGTTATTTTAAATCCGCGATATCGCCAAGCTGATACTCGGACTTCTTATCAAGCTCAAAGCGATCTTTAAGATTTTTGCTGACATAGACCTTATTATCTTTATCGACAAAAATCGCTTCTAGATCTTTGTGAGCCGCCACAAATTCATAGCCTTTTTTCGTCCCTAGGGCAAAAATGGTGGTTGACAGCGCGTCACCGTCCACGCCCTTTTTGCTAACAATAGTCACACTTTGGATATCATTGTCAAAAGGATAGCCCGTTTTAGGATCCAATAGATGCGGATAAATCTTGCCGTCCACTTCTAAGAATCTTTCGTAAATGCCTGAAGTTGACACAGATTCGTCTTGCGCATCTAAGAGGCCAAATTGCGCCGACACCGCTTTATTAGGGTCTTTAATACCGATCGTCCATGGCTCTTCAGCCCCCCGATGCGAGTGACCAATCAAGGACAGACTTGAAGAACCTAAGTCAACAATCGCTGTAGTGACCCCATGCTCTTTCAGATAATCCGTCATTCGATCTGAGACATAGCCTTTGGTAATGGCTCCCAAATCAAGCTTGCCACCTTTTTGGGTGATATAGACCGTTTGTTTTTGGTCATCAAATTCGATTAAACGATAAGAAACCAAGGGCAAGGCTTGATCAATTTCAGCCTGACTAGGTTTTCTGGCATCGTCAAATCCGATGTGCCAGAGGCTACTAATGGCGCCAATCATCATGTCAAACCCTGTCTGTTTATCAGAATAGTCATAGGCGTCTTTCAGCAGTTTGTAGACTGCTTTTGAAACCTTGACAGGTTTGATACCAGCTTGATCGTTAATCTCATCTAATTGGCTGCCAGATTGATTGACTGAGGTTTTCTTATCATAGTCTTTGGCGATAGCAAGGGCTGCGGCAATGTCTTTTTCGTGACCTTTATCATAGGCCGTTATTTTAACATAGGTGCCCATGGTAAAGGTTTCTTTAACATAAGGTTTGGTCCGCAAGTCACGCTTTGGGGTGCCACAAGCTACTAGGACTAAGCTAAGTACCAAAAACATGGCAACTAAGCCTAGGCTTTTTTTAAACTTCTTCACTTGTCACTTCCTCAGTACCATTTTCAGGGGTATCAGGTAGCTCAGCTTCACGCTCAACTAGTGCAAAAGTGACGATGTGGGCTTCTTTGTCCAGGCGCATGACTTTCACGCCTTGGGCGCTACGGCCGGTTTGGGAGATGTTGTCGACGTTGGTCCGGATGATGACGCCAGTATCTGTGATCAGCATGAGGTCTTCGTCGCCATTGACGGTCACGAGGCCGGCTAATTTACCGGTCCGTTCGGTCACGTTCATGACTTTAATCCCTTTACCACCGCGGCCTTTGGTTGGATACTGCTCAGCGCTAGTCCGTTTACCGAGGCCGTTTTCACTGACAACGAGGACTTCCTGACTGTCGTTAATGCTACTTGAGCCGACGACAAAGTCACCGTCACGGAGGTTGACCCCTTTAACACCTGTCGCTGCACGACCCATGTCACGGAGGATATTTTCCTTGAAACGAACAGAATAACCATCATGCGTCCCGATGATCAATTCTTCCTGACCTGTTGTCAGTAAGACATTGACTAACTCGTCATCTTCACGCAGGTTGAGGGCTTTCAGACCATTGGTTCTGATGTTGGCAAAGTGATTAGCGCTGGTTCGTTTAACAATCCCACGTAGAGTTGTGAAGAGAAGGAAGCGCTCTTGGTCAGATTTTTCAACGTTGATGACGGTTTGAATCGTTTCGCCTTCATCTAGTTTAAGCAGGTTGACAATTGGCAAGCCTTTGGCCTGACGACCATACTCTGGAATTTCGTAGGCTTTCATTCGATAGACACGACCACGGTTGGTGAAGAATAAGAGATGGTCATGCGTAGAAGTTGACACCATGTGTTTGATGAAATCTTCATCTGACACGCCAGACCCTTGGACACCACGGCCGCCACGGTTTTGCGCCCGGAATTCATCTTGGTTGAGACGTTTGATATAGCCTTTATTTGACAAGGTAATCAAGACATCTTCTTCTTCGATTAAGTCTTCGTCTTCTACACTGAGGACCTCACCGACAAGCAGCTCTGTCCGGCGCGGATCAGCGAATTTACGCTTGATCTCTTCCATTTCTTCTGTGATAATGGCAACAACGCGCTCAGGTTTCGCAAGAATATCAATCAAATCAGCAATCAAGGCCAATAAGTCATCATATTCTTTCTGTATTTTATCACGTTCCAAACCTGTCAAACGACGGAGACGCATGTCTAAGATGGCTTGTGATTGACGTTCTGATAATTCAAAACGTGACATCAATTCAGCTTGGGCGATGGCATCTGTTTCAGACCCACGAATAATTTTGATAATCTCATCAATATTATCCAGGGCAATCAACAAGCCTTCTAAAATATGGGCACGCGCTTCAGCTTTTTCTTTGTCAAACTGCGTCCGGCGGGTAATGACTTCTTTTTGGTGGGCGATGTAATGTGTCAGGATTTCTTTAACTGACAGAATTTTCGGTGCACCCTCAACGATTGCCAACATATTAAAGCTGAAATTAGTCTGAACGCTGGTTAATTTATATAAGTTATTCAGGATAACATTGGCAGACGCATCACGGCGCACTTCGATAATAAAGCGAACACCGTCACGGTTAGACTCATCACGAACTGCTGTAATACCTTCAATCCGCTTTTCTTGCGCCAAACGCACGATATGCTCATGCAATTTGGCCTTGTTAACCATGTAAGGAAATTCGGTAATCACGATGCGTTCTTTACCGGATTTTGTGATTTCAATCTCTGATTTGGCACGTAAGGTAATGCTACCTTTCCCTGTTTCATAGGCACGGTGAATCCCACTGCGTCCCATCACAAGGGCACCTGTTGGAAAGTCAGGACCAGGCAAGACTTCCATGATATCACGCGTTGTCGCCTCAGGATTGGACATGAGGAGTTTCACGGCATCAATCGTTTCACCCAGATTATGGGGTGGAATATTGGTCGCCATCCCGACAGCAATCCCTGTCGTTCCATTGACCAAAAGGTTAGGGAAGCGCGCAGGAAGCACAACGGGTTCACGTTCTGTGCCATCATAGTTATCGATGAAATCAACTGTTTTTTTGTTAATATCGCGCAACATTTCAAGCGCAATCTTGCTCATCCGTGCTTCTGTATACCGCATGGCAGCGGCGCCGTCACCGTCCATAGAACCGAAGTTACCATGACCATCGACGAGCATGTGGCGGTAACTCCACCATTGTGCCATCCGAACCATAGATTCATAAATGGCCGAATCCCCGTGCGGGTGGTATTTACCCATGACATCACCGGTAATACGGGCAGATTTTTTATGTGCTTTATCAGGTGTGACACCTAACTCATTCATGCCATAAAGAATACGACGATGGACGGGTTTTAGACCATCTCGCACATCAGGCAAAGCCCGTGCCACAATGACACTCATGGCGTAGTCGATGAAACTCGTCTTCATTTCACTCGCCAGATTCACACTGACTAAATTTTTGTCTTGCATTGATATACAGCCTTTCAAATACTAATCACGTATTGCCACCATTATACCAAAAAAATAGGAAAAAAGCTAGGAATAACCTAGCTTCACAGTCTGTTGATGGCTTTGAAAAAAGCAAATTTTGCTGTGTTTGTCAAGCTCTCAGAGTCGACTTGACTTACAACGTTAATTGGTCATATTTCGTTAAATCTAGATCACCTTTTTTAATCAAAGTGCCAAAGCCTTCACTGGTGAATAATTCAAAAATCAGTGAATTCTTCAAGCAACCATCTAGTAAAACCGCTTCATTTAAGCCATTTTGCATGGCATATTTGATGGCTTCCAATTTTGGAATCATCCCACCGGAAATTTTTCCTGCTTCAATCAAGTGATCAATTTCTGCCAGCGTCGTTTCCGGTAAAAACGAGGCTTCATCTGGAAAATTTGAATACAGGCCACGGACATCTGATAAAAGAATAAAGCGTTCAGCCTGCAATTCCCCTGCAATCCGACTGGCTGCGGTATCGGCATTGACATTATAAATCTCGCCCGCCGCATCAACACCCGCAGTCGCAATGACAGGAATAGCCGAGGTCTTGGCAATCCGCTCGATAATCTCAGTATTAATCTTGGTGATCTTTCCAACGTAGCCCAGATCTTCAGACAGTTGCTCAACTTCGATCATCCGCCCATCAATGCCAGAGATACCAATCGCTTCTCCCCCTAGCCGTTGAATGTCCCGAACTAAACTTTTGTTCACCATGCCCGACAGGGCCGTCAGCGCAAGCTCAGCCGTCTCCTCGTCGGTATAGCGCAAACCGTTGATGAACTTCGATTCTTTGCCGTACTTATCTAGCAATTCATTAATGGCAGGTCCACCACCATGCACAAGAACGACATTGATCCCCAGTGTCTTCAGTAGCAAAATATCACTCAGGACTGACTTTTTGATGGCATCATCCGTCATAGCGTTGCCGCCGTATTTGATGACGACTGTCTGCCCCTGATACTTGAGCATGAAAGGCAACGCCGCCGTCAGCGTTTCAGGTACATTCATAAAATTCCCTCCAATATCGCCACGCCGTCCGCCAACTGCGCTTTCGTCATGACCAATGGTGGCAGCAATCTAACAACGTCTTTACCCGCGGACAAGACTAGGAGACCTTGCGCTCTGGCTTCTGACAAGACCGCTTGCAACTGTGTACCGTCAGTGAGTTGGATACCTATCATGAGACCCAAATTTCTGATGGCTTTAACAGTTGGTTTGCTTGCTAATTTTTCTTTGAGCTGTGCTTTGAGAAAGTCTGCTTTATCAGCCACTTCAGCTAAAAACCCATCGGAAGTCAGTTCAGTCAAGACAGCCTTAGCACTGGCCATGGCTAAAGGATTCCCGCCAAAAGTCGAGCCGTGTTTACCAGCACTGAAACAATCTGCATAGCAATTTTTAACCAACATAGCACCAACTGGCAACCCATTGCCCAAACCTTTAGCCGTCGTAAAGACATCCGGTTGCAGGCCGAAATGTTCAAAGGCAAATAATTTACCCGTCCGACCATTGCCAGTTTGGACTTCATCCGCAATCAGCAAAATCCCCTGTTCTTGACAGCTTTTGAGTGCTGCCGCAAATTCTGCTGTGATGGGCATCACGCCACCTTCACCTTGGACAATTTCAAAAAGAATGGCACCCGTTTGAGGGGTGACAGAGGCTTTAAGACTGTCGACATCGTTATAGATGGCTTTTGAAAAGCCTGATACCATGGGCCAGAAGCCGTTTTGGATTTTGTCCTGCATGGTGGCTGACATGGCGCCGAAAGTCCGACCGTGAAAGCCGTCTTCGAAGGCCAAGATTTCTTTGCCTGGTTTGATCAAACGGGCCAGCTTGAGCGCTGCTTCGTTGGCTTCTGCGCCAGAGTTTGCGAAGAAGGCCTTGTAGTGGTCCGCCTGGTCGAGTAAATCCGCCACTTCTTCCTGCAAAGGATTGTTGTAGAGGTTAGAGAGATGGGCGAGGGCATCCACTTGTGCTTTGACAGCAGCTTTGCCCGCTTCAAAAGAATAGCCCAAGTTCATAACGCCAATCCCACTCGTGAAATCTAAGTATTTTTTGCCCGCCTCATCAAATAGATAAACGCCTTCGCCATGCGTAAAGGTCATGGGAATTCTAGTCCCGTAGTTTTGGAGTAAATGTGTCATAGGTTTTTTTCTTTCTTAAGAATGGTAGAGGGCATTGATTTTTACGTATTTGTAGGTTAAATCACAGCCCCAAGCTGTTCCAGACGCTGTGCCATTGTTAAGATCAGCATCAATGACAACTATCTTTTCTTTGAGTTTTTCAGAGAGTTCTGCCTGATCAAAATCAACAGGTGTCGAATGGAGCAAGACCAAATCGTCTTGAATTTCTAACTCAATATCTGGGACATCAAAGGCTGCGACTTGTCCAATCGCTGAAATCACGCGCCCCCAGTTAGGATCAGCACCAAAAATCGCTGTTTTAACAAGGCTAGAACCCACAATCTGTTTGGCAATCAGACGCGCTGATAAGTCATCTGGCGCTCCAGTAACATTAACTTCGATGAGTTTGGTTGCCCCTTCACCGTCTGCTGCGATTTTTTTCGCCAAATCTTGACAGACGATAGCTAGAACGGCTTTGAAAGCTTGGTAATCTTCGGTGTCGACTAGGATTTCAGCATTGTCAGCTCGACCATTTGCCATGACCAGCACCGTATCATTGGTAGACGTATCGCCGTCTACCGTGATTTGGTTGAAAGTCGTCTCAATTATTTCTGACAGCATGTTTTGCAGCAAGGGTTGGGCGATTTTGGCATCAGTTGTGATGAAGCCAAGCATAGTCGCCATATTGGGATGAATCATGCCTGAGCCCTTGCAGACACCTGCAACCGTGACTGTTTTGCCAGCAATCTCAACTTCATAAGTCACTTCTTTTGTGACCAGATCAGTTGTCAAAATAGCTTCAGCGAAACCGTTGGTATGACCATTTTCAGCAGAGAGTTTAGAAATGCCTAGCGCGATTTTATCCATGGGAAGTTGCTTGCCAATAACACCTGTTGAGCAAACCGCCACATGACTTGGGTTGAGGTCAAATTTTTCCGCCAACAAACGCTGTATCTTTTTGGCGTTCGTGATGCCTTCATCTCCTGTCACAGCATTGGCAATGGCTGAGTTGACGATGATGGCTTGCGCCACGCCACCGGCGACCACTGCTTTATCTAGTGCGATTGGTGCGGCAGCTACTTTGTTTGTCGTGAAGACCCCTGCGACTGCAGCGGGGACTTCTGAAAGGATGAGCCCTAAGTCCAATTTTTGGAATTTGAGCTCCGCGTGTGTGGCATCTGCCGTGAACCCCTTAGGTGAGGCGATATTTCCTTTGATTGCTTTAAATTTTGTCATGTTATAAAATCGGCACGAGGTCAAGTCCAGCTTTTTCGTCAAAATCGAAAAAGTGGTTCATGTTCTGAATCGCTTGCCCTGCCGCTCCTTTCACGAGATTATCAATAACGGTCACAACCGTCAAAGTATGAGTCAGTTCATTATAGCCAAGGCCAATGTCGGTAAAATTTGTACCAACGACGCTATGCAAATCAGGCAAGAGACCGTCATTTAACACTCTGACGAAGTATTTATCGTCATAAGTCTGGTGATAAGCCGCCACCACATCTGAGAAGGTGATACCCTCAGCTAATTTGGCATAGGTTGAAACGAAAATCCCACGATTGACTGGAATCAGAGACGTTGAAAATTGGATTGGTTTGGCATTGATATTCCAAGAGACTAACTTGTTAAAGATTTCTGGAATGTGTTGGTGCTGATTGAGTTTGTAGAGACTGACATTTTCGTTAACATTAACATAGTGACTACTGTCGGTCAATTTCTTTCCTGCGCCTGACAAACCTGATTTGGCATCGATGATGACGCTGTCTAGCTGAATCAGATTGGCTTGATAAAGCGGTGCTAGGCTTAAGAGCGTTGCAGTCGCATAACAGCCGGGATTAGAGATATAAGCTTGCGTCGGTCGATCAAAATCAGCTAAGACATAATCCGCTTTTGATAATAAATTTTTATGGATCGCTGACTTTTTGTACCATTTTTCATATTGCGCCGGAATTTTCAAACGGAAATCACCTGACAAATCGACGACTGGAAAGTCTGCTGCGATGAAATCTGTTGCTAGCTCTGCCGCAATCCCAGCTGGTGTGGCAAAGAAAACCAAATCTGCTGTGGTCATGATTTCATCAGATGAAAATGTTTTGATGGTCAAAGTTGCATATTTTGGAAAATTGAGCAGTTTTGGAAAAAGATCTGTTAATTTGGCGCCGATATTTGACGTGCCATAGACATTGACGATTTCAGCGTCTGGATGACTATGGAGCAGCCTCAGCAATTCTAATCCTGAGTATCCCGAGATACCAATGATGGCTATTTTTTTCATAAGTGTTATCCTTTAATTGAATATATATACAATAATAATGTATATTTTTACATTTGTCAAGTGGAATGTGGGTTATTTTGCAACTTTATGCAAGATTTTCAGGAATCCTGTCTTGGCATACAAAAAAATCGCATCTCTGCGAATTTTGGATAGATAGTAAAGAACTTTTTATAATTTATTTGCCGTTGATTTGATAAATTTGATGGCACATAAAACATATACCAAAAATAAAACAAGACAGATAATTTTAGATGAAAAACTAGAAATATAGAAGGCTTGAAAATCCCTCAAAAGTATCTGCCCCCACACAAATACACTGAGTACGATAAAAATATAACCCCAAAGGATAATAACAGATAATCGCTTACTTTTGACAAGCAAACTGAACCAGAAAACTTTGAACAATAAAAAGACACCTGAACTCAGCAAAATAATTTCAAATAAATAGCAAACCCAAGAAATTGGTGTTGGCTCTATTCCAAACCAAGAAATATTGACTGCATAATTCCAAAATAAACCTATCAATACAGTCCAAATCGTTAAATTTCTTAAACTCTTTGTTTTCTTATCAACTTGCTTCAATAATTTTTTGGACATCTGGATAGCACTAAGACCAAAATATGATTCAGCACCAATGCCGTCAGCTTGTGCATCCAACAAATCTAGCAAAACATCATAAGCTAATTCAGAAACAACTTCTGAATTATAGATTGCACCATTAAGCAACAAAGTATCGTACAGACGATCAAAATATAATCGATTTTTAGGATTTAAGTTTTCTGCTAAAGCTGTAAGCTGCACGCGATATTTTTCACCAGCCATCAATTAATCCCTTTCTTTCAACCAAGTATATGTCAAACAACCATAAGCAACTGCTAAAACAAGTCCTATCACTTTGGATGTTAGTGCAGGTACATAGATTACTTGAAAATCTTTCAAATAAAGTTTAATAAGCACAAAAATACCAATGATGCTGCACATATAAATGCACATTATAAAATAAGTCAACCCTTTATTCTTAAATGTTAGCGTACGTAAAACTAGTCTGAAAAAGATTATTGCCGCTATCATATAAACGAAGCACCCTAACAGATAGCTAAGCCATGAGATACTAAGTGATTTTTCAGAAAACCAGTTGATACTGCCAAAATAAGTCCAAAATAGAGCAGAAATACCAAAATACCAAATAATTTTTCTGAGTTCATTTGGTGTCTCTTTTTCCATTTTTTTAAGGATGTTATCCGCCATTTCATCCGGAGTCATACCGAAATATTTTATGGCATTCTCTCCATCATTCTGTGCATCTAATAGATCCAATAACAGGTTATAGGATGTTTCCAACATCGCTTCTTCTTTGTAAAGTAGAGCACCATTTAAAAAAATCGCGTCATATAAATCATTGAAATAGGTTTTATTTTCTTCAGTCAAGTTATCTTGAATGTCAGAAATTTTTTCTCTATACATCTCTTTCATTACTTTCTCCCCAAATTCGATTAACTTTTTCTACCAAACTATCAAAATCTTCCCAAAATGCTTGTAAGGTTACAAGTCCTTGCTCAGTAATTTGAAAATATTTTCGATTTGGTCCCTCTTTTGATTTTTTCATCAAACTTGTGACATCTCCATTTTTCTCCAATTTTTGTAAAATCGGATAAATCGTACCACCAACTGCATTGTCAAATCCTGACTGTTTCAACTTCTGTATCAATTCGTAACCATAGACTTCGCCATCTGCTATCACACGCAAAACGCAACCATCCAAAATACCTTTTAACATCTGTGATTCTCTAATCCTTATCACCTCACTATGTTGTTTTGCTAACTAGTATGAAATCATTATATCATTTTCCGCTAGTTTGTAAAGCTATATAGTAGAAAATAATCAAAAAAAACGCATTTCTGCGAATTTTGGGTTCTATAAGAATTAACTCAGTAGTTAAAAGTTTTCAAATACTACATCAATACATGTAAGAAAATCTACTTATCCAGTCCGACTAGCTTACGTTGTCTAAGATTGGCTTGATTTGCCACATACTTCATGACCGTTTTAAATTCTTTTGCTGTTGCTCTATCAGATAAATCAGCGATGCTTTTGTTATATTTATCTACGATTTGTTTGACTTGCTCTTTTTCAGTCATCTAGTTTTTCCTCCAATTCTTCTATTGTGTATCTTTCAGGTAGTACTAATTTCACATTGTCTGCTGCATAGTGAACTTCTGCTATGTTACTTTGATAGTCTTTAACGATGATATGCAAGACTATTTTTTGATGTCTCTCTTTTACTTTTTTGATATTTTCTCTTGCTTTGAAGTAGGCATTAATAAAAGTTTTCTTTAGAACTTTTCGTCCTTCTGCCACTTCACGCTCTTTCGTAAACTGCCAAGCGATTTGTGGTTCTTGATAAACATAGAAAATCGTTAAACGAAAACCACTCTTCTCTGCACGAATTATGTTTTTCTCAGCAGATAAAATCGCAAAAGTCGCATCAAGGATAAACGAATACCCCTTGTCTAACACATATTTTAAAGCCTGTTCAACTAACCAAGAACAAGCTTTTTGGAAGGCAGATGAGTTTGTGCCGTTATAATCAGGGAACTGAGTCCGAAAGGCATCTGCATCAATGATGACATGATTATCATAGTTTTCAGCAAGTCCCAATGCTACTTCTGTTTTTCCAGCGCCAGGACTACCTGCCATAAAGACCGCATCTTTTTCATCATCCGAAGACTTTCCTTGGATAATGCTCTCAATAAACTTATCTTTATTGGTTTTCGCATATTCTAAATAACTATCGCTAGAATTCAAGAAAAAGCCCTCCTTATTGTTATTTTGATAAGCATCATTTTAGTGACTTAATAACTTTCTTCTGATATCAATATTTGTTGTCTAATCCCCATGTTTTTACTTGCTTCTTAATCCATGTTACAGTGCAAATCTTTAAAGCTTATTATACCAGAAATAAAGTTTTATTTGATAAAAATATATACAAAAAAGCACCTGTTAACTGTTTAATAACGACTTTCAGGTGCTTCCTTATTTTAAAATTTCGTTTTGATCCCTTTTCTGTCGTAATGATTGTAGTTAAATATGAAATTAAATCGAAAAAAAAACGCATCTCTGCGAATTTTCATTTTTCTTTCGACTCATTTTTTGTTAAATCATCATCAATTATGGTGTCATCTCTGTATTTCACAACAAGTTTATCAGTAAATTTTTTAGCTTCATCTCTCTGATACATGGTCTTGATCCAGTTTTTTATTCCAGATGATAGAAGGTCATTATTAATAACATTATTTGAATCCTCGCCAACTTTTTTACTTGCCAAATCAGGAATCTTTATTGTAACAGAATTATAGGGGACATCACTACCTATAATGGGGAAATCTGCAAATAATTTCGACTCTACGACAATACTTACTCCTTTAACATTATTAAGGATAGTATTTTTGAAATAATATTCAGCTGTAAATTTTCTAATCCCCCAAAAAATACCTATGACTAAAGCAATTAATACACTTAACAAAAAAATTGTTTTCCGTATTTTATACGTTCCCTGTTGTTTTTTTATCATTTCACCTTGTCCTCTTTAACTGATATTACTTTGAAAGAATTATTCTCAAATTTAACAGCAATGCTGATTTTGTATTTGGATTTGTGTAACAATGAAAGACCTTTATACATTTTTACTTTACCTTCCAAGTTGGTCGTAGTATTTTTGTTAATATCATCTAGTTCAGATTGAAGGCTATCCTTATTTATCCAATCGATTTTTTTATAGCCTTTATCTTTCAAGATATTCTCTACATCTGAGAACACTCCACCTACCCTCGAAGATGCATTCAACCGTACTTTATCTACTGGCGCAATAACATTACCATCATAACTGAGTTGCCAATCTTTGCTTACCGTTTTAAGTTGAACTTCCAAAATAGAATTACTTAGGGCTTGCTTAATGGACTCCTGAGCCTTCTGTGATTGATCATCAAATATAGGATTATCTATTTTTAATTTGGGCACATCGATATGTACCATTGCCTCAGATTTTCCAGATAGTCCAAGTACTGCTTCCAATTTATTAAGCGGAACCGTGTCTACATCGACACCATCAACTGATGAAAATGAATCATTCACCATCACATAATTTGCTTGTGCTATTCTTTGTTGATTTGTAGGATTTAATGATTTTAAGAATGAGCCTGTAAGTTTCGGAATTCCAAATAATAAAAGAATTACAAGCGTAATAAGAAACACAATAAATACAGATAAATTACTTAATATTCTAAGTAAAAATGTCGTAGGACCTGTAAATATTTTTATACCTATTTGGGCTGCTGAAAGTGTAGGATTCACTGCACCTATCATAGCCGTATTATTAATATCGTCAATTAAGCCTTGATATCTTTCAGGTGTTACGTCCTTTGCTGTTGTAACTTCTGTTGTTCTTTTTCCAACGCTAATCATTCTTTATCTCCCGATTTTTCCCTTTTAGATTGCTCCAATTTATTTCGGTAGCATCGCAAATTTCAACACACTTCTACCGAGTTTTGTAATATTCCAGATTAAAAAATCAAACAAATTTATTTTAAAATACAGAAAAAGATGCAAGTCTGCAAAATTCCTTTGTCAGAACTTTGATGATCATGCATCGCTGCGAATTTTAATAAACTAATAAGTCCTATTCATCATCCATACTCAAAACGCTCAAGAAAGCTTCTTGTGGCACTTCGACAGAACCGATGGACTTCATGCGTTTCTTACCTTTTTTCTGTTTCTCGAGGAGTTTGCGTTTCCGAGAAATATCACCACCGTAACATTTGGCGAGAACGTTTTTACGTAGGGCTTTAATATCGCTACGGGCGACAATTTTTTGCCCAATGGCTGCTTGAATTGGGACTTCGAATTGTTGGCGGGGGATGATTTTCTTGAGTTTGTCCACGATAATTTTACCACGTTCGTAGGCAAATTCTTTGTGGACGATGAAACTCAAGGCATCGACACGTTCACCGTTAAGCATGATATCCATCTTAACAAGAGAGCTCTTACGGTATTCCGAAATTTCATAGTCAAAGCTGGCATAGCCTTTGGTGCTTGATTTCAGCTTATCGAAAAAGTCGAACACAATTTCTGACAATGGCATTTGATAAATCACGTTCACACGATTTTCATCCAGATAATCCATGGTCACAAAATCTCCACGTTTACGCTGTGCTAACTCCATCACGGCACCCACATAGTCTTGAGGGACCATAATTTGTGCTTTGACAAATGGTTCTTCGATGTTATCAACCCGCGTCGGATCAGGAAATTCAGACGGATTGGCCACTTCTAGCGTTTCACCATCAGTTGTATTAATATGATAGACCACACTTGGGGCAGTCATGATCAGGTCAATGTTAAATTCACGTTCCAAACGTTCCTGAATAACGTCCATGTGCAGCAAACCGAGGAAACCACAACGGAAACCGAAACCAAGGGCTTGTGAGGTTTCAGGTTCAAACTGGAGACTGGCATCATTAAGCTGCAATTTATCCAAGGCTTCACGCAAATCATTGTATTTATTCGATTCAATCGGATAAATACCCGCAAAGACCATCGGATTTAACTGTTTGTAGCCATGTAATGGTTCTTCAGCAGGATTATCCGCCAAGGTAATGGTATCACCGACACGCGTATCAGCAACTGTCTTAATGGCAGCTGCGATATAGCCAACGTCACCTGTTGCTAAGAATTCACGACCAACTGTTTTAGGCGTGAAAATACCAACTTCTGTGACATCAAAGGTTTTACCGTTGCTCATGAGTTGAATTTTATCACCAGGTTTGACGATGCCATCCATGACCCGAACTTGAAGAATAACGCCACGATAGGCATCATAAACTGAGTCAAAAATCAAAGCTTTCAAAGGATTATCGACAGAGCCTTGCGGCGCTGGCACTTTCTCAACGACTTGCTCTAAGATTTCTTCAATCCCGATGCCTGCCTTAGCCGATGCCAAGACTGCTTCTGAAGCGTCCAAGCCAATCACATCTTCAATTTCTGCCCGAACACGTTCTGGGTCTGCTGCTGGCAAGTCAATTTTATTGATAACTGGCAAGATTTCAAGGTCATTGTCCAAGGCCAAATAAACATTGGCAAGGGTTTGAGCTTCGATTCCTTGCGCCGCATCCACAACTAAAATCGCACCCTCACAAGCCGCAAGAGAACGTGACACTTCATAAGTAAAATCGACGTGTCCAGGTGTGTCGATCAAATGGAAGGTATAGTTTTCACCATCCTTAGCCACATAATTCAGCTCAATCGCGTTCAGTTTGATGGTAATCCCACGCTCACGCTCCAAATCCATTGAATCTAAAAGTTGGGCTTGCATCTCACGCGCCGTTACTGTTTTGGTTTGCTCCAAAATCCGGTCAGCCAGCGTTGATTTCCCGTGGTCAATATGGGCAATAATCGAGAAATTTCGAATATTTTTTTGCCGTTTTTTAATTTCATTTAAGTCTATAGTCATAAGCTTTATTTTACCATATTTTCTCCAAATAAAAAACCAGTCCGACGACAAGTTATCTTATTTGAAACTGTTATTTACCAAACCAAAGGGCAATTTCACGCTCGGCCGCCTCAGGACAATCTGAACCGTGTACGATATTTTCAACAGAATCATCATCAGAAGCGTGAGCAAAGTCACCACGAATCGTTCCGGGTAAGGCATCTGATGGATTTGTCGCGCCCATCATTTTACGCCAAGACTTAATCACATCCGACCCCTTTAATACGCCGATCACCACAGGTCCTGATGTCATATAAGAGACAATATCAGGATAAAAAGGCCGATCAACAAGATCAGCATAGTGCTGGTCAAGCACTTCTTTCGTGACTTGGCGCATTTCCAGTCTTTCAATCGTAAAACCACGATGTTCGATACGGTTAATCACTGAACCAACCAATAATCTGCGAACGCCATCAGGTTTGATGATAAAAAAAGTATTTTCCATTTGAGCTCTCCTTCTCTGTGAATTCACTCCGTGAATGCTTGAAACTTGACCTACACTGGCACTTGGTCCGAGTCAGGTCATTCGCGAACCTGGGCCCGCGAAAAGTCTTCCTAAATGCCATTAAATCTCAGTATTTTTGTTTTTCTTCCCTAGCCATATCCTTCAACTTATGAAGAAACCAATACTCACAGACTAGGACTAGAATAATCAACATAGCCCAACCGATCAAAGCTGATGCTAAAATCAAAAGACTAGTCGCACCTTTTCTGATATAGATTTTTGTCGGATGATTATGATTAACGTAAACCGGTATCTGCGTCCCAACTTTACCAAAGTTTTTTAAAAAATTAGCAACAGGAACTGATTGGTAGTCTTTCCCTTTAAAAGTGTAGGCCACCATTTTGCCACGCTCAGGATTTTTAACCACCTGACCGATAACCATGGTTTTGACTTCCTTATGTTCCGTCAAATACCGTTGAAAATTCATGCCACCGACAAATAACAGGATCAGAGCGAAAAATGCCAAGACCACGCGTGAAATTCTTTGTAGTATCTTATTCATTTAATCAAATATCCTATAGAAATCTTCTAATTTCATTTGTTCTTTCTCTGATGTCGCCAAATCTTGCGCGATTTTGCCATCTTTCATGACAATCAAACGATTGCCATATTTGAGCGCATCTTCCATATGATGTGTGATCATCAGCGCTGTCAAATCCTTGCTAGTAACTAGATCATCCGTCAACTGCATCAAGGCAACTGATGTCTTGGGATCTAACGCCGCCGTATGTTCATCCAACAAAAGCAAGTCAGGTGGCACAATCGTCGCCATCAAAAGACTCAAAGCCTGTCTTTGCCCACCTGATAAATTACCAGTCGGCGTATCCAGATGCTTCTCCAAACCATTACCGATTTGCTCAGCCAGACTCGCAAAATCTCCCTTGTACTTGATGATATTGCGTAATCTCAGACTTCTTCTCTGCCCCCGAAGGGCTGCGATGGCAATATTTTCCGCCACCGTCATCCGAGGTGCCGTTCCGATTTTCGGATCTTGAAACACTCGGGAAATGGCAGCAGCACGCTTTTCAGGGCTGTGATTGGTCACATCGTTGCCCTTGATGAACACTGAACCTGAAGTCAGGGATAGCGTACCTGATATGGCATTAAACAAGGTCGATTTGCCAGCGCCATTGCCACCCAATATGGTAATGAAATCTTTGGCGTAAATTTTCAAGGAAACACCATCTAAAATGACCTTACGTTCTTCACCATTTTCAATGACTTTCGTTGCATTTTTAAGTTCAATAATTGGACTGTTATCATTTGGCATTGAGTTTCACCCCCTTGAAAAATTTGTCTTTAAAGGTTGGAATCATCAAGCAGATAGCTAGGACAATAGCACTGAAAAGTTTAAGATAATTAGTATTAAAGCCTAGCTTAATCACAGCTAAAATCAAGAATTGATAGAAAATAGAGCCGATGACGATGGCAAACAAGCGTTCAAACAAGGACACATTGCCAAAGAAAACTTCTCCGATAATGATACTGGCAAGGCCGATGACGATCACACCAATACCTTTTGACACGTCTGCATAGCCATCATTTTGTGAAATTAAAGCACCTGATAGGGCGATGACACCATTGGAGACGACTAAGCCTAAGACTTCCATCCGACCAGTGTTGATGCCAAATGATTGCGCCATTTCGACATTGTCCCCTGTGGCGATGAAGGCTTGCCCGAGGTTGGTGTTGAGGAAATAGAAGATAAGGACAAGCACGAGGAGGACGGCGGAGACGCTGATCCAGGTACTTTTGAGTTTGTCTGCACCAAGAAGGCCTAGGTTAGCGCGACCCATGACCATGAGCATGATGGAATTACACGATGTCATGACAAGGATCCCCGCTAAAAGCGTTGGGATCTTACCTTTGGTGTAGAGCAAGCCAGTGATTAGCCCTGCCGCACAGCCTGCAAGAAAGGCGACAAAGGTGGCGATAAAGGGATTGACGCCTTGCGTGATTAACGTCACTGCTACTGCGCCTCCCAAAGGAAAGGAGCCTTCTGTCGTCATATCTGGAAAATTAAGGATCCGGAAGGTCATGAAGATTCCCAAACCTAAAATAGCCCATAATAAGCCTTGATTGATTGTTGATAATATCATAGTGAGCCTAAAGCATCATCTAACGACAATGAAGCTTTATTTTGTTCCTTTCTCTTCAGCTGCTTTGGCAGCTTTAGCAACACTTTCTGGAATGGTAATGCCCAGAGTTTTTGCTGCTGTTTCGTTGATGACAGGTTTTGTTGTATCGTAAAATTCGACTGGTAGTTCTGATACTTTTTTGCCTTTTAAGACTTGCGCCGCCATCTTACCTGTTGCCACACCTAAATCGTGTTGGTTGATAGTCACTGCTGCCAAACCACCTTGTTCTACCATGGTGTCAACTGATGGGAAAACTGGGATTTTAGCTGCGTTTGACAATTCAATAACTGTCGGGAAGGCTGAGGCAATTGTATTATCTACTGGCACGTAGAGGGCGTCAACTTTTGATAGCGCAACATTGACGGTTGTCGTGATATCATTGGTTGATGACACAGCATATTCAGAAACTTCATAACCTTGCTTAGTCGCTACTTTTTTAAAATCAGCAACTTGAGATTTTGAGTTGTCTTCAGAAGAACTGTATAAGATGCCAATTTTTTTAACGTTAGGCGTCATTTGTTTGATCAAATCAATTTCTTTAGCGACTGGGAATTTATCTGAAACACCTGTCACATTACCATCAGGTTTTTTGACATTTTTAACGAGTTTAGCACCGACAGGGTCTGAAACTGCACCCATAATGACTGGCACATCTGATGTGGCATTGGCAAGACCTTGAGCTGATGGCGTTGCAATACCGATCAAGACATCATTTTTTTGATCCACAAGTTGACCTGACATTGTCGTCACTTTTGATTGGTCAGCTTGTGCATTGTAAAAATTGATTTTAGCATCTGCATAACCTTCATCTGCTAACCCTTCCTTGATACCACCATAAATTTCATCCAAGGCGGGATGCGTTACAAACTGCAAAACGCCAACTTTAACATCAGCTGACTTGACCTTTTTTTGTTGATTAAAAAATTTAGGGATAAAGATAGATCCTAATCCTACGATGGCAATTACAACAATGGCAAGTATCATTTTTTTATTCTTCATGGGGTAATAACTCCTTATATAATAGATAGGGGCGACTGAAGCTATCTCATCAATTCGTGGATAGTTTTTTGAGCTGCTCAACCAAACTTTGATCAAAAGCTGTTTTTGCCGTAATCTGATAAATGGCTTGAGGCGTACTACCGTCGAATTGCACAACATTGATGGCGGTTTTGTCAAGATTAAGTTTAGCAATTACTTTGTCATGATAGAGCTCTTGAAAAACATAAATTGTTTTAGGCAATCCTAAGTTTTGATTTTGATTGATAAACAGATCAAATTTTTCATTGAGTCTAGTATTCTGTACATTCAAAATAATCAACGTTGTCTTAGGTTGTGTTGCCAATAACTGCTTGATATCCTCATTTGGTACGGGCTGAATTTGGTCTGTCACCGTTACTTTAGGGATAATCCGGCCTTCCTCTCGTCGAACATGCCGATGAATGGCGGGTGTTATGATGAGCAAAAACAGAACAGCAATTGCGCACACACCCCAAATTCTATATTTTTTCTTCATGTTTTCATTATAACTGAAAAATGGGCATTTTACAAAAAATTCTGATAAAATAGGAGAAAAGAGCAAAAGTCTCTATTTATTTGTATTTTTAAGCTAGGTCAAGTATTTTTAAAGCCATAAGTTTAGACAGAGCTACTGCATGATTACAGTTACCTAACGCAATGCTGGATTTGACCTTAGAAAATATTAACGTATTCACAATAAAAAGGAGTTACCATGTCTTTTGACGGTATTTTTTTACATCACATGACTCAGGAATTATCTGAGCACTTAACTGGGGGAAGGATACAGAAAATCAATCAAGTTTTCGACCACGAACTGGTGCTGCAAGTCCGCAGTAATCAAAAATCCCATAAATTACTATTATCTGCACACCCAACTTTTGGTCGTGTACAATTGACCGAAACTGTTTTTGAAAGTCCTAAGACACCGACGACTTTTACGATGATTTTGCGGAAATATTTGAGCGGTGCTTTCATCGAAAAAATTTATCAGATTGATAATGACCGCCAAATTGTTTTTGAAATTTCGTCTAAAAATGAAATCGGTGATCAGATGAAGATTGCCTTGATTGCTGAAATTATGGGCAAACATAGTAACATCATCCTTATGGATCGTGAGTCCAATAAAATTTTGGAATCCATTAAACACGTTGGCTTTTCACAGAATCAATATCGGACGATTCTCCCTGGTTCAACTTATCTTGCACCACCAAGTGACGGCAAAAGTAATCCTTTCACGGCTTCTGACGAAAAAATATTTGCGACCTTACAAACCGGTGAAAATTTACAGAAAGTTTTCCAAGGATTTGGGCGGGATAGTAGTCAAGCTTTGACAGGACTGAGTCTAGCTGATTTCAGATCTATCTTAATGACTGTCGTCCCTTCCATTTATCCCAATGATAGCTTTTCTGCGATTCGCTTATCTGACGATGGTCAAGTTTTTGAGAACTTGTCTGCCATGCTCGACCATTATTACCAAAATAAGGCAGAACGTGATCGAGTGCGTCAAGTTGCAAGCGAGGTGATCCGTAAGGTGGCTGGTGAGCTGGATAAAAATCGCAAGAAGCTCAAGAAACAAGAGCGTGAGTTGAAAGCGACTGATAACGCTGAGATTTTCCGACAAAAAGGTGAGCTGTTGACGACTTTCTTGCATGATGTCCCTAACAATAAACCTTCTGTCACCTTGGATAATTACTATACCAATGAGCCACTTGAAATCGCGCTCAATCCGGCTCTAACGCCCAATCAAAATGCTCAGAAATATTTCCATAAATATTCTAAACTCAAGCAAGCTGTCAAATTTTTAGGTGAACAAATTGCTAATACCAAACAGACGATCACTTATCTGGAGTCTGTCGAGAATGCACTAGAACAAGCGACAGTGACTGAAATTTCTGATATCAAGGAAGAATTGATTCAGACTGGTTTCATCAAGCAAAAACATCGAAATAATAAGAAGCAAAAACTCTTACCACCTGAAAAATATCAGGCGTCTGATGGCACGATGATTTTAGTCGGTAAGAATAATCTACAAAATGAACAGGTCAGCTTCAAACTATCACGCAAAGGGGACCTATGGTTTCACGCCAAAGATATTCCAGGTTCTCATGTGCTTATCACAGGCAATCCTGCGCCTTCTGATGAAACGATTACGGAGGCTGCGGAACTGGCGGCTTACTACTCCAAAGCGCGACTTTCCAATCTGGTGCAGGTGGATATGATTGAGGTCAAAAAACTCCATAAACCGACCGGGTCACCGCCTGGCTTTGTGACTTATGTGGGGCAAAAAACCTTACGGGTGACGGCTGATGAAGCTAAAATTCGTGAGATGAAATGTGATTAAAACACAGGCTTATCGTTGAGTCAAATCGGCGGTAGGCTTTTGTTTTGCTCTCGATCCGGTCTGCTGAGCCTTCGTTTTCTAATTTTCTACAAAATAACACCTTTATTTTAATTTTGACGTATTATTAGAAAACGTTTGCAGAAATTTTCTTGAAAAAAGTTTAACATAATACCTGACAAAGCCATTCTAAAATGTTATAATTTAACTGTTTGAAAAACTTGGAAATACCAAGAATTTGAAAGGAATTCATCTCATTATGACTGATGTAAAATTGCACAAAAAAGTAATCCTCGTAGGCGATGGCGCTGTAGGATCTTCTTACGCGTTCGCCCTTGTTAACCAAGGTATCGCTCAAGAACTTGGTATCGTTGATATCTTCAAAGAAAAAACTGAAGGTGATGCAGAAGATTTGAGCCATGCGCTTGCATTTACTTCACCTAAAAACATCTATTCAGCAACTTACGCTGATGCTCATGACGCTGACCTTGTTGTCTTAACAGCTGGTGCACCACAAAAACCAGGTGAAACTCGTCTTGATTTGGTTCAAAAAAACCTCCGTATCAACAAAGATGTTGTGACACAAATCGTTGCTTCAGGTTTCAACGGTATCTTCCTTGTTGCCGCTAACCCAGTTGACGTTTTGACTTACTCAACATGGAAATTCTCTGGTTTCCCTAAAGAGCGCGTTATCGGTTCTGGTACTTCTCTTGACTCAGCACGTTTCCGTCAAGCGCTTGCTGAAAGAATTGGTATTGACGCACGTTCAGTCCATGCTTATATCATGGGTGAACACGGAGACTCTGAATTTGCCGTTTGGTCACACGCTAACGTTGCCGGTGTGAAACTTGAACAATGGTTGCAAGACAACCGCGACATCGACGAACAAGGCTTAGTTGACTTGTTCATCAACGTTCGTGATGCAGCTTACTCAATCATCAACAAAAAAGGGGCAACTTTCTACGGTATCGCTGCTGCCTTGGCACGTATCACGAAAGCGATCTTGGACGATGAAAATGCAGTTTTGCCACTTTCAGTATACCAAGATGGTCAATACGGTATCAACGACGTCTTTATCGGTCAACCAGCAATCGTTGGTGCACACGGTATCGTTCGTCCAGTCAACATTCCTTTGAATGATGCTGAACAACAAAAAATGGAAGCTTCTGCTAAAGAATTGAAAGCCATCATTGATGAAGCCTTCGCTCAAGAAGAATTCAGCTCTGCTGTTAAATAATCATTTGACAACAACACACTTAAAAGCTCCTGCCTTTCGATTTCGAAGGACAGGAGCTTTTGTGGTTTAAATTTCCTTTATTCTTGATATAAGCTCTCAACCACTTCCCCTGTTGCAAGGGTCATCTCTGGCGTCATATCGGACTCACAAGTTGCCCCGCTTTCAGACAGGTTGCAATATGTTCAATTTCGTAGACAAACTCACTCTGATAAGGAAAATGAATCTGTTCAATCTGATCTCCAATTTCAATCACAGCAGTATCTGCCTTCCAATAATTTGGAATGGTCACCCGACCTTTACGACCATGAATGACCAGTCGACTTGCTAACTGGAAACTCGTCGCAATCAAGGTACTCATGACGATATTACCCTTGGTTAAAATCACCTGACCTTTATCGTCAGACTTACCTGGCAAATGTGTTAGGCTACCATGAGCCGAATCAAACCCCGTGCCAAATAAATACTGTAACACACTCAAAAGATAGGAGGCACTACCAATATAAGCACCGCCTCCAACCGTCACATCATCGAACCAGGGGATTTTTTCAGCACCTGGATGGGATTGTTGGCTATCAACCCACTCGATCTCGCCGATTTCTCCTGCTTCAAGACGCTTTTTGATTTCTTGCATGACAGGTAAAAAAACAGCTTTTTGCGCTTCCATCAAAAAGACGTGCTTTTCTTTTGCTAAGTTAAATAGTTGTTCTGCTTCCGCCACTTTAAGCGTGAAGGGCTTTTCAAGTAAGACGTGTTTGCCGTGTTCAAGGGCAAGTTGAGCACCTGCAAAATGCCCTTTATTCCAAAGTGGGATATAAATTATATCCACCTCAGGATCTTTTACCAAAGCTTCGTAAGTATCGTGAATAACAGGTATCTCAAGTTCAGCAGCGAGTAGTTGCGATTTTTCAAGACTGCGCGTTGCAATCGCATAGGAAAAACTGTCACTACTTGCCTTTAAGCCAGCGACAAATCTTGGCACAATACTTGCACCACCCATGATGCCGTATTTTAATTTTGTCATGTCAAACACCTTCTTTTCTTATCTAGTTTAGTACAATGATAACAAAACTCGCGTGAACAGTCTCACACGAGTTTTTAGATGTTACGTAAAATCAGCAAAATCGCTGAAATCATCGTCTGCTGCAATTGCAACCGCGCCATTATCAGTTTCGATTGGCATCGTATTTTCATACAATTTCAAGAAAGGCACATAAACTAAAACGGAGACAGTTAAGACAAAAACTTGTAAGATGACATTACGGAAATCACCACCTGAAGCAAAGAAAGCATTTAAAAATGGCGATGTTGACCAATGCACATACACGACAATGCGACTGACCAAATTAAGTGAGGTTGCCACATAAGCGATGATGAGTGAAACCATAGGCGCTAAGACAAAGGGGATCATCATGAAGGGGTTAAAGACGATTGGGAAACCAAAAATAATGGGTTCATTGATATTAAAGACAGAAGTTGGCACTGTCATTTTACCAAAAGTTCGATTAGAGCGTCTCTTAGATAGCATGAAAATCACGATAATCAAAGCCAAGGATTGACCTGTCCCACCAATATGACCATATAAATCCCGAAATGGCGTTGTAATAATATGCGGAATGGCTTGGTGGGCAGCGAAAGCATCCATATTTTCAGCAGTTACTGTATTTAAAATCGGTTCGACAAACGGTGTGACACCTGTTGGATGAATCCCAACTGAGAACAAGAGAATCCCGACACATTCTAAAACAAGGAAACCGGCAGGATGTGTTGTCAACCCAATCAGCGGTTTTTGAATGGTTGTATTGATCAATTCTTGAATTTCTTGCCCTGTCAGCAAATGGATAAAGAAAGTGAACACGGCAAAAATATTCAAGGTAAAAGCAATTGGAAAGAGCGAATTAAAACTTTCTGTTACAGCTTCTGGTACATTCGAGCCCATGTTAATTTTAAATTTCGGACTTTGGAGAAATTTTGCGTATAATTCCGTTGCAAACATGGCGCAGAGAATGGCGATTAACATCGTTTGCGTCCCAAAAGTACTAGAAGCGATAGCACCCGGTACCTCAACTAAGTGATCAAAGCCTGCTATTGAGAATTTAGTCACCATTGGTAAAGTGATGAAAAACGCCCCCAAAGCAACTGATATAGCAAGACCAGCATTGGGTAACTTACGAGATTTCGCAATCGAATTCGCAATGAGTACAATCACGATAAGTGAAAAGATATTCATGCTACCATTAATCAACCTTGCACCGAAGCCTTGGATGGTTGTTAAAAGTTCAGCATCAACGACTTTCCCAAGTAAAAAGCCATCTGGTGCTAAAATCACATAATTGATGAGAATCATAATCCCAGCAATAAATAGAAAAGGTAATGAAGTGACAAAACCGTCACGCAAAGCACGCATATGCATCTCTGATGCAACACGTTGCGCATAATCATTAACTTTTGAAATAAAACTTTTTTGAGTTGTTTTTTCTTTCGACATTTTTCTCCCCATAATCAATAAATTGTTTTTTTTTTGAAAAAAAGTAGATGAAAAGTGCCTTCATCTCTCATTTTTGACAGATATGCCCTAACGGTTGGCACCACGCGCCATACGAACAAAGGTATGACGGCGACCACGAATCGCGATAGAGGCATTATAAATCGTTGTCGGCACAGGCATTCCTGCGACACCGGCATCTCCAAGCTCAAAGACATCAGCTCTCGCACGTTTTGCCGCTAAGGCAATTGATTGAATGGTTGCTTTGTCAGTTCCTTCTTGTGAAGTCCCAACTGTTGTTGACACAAGGGCACCAGCTTCAACATAAGCAAGCAAGTACTCAAGTTTCAAATCAGCACCGTGACTCAAGACTGGATTGAGTGCTAAAAGTCCCGCATAGCTTCCTCGTACTAAATGAATATCTGAAATAATCCGCTCAGGTGTTGCTTCTGGTTTCACATAAGCTGTCAATGACAAGAAATCTGCACCTTTTGTCAAGACTTCAGCCAATGATGCGGGGGTCAAGCGTTTAAATTCTGGACCGCCATCAGCGATTTCGAGATTAATCCCCACACCTGTCCCTGTCAATTTACGAAGTTCAGACAAATGTGATATCTCTCCGAGACCCGCAATTTTCAGAGTTTTAACGTCTATCCCTTTTAGTAATAATAGGTCTGCCCCGAAGGCTGCTGCCATTTCACCATTGGTCACTTCGGGATACAAAGGCGCATTTTTTGCTGCTAAATTAACGAGGACGACACGACCTTCTGATGCTTTAATAGCATTTTTTATTTCTAAAGGTGTCGTTTCTTTACCAAAGTCTGATGCGGTACATGCTAAAATTCGATTCATGCTTAAAGTTCCTCCACTTTGTAGACACTTGGACTTGGTGCTTTAAAACCAGCTTCTAAGATTTGGATATTAGTCAAGGCCTCTTCGTCAGAAACGAGTTTCTCAGCGCCATTTTTAAGCGTTTCATAGACCGAATCATAGTAGCGACCATAATCGCCCAGAGGTGTCTTGATTTGTTTTTCAATCCAGTCACCATTTGAATTGCGGTATTTAGCGATTCCATAATACATCACTGAGTCTTCGCCAAATCCTGCGACATCTGGCATGACACCCGCTTTCAAATCATTTTCTTGTTGGTCTTCACCATATTTAATAAATGAACCATTGCTACCATGAACGATGAAGCGCGGATAATCGCTTGCCACAACATGATTTGTTTTAACCTTGACCTTGAGCGTATTGCCATAATGCAAGTCAACATCAAAGTAGCTATCGACTGCACCGGCAATCTCGTTGTTTCGGATGTCATAAGCCACTGTATCTGGGCGACCAAAGAGAGCAATCATCCGATCCATGGTATGAATCCCAAGACCATAGAAAGAACCATTTTCTTTAACTCCGGGTGCTGTGAAACTGCCCGGACGGTAATAATCGATATGCGTTTCAACTTCGTTAATCTCACCTAAGAAACCTTGTGCAATGACTTGCTTGACTGCCAAGTAATCGCCATCAAATCGACGATTTTGATAAGGTTGTACGAGCACACCTTTTTCTTTCGCAAGCGCAAATAATTCTTTAGCGTGTTCAACTGTATCACAGAAAGGTTTTTCCACAATGACACTTTTGCCAGCTAAAATCGCTTGTTTGGCTAGGTCATAATGCGTATGTGCTGGCGTACAAATCGTGACTAATTCGATTTCTTCATCATTGAGCAACACCTCAATGTCTGTTGTGAATGCAACACCCTTAGCACGGTATGGGGCAGCCAATGCTTCATTAATTTTCAAATCAAAGATTGTTTTAACCTTGATATTTTCTCTCAAATTCACGTAGGGAAGATGGTAGCGGTTGGCGCTTTTACCAAAACCGATAAAACCTGTTACTAATGTCATAAAATATATATCCTAACTTTCTATTGTTGTGCGCGACGTTCGCGGACGAGATTAAGTGCTTGCTTCAAGACAGCTGGTGCATTGACACGACCAAAATCTTCAGCACTAATGGCCTTAACAGGCACTTTCTCGCCAATTCGTTCTGTGATTTAATCTTCCAAAAAGGCTAATTGTGGCCCTAATAATACGACATCAGCCGTATCCGATTCTGTATCCACGCGCGGTTCAGCGACCGCCCAAATCTTCACATCGAGCTTATTGTCTGCTGCTACTTTTTGCATTTTATTGACCAAAAAGCTAGTCGACATGCCTTCATTACAGCATAGTAAAATGTTTGTTGTCATCGTTTGTTGTCATCGTTTTTTCTCCTCATTTTATACAATTTGTTTAGTTTTCTCGTGCCAATGGTTACTGGAAATCTGCAAAGTCTGAGAAATCATCCGCATCGATAGCCGATTCAGCCTCAGCAGCCACGACTTCAGCCTCCATACTTAATTCATAAGCCTTAAGGAAGGGGATATAAATCACCACCATTAATGTGATTAAAAGCAACTGTAAAATAACATTTCTAAAGTCACCACCTGAAGCAACAAAACCATTAATCAGCGGTGGCATTGACCAAGGGACATAGACTGCAATCCGACTCACTAAACCGACCGCAGTCGCAAAGTAAGCCACGATAAAACAAATAAGTGGGCCAAAGATAAAGGGAATCATAATCAGTGAGTTAAAGACAACTGGGAAACCGTAGATAATCGGTTCATTGATATTGGAAATCCCGAGTGGCCCAGACATTTTTGCAAAGTCACGATTAAATTGTTTTCTAGACACAATGAAAATCGCGATCACCAATGCAATCGTTGAGCCTGTCCCACCAATATGACCATATAAATCACGGAATGGCAACACAATAATATGTGGAATAGCCAAATGATTTTTGAAAGCATCTGAATTTTCAGCCATAGCTGCTAGCAATGGTGGTTCAAGAATTGGATTGACAATCCCAGATGGGTGAATCCCGAGTGCAAATAAAAGATTAGTAAAGAAACAAAGGACAATGAAACCTGGTAAGCTAGTGGTCAAACCAACCATTGGGGCTTGAATGACTTGATTAATCAAAGCATGAACTTCTAAATTCGTCAATTGATGCATCCCAAATGAGACAAAACCAGCCGCCACCAAGGTGATGATAATCGCTGTCAAAGCATTGAAAGATTGGGCAACTGCTGGTGGTACTGTACCTGTCAATTTAATTTTAAGATTTTCATTTTTACTCAGCCAGACAAATAATTCAGTTGATAGCATTGAAGCAAAGATCGCAACGAAGATACCAGAGGTGCCTAACAAAGAGAAGGGTAAAATACCACCCACTTCAACTGCTTTTTCAGCACCATTAGGGATGACGGCATTGGCTAAAGGCATGAGTGTGAAAATCGTCCCAACTGCAACAGCTGAACAGAAAATGGGACTTTCTGCCTTACGGCTATTCCCAAGCGAATAAGCAATCATAATCGCGATTAAAAGTGAGTAACAGTTCAGTGACCCGTTAATAATTTTATTGCCTAATTCTTGCCAAGTAGCGAGTGTGCCATGATTGACAAAGCTAGCAATCCAGCCGCCATCAGGTGCAATGATGACATTATTAATCAGAATCATCAGGCCTGCTAAAAACAAGAAACAGTACTGATGAGACAAAGCCATCACGCATGGCTCTAAAATATCTTTGTGACGCTGCTGCCTGGGCAAAATCACTTAATTTCTTTAAAAACGGATTCGTTTGTTTAACTTTTGTGGTCATAATTCCCTCCTAGTTCCCTGTCAGTTCGTACATTTTTTCATACATGTCAATCATTTGATCCGCCATGTCTTTCATCAGACCTGTCGTCATCAACTGGTCTTCAGCGTGCATGAATAAAATGCCAAATTCAACTTTTCCACCACTTGCTTCTTCTTGAATCAAGCCGAAGTGTTCATTGTGTGCGATTGCTAACTTCTCATTGGCTTGTTTCAGCAACTCTTTACCTGCTACAATTTGGTTGTCACGCGCTTTGGCGATAGCACCCATAATCAGTGATTTTGCCTCACCAATGGCTGCAATCATTGTGAAGGCAATTTGTTCCATTCCGTCCATTTTATCAACCTTTCTTTTGTCTTAACGCGTCATTTTTAAAATGGCGTTAATTGCTTGTAATTCTGCATCTGTAAATGTGAGATTGTCAAGTGCTTTGACATTTTCTTCTAGCTGACTCACACGACTGGCACCTATCAAGACACTGGATACACCAGAATCTCTGAGCTGCCATGCAATCGCGAGCTCGGCTATCGTTTGCTGACGTGCTTCGGCAATTGCTTGGAGCTCGCGAACCTTGGCCAAATTATGCTCAAATGTGACCGCATCCGTCAACGCCCCTTTTCGAGAGATACGAGAATCTTCTGGAATCCCGTTCAAATAGCGATTGGTCAGCTGCCCTTGTGCCAAGGGACTAAATGAAATATTACCAATGCCTTCATTAAGCGTTACCGCCTTCAACTCATCTTCAAACTCTCGTTCAAACAGATTATATTTCATCTGATTGATGATAAATGGCGTTTTTAACGCCTTGAAAATGTCACTTATTGCACTAGCATCTGCAGCAGAATAATTGGAAATACCGATATAGAGCGCTTTGCCACTACGAACAAGTGAGTCTAGAGCCACTGCCGTTTCTGCCAATGGTGTCTCAGGATCATGGCGATGATGATAAAAGATATCAACATAATCAAGGCCTAAGCGTTTCAAACTGGCATCGCAACTCGACATTAAATATTTCCTTGATCCGCCATCACCGTAAGGCCCATCCCACATCTGATAACCAGCCTTAGTCGCAATAATCAACTCATCACGGTAAGGTTTTAGATGATCTTGAAAGATCCGTCCAAAATTTCGTTCAGCTGCCCCACCGCCATAATTATTAGCTAAATCAAAATGCGTGATCCCAAGATCAAATGCCTTTAAAATTAAGTCCTTTTGTGTCGTCAGTGGGCTATCATCACCAAAATTTCGCCAAAGTCCAAGAGAAATGGCTGGTAATTTGAGACCACTCTGACCAACTTGACGATAGAGCATCCTATCGTAACGTTTTTCGTTTGCTTGATAACTCATGTGTCAAAACTCCTTTAAAATCAGAAAGCGCCTCCTTACGATCAAAAATATATAGTTTTAATTCTAATTTGTCAACATCTTTTTAACATTTAATTCATATATTTTAAACAAAATAACAAAAACGCTTATTTACAGAGGTTTTTAAGTTATAAACACTAATATGAAACTATATACTTTATTTTTAAATAAAAATGGTATAATATAACTATATAGAATTAATGAAGGAGCTATCATGAGAACCAACACCAAGTATATCGATATTTATACACAGATTAAATACGATATTGAATCAGGAAAATATCCAATTAATGAGAAATTACCCCAGGGTCGCATCCTCGCTGACCAATTTGACGTCAGTGAATTGACCATTACTAAGGCCATTAATTTATTGGTGCAAGAAGGCTATATCGTGCGCCGGCGGGGGTCGGGTAGTTTTGTCAAGAATTTCAGAAATTCAACGATTACGAAATTTTCTCCTTTAACAGGGAGCACGGCCCTGCATGAAGGCGAAGTCACGTCGACGATTATTGGCTTTTCGACTGAAGCGCCTACCCAGTATATTGCAGATAAATTGAGCGTTGACAAGGAAAGTTTGGTTTACAAAATCATTCGCATGAGAACGATTAAAAATGTGCCGTCTATCATTGAGTATACTTGGATGCCTCTTGAGATTATTCCAGGTCTGACAACCAAAGAGCTGGAAACGTCGATTTATAGCTACATCCATAAAACGCTCAATTTAACAATTAAAAGTGCCCATATTAAAGTCGCTGGCGTTCGACCCAGTATCCTTGAAAAAGCCTATCTTAAGTTAAAAGATACGGATTTTCTAATGCAGACCGAGCAAATCGGCTACCTAGATGATGGGCGAATTTTTGAGTTTTCAATCGCCAGTCACATCCCAAGTGAATTTGCCTTTGAAACGGTTTTGATTGCTAACGAACATGACTAAGGATAAAAAGAGGTAGAGACAAAAGGCCACAAAAAAAAATAGGTGATGATCAATGTTAATTGAAATTGATCATTGCCTATTTTTGTATTGCTTTTTGATACATTGTAGAGTATCATCGTTAAGAAACGATTGGTTTCTACCAAATCGGTTAAAAAAGCTCAGTTTTTTTGCGAAATTGGTCATCTTTCTGAGAAAGATGTCGAAATCGGTAAACAGTGCTATTTTCGTGCCAAATTGGTCAGAAATTAAAACTGGGCGTTTCAATTTGAGTGTCTAATTCGCTTTTCTCTTTTTGTGCCTGAAACTTTTGTCCCAGTCTCTTTTGATGTCTATTTTGATGTCTATTTATTTGGCCAACATTCGATCAAGTGCCTTGAGGCTAGAGATTTGTGTGGCTTGATCCACTGTGATTTGCTGAATGGTCGACCCTTTCTCGATTTCTTCCAGCGTCCATAACAGATGAGCCAGGCGAATACGGTTCATGGTGATACATGAAAATGCTGAAGAATTGATGGATCTGATATCATGATTAGGGAAGGTTTGAATCATGCGATTCACCAAATTATTATCCGTGCCAATCGCCCACTTGGTGCCTTCTGGACTAGCTGCCACTTCATCGATGATTTTCTTAGTAGACCCATAAGCGTCAGCAGCCTGCACAACTTCAATCGGACATTCCGGATGAACGATGACTTTCAAATCAGGAATTTGACTGCGCAAGGTTGCGATTTGATCAACAGTATATTGCTGGTGCACGCAGCAGCGACCTTGCCAGAGAATCACTTTAAGCGCTTGAAGATCCCCAGCTGCTTCCAGTCTATTTTGCTTGGGATGCCAAACTGCCATTTGCTCAAGTGGCACACCTAGTTGAAAGGCCGTATTACGCCCTAAATGCTGGTCGGGTAAGAAAAGGACGCGTTGATTTTTGTCAAAGACACGTTTTAAAATCGTCTCAGCATTACTAGAGGTCACGATGACGCCATCATGATTGCCGACGAAGGCTTTAACGGCTGCGGTCGAGTTGATATAGGTAACCGGGATGACAGGCTGTTCATAGGTGGCTTCTAGTACTTGCCAGGCTGCTTCCAACTGTTCTAAATTCGCCATATCGGCCATGGAACAGCCTGCTAAAGCATCTGGTAAATAAACTTTTTGATCATCTGTTGTCAGCATATCAGCTGTCTCAGCCATAAAATGCACGCCACAGAAAATGATGTGTTTGGCTGACTGATTAGCAGCTGCTTCTTTTGCCAACTGTAAAGAATCCCCAACGTAATCCGCAAAGGGAATAATTTCATTTTTTTGGTAATGATGAGCCAAAATCAACAAATCATCGCCAAATTGGCGTTTTTTCTCATAAATTTTACGAATCATTTCACCATCAGATAGGTGTAAATAACGTTCTGGAATAATATTTGTCTTATCAAATGTTGGTTGCGCTGTCTCAATATGTGCCATGGTGTCTCCTTATCTTTTCTCGTCCAAGTTTTCTCATCTTGCTTGTCGTCACTCAACATGGGGCAAATGGGCTTCGCCTTTGGCGCCATTTTGACTATTAAAACTGATGTCAAAAGCTAGGACTGAATGGGTTAGGGCGCCTAGCGAGAGGTAGTCAGCCCCTGTCTGGGAGTAGTCTGCTAGGTTAGCCAGTGTGATACCGCCTGAAATTTCAGTCAAGATGCCTTCCGGCACGAGTTTAGTCCATGCCGCAACCTGTTCTGGTGTCCGATTATCAAGCATGATAATATCAGCCTTTGCAGCGATGGCCTCATGTAATTGTTCTTCTGTTTCGATTTCAACTTCGATTTTTACCATTTGACCGATTTGCTGGCGGACTTTCTCCACGGCTTTGGTAATGCTGCCGGCATAAGCGATGTGATTATCTTTTAGCATGACCCCATCATAAAGGCCAACCCGATGATTAAAGCCACCACCGATTTTCACGGCTAATTTGTCAAAGTAACGCAGACCAGGTGCTGTTTTTCTCGTGTCACAAATCTTAATCGTGGGGTCATTTAGTGTTTCAATCGCTGTGTGGGTGAAGGTGGCAATCCCACTCATCCGTTGAAGGAGATTTAAAATCACACGTTCCCCTGTTAGCAGAGTTCTGATGTGACCCGTTGCTCGCCCGATAATCTCACCTTTTTTAACGCTAGCACCATCGGCGACCACAGGGATAAAGGTCGCATTCTGACCGAGTAAATCATAGACTTGCTGTGCCACTTCGAGGCCTGCGATGATACCATCAGATTTGGCAACGAAGACACCGCTCGACTGCTCATTTTCGTCAAAAATTAAATCCGCTGACAAATCGCCAGTGCCAATGTCTTCAATCAAAAAAGTTTTCAGCTGTTCTTTTGCTTGTAGATTCATGAGACTATTCTTCCTCCGATAATAGATAGTGGGCCCCGAGACTTTGTGGCCTTGCCAGCGCGGCATGGGCGATGCTTTCTGCGACGAGACATAGATTTGCAGTTTCGATTTGCTGACGATCCGTGCAGGTTTGGTCTAAGCGTTGATAATTAAAAGTTGCTAACCAAGTTAGAAACTGGTGGATGGTTTCAGGTCTTCTAACAATGCCTAGCGCATCAGATGTTTTTTTGACTAGGTCAGCTCGACTGGGTAGGGTCATTTTAATTGTGCTGGGTGCGACTTGCAGTTCTTGCTGGCTTGCGGGACTGGTTGACTTGTCTGACAAGATGGCTTCGGCCACGCTTTTCGCAAAACTTAAGCCTTCTAGTAAAGAATTACTGGCCAAGCGATTAGCACCATGGACGCCTGTAAAGGCGACTTCACCTACGGCATACAAGTGGTCAAGCCCTGTGCGACCTGAAAAGTCCGTTTTGACGCCACCCATGAGGAAATGCATGCCGGGTTTGATGGGGATGCGTTGACTTGTCTCGAAATCAATACCGTTCTGCTGCAAATAGCCCGCAATGGACGGAAATTGATGCGAAAAATTCGTGACATTGGAGATATCCAGATAAATTTGGTGACCGGCTTGAATCTCTTCATTGACGACGCGACTGACCACATCACGTGGCGCCAAGTCGAGTTTGCTAGACCGACCGACCATAATCGGGCGATCCTGCTCATCAACCAATCTCGCGCCAGCCCCTCTGACCGCCTCTGAAATCAAAATCGGATGTACCTTTTCGCCCCCGTCTAAAAGACTGGGATGAAACTGCAAAAAGGCCATATCAGACAACTCGCAGCCGGCGCGCAGGGCCATGGCTAGGCCATCTCCCGTAATAGTTGCGTGATTACTGGTATCTGCAAACAAATGCCCGACACCACCACTTGCCAAGACCACCTCATCGGCAGGGATCGTCTTCCTTTGCTGATTTGCATCCAGATAACTCACACCGCAAACGCGCCCGGATGCGACAACAAAATCCAGAGCGAAGGCATGCGGTAACCAAGTGACCGCCGTCAGCTGATCATGAATAAAAGAGGTCAACTGCCGCCCAGTTTGATCCCCGCCTGCATGTAAGATTCGCTTATGAGAGTGGGCGCCTTCAAGTCCTAAATCAAGCTGGCCATCAGCAGTTTGGTCAAAATGCATCCCCTGATCAATCAAATCTTGAATCACTCGCGGCCCGTCATGGACCATCTTCTCAACCGCTGCTTTCTGATTATGAAAGACGCCAGCAGATAGGGTATCTGCGACATGGGAAGCTTCAGTGTCAGGGGCCTGACTGCGGTTTTGCCCCTTTTCAGAAGAGCTGACTGGCATAACAGCCGCAACCCCACCTTGCGCCAGCATCGAATTGCTATCCTGACGCCGCCCCTTGCAGATAATCGTCACATCCGCCTGCCCTTGCAAATACAGGGCAACCGTCGCCCCCGCAACGCCCGAGCCAATAATCACAACTTTTTTCATCGCCATTTCTTTCAACTACTTTCCCTTCACGACACACAAGTTAAGTTAGTAAATTTACAAACTTAATTAATTGTTACTATTCTACCATAAAATGCGACTGATGAGACAGTAAACAGTGAAAAAACGCAAAAAAAAGAGCAAATGTTCGCTCTTTTAAGGGATATCGTTTAAATTTTAAGGAAGCGTCTCATTGAGATAATCGATCCGATCGACCCAATCGCCACACCGACAACGACCATTAAAATGATCAATTGTGGGACAAATGTATCGGGGTGCAAGAGATACAAACCTTGTTGCGACAAGGTTTTTTGCAAGCCAACATAGGCCACACGGTAAACGAAACCAATCAGTAAGCTTGGTAGAATCGCACCTATGAGGCCAACCCATGCCCCTTCAAGGAAGAAAGGCCAACGGATGTAACCATTTTTGGCACCCACCAGACGCATGATTTGAATTTCTCGTTGACGAGACAAAATCGTAATCCGAATCGTATTCGAAATCAGGAAGACAGCGACAAACAAAAGTAGCCCTGCCGCCCCAAGTCCCCAAGTCCTGATGACTTTAGAGAGACCAAAGATTTTCTTAGTATTGGTACCACCGTAGTCTGCACGGTCAACCCCATCAATTTTACTAATGCTTTTCGCAACTGCCGTCACATTTTCAGGTTTATCGGCCTCAACGATGTAAACATCATAAAGCGGATTACTATCCCCTTTAAACATTTTCCAAGTGTCACCTAGCGATTTGGTGAGTTTGTTTAACTCATTTTCCTTGCTGGAATAGGTTACCTTGGTCACATGCGGGACAGCTTTGATCGCCGTTTCAATCTTATGAAAGTCTGGATTTGTGATCACTTTTGATTTATCGTTGGGATCCGCAATTTCTTTTTCACCGTCATGAATATTGAGTTTCAGGAAAGTCGAAATTCGGACATTATTTTCCAAATCAGACGCTAATTTCGTGGTGTTGAGGATAACGGCTAGGAAAACGCCGACTAAGACCAGGGTAATGGTCACAGATGAAACAGCAGCAACTGTCATCCAACCATTTCTGCGGAGATTTTTAATCGACTGCCACAGGTGTTTAAAAAATGTTCTAATCATCGTAGCCATATTCTCCTTCTATTTGATCTCGGACAATTCGACCGTTCTCAATCGCAATCACGCGATGACGCAGCGTGTTAACGATTTGTGAATTATGGGTCGCCATTAAGATCGTTGTCCCTTGGATATTGATTTTTTCAAGGAGATTCATGATTTCCCATGAGTTTTCAGGGTCTAAGTTCCCTGTCGGCTCATCAGCAATCAAGACTTTAGGGGCGTTAGCAATCGAGCGGGCAATGGCCACACGTTGCTGCTCACCACCCGATAGTTCATTTGGGAATGACCGGACTTTGTGTTTCAGACCAACAAGGTCTAACACTTCCATGACACGTTTTTTGATGTCACGTGGGCGTTTGCCGATAACTTCCATGGCATAGGCGATATTTTCATAAACTGTTTTATTTTGCAATAATTTATAGTCCTGGAAAACAACACCGATAGAGCGACGCAGCATGGGCACATCACGTTTTTTTATTTTTTCAAGATTGTAGCCAGCGACCATGCCCTGACCTTTATCTAATTTCACTTCACGGTATAATAATCTGATGAAGGTTGATTTACCAGCGCCTGACGGGCCTACGACGTAAGCAAATTCTCCGGCTTCAATATCAACTGAGACATTGCGCAGAGCGGTCGTCCCGTTGTTGTATTTTTTGGTTGCATTACTTAATTTGATAATACTACTCATATTTTTAGTTTCTTTCTGTTTTTTGTCAATATACTCATATTATAACAAATTACTGATCTCTAAAATATTACAGCCTTACAACATTTTCCATTTGAGGTAGGCATCGATGAAGCCATCGAGGTCGCCATCCATGACATTATCGATCTGACTCGTTTCATAACCTGAGCGGGTATCTTTTACCAATTGATAAGGCATGAAGACGTAAGAACGAATCTGTGAGCCCCATGAAATATCAGCTTGGTCGCCTTTTAATTCGTCGACTTCTGCTTGTTTTTTATCCACTTCGAGTTGGTAGAGTTTGGATTTGAGCATCTTCATGGCCAAGTCTCGGTTACCGTACTGGGTTCTGTCCATCGTTGATGAGACGACAATCCCTGTCGGTGTATGGGTCAAGCGGACGCCGGTCGAGACCTTGTTGACATTTTGCCCACCTGCACCGCCGGAACGGAAGGTATCCATCTTGATATCGGCATCGCGGACATCGACTTCGATCGAATCGTCCAGCTCAGGCATGACATCAACCGAGGTGAAAGAGGTATGACGCCGGTTTTGCGAGTCAAAAGGTGAGACGCGAACCAAGCGGTGCACGCCTTTTTCAGAACGCAAGAAACCGTAGGCATTGTTACCGGTAAATTTCAGGGTCGCAGATTTGAGACCGGCGACATCGCCATCTTGGTAATCGACGATTTCCACCTTGAAGTTGTGAGCGTTGCCCCAACGTTCATACATTCGCATGAGCATGCTGCCCCAGTCCTGAGATTCGGTCCCGCCAGAACCCGGATGGATTTCAAGGAGGGCGTTCATGTGGTCATAAGGCTGATTGAGGAGCATTTCTAGCTCGTAGGCCTGCATTTTGCTAGCCAGTTTATCCAGCGCTGTGGCCAGTTCTGCCTGCATCTCGTCGTCAGCTTCTTCTTCTAACATTTCCAACATGACTTCTTGGTCGTCAAGCATGGCTTGCATGTCCATAAAGGTGTCATATTTGGCTTTCAGCTGGTTAGATTGCTCAACGACTTTTTGTGCGGCAATGTTATCATCCCAAAATGACGGATCAGACATGTCATTGTCAAGAAGCGCAATTTCTTCTTCTAGGCGGTCTAAATCGAGATTATCTCGAAAGGATGCCATCTTATCTGTGTTTTGGGCAATTTGATTGCGAATTTCACTAATTTCCATATTATATTATTCTACCACGTTCTCATATATTTTTCAAAGATTGATTGCGTTGCGCCTTTGACTTAATCTTATCTAAGGCCCATTGCGCGGCTTCCTGATGGACCGCATTGCTAGGATTGGCTGCGATTTCTTCTAATAAAGGAATGGCGGTCTTGTCGTTGACATTGGCGAGCACATAAATCGCATTGCGCTGTAGGACGTTCTTCCCGCGCCAGGACCCCGCAATTTCACTGAATTTGGCCTTAAATTCCTGGTTCGTCAGCTGAATAAAAGGTTGTAGCTCAGGATAAGCCAGCTCCGGATCAATCGTCGTCTGAGCCTCGTTCGTTATCCACTTATTATAGGGACAAGCGATTTGACAAATATCACAGCCATAAATCAAAGTCTTCATTTTGACCCGAAACTCTTCATCAAGCGGCCCTTTTTTCTGAGTCTGGAAACTCAGGCAGCGCTTGGTATTCATGGTGGAATCGCCATTGAGGGCGTCTGTCGGGCACGACGTGATGCAATGGTTGCAGTCGCCACAACCGTAGTCCACCGGTTGGTCCGGTTCGATATCGAGGTTGGTGATGAGTTCTCCCAGGAACATATAGGAGCCATATTCCTTAGAGATGACCAGACCATTTTTCCCGATGAAACCGATCCCCGCCCGTCTGGCAACAGCTGTGTCGACCAAAGCGCCTGTATCGACCATGGCCTTGTGGTCAAAATCATCGGTTAACTCGGAGATGCGTTCAGATAACCGCGCCATTTTCTCCGTTAAGATGGTATGATAATCGACACCCCAACTTGATGAGGAGAACTTACCCCGTTTATAGGGCGATTTGCCAGGTAACTGCGGGAGTTTATTGGGATAGGCAACGGCGATCGAGATGATCGTTTTGGCATTGTCAAGCAAGAGCTTGGGCTTGATCCGTTCTTCAATATTTTGGTGTTCAAAGCCAGAGTTTGTCCCTTTTTCCTGAGACAGTCTCAAAGATTTTTCGAGGTAATCAAAATTATCAGCAGTCGTAAAACCAATTTTCGAAATGCCGATTTCCTTGGAAATGGCGATAATCTGTTCTTTCAAGTTCGTCATGTTTCTATTATACCTTAAATTTCTGGGATGTCCTGCGCTTGAGGCAGCCGTTTTAAATGCAGCTCTGATAATTGACCGATTGGCTTGACCGCCACCAGTTCAAAGCGTTTGTGAGCCGTCGTCGTCTCTTCAAACAAGCGTTTGCCTGTTCCCAAAAATACTGGCGCCATTTGAATCCAGAGCTCATCAAGCAAGTCATGTTTGAGAAGTGTCGTGACAAGCTTGCCACCGCCAAGAACCCAAATCGCTTTCCCGGGCTGAGCCTTTAAATCATGAAGAATCTCGACCGGATCACCCGACACATACTTGCCACCCATCAACTGCCCCGATTCAGTCCGAGAAAAAACAATCTTTTCTTTATTAGGGAAAATGGGATCAGCACCCAAGAGCTCTTGCGTTTCACGATAAGTCGTGTTGCCCATGACCACCGTATCAATGCGGTCTTCAAAGGCACTGATATCGTAATCTGGATCCAGCGTCGTGTCAAATAACCACTGCAAGTCATCAGACTGAGTGGCTAAAAAGCCATCCAAACTGATTGCCCCATAAAAAAATACTTGCCGCATTGTTTTTCTCCTTATCATATAAAAGATATACATTAATTATAACATATCCTCTCTAGCTCCTCTGCTTGGCTAACTATATCTTAGAATTAAAAATATAACATAAAAACTATCAACGTGATAACTCACATTTGAATATCCTATAACAAAGAATGCTATACTAATAGTATGAAAACAACGAAAAATCTAGCCCTTCTCTCTGATCTCCATCTGGATGTGAATCAGTTGGATGCCCAATACGAACAAAATCTCATCCAAACCTTGCGGGATCACGACATCACCGATGTCCATCTGGCAGGTGACATTTCTAACGACTTTGAGCGCCTGTCAAAGCCTTTTTTAGCACGCCTGTCTCAGAACTTTACCGTTTCATACAACCTGGGCAACCATGATATGCTGGGTCTGGACGAGTCAGCCATCACGGCCAATGACTTTCAACTTCGGACCATCGGTCAGAAAAAATTACTGAGTTTTGCGGGTTGGTATGACTATTCTTTTTGTCCAGATATCAGTATCGAACAAAATCTTCGGACTAAAAATACCTTTTGGTTTGACCGAAAAATAACACGAGACGCCGATGACATCACCGTGACTAACCGTATTCTGGCCAAACTCGATGCGGTTTTAACGGACATGACGCCTGCTGATAAGGCCAATCTAATCATCGCCATGCACTTCGTGCCGCACCCTGCTTTTGTGATGACCCACCCTAAGTTTGTCAAGTTCAATGTCTTTCTGGGTTCCGATAAATTTCACGCGCTTTTTGTCAAACATGGCATCAGGGAGGTAGTCTTTGGCCATAATCATCGGTCTTATGATCAGGTGGTAGATGCGGTGCATTATCAGGCTAAGCCTCTAGGCTATAAAAGAGAATGGTGCTTAATCAGCGATTACTTCAAAGCCTATCCAATCTATCAATCGCTCAACTCCTATAATCTCCATAAGCGTTATAATCTGGTCAAGAAAACAAAAGAATTCGATGCTTACCTCCTGACGCATTTTTCCGAGGAAGTGAAAAAATCTTTGGTTATTTTCGACGTTCAAATCTGACAAATGGCGGATAAAATGATATAATTTTTGTTGAGAACTTTGAATGTTAGAAAGTTGGTAGGATGATGAAAATCCCCAAAGAAGGCGACTTTATTACGATTCAAAGCTATAAACATGACGGAAGCTTGCATCGTACTTGGCGTGATACGATGGTGCTGAAGACTAACGAAAACTCGATTATTGGTGTGAATGACCATACGCTTGTGACGGAGAGCGATGGCAGACGTTGGGTGACCCGCGAGCCTGCTATCGTTTATTTTCACAAGAAGTTTTGGTTCAATATTATTGCCATGATTCGCGAAAATGGCGTGAGCTACTACTGTAACTTGGCCAGTCCCTACACGCTTGACAATGAATCGCTTAAATATATCGACTATGACCTTGATGTCAAGGTCTTTGCTGACGGTGAGAAAAAATTGTTAGATGTCGAAGAATATGAGCGTCACAAACGTCAAATGAATTATCCAGAAGATATTGATTTTATCTTAAAAGAAAATGTCAAGATTTTAGTTGACTGGATTAATGAAGGTAAGGGACCATTTTCTAAGGAATACGTTGCCATTTGGTACGACCGTTATCACCAATTAAAATAAGACCTCAGTGATCTGAAGTCTTATTTTTTTATCGTGAGGTTTCGGTAAAAATGGCCAGTGGGCTAGTTATTAGTATAAAAAAACAAGTACATCAGGTTAGTGAGGACTTGTTTTTTAGATTAGCTAAATATTTATTTGACCGTTAACATCAAGGATGGTCGTACGGGATAAACATCTGGCACACCAGGATTCAAATCGGAATTACCAATACATCCACCAGCATCACGTGTTATACCATTAACAAGCCGTGAAGCGTAAAAATAGGCATCTCCTGGTGAGCGTAACCAAGCTTCATCTACATTAGCATCCCAAAAGAATAAATAAGAGGGGGTGGTACCATAATCATTTGCTGAATCCGTATAAATATTAATATCATCAAAACTTAAAGCAAATGCCTTACGATCCTTATCATCCCTAGTAACTGTAAGTGGAAAGGCAGTAGTTTTATACCACTCTCCATAATGCCAATTATTATAGTCTGCACCTGCAAGCTCAGGAATTGATTTATGGAAAGCATCAAAATCAGGATTATTTAGATTTACACCTAGAACACTCTCTTGTTCTGATTTTGAAGCGATATTATCTTGATAGTATTTATCAATCACCGCTTCTAATGTACTACCTTCATAGCCATTTTTACCATTAACATCAAAGAATGTCGTTCTATCTGTCCTGAATTTGACCAAGGCTACTGAATCACCTCCAGAGCCTGTTGCTTCTTTATCTGTTAAGGCATTAACTTTAACCACCAAACGCTCTTTACTTGAGTTAGCTGAGGTATTAATAACTTGCCAAATCGCATTAGACTAGATAAAATCATCTGCTAGTGCAGTAGTTGCATCGAATTTCTTGTAATAGACAGCGTGAAGCGTCTTATCTGAAGTAATATTTTTGAGTTCATGCTCAGATTTAACCTCATAACCCAAACGGATCCTATCGGGTGTATTAAGTGTCTTACGAATATCACTGTACGTTTCTGGGACGTAAAGTGTTTCTGTTTTATCTGAACTACTAGATTCTGCCCAACCCAAGAAATAATAGTTGGCATTCTGTGCATCTGGGATAGTAAGGCTCTCTCCAGGTGCGGTAATCACTACAGCTGGTAATACTTCATTGGTGCCATCATAATCTTTAAAGTAAACTCTAGGCTTAGGTGTTGTGTAGCCATAAAATACTTGATCACCCGTTGCAGTTTTGGCAATATTTATAGTGACATCACCACCATAGTATTCGTTAACATACCAACCTGAAAAATTATCATCGGTAAATATTGGCTTTGGCAAATAAGTTGTTTTGACACCTGCGATATAACCAACTGGGTCTAAGCCTGTAATTTCTTTACCGTTGATAAAATAAGTAATCGTAAAGTTGTTAGACAGACCTGGTTCCCCAGGCTCGCCCTTGTCGCCAGACTCACCTTTGTCACCGGACTCGCCTTTGTCCCCAGACTCACCTTTGTCGCCGGTTTCGCCTTTGTCGCCGTTATCGCCAGGTTCGCCTTCAAAGTCACCTTCTCCTGCTAGGTGGAAGACATGTGTCACACCAGCTAGTTCAACCGGATGGTTGCGCACTTCATCGCGGTGGTGATAAGATTTTTCTGCCGTATTAACTGTGGCTGCGCCACCTAATCCGACTAGTAAAAGCAAGATGGCAAGGTGATGTTTCGCGCCTTGGAAACGTTTAACCCCGATGAAGATGAGACCTGCTACCAAGAGAAAGCCAAATGTAATCAAGAGTGGCGTCGTTGCCTCACCTGTTGTCGGTAAGCTAGTCGTTGACTTAGCTATACCCGTTGTTGGTAGGGGATTGGTGACTACCGTCCCATCTGTTTTTCGACTCACTTGATACGTTTTAGACTCCCCAGCTTTTAAGGTACCAACATTAAAGGTGACCTTTTTCATGTCCTTATCCTGGAAAATCGTAGGTAGATTAGCTTCGAAGGTGACATTGGTGCCCGTTTTCGAACTGATGATTTTAATGGTCAGGTCAGCGATTTCAGCACCTGACTTACTGTCTTTTTTTTCGACGACTGTCAGTTGGAAATGATCCGAACCCCCAGTATCTGCGGCGTGCGCTAGACTTGGAAAACTCAGGATGAAGAGCGTCCCGAGCTCCAAGAGTAAGGCACTTAGTTTCTTAAGTGTTGTGGTCATAATAGTTTTCCTCCTAATTAAATTTTCTTTTGATGCAATCAAAAACCGACCCTATCAGGGCAGACTAAAAGTCTACCCGAATAGGGCCGATCATTAACTATCATCTAAAAAAGCGTACGCTAAATCATGGCAGAATCCTGCCTCTGTCTGTCTGTCTGTCTGTCTAAGCATACGCTGGTTTGCCTTTCTTGCAAGTATTTACTGTGACATTTTTGATAGATATTTCTATCCGACTTGACTTTTTTATCACTTTATGTGAGAACAATCTTATGATAAACTTCTATTTTAACATAATGTTCTTATTTATCAAAACTATATGTCATTAAAAATATAATTAGAATAAAACATACCTAAAAGTTTGATATTTTAAAAAAATCATGCCACAAATTTGTTAAAAATGACATATAAAAACAGCCAGAAGATTGATTCTGACTGTTTATAGACATTAGTGTTTTAGGTCATATTCCCGTTTCGCCAAAGCAAAGTTGCCGACAGTTGCAGAGGCATTGTTGGCAACACTTGGGACTTGGAGGTAGTCTGTTAACTCTGGTACCGCAACATAGTCATTCAAGAGGGTCGCAAATTGTTTGCGAACACGTTGCATCATGTGGTCTTGCGCCATGACGCCGCCGCCGAAAATGATTTTCTCAGGACGCAATGTCAAGGTCGTCGAAACAGCAGCTTGGGCGATATAATAAGCTTGAATATCCCAAACGTTTGAGTCTAATCCGATATTTTCGCCCCGAACACCCGTCCGAGCTTCAAGTGATGGTCCTGCTGCGACCCCTTCCAAGCAGTCGCCATGGTAAGGACACACACCCGCAAACTCTAGATCTTCTGGATGACGTTTGACAAACATATGGCCCATTTCGGCATGGGAGATGCCACCGATAAAGTCACCATTTTGAATCGCACCCGCACCAATGCCGGTGCCGATGGTGAAATAGACCAAGCTTTTAAGTGACGGGTCTAATAACTGTTCCCCATAAGCCGATGAATTGACATCTGTCGTAAAGAACATGGGTAAATCAAGCTGAGCTTTCAAAAAACCAATCATATCAAAATTCGCCCAATGCGGCTTCGGCGTTGTCGTCACAAAACCGTAGGTTTCAGATGTCACATCGACATCAATCGGTCCAAAACTGCCAACAGCAATCGCCACGAGTGACGTGCCAAATTGTTGAAAGAACTCAACGGCCTGCTGCAAAGTTGCCTCAGGTTTTTCTGTTGGAAATGTGGCGCTTTCAAGAATCATCAAGTCTTCATTACCGACGGCACAGACAAACTTTGTGCCACCTGCTTCAATACTACCAAATAATTTGCTCATCTTTTCACTTAATTGAGTTGCTGATCAACTCATTCCTCTCTAAATGGAAACGTTTTCTCTATTTTATCATATTAACACACAAATAACCGATAGCATCGGTTATTTTAGCTTTATTTTGCTACAGGTGCAGTCGTTTGGATAATCGTTTGACCAACCGTTACGACTTGGTTATCAATCCCTTGGACTTCTGCAAAGGACAGGGTATTGGTCACAATGACCATGACTGTCGCTTCATAACCCGCAGCCTTGATTTTATCAATATCAAAAGTACCTAATAAGTCACCTTTTTTCACAACTTGACCTTGAGTGACTTGTGTTGAGAAGCCGTCACCTGCCATTTGGACAGTGTCAATCCCGATATGCAGCAAGACTTCTGCCCCTTTGTCCGTCAATAGACCATAGGCATGTTTGCTGTCATTGGTAACGGTCAATGTCCCGTCTGCTGGGGCATAAATTTCACCAACAGTTGGTTCAATTGCGAGGCCATTGCCCATCAAGCCTGATGAGAAAACTTGGTCTTTCGTTTCTGACAGTTGGATGGCTTGTCCAGTCACAGGGGCAAAGAGCGCTTCATCTAAGACGCCTTCAGACGTTTTGACGCTGTTAATTTCCTGAGCTGTCGCGCCTGTTGTTGCCGTATCCGCAGGGATTGCCATGCGATTTCGACCATAGACGAAAGTGGCGACAAAAGCGAGGGCGAAACTGATGGCCAGGCCGACCATGAACATCGGGATGTTGACCGGTTTAACGGCGATGAAGCCGATGAGGCCTGCTGGGCCAAGTGACGCCGCTTTCACACCCGCAAAGCCCATGAAGGCTGAGGCGATACCGGCAGATCCGAGCGCGATGAAAAATGGGAATTTGAGCTTGAGGTTGACCCCAAACATGGCCGGCTCCGTGATCCCGAGCATGGCAGAGAAAGCTGACGATGAGGCGAGGCCTTTTTGCTTCTCGTTCTTCGTCAAGAAGAAGATGGCAAATGTCGCAGCACCCTGAGCAACGTTGGCCGCTGCGGCGATAGGGAAGATGAAGTCACCCCCTGTTTTCGCGATATCCGCAAGTAGAGACGTTTCAATAGCTGGAAATGATTGGTGTAAACCGGTCAGCACGATCGCTGAATAGCCGAGACCGAAGATACCGTAGCCCACACCACCCAGAGTATTAACCAGCCAAACGAGACCGTCAGTCATGCCGTTTGAGACCCCACGAAGGACTGGTCCAACGACAGCAAATGTCACGAAACCAGTGATAATCACGGCTAACATTGGCGTAAAAGTAAAGTCGATGGCGTTTTTCAAATGTTTATGGAAGAATTTCTCAAGTGTTGCCAAGATCCAAGCCACACCAATGACAGGCAAGACTTGACCTTGATAACCGGCTTGAGCGATTTTGAAACCAAAAACATCCCAATAAGGCATTTTGTTTGATGCAATGGCTTCTGCGACACCGTAACCATTAACAAGGCTAGGCATCACCAGCATCATGCCTGCTGCTGCCCCCAGATAAGGATTCCCGCCGAAACGTTTCGTTGCTGAAAAGCCGATTAAAATAGGGAGGAAAGCAAAGGGTGCTGAGGCCATGAGATTGACAATCTCAGCAAACCCTTTAATCCCTGGCACCATTTCAACGACTGACTGAGGCCCAAATAGACCTTGGCCTGTCAAGACATTGTTGAGAGCCATCAAGAGACCACCTGCAACCAAGGCAGGAATCAGTGGCACGAAGATGTCTGATAAGACTTTTATCAATTTCATGAGTGGATTGGTCTCTGTGTTGGCGACGTCTTTCAACTCATCTTTAGACACTTCGCCGACACCCGTAATCGCTACCAATTCTTTGTAGACAGTATTGACATCGCCAGGTCCGACGATGATTTGGTACTGACCATTGGCTTCAAATGTGCCTTTTAAATCTGCGTCATCGTCAAGCGCGGCTTGATCAATATTAGCCGTGTCTTTAACAACTAAACGCAAACGTGTGGCACAGTGGGCTGCTGCGACGAGGTTATCATCGCCAAGTGCTGCCGCAACGCGTTTTGCTACTTCTTTGTGATCCATAGGAATTCCCCTTCAACTTCTTACATGACGAGTCAAGTGATAGGACATGATGTCTATAACTCAAACGTCAAAGTTCACTACAAATAATGTCAAGACGATATCAATTGTCAAACGTTTGATACCGTTTACATTTTAAATTATAACCTGTTTCGAAAACGTTGTCAAGCGTTTGACATAAAAAATTTTTTGCATTATAATTTGATTATGATAACTAAAAAAGATTACGCAACCCCTTGGACTTCTGCTGAGCGCTATCAGGCTTATGCAGACTACTCTGCTGAATATGTAGCCGCGCTCACAACTGCCGTCGCAACCTCAGCCTATACCAACACCTACCACATTCAGCCAAAGACCGGGCTCCTCAACGACCCCAATGGCTTCTCCTACTTTAATGGCAAGTACCATTTATTTTACCAGATTTTCCCTTATGGCCCCGTTCACGGCCTCAAATCCTGGGCGCTGATGACCTCAACCGACCTAGTGCATTGGACAGATGAAGGCCTGAAACTCTTCCCTGACACCGTCTATGACTCACATGGGGCCTATTCCGGCTCTGCCCTCCCCCTTTCTGAAGACGAACTCTTCCTTTTCTACACCGGCAACACGCGCGGCGCAGACGGCTCTCGTGACGCCTATCAAAACGGCGCTATCTACAGCAAAACAGGCGCCATCCAAAAATTTGACGCCCCACTCTTGCGCACCCCAGCAGGTTATACCGACCATTTCCGTGATCCCATGATTTTCGATGTCCATGGTCAGAAATTCGCTATCATCGGCGCACAAACGTGCGATGAAAAAGGTGCAGTCGTCCTAGCTCAGGCAAGTAGCGACAACTTAACCGCTTGGGACTACAGGGGACAACTCCAGTTTACCCAAGCAGACATGGGCTATATGATTGAGTGTCCCAATCTTGTCTTTATTGACCAAAAACCCGTCCTCTTATTCTGCCCACAAGGCCTTGACAAAGCCATCGCTGACTACGATAATGTCTTTCCTAATATGTATGTCATAGCAGATGCGCTTGATACCGAGTCTGCGACATTAAGGCAGGCAGGTCAGCTTCATAATCTAGATGACGGCTTTGAAGTCTATGCCACTCAAGCTTTCAATGCCCCTGACGGTCGGGTGCTGGCTTCTTCTTGGTTGGGCTTGCCCGATCTTGATGTGCCCTCAAATGTCGATGGGTGGCAGGGCATGCTCAGTCTGGTCAAAGAACTGACACTGAGAAACGGTCAACTTTTCCAATATCCAGTGGTAGAGACTTTGTCACTACGCCAGGATGAACAAAACATTACGCTGTCAGAAGTTGCCTCGACCATTGGCAGCAACAGCTATGAACTGGCAATCGAGCTGACGGAAGACAATGAACTCTATCTTTTTGCGGATGCCGACAATTCTTCTCATGTTTCGCTCAAAATCGATGTGAAAAATGGTAAAATAGAATTGAATCGAGCAAATCTGCCTGTGACTTGGGCTGAAAATTATGGGATGACGCGGTCGACAGCTGTCGCACCTGGCAAGGTGACATTAACTCTCTTTGCGGATACATCATCACTTGAGATTTTTGTCAACGCTGGTGAAAAAGTCTTGTCTAGCCGGATTTTTACAGCAGCCCAAAACACTTATTTGTTCGCCAAAAATAGCCTATCTGCTAAGATCTGGCACCTAAAAAAATAAGGATAAATTGAGCATTTTTGGCTCAATCAAGTAAATGTATGGCTAATCTAAACGATGTCGCAAAAATTGCTGGCGTCACTCCCACCACTGTTTCTCGTGTGATCAATATGCGCGGTTCCTTGTCTCAAAAGACGATTGACCGCGTACATGCAGCCATGCGGGAATTGCATTATCAACCCAATGCCATGGCGCGTTCTTTGCAAGGCAAGAAATCCCAGTTGATTGGGCTAATCTTTCCTTCTGTCGCCTATCCTTTTTATGGCGAAATCATTCACGCCATCGAGTCCAAACTCTTTGCGCGCGGCTACAAGGCGATTTTATGCGACAGCGAAAATGATCCGGTGAAAGAACGTGCCTACCTGACCATGCTCATGGCCAATCAGGTGGATGGGATTATCACCAGTTCCCATAACAAGGAAATTCATGAATATGAAAATGATAACCTTGCCATTGTCGCTTTCGACCGGTATTTAGCGGATGGGATTCCGATTGTTTCCTCTGATAACTTGTCAGGTGGCCAACTTGCAACAGACTATCTTTATGAACAAGGCTGTCGCAAGATTGCCATGGTCGCTGGTGTCTCTGATACCATCAGTCCAACCCAAAATCGGCTCTTGGGCTACCAAAACATGATGGCTGAAAAAGAGCTGACGCCGCTGATTCATTATTTGGCAAGAGAAAGTAATCTCAGTCAAAGACGACAGAGCATTCATCAATTTTTAGTTGAGCAACAACCTGACGGCGTCTTTTGTACTGACGACTTGACCGCTGTCATTGTTCAAAATCTTGCGACAACACTTCAGTTAAATGAGCTCAAAGTTGTCGGTTATGATGGCACACAGGTTATCCAGAGCTTTATGCCAAGCCTGTCAACGATTGTTCAGCCCATTGACGACTTAGCAGAACTCATGGTCAAAATTTTAATTCAAAAGATTGAAGATGAGCAGTTTGTCCCGCAAGCTAGCTATGTCTTACCCGTGACATTGAAAAAATAATCTAGGACAAAAGGCTGCAGTCATTAAGAGAGAAAAGCAAATTGTTTGCTTTTTTTATTTTTCATATTGTTTTTAGAAAAAATACCGATTGGTAAAAAACAGCACTGTTTTCACCGATTTGGTATTGTTTTGCCAAAACAATTCCAAATTCACAGGAAATTAGCGATTTTTTAACCAATTTCGTATTGTTTTGTCAAAAGAATTCCAATTTCGCATATCATCCGCTCTGATGTGACCCAATTTCGTATTATTTTTGACAACACGATGTTGACACTTTACAATGTATCAAAAAGCAATACAAGAACAGACGATGATCAATGCCAATTAACATTGAAAATTGTTCATCGCTTATTTTTGTGGACTTTGCCCTAGCCTCTTTTTTATTTAGAACACATCATATCAATTAACTGGCTATTTCTTAACAAAAAAAGAACATGGAAGTTTTTCATGACTTCTATGTTCTTTTCATTTTACAGAGATTGGTCTTGCCATTCTTCACGCAAAATACCATACTTAACTGAATCCCAGTATTAATTTTGCCAAAAACGCCCCTTGCAAATGCTGCCTGATTTAATCGATTCTCTCCAACTGAGGCTTGCGATAGTCACCAATAACAAGCGGTGTCCGCTCGACGAGGACTTGGCTGAATTCTAGGCCAAACCATCTCGCTGGCGTGACGGTGATTTGACGAATGGCAAATTTAGTTTGCATAATCAAACGTGACCAGTTAGACAATTCACCGGCATGAGAAAGTTCTTCATTGAGTAAAACAAATCTAAAGTCACCGACTTCGCGATTTTCAGAGACGGAGTAAGTCTGAACTTGTTTTTTAATTTCACCTGATGCCATCAATTCTGCCACGATTTGGCGCAGATAAACATTGACTTCCTGGCTGACCCTAAAGCCTAGGTGCAACTTGACAAGCACGATATAATCTGTTCCTAGGGTGTCGATTTCATACTGTTGGGTGAAGGGCTCGTCTGTGACCGAAACATTGACAAACCAATAAACATGGGCACGTTTCGGATTTCTGTCCAAGATAGAATATAAAATAGGCGCATCTATGTCATCATCCACCATGTACTTGGTCAAATAAACGACGTTGGTCTGCAAAATCGGGAGTGAGTGGTCGTTTCTCAAATGATCCAGTTGAGATAGGTAATTTTTAACAGGCAGATGCTCGACTAAACCGTCTGTAATCTGACTACCCTTGTACCAAATATACATGATCACGATAATAGCAAGTGCGATCAAGACCGCGACATAACCACCATGCACAAACTTGTCCAAACTTGACAGCAAGAATATCATCTCGATCCCGGCAAAGAAAATCGGTACAGCAATCGCAAAGAATGCCTTGGCACGCGTTTTCAAATAATAATGCAGTAAGAAGGTGGTCATGAGCATAGTCACTGTGATTGACAGGCCATAGGCTGCTTCCATTTTTGTAGACGATTGGAAAACAATGACAACGATAGACGTCGTGACCCATAATAAGAAGTTGACGACTGGGATATATTGTTGATTGCGACTCTTGCCAGGATAAAGGACATGCAAGCGTGGCAGAATTTTCAAGCGCATGGCTTCACTGACCAGGGTGAATGACCCCGTGATTAACGCCTGAGAAGCAATAATCGCAGCCAGTGTCGCAAAGAGCACTGCCAAAGGCATCAATGGATCTGCAATCATTTGGAAAAATGGATTCATTTCTTTGAATTGATGGATGTCTGTTGATAAGAGATATGCCACTTGACCAAAGTAATTGATAATCAAGCTGATTTTGACATAAGGCCAGCTCAAATGGATATTGGCTTTGCCGACATGACCTAGGTCACTGTAGAGGGCTTCCGCGCCAGTTGTGGCTAGAAAGACATTGCCTAGAATGAATAAACCTAAGTGATTATCAGGACTCAATAATAGTTTGATCCCATAAATTGGATTCAAGGCTCTGAGGACAGACAAATCTTGCAGTAAGTTAGCAAAGCCTGAAATCAAAAGGAAGGTAAACCAGAGGAACATGATTGGTCCAAATAATTTGCCAACTGTATCCGTCCCGAAGCGTTGAAAACTAAAGAGGATGAGAAGGATGGCTAAGGTGATGATCACAATCACTTCTTGTGAATAACCAAAAATCTCAGTAAAAATCGGCAGGGTTCGCAAGCCTTCTATGGCACTGGTGACAGTCACCGCTGGCGTTAAGACACCATCCGCAAGGAGAGCCGCACCCCCAATAATCGCGGGAATAATTAAAAATTTCCCCATGGGCCGAACGAGTGCGAAAAGTGAAAAGATACCGCCTTCGCCTTTGTTATCGGCGTTGAGTGCAATCATAACGTATTTCACGGTTGTTAGGAGGGTAATCGTCCAAAAAATCAAGGACACACTACCGATTAGAAAGTTCTCATTGATCTCACCGTGATTGCCTGCAATCAGGCCTTTCATGACATAAAGTGGACTGGTCCCGATGTCGCCAAAGACAATCCCCATGGCAATCAAAAGGCCAGCTGTTGACCACTTCTTATTTAACTTTTTCATTTGAAAATACCTTCCTCGGAAATTTTAGGCACAAAAAAAACCTAAATGTCCTGATCATTTCTGTTGAAATATAGAACACCTAAGTCTTGCATTTAAGGATAAACCAGTGATTCAAGTATCAATCACAGATATGTTGATTTATCCAGTCGTAGACGACCTGCTACTCCCTTAAGTCAATAGAGTCATTTTAACAGGATAGTGGGGTGGTGTCAAGAAATAACACCAGCAACATTATCTATTTTTTACGTCCGTTTACAAGCCAATCCGATCAAAGACTTCGTCCACTCGACTCGCATAGTAAGTTGGATCAAATAAGTCATCAATTTCTGCTTCCGTCAAGACTGACATGACTTGTTCGTCAGACAAAAGTTGCGGTTTAAAGTCCACTTGATTATCCCATGAATAGGCTGTTTTTGGCTGAACCAAATCATAAGCTGTTTCACGTGTCATCCCTTTTTCGATGAGTTTCAACATGACACGTTGGCTGTAAATCAAGCCAAATGTGCTGTTCATGTTCCGAATCATATTTTCAGGGAAAACTGTCAGATTTTTAACAATGTTACCAAAACGGTTGAGCATATAGTTCAGCAAGATTGTTGTATCTGGTGTGATAATCCGTTCAGCTGAGCTGTGTGAAATATCACGTTCATGCCACAAGGCAATATTTTCATAAGCCGTCACTGCATGACCACGAATCACGCGCGCAAGACCTGTCATGTTCTCAGAACCGATTGGATTACGTTTGTGAGGCATTGCTGAGCTGCCTTTTTGACCTTTGGCAAAGAATTCTTCTACTTCACGTTGCTCAGATTTTTGCAGGCCACGGATTTCAGTCGCCATGCGCTCGATAGATGACGCAATAATCGCTAAAGTACTGAAATACTCAGCGTGCAAATCACGCGGCAAAACTTGTGTCGAAATTTCTTGGGCTGTAATCCCAAGTTTGTCACACACATAACGCTCAACGAATGGCGGAATATTAGCAAAGTTACCCACAGCACCTGAAATTTTACCCGCTTCAACGCCACGCGCCGCATGCTCAAAACGCTCAATATTGCGTTTCATCTCAGAGTACCATGTCGCTAATTTCAAACCAAAAGTCGTTGGCTCTGCATGGACACCATGTGTCCGCCCCATCATAATCGTAAATTTATGCTCGCGCGCTTTGTCCGCAATAATTGCTGTAAAACGCTCAAGGTCAGCACGCAACACATCATTAGCTTGTTTAAAGAGATAGCCATAAGCCGTGTCTACGACATCAGTTGACGTCAAACCATAGTGCACCCACTTGCGCTCCTCACCCAAACTTTCAGAGACCGCACGAGTGAAGGCCACCACATCATGACGTGTTTCTTGTTCAATCTCAAGAATCCGATCTACATCAAAGCTTGCCTTGTCACGAATCTTCGCGACATCTTCTTTAGGAATTTCACCTAATTCAGCCCATGCTTCATCAGCTAAAATCTCAACCTCAAGCCAAGCTTGATATTTATTTTCTTCAGTCCAAATGGCTGACATTTCAGGGCGGGAATAACGTTCTAACATGTTTTTATGTTCCTTTTCTCTTATAAACTTATCGCGCAGTCATCCGTCAAAAGTGTCACATGACCCATTTTGCGATTTTCCTTTGCTTCAATTTTACCATACAAATGCAAATGTGCGCTGGGTTTTTCTGTCGCAAAATGTTGGGCAGCAGATAAATCCTGACCTAAAACTTGTAGCATGACAGCAGGTGATAACAACGCTACTTTTGGTAATGGCTGGCCCAAAATACCACGAATATGTAAATCAAACTGTGAAAAATCACACGCTTCAATGGTGGCATGACCAGAATTATGCGGCCGCGGCGCAATTTCATTGACCAAAATATCATGGTTGGTCACAAACATTTCAACACATAAAGTCCCTGACAATTTCAAAGCCTGAGCAATTTTCAGCGCCATACTTCTCGCTTCTTCTGCCAGATATTTTGAAATTCTCGCAGGCATAATTGTTTTATCTAAAATATTATTGCGATGTAGATTTTCACAAACCGGAAAGACTGAAAATTCAGTCCCATTCCCAGAAACAATGACAGAAATTTCTTTTAAAAAGCTGATAAACTCTTCACTGACACAGGGTTGCAAATCTGCAAGATCACGCGCTGCTTCCCAGTCCACAACATTCTCCACCACAACTTGACCGTGGCCATCATAACCACCTGTTGCCGTTTTAACGACGTGTTTTTTAGACAAGTCTAGATCGTTTAAATCTTCTAATGTCTTGATGACTTTATAAGGTGCTACTTTGACACCTGCTTTAGTCAAAAATTCTTTTTCAAAAATACGATTTTGAGAAATGCGCAATAAGTCTAAACCTTGAGGGATTTTATCTTCATAAGGTGCCAAAGCATCTGCTGAAACATTCTCAAATTCATAGGTCAACACATCAGCTCGTGCTGCAAACTTGGCAATCGCAGCCGTGTCATCATACTTAGCAACAATTTGTTCTGCTACAAGGGATGCTGGGCAATTCGGATCTGGGTCAAGTGTAATGACCTTATGTCCCATATAAGTGGCAGAAATGGCCATCATTTGTCCCAATTGTCCACCACCGATAATTCCGATCGTTTTCATATCAGTCAAGTTCATCACTACTTTCTATCACGGCTTGTTTTTGATCCTCACGGAATTTAGCCAAACGCGCAGCTAAATCGTCATCAGAGATGGACAAGGTTTGCAAGGCATAGAGTCCCGCATTCTGTGCACCAGACTCGCCAATGGACATGGTCGCAACTGGGACACCACCGGGCATTTGAACGATCGATAAAAGCGAATCTAGACCATTCAAAGCACGTGATTTAACAGGCACACCAATCACTGGCAATGTTGTTTTAGCTGCGACCATCCCCGGTAAATGGGCTGCGCCACCGGCACCTGCAATGATGATTTGGATCCCACGCTCACGTGCTGTTTCCGCAAACTCAAACATCAAATCTGGTGTTCTGTGGGCTGAGACCACTTTCTTTTCATAGGCAACGCCAAATAAATCCAGTACATCTGCTGCTTTTTTCAGGGTTGGCCAGTCAGACTTGCTGCCCATGATGATGGCAATTTTAGGTTGCTTAAACATTTGCTTTATCTCCAATATCGTTTCTATAAAAAAGTCCTGTTGTGTCTTGTGCAGCTAATGCTTTATAGAGGATGGCTTGTGCATCAGATACGGTTTCAGCTGACGTTTCTAAGAGATAGACACGTCCACCATTGGTCACCAGTTGACCATGAGTGTCAGACGCTACCCCTGCGTAGTAAGTGGTGATGTCGCCTGTTGTTTTCTCAGGAATCTTAAAGCCTTTGCCATAGTCCCCTGGGTAACCTTCCGAAGCAACAACGACGCCTAGTGTGACACCGCCATTGACCCAAGTGAAGTTAGGGGTTTGGTCTGCCAGCAACTCACGCATGTTGACCGCAAAGTCTGACGTCAGGCGAGGTAGGATGACTTGCGTTTCTGGATCACCAAAGCGGGCATTGAACTCAATGACTTTGGGGCCGTCTGCTGTCAAAATCAGTCCTGCATACAGAATGCCCGTGTAAGGACGACCTTCGGTGATCATCCCGTTGACAACGGGTTTAACGATCGTCTCAACCGCCGTGTCAACAACTGACTGTGGCAAGTGAGGGACTGGCGAATAGGCACCCATGCCGCCTGTATTGGGGCCTTTATCCTGGTCATAGGCACGTTTGTGGTCTTGTGCTGTCGGCATCATATAGAATTTGTCATTTTTGACAAAAGCAAAGAGTGAAAACTCTTCACCGTCAAGAAATTCTTCGACGATGACCCGTGACTTGCCAAATTTATTATTTTCAAGGACATCACGCGTGAAATCAATGGCTTGCGCGACGGTTTCAGCGACAACAACGCCTTTACCAAGTGCTAGGCCGTCAGCCTTGATCACGATCGGCGCGCCTTTTGCTTCGATATAGGCAGCCGCTTGACTGAACTCACTGAAAGTCTGGTGGTCAGCGGTTGGCACATCATACTGATTCATGATTTGCTTGGCGAAATCTTTTGACCACTCAAGTTCTGCTGCACGTTTGGTTGGACCAAATACAGATAGGCCTGCCGCTTCAAAGTCATCCACAATCCCAGCCGCCAAAGCGTCATCGGGTCCCACAAAGGTATAGGTGATGTCGTTTGACTTGGCAAAATCAATCAATTCAGCGTGTTGATCAATGCTGAGTGCGACGGTTTCAATCCCATCCAAGACCATACCGGCATTACCTGGTGCAGCATAAACAGCTGTCACGTCAGGACTATCTAGTAATTTTTTTGCAATCGCGTGTTCGCGCCCACCTGAGCCAATGACAAGTAATTTCAAGATTGTTTTCCTCTTTATGCTCTCTTTTACATTATTTTGTTTCATTCTATCATGATTATGAATCAAAACATGTAAAATACCGACAAAAAACCGAAAATCCGCTTAAAACGTTCGGTTTTTTCCTTATAACATCATCTGTCATACTCCATTAAAATATCTCGACCATGATAGACCAGTTTGGCGCCTTCCTGAATCAGATGATGGCAGCCATCTGATAGTTGATCCACGATATTGCCCGGAATGGCAAAGACGTCCCGGCCTTCTTCCAGAGCCCGTTCACAGGTGATCAAACTTCCTGAACGCAGTTTAGCTTCCGTCACCAAAACACCCCTTGATAGCCCAGCAATAATCCGATTCCGCTCTGGAAAATGGTACTTCAAAGGCTTGTCACCTGGGCCATACTCTGACAAGAGTAAGTGATTTTTCGCGATATAGGCTTGGAGCTGATAATTTTCACGCGGATAGTTAACATCCAGACCGGTGCCAATCACAGCGATTGTCTTCCCGCCATTTTTCATGGCAGCAATATGACTAGCGGTATCAATCCCCCGCGCCAACCCACTGACCACGACAAAGTAATTGCCCATTTCCTTGATAATCTTTTGAACACTCGCCACGCCCTGTTGACTGCAATCGCGACTCCCCACAAAGCCTAATTTGGCTTGATGGAGTAGGCTTAAATCACCTTGATAAAACAATAAAACGGGTGGATTATACATCTCTCGCAAGGGTTCAGGGTAGACACTATCCTGAATCGAAAAGGACGGAAATTTCTGGAATTCCTGTCGCAACGCCTGCAGGTCAAGTGTGCGAAATTTTTCCCAGAAAAGTGCCTGATGGGGCATCTGAGACTGGCGGACAAAGGCTGGTAAGTCCACCAAGGGATTTTTTTCTTGATAGTCTGCGACGAGAGTTAAAAACTGGTGGATCATGAGATTTGACATGCCAGCTTTTTTTAAACGGTAGAGATCGAAATTGGTCATAAAATCATCCTTTCACTATTTTATACGAAAAAAAGCTACGATTGCTCGCAACTTTTAGATCATTTACTCTATTTTAAAGTTATTTCGATTTAATATAGTTGATCCCATTGGCCTTAGGCCCTGTCGATTTGCCTAGGAAGACGGCTAGGACTACAATTGTCAGGACGTAAGGGGCAATTTGCAAGTAAACACTTGGAATGCTTGAAATCACTGGGATTTGCGTACCGACAACTGAAAGACTTTGTGACAGTCCGAAAAAGAGACTCGCAAGCATAGCGCCGATCGGATTCCATTTACCGAAAATCATGGCTGCCATAGCGATGAAACCTTGACCGGCAATGGTAGAGCCACTGAAGTTAACAGAGATTTGTTGGGCAAAAACAGCCCCACCGATGCCGCCTAGGACACCCGAAATCATGACGCCTGAGTAACGCATCAAATAAACGTTAATCCCAAGCGTATCCGCTGCTTGTGGATGCTCACCGACTGACCGCAGACGGAGACCAAAACGTGTCTTAAACAAGATAAACCAAGCGATAAAGGACACGACAATGGCCACATAACCGATCAGAGAGGTTTGTTTAAAGAAGATTTTACCAATGACGGGAATCTTGTTTAAAAGGGGGAAATCCCAGTAGCCAAAGCTCTGTTGGATGTTATCCGTTTGACCTTTGCCATAGAAGACTTTGACCAGGAAGACAGCGAGAGCTGGTGCCATAAGGTTGATGACTGTCCCTGAAATGATATGGTCTGCCCGGAAATTAATGGTTGCCACAGCATGGAGCAAGGAAAAGATTAGTCCAATCAAGCCTGCAAAAAGGAGGGCAATCCAAGGCGTAGCTTTACCAAAGGTACCTGCAAAAGTCAGATTAAAGACGACAGATGAGAAGGCACCCATGATCATAATGCCTTCGAGACCGACATTAACAATCCCACTACGTTCTGAAAATGTGCCACCTAAACTGGTAAAAATCAGAGGTGTCGCATAAATCAACATAGAAGAGATTAGAATTTGAAAAATCGTTGTGATGCTCATCAGTTCTCACCTTCCTTCTTCGCCACTTTTTTAGGTAATTGCGGTAGAATTTTCTCGATGACAAACTTAATGCCAACAAAGAAAATGATACTTGCAATCACAACATTGACAATTTCAGCTGGAATACCGGTAACGTTCATCCCTGGTGCGCCGACTTTCAAAATTGAGAAAAGGAAGGCTGCCAGAAGAATGCCGATAGGTGAATTTTCACCTAACAAGGCAACTGCCATCCCGTCAAAGCCGATTGAGAGACTTGAATACTGGACAAAGAAGTTTTGGAATGTCCCTAAGCCTTCGACGACACCACCCAAACCAGCGAGACCACCCGCCATTAACATCGACACAATAATCGTCCGCTTAGATGAAATCCCTGCTGATTCAGAGGCATTGGGATTTAAACCGACTGCACGAATTTCAAAACCAAGGGTTGTCCGTTTAAAAATAATGGCCACGATGATAATCGCAATAATCGCAATAAAAATACCGATATTAAGCCGAGAATTATTGGTGATAGCCGTTAAAAATGAATTTCTAAAGGTCGCATTAGCCCCAACTTGAATCGTAGAGTCTTTGGATGCCATCAATTTTTGATTAAAGCCATAATGGACCAAGTAGGTTGAGACAAGTAAAATGATGTAGTTCATCATGATCGTGACAATGACTTCGCTCGTCCCCAGAAAGGCTTTCAAAATCCCCGGAATCGCCGCCATCATGGCACCCCAAGCGGCACCGATAATAATCACAAGTGGAATCATGATGACACGTGGTAAATCTGGAAAGCTAAGGGCAAACCAGACCGATGAAATCCAGCCCGCCAAGGCTTGACCAGACATCCCGATATTAATCATCCCAGCTTTCATGGCAACCGCAAAGGACAAGCCTGTCAAAATCAGCGGTCCCATGCTACGGAAAATTTCACCGATAGACTTACTCGTACCAAAAGCCTGAGTCAGCAAATCCTCATAGCCCCAAAGGGGGTTGTACCCAAATACCAGCATTATGATGGCACCTAGTAAGAAACCGGCGACAACAGCGATGACTGGCACGAGGCCTTTTCTTATTGATAAATTTTTCATGTTTACCCTTTGCCTCCTACCATCATCACACCAAGTGCTTGTTTTGATGTTTCTCGAGGATCAACAATGCCCTGAATTTGACCATCGTGGATGACCGCAATTCTATCTGAGACATTTAAGATTTCATCCAGTTCATAGGACACAACTAAAACAGCCTTGCCTTCATCCCTGGCACGAATCAAACGTTTGTGGATATATTCAATGGCCCCAACGTCTAAGCCACGCGTTGGCTGACTCACAATCATTAAATCTGGATTGCGATCAATTTCGCGTGCGATAACAGCTTTTTGCTGATTCCCGCCTGAAAGAGAGGCTGCTGAGACGAGCTCACTGGCGCCTCGGACGTCAAATTCTGTCATCAGCTCACGCGCATGGCGGTTGATTGCTTTATAATTAAGCAGCCCATGACGGCTCAAGGGTGCCTGATAATAGGTTTGCAGACTGATATTTTCAGCAACGGTCATGGCCAAAATCAAGCCATCACGATGGCGGTCTTCTGGGATGTGGGCAACTGATAGCTCGGTGATTTGACGCGGTCTGAAGTTAGCCACGTTTTGACCTTTAACGTCAATTTGACCACTCTCAACGTGCTGTAACCCCGTTATGGCACGGACTAACTCACTTTGTCCATTACCGTCGATACCAGCGATCCCTACGATTTCACCCGCATGGACCTGCAAAGAAAGTGATTTCACGGCTTGGGCACCGCGACTTTCGTTGACGACCAAATCCTTGATGTCGAGAACGACTTTGCCTGGATTGGCGGCTTTTTTATCGGTCACAAACGAGACGCTGTGACCGACCATCATTTCAGCGAGTTCCTTACTTGAACGGCCGGCAACGTTAACCGTTTGGATCGATTTCCCACGACGAATAACGGTTACGCGTTCTGCGACTGCCCGAATTTCGTCGAGTTTATGGGTAATCAGAATGATAGACTTGCCTTCTTTGACAAGATTTCGCATGATTTCAAGCAACTCTAAGATTTCAGCTGGTGTCAAGACGGCGGTTGGCTCATCAAAAATGAGAATGTCCGCACCCCGATAGAGGGTTTTCAAAATCTCAACGCGCTGTTGTTGACCGACATTAATATCTCTGACAAGGGCATCAGGCTTGACTTCAAGACCATACTTTTGAGACAGCTCGAGGATTTCTTTCTCGGCTTTTTTAATATCTAATTTGCCGCCGTGGACCGTTTCATTGCCCAAAATGATGTTTTCAGTGACTGTAAAAGCGTCCACTAACATAAAATGTTGGTGAACCATCCCAATCCCAAGTTTGCTGGCTTTCGACGGTGAATCGATTTTTTCCAACTCACCATTGACCAAGATCTCGCCAGAAGTCGGTTCCAGCAAGCCAGAGAGCATGTTCATCAGGGTCGACTTGCCTGCACCATTCTCGCCTAAAAGCGCGTGAATTTCACCTTTTCTAACTTGCAAATCGATCTGATCATTCGCAACAAATTCTCCAAAAATTTTAGTGACTTTGCGCATTTCTATCACATTTTGTGCTGTCATCAAAACTCCGTTCTACTATTTTGTCCATTTTATTATACCATATTGCTGGATACGATTTCATATCAACTGAAAAAATTCTAGGTATGACCTAGAATCTTCAGTCAATCGTCAATTTTTAAGACGTCAAACCTGACTTAGGCGATAAGCGTTTCAAGGCCCACTTGCATCATGTCCGTAAAAGTTTTTTCGCGTTCCTCAGCCGTCGTATCTTCATCTAACACCAAACTGTCAGAAATTGTCATCAAACTCAGCGCTTGGACTTGATGTTTGGCCGCCAAGTAATAGAGCGCAGCGGCTTCCATCTCAACAGCTTTAACACCCATGGTCCCGAGCTTGATGTTTTTGTCAAATAGGTCTGAATAAAATAAATCAGCAGATAAAACATTCCCAACGTGGGTGATGACACCCATGTCTTTAGCGATGTGGTAAGCCGTATCTAGCAAGGTAAAATCAGCAATTTGGGGCAGGTCATACTCAGGCCAATCGTTTTGGATGATGCGAGATGTCGTTGCAGCGGCTTGGGCAAGGACTAATTCACGAACGTGGACGTCTTTAGACAGAGAGCCAGCAGTCCCGACGCGGATAAGTTTTTTGACATCGTATGCTGTGATTAATTCGTGGGCATAAATGGAAATAGACGGCATCCCCATCCCAGTGCCCATGACTGACACACGTTCGCCTTTATAGGTGCCTGTATAGCCAAACATATTTCGAATCTCATTAAACAAGACAGGATTTTCTAAAAAGTTCTCAGCGATAAATTTGGCACGCAAAGGATCACCTGGTAACAAAATTTTATCCGCAATGTCACCTTTTTGGGCGGCAATATGAATTGACATTAGAGTTCCTCCAAGATTTCCTTGATCAACGTTTTAAAGGTCTCTTTAATCCGTGTTGTCACTTCGACGACTTCTTCGTGGTTGAGCTCAGCTTGCTTACCAGCCGCATGGTTGGTGATGGCAGAAATCCCAAGGACACGCAAGCCTGAATGTACCGCAATGATCACTTCTGGGACAGTCGACATCCCGACAGCATCCGCACCGATCGTTTCAGCGAAACGAATTTCAGCAGGTGTTTCATAAGTTGGTCCAGTGAAGCCCATATAAACACCTTCTTGTAAAGCAATACCCGCACGATCTGCAACAATTTTCGCAGTCGCTTGGTAGGCTTTATCATAAGCACTTGACATATCAGGGAAGCGTGGGCCATAAGCGTCCAAGTTTTCACCGATGAGTGGATTTTGACCTGTGAAATTAATATGATCATTAATCAACATCAAGGTACCAGGACCATGAGTCACACCACCTGCAGCGTTAGTGACAAGGATACCTGTCGCATCTAATTCAGCCATGACACGCACTGGGAAAGTCACAACATCAAGTGGGTTCCCTTCATAAAAGTGGAACCGCCCTTGAAGTGCCAGTACTTTTTTGCCTGAAAGTGTGCCGTAGACCAACTTGCCAGCATGACCAGCAACGGTTGATTTGCCCCAGTTCGGGATATCCGCATAGTCAATGACGACTGGATTTGAAATTTCATCCGCTAATTCACCCAAGCCTGATCCTAAGATCAAACCAAAGTCAACATTTTCAACGCCTTGTTCTTGTAGGAAAACAACAGTTTCCTTTATTTTATCCATCATAGTCATGATTATTTTAAGTCTCCTAAGAATGATTGACCGTTTTCTGTCGCAGGCACGCCGAAGTTTTCAGCGACCGTTGCTGAAATATCAGCATAATGGCCGATATCTAACACACCTTGTCCAGTAAAGGCTTTGCTGTAAGCCAATAAAGGCACATATTCACGGGTGTGGTCAGTCCCAACATAAGTTGGGTCATTCCCATGGTCAGCAGTAATCAACAAGAGGTCATTTTCCCCCATTGCGGCATAGATTTCTGGTAATCTGTCATCAAATTCATTGATGGCATTACCATAACCCGCCACATCACGACGGTGACCAAAGAGGGCATCAAAGTCAACCAAGTTCGTAAATGAGAAACCTGTTTCGAAGTCTGGCAGTTGCAAGGTCTCAATCAAGCGATCGACACCTACCATGTTACTTGCCGTATGGCCCATGTCATGGTTAATGCCGACACCATTGAAGATATCGTTGATTTTACCAACAGAGTAGACACCGATGCCTGCTTCATTGAGACTGTCTAAAACGGTATGACCGAAAGGTGATAGGGCATAGTCATGGCGATTGGCTGTCCGAGTAAAGTTACCAGGTGTCCCAAGATATGGTCGCGCAATAATTCGGCCAATCATGTAAGGATCGTCTAGTGTGATGGAGCGCACGTATTCACAGATTTTATAAAGCTCATCTAGTGGGATAATGTCTTCATGCGCAGCAATTTGCAAGACTGGATCGGCTGAGGTATAAATGATCAACTCCCCAGTTTCCATTTGGCGCGCACCGAAGTCATCGATGACGGCAGTACCAGAATAGGGCATATTGGCTTCACGAATGACCTTACGGCCTGAAAAAGCTTCGATTTTTTCAAGCAAATCTTCAGGGTAACCTTCAGGGAAAACGCGGAAGGGGACTTGGATGTTCAAGCCCATGATTTCCCAGTGACCTGTCATGGTATCTTTACCACGTGAAATCTCTTCAAGTTTTGTGGCATAGCCTGTCAACTGGTCTGTGGCAATTGGGTCAAGGCCAACGAGGGCTTTGTCGCGTGGAATATGGCCCAGGCCAAGTTTTGCCATGTTTGGCACGTTCAGAGTAAAGTTTTCTGAAATGTGACCGAGTGTATCTGACTGGGTATCGTTTGTATCGTGGTTGAAGAATTCAGCTGCATCAGGTGCAGCACCGATTCCAACTGAATCCATAACAACTAAATGAATCCGATTAAATTTTGACATATGAACTTCTTTCTAATAGTTAAAAGACAGTGCCTAAAAGCAAGCACTGTCTTTTATATTGCTAAATCTTATTTTTCAGGGACAGTAATTTTACCTGAATTAATGTCTTCGTAAGCTTGATCAACTGCGCTTTTAGCGTCTTTAGACAGGTTGTCATCGGCTAGGCCAACAGCGCCTTCTTTGATACCGTAAACAACGTGTTTACCGCCTGGGAATTTACCAGCTGCAGTTTCTTTACTGATGTTTTGAACGGCTTCGCCAACACCTTTAGTTGTTGACGCAAGGACGAAGTTAGATTTTTTACCATCTTTAGACGTATAGTTACCTTCACCTTTTTGGTCACGGTCAACACCGAGAACCCAAACTTTATCCGCTTCTTTTTTCTCTTCGTTCAATGATTTGGCTTCAGAGAAGACACCCGCACCCGTTCCGCCAGCTGCTTGATAGATAATGTCTGCGCCACCAGCGTATTGTGTGGCAGCAATTGTTTTACCTTTAGCAGCGTCTGCGAATGAACCTGCGTAGTCAACTTGGACTTTGATTGATTTATCGACAGATTTGACACCTGCTTCAAAACCTTTTTCAAAACGTGAAATGACTTCACCTTCCATACCACCGACAAAACCAACGATTTTTGTTTTCGTTGTTTTCGCTGCAGCAACACCTGCAAGGTAAGCAGCTTCTTGGTCTCTAAAGGTTGCTGAAGCAACATTTTTTTGACCCTCAATGACATCATCAATCAAGACATAATTGATGCCCGCATTGTTTTTAGCGGCTTCATCAATGGCATTGTGGAGTGCAAAACCGATACCGTAGATCAATTTGTAGCCACCTGAGACAGCGCTGTCAAGGTTTGTGGCGTAGTCAGATTCACTAGCAGATTGGAAATACGTGTAGCCTTTATCTTTAGATAAATTGTTTTCTTTCCCCCAAGCTTGCAACCCTTCCCATGATGATTGGTTGAATGACTTATCATCTACACCACCAGTATCTGTAATGATGGCAACGGTTAAGTCTGTTTTAGCTTTATCTGAACCCGTACTCTTATCACGGCTACCACAAGCGGCAAGTGACAAGGCTACAACAGCAGCTAAACCAACACCAATTACTTTTTTATTCATCAAAATGAACTCCTTCAAATTATGGCTCACGCAAGCGTCAGCAAGGCAACATGTGTTTTAAAACTCTAGCTTAATTTTAACTTAACTCGTGTGAATTCACAACTATTTAACAATTTATTTTGATAATAAAACTCTAATTATTTGGTTTTTAGTCTAAATTCTTAAAATGATAGGGCAATAACTCACCAACAGTTGTTTTTTTAACCTCACCCGCTTTTGAATAGAGCCAAACTGGCAGCTCATCTGGACAAAATTCAGTCAAGACTTGCCGACAAGCGCCACAAGGCGAAATTGGTTCATCTGTTTCGCCATAGATGCCAATCATTTCAAAGTCACGGACCCCACTCGAAACGGCTTTAAAAATCGCTGTCCGTTCAGCGCAATTGGTCAATCCAAAACTGGCATTTTCGATATTACAGCCTTGAAAGACTAGGCCATTTTTAGCGACTAGAGCTGCCCCTACCGGAAAGTGAGAATAAGGCACATAGGCCACACTCGCTGCTTCTCTTGCTTGTTTAAAAAGCTCAGTATCCATTGCCATCGGCGATATTTCCTTTCATGATCTCAACACCATTTGACGTCCCAAGACGTGTCGCACCTGCTGCAATCATGGCTTCGGCATCCGCCATCGAACGCACGCCACCTGATGCTTTCACACCTAAATCAGGCCCAACCGTTTGACGCATGAGCGCGATATCCGCAACCGTTGCCCCAGCTGTCGAAAAGCCTGTTGACGTTTTAACGAAGTCTGCACCCGCGCGAACAGCGGCTTGACAAGCTTTGACTTTTTCTTCATCTGTCAGTAAAGACGTTTCGATGATGACTTTGGTTAGGACATCTCCTGAAGCATCTACAACGGATTGGATGTCAGATTCGACTAAATCCCAGTCGCCATCTTTAGCCGCGCCAATATTGATCACCATGTCGACTTCATCTGCCCCATTTTTAACGGCTTCAGCCGCTTCGAAGGCTTTGACTGCTGACGTATTGGCCCCCAAGGGGAAACCGATGACGGTACAGACTTTCACGTCTGTCGCCGCTAACTTTTCAGCCGCAAAACTAACCCAGGTCGGGTTAAGACACACGCTCATGAAGTCATACTGGATGGCCTCGTCGATGATTTTTTGAACCGTCGCTTGGGGCGTATCGGCTTTTAAAACGGTATGATCGATATATTTGTTTAAGTTCATTTGATAATCTCCACGATTTCTTTAATTTCTATTTGGTCATCTGAAATGCTGATGGCATCCAGCAAGATTTGGCTTTCCTGGTCGGCATCGAAGTCGGATTTGTTATATAATATCTCAAAAAGTGGCTCACCGATCGCAACTGGATCGCCGATTTTTTTAAAAATCTTCAGCCCAGCGTCTAGGTCCAGGACGTCTGACTTGACGGCACGACCTGCACCTGCACGCATGGCCAGGAGACCGGCTGTCAGGGCATCAAAACTAGTGATATAACCGGCTTGCGTGCTGACCACAGTTTTGGTAAAGGTAGTCCCGTGTTCTGGCGATGCCAGTAATTCAGTCATATCGCCACACTGCGCTTCAATCATTTGCTTAAATTTATCAAGGGCTGCACCATTTGAGAGGTTTTCTAAAATGGTCGCTATTGAGGCATCAACACCTGCCAGACTGAGCATGATTTGTGCGAGTTCAGCGATAAATTGTCTGAGTTCTGAGCTACCCCCCCCTTGTAAAACAGTCAGGCTTTCTGCAATTTCTAAGCGATTGCCAATCGTAGCGCCTAGTGGTTGACGCATGTCTGTAATGACAGCGACGGTCTTGCGTCCTACGGCATTGCCCAAATCCACCATGGTTTGCGCAAGTAAGCGGGCATCTGTCATGTTTTTCATGAAGGCACCACTGCCGACGGTCACATCGAGCAAAATGGCATCGCTACCGGCTGCGATTTTTTTCGACATAATCGAGCTGGCAATCAGAGGGATAATGTCAACAGTCGCGGTCACATCACGCAGGGCGTAAAGCAGTTTGTCGGCCTTGACCAAATTATCCGACTGGCCAATGACCGAAATGCCGATGTCTTTGACCTGTTGGACAAAATCAGCTTGAGTGCGCTCGACTTGGAAGCCGTGAATACTTTCGAGTTTGTCAATGGTGCCACCGGTGTGACCGAGCCCACGGCCGCTCATTTTAGCGACGGCCACGCCAAAACTGGCAACGAGTGGCGCTAAAATCAGGGTCACTTTATCGCCCACACCGCCAGTTGAGTGCTTATCAACCTTGACACCTGGAATGTCGGACAGGTCAATCTGCTCCCCTGTCGCCACCATGGCCATGGTCAAGTCTGCAATTTCTTCTTTCGTCATGCCTTGGAAATAGATCGCCATGGCCCAAGCAGACATTTGATAATCTGGAATCTCACCTGTCGCATACTGGTCAATCAGCCAAGTCGTTTCAGCCTTGGTCAGCGCCAGACCGTCTCGTTTTTTCTGAATGAGTTCAATCATTCTCATCACGTCACCTCACTCTAATCTACCTATAAAACTCCCCTCAAAAGCGGGATATTTTGACTACTTTTTTAGGATATGTCAGGCTATATTTTATCATATTTTGTTGGAAAATGGCTGGGATAACTCCCCTTTTAAGCAAACGTTTTCCTCTTTTATCTGAAATTATCGCAATCATTATATCTGAAATAAGTTATCTGAAGCGTTTTTTTGACAAAAGAAAAAGAGGCTGGGACAAAAGTCTCAGAAATATGAAAACCGCATGAAATTCGTTTTTAAAAACGTTGATTTCATACGGTTTTTGTATTTTAACAGTGTCCAAAATCTAGCGAATTTGGACTTTTGTCCCAGTCTCTATTCATTTTCGTACCCATTCTCAATCTTGGCTTCGTCATTTTCGACGAAACCGAAATCACTGATGGGGGCGTATTTAAACTTGAGTTCACCTAAGATGTCTTTTTTGGGAATCGGCCCGAATTTTCGGCTGTCATCTTGGACGTCTCTGGCATCATTTAAAATCCAGTAGCTATCTTTGCCTAGCTTATCTTGACGGAAATCTGTCGTGAATTCTTCATCATGCATTTTCAAATAAGCCGTTTGATTGTCCTTAATATAAGGCTCGTTGAGGATTTTTTGATTGACATAGACGATATTATCCATGGCGACAACGCTTTGCCCAGGTGTGCCAATAATCCGACCGACATATTTTTTACCCTTATGCCGGTAGGCCACCAAGTCGAGGTTATCAAGCTGGGTGCGCTTGATGGCAAAAACTTGCGTTTTCTTGGGCAAAATTGGCGCCATATTATTATTATGAATCCGAATGGGCTCTAGAACAAACAATCGCAAAATGGTCAACACTGCGACAATGATTAGGCCTATCAAAATATTGCGATATAAGTCTCTCTTAACCATTTGACTAAAACTTTCTAAAATAAAAGCGAACGCATCACGCTGCCGCCCATTATTTTCTTGTGATTGGGGATAGGCTTACAAAGCCAGGTTATAGGTTTTAATCGCTTCTTCCAAGGCTTCTGGATAGGCCTTAAAAGTTTTGATGTGCTTGCCATTGACAAACACCTCAAACGCCTCATCGGCAGTATTTTTGATCTCAGCGACCGTTTTCTTGCCAACCGTTAAAACCACGCCATCTTTACTGTCAGAAATTTGAATTTCTGTTTCTTTTTTCTTACTCATATGACTCATTATACCCAAAAATGTCCCATTTTTCAAGTCTAGTGGTTGAGACTGCTTGGGTACCTTGTTTGTTGATCCCCATTTCCCTTTGAACCATGGGTCTGAGGCGGAAGATCCGGCTCAAATTGCCATCAGAAAAAGCCTAAGCAATACACACTTAGACTTTAATGGATTAGGCGTTGAGTTCTGCCAAGATCCCTTTGATTTGATCTTTGGTATGCACACCTGCGACTTGTTTCACGACTTCGCCGTCTTTTTTGAAAAGGAGTGTTGGAATGCTCATCACACCAAAAGATTGTGGTGTTGCAGGGTTTTCGTCCACGTCCATTTTTACGATTTTGAGTTCGCTTTCGTCTAATTCTTCAGAAAGTTGGTCAAGAATCGGTGCTTGCATGCGACAAGGGCCACACCAGGTTGCCCAGAAATCTACGAGTACGATGCCGTCTTTCGTTTCTTCTTGGAAAGTTGCATCTGTTACTTCTATTGCCATTTTAATCACCTCTATTTGTTTTACTAGCTCTATTCTACCTTAAATTTTGGTGTTTGTCCTCTAATTTGCACACAAATTGTGGGCCCTTTAAAATCAGCCCTAAACCCATCATTCGATATTTTTTAAAGCATCAATCATGTCAATCTTTTTCAAGCTAAAGTGCGTGATGACATTAACGATTAAAGTAAAGGAAACGGTCAAAGCTGTCGCAAAGACAAAGCTGATGGTGTTGACGTGTCTGACAAACATCAGGGTGTCTGTTTCACAGGTACTAATGATGAAATGACAGAGGTAAACACCACTGACTAGGCCGATGATAATCCCAACAATCGTAAAAATCGTATTTTCCTTGGTAATATAAGCATCGGTTTCCTGATCATAGAAACCTAGGACTTTAAGGGTCGCAATTTCACGTTTGCGCTCACTAATGTTAATCGTTGCTAGATTATACATGACGACGAAAGCCAGAATCGCTGAGGAGACGATTAAAATCAAGACAACCAGATTCAGTGAGGTCATGGTGTCATTAATCATGGTCACCGTTGTTTTAGAATTGATGACACTAGCGACTGACGGATCAGTCATGAGTGAGGCGTCAAACTTTTGATCCGCTTGCGTCGATAAGGGGTCTTTCAGTTTAATGGCGATGATGTTAGTCTCGTAGGTCCCAAAAATATTTTGAGCCGTCGCTTTAGGGAGGTAGACGTAATTTTGGATATAATTTTCTACGATTTTCCCGACTTTGACTTCACGTATCTCATCACGACTATCCTTGAAGGTAATCGTGTCTTTTTCTTTGACCTTGAGTAACTTGGCGAGTTTTTGACTGACGATGGCTTGATTGCCCGTTAGGGGGACGACTGCTTGATCTCGGTTGATGTCATTTAAACTGATGACTTGCTTGAAGGTTTGGGTGTCATCAGGGACAACGACCACTACTTCGTAGGCTTTACCATGACTGGACACTTTCTTTGTCGCCATTGATAAGTTAGCCGTGTGGGCGACTTGATCATTTTCTGATAAAGCATTAAGCAGCGGCTTGTCATCTGGACTTGCTTTTAAGGACACCAGTTTATCGTATTTAAAGACATTGCCGTACTGAAAATTCACGATGTCGGTGATGGAATCTTTGAGGCCGAAGCCCGCGAGAATCAGGGCGGTACAGCCTGCGATGCCTAGAATGGTCACGATGGCGCGGGTTTTATAGCGAAAGAGGTTGCGCATGACGATTTTATTGGAGAAACTGAACCGATTCCAGATGAGGGGCAGATACTCCAGCAAGATGCGCTTGCCGGCCTTGGGCGCTTTGGGGCGCATCAGGATGCTGGGCGTGTAGATGAGCTCACGGTAAACGGCGATGAGGGCGCCGCCGCAGATGCAAACTAGCGCAATCGCAAGGCCTGTCAGACAGTAGACGGGCTGAAAGAGCACGATGAACTGCGGGATGGCAAAGAGGGTCGTGTAGATATTCCAGATGAGGTTGGGGATGAGATTGAGACCGATGAACATACCGATCACACCACCGACCAATGTCGCTGAAAGTGAAAAGAGGCCATATTTCAAGGCAATGGCGGGATTTGAAAAGCCCAGAGCTTTCAGGGTGCCGATCTCACTTCGATCCTCTTCCACCATGCGCGCCATGGAGACGAGACTAATCAAGACCGCAATCACATAAAAGACGACTAGAAAGACACGACCGACTTTAGCGATGCTTTTCGTCGCATCTACGAAATCCTTGTAGCCTGCATCATCCTGGCGATCGGTAATATACCATTTGGCAGGCGGCAAGCTATCGCGCTTGACCTGTCCAGATGCCAGAGCGGCTGGGGTGAGATAGTCTGCGTAGACGGTTTCGAACCGTTGGGTTTCTTGCGCTTTTTGAATCGACTCGACTTCTTTTTTAGCCGCTGAAATTTTATCCAAGTAAGCCGTTTGGCTCGTCATGTCCGCTTTGGCATCCTTGACGGTCAGGGCAATCGCACTATAGGCCTCCTGCTTCAAGACACTAGGTTTGACATACATAAAATAGTCGATTTGACCGTCTCCGAGAGGGGTCGTCCCACGGTGCACCTTGGAAAAATAAAGAGGACTTTTAACCGTTCCCACGATTTTAAATGTCTCGTTTGCCAGGTCTGGGTCAGACATTTTAAGTGAATCACCAAGTTTAACCTTATTTTTTGTTAAATAAGCGGGTTCGACGACAATTTCATCGTCTTTTTGTGGCAAGCGACCCTTGACCAGTGCTATTTTATTCAGCTTCTCGGGAAGACCAATGACTTTGGCAATGGCGGTTTCATCATTTTTACTCGGTGCTGCTTTGAGAAAGACTGGCTCGATGAGCGTATCTTTAGCATAAATCCCTTGAACGCTAGCAACGTCTGCTAATTTTTCAAGACTCGCGACATCTGCCTGAGTGAGTCCAAGCGTAGACTGAATTTGCAAATCATAAGCCTTGCTTTGATCCAAATAGCTATCTAAAGTCGAGAGCATATCCTGTGATGTCGAGCTGATGCCAGCATAAAATCCAACACCTAACAGCGCCATACAAAGTAAGGAAATAAACCGTTTAGACGACTGGGTCATCTTCCGAAAACTACTGATGATAATCGTTTTATTTTTCATCGGCTTACCATTCTATTGCGTCAACTGCTAAAGGCTGATCATTTCTTTGAATAGATTCAACACGACCATTTTTAAATTTGATGACCTTGTCAGCGATTTGACCGATGGCACTGTTATGCGTGATGATGATGACCGTGATTTTTTCTTGTCGGCAGGTGTCCACAAGCAAAGACAGAATTTGTTTACCCGTGTGGTAATCTAGGGCACCTGTCGGTTCATCACACAAGAGTAATTTAGGATTTTTAGCCAAGGCACGCGCGATGGCGACCCGTTGCTGCTCACCACCTGAAAGTTGGGCTGGGAAATTCTTCTGACGCTCAGCTAAGCCAACCTTTTCAAGGGTTTCTGCCGGCGAAAAAGAGTCCTTGGTTAATTGGACAGCCATTTCCACATTTTCGAGTGCGGTTAGATTTTGAATCAAATTATAAAACTGGAAAACAAAGCCGATATCATTACGGCGATAGTTGACCAAGGCTTTATTTTTCAGCTGCGTGATGTCGACGCCGTCAACCAAGACTTGACCGCTTGTCGCACTATCCATGCCACCCAAAATATTGAGGGCAGTCGTTTTACCTGCACCCGACGGCCCGAGAATACAGACCAACTCGCCCTGTTCGATGTCAAACTGGGCATGGTCTAAGGCCTGAATACTGACTTCTCCCATTTGATAGGTTTTTACAATATCGTTAAATTCAATGTATGCCATTTTTAACCTCTATTTTCATTTAAAACGTTTTTATATTCATTTAGTTAAATAAAGGAAATAAAATTTTTGAGATATTTTTTGCCAATTCAAGGCGATAGGGCGATGGCGTACAGGTGTACGTCAAGACCTATCAACGATGAAGTGGTGAAAAATAGTCAAAAATATTTTCTTTATTTAGGTATATTGCGTATACATCTTGACTTACTTTAAATTATAGGGCATTATGGCTATTTGTCAACCATTGCCAAAAATCGCTTGGGTCTAGGTCGGTTAAGGATTTTTTGGGTAAAAAAATAAGACTTGCGTCTTACTTATTTTTTAGACAACTTTAGTCGTCCAGTCTTCACAGTTGATGATGTCAGTTGCGATATCTTGGTAAAATTCAGGTTCGTGGCTGACCATGAGAATCGTCCCTTTATAGGCTTGAAGGGCGCGTTTGAGCTCGTCTTTGGCATCCACATCCAGGTGATTGGTCGGCTCATCCATGACCAGAATGTTAGACTCATGGTTCATGATTTTACCTAGACGCAGTTTCGACTGCTCACCACCAGATAAAACGTAAACGCGACTCTCGATTTGCTTGGTACCAAGGCCACATCTGGCTAGGGCTGCACGGACTTCGGCTTGATTAAGCGTTGAAAACTCGTCCCAGTAGTCATCCAAAACTGATTTTTGGCTCGGCGTTTTATCTTCCTGCGCGAAATAGCCGATGATTTGGAACTCACCCTGTATGACTCCTCCTGATAGAGGTTGAATTTCACCTAACAAAGATTTGAGTAAGGTTGATTTCCCGATACCGTTCGAGCCTGTGAAGGCGACTTTCTGACCTCGTTCCACTAGCATGTTAATGGGGCTTGAAAGTGGTTCTGACGAGTCGTATCCCAAGACTAGGTCATTGGCTTCAAAAATCAGCTTGCCTGATGTGCGGCCTAATTTGAAGTCAAAACTCGGCTTGGCCTTTTCCTGAATGGTCTCGACAAAGGTCATCTTGTCCAGCTTCTTCTGGCGCGCCTTGGCCTGACCAGATGTTGCGACGTTGGCTTTTTTCTTAGCGATGAAATCTTTGAGTTTGGCCGCTTCAGCTTGTTGGGCGTCCGCGAGTGAGGCTAGCTGCTTTTTCTTCTCTTCGAAGAGGCGCTCGAAATTATGGTAGTCGCCCACATAACGATCGATTTTCTGCTGGTTGACATGGTAGACGATATTGATGACATCGTTCATGAAATCGACATCGTGAGAAATCAAGACAAAGGCATTTTCATAGGTTTGCAGATAATTTTTCAGCCAGGTGATGTGTTCTTCGTCGAGGTAGTTGGTTGGCTCGTCTAGGAGTAAAATGTCTGGCTTTTCAAGCAAGAGTTTGCCGAGTAGGATTTTTGTGCGTTGACCACCTGAAAGATCCGCCACGTCTTTGTCGAGTAAGTCACCGAGACCCAAGCCACGCGCGATTTCATCAACCTTGGCATCAATTAGATAAAAGTCCGAATTGTCCAGAGTGTCTTGCAGATCAGCAGCTTTTTCAAGGGCTGTTGTCATCTCATCATCCGACATCTCACCCATGCGTGCATAGATATCGTTCATCTCACTTTCAGCGTCCAATAGATACTGGAAAGCTTCTGATAAGGCTTGACGCGTCGTTTTCCCTTTACCAAGCGCTGCGTGCTGATCCATGTAGCCGACACGGTGTTTGCTTGACCAAGTGATTTTGCCTTCATCTGGCTGCAGATTACCAGTAATGATGTTCATGAAGGTCGATTTGCCTTCGCCATTTGCCCCGACAAAGCCAATATGCTCGCCTTTTAATAGGCGGAAATTGACATCATCGAAAATCGCACGATCGCCAAAGCCATGGCTCAGTTTTTGAACGGTTAATATACTCATCTTTGCTTTTGTTTCTCCATCTGTTTCCAAGTTTGCTTTCTCTATTTTAACAGAATTTTTGGGAATGGGGAACTCTTTTCATTTTAAATTAAGGGGGCTACTCGTCCTTACACTCTCAATTTCTTAACTTAACATGTGACATACCATTAGTGTGGTCTATTGGGGCTGTGGCAAAAGAGAAAAGTAGACAAGATCATCAAATTGAGACGGCCAGTTTCATTTTTAACCATTTAGGTCATCTTTCCCAGAAAGATTACCAATTTCGCATAAAAACAACGATTTTCTTACCAATTTCACACAAAAACAACGATTTTCTTACCATTTCCTGTGAAATCTGTATTCTTTTGACAAAACAATACCAAAAAAGAGAAAAACAAACTGGCCGTTTCAATTTCACTGCCCAGTCTGCTTTTCCCTTTGAGTGGCTGAGACTTTTATCCCAGTCTCAATAGATTAACTTGATATTATTTCAACAATTTCCCAGCGGCTTCGTCCACGATGACGATGATGTTATCATGTTTTTGGAGGATTGATGCCGGTAGGCTCTCTGTGATGTCGCCTTCAACCATTGCTTGGATGGCGTCAGCTTTGCCTTCGCCCCAAGCCATGAGGACGATCGTTTTAGATTTCATGATGCTTGCGATCCCCATAGAGACTGCTTTTTTAGGGACGTCTGCTTCATTTTCGAAGTAACGGGCGTTGGCTTTGATCGTGCTTTCAGTCAGGTCAACGACGTGTGTTGTCACATCAAATGATGTGCCTGGTTCGTTGAAGCCGATGTGACCATTGTGACCGATACCCAAAATTTGGAAATCGATTGGGTGCGCGTCGATAATGGCATCGTAGTGTTTGGTTTCAGCTTCTAAATCTGCGGCTTTCCCGTCAGGCAAGAAGTTTTCTTTAAAAGGTTTTTCATTAAACAAATGTTGGCTCATGAAGTAACGGTAAGATTGTTCATCAGATCCATCAAGGCCGACATATTCATCAAGGTTGATCGACGTTTTATCAGAAAAATCAAGGTCGCTGTTGATGATTTGGTTGTAAAATTCAACAGGTGTTGACCCTGTTGCCAGGCCAAATGTTTGCGCACCCGCTGCGATTTGTTCTTTCAAGATGTCCAGGCCGACTTTAGCGCCTTCGAGTTGATCTTTAACTTTAATAATTTTCATGGTCTCTCCTTTTGGTCAAACGTTATTTTTTATTGGTATAGACCAATTATATTCCTCTTGGATCGATTTGTCAAGCATTTACATCTCAAAAATGATATAATTTATTTTATGAATATAGAAGATTTTAATTTTGATTTACCCGAAGCCCTGATCGCCCAAACGCCCCTTGAAAAGCGCTCTGAAAGCCGCCTGCTTGTCATTGACAAGGCGACACAAACGATGACGGACCAACATTTTTATAACATCATCGATGAGCTAGAGGCTGGTGATACACTGGTGCTGAATAATACACGCGTCCTACCTGCCCGCCTCCATGGCCAAAAAGCCGATACGGGCGGTCATATCGAGCTCCTCCTCCTGAAAAATACGGTGGCCGATACCTGGGAAGTGCTTGCCAAGCCCGCTAAGAAGCTGAAAAATGGGACTGTGATTTCATTTGGTGATGGTCGTTTGACGGCAACGGTAGTCGACGATAGCCTAGACCACGGTGGTCGGATTGTTACCTTTAACTACGATGGCATTTTTCTAGAGGTCCTCGAAAGTCTGGGCGAGATGCCGCTGCCGCCTTATATCCATGAGAAACTTAAGGATCAAGGCCGCTATCAGACCGTTTATGCTAAGGAAAATGGGTCAGCAGCTGCGCCAACTGCTGGCCTTCATTTCACGGATGACCTTTTGGCTCAGATTAAGGCCAAAGGTGTGAACATCGCTTGGGTGACCTTGCACGTTGGTCTCGGCACCTTCCGTCCTGTCAGCGTTGATAACATTGAAGAGCATGATATGCACAGTGAGTTTTATATCCTGCCTGAGGAAACTGCTGAGATTATCAATGCGACAAAAGCTGCGGGCAAACGTGTGATTGCCGTTGGGACGACGTCGATCCGAACGCTTGAATCCGTTGCCCAAAAATTTGGCGGCAAAGTCCAAGCCGATAGTGACTGGACGAATATCTTCATCAAACCCGGCTATCAGTTCCAAGTCGTGGATGCCTTTTCAACCAATTTCCATTTGCCTAAATCGACTTTGGTCATGCTCGTTTCTGCTTTTGCTGGCCGTGAGTTTGTCCTAGAAGCTTACCAACACGCCATTGATGCACACTACCGCTTCTTTAGTTTTGGTGACGCCATGTTTGTCAAGTAAGGCAGTTTTGACCCCATCATAAAAATCCCCTATCTGAGTCATGCTGTCTAGCTGACTGGGATAGGGGATTTTTTGCTTGTTTGGCTTTTAAAGGATCTCTGTTAGGATGTCTGCCTTGGCATTGACCGACTTGGTCGGCAGCTGAGCTAGGATAATGGCAGTAAAGACGAGGGCACAGCCGATGAGTTCGCGGCTAGAGAGGCGGTCGCCGAGGATGATGAAGCCTGCCAGGAGCGAAAAGACGGCTTCTAGGCTCATGATCATGGAGGCCACGACGGGTTTGACGTGCTTTTGGGCGATGATTTGCAGGGTGTAACCGATCCCTGCTGAGATGAGGCCAGCGTAGAGGATTGAGACTCTGGCTGAGAGGATGCCTGAAAGCTCGAGGGGTTCATAGAAGGGCAGTAAAACGAGGGAGATCAGCGCTGCGATGAAAAACTGGGTCACGGCGAAGTAAATCGGCTCGACTTTGGGCAGGTAATAGTCGATAAAGAGAATTTGGCAGGCGAAACCGATAGCGCAAAAGAAGACATAGAAGTCCCCAGTTTGCACGGTGAAGCTGCCGCCGGCTAGGCAAAGGAGGTACATACCGAGTAGGGCGATGGCGACGCTCACCCAGATGCGTAGGCTGACTTTTTTCTTGAAGCCTAGGCCGATTAGGGGGATGATGATGATATACAGCGTGGTGATGAAGCCAGCCTTGCCAACGGTCGTGTACTGAATCCCGATTTGTTGGAGGAAGCTGGCGATGAAGAGGAGGACGCCACAAAAAGAGCCGGCTAGTAAAGACGTTTTGAGTTTGGCCTTGGTCATGTTTTTATCCGCAAAGAAATAGGCACAAGGTAAGATGGCTAGGCCTCCTAGAAAATAGCGACTGGCGCTAAAGGTCAGCGGGCCAACATTTGTCGTGCCGACTTTCTGGGCGACAAAGGCGATGCCCCAGATAAAGGCTGTCAGCATCAGGAGTAAACAAGATTCGATTTGTTTTTTGGTCATCACACTTATATTTCACTTTCTAAGATATAATCTCGCTTAATTTGGATAAAGGTCTGAATCAGCTGTAAGATTTGGAAGAGTCTGGCGCGGGCTTCAAATTCTGCTCGTGTTTTTGGTAAGTCACTGGCTCGATAGGTATCTAGCGTTGCTTCGACTTGCGACATGAGGGCTTGACCGTCGTTTTCTTTAGCGTAATTTTTACCTATCGCTTTAAAGAGTTGGGTCAGGGCTGCTAGTTGTTCTTTCTGAACGGTGACTTCGATTTGCAGTAAAATTTCAGTAATTTCCCGGAAAATTTCGACTTGTGTGGCACGCATGGCAAAGTAATCATAGCTTGCCCCTGCACCATCACCAAATCGATTATCCATGTGGGTTCTTGCTAGGACCAAGCTGTCAGAAATATAGTGTTCTAAATCTTCTACTTTATGTAAAAAATGGGCTTGCTCAGATTGTTTGGCCATGATAAAGCTCAGGCGTTTAAACAAATCTCGAAAATGGTGCTCCACGCGTTTTTCTCGTTCTGATAATTCTACCTGGAAATTTGGCATTTTGAGATTGACGATAAAGGCTAGAGAAATGGCGATAAAATTCAGGAGAAATTCATTGAGCAAGAGTTGCGGTGTGATTTGCGGTGCGATCAAGAGATGGGTGACTAGAACAGCATTGGGGGCGATGCCTTCTGACATGCCACAGGCCGCCGAATAGGGGATAAAAATTAATAGAAAGAGACTAAAAGCCCAGACACCGTGGCCAAAAATCGAGAACAAACTAACCGCGATAACCATGGCCGCTAAAAAATTAAGCAAGCGATTCTTGCCACTTTTAAAGGTTGATTTTTTAGTATTGCCGACACTCAAAATCGCAATGATACCAGCCGCTGTGGCGTATTCTAGTTGGAGTAAATTGGCGATGATAATGGCTAGACTGGCCGCAATAACTGTCTTAACCGTCCTTGCACCAATCTTAAAGCCTTTGGGTAAAATCTTCATAGTTTATTATAGCATATCCCCTGTCACGACTTGCTGGCATTTCACTCGGCGATGGTGTGCTGCGTCTACATGTCTCCAGATGATAAAAATGCAGTCTGAGCATGATCTCAGACTACATTTTCCAGCTCAATAAAAGGAGACTTTTTCTTTCAACCCGAGGTTATAATCGTGTTCGTAATCATAGAGTGGGGTTGGGTAGATGCCGTCGAAATAGGAGGTGCAGATTTGGTCGCCTAGGCCGATGGCGTCTTTGAGGCCGTCGATCGAGAGGAAATGGAGGCTGTCTGAGCCGATGATGTCGTTGATTTCGTCGACGGTGTGGTTGGCTGCGATCAGCTCCTGGCGGGTTTGGATGTCAATGCCGTAGAAGCATGGATAGGCGAGTGGCGGGCTTGCGATGACGACGTGGACTTCTGCTGCACCTGCTTCTTTGAGGAGCTTAACGATCCGTTTCGAGGTTGTCCCGCGGACGATCGAGTCGTCGACCATGACGACGCGTTTGCCGGCAACGACACTGCGGACGCCTGAGAGTTTCATCCGAACGCCTTGCTCACGCAATTCCTGGGTGGGCTGGATGAAGGTACGTTGGATGTACTGGTTTTTGACTAGGCCCATCTCGTAAGGGAGGCCTGACTCTTCCGCAAAACCTGAGGCGGCAGAAAGCGATGAATTGGGTACGCCGACGACGATATCTGCTTCGATATGGGGATTTTCTTTGGCTAGCAGACGACCCATATTTTTTCTGGCTGTGTGGATGTTGACACCGTTGATGTTACTATCAGGGCGCGCAAAATAGATAAATTCCATGCTACAGATTTTCATGTCAACGTCAGTTGTATAGGTATCCACATGGACGCCTTTGGCGTCAATCGTCACGACTTGGCCAGGTAGAACATCCTGAACAAAGCTTGCACCGACGACATCTAAGGCGCAGGTCTCGCTGGCAATGACATAAGCCCCATTTGTCAACTGACCGATCGAGAGTGGGCGGAAGCCGTTGGGATCAAGGGCCGCGATGATTTTATCGTCCGTCATCAAAAGATAGGCAAAGCCACCTTTAACTGTGTTAAGGGCCGATTTGACATTATCCATGAGGTTGGTTGAAAAGCCCCGACGGATGAGGTGCATGAGGATTTCCGTGTCTGAGTTACTGTGGAAAATCGCCCCTTTGGATTCCAGCTCACGCTTTAATGTTCGCGTATTGGTTAAATTGCCGTTATGGCAAAGACCGAGCTGACCGTCGTAGAAGTTAAAGAGAAATGGTTGCACGTTATCAATCGACGCTGAACCTGCAGTGGCGTAGCGGACATGACCGATCGCCGCATGACCTGTCAGCTTTTCAAGATGCTTTTCATCTCTGAAAACTTCTGATAGGAGGCCTAGGTCACGGTGACCTTTGAGTTTTCCCTTGTCATTTGAAATGATGCCAGCGCCTTCTTGACCCCGATGCTGCAAGGCATGTAAGCCAAAATAAGTGAGTCTGGCAGCTTCGGGATGGCCCCAAACACCAAATAGACCACATTCTTCATTAAGTGATTTTACGTCGTAAGTCATTTTGCACCATTCTTTAAATTTTTCTGTGATTTCTAAGGGTCTGTTACTTGCTGCAACGGGACTTTAGAAACCTCTCATGACCTTTATTTTACACTTATTGCAAGGCAAAATATAGTAAAATCCTATGATTTAGGAGATAATCCTGAGTAATTGTTCGGTTTTTCCGAATTGACTGATGTCAGAGGACAATAGGGACTGGGACAAAAGACTTCTACAAATGAGATAGGACTGATTTTCGATATGATGTGACATTAGTTACAACTCATTTTTGATCAATTGTAGCGCAATCTGGTTAGGCTATCCGAAACGATGCGAAATTGATAAGAAAGCTGTTCTTGTGTGAATTTGGTCATCTTTCTCAGAAAGATTACCAAATTGGTTAAAAAGGAGCTGTTTTCTTGTGAATTTGGTCATCTTTCTGGGAAAGATTACCAAATTGGTTAAAAAGTGCGGGTTTCTTGTGAATTCGGTCATCTTTCTGGGAAAGATTACCAAATTGGTTAAAAAAGTGCGGGTTTCTTGTGGATTCGGTCATCTTTCTGAGAAAGATGACCAAATTGGTTAAAAAAATGCGGGTTTCTATGTGAAATCAGGATGCTTTCTCGTAAGACAAGAGAAAAAGCAAACTAGCCCAATCAAATTTGATGGCTTAATTTGCTTCTCTCTTTCAATGACTGAGGATTATTCTCCTAGCCTTTTTGATTTTCTAGGATTTAATTCTCTTCTGTCGCATCAACCGTTTCATCGTCATGCAATTTACCCGTTTCTTGGTAATGTTTGTACATGGCATCAATTTCAGCTTTAAATTCTTCTAACATGACCGCTTCATCCACAGTCTTGATGATCTTACCTTTTTTGAAGAGCATGCCTTTTCCGGCACCACCCGCAAGACCGATATCAGCCTCACGCGCTTCACCAGGACCATTAACCCCACAACCAAGAATCGCAACGGTAATCGGCGCCTTAATATTGGCGATATATGCTTCAAGTTCTTGTGCGATTGGAATTAAATCAATTTCAATCCGACCACAAGTTGGGCAAGACACGAGCGTTGCTGCATTGTCAATCAAACCAAATGATTTAATGACTTCGCGACCAACCTTGATCTCCTCACGCGGATCAGCTGACAAAGAAATCCGCATGGTATCGCCGATGCCGAGTGACAAAAGCGCGCCCATACCAGCTGCTGACTTCACAGAGCCAGAGAACAAAGGGCCAGCCTCTGTAATCCCCAAATGAAGGGGGTAGTCAAAGCGTTCAGCCGCCAATTTGTAAGCTTCAAGGGCCAACTCAACGTTAGACGCCTTCATCGAGATGATGATATCATGGAAATCCAGTTCTTCTAAGATTTCAACGTGCTCAATCGCTGATTCCAACATCCCTTGGGCAGTTGGATAGCCATATTTTTGCAAAAACTTCTTCTCAAGCGAGCCAGCATTGACCCCGATACGAATCGGAATGTTACGCGCTTTACAAGCTTCAACGACTTTAGCCACACGGTCTTTACGACCAATATTCCCAGGATTAATCCGAATTTTATCAACACCAGACTCGATTGCCTGCAAAGCCAAGCGGTAGTCAAAGTGAATATCTGCCACTAAAGGAATATTAATCTGCGCTTTAATCTCTTTAATCGCAAGCGCAGCTTCCATATCAGGCACCGCCACACGGACTAATTGACAGCCCGCCTCTTCCAGCTGATTGATCTGCTCAACCGTTGCTGCGACATCCTGTGTCTTCGTCGTACACATGGACTGCAAAATCACTTTGTTACGACCACCAATGATGACGGCATTCGGCCCCTCACCAACCATGACAGCGCGGGTCTTTCTTCTATGTGTTAAAGTCAAAATCTGACCTACTTTCTTTCTTAACTAAAAACGTTACCTCTTAAATTATAACAAAAAAACGTCGTAATAGTTTACGAACGCCTTAAGATTTTGTCACAATTTGGTAAGGCTTCACGAAATGCTCAGCTCTTCCAAAAAGAGATTAGATAATCGCCAAGATAATAAAGTTAAGAATAAACAAAGCATTGACCATCCAGATGATTGGGCTAACTTCTTTGGCTTTACCAGTCGCAACTTTTGTGATGGCGAAGAAGATGAAGCCTGCGGCGATACCATAAGAGATGCTATAAGCCAATCCCATGAAGATTGATGCGAAGAATGCTGGAATTGCTTCTTCCAAATCTGTCCAGTTGATATCTTTAAATGAACCAAGCATCATCACACCAACGATGATTAAAACAGGTGCTGTTGCTGCATTAGGTACGATTGAAATGAATGGGAGTAAAACTGATGACAAGAGGAAACAGATGGCTGTTACAACAGATGTCAAACCAGTACGTCCACCAGCACCAATACCTGCTGCTGATTCCACGTAAGTTGTTGTATTAGATGTTCCGAAAATCGCACCGATTGACGTAGCTGTCGCATCTGCAAATAAAGCTTTATCCATTTTAGATGAGAAGCCAGAACCATTTTCAAGTGCTGCTTCGTCTTCTGCTGAGAAGATACCAGTACGACGACCAGTTCCGATAAATGTCCCAATGGTATCAAAAGTATCAGACAATGAGAAGGCTAAAATTGTCATCAAGACTTGTGGAATTTTAGCTGAATCTGAGAACAATGATCCCATACCTTTTGAGCTGAAAGCAGCACCGAAAGTTTGACCTAATTCATTAAAAGCTGAACCAAGAGAATTGGCTTTGAAATCAATGGCGCTCAAGTCAACTACACCGGCAAGGATAGCCAAAATAGTTGTCCCGACGATTGAGATTAAGATGGCACCTTTAACATTTTTAACAACCAAGACTGTTGTGATTACAATCCCTACAATTGCCACCAAAACAGCTGGATTTGTAAAGTTAACCAAGGCTGGTACTGCTGATGATGCACCTTCAATTGTTGCAGTTCCTTTATCTGCACCTTTACCAACTACTGTGTAAGTCCCTGGGTCAAGCGTGAATTTCAAGAGACCTGCATTTTTAATCCCGATATAAGCGATGAAAACCCCAATACCGCCACCGATGGCGTGTTGGATGCTTTCAGGAATAGATTTGATGATCATTTTACGGATTTTAGTCACTGTGATCAAGATGTTAATGATCCCACAGATGAACACCATCGCAAGCGCTTCTTGCCAAGAATAACCAAGGCCAAAAACGACGGTAAACGTAAAGAATGCATTAAGCCCCATACCTGGTGCTTGTGCATAAGGCACATTAGCGAAAAGTCCCATGATAAGTGTCCCGATGATTGACGCAATGATCGTTGCGAGGAACACTGCTTGATATGGCATGCCTGTTTGTGACAAAATTGACGGATTGACAAACAAAATGTAACTCATGGCAAAAAATGTTGTCACACCTGCCATAATCTCGCGACTGACTGTTGTGCCGCTCTCTTTAAGTTTAAAAAACTTATCCATAATATCCTTCTTCCATTAAAAAATAAATTATTAATACTTAACCATTCTAATAGATGCCATCCGGACTTTCAAGAGAGATTGAGAGCATTAACCGACTTTCCTGATTAAATGTTCGGATTTTTATAAGATAACGCCACTTTCTGAAAATTTTTTGTTATAACTGACGCGCCTTCTGAAAAATGTTATACTAGTTAAAGAGCACCAAAATCGACACTAGAAAGGTTGAGTTTATCTCCAAGTCAACTCACGCAAACGCAACACATGACAAACAAAAAATTAATTGCCATTGACCTCGATGGCACAACTCTACAATCTGATGGTGTGACCATCTCAGATTATACCAAAAATATTTTCCAATCCGTCAGAAAAGAAGGCCATCAGATCGTCATCGCGACTGGTCGTCCTTATCGTATGGCGATTCAAATTTACAACGATTTAAATCTTGAAACACCGATGATCAACTTTAATGGTGCCATGACCACAGTTCCCGGTAAACAATGGGAACATGCTGTGTCTAAGCACATCAACAGATCCCTCGTTTTTGACTTGATTAAAAAACAACAGGCCTTTAAACTTGACTTCCTAGCAGCAGAATTTCGCCGTAAATTCTTCATTAACTCTTTTGAACATGCGAGCCCTAGTCTTTTCGGGATCAACAACTTCGAACCCTATCATCAGATGCGGATGGAAAAACTGGATGACGATCCTAATGCTATCCTACTTCAGACGCGCTTTACTGATAAATTGCAGTTAGCCAGCCACATCGACGATTATTTCAGCAATCAGGTCAGCGTCAGCGCCTGGGGTGGGCAAAATGGGATTTTAGAAGTCGTCCCTAAAGGTGTCAGCAAAGCTTCTGCACTTAAACATCTGCTCAAAATCAACGGTCAAGACACCTCAGACCTCATCGCCTTTGGGGATGAGCACAATGACATTGAGATGCTCAAACTAGCAGGCACGGGTTATGCCATGCGCAATGCCAGCGATACCCTTCTTGCACATGCTAATCAACAGATTGCCTATAGCAATGATGAAGATGGTGTGGCCAGAACTTTAGAAAGTTTGTTCTTATAAAAAGACTGAGACAAAAGCCTCAGCCACCAAAAGAGAAAAGCATACTCGGCAATGTTCAAATTGAACCAGCCAGTTTGCTTTTTTTTCATATTTATTTTTAGAAAGAATGCTAATTTTACACGGAATCAGCATTTTTTTAACCAATTTCGTATTGTTTTGGCAAAAGATTTCCAAATTCGCAGGAAATCAGCAGTTTTTTTACCATTTTGGTCATCTTTCCCAGAAAGATTACCAAATTCACAGGAAATCAGCATTTTTTTACCATTTCGGTCATCATTCCCAGAAAGATTACCAAATTCGTAGTAAAACGGCAGTTTTTTTACCATTTTGGTCATCTTTCTCAGAAAGATGACCAATTTCACAGGAAATCAGCAATTTTTTTACCAATTTCGTATTGTTTTGGCAAAACAATTCCAAATTCATATTATTTCTGAAGCTGCACTTGACAATTTTCCTAAAAATGACACAAAAATAGGCTGTGAACGATTCTGAGTGACACCAGAAATCATTCATAGCCTATTTTTTAGTGGGCTTTTGTCCCAGCTGCTTTTTTGTTACCAACGAAAGCTAGGAGCACTAGTGAGACGATTGACAAAACGAGGAGAATTCCGACGTCTTGGCCAATGTGTCCTGCTAACGAAATCACTTGTCTGAACCCTGACACAGCGTAAGTCATGGGCATCCAAGGATTGATTTTTTGGAAGAAGACACCTGTCAAGGCAAGTGGATAGGTCCCTGCACTAGCTGCTAATTGTAACAAGAGTAGGATTAGCATGAGGAAGGCACCCGGTTTACCTAACCAGGTATTGAAGAAGGTGACGATGAACATGAAGGTGAAGGCGACCAGAATCGTGAAGCCAAACATGGCCAATTCATGATTGGCAGAAAGGCCTAACATATGGACTGCGAGATAGACTAGTACGCCTTCGCCGACAGCAATCACGCCATTAACAGCCAATCTAGCTAGCAAGTAATCCCGACGATTTTTAGCCTTTTCACCAGATAAAGTACCTGCGATAATCATGTTAGTCGCAACTGCACCAACGAACAAGGCAACAGACATCATGTAAGGTGCCATTCCAACCCCATTTTTAGGTGAATTGTCTTTATCAGAATGGGTAATTTTGAGTGGGCTAGCAATTTTTTCAGCATTGGTTTGGCTGGTTTGGTTTTCAGCGAGTTTAGTTTTCGCTTCACCAAGACCTGTTGCTAATGTCCTTGCCCCATTTTGTAGGGTTCCGATGCCAGTCGTTAAGGTCGTTGCACCTGTTGCAAGTTGACTAGAACCATTCGAAATTTGACCTGCACCATCAGCTAACTGGCCAGAACCATCCAATAATTTAGCTGAGTTTTGGTTCAATTGGTTGGCGCCGGTCGCAAGTTTAGCGGCACCAGCTGTGAGCTGAGCGTTGTTGCTGACTAAATTTTGAGCACCAGTATTTAATTTCGCAGTTGCTGCGCTAAATTGTGAGACGCCTGCTGTTAATTGATTTTTGAGAAAGGCAGTCCCATCGCTGATTTTTTGCGCACCCGGTAGAACTTGTGTGTCGACAGCATTTTTGGCTGTCGCTAGACCTGTTGATAAATCAGAGATGGCTTGAGTGGCACTTTGTGTTGCTTGGGTACTGCCATCAGCAAGTTGCTTAACATTAGCGAGTGTTGTTGTATTCATTACGGTCAGTGTTTGTTGTAAAGCAACAATAGCAGTCTTTGCCGTGGTAATGTCACTTTGATTAATCGACACTAATCTTTCAAGTGTTGCCTTATCGTCAGCAGATGCATTTATATAGATAGCTGTATTTTTTAACTCAGAGAGTTTATTTTCTTGATCTGTTTGTATCTGTTGGATGTCGTCTCCAATTGTTGCGACATACTGATTCAATGTGTTTTGAATCTCTGGATTTTGAATCCCATTGTAATAAGCCTGAATTTTTGTATTGAAATCCGCTAATCCTTTTACTAACTTGGCCATAGCCGCTTGTTTTTCAGGCGTCACTGTCAATTTATTAGACAAGTCACTCAAGCCATTACGCAAATCTGTACTGCCGTTGACTAATTGGTCGATGTCATTGAGTTTTTCTGATAACTGACCAGATGCCGTATTCAATTGGCTGTTGCCGTTAGCGATTTGTGTCGCACCGTTGGTATAGTTAGTAGCGGCTTGGGATAGGTCATTGGCACCTGTTGCGAGTGTTGAAACACCTTCGGTGTATTGACCGATGCCTACATTCAAGGTCTCTGCACCATCTTTAAAGGTCAAACTTGAGGTTGAGAGTTTATCTAAGTTAGTCGCGATTAGGTTGGCACCTGTTTTTAAGTCGCCACTCCCATTGACCAACTGATCGCTACCATCTGCTGCTTGTGTCACACCGTCTGACAGGGTTGTCAGATTTTTAAAAATTGTTTGGGTGTAAGTTTTGGTGATGTTCTCAGAGACTTTTTCTTTGAGTTTTTCCATCGCAGAGTCGCTCATTTTGCTGGCGATGAAGTTATGGCCGACAGAGGTTTGGTAATGAATCACGGCGTTGGTCGGATCATTACTGACGAGACTGCCCGCATTTTTTGAAAAATCACTGGGAATGGTGATTTGCATATAGTACTTGTCGTCTTTGAGGCCTTTTTGTGCGGTCTTGTTGCTGACAAAGTGATAATCTAAATCATGACTTTTGCCGAGTTCATCGATTAGGTCGTCGCCTAGATTAACTGTTTTGCCGTTGACCGTTGCCGATTGGTCTTCATTGACCACGGCTACTGGCAAGTCTGATATTTTACCGTAGGGATCCCACATGGAACTAAGGAATATCAGGTTATAAAGGGCTGGAATCGTTGCTAGGGCAACAATGATGACGATAAAAAATTTATTTTTAAAGATGGCCTGCCATTCTTTTTTGATCATTACTATCTCCTTTGTTATGTCTTCAAATTCTCTTTTTGGACACCTTGTCTTTCTTTACCTTTTTTATTATAATACTTGTAGATGAGATAGCAAGTATTTGAGACAGGATAATGGACACTCTGTACATTATTGTTTTAAAAAAGAGATAGAAAAGGCTTTCAACATGACTGATATACGCATTATCAAAACCCGTCAGGCAATCGAAATGGCGATGAGCGCCTTACTCAAAGAAAAAACGTTTGATCAAATTACAACAACGGAATTGGTCAAACGTGCAGGGATTAGCCGCTCTAGCTTTTACACCCACTACCAGGATAAATATGAAATGATCGATCAGTATCAACGCGTTTTTTTCACGAAAGTTGAGACGATTTTTGATCAAAATGGCACGGATGTCCGCAATGCCATCTTTGAAATTTTTGACTTCCTCTATCAGGAATCCGTCTTATCAGCCCTACTCTCTGAAAATGGCACACGGGAGATTCATATCTACCTCCGTCAAAAACTCAAAACCTTGTTGACCACGGTCATACCACCACATTTGGCTCCTAAAAAACTGGATCAGGTCAGGATTGATTATCAAACCACCTATTCAGCTCACGCCATCTTTGGCATGGTCCAGCTCTGGATCAAACGTGGTAAAAAAGAAAGTCCGCGAGAAATCACGGACACCTTGATTGCGATGGTTGGGCATTTCTAACCCACTCTTAAAACAAACCAGCCAAACCAGCAAAGGGATTATCGTCATCGTTAATCTCTTTTTCATTTTGCTGGCTCAACAGTTTCTCAGCCTCTTGCGTGTCTTTCATAGCTTCATAGACACGCGCCGTCATTCTGGCATCGGCCAAAGCATTGTGGGCATTTTTCTCTGCAACATTGAAAAATTCAGCCAAAGATTTTAACTGGAAGTTCTTCATACCATGCAGTTTATTGTCGCGCATGCTATCAGCAATTTCATAGACGTCTAAAGCATAAGCATCGGTTAAATCGAGACCATTCGCGAGTAGTATCGGAAGGTCGGATTTATTGGCATTATAACCGATAACAGGATAATCCCCAACGAAAGCTTTCAAGTCTGCTAAGACGGTTTCGGCCTTGGCTGCTGTCAAAACCTTTTCTTGCGTAATGCCAGTCAACCCCACAACAAAAGAGTTAAGTGGGACATCCGAGTAAACAAAAGCATCGAAATCTGCCGTTTCAGTGCCATTGTCAAAACGAACTGCCGACACCTGAATCAGATGCTCGACGTCATCAACTGTGTTAAATTCTAAGTCAAATGCGACGTATTTTTCTAAACTTTCCATTTTCACCTCATGCGTTCTTTTCGTTTGGTCGTCTGCGTCAGCTCAACCTTTTTCCTACATATTTTACCATATTTCAGGCAAAATTGTGGGTAACAAAAAAGCACCGAAGTGCTTTTCAGATGCTATTGCTTAAAAGTTAATAAAAGTCGCGATGAGCGCAAGGATGGCTAAACCGCCTTGGGTTAAAATGATTTTTTTATTGCTGGTCACGCTACCGTAGAGGGCAACGAGGGTGACGTTAATCAAGATGAGGCGCGTCATTTCGAGTGATGCGGATGAGATGTAGATGCTGTAAAGTAGGCCCAAACCAATCAAGCCGTTGTAGACGCCTTGGTTTTTCAAGAGGACGTTGATCGTCTCATTTTTAAGGTCAGCTTTAGCGATGTTGAAAATACGGCTCGTTGCATCAGATGTTGTGTCGATAGTTTCGATATACAGGATGTAAAAGAATTCAAGCGCCACTAAAGTTGCGAGTACAGTAGATAAAATTGTCATTTTAATTTCTCCCTTTTAGATGAAAGTGTGATTACTTAAATGTCGTAAATTTATCAGCAGCCAAGCGGACTGAATCGTAGCCGACTTCTGCTGCTTTACCGAGTGACAAGACCATAACAGGTACGAAACGTTCTGGATCCAAGTCGAAAGCTGCTGCGACTTGATCCGCTTCAAAACCACCGATTGGGTTAGTATCGTAGCCGTGTGCACGTGCGCTCAACATTAATTGCATCGCAGCCAAACTTGCGTCGATTTTAACAACATCGTTCATTTGCGCTTTTGTGAAGTTTTTGTAGTAAGGAATGATCGCGCCGATTTGTTGGTCGCGCACTTCTTGTGACATCTTGCCTTCAGCAACTGCTTTGTCGTAGATTTCTTCACCAAATTCGTAACATTCCATGTCGCCAAAGATCAAGATCATGGCTGATGAGGTGTCATTTTGGCGGGTGTTGAAACGGATGAGTGGTTTCAACGTCGCTTTTGCTTCATCGCTTTCAACGATGACAAAGCGCCAAGGTTGCATGTTCACTGAAGAAGGCGCAAGCGTTGCTTCCTCGATCATTTCCAACATTTCTTCACGAGAAATTTTAACCGTTTCATCGTAAACACGGATCGATTTTCTGTTGTAGGCGATATCTGAGAAATCATTATTTTTTAAAGTCATTATATATAGCTTCTTTCATTTATTTATTTTATTTAACAAAGTTAAGAGTTGCGCTTCTTCCGCATCACTAAGGCCGAAGTATAAGTCCTTTTCCAAGGACTCATGGTGCTGCTCACAGTCAGCGAGTTCTTTTTGAGCCAGATCAGTAATCTGAACATAGATTTCTCGATTGTTGAGATCATTTCGTTTACGTGTGACATAGGATAAATCCTGTAGTCGCTTGAGATGACGGGTCACAGCCGCGCGATCGATGCCTAACTCCTGCTGCAGTTGCGTTTGCGAACAAGGCCCCTGCGCATTGATAAATAAGAGCATTTCATAGCGCGTGATACTAAAGCCAGTAGACTTTTCAAACCGACTGACCAATTCCTGATTGGCTAGCTTTAATTGATAGAGTAACTTACTTTTATTGACAAGTGTCAAGGCGATCCCTCCCTTCTCCAACTATTATTGACCGGTCAACAGTTGATAAGTCAATATTACTATGTGCCTGATTTTTTGTAAAGACATTTAACTCGAAAAAATTAAATTGTCACTAAAACAAATCCAATACCGAAAAAGATAACCAGATAGACAACATTGATCAAGGTAAATTGCCGGATAAATTTTTTGACTGTGCCATCATGAACAAATGCCTGATACTGTCTGAGCGCAAGGAGATTGGCTAGAGAGGCAATAAAAGTACCCAGACCACCCACTGTAACACCTAGATAGAGAGCTGCTACATGATCAGTAAATTTTGACAGAAGCACTGCAGCAGGGACATTACTGATGACCTGACTCATGCCTACCGACGTGGTAAAGACTGAAGTGTTATGCGTCATATAAGTCGCCAGAAAATCATGAATCAAGGGAATCCGACTGACCGCACCCACGATGATAAAGAAGTTGATAAAAGTCAAAATGATGCCATAGTCCACTTCTGCTACAATCTCACCCTTAATCCAGAAAGCGCAGGCTAAACTAGCAATCAAGGCAAACCAAATCGAGATGACTGATAAAACACCCATAAGGACGATCAAGGTCGTCACAACTAATATGATAACTTGGGTAAGATTTATGGCGATATGAGGTGTTTTTACAGCGGCTATTTTAGCTTTTGAAAAACCGAACAGAACGATAAAAAGCGTTGCCAAACTAATCAAGCCAATCGGTAGCGACAGCTTTAAAAAACCCAAGATGTCCAAATGAAAATAAGACACCAGATAAAGATTTTGAGGATTGCCAAAAGGCGTCATAGCACTGCCAAGATTGGCATAAACCGTCATCAGACTCACCAACCCAATCGTCGGCAACTTGACCTGCCTTCTGATATTAAAAACAATCGGAATCAGTGTTAAAATCGCGACATCATTGGTAAACAGCATGGCCCCGAAAAATGAAAATAGCAGAATCACCATAACAATCGCCCTAATTGACTGACATTTCTCGATGATCACATTTGCCATATATCTAAGCAGATGTAACTTCTCGTAGATGGCAATCGTGATCATGAGAGTAAGCAAGGCGAGAATCGTTTTCAAATCAATATCCGCTAGGTGAATAGTGCCAAGGCTTAAAGCCAAAATGGCTAAAACTAGCGTTACTAAAAATGTTTTATCCGTGAAAATTCGTTCTATATTTGATATCATATCCTGTCCTTATGCCTTAATCACTGATGAAGCTATCTGTTATTTTATCACATTATAAAGCCGAAAACAGGTTTTCTTGTCTAATAAATCATACAATCACATAAAAACTAGTAATCAAAGAAAGAATACTAAATTGATATCCTTCCTGTCAACGAAGTATTGCTAAATTAGCAAAAGAGCCATTAACATTTTTAAAATAAGTCAAAACGACTAGATAAGAGATTGAATTAGTCGATTTAGCAACCAGTTATACAATCACATCACAATTTGATTCACAAAGCATACAAAAAACACAACTGCTGTGACTGACAAAGCAATTGTGCTATCTTTTTCTAACTTACAATTCAACAATCTTACCAGTTTTCAGATAAACGATCCACTCACAAAGGTTTTTCGCGTAGTCGCTGATCCGTTTCAAGTACATAATTGTCAACAAGTAATCTTTACCTGTCGTAATCGTTTCCTTGTTTTCTTCCATAGCTGATAATGTTTTGTTTTGAATCTCACCATACATTTGGTCAACCGTGTCATCCCAGAGTGCGATTTCGCGTGCGCGATCAGCATCACCTTGAATGTAGGCATTGAGTGCCGCATCCACGATTGATTTAACACGCTCACCCATAAGTGAAATGTCTTCCTCAACAACATGAATCCGTTCTTCACCTTTTAAGCTAATCGTAGCTTTGGCGATTGAAACCGCGTGGTCTCCCATACGTTCCAAATCTGATGAAGCTTTCAAGACAGTAATAATCGTCCGCAAATCATGTGAAACAGGTTGCTGTAAGGCAATCATTTCTAGTGATTTCGTTTCCAATTTTGTTTCTTGATCATTGATTTGTTGATCAGCTTCTATCACGTCTTCTGCCAAATCACGATCGTGACTGACGAAAGCACGGACAGAACGATTCACTTGAGCAGACACTTGCGTACCCATCGAATAAAACTGATTGTGTAGTTTATTAAGTTCTTCTTCAAATTGTGTTCTTAACATAAACGCTCCTTATTCTTACTTTCATTAGCATTATTTTTTCTCAAAAATCAAACAACAAGCACCCTTTTTCTGTACCGTTTGACTTAAAGCTAGACCATTGGCTTCCGCCAAAGCAACCAAGACGTCAATCGTATATAATGTAAAACCATACTTGGTCATCGGTATTTTATTTAAATAGTCGCTATCATAAAGGACATTAATAAATCTTCCATCCTTTTTTAGCACACGACAAACTTCCGACAAACATTGCGAAATATCTTGCCAAAAATAAATAGTGTTGACTGTATAGATTTTGTCGAAAAAATCGGCTTTATAAGCTAATTGCTCGACTGATCCTTTGGTTAATATCACACGATTTTCAGAAATTTTACTGGCATTTTTCTTGCTCGCAAGCGCCAACATATCATCTGAAATATCAATGCCATAAAGCTGATGAAAAGCTTGCTTTGATAGGCGACGTATCAAGGTGCCATTCCCAAAACCAACTTCTAAAACTGTATCCTGAGATGAAAGCGCTAAGTGATCTTCTACCATCCGATACTGTTTTCGGTTCATCTGGTTCATAACATAACTCACCATTACTCCTGTCAAACCATCTGGCTTAGCAAATTTTTTGGCGATGAATGCTGTGATTTTCATGGCTTGTTTTCCTAACCAAATTTACCTGTCACATAGTCCGATGTTGACTGTTCTTTTGGATCCAAGAAAATTTTCTTAGTTTTGTCATACTCGATCAGCTCACCATTTAGGAAAAAGGCTGTCCGATCAGAAATCCGGCTGGCTTGTTGCATCGAGTGAGTCACGATTAAAATCGTATAACGCTCTTTTAAGTCTAACAGCATGGTCTCAATTTTACCAGCGGAAATTGGATCGAGTGCTGATGTCGGTTCATCTAGCAAGAGAATATCAGGATTAACAGCTAGAACCCGTGCGATACAAACACGTTGCTGTTGTCCACCTGAAAGTCCTAGTGCTGAACTGTGGAGTTTATCCTTAACTTCATCCCAGATATTTGCGGCTTTCAAAGATTCTTCCACCGCTTCATCTAAAATCGCCTTGTCCTTCACGCCCTTGAGACGCAAGCCATAAATAACATTTTCATAGATAGAAAAGGGAAAAGGATTAGGCTGTTGAAAAACCATACCGATTTCCTTACGCAGCTCAACCATATCCGTTTTCGAACTATAAATATCACCGTCCTTATACATGATTTTGCCCGTCACTTTAGCAGATGGCACCAAATCATTCATCCGATTAATAGACCGTAAAAGCGTCGACTTGCCTGATCCCGAAGGTCCAATCAAGGCAGTGATCTCGCCCGGATAAAAATCCATGTTAATATCAAATAAAGATTGCTTTTTGCCATAGAAAAGCGACAAATCTTTCACTTCTAAAATAGGTTCTGTCATAATGTTTCCTTAATCTTTTAGGTCAGGTGCATATATGGGGCTTGCAACGTCTTACGACATTTTCAACCATGCAACCAGACTACTTAACCGAAATGTCCTGATACGTAATCCCCAGTAGATTTGAGCTCAGGACGCGTAAAGATTTTTGCTGTCTTATCGTATTCGATTAAATCACCTGAATAGAAAAATCCAGTATAATCACTCGCCCGTGCCGCTTGTTGCATGTTGTGCGTCACGATAATGATTGTATAGTTTTCCTTAAGTGCCATCATCGTTTCTTCAAGCTGCATCGTCGAAATCGGATCAAGTGCTGATGCTGGTTCGTCCATTAATAAAATATCTGGCTTAACCGCAATCGCACGTGCGATACACAAGCGCTGTTGCTGACCACCTGAGAGCGCCAAAGCTGACTTGTCTAAATCGTCTTTAACCTGGTCCCAAAGGGCTGCTTGTTTAAGTGACGTTTCAACAGCCTCATCTAAAATTTTCTTATCTTTAATCCCTTGACGTTCTAGGGCGAAAGTAATATTGCGATAAATCGATTTAGAAAAGGGGTTGGGGCGTTGGAAAACCATGCCAATGTGTTTGCGCATTTCATAAACATTGACGTTTTGTTTATTCACATCCACACCTTGATAGTTAATCTCGCCTGTGACTTTTGCAATAGCAATCGTATCATTCATCCGATTCAGACTACGCAGATAAGTTGATTTACCAGAACCAGAAGGTCCAATCAAAGCCGTAATTTTATTTTTTTCAAACTTCATATCAATTCCCTTGATAGATTCGTTGCTACCGTAGTAGACATGTAAATCTTTTGTTTCAAGGGCAATTTCACGGCCATCAAGACCAATGATATGACGTTCTTGCCAATCATAAGTTGCCATTATATCGTCATTTCCTTTCTTCGACTTCACTACGTGAAATCTTGAAACTTGACCTCCGCTGATGCTCCTGCCAAGCAAGGTCATCGCGAACTTACGTCCGCTCAAAGTCTTTCTTCCTGTTTCTTTTTCTGTTTTACGATGCTGTCAATTTGCTATGAATTTTCTTGCCGATAAAGCGTGCACCGAAATTGAACAAAAGCACAAAGATAATGAGGACTGCACTAGCTCCTGCAGAAACTGCTGCACCGTCTGGTACAGTACCTTCACCGTTAACTTTCCAGATGTGAACGGCCAATGTTTCTGCCTGACGGAAAATCGAAATGGGTGAGCTGACTGACATGGGATTCCAGTTTGACCAGTCAAGCGCTGGGGCTGATTGACCAGCTGTATAGATGAGCGCTGCGGCTTCCCCGAAGATACGACCAGATGACAAGACAACGCCTGTCACGATACCCGGCAATGCTTCTGGTACAATAACATGTAAAACTGTTTCCCAACGCGACAAGCCCAAAGCTAAGCCACCCTCACGTTGCGTATGATGCACCGCTTTTAGCGATTCTTCGACATTACGTGTCATCAAAGGAAGGTTGAAGACAGTCAAGGCCAAGGCTCCTGAGATAATCGAGAAGCCATAACCGAACTGGACAACGAAGATCAAGAAACCAAACAAACCAACGACTACTGAAGGGAGTGAGCTCAAGATTTCAATCGATGTTCTAACCAAGTTAGTTACCCAAGAATTTTGGTTGGCATACTCAGATAGATAAATTCCTGCACCAAGTGACAAAGGAAATGAAATAATCATCGTAATCACGAGTAGGAAAATACTGTTAAAGAGCTGGATACCAATCCCGCCACCGACTTCATAAGCTTTTGACGGACTTGTCAAGAAATGCCAAGAAATATGTGGTAACCCACGGACGAGAATGTACAGAAGTAAAGAGGCCAGAATCACAACGATAATGCCCGAAATCACATAGAGGACACTTGTTGCCATTTTATCAGCTTTTTTAGGATTCATTATAGGCTTCCTCTCTTCGCAATAGCGCGCATTCCAATATTAAATAATAAAGACATGAGTAATAGAATCAGCGCGAGTGACCAAAGGACATTGTTTTGAACTGTGCCCATGATCGTATTCCCGATACCTTGCGTCAAGACAGAAGTCAAGGTTGACGCAGGGGATGTTAAACTTGTTGGCAAAATTGCGGCGTTACCGACAACCATTTGAATGGCTAAGGCTTCACCAAAGGCTCTGGCCATACCAAATACGACAGCGGTAAGAATACCTGGTGTTGCTGCACGAAGCAATACACGCCAAATTGTCTGCCACCGTGTGGCACCTAAACCAAGTGAGGCTTCTTTATAAAAGCTAGGCACGGCTTTCATGGCATCAACGGTCATTGAGGTAACAGTTGGTAAAATCATCACAAAGAGAACGAAGATACCTGACAAAAGACCAAAACCAGTACCGCCAAAGACACCACGAATGGCTGGTACAACGACAGTCAAGCCGATGAAACCATAAACAACAGAAGGAATACCGACCAATAACTCAATTACTGGTTGCAATAGTTTTGCCCCACGATTTGGTGAGATTTCTGTCATGAAGACAGCAGCACCAATGGCGAATGGTGTCGCCAAAATCGCAGACAAAACGGTCACGATTAGCGATCCCGTAATCATCGGAAGCGCACCAACTAAGGGTTTACCGTCGGGACCAAGCTCTGACGGATTCCAAGTCGTCCCAAACAAGAATTTGAAAGGATTGATTTTGTCGACAAAAAAGGTTGAAAAGCCTTTTTGTGCCACGAAGAAGAAAATCATGGCCACGACGAAGACAATCACAGCAATACAACAGAAGGTAATGGTCTTGCCAAATTTCTCAAGTTGGGAATTTTTTGATTTAGAAAGTAACTTTTCTTGAATATTTTCTTTTTTCATTCGATTTAATTTCTATATGAAGTGTTGAGATGGTTAGATTGTAACATCCAGATCAGTCATCTCATTTAAAGTAGGCGACAGTGTTATTTTTTGGTGACATGTCCCTCAGCATCACGTTCAACGTGCATCTGATTCACTGAGATATACCCCATTTTTTGAACAAGACTGTCTTGCACGGCATCAGATAAGACGTAATCTAAAAATGTTTTAGTCAGACTATTAGGTTGACCTTTGGTATACATGTGCTCATACGCCCAAATCGGCCAATGGTTATCAGCAACATTGGCCGTTGTCGGGTCGTAGCCATCGAGTGACAGTTTCGTCACTGATGTATCAATATTAGAAAAAGCGAGATAGCTAATGGCACCTGGTGTTTGGGCAACGATTGATTTGACCATCCCAGACGAATCTTGCTCTTGAGAATTTTTGGCCTGTTTGCCATCCATAATCCAACGTTCAAATGTTGAACGTGTCCCAGAACCTGCGGCTCTATTAATCAAGACAATTTTCAGATCCTTACCACCGACATCTTTCCAGTTGGTGATTTCACCAGTGAAAATTTGACGTAGCTGATCAGTTGTCAGCGCCTTGATGCCGACTTTATTGTTGACAATCGGTGCAATCCCTACGACTGCAACACGATGATCAACTAATTTTTTAGCATCAATCCCATCTTTTTCTTCCGCGAATAAATCCGAGTTCCCAATTTGAACGGCGCCAGACTGAACTTGTGACAAGCCAGTTCCTGAGCCACCACCCTGGACATTGATAAATTTTCCAGGATTTTCTTGGGCAAATGTTTCAGCCGCAGACTCAACTAAAGGCTGTAAGGCACTAGATCCTACAGCCGTTATTGATTCACCTTTGTCTATCCACTTGGCACAACCTGATAATGTCGCAAGGACCACCATGGCTGAGGCCAAAAGTACTATCTTTCTCCTCATAACTCCTCCAAATCGTTCAATACTTCTATTTTAACATTTATGCTAGGGATAAATGTAAATTTTGTGTAAAAACTTTTGGGGAGTTAGACTATGTACCCGCAAATTTGACGAGTCAAACTTGTTTCGTTGATATGTTGTTGATTTGATGCATGAACGATTTGAAGCCTGAGTGGTTTCGTGTGGGTTAGAATTATTTGATTTTACCGTCTTGATCGCGGGTTACTTTCATATCTTCGATAGAGAGGTAACCTAATTTTTCAAGGAGGGCTTTGTTTTTAGTCACAGCAGTGATGAATTTTTCTTGACCATCTGTTGTGTTGCCTTTTTCTGTATACATGTGCTCGTAAGACCAGATTTTCCAGTCATTTTTCGCAACATTTTTCTCAGTTGGTTTCACGCCGTCAAGTTCAAGTGCTTTAACAGTGTCTTTGATATTTGAGAAAGCAACATAGCTGATCGCACCTGGTGTTTGAGAAACCATTTGAACAACTGCACCTGATGAATCTTGTTCGCTTGCTTTAACAACTTTTGTATTGTCAAGACCATATTTTTCGAAGTTGAAACGTGTGCCTGAACCTTCTGCACGGTTGATAACTGTGATCGCTTGATCTTGTCCGCCAACTTCTTTCCAGTTGGTTACTTTACCTGAGAAGATGTCTTTGAGTTGTGCTGATGTCAAGCCATCAACTTTGATGTCTTTGTTGACAATCGGTGCAAAACCAACGACTGCGACTTTATGATCTTTTACTTTTTCTGCTAGGCTAGCATCTTTTTCTTCAGCGAAGAGGTCAGAATTCCCAATCTGAATCGCGCCGCTTGACACTTGTGACAAACCAAGACCTGAGCCACCACCTTGAACAGTGATTTGCAAGTTTGTGTTTTCTTGTGTAAAGCTCTCAACGTTCGCTTCAACCAATGGTTGCAAAGCTGTTGAGCCTGCGACCGTGATTTTTTCAGCCTTAGCTGTTGATGAGGATGAAGAAGATGTTGAAGTGCCTGAAGATTTTTGTCCGCAAGCTGCGAGTGCAAAAAGTGATACGGCTGCTGCTGCGATCAAAACTGATTTTTTCATGATTTTTTCCCTTTACAAGACCTAACGCCCACTAAAATCAGAAGCGCTTTTCACTCAAGCTTGGATAGGCTTAAGCTAGCAATTTCTCTTTTTAATGTTTGTCATTTTTTTATTTTTCGTAGGCACCATTGCCTTACAAAAATAATTATACCGCTGAATCACCAAATCTTGTGTAAAAGTTCCGACGATTTTTTGTAAAAAAGATGTAAAAGAATGGTAAAAGGACGCTTTATCGGCGTCCTTTTAGATCAAGAAAAGTATTGTGAGACCAAGGCTTGATTCTTCGTCTTAAAAACCTCATTATGGGTGGAAACAATGAGTTTTGCCTCTGCTGACTCGTCCAGATAGCGGGCAACTTGACTGGCTGCATTTGCCCCTTCTGCCAGACAAGCCGCTAACATATAATCCTTGTCAGGATAGCTGCCTAAGTCACCGACGACATATAGACCTTCAGTAGATGTTGTTGCATCTGCAGCATTTTGAATGAAGTCATGCCCGTGTTGGTCAACGGTTGCTAAGTCGAAGTTCTCAAACGTGATCGTGTTGGCTTCCCGTTTCATGCCCAGATGGATCAAGACTTGCGAAACAGGGATGACTTGGCCATCGGATAAGATCACGGCAGAGATGAAGTCCCCTTCCGTTGCAAAATCTTTTACCTCAACTTTCGTCAAGGCAGTCACATTTGCCGCAAAATGCTCGGCATTTGGAAAATCTGTCTTTTTCGTGACTAAAATCACCGCTTTCGCGACTTGTTGGAGCAAGAGCGCATAGCTTGACAGGGAATCGGGATTCCCATAAAGGAGGACGGTTTGATCCGAGTAAGCCTTGAAGTTCACGACCTCGCTCACAGGGTAGTGTAAGTTCTCATAGGCATCTGGGATTTTCAGTTTTCGAGGCTGAATGATCCCTAGCGCTGAAGCCAGGATGACGGTTTTAGCTTGGTGTTGTTGACCGTCTTGACTGGTTAAGGTGAAGCCAGTCGCTTCCTTTTTAATGGTCTTCACTTGTTGGTTGTAGACAATATCTGACGAGAATTGCTGAACGGCATCCAGCAAATTGCCAGTGATGTCACTGGCTAGCTTGCCTTGTGCGCCACCCAGGTCCCAGATGATATTCTCCTGATACAAGGGCATTCTGCCCCCAAGTGTGGCGCGCGCTTCAAGTAGCTTCACTTTTAAGCCACGGACACCACAGGAAAAGCTACTATAAAGACCAGATGGTCCGCCACCGACAATGATGACATCATGAATTGTTTCTGTCATTTGATTACCTCGTTTATTTTTTGGCAAGCTCAGGATAGACGACTTTGGCAAACTCTTCAAATCCGGCAAGGGATTGGTAGCCATAGCCAAACATATAATTATAGTTCAAGATGTAAACTTTTTTATTTTTAATGGCTTTTAGGTTTGACACTTTATCACTGCTGTAAAGGCCTTTAACTGTTTTTTCAGCGTTATTAGTCTCATCCCATTTTGGAATGATGATGATATCTGGATCAGATTCGATGATTTTTTCGATACTAACGGTTCCTGTCGGTACATCGTAGGCTTGTTTGAGTTTCAATAGTTTGAATAAGCTGACTGAGAAGGTATCGCCAGTTAGTGAATAGCCACTGATGTCCGCAGGGTCATTGGAATGGATATAGGCAAAAGTCTGCGTTTTCTTGACATCTTTCAGACTGTCTTTCAGCGCTGCTTCCCGTGCTTTTAACTCACCCTTAAATTTATCAGCAGCAGGTTTGACATCAAAAATCTTACCGAGGTTATCAATGTCCCCATAAATGGAGTCAAATGTCCCACCTTTTATAGAAGTCTTCATGATATAGGTCGGAATGTTCATCTCATTCAATGACTCAACCGTCCCAACGCCCCACTCAGATTTTTCAAATAAGCCTCCGCGACCAAAGACCATGTCAGGATTGACAGATAAAGCTGTTTCCTGTGGAATATAGTTATCGCCTAGATTTTTAAGCTTGTCAAATTCCGCTTCAACACTTTCGTCTTTTTCACCAAAGACAGCCCCGACACCCGCGATTGATTTTTCAAGTCCGAGATGGAGTAAAAGTTCAGCCATCGGACGGGTATTTGCTAGCACTTTTTTAGGGGCGTGGGTGAAGGTTTGCGTGCTTTCAGGCCAAGTCGGATCCGCTTTCGAATCACTACCAACACTCTTTTTGTAGTTCTTAATCGTTAGCGGATAGGTTGTTTGGTCTGATTGACTGACTGTTGCTGCTGACTTCTCTGTCGCCTTTTGACCACAGGCTGCTAATGTCAAAACTGATAACCCTAAAACGGTTGCTGTTATTATTTTTTTCATTTTTTCCCTTTCTGCGCCTTCACTTTGTGAAGACTTGAAACTTGACCTCCACTGGCGCTCCGTCCAAGCTGGGTCATTCGCGAACTACGGCCGCTCAAAGTACTTTATACCTTTATCCTATATTGAATAATGAAAGCCCAGTTGATGCGTGATGGGATTTTCATAAATTTGACACTTGACTTGATAAATCTCAGCGATTAGCGCCTCTGTCAAGACCGTTTCAGGCGTCCCTTGCGCGATGACTTCCCCATTTTTCAGCGCATAGATGTAATCACAATAACACGCCGTCAACTCCAAATCGTGCAGGGCAACAAAGGTCGTGATGTTGAGATCCTGAACTGCCGTCAAAATCTCCAGCTGATAGCGAATATCCAGATGGTTGGTCGGCTCATCCAAAATCATAATCTGAGGCTCCTGGGCAATGGTTCTGGCTAGAATCACCCGTTGCTTTTCGCCACCAGACAAGGAGATGTAACTTCTGTCTTTGTAGTTCATCAGATTGGTTCTTAAGAGTGCTTCCTGAACGCGTTGGTGATCATAGAGATTATCCGCTTCCATCATCTTCTTATGGGGTGTCCGCCCTAAGAGAACCATCTGCTCGACCGTCAAGTCAAAATTCAGTTCATTAAACTGGCCGACGACACCGAGATGTTTGGCTACCTTTTTATTAGGTGAGTTCAAAACATCGATGTCATCAATATAAATCGTCCCTTGTGTTGGGGCGATACTCTTGTAAATGCTTCTTAACAATGTCGATTTGCCTGACCCATTGGCACCAATGAGACCGACGGTTTTTTGATCCGGTACCTCGAGGGAAACCTGACGCACAATCGACTGATGCGCCACTTCTATCTCAAGATTTCGAATGGATAATTTCATCTTTAGCCCCCAAAACTGTAACCTTTTTTAATGATAATGTAGATAAATAACGGTGCGCCAATCATGGCTGTGATAATCCCAATCGGCAGCTCCACATTATGGATCAAAATCCGAGAAATTAAATCCGCCCAAATCATAAATAAGGCACCACAAATGGCTGTTAAAGGTAGGGTCACCTTATGGTCACTACCAAACAAGCCACGAACAATATGTGGCACAATGAGGCCGACAAAGCCGATCATGCCTGAATTGGCGACGATGAGTCCTGTTATCAGCGAGGTCATCGCCATGTAGACCCGGCGGTATTTGCCGAGTGACACGCCTAATGTAATCGCTGCCTCATCTCCCAAAAGCATGACATTTAAAATTCGTGATTGGGTCAAAAAGAAGGCCAAAACCAGTAAAACAGGCACAATCACCATGCCTAACTTAGACCAAGAGGCCGATGCCAAGCTTCCCATCAGCCAAAACTGAATTGTCTTGATACCCTCAGAGTTACCCGCCAGATAAACGATTAAGTTAGAGATTGAGCCAAATAGACTGCTAATGACTGAACCTGATAAGATCAGCTTGACACTGGTCATCCGACCACCGATATTTGACAACATCAAAACCGACAAGGTCGCAAGCATAGCACCAACAAAAGCCCCTAAGCCAACCCCAAATTGAGATAGAATTGAGCCTGACCCAAAGCCAATCAAAATAGCAAAGGTTGTTCCAAGCGATGAGCCTGATGAAATCCCTAAAATATAGGGATCGGCGAGTGGATTTTGGACGACTGCTTGCATGACTGTGCCACACAAGGCCAAACCCAAGCCGACAAAAATCGCCAATAAAATCCTAGGCATCCGGATAAACCAGATAATGTTGACAGATGAGACGGGCAAATCTTTAATCTCGCCAATGGTGCCATGACTAAATTTATTGACTAAAATTCGACCAACATCCCAAAATGAAATCTCAGCTTGACCATTACTGACCGACACGATAACAGATAGCCCAATTATCATCAGAAACAGGCCAACCCATACAATCATCGGTATCTGCCGTTTCTTGTTGCTGGTGAGCATTTCTTCCCCCTTATAGATAAAGACGTCAAACTAACTTCGCTTTCAGTCTTGTGATTTTCTTTTATAACTATTTTAGTATAGCCGACTTTCGATAAAATGTAAACATTTTTTTACATTTTATGTCTAAATATTTTGACTATTGTGATGACAGCATCAAAAAAACCGTTGATTGCTCAACGGTTAAAGGCTTTCAATTGTTTAGCGATGTCCCGGTTTTGTTCTTTACGTTTGATCGTTTCACGCTTGTCGTAATTTTTCTTACCTTTGGCAAGACCCATGAGGACTTTAGCAAAACCATCTTTGATGTAGACACGTAAAGGCACAAAACTCATGCCAGCCTGTGAAATTTCAGCTTCGACTTTAGCGATTTGTTTCTTGTGCAATAAGAGTTTACGACTCCGTGTCGGATCGACATTCCAGATATTGCCTTCATCGAAAGGTGAGATGTGGACATTGCTGAGCCAGACTTCACCATTTCGAACCCGCGCAAAACCGTCTCTGATATTGATGCGTGCTTGTCTGACTGACTTGATTTCTGTACCCGTCAGGACAATGCCAGCCTCAAAGGTTTCGGTAATCTCATAGTCATAATGCGCCTTTTTATTTTGGGCGACGACATTATCTTTGACTTTATCTTTTGCCATTTACCAACGGCCTCCTATTTTTTTCTAGCAGGTTTGCCGCCTTTTTTATGAAAAGGTTTCTTGTCTTTATCTTTATTTTTCTTCCAGTCAGGGCGTTTATCACGTGAATCACGTCCACCACGACTGTCTCTACTACGTTTTTCAACAGCTTCAACGACGTCTAAATCGCTATCGACATGTTCAAAGTCAATGTCGCCGGTGATTTTATCGGCTTTGACCAGCTTAACTTTAACCGGCTGTCCCATGCGGAACACCTTGCCGGTGCGCTCGCCTTTGAGGGTCAGATCGCGCTCGTTAAAATTGTAGAAATCATCGCCTAGCGTCGACATGTGGACCAAGCCTTCGATGGTATTAGGGAGCGACACGAAGAAACCGAAACGGGTCACAGATGAGATCGTCACATCGTACTCAGTACCCACATAACTTTCCATATACTCTGCTTTTTTCATGGCTTCCACAGCACGCTCGGCATCAATGGCACGGCGTTCGCGAGACGATGTGAGTTGTGCGATTTCGGGGATAATTTCTTCGAAATGCTCAATAACTAAAGTCGTCGGGTGGCTTTCAGCACGGATCAAGCGATGCACCAGTAAATCTGGGTAACGGCGAATCGGTGATGTGAAATGCGTGTAGTATTCCGCAGCTAGACCGAAGTGACCGAGGTTATCTTCATCATAACGCGCTTGTTGCATTGAGCGCAAAAGCATGGTTGAGAGTACGATTTCGCCGGGTTGACCTTTGATTTGGAGCATGAAATCTTGCAGGTCTTTTGACTGCATTTTTTCAGGTGTCCCTTTCAAAGGAATGCCGAAGACTGAGGCAAAATCGATGAAACGGGTTAATTTGTCAGCTTTTGGATGCTCATGCACACGATAGATGAATGGCAATTCACGTGTCGCAAAGCTCCGCGCAACGGTTTCATTGGCAATCAACATGAATGATTCGATCATCATCTCAGCAGTCCCACGTTTGCGGACTTGAATTTCGATCGGTTTACCGAGGTCATCAACGATGATTTTCGCTTCTTGCGTTTCAAAGTCGATTGACCCACGACGGGCACGCATGGCTAGTAAAATGGCATGAAGTTTGGCCATTTGTTCGACTGATTCAGCAATCGCCGCAAATTTTTCCAAAAATTCTTGATTGCCAGCCAGCATTTCGTTGACATCAGAGTAGGTCATGCGTTCCGTTGTTTTAATCACAGACTGAGAAATTTGGTAATTAACAACCTGGCCGTCAGGGTTAATTTCCATGACACATGACTGCGTGAAGCGATTCACACGTGGATTCAGAGAACAGATGCCATTTGACAAACGTTCTGGTAACATCGGTACGACACGGTCAGTGACGTAAGTCGATGTGCCACGGTTGAGGGCTTCGCGATCAAGGGCTGAGCCTTCTGTCACATAGTAGCTAACATCGGCGATATGCACGCCCAGCTCGATGTTGCCATTATCGAGGGCTTTGATATGGACAGCATCATCCAAGTCTTTGGCATCTGCGCCGTCAATGGTGAAAGTAATTTCATCACGATAGTCAACACGGCCGATGATATCTTTTTCTTCGATTTCATCTGGGACAGCGTTGGCTTCAGCGATGACGTCTTCTGGAAATGGTGATGGAATGCCGAGCGACTCCAAAACTTCTAAAACGTCAATCCCTGTATCCGTTGCTTGACCGATAATCTCAGTGACGAGACCTTGCAAGACTTCTGGAAAGTCGCGGTCAGGATAGTGGGTAATCTCCACACGCACAATATCGCCAACTTCTGGGTGCAGGCCTTTTTTAGAAATATTGGTTCTAAAGGGAATTTTCTTGTTTTTATTGACAACGTAGCCTAAAAGCGAGCCACTGTTTTTCTTCTCTTCCTCGTCAAAAGCATAAAATTCACCGACAAGGCTTGTCACCGCGCGCGATTTAATGGCCACGACTTTACCTTCAGCTTCATTGCCTTTAAGCGGGTTAGCTGGTGAGGTAATTTTGACTTCAACGACATCTTCATTCATGGCAAATTTGGTATTACCACGTTTGACAAAGACATCTGGTTCATTTTCACCGATTCTGACAAAGCCAAAGCCACGCGGGTTGGCAGAGAAAGTCCCTTCTAGGACTTCCGCTTCTGGCTGTGGCAGGGCAATGTTGCCTGCAGCCGTCACTTCGATGGCTTTACTTTCTTCTAATTGGGCAATTGTTTTGAGCAAATGCTTATAATCGCCAGCATTGTCAGCTAACCCTAAATTAGTCGCTAACATTTTTGGCGAGATTGATTTTGATGGCATCTGGGCCAAAAAATCCGTTACTTTTTTACTTAATTTCATATATTCTTTCTATTTTTTAGAGTTTGAAACTCATATTATTGCCTTGTGATAACACAAAAAGCCGAGAGTTTATCCCAGCCTTTCTTTAGGGTCATCTATTCCTCTACTGCTCAAACCGTTTTTGACAATGGTGCAATAGATCAAGCAAGATTCGCTTCATCTATCCTGTCTCGTTAAACGGCTATCAAGCACAAAGTTTAGAGAGTCCCGTCATTATCTGGTAGATAAAACAACTAGTGCAAAACCGACAAGCAGCCAAAGTCCAATCATCACACCAGTAAAACGTTGCATCACGGCTTCAAAGCCTCGTGCTTTACGGCGCTCAAATAGTTCATCGCCACCGCCTGTAAAGGCACTTGCAGCGCTGTCTTGTTTAGAGGGTTGAATCATAATTGACACAATTAAAATTGCTGACAAGATAAGTAGGACTGCAATTAAAATATCGTAAATAACTTTTATCATCTTCTCCGACTTTCTACATTTCTACATCCGACATTTGGCTATTTTTGATCCGATCCGATCAAATCCTAGGGATTACCAAAAATCCTGATGGTCAAAATAGCCATCACATTATCAGTATACCATAAAAATCATTTCTTTGCTTTAAATAAGTAAAAAGAACCTCTCGATTCTTTTTACTTATTTAAAGATTAATACCTGTTACTATCTTAGGCATTGTCTGTAATGTATTTGTAGACGCCTTGACCTGCGAGTGCACCTTCTCCGACTGCTGTCGTGATTTGGCGGAGGTCTTTTTGACGGACATCTCCGACTGCGAAGATGCCTGGTACTTTAGTTTGCATGCCTTGATCGGTGATAATCCAGCCAATCTCATCCGTGATCCCCAGATCTTTCACGGTATCTGTCATCGGATCAATACCGATATAGACAAACAGGCCACCGAATGCTTTTTCACTGATCTCACCCGTCTTCAGATTTTTAATCCGGACGCCTGTAATCTTCATGTCATTGCCCAAAACTTCCTCAACGGCTGAATCCCAGATGAATGAAATTTTTTCATTTGAGTAAGCACGTTCTTGGATGATTTTTTGAGCGCGGAGCGCATCGCGACGGTGTAAAATGGTCACGGAGCTGCCGAAACGTGTGAGAAAGAGGGCTTCTTCAACGGCTGAGTCACCGCCGCCGACAACCAAGATGTCTTGGTTACGGAAGAAAGCACCATCACAGACTGCACAGTAAGAGACACCGCGCGCGCCATACTCTTCTTCACCTGGAACGTTGAGGTGACGATGTTGCGCCCCTGTCGCGATGATCACCGTTTTCGCTTCGTAGACCTCGTCTTCGGTGATGACTTGCTTGATGCCGGCAGCATTAACCGTCACATTTTGGACAATACCGTAAGCATTTTCGACGCCGAGTCCTTCGAGCGGTTCATACATTTTCATCGATAACTCAGGACCCATGATGGTATCAAAGCCTGGATAATTTTCAACTTCCGCTGTATTATTCATTTGGCCACCAGGTGCGCCTCGTTCAAGTAGTAACACTTTTAGTTCACTACGTGCTGCGTACATCGCTGCTGTCATCCCGCCAGGACCAGCACCGATGACAATTGTATCATATAAAGTCATTTTTTTTCCTCACTTTTTTTGATATCCCTTTGAGTGTCTTCTCAGGAATATCAATGGTACTTACATTCTATATTTCTGGCCTTGATTATGCAAGTATATCGTATTATATATTCTAAATTGCTGCTTAGTGCCTTATTTTAAGGTGATTTTCACCAAAAAAAAACCGACAAATGCTAGATATCGTCTCTAACTTTTAGCGGTTATCCTTACCATATGTTCTTCTACACCCGACATTGGAGAGTCATCTCGACTTCAAAATAATCAAGACAGCCAGGACGGCGAAGCTCAGGATTGGAATCGTGAGGATGTCGATCAACAAGACATCAAAAATTTTATTTTGACGGATGCTTAAAGGCTTATCGTAATTCCGTGAAATGGTCCCTAACATGTAGAGGCCACTGAGAACCAACACAAGGACAGCTGAAATTAACAAAGATTTAAGATAAATGGCTAAAATAGCTTGCATTAAAGAAAACTCCCCATTTCGAGATTTTTAGTGTGACGCGCGAGAAAGGCTTTCGTTCTTGGATGTTTTGGCGCGTAGAAAACGTCTTCTGGTGTCCCTGATTCGATGATTTTCCCCTGTTCTAAAAAAATCACCTTGGTCGCGACGTTATAGACAAAATCCATTTCGTGGCTGACGATAATCATAGTTTGACCCGACTTGGCAGCTTGGACGATTGACGCCTGGACTTCGCTGACTAGCTCTGGGTCAAGGGCTGATGTTGGCTCATCTAAGAGTAATAGCTCTGGTTGCATGGCCAGTGCTCGTGCGATGCCGACCCGTTGCTTTTGCCCACCTGATAAAAATTTTGGATAATAATCCATACGGTCTGATAAGCCTACCTTGGCTAACTCTTGCGCGGCTTGTGCTGCTGCGGTTGCTTTATCTATTTTTTTAACCTGGATCAAGCCTTCCATGACATTTTCAAGTGCTGTTCGGCGTTCAAAGAGATTGAATTGCTGGAAGACCATGGCTGTCTTGCGGCGAAGGCTAAGGATGTCAGTTTTACTGATGGTCGCAAAATCGAGGTGCAGGTCATCAATAGCAACTTGACCTGAGTCTGGTGCTTCAAGATAGTTAATCGAGCGCAAAAAGGTCGATTTCCCGGCGCCAGACGCCCCAATCAAGGCAATCACATCACCTGGCGCAATGTCTAATGACACATCATCCAAGACGACGGTGTCGCCAAATTTTTTCGATAAATTTGATAGTTTGATGGTCATACTGCATTTCCTCCACCATTGTCGACATAGCCGTGATCAAAAGGATTACCCGTTTGAATCAAGCGACTTTTATTTTTCTGCTTGGGTGTAATCTGTAATTTCCGCTCCAAAAGTCGAATCAAGTTCTCGAAAACAAGGTTGATGGCCCAGTAAACGAGGGCGACAGCGAGGTAGCTTTCGAAAACGCGGAAGCTAGAGCCACCGATGATTTTAGCTTCGGCGGTCATCTCAATCACGCCTGCAACAAAGGCAAGAGAGGTGCCTTTGAGCAAGCCCATGAGCGCGTTCCCGAGAGGTGCGACAGCGACGGTTGCGGCTTCTGGCAGGGTCACGCGCTTAAAGACTTGGAAATTGGTCATACCGAGAGATTTGGCTGCCTCGATCTGGCCGACGTCGACAGACTCAATCGCTGCCCGAATCGTTTCGGAGTTATAAGCTGCTTCATTAAAAGCAAAGGTTAAAATGACAAAAAGCATCGGCGAAATATCGTTGATATTATAAGCCGTGCCATAATTCAGATTAATCGACTTGAGGATCAAAGGGATCCCGGTATAGGTCAGTAAAAGTTGGACATAAATCGGTGTGCCGCGGATAAAGCTGACCGCGAGTGCGCGAATTTGATCTAAAATGGGAATCCGATTCAGCTTGATGAGGGCTAGAAGGAGACCTAAGACAAGGCCTATGGCCATGGCAATCAAGGTGATGATAAAGGAAGTGGGCACGCGACTGATAATCGGTTTAAAGGCACTAACGAAGGCTGCCCAGTTAAAAATCTTATCAAAAAACATGGTCCAAAACTCGGTAAAGGTGTACTGACCTTTGACCGTGACACTTACAATCACAATCGATAACACAAAGGCTGCCAATATCCCGAAGGCTATTTTGCTTGCTTTTTTCATGGTATTTCAAAACTTTCTATTATTGGGGGCTGATGATGACGCTAAATCTTAACCGTGACATTATTTGTAGGCATCAGCTGATGGCACAAAGTCGCCACCGAAATATTTTTCTGATAACTCTTTGAGTGTACCATTTGATTGCAGCTTTTTCAAGACCTTGTCAACCTTGGCTTGCAATTCCTTGCCTTGGGCATCCTTGGTAAATAAGAAATACTCCAACCCATCGTGAGGATCTGTTGACTCTGACGCGATATTCACCACTTTCAAATCGGCCAAGCCCTTATCTTTGATAATCGTTTTAAGCGAAATCGCATCATATAAGAGAAAGTCGATTTTACCAGAGTCAACATCCGCTAACCGGCTGGCTGTTGGATAACTCCCGTCGACATAGTTCAGTTTGACTTGTTTATCCAAATTAGCATCATTGTATTTTGATAAAATGGTCGTGAAATTGGCAGATGGGAGAACTTCAGTAGATTTGCCAGCTAGGTCGCCCAAGGTTTTGACTTTGAGATCAGACTTGACCGCAACAGCATTATTCGATTTGGACAGGGGTGCTGAGAAGTGATATTTTTCAGCGCGATCCTTGTTCCAACCGATATCATTCGCCGCAAACTGATAGCGGCCCGAGTCCACGCCTGCAACAACACTATCAAAATCCGTAATCTCGACTTTGAGTTTGTATTCGGGCAGTTCTTTGAAAACGGCACGCGCCACTTCGACATCATAACCTGTTGCTTGGTTATTCTCAGAATAAGTGAAGGGTTTGGTATCCGCATCTGTCGCCACGGTAATGGTCGTAACCTTATCCGTTTGAGATGACTTAGTTATCGGATTACTTGCAGATTTTTCGCAAGCGACGAGGCTTACTGCTGCACTTAATGCGATAGCTGACACGATTAGTTTTTGATAAGTTTTCATTTCAAAAGCCCCTTTTCTATATAAAACAAGATAATTTAATTTTATCACACTTCATTTGGCACCATCATTATGAAAGATTATGACCGCCATAAAAAAAATAAAACCCCCAGGGATTTTATTTCAGATGTTATATTGATTAACTAAATTTTTTGTTCTCTCAACTTACCAACGAGCATGCCGAGACTGAGCAGGGCAATGACAAATAAGAGTTGAATACCAAAACCTTTGTAGAGGTCCAATTTTTGTGTGGCAGTGAATGTTGTCTGGTAGCCAATTAAGTCGTTGGTTACTTCATACCAATAAACCGGTAAAAATTGGCTGAATTTTTTGAGGCCTGGACTTAGCATAGACAAGGGGACAAACACCCCACAGAGGAAACTCATCCCCAGTGCAAGGACATTGGTGACGCTGGAGATGATATTGCTCCTTTGAATGAATTTACTCATCAAATAAGAAAGTGCCAACGAAACCAAAATCATCAGTGCGACATTGACCAAGTAATAGGGTAAATTAGGATCGGCCAAAAATGTCTTGGCACTTAAAATAGTCGGGAGGACAAGGGCGCAGATCAGCCAGAGTCCAGCCCCGATGATACCAGCGCCGAGCAGGAGCTGTAAGTTCATCGACCGATAGGAAACTGGTGCGCCAAGCAGTCTTCTTTTCTTATCCGGATCAGCATAAATAACCAAGATGATCCCAAGTGTATAGCTGGTCATAGATATTAAGATATAAGGCAAGTATTGAAAGAGATAATTATGGAAGGGCATTTCACCACCACTCTTATTTTTAGCAATCAGTGTCACCTGAGATTTTTGCTTGTTATAGCCTTGCACTTTTTGAGCCGCTTGTGTAACAGTATACCCACTATCGTGGAGGATTTTAACACTTCTTAAGAAGTTATTGACTTGATTGGTCACATAGGTACTGTCAAAGCCTGGTTTATTGATCAAAGTTAAAGGTGTTTGCTTATCGAAATAGGCTTTCTCAAATCCTTTGGGAATTTTAATGACGCTGTAAACATTACTATAGTAGAGATTTTCCTGAATCTTATCTGGTGTACGGATATCCAAATCACTTTTGACGCTTTGCGTTTTTTCTAGATAGCTAACCAGACTTTTCGACAGGGCACTGTGATCTTGATCTTCTATGGCTATGCGGGTTACTGTACTTTTAAAGACAGCTGTTGGTTGATTATCACCTATTGAAAATTGGACGACAATCGCCATTGCGATAAAGATGATGAGATAAAGGCTAACAGACTTGGCTTCTCGTTTGAGTAAAAGAAGAAATCCTTTAAATACTGTCATAGCGCTCCCTCCTTAACAAACTAAAGGCGACGACAAGGCAGACCAAGCTCATGATGACCAAAGTCAACATATCTCGAGCATAGCGCGCTGGATTATCATAGACACCTAGGCAATAAAAGGCATCTGCCAGAACGGCTGCGGGATTGATCCGGTTAAGTAGCGGAAAATATTTTTCAACAATAATGCCCATGTTTTGAAACATCAAGCCTGCTAAAAATGACGGGACCAAGCTCGCCACTACGGCTAATCCTGTTTTTAAATTGATGGAAGCCTGGCTCGAAGCACCTAATACAATCCCTAGAGAAACGCCAATCACACATCCCATGAGCACCGTGACAATTATCCCAAGTAATTTATCCCCTAAACTAATGCCAAATCCCTTGGTAATGTAGAGCGTTAATAGCAAGACACTGATAAAATCAACCGTCAAAATCACGATGAAATCAACTAAAATCAACGTGAGTTTAGGCGTTGGCGAAATACTGCGCCGTGCACCCAAAGCCGACAAGTTGGCTTGGGTTTCAAAACTATTACTTACCCCTAAAAAGACCCCAGATAAACAGGCATAAGCGATCAAGGCAAAGAAATATTGCATAAAACTTGAGGTCGTTTTGCCATTCGGCGCAACAGCCTTGACCGCAGACTTCAAATCGGACATTGCGGCAATGGCAGCAGGCAGCTTTTCTGGATGCTCTTTTGCAATATCGGTAATCATGGCAACATTTTTATTGTAGCTGTCCAAGATCACCTTTAAAATACTGGCATTTAAATCAGATCTGGTCACCGTCAGACTTAAATCCTGTTCCAAATAGAATAAGCCGCTGATTTTGCCATCCTCTAATTTTGCCTTGGCTACTTTTTCTGATGGATAAGACTTGATCGTAATGAACTTTTCCTTTTGCATCTCCCTTAGAAACGTTTTTTGTGCTTCAGTCTGTGCGGATTGATCACGCACGACCATGGCAATCGGAATTTGAGTTGCGATTTCATCATGTTTGGCTAAATCACCAAAGGCCATGAAGAAAAAGGTGCCTAAAATCATCGGAAAAGCAATTGTCCAGAAGAGAACCGAACGTTCTCCCAAGGTCTGTTTCAACCGATAGATGAGTAAATGTCGCATGAGTTGCCTCCCTTCTTTTTATGTCATTAGCCCCGTCATCAATCTCGGAGCTGCTTACCGGTGATTTCTAAAAAGACATCGTTTAGTGTTGGTAATTCCGATAAGACGCGACCAAATGTGATGCCCGCTTCCTGAAGATGCGCGAGAAGCCGCACCAGATTGTGCTGCGAACCGGTACAGCGAATCACCAAAGTTTGCCCCTCATAAGTCACATCCAAAACGTGCGGCAGGCTATGGATAGCAGCCAATTCATCTTCTTCTAACACAATATCATCAATGGTGATCGTTTCACCAACCTTGAGTAGGCCTTTCAAGGCTTCGCTTGACCCTTGCGCAATCACGCGACCATGGTCAATAATGGCAATCCTTGTGCAGATTTGTTCCACTTCTTCCATATAGTGAGAGGTGTAAATCACCGTTGACCCTTGACGATTCAGCTCTTGAATGCCTTCTAAAATATTATTGCGGCTTTGGGGATCAACCGCTACCGTCGGCTCATCTAAAATAATGAGTTTAGGCTTGTGGGCAATCCCACAGGCAATGTTCAAACGACGCAAGAGACCACCTGATAATTTTTTAGGAAACATTTTGACATAGTCTGCCAGACCAACAAAGTCAATGGCCTCCTTGACCAACTTTTGTCGTGTCGCCTTATCCGTCACATATAAGCCACAGAAGTAGTCAATATTTTCATAAACGGTCATCTGTTCAAAGACCGCCACATTTTGCATGACAATGCCAATCTCTTGTTTAATGTCGTAGCTGTCAACAGTCATGGGCTTCCCAAAAATCGTGATGTCCCCCTTATCGTATTTCAGTAGGGCAAGTAAACAATTAATGGCTGTCGTTTTACCAGACCCATTAGGCCCGAGTAAGCCGAAGATCTCCCCTTCCTGAATGTCCAAATTCAGATGGTCAAGCGCTAGAACATTGCCATAGCGTTTGACTAAATTTTCAATATGAATCATGCGTCTTACCTCCTCTTATTAATCTTTGTTGATACTTTTATTATAGCTAATCAGACCTTTCAGCGTAAGTGTCAGATGTCAATATAATTAGTGACAAATGTCATGACCTGATGAACTGTCTTTGAAATGCTAGATTTTATGGTGGATACAGTGTAAAATGGGAGTAACTCAGTTTGATTAAGAAATAAGAACGACCCTGCTTGGACGGCGCGATAGCGCAGGTCATGTTTCAAGGTGTCACGAAGTGAAAACGCAGAAAGGAAGGACAAGCATGCGACGTGTTATCGATCAGGTGATTTTAATCATTTACGGCCTAATTTTAGGCTGCACCATCAAAATAGACGCATCACTCGTCATCGCCATGCTCCTTGCCACTTGCTACTTCGCTTTGATGACACGAACAGCATCAAATGATTTATGGCGACACTTGATCTTCACAGGCCTTTTCTTCGCCTTTGCCTGCTTCTATCCCCTGTGTCTGCTCTTTTCGCCGCTTGTCATCTATCATGTCATCTCAGAACAAAATAAAGTGATGCTCGGCGCCAGCTTGTGCTTGATCCTTACTTTTACCCTTCAAAGTGACAGCATCCCACTTTTTCCAGTCGGAACGCTCCTTGCCTTTGGCATGCTGATCGCAGTCTACGCGAACAATCAAACGCGCCGCATCGACACCCTAGCAACTAGCCTCCAAAAAACACGAGATGATAGTACAGAACTGACACTTTTATTGCAGGATAAAAACCGTTCCTTGAGAGACAAACAAGACTATGAGATTTATGCCGCAACCCTAAAAGAACGGAATCGTATCGCACGTGAGATTCATGATAATGTCGGTCATCTCTTATCTCGCGCCATTTTAATCACGGGTGCCATGAAGATGACAACTCAGAATAGCAGTCTCCGCGAGCCCTTGGAGAGCCTGGATACTTCCCTGGGGGAGGCCATGGATAGCATTCGGAAAAGTGTCCATGATCTGCATGATGATGCGGTTGATCTTGAGAAGGCGTTTGAAGAAATCATCGCTGACTTCCGTTTTTGTCCCGTCGATTTTTCTTATCAGATGTCCAAAACCATCCCGCGTGAGATTAAATATAACGTCATCGCCATCGTCAAAGAAGCGCTCAATAATGTCATCAAACATAGCAATGCTAAGCTGGTTCGTCTGAGCGTTTCTGAGTCCCAAGCGCTCTACCAAGTCATCATCGAAGATAACGGCACGATGATCACGCCTGGCACACCGACTAACCCGCTCAATATCGAAACACGCGGCATCGGTCTGATTAACATGACCGAGCGCGTGAAAAAATTGCAGGGCACGATCACTTTCTACAGCCAAAATGGCTTTAGAATCTATATCAAAATCCCCAAACATTAACCGAAACGACCCCAAAAGGAGCCCAACATGCGTGTTTTAATCGTGGATGATGACGCCCTCATCACCAGTGCTTTAAAAATGATACTAGAAGTCGACCAAATCGAGATTGTCGGCATTGGCCACGATGGCAGCGACGCCATCCAACTCTATGAAAGCCTCAAGCCGGACATCCTGCTCATGGATATTCGGATGCAGACCATGACCGGACTCGATGCCGCTAAAGCCATTTTCGCGCAGCATCCAGACGCTAAAATCCTACTTCTAACCACTTTTTCAGACGACGACTACATCATCCAAGCCCTGAAATACGGCGTCAAAGGTTATCTGATCAAACAAGATTACAGTAGCATTGTGCCTGCGCTAAATGCTGTCAGCAAAGGTCAAACCGTCTTTGGGACAGAAATCATCGCTAAAATTCCAGGCCTCTTACACACCCAACAGCCTGATCCACAGGCCAAGTTTCATGACTCGGATTACGGTCTGACAGCCAAGGAATACGACCTAATCGGCCTCGTCGCCGATGGGCTCAGCAATAAAGAAATCTCTGATCAGATTTTTCTAAGTGAGGGAACGATTCGTAACTATCTCAGTACCATCCTTGATAAATTAAACTTACGGGATCGCACCCAATTGGCTATTTTTTATTTGACAACAAAGGATACTGACTAACATCATTGTAGACATTAAAAAACAGGCAACCTACGTTACCTGTTTTTTTGATACCTACGAGCTTATTTCACTTCCTCAAAGGTAAAACCACTCCAAGGTTGGATATAATCCAGCAAGAACAATTCATCATCGGAAATGCGACCAACGACATTGATTTGACCTTGGTTTGGCATATCTTTCAGGGCAATCTGTGTTTCACCTTTGTATTGACCAAATGCAACATTGCCAATCAAGATATCACCACGCTTGATATCTCTTGTATCATGCGCTGGGAAGTCTTTGTCTTTATGCCAAACCCGTGTCATCGTTGACCGCAAGATATATTCGCTGCGATCGCCACGGTAGCTATGCTCACTCTCAAATAAAACGATTCGTTCGTTGTCTGTTATCGTCTCACTTGGGACAATTTTCAAAGCAGGCTCAGCCGCAAAGAAAGCCTCGCTCATGGCTTTGATTTCAGCTTCACTGGCATAAGCATTGGCAATCGTGATGTCATTAATCCCACCCAATAATTTCATATGCTTCACTTGTGTCGCAATCTCCAAATCACGGTGGCGCTCAAGACTGACCAAACCATCACTGAAAGGCCATGGACCAAATGTCGCATCATGCGAATTGACAAAAGCCATGGTGTTCAAGTTATAGTGATTAAATTTCTTGGTGCAGTAGATAAAATGATCCAGTGCCAAACCAGAGTAACGCATGGGGTAGAAATTATGGCTACCTAATAGAAGTTCAGGATTTGGAGAATAGCTCATGATATTATCCACATAATTCGTCCCTTGGCTCATGTTGATTTCAACCTTGATCCCGTAAGGATTGCGGGTCATCTTAGCCTCTTCAGCGCCTGTGAACCCAAGGTCAAGACGGACACCATCAGCGCCCATCTCATGGAAAAATGATAAATCATCATAAGACACCCCAAGTTGTTCAAAAAGCCCTGGGTTAATGTCGACCATCACTTCCATGCCGAGTAAATTGGCATAATCAACAGGCTTTTTAAACCCTGCGAGTACTTCATCCTTGTCACCATTGATTTCGAGTAGGCTTGTAAAGACGCGTTTAAAACCGTATTGGTGCGCTAAATCAAGATAAGCTTTATCCTTGTCAAATGTACTGCGTTCTGGATAAATAGAAATGCCAAGTTTTCCCATTGTGTTTCCTCCATTTGGCGCCTAGCGCCTTGTTGATAGATTGTCATAAATTGTAGCTAAGACGTTTCCACATCACATGAAAACGTTTTATAGTGTCATTATAACAAAAAAAATTGGTCTATGCCAATTTTTTAGAGTATAAAATATGATTTCAGCCAGCTGGCTAATTTTAAAGTATTATTTGTTACAACTAATCTGCCTTAGCCAAAATATTTGAAGAGGAAAAATCCTGTGACGATAAACACAAGCATCCAGAGGATTGAAATAATCGTCCCAAGTTTGGCAAATTGATGGCCCTTCAAATCATGGGCATCAATATGTTCAAAAGCAGTCAAGCTAAAAATCAGTCCTGGCAGGGCTGTGATCGGAATAATCGCCAAAATAAGACCAGCGACAGCGGCCTTACTAACGGGTTGATTTTGCGTCGATTTTGAATTTCTCATATTAGCTTCATTCTATCAAAATTTGTCACAAATGACAAGATTACTGAAATACTTTTCTTGTCGCTTGTTAGCCACTATTTATGTTAGCGTTTGCATCGTGTTGCTTTTTATGGGATAATATTAAAAGTAGAAAAGTAAAAGATGGTGGCTATCTTTGAATGGAGGTGATGCTTATGCAAGTAAGTGTTCAAATCTGTGGAAGGCCTTTGAGCGGACAGAGTTCGTGAATGACCCCGCTTGGCAGGAGCGCAAGCGGATATCAAGTTTATGCGATTTCACGAAGTGAAATTGCATAAAGGAGATGCCTGTTTGTCAGCACTAGAGACGATTGAACTTTTATTAGGTTTTGGTATGTTTATCATCGCACTGATTACGTTAATCGTTGACTTGCTAAAAAACGACAAAAAATAACCAGTCTTTCACTTTGAGAGTTTGACTGGTTAATTTTAACTAAAAAACTGCCACCGTCTTAAGCGGTTCTACAGGGAGCATGTGTTACTAGCACATGCTCTTTTTATACCTCAATTATATCAATCATCAAAATACTTGTCAAATTTTTAGAATAAATACCTGTCACTTTTTTGATCACCATCCTATATTTTTTAAAAGATGGTACAATAAACTTATGTTAGCATTTATCAAAAAAAATAAATTAGCACTTAGCATCAGCTTCCTCATCCCACTCCTGACCATGGCCATCAACTTTGCCCTAATCGGTATTTATTGGGGAAGCGCTAAAACCGTTCTAGCCGGCGATGCCTACCACCAGTACGTCGCTTTCCACGCGCTCTTTTCCGATATCTTACACCAGGGTTCAGGCTTCTTTTACACCTTCACCAGTGGCCTGGGGCTGAATTTCCTAAGTTTTTCATCTTATTATCTAGGCAGCCTGCTCATGCCGCTGACTTATTTTTTTAACGCAGCAAATATGCCTGATGGTCTCTATCTTCTGACCCTGCTTAAATTTGGCCTAATCGGCCTATCTGGTTTCGTCGCCTTCAAAAAGATGTACCGTTCCCTATCAAACTGGCTCATTGTCAGCCTATCCAGCGCCTACGCCCTCATGAGCTTCATCGTCAACCAATCCGAAATCATCATGTGGCTCGACGTCTTCATCTGGCTTCCCCTCATCATCTGCGGCCTCCACAGACTGATAGCAGACGGCAAACGTCGACTTTACTATGTCAGCCTCACCCTACTCTTCATCCAAAACTACTATTTTGGCTTTATGATGGCCCTTTTTCTCATCGGCTATTTTCTAGTCAGACTCAGCTTTGACGGCTGGTCTTGGCGCAAAACCCTCGATTTCGCCATCACATCGCTCCTAGCCGGCTGCACCAGCCTGATCATGATCCTCCCCATGTACCTCGATTTAAAAGCCAACGGCGAAAGCTTCACCAAAGTCACCGCACTCTTCACAGAAAAATCCTGGTATCTCGATAGCTTCGCTAAAAACTTCGTCGCCAGCTACGACACCACCCAGTACGGCGCCATCCCCACCATTTACATTGGCCTCCTCCCCCTCCTCCTCGCCTGCCTGCTATTTGCGACGCGATCCATCCGCCCCCGCACCAAACTCGCCTACCTCGCCCTCCTCAGCTTCATCACCGCCTCCTTCTACCTGCGCACACTTGACCTCTTCTGGCAGGGCATGCACACCCCCAACATGTTCCTCCACCGGTATAGCTTTGTCTTCAGCCTCTTAGTCATCCTCATGGCTGCTGAAACCCTGACACGACTGTCTGAAATCAGACTCCGTTGGCTTGGCTTCACTGTCTTTGTCTTAACAGCAGGCTTTACGGCGACAGTTGTCAGTCGACATTATGCCTATATCAAGGGCCTAAATATCTCCCTGACCCTATTGTTCACTCTAGCCTATGTCATTATCCTCATCGCCAATCGCAAAAAATGGCTCCTACCCCACACTTTCCCGATGTTTATCGCCATTTTTATGATTTTTGAGTTAGGCATCAACGGCTACTATCAGCTCAACGGCATCTCCGAAGAATGGCACTACGCTTCTCGGACTGCCTACGATGAACAGACCAAGAAAATTCAACCAGCCGCCGAAGCCATTTCAGCCGATACCGATTTTTATCGCATGGATGAGACCAAGCCAGACACAGCCAATGATGGCATGAAATATGGTTACAAATCCCTCGGTCAGTTCTCCTCTGTGAGAAACCGCAAGTCCTCAGCCACACTCAATCTCCTCGGCTTTCAATCAACTGGCACCAATCTCAATCTCCGTTATCCCCTCAATACCCTCCTCATGGATTCAGTTTTCAATATCCGCTATAATCTCAACACGACCCAACCTGATAAATATGGCTTTATACCAGCAAATCCTGATCTTCCTAATCTGACACAAAATGCCTATGCCCTACCGCCAGCCATTTTCGTTGAAAAAGGGTACAAAGATATCAAGTTCTCAGAGAAACATATTTTGGCCAATCAAACCCAATTTGTCAACCAATTGGCAGGGACGAACACCACCTTTTTCCAACAATTTTATGTTGATCAAGAAACTACAACAGCTACTATTACGGGTGGTAAAGGACGCGTCACGCTGACCCAGAAAGGGAGTGACGACATCAGCCTTTCCTATCAGGTCACAGCACCTGCAGGTGGGCAAGCCTACCTCAAACTGGCAGACGTCACCTATCAAAATACCGAAGCTGAATACGTCAAAGTCGACATTAATGGTCGTTCTACCTTTATCAATACCAATGATACCGGTGCCTTTATCAACCTCGGCTATTTTGAACAGGCCACACCGGTCGCTATTACCTTGACTTTTCCAGAAAATCGCTATGTCAATTTTGACACGACAGAATTCTGGACCATGCCCATCAGCACTTATACCGCTGCGATGCACCAGCTTAAGACCAATCAAGTCACGGCCAAAACCATTAACAATGGGCTTGAAGCCACCGTTTCTGCCAAATCCAACGGCGATTTATTTCTGACCATCCCTTACGACAAGGGATGGTCTGCCAAGGTCGATGGCAAGCCAGTCAAAGTCAAGCAGGCGCAAACTGGCTTCATGACGGTTCCAGTGACTCGGGGCACGCATACGGTCAAGCTCAGCTTTGTACCGCAAGGCCTTAAGCAGGGCAGTCTCTGCTTTGTCCTTGCTTTAATCACCTTTATCTCCTACGATCGTTACAGCAAAAAACACATCCGTCAAGACAAACTATTGTGGTCCCCATGTCAAGGACAAAGTGAAAAAAACACCTATTCAATATAAAAAAAATAGTCTATCCTAAATTCAAAGGAGGACACAATAAAGCGATGGCGCTACTCCTAGAAAAGGATGGCGCCTTTATTGTTATCAGAATTATGCTAGATATTGAACTAGAACTTTTTAAACTAAGAATTGAAGATAGAACGCTACCAAATTGGATTATTCGCCACTGGAATAACTTAAATTCAGTCGAACAAGCTAGTTTTTGTCATCAATTCAACACCATTTCAGAAACGCTCATTGATAAAATTTATTTTGAAAATGCACTGAAGTGGATTCTCAAATGGGAGATAGATGAGCCACTTATTTATCAACTTTATTGCTTCATCCTGATGGATTATGATACTCATTTTGAAGAGGTTTATCTGCCTGAGTACTTGTCTCAACTTCACCAACACTATGCCAAACAGGCAGTTCAGGAGTTTCAAGAAACCTTTCAAGCGGATAGTTTCCTGTCTTCACAAACTGATAATATTGATTAGGTGAAAGCTTTGCCAGTTGCCATTGATAACGTTCCTTGTTGTAATAGTCCATATAATCGTTCACAGCTGTTAACAGTTGTTCGTAGCTCTGACATTTAGAAACGTCGAGCTCATCTTTCATATATCCGAAAAACGATTCCTGTGGCGCATTATCCCAACAATTTCCACGTCGACTCATAGATTGCCGTAGCTGCTTGTTCGCAACCAATTCTTGAAATTTGATACTTGTATAATGCACACCTTGATCAGAATGAATGACTGTATCTGTACATAAAGAAATACCGTGTTTCTTGACTAGAATTCTAATCGTTTCTAGAACAAAGTCAATTTCAAGCGACTGGCTCAATACATAGGATAAAATCTCTTTCGTGAAAGCGTCTTTAACGACTGATAAATAGGCTTTCTTGCCATTGTAAAACAAATAAGTAATATCTGTCAGTAAGACGATTCTGGGGCCATAAGACTCAAAATTTCGCTTGACAAGATTGCTTTTAGTTGCGTTTTCTTTGGTCGCTCGTGCCATTTTCTTGTAAGGATTAGGTTTGCGGATTGGGCAGCTCAGATTGAACTTAGCCATCAATCGTCTAATCTTTTTCGTATTCATCAGTATGCCAGAATGCAAGAGTGTCATATGAATACTACGCCGCCCCTTCTTATAGCCACGTTTTTGATAGGCTTTTAAAATCAGCTCAAAATCTTTCTTGTCTTGTTCATCGCGAATCAAGGCATTTTTTATTGTCGTGCGACACCAATTGTAATAGCCAGAATGAGAGACACCAGCGATCTTACAAAGCTGTGTGATATTGAGCAGATTATTATCGTGAGCGATTGTAGCAGCGATTATTTGGAATTTTTGTCTTGTCGAATTTTCTGTTGCCATACCGCTTTCTTGTCGATTAAATTGATTTTTTTAGAAAGTCATTTTCCTGCTCCAAATATTTGATTTTGTGTTGAAGGTAGGGAAGTTCTTGTTCAGGGGTCCGTTGGACTTTACGAGGTCGTCCGCCTGATTGTTTCCTCAAATCGCAGATACCTTCGGTGCGGTTAGCCATTTTTGAGACACGTCTTGAAAATTCAGAAAGCCGATGTTTTCCAATAACTTTCGGATTAAATCCACACATTTTAAATATTTCAGAACGACTTTTACCTAATGCTTTAAGTGACAAAAATTCTCGCTTAAAGTCATCGGAATAGGTAATCGCCTTGATTGAGACGTTTTTAACATAAGGATTATTTCGTAGTTCCTCAACTTGTGCTTCTATAAAATAGTTCACGCCCATAATCTCACCACCTTAAAAATTATTATATCAAAAAAATACCTACAAAATGAAGCTGAAAAGGTGTTTTTTTCAGTGCCCATTTTATAGGTACCATTTTAAACTTGACTGATGTGTTTTTTTAGGTGAGGAGATTGGCAAGGAAGCCACCCCCATGGATGAGGAGATAGGAATAGAGGTATATCGGCAAGGGTTTCCCGACAAATATCGTAAACAGGAAGTACTTCCAAGTCATTTTAGTTTGACTGGAGATTAAGACCAAGGCATCATCTGGGGCGACGGGGAGCAAAATGGCGATAAAAAATAGAATATCGTACTTCTTCTGGCCTTTATGAACCCATCCCATGTACTTATTGTAGTGCTTTTCCTTGATAAAGGTTTTGGCTAGCACAGAACCATAAACACGCCCCATGTGAAAGAGAATAATCGAGCCGATGACAATCCCGACATAGTTATAAAGAAAGCCGATATAAGGGCCGAAAATCATGACACCTACTGCTGTCGTGATCCCACCAGGAATGATTGGAATCACGACTTGGATAATCTGTAAACCGATGAAGATGAAGGGGCCTAAGATATAATGCGCCATGACAAGTTCCGATAGGGCCTGGGGATCCCGTAATATATCGATACGATAAAGGTAATAACCGCCAATCAAACACGCTATAATCCCAAGAATCGAGATCACGTTAAAAATTTTCTGGACGATTTTTAAAACCTTTTCGTTCATATCTTATTTTCCCTATCCCTATTGACCTGATTAGAAAGTCTTGATACGGCGATTACCGCCAAGTATTCTAAATTATATGTGCTGTCTGTCAAAAACGTCAAATGTTTAAGCTTTAACATCTTCCTGACGACCTTTTAAATAGGTCATTTGTTCTTTGGTCCAATCTGCTAACTGCGCTTTGAAAGGTTGAAAGCCGATTTTATTGGCTGGATTATTAAAGTGAAATCTCCGTTTGACGTGATGTGTTTGCGGATGTTTTTCCAGCATTCTCAGGCTAAGCGAGATCTTGCCGTTGAATTCATCCACATCAATCACCTGCGCCTGACAGATTTGTCCAACTTCAATCACGTCGTGTATGTCTGCCACATAACCCGATTTGATTTCTGAGATATGGATCAAGCCACGGTGTTTGCCAAATTTGACAAAGGCACCGTATTTTTGCAAACCTGTAATTTCAGCCTTAACAATCGTCCCAATTTTAATAGGTTGATCCGTCATGAGCTTATTTTTTCTCTAAATCGATGCTGATGATGGCAACATCATTTTCTGGTTTGTCTTGGAAACCTGTTGGTTCTTTGGCGATACGATCAAGTGTTTCAAAGCTTTCTGCATTGGCTAATTGACCGAAAACCGTGTGACGGCCATCCAAATGTGGTGTGCCACCCGCTGTGTAGATTTCAGCAATTTCTTCTGGCCAGCCACCTTTAATAAGAGCAGATTTATCGTAAGGGAGGTTTTCATTTTGAACGATGAAAAATTGGCTACCATTTGTATTAGGACCAGCATTGGCCATTGACAAAGCACCGCGAATATTGAAGACATTTTCAGAAAACTCATCTTCAAATTTTTCACCATAGATGGATTCACCACCCATGCCAGTCCCTGTTGGATCGCCACCTTGGATCATGAAGTCACGAATGATCCGGTGGAAAATGACACCATTATAATAGCCTTTTTCAGCTAATTCAATAAAGTTTTTGACTGTTTTAGGTGCCACATCGTCAAATAATTTAACGGTTAAATCGCCAAGGTTAGTGTGGATGGTTGCGACTGTACCTGTGTAGTTTGCTAAGTCTGTTTGTGGGTATGTAATTGTCATGTTATTTTTCCTTTCTGCGATTTCACAAAGTGAAATCTTGAAACTTGACCTGCGCTTGCGCTTCGGCCAAGCTGGGTCATTCGCGACCTGTCGGCCGCTCAAAGTCTTCTTTTCTTAACTATTTTTGCGTTTATAGAATTTCCAGAGCTGTCAAAGCCTTTACTATCCCATCATTTTCAACGGTGTCTGTGATGTAGTCCGCCATGTCCAAAATTTTGGGATGGGAAACTTTCATGGCTACCGAGAGGCCGCCTAGGTCGAAGAGTTCGACGTCGTTGAGTTCGTCTCCAAAGTTCATCACGTTGTCAACGCTAAATCCTAATTTGTCTAGGACGCGTCGAACGCCTTCAGCTTTACTGCCTGTTATGGGGACAATGTCGGATGACTGCTTGTGCCAGCGTACCATTCGGACATTGTCAGCCAAACTTTCAGGGAGAACCAGCTGATCATCCTGCTCTGACACCGTCAGCATTTGATAAACGGCATGTGTTTGATAAAAATCCGGCCCAACCGACAACTTGCCATAAACAGGCGTGATGGCATCACGCATCAACTCTGTCCATTTAGAAGCCACGACCTGATCCGAACCATAGAACACATGGTCAACACTAGAAGCATCCAACCACTCAACCAGGTTAGCAACAACCGCTTCAGGTAAAGGCTGGTCATAAATGACTTGACCGGTCTGATCGACAACATAGGCGCCATTAGCTGTGACAAAGAAGTCCGGATTGAGCGCCCGAATTTCAGGGACGACACCAAATAAATTACGACCTGTGGCAATCCCTGTCAGAATCCCTTTCTCGCGCAATGCAGCAAAAACTTGCGGAATAGACGCTGGCATAAAGCCAGTATCTTTCACACGTAGCGTATCATCAATATCAAAAAAAATAATTTTAATATCTTTCGCTTGGTTTAGTAATTTTTCCATAGTTTTATTATAACATTTTCAGGCGATTTTGTGCTTAATGGCATATATTGCCGCTTGTGTGCGATCTTCTACTTGTAACTTGGACAGGATATTCGACACGTGCGTTTTTACAGTTTTCAAAGAGATATAGAGCTCATCCGCAATTTCTTGATTAGACAAGCCTTTGGCGATTTCTTTGAGCACCTCAGATTCACGCGCGGTCAACTCTTCATGTAGCTCTGGTTGCGCATGTTTTTTTTCATAAATCTTAGCGCGAACACTGTCCGAAATCACATCTTGCCCCTCAGCTATTTTACGAACTGATGCCGCAATTTCATGTGCCTGAGACGTTTTCAAGATATAGCCCTTGACACCCGCTTCAAGCGCTGGAAAGATCTTCTCATCGTCCAAAAAGCTGGTTAAAATCAAGATTTTAGCCTCTGGATTTTCAAGTAAAATAGCTTTGGAAGCCTCGATACCATCCATTTCATCCATGACCAAGTCCATCAAAATCACATCTGGCCGATGTTGTTTGGCCTTCTGGACACCATCCAAGCCATTAATCGCTTCCGCCACGACTGACAAATCGTCCTGCATATTGAGATAGCTTGAAAGCCCCAGACGCACCATCTGATGGTCGTCTACGAGCATGACTGTTATTTTTTCCATTTTCATTCCTAACTTATTTGACCTTGGGGATGACGATTTTAACGACCGTACCAGCGCCTGGCGCAGAGTTCAACTCAACTGTCCCACCCAGAGATAGCGTCCGCTCCCTGATATTTTTCAAACCTTGACTAGCCGTTTTACCAACCGTCGGATCAAAGCCAACCCCATCATCCTTGACCACGAGCACCAAAGTCCCCGCCGTTTGACTAAAGGAAATATGAATATTTTGCGCCTTAGCATGGCGTAGCGTATTTGACAGCAGTTCTTGCGTCATTCGGAAAATGTTGTTTTCGATATTTTTATCGGCCTCGATTTCAGCAACATTAGCTGAGATTTTCGCTGAGATTTTGGCTTGGAGTTCATCTATTAGCGCATTCAGGCCTTCAGTCAAGGTCTTATCCGCTAACTCTGATGGCCGGAGATGCAATAACAAGGCCCGCATCTCATCTTGTGCCTCATGCAAAATTTTCAAGGTTAAAGTAGCCTGGCTGGTAATTTGTTTCGACGTCAGATTCGGGTTATCAACGACAGAAGATAAAATCATCGTCGCCGCAAATAATTCTTGACTAACTGAATCATGGAGTTCACGTGAAATCCGAATGCGTTCAGCTTCAACAATCGCTGCCTGTTCAATATTTTGCGTGACAGAGAGATTTTGAAGCTCCAGAGACATCTCCTGCATCCGTTTAGAAAGGGGCTGTAGACTTTCGAGTTCTGGGTTTTCGTTATTTAGGATTTTATCAATATCCTGCGTCAAACGTGACTTCTCTTCGCCATATTGCATCAAAAAGAAGATGGCGTAGACGAGCGTTAAAACTGCCGACACGGTCAGGGTCAGCCAGGTCGTTTTGACGTCAAATAGGTTGATGTTGAGCAGGCTGAGCAGGGCAATGGTAGCGCCCAGGGTGATGAGAAACCAGGTGATGAAGCTCGCGACAATATTGCGTTTTAAAATCATCCTGACCGCCTACCCTTTGACCACTTCGACATTGCCGCGACCGACATGAACGGTAATCCGGATGCGCTTATCCGAAGTCCCAAACTCATCCGTCATATACCTAACGTGCTCCGTATTGACCTTGGTGATGTCGTCGTAAATCTTGACAACGCCTGAAAGAGCCGTCACGTCCAGCATGACCGCCACATCTTCAGGCACGATAATCTTCGTATTCCCTGAGGCTTTTTTAATGGTCAAGTCATTGCCCGTCGGTTGAAAAGTCGTGCAACCTAAGTCGATAACATCATTGCCAGACAAGCGAGAGACCGCATTTTCAGACTGGTTATCAAAAATGGCGCGACGTTCAAAACCCGTCTCCTCTGACTTATGAAATCTTGGATCGTTGACAGAGGTATAGGTTGTGCTAGACGATTTCCAAAAGAGAATCGCTGCAACCACCGGAAAGAGCAAGGCCAACCAAGTATAGCCATTGGCCACAAACATGATTAAGGCCACAACGCCGAAACCAATGGCAATTTGTTGGAGGATTTTTTGTGCCGTCCAAGAATTAACGTGACTTGAGAGAAAACCCAAGAAGAGGCCGATCGCAAGGACGACCAGAAAGATCGGATTTCTAACTAAGGAGATGCCCAAAAGGACGAGCAACACAATTTCTATGATGATGAAAAGCTTAAATTTATTCATACTTCCATTTTACCATTTTAAGCGTCAAAAAAATCAGCCATAGGACTGATTTCTTTTAATGTTCCTGATCTCGTTTAGTCATGAGCCATAATAGTAATTTCTGGTTTTTGTGACAGATATTCTGGTACTTTTGCTGCGAATGCTAAAAGTGTTTGGTTCTTATTATGATTGTCTAGTGCTTGTGCATCCGACCATTTTTCAATCATCATAAAGACGTTTGGTTCAGTATGTGATTCGAATAAGTCGTAAGCCAGACACCCGGCATCTTTTTGACTGGCTTGACTCAAGTTCAAGATATCTTCTAAAAAGTTGTCTCTTTTTTCTGGTTTAATGGTAAATTTAGCATTAACAATTGTCATGGTTATCCCCTTTTTCTGTTAGATCAAACATTTGATGCGTCAACAGTTGATCAGTCAATTATACCCCATCACTCTTAAATTGTAAAAATATTTAACTTTTAAATTCAAAAAAATCCTGTTTGCATCATCAAGGCATAAACAGGATTTTTTATTTATCAATTTATCTAATGCCTAAAGCAATACGCGCATAGCGAGACATTTTGTCAACAGACCAGGCAGGGTACCAGACCAGCTTCACTTCTGTTTCAGTGACTTCTGGCACTTCTTTCATGGCGTCATGGATTTGATCAGTTAATAGATCAGCAAGTGGACAACCCATGGTTGTCAAGGTCATTTGAATCTCAGTTCGACCGCTGTCTTCAAATTCGATGGCATAGACAAGGCCAAGGTTGATGATATCAACCCCTAACTCAGGGTCAATTACGCTCTCAAGCGCTGAGAGAATTCTATCTTTAATTTTTTCAACTTCTTCTGGGGTATAATTTGCCATTCTTGGTCACAAACCTTTCCTTACACTTAGTAAGTCTATTTTATCAAAATTTAATGACTTTGACAAACATGTTTGACTAAGGCGATAAAACGACAGGTTTGAATCAACAATCATGAACTTATTTTGATATAATAATTATGCTGTCCCCTAGATACCAGCTAGGAGAGAAGTGTTCCCTTTGTATACTCTAGCAGAATTCATTATCTCGGTTCTGGCGGAAGTAGAGCTGCCCACTACTTCTGCAAATGGCTTGACCGCGATAATAACGACAGCAAGCCTACCCGTTAATCTGAAAAGAATGTAAAAAAGCACTCCATCCTGCCAGATGAGGTGCTTTGGTATTTTTTTGTATACTCTAGTGCACCACTATTATAGCACGATATCGAGTTTTCTGTCAAATTTTCAATATAATCAAGTCTATCAATACCCGAATTGCTAGTTGATTATTTAGCCATGACTTGATACCCGATAGAATATCTTAAAGTCTCTGGTTCCAGTGATTTAGCTGATTTTAACAGTAAAGAATACGCTAGAAGTATTATCTCTAATTTCAATTGAAAACCTTGAGGCGAACGACTTTTACAACGCTCAGCTCCTAGATTTGTCAAAAAAGAGAAAACTCGCTCAATCACTTTTCTACGTTTTGAAAAATTAGGGAAAAGGATTTTCTTTTGCTTCATGTTCTTCCTGACAGGTGTAATTAGATCAATTCCTTTTAATTCCAGCCTATCATGCAGTGACTGACCTAGATATCCCATATCTCCAAGGACTGTTGGTGTCCCAAATTGACTCAACACTTCCTCGGTCATTGAACTATCAGCCATTGAAGCAGGAGTAATTGTGTAGTCTATGACATAGCCCGATTCACTGACTAAAGCATGACATTTACATCCATAGAAGTACTGTCCCTTTGTAGCATTGTAGCCAACATTTGCATAATCTCCAAGAACTTTGCTTCTGAAATTACGAATAGGCTGACACAAAGGAATGGGGAAGCTGTCAATAATGGATACACTAATTCCTTCAACCTCTTTAAAGACGAGTGCTTGGCGAATGACTTGGATACTCGGTAAGAGGGCATTACAACGGCGGACAAAGCGAGAATATTCTAGGAAATTAGGAAATAAACTTTGAGCAAGTTGGTGCTTAGCTTTAAGCGTTTCACTAAAATGCAGTACGCCCCATAGGTAACAAGCGATAACTAAGCAATCTGATGTTGCGAGATGGACGTTCTTTCGGTTTTGAACCTCAAGGGGAACACTCTTTTGATAAAGCGTCTCAATGGTTGTCAGTAAATAAACAAAAACTTTTGGAAGTGTGCTATTATAAGTCATATAAGTCGTGCGCTTTCTAATGCGTAGTGATTTAAGATTAGGATAGCACGACTTATTTATTTTCCAATGAAATTAACTAGCAATTCGGGTCTATCAATAGATATTTTAAATCAATTACTACAAATATGGGATCCGAATCCTTTTTCTCTACTAATGTAAAAATGGTACCAGAATTCTGCTACCATTTTCTTAAATGATTATTGTGTTACCATGACGCGCAGGGTTGCATCAATTTTTTCTGCTGTTTTACGGCCTTCACGAATGCCCCAGATAACGAGGGATGGGCCACGTTTAGCGTCACCTGATACGTAGACTTTTTCGTTGTTTGTCGTATTGTCATCGAAGATTTGCGTAATGCCGAAGCCTTGGAAGATAGCTTGCTCTGCGCCAGTGAAGCCCATGGCAAGGAGGACTAAATCAGCTTTCAAGGTTTCTTCTGTACCGTCGACTGGCTTGAAGCCTGGGCCGACTTGAACCGTTTTGATGCCGATTAATTGACCGCGTTCTGCACCGATAAATTCAGTTGTTGACGTTGCATAGCGGGTCAAATTGATATTACCAGCAGCGATGGCTTCCTCTTGGCCATAACCTTTACGATCAACCATTGGATATTCAGGCCATGGATTAGCATCAGTCCGTTGTCCTGGGAGCTGAGGGGTGATTTCCAGTTGGGTCACACTTGCAGCACCGAGGCGAATCGCTGTGCCGATACAGTCATTCCCTGTATCTCCACCACCGATAACAACAACGTTTTTGCCTTCAAGAGATTTGCGCATTTTTTTGTCGCCATTGGCAAGGACGATTTTTGTGATGTCTGTTAAGAAATCAACCGCAAATTTCACGCCATTGAGTTCACGACCTGGTACTGGCAAATCACGCGGAACGCTTGCACCTGTTGCCAAGATCACGCGATCAAAGTCTGCTTCTAAATCTTCAAAAGAAATGTCTCGACCAATCTCAGTATTGGCAACGAATTCAATCCCGATTTCTGCCATGATGTCGATTCGGCGTTGAACGATATCTTTGTCAAGCTTCATGTTAGGAATCCCATACATGAGCAAGCCACCAAAGCGATCTGAGCGTTCGAATACTGTCACGTTATGTCCCAGTTGGTTCAACCGCCAAGCTGCAGAAAGTCCTGCAGGGCCAGAGCCAACAACGGCAATTCTAAAGTCGGTCCGTTCTTTTGGACGACCACTGTCTGCAACCCAACCTTGTTCAAAGGCATTATCAATGATGAAGCGTTCATTATCATGAATGGCAATACCGTCACCGTTGAGAGCTTCTGTACAGCCTTTTTCACAAGGGGCAGGACAGACACGACCAGTCATTTCTGGCAGTGGATTTGTCCGTGACAAACGATCAAACGCTTTCTTAAACTCTCCGCGGTAGACGAGGTCGTTCCACTCAGGAATCAAGTTGTCGTTTGGACAACCTGAAACCGCGCGACCGCCACCGTAAAATTCACCCGCGTGACAGAAAGGGATACCACATCCCATACAGCGGGCTGCTTGCTCTTGTCGTTCATCCACTTCAAGCGGAACTTGTAATTCTTCAAAGTCCAAGACACGCTCAGCAACAGAACGGTAAGGATTATCCTTACGTTTATATTTTATAAAGCCAAATGGATCTGCCATATTATTTGCCCCCTACTTTAATTAATTCAGCTTTTTCAGCTGCAGGTGTCCGCATGGCTGTCTCAAATGTTTCCATTTCAAGTTCACTACCGGTCAACCCTGTTTGTGCCAAATGGTATTCGATTTCCTTAATTTCATGGAATTCTCTCGGATAAACTTTCACAAATTTATCAACAGCATTGTCCCAATCTGCGAGCAAGGCTTTTGCTTTTTCAGAGTCCGTATAGGCTGCATGATTTTCAACCATTTCTTTCAAGACTTCGTCGCCACGTGTCTGACCGACTTTGTACAAGTCAACCATTTCCATGTTCACTTTATTGGCAAAGTCGCCCTTTGCGTCATAAACGTAGGCAACACCGCCACTCATCCCAGCAGCAAAGTTTTGACCTGTGCTGCCAAGGATCACGGCTAAACCACCGGTCATGTACTCACAACCATGTTCGCCAACGCCTTCGACAACGACTTTAGCACCTGAGTTCCGCACACAGAAACGCTCACCTGCACGACCACGGAAGTAGGCTTCCCCACGAACCGCACCAAACAAGGACACATTTCCGACAATTGGTGAGGCTTCGACGTTAAAGCCAGCATCAACCGGTGGTTTCACGATAACGCGACCACCTGATAGTGATTTGGCGATGTAGTCATTGGCTTCGCCGATTAGCGTGATTTCCATTCCTTGTGTTGCAAAAGAGGCAAAGGACTGACCGGCAATACCCGTATATTCATATTTGAGCAAGCCTGGTTCGAGTGCATAGTTACCGTAACGTTCTGCAATCCAGCCAGCCATACGAGCACCCGCTGTCCGTGTCACATTGTTAATCGTTTCTTTAACGGTCACACCAGTGCCACTGTCAATGGCAGCTTTGGCAAAGCCATCAAGTTCTCGCCACTGACGTTCTTCGATAAAGGGATCGACCACTTTACGCTCAATCGGCATGGTTGTCCCAATAATGCGACTGAAATCAAGCGACTTAGCTTTGCCTTTGGCGATAAACTTAGGTTTCAAGACTTCCGCATGACCGATCATTTCGTCTACTGAGCGGAAACCAAGGTCAGCCATGATTTCACGGAGTTCTTGCGCGAGGAATTTCATCCCGTTGACAACGTGTTCTGGCTTGCCTGCAAAATGGGCACGTAGCTCAGGGTTTTGTGTGGCCACACCAACTGGACAAGTATTCAATGAACAAACACGCATCATGACACAGCCGACAGCTACCAAGGCAAGTGAGGCAAATGAATATTCCTCAGCACCTAGAAGGGCAGCAACTGCGATATCACGACCAGTCATCAACTTCCCATCCGTTTCGAGGGTCATCCGTTGACGTAAATGATTCATGGTCAAAGTTTGATGGGCCTCAGCAAGTCCCATCTCCCACGGCAAACCAGCATCACGCGCTGAGTTCCTTGGTGAGGCACCCGTTCCGCCATCATAACCAGAGATGACGACTTTATCCGCACCAGCCTTGACACACCCTGTTGCAATTGTCCCAACACCTGTTGATGAAACGAGTTTCACATTGATTTTCGCATAAGGATTGATAGCTTTAAGGTCATAAATCAATTGAGCCAAATCTTCAATTGAGTAAATATCATGGTGAGGTGGTGGTGAAATCAAAGTCACACCTGGTGTTGAGCCACGGATTTCTGCAACCCAAGGGAAGGCTTTCCCACCTGGTAACTGACCACCCTCACCTGGTTTCGCACCTTGGGCTAATTTGATTTGTAATTCTTCGGCACTCATCAGGTATTCGGCATTGACACCAAAACGACCTGAGGCAACCTGTTTAATCTTAGAGTTGAGGTTAGTGCCGTCCGCTTGTTTATGGAAACGCGCACGATTTTCGCCACCCTCACCAGAGTTAGATTTCGCGCCAATCGAGTTCATGGCAGCAGCAATTGTTTCATGGGCTTCTTTTGAAAGCGATCCAAAACTCATAGCCCCTACTTTGAAGCGTTTGACGATATTGTCAACCGGTTCAACTTCTGACAAAGCAACGGGTGTCCGCTGACCTTTCAATTCCCAAATATGACGGAGATTTGATGGCGTTTCATCAGCTTCCAAATCAAGCTCAGCTGAATAGGCCTTATACAAGTCATAATCGCCTTGACGTACCGCTTTTTGGAAGTTATAAATCGTCAATGGATTAAAGATATGGTGTTCACCATCCGCTTTAAACTGGAAGGAACCGCCTGATGGCAAGGTTTCATGACTGCGGTGACCATAGGCAAATTCATAGCGCTCAAGGTACTCAGCTTCGATTTGATTGAGCGTCAAACCACTAATCCGCGTCACGGTGCCACGGAAATATTTGTCCACGACGTCGTCTGAGAGACCAACCGCTTCAAAGAGCTGTGCGCCCTTGTAACCTGAAACAGTCGAAATCCCCATACGGCTCATGACTTTGATAATCCCTTTTTCAGCCGCCTGACGGAAAGACTCCGCCTTATCAGACATGCTGTAGTCTTTCAAGGTTTCATAAGCCCCATAAGGGTGAATTGCGCTCGCGCCATACCCCACGATTGTCGCAAAATGATGGACTTCATTGACTTCCGCCGTATCCACAACGATTGAGAACTGACTGCCTTTGCCTTTTTCAACCATGTAGTTGTACAAACCAGACGTCGCAAGCAAGATTGGCATTGGCATGAAGCCTGCTTTTTGATCACGATCACTTAGAATAATGATACTAGCACCCTTATCAACGGCTGCTTCGACCACTTTAAACATATCGACTAAGGCGTGTTCCAAACGGTTTGGTGTGTCTTTGGTCACATCATATAAAGTTGAAATCGTTTGGGCTTGATGTTTTTGATCTGATAAGGCTGCAATTTTTTCAAAATCTTCTGTTGTTAAAACTGGACTATCAAGTTTGAGTTTCACACAGTTTTCGTCATGATCCACTCTCAAATCACCATCGCGACCCAGATAGACTTCAGTTCCGACAACGATTTTTTCACGAATGGCATCAATCGGTGGATTGGTCACTTGCGCAAACTGTTGTTTGAAATAAGTAAAGAGCGACTGATTTTTTTGTGATAAGACAGCGAGTGGGCTATCATAACCCATAGAGATGACTGGTTCTTGACCATTTTCTGCCATTGGGACAATCACGGTTCTGATCACTTCTTCTGTATAGCCAAACAGTTTGTGCATGGTTTGACGGTCCTCTTCTGAGATAGCGTCAAAAGCTGCTTTTTCTGTCAGGTCATCAATATGAAGCAAGTTGTTGTCTAACCATTTTTCATAAGGGAATTGGGCGGCATAATGTTTTTTAACCTCTTCATTCCGGAGGATTTTACCATTAACCGTATCAACGAGCATCATGTTACCAGGACCCAACACGCCTTTTTCGACAACGCGGCTAGGTTCGAAGTCTACGACACCAGACTCTGATGAACAGACGATGAAGTTATCTTTGGTGATGCTATAACGACTTGGGCGTAAACCATTCCGGTCAAGACGGGCACCTACGGTATCACCATCTGTAAAAACTAGCGCTGCTGGACCGTCCCACGGTGCCATAAAGGATGAGGTATACTCGTAAAACGACGTTAACTCTGGCGATAAGCCAGCTTCTTTGCCCCAAGCCTCTGGTATCATCATCAAAAGGGCATGAGGCATCTCACGACCGTTGCGGTAGAGGTACTCCATACAGTTTTCGAGTTTGGCCGAATCGGAGTTTTCTTCATTATAAATCTCGATTTTGTGCGAGGTCATCCAGTTTTCAGCGCCACGTAGGGTATTAATTTCACCGTTGTGGGCGAGGAAGCGGAAAGGTTGCGCTCGATCCCATGACGGGAAGGTATTGGTCGAGAAGCGTGAATGTGTCAGGGCAATCGTTGATTTAAAGGCAGGGTCAGACAAGTCAGGGTAGAACGTCCGGACTTGGAAGGCATGGAGCATGCCTTTATAAACGATTGTTTTACTTGAAAGTGAGCAGATGAACATCTCAGACGTCGCAAATGTTTTCTCAAGTTTACGACGGAGGCGATAAAGTCTATCTTCAAAATCCCGACCGCTTTTGCTATCGGTTGGTTTCGAAATAATGAACTGAACAAAAGCTGGCATAATCGCTTGCGCACCAGGGCCACAGTTGTCAAAGTTAAAGGGCACATCACGTGTCATTAAGATTTGGTAGCCGTCAGCTTGCATTTCGTTACGGATCGATTTGCTAAGGGCGGCTTTTTTGTCCGCTGCTTTAGGCAGGAAAAACTGACCCACGGCATAGTCGCCTGAGTTTGGTAAGGTGATGCTATTTTCTGTTGCAATTTTTGTAAAAAAATCATGTGGCATGGCAAAAAGCGCACCGGCACCATCGCCAGTGTCAGGTTCTGCGCCTGTCCCACCACGGTGATTCATGCGTTCTAAAATTGTCATCGCATAATCAACGAGCTCATGAGTCGGTTTACCATCTATCTGGGCAATAAAGCCCATACCGCAGGCATCAGACTCAAAAGACTGATCCCACAAAGTTTGCCGTCTAGCTTGTAATTTATCCATTCATTGATCCTCTCACAGATAATGTCAAACATCTTTTACTTTTGTAAAATTATCTGACAAAAGATATAGGAATATTCTACCAAAAAAAATTGAAAATGACAAGTGAATTTTCAGAAAATTCATTATTTTTGATTACGCTAACAAAGGGCTAAAAGAGAACGTTCCAATTCGAAGCGTTCTCTTTTAGTCGATTTAAGTTTCTTTGATTCATATTTTAAATGTTATTTATTTTCTCCTGATTGCTGTCCGATTGTGAGAAAATCACTGGCTTAGTCATTTACTTCTTGCTTGGCTTTCAGAAAGGCTTTAGCTTCCTGATTGACCGCTTTCAAATCAATCCCCTGCTGCTTGGCTGCAAAGACACAACCGCAGTAACATTGGCGATAGATGTCGTAGTCTCGGCACATTTGGACAGAACGTTCATAACCTTTATTTTTCTTGAAATCGCTGGGGAGGTATTTGACGGCGTAGATTTTCTGGGCATCTAATCCGATGTCGTTGATCAGTTGGCTGTCTTTTTGGGGTGACAGAGTGAGGGCGCTACCGAAATAATCGTAACCTAAAGCGACTGCTTTTTCTGCCACCAGATGCAATCGGAGTTGGAAACAAGCGCTGCACCTTAAGCCTTTTTCAGGTTCGTCTTGTAGCTCACGCGCCATGACCATTTGGATAAAGTCGTTGGGGCGATAGTCTTCTTCGAGGAAGGCGACGTTTTGCTTGGTGCGCTGGTTGAAGTCCTGGACGAAGGCTTTTTGGACGAGGGCGCGACGTTTGTACTCGGCTTCTGGGTGGATGTTTGAGTTGGCGAAGTAGATTGTCACGTCGGCGTAGGCGCTCAGGAACTCGAGTGTGTAGGTGCTGCACGGGGCGCAGCAGGAATGGATGATGAGTTTGGGGCGCACGTTTTCTGACTGCCAAGACTGGATCATTTGTCTCAGGACTTTGTCGTAATTGACTTTTTGATTTTTCGTATTGACAAGTAACTCGGTTGAATCAATCATTTTTTCACTGCTCTCTTGTTATTTTGAGGTCTCTAGAGATTATTTTACCATAGTTTTGGTGTGAATTTTAGACGATTTAATGATATGTTTCTGATTTTTCAATACTAGTATAAAATATAAATCCCAGACATCAAAAAAACCCTTATCCAATAAGGGTTTCCCACCGACAAATTAACGACGGATTTCTTTAATACGAGCTGCTTTACCTTGAAGGGCACGCAAGTAGTAAAGTTTCGCACGACGGACTTTACCGTAACGAACGACTTCGATTTGTTCAACACGTGGTGTGTGGATTGGGAAGATACGTTCTACACCAACACCATTTGAGATTTTACGAACTGTATAAGTTTCTGAGATGCCTTGGCCTTTACGCGCAATGACAACACCTTCAAAAAGCTGGATACGTTCACGAGTTCCTTCGACAACTTTAGCGTGAACACGCACAGTGTCACCTGGACGGAAAGCAGGGATGTCGCTGCGAAGTTGACCTTCATTGATTGCTTCGATTAATGGATTCATTATTATTCTCCTCTTCTACTCATCTTAAGACTTACCTAAGTATTCGTGCCCTTGGCACACGCCTCAGCGGATGAGCGGTTTGTATGCGTCCATTACGCACCTATCCATTATACCAGAATACCTTGATTATTCAAGCTTTTTGCTAAATTATTTTATTATTCGGTCACAAATCAAAAATCTTACCCGGATTCAACATATTGTCCGGATCAAAAGCCCGCTTAATCACCTTCATGGCTACCAACTCGCTGGTCCCGATATATTTCTGGAAGTAAGGCTTCTTCAACAAGCCAATCCCATGTTCTGCAGAAGGCTTGCCACCGACCTTGGCGACATAGGCATAAAGCTGATCCAGATAGGCGTCGAGTTTCTCCGTCCATTCCTCATCCGTCAAATCATTTTTGATAATGTTGGCATGGATATTACCATCGCCTGCATGACCGAAAAAGATAGCGGACAAATTCGCTTCTATTGCCAGTTGCTTCAGCGCCATAATCGTCGGTGCGATTTGGTTGACGGGGACGACCACATCTAAGGGTTCTTGGATACTTTCAAGCTCGACTGAGGAGACAATTGCCCCCCGAAGTTGCCAGACTGCCTGACGTGTCTGCTCATCCGTCAAAATCAGGGTCTCGTCGCTCAGACTTGCTAAATAAGCAAGTTCCTTTGCTAGCTGTTCTTCCGCATTGCCATCCAAAGTGATCAGTAGGAAGGCTTGTCCCGAAATATCAGGAAAAGCTAGCTTTAGGGCGCGCTCAGAGTAGGCCATACTGTCTCGCTCGAAAAATTCCAAGGTGGCGGGGACGAGACCTGAGGCTAGGATTTCAAAGACTTTTGGTGATAGTTCTGTCAAGCTCTCAAAGCCTAAAAGAATATCTCGGGTAAATGTCGGCTTGGGCTGAATTTTTATCGCCAACTCGGTGATGACACCCAAGGTGCCTTCGCTGCCGATGAAGATATCTTTGAGATCATAGCCTGAACTATCCTTACGATTAATCGACCCTACTTTTAGCTCACGACCATCGGCCAAAATCACGCGCATGGCCCGAATATTATCTCGAGTCACGCCATATTTAACAGCCCGCATGCCACCTGCATTGGTCGCTGCATTTCCGCCAATACTGGCTTCTTTGCTACCGGGATCAGGCGCATAAAAATAGGGCGTCTCTGCCAAGTAGGCTGAAATGTCAGCAATGGTCACGCCTGCTTCAACGGTCAAAGTCATCGTTTCAACGTCTAGATCAAGAATCCGATTCATTTTTTCCAGACTCATCAGGACTTGGTTGGCGTCAGGAAAGGTTGCCCCCGAAAGCCCCGTATGCCCACCAATCGTAATCAGTTTCTGTTGATTTTTTCTGACGTTTTGGATAATCGTTACCACGTCTTCTTGCGATGTTGGAAAGTAAATCGCAGCAGCTTGACCGATTTCTCCTGTTACGCGATTGGTCAAATAATTTTCTGAAATCTCCATTAAATCCCCTCTTTTTTAAGTAAATCAACAACTTCTGTCAGGCTGTTGACCGTATAATCTGGCTGAGCTAGGTCATTTTGAAGTGCCGCTTTACGGTTTACCCAGACAGACCGCATGCCGACTGTGTTAGCTCCTAAAATATCGGTAAACAACTGATCCCCGACCATGAGACTGGTCGTTTTATCTGCTTGCGCGCGAGATAAGGCGAAATTAAACAGCTCTGGTGATGGTTTCCCCTGACCAAAATCTCCAGAGATGATGACTTTTTGAAAGTATTTTCTAAGTTGCGGTGCTTTCTCAAGTTTCAGCTGTTGTAAAGAGGGCGCACCATTGGTCAAAAGAATTAACTGATAGCGTTCATATAAGGCATCTAAGGCCGTATAGGTGTCCGGATACGGCACTGAATGTTCGGTTCTGATGACGGTAAACATCAAGCCGATGAGCTTGGCCAGTCGATTATCTGAAATCCCAACATCTGCCAAGGCCATGGTCCAGACTTGCTGACGATAAGTCTTGACAGTCTCAGCCAGCTCAGGAAATCTTAAAGTCCCATCCGTAAAGTCACCCCATAAGGCTTCAAAAGGACTAATCCCGATTTGTACGGTAAAGTCATAAATGGCATAAGTATCAAACAGCGTCACCACACGGTTTCTAAGGGCTAGCTCAAACTCTTGCGCCTTGATGCGTGGATACTTACTGACCAAAAAAGCGGTCGTTCGATCCAACGCTGATTGAACCGCCAGCTCATCTGATAACAAGGTGTCATCCAAATCGAAAAAAATTGTATTGATGGTCATTTGATCATCCCCCGTGTGTTAGCCCTCAGATTCATAACTCTACGATAGCTTTGACGCTACCATCCACATCCACAAAATAGTGCTTCATATTCCCCAGATCATAATACACATCAACCCAATCGTTTTTCAAAAATGGGATAGGATTAAGGCGTAGCGGCTGACTTTTGAACATGTAGTCTGTCCCATTAATCTTAGCTGTACAGGTTAGTCTTGATAACCGACGATGATTAACGTCAAGCGCTGTTGCCTGAAAATCAACGACCTTAGCTGTGAGTTTTGCCCCTTGTGCTTTTAACCGTTGATTTTTATTTTTTCGATAGTAAGGATAGACGATCAGACCCAGTCCGATCAAAAATGTCATAAAACCACTGCTACCAAAAGCAGCTAAAAAAATCAAACGGAAGTTCTGGATGGCTGATGCACTTTCTGTATAAACGCCATTGACATCAACTCCAACCATGGGAACAAGTTGCATCACGACTGCCACAATCATAAAAACACAACCAATTAGTAGCGGAATCAAACCCACCCACCAAGTCTGATAAATAAAACTTTTCTGCTTCATCACTAACCTCTTTTCTAGCCTCAAATCAAAATAATCTCGTGGTTACCAACGAGATTATTATATCATAAACCAGCTGTTTTATCAGAAGCCACCGAGATCGACGGCCTTATATTCAGGATCAATCCCTTCTGCTTTCAGATAATCAGTCAGAGGGACTAAATCCTCAGCCGCATAGCGTTCCCGGTAAGCTGCAATCGCGGCTTGATCATGGATTTTTTCATCCAAGATGAGCGCTTCGACTGGAATGGGTCTATCGCCAGAGATTTTGGCATCGATCAAAACCGTTTCACCCTTGGCAATATCCGCTAAGGCTGCATCAAAGACAGATTTGGCATCCGCTATACGTGTTAAAGTATAACCTTTTGCCCCCATGCCTTCCGCTATTTTCGCAAAATCAACGCCCATGAATTCAACTCCGATGTAGCCTGAGTTGGTTTCTTCTTGCTCATCTTTGATGAAGCCGAACTGGTTGTTGCTGAAGACGACATTGATAATCGGTAGCTTGTACTGGACTTCTGTGGCCAAATCTTGCATGACCATGCTAAAGCCGCCGTCACCTGCCAGATTCCAGACTTGACGATCTGGGAAATCGAGCTTAGCCGTCAGAGCGCCTGGGATACCGATACCCATGGTGGCAAAGAGGTTGGAAGTCCGCCACATTTGTTTAGGATTGAGGTGCAGATGGCGGACTGAGGTTTGCGTCACGTCACCGACATCAATGGAGAAGATGGCATCCTCTTCTGTGTGGGTGTTAATTTGATGATAGACTTGATAAAGCTGCAAGTCACCTTCCGTTTTAGTTTCAAGTTTGTGAACGTAGGCGTTCCAGTTTTTGATATTGGCAAGATTGGCACGCCACCAGCCTGTTTCTGGCTTTTCTTGGACAAGTTTGGTCAATTCACGGATGGCTTCACCTGCATCGCCTAGAATGGTCACATCATTGTAATTGCGTTTCCCGAGATTGGCAGGATTAATGTCGATCTGGATAAAGTTTTTTGACATTTTCAAAAAGATTGGTGACTTCAGCAAAGGGATAGTTGTTGCCAACAAAGACGACCGTATCCGCATTTGGAAAGGCTTCTTTGGCCGGTTTCATCGCCACACGATTGGCAGAGCCTAGTAAACCTTCAAAATCCGCATCAAATGCGTCAAAATTAATGCCGGTCACTGCAACGGGCGCTTTGATCTTGCGAGACAAGTCGACCACATCTTGGCCTGCCCCGCGCGTCCCGATGCCAGCATAGATAATCGTTTTTTCAGACGCATCTAATAGCTTAGCAGCCGCTTCGACATCTGCAAAATGGAGGGTAGGATTTGGAAACTTGCGGTGCGCATTCGCTGCCGAATAAAAGGGTTTGGCTGGGATATCAAAGGTTCCGAGATTGACGGGTAATTGGACAACAGCCACACCACTTTTAGCGTAAGCCTGCCGGATGGCTTCATCAATGACATGGGGAATTTGTTCCGCAGTCGTAATCGTCCGATTATAAATGGACACATCTGCATAAATCGGATTCTCATTCATTTCTTGGAAAGTATCCATGTTCATGCCGTTGGTCGCAAATTGCCCGATAATGACTAAGACAGGCACATGGTCCTCACGCGCATCGTACAAGCCATTGAGCAAATGCGTTCCGCCAGGACCTGCAGAACCAAAAGCCACACCGATATGTCCTGTATACTTAGCGTGCATGGCTGCGGCTTGGGCACCCACTTCTTCATGGCGCACTTGAATATAGTTGATTTGCTCTTTTTCATGTAACAGAGCATCCATTAAAGAATTAATAGACCCACCGGGAATCCCATAGATGTGTTTCACACCCCATTCTTCCAAAACTTTGACTGCTGCAACACCTGCGTTAATTTTATCCATTAGCCTTGCTCCTTTTTAAGAAAGACTCATCTAAAAAATAACAATTCATAACTTAAGCCCACACCTTCAAAATGTGAAACCGCTTAAATCTTTACTATAGGTTCATTATACACCTTCTGATTTATGAGATAAAGAAAAAGGTCTGAAAATCGACACCTTTTCTCATATAGGCTGTTCAGCCCTTAATTTTGCATAAAATAGATGACAAGCGAGAGGATCGACCCCAGCAAGGAAATACTCCAGAAAAAGACATCCACACGCCATTCTGACCAAGGCTTGCCATGCCCAGAGATCCCACCGAGTTCAAAATGGTGGTGGACTGGCGTCATCCGAAAAATCCGTTTTCCATGCGTGACTTTAAAATAAGTCACCTGCATCATCACACTGATTGTTTCAAAAACATAGACAATCCCAATCAAAAGCAAGGTCCACTCAACATTTAAAATGATAGAAATAATCCCTAGCAGACCGCCCAATGCTAAACTCCCGACATCCCCCATAAAGATTTTAGCCGGCTTATGGTTGAAGATGAAGAAGCCAAGTAAGCTGCCAATCACAGCAACGATTAAAATTAAGACATCAAAACGGCTTTGGTGAGCTGCAATTATAGCATAGGCCAGAAGAGAAATCACGACTGAAATCGAAGCCAAGCCATCAATCCCATCGGTCAGATTAACCGCATTTGAGAAGCCAACTAGCCAAAAGACTAGAAAGATAACGAAAAAGACACCGAGATTGACGCGAAAGCCAAAGATATTTAAAACGTTAGCGGCTGTTTCATGTGTATAAACCAGATAAGCCACAATCCCAGTCGCAATTTGGGCCACTAATTTTTGCCAACTCGTCAAGCCTTGATTGATTTGCTTGAAAATCTTCAAGAAATCATCCAAGAAACCGACAAGGGCATAAATGGCAAAAACAAACCAGATGACCATGAAAGCAGCTGTCAGTTTGCCAAAAATAAAGGCAAAGAACAGCGAAACAATCAAGCTGACTACGACAAAAACAAAGCCACCCATGGTTGGGGTGCCTGCTTTTGCAGCGTGTTGTTTGACATCTTCATGCATTTGTTGGCCGCCTATTCTGGCTTTATGGTAAAAGCGGATAAAGGCGGGGATCGTGAGGACTGTGACGATAAAAGCCACAAGACCAGCAATAATAGAATTCAATATCATAGTCATTTCCGTTAATTTCTAGAGCATCAGATGCCACGGTATATCTCAATCGCATTCGCCTTGATTTTGCACAAAACAAAAGGATTGGCATGAAAGGAGGGTTAATCATCCCATCTCTAGCGTGTTCACATGTGTGACACTCAGTTGAGTGTCACCGTTAATTTTTGGCCTTTTTTCAAGCTGGTGTTCATCTTAATACTTTGTTCAGTGACTTTACCAGTTTCAGCGCCTTGATAGGTGACGGTTAAGCCCGCCCATTTAGCCAAGGTCTCCACATCGGCTTTAGACCAATCATAGATATCTGGCATATCAATCTCCCCATCTGTCAAGAGTAAGACACGGGCATTGGCACCCAGCTTAGTCCCAGCTTCAACCGATTGTTTGGTAATAACTGACCCACTACCGACAACGACTGGTTGTAAAATTTGTTGGCGCAAGAGATCCAAGGTATTACCAGGTTTTTCACCCTTATAATCTTTCAAGGTCACTTTGGCTTCCTTGACATTTTCACTATTGGTTACCGTTGAGGTCGCGTCAATCGTGGGTTTGAGCTCATAAGCCCTTTCCAATAAAGGATTGGCAATATCTGAGATATAAGATAAGCTCCAATGTTCTGGTAGTGTCACCGTCATGTAGAAAATGAAATCAGGATTGACGGATGGCACTATGGCAACTGCGGAATAGAGGTAAGATGTTTGTCCCTCATAGTAACCACCCGTCGGTTTGGCCACTTCGGCTGTCCCTGTCTTAACTGAAACATCTTTATTATCAACACGGAAGAAAGGTTGATTGTGATCCCAATCATAGGCAGTCCCAAAATTGACATCCGTGCCGACATTAACCATGTATTTGAGGACATCATCTGCCGTTGATTTCTCAATTGGCTTACCAATCACTTCTGGCTGACTCACGCGTTCTGTGCCTGCATCAATATTGGCGATTTTAGAAATAAAATGCGGTTCCAACATTTTACCACCATTAGTAACGGCCGTATAACCTCGTAACATCTGAACTTCTGTCACAGTAATCCCTTGACCAAAGGATGAATTGACTTGAGAAACGACATTTTCACTCGGTAGATTACCGAAACTTTCGCCACCGACACCCATACGGGTTGGCACACCGAATCTGAAGCGTTTCAAATAATCGTCCCAAGTCTTGTCGCCCATGGCGATTTGGAGATTGGACATACCGACGTTTGAGGAATGTGAGAAGCCTTGTGCGTAGGTCATGGCGTTCCCGTTTGGTCTTTTCTCAACATCCCAGTCTTTGACAACCGTATCGGCGACTGGTAAAGGTGCTGAAACATAGGTTGCATTAGGATTAAAGATTTTCGATTCAATCGCTGCTGCCAATGTGAAGGCCTTGAAGGTTGACCCTGGTTCATAGGCCGCTTGATAGAGTAGGTTATTTTGACCAAAGAGATTTTCTTTGTCAGATTTTTTATCATCTTTAGGACCAATGACCGTCTGCGTCGCAGGATTAAAGGTTGGTCGTTGGGTTGTGGCTAAAATCTCGCCTGTATCAGCCTTAACGAGCGTTGCCACCATATTTTGGGCACCAGAGTCTTTCACAGACGTCGTGTCCATCAAGTTTTCTAAATACTTCTGTAAGGGCGCATCAAAGGTTGTATAAACATCATCGCCGTCTTTAGCGGGTGTGACAGACTTGGCAACCCCTTGAAGTGCTTGACCATTCTTGTCTTTTTCTAGGGTTTCAACACCATTTTTACCTGATAAAAGACCATTCAATGACGCTTCTAAACCAAATTGACCGATTAATCCTTTGGTGTCATCATCCCCATCTTTAAGGCCAGCAAGACCAATAAAGTTGGACGCAAAATTATTATTGGGGTAAGAGCGTGCCAGATGGGAAGTAAAGCCTATCCCAGCAATTCCTTTTGCCTTGGCTTCATTTTCAATCACTTCTTTATTCGTAAATGAAATATGCTTACCAGAGGTACCAAACTCGACTTGACTTGCGCCTTTGCGTTGCAGTTGTTCTAGCGTATATTTTTCATCTATGCCTAATTTATCCTTGAAGAGCTGGGCAATGGCTGGAAAATCTTTCGGTGCGGCAAAGAGTTTCTTGCCATCCCCCGACACATAGGTCGTATCCAAAATCACATAGATAGAGTAATCGCTAGAGTCCATGGCAATGGGTGTGCCGTTTCGATCGAAAATCGTCCCACGTTTGGCATAAATCGTCGTCGTCTCTGAATAATTAGCTTTAGCACGTGTGGACAATTTGACACCATTGCTTGAGTCTGTGACGATAATCCAAGAAAATCTAACGATAAAAACCGTAAACACAAAGATAGCGAGAATCAAGATGTCCTGCGCAATCCGTTTACGGTTGGCTTGTGGGCTCAAATGCGTTTTAGCTGCACTTTTTGCTACTTTTCGAAATGGAAAGAGTATCAGATTTTTTAAAAATTTTATCATTTATTTCGTTGCCTTTATCACATTGTCATTATTCATTTTCAAACCACTATCGCTTGCTTGTTTGGCAACCCGATCATCAGTCATCAACTCATTAATTTGTTGATCATAAGCCTTGAGTTGGTCTTCTTTCGTTGACACTTCTGCTTGAATCGTTAAAGTATTTTGTTCGACTTCAATAATTTTAGTTCGAACGAAAACCATGCCAATCGCAAGAACGATGGCTGTCACAATCACTGAAAGGTAAAAGACTTTTTCAACGTTTGAGAGTTTCTTAAATTTTCGCGTCAAAAGCTCTGGCGCAATGGAATCCGCAGAAATATTATAACTACCATTTTGATTGGCGGTTTTGATATCAAAATATTCTTTTGGTTTAGCTGCCATGAGTTTACCTTTCTATAATTTTCACTTCGTCAAATTTTATCTTTAATTTTTTTGTGCGACTCTTAATTTAGCAGAGTGTGCACGATTATTAAACGCCAATTCGGCTTCAGATGCCAAAATAGGTTTACGGTTAACCACCGTTAAAAGAGGTTTCATCTCCTCGGGTACCATGGGTAAGCCCCGCGGAATATCAACGGTTGCATATTCTTTAAAGAGAGACTTTGTCAGCTTATCTTCTAAAGAATGAAAAGTGATAACAGATATTCTACCCTCTTTTTTCAGCATGTGAATGGCTGCTTCGATCGATTCCGCAGCAGCACCCAGTTCATCGTTGACCTCAATGCGAATGGCCTGAAAAATCCGTTTAGCCGGATGGCCTTTTTTCTTCAATTCTTTTTGAGGCAATGCTGACTTGATAATCTCTGCCAACTGTAAAGTCGTGTCAATCGGCGCAATTTCCCGCGCTTTTTCAATCTTACGTGCAATCTGTTTAGAGAATTTTTCTTCACCATAACGGCTAAAAATCCGCATCAAATCGTTAAATGGATAAGTATTGACCACATCGTGTGCGCTCAATGCCTGTGATTGATTCATGCGCATATCCAATCTAGCTTCTTTTTTATATGAGAAACCGCGTTGGCTATCATCGAACTGGGGACTTGAGACACCTAAATCATACAGAATGCCATCAAACTCAGTGATACCGTGTTCGGCTAGTGCTGATACTAGATGTCGAAAATTATTCTTAATCAAGGTCACGCGACCAGCTTCAAGTTGTGTTTTTAATTTTATTTTAGCATTTTCATGGGCTGTTTCATCCTGATCAAACGCGTACAGGTGCCCAGTTGTGAGTTGGCTCAGCAAATACTCGCTATGGCCAGCACCACCAAGTGTGGCATCAATATAGATGCCATCAGGCTTGACTTCAAGCATATCAACGGTTTCATGAAGCAGAACGGTATCATGCTTAAAAGTTGTCTGGTCTGACATGTGGGCTCACTTTCTTAGGTCTAGGACTGATTTGAAGTTATGGAATCAAAATCAGCTGATGCGATAAGGCAACTCCTAAACAAATCTTATTATACCAAAAAAATCTAGCAATATCTAGATTTTTACTGAATTGTCATCTTTTAGTCACGAAATCGTGACGATTGGCTAACGCTCATGGCAACCATATAATTTTTTTAGACTAAAAAACGTCACCTGAATGACGTCTTAACTTTTAGCCTCGAGTTTGACCCGTGCCATTGATCAAATATTTGTAAGAGGTCAGTGCTTCAAGCCCCATTGGCCCTCGTGCGTGTAATTTCTGTGTTGAAATACCTATTTCAGCACCTAAGCCAAAGACAAAACCATCTGTAAACCTTGTTGAGGCATTGACATAAACCGCGGCTGAGTCAATCTGAGCTTGAAATTGATCGGCGTTGGCGAGATTAGTCGTGATGATACTTTCTGAATGTTTGGTACTATAACGGTTAATGTGGTCGATAGCTTGATCAATACTTGAGACCACCTTAACCGACATCTTATAATCTAAATACTCAGTTCCAAAATCCACTTCTGATGCAGGTTGACCTGTCATCCAAGCAGCTGCCAGTTCATCGACTTTAAAGTCAATTTCCTGTACGGCATTAATCGCCGTCTGAAGTTTTGGTAAAAACTCAGCAGCAATTTTTTCATGGACAACCAAGCTCTCCGCAGCATTACAGACACTTGGGCGTTGTGTTTTAGCATTGATGACGATTTTTGTCGCCATCTCTAAATCAGCAAATTCATCCACATAGATGCTGACATTTCCAGTACCAGTCTCGATGATTGGGACACGCGACTGTTCTTTGACCGTTTTGATAAGTCCTGCACCACCTCGTGGAATCAGCACATCTAAGTAGTCAGTGGCCTGCATCATTTGTCGTGCGACATCATGACTGGTGTCCGTCACGAGTCCTACCGCATGTTCAGTAATACCTGCTGCCGTCAAGGCGGCTTTGATCACTTGGACCAGCGCTTTGTTGGAATGAATGGCATCTTTCCCGCCACGTAAAATAACGGCATTATTGGTCTTGAAACACAAGGCAAAGGCATCCACCCCAACATTTGGCCGACTTTCAAAAATCATCCCAACGACACCTAATGGCACTCGTTTTTGAAGGATTCTCAAACCATCAATATTGGTATAGCCGTTAATCACTTGCCCTACTGGATCTGGTAAAGCTGCCACTTGGCGAACCCCTTCAGCGATGTCAATGATTCGCTCCGACGTCAAGCGCAGACGGTCCATCATAATCCGACTGATACCATTGGCTTCGGCATTGGCCAAATCTTTGGCATTTTCGGTGATGATCTCATCCGTATTATCAACAAGGGCTTGCGCGAGTTGTAGGAGAAATTGATTTTTTTCAAGTGTCGCGTATTTGGCTAGCTCAAAAGCTGCTGTTTTAGCATGTTTACCGAGTGTCTCAATCATCTGGTTTCCTCACTTTATTTCATTTTCTTACGAAGTTTATAGGCCATCTCGCTCATCTTAAATAATAAACGGTTAACAGGGATATCAAACTCACCGACATAGACTTCAATTTGTGGTTCAAAATGTTTCTTAAATTTCAAAAGGCCATCAGAGTCAGACAAAGAATTTTCCAGACCACCCATGTTAAGGGTCTGAGCACCTTTTTCAAAAGCATGGTTGATGGCTTCATACCAGGCTAAGTAAGAAGGATAATATTTTTGAAAAGCCGTATCCGTACCAGCATATAAGGTCTCAGCTGCCCCACCAAAATTAAGGGTCAGGGTACCTGCAACTGGAATTACCGCACCCCTTTGGGCAACTGTCTCGGATAAATCTGCAATAGTTTTGTCAACGATTTCAAGATCAGTCGTCAAAGCCTTAACTCGCTTGTCATTTTTAGCCTTGGACAGATTGTCAACGATTTTTTCTCGATTGCCTTTGGCTTCGGATAAAAGTTTACCAAAATCCATCTTAACTAGATTGATAAAGGCATCATCACCGTACGTCTCAAGCAATTTCGTGTAATAGGCCGCGTTTCTCAAGCTAACTTGCTTTCGAGATGCCGTTTTTTGCATCAAATCAGAGAAGTCAGCGACAAGCTCGGTGCCACCAATCTCATAAATGGGCTGTGAATTGCGCGCTTTACGCAAAAATTGACGTGTTTTTTTGCTCAAAACGTCTTCAGAAAACGTTTCTCGATGAATGACTGCATTATAACGCGGTTGAATGGTATCCCCCATATCAGACGTCAATCCTGACCATTTAACACCAAGATTTTGTAATTTTTTCACCAGATTTTCTGACTTTTCAGCTAAAATCGCTGGATCAAATTTAATAAATAAGGCATGCTTTGACTTACCATATTTTTTAAGTTCTGACAAGACAAATGTCAATAAATCAGTATCTGAATAATCCAACACAATCCCTCGTGGTATATAGAGCATTGTTAAACCTAATGGTAACGGTTTAATCAAAATACTCACGCTTGATTGTAAGACATTACCTTTATAAAAGCCAATGCGTTCATGTCGCCAATTATCTTTAATTTTTGCCCAATTTGAGGACTGCAATAAATTCGTCAAGTGTGATGCCTTGATGAAGGCATCATGTTCAGCTGCTGATAGACCTATTTTTACTGTATACATGACTAACTCCTAGATTTACATTATATCAAAAAAAAGAGCCATAAGCTTGCGCTATGAAAAATATCTGCCGATTGACTGCAGATATTTATAAACGCCTTAGCGACCCATTATTTTTTTCAAGCCGTCTGTCACCTTACTTAATAATGGCCTGACCACTAACTCATAGTTCCCTGAGGACTGCCAGATATAGCCCTTAAAGTTTTGTTTGAATTTTAAAACACCCTGATCTGGATTATCAGGCGCATTGACCCCCATAAAATGGTAGTGCTCAATGTGATGCGCAAAAGCAAATTGCAACATGTAATCTTGAATCAAGAAAGGGGCAGAAAATTCTCTATAGGTATCATACATGCCACTAAACATATAGTAGACATCATGAGGCATGATGAAGAATTGTGATGCAGCTAAGATGATATCTTGATCGCCATGTTTCTCCGCTAACTTTTGGAGTTCTGCTTGGAATTTTTCAAGACGTGACACTCTCTGATGAAGGGTATCCAGACTTTTTTTCTTATTTTGTGCCTCAGCTTGCTCAATTTCCTGATAAACGCCAGCCAATTCCAATTGATTGGCTTCCAATTCCTTTTGGAAATTTAGCTTGGCCAAGATAAATTTAACCTGGTCACCAAAGGCTTGGTAGACCGCCTGATAGTAAGACAGGTCTCGTGTGGAGAAATTTCGACGCTCCCCTGCTTCATCGACCACTTTTTTAAAATCAGCCAATTCATCATAGCTCGCCTCATAGACTTGAATGCCTAGTTTACGCGCTTTCTTAATCGTTTGTAGGCCATTTTTCTTATAGGATTTTTCGAGCTTCGCAACCGTTTCAAATTCCGATAAGTCTTTACTATAGTTGTAGTTAAAACTCTTTTCAAACTCACTCAACTGTGCTTGAGAAAAACCTAATGCCTGATAAAAAGCTTCTAAATCTTGGTTAAACGCACCCACTTTTTCCCAGTTATCATCATACTTTTCAATCATTTGATTAGAATGGACGATGAGTTTCAAGACACCCTGTTTTTTCAGTAAGGCTTTGGCTCCAGAAATCAGCACTTGATTGTCACTTGCTTTTTTTGAAAAGTAAGGATTACCATGTGCCTCTGCCAGATACCCAAACCTAACTTTTGCCAGTGTCACCAGCATGGCAGCGACAATTGTTTGGTCTGTTTTCACTGCAAAATAAAAGGGGGCATGTCCTAAAGCAGCTTGTAACTCACCAAAAGCCTTGGTTTGTTGGAAATGAATGTCATCACGTGTCGCCACAAAATGCGAAAACTCGTCTGCTGTGATGACTGTCAATTGACTACTGTCCAAAGTAAGTTCCTTTCTTCTTGCCCGCAATGATATCCCGAATCTCACGAATTCTAGCACCATTAGTCAGCACCATCTGTTTATCAGTATCAAAAATGAGTTTGGCTGCCTCTAATTTACTGGTCATGCCACCTGTCCCAAAACGACTACCGGCACCGCCTGCCACCTTCATCAACTCGTCTGTAATTTCAGAGACCGTGTCAATGAGTTTGGCATCATCGAAAATATTGGGATTTTTATCGTAAAGTCCATCAATATCGGACAGCATAATTAACAAATCTGCATCTGCCAAGTTGGTCACAATGGCGCCTAATCTATCATTATCGCCAAATTTCGTCTTGTGATCCATCTCATCGACACTGACTGCATCATTTTCATTGATGATGGGAATAATCCCCATGCTCAAAATCGCTTGTAGCGACATAGACGCATTTTGACGGCTCTCAGGATACTCAATCACATCATTGGTCAACAAAAGCTGCGACACTTTTTGTTGATAGCGCGCAAAAATATGATTGTAAAGGCTCATTAACTCAACCTGACCAATTGATGCCAAGGCTTGCTGTTGCGCAATTTCTGACGGTCGTTTATCCAGACCTAGAACATTTAAGCCAACACCAATGGCACCAGATGTCACCAAAATAATATCATAGCCTTCGTGCCTCAAACTTGACAGGGTAAAAGCCAAGTCATCCATATTTTTCAGATTGATTTGACCATTTGCCAAAATCAGACTTGAGGTGCCGATTTTAACAACGATTCTTTTAGCAGTTTTTAGTTTTTCTCGATTCATCTTCTTATTTTTCCAGTAATTTTTTGGCCTGTGCTAAGGCTTCAGGTGTTAAATCATCGCCAGCAAGCATTTTAGCAATCTCGATTTCCCGTTCTTCAACTGTTAATTTTCTAACGGTTGATGTCGTGCTATCGTCCAGCTGAAGTTTTTCAATATGGTATTGGGTATCCGCAATCGCGACAACTTGTGGTAAATGCGAGATACACAAGACCTGACCACTTTGGGAAATCTTGTAGATTTTATTGGCAATGGCTTGGGCAACACGTCCTGAAACCCCTGTATCAACTTCGTCAAAGACAATCGCCGTTTTATTTTCACGTCTGGCAAAACTTGACTTGATCGCAAGCATAATCCGACTCATTTCCCCACCCGATGCTGTCTTAGCCAGAGGCTTGAAGCCTTCGCCCGGATTGGTTTGAATGAAGAACTCGACGTGCTGATTCCCATTGACCGAGAATTTAGCGGGTTCAAAGTGAACCTTGAAATCGGCCTTAGCCATGTAGAGATCGGCCAACTCGCCTTTGACGTCTTTGGCCAGCCTGTCGGCAATGGTTGCTCTAGCTTCTGCAAGGGCCTGTGCACTAATCAAGAGTGATTTTTCAGCCGCTTTAAATGCCGCTTCCAGATTTTCTGAAGAGTTCTCATCCCCAGTGAGCGCGTCAAGCTCCTTTTGACAGTTGGTCAAATAAGCCAGCACATCTGCCAATTCAGGGCCGTATTTTTTCTTGAGGGTGGTCAAAACCGAAATCCGATCTTCAATCATCGCCAACTCTGACGGATTGAATTCTAAATCGTCAATTCGCTTTTCCAAATCTGCCGCAGCATCTTCTAATAGATAGTAAGCCTCTGCAATTTTTTCAGACAATTTGGCATAGCTTGCCGCATCAAACTGACTCGCCGACTCCAACTCATTCATGGCATTTCTCACCATTGACAGACTTGAATAATCAGATGCATCATCATCTAAGGAATAATAAGCCGCGTTCAAGTACTCTGCAATGTGATTGGCATGGGTGAGGCGCTCACGTCTTTGATAAATATCCTCGTCTGTTTTAAGATCAAGCTCAGCTGAGGTGATTTCATCAATTTGAAATCTCAATATATCAATCCGCTGGGCAAATTCAGCTTGATTTTTCTTGAGCGTCAGCAGTTTTTGGCGTAATGTTTTATAGGCTGAAAATTTTTGAGTGTAGTCTTGCTTGATTTTCAAAAATTTTTTGTCGCCAAATTCGTCTAACATGGCGAGGTGATGGGCTGAACTCATCAGTTCCTGATGGTCATGTTGCCCATGAATATCCACCAAAAAGCTACTAATGGCTTGAAGATTTGATAAGGGGGTCAAAACACCATTAATTCGACAAGATGACCTACCATTGGCAAAAATCTCCCGTCGCAAAATCAGCTCGCCTGTGTTCTCAAAGCCAAGCGTTTCAAGTTGTTGGGCGATTTCAAGATGATCTTGTTGATAGAAAAACAAGCCTTCTATTTCCGCCTTGTCAGCACCATGGCGGACAAATGACGTCTGTGCCCGTGACCCTAATAGCAGGTTCATGGCATCGATAATTATCGATTTCCCCGCCCCTGTTTCACCGGTCAAAATCGACATCCCTTGATCAAATTGCATGGTAATCGTGTCGATAATGGCAAAATTTTTGATTGATATTTCCTGTAACATCAATTTCCCTCCATCAAGGTGCCTAGACTTGCCTGTGTCCCACCATTAATTTGATAAACTGTTCTCGATTTTCTCCGCATGGTCAGCCGATGTGGCGATTAATAAAATCGTATCATCATCTGATAGGACGGTAAAAATCAGCGGTTCAAAGCGTGTCAGCAAGCGATTTTTAAGTAGCATGGCTGACCCTGGGCTCGTTCTAATCGCCAATTGATTGCCCTGCCTTTTAATTTCTCCAATGACTGATTTGAAGAATTCCGTATCTGTATTGGGGCGATTGCTTTCCGGCAAGGCATAGCGATAGCCACCTGTTTTAGCTGGCACCTTCACCAAGCGGAGTTCTCGCATATCGCGTGAAACAGTGGCTTGTGTGATTTCAATCTTTAAATTCAATAATGCCGATACCAAGTCATCTTGTGTCATGATGTCTTGCTCAACCAGAATTTTTTTGATTAAATCAATGCGTTCATTTTTTTTCATCTAATTCTCCATGCGCTTCAGCCACCACCGTTTGAATCTGTGGTGTCACTTTATCGATCAGGTCTGCTTTTTTTGTCAAATGCAGTAGAAATTCAATATTGCCATGACCACCTTTAATCGGTGAACTTGTCAAACCGATCGTCGAAAAGCCTAGACCATTGGCCATATTGATAACCGTTTCAATCACAGTTTCATGAATTTTAGCATCTTTAATGATGCCATTTTTACCGATTTGTTCACGTCCTGCCTCAAATTGTGGTTTAATCAAGGCCACGACTTGCCCATCTTCCAGTAAAATATCATACAAAGCGGGCAAAATTAAGGCCAAACTGATAAAAGATACATCAATTGACGCAAAAGTTGGCAGGTCATAACTAAAATCTTCTGGTTTAGCATAGCGAAAATTAAACTGTTCCATGACGACAACACGGTCATCTTGTCGAATTTTCCAAGCCAATTGATTGGTGCCGACATCAACAGCATAAACCAATTTAGCCCCATTTTGGAGCATGACGTCCGTAAAGCCACCTGTTGATGACCCAATATCAATGGCAGTTTGATCTGAAACTGAAATCTCAAATAGGTCAAGCGCTCGCGCCAATTTCAGACCCCCTCGACTGACATAAGGTAACTTTTCACCCTTAATCATCAACTCTAGGTCATCGGAAATTTTTTCGCCTGGTTTATCAAAGCGTTCTCCATTAAGGGCATTGATGACAATGCCTGCCATGACACCACGTTTTGCCTGCTCGCGTGTGTCAAATAGTCCTTGATTGTAGGCCAGGACATCTACTCGTTCTTTAGTCAATTTTTAATCTTTCAATTTGTTTCAAAATGCTGTCAGGGACTAGCTGCGTTGTCCTCGAAAGCTCAGCTAAAATACCTTCAGCTGCCGCCAGATTTTCGGCTAATTCTGCCTTGGCGCCAGACAAACCTAGTAATTTCACATAGGTCGACTTGTCTGCAACTTCATCTTTACCAGGTGTTTTCCCGATTTGGTCAAATGTTGCGGTGACATCTAAAATGTCATCTCGGATTTGGAAGGCTTGACCGACTTTTTCACCTAGATTGCGGAGTGATAAGATGACCTCATCTGACTGCTGCGCGATAAGGCCTGCGGCAACGAAAGGAAAAGTCAACATTCTCCCTGTTTTGAGGGCGTGAATTTGTTTCAGCTGCCCAAAATCAAGGGCTTGCGTCTCCCCGTCCATATCCAAGACTTGACCTGCAACCATGCCATGACTGCCTGAGGCTAGTGCCAACTCTCTCACCAAAACAACAACGACGCTTGATGGTAAGTCAGCATTTGCCAATAAAAGATAGGGATCAAGCAAAAGGGCATCGCCTGCTAAAATCGCCTGTGCTTCTCCAAAAACCTTATGGTTGGTCGGTTTGCCACGACGAAAATCGTCATTATCCATGGCCGGCAAGTCATCGTGGATGAGCGAGCTGGTGTGAATCAGCTCCACAGCACCGGCTACTTTGAGGTGTTCTGTCGTAATGGTCACGCCAAAGGCCTGCAAAGTTTCGAGAAGAAACAAGGGTCGAATCCGCTTGCCGCCTGCCTGAATCGAGTATTGGATACTCTGCGTCAGATGGGGCACTAAATCAGCCGCAGCATAAAAGTCATCGAAAAGACTTGTCAATGCGGTTAATAGGGTTTTATTGTCCATCGAATACTTGCTCTGTACCATCATCAGCCATCACTTTAACTAGCGTTGCTTCTGCCTCTTTCAAGGTTTTTTGAAGGGCTTTAGACAACTTCATGCCTTTTTGAAATTCAGCAATGGCTGCTTCCAAGGGCACATCACCATTTTCCAAACGTTTGACGATGTCTTCTAACGCTGCTAAATTTTCTTCAAAAGTTACTGCTTTAACCATTTTTCACCTCTACATTGATTTGACCATCTGAGACTTCTAGGCTCAATTGGTCGCCTGTTTTAACATCTTGGATGGATTTGACCACCTTCTGATCTGCTGTTCGTGCAATCGCAAAGCCACGTTTGATAATTTTCTCTGGATCGATCAAACTCAAGCTGTCATAAGCTTTTTCTGCTCGTGTTTTTTGATGTTCAAAGAAATTGCTGAAGGTCACTTTCAAACTCGCGATTTCTCTGTCCAATTGTCGATTGGCTTCTACGATTTTTTGGTCCAATCGTAGACTGGTCAAGCGACTGGTCAAAAGGGCTTGGGCTTGTTGATTTTTTTGATAATGCTGCTGTAAGTTCTGGGTCAACGTGCCTGTCAGCTGATCTAATTTCTGCAGATAACCGTCATATAAACGCTCGGGTTGCCGAAAAATCACTGAATTTTGCAGTCTGATCAGTCTTTCTTGTCCTTGGTTGACGCTACGTTGCACGCTGCTCGTTAGTCTTGTTTCACTGTTTGTCAAATACTGTAAAATATCGAGTTTGGTGTTTGGTGTTGCTAACTCAGCTGCTGCGGTTGGGGTTGCAGCACGTCTATCCGCGACAAAATCTGCCAACGTCGTATCCGTTTCATGACCAACTGAGGAAATGACAGGAATTCTTGATTCAAAAATCGCGCGGACGACGATTTCCTCGTTAAAGGCCCAGAGGTCTTCAATCGAGCCACCACCACGACCGATGATTAGAACATCCAAGTCTGCCCGTTCATTGGCTTCGCGGATGCGACTGGCAACTTCCTCTGCAGCACCATTACCCTGAACCTTGGCGGGAAAGAGGAGGATGTCTGTCATGGGGAAGCGGCGGTTGACGGTGGTGATGATGTCGCGAATTACGGCACCGCTGGGACTTGTGATGACGCCGATTTTTCTTGAAAAGGCAGGAATGGCTTGCTTAAAGTCAGGGTTGAAGAGGCCTTCAGCGGTCAGTTTTTTTTTGAGTTGTTCGAGCTGAACGGCTAAGGCGCCAATGCCGTCGGGCATCATTTTTTCGATGATAATCGAGTAAGAGCCGCCCGGTTCATAGAGCTGGACGCGGCCGATGAGGTTAACTTTCATGCCTTCTTCTAAATCAAAGTTAAGTTTAGAGAAGGCGCCTGCCCACATGGTCGCTTGGATCACAGATTTCTCATCCTTGATCGCAAAGTATTGGTGCTTGGGCCGGCGTCTGAAATTGGAAATTTCGCCCGTCAGAAAAACCCGCTCCAAATAAGGATCACGGTCAAATTTGGTCTTTAAATATTTAGTTAATGTTGACACACTCAAATATTCTGTCATGTTTCTATTGTACCAAAAAAACGGGAATTTTTCCCCGTCTGAATTTAGTGCTATTTATTCAAAGTCCGCTTAGCTGCTTCATAGGTCTGTTCCATCAACATGGTGATGGTCATGGGGCCAACGCCACCTGGTACTGGTGTGATCAGGCTAGCAATTGGTTCAACTTCGTCAAACTTAACATCGCCGATTAATTTGCCATTTTCATCACGATTCATGCCGACGTCGATAACGACAGCTCCTGGCTTGACGAAGTCTGCGGTAACAAAGTTCCCACGGCCGATGGCAACGACTAAAATGTCGGCTTGCTTGGCTAATTCCGGAAGATTTTGCGTTCTAGAGTGGGCGATGGTTACCGTTGCGTGTTGGTCTAACAGCATCTGTGCCATCGGTTTCCCGACAATGTTAGAGCGCCCAATCACCAGCGCGTTCTTGCCTGCCACCTCAACGCCATAAGCCTCTAGCATGACCATGATCCCTGCGGGTGTTGAAGGGATCATGACGGGATTACCTGACCAGAGACGCCCCATGTTGGTGGGGTGAAAGCCGTCGACGTCCTTATCTGGGTCAATGGCAAGCAGGATTTTTTCTTCGGAGATAGCTGCGGGCAAGGGGAGCTGAACTAAAATCCCATGCCAGTTATCATCTTGGTTGAGTTGGGCGATTAGCGCTAAAAGTGCCGCTTCTGTCGTGTCTTCAGGCAGACGCATGACTTCCGACTGGAAGCCGGCGGCTGTCGCGCGACGTTCTTTGTTTCTGACGTAGACTTGACTGGCTGGGTTTTCGCCAACTAGAATCACGACCAGGCCAGGTGTGACACCGGCAGATTTTAAGTCATCAACTTTTGCTTTCAATTCAATCGCCATTTTATCGGCCAGGGCTTTGCCATCTATTAAGGTCATACTAGTCTCCGCTTTCTTTTATCCATGTCGTTGTTAACGGTTAACGTTAACGCTTGACGCGGTATACCCTTTATTTTAGCAAAAAAACAGCGATTTATCCGCTGTTTCAGTCTGTTTTTGACGCTAGATATGTAAAATGTTCGGTATTACTATGTAAATCCTTAAATGGCACCTTGTAACTGGAGATCCGTTTTAATTCGATTTTCCGCTGTCTGGAAGGCGATCTTTCGGACAGAACGGGTAAAAATTTTCTGATATCATCTTCATTATAACCAACTTGTAGTCGCTTATCGTCAACAATCAAAGGTCGTCTCAGTAAAGTTCTATTTTTTTCAATGACTTCAATCAAACGACTCATGGACAAATCATCCAAATCGACATTCAACTTTTTGAAAGCCTTGCCCCGTTTAGAAATAATTTCCTCCGTTCCATCTTCTGTCAGTGACAGGAGATGAAGAATTTCAGAATCCGTTAACTCAGATTTGGTCAAGCTATTCTCTTCAAACTCTAAATTGTGCTCTTGTAACCACGCTTTGGCCTTTTCACAAGACGAACTGTAGGCAACTGTGTATTTCTTAATCATAATCCTCTTATCTTTAAATACTATTAAACCACTACGACGCAAACTTATTAGTTATTTAATTCGTTTGTAAAAATAATATATCGCATTATAACGCTTTTATAAATACTTTCGTCCTCTAAACTATGTTATTTTTATGTTATTTTTTGTTACAATTATATAACAAAAAGCTTATCTTCAACAAGATAAGCTTTTTTTGATTGCGACATCGACTTGCGACATAATCTCAGCACTGAGATGTCCCGTCTTTTCCCGTAAACGACACTTGTCGATGGTTCTCATTTGCTCACACAGAATCACTGAATCTGAGCCAACTCCTGCTGCTTCTTTACAAATCGAAACATGTGTTGGTAATGCTTTCTTAGTCTTCTTGGCTGTGATTGCCGCGACGATGGTTGTGGGTGCGAAGGTATTACCCGCATCATTTTGAATGATTAAGACAGGTCTAATCCCCCCTTGTTCGCTCCCCGTGACAGGCGACAAGTCGGCAAAGAAAACATCTCCCCTTAAAATTTCTCTAGCCATTTTGATATATCCGTTTTATCCGATCACTTAATAAACAAACTACTTCATAATTAATGGTACCACGATGTGCTGCGACATCGTCTACTGTTATTTTATCATTTCCGTCTTGCCCAATCAAGGTCACTTTTGTCCCAATCGGTAGTTTTTCATTTAGAGCAATAGTCATTTGATCCATAGAAATCCGACCGATAATCGGACATCTACGACCATTAACCAAAACATAGAAACCTGTCATATCACGTGTCCAACCATCTGCATAACCAATGGGGACTGTGCCAACGATAGTCGGTTGGTCAGCGACAAATGCTGCCCCATAGCCAACTGTCTCACTGGGATTAATGGTCTTGATATGTGTCAACTCTGATTTTAACTCAAGCGCGGGTGTTATTTCATAAGTCATCTCAAGCGCGCGACCACTTGGATTCAAGCCATACATGGCGTCCCCCAGGCGTTCAATATCTTGAATCGTTTCCTGATGCCATATCCCTGCGGCTGAATTACTTGAATGCACATACCGTGGACGACGGCTTAAGGCTGTAACAACGGCGTCAAATTTCAGCCATTGCGCATCAAATTTTTCTTGCGCTGCTTCATCTGCTGTTGCAAAATGCGTGAAGATGCCGTCAAAGACCATACCGTATTGATCGGCGAGCGCTATGATGGCGTTGGCTTCGTTAGCACTTGTCACACCAATTCGACCCATACCAGAGTCGACCTTGATATGAAACTTGAGATGCTCAGTCTCGACATCTTCGAGATGTTGAGTGACCAATTTCAGCCAATCCAACGACGGCACCGTCACGGTCAAGCGTAGATTAACCGCGATATGAATATCTTCTGGGACGATGCCACTCAAAACTAAAATGGGTTTGACAATGCCATGACTTCTCAGTTCAATCGCTTCATCTAGATTAGAGACACAAAAGCCTGACACTAAGTCATTGGCGCTTTGCGCCACATCGTTGGCGCCGTGACCATAACCATTGGCCTTAACAACTGCCCAAATCTCGGTACGATCACCTGTATAATTCTTGAAGTTTTTGATATTGGCCTGAATCGCCGCGAGATCAATGATCGCTTGCGTTGGCCGGTGGGTACTTGGTTTCATCTTCTATTCACGACTTTCTAAAATAACGAAAGCAATAGCTTCCAAATTGCTATGACTGATGGATAAGTGCGCTATGCCTCGATCAGAAAAGGGATGCTGGATGAACTTAGGCGCGCCTAGTTCATCAGGTAAAACGGTCATATCCTGAAAGGATAAGTGGCCACCGATCCCCGTACCATAAGCTTTAGAGTAAGCTTCCTTGGCTGCCCAACGGCCACCTAAAAATTCGATTTGACGCTGACCTGAGAAAGTCATAAATTTTTCCAACTCCGTTTTCGTGAGCACACGTTGGGCAAATTTCGGATTTCGGTTTAAGGCCTTCTCAATCCTCGAAAGTTCTATATTATCAACACCATTACCATAAATCATAGTCTCATTATATCAAAAAAATCCCGTGTCATGGGATTTAATTGTTTTGCCTTTATTTAACAAACGCGACATTTGCTGTTTCTTGATGGGGCGTTGCTTGATTGATGAGTCTATCTGTCACGATACCTGCCACCATTGAATCACTAACATTGAGTGCTGTTCTTGCCATATCGATAAGAGGCTCAACACTGATAACTAGTCCGACGATAGCGATTGGTAGGTTCATTGACGATAAGACGATGAGAGAAGCAAAGGTTGCGCCACCACCGACACCTGCAACTCCGAGTGATGAAATCGTCACGATTGCAATGAGTGAGAGGATGAATTCAAATGAAAAGATGTTAATACCAACAGTTGGTGCCACAATCGTCGCAAGCATGGCTGGATAAATACCCGCACAACCATTTTGACCAATGGATAAACCAAAGCTCGCTGAGAAGTTAGCAACAGCTTCATTGACATTAAATTTTTCAACCTGTGTCTCAACAGTCATCGGCAATGTCCCAGCACTTGTTCTGGATGTGAAAGCAAAGAGCAAGGTCGACCAAGCATTACCCAAATAGTCTCTTGGTGATACCTTCACCCAAAGCAAGAGAACGAGATGGACGACGAACATTACCAGAATGGCCGCATAACTTGCGATAATGAAGCGACCGAGATTGACCAGAGCTTCAAAATCACTCGTTGCCATGACACGTGCCATGAGGGCAAAAATCCCAAATGGTGTCAATCTTAAAACTAAGGTTGTCACCCGCAAGATGATTTTTTCAAGCGACTGAATCAGATTCGCAAAAGTTTGTGCTTCTTTCGCATACTTTCTTTGGATACCTAGAAAAGCAATGCCCAAGAAAGCTGCAAAGATGACAACAGCAATCGTACTTGTCGGACGTGTGCCCGCAAAATCTGCAAACACATTACGAGGAATTAGATTAAGTAACTGATCAGTGATGGGAACACCCTTAACCTGAAGCTGTTTTTCCGTCAATGCTGCAATCCGTTCTGCTTCAGCTGCCCCTTCAGCGAAAACAGCACCATTTAGTCGGAAAACAATGACCGATAAGTAATCAATCGCCGCCGACACCGCAGTCGTGCCTAGTAAAATCAGCAGAACATTTCGTGCCATTTTACCCAAATTTTTAGAGACTTCCAACTTGGTAAAAGCCCCAACAATCGAAATAAAAACCAGCGGCATCACAAGCATTTGCAGAAGTGCGATATAAGCATCTGCTACCAATGAAATCCAAGAAAGACTGGTAGAAAAGTTCGACACCTTTTCAAATAAGAAACGAATCAAGAGACCAAAAACAATACCGCCAACCAAACCAAAAAGCACCCGTTTGTTAAAGCTAATATGCTTCGCTTGCAAGCGAAAAAGCCACAGCAAACTACCAATGAAACCCGATAATATAATAAGTAATGATAAAATAGTCATATATGCCCCTTTAAATTAATATAGTCTTATTTTCTCATGCTATGTTATGATCTGGCATATGAAAAATTTATGCCCGTGATTAAGATTCATAAAACTGCATCGGCTACCGCATTTGAGGCCTTCAAAATCAAAAAACACCACCAACTTCTGGTGATGTTTTAGTTATAGCTTGACTTATTTGGCTAATTCGTAAATCGCTTCCGCATAGATGGCCGCTGCACGCAACAAAACATCGACCGGAATAAACTCATTGGCTTGGTGCATGGTGTCAATGTCACCAGGGAACATAGCGCCAAAGGCTACGCCGCGTTTAAGTAAGCGACCAAAAGTCCCCCCACCGATGATTTGTTCGTGACCTTTAAGACCTGTCTGTTTTTCATAAACAGCAAGCAAGGTGCTCACCAACTCATCAGCCATTGGCACGTAGTGTGGTGTGTGCTCATGGGCAGATTTCGTAACGGTATCAACCCCTTCAAGGGCTACGAGCACTTGATAAATGGCATCTGAATCCGTCCCTTGTGGGTAACGGAAATTCAAGGCAATAGTATTGTCAGATGAGGCATCGTCAAAGTTGAAGACACCCGCATTCATTGACAAGGCACCCATTTTAGGGTCTTCGAAGGCAACGCCTGTTTTATCACCTGCATGATCTTCAATGAGGATCGTCCCAGCGATTTTAGTGAATGGTGAGACAACGCCAATTTCATCAAGGAATTTCGCGAGGTATGTTGCACCATTGACACCTTTTTCTGGCATGGCACCGTGGGCTGAACGCCCATGAAGCACGACTGTCACTTGACCATCTGAAGCGGCTTCAGTCTCAAATTTAAGGTTTTTGTCGCTATGGGCGCTGACAAAGGCTTCAAGTTTCGTGTTTAGGTCCGCTAGGTCGCCTGAAATCACCGCTGTTGCTGATTCTGGTACCATGTTTTCGCGCAAACCACCTGTGAAGCTGTGTAAGTGGACGGCACCTGCGTTATCACCCGAAATGTGGAGGTACTCTGTGATATTACCTTTTTCACCGTTGATGATCGGGAATTCCGCATCAGGTGAGAAACCAAAGTCAGGTTCAGGTAAGCCAACATGGGCAAAGTAGTAATCCATATCGCCCCAGCCTGATTCTTCATCAGTACCTGCGATGAAGCGGATTTTTTTGGTTAAAGGCACGTTCAACTCTTTTAAGATTTTCAAGCCGTAGTAACACGCCATGGTCGGACCTTTATCGTCCGAAGCACCACGGGCATAAATCTTGCCGTCACGGATTTCAGGTTCATAAGGATTACTATCCCAGCCAGTTCCAGCAGGCACAACGTCCATGTGGGCGAAAATCCCAAGGACTTCTGCATCTTCTGGTAGGTCATCACCATAAGTAAAGTGACCAGCATAGTTGTCAACGTTTTTCGTTGCGTAGCCATCACGTTCAGCCAAACTCAAAAATTGTTGGAGTGCCGCAACTGGACCAGGGCCAAAGGGTGTTTCGGGTGTGACTTGGCTATCGTCACGTTCAGAGTTAATTTTCAAGAGTGAAAATAAATCTGCTAATAAGTCCTCTTTACGTGCTGCAACTTCTGCTTTAAAATCGATCTGTGTCATTTTCTTCCTAATAACCTTTCTTTATATTCGTCATATTCTTCTGCGGTAATCAAACCTTCTTCCATTGAAAGCTTGGCAGATGACAATTTTTCATACATCGTAGATGTATCATAGACAACAAATGGCTCTGCCATTTGTTCTGGCTTGGGCTGTTGTTGCTGGGGTGGATTTGGCATCGGGGCGTTTGTCTGATAACCGCCATACATCTGGTTATTCTTAATATCGCTCACCCCTTCTTGAATCCGCTTGGCTATTCTTCTAACGACGCTTTTCGTCCAAAAAACTGAAAAATTGTCGCCTAAAGACTCCACGCGAACATGCCCCCAGATGATATGGGTAATGGGCTCGATATTTTTGATATCATTGAGCGGAATCGAAGAGACCTTGTGAAAAAAAGGGCGCCAGCGGGCATAGACTAGCCGATTTTCATTGGTAATGATATAGGCATAATAACCTTGGGTATTGAAAAACTTAGGGTCTGCTTGCCCGCCTTCAGTTTCCTCACCTTCGTCATCATCATAGTCCGTGTGTCTCCCGATGAAACTAGAGACAGCATATTCATCATCTAACAAGCTCTCGGCAACCACCTTAAAATGCAATTTCTGCAACCATGCACCCCAAAGGTTGAAGCCAAGTTTATTTTCTCGCGAAAAGCGATACATGTCATCTGCCGTCCAGAGCTGGGCTTTGTTTGTCATCTGTCACCTCTTTTCATATGGTTCTCGTCAAACCCTTGTCGCTTGATTTATCATCATTTCTATTTTATCAAAAAATCGCGCAAAATGGCGCACTCAGCTCATATTTCATCTCTTACTCAAATCGACTTGTCCCCATCTTCTGATGGTGTCAGGGTCTCTTTGATCCGACGGGCGACTTCGTAAGGAATGCCCGCTTCGTGAATCGCTTCAGGCGTGGCCGCTTGTATATTGGTCAGAGACTTAAAGGTACGCATTAACTTCTGCTTGCGCTTAGGGCCTAGGCCGTCAATGCCGTCCAATTTGCTAGAAAATGAATTCTTCGAGCGAACTTGTCGGTGAAAGGTGATGGCAAATCTGTGAACTTCATCTTGGATCCGCTGCAACAAGAAAAATTCCTGACTTTGGCGACTCAGTGGCACGACTTCCAGTGGCTCACCAAACAGGAGCTCTTGCGTTTGGTGCTTATCATTCTTAGCCAAACCGGCAATGGGAATATCGAGCCCCAAGCTATCAAGTATTTCCTTAGCCGCATTAATCTGGCCAACACCACCATCCATGATGATTAAATCAGGTAGGATACCATCTTCTTTGATGGCACGACTATAGCGCCTTAAAATCACTTCGCGCATACTGGCATAGTCGTCCGGACCTACAACAGTCTTAATCTTGTACTTGCGATAATCTTTATTAGAGGGTTTTCCGTCAACAAAAACAACCATGGCACTGACCGGACTTGTTCCCATAATATTGGAGTTATCAAAACTTTCAATTCGATGCGGTGTCGGAATATTCATGATGGTGCCAAGATTTTCAATCGCACCTTGAGTTTTTTCGATATGTTTTTCAGTTAATTCGAATTTCTGTTGGAGACTAACACGTGCATTTTTAGTCGCTAAATTAACCAACTGCTTCTTTTCACCTCGAGACGGCTGAATAACATTGGTTTGTGTCAAAGCCTGAACAGATGCCAAATCAATATCCGATGGAATGAAAATTTCTTTGGGAATAAAGTGACTTGTCCCCTTGTAAAATTGACCAATATAGGTCAAAAAATCTTCATCCGCATCATTATAATAGGGAAATAGATTGACATCACGCTGAATGAGTTTCCCTTGGCGGACAAAGAATACTTGCACACACATCCAACCTTTATCCACTGCGTAACCAAAGACATCTCGGTCCTGTAAATCATGATTCATGACCCGTTGTTTGGTTCTAAGCGTTCCGATATTCTTGACCAGATCGCGATACTCAGCAGCCTTTTCAAACTCAAAAGCTTCAGCTGCTGTGTGCATTTTCATCTCTAATTCCCTGATGATTTTATCTTCACCACCATTGAGAAACTTAGTAATCTCCTCTGTCATTCCCTCATAAACCTTGGGATCAATATCAAAGACACAGGGTGCCAAACACTGATGCATATGATAATAAAGACATACTTTGTTGGGCAAGACATTACACTTGCGCAAGGGAAAAATCCGATCCAGCAGCTGTTTAATCTCATTTGCCGCCCTAACATCAGGATAAGGCCCAAAATACTGAGCGCGATCCTTCTTAACTTGCCGCGTAATCAAGAGACGCGGGTACTTCTCGCGTGTGATTTTGATGAAAGGATAGGATTTATCATCCTTAAGTAAGATATTGTACTTGGGCATATTCTCTTGGATCAGATTAATCTCCAAGAGCAATGCTTCGATATTTGATTCAGTAACAATAAATTCAAAATCGACAATTTCTGACACTAATAGTTCAGTCTTAGTATCATGAGACCCACGAAAATAAGACCGCACGCGATTTTTCAGATTTTTGGCTTTGCCAACATAGATAATCGTCCCATTTTTATCTTTATGCAAATAACAGCCAGGATTATCTGGTAAGATGGCTAGTTTTGCCATGATATTCTCATTCATACTGTGGCCAGCCTTAAATATTTCAATTTGACCATTTTGATCCTTTCTCCTTTTAATTCATAGATACTGCCCTAGTTTATCGCTATACTTGTGTACAGTGTTTCAGCTACGAAATTATAATTTAAAAGCCGTTATTAGCACCACTTTCTTTCCATTATATCAAAAAAACGCCCTTTCTACTGAAAGGACACTCTTGATATAGAAGAGAAGGTCATTTAAGTTTTTGACACCAAGTCAGCCTGAATGACAAGTCGACCATCCGCATTGTCCCCAACGCTAGAACAAGCATACAAGGTCAGCTACGGCTTACCTACACTATCTGCCATCTTATCGGTCACCAATCGGTGATCGGCGCTCTCATCCCCATCAATGCTACTAATCTTAAAGGTATAGTAACGTTGATCGGCATGTTGATAGACCGTGATGAGGTCACCCATTTTTAAAGTTAAGTGGGAGATCTCCAAAGGACGATGAGGATTAAGGGAGTGATCTTGATATTGCAATAAGCCACTAAAGCCAACTTGGGGATTATCCGAGCTGTGACTGGCTAATATGTAATTATCCACTCCTAAGACTTGGTCCCGTTTATCTGTACAGGCCTCAAAAAGTTTGTCATAGGAGCTGGCTTCTGTCGACCCCGCCCCTTTGATGATGGGCAAATCAATGCCAACTTGATTGATGATGATACGCCCAAGCTCAGTATGGCCATCATCATTATCCTGCCGATCAACCGTCATCGGACGAACGAGAGGTGGCGCTGCTGGCTCAGAACTTGGGGCACTGGCACTTGAATCGCTGGTTGTCTGACTGATTTTCTTCTCGATTTTTTGCGTCACTCGGGCTGTTTGACTCGCTGGCTTAAAAGAAATTATCCCCCTCTCCAGCAAGAAGACACCCAGAGCCAGCAACAAAACCAGACAAAGGCCAATCAGAAGCCCTCGCTGACGTTGTCGTTCTTGATGTGCCAACTGGCGCTGCTTTTGAACACGACTTCTGATCGTCTCACCCCATTTCCCAAAACAAATAGCGCCTAACGACTGTTAGACACGATCTGTGAGTTCACTTTCTTATTTCGCAAATTTTTTTGCGGTAAATGACAGCTGCCGAACCGATCACAGCGATGATCGCTGAAAGGATAGGGAAGGTAGTCTCAGCACCCGTTTTCCGCACTGGCGACTCTGATGTCGTCGGATTTTGTGTCCCCGGTGTGCCAGTTTCTGGAATCGTCGCATTGCCTGCCACTAAGGCATAGTAAGAAAAATGCGTCGTCGTGAAGACATAGGTATCACCTACGACTTTGCCGTCGAGTTTTTCCTTGGTTTTCCCATCATCACTGACATAGTAAATCGCCAATTGAGATTTGTCAAAATACGCTGGGATCGGTACCGACACTTCTACACTACCGTTCGGTTGCACTTTGGCACCAGCTTTAAGCAAGGAAATGTCAAACAGTTTTACCTTGTTACCAGGGAAGAGCTGTTGAACCAAGCTGAGGAACTTAGGATCAGTGACGTCTTGGATGTCGAGTTTCGCATCAGGATCAGGTGTGGTCGGTGTGCCAGGCTCAGGGGTCGATTGCGAAATTTCATGTGTAAGATGAATACGCCGATAACCTGAAGCCACTCTGATTACATAATCATCTGTTTCAGATATAGAGCCATTTTCGGTGGTGAAGGCATAGGTAAATCCACTTCTTTCCACACCATTCACAAAAATTTTAACAACGCGATCCATAACCTCTTCATAATCAAATGTAATGTCACCATACTGATTTGCGGCACTAACTTTCTTTTGAATGAGATTACCGGATATTCGATTATATTCAAGAGATAGCGTCACATTTTCTTCACTGATTATGCTATGGAACACTCGATTATCCTGAATGGTGATGAGCTTAGCTTCAGAAACGGCATAATACTTACCATCACTCAGCTGATAATTCCCGCCCTCTGGAATTTCCTGTTCCGTAGCAACTTCAACTAAAAACGGCGTGCCAACCTGGCCAGTTTTTGTCACATACTGATAATCTGCCTCAGACCAAGTGCGGTAGGTAAACGACTTGTCAAACATACTTGCAAACCGAACGGCGTACTCTCCATCCTCAAACGGCGAACCATGAGGATAAGCATTAGTAAGATTAAAGGTCACACCTGTTTTAAACAGCTGCTCAGAACCAGCATTCCAAATAAAGGCACCTTTGTCCCCATCAACTGCGCCATAACCAAATGAGTGCTGATAATTATCTAAAATGACCGTCACAGGTTGTGGTGTCACGGTGTCTGCCGCACTCCCAGGGAACCAACTCACTGCGCCCACAACAAGCAAGCACAAGGCTAGCAGGGATTTCAAAACAAATTTTCTTATAAACTTCCTTTCAACCGTTTAAAAAAATTTTTTTATAGGCATTGACGCTTAAGGTTACTACGCAAGTATTAACCTTAAATATAGTGTACTATATTTGAATTTTCTGTTATTTTCGTTAAAAAAGTCGTCCCATAATATTTCAGAGGAGTTTTTTTATTATTTTTCTATCCTTTAAATTTTATCAAAAAAGAAAATGTTTTATCTTAAAACGACATCAAAAAAAAACGCCCTTTCGGACGTTTTGACAACCTTTAATTAAAAGTTGTTGATATCGAAATCATCACCTAAGAAGTCAGCAAGTGAGAAGCCTTCTTGTGTTTCTGGCAATGTGTATTCTGGTTTCGTATTGCGACGTGGCGCACGTGGTTTAGCATCACGACGTTGTCCACCTTGTGCAGCGTTACCCGAATCGTTTGAACGTTCTTTACGTGCAGGCGCTTCAGTCAAAGCTTTGATAGACAATGAGATACGTTCTTCAGCTGGTTTCACGTCAAGTACTTTAACTTGAACGGCTTGACCTACTGACAAGACATCTTTAGCGTTTTCAACACGTTCCCAAGAGATTTGAGAAATGTGAACCAAACCTTCAACACCTGGGAAGATTTCAACGAAAGCACCGAAATCAGTGATACGTTTAACTGTACCATCGAGAACAGAACCAACTGGTGCTTTTTCATCGATGTCATCCCATGGGCCAGGCTGTGTTGCTTTAAGAGAAAGTGAGACACGACCAGCTTCTTCGTCAACTTTCAAGACTTTAACTTGAACAGTTTCGCCAACTTTAACAACATCGCTAGGTTTTTTAACGCGTCCGTGAGCCAATTCAGTCACGTGAACAAGTCCGTCAACACCACCAAGATTGATGAAAGCACCAAAGTCAGTTGTACGTGCAACAGTACCTTCAACGATATCACCTTCGTGCAAGTTAGCAAAAGCTTCAGCACGTTGTGATTTAGATTCTTCTTCGATAACCGCACGACGGCTCAAGATGAAACGTTTTTCAGCAGCGTTCACTTCGATGATTTTAGCGTCAAATTCTTCACCGACAAATTTCTTAGTATCGCGTACAAAGTAAGTGTCAATCATAGATGCTGGGATGAAACCACGAACACCGTTGAAGTCTACAGACAAGCCGCCTTTAACGTCTTTCAAGACTTTAACAGTGACAACTTCGCCTTCTTTGCCTTCAAGGTCAGCAAAAGCTTTACGTGCAGCAAGACGTTTTTCAGAAAGCAAGTAAACGTTAGCGCCTTCTGATTCTTTACCGACGATTTGCTTCACAACCAAGAGTTCTTTAACTTCACCAGCTTTGACGAAGTCATTTATATCAGCGTCACGTTCGTTAGTGAGTTCACGAAGCGTCAAAACGCCTTCAACACCTGTACCAACGATTGCTACAGTAGCTTGATCGCCTTCAACAGTAAGGATTTCACCGCTTACGACGTCACCGACTTTAACGTCACCGACGCTGTTCAATAATTCTTCAAATTCGTTCATTTTTTAAAAAGTTTCCTCCAACAATTTGACTAGTACACATCTTTTTACGACAGATACAGTCCTAATGTTTATCTTAACATAAATATTCCTAAAAAGAAAGCGATTTTTGACTAGAAATCGCTTTTTATTTTAAATTTGACTCGCTTTTTGCAAAAATTCAGCAATTTCAGCCGTTTTGCCTTCATGTAATCCCTTGACAATGTAGGAGCCGACGATGACACCGTCAACCGCTTTGCGGAAATTTTCAACGTGAGCGATGGACGACACCCCAAATCCAGCGAGGACAGGCGCTTCAGAAATCTCAGCTAATGTCGCCAAGTGTTGATTCAAATCTGCCCGATAATCGTGACCAGCGCCCGTGACACCATTGACCGTCACAGCATAGATGAAACCTTGGGCATCTGCCACCAATTCAGCTTGGCGTTCTGGGATACTGGTCAACGTCACAAGTGGCACTAAAGCAATATCAGTGTCTGCTAAAAATGGGGCAATCATACTTTCGTGTTCGCGTGGGACATCAGGTAAAATCAAGCCTTTGACTGGTGTATCTTTGAGGTCATTGACAAATTTTTCGATGCCGTATTTATAGATGGGATTGAAATAGGACATGATGACCAGTGGCACCTCTGTCTTAATCGTTTTTAGGGTTTCGATGACGTTGGTCAAAGTCGTCCCCTTTTTCAAAGCACGAATCCCCGCTAATTCAATCACAGGGCCGTCTGCTACTGGATCTGAAAAGGGGATACCGACTTCAATGGTGCTGGCGCCATTGGCCACCAAAAAGTCGATGGTTTCAGGGAGTCCGGCGATGCCATCTGCGTGGTCGCCCGCCATGATATAGGGCACGACCAGGGTTTTGCCGGCTGATTTGAGCGTTTCTAAGTGTTGGCGTAAGGTTTTCATCTTAAAATTCTCCTTTTTCAGCACGCGCTTTAATCTGCGCGACGTCCTTGTCACCGCGGCCGCTGAGGCAGACGATGATGCTCTCGTCTTTACCGTAGCGTTTCGCTAATGTCGGCAGTTGGGAAATGGCGTGTGAGCTTTCTAGGGCGGGGATGATACCTTCAGTGACGCATAGCATTTTGAACCCTGCTAAGGCTTCATCGTCAGTGGCTGAGATGTACTCTGCGCGACCTGTTTCGTTCCAGTGACAGTGCTCCGGACCGAGGCCTGGGTAGTCCAAACCGGCTGAAATACTGTAGGCCTCTTGCACCTGACCATTTTCATCTTGCAGTAAGCGCATGATATTGCCGTGAAGAACGCCATCTGTGCCGCGATTGATAGAGGCAGCCGTTTCACCGCTATCAAGACCACGACCAGCAGCCTCAACCCCTATCATGGCAACCGATGCATCATTAACAAAAGGATAAAAAAGTCCTGCAGCATTTGATCCACCACCGACACAAGCCACGACAGCAGCAGGGAGTTTACCTTCTTTTTCGAGGATTTGCGCACGCGCTTCACGTCCGATAATGGCTTGGAAATCTCGCACCATTTCTGGGAATGGGGCAGGACCAGCAGCTGTACCAAGGATATAGTGGGTGTCTTCAACACTTTCAACCCAGGCACGAAGGGCAGCATTGACCGCATCTTTGAGGACACTAGAGCCATCAGTTACAGGCACAACTTCTGCACCTAAAAGTTGCATGCGGAAAACGTTTAGTTCTTGGCGTTGCACGTCGATAGCACCCATGTAGATTTTACAGTCCATGCCAAAGAGCGCGGCAGCGGTTGCCGTTGCGACTCCATGTTGTCCGGCACCAGTTTCAGCGATGATTTTATTCTTGCCCATTTTTTTAGCAAGCATGACTTGGGCTAGGGCGTTGTTAATTTTGTGAGCCCCTGTATGGTTAAGGTCTTCTCGTTTGAGGTAGATTTTAGCGCCACCACATTTTTCAGTCAGATTTTTCGCGAAGTAAAGGGGATTTTCACGACCGACATAGTTTTTGAGGAGATCTGCTAATTCGGTTTGGAAAGCCTCGTCTGTTTTGCTGGCTTCATAGGCTGCTTTGAGTTCTTTGACAGCGTACATCAGTGTTTCGGGTACAAAGGTGCCGCCGTAGGTGCCGAAGAAACCGGCTTGGTCTGGGTTTTGGTAGGTCATGGTGTCTCCTTATACGTTATGGTAAGTTTGAGATAATTTATCGTTTATGACATTTTAGTTTGTGCAGATGAGATGAATTGCTCTATTTTAGTCAGGTCTTTATGCCCCTCACTCTCAACCCCACTCGACACATCAACTCCAGTCGGCTTAAAAACAGCAATGGCTTGACTGACGTTCTCGGGATTCAAGCCTCCGGCTACAAAAAAGCGGTAGCCGTCTAAAGCGGTCAAATCGACCTTTTCCCAATCGAAAGATTGGCCACTGCCACCGGCAAATTGGGCTGGCGGGGCATCTAGTAGGATTGTGTGGGCTTTAAAATCGGCGATAGCAGCTGGTATTTTGCCGTCTTTGATGCCAAAAGCCTTAATAACGGGCACGCCAACTTGTGCCGCGTAGGCTGCGCTTTCTTGCCCATGAAGTTGTACCATGTCGAGCCCGACTTTGGCTACCACTTCTTGGACAACTGCCAAGTCTTCATTCACAAATAAGCCGACTTTTTTGACTGTTTTCGGCACATCTTTTGCCAAATATTTGGCGTATTCTGGCGTGACTTGGCGCTTGCTTTCGGCGAATACAAACCCGATATGCGTCGCACCAGAGGTCACCGCCGTTTCAACAGCTGCGTGTGTTGATAAACCGCAAATTTTAATCCACATGGCGCTTGACCTGAAGTCCTTTCGCCGCTGCTTTTGGGTTCCCATCCTTCATCAAGGCTTCGCCAACGAGGACTGCACGGAAATCATGAGCTACGATTTCAGCTTCAACAGGCGACTTAATCCCAGACTCCGAGATATAAAAGCGACCGTTTTCTTGTAAGGCGACCAAGTCCAGACTGTTCTGAATACTAACTTCGAATGTCTTGAGATTGCGATTATTAACGCCAATCAACTCAGCATTAATCCGATGTGCAATCGCTAGTTCTTCAGCATTGTGCACTTCGACCAAGACTTCTAATCCAAGTGATATCGCATAGTCATACAAGTCTTGCAAGTCTTTTTCAGTCAGACAAGCAACGATCAGCAAGACAATCGTTGCCCCACTATTGACCGCACGCGCAATCTGCTTTTTATCAATGATAAAATCCTTGTACAGTACTGGCACATCAACGTTTTGGGCAACCAAGCGCAAATCATCAATCGAGCCTTTGAAAAAAACAGGGTCTGTTAAAACTGAAATAGCTGAAACGCCCGCTGCCGCATAACTTGTCGCTTGCTCTAAGACATCGACAGTCATATTGATGGCACCAAGTGATGGTGAGGCACGTTTGACTTCACCAATCACTTGTAAGGTCTCAGGATTTTCACGCAGTCGCTCGATAAATCCCTTGACTTGCCGAACTTTTTCAGGTGTTTCCATGACCATTTCTGCCACTTCGACTTGCTTTTCTGCTAATATTTTTTCGAGAAAATTTTCCATTACTTGTCTTTCCTTTTGAGGTGATCGATCAGACCACGCCGTATCATTTCAACTCTTGCATTTCGACTAACTTAGCCATTGCGGCACCGCTCGCAATCACGTCACGCGCTTTGGCAACGCCTTCCGATACTGACTCCACACAACCATTGGCAAAAAAACCAAGACCGGCATTCAAAACCGTCACTTCCAAGAAAGGACTCGGATCGTTATTAAGCACGGACTTGAGAATCACCGCATTTTCCTTGCCCTCGCCACCTCGAATCTCTTGCAGGGTCACGCGCGGCATCCCCAGACTCTCATGGTCGAACTCATGCACCGTAATCTCACCGGTCTCATCCAGCAGCGCATAGCGATTCACGCCGTCCAGACTCGCCTCATCCATATTATTCGGCCCACTCACGACCACGGCACGTCGCCGTCCCAATGATTTCAGGACTTCAGCCGTCGTTGTTAGAAGGTCGGGACGAGAGGTACCGAGTAACTGGGTATCGAGATCGACTGGATTTGTGAAAGGGCCGATGAGATTGAGCACCGTGCGAACCTCCAGCTCACGCCGAACTGGCATGACATAACGCATATTGGGATGGACGTGTTGGGCGAAGAGAAAGACAAGCCCTGTCTGATCAAAAATCTCAGCCAGTTCATCTGGTGTGTGATAAAGATTGATACCAAGTGCTTCTAGCACGTCAGCCGAACCAGATTTTGAAGAAATCGAGCGATTGCCGTGCTTGGCCATTTTCACGCCACCCGCAGCTAAGACAAATGCTGATGTCGTTGACACATTAAATGAAAACGACAAATCGCCACCCGTACCACAGTTATCCATGGCAGTCGTCACAGTTGTCGGAATATGCAAGGCTTTATCACGGACAACGTCCACAATCCCCGCCATTTCATCAACAGTTTCGCCTTTCATGGCAAGGGCAACAAGAATAGCTGAGAGTTGCGAATCCGTCAGCTCACCATTAAACATGGCATTTGCCATTTGATTGACTTCGTAACGTGAGAGATCCTCACGGTTCATGAGTTTGACTAGGTTTTCTTTCATATTATTTGTCCTTTGCTTTCTATACGCGAGTTATGCTCACAACCCCACAAAATTCTCAATCATCTTAAGCCCATCAGGCGTGCCGATACTTTCTGGATGATACTGCATCCCAAAAATCGGTAGGGTTTTATGTTGTATCGCCATAATTTCGTGGTCATCAGTCGTTTTCGATAAGATATCAAAATCTGCTGGCATGTCTGAAATCACGATGGAGTGATAGCGCATGATTTCATGCGTTTTGGGAATGTCTGCCAATAATGGCGTATCCTGCAACCTTTCAGCCATTGAAGTTTTGCCGTGCATGATGCGTTGGGCCAAATCTAATTTACCTCCGAAAACTTCAGCAATGGCTTGATGTCCGAGACAGATGCCTAAGATTGGTTTCTTACCGGCAAAGTCACGGATCATCTCTTCCATTCTGCCAGCGTCAGCAGGCCAACCAGGTCCTGGTGAAAAGACGATTTTATCTGCCGCCTCGGCCACGTCGTAGAGGTCTCGGTCGTCATTTCGCAAAACCTTAACTTCGGCAAATTCGCCGATGTATTGGGCTAAATTATAGGTAAAACTATCGTAGTTATCAACTAATAAAATCATTACTTTCTCCAATCTTGGTCATAGCTTTGGCCTTGTTCAGGGTTTCCTGATATTCGTTTTCTGGGACGCTGTCAAAGACGATGCCTGCGCCTGCTTGGGCGTGTGCCTTGCCATCTTTCAGCACCATGGTTCTCAGGGCGATGGCGAAATCCATATCTGAGTTACTTGACAGATAACCGATGGCGCCTGCATAAATGCCGCGTTTTGTTTTCTCTAACTCGTAAATGCGTTGCATGGCGCGGATTTTTGGTGCGCCTGATACGGTGCCTGCTGGCAAGGTTGACTTGAGGGCGTCTAGGCTAGACACACTGTCTAAAAGTTCCCCTTTGACAACGCTGGTCAGGTGCATGACATAACGGAAATACTCAACTTCCATGTACTTGGTCACTTTGACCGTGCCCACTTTAGAAATCTTCCCGATGTCATTACGCCCGAGGTCGACTAACATCCGATGCTCTGCGACTTCTTTTTGATCCCCTAATAAATCTTTGGATAAGGCATCATCTTCTGCTTCATCAGCGCCGCGCGGTCGTGTGCCTGCAATCGGATTGGTTGTGACGACACCATTTTTGACAGACACGAGACTTTCAGGACTGGCACCCATGATTTGATAGTCACCAAAATCTAGAAAATACAGGTAATTTGACGGGTTAGTCAGGCGTAGATTGCGATAATAATCAAAGGGATTGCCCGTCATCTGGCTCGTCAAGCGTTGACTGAGAACGATCTGAAACATATCGCCATTTTTGATATAAGACTGCGCCTGTTCAACCATGGTCATAAACTCAGCTTTTGCCGTATTACTTTTGAAAGATAAAGGATTGAGCTTAACCGTTTCAAACTCATTTTTATGCGGTCGCGTCAAGTTTGACAGCACCAAATCCATGGCTAATTGCTGATCAAGCGCCGAGCGCCCACTGTAAATCGCCGACTCGACGATGGTAATCTGCTCCTTTTTATGGTCAAAAATCAGATAAGACTCATACAGGAAAAAATGCAAGTCCGGCGTCTCAATCACGTCCTCAGGAATCTCCCCGATATTTTCATATAGGGAAATGGTGTCATAACTCACGAAACCGATGGCACCACCCGTAAACGGTATGCTTGAAGCCTCTGTATTTTTAACCGTCAGCTCACCCAGATAATCGAGTGGATCACCCGTTTTGACCTGACCATTATCCGTCAGGACACCCTTTTCAAACTTAATTTCATGTACAGGGTTGTAGGCAATCATGGAGTAGCGTGAATTTTCTTTTTCTCTTGGAATAGATTCCAAAATCAGCTTGTGTTTCAAGTCCAATCTCAAATAAGCTAGGATAGGTGTGATAATGTCTGCATTAATCGTTTTTCTTAAAGTCATCAACTTACGCTTTCTATACAAAAAGTCCTCGACGAAAGACTAAACTTTCGTCGAGGACGTCATAACACGCGGTGCCACCTCAATTTGTAGAGAAAAAACCTATTTGAAATAGCGTTTCTCTACATCTCATCTCCCTCAAGCAAGGGATTGTGCGATATCGGGCACCCACGTGATTCTTATCGTTTCGAATCAAGATTGAGCTTATCTCAAGATCAGCTCACACATTGCAGCCCATTCACGTGATCGAACTCTTGTCTCGCAATCACCGACAAGTCCCTGAAAGTCCTACTATCTCGCTACTTCTTCTGCTATTGTTCTAATTTTACGATTATTCTGACAAGTTGTCAAGCGAAAATAAGATTTATTATGAGCGAAATACGCTATTTTACTCATTTAATTTTTTTATGACGCCAAAACAAGCCTTTTTTACCTATTATCACTCACTTCACGCGCATCAAACGAATCCCGTTCAAAGTCACCAGAATCGTTGCGCCCATATCCGCTAGAATGGCTATCCAAAGTGTCAACCAACCTGGAATCACCAGCAGCAAAGCGATCACTTTCAAGGCTAAAGAGAAAGTAATATTTTGTTTAATGGTTCTTAAAGTGCTGCGGCTCAGTCTGACGATAAAAGGGAGTTTGGCTAAATCATCGCCCATCAAGGTGATATCTGCTGTTTCCAATGCCGTATCCGTTCCAGCGACACCCATAGCAATCCCAACATTTGCCATAGCTAAGGCTGGTGCATCATTCACGCCATCACCAATCATAGCAACCCGACCGAAAGTCGCTTGTAAGGCCTGAATCTCTTGTAATTTATCTGCTGGCATTAGGTTTGCCTTGACTGCTGATACGCCAACTTCTCGGCCAATCTGATCTGCTGTGGCTTGATTATCTCCTGTCAACATGACCGTCTCTTTAACGCCCAGTGTTTGTAAGGCTTGTATGGTTTGGCGACTGGTTTGACGCACGGCATCTTGCAGGCCAATAACAGCTAGCACTTGATCACTTGTACCGAAATAGATCACTGTTTTACTTTTTCGGTGGAAATCTTGTTTAATGGTATCAATTTTCGAATCTGATGCAAACAATGTTGGACTACCAATCAAGTAGGTAATGCCATATATATCCCCCTGTACACCACGACCCGTGAGTGACTTGAAATTCTCAATGCTAATCGGTGTCGCATCAATGCCTCGTTTTTGGCTGAGTGCTACGATAGCAGAGGCAAGAGGATGTTGAGAATAGATTTCCAAGGCTGAGATTTTCTGAAGTAGATCAGTTGCTTCAAACTGGTCATCTAGCACAACAAAGTCAGTCACTGTAGGCTTACCTTCTGTTAGCGTACCCGTTTTATCAAAGGCAATGGCTTGAAGTTTTCCCATTTCTTCTAAATAGATCCCGCCTTTAACTAAGACACCATGACGCGCAGCGTTGCCAATGGCCGACACGATAGAAACTGGAGTTGAAATGACTAAAGAGCACGGACAGCCGACGACTAGGACGGATAGACCTTGGTAGAACCATCTCTGCCAGTCGCCACCGAAAAATAAGGGTGGGAGGATGACGATTAAGGTCGCTAATAAGATGATGAATGGGGTGTAGATTTTTGCAAACTTGTCAACAAAAGCTTGGGCTGGTGCGCGTTCGCCCTGGGCTGCTTCGACGAGTTGGATAATTTTCGCAAGGGTTGTGTCTGCTGCACCTTTTGTGACTTGAACTTCTAGGTAACCTGCTTCGTTAAGGGTTCCTGCAAAGACTTCGTCTGAGAGTTGTTTGTCAACCGGTAAAGCTTCCCCTGTAATGGCGGCTTGATTAACCGTTGACTCCCCTTTAATCACGATACCATCCATGGCAATTTTTTGACCAGGTTTAATCAGCATAACATCATTGATTTGAATGTCCTGTACTGCAATCGTCTGCTCAAGGTCATTGCGGCGAATCGTTGCGACTTTTGGCGCTACCTTGACCAAGCTGGAAATGGACTGGCGAGCACGATCAGCGGCATAACGCTCAAGCATTTCACTGATGGCAAAAAGAATCACGACAATCGCACCTTCAGAAAAGTCACCAATCAAGGCCGCACCAATGATGGCAATGGTCATCAAGGTTGCCATTGAAAAGTCGAGCTTGATGAGATCTTTGATGCCTTCGATAAATAAGGCATAGCCACCAACTAAAATTGCCATAACAAATAAAATCGGCGTCAGAAAACGCGGTTCCCCCATCATGGTCAACTGGCTGACAAAGGCCAAGACAATCAAAACTGCCGCAATCAATTGGCTACGATTCTCGCGCCAAAATGAGGACTGTGCTTGACTTGTGCCAGCATTAGTTTCTTGTTCCGGTCGGACTTTAATATTATCGAATGCACCAGCTTGTTCTAGCTCAGCGATACTTGCTTGGCCTATGACACTTAGTTTAGCAGCCCCGTAATTGACTTTGGCATCCCTAACCCCTTCAAGTGCTTGAACATTTTTTTCAAATTTAGCTGCACAATTTGTACAAGTTAGGCCGGTCAGTCGATAATTAACTGTTTCTGTTTTAGCCATAGGTGATCTCCTCCTTTTTTTGCGTCATGGCATCTAAAACAAGCCGTTGGATGATCGGATTGTTGAGTTGATAATAAACCATTTTACCTTCTTTTTCATAGGTTAGAATGGTCAACTTACGCAAGGCACGCAAATGATAAGATGTCGTGGCTATGGATGCGCCGATGATAAGGGCGACGTCACAAACACAAAGCCTCTCTTGTGTTGTCAAGGCATATAAAATTTTAAGGCGACGTTCATCTGCCAAGACTTTAAAGAGCTGGCTAATCGCAAAAGTATCATAGCTCGCTAATGCTTCTTGGACAGTCTGTACCTTTTCTTCATCAAAACAAGTTATCTCACAACTCTCTTCACGCATTTTTAGTCCTCCGATTATTCAAACAATCATTTGATTATCTTTAGTTTAACATAAAGAAAAAACATATTCAAACCTTAGTTTGAATATGTTTTATTTCATCTGCTCTTTAACTGGACAAGAACAGCCGCAATCTTCACAAGCACCACGTGACTTGATGAATTTATAAAAAGCATAGCCCGCACCAGCGATGGCTAGGGCAAAAATGATAATCGTTTGGATGTTCATACCGTCACACTTTCTGCCAATTGAGGCGCTTGATAAACTGGTTTTCTAAAGACAAGATAGCCGCCCATCCCTAACATCAGGACGGCAAGGATAGCTAGGATGCCTACTTGACCCGTGACAAAGGCATGGCCCAGCTGATAGACGATAAAACTAAAGATATAGGCAATCGCACATTGGAAGCCGACCGCAATCCCTGTCCATTTTGCCGTCCCCATCTCACGATAGATGGCACCAATTGCCGCAAAACAAGGCGCACAGAGGAGGTTGAACAAAAGCAAAGTATAGGCAGATAAGGCTGTAAAATGACTTTGCATGGCAGTGTTGAGCGCTGCGCTACCATTGGCATGGTAGAGGACGCCCATGGTAGACACCAGCGTTTCTTTGGCCAATAAACCTGTAAAGGTTGAAACCGTTGCCTGCCAAGATGTCCAGCCTAGCGGTACAAATAATGGCATAATGACACGGCCAATGCCGGCTAAAATGGATTGTTCCGTATCCACAACCTGTAAGCGGAAATTAAAAGTCGTCAAGAACCAAAGCAAGATGGTCATGGCAAGGATAATTGTCCCTGCACGCTTGATAAAGCTCAAGCCCTTTTCCCAAGCATAGCGTAAAACACTTGACCACTTGGGCAGATGATAATTTGGCAACTCCATGATAAAGGGGGTAACTGATCCGCCTAATAACTTGGTCTTTTTCAGCATGATCCCACTGATAACAATCGTAAAGATACCTACGAAATAAGCACTTGGGGCGATCAAGGAATTATTAGGGAAAAGTGAACCAGCGACCAAGGCGATAATCGGCAACTTAGCGGAACACGGCATGAAAGTTGTGACCATAATTGTAATGCGGCGATCTCGTTCATTTTCAATCGTCCGAGATGCCATGACACCCGGAATTCCACAACCTGTCGCGATCAACATGGGAATAAAAGATTTACCAGATAGACCAAAGCGACGGAAAATCCGGTCCATCACGAAAGCAACCCGACTCATATAACCTGAATCTTCCAGAATACCTAAGCAGATAAAGAGGACGAAAATTTGTGGGACGAATCCAAGGACAGAGCCGACACCAGCGATAATCCCATCTAAGATCAAACTCTGACCAATCGGCGCAATATGTAGCGCATCAAGTAAACTTTGCGCATACTGCGGGACAATCTCGCCAAAAAGTTTTTCATTGACAAAATCCGTCCCCATAATCCCAACCGTCTGGATGCTGACATAATAAACCGCCCACATGGCAAAGAGAAAGAAAGGGAACCCAAAAATTCTGGACGTGACAAACTGGTCAATTTTATCTGAAAAGTCAAGGCGAACCCCTTTCGTTCGGCTTTCAACCATGGCAGCTAGGTTCGTTAAATATTGGTAGCGTTCATTCACAACGATACTTTGTCGATCATCCAGAAAAATATCTTCAGCAATCGCGATAATCTCAGAGACTTCCTCAGCTTGTTTTGCTGATAAGGCCACGCGTTCTATTATTTTTTCGTCATTTTCAAAAACTTTAATAAGCTCGAAGCGGTTGCTCACCTGCGTGGCACCAGCTAACTCCGCCAGACTCGCTTCAAAGCGCTCGTCATAATGGATCTGGACTTGCGGGGCCGTTGCTTTTTGACTGAGAGAGACGAGCGCCTCAAAGCCCTGATTTTTGAGGGCTGAGATGTTGACAACAGGGACGCCTAGTGAATAAGAGAGTTTTTCGGTGTTGATGAAAATATCATGCTTGATCAGGAGATCGGTCATGTTGAGGGCGATGACGACTGGTTTGCCGATTTCGATCAGCTGGGTCGTCAGGTAAAGATTGCGCTCAATATTCGTGGCATCAACGACGTTAATAATCACATCATAATCATCAGATAGGAGGTAATCTCTTGTGACATTTTCTTCTGGTGTGAAGGGGGATAGGGAATAAATGCCGGGTAAATCTTGGATGATAATGGTCTTATCTTTCGCGTATTTACCGGATTTCCGTTCAACCGTCACGCCTGGCCAGTTTCCGACATACTGATTAGAGCCCGTCAAGAGGTTAAAAGTTGATGTCTTACCAGAGTTTGGATTGCCGACCAGCGCAAATCGTTTGTTATCAGTCATTTTCTAGTACGCTCACTTCTACTTTTTCCGCTTCATTTTTCCGCAGGGTTAATTCATATCCCCTGACGTGTAACTCCATCGGATCGCCTAAGGGTGCAACTTTTCTGACAAAGATCCGAGTACCGCGTGTCACGCCCATGTCCAGCAAGCGACGTTTGAGCGCCGCATCAGCAGGATCTTTAGGATGATTGACGGCGACACTTAACACCATGGCCGTTTGACCGGGTTTCATCGCTGACAGCTTGGCAAGATTACCGTGACCAATGAGTTCTTTGGATAGGGCAATATTATCTAAAATAGTGTTGTCTAGCGCCACACGGGAGTTGCGGATGAGGATAACGCCATTATTTTTATCACGATTCATAACCGCAACACGCGCATTTTTGACAAAACCAAGATTTTGCAGGTGTTTTCTACTGTCAGGATCGCCTTTGATATCTGAAACAAAATAAGTTTGCTTCAACGGGCAGCTGGTTAAAGTTATCATATTTGTTTTCTGAGTTGACTTTATTTCAAAAGTGGTAACTCAATTCCTTTCAAATTTTAGCACTTAACAGATTGATGAATAAAGTACAAATTATTTGCTTATAAATTTATTATAGCACAAAAAGTAAAAGGTATTAGACATAAATAAAAAAAATCATCATATTTTTCAGCAAATCAAAAAAATCGAGATATAAAGGCTCTATAATTTCTGTAGTGGGTAAATCCACTGTAGAGATTATGGAGCCTTTTTTAGTGTAGAAAAAAAGTCCCATATGACCTATAATGAAAAGCGACGAAACTCACATTAGAAAGACTCATATGGAACAACTAAATCTTATCACAAATTTTCTCAGAATTAAAGACAAAAATATCACTATCACTGATGAATATGATATGGGGACTCACTTAGAACTCCACGGTCACTTGGACTACACAGCCCCTAAATGCCCAAAATGCAAGGGACAAATGGCTAAGTACGACTACCAGAAAACTTCTAAAATCCCCTACCTAGAAACTGCTGGCTACCCTTTACTTATCCGCCTTAGAAAGCGTCGTTTCAAGTGTAAAGATTGCGGAAAAATGGCGGTCGCTGAAACTCCTCTTGTCAAGAAGAACCACCAAATCTCTGTCGCTGTTAACCAGAAAATCGCACAATTACTCATCGAAAATCAAGCAATGAAACATATTGCACACAGGCTATCAATTTCAACATCGTCAGTTATGAGAAAGCTCAATGAGTTCAAGTTTGAAACGGATTGGAATACCCTACCTGAGGTGATGAGTTGGGACGAGTATGCCTTCAAGAAGGGGAAAATGAGCTTCATCGCTCAAGATTTCGACTCCCTAAATATCATCGCCATTCTCGACGGAAGAACTCAAGCAACCATCCGAAACCACTTTCTACGCTATCCTAGAAAGGTTAGAAATCGGGTCAAAGTGATTACCATGGATATGTTTAGTCCCTATTATCAACTTGCTAAACAGCTTTTTCCGAATGCAAAAATTGTACTCGATCGCTTTCATATCGTGCAACACCTTAGTCGTGCTATGAACCGTGTCCGTATTCAAATTATGAATCAATTCGACAGAAAATCGCAGGAATACCGAGCCTTGAAACGTTACTGGAAATTGATACAACAAGATAGCCGTAAACTCAGCGATAAACGATTTTATCGCCCTATGTTTCGAATGCATTTGACTAACAAGGAAATCCTAGAAAAACTCCTGTCTTTCTCCGAGGAACTACGACAACACTATGAACTCTATCAGCTTCTCTTATTTCATTTCCAAGAGAAGAACTCAGACCATTTCTTTGACCTCATCGAACAGGAAATAGCCATCGTTAATCCTATTTTCCAGACGGTATTGAAGACATTTTTAAAGGATAAAGACAAGGTTTTAAACGCCATGGAATTGCCTTATTCAAACGCCAAACTGGAAGCTACCAATAATCTCATCAAAGTCATTAAGAGAAATGCCTTTGGTTTCAGGAACTTTGAAAACTTTAAAAAACGGATTTTGATTGCATTGAACATAAAGAAAGAGAGGACGAAGTTCGTCCTCTCTAGGTGTTAGCTTTTCATCTACCCACTACAGTTGACAAAGAGCCGATATAAACTCGATTTTAAGTTAAAAAAAACAAGCCGAAGCTTGTTTTTTGATATGAATGCTTATTTAGCCAAAGCTTTTTTAGAAGCGTCAGCCAAAGCTGCGAAAGCTGCTGCATCATTCACTGCAAGGTCAGCTAACATTTTACGGTTAACTTCAATTTCAGCTACTTTCAAACCATGCATCAATTTAGAATATGACAATCCGTTGATACGTGCAGCTGCATTGATACGTGCAATCCACAATTTACGGAAATCACGTTTCTTTTGACGACGGTCACGGAACGCATAGTTATATGAGTTCATGACTTGTTCTTTAGCAGTACGGAACAAAGTATGTTTTGCGCCATAGTAACCTTTCGCAAGTTTCAGTACACGTTTACGACGTTTGCGGCTTACAACGCCACCTTTAACACGAGCCATTTATAGTTCTCCTTATTATATCTTAGTTTAATGTAGTCTATGCTTGATTCAGGTCTCTATTATTTAAGAGAGTAAACCATTTTACGGATACGTTTGTAGTCACCAGTTGATACCATACCAGCTTTACGAAGGTGACGACGTTGTTTTTTAGTTTTCCCGTGGAAACGGTGGCTTGTATAGGCTTTAAAACGTTTCAATCCTCCAGAACCAGTACGTTTAAAACGTTTTGCTGAAGCGCGGTGTGATTTTTGTTTTGGCATTTCTCAAATCTCCTCTAAAATTTTAGTATTATTTCTTTTTCTCGCCTGGTGCCAATTGCATAAACATTTGACGACCATCCATTTTGGCACGTTGTTCAACGTGGGCAATGTCTTGGGTTGCGATAACGAAATCGTCCAAGACTTTTTGACCAACTTCTTTATGGGTAATCATCCGACCTTTAAATCGAATAGAAACCTTAACTTTGTTGCCTTTTTCAAGGAATTTAGTTGCTTGACGCAATTTTGTATCAAAGTCATTTTGGTCAATAACTGGAGACAAACGAACTTCTTTGACTGTGACAACAGCCTGATTTTTCTTTTGTTCTTTCAGTTTTTTCTTTTGCTCAAACTTGAATTTTGTAAAATCCATAATTTTGGCAACAGGCGGTGTCGCTTGTGCTGAAATCAACACAAGGTCCATATCTAGATCCATGGCTTGATTAAGCGCATCACGTGTCGGTGTAATCCCGAGTTGATCACCATCTGCCGAGATCAAACGAACTTCGCTTGCGCGAATCGCCTGATTCATTGTAACTCTTTCTCTTGCTATGATTGTTCTCCTTGTCTTAAAGATGTTGAGACGGTTACGTGACTCGTAGCAAACTATCAAGTCAAGTAACCAAAACTCAATTACTGTAAATGTTCTGCTGGCTAAATGAGCCAACTTCTCCATTGAAAAACAAAACGGACTTTCCGTAGAAAGCCCGCTATAAATCAACTCTGAATCCAGAGAATAAATTCATTTCCATGCCAAGTAGCTTACGCAATATTGGCGAGAAAGCGGGGGCTTTCTGCTTTTCAACTTCTCTAGTATATCATAGTTTTTGAGGTTAAGTCAATAGAATTAGTTGATTATTTTTTATTTCTTTATTCTTGCATGCTCTGATATACATCATCTACAAAAAACTGGGCAATTCTTTTTTTAAAACTATCATTATTTAGTAGAACACCAAAGAAATCTTGATTTTGTGTATAACCATCTGTTAGAGCCTTATCGATTTCATCTTCAAAAGTAAATTTAAAATCTGCTCAATTATTAACACGTGCTGATTTTTTTAGCTTTTCGTTTTTCTTCATCAATTCTCGGATTGCAATCGCACCACTGACACCTATCGGTGCATCAATTGATATTGTGGTTCGCCATGCATTCTCCTTTGACCTAATTTTCTAAAAAATATTTTCGGGCTTTATTCTCACCTTGAGCAACTAGTAAATTTTCTGAAACCAATTTCGCAAAGTAATTACGCACTGTTGCTGCTGATTTACCTGATAATAGTTGTGCTTCAGCACTCGTCACACACTCATTTTTTTGTAGATAATCACATATCAGATGGTAAAATTCAGTTTGTGGTTTACTTAATCGTTTTATCGCTATTTTATCGCTTGTTATATCGCTATTTTTTATTGTCTCCAAAATAATATCAAGCATAAAATTAATAAATCGCGTGGCACTTTCGTTATCACTCAAAGCCTTATAATAGCTTTCTTGATGCTCATAAATCATCGTTTCAATTGGCAAATATTCAAATATTGGGTAATCTTGTGCTAAAATCAAATTTTGCCACAACCGTCCCATTCTGCCATTACCATCTTCAAAAGGATGAATTTTTTCAAGTTCATAATGCACAACGCTACTCTTTATTAAGGCTGGAATAACTGCACTTTGTCCCCACTCAAGTAACTCATTAACAAGATGGCTCACAAACTGTGGACGAGCACCCATATGCACAAGATTTCCCGCAATATCATAAATACCGACATCACCTAAACGAAAGCCTCCTGAACGTTTTACTAACTCAGCCATGAGATAGCCGTGCGCTTGCAATAGGTCAGTGACTTGATAAGGATTGAGTTTAAAAATTTGTTCATAGGCTTGATAAGCATTTTGTACTTCTCTAATTTCTTGCGGTTTACCTAATACACGCTTGCCGTTGACTATGGCAGTTACTTGCTCTAAAGATAAAGAATTTGCTTCAATAGCAAGACTCGAATGAATTGAACGTAGGCGATTTTCCTTACGTAAATGAAAATTTTGCGGTTGTGTGAGTGTTAATTTTGTTACAATTTCTGTTATTTCAACGATTTTATTTAACATATCGTCTGTGATGTCGAACAGTGGTTGATAAGACATAGTTTCTCCTGACATAGAATAGGTTAATTATATCAAAATATCAATATTTTATCGATTTTTAGGTCATTTGGAATCATATTTCATTTTCAATGTTAAAGCATATAGATTTAAATTACTCATAATTAATCCTTCTTACAATCTTTCATAAGAAACTACTAGCATTCTATGTAAAATTGCAACAAATGTCTTGAACTGTGACCCATTTGGTACACATATTTTATTTCCATTATACCATAGAAAGAAGCCCAGATAGTCTGAGCTTATTACGTCTTATTTACCTTCCAAATAAATCATCAGAATACTAATATCCGCAGGATTGACACCTGAGATACGGCTGGCTTGGCCAATCGTTTCTGGATTGATTTTCTTGAATTTTTGACGCGCTTCTGTGGCAATGCTGTCTAAAGCATCCCAATCAATATTTTTCGGAATACGTTTGGCTTCCAAACGGTGCATTTTAGCGACTTGATCCGTTGCTTTTTTGATATAGCCTTCATATTTGATCTCTGTTTCGATCAATTCAATAATTTTCGAATCCAAGACTTCTAGTGCGGGTCCGATGAAGGATGTCGCAATCTCATAAGTGATTTCTTGACGGCGCATAAACTCAGCTGCTGTCAAGGCATCTGTCAATGGCTTGAAGCCTAGGGCTTCTATCTTAGCATTGGTTTCAGCAATCGGTTTGAGTTTATTTTTTTGCAGACGTAAGAGTTCGTTTTCATATTGATATTTTTTAATCTCAAAAGTATGCCAACGGTAATCAGAGACCAAACCAATCTCACGACCAAGTGGTGTTAAGCGCATATCTGCATTATCATGGCGAAGAATCAAGCGGTACTCAGCACGACTTGTCAACAAACGATAAGGTTCAATCGTCCCTTTCGTTACCAAATCATCAATCATCACACCGATATAAGCATCTGAGCGCTTCAAAATAAATTCTGGCTTACCTTGCGCCTTCAGCGCGGCATTGATCCCTGCAATTAAACCTTGACCTGCAGCTTCTTCATAACCTGATGTGCCATTGGTTTGACCCGCTGTAAACAAGCCTGAAATCAATTTCGTTTCAAGCGTTGCGCGCAGTTGATGCGGTAAGACCACATCATACTCAATGGCATAGCCCGAACGCATCATCTCAGCATTTTCCAAACCTGGAATTGAGCGTAACATCTCAAACTGCACATCTTCCGGCATCGACGTCGACAAGCCTTGCACATAAACTTCTTCTGTATCTCGGCCTTCAGGTTCTAAAAACAGTTGATGGCGTGGTTTGTCAGCAAAACGCACGATTTTATCCTCAATCGACGGACAATAACGCGGCCCAACACCCTTAACCATCCCTGAAAACATCGGCGCACGGTGTAAATTCTCTTGAATGATCATATGCGTTGCATTTTTCGTATAGGTCAACCAACACGGAATTTGATCAGTCAAATAATCCGCATCCTTTGATAAAAAGCTAAAGTGATTTGGCTTCTCATCTCCTGGTTGAATCTCCGTTTGACTGTAATCAATGGTACTAGACTTCACGCGCGGCGGCGTACCCGTTTTAAAACGACCAATCTCAAAGCCCAAGTCACGTAAATTGTCAGCAAGACCGATAGAAGCTAGGGAGTTATTTGGCCCTGACGAATACTTGAGCTCACCGATGATGATTTCACCACGAAGGGCTGTTCCTGTTGTGATAACAACTGATTTGGCTGTATAAATCGTACCTGTTGACGTTTTAATCCCAGTAATCTGACCGTCTTCGACGAGAATTTCATCTACTACCGCTTGACGCAAAGTCAGATTTTCCGTCTGCTCAATCGTTTTTTTCATTTCACGCGCATACAAATCCTTATCCGCCTGTGCGCGAAGCGCCTGAACCGCAGGGCCTTTACCGGTGTTGAGCATCTTCATTTGAATATAGGTCTTGTCGATGTTGCGACCCATCTCGCCACCGAGCGCATCGATTTCGCGAACGACGATCCCTTTAGCCGATCCGCCGACTGACGGATTACACGGCATGAACGCGACCATATTTAGGTTAATCGTGACGAGCAACGTCTTACTGCCCATCCGCGCAGACGCTAGCGCTGCTTCACTTCCTGCATGACCGGCACCAACGACGATGACATCAAAATTTTCTTGAAATTGCATGATTACCTCTTTTTATATTTTCATACCAAAAAGCCAAGTACACGAAAAATAGCTACGCTATTCTTCTCGGTACTTGACTACCTTGAATTATTGATATTTATATTTTAACAGAATTGTCCTAGTCGGTCAAGATTTTTACGCAACTCAAGATTTCCCCCGATAGTCCAAGGCCATGCCTTTCAGCATATTACGCAAAATTTGATCACCAGCAGGCTTATAATTCCGATGATTTTTATTGCGCAGAATCGCAGACAGCTCGCTCGTCGACACCGTTTTACCTGACTGCGCCAGAAAATCCTGAAGATGATCTGTCGTATAGGTCATGGCAATCTTAATCTTCTTAATCGTCACATTGTTAATCAGCGCATCGCTTGTCATATCAAAGGTTGCAGGTACCTCCTGCCCTTCTTTATCACGTTTCACACCACGTTGGCTAATGATGAAGCCATTTAAGAAACGTTCCAAATTCTCGCGGGATAAGGCTTGATCACGATCCGTATCAGGCTCTTGTTTCTTTAGGATGACACGGAGCTCTTCTAGCGTGAGTGGTAACCCGCCCAAGGCAAAAATATCGAGCATATCACTATCTTTGACGTCAAACGTGTAGCGCAATCGGATTAAAATATCGTTATTATTCATACCTTTGATTATACCAGAAAAGAGCTAGCATGAGTAGCGTTTATCTGCCCCCCCTTATCACACCGTATCTTCGACTTTAGCCAGCTTATCTAGCATGGCAACCAATTGTTGCAAATCTTCATTGAGGACAGCAGTTTTCAGATAAGCATACTGCACATAAAAGATTTCTTTATCCTTAGCTGCTAAAGGTATCTTGACCAAGTTTTCCATATCCCTAAAGGGTAGAAAATCCGTCATTAAGGTAATTCCGATATTCGACTTGACCAGTTGGCCAATCGTTTGCACATCAGAAAAATGCAGTAAGACTTTGGCATCCTTTTGATACTTGTCCTTGAGATTTTGAAAAGCCTTGGCGTGGACAAAACTTTCTTCTAATAGAATAAACGGATAATCCAAAGCCTCTTCAAATGAAATTTCAGACTTTTGGGCTAGGGGATTATCTTGAGACGCAAAAATATAAAATTCACGCTGATCCAAGGCTTGCACCGTTAGATTCGGATGAACCAAGGGCGCCACGCTACCAATCAAACTAAAATCAAGCCGACCAGATAATAATTTTGATAGCAATTCATTTGAACCACCTGAAATCAAATCAAAATTTGCGATAAAGTTGACAGCTTCTTTTTCTCTCAATAATTTCGATAGGACTCTGGCCCTGATAATCGGTGGAAAGCCGACAAGCGTTTGCTTTTTCTTGGCATGCTCAATCGCTCTTTCAACCGTCATGAACTCGTCCAGAATATGATGGATATGCGCTTTTAAAATCGCCCCTTCACGCGTCAGCTGAACCGTTCGATGGGAGGGATCCTTCTTAATCAGATCACAGGCATAGTGCTGTTCTAATCGTTTAATGGCATAGCTAATGGTTGGCTGACTGACATCAAATTGATGGGCCACCTGTGTATAAGATAATAAATCTGCTAAGGCATCAAAATATTCAAAATCTCGTAAATTCATGTTAAAATGCTCCCTTTTGACCATTTTAACATATCATAGTCTATTTGTTATAAATAAAATTTATCGTAGCCAAGTGAGTTGACTATAAGATTTTATAAGGTGTAAACTAGCCAATATCAAAAATATTTTATAACTAATAGAGGAGACACACATGCGTGCACACGACATTTTAAACAACCCGTTCTTAAATAAAGGAACAGCCTTTACCATGGCAGAACGTCAAGAACTTGGCCTGATCGGTATTTTACCGCCTCATGTTCAGACCATCGAAGAACAAGCTGAACAAACCTATCAACATTACTTGATGAAACCCAACGACTTGGAAAAACGTCATTTCTTAATGGAAATTTTCAATACTAATCGGACTTTGTTCTACTACCTCTTCAACCAACACATCGTTGAATTTAACCCAATCGTTTACGATCCAATCATTGCGGACACCATCGAAAACTACAGCCACCTCTTTGTGGATACACAATATGCTGCTTACCTCGATATCAACCACCCAGAAAACATCGCAGAAACTTTGAAAAATGCTGCACGCGACCGTAAAATCCGTCTCATTGTTGTAACGGATGCGGAAGGGATCTTAGGTATTGGAGACTGGGGCACACAAGGTGTGGATATTTCAGTCGGTAAATTGATGATCTATACAGCAGCAGCTGGTATTGATCCTGCGTCTGTTCTACCAATCGTTATCGATGCTGGCACAAATAGAGAAGAATTACTCAAAGATTCATTGTACCTCGGTAATCATCAAGAACGTCTTTACGGGGATCAATATTATGACTTTATCGATCAATTTGTCACAACTGCTGAAGAAATGTTCCCTAAACTTTACTTGCATTGGGAAGATTTCGGCCGCTCAAATGCTGCAACCATTTTAGACAAATATAAAAAAGTCATCCCAACCTTTAATGATGACATTCAAGGAACAGGTATTGTCGTACTCGGTGGTGTCTTTGGTGCACTTGATATCACAGGTGGCAAATTAACTGATCAAGTTTATCTATGTTATGGTGGCGGATCTGCTGGTGCGGGGATCGCGAGTCGTGTGCATGCAGAAATGGTCAGCGAAGGACTTTCAGAAGCTGAAGCTTACCAACGTTTCTTCATGATCGACAAACAAGGTCTCCTCTTTGATGACATGACAGACTTAACACCGGCTCAAAAACCATTTGCTAAAAAACGTGCAGACTTTGAAAATGCTGGCGACATGACGGATTTGCTCACTGTTGTTAAAACCGTTAAACCAACTATTTTAGTCGGTACATCAACTGATCCAGGCGCCTTCACACAAGAAGTTGTTGAAGCCATGTGTGCCAACACTGAACGCCCAGTTATTTTCCCAATTTCAAACCCAACCAAAAAATTGGAAGCAACTGCTGAACAAGTGATCGAATGGTCTGACGGTAAAGCCTTTGTTGCAACAGGTGTTCCTTCAGGTACTGTTCACTATCAAGGTGTTGACTACGAAATTGGTCAAGCCAATAACGCTTTGATCTATCCTGGTCTAGGACTTGGGATGTTAGCATCTGAAGCGTCACTCTTGACAGATGAAATGATCGGCGCAGCAGCACATTCCTTGAGCGGTATGGTAGACTTAAAACAACCAGGTGCGCCTGTTCTCCCACCATTCCAATATGTGGCAGATGTTTCAATCAAAGTCGCTGAAGCTGTCGCTAAAATGGCACAAAAACAAGGTTTAGCCCAAGCTGAAGAAACTGATATGTCTAAAGCCGTTCAAGACCTCAAATGGTATCCAGAATACTAAGAGGACCTAAGAGAAGAGAAAATGAAAGATTTAAAAACTATCAAAATTTCAGGAATTCCTTTGCCCCTCTACGCCTTTTTTATCGTGATTCTTGCAAGTGTGATCGCACTTGGCAAACTCCCACTTAATATGGTGGGGATCACCCTCTTACTAGTCGTCTTGGGTCATCTCCTATACTATATTGGTGAAAAACTCCCTATCGTCAACTCCTATCTTGGTGGCGGGTCAGTTTTTACCTTGATTGGGGCAACGCTCCTATCTTTTGGCCACGTCATTCCTAAGAACGTGATTGGTGCCGTTGGTAAATTCATGGGTGGTCAATTTGGCTTTCTTGATTTTTATATCGCAGCACTGATTTGTGGCTCTATTTTAGGCATGAATCGCAAGCTATTGATTAAAGCCTCTACTAAATTTATCCCTGTCACTTTGGTTACAATGGTCATCGGATTTTTTGCAGTCGGTGGCATGGGGATGTTGCTCGGCAAAGGTTTTGCACACTCAGTCATGTACGTTTCAATGCCAATGATGGCAGGTGGTATGGGCGCGGGGATTACACCACTGTCTCAAATCTATGCCTCTGGTCTAGCGCACGGCAGCCAAGCCGCTATCTTCTCACAACTCGCACCTGCGGTGACTTTCGGGAACATTATGGCGATTATTGGTGCCCTGTCTATTTCAAAAGTTTTTGCTAACACCAAATACAATGGCCATGGGACATTAATTTCAGCAACTAAAGAAGAACTTGAGCGAACAAAAATTAAACTTGATGCCCAACGCATCGGTGTCGGTATGCTCTTTGCCTTCACACTGCTGATGGTGGGTTGCCTACTCAACAACTTCTTTCCAAAAGTTCACGAATATGCTTTTATGATCATCATCGTCTTTATCATCAAAGCAACAAATACCGTGCCAAAACAATTGGAAGAATCTGTTATCATGTTTAATGAAGTTGTCATGACCAATCTCACCCACGCTGTTTTAGCTGGGATTGGTTTGGCCTTGATCGACTTGAAAACCTTGGCTTCAGCCTTGACTTGGCAATTTGTCATCCTTTGCTTAACAAGTGTTGTTGCCATGGGACTGGCGAGCTGGTTCCTAGGTAAAGTACTCAGTATGTATCCAGTCGAAACTGCCATTGGCGCTGGTATGATTAATAACTCCATGGGTGGCACAGGTAATATCGCCGTTCTATCCGCGTCCGACCGGATGGAAATGATCGCCTTCGCCCAAATGGGCAATCGCCTCTGCGGTGCCATCGTTCTGATCATGGGTGGTATCCTGATTCGCCTCTTCTATCCTTAATCAAATTTTAAAAATCCATCACTATCATATGATGGATTTTTTTATAGCCTACTTAAATTTAGGGAAACAATACGAAATTGGTCTTGTTTCTTTTTCGTCCTCAAAAATTTTTATTCAAACTTCTTCATGCAAAAAATCGTCTGGGAAAATTCTCCCAAACGATTTTCTTTCATGGTTATTGATATTGCATAACTTGTTCATTTTTATAAGCGTGATCGATCATGGCGCCACCTAGACATTCTGCGCCATCATAGAAGACGACAGCTTGGCCTGGTGTAATGGCACGGACGGGTTCGTCAAAGACAACGGTAACCTTATCACCATTGACTTTCATCGTCACACCTGTATCAGCTTGACGGTAGCGGAACTTAGCCGTGCAATGTCTTTCAAAAGTATCTGGCATGTTACGTGTGAAAGATAGATCACTAGCATCAAGACTTGTTGAATACAAGGCTTCATTGTAGAATCCTTGTCCGACATACAGAATATTTTGTGACAAATCTTTACCGACAACAAACCAAGGTTCGTTATCACCACCGTGTTGCCCACCGATACCCAGACCACCACGTTGCCCAATGGTGTAGTACATGAGACCAGCGTGTTCGCCCATATCACGGCCGTCAAAAGTCATCATGCGACCTTTTTGAGCTGGTAAGTATTGGCTGAGGAATTGTTTGAAATTCTTTTCACCGATGAAACAAACACCTGTTGAGTCTTTTTTCTTAGCCGTGGCAAGACCTGCCCGTTCCGCAATTTTACGGACTTCAGGCTTTTCCAAATGACCAAGTGGAAACATCACTTTTTGGAGCTGTTCTTGTGACAATTGGCTGAGGAAATAAGTCTGATCTTTATTGTCATCAGCGCCGCGTAACATGTGGACGATACCATTGTCATCACGCTTAACTTGGGCGTAATGCCCCGTCGCCACGTAATCTGCACCGAGTTCAATCGCGTAATCAAGGAAAGCTTTAAATTTAATTTCCTTGTTACACATGACGTCTGGATTTGGCGTCCGACCTGCACGGTATTCTGCTAAGAAGTACTCGAATACGCGATCCCAGTACTCTTTTTCAAAGTTGACCGTATAGTAGGGGATGCCAATTTGGTCTGCCACTAAAGCCACGTCTTTATAATCTTCCGTCGCCGTACAGACACCAAAATCATCGGTATCGTCCCAGTTTTTCATGAAAATCCCGATCACATCATAGCCTTGCTCCTTGAGCAAAAGCGCTGTGACACTGGAATCCACACCACCACTCATGCCGACAACGACACGAGTTTTTGAATTATCATTTTGCAAAATAATAATCCTCCCATCAAATTTTATTTAGGTAACAGCTTAGCTGCCCCATGTTAATCAATCGCTTTGAAGGGCGTCATTAACTCTTCTAGTATAGCAGATTTGTTGGCGGATTACTAGGTAAGTAAACTCAGGTCTTGTGATATCAGACACGGCTGAATTAACCTATATTTTGACACAAACTAATCATTTCAATCGCACCAATTGCCGCATCAAAGCCTTTATTACCAGCTTTTGAACCGGCACGTTCAATGGCTTGTTCAATATTTTCAGTCGTTATCACACCAAACATGACGGGTAGGTCATGCACCAATGAAACATGCGCAATACCTTTTGAAACTTCGCTACAGACATAGTCATAATGCGTCGTCCCACCACGAATAACCGCACCGAGACAGATAATGGCATCATACTGATTCGTTTTAGCAAGTTTTGCGGCGATCAGTGGGATTTCAAATGCACCTGGTACCCATGCGATATCGATGGCCTCTTCCGTCACCTCGTGACGCTTCAAGGCATCTAAAGCGCCGCCTAGTAATTTTGAGGTGATAAAATCGTTGAAACGTGCGACCACAATCGCAATTTTAATATTTTTTGCTGTAAAATTTCCTTCAAATGTCGTCATCTTTTTTGCCTCTTTCATTTTCTTATCAATTAAGTTGATTTTTTATTAGCTTATCAATAGTTCAGTAAATGTCCCATCTTCTGTTGCTTGGTCTGCAGATAGCCTAAATCGTGAGCTGTCTCTGGCATTTGGATGGGGACACGTTCGGTGATGGTCAGACCAAATGCTTCTAACTGATAGACCTTATCAGGATTATTGGTCAGTAAGCGTAAACTTCTTGCGCCCAAATCTTTCAAAATCTGAACACCCTCGTAATACTCTCGTTCATCGCCAGCAAAGCCTAGGGCTAGATTAGCTTCTAAGGTGTCTAAACCTTGTTCCTGTAACTCGTAGGCACGAAGTTTATTAATCAAGCCAATGCCGCGACCTTCTTGACGCATATAAAGGAGAATCCCACGGCCTTCCTGCTCAATCTGTCTCATGGCTGTTTCTAATTGTTGCCCACAATCACAGCGTTCTGAGCCAAAAACGTCTCCCGTCAAACATTCCGAATGGACACGACATAAGATGTCTTGACCATTGCCAATATCCCCTTTCACTAAGGCAATGTGGTGTGCACCGTTGAGTTCGTTGACATAACCATAGGAAGTGAATGCCCCATATTTTGTTGGCAATTTCGTCTTGGTTACCTGCGTCAAGAGCTGTTCGTGTTGCTTGCGGTAGGCTTGCAGCGACTGAATCGTAATCATCGACAGGTCGTGTGTTTGGGCAAGTGTCATCAGTTCAGGAAGGCGCATCATCGTGCCGTCTTCTCGCATAATCTCACAACAGAGGCCGACTTCAGCTAGGCCTGCCAGTTTCATCAAATCAACGGTCGCTTCGGTGTGACCGTTTCGAACGAGAACACCACCATTTTTCGCGGTTAAAGGAAAGAGGTGGCCGGGTCGGCGAAAATCACTTGGTTTGGTCTTTAAGCTCGCGCAGGCACGGGCTGTTATGCCACGTTCAATGGCTGAAATGCCTGTTGTTGTCGAGATATGGTCAATGGAAACGGTAAAGGCGGTTTCATGATTATCCTGATTATCGGTTACCATTTGTGGTAAATCGAGTCTTTGCGCTATTTTTTCCGAAATCGGCATGCAGATTAACCCTTTACCATGGGTTGCCATGAAGTTGATGTTCTCAGCTGATGCAAACTCGCCTGCACAGATAAAGTCACCTTCATTTTCACGGTCTTCATCGTCTGTCACGAGAATAATCTTGCCTTGGCGCAAGTCTTCTAAGGCTTGTTCTATTGTATTAAAGTCACTCATTTTGTCTCCCGACTAGAAATTTTTCGATATATTTGCCCACACAATCATTTTCTAAATTAACCGTGTCCCCGATTCTTTTGGTGGCTAAATTGGTCTGACCTAGCGTATGGGGAATGATCGACACGCTAAAATGATCTTTTTCAACGCTCGCAACGGTCAGGCTAATGCCGTCAATCGTAATTGAGCCTTTTTCAACGATATAGTATAAAATATCAGCCGAAGTACGTATTTTAAACCAGACAGCATTGGCATCACGAACAGTTGATTGGATAACGCCTGTGCCGTCGACATGACCACTGACGATATGACCACCAAATCGGCCATTGGCTGGCATGGCACGTTCTAAATTAACCTGACTGCCTACTTTTGCCTGGAAAAGAGACGAGCGGCGTAAACTTTCAGGCATCACATCTGCTGTAAAGTCGTTTTTCGTGTGTGATGTGACGGTCAAACAAATTCCGTTGACTGCAATGCTGTCACCTATCTGGACATCTGTCAGGACTTTTTGAGCGCCAATCGTTACAATCGCTGAATTGGGGCCTTTTTTAATCTGTCGTATCTTGCCGACTTCCTCAATGATACCTGTGAACATGCAAGACCTCACTTTCTAATAAAATATCGTCACCTAAGGATGTGATCTTAGGTGGGGAGAGTTGATAGGCATCTGACGGTTGCCTGATGCCACGGCCTCCGATAGGGGATTTGGCAGTGTCCCCACCAAATACTTTAGGGGCGATGTAGGTTTGGATGCGTTGCACAATCCCTGCTTCAAGTGCTGACCCATTCAGGGTTTGTCCCCCTTCAAGTAAGATGCTATCTATGTTTCGCTCACCTAGTAAGGTCATCAGTGCCTGCAAATCCAGATGTTGCTGGTGTTTCGGAACGATTAATAGTTCACATCCCGCCTGTTCAAAAGCCGCAATTCGAGCGGTATCATCTGAACAGGAGGCGATAATCGTCGGCACTGTTTGGGCCGTCTGGACGACCTGAGCTGTCAGAGGGGTTCGCAGGGTGGTGTCACAGATAATCCGGGTCGGGTTGTGGCCATTCGGCAGGCGACAGGTCAAGGCGGGATCGTCTGAAAAAATCGTCCCGACACCGACCATAATGCCAGCATATCGGTGGCGATCTTGATGAACACGCGCCCGAGATGCCTCACCTGTAATCCACTTGGAAGCGCCGGTCACGGTCGCAATCTTACCGTCCAGGGTCATCGCGTATTTCATGACAACATAGGGCTTTTTCGTCTGAATGTAGTGAAAAAATACGGGATTTAAAGCGTCACATTCGGCGGTTAGGACACCCGTTTCGACGATAATACCCGCTTGCCGCAAAATAGCGAGACTCTTATCTCCCACAAGGCTATTCGGATCTGCCGACCCAATGACGACACGAGAAATGCCCTGTTCGATAATCGCATCCGTACAGGCTGGGGTCTTGCCTTGGTGGCAACAAGGCGTCAGCGTGACATAAATCGTTGCGCCCTGCGCAGATTCAGAACAGTTGGCAAAGGCATCTCGTTCCGCATGATTTTCGCCATAACGATGATGGTAGCCTGTCCCAATGATTCGATTCTCTTTAACAATCACAGCGCCCACCATGGGATTAGGGTTGACCCAACCGCAACCGAGTTCGGCTAAATTAAGCGCCAACTGCATGTAGTCTCTATCTGTCAAATGACCTCCTTTTTAGGGCATCAATAAAAGCCCTAACAGTCAATATCATCAGGGCTTTTGAGACACAAAAAGAGGTTAGAATTCGAGAAACAACTGCCCTCATACGTGCCAAATCCCCTCTTTTAAACAGGTCATCCTGCCCTTCTTAGGAAATTTTGGAGGTATAAAAAAACTGAAATGACAAAAAAATCATTCCAGAGCAATGTCTCACGAAAACACTTCAATTATGTGTTTCATCTTCTTTCATCCAGACTATACTGTCGGCTTCGGAATTTAACCGAATCAACCTTGCGGTTCGTGGGCTATACCACCGGTAGGGAATTTCGCCCTGCCCTGAAGATATTATTTAATTTTATGATTACCAGCACAGTATCTCACAAATAATCTGAATTGTCAAATTTTATTTTCCCCTTCTGATAATCAGCCACAAGCTTGATAATTAAGGATACGCCTAGGCCCATGCCTGTGACCTACTGTCCAGAGCATTTTAGAACGAGCAAGAGCAGCACACACCCCTCTGTTATGTTATACTGATAATATAACGAAGTAGCTTGTGACCACACGATATTTGGAGGTTCATCCCATGAAAAAATTATTTCTCAGCTCATCATTTGACGACGTTGCCCATCGATTACCAGCCTTTATCGGTGACAAACTCGCTGGAAAAGTCGTCACTTTTATTCCCACAGCCAACGTCCCACAGGACTATGACGGCTATGTTGTATCAGCCAGAGCAGCCTTTGAAGCACTGGGCTTAATCATCGATGAACTTGAAGTCTCAACAGCTTCAGCCAGTGATATCCAAAGCAAACTCACCCAAAATGATTATATCTACGTTTCAGGTGGCAACTCCTTCTTTTTACTACAAGAATTAAAACGAACAGGCGCTGACCAGCTCATCATCGACCAAGTCAATCAAGGCAAGCTCTATATCGGAGAATCTGCCGGATCGATCATCACCTCACCTGATATCGCCTACATTTCAGCCATGGATAGCACTAAAAAAGCGCCAGAATTGACGAGTACGCAAGGGCTCCATCTGGTTGAGTTTTATACGCTTCCCCATGCCACCAATGAACCTTTTGAGGATGATGCCCAGGAGATCATCGCAGCTTATGGTGAAAAAATCAAACTGAACCCCATCTCGAATGATCAAGTCATCCTAGTCCTCGGTGACAGCATTCATGTGAGTTAACCTGACTAACACTGCGTCATAATCCCCGTCTCAAGTCGCCTGACTTGGGATTTTTTCAACTCAAAAAACCAAGCCAGAGTCTTGGTTACTTATGCTAATGCCGCCTCACGATGTCACCTTGGTCGATTGATTGGGATCAATCGCTTTTGAGTTGATACTTTTGTTAAACTCTGATGCTTTCAAGGCAATCTGATCAAGCTCGACAGTTTTGGCATTGTATTGGGCTACAAGGCCGTTGAGTTGTGTTTGTCGGTTTACTAATTCGGCCACCTTCTCTTGCAAACGCTCTCTAGCCGCCTCAGCGTCAGCATCAGCTTGTGACTGTTGATTAAAGGCATCAATTTCTGCATTTAAATTGCTGATATCTGTCTCATATTGGGGCAGTTCGTTATCAATTTGTGCTTTTAGGGCCGCTACTTCAGCTGTTAATTGGGTTGATTGTTGCGCTATGCTGTCAATCTTGGTTTGGTAGTGCTCGTACATGCCCACAATTTTATCTCGATCTTTAAAATATTTGGCATAGTGTTTTTCTAGTTTCGGTGACAGATGGTGGTACTCCGTCCCCAAAAAGGAATGTAATTCATTGTCACGCTGCCCCACCTCAAATTTGGCATAGTCAGCTAACATGATTTCTGTCTTATCTGTTTTGATTTTGGCATAGTCTTCTTCCAAGAGCGGGATAAGTTCTCGACGCTCTCGCTTGGTCAACCGTTCCCAGTCAGCATGCAAGGCTTCATGTGCCATGGTGACTTCAACGATGCCTGCTAAATCTTGGTTATTGATTCGATAAAGATAAATTTTTCGATGATCATAGTAGCCCAAAATGGCATTTGAATCGTAATTATCGGGTACCTTACTGTTAAAAGCTGCCGCATCTAATAACTGCGGCTTGGATGCATAAAATATCACCCGCCCCTTTTCAGTCAAGCCAATTTTCTTAGTCAAGATTTTCATTTCTGGCGTGGGCTGGTAGGCCTTGGCTGTTTTTGCATCAACTTTGGCTTGATGTTCAGCGTCGGACGGCGTTTCTATTTGTGATTGTGGGCCACTCCCATTCGCATCCAACTTACTTCGAATGCCACAAACAACCACTAACAATAGTAACACAGCGAGTGGAATTAAGTCTTTTATGCATTTTTTATTCATAAAATTAATTATAACAGAAAACATCCTGTATAAAATTTCTAAACTTGTCTATTTATTTTAATGGTGAAATCCCTGCCCGACTCAAAATAAGGCATCAGGTTTACCAGATATTTCTGCTAAAAAAATGATGCTGAATAATGATACGCTCTTCGCACCAAACACCGTTTTTCTCACAAGATGCTCGATACTTTCGTGTCTTTTTTGTCAATTTTGGCGTGTCACGCGCACCTCGGCTTTTATTTATCCCAATTTAGACTTGACACGGCTTCAATTATTCTCTATACTAATAATTGTATACCAAATAACTTTTTAGAGTTTACAATAAGGAGAATTTATGAAATCACGTTACCTTACCCTATCCGCGATTGTCTTAGCTGCACTCATTATCATGGCTTACATTCCGATTATTCCACTTCCCCTTGTCCCAATTACCATTCAAAATCTTGGGATTATGCTAACAGGTGCTTTACTCGGCGGTCGAAAAGGGTTTGTCACAGTTGCCCTGCTTTTATTGCTTGCCATGATTGGCCTGCCTGTTTTAACCGGTGGTTCTGGTGGATTCGCACACTTTTTTGGTGCAACTGCTGGGTATTTGTGGGCTTATCCGATTGCCGCTGGCCTGATTGGTTTCAGTGTCGCCAAATTAAAACAACTTAACCGATTGAATTTTTGGACTGTCCTAGTCGTCATCTTGGTCTTTGGTGTGCTTTTCATTGATAGTCTGGGCGCCATTGGCCTAACCCTGGTCACAAAGATGCCTTTAAGCCAATCACTCGTGTTACAGTTAACCTATCTGCCAGGTGATGTCATTAAAGCACTTGTCGCAAGTACCATCACGGTTGCTCTACAGTCACGATTCGGAAAGTATTTAAATGCCTGAAATATTTGGCCTACAAGTTGACAAATCAGGTCGTTGTCAGCATTGGCAGGGTGAAAATGATATTGTCGCTAACCAGTGTGCTAGCTGTCAGCACTATTTTGCCTGCTACCTCTGTCATAATGCCTTACAAGATCATGATTTTACACCAAATGCTAGGCAGACCTTATGCGTCATGTGTGGCAATTGCCACTCCCGAATGACAGGTGATGTTTATCGCCACTTATCTGCTTGTTCTGCTTGCCATCATCCGTTCAACTCTGGCTGTCAGCTACATGCCACGCTCTATTTCGACTCATAATGAAAGCAGAATCATGACCAAGTCATTGAGCATGTCAAAAAGGCATTAATCGGGGTTGCGGGATTAAAAAATGGGCTTAAATAATGACATCCTGCGGTAAGCGTTTCAGGTATTTATGTTAAAATGAAGTATGACAATTTCAACAGCTGAAACCATTTTAAATCTATTGATCGACCATGAAAATGACTGGGTCTCTGGCCAAGAATTAGCCGCTAACCTAAATCTATCACGTGCAGCCATTTGGAAAGCTATCGCCAAATTAACCGCCGATGGCTTTACGATCGAGAGCCAGCGCGGACCTGGCAAGGGCTATCGCTATATTCCAGATGAAAAAATGAGTGCCGTAGGCATCAGTCATGATCTGCAACACCCGATCGCCGTCCAGGTTTTTGACAGTCTACCATCGACCAATGTCACGGCCAAACAAGGCCTGATCAGCGGTAAGATAAACGAGCCGACCGTGATTATCGCTAATATCCAGACCAGAGGGACAGGCCATTTCGGTCGGGTCTTTGATTCGCCTGCCCAGACAGGCCTCTATCTCAGCTTTGCCCTTCCAGTCGCTCCTGATCATCACGTCGTCCCCCACTTGCTTGCGACCAGTATCGCCGTCGCCGTCGGCAGAACGGTTAAAGCGCTATTCGACATCGATTTGGACTACAAATGGATCAATAATATCTACTACCAAAACCAAAAAGTGGGCGGCATCCTGACCGAAGCCATCGTTAATTTTGAAACCCAGACCTACGCCGCGCTCATCGTCGGAATCGGCCTCAACTTGACCAACAAACAGACCGAACTCGGCTACCTCACCAGCCAGCTCGCCATCTCCCGCAACCAAGTCGCCGCCACTCTGATTGACCAGTTTTTAAGCCTCTACGACACTTACCAAGATGGCAAGTTTCTTGATGATTATCGGGCACATTTTAGTGATCTGGACCAAACAGTCCAGATCCAATGTGGTCAGCAAATCCTAACAGGCAAGGCTATCCGCATCGATAAGGACGGGCGACTCATCCTCGAAACGGCAGAAGGGTTACAAAAATTAACAGCCGGTGACACCATTTAAAAAGTGCAGCGACTCTCAATTTCGAGAGTCGCTGCACTTTTTAGTTGGCTTGCGTTACACCCTGCCAAATAAGAATGTTTTCAACGCCTATTACTTCTTAGCAAAAGTTAGCACGTAACCATCGACATCTGCAATCGCAAATTCCTGACTCCCATAAAAAGTGGTATGAACTTCAGTTAGAATCGGATAACTCGCCTTAATGTTTTGATAAAAGGCCTCAAAATCATCAATTTGACAATATAAGGTGATGGACGGCTTAACCACATCAGTTGCCAAAGTGGGGTATTCTGCCATCAGACTTTCACGCTTTTGTAACATCAAAAGGAGATCATCATTTGCCAAAATAGCAAACTGTAAGGTCTCATCAGGCGCCTGGACTGCATCCACTACTGCAAACCCTAAAAGATCCTCATAGAATTGAACTGCTGCTGCAACATCTGCCACCATTAGATTTGTGGTCATACTTGTCATTGTCATCGTTATTACCTCTTTTCTCTTTGTTACTGTCATTATAGCCAATTAACCAACAGAAAACTTGTAAAAATACGTCATTATTGGTAGATGCCCATCAATTCTTTGGGCGTCAGCCCAATATGGCGTTTAAAATCTCTAATCAGATGAGACTGGTCGTAGTAAGTCGTCTCTGCTAATAGTTGGGGCTTCCCCTCAGAAGCCTGGGTCAATAGCGCCAAAGCCTTCTGAAATCTGACAATACACAGGACCATTTTTGGCGACAAGCCAAAGTGCGTCATAAACTGCCGCTGACATTGCCTTGGGCTATAGTGAAAATGGACATAGATATCCGTCGCCTCCCAAGAATCATGCTGGGCAAGCAGATCAAAAAAGCCAGTAAAAGCATCAGCTTGATGTTTGGACGCCAAGTTCACAAAAAAATGTTGAAAATACTGTCTGGCTTCTGAAAAAGATAAGGAAAAGAAATAGTCTTGATCAAAGTTAGACCCCAGCACTGTTGCTCCGAGAGGTAAAAAGTTGTCCATCGCTTGCTCAGCAGGTAAGCCAGTCAAGGCGTGAAAGACACCCGGCTTCATTCTGGCACCCATTCCGCTTGCTGCGGATGAAAAGGTAAAATCAAAATTCGTCTGACGCATGCCTGAAAATCCGATCACCTGCTGGTCAAAGTCAACGACTAAATCAATACAAGCATCCGTCACAATGACATTTGTCACCTTTTTTTCTGCCACCTGCTTGGGCTGCATTTCCCAAAAACAAATGACCAGATCACTTGCAGCAGGGAGCACGACTTCCGAATAAGCCACCGCTTCAGAGAAGGTCCTATTGAGTAGAAATGGTACTTGAATGGGATAATACATGGCAACTCCTTTAGCTGTTGAATCAAACTAGCAAATTTAAATTTTGCCTTATGATTTACTCATTTAAGTATAGCATAATTCAAATGCCATCACGCTTTCTAGGCTAATTTACCCAAACATAAATCAGCCATTTCCCATATCAAATCCGCCCATATCGTGATAAAATAGAGCTATGACCTTAAAAAATTTATTCTTTGATTTAGACGGGACGATTCTGGAGAGTTCCAGAGGGATCCTTAATAGTTTCCGATATACATTTGATGAAATGGGGCATCCTCAGTTATCCGATGCCGAGTTAAACACCTTCATCGGGCCTCCCCTTGAAGCAACTTTTGAGACCCTCGCTAAGGGTGATGACGCATGGGCCGAAAAAGCCATCGTGACTTACCGCAAGTACTACGCGGCCAAAGGCATGCTGGAGGCCGAGCCTTACGACGGCATTTTAGAGATGCTCGAAAACTTGCAGCAGCACGACTACAAACTCTTCATCGCCACCTCAAAAAAGGAGGATGTCGCGCAGAATATGCTAGCAGGACTCAAGCTCTCACAGCACTTTAAAGGCATCTTTGGCAACACACCCCAAGCACACTCGAAAACGCTGGTTCTCAAAAAATCGTTAGACCTCACACAGTCGACCCCTAATACCTCTGCCATGATCGGGGATCGTGAGTACGACATTATCGGCGGCCAGGAAAACAAGGTCGCGAAAACGATCGGCGTGCTCTGGGGATTTGGCGATGAAACCGAGCTTAAAAATGCCGGCAGCGACATCCTCATCGCCCACCCGCAACAACTTTTGGAGATAATCAGATGAGACACCTCAAATTTAAATCCGTTTTTGATATCATGGGCCCCGTCATGATTGGCCCTTCAAGCTCACACACTGCCGGTGCGGTTCGCATCGGTAAAATTGTGCACTCGATTTTCGGCGACAAGCCGACTGAAGTCGAGTTCCATCTCTACCAGTCCTTCGCCAAAACCTACCGTGGCCATGGGACAGACTTGGCGCTAGTGGCGGGGATTTTGGGTATGGAGACCAATGACCCCAGAATTCCAGATGCCTTAGAAATTGCTGATAAGGCTGGGATTAAAGTCTTTTGGCATATTCACAAAGATGAAAAAGCGGATCATCCCAATACCGCTAAAATTATCATCAAGAACGAGACCAAGTCCATGTCGATCAGAGGCATTTCCATCGGTGGCGGCAATATCCAGGTGACTGAGCTCAACGGATTTGACGTTGCCCTGAATATGAACACGCCAACGCTGATCATCGTCCATCAAGACCTGCCCGGCATGATCGCTAAAGTGACTGATAGACTTTCAAAACACGACATTAATATTGCCCAAATGAACGTCACGCGGGAAAATGCGGGTGAAAAAGCCATCATGATCATCGAAATCGATTCTCGTGATGTCGATCAAGCCCTCGCCGAAATCAAAGCCATTGACAACTTACACAACGTCAACTTCTTTGACTAACTTTAAAGGAGTACTACACCCTGTCCAACGGCTAAACGGTAGTCCAGCGACTAAGATTTTTTTCAAAAATCAAGTCTACTGTACATAGCAACTTCCCTAAGCTCTTCGTCTCTTCGTTTCTCAATCACTAAAGGAGTAGCCTGTCCAACGGCTAAGCGGTAGAACCGCTAAGCCACGTTGTACATAGCAACTTCCCTAAGCTCTTCGTCTCTTCGTTCCTCAATCACTAAAGGAGTAGCCATGTTCTATACAATAGAAGAATTAGTCACACAAGCTGATCAGGAATTTGAGGGGTCCATCTCTGAATTGATGATCGCGACCGAAATCGAAACCTCTGGTCGGACGCGTGGCGAAATTCTCGACCTTATGTCAGAAAACCTCAGAGTCATGCTGGCCTCGATCGATAACGGCATGACAGAAAAGACATCGCGCACTGGCCTGACCGGTGGCGATGCCCTCAAACTTGATCGCTACATCAAATCTGGTCGCACCTTATCAGATACAACCGTCTTGACCGCCGCGCGAAATGCCATGGCCGTCAACGAAAGTAACGCCCAGATGGGACTCGTCTGTGCTACACCGACAGCCGGTAGTGCTGGCTGCGTCCCCGCAGTCCTCGCCACTGCTATCGACAAACTACAGCTGACCCACGCCCAACAACTGGACTTTTTATTCTCCGCTGGTGCCTTCGGCCTCGTCATCGCCAACAACGCCTCCATTTCAGGTGCTGAAGGTGGCTGTCAAGCTGAAGTCGGCTCAGCAGCCGCCATGGGATCAGCCGCCCTCGTCATGGCAGCTGGTGGCACGCCCCACCAGGCCAGTCAAGCCTGTGCCTTTGTCATCAAGAATCTCCTCGGTCTCATCTGTGACCCTGTCGCGGGACTGGTCGAAGTCCCCTGCGTCAAACGTAATGCCATGGGCGCTAGCTTCTCACTCGTTGCTGCCGACATGGCGCTGGCTGGGATTGAGTCAAGAATCCCAACCGACGAAGTCATCCAAGCCATGTACCAAGTCGGTCAAGCCATGCCAAGTGCCTTCCGTGAAACCGCAGAAGGTGGCCTCGCTGCTACACCAACTGGTAAACGTCTCAAAGCCGAAATCTTCGGTTAGATCTAAAATAGATAAAAAGCTCATCATGTGATTAAACCACATGATGAGCTTTTATTAATTTACTCAGCCTATCTTATATTCTCTGTTCAGGTATTACCTGAGCTTGATTTGACCTCTCTTTTCTCTTATAGTCAATTTCTAGCAACTCAAGTTTTGCAATATCTTGATTTTCAGTATCGCCACCACTTGTCAAATAATCTCCTAAAAATAAAGAATCTGTTATCAAAAGAGCAAAATGTTGTAAATCTCCAAGATGATATTCTCGCCCAGCGCTCGCACGTAGTTCTGTTTCAGGAAAAATAAACCGCATCAAAGCCAAAATTTTCAAACATTTAAGAGGCGTCAAAGTATGGACATTTGAAAACTTTGTCCCCTCAATCGGAATTAGAAAATTTATCGGAACAGCATGCGGTGTTAAGTCACGCAACTCAAAAGCCAAATCAATCAACTGCTCATCTGTCTCACCCATGCCACAGATAAAGCCTGCACAAGCATTCATATCAACTTGTTGCAACATCTCTAAGGTAGCTTTTCTTTGCGCATAGGTATGTGTTGTCGCTATTTTTTCATAATTATCCTGAGGTGTATTCAAGTTATGATTCAGACGATCAACACCACAAGATTTAAAATAGTTGATTTGTTCAAGGGTTGACAGACCAACTGACAGACAAATCTCCAAAGGCAAGTCCCGCTTAATTTTTTGGATCGCCTCACCCACTGCAAACATTTCTTTCTCAGATAACCGACTACCGCTTGTTGCAATACAAAATGTCGTAGCATTCCTTTTGTAGGCAAGAAGTGCCTTTTTATAGATGATATCAGTCGGTAACAAGCCGTAAGTCTCAATATCAGCTGAACTAATCTTAGACTGTGCACAATAACCACAGTCTTCAGCGCATAATCCACTTTTGGCATTCATCAGAACATTTAACTGCAGCTTATTTTGATGAAAATGATTTTTCACCATCAAAGCAGCCCCATATATTCCCCACCACTCCGTCCTACTATTTAAAATAGCCAATGACTCTGCTTTTGTTATCTGACCTTTTCCATTACAAATTCTCTGAGCAAGTTCAGTAAAATCCATCCTAAAATGCCACTCCTTCGATTATATAGTAAACCTATTCTATATAAAAAGTTTACATTTGTCAAACCGCACAAAAAACCTTATCAACTGACAAGGTTTTTTGTATAATATAAATTTATCTGTGATTTGAAACACGCAAGCGGTTAAGGGCACGGTGAAGTGCGACTTCGGCACGTTTGGCAGCATCCACATCACGTTTGTTTTCAGCTTCTTGCAATTCGCTTTCAGCGCGACGTTTGGCACGTTCGGCACGTGTCACGTCGATATTGCGTTCACGTTCGGCCGAATCGGCAACGATCGTCACTAAGTTATTCCGAACTTCGGCGATCCCACCATTGATGGAAATCCAGTCAACGTGTTTTTCGTCGTCAATCCGACGCACTTTCAGCTCATCAATTTTCAATGACGCAATCGTTGGGATCATGTTAGGCAAGACCCCAAGTTCGCCATCAACCGTTGATAACAAGATAAAATAGGCATGGTGATCGTAACAAATCCCATTAGGCGTGATGACTTGGACTGTCATGTAATCCATATCAGACCTCCTTAGTAACCCATTTTCTTAGCTTTGGCAATGACGTCTTCGATTGGCCCAACGGCACGGAAGGCATCCTCGGGTAAGTTGTCATATTGACCAGCCAGGATGTCTTTAAAGCCTTTAACCGTTTCTTCAACTGGGACATATGACCCAGGTTGACCGGTAAATTGTTCAGCCACGTTGAAGTTTTGTGACAAGAAGAATTGAATGCGACGCGCGCGACCCACAAGGGTCTTTTCTTCGTCAGACAATTCATCCATACCTAAAATGGCAATGATATCTTGCAATTCACGGTAGCGTTGAAGCACACGTTGCACTTCTGTCGCCACTTCATAGTGTTCTTGACCAACGATTTCCGGTGTCAAGGCACGTGAACTTGATGCCAACGGATCAACGGCTGGATAAATCCCTTGTTGCGTTAATTTACGCTCAAGGTTAGTCGTTGAATCCAAATGGGCGAAAGCTGTCGCTGGCGCAGGGTCAGTATAGTCATCGGCTGGTACATAGATAGCTTGGATAGACGTAACAGAGCCTTTTTTAGTCGAGGTAATCCGTTCTTGCAATTGACCCATTTCTGTTGCCAGGGTTGGTTGGTAACCAACGGCTGATGGCATCCGACCCAAAAGGGCAGATACTTCAGAACCGGCTTGCGTGAAACGGAAGATGTTGTCGATAAACAAGAGGACATCTTGGCCTTCAACATCACGGAAGTATTCCGCGATTGTCAAACCAGCCAAGGCAACACGCATCCGTGCACCCGGTGGCTCATTCATTTGACCAAAGACCATGGCAGTTTTCTCGATAACGCCAGATTCTTTCATTTCACCGTAAAGGTCATTCCCTTCACGTGTACGTTCACCAACACCCGTAAACACTGAAATACCACCATGTTCTTGGGCGATGTTGTGGATCAACTCTTGAATCAAAACGGTTTTACCAACACCGGCACCACCGAAAAGTCCGACTTTACCACCTTTAAGATAAGGAGCAAGCAAGTCGATCACCTTGATACCAGTCACAAGAATTTCGTTAGAGGTAGACAATTCATCAAAAGCAGGTGCTTTTTGGTGAATGGGGCTACGCTGCGCATCCTCAGGGAATGGTGTTTCCAAGTCGATGGTGTCACCAATTACGTTAAATACGCGACCAAGGGTTTCTTTCCCGACAGGGACACTGATTGGGCGACCTGTGTCAAGGACTTCAAGGCCACGTTTCAATCCATCAGTAGACTCCATGGCAATGGTGCGGACAACGCCGTCACCAAGCTCAAGCGCTACTTCTAGCACGATTTTAGTTTTTGTACCATCGCCGTTGTCTTTATAAACAATCAGCGCATTATTAATTTCAGGAAGATTTTCTCCACCTGCAAACTCAACGTCTACAACTGGTCCGATTACCTGTGAAATTTTACCAGAGCTCATATTACCTCCTGTTTTATTAAGATATTCAGGTGACAACTCCTCAGCACCATGACGTGAGTGCCCTAAGTCAGATCGACTAGGGATGCTTACAGTCTGGAGCAAGTTGTCAACACTCAATTTGTTTGACTATTCCAAGGCACTCGCGCCGGCAACAATTTCCGTAATTTCTTGGGTAATGGCTGCTTGGCGGGCGCGGTTGTATTGGATGGTCAGATCATTGATCACATTTTTCGCATTATCTGTTGCGGCTTGCATGGCTGCCATACCTGCAGCGTGCTCAGCCGTTTTGGCATCGATAATACTACCGTAGATCATGCTTTCCGCATATTGGGGCAAAAGTTGCTCTAATATGGTTTCACGATCAGGTTCAAGTTCAAATTCTTGACGATGCGGTGTGGCTTCATTTTCGTCTAAATCAGTGATCGGTAGCATCTTTTCGACGCGCACTTGACTGGTCAAAGAATTGACATGGTGATTGTAACAGACGTACAACTCATCAAATAATTCATTTTGATAGAGGCTCACTGATTTATTGACAATTTTGCGCACTTCATCAAAGGTTGGCTGATCAGACAGACCACGAAGCTCATAAGAGACATTGATATCGCGGGCTTTGAAGAAGTCTGCGCCCATGCCGCCAAGGGCAATGATGACATATTCTTCTTGCGTGTCATGATCATCTGCCAACATTTGCATGACAGCCTTCAAAATCGTTGAATTATAGCCACCGACGAGACCTTTATCAGATGTGATGACAACGTAGCCAGTTTTTTTAACTGGTCGTTTGATCAACATCGGATTACTTGACCCCTCAGATAATTCTGAGCCGATCAAATCAGTCGTCATCGCCCGAACTTTTTGGGCATAGACTTGAAAATTCTTAGCGTTTTGTTCAGATCTCGTCAATTTAGCAGCAGATACCATTTGCATGGCACCTGTAATCTGACTTGTTTTTTTAGTAGATGCAATTCTGACTTTGATTTCATTTAGCGAAGCTGGCATTAGAGACCCCCTTCATTATTTAAATGCTGATGATGATTTGAATTCTTGAATCGCTGCGTCTAATGCGTCTTCAGCTGGAAGATCTTTAGTTGTCACGATTGTGTCAAGCAAGTCTTTATGATTGGCATCAAAGAAATCAAATAATTGTGATTCAAAGGCAAGAATATCATCAACTGGCACTGTATCAAGGAAACCATGTGTCAAAGCATAGAGAATCAAGACCTGGTATTGAACAGCAAGTGGTTCGTGCAGGGGTTGTTTCAAAACTTCCACTGTTCTACGACCACGGTTCAATTTGGCTTGCGTTGCCGCATCCAAGTCTGAGCCAAATTGGGTAAAGGCTTCAAGTTCACGGAATGACGCTAAGTCAAGACGAAGCGTTCCGGCAACCTTTTTCATGGCCTTAATTTGTGCGCTACCCCCAACACGTGAGACAGATGAACCGGCATCAATGGCTGGACGAATACCTGAATAGAAGAGGTCATTTTCAAGGAAAATTTGACCATCGGTAATTGAGATAACGTTTGTTGCGATGTAGGCTGAGATATCCCCTGCTTGTGTTTCGATAAATGGTAGGGCAGTCATAGAACCACCACCTAATTCATCAGAAAGTTTAGCTGCACGTTCCAAAAGGCGTGAGTGCAAGTAGAAGACATCACCCGGATAGGCTTCACGACCTGGTGGGCGGCGGAGTAAGAGTGAGAGTTCACGGTAGGCAACGGCTTGTTTTGATAAGTCATCATAAACGACCAAAACGTGTTTACCATTGTACATGAATTCCTCACCCATGGCTGCACCAGCATAAGGCGCAATATAAAGCAATGGGGATGGTTGTGAGGCAGATGCGGTTACAACGATGGTGTAATCAAGCGCACCATATTTACGGAGCGTTTCAACTTGCGTCCGGACGGTTGATTCTTTTTGACCAATCGCCACGTAGATACAGATCATGTCTTGACCTTTTTGGTTCAAGATGGCATCGATCGCAATCGTTGTTTTACCGGTTTGACGGTCACCGATAATCAACTCACGTTGACCGCGGCCGATTGGTACCAAGGCATCAATCGCTTTCAGACCTGTCTGAAGGGGTTCTGCAACACTTTTACGTTGCATGACACCCGGTGCTGCTGATTCAACCGGACGTGTTTTATCCGTTTTAATCTCACCAAGACCATCGACAGGCATTCCCAAAGGATTGACAACACGCCCAATCAGCGCATCACCAACAGGGACTTCCATGATTTTACCTGTCCGTTTAACAGTATCGCCTTCACGGATATTGCCAAATTCACCGAGAACGATAATCCCGACGTCAGTTGACTCCAAGTTTTGTGCCATACCATAAGAACCGTTTGAGAACTCAAGCAATTCACCACTCATGGCATTTTCAAGACCATGTGCACGGGCGATCCCGTCACCGACGTATGTTACAATTCCGGTCTCAGCGACCGAAAAATCAGGTGTGAAATTTTCAATTTGTTGTTTAATCAGTGAACTGATTTCATTAGCGTTAAAAGCCAAAGATTGTCGCCTCCTTATTTTAACTTCAAGCTAACTTCTATATAAAATAGATGATTCGTAAGGCTACAGTAATTAGTAGCATCCCTCAAATCCTTAATTTTATATAGAAGTTTACGACCATGTCGCACGCTTTTCCGTATCCTTTTCTTATCAGAACTTCAAGCTAACTTCTTAGGAAAATAGATGATTCGTGAACCTGCGCAAGCGCAGAGCCCCAAATCCCTAATTTTCTACAGAAGTTTGCGACTACGTCGCATCGCTTTCAGTATCATTTTAGATAATCGATTTCGCAATTTTAGTCAATTGCGACTTAATACTGGCATCGATGATTTTGCCACGGGCGTTGATAATCACGCCGCCCAAAATACTGGTATCGACTGTATTTTTGATGGTGACTTCATTGAGGTCAAACTTGCTTTTAATCGTTGTTTCAAGTTTGCTGAGTTGCGAATCTGTTAGCGAAATGGCACTCGTCACATCAACATCTGAAATCTTGAACAAACGATCAGCTTGATGGCGGATTTCTTTAATGATGACAGGTAACAAAGACATGCGTTGATTCTTAACCAAGACGGTCAAGAAATTCTTAAAAATATCAGAAGACGCATGTTGCAAGCTCTCAATGACTTGATGTTTCTTGTCATCAGAATAGGTCACATCAACTAAGAAAGCTTGGAGATCCGTCGATTGAATGACTTGATCAAAAGCAGCCACTTCAGCTAAGACAGCTTCTAATTGCTGACTTTCCTGTGCGACTTCAAGCAAAGCTTTACTATATTTTTGAGCAATAATGAGAGACATGCTTATTCCCCCAATTTTTCCAAGTACTGATCGATCAAGTCTGATTGCGCTGACGCATCAAGTGTTTGACCAATCAATTTCTCAGCAATCTTGACTGAAATATCAGCAACATTGCCTTTGATCCCTGAGATGGCTTCTTTTTTAGACTGTTCAATTTCTTCATTGGCACGTTGTTTGGCACGACGTGCTTCTTCTGCAGCTTCTGCAGCAATTTTAGCTTTATTAGCTTCGGCAGTATCTTTAGCACTATTGATAATTTTAGTGGCTTCATCACGCGAACCTGCTAATTCATTTTCACGTTGTGCCGCAAATGCTTCAGCCTGTAGCCGCGCATTTTCAGCGTTATCAATATCATCGTTGATTTTTTTAGCACGCGCATCAAGCATTGCTGTGACCATGCCCCAAGCGTATTTTTTAATCAAGGCGAGCAAGATTAAAAAGGCACCGCTGACCACAATAATGTTGCCTAGCATGGAACTCGGAGCAGATTCTAACAAAATAATTGGACTCATGACTACTCCTTTCTACTCTTCTTTTGCGATTTTTTCATTGATATACATGGTTGATAGCAAGATGAAAACGTAAGCTTGCAGCGCCCCGATAAAGAGCGAGAACGCCGTCCAAGCCACTTCAAGCAGAATCGCAAGTGGTAAATAATATACCTCAATATTACCAACCCGTGTAATCAAGCCGATCACAATTTCACCAGCAAAAATGTTACCAAATAAACGCAAGGCCAAACTTAGAAAATTAATAAATTCTTCCATAATGTTCATTGGTAACATGGCAGCAGGCGTTAAGAAGGCGTGTTTGATGTAGCCTTTAAAGCCGAAACGCTTAATACACGATAATGTCGCAACGAGTGACACCATTAATGATAAAGCCAATGTCACACCAACATCTGCTGTCGGTGATTTCCAGTAAGTTAACTCATTTGACCCTTCAATTTTGGTCAACAGACCAATATTGTTGGCAACAAAGATGAACATGAAGAGAACAAAGATGAAAAGTGAGTAGCGACGTGATTCAGTCGCACCCAAGTTGTCTTTTGAAACACCATTGACAAAATCAATGATGGCTTCCAATACATTTTGTTTGCCTTTTGGTCGTAAAGTCATCCGACGACTTGCCCAATAGACAAAGCCAAAGATAATCGCACAAGTTAAAACAGTCATGACAAGGACAGCACCATCAAAATAAACCGGTCCAATATGAAAAGACCAAGATTTTTCCACGAATACTCACTTCCTTTCTGCGATTTCACTTCGTGAAATCTTGAAACTTGACCTCCGCTGGCGCTTCGTCGAAGCGGGGTCATTCGTGAACTAACGTCCACTCATAGGCTTTCTAATATATACACATCTCCAACTATTTAAAGTAAGAAATTACTTTACTTAATAGTCTTGCTGACGGTGTATAAACTGAGAACCGTCTTATTTCAAGACGAATGTCATAGCAAGTGTGATAAAGAATGTGCCTTCAATAAATGCGATACCGACAAACATCAATCCACGCAATTTGCCTTCAAGTTCTGGTTGGCGTGATACGGCGTTCAAAATACTGCTAACGATGAGACCTTCACCGATACCTGCACCGAGTGCTGCAATCCCTAAAGCGAGAATTCCTAATGACATGAGTATGTCCTCCTTAAATTTGGATAATTTTTTTTGTAAGAGTCTCTTACGTTTTTACTTAACAGTAAAATTCTAGTCCTATTTTGCTGAAATGTCAAACAAAAAATCAGTCTATAGACTGATTTTCTGAAAAAAAACGAAAAAGTTTTCATTTTTAAGATAAACGCTCTTCTTGATTATACTTTATAGGAAGAAATTCAAGCACACGATCCATCATTTTTGTCCAATAATACCACTCATGTGTCCCGTCCGCCGTTTCATAAATAACGTCAAAGTCCTTATCCTTCAAGTCTTGAATCGCAAAATTATTAGCAAGATAGAGAAAATCTTGGTGACCACACCAAGCGTAAAGTTTGGGTTTGTCTGCTCCAAATTTGTTTGTAAAATCTGACGCCAGTTTTTGGACAGAATTCACCGATTCGTCAAACTTGTCTAAATCACCAAAAACACCCTGCCAATAATCTAAATTCCCAATTTCTTCTTTGGCGACACCTTCAAAAGAAATCGCCCCCGACAAACTCGCCGCATAAGAAAACTTGTTAGACGCCAATGCGATTTTGAAAGCACCATAACCACCCATCGATAGGCCGGCAATAAAGTTCTTCTCACGCTTATTAGATAGATTTGGTAGGAAATTTTGCAAGACTTGTGGCAACTCCTCGACAATGGCATCATAATATCTAGCCCCGTAAGTCGTATTGGTATACCAAGCCAAATCCGTTGCTGGCATCACAACTGCGAGATTCGTGCTTCTGACCAAACGCTCGATGCCAGACCGATTGAGCCAAGAGTCCTGATTCCCTGACATACCATGCAGCAAATAGAGAACTGGGATGTCAGTTGTCGGGACATCCTTATCTGGGTTCTTACGTGTATCAGGATATAACACGTTGACCGTGCGCACCATGCCAAGTATTTCTGAATAATAGTCAATTTTTAAAAGTGCCATAATATGAGTTTGTACGTCAATCAGACGTACAATTCCTTTCTACGCTTTCATTTCATGAAAGCTTGAAACTTGACATCCGCTTGCGCTCCTGCCAAGCTGGGTCATTCGCGACCTCCGTCCGCTCAAAGTCTTTCTACGATTTCTCTTCGTGAAAGCTTGAAACTTGACATCCGCTTGCGCTCCTGCCAAGCAGGGTCATTCGCGACCTACGTCCGCTCAAAGTCTTTCTAAACATACTTTTTTCACGAGTATTGTCTCTATTTTATCACTTTACCGTCGAGATGTGCCAGGATTTACCGTTTTTTTCAAATTTAATGGCGCCCCTCTCATCTGTTCGCAAGGTTGCAACCCCATATTTTTGAAAGGTCTCGAGCGTTTCCGCATTGGGATGCCCGTAACGATTATCTTGCCCACAAGAAATCAACCCCAATGACGGCCGGATGGCCTTGATAAAAGCCTCAGATGAGGATGTTTTCGACCCATGATGTCCGGCCTTCAAAACATCCACCGAAAGCTCAGGATAGCGTGCCAACAACTCTCGCTCTCCTGCCGCTTCCAAATCCCCCGTCAGCAAAAACTTGGTCCCATACAAATTACCATACAAAACGATCGAATCATTATTCTTACCATCTCCTGGGGCCAATGGATACAACACTTCCAGATAGCGATCAAAAATCTGTAACCGTTGACCGACTTGGCCGACCAGGATTTTAGCTTGAGTCTTCTTTAAAAGTTCGACAAATTTAACATTGCTGAGACTCCCTTGACTGACTAAAATTTTCTTGACCTTAATTTGATCGATGAGCGCAAGCAAGTCGCCCATATGATCGGCATCTGTATGGGTCACCACTAAGGTATCAATCTGACCAACACCCAAGCTTTTCAGATAAGGAATCAAGGTCCGTTCTGCCGGTGCAGCTGTCGTTCGCGCCTGCCACTTTTGCTTCGCCCCAATCTCAATCCGACCGCCGGTATCAATCAAAATATTGCGCCGATTCAGCTGGTCTTGTAAAAAGAGACTGTCTCCCTGACCGATATCAACCATTGTCAGCGTTGGTGTTGGTGGATTTTTCGTCACAAAAAATAAGCTCAGCAAAAGGAAAGCCAGGCCAAATCTGACTTGTCGATTAGGCCACTTGTCGATTAAAAAGCCAGTCACGATGAGCATGGCCAGAAAGACGGTTGCGGTTGGTTTACCGAGTACCAGTGGATAATGACTCCAGCTGTCGGTTAATTTAATGAGGCTTTCAAGCCACTGGAAGATGATGTTAGTCTGCGTTAGCGTCAAGCCTGTCACCATTGCCAGTAGCAAAATAACGGAGAGGCCGGGGAGGAAGAGGACGTCAAAGAGGAAGCTGAAGACGAAGGTAAAAAGAATGGACAGCGGCTGGAAATTGTGAAAATAAAGGATGAGGAGCGGCAAGACGGAGAGGGAGAGGGTCAGGCTTTCGGCTAGGAGTTTGCGGTATTTGGGCAGACTTTCGAAGCGGTCGCCGAACATGGCGATGACAAAGGCGAACAGGAGCGATAGGGTGCCGCCTGTGGTTAAGAGGAATTTGGGCATGAAGAGAAATAAGAGCAAGAGGGTCAGGCTAAAATTGTCGAGACTTTTGAAGCCGAGGTTGGCCAAGATTTTCTGGATGAGGGATCTGATGACGGATACTGAAAAGCCTGTCATGCCTGCATAGAAAATGGAAAACGGGATTTGAAGGAGGTCGACGAGGTCGCGTCGCAGACCCAGACGGAGCAGACCTTTGCGCAGAAAGTCAATGAAAAACGACACCTGCATGCCGGATAAGGCAAAGAGGTGCATAATCCCCAGACTGGTATAGATGCTGCCCATCTCGTCAAAGTCTTTGCCCAGGTAACCAAACTGCAGGCCGGTCATATAGGCAGACATGGGGCGCGGGAAATTTTGCTCACAAAATAAAATGGCTTGACGGCGTAACAGCGGCAGGCTCCAGGTTTTTTGGGGGCTGATGCTCGTGATCTGGTCAATGGTCAAGACACGGTAAATGTTCTGTGTTTTGAGATAAGTTTGGTAATCAAAGCCATAAAAATTACGCGCTTGACTGGCCTGCTCTAGTTGACCTGATAAGGTTAGGGTGACAGGCTGTGCTAATTGTTTATAGTATTGCTGCTCTTCTTCTGTGGCTACTTTATAGTAGACTTGATAGGTTTGCTTGCCTGATTGGGCACGAAAGGCGACTTGGTCCCCATTCACTTGAATGGAGTCAGGGATGGGGGTGATCTGGCTCACTGTCAGCTCACGCGCAAAATCTTGGGCTTCTCGCTGCTGGATTACCAGACAAACGGTCATAAAGCCGATTAAAATTAAGCTGAGCTTGCAACAGGTTCTGATGCCATTGTGCCAAATGAGGGCGAGGAGGGAGACGGCGAGAAAGATCAGGATGAGATAGGAGAAACGGAAAATGGTGTAGTAGCCGATGACGCAGAAATAGGCGATGAAGATTGCCGGTAGATCAATCCACTGTAATGCTTTCTTTAAGTTTTTCAATCGTCTTCTCCCCGAAACCTGAGACATTGCCCAAGTCTTCTGGCGTCTTGAAAGGGCCGTTTTGCTCGCGATAGTCAATGATGTCCTGCGCTCTTTTAGCGCCGACGCCACTCAAGGTCTGGAGCTGGGCCAGATCGGCTGTGTTGAGGTTGACTTTGTCTGATGACGCAGCTGTGGTAGCTGTTGCGTCGCCTGGCCCTGTCGCGGTCGTATCTGTTGCGGATGATAGCGCTGATGATGGGACAACGGTGACATTTTCACCCACACTTGCGACGTAGATGATCATCTCATCCGTCACCTTTTGGGCTAAGTTGATGGATTTTCTGTCTGCTTGGTCTGTCAAGCCTCCTGCCAGAACAATGACATCATTGATTCGAGCATGGCTAGCCACCTTGTAGACAGCAGGATTTCTCACTGCGCCTTTGATGTCGACCATAATCTCTTGGTTCCCCTCCGACTTTTGACTGTCACTAGACTCTTTTGTGGCCGGTTGTTCAGATTTGGCTGGCGCTACTGATTGATTGGGTAGGACAAGCGCCTCTCCAGCATCATTTGTCGTGCTTTTCAAGTAAAAAAAGACGCCCAAAATCAGGATAAGCCCGATGCCAATCACGAGTTTCACGTGTTCTTTTAACTGTGCGATTATTGTTTGCCAATTCATATTTTCACCTCACTTATATATACGCAAAAAATCCCCGTTTGTCACAGGGATTTTGCTTATTTTTTAAGATTTTGAATAAATTGCTTAAAGATCTTTTCGTCGGAATAACTCAAGACATTTTTGGCATAAATCCGCTCACCGAATTTGGCCACGAACACAAGCGCGACCAACTGCAAGGCCAGCGCGATATAAGCTTGTGTCGACGTCGACATTTCCATGGCCAAACGGCCCGGCATCAAGGTTGGCGAAACAAAAGGCAGATAACTCAAAATTTTGATCACGATATTATTGGGCACATTGGACCCAAAAATACTGGCCATATAGCCAACCAAAGAAAGATAAGAAATCGGCGCGATGGCTTGCTGAACCTGACTTTGGTCATTAACCAAACTAGCGATAATCGCTGTCAAGAAGAGGTAAGCCATGAGTCCCACGATCAACATCAAGACCGCATAGACCAAGAAACTCATATCGACGCCACCGACCATGCCCTTGACGCTTTCGACCATGTCGTTGCCTTTTAGGGCAATGGCTGCAGCCACCCCTAAGATGACATAAAAAACGATATGGGTCAGAACCAATAAACCAATCCCTAGGATTTTACCAAAATATTGGACTTTGGTGCTGGTTGCTGCTAGCAAGGTCTCCATAATCCGATTGGATTTTTCATTGGCAATCTCTTGCGCCAACATATTAGAGTAAATCATCAGCAACATGAAGATAACGATGGCCACACCAACAGAAACGAGAGAGTTGGCCGCATTTTTAGCCTCACCCCCACTCGATTCCCCTTTTTTGCTCAGAGTTTTCATGGTCAGATCAGCAGGCGTTTGCAGACTAATCAATTCCTCAGGACTTAATTTGAGATGCGTGGCTTTTTCTGCTAGTTCAATCTGTGACAAGGCTGTTTTAACCGTCGTCTCATTGAATTTTGTCGTGCTATCCGTCGACGCCACTAAGGTATATTTACCATCTTCTTTGACGAGATAGCCATCTATTTTCTCATCCAATATCTTTTGCTTGGCCGTTTTGACATCCGCCACGGCTGAGATTTTAGCGTCTAAGACTTTATCGGTTTTAAGGGTTTGAACCAGAGCTGCATTGTCAACAACAGCCAATCGGGCCGGTGAATCATCACTCGTCTTAGCAATTACGAAACCAATGATTAACCCAACCAATGGCAATAAGAGTGGCGTCAACACCGTCAACCAGAAACTTGGTGTTTTAATTTTTGTCCGGTAAACTTGTCCTGCGACTAATTTCATTTGTTTAAACATTTTCAGCGACCTCCTTACGGAAAATTTCATCGAGCGTTGGTGGGGCTTGCACAAAGGCTTGCACATAGCCAGGTTGGCTAACACGTGTAAAAATCTCCCGACCGACGGCTGCATCACTGACATGAATCATGCGACCAGCACCCTGTTTCTCAATCGTCTCAACACCTGAAATCGCTGACAATTCCGCATCTGGCACATCGCTTTCCACATAAACTTGCGTGCGACCAAAACTATCCCGAATCCTATAAATATCGCCTTGCAAGACAACTTTACCTTTTTTAAGCATAGTCACCTGATCACTGAGCAACTCTACCCCACTCATATTATGGCTGGAGAAAATAATCGCTGCACCATTTGCCTTGAGCGTTTTGATTTCCGACATCAGGAGACTGGTATTGACTGGGTCGAGGCCAGTAAAGGGTTCATCCAAAATCAGAAAATCAGGGCGGTGAATCAAGGTCGCCATGAACTGCACTTTTTGCGCATTCCCTTTGGAAAGGGTCTGCACTTTGTCCGTGATTTTTCCGACAACTTCTAACTTTTCCATCCAACGCACGAGCTCATCTCTTGCCTCAGACCGTTTCATGCCATGGAGCTCAGCAAAATACAAGATCTGTTCTTCAATCGTCAATTTTTGATAAAGGCCACGCTCTTCAGGTAGAAAGCCTATTTTTTGCTTAATCTCCTGAGTAATGGGCGCGCCCTGCCACGTAATCTGACCGCTATCCGGTTTAATAAAGTCCAAAATCATCCGAAAAGTTGTCGTCTTCCCAGCACCATTTTGACCAATCAGCCCCATAATCTCGCCCGGTTTGACGGTCATGTCTAGCTGATCAACAGCGATTTTATCACCAAATTGTTTGGTGAGGTTTTCTAGTTTTAACACATCTACTCTCCTCTTAACTCTAGTTGCTTAGCAACGCCAACACAAGGTCATCCCCCTACTGATCATTTGAATACTTATAATAACAATTCAATTTTATCACAATTTTCTGAAGATACCAGACTTTAACTGAATTATGCTGCTATTTTCTGATGCGATAAGGTACAGGAATATTAAACAATATCAACAAACCTTTTACTAATTTTGTAATGTAAGAAACACTTTCAAACATAGTGACACTAATAGTTATTAAAAGTATTTCCTGTAGTCCAATTTGAACACTTGATATCATCCAATGAGTATAGTCAATTCTTGTAGTGCCTAGAAAAATATTCAATATAGATAAACTTATCGCATAAGATACCGCAGCTTGAAATTGTAATTGAAAATTCTTTTGTTCATTTTCTTGAACTATAGTAAACAAAATACATAAAATCGCAAGTCCCAATAAATTAAAATACGCATCAAGTTGATTAAGTGTAATAATTATTGGCATAATAAATACCGCTATAAGATATAAAATATCCACTATTTTAGGTAAGTTTCTTTGTGTATTATTATCCCTACCACAGACTGCACAATGTTCTAGTAAATCAATCTTTACTGTATCAATACTGTTAGTTACACCATCTAAAAATTCATACATTTCTGGATAAGCTGTCATTTGATTTTGCAATATATTCAAAATATCAAGACCCAGTTTTCCAGATACAAGTTCTGTCAAACTTGGCTGAGTTGCACCTGTTCCGCATAATCTGGATATCTTCATATCTTTCTGGTAACAATGATAACATGGTGTTTTTTCAGGTATATAATTTGGTCCTACCACGCCCATTGTACCTATAAAACCTCCTTGGACCATACTAACTTTATTTTCAAAAGCTACTTTCCCTACCCACTCTGTCATCTCTTCTGGTGTATCGATTGCTTTTACAACTAAATCAAAATCAGATTTTATCACTTCTCTAACATCTTTAATATGATGAAGTTTTTTGTGTATTATTTCTATCGTCACTTCTGGAAAAATTGCTTCAAGATGTTCTTTTAGTACTTCAACCTTATTTCTATCAATATCTATATAGCGGTAAAGTAATTGTCTATTAAGGTTACTTAACTCAATCTGGTCAAAATCAAGAATTGTCAGATTACTAATTCCCATTGCAGATAATTGCCAAGCTAGATGCGTCCCGATAGCACCCGCTCCTAATATCAAGATTTTCTTTTCTTTTAATTTTTGATAGGTTAATGCTGTCGTTGTAAGAGAAAAATATCCGATATTCCTTGAAAATTCTGAAGATAATTCTAGCGGTGAATCTAGCAAAACGTGTGAACTAAACAAGTCAACCATCTCAGTTTGAGAAAATACTTCTTCAAGCTCGCACATACCAATTGGATTTTGTTTCTGAAAACAATTAATAAAATGGCTATAGATCTTCTTATCTAAAATCTTTTCAAACTTAAGACCGTTCTTTATGACAAAACTTTTTTCCGTCTCCAATACCATGATAAATGGATTAGGATAATATACTTGCACGTCTTCTCCTTCGTATTATCATAACTATAATTAAAATAATGATAAAGCAAGGTAAAATATAGTTTATGATAAAATGATAACTATTTACAAAATTGGAAAATTGCCTAGTTATGATAAAATTCATCGTATTAATGATAAATATAGGTAAGTAGAGCATATCAATCACACCAATTGTTAAATTTGTTAAATCAAACACTTGGTTATTAGACCGGAATAATTCGAATACATATGACAACGATTTTTCTCGTAAATTATGTTCATCCAATAACTCGCATAATATATAATAGCCATCTAGTTTGATTAAAAATGTCAAATTTAAAAAAATCATCCCTATATTAATGGTATTCCATAAAAATATTGCATAGTTACCAAACCCAAATTGATACTCTAATAGCAATCCAATACCTAGAAATATCATCTGACTACTAATTCCAGCAAACCAAATTTGTAAACGTTTGTATTTATCTTTAATATGTTTAATACCTGTAATATCTACATAAAATACAGGATTAAAATGATTAAGCCCAATGCCCATTTCAAATACACTTCCTCCTGAATTTATCATCAAAATAGCATGACTACTTTCATGTAAGATGCCGATTATAAATATTTCAAATAAATACAGAATAATCGTATCCCATCGAAAATAATTAGCTGACATTGTATGGGTAACAATTTCTTCTAGATGTCCCCTTAAAATAAATAATGTGATACCTAGAATAAAAATACCAGATAGTATTATGTGTGATAATATTTGACTTACTCTACCTTTTTTCAAAAAATGAAAATTTTTAGTTATAGGTAACAGTATTTTCAAAACATCAAATCTATTTTTAGTTTGTTCACTCTGCTCCAATAAGTTTTTACTTGACAGTAAAAGTAAGTAGCGTTCAAATTGACTTGCCGTGAAAAAATTATCAAATAATTGATATAGCTCTCCAATTTTCTTACTGCCATCAAGATTTCGAATAATCTGATACTCTATTTTGCCAATTGTAAATGTCTGTTTAGTCCTAGTATTTCGAACGATAAACCCAGAATCATTTTCTCGAAATATTAAATCATGATTATGTTTTGGTTGCCAATCGTCTGTAAACATCTTCTTCCTCGCTATGTAAAAACATCTATCAGTTGATAGATGCTATACGTTTAAGTTTTATGTTTTTCTAGCCAAAAATAAAGAAAATATAAAATAGAAACCACTAACAAAATAATACTGATTGTATTGAATATATCGTATTTTTTTTTCATAAAATGACTAGAAATAATCATGACTGCCATGATTAATGAAAATATTTTTTTTCCATTCATAGCTATATCACTCAGCAAATACCTAAAGCACCAAGTACGAAGGCACCAAACATTATCCCATTAGCAATATCTTGAGCTGTTCCATAAACAACGATTTCTTCATTTTCAATAAATTCAAATTCCATTATCTAATTTCTCCTCATCACTTAATCACACAACAATACACCAACTACAATCGTTGCAGCAGCAGCACCAAAAAAAGCACCATCACCATATGCAATCGTTTCAGTTTCTTCTACTAAATTAAACTCCATATTTCCTCTCCTCACATAAATTACTGACTATCGACTTGTCAGTATAAAGTTATAAAGAAACATCTACTCAACTGTCACAAACACTATTCATCACCGGATTATAAATTCTCGATAGGCGTTTTAAACCGCTTGAATCAGTAAAAGAAAATATTTTCTATCAACCTTACAGTAATAATTTTATCACACCAGAATCTTAAAATGCCTAGTTTGCATATTTGCACCACCTTAGACATAACTGGTGCATATTTACACCATTGTGAATTTCAAACGTTTTAGATGCTAGAATGAATGTATTAAAGAAAAGGAGGAGAAACAGTATGTTTAATTTTCTATGCTCACTTTTATTGTTTGGTATTCACTAAAATAAAACCAAAATCACTCGCAATATTTCTTAATAAATAGGGTCATTCGCTTAGCCATGCCCGTTGCACCAAACCTATTTAAAATTTGAAGATCATCCTGAATTTCTGCTAGAAGTTCAGGACTTTTTTCTTGCCTATACAAGGAAAATTTTTCAAAAATGTGTAGAATAATCTTCTCTGACATATCCCACTCCGTCAACAAATCATTGATGCCTTGTTTCAACTTTTCAGCATATCTATAACTCCCATGGCAAATCAAATGTACGTATAAGTTTACCAATGTCTTTTTAGCAAGAGTAGCATTGCTATCTATAATTTTAGAAAATTCATCACTCTTCAGAATATCTTGACCAATATCATAAACCTCAGCATCATCTATCGCCTCTAAACAATGCGCAAAAACACTCATCTCATATATCGTCCATTGTTTAACATTATTAAAATGTTTTTCAATAAACTTACGTTCTGATTTAATTATTAGCATCTCATCTGATAAATCAAAAATCGCACATTTAACCAAAATATTAAAAATTTTATCTTCATTTCTTATAGCTCGTGTCTTCAGTAATGTCTTCAAACCGTCTACATCTTCATTAATAGCATAAGCACTCATTTTTTTGTTGAAAATCTGCAACCTATTTGGTAGATACTCGCCATGCCAGACAAAAAATTCCGTTGGTGTTAAATCCAAACCATTTATCGCCATCAAGAGCTTATCTGCTCGTAATACCGTTTCACCATTTTCAAAACGTGAAATCAATGAATGATCACAATATGCCGATTCAGCATCCCGCTGTGAATAACCTAGTTTTTCTCGTGTTTCTTTGTAAAATGCACCTAATTCAAGTTCGATTGTCATTAAATTCTCTCCACTAATCATTCGCAAAGTTAGACAATCAGGAGCTAAGCAAGAGGAAGTAAGCGCTTTTGTAATACTTGCTACTTGCTACTTGCTACTTGCTACTTGCTATTTGCTATTTGCTATTTGCTATTTGCTATTTGCTATTTGCTATTTGCTATTTGCTATTTGCTATTTGCTATTTGCTATTTGCTATTTGCTATTTGCTATTTGCTATTTATTGTACCACCTTTCATATAAAATTACAATTTTTTAGAATACTCTTTTATATTAATGTAACTCTTTTATAAATAAAAAACAGACCTATTCAAGTCTGCTTTCAAATATAATTATTTAACTTCTTCAAAGTCGCCGTCGACAACATTGTCATCTTTAGGCGCTTCACCAGCGTTTTCAGCACCGGCTGCGGCTTGTTGCTCTGCAGCAGCTTGTTCGTAAAGTTTAACTGCCAAGGCTTGTGCTTTTTCGTTCAAAGCTTCAAGTTTTGCTTTCATATCGTCAAGATTGTCAGCTTCTTGTGCTGCTTTCAACTCATCAAGTGCCGCTTGAGCAGCGTCACGTTCTATGTCGAAGCCTTTATCTTCAGTTTCTTTGATTGTTTTTTCAGTTGCAAAGATTGTTGCGTCAACTTCGTTTTTAAGGTCAACTTCTTCTTTACGTTTCGCATCCGCTTCAGCATTTGCTTCAGCATCTTTCATCATTTTGTCGATTTCTTCATCAGACAAACCTGAGTTAGATTGGATCACGATGGTTTGTTCTTTGTTTGTCCCCATGTCTTTGGCTTTAACAGATACGATACCATTTTTGTCAATGTCGAATGTTACTTCAATTTGTGGGATACCACGTGGTGCAGCAGGGATATCTGAAAGTTGGAAACGACCAAGCGTTTTGTTATCAGCTGCCATTGGACGTTCACCTTGAAGGACGTGAATGTCTACTGCTGGTTGGTTATCAGCCGCAGTTGAGAAGACTTGTGATTTAGATGTTGGGATGGTTGTATTACGGTCGATGAGTTTTGTGAAGACACCACCCATTGTTTCAATACCAAGTGACAAAGGTGTGACGTCAAGCAAGACAACGTCTTTAACGTCACCAGTGATGACACCACCTTGGATCGCAGCACCCATAGCAACTACTTCATCCGGGTTAACTGATTTATTTGGTTCTTTATTTGTTTCTTTTTTAACTGCTTCAACAACCGCAGGAATACGTGTTGAACCACCAACTAAGATGACTTCGTCAATTTCAGATGCTGACAAACCAGCGTCTGCCAAAGCTTTACGAACTGGTGTTTTAGTCCGTTCCACTAAGTCAGCAGTCAAGTCGTCAAATTTCGCACGTGTCAAAGTTTCTTCCAAGTGAAGCGGTCCAGCTTCGCCAGCTGTGATAAATGGCAATGAGATTTGTGTCGATGTTACACCTGACAAGTCTTTTTTAGCTTTTTCAGCAGCATCTTTCAAACGTTGCAAAGCCATTTTATCTTGTGCTAAGTCGATACCGTTAGCAGACTTGAATTGTGCGACCAAGTAATCAATAACTTTTTGGTCAAAGTCATCACCACCAAGGTGGTTATCACCAGATGTTGACAAAACTTCGAAGACGCCATCGCCAAGTTCAAGGACTGAAACGTCGAATGTCCCACCACCAAGGTCAAAGACAAGGATTTTTTCATCTTTGTCAACTTTATCAAGACCATAAGCAAGTGCTGCTGCTGTTGGTTCGTTGACGATACGTTCTACTTCAAGACCAGCAATTTTACCAGCGTCTTTTGTTGCTTGACGTTGGGCATCGTTAAAGTAAGCAGGTACAGTGATGACAGCTTTTTCAACTTTTTCACCTAGGTAATCTTCAGCGAAACCTTTGATGTATTGGAGGATCATCGCTGAGATTTCTTGTGGTGTGTAAGATTTGCCACCCGCTTCGACTTTGTAGTCAGTCCCCATGTGACGTTTAATAGAGATGATTGTATCTGGGTTAGTCACTGCTTGACGTTTGGCAACTTCACCAACTTGGATTTCACCATTTTTGAACGCAACAACTGATGGTGTTGTGCGGTTACCTTCTGGGTTAGCGATGATTTTAGCTTCGCCACCTTCAAGAACTGAGACTGCTGAGTTTGTTGTACCTAAGTCAATACCGATAATTTTAGACATAATTTTTACCTTCTTTTTTATTTTATTTTTGTGTGTTGATTTTGTTTTCTGAAGTGGGGGAATTCAGTGAACTTCCTGTGGTGCTTTCTAATTCGCCACTTGTCTCCTTTCAGGAGCCTTCGTGCTTATAAGAACTATCTCACAGGTGATTTCACTGAATTTGCCGACTTTGTCGTCACCACTTTCAGAAGCAAAATCAGGAAGTTTACGCGCTGCGTATCCTTTTTTTGCGCTACGCGCATTCTTTAAATTTTTTCATAGTTTTTTGACATTTCGGTCAAGATATACTTTATTAATAATCTCTGACGATGACTTTCCCAAAAGGTGCTAGGGAAATGCCGACCATTTTGAGTTGTTGGACTGCAAAGGGAAGCCCGATAATCGTAATGGCAAGGAAGAAAGCACTCAAGAGATGCACCAGTGCTAGTTCCCAACCGAACAAGATAAACCAGATGACATTGACGAGAAAGCTCATGCTGCCACCTTGATTTTCCAGATGTTTTCCAAAGGGCGCCAAGCTGAAACTTGCAATTTTGAAACATTGCAAGCCAACTGGAATACCGACAATGGTGAGACACCAGATTAGACCAGCAAGTATCCACGTGAGCCATGAGATGATCCCACCAAATATCATCCAGATGACGTTACCAAGGCAACTCACTATTGATAAACCACAACCATGGCTGGGCGTAAGTTACGCTCATGGAGTTGGTAGCCTCTTTGAAGGACTTGGGCAATGGTATCAGCTGGATGTTCGTCGTCTGCTGGCGCAGTTTGCACTGACATGTGGAAGTTGGGATCAAATTCGCCTTCTGTTGCCACTTCAACCACGCCTTCTTCTTTAAGCGCGTTCAGCAAGCTTTCTTGCGTCATCTCCAAGCCTTTTTTAACATCATCTGTCAAGCCTTCAACTGCAAGCGCACGTTCGAGGTTATCCAAACTTGGCAAAATCTTACGTGCCAAATCTTGCGACCGATATTTCAAAATCGTTTGACGTTCTTCGTTGGCACGACGTTGATTGTTTTGCATCTCTGCATGCGCCTTGAGATATTTATTTTCCATCTCGTCTAGCTTAGCTTGAAGCACTGCTAGCTCATCGATTTCGTCGTCTACAATCTCTTCCAAAACCGCTTCGTTTTCAACTTCCTCAGCTAATTCCTTTTCGATGTCTTCCTTATGCTTTTTCTTAGACATTGCATCTCCTTTTTGTTATTTTATATCACTTCATAATGATTACCATCGAGATATCGATAGTAATCACTCAGTTTCATGGTTAAAATCTTGGCCACTAGGTCCATGGTCGAGACGACTTTTTGATAGTCTAGATCGACAGGACCCATTAGCGCTAAAGTACCCAGACCTCGATAGGGCACAACAAATTGTTGCGTCATGAGGGTGATGTTTTTTGAAATCTGATGATTCTCTATCAAACTTGAATCAAATTTGACACTTCTGATTTCATCATCAGAGACTGTATCACGAATCTCGTGAATAATGGCCTTATCATCCATCAAAATCTTGTAGAGTGAGACCACATCATCTGAGTACTCTAATAAGTTTTGTCGCCCTGCCGATATCAAGTTTTCCTTGAACAAGTCTGAGAAGACATGATCAAAAAGTTGCAAGACATCTGAGGTCATGACGAAATATTTCTGTGCGACTTGCGGAATCTCTGTTAGTAAAGAATAGTGGATATCCAAAATTCGCTTACCGACCAACCGCTCGTCAGAAATAAACTTAAAAGTTGTCAAATCATCTAAGGTCATGGCCCTTGGCAACGAGAACTGCATTGTTTTGACCAAACCTGTATCGAGCGTCATCACAGCCATGGCTGAGTGACTATCAAGCTGGACGATATCGAATTTAGATAAAATCTGATTTTTCAGCGAGACATTTAAAATGAAGGCTGAGAAACCTGTCATATCTGACAAAATTTGTGCGGCCTGTTGATAGAGCACGTCCAGCTTATAAAACTCACCGTCGAACCGTTTCATCACCTGATAAACTTCATTATTGTCTAGCTTACCAGGCTTTAAAAAGTTTTCAACGAAATATTTATAACCTGTCACACTTGGCACACGGCCAGATGACGTATGCTCTTTTTGGATGAAGCCGAGCGTTTCTAGCGCCTTCATATCATTTCTGATGGTGGCACTAGAGGCATTAATCGATGTCATCAAGGCCTTTGATCCAACCGCTTTATGCGTTTGTGTATAAAGCGAGATGATCAGATTTAAAATTTGTTGTTGGCGTTTTGTAATCATGTGGCACACCTCGTTTTAGCACTCGTAGTTGCTAAGTGCTAACTACATCTTTTATTATATAATTCTCTTGTTTCATTGTCAAGGAAAAAACACAAAAAATTAGCACTCTTTTACATCGAGTGCTAATTTTGACAGGTGCGTTTTTTTAGAGCAATTATTTTAGATCAGACCATTCGTTTTTGATGTCAGAAAAACATTGACAAAGCTGACAGCCATCACGATAAAGGTGAACCATTCTGCTGATGTGGCACCATTTGACCAAGCGTAGTATGCAAAGTTACAAACTAGGATAAAAACGAAGAAAAGAAGGGCATAAATGGCAAACTTCCAGAATTTCGTCAGCAAGAAGATAAAGGCAACCAATAAGACAACGTAGATTAAAAACTGAACGTTGGTCATGGAAACTTTTGACTGCAACTTGAAGGCATCAATCGCTTTCAATAAGGTGTCATAGACAACCTTAAAAAGTTGTAAATTGGGTAAGATGTTATTGATCATCTGCCAAGCTGAATAAATCAGTAGACCAATACTGGATAAAATGACAAATGATGATGATTTTCCTGAAAACATGGGAACCTTTACTCCTATACCTTTAAACTGACATGAGATACTACCATTCTACCATAATTTTCAGGTGACATGATTATGAAATGAGGTCATTTTTTATCTAGTAACTTGAGGTAGTCTTCCAAAGTCAAATGATGTTCAGTCATATACTTGGCATTGGCTACACCGACGTAGCGAAAATGCCAATCTTCATGATCAACACCTGTGCTCGCAGCGCCGCCTTCTGGGAAGCGTAGGACAAATCCATAGTCTGGCGCAATCGCAGCAACCTGCTCAGCGGTCGTTGATTCATTTAAGCTATCAACGTCGGATAAATCAATGGCTAAACCTGTCTGATGTTCAGACTTGGTCGGTGGTTGCGAATAGGTTTGGACTTTCTTCTCTGCTGCTTCACGATCAAGTGAAGGATCAGCTGCCATTTCTTGATCAACGTATTGCGCATAGAGTGTCGTTTGATAAGCAACGCTACGATAGCCTGAAATCAGGTGTTCGGCAGGATTGATCGCTTGTGCGGCTGCCAAAAACTGCTCTGTGGCATCTGCAATTCTGGCATCAACCCAGATATTATCAATCTGTACGACATCAGGGCTCAGTTCCTCTTTCGGATGCTCACGATTGACCAAGACGAGGTCCCAATCTGTCGACTTGCTAGCAGGGAGATTTTTATCTTTTTGAGCTTCTGATGCAGATGCCTTAGGTTTAGCTGATGCTTTTTGAGACTGACTGGTTGTTGCTGACTTAGTTGGGGTTGCTGTCTCTTTTTTCAATAAAGCATGGACTACAAAGATAAGCGCACAAATGGCTAAAATAGTCACCACGGCTGCACCAATTAGGCGATCATAACGTGGCTTTTTACGCGGTCTTCTTCTATGATATGGTTCATTTGGTTGTTCATTCTGCATTTAAAATCTCCCGTCCTAATTCTCGGTAGCTCATATCTCCAATCTCACCGATTGAAAAATTACCATCGGCGAAGGTGAGGTGTGTGACTGATCCGTTATCTAGCCCTTGAAATTTCGGACGTCGACTATCGAGTAATTTGATAAATGTCGCAATCGTCATCCCGTGACTGACGATGACAATATTTTCTGCACCATTGGCCTCAGCCTTTTTAGCGGCATCAAAGAAGCCGTCGAGAATACGTTTACTGAGCACTTCCCAGGGTTCCGCCCAGCCAGCTGTGTCGACTTCAATGAGGCCTTTGGCGATATCTTCATAGGTCAAGTCTTCGGCACTTTTGCCTTTATAGGCATCCGTCCGTGGCAAAACGCCACCGAAAAGTTCGCCGTCATAGCCGCCGTCGAGGCTGCCAAAACACCATTCTCGAATGCGTTTGTCCATCTCATATGGGATGCCTTCATTTTCGGAATATTTTAGGATGAAGCCCATGGTTTGGATCGTGCGACCGCTATCTGATGAAAAAGCATGATCAAATTTAATATTTTTCGCCGCAAACCCTAAGCCTAGCTCGGTAATGCCGATTTCGCCATCGCGTGTCAAGGGGGTGTCAGACCAGCCTTGGGCACGGCCGATTGTATTAAACATGGTCTTGCCATGTCTGACTAAATAGATATTTACCATTTTTGTCTACTCCATTTCAAAACTTTGGTTGGATACCTTGCACAAGTTAACTCGCTGACTTAACATCATAGATTACCTTGATTGCTCGGTTATTTAATATGAAGCCTAGCACGGATACTCTATAAATGTAAGCGCTCATCAACATCATTTATACTCATTTTAACAAAAAAAAGCAGATTTCTCCACTTTTATTCAAGCACTGTCGCTTGACAACGATATCATGCGTTGCATCAATAGACGTCAGTCTAACCTGTCAATTTTAGTTTTTAAAACTATGAATCGGTGCTGGAATATGACCACCACGCGCGATAAAGGCCGCAGAAGATTCTTTGTGAACGGGCATGACTGGGGCTGTCCCAAGCAGCCCACCAAATTCAATTTGCTCGCCGACTTTCCCTTTAGGAATGACCCGAACAGCAGTCGTCTTCATGTTAATCACGCCAATCGCAGCTTCATCTGCAATCATCGCCGAAATCGTCGTCGCAGGTGTATCTCCTGGCACAGCGATCATGTCCAATCCGACACTACAAATCGCGGTCATGGCTTCAAGTTTTTCAAGATTGAGCACGCCAGCATTAACCGCCGCAATCATCCCCTCATCTTCAGAAACTGGGATGAAGGCGCCTGAGAGGCCGCCGACTTGGTTGCAGGCCATGACGCCACCTTTTTTGACTTGGTCATTCAGCAAAGCAAGGGCTGCCGTCGTCCCATGCGTCCCGACCATTTCGAGACCCATTTCTTCTAAAATACGCGCGACAGAATCGCCAACGGCTGGGGTTGGGGCAAGCGATAGATCGACGATGCCAAACTCAACGCCTAGGCGCTCTGAGGCCATTTTCCCGACAAGTTGCCCCATGCGTGTGACTTTGAAAGCCGTTTTCTTAACCACTTCAGCGACAACATCAAAGGACTCACCCCGAACTTTTTCGAGGGCACGTTTCACGACACCAGGTCCTGAAACGCCAACGTTAATGACCAAATCAGCTTCACCAACGCCGTGGAAAGCACCGGCCATGAAAGGGTTGTCTTCAACGGCATTGGCAAAGACAACGAGTTTGGCACAACTCATGTCGTCCAGCTTGGCTGCTTCAACGATGATCTCTCCGATGTCACGGACAGCATCCATGTTAATTCCTGTTTTAGTTGACCCAACATTGACCGAACTACACACGTAATCAGTAGCCGCAAGCGCTTTTGGCAAAGAATCAATGAGGATTTTATCACCTTTTTGATAGCCTTTTTGGGCGAGCGCTGTAAAACCACCGATGAAGTCAATGCCGATTTCTTTGGCTGCACGGTCAAGTGCCAAAGCAAACGGTGTGTAGTCAGTCGCATCCGTTGCCGCACCGATAATCGCGATTGGCGTCACACTGACCCGTTTATTGATGATTGGAATCCCGAGTTCATCGCCAATTTCATTCCCAATTTTAACGAGGTCTCTTGCCTTGTTGGTAATTTTTTGATAAATTTTCTCACATGCTTTATCAATGTCGCTATCAATACAATCCAAAAGAGAAATCCCCATTGTAATGGTTCGGATATCGAGATTTTCCTCTTCAATCATACGAATTGTTTCAAGAATTTGATTTTGTTTCACTTAGGTGACCTTTCTGATAAATCGTCTACTGAGTTAATGGTGCTTGAGATTAAAGTTGGTGCATGGCCTCGAAAATCGCTTCATTCATGATTTTAATATCAACTTTCAAACTTTCACCTAGAGCTTCAAGATTCGTCTTCACTTCTGGGAATGCTTCAGTTGCTTCAAGTTCAACCACCATGTTCATGGTAAAAAAGCCGTCCATGATAGTTTGCGAAATGTCGATGATGTTCACATCAAGTTCTGTCAAACGTGTTGATACCCCTGCTACGATACCCGTTTTGTCTTTTCCGATAACTGTCACAATTGCGCGCATTAGATTCTCCTTTTAAGCTGTTGAGGCGACTGATTTGAAGCTAGGAAAATACAGAGGAGTCAAAACGACCACCGGTCGTGCGAACAAATCAGCTATTTTCCTAGGTTTCAGACAGTCGAGACTCAGTTCCTACCTATTTTTTGATATAATAGTTAGTAACATTATATCACAAAATAGGCCTAATTTTTAGAAAATTTTGTCATTTAGGCTTTTAGGACAGAGGAACCCATGACTTTCAAGACTTTTCTGAATTTCACGCGCATTCAGACCCTGCCAGCGGCACTTTTATCGCCGATTGCTGGTGTGATTTTCGCACTTTATACCTTTGATAGCTTTCATCTGCTACCGACGCTGCTATTTTTCATCGGCCTCATCGCCATCAATCTCTTTGTCAGTGCCTGGAATAATCTGATGGATTACAAAAAAGCGCTCGATCCTGACTACAAAACCCACGAAAATATCCTGTCGACGCGCAACATCGCCCCTAGCTTGGCACTCAAAATTTGTTTAGCCTTGCTTGCCATTGACCTGATCGTCGGCATCGCGGTTGTCCTGACGACCAATATCGCCATTTTGCCCATTGGCGCCCTTTGCTTCATCATCGCTATTTTCTACACCTTCGGTCCTTTTGCCTTCTCGCGTTTCCCGCTGGGCGAGGTGCTCGCCGGTTTTGCTGAGGGACTTTGCGGCTTCTTCTTCGGCATCTACGTCAACGCTTTCGACGCTAATTTCTTCACAGCTTCTTTTCAGCAATGGACGCTAACTTTTAACATCGATTTCGCGACGCTCATACCCATTGGCCTGGTGGGGATGATGTGCTTCTGTATGAATTTCAATGTTATGTTGGCGGATAATATCTGTGATTTAGCGCAAGATGAAAAAAATGGTCGCTTGACTCTCCCGCATTTTATTGGTGTGCACAACGCTTTGAGGCTGTTTGTGAGTATGTATGGTCTGGCCTGTTTCGTTGTTCTGGTAGGCGTGATGACGGGTGTGCTACCGAAGACGACCCTGCTCATGAGTTTGGTCTCGCCTTTGATTATCCGAAATGTCAACAAATTCCTGAAAAAACAGGATAAAAGTCAAACTTTCATCCTGTCTGTCAATAATTTGATGATTTATAATGGCGCTCTGGCGATTACGATTGCACTTGGATTGATTTGGGGATAATTTTTAAGTTATAAAAAGCATTTGTTTGATGACAGGCTTTTTATTTTGGCTTGAATTTCATTTGTAGATTAAATTTGATGGAAATTACGATAAAAATCAACTTGTAAGTTAAATTTGATGGGAAATCAGACTAAAATCAATTTGTAAGTGAAATTTGATTTAAAATCAGACGAAAATCAACTTGTAAATGAAATTTAACGAAAAATCAAACTAAAATCAACTTGTAAATGAAATTCGGTACATTCGACTATATTACTTTAATTGAAATATAACCCAACGAAAATAGTTGAGTTATTTTTTAATTATTCGATGCTTGTCAAATACTTATACAATTTATAATCAACAGCTTCTAAAAATTTCAGGTGCATTTCAACCACTGATTTAGTTTTGCCATCATTTGTCGGTTTATGAAGCTCTACGATAGTATTCAACTGTGGCTCGACTTTCCCAAGATAGTAGAAGTCAGTTCCTTCATCATCAGACTTTTTGACAAAAATATGCATATTTAACCCAGATACATAGTAGTCTAAAATTGCTTTTACTTCTGGGGAGCTCATTGTCCTAGGCGCCTTAGTATACCACTTCAATAAATTTGGAGAGAGAAGCTCATCTTCATACGCCATCATAGCACCACTGAATTCAGCTCCTTTTTCTAGAGTAATGAAAATAGCAAATTCAACATCTTTTCGTACGTAACCACCAATATTTTGATCAATTAGCTGTTTGTCCCAATTCAAAAGTCGAATGGTATCTCTTCTTCGATACTTTTTATACAATGTAAAAACTCTACTTTTATCATAGCTTTCACTTTTAATAAGGCTCGCAGATAACAAATCTTCTAACAAAGATTTGAAATATCCATTATTCAAAAGCGCTTTTTTCATACCAACTGATAATTGTATCTTTTGACCAACTTCAATTATTTCTCCCCCACTATAAGTTTCAGCAAGTAGCCCTGTAAAGAAGTTTAAGCTTAGTGTATTTAAAACAGAATCAATTGTCTTCTCTTGTGCATCTAATCCGTAACTTTGGAATAAAACTTTAATTTCTTCTCTATTAAGCTCTCTTCCTTTGACCATTTCAGATAGTAAGAGAATATCTTGTTTACGAACTCCTGTTAAAAATTCCCGAGAAATAATCATCAAGTATTTATTCTCTAGTTCTGAAATATGTCCTATCGCATCATCATTTTTCAATAAGAAATCATAATACGTCTTGATATTAGAAACTTTTCCACTGACAATGAGATATGGATCAATAGATTTTTGTTCTATGAAATCAACTAACATGGGAACACGATTTAACCGAATTTTTAATTTTGCATAAGCATCTTTTATGGATTTCATACTATCTAGTTTGACATCATCAATTGCCTTATAAATTCGTTCTTTAGCAATCGCTTCAAAGTTAATTGATGAAATTCCAGTTATATAATTTGTATCAAAAGTACCTTTTCTCAACGAGTCCTTATTGTAACTCATGTCTCCCGATAAGGCCATTGGAATCATATAGTTGTTTTTATAATTACCTATAAAATCAATTATTGTTACATAATCTTTTGAATCATGTTTACGCAGACCACGACCAAGTTGTTGAATAAAAATAATGCTTGATTGAGTATTTCTTAACATGATAATTTGATTAACCGACGGAATATCAATTCCTTCATTAAAGATATCAACCGTAAATATGTAATCTAATTCACCGTTCTCTAGCCTTTCAACTACTTCTTCTCTTTTCGAGATAGAGTCTTCTCCCGAAAGAAAGGCTGTATAGAACCCTCGATTGTTGAATATTTCTGAAAGCTTTTTAGCTTCTTCTTTTCTTGAACAAAAAACTAACCCTCTGATTTTATGACGTGATACACCATAATACTGGATTTTTTCGATGATAAATTTAACACGTTCCTCTGCTACTAAATCCTCAAATTTTGTCGTCTCTTCAATTATCACACCATCTTTTTCATAGTCAGTAACACCAAAGTAATGAAATGGGCAAAGTAACTCTTCCTCCAAAGCTTCTTGAAGACGAATTTCATAAGCAATATTGTAATCGAATAATTCAAATATATTAAAGTTATCTGTTCGCTCAGGCGTCGCTGTCATTCCCATTAGAAATTTCGGATCAAAATAATCAATAACCTTATGGTAACTAACAGCACCAGCTTTATGAACTTCATCAATTAATATATAATCAAAATCATTTTTTGAAAACAAATTAAGTATTTGAGGTTTTGAAATTGTTTGAACCGTTGCGAATAGATATTTAGCCGTAATATCTTTTGAACTTCCAGATAAGATTCCGAAATCTTCATCCGATCCTCCAATAACCATCTTAAAAGTTTTGATTGCAGATTTTAAAATTTGTTCTCTGTGAACAATAAAAAGCATTTTTGAAGGGTTCACCTGTCGAACATCAAAAGCAGATAAATACGTTTTGCCCGTTCCAGTAGCCGAAATGACTAGCCCCTTATTTTCACCTTCACTTCTCAAGTTTACTAAGTTTTCTAGGGCTTTTTCCTGCATTACATTGGGACGAGCTAATGAATAATTTGCTTTCTCATCCTGTACGTTTGTCACAAGTTTTTCTCTAGTTAGTGATTGCCAATTTTTAGCGTACCTTTCCACCCAATTTTCAGTTAAAGGTAAGGCTTCATGCCACATTCTTTCTAATTCTTTTTTTGACTCACGTAACACTTCACCGTTTTCAAGACTTGTTAATCGAACATTCCATTCAATATTTTTCTTTAAAGCATTTGCTGTCAAATTAGAGCTGCCGATTATTAAAGAATGATAACCATTTTGCTCAAATAAATACCCCTTAACATGAAAGCCTTCTTTTTCAACAATTCTAACGTCAATATTTTCAATCTCTAGTAAACTACGAAAAACATCCGGATTGTTAAAACCTAGATAATTACTCGTCATTAATCGGCCGCGTATGCCCTTCTTAGCCAAATCAGCAAAATGTGTTTTCAAAAAGCATAAGCCAGACTGCGTCACAAAGGCAACCGAAATAAAAAAATCTGTACAGGTATCAAGTTCATCTTGTAAAGCATTTTGAGCAAATATATGATTCTTCTGATCGTTTGTAATTAATTTATGTTGATGAAGCTGTGATGTCTCTATTGTATAATCAAGAAATGCTTTTTTTGCTGCACTTTCTACAAATTCCACTATTAAGACCTTCCTAATTTATATATTTTCCATTTTTTTAAGTTCAGATACTGTTGGTATATCCGCAGGAGCCCATTCTAATTGCTCTAATTCATCTTGCTTCAACCACTTTATTGCAATATGTTCGGTTAAAGTCGGCATCCCTTTTTTAATATAGCATATAAATGTCGTTAAATTGACAATGCCAAATTCATATTCAAAGCTTGTCGAAATGAACTTCTCAGGCTCATCAGATATTTCAAATAAAAGTTCTTCACGAATTTCTCTCTTTAGTGCTTGAGTAGCCGTTTCACCGGATTCAATCTTTCCACCTGGAAATTCCCAAAAACCTGCTAAACTTTTATCATAACCACGTTGCGCACATAAAATTTTACCATTTTTTACAATAATCGCACCCACCACATTAATCTGCCTTTTCATAATAACGTTCCCACTTTATCTAATTTTTTATTCCATAATACATTTATAACAAATACTACTTGATGCTCAAAATCATTATATCATGAAATAATCTAAGATAACTTCTTTAGCCAGACGATATAAAAATAAAATACTATTAGTTCATCTAATCTGTAGATGATACTTAAAAATTGGCTTTTTCCTTTTCATTTAAAATCATAAATATCTAACAATTAATTTCAAACATCTTGATAATAAGATATGACTGATTCACTTGAATAAGCTATTCTTAAGCATTGAGATATTACTCATAATAAAAAAGTTTACCCTGAACGGATAAACTTTAATCACTTCTGTCAGCCTCCAACAGGCGAAAACGCCCCAATCAAAGCCTCAGCACATTTCAAGCCGTCAATGGCAGCTGAAACAATCCCGCCTGCAAAGCCAGCCCCTTCACCACTCGGATAAATGCCTTTGGTTGAGACAGATTGGAAACTGTCCTCATCTCGATTAATCCGCAAGGGCGATGACGAACGCGACTCAACACCTGTCATTACAGCATCTGCCATGGCAAAACCATAGAGTTTCTTATCCAATCCCGTCAGGGCTTCTCTCAAGGCTTCTGTGATATAGTCAGGAAACAGCGCTGACAAATCCGTTGGCTTAACGCCTAAAGAATAGCTTGGTGTGACACTTGCCATTGCGGTTGATGGTTGTTTTTTGAGGAAATCCCCGACCAATTGGGCTGGTGCTTGATAGGTACTACCACCTAACTCAAAGGCCTTCTGCTCTAATTCTCGTTGGAAGGCAATACCTGCCAGAGGATGATCGCTGCCAAAATCTTCCGGAAAGACTTGGACTAAAAGCCCGCTGTTGGCGTTGTTTTGATTCCTTGCGTGTTCACTCATGCCATTGGTCACGAGGTGGCCTGCCTCAGATGCTGACGCGACGACAAGACCACCCGGACACATGCAAAAAGTGTAAACACCACGGCCGTTGCTGGCCTTGTAGGTCAAGCGATATTCCGCAGCGCCAAGTCTGGGATGCCCCACGAATTCCTTATACTGGGCACGATTGACGACTTCTTGCGGATGCTCCACGCGAACGCCAACCGCAAACGGCTTAGCCGTCATCTTCACGCCATCCGCATAAAGCTCGCTAAACGTATCACGCGCGCTATGGCCAATCGCCAAAATCGCCTGTTCAGCCAAAATTTCTTCACCCGTCGTCAGAACCAAGCCTTGCAGCTGACCATCCGAAATCTTGAAGTTTTTAACCTGCGTCTTAAACCGCACCTCGCCACCCAGCGCGATGATTTCCTTGCGGATATTTTTCACGATATCGCGCAACAAATCCGTTCCAACATGCGGATGCGCCTTGTAGAGAATCTCCTCTGGCGCGCCAGCATTGACGAACTCCGTCAGCACCTTGCGGCCACGCAAATCTTTGACACGACTGGTCAACTTCCCATCCGAAAACGTCCCAGCGCCACCCTCGCCAAACTGCACGTTCGACTGAGGATTTAACGCCCCTTTTGTCCAGAATGCGTCTATGGATTTAACACGCTCATCGACGGCTTCGCCGCGTTCCAGAACGAGAGGCTTGTAGCCCATTTGCGCTAATAAGAGTGCAGCATACATACCAGCCGGACCGAAACCGATAACGACTGGTCGGTGTGACAGCTTCTTAGTCCCAATTTTGGGATTTTTGTAAGTCAAATCCGGTGAGGGTGCCACATTTTTATACTTGCCAGTCAAAAATTTACTCTCATCTTTGAGTGTCACATCTACCGTGTAGATAAAGTTGATTTCACCACGTTTTCTGGCATCAATCGATTCCTTGTAGATCCTGAAATCCAGCATATCAGTCGGACGAATTTTCAACTTTTTAGCCACTTGAGTTTTGACCGCTGACAACTCGTCATGGATTGAAATTTTGATTTGTGTGATTCTTAGCATAGGTCTCTTTTCATTTGTGAGTTGCTTTAATTTGTTGCGCTTAATTCAAAAGTCATCACCACTGGATTGTGGTCACTTGATTTAAAGTTATTTTGAATGGTCTGGATGCTCAAGCTCTTGATATTTTCTGATACCAGAAAGCCATCGATCACGCCTAATGTAGACTGGTCACCATAAGCCGTCCCATTGCTACGGACTGAAGGCGCATTCGTTGGTGCAACGACCCGCAGCTTGTGAGATAATTTTTCCGTCGGAAATGGCTTCATCCAAGTCAATTCAGGATGTGCCTCACCCGATAAAACATGGTTATAATCCCCACCACAAATCACATAATCTCCAGCATCAGCATGTGCTTTCATATTGTCGAAAAGCTTGGTCAACTGCGCAGCCTGAATCACCTCATCTTTGATGAAAGCAGACAAATGGACATTATATATGAAGAGTTTCTTACCATTGTCAACCGCTACTTCACTCACACTAAAGGCACGGTCAAGGTCGAAAAATTTATTGAAATTCGTCTCTATCGGTAGGCGATAGCGTGTGGCTTGAATGATCTGACCTTTGGATAAAGTCAGCAGACCTGACTTGGCCTTGCCAATCGGCTGTGTAACAGGATAAAACAAATAAGCAGAATGATAGTTGTTAGCAAAACTACTATTGTATTCAGGATTTTTAGTCCTGAAGAAGTCGGGCTGGTCTACTCTAAATGATCGATCACCCTCGTAGTCAACTTCTTGCAAGTTAACAAAGTCAGGGTTTTCAGACGTTAAAAGACGATGATCCTCTGTTAAATTTGCTAGGACATCTGCCTTTGAGCGCGCACGGACTTCCTTGCCACCATCCATAAAGAAAGTGTAGTCAGCAGGATAAGCACCATAACCAATGTTAAAGGTCATGATTTTATAGGCTTGATTGGCTGAAATTTGTTTTGAGTGCTCTGCCTTTTTAATGGGCAAGGTCTGCTTGTCAGGTAGGCGGTTATATTGCAGGTAAACGTAGGCGATATAAATACCTGCGATCAATATCAGCAGTACAAGCAAACTTAAAATAATTTTTATCATGTTTCTCATCCCTTTATTATACTAAAAAATCAGTTATTATGCGTGGTTGCTTTATATGATAACACAAAAAAACGCTTCAAGCGCTTCTTTTTAATATTTTCTAAACCGTTGATAGCGTGCTTCAACCAGCTCGTCAGTTGTCAGCTTAGACAGAGTGTCGAGTTCTGTGATCAAAGCTGCTTTCAAGATATCTATGGTGTTTTCTTCTGAGATAATCTTGTCAATCACGCCATTTTTAAGTAAATCTTTAGACGTGATCTTCAAAAGCTCAGCCGCTTCAGGCGCACGTGATGAATCTTTCCAAAGAATCGTCGCAAAACCTTCTGGCGATAAAATGCTATACATGGCATTTTCCAACATCCAAACACGGTCAGCAACTGCCAAAGCCAGCGCCCCACCAGAACCGCCCTCACCATTGATAATGGCAATAATTGGCACTTTAAGATCACTCATCTCTAGCAAATTGCGCGCAATCGCTTCACCCTGACCACGTTCTTCCGCGCCAGATCCTGGAAAAGCACCTGCCGTATTAATAAAAGTAATAATCGGACGACCAAATTTTTCAGCCTGCTTCATCAAACGCAAAGCCTTGCGATAACCTTCCGGATGCGGTTGACCGAAATTCCGGTCAAGGTTATCTTGCAAACTCTTACCTTTTTGAATCCCGACAATGGTCACAGGACGTCCAGCAAGACTAGCTATACCACCAAGGATAGCCCCATCATCTCTGAAATTGCGATCCCCGTGAAATTCGATAAAGTCATCGAAAATCTTTGTCGCATAGTCAAGCGTCGTCAAACGATCCTGACTCCGCGCCAACTGGACAATTTTATTTGCACGATCAGCCATTTGATTGTCCTCCTGTTCCACGTGTATGCCATTTCAAAATTTGACCGATTGTCGTCGCAAGTTCTGTGCGTTTGACAATCTTATCAACGAAACCATGGGCTTGCAAAAATTCAGCCTTTTGGAAATCATCTGGTAAGTTTTCACGCACTGTTTGCTCAATTACACGACGTCCCGCAAACCCAATGAGAGTTTGAGGTTCAGCCAAGATAATATCACCAAGCATGGCAAAGGAAGCGGTCACACCACCCGTCGTTGGATCTGTTAATACCGTCAGGTATAACAAGCCTGCATTAGAATGGCGCTTAACGGCTGCAGATATCTTAGCCATTTGCATCAGGCTCATAATCCCCTCTTGCATGCGCGCGCCACCTGAGGCTGTGAAAATGACAACTGGTAATTTTTCAGTTGTCGCATACTCAAACAAGCGGGTGATTTTCTCCCCTACGACCATGCCCATCGACGCCATGATGAAGTTGGAATCCATGATGGCAAGGGCTGTTTTTTGACCCTTAATCACGGCAGTTCCAGTTAGGACGGCTTCATCCAGTTCTGTTTTAGCTTTGACAGTTGCTAATTTGTCCAGATATCCTGGAAAATTAAGCGGGTCAGTCGTCTCAATCCCTGTAAATAATTCAGAAAATGTATCAGCATCTGCGACGAGATTCAAACGTTCCTGAGCTGAAATTCTAAAGTTGTAAGAACAAAACGGGCAGACTTTCTCTTGTCCTAAATCCTTGGTGTAAATGGTGTGCTTACAACTTGGACATTTGGCGAAGAGTTCATCTGGTACTTCTGGTGTACTATTTTGCTCATTCAGACGCGACCGGTTGGGATTGATGCGAATGTATTTACTTTTTTTCTTAAATAAAGCCATAGTCTTCTATCAATCCTCTTTTTGTAAGTAGTTAGGTAAAAATGTTTCACCCAGAAAGGCTGTGTCGTAATCCCCTGCGATGACATGACGATCAGAAATCAAATCGAGTTGGAACTCAGCATTGGTCTGAACGCCCTCAACTTCAAGTTCGAAAAGCGCCCGTTGCATTTTCATCAAGGCCTCGAAACGGTTTTCGCCATGAACGATGATTTTAGCAATCATACTATCATAAAACGGCGGAATCGTGTAACCTTGATACATGGCAGAGTCAACCCGCAAGCCAACGCCACCAGATGGCAAGTACAAATCTGTAATCTTACCCGGGCTTGGCGCAAAATTGAACTTGGGATTTTCAGCGTTAATCCGACATTCAATGGCGTGACCCGTGATTTTAATATCATCTTGGGTAAAGTCAAGTGGTTCGCCAGCTGCAATCTTGATTTGATTTTTAACAATGTCGACGTGCGTCACAAACTCAGTGACTGGATGTTCCACTTGAATTCGTGTATTCATTTCCATGAAATAGAAATCGCCAGTCGATTCGTCTAATAAGAATTCAATCGTTCCGGCATTTTCATAGCCCACGTGCTTGGCAGCAGCAACTGCCGCAGCGCCAATTTTAGCACGCAAGGTATGCCCAATCGCAATCGACGGTGCTTCTTCAAGCACTTTTTGATTATTACGTTGCAAGGAGCAGTCACGCTCGCCCAAATGGACAACATTGCCAAACTCATCAGCCAAAATCTGCACTTCAATATGGCGTGCTGGATAAATCACACGCTCCATATACATGGCACCATTGCCAAAAGCAGCTTGGGCTTCTGCTTGGGCAGATGAGAAATTCGGTAGCAATTCTTCTTGCGAATTGACCTTACGAATCCCTTTACCACCCCCACCAGCCGAGGCTTTCAGCATGACAGGATAACCAATTTTTTGTGCGACTTCGAGCGCTTGCGTAGCATCGTAAACTTCGCCATCTGATCCCGGAATGACTGGTACATTTGCCGCAATCATTTGCGCACGCGCATTGATTTTGTCGCCCATGGTATCCATGACTTTAGCAGAAGGTCCGATAAATTTGACGCCCACTTCTTCACAAAGATTGGCAAATCTTGAGTTTTCACTCAAAAAACCAAACCCCGGGTGAATAGCTTCTGCCTGTAAAGTCACAGCTGCCGAAATAATCTGGTGCATGTTGAGATAGGAATCCGTCGCTTTGGCAGGGCCAATACAAACCGCCTCATCTGCTAACAACGTATGCAGAGCATCACGGTCAGCCTCAGAATAAACGGCAACAGTTTGAATGCCTAATTCGCGTGCCGCACGGATAATCCGCACCGCAATTTCACCACGATTGGCGATTAATATTTTTTTAAACATATCATTTCTCTTTTATTAATGCCATGATGGCTTATTAGATTTTTTACTTAATTGGGTACTTTTACTCACCAATCGCGAATGTCAAAGTCCCTTTCGCTGCTAGTTTCCCGTCAACCGTTGCTTTGGCTTCAACAACAGCGATTGGCCCTCGGCGTTTGATGAATTTGGCATTCAAAATCAACTGGTCTCCCGGCACGACTTGTTTCTTAAATTTCACGCCGTCCATGCCGGCATAAAAGACCAATTTGCCCTTGTTTTCAGGTTTAGATAATTCCAAAACACCTGCAGCTTGCGCCAAGGCTTCCATAATCAGAACACCCGGCATAACTGGATATTCCGGAAAGTGACCGTTGAAAAAAGGTTCGTTAATCGTCACATTTTTAAGCGCTGTAATTTCATCCTCAGAGTGTTCGATGACACGGTCAACGAGTAGCATCGGATAACGATGTGGCAGTGCCTCTTTAATCTGATTAATATCAATCATTTGATGCGCACCAGTCCCTCTCCGTATTCGACCATGGCCTCAGCTTGAACCAAAATTTCAGTCACGACACCGTCACGTGGCGCAGGAATCTCATTCATGACCTTCATCGCTTCAATAATCAGCAAAGTCTGACCTTTTTTGACCGTATCACCGACAGCGATAAAGTCTGATTTGTCAGGCGCCGGCTTGAGGTAAGCCACACCCACGAGTGGACTTGTCACAACATCGCCTTCAGCAATGGTAGCAGGTGATGCTTCAGGTGCTAACACTGTTACAGGTACAGACACTTCAGCGCTCTGAGTTGGTGTCACCTCTGTTGCAACAAGAGGTGCAGCTGATGATGTTGCGACACCATTATTCTTAGAAAATGCCAAGGTAAACTCATTGGTTGCGTAAGAAAATTCACGTAAAGATGAGCTGTCAAATTGGCTAATTAAATCTTTCACTTCATTAATTTGAATCGACATTTGTGTTATTCACCCTCCCATTTTTTAAGGGCAATGACAGCATTATGACCACCGAAACCGAGTGAGTTTGAGATGGCATAGTTGATGTCGTGTTTTTTCCCTTGACCCAATACAACGTTGATGACTGATGTATTGTCATCCAATTCAGTCGTACCAGCGTTGACAGGTGCGTATTGGTTGAGAATGGCTTGCAAGGTCACAACGGCTTCAATACCGCCAGCGCCACCAAGGGCGTGACCTGTCAAGGCTTTCGTTGAAGAAACCAAGACATTTTCATCATCACCGAAGACCGTATGAATGGCAAGTGCTTCACCTTTTTCATTGGCTTGCGTTGAGGTGCCGTGTGCGTTAATGTAGCCAACGTCGCTCGGTTGGATACCTGCTTCTTCGAGGGCAAGTTGCATGGCTTTAGCCGCGCCGTAACCATCAGGAAGTGGTGTCGTCATATGATGGGCATCATTTGTTGAGCCGTAACCGACGATTTCAGCCAAGATGTTCGCACCACGCGCTTGTGCGTGGTCTAAACTTTCAAGTACCAAAATACCAGACCCTTCACCCAAAACAAAGCCAGAACGGTCTTTGTCAAAAGGAATTGAGGCACGTTTAGGGTCTGTTTCAGTTGTCAAAGCAGTCAAGTTCGCAAAACCAGCCACACCAAATTCACAAATCGCCGCTTCAGTACCACCCGCTAGCATCACATCCGCATAACCATGTTTGATTTCACGGAAGGCTGAACCAATAGCATTTGTCCCTGCCGCACAGGCAGTCACTTCAGCTCGGCTCACACCATTTGCTTTGACACGCAAGGCCACATTACCTGTCGCCATATTAGCGATTGAAAGTGGTACGAAAAGCGGTGCCACGCGTTTAGGACCACGTGTCGCAAGACGCGCACCTTGTTCTTGAATCACGGGTAAACCACCGATACCAGAGCCGATGATCGCACCAAAACGGTCATGGTTAAACGCTGTATCTTCTGGATCAATCCCAGCCATATGCAAGGCTTCAAGTGCTGTATAAACAGCATAGAGACTAAAAGTATCCATGCGTTTTTTGTCTTTGTGTACGAAGTATTTATCAAAAGGAAAATCTTTGACCTCGCCAGCAACGCTAATTCCAGTCGCTGTCGCATCAAATTTTTTGATGGTATCAATTCCGCTGTTACCAGCTTCAAGATTTGTCCAAAATTCTTCAGGGGTGTTACCAATCGGCGATGTAATACCATAACCTGTAATAACGACACGATTTGTCATGTGACTTACTCCTCATTTATATGTAGATAAGCGCTCAGAATGCTGATATTAAATAGACGCATTTCAAAGCCCTTTTTATTCTTAAATTTATTGCATGACCATGCCACCGTCAATGGCAATGGTTTGACCTGTGATGTATTCTTGTGTTGCGACAAACAAAGCAGCCGTTGCAATTTCTTCCACGCTACCAAAACGTTTCATCGGAATTTGTGCTTTCATGGCGTCTTTTACTTTATCAGATAAGACAGCGGTCATGTCACTTTCGATAAAACCTGGCGCAATGGCGTTGACGCGAATATTACGGCTCGCGACTTCGCGCGCAACGGATTTAGTCAGGCCAATTAACCCTGCTTTTGAGGCAGCGTAGTTGGCTTGTCCGATATTACCAATTAAACCAACAACTGAAGTCATATTGATAATCGCACCTTGGCGTGCTTTTGTCATCGGTTTCAAGACAGCTTGTGTCATGTTAAAAGCACCCGTCAGATTAATTTTAAGCACGCGCTCAAAATCATCTGCAGTCATTTTCAACACAAGCTTGTCGGCTGTAATCCCAGCATTATTAATCAACACATCAACACTTCCAAGTGCCTCCGTTGCTTCTTGAATCATGCGTTTGGCATCGTCAGCATCACTGACATCACCTGAAACACCCACGACTTGCACATCGTAGGGGTCAAATTCGCCGATCAGTTCTGATGAAATCTCAGAACGACCGTTGAGCACAAGATTGGCCCCATGTGCGGCAAAGTGGTGGGCGATGGCAAGACCAATCCCACGTGTTGAGCCGGTGATGAAGACATTTTTATTTATAATTTCCACTCTTTATTTCTCCAAAATTGCATTAAATGTTGCCACATCTTCGACATGTGTGATGCTTACCGATTTATCGATTTTCTTCACGAAACCTGATAAAATTTTACCTGGTCCGATTTCGATAATGTCTGTCACGCCCATGCTAATCATCGTTTCAACAGACTCGTAAAACTTAACGGGTTCCATGACTTGACGTGTTAATAGAGCCTTGATGTCATCAAAGGCCATTACTTGTGCGGTTGTATTAGAAATCAATGGTTTTTCAAAAGGTTTGAAAGCCACTGTTTCTAGTTCAACTGCTAATTTTTCAGATGCTGGTTGAAGCAAGGCTGTATGGAAAGGGCCTGAAACTTTCAAAGGAATCATCCGTTTCACACCAGCAGCTGTTAAAAGTTCAACCGCTGCATCTACCGCTGCGACTTCCCCACCGATGACGATTTGTCCTGGCGTATTGTAGTTAGCAGGGCTCACAATCCCCTTGCTATTGAATGAGGCTTGCTGGCAAGCCGTCTCAATCACGTCAGCCGCTGTATTCATGACTGCAACCATTTTACCCGAACCTGTCGGAGCTGCTTCTGCCATGTACTGACCGCGTTTGGCGATGAGTCTCACGGCATCGGCAAATGGTAAGCTGCCACTTGCGACAAGTGCTGAATATTCACCCAAGGAAAGGCCTGCGACCACATCATAACTGACATTGTGCGCATCAAGCAAACGTAAAATGGCGACAGACGTCGTCAAAATCGCTGGCTGTGTATATTTTGTTTCACCTAATTTATCAGCATCCTGATCAATCAGCTGACGTAAATCGTAGCCTAGAATCTCAGATGCTTCATCATAAGTTGCTTTGACAATCTCAAAATTGTCATATAAATCGCGTGCCATACCTAATTTTTGGGCACCTTGACCCGCAAATAAAAGACCCGTTTTTGTCATGCTATACTCCAATAATTACTGTATTTTACCGACTGCTGCCGTCATCATCATGGCTATCGTCAACAGCCGATCTATGTCACATTTTTTAATCCAACCATTTGGCAGAGGCTTTAATTTCTGCTTGGAAGCCATGGTACAAGTCCAAGATAATTTCTTCAACGGTTTCTTCTTTACGAACGAGACCGGCGATTTGACCTGCCATGACTGACCCATTGTCAACGTCTCCGTGAATGACTGAGGCTGGTAATTTCCCAGCGCCCATTTCTTCAAAGACGCTCAAATCAGGATCGACTTGTTTGAAGGCAGCCATTTCTGCTGCATCAAAGTCTTTTGTCAACTGATTTTTAATGGCGCGAACGGCATGACCAAAATGACTAGCCGAAACGACCGTCGAAATATCTTTTGCTTTCAAAACTTTGTCTTTATAGTTTTGGTGGGCATTTGATTCTTTGGCTACGATAAACCGTGTGCCAACTTGAACTGCCTCAGCACCCAACATAAAGCCTGCTGCCATCCCTTTTCCGTCAGCGATACCACCGGCTGCAATGACAGGCAAATCAACAGCGTCAGAGACTTGACGGACAAGCGTCATCGTCGTTAATTGACCGATATGACCGCCTGCTTCCATGCCTTCAGCGACAATGGCATCTACGCCAATCCGTGACATTGATTTGGCTTGTGCGACACTGGCTACGACAGGGATGACAACCATACCTGCTGCTTTGAAGCGCTCCATGTATTTTTTAGGAGAGCCTGCGCCAGTCGTCACGACTTTAACGCCTTCTTCGATGACAAGATCAACGATGTCATCGACAAAAGGTGAGTGCAACATGATGTTCACGGCAAAAGGTTTGTCCGTAATTTCGCGGATGCGTCGAATGTGACCTTGGATCACGTCCTTAGGCGCATTCCCACCACCGATGATGCCAAAGCCACCTGCTTTTGAAACAGCACCAGCTAAGTCACCATCAGCGATCCAAGCCATACCACCTTGGAAGATCGGATAGTCAATGTTCAATAGTTCAGTAATTTTAGTTTTCATCTTATATTATATTTTGTTTTTAAAATAGTTTGATAATCAAACTATAGGGATAAAAATTTTGAGAACGTGTCTCACGCTCTCAGAATTTTTATGGATTATTCAGCGATTTTAGCGTCTACGAATTTGACCAAGTCACCAACAGTGTTAAGGCCATCTTCAGTTTCGATTGCGATATCGTATTCATCTTCGATTTCGTTGATGATTTGGAAAATGTCAAGTGAATCAGCATCAAGTGATTCAAATGTCGTTTCAAGCGTCACTTCGCTTGCGTCTTTACCGAGTTCTTCAACGATAATTTCTTGAACTTTTTCAAATACTGCCATGATTAAATCTCCGTTTTTTCTATATATAGTTATATGGGACGCATAACGCCTAGACGTATTTTGTCCTTGCAATAAGATTACCTAAATTTTAACAACAAGTGTGCCCCATGTCAAGCCGCCACCAAAACCAGTGAAGACCAGTTTTTGTGAGCCGTCTAAATGAATGGTACCCGCATCAACCGCTTCTGATAAAAGAATGGGAATGCTGGCGGCACTTGTGTTACCGTATTCCTGCATATTCTGTAGGAATTTACTGCGGTCTGTTTTGATCTTGCGTGCCATTTTATCCAAGATTCTTGAATTGGCTTGATGTAAGAACAGGTAAGCAATGTCATCTGGACTTAAGTCAGCTTTTTCAAGGCTTTCTAAAATATTTTTAGGCACGTCGCGGACGGCAAAATCAAAAATCGCACGACCATCCATCTTCAAAAACAGGTCATCAGATACTTTTGATTTTGAAAATGGCGACTTGGGTTGTGTCAGGTTACTGGTCAAGCTCATGCCCCGATGACCGTCAGATTTTAAAGACTCTGCTAAAATCAAGGGCGTGTCGGACGTGGCTTGGAGTAGCACACCACCTGCACCATCACCAAACAAAACGCTTGTCGACCGATCTGACCAGTCGACGACTTTTGATAAGACTTCAGCACCGATGACGATCCCGTTTCGGTAAGCACCACTGGCAATCAACTTATCTGCAACTGATAGGGCGTAAACAAAGCCACTACAAGCTGCCGTTAAATCGAAAGCAAAGGCTTTACTTGCCCCTAATTTGGCCTGGACAAGGCTTGCCGTACTGGGCATATTGCCATCAGGTGTCACTGTTGCAACGATGATAAAGTCAAGGTCTTCAGCTGCTAATGACGCTTTTGCCAGCAATTGTTGGCCGACATTGGCAGCTAAGTCTGATGTGTTTTCATCTTCAACAATATGGCGTTGTCGAATCCCTGTTCGGGATGTAATCCATTCATCAGACGTTGCCATGATTTGACTTAAATCATCATTTGTCACGACTTGCTCTGGTGCATAGTGCGCAGTTGCCGTTAGTTTGGCAAAAGTCATTTAATTTCCTCCAAAAATGTGTGAAGATTTTCCAGACCTGTTTGTAAAATTTTCACGGAATCATCTGGTAGGTCTGCAACAAAGCGTTTAACCATTTCGCGGTGAAACTTACGGTGCAAGCGATAAAGCAAGCGACCTTGGCTAGATAAGGACACATTCACCACACGCCGATCATGTTCACTGCGGTAACGTTTAATGTAGCCTTTCTTCTCCAGTCGATTAAGTGACACGGTCACCGTGCCTACCGTCAACATCAAGTCTTTGGCAATATCACTTGGCGTCGTCATCTTGGCTTCACCAATGCTGTCAATCGTGTGTATCTCCTTAATCGAGACATCTGAAAAACGAGATGTTCTTAAGGTTGCCTCCTCAATAATCAAAACATTGTTGAAAATATGAGTGAGATATTTATTTATTTTTGTATAATCTACCACCAACCATAGTCCCTTTCATGAATATCGTTTTGATTGTCAAGTTGTTTGACTATCAAATTATATCAAGATATGGTTTTGCTGTCAAGAAAAAATTTTTTTGAATAAATAGTTTGACAATCAAGCAAGTTTTGTTAAAATAAGTTATATGGTTTAGCTTATCTAGTTATTAAAACCATGAAAAAATATAATCATGATTATATCAATAAGGAAGAATAATGAAACTACCAGAACTTAAAATAGGCGACTTGACAGCGAAAATCCCTGTCATTCAAGGTGGTATGGGGATCGGTATTTCCCTAAATAGATTGGCAGGCACTGTGGCTGCCGAGGGCGGGATTGGTATCTTATCTACTGCTCAAATTGGTTTCCAAGAAGACAACTTTCAACGCGCTTCTGTTAGAACCAACTTGCAAACGATCAAAAAACAATTAGACAAAGCCCGTAGCTTTGCTAAGGGTGGCATTCTCGGTTTCAACGTCATGGTGGCGAGTTTCCGTTATGATGATGTTGTCAGAGCGACTGTTGAAGCTGGTGCTGATGTGATCATCTCTGGTGCTGGCCTGCCGATGAACTTACCTGATTTAGTTGGGGATGCTAAAACAAAGATTGCACCGATCGTGTCATCTGTTAAAGCGGCCAAACTCATCTTACGAAACTGGGCTAAAAAATATAACCGAACGGCTGACTTTGTCGTGATTGAAGGCCCTAAAGCCGGCGGTCACCTTGGCTTTAAGGCGGACCAAATCGCTGAAGCCATCCTAACCATGGACGATGAAGTCGTTAAAATCATCGCGCACGTTAAAGAGTATGAAGAAAAATTCAACATGAAAATCCCTGTGATCTTCGCAGGTGGGGTTTGGGATCGTTCAGACATCGACCATTACTTGAACCTTGGGTGTTCTGGCGTGCAAATGGCAACGCGTTTCATCGGGACTCAGGAATGTGATGCACCTGATGACTTTAAAGACCGTTTCTTAAAAGCAACCGAAGATGATATTCATTTGACAACATCCCCTGTTGGTTTACCAGGTCGTGCTATCGATAATAAATTTACTGAAACCATTACCAACGGTGTCGCGGCCTACAAGGCGCAAGAAGCCCCCAAAACGCCGATTATTCCGATTGCTAAATGTTTGAACTGCTTGCAGCACAAACTCTGTGACCGCAAGACGATCCCTTACTGCATCAGTGAAGCCTTGCTGAATTCTGTGGAGCATAACACGGATATGGGCTTGATTTTCTCTGGGACTAATGGTTACCGGATCAACGAAATCACGACGGTTAAAGCGATTTTTGATGAGATTGCGGTATAATCAGCATCTGACAAGTTTGTTCGCAGACTTGTTTTTTTTGCCCTTTGTCTAAAGCCTGAAAATTTGCTAAAATAAGACTAACACTCATCTACAAAAATAGAAGAATATATGGAGACGCTTATGCCAACTTTACAAGCCACTTTCTACGGTCACACTTATGACAATCCCTTTATGAATGCTTCTGGCGTGCATTGTATGACAACGACAGAACTCGATGCGCTCGCAGATTCAGCAGCTGGTTCCTTTGTGACCAAGTCTGCGACGGCTGAGGCAAGAGAAGGCAACCCTGAGCCACGCTATGTCAATGTTGATCTGGGTAGTATTAATTCAATGGGATTGCCAAACTTAGGCTTAGATTATTATCTTGACTACGCGATTAAGCGCCAAGCCAGTCATCCAGACCAACCTTTTGTGATGAGCGTTGCCTCTTATCAAGGCTTCGATGAATATGTCGCCAATATGCGCAAAATTCAAGAGAGTGACTATACTGGACTGGTTGAGTTGAATCTCTCTTGCCCTAATGTGCCTGGCAAGCCACAAATGGCCTATGATTTCGAAGATACGGACAGACTTTTGACAGAAATCTTTGCCTTCTATACCAAGCCTTTTGGCGTGAAATTGCCGCCATATTTTGACATCATGCACTTTGATAAAATCGCAGCTGTCCTCAACCAATTTGACCTTAAATTTGTCAACTGTATCAATTCTATCGGTAATGGCTTGTATATTGATGAAGCCACTGACACCGTGGTCATTAAACCTAAAGGCGGTTTTGGGGGTATCGGTGGCGAATATGTCAAACCAACTGCCCTTGCCAACGTTCGTGCTTTGAAGCAACGTCTAAACCCAAGCATCGAAATTATCGGTACTGGTGGGATTTTAACGGGGCGTGATGCCTATGAACATTTGCTTTGCGGTGCTTCTATGCTCCAAGTTGGGACACAACTTGAAAAAGAAGGTCTCGGAGTATTTGATCGCTTAACTAAGGAATTGCTAGAAATTTTAGAAGCGAAAGGCTATGCGTCAATTGCTGAGTTTAAGGGGAAACTTGGGACTTTAGATTAAGCCTTATCAAATAAAAATTGGACTGAGATAAAAGTCCTCTAAAAAAATAGGTTATGAACGACTTTCCGTTTGAGTTGGAATCGTTCATAGCCTATTTCTTTTTTATTTTGTGATAACTTATCAAGCCAGTTGATTAATCGGATAAAACAATTCCAAATTGGTAAATAAAGTGCTGTTTGATGTGAAATCGGTATTCTTTTGGCAAAACAATTCCAAATTGGTAAGAAATGTGCCATTTTTATGCGAAATCGGTATTCTTTTGGCAGAACAATACCAAATTGGTATATAAAGTAACATTTTCGTCCAAAATTCATATTTTTACGAAAATAAAATAAGGCCGAGGACTTTTGTCCTAGCCTTATTTTATTTTGTCTGAACTTTACGTTTCAGAGTCAGTTGTTGCCATAAGATTAAATATGAATCGGCACACCATCAGCCAGCTCACTTGTGTCCATGATTGCTTCACCAAGTGTTGGGTGAGGATGGACGGTCATTGAGATGTCTTCTGTTGTCAGACCATTTTCAATAGCAAGCGCGAACTCACTAATCAAGTCACTGGCACCGGGTCCAGCGATTTGAGCACCGATGACGATCCGCGTTGCTTTATCACTCAAAATTCGAATAAAACCTTTCGTCGCATTCATCGTAATGGCACGACCATTGGCTGCAAATGGGAATTTGCTGACCATGAAGTCTAAGTTTTTCTCCTTAGCTGTCTCAATGGTTTCACCCATTGTCGCCAATTCTGGGTCACAGTAAGCCACTGCAGGAATTGAAATCGCACAGTTTCTCATGTCTTCACCCGCAACGTTTGCTGCAGCAACTTTAGCTTCATAGCTGGCTTTGTGCGCAAGCATTGGGCCTTCAACGATGTCACCGATAGCATAAATGTGCGGTACGCTTGTTTGTTGACGGTCATTAACAATGATTTGTCCACGATCTGTCAATTTAACGTCAGTTGTATTCAGACCAAGTTCATCTGTATTTGGTTTTCTGCCGACTGAAACGAGACAGTAGTCTGCTTCAATTTCAACTTCTTGACCGTCAACTTCGTAAGTGACTTTCACAGAGCTGTCATCTTGAACCGCTGCTTTAGCTTTAGCATTAGTAATGATTTCTACGCCTTTTTCTTTAAAGTCGTCAACAACAAAGCTATACATTTCTTTGTCAAAACCATTTAAGATATGGGGCAGACCTTCTAAAATCGTGACTTTTGAGCCGAGGTTGGCATAAGCACCAGCTAACTCACTACCGATGACACCGCCACCGATGACAACGAGGTGTTTTGGCACTTCAGGCAAGCTAAGTGCACCTGTTGAATTCACGACACGCCCTTTAAAAGCAAAGCCTGGGATTTCAATCGGACGGCTACCTGTCGCAATGATACATTTTTCAAATTCCAAAAGATGGCTTTCATCTTCAGAAATAACATTTACGACTTGATTGTCATTGAAGCGTGCTTCACCACGGACAATGTCAATTTTGTGTTTTTTCAAAAGCATGGCAACACCACCTGTTAAGGTATTGACAACTTTTTCATTTTTCCATTTTTGTGTTGCTGCCCAGTCCAAAGTTGCACCTTTAGACTGCACACCCATGATGCTATCCATTTGGTGGTTTTGACTATAATAAGCATGACCTGCATTGATCAACGCTTTAGATGGAATACATCCGATATTGAGACAGACACCACCGATGGCATCACGTTCAATAATCGTTACTTTTTGACCCAATTCAGCAGCACGGATGGCTGCGACATAGCCGCCAGGTCCACTTCCGATAACGATTGTTTCAACACTTTTTGCTTGACTCCCTACAACCATTACATTAAACCTCCATCAGCATATATGCTGGATCATTAAGCATTTTTTTCAAGTCATTCATGGCACTTTGTGCCAACATCCCATCGATGAGACGGTGGTCGAATGACAATGATAATTTCATCATGTTACCAACGACGATTTCGCCTGCTTCATTGACGATTGGCTCTTTGGCAATGGTACCCAAGCCTAGGATTGCGGCTTCATTGACATTGATAACAGGGGTAAACCAGTTACCTCTTGCGCTACCGATGTTTGAAATCGTAATCGTTGAACCTGAAGCCACGTCTGGTGTTAATTTACCATCGCGTGCACGGACTGCCAATTCTGCAATTTCTTTAGCGATTGCAAGGATTGATTTTTGATCCGCATTTTTAACAACTGGTACAAATAAACCGTTTGGTGTATCAACTGCAATCCCAACATGGATGCCTTCTGGGTAAACGATTTCTGATTTTGCCATGTCAACATGGGCATTCAAATCAGGGAAACGTTTCACCAATGATGCCAAAGCTTTGGCAACATAGGCCATGTAAGTCAATTTAACGTCTTGTTGCAATGCCACATCTTTAAATGTCGCACGGTGTGCCATCAATTTAGACACTTCAACTTGTTCAAACAAGGTCACGTGTGGGACATTTTGTTTTTGACTTGTCATGTTACGCGCAATCGCTTTTCTGATTGGCGTCATTGGCACGCGACCTGCTTTTTCAGCTGGTGCGTTGGCTGGTGTTGCAGGTGCTGCAACTGCTGCTGTTTCAGCAAGAGGTGCTACTTCAGCTTCGACTGGCGCAACTGGTGCACCAGTACCGTTCAAGGCATTCTTCACATCATCTAAAGTCAAGTTGCCGTGGCGACCTGTTGCCGCAACGGTTGTCAAATCAATGTTATTTTGACGTGCAAAGCGACGAACTGTTGGCATGGCACGGACTTTACCCGCAATCACTGGTGCTGTCTTACCTTCAACTGGCGCTGCTGCTGCTTGCGCAACTGCTTCGTTGATCGCCGCAATTGGTGCAGGGACAGCTGGTGCTGCTTCTGCTACGGGTTCGTTTGCTGCTGGTGCAGGTGCTGCATCCCCTGCAGCGGAACCAGAGCCATCGCCATCAAATTCGATCAACGGTGCGCCAACTTCAACAACGGTTCCCGCTTCAACGAATAATTTAGTAATTTCACCACTGTAAGGTGACAAAATTTCTTGTAGCAATTTATCATTTTGAATTTCTGCTATGGCATCATCTACCTTAATCGTATCGCCAACTTTGACTAACCAGCTCGCAATCTCCCCTTCGTGCATGCCCTCGCCAACGTCTGGCATCCGAAAAATTTCTGTCATTTTACTACTCCCCTACTATTCAAAAGATAAAACATTCTTAACTGACGTGATCACGTCATCAACTTGTGGCAACCAGTCATTTTCAGCTGCACCGAAAGGGTAAACACTATCTGGTGCTGAAACGCGACCGATTGGCGCTTCCAAGCTCATGATGAACCGCTCAGAAATTTCTGCCATCACGGCACTGCCAATCCCTGCTTGACGTTGCGCTTCTTGCGCCACAACAACACGACCCGTTTTTTCAACTGATTTACCGATTGTTTCGATATCCAACGGGCTTACTGTCCGCAAGTCGATCACTTCCGCATTAATACCTTCTTTTTCAAGCATTTCTGCTGCTTTCAAACAAACTGGTACCAAACCACCATAGGTAATAATGGAGATGTCGTCACCTGCTTTAGCAACTGCTGCTTTGTCTAAAGGTGTTGTGTAATAGCCCTCTGGCACTTCGCCTTTGATTGAACGATAAAGTTTGAGGTTTTCTAGGTAAACGACTGGGTCATTGGATTCAATCGCTGATAGCAAGAGACCTTTCGCATCTGCTGGGTTACTTGGCATGACAACACGCAAACCTGGTGTTTGAGCCATCAAGCCTTCTAAGTTATCTGCGTGCATTTCTGGTGTATGTGTGCCACCACCATAAGGCGCACGCACAACAATTGGGAACTCACGCGTGCCATGGAAACGGAAACGATTCCGTGCCATTTGACCTGAGAGTGAATCCATCACTTCAAAAATGAAACCGAAGAATTGGATTTCCATAATTGGGCGGAAGTTTTGTGTTGTCAAACCGATAGCCAAACCACCGATGGCACTTTCAGCCAAGGGTGTATCAAAGACGCGTTCGTCTCCATACTTTTGGTTTAAACCATCTGTTGCTCGGAAAACACCACCATTTTTACCAACGTCTTCGCCGAAAATGAGGACATTTTCGTCGTGTTCAAGTGCTAAGTCTAACGCTTCTGTAATCGCTGCGATATAAGTTTTGACTGCCATTTATTTGCCCGCCTCTCTGAATTTTTCGATTTGTTCTGCTTGTACAAAACCTGGTTGTTCAAAAGTAGTTTCGATAAATTCTGACACTTTTTGCTTTTGAACGTTATCAGCTTTTTTCACAGCGTCGTCGATTTCTGCATTCACTTCTTCTTTATACTCTGACTCAATCGCTTCGCTCCAGAGATTTTTGTTTTCTAGGAAGATGCGCATGCGGATAAGTGGCTCAAGTTTTTGCCATTCTTCGATAGATTCTTTTGTCCGGTAACGTAAAGGATCGTCACCACTCATTGAATGTGGTTCAAGACGGTCAGTCATCGTTTCAATCAGAACAGGACCATTTCCAGCTACTGTCCATTCACGTGCTTTTTTAGCTGCGAGGTAACAAGCAATGGCATCCATCCCGTCAACGACGATACTTGGAATCCCTGCCCCCCAACCTTTAGAGGCTAAGTGTGTTGCTGCTGTTTGAACTTTACGTGGTGTTGAAATGGCATAGCCATTATTTTGGATGATAAAGACTGCATTGGCTTTAAAAGCACCCGCAATATTCATTCCTTCATAGGTGTCACCTTGTGATGAACCACCATCACCTGTATAAGTGTAGGCACAAGCGTCCAGTTGACGTTTTTTCATGCCAAGACCGATACCTGCTGCTTCGACGAATTGTGCGCCGATGATGATTTGTGGGAACCAAGTGTTGATCCCTTCCATCAAGTTACCTTCGTGATGCCCACGGCTCCAGAGAAAGGCTTTGTAGATTGGGAAACCTTTGTGGATCATTTGAGGAATATCACGGTAACCTGGCATCAAGTAATCCGCATCGTTAAAGGCGAAACTTGTCGCGGTTTGACTGGCTTCTTGTCCACGTGTAGGCGCCACAAAGCCAAGTCGACCTTGTTTGGCTAACTTGACACTCCGTTCATTGAGGACCAATTGTTTAATCATGCGTTTCATGAGTTCAACCAATTTGTCATCTGATAAGTCAGCTGCTTCAAATCCAGCTTCGTCGATGATGTTGCCGTCTTTATCCAAGACGCTTAATTCTTTAAAGCTATCAGCTTGTACTTGCAATTGTTGTTCGAAATTTAAAATTTCTAATGCTTGACTCGTCATTCTTTGCCTCCTTTTAAATATCACTTGCGTGATGCGTGCTGTCAGTCGTTGATAAGTGACAGCACTTCGTCATTTGAAATCGTACCGAAGTATTGCTTATCTTGATTTTCTACCAAAATATCTCGAATAGTTGCTTCTTCAAATGGCACACCGATGAGTTGTGGGATCAATCTTTCAATATCTTCTACACCCAAGAAATCACCACCAAAGTAAATGTCTTGAATGATGCCTTGGACAATGTCTGCTTTAATGTCTAAGATACCCCCTGCAAATTTTTCATGTGCATGGTAGTTAAAGGCAGGACTTTCACCGTAGTTCCATTCCCAAGTTGAGAATTTTTCTTTTTCTAAAGTTTTGATTTCATTTAATTGTTGGTCAGTCAACTGAATTGGCTGATCTTGACCGTTTCGGCTCAATTCATCTGTCAATGCGGCTTGAAAATCTTCTAGTGTTAAATCTGGCGCGTATTGTTTGATACTGCCGACACGACTTCTAACACTTTTAACCGCTTTCGAGATGAATTTTTCATCGCTCACATTTAAGACACGCACCATGGTTTCAACGTCCACGTCAAACATGAGCGTGCCGTGATGCATTAAGTAGCCGTCTTGATAACGTTGGGCATTGCCGCTGATTTTTTTACCGTCTAAGACCAAGTCGTTACGACCGGTAATCTCGACTGGAATCCCTAATTTATGCAGGGCATCGACAACGGGCTGGACGAAAACTTTCCAATCCACATCTTCTGGCCTTGCAACCGGAATGATAAAGGTAAAATTCAAATTCCCCAAATCATGGTAAACAGCACCGCCGCCTGTGACCCGACGGATGACTTCGATGTCTTTTTCTTTGACAACGGCTTCGTTGACTTCTTCATAAGTGTTTTGATGTTTACCAACGATGACTGCATTGTTATTTTGCCATAAAGTAAAAACAGGCGACTCAGGTTTTAAGTGAGTCAGCAGCCATTCATCCATCGCGATGTTGAATGGTGCCATCCTGTTTTTATTTACAAAATATCGCATTAACTAATCCCCCTATTATTTTGATTTCAAACGTATTTGCTGAGCGTCCGTCACCTCACCTTGTAAGGTAGGATAACTTTCCTTTATTATCACCTGTCGGCATGAACCCAAATGAACATTTGAAATCGCTTTCCATCTTCTATTATTCATTGTTTTCATTAATTTTTCAACTAATTTGACTGGAAATTAAACAACTTTTTTGTTTATAATGGAGATAGGACGAAAAAGAAGGTGGAAATCAAGTTGAATTTTACGACGAGTGATGGTGTAACCCTAGAGTTTGCAATTGTTGGCGAGGGTATCCCGATTATTTTTATTGCGGGCTATTCAGGGCATGAATACAGTTGGTCTGCCCAGACTGATTTTTTGAGTGAGCATGGCTTTCGCTGTTTGCATCTGGATAAACGTGGCCACGGGAAAAATGCGGCTGTGATTTCTGGTTTGCGGATTAGTCGCCAGGCAAAAGATATCAAAGAAATGGTGGACCTTCTGGGACTGGACAGCTATCATATCATCAGTCATTCCATGGGCTGTGGTGTTGCTTTTGAGTACCTCAGTTTATTTGGGGTTGACGCGATCAAGAGTGTGACTTTTATCGATAGCAGTCCCAAGCCTATCAATACGCCCGACTGGCAGCTTGGCATGCACGGCTTGACCTGGCAGACCCTCACCGAAGCCAATACGACTTTGGCCAACCTGTCTTTGATTAAAAATAAAATCGACACAGACTTATTGCGTAAAATGATGCGGGGCAATCAAGTCTTCAAATTTGAGGAAACCGAGCCTTTATTACTGGACTTGCTGACGAAAGATTACCGAGACGTGCTCAAACAAACGACGCGCCCGATTTTATTTATCTCTGGTGAGCTATCACCACTTTTTCCAACGCAACTCACGGCTTATTATGTCCAGACAGCTCAACACGCGCAAAGCTTTCTGGCTAAAGGCGCTGGTCATCTACCCTATGCTGAAAGTCCTGATGAAACTAATCAAGTCTTGCTGGATTTCTTGCGGGAAAATGGTTGCAGGTGACGTTTATGATAAAAAAGAAGCAATCTTCCGAAAATGAAAGATTGCTTCTTTTTTAATCATCTATCGACGCATTGTTCAGATATTTAGTTTCAACTGTTATTTCAAGATTATGACAAACAGTTTACTCAATAGGAACCAAGATAAGAAACTTGCTATGCCAACTAACATGATACTAATCGTGAGGTTAACTAAATGCTTAGACACACCTGTTTCAAATAAAAGTTTTTCCGTTTCTGGTAATCGTTGATAACCTTTCGGTCCTGTTTCCTCAGGTATTACGGGGCCTTCTAGTTTGCTTGACCCTTCTAATTGGCTTGGTTCTTCTAGTTGGCTTAAGCCTTCTAGTTGACTTGGTTCTTCTGGTGTTACAACTTGATAGACAAAGTTGTAAGTTTGTAGCTGATCTGTGATGATGACATTGATTTGCTTATTGAGAGATAACAATTCATAGCCCTCAATTTCTGGCGCAAGACTTATAACCTTATCACCGATTTTACCGTTATAAACCGTTGCAGGCTTAAGGTTTTTACCACTTTGATCAGTATAGCGAACCATGATTGGCGCTGGTTCTGCTGCATCTTTCGTTAGAATCGTCGCTGTCGTCTTTGCCGTTACTTCTTTGATTACTGCTTTCTTATCATTAGAAGGATTGACTTTCAAAAGCGGATTTACGTTAGTAAAGGTGATGTCATGGACACCTTCTGATAATGCTACGGTATCAAATAAGTGATAAACTTGACCATCCACAAGTACCCAAAGTTCATTGTCAAGTACGATTTGATTATTTTCATCATAAAATACCGGTTCATGATCTGTGTGATGCCATGAGTAGATCGTATTTTTAGCAATCGTCTGAATGATTGGTCTCACTTCAATCCGTGTAAAATCTTGTTTGAAACGTGCATAAAGGGTCTGAATCCCAGTTGTCGAAGTAGAGATATCAGCGATGGCATGACCGCCTATTGCAGCATCAAACCAACCAAGGAATATATAACCTTTTTTTGTCGCATCTCTAAAGCTAGATACACCAACACCATAGGTATAAGTGGTTGGATTAAGCCCATTTACCCCACCATCTAGCTCATAGGTAATCTCATAGTTGTTGGCTTTCCAATGTGCATAAAGCCTTTTGCTAGCTGTTTCAGTTCTTGAAAGGCTTGTTATTTCAGTGCCACCACTTACTTTGTCAAACCAGCCCAAGAAAGTATAGCCTATTTTTGTTGCTGGCTCAAAACTTGTAACGCCAATACCATAGGTATAGCCGTTGGGATTTGCAGCAACATTTACGCCACCATCTAGCTCATAAGTGATCTCATAATTGTTGGCTTTCCAGTGTGCATAAAGCCTTTTGTTAGCTGATTCAGTTCTTGAAAGGCTTGTTATTTCAGTCCCACCGCTTGCTTTGTCAAACCAGCCCAAGAAAGTATAGCCCATTTTAGTTGCTGGCTCAAAGCTTGTAACGCCAATACCATAGGTATAGCCGTTGGGATTTGCAGCAACATTTACCCCACCACCTAGCTCATAAGTAATCTCATAGTTGTTGGCTTTCCAATGTGCATAAAGTGTTTTGTTTGCTGATTCAGTTCTTGAAAGGCTTGTTATTTCAGTGCCACCGCTTGCTTTGTCAAACCAGCCTAAGAAAGTATAGCCTATTTTTGTTGCTGGCTCAAAACTTGTAACGCCAACACCATAGGTATAGCCGTTTGGATTTGTAGCAACATTTACCCCACCGTCTAGCTCATAAGTAATCTCATAGTTGTTGGCTTTCCAATGTGCATAAAGTGTTTTGTTTGCTGATTCAGTTCTTGAAAGGCTTGTTATTTCAGTGCCACCGCTTGCTTTGTCAAACCAGCCTAAGAAAGTATAGCCTATTTTTGTTGCTGGCTCAAAACTTGTAACGCCAACACCATAGGTATAGCCGTTTGGATTTGTAGCAACATTTACCCCACCGTCTAGCTCATAAGTAATCTCATAATCATTGGCATTCCAATAGGCAAATAGGTGGTGCTTATCTGTCGCTGTTGTTGAAATACTTGTGATTTCCTTACCATCTTCAGCAAATCGTACCACCCGAGGAAAGTATGGCCTATTTTTGTTGGTACTTCAAAATCATTCACACCAATACCATAAGTATATGTCAATGGGTTAGCGGCATTGATACCGCCATCTAGATAATAGACAATATCATACTGATTCGCGCGCCACTGGGCAACGTAAGTCATTTCCCCTGTCACATTTTTTTGAACACTTGGACTCCAACCATCAAAGGTATAACCCGTTTTGCCTTTAGGCCTACCATTTATATCGGTCGGACCATTGAAGTCTGGCGTATTCATGCCAAAAGGGACATATCTAGGAGGTAGATTAGAAAACTCTCCCTGACTTCCTGGTTCGTAGTCAATGCTATAAACTGCCAGTGACCAGCGTGCATAAAGCGTTTTAGGACCAATCTCTTTCTCCGAAATATGTGTGAGCCTACTACTACATTCTCCTTCGCCATTATACCACCCGAGGAAATCATAGCCTACTCTAGTCGGGGCTTTAAAACTTGATACGCCAACACCATAGGTATAAGTCTCCGGATTAGCGGGATCATTGACACCATCATCACCCAGGATATACGTAATCCTGTAAGTCATCACCTGAGGGTGTGGTGGCATTACTGGCTGATAAGCTTGAGGCGTAACAGTCGATTGGACATTGTCGCCCACGCCGTCTAGCCAAGTCTCATCTTGACTAGAGGATACTTGATTACCTAATGTGACTTGTTGAGAATTGAGCATCGGTGCTGTCGGAGATGAGCTATCCGCTGCAAAAACGACTGTCAATGGCGTCAGGAGATTGAATAAGAGGCTAAAACTGAGGAAAAAAAGATAGCGTTTTCTTTCTAAATTTAGGCTTGTCTTGGATGCCCATAATCATCACTCCTTCCATTAGTTAATTTGTTGCAAATGCGATACTCATTCTAAATGCCTATTTTGAAATTAAAAGATAACCTTCACAAAGGCTAATTCTTGTCACCTTATTTTTTTATCATCAACCGCTACTTTTATACTTTAATTATAATACTTTGCTCATTTTCATGAAAGTATCAAATGGATAAAATACTCCAAAAACACATAAACCTTCATTTTAAAAGCACTCGATACCTTACCTAACTTTAATTTAAAGATTAAAAAGGTTTTATAAAAGAGGTCCCACTCTTTGATTGCCTCAATTCACTAAAAAAGCACCTGATTCCCGAATTGATCGGAATATCAGGTGCTGCTTATTTTTATGGTAATTTTGACAGCTTCACACGCAAATTATAGTATACTATAAGATGCAAGCATTTATTAAATCGTGTTGACATTCAAAAAGTTAATGTTGTGCCCCTCACAGTCCCAGTGCTCCCCAGCGACTTGACGACTGTTTCGGGTTGCGTCATCTGTATCTGAAAAGATATTTGTTACGCTGTAACCACTTTGGCAGGATGGCTCACTTTGATAAGTGTTTGTTTTTTGTTGGCTAGATTTAATATCATTCCTGCCTTCCTTTCCTGAAACGTTTAGGCTTTGTAATCGCTACCGACAACTTTAATTTTGTCTGTGACTAAAGCATAGACTTCTTTCATCCCAGCTTCGCCATATTTTTTAGGGTCAATGACTTTGTCATCTGCCAAATTGGCGCGCGCCCCCTTAGTATAGGGCACCTCTAAAAACGTATGAAAAGAGGTATAATAGATTAAAAATAAGCTAACGAGGTATTGAAGATGAATTTATTTGGAGATAGCGACTATCTTGAAAAATTAAGTTTAAAAGGAGACCCTCTTGAGCGGCTAGAAAAAGTGGTTGATTTCGAGTGTTTTCGCCCAACTCTTAACCGGATTTTTAAGTATGATTTAAAAAACAAATCTCATGGTGGTAGACCGCCCTATGACCTTGTTTTAATGTTGAAAATTCTAATTTTACAACGCTTATACAATCTATCTGATGATGCAATGGAATATCAAATGATTGACCGGATTTCGTTTAGAAGATTCCTTAAGATTGATGACAAGGTACCAGACGCAAAGACTATCTGGAACTTTAGAAATCAGCTATCAAAATCTAATAGAGGAAACTGGCTTTTTTCTGCCTTTCAAGAAAAACTTGAATCACAAGGGATGATCGCTCATAAAGGACAGATTGTTGATGCAACATTCATAGAGGCGCCTAAACAACGTAATCCAAAAGACGAAAATGAATTGATTAAAGCAAATAGGGTACCAGTGAATTGGACGAAGAACAAAAGAGCACAGAAGGATACAGCTGCTCGCTGGACAATTAAAGGTAATGAGAGACACTATGGCTACAAAAATCATATTGCTATAGATACCAAATCAAAATTCGTAAAGAATTATCAAACAACGCCTGCAAATGTGCATGATTCTCAAGTAATAGGCGTTCTTGTTGATCCCGATGAGATCACCTTAGCAGACTCAGCTTATCAAAATCAAGCAACACCTAAAGGTGCTGAACTTTTTACCTGTCTTAAAAACACACGTTGTAAATCTCTTAAGGCAGACGATAAAATGTTTAATAAAATCATTTCGAAAATACGTGTCCGTATTGAACATGTATTTGGCTTTGTTTAAAATTCAATGCATGGTTCTAGTTTACGTTCTATTGGATTCGATCGAGCTGTTTTAAATACTGACCTTACAAATCTGACTTATAACTTATTGAGGTACCAACAAGTTAAACGTTTAAATCTCAAAACATGGAGGTAATCTGTCTAAAATAAGAATAAACAGTCAAGTGGCGTCTGTAACATAAAGAAAAACACAGTAGACTATGCTTAGTTTTCTGTGTTTTTTTCTAATTTCATTTAGAGGTGAATTAATTGGTAGTTATTAGAGGTGCCCTTAACTTATTAAAGTCGTCATCAACTGCCGATACTCCTTATTTTATCGTAACTTTAGGCGCTAAGGGCATTTTAGCAAAGATGAAAAATGACATCTATTTTCTATCTCTTGATAAAGTAGATACCAAAAACCCTATCGCGTCAGGTGATTTTTTCCTAGGAGGCTTGGTGAAATACATCACCCTCGGAGAAGAACCCTTGATAACCTTAAAAAAAGCCATCAGTTACGCCACCGCCAATGTTCTAAACTGGTATCCAGAACTAAAAACTGAGCAACTACAGCAAATTTATAACGCAATCAAGGTAGAAAAATTTTAATTTAAGAAAGTGAGATGATGAAGATGGCCAAAGTGACTTTTCCTTTTACAGCAGCAACACCAGTTGAACAATTGCAAAATTACTACAATGATTTATTGAAAAAAATTGATATTGACTCACCCAGAAATCGGATTATCATCCAGGCTAAATTAATTACAACCAAAATAGACGCTTCAGAACTTCAATTTTTCAATCCAGATTGCCGGGAAATTTGTCGGAAAATAAAAGCACTTAATGAAGCGAATCAGATTATTACTTAACTGAAAAGCATCCTATACAAAAAAAATCATCTCACAATTTAGCGTGAGATGATTTTTTGTGATCATTAGTTCAATAGCTTATAAAGATAACTTACAAATTAACCCCAACATGTTCAAGCAAGTCAGCAATACCTGCTGGCTTGGTTCCACCAGCCATGGCCATATCTGGTTTACCACCACCGCGACCATCGATAAATGGCGCAAGTGCTTTCACTAGATTACCTGCTTTAATAGCGCTAGATTGGCTTGCAACTAACAAATTCGCTTTTTCGCCTATTTGCGCAACAAGCACTAAAACGTCTGAGCTATTTTTTTGTTTCCAAATATCTGCAAGATTACGCAAAGCACCTGCATCTGTGGCTGTGACTTTTGCTGCGATAAAGCTTGTGCCGTTTGCTGTTTGCACATTTTGGAAGATTTCGTCAGACTGGGCAGATGCGATTTTAGCTGACAGGCTTTCAACTTCTTTTTGCGTTGATTTGAGTTCAGCTTGCAAGTTTTCAACTTTCGCAACGGTTTGACTAGCCTGTGGCGATTTCACCAAGGCTTGCACGTCTTTCAAAATTGCTTCTTGTGCTTTGAAGGCTTCAAAGGCTTGTTGACCCGTGACCGCCATGATCCGACGCGTACCAGAACCGATGCCTTCTTCTTTGACAATCTTGAACAGGCCAATTTCGCTTGTGTTAGCAACGTGCGTGCCACCACAAAGCTCGACTGAATAGTCGCCAATCGTCACAACGCGGACAACCTTACCATATTTTTCGCCAAAGAGCGCCATAGCACCCATTTCTTTAGCTGTTGCAACATCCGTCTCAACCGTCAAGACATCAATGGCATTCCAGATTTCTTCATTGACTTGACGTTCAATTTCAGACAATTCGTCAGCTGTCACTGCTGCGAAATGCGTGAAGTCAAAACGTAAAAAGTCGACTTCATTGAGCGAGCCAGCTTGTGTCGCGTGCTCTCCCAAGATATTGTGTAAGGCAGCATGAAGCAAGTGAGTGGCTGTATGATTTTTAATCACACCGTTGCGACGTTTTTGGTCGATGGCAAGCGTGTAAATTTCCCCTTCAAAGAGTTCAGTTACAATCTCAACTGTATGCAAAGGCTGACCATTCGGCGCTTTCTGCACATCCGTCACGTTCGCGACCAGCTCACCTGCGGCATCCAGAATCACACCGTGGTCAGCAACTTGACCACCCATTTCAGCGTAAAACGGTGTTTCAGCAAAGACCACTTGGACTGTGCCTATAGCCGTTTTCACGCGCTGATCGTCTTGGACAATGGCAGTCAGTCTTGACACAAGCGTTTTTTCTGTATAAGAGAAAGTTGATGCATCCTCTAGGGCAGTCAAAACTTCTGACTGTTTATTCATCGAGCCACCTTTAACGACTGCCGCACGCGCACGGTCTTGTTGGGCTTTCATAGCTGCTTCGAAACCAGCATGGTCAATGGTGAAACCAGCATCTTCTGCCAACTCCTCTGTCAATTCAACAGGGAAACCATAAGTATCGTAGAGTTTGAAAATATCAGCACCGTCAAGTGTTGTTTGGTTAGCCGCCTTCAATTTACCGATAACTTCGTCAAAGAGTTTGCTCCCCGCATCAATCGTCCGCGCAAAAGTCTCTTCTTCACGTTTGACAATTTTTTCGATGAAGTCACGTTTTTCCAAAACTTCTGGATAGTAAGATTGCATGATTTCGCCAACGATTTTAACCAGTTTATACAAGAAAGTATCTGTGATGCCAAGTTTACGACCGTGCATGACAGCACGACGCAAGAGACGACGCAAGACATAGCCACGACCTTCATTACCTGGCAAGGCCCCATCACCGATAGCAAATGAAAGTGAGCGAATATGGTCAGCGATGACTTTAAAGCTCATATTGTCCCCGTAAGGCTCATAAGTTTTGCCAGACAATTGCTCAATTTGACGAATAATCGGCATGAACAAATCGGTTTCAAAGTTGGTATGCGCCCCTTGGATGACCGCAACCATCCGCTCAAGTCCCATCCCCGTATCAATATTTTTATGTGGTAATTCTTTGTATTCGCTACGTGGCACGCTTGGATCCGCGTTAAACTGACTCAGGACAATGTTCCAGATTTCGATATAACGGTCATTTTCGATGTCTTCAGCCAGTAATTTAAGCCCAACCTTTTCAGGGTCGAAAGCTTCGCCGCGATCGAAGAAAATCTCAGTATCTGGACCACTTGGACCCGCACCAATTTCCCAGAAGTTATCTTCGATTGGAATCAGGTGATCAGGTGACACCCCAACTTCAATCCAACGGTTGTAAGAATCTTGGTCGGCTGGGTAGTAAGTCATGTAGAGCTTTTCGACTGGGAAATCGTACCAGTCAGGACTGGTTAAGAGTTCAAAGCCCCATTCAATCGCCTCTTTTCGGAAATAGTCACCGATTGAGAAATTACCTAACATCTCAAACATGGTATGGTGACGTGCCGTCTTCCCAACATTTTCAATATCGTTGGTCCGGATGGCTTTTTGGGCATTGGTAATCCGTGGATTTTCAGGAATGACTGAGCCATCAAAATATTTTTTTAGGGTCGCAACGCCTGAGTTGATCCAAAGGAGTGTTGGATCATTGACAGGAACCAAGCTTACTGATGGTTCGATCGTATGGCCTTTTGATTTAAAGAAATCAAGGAACATTTGGCGTACTTCTTGTGAGGTCATTTTTTTCATGTGAGGTTATATTTTCTTTCTATTTTTAATTGCTAGAGGATGCCGATGAAGTGGCAGCTTGCTGTGCCTTAACATAGTCAATGGCGATGACTAAAGAAATCACAGCGTCTGCGTATTGATCATCGAAGACATCAATATCATAAGTCGAGTTGATTTTTAGCCATCTCTGAGAGATTTGCGCCACCGGCACACTATTATGGCGGAGTTCAAACTCCATGTCCCAGAAATTTCCTTGCACTTCTAACCCGAAATGTTCAATCTGATAACGGGGTCTAATGAAGGAGAATTTTTTGGCAATTCGGAAAGCTGAACCATCTGCCATTGTCACATCAAACTTAGGAAAAATTTGAAACAGGACTTTCTTGATGTGAGAGACTTGTGTGCCGTCAGGTTTGGTAATGGTAAACTGTTTGGGAATTTTCATAAAACTCCCTTGAACATAATAAGCCAAGTTCCCAGCATTATCCATAATTTTAAATTTGCCACCAAGTGACCAGAATTTTTGTTTGATTTGATATTGTACCATGTCAACACCTCCTAAAGTATGTGATGCTTTTAACAATAAATCAAGAAAATACTCCACCGTAAGCAAGGGGCGCTTCAACGCGGTACCACCCTCATTCACGATAAAGTATCGTCTCAAGTTGTTTGATAGAGCAGAGGTCTCTGCTATCCTCAATCTGTAGAAAAAGAGGAGATACTAAGCACTTACCAAGTTTGACAGCTCTCACCACCGCTGTCTCTCTGTATCACTTGATTGTTTTATTTTGATTTAGATGATGAACTTGTCACAGCAGCTTCATAAGAAGCGAAAATGTTTGAAAACTCTTTTGGTTTCACCTTAACATTATAATCCTTCAAATAGCCCGCAATAATCCCATTCACAAAAGTCGCATCATTTTGTTTGTTGGTTGTGATGATGGTTTTAAGTTCTTTTTTATATTTTTTCCAATCAGTGCCTTTATCGGCGTTCTTAATCATTTTCACAACATAGAAAGAAGCGGCACCAGTTTGAGGATTGCTGACCTTAATCGGCTCAGTAGATGCTTCGCCATCTTTCAATTTGAAGGCTGCCGTTTTAACTTCGTCTGGAATTTGCGTGTTAGATGAATCAAATTTCATCTCGCTCTTCTTATCTTGCGCAGTTTTATCAAATGCAGCCGCATCATTTTTAGCATCTTCTACTAATTTTTTAGCTGCATCTTCTGATGTTTCTGACAAAACATAAGCTTCAACTGTTGGATGATAAGCTTCAAAGGCTGCTTTATACTCAGCATCTGTGAACTTGATTTTGCTCGTTACGACTTCTTTGAGCAAAAGTTGTGAGCGAATAGAATCTCTATAAGACGCTTCCGTGTAACCAGCTTGTTGTAAAGCGGCTGCAAAATTCGAACCAAGTGATGTTTTTTGGGCATCAAACTCTGCATTTACTGCTTTATCAGATACTTTTTTACCAAATTCTTTTTCAAAAATTTTGTTGAACGTCATGTTTTGCAACAAAGTCGCTGTCCCTGTTGATGGGTATTCTTTTGCTTCTTTATACAAATCAGAAACACGAATTGTGTCACCTTTCATTGTCACGATGTTAGAGTTAGCACTGTCTTTACCACATGCTGCAAGTGTCACAGCTGCAAATCCTGTTACTGCGACTAAACCAATTTTTTTTAAATTCAAAATATTAATACCTTCCATATCTTTATAATACTGATTCATATTTGTTAAAGTCAAGCCTCAACAACCTTCACCATTATACCATAATTTCTGATAGAAACCTTAAATTAAACTAAATCAATCTGATCAGCATTTTTTCGAATCATCAAGAGACCATCACCTAGTGGTACAAGTGTCGCTGTCAAGTCTGGATGTGTCAAGGTCACATCAAACAGTTTATGCAAACCACGATAGATCCCACGTTGATTACGCTTAACTTCTTCGATTGGTTTAGCGACATCACCACCTTGAAAAACATCATCAATCACGACAATGCCACCGACCGACAAACGTTTCAAAATCTCTGGTAAAAAAACAATATATTTTGACTTGGCCGAATCCATAAAGGCAAAATCGTACTCTTCAGGTAAGGCAGAGAGGACATCAACAGCATCACCTTCAATCACCTCGATTTGCTGGGCTGTATCATATTTGACCAAGTTTTCACGCGCCAGAGCTGCCATTTCTGGATTCCGTTCAATGGTTGTGATCTTAGCATCTGGTGAGGCTTGCGCCATTAATAGAGCAGAAAAGCCAATCGCTGTCCCAACTTCAAGGATTTTCTTGGGTTGGAGTGCCTGTAATAAAAATTGGAAGTAAACCACCGTTTCATGCGGGATAACCGGAATGTTTTCAGCATGGGCAAAGGCTTCAACCTCAGCTAAAAAGCCTGTCAAAGCTTTTTGCTCTCCTCGCATCAAGCCGACGATTTCTGGCTTGACGATTGGTCTACGCATATTATGATTGGAATATTCGTTGTAACTCTTAACCATGTTTCGCCACCAATGCTTCTAATTCTGTCAAGCGTTTTTCAAAAACTGCAAAGGCAGCAGTGAGATAATCTGCTGACGTCATATCAACACCTGCTTTGGCAATGACATTTAGCGGATAGTCTGACGAACCAGCTCGCAAGTAATTTAGATAGTCTGCCTTATCTTGCTCGGTACCATTCACGATTTTATCTGCCAAGGCAGATGCTGCTGCAAAACCTGTCGCATATTGGAAGACATAGTAATTGTAGTAGAAATGTGGGATTCTAGCCCATTCATACTGGATTTCTGGGTTATCACTTGCAGCTAGGCCGTAATATTTTTCATTTAACTCGGCGTATTGTTGGTTTAAGAACTCGCTGGTTAAGACGGTTCCTGCAGCATCTGCCTCATGAATGGCATGCTCGAACTCAGCAAACTGCGTTTGTCTAAAGACAGTGCCTCTAAAGCCATCCAAGAAGTGGTTGAGCACCGCGAATCTCGTCTCATCATCTGCAACATCATGGAGCAAGGTTTCGGTGAGGATATTTTCATTGGTTGTCGAAGCTATTTCAGCGAGGAAGATGCTGTAATCACCGTAGACATAGGGTTGGCTTTCACGGGTAAAGCTACTGTGCATGCTGTGGCCCATCTCGTGCACCAAAGTAAAGAGATTATCTAGCGTATCCTGCCAGTTGAGAAGCATGAAGGCGTTGGTATCATAAGAACCGCCTGAATAGGCACCTGAGCGCTTGCCTTTATTTTCCTGAACATCAATCCAATTTTCTTCAAAGCTACGTTTAACCTTTTCCAGATAATCTGGGCCGAAAATCGCAAGTGTGCCTTGAGTTTTAACAACTGCCTCTTCATAGGTAAATTTATAATCTGTAGTTGACAAAGGCGCATAGACATCATACATTTTCAGGTCATCAATTTTGAGGATATCAGAGCGCAGTTTGATGTAACGGTGAAGCAAAGGCAGGTGGTCATTGACCGCTTGAACTAAAGTGTCATAGACCGCCTCTGGGATGTGGTTACTAGACAAAGCCGCTTCACGTGCTGAGTGATAATGGCGTGTTTTAGCTGTGAAATTATGAACTTTAACGTTGGTTTGCAGCGTTTTGGCATAGGTATGCTGATATTGTTCATAGATGCTATAGAGTGCTTGATAGGCTGCTTTTCTGACCTCACGATTCGATGATTCCATGAAGGAGATGTAGTTACCATGTGACAGCTGCACGTCTTGACCTTGCGCATCCCTAATCGTTGGAAAGACGATATCTGCGTTATCTAAGATTTCAAAGGTTTCAGCACCTGCACCAAAAATCTCTGATGCACCAGCTAGTAACGCTTCTTCTGCGCTTGACAAAACGTGGGCTTTTCTATCAAATAACTGCTCAAAGAAGTGTCCATAAGTTTGTAATTTAGGTTGATCAATGACAAACTGCGCAAACCTTTCTTGCGACAAAGTCATAAACTCAGGTTCATAGAAAGCAAAAACTTCACTAAATTTAGCATAGAGCGCTGTTACTTTTGCTTGATATTCTTGATAAAGACTAACCGTTGTATCCTGGTCATTTTTCATTGACGCATAGACATAGAGCTTTTCTACCCGTTGCATGAGCGCCAACTCCGTATCAGTCACTGCTAATAAATTTTCTGCAGAATCTGTCAGGGTACCAGCTAAGCTTCTAGCATCCTCTAGTGCAGTTAAAACCTCTGCGAGTTCCGCTTCAAAAGCCTCATCTGTTGCAAAAATTGTCGTCAGATCCCATTTATATTTTTCATCGATTGCTTCACGTTTTTTTACCATCGTAACTCCTATCCAGTTTATCTAGCGACCTCATATCAGACGCATATTCCCTACTATTTTATCATAAAATCACATGAGATTCACCGTCACAGCCTTTTTTAGTACGATAATAAAAAACAGCGCCCAATTCGGACACTGTACGTTCATACTATTTGACTTGGCCAAATGTTCTAGCTAATCTTGCAATGTCCTCTGCTGTCGAACAACAGCAACCACCAATTAACTTAGCACCCTTTTGGTGCCAGCACTTAGCATCTGTGGAGAAGACCTGTTCGACACTGATTTCCTCTGACCAAGTTTTAGAGACAGCATCAAAGATAGCTCCTGAATTTGGGTAGGCGACTAGCGGTTTAGTCGCTGCCACAGACAAAGTTTCAATGACTAGCGCCACTAGCTGAGGGCTGACACAATTAATCCCATAGGCAATGACGTTCTGATCCTGCTCAACAAGCTGCTGAAAGTCCGCCAAGCTGTCACCATTTGCCAAATGCCCGGTGTCTTTTAAGGAGACGCTGACCCAGACTGGAAAGTTGATGGCCGCGACGATGTCCAAGATCACGCGCAACTCGTCCAATCTCGGGATGGTCTCAATAGCTAGGACATCTACGCCCGAGGCAATCAAGCTCTTGATGCGACTTTCATGAAAGGTCTTCATATCATAAGACGAGATTTCATAAGCACCGGTATATTCAGAACCATCTGATAAGTAAGCACCATAAGGGCCGATAGAGCCTGCAAGCCATTTGGCTTGGTCGCCTTTGCTGTCTTGCTTAGCCTTTTGAGCCAAGGTGACACTGTGCTTGATAAAGTCGATGGCCTGTTCTTCTGAATATCCGACATCCGCAAAACTCTTGACAGTTGCTTGATAACTAGCAGTAATGGCGACGTTAGCACCTGCATCAAAATACTGTTTGTGAACCTGATAAACCGCCTCTGGCTGATCAATCAAGGCCAAGGCCGTCCACAGACGATGGTTAATCTCAAGGCCCTGTTCTTCGAGCAATCGAGACATGGAGCCGTCAAGAATCACCACATCTTGATCCTTAGTCCACTGTTGAAATGTCATAGCTGCTCCTTTTTTGTTTCCGATAAAATAGTTGATAAACGAGCGTTGTTAAAATTGTAAAAGGAATCCCAAAATACAAGGCAATCCGTTGATTGGGATCAAAATAGATACCAATCAATGAAATGACGCATAAGATAATGACGAGCCAAGGCACAAGGGGATAACCCGGCGTCTGATACTTGAGTTCAGACAGTTGATGCTGCTTGATGAATGCTTTTCTAAATTGCAGTTGGCTAATGCCGATAGACAACCAGACAGCCACCACAGCAAAACCAGAAATGGAGACGAGTGCTAAATATACCGTATCCTCAGCATAGATACTTGAAAAGAGAGAGAGTAAGCCACCTGCAAGGGTCAGAATCAGACCATTGACCGGCAACCCTTTCTTAGATAAACGCGAAAATGTTTTGGGTAGGGTCCCATCTTCAGCCAGCGACCAAAGCATCCGACTGGCAGCATAGAGGCCAGAATTAGCCCCCGATAAAATGGCGATAAAAATAATGAAGTTCATAATGTCACTGGCAAAAGGAATCCCTAAATTTTGTAGAATCAGGACAAAAGGACTTTCAGTCAAGGCCTTGGAATTAGCCGGAATCAGGGCACCAATCACAACAATCGTCCCAATGAATAAGGTCACTAATAAAAATAAGGTTCGTTTGATGGCTTTGGGAATGTTTTTCTCCGGTTCACTGGTTTCCCCAGCCGCAACCCCGATCAACTCTGTCCCACTAAAGGCAAAGTTTGCCGATAGTAGAACGATAAAGACAGCCCCGAAGCCATGCGGAAAGATCCCATTAGCTGTCAAATTGTGAAATAAAGGTGCACGCGTCGCATGAACGGGCAAAACACCCGTAATGGCAGTAATCCCTAGAATCACAAAAATACCGAGGGCCACCACCTTAATCAAGGACAGCCAAAATTCACTCACTGAGAAAATTTTAACGTCCAAAACATTCAAGAGTAAGATAATCCCAGAAAAAATGGCACACCAAATCCAAATCGGAATTTGCGCAAACCATTTTTGTAGCGTGATCCCCATGGTGATAAATTGTGAGCCTAAAGCAACCGTCCAAGTCAGCCAATAGAGCCAAGCAACCGTAAAGCCAACACTAGGATGGATATACTTTGACGCATACATATGCAAGGAAGACGTGTTAGGATGTTGGACAGATAGTTCCCCTAGACACATCATCACGAGCGTGGCAAGGGCAGCACCAATCAGATAAGCGATGATTGTGCCAATCGCCCCCGCCTCCTGAATCAAGTAGCCAGAACTCAGAAAAATCCCAGTCCCGATCACCCCACCCAAAGAAAGTGTCACCAAATGCTTGCTACTCATTTTTCTCATAAAATGGTTGTCAGTTTTCAATAATGAGTTCTCCCTTTGTTGTTTAATAGAAATCTAAAGCCTGATCTTTAAAGACTTACTCACAAAATCAACCAAAAATAATTTTGTCAGTCTATTCCCAAAATACATTGCATTTTCTTAGTATAACATCAAACTACAGGTCCTCGTCTTACCGAAAAACTATGACGGCCTTCAGCTTTTACAATTTCCATCACCTGTCACAGCCCTAGCATAAAATCCCGGCGGATAAACCCCATCATCCTGCGGATAAGCCAGAAAATGGTGATAATAGCGACTGATATCGCTTGTAATTTGACAAAAGTCAGGCTTGATAACGCCTTCGAACTGATGCGTTAAGACATTCAAGCCAATCGGATATAACTTAAGGGGGAACTGGTCGACAGTCATCAAATTTTGCCCATTCTGATAATACTTTTCCTGAATCCTTAACCATTTGGGATTCTGATAATTAAGTTGACGCTTGATAAAGGCTGGCATGTCAAACGATAACTGATTCGTCAATCTAGCTGAGCTTGCCGCAAATGGCGTTCGAAGCACCTCAAGTAAATTCCCCCTATCAAAGGAAAATTCACGCTGTAAATAATGCAAGCACCCCCTTAAATCTTCATGGCAGAGATAGTTGAGGCGGATTTTTTCACGCTGCAAATCCAACTCCCAATAGTAAAAACCAGCATTCTGGGTTAAATAGAGTAACTGTTGCTTGAGTTGCGTCAAATGCTGACCCAACCATAAATCCTTTCCCATGAGCCAGAGGACGGTGTAGCCATGAGCTCGATAGGTTTCTGTCCGCTCACGCAGTCTCTGAATAGACAGGTGACTGCATTGAATTTCAATCGCAATCGTTTCATTAACCAGTAAGTCAGGCGTCTGCTGTAACTCAGGTAAAAAATGCTCGATTTTGACCTGCTCTGTTTGCTTGAACCAGTGATATAAACGTTTTTTTAAGGTTAAGTGCTGCAGGCTTTCGTTCTCCGAATAATATTGACAGGCTGCTAAATTTACGTGAGCAAAATGGGGCATTTTTACATGACCATTTTTCAAGCGTACCTGACTTTTGCAAGCAGGACAACGCAAAAATTGACCTACCAATTCAGTAAGGTCCGACTTGCTAAATTCTAGTAAATTGATGATTTGTTCTGCTTCATTCACTGCAACTAGCATTATCACCTCCTACTTTCTTATACGAAAAAAATCCGTGATTGCTCACAGATTTTTTTATCCATTACTTGATATGTTATTAGCTTACTTGCCAAGATTGATATAAACCATCCATAATCTTAACACCCGACAGTGTCATCTCTTTTGTCATCTTCGGACTGAGACGTTCTCCTGAAAGGATAAGCTCATTAACGTGTTGAACTTCGTAGACAAAATCACTCTCAAAATCAGCGTTGAGTTGGCGTTTGATGCCGCCATCTGCAAATCGGACGATTGCAGTTTTAGCACGCCAAAATTCTGGAATAATGAGTTTTCCTTTTGTCCCTTGGATCGTCATGACTTTATCCAATCCTACTTTAGTCGTCAAAAAGATGTTAATCAAGACACCGTTATCAAGTTTTAACAGCACTTTGGCCTGTGTATCTGATTCACCACTTTGCATATCGGCAATACCTGAAAAATCTATGATCTTAGCATCGAAAATATACTGTAGGTAGCTGATCGCATATGGCAACATGAAGTGTACAGTGCCACCCCCAGATTCAAGGTCGTTAAACCAGCTGATGTGGTCAATACTGGCATATGCTGTCACACTGTCAACAGCTAAGATATCACCGATTTCATCAGACTGCACAACTTCTTTGACCATTTGTGTTACTGGTAAGAAGACTGATTTTTGTGCTTCCATCAAAAATAGATTTTTCTCACGCGCCAGCTCAAAAAGTTCCTCTGCTTCAGCTAAAGTCAGCGTAAACGGCTTTTCTAGTAAAACATTTTTCCCTGCCAATAGGGCTTGCTTGGCTTCTGGAAAATGTCCTTTATTATAGGTCGCAATATAAATAACATCCAGCTCTGGGTCTGCATAAAGTTCAGCATGGCTACCATAGGCTTTAGGAATATTATGTTTCATTGCAAATGCTTGTGCCGCTTCCAAGGTACGGCTCGATACCGCAGCGACTTCACCATTATCCGTTAAGCGAACACCATCTATGAATCTAGGCACAACTTGTGCAGTAGATACAATACCATATTTTACTTTTTTCATGCTTATATTCTACCACTCTATATCATTACAAGTCAATAGACATAAAGAACATTGATATATAAGCATTCTTAAATTTTACCACCTCAATAAAACTCATTCAATTTCAATCAAGGGCTAGTTAAAAGGCTAGTTAAAAGTTGTTAAATTATTGTCAGGCAAGTGGCTGTGTACCAACGATACACGGCTTTTTTTATGTCAACATTTTTCAACACAAGGGATTGTTAAAACGTGCCTTTTTTGATGATTTTTTATTGTGCGCGTGATATGCTAACAGTTTCAACTGTAAATTCATACTTAGAAAGGTCAACAATACCGTAAGCAAACGCAAACTCAATAAGTGCTGTACGTAAGTTTCTGTTATAAACTCTCATACTAACACCTATAAGCTCTGCCAGTCTCCACTGTTGTAATGTATCGGGTATCATATATCTATTTTTAAGGTATTCATTGTTTTCTACTCTCTCAACCGCCTGCTCTATCTTCTCAACCTTTTCGCCTAATTCTAGGTATCTGATAAGCTCTGGGCTTTCGTGGCTGGTCTTGCTCGTCTTAGATGTTGATACACCGCCATAATGTTGCGTATGTGCCTGTGGCATAGATAAAGTGTAAGCTCTTTTTAAATGTCTATATCCGCTTAACACTCGCCTAGCTTGCTTTAAAATCTTTTCTTGTTCCTCTTTACTAATATCAAATAATTCAAACATTTATATGCCTTTCTACTTTGTGATTTTATATTAGGTTTTATTAGGTTTTTACATAATTATATTATACCATTTTATGGCTATCATCACGCGAACTATCGCATTCTTACATAACAAGCTGTAACAAGCCAATTCATAGCTATATTAAGCGTTTTAAACTGTCTTGTGGTAAATTATGAGGGTGTAACATAAACAACGCTCAAAACGCTTTATATAGGCTTGTGTGATGTCGCCTGTAAATAGCTAAACTGCCAAAATGGCGGGCATGATAAAAATGTAGTATTTTTTAGTATTTTGATGTAATTTTTTGGGTGGGGGTGTCTATGCCTTACATGGCCATGTATTTTTTATTTTTAAACTCAAAATAATCTATAATATTCATTACTAGCTATTGATGTCTTACGCATGATCATTCATTATCATACAATCGTAAAATAATATTGTCGTCCGCAACTTCACAACTTTAATATACAGTAAACCTTGATAGTTAAGCACTTATAGAAAGAAAAAAAGTTTTTCAAAATCTCTGTACATTTGGAAACGGCTACCCTACCCGTTCCCTAAAACGATTTTATTATTTTGGTGTAAAGGTGGGGGCTACTAAAAAAGAATAAGCCATGATGAAATAGCCTAGTCTTTGCTAGTTCAGCAAGTTTTTGGTCAGTTCTGCCAGTTGTGCCGACGGGTTCCGTGGAACCCGTCGGTTTCGCTTGCTTCAGGTTGTTCATGCTATTTTGTTTAGATTGTTTTTCTATTTCTTCAACTAAATCACTACTGCGTAAGATGATGTCAATTCATAAAGATGTAGACCAATATGCCTAGATTGCACTAAAAGCCCTGCCGTTGACTGACAGAACTTTTATAACTACTTACTGCGATAATCTCGCATGTATTTCTTCATATACTCTGGGTTATTCTCTTGCCATTCCTTACGCTCAGACTTCCGCTTTTGGTTGCGACACTCTGGGCTGCAGTAACGTGAGTTGGCTGTCTTTGGAGTGAATAAGTCCCCACATATTCGGCAATTTTTGGCTTTCAATTTTTTTCAACTTCTCCTGTTAAACGCATAGGCACACGAAAATATGAGCAATGACTGCAGAAGTACGGCTTAAAACCCTTTACGGGCGGTACCCCCCGTGGTGTCTACACGACTTCAAACTTGCGAACTATATAAATGTAAACCTATCTAAAAGATATTTTTTATTTATTTTTATTATTCATAAACCTTTTAGCAAGTTGCTCCACGCTTGGTTAGTTCGTTCCGTCTTGTCGGTGCTAACTCCGTACTTACTTTCGTATTCAGATTCGATCTGTTGCATAGCTTTTTGTTTAGCGGTTTCAATTTCTTTGTCACGCTTTAACTTATTATCATTGTAATTTCTTTCGGCAACCTGCTGCATCAATCCATTAATCTCATCGCGTTCAGCGTTCTTCTTGTCTCTCATCTTGTCAAAGGCTTCTTTACTCTGCTGTCTGCTCGTCTCCTCTCTTTCTTTGCGTTCAATCTCTGCGCCTTTTCGGATGTCCTCCACCCAGTTGCCTGTGTGTTGTTGGCTGTTGTCTTTGGTTGTTTCTGTCATAATATTCCCCTTTTTATTCTACTGTCATGTCATCAAGAAATGTATTGCCTAAGTATTTAAAGTTATAAACATTTCGGACTGAGTTGGCACGTTTATACTCTACCTCGCGCGTTATTCTGGTACCGTTTGCCGCGACTAAACAATCAGCGTCTTTATAAATATCATACTGCGCAATACTTAACAACTCATCAGCTTTATGGTATACCGCGTTAGATTCATCAGCCAATGCCTTTAGTTCTGCCATTAGCTTAGCGCCCTTAATATTCAACTCGTCTTGTAACTTATCGGCAGCCTTTTCAATATCTGAGACCATTTGATTATACTCATCTTTAGAAACTAATGGTGTATTTTGCGATTTGTCTAACTGCTTTTGGTACAGTTCAATGGCGTTTTGAGATGACCAGATACCATCTTTAGCCTTATTATACGCTTCAAGGTCTGCGGTCTCCTCAGAGGTTGTCAGTTTCTCGCTAGCTATCTTCAATGCTTGTTTAGCTTTAACGATATTTTCCTGATACTTTTCAATATCTGTTAGGTTTGTACTCTTTAGGCTAGATAGTTTAGATTCGATTTCTTTGAATGTTTTCATTTTGGTTTCTCCTGTATTTATTTGTTAGTAGAATTATAGTAGTAAAATGTAGTGAAAATCCATGGTTCATGGTGGTCGGCTCTGTGCTGTAGTGTTTAACTTGATATATTGCTCTATCATCTATGCCCCCGCTGGTTCAATATAAGTCACATTGTTTAGGATAATGATCTTACCTGATTCGGTCACGAGTGGCTCAGGTTCATTCTCGGGATCCGTCACATTCAAATCATGTAAGGCATAATCCAATTGCTGTTGGTTAACTGCTTCCACAATGCTCCCGCCACCTATAAAATAGAATGTATAATATTTAATTTTTTCCATTGTTTTCATTCTCCTAACTCAATGCCAATCATTTCAGCAATACGCTGTAAGCCGTTCATGTTCATGTCTGCCAAGTCTTGCTGTCTGATAACCGTACCGTCCGCGTATGTTGGTACATGGTTAGGGTCGCTCGTAAACATGCTATCATTAAGAGAATAAAGCTCTTTGAGTTCATCAGCCAATGTCACAACGTTTTGGGGTTCGTCTTGTTCTTCCTTGTCTAGCTTTCGTAAATCTTCATAATTTTCAAGTGTGATGTCTCCACGTTTTAATTCTTCGTGCATATCTAGGTCAATGCCTAAATTATCGCAAAGATAACCGAGTGAGTCGTCAAACATTTGTAAGCGTTCAACCTCTGATAAATCTTTGTCCTTTTGTGTAAATAAGTCTACAATCTCATTCAAAGCGCCCGCTAGTTTTAAATTAGTTTCAGTTTCTGCGTTCATTGTTTCATTTTTTGTGTTAGTCATTTTTAAATTCTCCATTTTCTTTTTATGTTAGGTTTTGTTAGGTAGTATAAGTTAAATGCCTATAAAGTAGGCTCGCGCGCACCATTTTTCATAAATCATTCTCCCTCTATTTTTAAATCATTTAAATCAAGCCCCATGATGACAAGGTAACAACGTGCTGGATAATACCAGCCAACATCATAATCAAAAATCTTGACTTGAATATCACGCTCTTTTGCCCAAGTCTCTATCATGTTCCGATGTTTTTCAATATTGTCAGGGTCTCCGTACGGTTGATAGACTAGAATAGGCTTGCCGCCTTTTCGCTTATACATATAGCCATGGTCGTACTCTGGTGGTCTCTCACACGTCAATGTCATTCCATGGTCTCCGCCTGTTTCAAAATACCGTCTTAGTGTTGAATAGGCTGGTAAACCATTACAATAACTATAAAATTCATTATTTTTTATGAACCTGTGCCATTTTTCGAGATCTGTATAAGTTTGATAATCTCCATACGGTCTAACAAAAGGGAACTTACTCAAATCAATTTTAGTAAATTTCATGTATAATCTCCTTGTTCTTAATGACTACCTTGACTACCAAGTGACAACCGGCTAAGACTATATAAAATATAGCTTTGTAGACATTAGTAGTTGTTTAGTAGTAGGTAGTCAACTTCTACGCGCCTTATAGTATATATATATATTATTATTATTATTATTATTTTAATATATATGACTACTGACTACTTAGCACCCTTATAGCCTTTTATTTAAAGGGGTTTAGGTGGTTGTCATTTGGTAGTCGTGTAGTCGTTTTTCAGTCATTTTATGTTTCACAATGTTTCACACTATTTTTTTATAACCTCTTGTTACTCTTTTGCCGAATTTAATTGAATTTACTTTTTCCCAACCATCGAGATTATCAAAGAATAGTCTAATGATATTATCTACATCTTTTGCCTTTTCATCAGGAAACAACTCAGCCATGACATCTAAAACGTTCACGCGGTCACGTTCGATATTTCCGGTGACACACTTGGTTTCTTGAATAGCTTCACCATTATCTAACATTTGACTGATATAATCTCTACGCTTAAACGCTTGCCAACCATAAAAATCTGCTGGAATAGGTGTTTCGATATATGCTTCAAGCTGTTCGATATAAATATTTTTATTCTTGAACTGCTCTTTTTCTTTATCAAGTAAAGCCTGTTCTTCATCAGTTAAATCAAAAGACTTATTTTTGCGCCACAACTTGACAACTCCACCCCAAAACTCTTTTAAAGCGTCCTCGTCAAGTTCCTTGAAGCGTTTAGGCGGTTTAATATCCTTGCTTACTCGGATAGGAAGAAAACGCCTGTCGCCTGTCGCGTCTCGTAAATGCTCATTTTTATTAGTAGTTCGGATAATGACAAAATTTTTGTCAACTTGAATATTCTTACGTGCATAAGGTGGGCGGTACTGAAATTCTTGCTGTGTTATGATTTTTTTAAGTTGTCCAAAAGTTGTGTTACGGTCATTACTTGCTACCATTTCATCATCATTTACACCCCAATTCTTAACCATTAGTGCCATATCATCACTTTTATAAAAGGTTCTGATATTATCTGTATAGTATGGTTCAAACAAAAGTCTAATCATGGTGCTTTTACCTGTGCCTTGATGGCCTACTAAATCAAGTACATTATCAAATTTTTGCTTAGGCTTCATAACCTTAGCTACTGCACCACGAAAGAAAATAGAGGTCACTAGGCGCGTATAGTTATTATCTACTACACCTAAATAGTCGCTTAGTATTTTAAGAGGGTCTGCCCCTTGATAATCACGTTCAGCAATGAGTAACCACTCTTTGAGTGGGTTGTAACTTTGTTCTTTCGCTACCAACTCAACACCGTCAGCGACATCGCTTTTTTTAAAGTCCACACCATACTTTTCAGCAATATAGAAGCGAACGCTATTGATTAAGCTGTCGTCAATTTGTTGCATGGGTTCAGTTGTAGCGCCACCAATTTGACCAAATTTCGCAAGCTCAACATCATAAGTAAATAGGTTATACATGAAAGAACCTTTGATGCTGTTGTCTCCTCTTAAAATTTTCGCCAAGTTTGTTAGACTAGGGATAACTTTATCCTTTGAATTAAGCTGTAGCCCTAGACTGTTGTCCTCTGTTTCTCTCTTAGTTGTCAAGTCGATCATTTTTTTATTTGTGTTATCATTCAATTGTTGTGATGTCATATAGTCCCTTCTAGTTCATTTTAAAAACGCTTTTCCATATTGTCGCCAATTCATCATCATCTAATGGCGGACTTGTTCGGCTGTTAAAAGTCTGTAATAAGTCCATGCAAGTGTTCGGCTCTATGCCAATCTTGCGCCAATAGTTCCATTTCCATGCCTCCTAAATTTTAATGAACCAATGCGTTACCATAAAATCATCGACCCGCTCGCCCTCATAAAGTTCCCACCCCCAACTGTGTTCTAGGGCTTTTTTTAACTCAGCTTTAGCCTCGTCAATGTCGATAAATATTGACACATAGCTTTTAAATTCGTCTGGTACAGTTGGAATTACAACCGGCACATGCTGATCCCAATATTTTTCATAATTCCATTGATTTGCCCGTTTTGCGATGTAGTAAAATTTACTTTGGCCGGCGAAAAACTTATCTATTTTTTTACCAGTCCAAAAATCTTTTTTAGTTTCCATTTGATACCCTCATTTCCTTTTGTTTTTAAGTTTTTTAATTGTTTTATCTGACGTGTCAATCAAATCATCCGATTGAAAAATCGCCTTTATTAAACGCCGCCATATTTTGAGGTGTATTGACGTAAAAATTTAAATTATCGCTAAATCCATTTTTGTTGTAATCCCCTACCATGCTTTTTGCGGCAGCTGGCGTGATATTAAATTTTTTAGCTGCTTGTCTAAAACTTAAATCGTTGATACCGTCAAAGTCTTTTTCTGTAAGTTCTATTTTTTTCATTTTCATTTCTTACCTCTCAATTCACTTTGTCTTGCCTGACTAAGTTTATTTATTGTTTAAAAGTTGCCTAGTACCTTGATAGTTGTTTCAAGTTTTGAAAGCCTTAAAAGGTGCTTGATGTAATCTTGATAATCTGAAAAATTTTGTGGGTTTTGTAATTCTTTGGCTAGCTCTGTATCAATTTCATTTGAGTGTTGCCAGCCATGAATTAATGTTTTGATACCGTCATGTAAAATATGCAATTCCTCGGTAGATGTATTCATCAGCATGTTGTCGTATTCATGTTCTAATTGCTTGTTTATAAGGCTTACCGCATGAGGTAGATTATGAACCTGTATAGTATCATTGCCGTCATACAGTTTTAAAATGGCTCTCTCACGGGCGATCATGTCCATTGAATCCGCAAATAAATCAGCCTGTTCTTTGTCAGATTTTTTCTGAAGTCGTACCTTGTCAAATTTATTCATATTGAAGTCCTCTCAATCTGCCAAAACTATAAATTTGCATAAATCATCAATCAAATAATAGACCAGGGATGTTTTATAATTAGGCTTATAACGTTGTAGCCCGTTGTTTTCCCAAGCTGTTAGCGTATTATCAACTATTCCCAACTCTTTAAGCACTTGCTGTTTAGAAATATAAGGTAACATACGCCTAGAATCGCTCATTTTAGCTTGTATAGCTTCAAACTCACTCATCTTTGCGATTACTTCCTCAGCGATTAAACGGCTTGTGAGGGTGGTTAATGGATCAAATTCACTCATTTAATTACCCTCGCTTTTACGTGTTGCGATAATCTCAGCAACTGCATGATATAAAGTATCTGGATCTATGCCAATCACGCTAGAAAGCGCGTGAATATCGTCAGCACTTAACAAGTCAAAGGCTGTTAAACCATTTTCAAGCCGTTCAAGTTCAATTGTCAAGCCGTCTCGGACAAATTCCCTACCCTTACCCTCTGCTTGTAACTCGTTGACTAGGTTCGCAACGTCTGCCCATGCCTTGTGCTTACCGTGCATTGCTGCTAAGCGTTCCACTAACTTTTCTTTTAAGGTATAAATTTCTTTCGCAAGTCGTTTTTTTTCAGCAAACTTTTTCAGTGAGTACAAAACTTGTAATTTTTCTTCCCAACCGTTGCCAAGATATGACTTACCGATTTTACCCTCTAATTCTTGGATAGCTTCATCAATATCATTTATATTGAAACTTTCAAGGTCTTTTAAAATCCCTAGCCCTGTGAGTGGGTTCGTTCTGTTGTTTTCAATCGTTATCATGCCACACCTCCGTTCATAAAAGTTGCATAGCTCTTAATGCTGTATAAAGTACGTTCTAAGCCGTTAGCAAGGTATACCGTCCAAGTATGACAACTTGGGTCATAATGTACCTGTGCGCCTGCCTGTAAGCCGTGTGTGGGGTATGAGACGTCAATTATATTATTATTTTTTCTATTCATTTGTGTAATCTTCCTATTTTTGGTAAAATAAGAGAAAGCGAAGCCATGCAAGGCTTTCTCTACTATGTTAAAAGTCGTTACTTGGGGAAGTGGTCGGCTTTTTTTGTTGCGATCGTGTTCTTTATAGCTTGCTTAATCGGATCATAATCGGAACCAGCCAAAATCATAGCTATAACGATACCCTCCAAGATGGTTTAGCTTTTTCAAAACGCTAAACCTAAGCGGTGCTATTTCTTCTAACTTATCCCTATATCGTCTTACAAGGTCTGAAACTGCTTTAAAAGTATTTCCCGTTCGCTCTGCGATAATCTCGGTAGTGGTATAAAAATCTTCATTGCTCGCCTTGGATAGGTCGAGACTGTCAAATAGTACTAGATTATTCATTTATCCTCTTTCTATTACTTGGTTAAGTTTGTTCATAGCTTAATAGCTTTCAGCAATTGCCGAGACAACCGCGTTGAATACTTTCGTCTTAACGTTTAATGGCTCTTTATCCTTGGTTAGTGTCTTGGCTGTGCTTTCACTCACACCTAGATACTTAGCGAGGTCTTTTTTTGTCATGAGTTCATCGGCTTGCAATCTGCGCAAGGCTTTCTTCATTTCTGGGGTTAGTAGTGGCATTTTTTCTCCTTTTTTTATTTTTCAACCATATAAGATATTTACGCTTGCATTAAGAAACCTTATAAGGTAAAATGTAAGCATAGTTAAAACGACAACAAACAAACCTATAAACACGCTGAAGATTGTTAATATTTTGTGAGTCGTTTTAAATAAAATTCTCTTACCTAAAACTATCTTACCTTATAAGGTTCATTTTGTCAAGCAACAAAACCCTAAAAGGTTATTTATGTTTTAGTACTGTCTTGAAAGGCTTGAAATGACTATATTTGAACGCATTAAAAAACTTGCTGAAAAACAAGGGAAACCATTGCAAAAAATTTCCGATGACCTAGGGTTTGGCGTAAATTATATATACAGACTAAAAACACAACAACCCACTGCAGAAAAACTTGAACTTATAGCCGATTATTTCCACGTCTCAGTAGATTACTTATTGGGTCGTGAAGAAGATGTAAGTTGGGAACTATGGCAAGATGTTACCGGCTACAGCATTGAACAAATCAAAAATGAGATTAGTAGAATGAAATCAGCTAACCATATTTTAGGCGATAAAAATGACTTACAAAATGTAATAGGTCAAGCTGTTGCAAACTTAAGCGGTCACGGAGAAACAGAAAGAGGAATCATTGAGGGAGTTTTTCAAGGTATCAATCATTTAAAACATGAAGTGTCTGAAAGATATAAAGACCCTGAAAAACTCAAGAAATACAATAGCAACGAAAAAGGCTTCAACATTTTACCTGCTAATGCTGATGTTTTTTATGATGATTTAAGTAAAGAAGTATATAGTAAAATATTTGATATTCTTGAAGTAGCTCAGCGAGACTTAGATAGACTTAAAAATGATTCAAAATCTAGATAACATTAAAATACTTAGACACAAAAAAAAGTACCATACAAAGCATTTGAATATAGATCGATTAAAAAAGAATCTCCTGAACTTTATAGGTGATTAACACAGAAAGGGAAAATATGGAAATACCAGTAATCAAAAAGGTAACTCTCCCGTTACAATCCAAGGATTGTAACGGTGATGACAAAGAAATAAATTCAAAATTAGCTGAATTGGCAAACACAAGCACGGCAACTGTTCAGCGTATGAAAAAGGTAAAAGTTTAAGTGAATAATAGTTCTACAAATTTTGGAGTAATTTAAAGATAGACTGTTTAAAATGACAATTTAATCACTCACAACTGTAACCAAAACACATTACTTACCAAAAGGTTTTTCCGTTCTATCTAGATTTTATGCGCTAAAGGTGGAATTATTCTAAACCGCTCAAACGTGATACAATAAGACTTACACAGCCTATGACGTTTACTCAAGTCTTTAGGATTATTAAGGAGCATATACAACTAATATAATCAATTATATTCAACCAATGCTACTTTATGGAGGTAATACATGAACAAAGATGAACTAATTTCATTGTCGAACGGGCAAACTGCCACAGTAATAAAGGGTGATGAATCCAATCTAATCCACAGCTACATTGTAAAACTTGAAGATGGGAAACTAAGGGTAATTGATAGAGAAACCCATACTCTTGCACGCATGAAATTTAATTAAGCATTTTTCTATCAAGTAAAACAAGATTTATATGCAATAAATTACAAGCGCTAAAAAGGGGCTTAAATAGCCTTGAGCGTGATTGTGATTATGCTTATAATCGTTTATCGTGCTTGTGTGATAATTTTACCTTGCCAAAACCTTGGTTAAAATCTTACAAAAAATAATGAGTTTGGTTTGTAGTATACACAAATAGGAGGTATCTGTGAATAATAAAAAATATAGTAAAGATGATTATGATGAAAAATTGAAAAAATCTATTGATAAACAATTTAAAACAATCTTAATTGAATCTGGTAAAGATATGACGATAAACTCTGGTAAACTATGTTTTGCGCACTATATAATTTTTTCTGTTCCGTTGTTTTTATTCCTTATATGGATTTTTATCTTTTATTCAGCATTCTAACCATAAGAACTAAAGAAAAAACCACTAGAATTTTCTTTTTTCACGCAAACCTGATAAACTGTTAAAACCTGTTATTATGTTTTGAATGACTAAAATATAATATAGATATTGTGACAAATAAAAAAATATTTCATTTCTTACCTCTCAATTTGTGTCTTGCCTGACAATAGAACGGAGCAAAAAGAAAATGAATATAAAAAAAATCACAAAAAAAGACGGTACAATTAAGTACCGTACTAATGTTTATCTTGGTGTGGATAGTCTTACGGGTAAAAAGGTACAGACTACCGCTACCGCTACCACGCGCAAAATGTGCGAGATTAAAGCCAATCAAGCTATATCTAATTTTATCAAAAACGGTTCAACCGTTGCAAGGGAAAAAGTTTTCTTTGATGATTTCAACGCTTTAGCCATGAGTTGGTTTGATAGTTATAAGCTAACTGTTAAACTCAACACAATAAGAGTGGCGGACAATTATTTAAAAGTCTATATCTTGCCCGCTCTCGGCTCGTATAAGGTCGAAAAGATAAACTCGGTACTTTTACAAGGTATTGTCAATCAGTGGGCTAAAAATGCAAACACAAGCCCTATAACAAACGGTAGACGTGAAAAAGGTAAGTGTCGGAGTTATAAGCTACTACTTAACTATATCAAGCGCATACTAGACTATGCTATGCAACTGGGGGCGATTGAAAGCAATCCAGCTATAAATGTTATACCGCCTAAGCTAAAAAATCGGACTACTAAAAAAATAAAGTACTTTGATAATGATGAGTTAAAAAAATTCTTGTCTTACCTTGATAGCTTAGACGATACCATAGACAATCAGTTGCATGTCACTATGTATCGCTTTCTTCTTGCTACTGGTTTGCGTGTTGGCGAGTGCTTGGCTCTTTCTTGGTCTGATATTGATTTCAATAATGAGACGGTATCAGTCCATAAAACTATTGTACAGACGGCAAACAAAACCGAACGCATTCAATCAAGCGCAAAGACTAAAGAAAGCAATCGAGTTGTAAGCCTTGACCGTGAGACTATAACGCTTTTGAAATTATGGAAAAATATTCAAAATAAAAAAGTAGTATCAATAAAGGATAGTCTCATATTTTCAAAAAAAGGTCACTCATTCACTTATACCAAAGAATTGACTATATTACAAAGTCATTTTAAAAATGCCAAAGTCTCAAATATAGGCTTCCACGGTTTTAGGCATACTCACGCCAGTTTGTTAATGAATGCCGATGTCAATCCTAAAGAAATACAGTTAAGACTAGGGCATGCCGATTACTCTATTACTATGAACACTTATAGCCACCTTGCCAAAGATAAGAAAAAAGACACTGCCGAAAAGTTCGGTAATATCTTAAAAGCATTGTAAAAAAATGCAAGGGATTGTTAAAAGGCTAGTTAAATGAAATAAAAAGCACTACAACCCTTATAAATAAAGGGTTTACAAGTTTACTTTTTTCATGCTTATATTGTATCATAAAAAAACGTAAACATTATTAAAAAAACTTTCAATTTGTGATGTTTTTTTATTTTATATAACAAAAAGCATCTGCTGTCGCAAATGCTAGATACAATTGATATATTTGAAAGATATCAGAGACGTAAGGCGAAATCTGCGGGCATGGTTGCAAGTGATGAAACGCTCACCACATCACCTGGTTGTGGGGCATGGATAAATTGACCGTTGCCAAGATAAATGCCGACATGGTTGCCACCGAAGAAAACGAGGACATCGCCAACTTGTGCATCAGTAGCTGAAATTTGCTGACCAGTTGCCATTTGCGCCCAAGTTGTGCGACCTATTTCTTGACCCAATGCTTCACGGTAAACGTAAGAGGTAAAACCAGAACAGTCAAAGCCATCAGGTGTTGTACCACCATAAACATATGGCACACCTTGATAGCGATTTGCCGTTTCGATAATTTTTTCTTCCCGTGTTTTAACTGGCACAGGTGGTGGCACTGCTGCTTTTTCTGCTTCAGGCGATTGTTTTTGAACAGTTGCTTGCACTTTTTCAACCGCTTGGGGAACATGATGCGCAAGTCCCATAAAGTAATCTAGATTAAGGTTTGTTTGTTGACCCGTCACGATATTTTGGAGGTTTAATTGAGGTTTTGTTATCTCATCAGCTTTAGCAGATAAGCTAAATCCAGCTGATATCAGCATAAAAGTCGTTATGATTAATTTAATTTTGTTATTTCTTTTTTTCAACATAAGTAGCATTTTACCACAAAAAAAGGCTCTATAATTTCTGTAGTGGGTAAATCCACTGTAGAGATTATGGAGCCTTTTTTAGTGTAGAAAAAAAGTCCCATATGACCTATAATGAAAAGCGACGAAACTCACATTAGAAAGACTCATATGGAACAACTAAATCTTATCACAAATTTTCTCAGAATTAAAGACAAAAATATCACTATCACTGATGAATATGATATGGGGACTCACTTAGAACTCCACGGTCACTTGGACTACACAGCCCCTAAATGCCCAAAATGCAAGGGACAAATGGCTAAGTACGACTACCAGAAAACTTCTAAAATCCCCTACCTAGAAACTGCTGGCTACCCTTTACTTATCCGCCTTAGAAAGCGTCGTTTCAAGTGTAAAGATTGCGGAAAAATGGCGGTCGCTGAAACTCCTCTTGTCAAGAAGAACCACCAAATCTCTGTCGCTGTTAACCAGAAAATCGCACAATTACTCATCGAAAATCAAGCAATGAAACATATTGCACACAGGCTATCAATTTCAACATCGTCAGTTATGAGAAAGCTCAATGAGTTCAAGTTTGAAACGGATTGGAATACCCTACCTGAGGTGATGAGTTGGGACGAGTATGCCTTCAAGAAGGGGAAAATGAGCTTCATCGCTCAAGATTTCGACTCCCTAAATATCATCGCCATTCTCGACGGAAGAACTCAAGCAACCATCCGAAACCACTTTCTACGCTATCCTAGAAAGGTTAGAAATCGGGTCAAAGTGATTACCATGGATATGTTTAGTCCCTATTATCAACTTGCTAAACAGCTTTTTCCGAATGCAAAAATTGTACTCGATCGCTTTCATATCGTGCAACACCTTAGTCGTGCTATGAACCGTGTCCGTATTCAAATTATGAATCAATTCGACAGAAAATCGCAGGAATACCGAGCCTTGAAACGTTACTGGAAATTGATACAACAAGATAGCCGTAAACTCAGCGATAAACGATTTTATCGCCCTATGTTTCGAATGCATTTGACTAACAAGGAAATCCTAGAAAAACTCCTGTCTTTCTCCGAGGAACTACGACAACACTATGAACTCTATCAGCTTCTCTTATTTCATTTCCAAGAGAAGAACTCAGACCATTTCTTTGACCTCATCGAACAGGAAATAGCCATCGTTAATCCTATTTTCCAGACGGTATTGAAGACATTTTTAAAGGATAAAGACAAGGTTTTAAACGCCATGGAATTGCCTTATTCAAACGCCAAACTGGAAGCTACCAATAATCTCATCAAAGTCATTAAGAGAAATGCCTTTGGTTTCAGGAACTTTGAAAACTTTAAAAAACGGATTTTGATTGCATTGAACATAAAGAAAGAGAGGACGAAGTTCGTCCTCTCTAGGTGTTAGCTTTTCATCTACCCACTACAGTTGACAAAGAGCCCAAAAAAACGCCCTAAAAGGCGTTTTCATCATCTCTTAACCGACTTGTCAAATTGTCATGATCCTGACAAAGCTGTCATCAAATCGTTATATTTAAATCAGAATAATCCAGAAATATGACCAGCACTGTCCACATCCATATTAAGGGCTGCCGGTTTCTTCGGCAAACCAGGCATGGTCATGATATCCCCTGTCAATGCAACAATAAAGCCAGCACCGAGTTTGGGAACAAGTTCCCGAATGGTGATATCAAAGCCTTCTGGTGCCCCTAATAAATTTTGGTCGTCAGAAAAACTATACTGCGTTTTGGCCATACAAATCGGCAGCTTATCCCACCCATTGCTTTCAAACGTCGCGATTTGAGTTTGTGCTTTTTTGGTCATGGTAACAGAAGCACCACCGTATATTTTGGTCACGATCGTTTCAATCTTTTCAGGAATTGATGCTTCTAAGTCATATAAATAACGAAAATCAGACGTTTTTTCAGTTGCTTTGACAACTTTTCCAGCCAAATCTAAACCGCCAGCACCACCTTTAGACCAAACTTGGGTGAGTGAAAAGTCGACATTTTTAGCAGTTAATAATGCTGAAAGGGCAGCGATTTCTTCTGCCGTATCAGTTACAAACTCATTAATCGCGACAACTACCGGCAAACCATAGCCTTGGATATTATCAATATGTCGATTCAGATTTGCAAAGCCTTCTCGTAGCGCAGACGTATTTTCCGCAGCCAAGTCAGCTTTTGCCACACCACCGTTCATTTTGAGGGCACGGACGGTAGCGACGATGACAACCGCATCGGGATTTTTGGGGAGTTCACGTGTTTTAATGTCGAGGAACTTCTCGCCGCCAAGGTCAGCGCCAAAACCTGCTTCAGTAACGGTGAAATCCGCTGCTTTCAGGGCTGCGGTCGTCGCAAGGACGCTGTTACAGCCGTGAGCGATGTTGGCAAATGGCCCGCCGTGGACAAAGGCCGGTGTGCCTTCTATCGTTTGGACGAGATTGGGTTTGAGGGCATCTTTGAGGAGGACGGTGATCGCGCCTTGAATTTCGAGGTCGCCAACGGTCACGGGCTTGCGGTCATAGGTATAAGCCACGACGATTTTAGCTAGGCGTGCTTTGAGATTGTCGATAGAAGTCGCCAAGCAGAAAACAGCCATAATTTCACTCGCGACGGTAATATCAAAGCCATCTTCACGTGGGACGCCATTCAGTGGTGAGCCAAGACCTGCGATAATCTGACGAAGTTCACGGTCATTGAGGTCAACCACGCGTTTCCAGATGACACGACGCGGGTCAATGTTGAGCGCGTTTCCTTGATGGATATGGTTGTCTAAGAGGGCAGCGATGGCGTTATTAGCCGTCGTAATGGCATGCAAGTCACCTGTAAAATGGAGGTTAATATCTTCCATCGGTAAAACTTGGGCATAGCCACCACCTGCAGCTCCGCCTTTGATGCCCATGACTGGGCCAAGAGACGGTTCACGCAGCGCAATCATAGCTTGATGCCCGAGTTGATTAAGCGCATCTCCCAGGCCAATCGTGACGGTTGACTTACCTTCACCTGCAGGGGTTGGATTAATGGCTGTGACCAGAATCAGCTTACCATTTTCATTTTTTTGCAACTTATCGAGTGCTTCAAAGGTAATTTTAGCCTTATATTTGCCGTATTGCTCAATGTCCTCACTAGAAATACCAGCTTTGGTAGCAATGTCCGTAATGGCTTTCATAGGTGAGGCTTGAGCGATTTCAATATCAGATTTTACCACGATGCGTCTCCAATTTCTTCATTGTTACCTTGTATTATATCAAAAAACGCTCAATTTTCTTTTATTTACCGCTATTGGCTCATGATAATGTGGTCAATGTTCGGTTTTTGTTGTTAATTTCGACTTCTCTATCGTTTTTTCTGATTGTCCACTTTAAAATCTGACACATCACCGTCAGATTCAGGAAAATATAAAAGGTGCAGGACACGTCGATCAATTTCAGCACTTAGATCAATGAAATAAGGAGCTTGCCATCGCTTCGTGCCTTGAGCTGAAGGGTTTAAATCCTTGACCCAGCTTGGATAAACTCGGCTTGCCATTTTGCCTGCCCCATGCGGACCACTAAGGATGCCTTTGGCTAGTAGAACTGATTTTGGAAAAATAAATTGACCTTTCCGATGGCCATCAATCACAGAAATGATCAGTTGATCTGGGCTAGTCGCAAAATCATAAGGCTGATTGTCCGCATTGGCGTCTTTCTCCCAAAAAACGACAAAATAACCTGCCTTCTTCGGTGTTAATTTGGCCAGTCTACTTCGATATCTCTGCCCCTTCAGTTGGAAACAGGCGCCTTCGTAGGCTGCATTTTGGGGTTCTAGTGTCAGTTTTTGGATGGTCAGATTATCAAAATAGACAAGCAAATCAGTGATTAAATTAATAGATTTCATTAGTTACCTCAGACTCATCTTAACAGAAAATAGCCGACTTGTCGAAAACAAAAAAATCATGTCGCTTTGATGGCGCGTCATGATTTGAGTATCGCCTCTGTTGGTCTGTGGACCTTTATGAGGGGCTATTTTGCATATTGAACGTGCCAACCTCTCTTGTTTGTTGACTCGTTTCATCTACACGGTTGACTTGTATCTTATAAACGGACGTCTGATCTAAAGCACCCATGTCAAGCGACAGCTTGAATTGAGTTTTATCACCTAAAGGCTTAGTCGTGAAACTTGGGGTCTTGATTTTAACACCATCTTTATAAATGACCAGATCAGGCAGGCTATCCGCCTTAAGGGGTGCTGTAAATGTAACCGTCGTTTGGAGGGCATCACTATCAGCTTTAATATCCTCGATGTTGTCCACCCCTATGATCTGTGGCTTGCCTGTTTGCCTTAAGGGTTGATAGCTGATCGCAAAGCGCCACTCGCCGTCATATTGTAAGACCTTCGGCACTGTAAATGAACTGCTTGCTTCTGATACACTCGCTTCTGCCTCTGCTGCGCGACGTTCATCCCAATCTTCCCATGATAACTGTGAGATTTGAAGCGTCAAGTTAGTCTCATCTGGTAGGTTTTTTGACGCATAGGTGAAGTTAACCGTACCATAAAATGTATCCCCTTCAATCCTGAAAGTTGAAGACGAGACACCCCCACTAACTAGATCATTTGTCAAATCGCTATCAGCAAAAAGCGAAAACTGAAGACTTTGATAGTCTGACCCTGCTGCAAGCTGCTTCGTTAGCAATTCTTTCAATCGCGCATCATCAAGCTTAAACTGATAGTCAAAGATCAATTTCTTTTTCGTGGACAAAAATTTCGTCAACTTTATTTCACGACCATTTTGCGTACTGGTCAAATCGAGTTTAGCAGGCGTTAGCTTTTCTTCGACCTTGGCCATTTGATCAAACTGACAATTTTGAGTTTCTTTTTTGATACTAGCAGCAAGCGATGTTTCATACACAGCAACCAGTGCGATCGCAATCATTATCGTCAGAGCTGTTAATACCTTATATCTGTTGTGTCTGCGGCTATCATGTTTGTCTTTTTGACTCATCACGTCACCCTCCGTTATTTAAATATTTTCATACTTAACTAAGCTCATCTTAACCCGATTGACTATTGATGCCAATTATATGAGACTAGAGATTTCGCTTCTAATATTTCATTTAACTTAATCGCAGAGTTACTCGCCTATTAAAGCGCAATAGGTTGAATCCAAAAAGCTTATAGCCTCCCCTTCTAGTGTCATTTCATCGTTAATAAACCAGGCAAGCTCAACTCGATCATTTGGAACAAAAAATCCTATCAGTAAGACCTAAGCAGGCAGTCTCACACGCCTTAGTCAGACACATCAAAAGCGTGTGGGCCACACTCCTTCTAATCATTCCTGTATTTTTTTGTTTTCAATCAATATTCAGGTAACATCGCGATCGTTTTGACTAGCAGAAAAATCGGTCAATGTCTCTTGCCTGAAGGGACATGTTTTATTACGATTAACTTCTGATACCAAAACACGATAAGAACTCTAGCCAACACCAGCAGTGTCCTTCAAATAAGAAAGTCATATTTTGCCCTATTACCAGCCGAGCCAACAAAAAAACAACCACAGAAGCCTGTGATTGCTATATTTTGAACACTGAATTATTTAACAGCGTCTTTCAAAGCTTTACCAGCTTTGAATGCAGGAACTGTTGTTGCTGCGATTTTGATTGAGTCTCCAGTTTGTGGGTTACGACCTTCACGAGCTGCACGTTCACGAGTTTCGAAAGTACCGAAACCGATGAGTTGAACTTTTTCACCTTTTGCAAGGAATTCAGAAACTGAAGCGAAAACAGCGTTTACTGCTTTTTCAGCGTCTTTTTTAGTCAAATCTGCAGATTCTGCAACTTTTGCGATCAATTCTTGTTTGTTAGCCATTTTAAAAATGTCCTCCAATAATTATTTTTACCCTTAGGCAAGTTTTATTATAGCAAGGAACTGACATTAAAGCAAGTAAAAACGCTATTTCTAGGGCTTTTTAAAGGGGTTTTTACATAAAAATTGCTTTTTACTTATTTTTGCATGAGATTAAAGACAAATTTATCATTTTTCAAATCGAGCTTATTGGCCTGTAAAAAAGTATCCTTAGCCAGGGCGATTTGCGGTAGATCGATTAAAACTTCTTGTTTCTCTGAGTTAATGGTGACAAACTTGGGTAAATCGTAGGCCCCTTTGACATAGTTCAAAACGGTCTTAGCAGGCAGGCTCAAGGTGCCGATAGAGATACTGGTCACTTTCAGATTCACTGACCCGTCATTTAAGGCATAGGGTTCAAAATAAACATACAAGGGAATCTCTTTCCCAAACAATTTATAAGACCCTTCCAGAACGGCTTTATCTGAGAGATAAAACTTATAGGACATTTTATTATCTTGAAAGTCGCCTAGATATTTATTAATCAAGGTATTCAGTTGCTCAGTATTGGTTGAAATTTCTGCGACTTTATTGACGCCTTTGATGACGCTCACCTTGTCCAAAACTTTTTGATCTCGGTGTTTGGTCACCTGAAAGCCAACGACTGCAACGACTGCAATATTGATGGCGAGTATCAGTAAAAAGAGGTACTTCCAGTAATTATTTTTCATTATGATGCTCCTTATAGGCTTCAGCCACTGCGTCACTCATGATCTGGTAGCCGATATTATTCGGATGGAAATGATCTTCCTCAAACAGCGCATTGTTAGTAATCGTTTGGACCTCACCATCACTAGTGGTCACACCTTTACTGCCATTTACCCCTTGGTAGAGCAGGTCGTTAATCGGGACAAAGTACATCTGCTTTTGCTGAGCAACGATCTCCTGTGTGGCTTGGTTCCAATGGTCGATGACCTCTTGCATCTCCGTGATATCAGGGAAATTGAGATAAAAAGGATTATAGATGCCGAGAATATAAACCTGCGCAGTTGGATTATGGTCCCGGATGAAATCAAAGATTTCAGTCAGCTGCTTTTGGTAGGTTTGGGCAGGCTTCTCAAACGACTGCTCCGTCAAATTCGTGAGCTGTGTCCGGATGACCTTCATGACATCATTGCCACCGACCGTGATCGTGATCACATCAGCCTTCTTAATCGCTGTTTGAATCTTCTTTTCCTTGACCATGCGTTTGTAAATTTGGGTCGAGGTATTGCCGGCGACGCCGAAATTTTGGGACACAACATTCACATCATTGCTCTCGCTAATAGCATTGGCTAACAGCGGAATAAAGCCACCTTGATTAGTCTGATCCCCAACCCCTTCTGTCAATGAATCTCCGATTGCCACATAATTCAGACGTTTCTGAGTCAGGGCCGATTTCAAATCCTTTTTAGAGAGTTCAGATCCTGCAGGTCGAATTAAAAAATGGCTAATGGCAGTAAAGAGGACAAAAATTGCCACCACGAAGACGGCAATCTCAATCAACCAGCGGCGTACACGCCCTTTGTATTTGTTTTCTTTCATATAACTTCCTATTAGGGTATTGTGCACGACCGATTAACTGTTGCGCTTAGGCAGGGCATACTGACTTATTCAAACTCGATCATCAGCGCCCAAGCGCCAGGACCGGTATGGGTTGCAACCGTTGAGTTGGTATCTAAAATTGGAATTTTTTTATCAACATAAGGTTGTAGCTTATCTCGCATCAATTCAGAAAAAGGAATGTTTTCAGCATGGGAAATGCCGATTTCTTTAATTTTTCGACCCGTAATTTTATCTGCAAACTCATCCAACCATTTTTGGAAGGTCTTATTACCGCGACCTTTTAACATCGGTTCTAAGGACGTGTCGACTAGCTCCATGACCACTTTAATGTTCAAAAGACCACTCAGAACACCCGTCACACGATTGACACGACCACCCTTGACCAAATTGTCAAGATTGGCTATCCCGATAAAGAGTTCCGTATTCTTTTTCGTTTTCTCGATCGCTGCCAGAATGGCTTCTTTTGTCGCACCATTCGCTGCCAATTTCGCAGCCTCGATGACTTGGAACTTCAAGCCTTGGTCGATAAAATCGCTATCGATCACGGTCACATCTGCGTTTGAGAGCATGGCCCCTTGACGCGCCGCTTCTACTGTTCCAGATAAAGCCTTGGTCAAATGGATGCTGATGATTTGGCTACCGTCTGCGGCTAGTTGATCGTAAACCTCCGAGAAGACGCCAACTGGAGGTTGAGACGTCTTAGGGAGATTCTTGCTGACCTTCATTTTTGCCATGAATTGGGCCGCTGATAAATCCGTATCCTGGTAAAGGACACCATCAATCAAAATCGCTAAAGGGACAATCGTAATCCCATATTTGTCAATCAGTTCTGGTTCAACAGTAATCGTCGAATCCGTCACAATTTTTATCGTCATTATCAAAAACTCTTTTCTGTCAAAAATTACTAAAAAATAAAAAATATTCTCTAGTAATCTCAAAAATTATGTTATACTTGAGATGAAGTAGTTATCAAAACTAGATAGCAAGATTTGAACCGCTTCTTAAATTATTATATCAAATTTTGAGTAAAATTTCTCACATTATCATGTTGCTTTTTAGCGCCAACCACTCACTAGCTTATCCAATAGAAAAAAGGTATCTTTTGAAAAATTCTAAAGCTTACATCATTACCAACGAAGTCTTCAATGCCGTCACCCACGGCATCGGCTTTGGGTTTGCCGTCGCAGGACTGATCTTGCTCATCCTTAAAGGTGCTGCCCATCATTCCGCACTTGAAATCGTCAGCTACAGCATTTATGGGACGACACTCGTCCTACTCTTTCTCTTTTCCACCTTGTTCCACAGTCTCATTTTCACCAAGGCCAATCAAGTCTTTCAAGTATTTGACCATTCCTCGATCTATCTTTTGATCGCGGGCACTTACACCCCCTACTGCTTAATCACCCTCAACGGCTGGCTAGGTTGGACCTTGTTTGGCATTGTTTGGGCCTGTGCCATCACCGGTGTCGTCCTCAAATCTGTCTTTCTTCCCAAATGGGATCACGTCCCACGCCTCTCAACCGTCTTATACGTCATCATGGGCTGGCTCATCATCTTTGCCTTGAAACCCCTCTGGGATGCCCTGCCACACGCTGGCGTTTGGCTACTCTTTGTTGGTGGTGTCCTCTACACCTGTGGCGCCTTCTTCTACTCCCTCAAATTCCCTTATGCCCACGTGGTTTGGCATTTATTTGTCATGGCAGCTGCCGTGCTGATGTGGATTTCCGTTTATAAATTTATCTAAAAAGAGACGCCCCATGTCAGTCGACAGAAGGCGTATCTTTTTGGTTTTAGTTTAGCAAGCTATCATTCGAAGAAAATCACCGATAAACCGCTTTATCCACATATCCCATCAAGCGTTTCAACAAAAGCTCTGACTCATCCACGTAAATGCCCGTCATTTGCGTGGTTTTCGTCGTTTGGTTATAGAGAATGACCGGTGAATTACCCGGAAATTCTCTTAAAATCTGAGCGATTCTGACATTTTTGCTCGTGTCTAAAATCGCCAGCCAAAGTTTCTTATCCGTTTCCAGCACCTTGACAAGCTGATCAGCCACCAACTGCAAACGATCATTGCGCTCAGAAACCTTACCCGTCATCAAGTAAAAATCATTGACTTCCAGATCAGCCAGATAATGATGATAAGCCTCCGGAAACATGGTCACATCGAGCTCATCCTTGGTATCTGTCACATTCAAGAAAGCCATGGTCGCACCAGTCTTGGTGCGATGCGTCTTCAAATGCGTCAGTTGGACGAGAATCGTTGCTTTTTGACCCGCCGAAAGCTGACTGACCTCAGTGAAATTACCTTGGCGTGTTCTCGCGATCCGCATCAGAGGATGTTCCGTCACTGCCACCCCCATCAACTCAAACTCCATCTGATATTTTTCAGCATTGCTATAGTCTTCGTAATCAACATAAGCAAATTTTAAATTCGTCGTCGTTTCCGAAAAGAGATCCGTTTGGAAAACGGCATTAAACTCCAGTAATTTCTTAAGATTTTCAACTAATTTTCGACGATTAGAATCAAAATGATCAAAGGCCCCAATTTCAATCAAGGGTTTAATCACCGTTTCCTTACGATAGTTGTCTGGTAATTTCTGGATAAAATCCTGCAGACCTGAAAATTCCCGATGTTCAATGACCCAAAGGGCTAAATCGCGCGGCAAACTCTTAATCGCCCGCAGGCCTAAGAAAATCTCACCTTTAGATAATTTATCATAGTAGGGCATGCGATTAATTGTCGGTTGTGCCAGTTTAAAGCCTAGATTTTGTGCATCATTAAGTAGCGCGATGCGTTTACTATCCCGCAACATAATTTCATAAAAGACATCTGGATAGTGGGCTTTGAAATAGGTCATCTGAACGGCTAGGGCACCATAACCAAAGGCGTGAGACCGATTAAAACCGTAGTTGGCAAAACGTTCAATCAGTTCATAAATCTCAGTCGCTTTTTCTGTCGTGTGGCCTTTTTTCAAACTACCTGCGATGAATTCTGCTTTTAATTGCTCAAATTCACTGCCTTGTTTTTTAGAAATGGCACGTCTCAGTAAATCCGCCCGACCGAGTGAGAAGCCCGCAAAAACTTGAGCGACCTGCATGATCTGTTCTTGGTAAATCATGATGCCATAAGTCGGTGCTAAAATATCCGCAATCGAGTCGTCCGGATAGATGACCGACTCCTCACCATGACGCCGTCTGATAAATTCAGGAATGAAGGCTGATGGTCCTGGTCTGAAAATTGAGGTTGCTGCGACAACATCCGCAAATTCTGTCGGTTTTAATTGGCGTAGGAAATTCATCATCTGAGGGTTTTCAAACTGGAAAATCCCCAAAGTCTGACCCTTTCTGAAAATTTCCAACGTCGCATCGTCATTGAGATCAATTTGGCTGATGTCGATTTGCTGTTCATGCTTGTCCGCTACTAAATCCCGCATGTCATTGATGAAAGTTAAATTTTTGATACTCAGAAAGTCAAACTTGATCAGGCCAATCGCTTCGACATCGTGTGCCTCAAACTGAGTGATAGGCAGGGTTTCGCCTGGTGCTAGAGGCAGGTAATCTGTCAAGTCATGTGCCGCAAGAACAACGCCTGAGGCATGGACAGATTTCTGACGTGGCATGCCTTCTATTTTTTGCGCATAGGCAAAGATTTTTTGGAGGCGCGAATCGTTAATGATCTCGGCACGAAAACGGTTATTCTTTTCGTATTCCTGGGCGAGATTATCCGAGCGACCAATCATACTTGAAACATGTGAAATTTCAACTTCTGTCATGCCAAAGACCTTGGCGACATCACGAAAACTTTGCTTCATCCCAAAGGTCGAGAAGGTCATAATCTGTGCGACATGACTACTGCCGTAACGATTTTTGACATAAGTCAGGATTTCAGCACGCTGATTATCCGGCATGTCAATATCGATATCGGGTAGACTAGCCCGCTCAGGATTAAGGAAGCGCTCAAAGAGTAAGTTGTTAGCAACCGGATCGACACCGGTGATTTGCAAGGCATAGGCCACGAGTGACCCTAAGGCAGAGCCACGTCCCATCCCTGTATAGATCTGTTGTGACCGTGCATAGCGGATGACATCTGCGACGATCAAGAAGTAATCATCAAAGCCCATCTCATGAATGACACTCAGCTCATGGTCCAGTCTAGTTTGATAGGGCGCTGAAGTTAAATTGCTAGCCTTCAAAAAGGTTTCGGCGGTTTCTCGCAACTCATCTACTGCTGACTTTTCAGGATTAAAGCGCGGTAGAGCAAGGGTGTCAAGCGCGACATCGTAGCTGATTTCTGAAACCAGCCGATCCAAATTTTTCAGACTCTGCTGATCAAATAAGGCACGAACCTCGCTTTCTGCTCGCAAACTTTCGAAGTGGTTGCTGGTCAGACTATCATCATACTTGGTGCCGTTTTTAACGTGGTGTAAAATCGCCAGCGTCTCTGCATCCCCAGCGTTTAGGTACCTCACCGATAAAAAAGGAATGGTCGGCCGCAAAAATCCTGATGCCATTGGCTGCGCCAAACCGACATACACATCGTTTTGGGGCAATTGGGACAGGATACTGTCGACGGCTGAATCCGCGGGAAGGATGAGGGCAACATCGCTCAGATGACTGTGGATGTCTGAAAAGTTATTATAGCCGAAGTTTTTCTTACTCGAGATGCTGTAGAGATTTTTAAGGCCGATATTTGTTTTGGCGATGAAGGTGAAATTGATGGCTAGTCCGTCTAGCAAAAGCATCGTTTCGTAACCGATGACTGGCCGAATATCTGCTGCTTGGGCTTGCGTGATGAATTGGTGGGCAGCATGGAGATTGTCGATATCCGAAATGCCCAGCGTTTGGTAGCCGAGCGCTTTTGCTGCGGTGATGTAGTCGGTGAGTTTGACCGTCGCATCCATGAAGCTAAAAACGGTTTTTGTATTAAGTTGGGCGTACATGACAACTCCTTTCTGCGCTTTTGTTTGCTTGCTGAGCTAGATGGTCTCACAAATCCTGATCGCTATTATTTTTCGATGTTTTTCTTGCAAAATTTCCTTATTTCTATTATACTTTATTTTGAGAGAAGAAACATATCAGGACATATCTAAAATTTTCATTTTCTATTTTAGAAAGCCCTTTAGAAAGCAGATGGTGTTATGAAATTCTTCGTTGTTCTATTTTGGTCATTGATTTTAAGTGAAATTTCTGGCTTTGTTATCGGCAGACTTAATGATACAAGTTTCCAACCTGGCTTGGCGGCAATCATTGCCGTTGCCTTCGCAGTCTTCATCTTTATCCTAGACAAAATCGCGATTCCAAAAGATCCAGAAGCTGAAACATCGAAATAAGCCCTTGGGTTTATTTTTTTATTTTCTAAAATATTTTGCTTTGAACATTTGAAATAAATAAGATATAATGAAACGAAAGCGATTGCATAAACTGTGTGATTGAGAGAGGTAAAAGATGTTCCATTATATTCAAAAATTCAAATGGCACAATGCCCTTTTATTTGTAATCATCCTATTTTGGGCGGGTATTAATGTGGTCAGTTCACTTGTCTTGACTTGGCTTCTTGATGCGATTATTGATGGCAAATGGCAGACCTTCCTATTTTGGGCTACCATGGATGTTCTATGTTGGGTCATCTACAGCTTCTTACAGGCCACAAAAGACACTTTCAAGGAACGAATCATCTAAAATCAGCTCAACACAATCCGAGAAGATATTTTAGACGATCTCACGCACAAACCCTACGATCAGGTCAAAGTCAATAGTAAAGAGACCTACAGCTCTTGGTTGGTAAACGATATGACGTTACTGCATGACAATGGTTTCATCCAGTTTTACGGCGCTGTTGAGAGTGTTGTGACTGTTCTTTTAAATGCCTTTGCTATTATTTATGGCTCTTTGTCAACTGTAGTGGGTAGATGAAAAGCTAACACCTAGAGAGGACGAACTTCGTCCTCTCTTTCTTTATGTTCAATGCAATCAAAATCCGTTTTTTAAAGTTTTCAAAGTTCCTGAAACCAAAGGCATTTCTCTTAATGACTTTGATGAGATTATTGGTAGCTTCCAGTTTGGCGTTTGAATAAGGCAATTCCATGGCGTTTAAAACCTTGTCTTTATCCTTTAAAAATGTCTTCAATACCGTCTGGAAAATAGGATTAACGATGGCTATTTCCTGTTCGATGAGGTCAAAGAAATGGTCTGAGTTCTTCTCTTGGAAATGAAATAAGAGAAGCTGATAGAGTTCATAGTGTTGTCGTAGTTCCTCGGAGAAAGACAGGAGTTTTTCTAGGATTTCCTTGTTAGTCAAATGCATTCGAAACATAGGGCGATAAAATCGTTTATCGCTGAGTTTACGGCTATCTTGTTGTATCAATTTCCAGTAACGTTTCAAGGCTCGGTATTCCTGCGATTTTCTGTCGAATTGATTCATAATTTGAATACGGACACGGTTCATAGCACGACTAAGGTGTTGCACGATATGAAAGCGATCGAGTACAATTTTTGCATTCGGAAAAAGCTGTTTAGCAAGTTGATAATAGGGACTAAACATATCCATGGTAATCACTTTGACCCGATTTCTAACCTTTCTAGGATAGCGTAGAAAGTGGTTTCGGATGGTTGCTTGAGTTCTTCCGTCGAGAATGGCGATGATATTTAGGGAGTCGAAATCTTGAGCGATGAAGCTCATTTTCCCCTTCTTGAAGGCATACTCGTCCCAACTCATCACCTCAGGTAGGGTATTCCAATCCGTTTCAAACTTGAACTCATTGAGCTTTCTCATAACTGACGATGTTGAAATTGATAGCCTGTGTGCAATATGTTTCATTGCTTGATTTTCGATGAGTAATTGTGCGATTTTCTGGTTAACAGCGACAGAGATTTGGTGGTTCTTCTTGACAAGAGGAGTTTCAGCGACCGCCATTTTTCCGCAATCTTTACACTTGAAACGACGCTTTCTAAGGCGGATAAGTAAAGGGTAGCCAGCAGTTTCTAGGTAGGGGATTTTAGAAGTTTTCTGGTAGTCGTACTTAGCCATTTGTCCCTTGCATTTTGGGCATTTAGGGGCTGTGTAGTCCAAGTGACCGTGGAGTTCTAAGTGAGTCCCCATATCATATTCATCAGTGATAGTGATATTTTTGTCTTTAATTCTGAGAAAATTTGTGATAAGATTTAGTTGTTCCATATGAGTCTTTCTAATGTGAGTTTCGTCGCTTTTCATTATAGGTCATATGGGACTTTTTTTCTACACTAAAAAAGGCTCCATAATCTCTACAGTGGATTTACCCACTACAGAAATTATAGAGCCTTATTTATTTCCACTGGCTTTTACTGGTCGTTTCTATCTTGATGACTGCTTTTGTTTATTTCGCACCACAATTTTTTGAAAAAAGAATTGCCAAAGCCACGCAAGATGTTTCAGATTTCTCCAATCAAGCTCTGGGCAAAACAACCGATTTCTTCAATGGTTTTGAAGTTTTCTATCACAATAACCAAGGCAATTATTTCAAAACACAAATTTTAAATAGTTTTAGAGCCTTAATCAATCCCAAAGTCACCTTGGCCAGACTATCTGCGACTGCCAATGCCATTTCGATGATGGCCAGTATCTTGCACAAGTAGTAATGTTTATCGTGACTGGCTATTTAATCATCCATGGAGAAGTCACGACAGGGGTAATCTTCTCCATCGCCAATCTCACCAGTTGTTTATTTAAATATACACGAGGGGCTGCCTACAATATTATCACCTTCAAAGGGACTTTCAAGTTAATGGCAAAATATCACATGAATCAAGCACACTCTAAGGAGGAGTCCACAGCGCCAGTAAAAGCGTTTACAACAGCGATCGAAACGAAAAATCTAGTCATGCCATTTGAAGATGGTCATAGGCTTACTTTTCCAGATTTCGTCATCAAGAAAGGCGAGAAGGTTGCGATCGTTGGGGATTCAGGTTCCGGCAAATCAACCTTGGTGCATTTGCTCATGGGCAATAGGCGTAACTATGAGGGTGACATTTTCATCGAGCAAGCCAACTACTGTAACATCACGATTCAAAGTTTACAAGATATCATCGCGCTCATCCGGCAAGAAGCTTATGTCTTTCATGAAACCTTAGCTGACAACCTGAAAATTGGTCGTGAGATTCCAGACCAACTCTTTGATCAGACCTTAAAGACAAGTCTGGCAGACAGTTTTGCTCGAGACAGACTAGAAACTGTCTTTGACGATAACTTTTCTGGTGGTCAAAAGGCACGGCTTTCTATTGCACGTGAATTAATGGGTGATAAGCCAATCTTAATCATGGATGAGAGTACTGCCAACCTCGACAAACAAACTGCCATTCAGATTGAGCAAAACATTTTAAGTGACCCACAATTAACTGTCATCATGATCACCCATCATCTCTACGATGAAAGTCGTGACTTGTTGGATCAAATCATTCAACTTTAGACATCTAATAAATGTAAGGGTCAATCAAAAAATCCAGAACAGTCCGTCCTGGATTTTTTGATTATTTCGCTTCTGCGTTTTCAACAGATGCTTTGACAAAGGCTGTGTAAAGGCCTTCTGATCTGTTTGGACGGCTTGACAATTCTGGGTGGTATTGACACGCAACGAAGAATTTATTTTCTGGAATTTCAACAATTTCAACCAAACGGTTATCAGGTGATACGCCTGAGAAGACGAGGCCTGCTTTTTCAAACTGTTCACGGTAGGCGTTGTTAAACTCATAACGGTGACGGTGACGGCGTTGGATAACTTCTTGATTATCATAGGCTGCTGCTGTCACTGAATGTGCTTTTAATTTCGCTGGGTAAAGTCCCAAACGCAGTGTACCACCCATATCCTCAACGTCGATTTGATCACGCATGAGGTCGATAATTGGGAATTTCGTTTCAGGATTTAACTCAGTTGAGTTAGCGCCGGCAAGTCCAAGGACGTTACGACCAAACTCAACACAGGTCAACTGCATACCTAGACAAACGCCCAGCATCGGTACATCATGCTCACGCGCATACTGAATCGCCGCAATCTTACCCTCAGTGCCACGGGGTCCAAAGCCACCCGGCACAATAATCCCATCAGCGTCGCCCAAAAGCTCAGCCGCATTTTCAGGCGTCACATCGTTCGACTGAACCCATTTCAGGTCAATGTCGGTGTCCGCAGGGTAGCCGGCGTGTTTTAAGGCTTCAACGACTGAAATATAAGCATCAGGCAACTCGACATACTTCCCAACCAAAGTAATCTTAGTTGATTTTTTGAGGTTCATGACATGGTGCACCATTTCTGTCCACTCTGTCATATCTGCTTTTGGCAAATCAAGTTTCAAGTGATCCAAAACGATTTGGTCCATGTTTTGTGCTTGCAAGTTAAGCGGGATTTGGTACAAATGTTCGACGTCAAGTGATTCTATCACAGCTTCTGGCGCCACGTCTGTAAATTGTGCAATCTTGTTTTTAATCCCTTGTTCAGCTGGTGTTTCAGTCCGGATAACGATCATATTCGGCTGAATCCCCAAACCACGCAATTCTTTAACAGAGTGTTGTGTGGGTTTGGTTTTCATCTCAGCAGACGCTTTTAAATAAGGTAATAAAGTGGTATGAATGTAGAAAACATTGTCCGCACCCACATCAGATTTCATCTGACGCAAAGCTTCAAGAAATGGCAAGGATTCGATATCGCCAACTGTTCCGCCGACTTCAGTGATGATGACATCTGAGTCAGTCGTTGCTGCGGCACGTTTGATTTTTTCTTTCAAGGCGTCTGTGATATGTGGGATAACTTGAACCGTCGCCCCCAAATATTCGCCTTTACGCTCTTTACGCAAAACTTCTGAGTAGATTTTACCCGTCGTGACGTTAGAGTATTTGTTAAGGTTGACATCCATGAAACGCTCGTAGTGACCCAAATCAAGGTCAGTTTCTGCGCCATCATCTGTCACATAAACTTCACCGTGCTGGTAAGGACTCATCGTCCCTGGGTCAATATTGATATAAGGATCAAACTTTTGAATGGTGACTTTAAGACCACGATTTTTCAAAAGACGACCAAGACTTGACGCCACAATCCCTTTACCAATACCTGAAACCACACCACCTGTGACGAAAATATACTTTGTCATTTACCTATTATCTCCTTATTTTAGCCTCTAAACAATTTGAACAACTGGGAAAATAAATATAAAAAGCTCCCAATACTGGGAGCTATTTGTCCGACCGCTTGAGCGGTGCCCGATAATTATTATAGCAAATTTTTTGTCGACTTGTCAAATCAAGTTTTCCAAGATCTGACCTAGCATGACCAGTTTGATGCTTCATAAGTGCTAGAAAATGCCGCTTATCACCTGGTCAACTGAACAGGAGAAAATCAGGCCTCTACAACTTTTGGCTTCTCTTTTAAGACCGTTTTCAGTAGGATCAATCGAACGATTAAGATCGCGACAATGTCAATCAGCACAATAATCAGAGAGAAAAAGTCATACCACATCGGTGGCCAAGAAAGATCAATAGACAATAGACCGAAGAGTGCCATCAGTTGCGGAATAAAATAGCTAGCAACAAAGGTAACAAGTGATAAAAGGAGCACCCCTAATCTAAAGCGCGTCAGTGGCCGACACAAGAGGAACATCAAGAAAAGTTGCACACCGCCGACCACTTGTGTAATCGTTGTTTTCATCGCCATATCCAAGTATTCTGACTGGGCGTAATGTTGGAAGTATTCTATCTTCCCCCCCACATCTTCAATGATCACCTCTCCTTTCGCCAAGGCCCCCAAAGTAAAGATGGTCAAAGCAAGTATGACGCCACAGGGCAAGGCATTGAGAAATATATTTCTAAAGAAATTATCCTTGGCCTTGGCTTCATTTTTCTCAAAAACGAGCAAGAAAGTTGGCACGCCAATCGTTAAAATCCCTACCAAGGTCAAATTAACAGGATCAAGTGGGAATAAAATTTTAAAGAGAAAGAAAGCAAAGACCAAAATTGTCGAATAAATCACGCGAACAACATGTAAACTTGCGACCGTATTGATATTATTGATGACTTTCCGGCCTTCTTTGACAACATTTGGCAGGGTTGAAAAATCATTTTCTAATAAGACAAATTTCGCAACTGCTTTTGTTGCTTCACTCCCAGAAGCAAAGGCAATGGCACAGTCTGATTGTTTCAGCGCTAAAATATCATTAATCCCATCACCGACCATACAAGTCGTATGGCCATTGTTTTGCAGCGCTTGAATGATATTACGCTTTTGCGGTGGCGTCACGCGCCCAAAAATGCTGGTCTCTTTAACGACCTCCTGCAACTCGGCCATATCTTCTGGAATATCTGCTGAGATCATCGCCTTGCCCGTCACCCCAACATCCTTGGCAATGGCGGCAACGGTATCAGGATAGTCGCCAGAGATGATCTTAACAGCAACATCTTGTGATTTAAAATAAGCGATGATATCGCGTGCATCTTCTTTCACCACGTCTTTGATGAGGATAAGGGCAAGCAAAACCGCGTCTTTTGGCACAGTCTGGTCCGTCAAATGACCTGAACTATGGGCCAGACCGATAATCCGATAACCTGCGGTCAAGGACTGGTCAATCTCAGCTTTAACTTCTGCTGACAACTCAGGCACAATTAGATCAAATGCCCCTAAAAGATAAGTCCCTTGACCTGAAATCTCCATGGCTTGTAACTTCAACTCTGATGAAAATGGCAAATAATGTACAAGATCATAGGATTTTTGTGGGGTTTGAAATTTAGACTGTAAAGCAAGCGTGGACATATTTTGTTCTTCATCACGACTAACAATAAAAGCGATAAGATCATCAATCTCCGACTGATGATCACCGTAATAAAGCACCTTTTCGACACTCATCTTCCCTTCAGTAATGGTCCCTGTCTTATCCAAACAAATGGTATCCACGCGTGCTAAGGTCTCGATAGCGGGCAATTCTTGGGTCAAAGTCCCCATTGTCGAGAGCTTTAAAACGCCAGCAGCTAGTGCTACGCTGGTTAAAAGGACAAGGCCTTCGGGCATGATGCCAATCATGGCCGCAACTGCTTTTAAAATAACAGCATTTGTCCCGATAAGTGCCATGAAATTATATTGGTCAAGAAAGACAGCAATCGTTGCAGGAATAAGCAGAATGGTAATCCACTTTAGAATGCGGTCAATGTTTTTTTGAATCTGTGATTTCGCCATCCCAAATGTTTTGGCTTCAACGGTTAACTTACTAACGTAAGTCTGATCACCTACTGAAATGACTTGGACTTTAGCATTGCCTTGCATGACAAGACTGCCAGAATAAATTTCATCGCCAATATGCTTTCTGATGAATTCTGACTCACCCGTGATCAAGGACTCATCCACCATGAGACCGTCTTCTAAACAGACGACATCAACAGGGACTTGCATGCCTTTCTTCAAGTAAAGAATATCTTCAAGCACCAAGGCTTCTTTATCAATTTGAGATTCAACCCCATCACGGATGACACTGACCTTAGCCTGTTCTAAAATAGAAAGACTTTCGATCGTTTTCTTAGCTTTAATTTCCTGATAAATCCCAATCCCTGTATTAAACGCTACGGATAAAATGAAGAGCAGATTTTTAAGCGATCCTGTGAACAAGACCATGCAGAATAAGAGCAGGTTCAAGAAATTGAACAAAGTCAAGGTGTTATGCAGGATAATTTCTTTGGTCGTTCTACTCGCTGAAGTAGTTGTCACATTGACCTCACCTTTTGAAAGATGGGCTGTAACTTGCGCCTGGGTCAGTCCTGTCTTTAAATCAGTCATTACGTGATACTACTCCTTTTGGTTTAATTAATCCTATCAGTTTTTGATAAAAACTGATTAAAAATACTCTCGCAAGATAACATCTTGCATGACAAATTGGGTAAAGTCGCCAATCGTCATCGTGACGGCCTGACCTGAACCAAATGTTAAATTATTTTCTGGTAAAATGTCATCAGTAATCATGAATTGCTTGTCTACAGTGATCGGGAATTGTTCCAAAAATGCTGTCAGATTGACAATCCGTGCCATCATATAAGGCAATAGACTGATCTTAGCACGACCTGGTTCACGCATCTCTTGTTCCAAGGTCACATCTGATGGTGCTGTATAACTGATCTTGTCAAAAGCACCTGCATGACTGGCGATAAAACGATAGGCCGCCTTTTTAGCTTGGTCATCAAGGGTGATCAATTCATGGATCACAAATGTCATACCATCAAAGTCATAAATGACATAACCTCGAGGCTCGGTCTGATCATAGATAACTGTAAAATGCGGCTGCTTTTTGTAGTCATAATAATAGGACCACTCAAAGTCACCACGAACAAGGCTACCGTTTCCGACTGTTTGTGCATGAACGTGAGCCAAATCAGCCTGTGCTGCCGCATAGTCTAACCGTTTGACGGTTAGATCCGTTTTGGCACCCACTGGAAAATCAACCGCATTGATTTCATAGTGTTTTTGGTTGAAGACATAGCTATAGCCAAATTTACTGTAGAAACCATATGAAAATGGGGCGAGATAAGAAAAAATGGTTTCGTTTTGATAATTCTCTCTTAAAATGTCAGTCATGAGCTGACTGGCTGCACCATTGCCACGGAACTCAGGATAGCTGGCAACATAGCCGATGCCCGACATGGGTACCGTTTGACCTTGAAAATTCACCTGAAAATGCGTGTCAACGATCATACTAGTCAAGTCACCATTTTCAGTATGAGTATGCAAGCTCGACTGCTCTAATAATTTATAAAAAGCACGGTCGCCGCCCGTTGGATTTTTGTGGAATGCGTATTTGGCTAGCGCTAAACAAGCTGTTTCTAGTGTCATCTTTTGCCTCACAATCTTTGTCTGTCTGTCTATCTGTCTACCCTTGTCTAAACGCATCAACCACATCATAGTTGGCGCGTGGCCCACCGATCAGTTTAGGTCGACTTTTAAGGGCCGTCACGTGCGCACCACCTAGTTCCCGCATAATGGGGCGAAAAGGAATTTGCACGTGCTTGACGTGCATGCCAATGGCTGTGTCACCAATATCAAGACCAGCTTGCGCTGTAATGTATTCAACTTCGACTGGATCTTGAAACAGCGCATAGGCTGCGACTTGACCACTCCCACCAGCATTGAGCTGAGGTACAACGGAGACAATGTCCAACTCTTTTTGCTCTGCCAACTCACGCTCGACTAGTAAAGCCCGATTGAGATGCTCACAGCCTTGAACTGCCAAATGCACACCAGTCGCCGTCAGTTTGTCATAAATTGTTTTGACGATGACTTGCCCAATTTCAGCTGACGAATTATGACCAATCAAACCACCATTGACCTCGCTTGAGGACAAGCCCAGAACAAAAATCTGTCCTTTTTTGAGGTCAGCTTGCTTGATCACATCCTCTATCAAGAGTTCTGTTTGGCTTTGTAATTTTTCTAAATCCATTTTTCTACCTACTAACTTGCTTTATTTTCCATCATCTGAGTTTAATCAGCAACTTACTTAATTTTCACCATGGCACGATCAAGTGTCAAGGCAACCACGACACCAAAAATGGATTGAATGATATTGCCAGGCATATCTGCCAAAGCCGCACCAAAGCCATAAAATAGCCAAGAGACTAAGAAATAGCCCGCAACCATAATCACACCTGATAGCACCAACCACAACGTCCGATTTGTCTTGCCACCTGCGACATAACCTTGCCCACCATGGATGATCAGACTAAATAAAGCCCAATGCGGATAGCCAGACAAAAGGTCAAAAAGCAAACCCGTCAACCCACCAACGATAGCACCCTCAACTCGACCAAAGCGCAAAGCCGCAAAAATCACGCCAGCATCCAGCACCGTCACCACACCTTTGGTCAAGGGTATCGGAATTTTCAAGAAAAAGGAAATGGCAACTGTAAGTGCCGCAAGCATCGCAAGCGCTGATATTTTTTTAGGTGTTAATGTCATGTTGAAATACCCCATATTCATTTGAGTTCAGAATCGCCTGATAGACAAACGCCTTACTCTGTTCGACAGCCGTTAGCACCGATTCTCCGCGTGCTAGATTGCTAGCAATCGCAGATGCAAAGGTACAGCCAGCACCATTATTATTACGCGCAACGATCGGCCTGACAAATTCCTGAGAAACGGTACCGTCATCATACCAATCACGCGCAAAATACTTATCTAGCCGACTGCCGCCCTTAATCACCGTATGCCGACTCCCCAGATCAGACAAAATCGCCGCAGCCGCCTTCATATCCGAAACCGTCGTAATCGTCATCCCTGACAACATCTCAGCCTCCCTCAGATTCGGCGTGATCACCGTCACGAAAGGCAAAAACTCAAGCAGCTTGGCCGTCATCTGAGAAATCTCAGCATCTTGATTTTCTTTAAAAACCAGAACAGGGTCGAGAATGACGGGGACATCCTGATGGCGCTGAATAAAACGTAAGGTCAGATCGGCAATCTCTAATGACGGCAACAGACCGATCTTAATAGCATCGAAAGAAATATCATCTAGACTGTCTAATTGCCGTTTAAAAACGTCGGTATCCGTTGGAAAAATATCAAAGCCAGACGCATTTTCAGCCACTGTCACAATCGACGTCACGGCAACAAACCCATAAATCCCATACTGAGAATAGGTCGCTAAATCAGCCTGAAAACCGCCGCCAGATAAAACATCTGAACCTGAAATGGCCAGTACTTTAGGCATTGTCTTCGTCGTCATAGCGCACCTCCATGAGACATAAACCATGAGCGGGTGCAGTCGGTCCTGCTAAATCCCGATTTTGTGCGACTAAAATTTCAGAAACTCGCGTCACTGGCCATTTACCAGCACCAATTTTCACCAGTGTCCCAACCATATTTCTAACCTGCTTATATAAGAACCCATTACCAGAAAAAATGAAAAGTATTTCATCCGTCCCACTTCTCACCACATCTGCTTGTGTAATCGTGCGGACCTTGTCTTCAACCGTAGCGCCAGAGGCTGTAAAGCCTGTAAAGTCATGAGTACCAACCAACAACTGGGCTGCTGCTACCATGTTGTCAAAGGCAACGATTTTCGGAAAATGGTAGCTAAAGCGTCGTGTTAAGGGGTTATTAGCACGCGAAGTGGTCAGGCGGTACTGATAGGTTTTGCTGTGGGGGTTGAAGCGTGAGTGAAAGTCATCTGCGACCAGCTCAAGCTCTAGTACATCAATATCATCAGGCGTTTGAGTGTCTAGGGCAAAGCGCAATTTTTCGGCATCACGCGCTTGTGGCAAATCAAAATGAATGATTTGAGCTAGCGCGTGCACCCCACTATCCGTCCGACCTGAGCCGTGAAGTTTAACGGGCTGACCTGAATTTAATCTTGCCAAAACACGCTCAAGTTCTTCTTGAACGGTTCGGCCGTTATTTTGGATTTGAAAGCCGGCAAAGTCTGTGCCGTCATATGCAATTCTTGCTTTATATCGTGTCATGCTAACATTATATCATGTCCACCTTAAAATCCAACACCCAATTGGATTGTTTTTGAATCATCCAATTCAGACCTGATAGCAAAAAAGATCCTTTCGAATCTTTTTCAGATAGCTTAGTCGTTAGACAAGGCTTCAATCGGGTTCAATCTTGCCGCTTTACCTGCAGGCATGAGGCTAGCAAACAAGGCAATGACGATGGCGATGATGACACTGCCGATGACAGCACCAGTTGAAATTTGGATGATATGGTATTTATCAAGCAAGTCACTGACACCTGAGTTGACCCCAACTTCTCCCATGAAGGCAACAATGATCCCTAGGATGGCAGAGGCAAGTCCTAAAATCACAGTTTCGATGACAAAGAGCAGGCGAATATCCCCTTTTCTTGCACCTAAAGCCCGTAGGATACCGATTTCCTTAGTCCGTTCTGCCACTGACATGTAGGTTGTGGCGATGATCATCATCAGACTCACCAGAAGTGAAATCCCTGCGATCAACGCGAGGACGATGGTCACAATGGACGTGATATCGTTTATCGGTTTCAAAACCGCACCGAGTGAGAAGGTGACAAAGTCTTTCTTACCATCGGTTTTCAAATTTTGAATTTTGCCGACGATAGATTTGACATTGTGGCTATCATCGATTGTTGGGACGATGAAGTTCGGCTCGCTGACGATATTGTTAGCTGCAAAGACTTTTTGCATCGTTTTAAAATTCATGCTCAACGTACTTTGACCAGGCGTCCCTTTGGTAATCCCTGACACTTTCACCTCTTGGGTGATGGTCACAGGTGCACCGTCTTTGTTGAGGAGTTGATATTCAAGGTGCAAGGTTTGACCAACGATTTTTTTCCAGTTCGTTTTATCCCATTTTTTAGCAAAAATATCTGGGACAACCACTTCCCCTTCACTTGGTTTTTGACCCACTAGAAGTGAGCTATCCGTGTTGACACTTGTCCAAGTTTGGATTTCAGTGAAAGGCTCTTTTGTTGTCCCAAGACTAGCGGTCGAGTTTCCAAGTGCCACATCAAAAGCTTTTTCGATTTTCTTCACGTGTTTTAGCTTTTCAACCTTGCTGATCATGGTGTCAGAAATCGCTGTTTTCTCCGTATTTTGCGGCATCAAACGTGTTGTTTCTTGAAAGGCTTCGTCGTTTTTCTTGTTCTCATCTGTAGTCACACGTTTCATGACCATGGGGACATTGGGATTGGCCAAATCAGTGACCATTTTATTCATATAGCCTTTGGCGCCATTCCCTAAACCAAGGAAGAACATGACTGAAAAGAGACCGATGGCAACGCCAATCATAATCATCAGATTTTGCTTCCAGTTGTTGAGGAAATGCTGCCAAGCGATACGTGCCTTCGCCCCAAAAGAAAGTGTTTTAGTCTTAAAGTCACGGGCTTTTTCAACAGTCTTATAAGGAGGTTTAATCCGCTCATCCGAAGTGACTTGACCATCCGCCAGATGAACGATACGCGTCCCGTGGTCAGCCACTTCTTGCGAGTGCGTCACGACGATAACGGTCTTGCCGCTTTTGGCAATATCAGACAAGATACCAAGGACATCACTGGTATTTTGTGAGTCCAGTGCACCAGTTGGCTCGTCAGCGATGATGATATCTGGGTCATTAGCTAATGCGCGGGCAATGGCAACACGTTGTTTTTGACCACCTGATAATTGGTTGGGATTTTTCTTTTTATGTTCGAGTAGGCCAACTTGTTTGAGCAGGTCTTCCGCTTTCTTGATCTGTGCCTTATGCGACAAATTGGTCATTTTTAGTGAGATTAAGACATTGTCTAAGACACTGAGATAGCTAACCAAATTAAAGGATTGGAAGATAAAGCCAACGGTATCTCTACGATATTCGTCCATTGATTTCTCTTTTTTATCCGCTTGTTTGGTGCCATTGACAATGACTTCCCCTTCGTACTTACGATCAAGGCCACCGATGATGTTCATCAAGGTCGATTTCCCGCCCCCAGATTCCCCGAGAATCGAGACAAAGTCCCCTTTGTCAAAGCTGAGACTCAAGCCTTTTAAAACTGGAAATTCTTCTCTGCCCAGATAGTAAGATTTCTTGATATTTTTTAGTTCCAAGATTGTCATGATGATGACCTTTCTATTTTCCATAAAACAGTTGTGATATTCATAAGTATAGAACTTTTCCAGAAAACTTTCATGGGACTTAAGACTTATTTTCACAAAAAAAATAACGCGCATACAAAAAAGTTACCCGACGGTAACTTTAAAATAACAAACGTAAGAGGGCCATGGCAACGACACCCGTCAAAACAGCTAACATCAAAGATTTCCGCCAGTAGCCTACCACCATGGCCGGTATCATGGCGAGACATCTCAGCCCGTCCAGACTCGGTAGCGCATTGGGGTGCAAGACCAAGAGCTCAGAAACCATCAAACTGGTCATCATCGAGAGCGATAAGTAGTTTAAAAAGCGTTTAAAGAAGGCTGGAAATTGGACCAGCTTAGCCAGCGGGAAAGGTAAAATTCTGGGTAGCCAGGTGACGATAACGCTGAAAAATAAAGCAAGATAAAAATACATCAGACCACCTCTGTCTTTCTAGCGACCTTTGGCCTTGACATCACGGCGCCAATTAAAGCACCGATAATTGTCGCAATCAAGACAGCCACATAGCTAGAGGTGACAATCCCTGCGACACCATAAATCACGGCTGAACTCACCAAGACGGTCAAGACAATCCTTAAAGGCTCTGTTTTCACCATAGAGTCTAAGGTCAAGACTAATAGACCTATAAACATGGCCACTAGTGCATAATCGATGCCAAACTTTTCCGGACTCGGAATGAGATTGCCTACCGCTGCTCCTAAGAGGGTCGACACGATCCATGTCAGATAACTCATCACGTTGACACCCTGCATCCAGGCTGTTGTGATCGGTGTATTAGTCGCATATTCCAAAACCATAAGGCCAAAGGATTCATCGGTCATCAGGGTGCCCATGCCGATGCCGGATTTGAGGGACTGGTGGGGGAAGATTTGCGTGGCGGTCAGGCTTTGGAGGAACATGCGGAAGTTGACGAGGAAGATGGTTAGGGTGATAATGGCGATTGGTGCGTGAACGGCCATCATGGCGATGATGATGAACTGACCGGAGCCGGCGTAGAGGAAAATGGACAGGCAGGCAATCTGCCAGAGGCTAAAGCCCTGGGCGATGGCGACAATGCCAAATGCCGCGCCGATGCTGATGTAGCCTAGACTGACGGGGAGGGCAGCTTTCATCCCATCCCTAAAGGTGTATCTTTTTGACATGACTGACTCCTGAAGTGTAATAGTTTCATTATAGCAAAAAATTTGTTGGAATTTGCTAGTTTCTTGCTAGTTTTTAATTCTGAATAAAAAGGCTCTATAATTTCTGTAGTGGGTAAATCCACTGTAGAGATTATGGAGCCTTTTTTAGTGTAGAAAAAAAGTCCCATATGACCTATAATGAAAAGCGACGAAACTCACATTAGAAAGACTCATATGGAACAACTAAATCTTATCACAAATTTTCTCAGAATTAAAGACAAAAATATCACTATCACTGATGAATATGATATGGGGACTCACTTAGAACTCCACGGTCACTTGGACTACACAGCCCCTAAATGCCCAAAATGCAAGGGACAAATGGCTAAGTACGACTACCAGAAAACTTCTAAAATCCCCTACCTAGAAACTGCTGGCTACCCTTTACTTATCCGCCTTAGAAAGCGTCGTTTCAAGTGTAAAGATTGCGGAAAAATGGCGGTCGCTGAAACTCCTCTTGTCAAGAAGAACCACCAAATCTCTGTCGCTGTTAACCAGAAAATCGCACAATTACTCATCGAAAATCAAGCAATGAAACATATTGCACACAGGCTATCAATTTCAACATCGTCAGTTATGAGAAAGCTCAATGAGTTCAAGTTTGAAACGGATTGGAATACCCTACCTGAGGTGATGAGTTGGGACGAGTATGCCTTCAAGAAGGGGAAAATGAGCTTCATCGCTCAAGATTTCGACTCCCTAAATATCATCGCCATTCTCGACGGAAGAACTCAAGCAACCATCCGAAACCACTTTCTACGCTATCCTAGAAAGGTTAGAAATCGGGTCAAAGTGATTACCATGGATATGTTTAGTCCCTATTATCAACTTGCTAAACAGCTTTTTCCGAATGCAAAAATTGTACTCGATCGCTTTCATATCGTGCAACACCTTAGTCGTGCTATGAACCGTGTCCGTATTCAAATTATGAATCAATTCGACAGAAAATCGCAGGAATACCGAGCCTTGAAACGTTACTGGAAATTGATACAACAAGATAGCCGTAAACTCAGCGATAAACGATTTTATCGCCCTATGTTTCGAATGCATTTGACTAACAAGGAAATCCTAGAAAAACTCCTGTCTTTCTCCGAGGAACTACGACAACACTATGAACTCTATCAGCTTCTCTTATTTCATTTCCAAGAGAAGAACTAAGACCATTTCTTTGACCTCATCGAACAGGAAATAGCCATCGTTAATCCTATTTTCCAGACGGTATTGAAGACATTTTTAAAGGATAAAGACAAGGTTTTAAACGCCATGGAATTGCCTTATTCAAACGCCAAACTGGAAGCTACCAATAATCTCATCAAAGTCATTAAGAGAAATGCCTTTGGTTTCAGGAACTTTGAAAACTTTAAAAAACGGATTTTGATTGCATTGAACATAAAGAAAGAGAGGACGAAGTTCGTCCTCTCTAGGTGTTAGCTTTTCATCTACCCACTACAGTTGACAAAGAGCCAATAAAAAAGACTTGAGTACTTTGTATTAAGTACCAAGTCTTTTGCAGTGTTACATTTGTCTACTCGATTTGGGTTTCGCGTTTCGAAAATCCTCGTAGACAAACAAATGACGCTCCGCTGAAAGCCTTTGGCTTTCGACTTCGCTTACATTTGTTTGTCTCAGGGAAATAAAAAAAGCTCCAAACCTTATAAACAAAAGGTTTAGAGCTTTTGATAAATTACATTTGTTTGTTGTAGTATTCAACGACGAGTGATTCGTTGATTTCTGGGTTGATTTCATCGCGTTCTGGTAAACGTGCGAATGTGCCTTCAAGTTTGTCAGCGTCGAATGTGATGAAGCTTGGACGTCCAAGTGTGCCTTCAACTGCTTCGAGGATTGCTGGTACTTTAGCTGATTTTTCGCGAACTGAGATCACATCACCAACGTTAACGCGGTATGATGGGATGTCAACACGTGAACCGTTAACCAAGATATGACCGTGGTTAACGAATTGACGTGCTTGACGACGAGTTGTTGCTAAACCAAGACGGTAAACAACGTTGTCAAGACGACGCTCAAGAAGTACCATGAAGTTGAAACCAAGTGTGCCTTCTTTTGCTTTAGTCGCTTGAACAAACAAGTTACGGAATTGACGTTCAGAAACGCCGTAAGTGAAACGGAGTTTTTGTTTTTCAGCCAATTGCAAACCGTACTCAGAAAGTTTTGAGCGGTTGTTTGGACCGTGTTGACCTGGTACGTAGTTACGACGTGCGATTTCTTTACCAGTACCTGTAAGTGATACGCCGAGACGACGTGATTGTTTCCATGATGGACCTGTGTAACGTGACATGTAGATGTCTCCTTCAAAAATTTGATTTGAAGAGCATGTTTTGCAAGTTTCCGGTTCGTGCATTTCCAGTTCGCCTCACAGCTTTGGTTACTTTGTAACACTGAAAATGTTGACGATGCCCTACCTCGCGGCTGCATAACTCAACTTTACAAGTATATCAGGAAAATGCTAGTCTGTCAAGGAGAAAATCATAATACCTGCAGCAACTGCAACATTTAAAGACTCTGCCTGACCTGGCATATTAATATGTGCTAAAATATCAGCGATAACTGATGTTTCTGGTGTGATACCGGCCCCTTCATTCCCCATGATGAGGGCAAACTTTTCAGGTTGACTGAGGGTTCGATAGTCTACCGATGTCTCTGATAAGGTGGTCGCAATCACTGTCGTTCCCTGAGTTTTCAAGCGTTGATATAAAGCCTGCGCGTCATTTTCCTGAAAAATCGGGAGATGAAAGTGTGAGCCTTGCATGGTGCGCAAAACTTTTGGCGAGTAGATGTCGGCGCTACCAACTGTCAAAATGACGCCGTCAAAACCAGCAGCATCAGCCGTTCTAATCATGGTGCCGACATTCCCCGGATCCTGAACATTTTCCAAAATCAGGAGTTTTTTTAATTGTTCAGGCTTTAGAGTTGACGCCTCTAGACTAATTTCCGCGATAATGCCTTGCGGTGTTTCAGCGTCTGATAAAAACTTCATGACCTCGTCTGAGATAAGCGTTGCATCTGGTGTGTCCGCAAATTTCTCCGTCACAAAAATCTGCTTGAACTCCGCGCCAGATGCCAAAGCTTCTTCATATAAATGCTGCCCCTCAATCAAATAAGAGCTGGTGCGGTTTTTCTTTTTATAAAGTTTCTTCGCGTTCTTGACGCGTGTGTTGTCTTTTGATGTGATGATTTCCATAGGTCTATTTTAGCATGAATGAGACTTCCTTAGTGCCATTTAGAGATAAAAAAAGTAGAAAACGCTATCAATTTGGTATAATGAAATAAATGAGATGAATCTTTAATAGAAAGTGAGTGAGATAAATGAATAAAGTCAAGTTAAACGCCACGGGTCGTGTGCAAGGGGTTGGCTTCCGCTATATGACCTTTCAGTTAGCCAATCGCCTCAACATCAAAGGAACCGTCAAGAATGAAAACGATGGGTCTGTCACAATTTTTGCTCAATCAAGTGATAAGCTCAGTCTTCAAAAATTTATCAGTGAGGTTCGAAAATCGCCATCACCTTATGGTCGTGTGGATTATTTAGATGTGAAACTTGATCATTCACCAGATTTTGATGACTTTAAGATGATTAATTGAGGAGACAATGACGATCATCAAAACTGCCAATTTCTGCATTTTAAAACGCTTTGATGACTTCAGAGTGAGTTATTAAGTCAAAAAACAGTTCTATCAACGCATATTAATCCTCAACGATAGCTTTACCAATTGAAAATAATGATTAATATTTTAGATACGCTATCACTCCTGCAACTCTTTCTCCACTTCATTGATCTGCTCCAATAGCTCTGCTTCAGTTGGTAAAACAAACTGATACTTACTGGCAATAATCGTTTCATTATTTTCCGGCAAAGCAAATTTGACCAACTCATCATTTTTTGCAGTACAAAGTAGGACACCTATTGTTTTACTTTCGTCCTCTAGCTTTTCCACTCTATCATAGTAATTGACATACATTTGAAGTTGACCTAAATCTTCATGTGTCAAACGATGTGTCTTGATTTCAAATAAAACATGAGCTTTCAGTAACCGATTATAGAAAACAAGGTCAACATAAAAATCATCATCATCTAGCGTAATCCTTTTTTGTCTTGCAACAAATGAGAAACCATTTCCAAGTTCAAGTAAAAATTCCTGCAAATGCTCAATTAAGGCATTCTCTAAATCGCTCTCACGATAACTTGATTCAGATTTCAAACCCAAAAATTCTAATACTGTTGGATCTTTGATTATATCCTTAGGTTTAGCAGGAATTCGTGCTTCATTGGCGATTGCCAGTACGTTTTCTTTATTCGTGCTAAGTTGTAATCTCTCAAAAAGCAATGACTCAATTTGTCTCTGTAATGCTCGACCAGTCCAATGATTTTTTATGGTCTCAACTTCATAAAAATGGCGTTTATCTCCATCTGATACTGCGCTTAATAAACGATATTGAAACCAACCTAATTCGGCACGCACTGCGTTCCAAATTGGATAAGTTTGATAAAATTTTCTAGCATATCTCAAATTACGTTCCGAAAAGCCGCTACCAAATTCTGATGATTGATGTTTTCCCAAGCCTTTTAAAAGTTGTTTACCATAATCAGCACGATCAACACTAGCTTGTTCTTCAGTCACAATTCGCTGACCAATTTTCCAATACATTCTTACTCTTTCAAAGTCAACACTTTGAATCGCACGATTTTGAGCCGCATCAATAATTTGTTGCATATCATTGATAATCGTTGAACTCAAGTTTGATACCGCTTCTTCATTTCTTTTCAAAATAATTTCCTCTTAACTTCACTTTTTTAATACGATTATAACATTTTCGCATTTTTCAATATCAACTAAAGTAACCCCAAATAGGCGATAACTTATTACAGAAGAAAATTTAGTAGAAATGCAAAGAAACAGCCTCATAAAAAGCTGTTTCTTTAATCTGTTCACTCTCAATTTTGGGTTCTATAATAAATCGTGTGGGAAAATTTCTCAGGCGATTTATTATAGCCCCTTCATTTCCTGATGAACCAAGGCTTTTCTTTTTAAAAATTAACAGACTTCACGTCTTAACTGCTACCATTTACCGAGGGCGCTAGCATCTCATGCGCTTACAAATAACGGTCCATCATGGTATTGGCGACGAAGGGTTTGTTCATGGTGTAGATGTGCACGCCGTCGACGCCACGAGCTAAAAGGTCGTCGATTTGTTTGCAGGTGTAGTCCATGCCGGCTTTTTGCAGGTCTTCTGGCGAATCCTTGTATTTGTTGACGATTTTAATCAGGCGTGTCGGTAGACTGGCACCGAAGTAGAGCATCCGCGCCACTTGAGAGGCTTGCAAGACTGGCATGATACCTGCGGCAATCGGTGCTTCAATTCCTGAATTTTTAACGTAGTCATTAAGCCTTAAAAACTTGTCGTTGTCAAAAAAGAGCTGGCTGATGAAAAAGTTGGCGCCTGCATCATATTTGCGTTTGACGTGCTCGATATTTTCAACATCCAGTGGACTATCAACATGACCTTCCGGATAAATGGCGGCAGCGATGTCAAAATCACCCGTTTTTTTGATGTCCGTGATGAGTTCATGCGCATAATGATAAATATCCGGACAGCCTGTCACATCCGTATTTTTAGGCAAATCCCCACGCAAGGCTAGAATATTTTGGACGTTTTTAGCCTTAATCTCCGCCAAAATTTCTGTGATTTGTTCCGGATTATTATTAATCGATGTCAAATGGTGCATGGTTTCGATGCCATACTCTTTTTTGATTTTTTCAGCAATCTCAAGTGTTTTATTTTCACGACCTAGACTGCCCATAGCGCCATAGGTCACACTGATATAATCTGGTTTGTGGGTCAAGCCAGCCACTGTTTGATAGATAGTTTCAATGCCCGCGTCAGTTTTGGGCGGGAAGACTTCCAGAGAAATGACGGATTTCTTCTGAAGATTTTTTTCTCGATAAATGTCAGTTATTTTCATAAGACTATTCTAACAAACTTTACCTCAATTGGAAATTTGTTAAAAACAGCGGTTGGTTATAGTCTCAACTTATAGCAAAAAAACTTCCCTGACACCTTGAACTGAGTTACAGCAGAAAATCTTATCTGCTCGGGTTAAATCCTCTCGATATAGGACTTGCTCACGGCACTTACCGGAATCTAATAAATACTGACGATAAATCCCCGGCAATAACCCACTTGATAAAGGCGGCGTCAGCCACTCCCCATCAATCTCCAGAATCAAATTCGCACGCGACATTTCAGTCAACTCCCCCCGCTCATTGACAAAAATCTCGTCTTTGGCTTGAAAATTTGGGCGATAGGTTGTTTTGTGTTTAAGAAAATCGGCACGACTGTCAATGGTCATTGGGGATAAAGCAACGGTGTTAAAGGCTTTGATCGGTCGATATGAGGTCTCAAACTTACCATCACGACTGAGGACCAAGCGTAGCATACCATCTTGTTCAGGTTGGAAGGTCAATAAATCTGGATTGAACTTAAAGCCATAGTAGGCAGCGGATTTTTGCAGTCGCTTGAAGTGCTCCGTTTTAAAGGTTAACTGACCATTTTCAACTTGAATGGTCTCAATCAACTGAAAATCATCTTGTAAAAAAGCCGTTTTCGTCTGGGTCTCCAACCATTCATCGGCGGTATCTGAATCCCAAACAATGGCGCCACCCACTCGATATTTGAAGTGATCAGCACCTGTCCGACGTTGCAAAATACGAATCGGTACGCTAAAGGTCATCTTCTCTGGACTCAGGAAACCAATGGCACCGCAATAAATATCACGATTGCCTTTTTCCAGACGCTCAATGATGGCCATGGTTGATATTTTCGGAGCACCGGTGATAGAGCCGTTGGGGAATAGGGCTTGAAAAATCGCCAATAAATCAGTATCTGGCTTCAAATCTGCCTCAATTTGCGAGGTCATCTGGTGGACGGTGGCGTGTGTTTCCACTTCGAATAGCTTGGTGACTTTGACACTCCCGTTCTCAGCGATTCTGCCCAGATCATTACGCATGAGATCAACTATCATGACATTTTCTGTCCGATTTTTTTCATCTGTTTTAAGAAATTCAATACGCTTAGCATCTTCTGCTGCTGACTGTCCTCGTTTGACCGTGCCTTTCATCGGCCGCGTCGTGATGTGCTGATCCTCAATTTCAAAAAAGAGTTCAGGCGAAAAGCTGAGCAAGGTATCATACTCATTTTTGATATAGGTATTATAAGGCGTCCGCTGCTTAGTCAAGAGGTGTTCATAGAGCGCTAAGTCATCGCCAGCATAAGGCACCTGATAATCATAGGTATAGTTGACTTCATAGGTGTTGCCATCGCGCTGTTCTTGCTTGATTTCAGCAATGGCTGCTGCGTAATCTGAGAATGTCAATTGTGCTTGGGGACTTAGGCTAATCTCTGGCGCATTTTTCGGGACGTAGGGCGTGAAGCCTTCAAAAACTTGAAAGTAGAGGAGGGGGCTGTCAGATTTGATCGGCTTGCCTAAGAAAACGTCCTTGGTTTCATAACGGATATAGCCAACCAGATAATGCGTCTGCTGCCATTTTTCGATTTCAGCGAGTGCTGCGATCACACCAGCATTATCAAAAGCAATCAGGGTGGCAAGAGGGGCTTCAAATTTTTTATCATCATAGATTATCATCGTCCTTTTATTATAGCAAAAAAAGTTTTTGTGTATCAAAAAAAACTGGCTTTCACCAGTTAAATAAATGAACGATTTTCATGTTCCAGCGAACTTCTTTCGCGTAAAAGATGTTACCGCCATTTTTATAGAGCTTGCCTTTGTTAAACAAAAGCGAATCTAGGGTAATGTGATAATATTCCTCGCCTGTTGTATTGCCCAAGCTTGGTGCGACGACGTCTTTCGAATAGGCTTCTGCTAAAGTCAAGGTGTTCTTACCGCCGTTTTTAGCGATATAGTCGACATAGGCTTTGCCGAAGTTATAGGCTTGGACGCCTGTCCAGACGTCGACGCCTTTTTCATGGGAGTATTCCAACATCTCGGTTAGATTGGTAATGCCTTGATGGATGCTGTCTTCTTCAGTTTCGATCGTATTATGGGTCGATTCAGTAGACTGCATGACATCGGTGCGCTTCCCCTTGGTTTCGGTGTAGATAATCGACAGGACTAACTCACGATTGCCTGAAACACCGTGTTTTTCCAGGGTCTGCGTGACAAAGTCATCATACTGCATGACGTTTTTAACGTTTTCATGCGTACGGTAGACCCAAAATCCAAATCCCGCAAGGATGACCAGGAGGAATAGATTTCTAATTTTTCTTAGCAAGTCATCCTCCTTTCCAGCCACGTTTTAACGAGCAGAGATTACCATTTGTTCTTGATTTCCTCGATATTTTTGATGATAATCGAGTAAGTGCCATCATCATTTTGGATAAATTCGACCGTTTCTGCATCTTCATATAGACTTTGCGGCACAATCATCTCTATCCCATTTGACAATGACAATTTTTGATTGGATAATTTTTTCTCGATTTTCTCCATCGGCATCTGCTCGAATCGAATCTTATCGGGAATTTCTTCCTTGACTTGATCTTTAAAGGCCAAGCGTGCCGTCAAATTATCCGCAAATAATTGGTCAGCAAGTGCTTCTGGATTGAGATTTTCCTGCTTTTCGACTGCATGAAAAACCGCATTTTGCACCTTTTGAGAAAAGGCAAAATCATCATCATCGAAAGACTTAGCGACAGACTCTGCTGTCTTTTTAATCGTTTTAATCGCTTTATTAACAGAAATCTCAGGCTTTTCAGCTAACAGATTTTCTGAAAAATAGTTATAATTTTTGCCGTTGTACTTGATCCGTTTTTCAAGCAAATGGTAGCTAAACGTATTGCGATTGATGGCAATCGCTTCATCGGCAGCTGATCCAGCCCCTGGTAATGAAGACTCGGTTTTACGAATCTTGATTTGTCCTGTTGCCGTATCGAAGTCATGCGAAAAAGAATCCCGCAGCGACAATCTGATAAAAGCAAAATGTGGCTGAGTCTCTAATTCATAGGCAACAAAAAGCAAGTCGTTTTGCTTTTGTTTTTCTGACAAGATAAACTCTTCTCGCCAGAAATTCGCAACGGCAATCGTTGATGCGATAAAATCATCTGTTACTAGCGATAAAAAGTGATTTTCTTCTGTTAAAACGCCACGTTTGGCATCATCAGAATAGATTTTTTCTACTTTTTTTGTCACATAGTCAAGCATGACAGGCGTCAACTCCATGAGATTTTCCGAGAAGGTAATCTCGGGTTGACCTGGGTCAAAAGCGTGTAAAATCGCTTTTTTGATATATAAATCCATTAGTATTAAGCTTCGTAAAGTGGGAAAGCATCCGTCAAGGCAATCACTTCTGATTTGATTTGATCAAGCGCCGCTAGGTCGTCCTTGTTTTGGAAAGCACGAATGATAAATTCTGCTACTTTTGTTGCTTCCGCTTCTTTGAAACCACGTGATGTGACAGCAGCTGAACCAATCCGGACACCTGATGTTTTAAACGGGCTCAAAGTTTCGTAAGGGACTGCATTTTTGTTCAAAGTAATTGAGACCGTATCCAAGAGATTTTGAGCTTCTTTACCGTTGATGCCAAAGCCAGTGACATTGAGCATGAACATGTGGTTATCCGTCCCACCAGAAATCACGTGTAAACCAGCATTTTCAAAGGTTTCAGCCATGACTTTAGCGTTTTTGATGACTTGCGCTTGATAATCTTTGTAGCTAGGATCCAATGCTTCTTTAAAAGCAACAGCTTTTGCAGCGACAACGTGCATCAAAGGACCACCTTGAATACCTGGGAAGATGGCAGAGTTAATTTTCTTAGCCAAAACTTCGTCATTTGTCAAAATGAGACCACCACGCGGACCACGGAGGGTTTTGTGGGTCGTAGAAGTTGTAATATCAGCATAAGGTACTGGATTTGGATGCAGACCAGCAGCTACCAAACCAGCGATATGTGCCATATCAACCATGAATTTTGCACCAACCGCATCAGCGATTTCACGGAATTTCGCAAAATCAATTGTGCGTGAGTAGCTAGACGCACCCGCAACAATCAATTTAGGTTGCGCCGCTTTAGCTTGCGCTAAAATTTGTTCGTAATCCAATAATTCTGTTTCTTTATCGACATTGTAGCCAACAAAGTTATACGTTTTACCAGAGAAGTTGACTGGTGAGCCGTGTGTCAAATGCCCACCAGCTGCCAAATCAAGACCCATGACGGTGTCACCAGGTTCGATTAAAGCCAGGTAAGCTGCAGCGTTGGCTTGTGAGCCGGAGTGAGCTTGCACATTGGCAAATTTAGCGCCAAAAAGTTCTTTTGCGCGTTCAATTGCTAAATTTTCAGCAATATCAACGCATTCAGTACCGCCATAGTAGCGATTACCAGGATAGCCTTCAGCATATTTGTTGGTCAAAAGCGAGCCTTGAGCGGCCATCACAGCTTTTGAAACAACATTTTCAGAGGCGATGAGTTCAATATTTTGTTGTTGACGTTTTTCCTCTGCATGGATTGCATCCCAGAGTTCTTGGTCAAAAGCTTCGTAGTTTGGCTGGTCAAATATCATCCTTTATCTCCTCGATAATTTCTCTTAAAGTTAGCGCACCTTGGCGCAAGATTATGGGCGTCTTACCTGTCAAATCTACAATCGTCGAATCAATGCCCGAGATACTCTCATCAGCCTTCACAACAGCTGCAATCTGGCCGTCCAAATCCGTCAACACGTCTTGTGCGGTTTTGGGGCTTGGGTTTCCAGTCAGATTAGCAGATGGGCCCACTAAGGGGCCTGTTTGACGCAAAATTGCAAGCGTCGTTGGGTTGGCTGGGACACGAAAGCCGACTGTATTCATACCGTTATTGACCAGACTAGGAACCTTTTCATTGGCTTCTAGAATGATCGTTAGGCTGCCAGGCATAAATTTATTATACAACTTTTCGAGATATTTTGGTTGATTTTGAGAGAAAAATTTCATTTCATCAAAATTCGAAATATTTAAATTAAGGGCATGATCATAAGTTCTATGTTTCACGTCATATATATTTTTGACCACATGATCTGCTAGTGCGAGACCGAATAAACCATAAACCGTTTCAGTCGGCAAAGCAACTAATTGGCCTGATTTTATTAGCTCAACGGCACGCTGAACATCTTGTGGTGCTTGGGGAAAAAGTAATTCAGTCAATGGTAATCATCCTATCCTTTCCGGCTAAATCTTGTAAGACTCTGACCCGTTTATCAGGAAAATGATGCTGAAAAAGTTGGCTAACAGCTTGGCCTTGTAAATGCCCAATTTCCAAATAAATCTTGCCCTTGTCTGTCAAATAAGACTGGGCGTTTTCTGCTATTTTTTGATAAATGGCTAGCCCATTATCCTCAGCAAACAAAGCAAGATGCGGCTCATAGTCCAAGACATTTTTAGCCATCTCCACCTTCTCGAAATCTGCGATATAAGGTGGATTTGAAACAATTATATCATAGTTTTCTGAAACGTTACTGAAAACGTCTGATAGCGTAAAAGCAATATTTTCTATCGCATTTTTAGTCGCATTTTGTTGTGCCAAGGCCAAAGCATCTGGTGAAATATCGCTTGCATGAACTTGCCATGTCGGCTTTGCTTTTGCGAGTGACAGAGCTATCGCGCCTGTCCCTGTCCCAATATCTAGGACTTTCAAGTCATCTGACGCATTTTCCGCCAAAATCAGCGCAACGAGTTCTTCTGTTTCCGGCCGCGGAATCAAGGCACGCGCATCCACATCAAGGGTTAAACCGTAAAACTCGGTCTCACCAACGATGTACTGGGCAGGCTCATCCTGTGCCAGTCGGTTGAATATCTCGGTTAGGTAGGCTTGATCGGCTTCAGTAATGGCTGTATTGAGCAGCAGGATAAAGTCGGTATAGCTGAGTTTTCGGCCATAACGAAAAACATAGCGCAACTCCTCTGGGCGCGCCAATTGTTTTTCATATTTTTGAAAGGCTTGTAAGTAGGTCATAAATTCTCTTTCAAAGCTGCTTGGAGTTTAAGCTGTAAAGTCGTCTGTGGCAGTGCTTCATAAGCATCATCTGACAAATAAGTCCACGAGGCATCTTCATTTGCAACTTGAACAAGCATGACTTGCCATTTTTGGTGTGTAAAGATGTGTGTGACTGGCGTGATATTCAGTTGTTTAGCGGCTTCGAAACACTCAGAAACACCGTCATAAATCGCATCCCACGAGTCAAATTCTAGCAAAGGATAAGTCCAAAAGTTAGCAAGCAGACCTGTTTTGGGGCGTTGCGTGTAAGCCAAGCTGCCGTCTTTTTCAGAGATAAGGGCTGCATAAAACTTCTGGACTTGCTTGACTTTTTTAGACTTGACTGGAAACGTCAGTTCTAGCCCTTCTTGATAGCTGAGATTAAAGCGCGCAAAAGGTGAATCCGCCAAGGTCTCAGTTTTGGCACGCATCAAAGAAGTCCCCAGATCCATCACGGCTTGGTTGAAATCACCTGGTCGATCTGGATCAACAATGGGTAAAATAATGTCATAAAAAATTTTCCGTGATTTAGGTTGCGCAATATCTGCATCAATTTTCAGCAGTCTTGCAAACACGCGAAACATATTGCCGTCAAGCGCTGGTACGACTTCATTAAAACTGATACTAGCAATCGCTGCTGCTGTATAGGGGCCAATACCCGCTAAGGTTTGTAGGTCTTGACTCGTTGTTGGCAACTGGCCGTCAAAGTCTGCCATGACTTGTTGGGCTGCTTTTTGCATATTTCTAACACGAGAATAATAGCCTAAGCCCGACCAGAGTTTGAGCAGGACTTCTTCATCTGCTTCGGCTAAATCCTGGACCCTTGGTAATTCTGCCAGAAAGCGTTCATAGTAAGGGATGACTGTTTCGACCTGGGTTTGTTGCAGCATGATTTCGCTGACCCAGATGTGATAGGGTTCCTTGTCTATCCGCCAAGGGAGGTGCGTCCGTCCACTTTCGTCGTACCAAGTCAGCAAGGTTTGACGGAAGTCTGCCACCATGTCCTCGGATAAATGACCAGCGGCGTCATACCAGCTGATCATTGTTTCAAGGCCTCGAGTTTTTGCGTTTGATCGAAAAGGATCAGGGCGTCGACGACTTCGTCAAGTTTACCTGATAAGATCGTGTCGAGTTTTTGCAAGGTCAGGCCGATGCGGTGGTCGGTCACGCGGTTTTGCGGGAAATTGTAGGTACGGATCCGCTCAGAACGGTCACCTGTTCCGACGGTCGACTTGCGAAACTCATCGTTTTTGTCCTGCTCGATCTGCGCGAAATAATCGTAAACTCGGGCATTGATGATCTTCATGGCCTTGTCACGGTTTTTCTGCTGATTTCGTTCTTCCTGCATCTCCACCTTGATCCCCGTCGGTTCATGGACGATCCGAACGGCTGTTGCGACTTTGTTGACGTTCTGTCCGCCGGCACCAGAAGCATGGTAGATGTCGATACGCAGGTCTTTCGGGTCAATGTCGATGTCGAAATCTTCGATTTCGGGCATGACGAGCACCGTTGCTGTTGAGGTATGGACACGCCCCTGAGTCTCTGTTTTTGGCACACGTTGAACACGATGCGCGCCACTTTCATATTTGAGTTTCGAGTAGACGCTGTTACCTGAAATCATGACTGAGACTTCTTTGATACCACCGATTTCGGTCACGTTTGATTCCAAAATCTCAAATTTCCAGCCCTGATTTTCAGAGTATTTTTGGTACATGGCCAATAAATCGCCAGCAAAAAGCGCAGCTTCATCACCACCAGCGGCACCACGAATCTCGAGGATGATATTTTTGTCATCATTCGGGTCTTTCGGTAACAAAAGAATTTTGATGTCTTCTTCTAAGGTTGCTTTTTCAGCTTTCAGCGCTTTGAGTTCTTCTTTGAACATGTCAGCTTCGTCAGCGTCAAGGCTTGAGTCTGACAGCATTTCTTCAGCATCTGAAATCCCAGTTGTTACGTCGACATAGCGCGCATAAGCTGCCACGGTTTCGCGCAAAGAGGCCTCTTCTTTTGACAAGGCCATAAAGCGCTTGGTATTGTTAACGACTTCTGGGTCGCTAAGCAAACCGCCTAATTCTTCGTAACGGTCAGCCATAATTTGTAGTTGGTCGAACATATGATTTGATTACTTCCTTATTTTATTTTCTATATTTTTCTTATCAATGGTGGCAGGTATTTGAGCAAGGGTCGCTAACTTTTATCAACTGCAAAGGCATAATAAAATAACTCTGCACCCCGCCGTGTTCTGATGATTCTAGCACGAACAGTCATGCCATTACGAATGGCCACATTCATCGAGGAGATATTGGTCTCACGGATCAGTGAGTAGACACGTTCAACCCCCAAAACATCAAAGGCGTAGGCTTTACAAGCTTGTGCTGCTTCAATGGCATAACCTTGGTGCCAATAATCTCGGTCAAATAAATAACCAATCTCTGTGACCGTTTCACCTTGAACTTCTTGCAAAGTCAGACCACATTGGCCGATGACTTGGTCAGTTTCTTTTAGGACGACTGCCCATAGACTAAACCCACGCGTTTGATACTGGGTCATCAGATTATCAAACCATTGCGCCACTGCTTCGTCAGAAAAGGCGCCATTGTAGGCAAACATGGCCTCATCATCCTGAAGGATTTTGGCAATCACAGCGTAATCTGCCTGTGTGATTTTACGAAGATAGAGGCGTTGGGTTTCCGTAATCATGGACAATCTCCTTATTTTACTGCATTTTAAAGGTCAGGCTTAAACCAATGTTTGCGACAAACGGGGAGGTAGCTTTCATTGCCACCGATTTGGATTTGACTGCCTTCATAGATGGGTTGATTGTTTTCTGTGCGCAAAACCATGGTCGCTTTCTTGCTACAAAACCAGCAGATCGTTTTGATTTCTTCGATTTTGTCAGCTAGGAGCAAGAGATATTTGCTGCCTTCAAATAAGTCATTCTGGAAATCATTTTTTAGGCCGAAGGCCATGACTGGGACGTTAAGTTCATCTACCACTCTAGCAAAATCATAGATATTCTTTTTGCTGAGAAATTGGGCTTCATCTATTAAGATGCAGTAGGGTTTTTCTGGGAGTTTAGCAACATAGTCAAAAACATCTAGGGCCGCATCGATGGGAACGGCTTGTTCGCGCATGCCGATCCGCGAACTGACGACGCCAATCTCATCTCGGTTGTCGAGCGCGCTTGTCATGATCACGACAGGCTTGCCCTGTTCCTCGTAGTTATGCGCCACTTTGAGAATTTCAATCGATTTGCCGCTGTTCATCGTGCCGTACTTAAAATATAATTGTGCCATAAAATTTTCACTCTTTCACTACTCTTCCTCACTATTCCCCAAACCCTTATAAATATTGGCTTTAGACTGATAATAAGAATATCTAACTTCCTCATACTTCCCCGTATTTCCCTCGTTTTGTATACTTTTTTGGTGCTAATTTTTACGTTCTATGGTGCTAAATTAAATAACAATATTATTCAGTTTTAGATTCATTTCTTGGCGTGATTCCGGTAATACGTGCGTGTAAATATTATTCGTAATACGTGAATCACTATGTCCGACTCTCTCCATCAATGCTTTTTGTGGCACACCTAGTGCTGCCATCTGAGTGATGTGGCTATGACGAAGCATATGCGCTGAAAATATAGATGAATCTTTTCCAAATAAGTTAGCTCTAGCCCCTTCCATTTTCATGTAAAGATTAATTGCTTGATTGGAAATTTGAAACCCATTTGATTTAACAAAGACAAAATTTGAATTTAGATTCCGTTTTCGAAGTCTATCCAGTATCTCTAAACATCGTTGATTCAAAAAAACATATCGTATTGACTGAGCATTCTTTGTCGGCCCTAATTTTCTTAGATTTGCATTCCAACTGTATTCTATATACATTGTTGCGTTTAACACGTCAACGTGAGACCATTGGAGTGCCATTGCCTCACCAATCCTCAATCCTGTCAAGAATAAAAATTCAACACAGTCAGCAAATAAAAGTTGTTCATCGTCATAAGCATTTTTTCTCATGCTATTCAAAAGAATACGCATCTCATCTAGCGTAAAAAATTTTTGATTTCGCTTTGCAATACTTTCAAGAGTTTTCTTATCTTTGGGCAAGATAACTCTATCCATGATATTAAACTCAGTAATACCCATTTGGTACGCATATTCAAAGACTTTACTAATTCGCAATTTTAAAGTATGACGCGTTTTATTCGAGTATTCTTTTGAAAATAGATATTCTTGCATCTCCAGTGTTTCTATATTTGAAATAATTCGTTCACCAAAGGTTGCAATAAAGTCTTTTAAACCATAAGTTTCATTTAGGAAAGTTGTTTCAGCTAATTCCGCTTTACGAATTTTAGAAGATTCCGCATAAACTTCATTAACTGTTACTTTTTTTAGTTTTGAAGAAGATTTGTTTTTTCCGAGTTTCTCCTTAATTTTTAATTCAAGCGTATTTTGAGCAATCTTTTTTTGATTCTCGACTTGTTGAGTTCATGGTGCAAGAAACTTGTCGCCATTTCCCGTCAACACCTTGATATTTATCAAAAAATTTATACTTTCCGCTTGATAGTTTTATTTTATACATACATCTCTACCTTTCGTCAAAAAAAATAGAGAGTAAACTGATACTCTCTATTATATCATGTTAATATCTCTTTTTCAGCGATTCAGAGCAAAATTTGAGATACCTTTCATACCCTATTATCGAAATATAGACCCGTCCGTGACTGTCTTTTCATCACTTAGACTTTGAGATTTTTTAGTATTTTCTCCCCCTCTAATCTGTGCTAGGATCAGGAAACCAACACCAAACAAAAACACAAGAATGCTAGTATAATAGAATATCAATTTTATACTAGATTGAACATATTTAAATTTTCTCTATCAATTGAATTTATTATAACCAAAATTTGTAATTAGTACCTCTAAAAAACAGCAAATCAATCAATTAGTACTTTTTATATTTACTTTCTTATTGTTAGTTAAGCAATATTTATTAATCTTTTCGTTAATGAAATCGTTTTCGTGTTATACTAAGACTAGAACGATTGTCAGAAACTATTAATAGTCGCTCAACGAATGGAGCAATATGAACAATCAAAATACAATTGGCTTTTTAAAAAGTCATAAAAAGTATGAACGTCGTATCGCATTATTACCTCAGGAATTATCTAAATTAGTAGATCCAAATTCAATTTATTTGGAAAAGAATTATGGCAGTGATTTAGGAATTTCAGATAATAATTACACAAACTTAGGTGCTCATATTGTATCTCGAGATGTTGCGTTAGAACAAGACATTATTTGTGATCCAAAGATTGGCGAGTCTGATTTTTTACATCGATTACAGAAACATCAGACTGTTTTTGGATGGCTTCATGCAAAACAAAATCAAGATATTACAAATTTACTTTTAGAAACCAAAGTTCGTGCTATTGCTTGGGAAGAAATGTATTCAGATAATCGACATATCTTTTGGCGTAATAACGAACTTGCTGGTGAGGCAGCAATTATGCATGCCTTTCTTCTAACAGGACAAATGCCCTATGATACAAAAGTTGCAGTGATAGGTCGAGGGAATGTTGCTTTTGGCGCAATAAAAATATTACAAGGTCTTGGTGCCGACGTTACGGTATTTAAACATAATCAAGAGGAATTATTAAGTAAATCCCTTAATGAATATGATGTTATTGTAAACGCTGCTCTTTGGGATGTTAACAGACATGATCACTTAATATCTCTTGATGATTTAGCACAGATGAATGCTGGAACTTTAATTATAGATATCTCTGCTGATGTTGCGGGTGGTATCGAAAGTTCCCATATTACAACGATGAACACCCCTTTATATACACAAGATCAAATCAACCACTATGTTATTGATCATACTCCCAGTTTACTTTATAGAACCGCATCTAAAAGTATCTCTCAAGCAATATTCCCCTTTCTTGATGATCTAATATTTAAAACTGAAAATGAAGTTTTAAGTAAAGCAACTATCATAGAAAACGGAAAAATTATCGATTCAGATATTTTAGATTTTCAATCTAAAAAATATTAACTTTAACTATATATAAGATCATAACGATAATCTAGAATTTGAAGCAAAAGACTAATTAATATAAGAGATCATAAAATAATTAAGCGACAAAACGAATTTTCGCCTGATAAAAATTTTAAAACTCGTTATCATCTCGATGGTATAATTATGTATGAATTTAACAACATTATATCTGATAAAATTGGTATGTCCCCTAGTATAAAATACATTGTTTCAAAATAAAGTCCATCAGTTTATGCTTACTGATAGACTTTATTTTTTACTCAATTATTTATACTTAGTCAACACATACCTTTTTATAGACGCAATACCAATTCCCTATTTCTCTTCTTTAATTACAACTAGTAACATTTTGAATGATGTAATTGCCTTCAAAGCGTGAGGAACATCAGCGGGCATAATAATACTTTGTCCACATACTAAGCTAAATACCTCACCATTAATACTAATCTCTGCATCTCCTTCTAGTATCGTAACCAAAGCATCCCCAGGAGACGTATGTTCACTAATTGATTCATCTTTATCCAAAGAAAATAGTGTTATACCTGTATTTTTATACTGAACTAAAGTTTTGCTAGCTACCGCATCTGATTCAAAATTAATCTCATTTTTTAATTCAAAAACCTTTTGTTATTCAATCTTATTAATATACATTTTAGGGCACCTCTAATAACGATGACACAGCGCTTAACTTGAATTTTTCCTCAAAATGTGTCAAAATACTTCTATAACAGAAAAGAGGTCACCACTATGCCATTTGTCCATATTGATTTATTTGAAGGCCGTACCGACGCGCAAAAAATTGCACTCGCGCACGATATCACCGAAGCTGTCATCAAAAACACCGGTGCACCCAAATCTGCCATCCATGTCTTTATTAACGACATGAAGGAAGGCACTTACTTCCCACAAGGTGAACTTAAAAAAGCAGCTAACTAAAAAATGAGTTCTGATCTTGATGTCAGAACTCATTTTTTCAGTCAGCATCAGCTTAACTTAAGGATGCTGCAAATATGTGTTGGCAGGTGGAACTATGTAAAGTGATCTCAAACGCCTAAACCTTGCGCAAATCACTTGTGCAATGGTCGTGACGACCTTCCCGCTGCCTCGGGACTTCAAACATTAGAAAGACTGGCACATCGCCGCAACTTATCTTTTAACGAGAACATAGCGATAATGTGCCATTAACTCATTTTGACTGTCATTTTCCCAAGACATCACTTCTACGAGAAATGTATTGGCGTATTTTTTCCTCACAACTCCTGTTATTTTTTCTGAGAAAGAAATAGGTTGACACGTAATAATACTACCGATTTCGATATTATCACCCTCCTTCTATACGTTATATTTACATTATATCTTTGTTATTTATTTTTGTCAATTACAATTATATTACAAAATGATAAATGACTTGTTTCACAGCGCTTCATTTTTGTGATATAATAATAAAAACATAACTGAAAGGCTTATCATGCGCATTCTTATCACATCTGGTGGGACAACGGAAAACATTGATCAGGTTCGTGGGATTACGAATTTTGCGACGGGTAGCTTAGGCAAGCTCATCGCCCAACGTTTTTTAATGGCAAATCATGACGTTATTTTATTAGCTGGTCGAGGCGCTGTCTTACCTGACCCGCACCCCAAATTAACCATTTTACCGATTTCTGATGTGGATGATTTACTGGCCGCTACGGCTAAATGGACGCCTCAAGCTGATGTTTTTATCCATAGTATGGCCGTGTCTGATTATACGCCGGTTTACATGACTGATTTTGACACGGTGGCTGCCTCATCTGACCTTGAAGCCTTCCTAACCAAAAGTAATACAGAAAATAAGATTGCCTCTCAGGCTGACTATCAGGTCCTGTTTTTGAAAAAGACCCCCAAGGTGATTACTTCTATTAAGCAGCACAAGCCTGATATCATTTTATTTGGCTTCAAACTCCTGGTCGATGTCCCCAAAGCACACCTGATCTCTGTCGCCAGATCAGCATTGACCCAAAACCAAGCAGACTATGTCCTAGCCAATGATCTGACTGAAATTACCGAGACAAGTCATCACGGCTTACTCGTCAGTCAAGAGGCGATTATCGAAGCGCACACGAAACTTGAAATTGCTGACCTCATCGTCAGGAAAAGTGAGGAAACTTATGACCAAGATCACACTCGCCATAACCGGTAGCATTTCAGCCTACAAGGCTGCCGATATCACGTCAGCCCTGGGCAAGCTGGGCCACCAAGTCACAGTTTTGATGACAGATGCCGCTCAGGCCTTCATCACGCCGCTGACTTTACAAGTCCTGTCTAAACGCCCTGTTCATACGAATGTCATGGCCGAAGACAAGGCGGATAGCGTCAACCATATCGACTTGGCCAAAGAGACAGAGATTTTCTTAGTGGCACCTGCTTCTGCAGATACGATCGCGCGTCTGGCACAAGGCCGTGCGGATGATATCGTCTCGGCTGTTGCCCTGGCCCTGCCACAAGGGGTTAAAAAAATCATCGCCCCTGCCATGAATACCAATATGTATGAGAATCCGCTGACCCAGCGCAATATTCAGACCTTGCTGGATCTTGGCTTCATGACAATTGATCCTAAGGTTGCCCTGCTCGCCTGTGGTGATGTCGGTCGTGGCGCCTTGGCGGATGTCGCAGATATCGTCCAATACGTCCAGGATAGCTGTCAAAGCTAAGCTTTTAAGCTAGCTGCTCTGATACTGATTATCTTTATTTTATAGAAAGGACCCGAGCCTGTGCCTTATCGCTGGCTCGCTCATCACTATGACTTCCCCAAAAAATACGTCCAAAGCTTCCGATATCGCAACGCTTAGCATTTTCATCGCCATTATGGTGGTGATTCATCTGCTGTCTAAAATCGTTTATACTTTTTGGCCTTTCCCAATTCAGCCGACCTTAGTGCATATCCCTGTGATTATCGGGTCTATTGTCTTGGGCTGGCGCAAAGGAGCTGTTCTCGGCTTTGTCATGGGGATGATTTCCTTTTTGAACTCGACGATTGCGCCGATTCCGACTTCCTTTTTATTCTCACCTTTTGCGCCTCACGGTAATCTCTGGTCACTCTTTGTGTCTTTTGTCCCTCGAATTCTCGTTGGGATTTTGCCATTTTTCATTTATCAACTGGCTAAAAATCGATTTGGTGCTGGCCTCGCTGGCTTCCTGGGGTCTGCGACCAATACCATCCTGGTCCTCAGCTCAGCTTTTCTGTTATTCAACGACCAGCTCAATATGACCTTCAAGGCACTGATTGCCTCTATCATCGCAACAAATTCAATCGCTGAAGCCATTGCTGCCACCATTTTAACGGCAAGCATTGTGCCGATTTTGATTAAATTTCGGAATTAACTTCGGGAAACGTGAAATTCACGTTTTTTTTTGTTAAAATAGAATTGTATGAAAATGCTTTCTAAACTCTAAATTAAAGATGTTACAAATCGAAAGGAAATCACATGTCTTACAAAGAAACTTACCAACAATGGGCTGATTTTGCTGAACTACCTCACTACCTCAAAACTGAGCTAGCAGGAATGGATGAGCACACCAAAGAAGATGCCTTCTATACATCGCTTGAATTCGGAACGGCCGGTCAACGTGGCTTGATCGGTGTCGGCACAAATCGCATGAACATCTACACGGTTCGTCAAACAACTGAAGGCCTTGCCCGCCTCATGGACACTAAAGGCAACGCTAAAAAACGTGGGGTGGCGATTGCCTATGATTCCCGCCACTTTTCACGCGAGTTTGCTTTCGATGCTGCACGCGTCCTTGCCCTTCACGACATCCCGTCTTACGTTTTTGAATCACTGCGCCCAACGCCTGAGTTGTCATTTGCGATTCGCGAACTGAACACCTTGACTGGGATCATGATCACTGCTTCTCACAACCCTGCGCCCTACAATGGTTACAAGGTTTATGGCGAAGATGGCGGACAAATGCCGCCTGAAGATGCGGATCAACTCACAGCCTATATCAAGGAGATTGCGGATATCTTCCATATTGAGCGTGCGGATGAAAATAGTGAGTTAATCACCATAATTGGCGATGACATTGACCAAAAATATTTGGAGCTTGTCAAATCAGTGACGATTAACCAAGAGGTCATCAACGAATTTGGTAAAAACCTCAATATCGTTTTCACACCGCTTCATGGGACTGGCGAGATGCTGGGTCGTAAAACATTGGCACAAGCTGGCTTTGAAAAGATTGCCGTTGTTGAAGCCCAAGCCATTCCTGATGGTGACTTCCCAACCCTTAAATCACCAAATCCTGAAAGTCAAGCTGCTTTTGAACTCTCAGAAAAACTCGGTCGTGAAGTAGACGCTGATATGTTGGTCGCAACTGACCCTGATGCTGACCGTATCGGTGTGGAAGTTCGCTTGCCAAATGGTGATTACCAACCGCTTTCTGGTAACCAAATCGGTGCTGTTTTGGCTAAGTATATACTAGAGGCGCACAAGCAAGCCGGCACTCTCCCTGCAAATTCTGCAGTTGTTAAATCAATCGTGTCGACCGAATTAGTGACAGCGATCACCAAGTCTTACGACGTTAAAATGTTCAACGTCTTAACTGGTTTCAAATTCATTGCTGAAAAAATCCAAGAATTTGAAGAAACAGGTAGCCATACTTACATGATGGGCTTTGAGGAGTCATTTGGTTACTTGATCAAACCTTTCGTTCGGGATAAGGATGCGATTCAAGCCTTGCTTTTGATCTGTGAAGTGGCTGCTTACTACAAATCTTTGGGTAAAACTTTGTATGATGGGATTCAAGACATTTACGCTGAGTATGGTTTCTACCTTGAAAAGACGGTTTCTGTTACCCTTGAGGGGATTGACGGCGCTGCGCAAATCAAAGCCGTTATGGATAAATTCCGTGGCAATCAACCGACTGCCTTCGATGGCATCAAAGTTGCTTTGACAGAAGATTTCCTTGAAAATACCGCAACTGCGGCTGATGGTGCTGTTGAGAAATTAGCAACACCGCCATCAAACGTGCTCAAATACCATCTTGAAGATGGGTCTTGGATCGCGGTTCGCCCTTCAGGTACTGAACCAAAAATCAAATTCTACTTGGCTGTGGTTGGTGACACGCAAGCCGCTTCTGCTGCTAAACTTGAAGCCTTTGATGCTGAAATCAAAGCGTTTATTAAATAATTTTTTCGATAGTTATACCTATATTTGAAAAAACAAGACTTCAGTCTGAGGACTTATTGAAAATCTTGTTTTTTTTATGGTAGAATAGTAATATATATATTTTTGGCACTTTTAAATGAACTGTTGCTTAAAAGCTAGCCATTAGAAATTAGGAAAAATCTTGAAAAAAACAACTAAACGACTTTTGTTGTCAGGCTTTATGCTGACGGCACTCCTTTTCTTGACAGGTTGTGTGCAGACCAAAAATGGGAAACCAACGGGTGAAGGCTTGGTTTATAACATTCTCGTTAAGCCAATGAGTGCTGCGGTTGAATTCTTTGCGCATAATCTGGGCTTCGGTTTCGGTTTGGCGATTATTTTAGTCACGATAATCGTACGCTTGGTCATTTTGCCACTTGGCCTCAATCAAGCCTACAAATCAAGCTACATGCAAGAAAAAATGCGTTATTTGAAACCAGTTTTGGAACCCATCCAAAACCGGATGAAGAACGCCACGACCAATGAAGAAAAAATGGCTGCTCAGTCTGAACTCATGGCTGCGCAAAAAGAAAATGGTGTGAATATGTTCGGCTCGATGGGCTGTCTCCCACTCTTGATTCAGATGCCTTTCTTCTCGGCCCTCTTTTATGCGGCACGTTATACCGATGGGATTTCAACTGCGACCTTCCTTGGCATTGACCTCGGGAAGTCAAGTATCGTCTTAACCATCGTTGCAGGTATTTTCTACTTCGTTCAAAGTTACCTGTCAACCATTGGCATCGATGAAGAACAGAAGAAACAAATGAAAACGATGATGTTCATGAGTCCTTTGATGATCGTCTTCTTCTCATTCAGCTCACCTGCTGGTGTAACGCTTTACTGGGTTATCGGTGGTATCTTCGGTATCATCCAACAAGTGATTGTCACTTTCATCATCAAACCTCACTTGCGTGAGAAAATTGACAGAGAATTTGAAGCTAACCCGCCTGTTGTCAAAACGGCTGGCTTGAAAGATGTGACCCCACAAAACGTTGCGAAAGCCAAACAAGACTTTAACAAAGCCATTTCGACTGGCAATAAGAAAAATCGGAATGCTGGTAAACAACGCAAATAAGCGCTAACGAGCAGAAGTAAAACTAGCGATGTCCCCTGAATTGATCAGGTGGCATCGCTAGTTTTTTTTCAACTAAAAAGAGTCTGGGACAAAGTCTCAGACTCCAAAAGAGAAACACAGACTAGGCACTGATGTGACCCATTTGCTTTTCCCTTTTTGATATTGTTTTGCCAAAAGTAGACTAATTTGGTACAATATCAGCGTTTTTTTACCAATTTGGTCATCTTTCCCAGAAAGAATACCGATTTCACAAGAAAACCGTGTTTTTTTTACCAATTTCGTATTGTTTCTCAGAAAGAATACCGATTTCACAAGAAAACAGCGTTTTTTTTACCAATTTGGTCATCTTTCCCAGAAAGATTACCGATTTCGCAAGAAAACAGCGTTTTTTTTACCAATTTCGTATTGTTTCTCAGAAAGAATACGAAATTGGTATTTTTTATGATGGTCAATCTTGCTGCTTAACCATTCATCCAAAACGATACAAAAATAGGTGACGAACCATTCCACTTAACTTCTGAAAGGGTTTATCACCTATTTTTAGTGGACTTCTGTTCCAACATCCTATGCTTTATGCCACAATTTGTTTGGCTTGATAGACCGCGCCAATTAAGCCGGCATCATTACGGAGCAAACATGGTTTGATGTCGGCAACCGTCACACCTGTCAAATGGTTCAATGACTTGTGATGTTGCTTAATCTTGTCGATTCGCTCTGACAAATGCCCTAAAAATTCAGCATTGGCACTAATCCCACCACCTAATAAAATCACTTCTGGATCAAAGGCACAGACGAGATTGAGCAGGCCTTTTGCCACATCTTCATAATAGCGATCCATGACCTTGGTAGCTTGCGCATCGCCTTGACGGACGAGATCCAAGATCAGGCGCGCATCTGTCACCTCTTGACCCGTCGCTTCTTGATAGCGGTTATAGAGCCCTAGCACAACGCCACTTGTAAAATTCCAAGAGCCCGCTTCCAGATCTTGCGTATAATCCAGCGGTTGCTGCATGGTCCAGCCAATTTCACCAGCTGCACCGTGCGCCCCTTGATAGACCGCATCATTAATGATAATGCCACAACCGACAGCGGTCCCTAGGGCAATCACGATGTAATCCGAAACACCCTGCGCATTCCCAATCCATTGTTCAGCAATGGCAGCACAGTTGGCATCATTTTGGACGACAACAGGTAGCTGAAAGGCTGCTTCACAGACCGCTTTGAGGTTGATATCAAAGAAGGCGGTAATGGCACCAGCAGTGACCATATAGCCATCTTTACGAACGATGCCAGGCACGCTAACCCCAACACTTAAAATATCCTGCTTTTCTTGATATGCTTTGACTTGTTTTGCCATGTTGGCAATCATCTGTTCTCCATCATCTGGTGTTGTCACAAACGTCCCTTTTTCAAGAATCTCGCCTGCTGCGTTTACCAGACCATACTTAACTGATGTTCCCCCAATATCAAATCCTACATAATGTGTCATTTTCCGTCTCCCTAACGTCATGTCATCAACTTTTTGATCGCCCTGACAAAAGGCGCTACCATCTGACCAAAAAGCATCCTATCCCCCAATATGATGACTTTGAACGATTTATTTTAATGACCCAGATGTTAAAAAACTCTATCAAAGTCGTTTAACTAAATAATATTTCGTCGTCCCCACATAAGGCACGTCTTTTAATTGGCCAAAGACTGTAAACCCAAGTTTCTCATAAAAATGCCGGGCTTGGAAATCTTGCGTGTTGAGCGTCAGACTCGTCACTCCTCGTTCAATCGCTTTTTCTTGTGCGCGCATCATCAATTTTGTCGCTAACTTTTGATGACGATAGCCTTCTTCAATCGCTAATAAATCGATATGCATGACATCATGCCAAATGGTACAGGTCAAACCGCCCGCGACCTGTTCTTGGACATTGACAATCCAAGCACATTTTTCAGTAGCACTTGGCTGATGCCCTGTTTGTTCAAACTCATAAGCTTCAAGTATTTGGATCAAGTCACTTTCAGTTTGTTCAAAATCATTCTCAAGTATCAAGCTAACTTATCCAATCTATCCAATGACTCAAAGGTCAAACTAGATCGTGCATTTAAGTCTAGTCCTGCTAGATGTCCTTGGTTGTACTCACAGACACTGGCATAGGCAATCATGCCGGCATTATCGCCACAAAGTCTGAGTGGTGGGATCACCACATCAATGTCTGTAATTTCAGTGGCGAGACGTTCACGCAGCCCTTGATTCGCCGCCACACCGCCTGCAACCACTAGCATTTTCACCGGAAATTGTGCTAAAGCAGTTTTCGTTTTAGCCATTAAAACATCCATGACCGCCGCTTGAAAACTCGCGGAGAGGTCTTTTTTATCCAATGTCTGGCCTTTTTGCTCCGCATTATGAACGGTGTTAATGAAAGCAGATTTGAGACCTGAAAAACTAAATTCTAGGGCGGGGTCATCATGCTTCATCATGGCACGTGGAAAATTAAAGACATCCTGTCCTTGATGGGCTAGCCCATCAATTTCTCTCCCCGCAGGATATGTCAAATTCATGACCCGACCAACCTTATCGTAGGCTTCACCAACTGCATCATCTCGGGTTTCACCAATGATTTTATAATCACCTGGTGCTGCCACATAGACAAGTTCTGTGTGACCACCGCTGACGAGCAAAGCCATCAGTGGAAATTCAAGTGGTTTGACTTGGCGCGCTGCCCACAAGTGCCCCGCCATGTGATTGACGGGCACGAGGGGTAAGTGATTGGCCCAAGCAAAGGCTTTGGCTGCTGCAACACCAACGAGAAGCGCGCCAACAAGTCCAGGTCCTTCAGTGACGGCAACAGCTGTCAAATCTGCTGGTGTGATCTCGGCTTCTGCCAAGGCTTCGTTGATACAGGCTGTGATGACTTCGACATGGTGACGACTAGCCACTTCTGGCACAACCCCACCAAAACGTTTGTGACTCTCGATTTGACTCGCAATCACGTTACTTAACAGCTCTTGACCATTTTTCAATACCGCGACACTGGTCTCGTCACAGGAGGTCTCAAAAGCTAATATATAGTGTTCTGTCATTTTTCTCTCTTCATTAAAATCGCATCTTCTGACGGATTTTGATAATAGGCCTTTCTCTGATAATAAGCTTCAAACTTGAATTTTTCATATAATTTTCGAGCTTTATCATTTGAGGCACGGACTTCTAGGAAAATTTTACCGTCAAGTTCTGCTAGTTGTCTCAGCAATAGACTGGCAATCCCTTGCGATTGATAGGCCTTAGCGACCGCGATATTGGTGATTTCGATTTCATCCATGACGACGGACAATGCTAAAAACCCAAGGACTTTCTGGTCTTCTGAAAAAGCCAGGTAGTAAACAGTCTCCTCACGTAAAAGATCCGCAAAAGTCTGGTCAAAAGTCCAAGGTGGCACGTCATAGAGTTCGTCTAAAATCGCCTGAATGTCCAGCGCGAAATCACGATAGCAGTCTGTCAAAAAATTAAGTTTACGAATCGTAATCATCGGCTTATTGATCACTCGCTGGCGCTAACTGCTTGACCATCCAAAGGCCGTCTAATTTATTTTCATAGTAGCCGGGTAAAATTTCTTTCGTCTCAAACCCTAACTTACGATACATGGCTTGGGCAGGTAGATTATCCCTTTTCACTTCTAAAGTCAGTGAATCGACGCCCAGTTGTCGCATCAGTTCAGCCAGTCTCTTGACAAGATTTGACCCAATGCCTTGGCGTTGGTAGGTTCTAAAGACGCCCAAATTTGACAAGTGAACCGAGTTTTTCTCCGGCACGACACGCGCCCCGATAAACCCAACGATTTTACCATCAGCCTCAGCCGTCAGAAAAATCGCCAGATCATTGGTCATAATCTCATGCTCAAAATGCGAAAACGTCCACGGCGTATCACCGGCATAGACATCGCGCTCAATCGCCAGAAAACTGACGATATCCTCACGCTCTGCGATCCGATACCGCGCTTGCCCCATGACCACATCCAAATCGACATCGTCAAAAGCCCGATACTGCCGAAAATCATGAACCTCAAATTTTGTGGATATAGTGTGTATCATTGCCTTGATCTTCTGCATGTATCTCCAACCATTTCTCTTCCGCTTCAACTTTTTTCAAATATTCTGGGACAAATGTATCCACATTGACCGGCTCGTAGCCTGCGCCCAAGCGCGCGATTTGATAGGCGTTAGGCAATCTGCGCTCAGCATTTTCGACAAACTTAGCTTGCGGTAAGGTCTGTGCAATCAGCTCCCGAAAGTTTGCCAGCTCACCTGTAAAAATCAGTGTTTCTTCCGTTTTCATCGTCTCCATTAGCTTGTCGAGTTCAATATGCTGCTCTTGACTGACGCTAAGACCATTTTCATAAATGCCAGCATAGACATTTTGCCGTCTGGCATCAATGAGGGGCACGACTTTGCCTGCCACGTCAACATTGGCCGCAATGGCAGCGAGGCTTGACACACCGACGAGGTCGATATTGAGGGTGCTGGCCAAGGTTTTGGCTGTCGTTACGGCGATCCGAAGGCCCGTGTAGCTGCCTGGACCTTGTGCCACAGCGATTCGGTCCAAATCTTCAGGCTGAAGTCCAGCGTTGGTCATCAGAAAGTCAATCGCTGGCATGAGCGTTATACTGTGATTTTTCTTGATGTTTAAGTCGATCTTCCCAAGCAGGGTGTCATCTTCTGTCAAGGCGACAGACAGGGCCTGGCTTGAGGTATCAAAAGCTAATAGTTTCATTTCTTGCGTATCTTCCTATGTTTTACAACCAGACATCCTTTTTAACCCCTGAAAATCAGGGAAAGTGATGTGTGAATTGTGTCTACTACTATTTTATGCTAAACCTGCCCATTTGTAAACTATCCGCCATTTTGAGTGTTTTGTTGAGTATAAAAAAGCCAAGTACTTTCTACTTGGTATCTTTTAGTTTGAGGATCATAACGTTTAAATCGTCTTCTGATTTAAAATCGTTAATTTTTGTAAAGCCAAAATTTTGATAAAAGTTGTTCAGATAGTCTATATCTTCACATTCTATCCAGACGTATTTAGCACATATAATTTTAGAGGCAGCCATAACCATATCATAAGCTAGTGTCAGTAATTGATGACCGCTAATCGGATGCGCCAATGCAAGAGCTTCTGGCGCAAAATTCTTTCCTAGTTGTCTAATCAAATAACTATTTATTTGGAATTCACTTCCGATCCTTCTACCAGACTGATTCAACTTTTTCTGCTGATTTTTACTCAATTCATTAAAGTCACTATCGCTCATAGTTAAGGGTTTATTGGCTAAAGAAAAGAAACCAACCAATATATTGGTTTCTTCATCAAAAATTAGATGCGTGGTCGCAAGTGCTCTTTTTTGAAAATCAATCGCCTTATCATGAAGAAATACTTCAATATCATGACGCCCATTTGCTACTTCCAAGCTTTTAAAGCGCTTTTAAATTTTTTCGACTTCTTCTATTTCTTCAATATTTAATATCAAATCCTCGAGCATAATTATGTTAAAAGACACGATTACCTCTTACTAAACATTGCTTTGATTAACTCTGGATTTTTAACTACCGTTGCATTCGTAGGTGTAGAACGTCTTACTTTATTAGAACTACTACTCAATGCGTCAATCAGATGATCTGCTGTTTTTTTGGTAAAATGCATGTTGTTTGTAAAACTTTTTGTAGCCATACTAGCACCTCCTTCATACCATAAGTATACCAAATAATCAATAACTGTCAACACAAAATGTAAAAAAACAAATTTTTATTTAACAATCTACACATATTTGTCAAATTTATAAAAAAGTTTTTTTATCTATTTCAACCTCAATCACTGTCATTACTTTTCCAAATTGGGAGTACGGTTAATCTATCATCTCGTTAACTAAACACAATCTCAAACCTAGTCTTGCCAAGCACCCTAAACCTATTTTTGTAATTAAGTCAGTTTTATGGTAAAATATAAGTAATTGCAATAATGCGACCTTTATGAAAGGTGCACCTGTAAAATTAACTTACTATACTGGAGAAAAAATATGCTTTTCAAAGTCTTTTATCAAGAAACTAAAAAACGTAGCCCTAAACGCGAAACAACTCATTCACTCTACTTAGAGCTTGACACAACTGACGTTCGTCAAGGTGTCATTCAAGTCCGCGAAAACATGCGCGACAATACAGATTTTCATGTTGAATTTATCGATGCCATTAGTGATGCGCAAGCAGCATACGAGAGAGACTCTGAAGGCTTCAACATCACAACCTTTTAAGCAACCTTACAACTTGTGAGATTCATCACAAGTTTTTTAATAAACGAAAAAATAAATCCTAACACATACAAAAATAGAAAAGAGAAAGATGACTACAAATAGTTACACCAATCTAAACATCAAACCCGATGAAGTCGCGGTTTTCGCCATTGGCGGACTCGGCGAAATCGGTAAAAACACTTACGGTGTCGAGTATCAAGATGAGATTATCATCGTGGATGCCGGCATCAAATTCCCAGAAGACGATTTGCTCGGCGTTGACTATGTTATCCCTGACTATAGCTACATCGTTGAAAATCAAGACCGCATCAAAGGTGTCTTCATCACCCATGGTCACGAAGACCATATCGGTGGGATTCCTTTCCTCCTCAAACAAGCTAATGTACCCATCTATGCTGGTCCCTTATCCCTTGCTTTAATCCGTGGCAAACTGGAAGAACATGGCCTCTTGCGTGATGCTAAACTCTTTGAAATTCATCCTGATGATGAAATTGCTTTCAAATACTTGAAGCTCTCATTCTTCCGCACGACGCACTCTATTCCAGAGCCTATCGCTATGGTCATTGACACGCCGCAAGGTAAAATCGTTGCCACAGGTGACTTCAAGTTTGACTTCACACCCGTTGGTGAACCGGCTGACTTGCACCGCATGGCTGCACTTGGTGAAGAAGGCGTGCTCCTGCTCCTTTCTGACTCCACAAATGCTGAAATTCCAACTTTCTCACATTCTGAAAAAGTGGTCGGCGCGTCTATCCAAAAAATCTTTGAGCGCATCGAAGGTCGGATTATCTTCGCGTCATTTGCCTCAAATATCTTCCGCTTGCAACAAGCCGTTGAAGGTGCCGTTAAGACGGGGCGTAAAATCGTTGTCTTCGGTCGCTCAATGGAAAAAGCCATTGTCAACGGGATTGAACTTGGGTATATCAAAGCACCAAAAGACACCTTCATTGAACCTGGTGAAGTCAATCAGTACCAACCCCATGAATTACTCATCATGTGTACTGGCTCACAAGGTGAACCCATGGCTGCGCTCAGTCGAATCGCCAATGGTATGCACCGTTTTGTGACCTTGCAAATGGGTGACACCGTTGTCTTCTCCTCTAATGCCATTCCTGGAAATACCCACGGCGTGAATCAGTTGATCAACCGGATCTCTGAGGCCGGCGCTAAAGTCATCTATGGTAAGATGAACAACATTCATACCTCTGGACATGGTGGTCAGCAAGAGCAGAAACTGATGCTTCGCTTGATTAAACCGAAGTATTTCATGCCTGTTCATGGGGAATACCGGATGTTGAAAATTCATGCGGGGCTTGCCCAAGATACGGGTGTGCCGAAAGACAACTGTTTCATTTTTGAAAATGGTGATGTTCTAGCCTTGACCGCTGATTCTGCACGTCCTGCTGGGCACTTCAATGCTCAAGATACTTACGTTGATGGTAATGGTATCGGAGATATCGGCAATGCTGTCCTGCGTGATCGTCATGAACTGTCAGAAGATGGCGTCGTCCTTGCTGTTGCAACGGTTGACTTCAAGAGCAAGATGATCCTTGCCGGTCCTGACATGCTCAGCCGTGGCTTCATCTATATGCGTGAGTCCGGCGATTTAATTCGCTCAGGTCAACGCGTCTTGTTCAATGCCATTCGTAAAGCTATGAATGATGAAAATGCTAATGAAGCAAGTGTGGCACGCGCCATGACAGATGCAATTAAACCCTTCTTCTATCGTGAGTTAGAACGCGAACCGATCATTATCCCAATGGTCTTAACACCTGATAAAAAATAAAAGATACAAAAGAGTCTGGAACCAAAATCTTCAGTCTCTAAAAGAGAAAAGCAAACTGATTAGCTTGCTTTTCTTTTTTTTCGAATTGTTTTGGTAAAAGAATCCCGATTTGGTATAAAAATAGCGAATTTCTAACCGATTTCGCATTGTTTATTACAACTTGATGATGCTGTTTTACAATGTATCAAAAAAGCTGCACTGAAATAGACTATGACCAATTTCAATTAATATTGAAGATTGTTCATAGTCTATTTTTTGACTTTTGTTCCAGCCTTTTTTTGCTATCTTTAAAATTCTTTTGCTAAAGTCTCACGTTGCTCTGGTGACATGAAACTGGCGTCAAAGGCATGACGGGCGATCTGACGGAACTCCGTCTCGCTCAAGTCATACCAGTCTGCAATTTTTTCATATTCATCATTCAAGGTTGTGCCTGAAACGGTGCGGTTATCTGTATTAATCGTCACTCTAACATCAGCATCAAAAAGTTGCTTGAAAGGATAGTTGGCCAATTTATCAACCGCCTTGGTCTGAAAATTAGAGGTTGGGGCCATTTCGACCGTAATTTTATCAGCGACTAATGACGGCCAGCTTTCAGGGATGTCTTTTAACGCCACGCCATGACCGATCCGACTAGCACCCGCTTTGATAGCATCTAGCACATTTTGGGCACAGCCACATTCGCCAGCGTGTAGGGTCAGCGGAATGCCGTTGGCTTTGACTCTTTCTAAGACCGACGCGAAGGCTTCTGGAAAGCCATCTGCTTCTACTCCCGCCAGATCAAAACCTGCCAGATGCGTCAAGCCACCGGCTGCAAATAAATCGACGACAGTTAGGACACTGTCGACAGATTCATGACGCATGCCACAGAGTAGGGCATTGGCTTTAACTTGGAAATCACGTTCGCCAGCTGCTAGGCCTCGTGTGACCGCTGCGACGATTTGGGTTAGGGTCAGACCGCCAGCCGTGTGCAGAGTTGGCGCAAAGCGGATTTCCATGTAGCGGATTTTGTCTTTCTTGGCTTGCTCAAGGATGTCGTAGGCGGCCAACTCAAGCGCTGCTTCCGTTTGTAACATCGGCAGGACGAAGTCAAAGGGCGCAAGATAGTCCATCAGGCTTTCTGCTTCTTGGGGCGCTGTGATTTTTTGGCGCAAGGCGTCATCTGAAACAGGCAGCTCAATCCCCGCATCTTGGGCGAGGCGCCGAATCGTTTGCATCGAAATTGACCCATCCAGATGGCAGTGCAGTTCTATTTTAGGTAACTTTTCGATTGTTGCTCGCGATGTCCGCATGAACGACGCTCCTCTCTCTTACTTGGTTTTTGTCCCGACACCCGTCAGGTAATCAATCTGATAGCCCGGCTGAACATTAAAAACATAGACATTTAAATCATAGGCCTTGCCATTGTCTTCGATCGATTTAGCCATCATCTGCACGCCGCGTGGCAGCAACTCATCGCCCTGATAAACCGGCGTGACCTGATAGCGTACGTGCAACTTCTTCTTATAGAAGAGAACATCCGAAATCTGCGTCTCGAAATCCTGCATCCCCGGCGAATTCATGGCCCGCGTGCCCGTCACCAAATTCTCCCGACTGCCCGCATCACCCGAAAACATCCAAGCCACCAAATGGCTGCGATTATAAAGCGTCACCTGACCACCCTTAAAATAAATCTGCTGATTGTTAGAGCGACCATTGTAGGCCCAGCCCGCAGGATTATTAGGAATCCTTGGCCGGACCATGGTTTTGACCTGCAGATAACGGTTGTAACTCAGACGTGCATTGGCTTGAGTCGCTCTGCCTAACCGATCGAGAGGTGAAAACTTCAGCCAGTCATCCTGATCGGACTCCTGTGCCAGCTCTGCAGCAGAAAAAGTCGACTTGCCACCATTGAGCTTGACAGAGTAAGTATCAGAGCCATCCCATTTTAGTTTGAGCAGTTCTTCGCTATTGCTGGCCTTAATGACCTTTTCTTGTGAAAAGGGGGGGTGAGCGCCTGATTGTGAGTAGATAAAATAACCCACAAAGCCTAGAACAAGGACGATAACGACGATTAGTTGCTGGGTTCGTGTCAGGCTACTAAAGATTTTTTCGCCATTTTTGATTAATTTTTTCTGATCAGATTTTTTCAAGGCTTTCTCCCTTCTCGATTTTGCGCACTATCTTGTGTTGTCTTTAGCTGTAATTTGCCACGACATTTGCCGCAGCGATATTTTTTGACATCTAAGCGTCGGCGGCGATGGTAAGTTTGACCACAGGATAGACACGTGTAAATCAAATACGGAACATCCGGCAAGGGTGGCGCAAAGCGTAAGCCACCGACTTGTGACAGGAGCGCTTTGAAATCTCGATCACCATGCTTGTAGCCGCGACCTTCACGATAAAGGTGGTAATGCACCAGCTCATGCTGGACGATTTGCCGGAAGATATCTTCTGAGAAGGCGTCATACATCTTTTCATTGAAATCCAGATGTAAATCCTTGGGAAAAAACCGACCACCGGTCGATTTCAGTCGGCCATTAAACTTGACCTCATGTTCAAAAGGTTTGCCAAAGTCTGTTAGCGAGACCCATTGGACAAAGGCCAGGAGTGCATCATTTTTGTTTGTCATCTGTTTCAGGTAAGGCTTTGGGTTCAACCATTGATAAGCCGACTTTGCTACCACGGCTTTGGTCGATTTGGTAGACCCAAACGGTTACAATCTGACCAACAGCCACAACACTTGACGGATCTTTCACGAATTTTTTAGCCATGCGAGAGACATGGACCAAACCATCTTCTTTAATGCCAATATCAACAAAGGCACCAAAATCAACGACGTTGCGGATAACGCCTTCCAGTTTTTGACCGACACGCAAATCTTTGACCGATAAAACGTCTGATCGTAAGATTGGGGCGTCAAAATCATCCCGTAAATCACGACCCGGTTTCAGCAAGTCTGAAATGATGTCTTTTAGCGTCGCTTTACCAACTGCTAGTTGATCCGCGAGTTGATTGAGGTCAGCTTTTTCAAGCTTAGCACGCGCCGCATCGTCCAACTCCTGGATGCCAAATTCAGCGAACAATTGATCGACAACCTTGTATGACTCTGGGTGAACGCCAGTATTATCAAGGATATTGGCACTGTTAGGAATCCGCAAGAAGCCAGCTGCTTGCTCAAAAGCTTTGGCGCCTAAACGTGGCACCTTGTTGATTTCCTTGCGTGACGTGATCACACCGTTTTCTTCTCGGTAAGCCACGATATTTTTAGCAATAGTCGCGTTCAAGCCTGCAACATGTGACAGTAAGCTGGCACTTGCTGTATTGACATTGACTCCGACTTGGTTGACCACTGTTTCAACAACGAAATCCAGATTTTCTGTCAATTTTTTCTCAGACACATCATGTTGATATTGACCGACACCGATGGCTTTTGGCTCGATTTTTACCAATTCGGCTAATGGATCTTGCAGACGACGGGCGATTGAAATGGCTGAACGTTTTTCAACGGTCAAATCAGGAAATTCTTCACGCGCCAAAGGACTGGCTGAATAGACAGACGCACCGCTTTCCGACACGATAACGTATTTGGCAGATAAGTGATTGTCTTTGATCACGTCTGAAACAAACTGCTCACTTTCTCGCGATGCTGTCCCATTGCCGATGGCAATCATTTCCACTTCGTAATCTGTGATCAGCTTGGTGAGTTCCACTTTCGCCTGTTCGATTTGCTTAGCAGAAGCCGGTTTGACGGGGTAAATCACCGTCGTCATCAGCATCTTACCAGTTTTGTCGACAATGGCGATCTTGGCACCTGTTCTAAAGGCCGGGTCAAAACCAAGGACAACCTTGCCTTTCAGCGGTGCGACAAGCAAGAGATTCCGCAGGTTTTTACCAAAGGTTTCAATCGCACCATCTTCCGCACGCTCTTTGAGCTCAGCACGAACATTGCGCTCCATAGCTGGGATGATCTTTGATTTGAGGGCTTCGTTGATAGCTGTTTTCAGGTAAGCATTGGTTTTAGCGTTGTAGCGGCTCTCAAACATAAGCGTCATCTTATCGACATTATGCTCAAACTTAACCGTCAAAATTCCAAGCTTTTCACCGCGGTTAACCGCCAAAACCCGATAATTCGGGATTTCAGACAGTTTATCCGAAAAATCATAGTAAATCTGGAAGACATTTTTCTCATCCAGACTCCCATCTTTTTCAGTCGTCATCAAGCGTGAATTTTGCTTGATTTCATTGAGTACCCAAGCCCGCATCTTCACATCTTCAGAAATGGCCTCAGATAAGATATCAAGGGCTCCTGAAATGGCATCGTCAGCTGATGGGACCTCTTCGTTTAGATAGTCCTCAGCACTTGTTGCGACGTCACCATTTTGCATGATGACCTTAGCCAAACCAAACAAGCCACGTTCCTTAGCGATCATCGCCTTCGTCCGACGTTTGGTTTTATAAGGGAGGTAAAATTCTTCAACTTCTGACAATTTTTCAGCCGCTAGAATATTTTTCTTGAGATCATCTGACAGCTTACCCAGTGCTTCAATTTTCGTCAGGACTGCCGTTTTACGCTCATCTAATTTGATGGCACGGTCATTTTCATCCACGATGGCCTTGATTTGAACTTCATCCAAATCACCTGTCGCTTCTTTCCGGTAACGCGCGATAAAGGGAATGGTATTACCTTCGCTGGTCAAGTCTAAAACCTGCTGGATTTGCTTAGGTGAAATTGACAATAAAGCTGAAATTTTCTCGATTTGTTCATTAGTTTTCATTATGCTATTATACCAAAAAAAGGCCTGCTCTGCCTCTAAATTCGACAAGCTGATTTTGATCGTGAGTTGTCAATCAAGTCTCATCATCGCGACAGTTTTAAAATATGTTAAAATAGGATTAATCTCATCACGAAAAGGAGTTAGAAACCGTTGCGAAAATTTATCATCTATTTCAGCAGTTTATTGGTCACATTTAGCCTGAGTTATGCGACGATTACTTGGCTGATTATGCCCGTTCTCACACGCTATCCAAATCTGCTTAAGGTCATTGACCATTTTGACCATACCGCATTAACTTTGATACTCTTATTAACGCTGATCGTCTGGTTGTTTGGCATCCAGTATCACCTCAAACGATTTTCAGTTATTTATCTCTATCTGGCCTTTAGTGTGTATGCATTACTGCTATTCATGGTACTTTTTACTAAAACAACGGATTTTCAAGCGACATCACTGAATCCTTTTGATTTTATAAAAGCTGATACCAGAACGATCCAGGAGGCGGTGTTAAATATTCTCTACTTTATTCCTTTAAGTGGCCTTTATGGTATCAATACTGATTTCAAACAGTTTGTCATTGTCAGTTTGGTCACACTTTTAGGAATTGAAACCATTCAGTTTGTTTTCTATCTGGGCACATTTGCCATCAGTGATATTCTCTTGAATTTTTTGGGTTGTTTGATTGGGTATTATTGTTGTTGGGAGATTAAGAGGCGGTTGAGTTGAGCTAACCTAAAAGCATACTAAAAATAGACAGTAGATGCAACTCGAATGGTATCGAGATACATCTACTGTCTATTTATATGAGGATTTCATCCCAAATATCTTATTTTTTATTTTTTAGCGCCATGATAATGTATAAAATTGTACGCTGATTAACCACTAACATGCCACAAAACAAAAGGGCAAGACCAAAATACAAAAATTCACTCGGTAGATAAAACAAACATAAAATTTGTGCCAAAACGATCAATAAATTACTGATAAAAATTCGCCATTTAATCTGAATCGCCACAAATTTTTGCGTATCTTTAACACGCAATAAAAATGTTGTCAAGAATCCTAGCATTGAAGCTAATCCAGCACCATTCAAGCCAATGGTGGGTAGCAGCACCACTTGGAGTAGGACACAAACAATGGCACCATAGATAGATGTCATAAATACGCCTTTTGTTTGGCCGCAATATAATTGGTCCCAAAAAATCCAGAAAATGAGGAAAATAACATCGCCAACATAAAGAAGGGGACATATTGCCATGAACTTGCATAGTCACTTGAAACGACTTTTTCGACAACTGGTTTAAGCACAATCATAAAAGCTGATGTCCCAAACAATAGAAAAGTTGCTAAGTAGTGAAAAACATCCGAATAATATTTTGATTTTTGATGAGAATTATAGGGCACCTCTAATAACTACCAATTAATTCACCTCTAAATGAAATTAGAAAAAAATAACTTTAAACTAATATTATGGGATTTACAACAAATTAAAATAACAAACACCACGAGAAAGATGACTAAGCTAAAATTTGATTGACCAAACAACCTGTATGCAATCATCACCACTCTCAACAGTTCACAAATCTGTGAAGTTTTTTTATTACACTGATAACTTTTACAATACCTTGCATTTTTAAGAATTGAACCCATTCAACACTTTGACGTATCAGACGGCTTTGCTTCTCAACTTGTGTGACTTTTTTTCGCTTCCATTTCCAAAAAAATAGACCTCCCAAAACTGGAAAGTCTAAGTCTTTATCCTATAATTTTTTCTTGTGCTTATATCATCGAAATAGCTGATTGGCTTGTCTTAATTCCGCATGTACCTCTACAAAATCCATCACAATAATGTTTGCTGCACAATTTTCAATCAGCAAAATATCCCCATTCCCAATCGGACGCTAATCTCGGTAAACAGTTTTTAGAAAAAACAAAAAGCGATAAACCCTTATAACATAAGGCTTCTCGCTTATCAAACAAGTCTTAACCCACAGATCCTTCCATTTCATAACTAATCAAGCGATTCAACTCAACCGCATATTCCATAGGTAATTCTTTCGTGAACGGTTCAACGAATCCCATGACGATCATTTCTGTCGCCTCAGACTCTGTCAAGCCACGGCTCATGAGGTAGTAGAGCTGCTCTTCAGAAATCTTAGAGACCTTCGCTTCGTGCTCAAGCGCAACTTGCGAATTGTGAATTTCATTAAAGGGAATCGTATCAGATTTAGAAATATCATCCATGATGATCGTATCACATTCGATATGGCTGACTGATTTCTTACTGGCTGGATTGAAAGTCACCTGACCACGGTAGTTGACCTCACCACCACCTTTGGCAATGGACTTAGACACAATCGAGCTTGAGGTATTTGGCGCATTGTGTATCATTTTAGCCCCAGTATCTTGAATTTGTGACCGATTGGCAAAGGCGATAGATAACATGGTACCGCGTGCGCCAGGACCATCCAAATAAACGGCTGGATATTTCATGGTAATCGCAGCACCCAAGTTACCGTCGATCCATTCAACCGTCGCATTGCTCAAAGCACGAGCACGTTTGGTTACCAAGTTATAAACGTTATCAGACCAGTTTTGGATGGTTGAGTAACGCACGTAAGCGCCGTCAAGGGCGAAGATTTCAACGACTGCCGCGTGAAGTGAGTTACTGTTATAAGTCGGTGCTGTACAGCCTTCGACATAATGTACGCTGGCACCTTCGTCAACAACGATCAGTGTCCGCTCAAACTGACCTGTATTTTCGTTGTTAATCCGGAAATAAGTCTGCAATGGAATATCAACTTTGATGCCTTTAGGAACGTAGATGAAAGTCCCACCAGACCAAACAGCTGAGTTAAGAGCTGCCAATTTATTATCAGTTGGAGGCACTAGTTTTGCGAAATATTTCTTGAAAATTTCAGGATATTCTTTTAAGGCTGAATCCGTGTCGGTAAAGACGATACCGAGTTTTGTGAACTCATCTTTCATGTTATGATAGACAACTTCTGACTCATACTGAGCTGAAGCTCCTGCCAAATAAGCACGTTCTGCTTCTGGAATCCCGATACGTTCAAAAGTTTCTTTGATTTTTTCAGGCACATCATCCCATGAACGAGCCGGTTTATCTGATGCTTTTTGATAATAAATGATATCGTCAAAATTAACACCTGATAAATCTGGTCCCCATTTAGGGAGTGGCAATTTGTGGTAGGCTTCTAGTGATTTCAAACGGAAATCAAGCATCCACTCTGGTTCTTCTTTTTCAGCTGAGATAGCACGAACAACTTCTTCAGTCAGGCCACGGCCTGTCGAATAAATTGGTGTTACGTCATCGTGAAAACCAAACTGATAGTCACCTAAGTCAACTTCTTCAATGTTGGGTTTGATAATATCTTCTGCCATATTTTTTGGTGCCTTTCATTTTTTAATTAACGGTAAACCGTCTACTTATTGCCATTCTGCTGGACTGGTATAAAGGAAATCGCGGGCGCGTTCCTCACCATAATAACGGACTAAGAAATCACGTTTATAAGCCCAGAAGGCATGATCGGAGTCGTTCAATTTCTGACGAATCTCTTCTACTGTTCTCACCACAAAACGTTCATTGTGAATACTTGCAAGAACCATGCCTGTCACTTCATTGGCTTTAAACAAATGACGAAGATAGGCTTTGGTATGATTCTCACAAGTATAGCAATCACAATCGCGATCAAGTGGTGTGAAATCATCTTCAAATTTCTTGTTTTTAATGTTGATTCGGCCATCATAGGTAAAGATGGCACCATTTCTGGCTTGACGCGTCGGTGCAACACAGTCAAAGGTGTCACAACCATATTCAACACCGAGGAATAAATCAGCAGGCTGTGCGCCCATCCCCAATAAATGTCTGGGTTTTCCTTCTGGAAGGGTTTCATTAATCCAAGTTAACACGTCTGGCAATTCCTCTGGTTGAAAAGTCCCACCAATGCCGAAACCGTCAAACTGCTCACCATTTTCAAGAGTTAAACCACCTAGGAAACTAGCACTTTCGCGGCGATAGTCTTCTTCACGTGCGCCTTGGACGACACCAAAGAGGGCTTGTTGCCATTCACCTTTTTCAGCGTGAACAGCGTTCAAGGCTGCATGACGACGCAATGAACGTTCTGCCCAAGCATGTGTCGTGTCGAGCGCAGATTTGATCTGCTCACGACCTGCTAGAGGAGAGGTCAATTCATCGAAGGCCATGTGGATATCGGCTGCGATTTGATGTTGCAACTCCATCGAATATTCCGGTGTCATGTAAATCTTATCACCGTTGAGATGACTCTTAAACCAGACGCCTTCTTTTTCAACTTTGGTCAGCTGATCAGCACTCATCACGGCATTTTCAGCTGAGCCTTTTGTCGTATGACTGGTCGCATCCAAGCCTTTTTTAAAAGCCATACCGAGCGAATAAACTTGGAAACCACCTGAATCGGTATACATGGGTTTGTGGTAATTCATAAATTTATGAATCCCACCAGCCTTAGCCAACAAATCTCCACCTGGACGTAACATTAAGTGATAGGTGTTTGACAAAATTGACTGAGCCCCAAGAGCGTCAATTTCAGCATTGGTCAAGGTTTTCATGGTTGCGGCTGTTGCGGCACCGATGTAGGCTGGCGTTTGAATGTCCCCATGTGGCGTTGAAATCGTGCCACTACGCGCCAAGGTATTGGGGATTTGACGTTTGATATCAAACGATAAGGCTTCTTTATTTTGCGTCATTTAAATCTCACAGTGTCCTGATAGGTTGGCAACCTCAGAGCTGCCGTTATTATTTGCCAAGGCTTTTTTCAAAGCGTTCCATGCTAAGGTTGAGCATTTAATCCGTTGTGGAAATTTGGCAACGCCAGATAGCAAGGCACCATCGCCTAATCTTTCTTGACGGTCATCGGCTTTGCCTTGAACCATTTCAGAAAAAATATCTGCCAATTCAAAGGCTTCATCTGCCGTTTTGCCAATGACAGCATCGGTCATCATTGAGGCTGAAGCTGTCGAAATACTACAACCTGAGCCATCGAAGGCGACATCTGAAATGGTATCGCCGTCCAGTTTCAACGAGAGTTTAATCACGTCGCCACAGGTTGGGTTATTCAAATCCACCGTCTCACCATCCTGCAATTGGCCGTGGTGGTGCGGGTGACTTGAATGATCAAGAATCACCTGACGATAGAGGTTATCTAATTTAGAAAGCGCCATGGTTACTCCTTTGGTACTAGGCTGGTCAAGTCGTTTGGTGGCATCTGTTTAAGCGTTAAACACTTAAACACCAAAGAACGCCTTGGTTAATTTAATGGCTTCGACTAACTTATCACAGTCAGCAAAAGTGTTATAGATGTAAAAACTAGCACGAGCTGTCGCAGGCAAGCCTAGATGATCAATCAAAGGCTGGGCACAGTGATGACCCGCACGGACAGCAACACCTTCCATATCAAGCGCCGTTGCGACATCATGGGGATGTAGATCGTCCAAATTAAAGGCAATCACACCGCCACGGCGTTGATTATCTTCTGGGCCATAAATGGTCAAGCCTTCTATCTCACGCAATTTTGGCATGACATAGTTCAGCAAATCTTGCTCATGTTGATGGATAGTGTCAAGGCCTATTTCAGTCAGATAATCAACCGCTGCACCAAGTCCAATAGAGCCTGCGATATTTGGCGTTCCCGCTTCAAATTTCCAGGGTAACTCTTTCCAGGTTGCACTTTGTTCATAGACAAAGTCAATCATTTCGCCACCAAACTCAATCGGATTCATCTGATTGAGCAAGGCTTCTTTGCCATATAAAACACCGATCCCCGTAGGTCCCGCCATTTTATGACCAGAAAGCGCAAAGAAATCACAGTCTAAGTCTTGCACGTCTACCGTCATATGGGGTGTCGATTGGGCACCATCTACGACCATGATTGCACCATGTGCATGGGCAATTTGGGCAATTTCCTTGACAGGATTAATCACACCCAAGACATTTGAAACATGGGTGATGCTGACAAATTTTGTTTGATCTGTCACCTTAGCCCGCAGGTCAGCCATATCCAGTTCACCTTCTTTAAGGTAAACGAATTTCAGGATTGCACCTGTTTTAGCTGCTGCTTGTTGCCAAGGAATAATATTAGAGTGGTGCTCCATGATTGAGATGACGATTTCATCATCTGGTTGTAAAATCTGCTCCGCAAATTTTGCCACCCAGTTTAAGGCGGTCGTTGTCCCACGCGTGAACAGAACTTCCTTACGAGAACTGGCATTGATAAAGGCGCGAACCTTATCACGACTCGCTTCATAATCAGCGGTTGCACGCTCTGCCAAGGTATGCACACCACGGTGCACATTGGCATTATCATGCTCATAATAAGCACGAATGGCATCTAAGACTTGTCGAGGTTTCTGTGTTGTTGCCGCACTATCCAGATAAACCAAAGGCTCATCGTTGACGATTTGATCCAGAATTTGAAAATCACTCCGGATTTTTTCGATTTCTATGGTCATCTAGTCTCACTCCTACATTAAACTGTTGATACTCACTTATGCAAAAAAACTTAACGTTTATCTAGTTTACTTTCGATCACATCAATCATTTCTTGACGAACTGCCTTAACCGGAATTTCACCGATAACAGCGCCCAAAAAGCCACGAACGACCAAACGTTCAGCAGTATCTTGATCCAGACCGCGACTCATAAGGTAGTACATATCTTCTGGGTCCACCTGACCGATTGACGCCGCGTGACCTGCCGTCACATCATTTTCATCGATCAAAAGAATTGGATTAGCATCCGAACGTGCCTTATCAGACAACATCAAGACACGTGATTCTTGTTGCGCATCTGCACCTTTAGCACCACGGATGATGTGACCAATGCCGTTGAACGTCAAGGTTCCGGCTTCTAAGATGACACCGTGTTGCAAAATATGCCCAATCGAATGTGGCGCATAGTTGGTAACACGTGTATCAATACCTTGAATTTGTTTACCTGAAGAGATCGCCACCGCTTTAAGTTCTGCGTGACTACCTTCACCAACCAAGTCGCTGTCAAAATCTGCAACGACATTACCTTCGTTCATCACACCAAGGTTCCAGTCGATTTGTGCATTTTTATTTAAGCGACCACGACGACTGATGAAAGTTGTCAAATTGCTACCTAAACGGTCAATCGCTGAAAACTTAACTTGTGCGCCTTCAAGTGCGATTACTTCGACTGCAATGTTGGCTGTATTTTTAACGCTATCTTTGCCAAGGCTTTCAAAACGTTCCAGATAAGACAACTTAGCGTGTTTCCCGACGATAATCAAAACGTGTTTATTGAAAGGTACCGCTTCGTCAGAATCTTGGTAAAAGAGACCTTCGACTGGTACATTCACTTCAACGTTATCTGGCACGTATAAAACTGCCGCTGAGTTAAAGTAAGCGGTATGGTAAGCTGTTAATTTGTCTTCGTCAAAAGGCAAAGCTGTCCCGAAATACTGTTCGACGATTTCTGGAATTTCTTCTAGGGCTGAATAAAAGTCTGTGAAAATCACACCTTTATTAGCCAAATCTGGTGATAATTGTTGGAAAACAGTTGTCGTGCCGACTTGAATCAATTTAGGATTTTCACCTAAGTTTGTAAAATCTGGCACATTTGAACTGTCAAGAGATTCAGTGATATCATTGTTACCAAAGTTCCAACGGTCAAGCTTGACACGCTGAATTAAGGGGAGTTTCAAGTCACTGATTTTATCAAATGCCGTTTGACGGCGCACTTGCAACCATTCTGGTTCCGCATGGGCCTGTGAAAAAGCAATAATATTTTCTTTCGCCATATTATGCTCCTTCTTAAGCTTCTTCTTTGTACTCGATACCAAGATCTTTCGCGATGCCATGGTAACCTTCAGTTTCCAAGCGTGCTGCTAATTCAGGGCCACCTGTCATGACAACGCGGCCTTCCATCATCACGTGCACCACATCTGGTGTGATGTAGTTCAAGAGACGTTGGTAGTGAGTGATGATCAAGGCACCGAAGTTTTCACCACGGATAGCATTGACACCTTTAGAAACGACTTTTAGGGCATCAATATCAAGACCTGAGTCGATTTCATCTAGGATAGCAAATTTAGGTTCAAGCATGAGTAACTGTAGAATTTCGTTACGTTTTTTCTCACCACCTGAAAAGCCTTCGTTGAGGTAGCGTTCAGCCATGGCTTCGTCCATATTGAGCAAGTCCATTTTGCTGTCCAATTTCTTCAAGAAGTCCATGACACCAATTTTGTCATCTTCTTCACGGCCAGCATTCATGGCAGCGCGCATGAATTCAGCATTCGTAATTCCAGCAATTTCACTTGGATATTGCATGGCCAAGAAAAGACCTAAACGCGCGCGTTCGTCTACTTCAAGTTCTAACACATTGACACCGTCAAGCAAAATCTCGCCTTGTGTGACTTCAAAATTAGGGTTACCCATAATCGCAGCAGAAAGTGTTGATTTCCCAGTACCATTTGGTCCCATGATCGCATGAATCTCGTTTGTATTGATTGTCAGGTTCACACCTTTAAGGATTTCTTTTTCCTCAACGCGGACGTATAAATCTTTAATTTCTAATGTAGACATAGGTTCCTCCAATTATTGTTCTAATCACTATTTTATCAAAATAAAAGACAAAATAAAATCATTCTGTCCAAAAACTTTTACATTTTCCTTTTTTTCTTAACTTCTTGACGATAGTCACTATTGCCAATAAATTTAACAATGTTTAACAGCGGCGTTCGATTCTCGCCCAAGACACCAATCAGCTCGATCAACACCTCTAAGCCGATCAGACTAAAAATCAGCAAGAAAGTCCCACCCCAACGAGATGACACGTTAAGAATCAAGGCGATAAATGAGAAAATCCCCGCAATCCCGTAGATCACTAAAACAGCCGCGTGTTGTGTCAGACCAAGACTCAGAAGCCGATGGTGCAAGTGCATCCGATCCGCCTCGACCATGCTGCCACCATTAAGCTTGCGGCGAATCATGGCCACCACCGTATCGGTCAATGGTACACCCAAAATCAGCATCGGTGTGACGACAGCCACAGCTGTCGCATTTTTCAAGCCTTGCAATGACAACACTGAAATCATAAAGCCTAAGAATAAGGCGCCCGTGTCCCCCAGATAAATAATGGCAGGTGGGAAATTATAGGGGAAAAAGCCCGCAATCGCGAAAACGAGGGCAAAGATGGTAATCGGGAGATAAACATTGGACGTCCCTAAGAAGAAATAGGCGACCAAGCCCATGGTAGTCAGACTGATAATCGAGACACCACTGGCTAATCCATCTAGTCCATCAATCAGATTGACCGCATTGGTAATGGCTAGAATCCAGAAAATCGTGGCTAGAAAAGACAACCAGTCTGGAAAGACTAAAAGTGGCCCACCAAAGGGAATTTTGAAGTTATCAAAATGACTGGTCGTGAAAAACCAAATGACACAGGCACCAGCGATTTGTCCCACTAACTTACTTTTGGCCCCAAGCTCCATGATGTCATCAATCAAGCCTGTCACCGCCACAATACCACCACCTAAAATGAAAGGCCAGACATAGCTGAGATAGGACGTTTTTGTGCTTGAATAATTTGGCAGCGAAACGAAACGAGGCAAGACAAGTAACGTGATGACTGAAAAGGCGACAAAAATCGCAACACCCCCAGCTGACGGCATCGGTTTGACATTAATGCGACGGGCATTTGGATTATCAACTGCCCCAATTTTACGAGACACCACAATCATGATCGGGGTTAAAATCAAGGCAATGATGGCCGTGACTAATAAAATAATAATATATTTGACCGTAAATGGAAATTCAGATAAGTTATGCATATATTAGTATTATACCATATTCTTCTCTTTTTATAGGTGATATTTTGTACCAAGCACCTGAGTTTAGGCGCAGTTTAGACACTTTTTTCACCTGATGACCTCATCACATCTCAACAAAAAACGACAAGGTCTTGTTGACCTGATCGTCCTTGCTCTGATTCACTTGGTTATTTTGTCACCTCAACCTTGAGCACTGTCAAAAGCTCAGATAAGGTTGAAATCGTTTCAGTCGGCTGAACATCACGCCCAAGATTATCTTGACCAGCCTGATGCAACCAAACACTGGCAATCTCCGCCTGATTCGCCCCCAAAATATCAGTGGATAAGGTATCACCAACCATTAAAAACGCCGATTTATCTAAATCTGGATACAGCCTCACAATATGCTCAAAAAATGCCTGACTCGGCTTAGCATGACCGATTTCCTCAGAAATCACGACATGCTCAAAATACCGATGAAAGCCCGTCAATTGCAAGCGCTGATATTGCGTCGCCGTCTTACCATTGGTCCCAACCACTAACTTATAGCCTCTTTGGGACAATGTTGCTAACACCTGATCAGCATCTGGCATCACCGCATCGTTAGCATCCAAAACCTGACGATAAAGTGCCTCTGCTGCCACACCATCAATGGTTTGATTAAAAGCAGCGAAAGTTTCCGAAAACCGTTGATTTAAAAGCGGCTGAGGTTGGGCCCCCTTTTCAATCGCCTGCCAAACCCGCGCATTGATATCAAGATAAGTCGCCACCCAGGCGTCATAGTCTAGCGTCACCGTCTTAAACGCTTTAAAAACTGTCGCCAGTCCCTTCTTTTCACCCGCCTTAAAATCCAGTACTGTATCATCTAAATCAAATATTATCACACGATAGCGCATCTTCGTTTCCCCTTTTTCGAATAGTCTATCTCTATTATAGCGTAAAAATGTAGTTGTCAGTCTTTTTAAAAACAACTGACCACCAACCAGCCCATCAAGGCACAAAAAAATAGCGAAAATTCGCTATTTACCTGGCCATCATGCCACCTTAAATCTGTTGCAAACTCTCAAGTGCTTCTTCTCTAAAAATCGTTTGACCATGCTCCAGCAAAGCTTCCCGTGAAAAATCAGACGGCTTGCCATACTCTAACATTCTAGCACGCAGCAAGCTCACTTCTTTAAAGCCTTTACGCTTTTGATTATCCAAAATCGTCAAGTAGAAATGGTCTTGAAATTGGAAAAGTTCTGATTCTTCCACATCGTCAATCACAGCTTGACTCAGCTTCACGGCATCTGATATTTTATTGAACTTGAGGATAAAATAAACAAAGTCTGCCTGGTCATCCATAACATCAAAGTTAGGCTTGCTTGATAGGTTATCCATGAGACTTGCCATATCACCCATCTGTTCCATGGCTTCATCCATCATTTCCTGCAAGCCTTCTGACCCTTCCGGAAACTGCATGTGATCCATGTTCAATTCTTCCGTCACTAACAAATCCACACCTTGCGGATGCGGGCGAACTTGGAAAGTCATCATGCCGGTATTGGCAAACTTATCTTCAATCTCTAACTCACTGACCAACTCATAAAATAACTTTTCAACCATCCCTTGGTTGACCAAAAAGTCACTCATTTTAATATCATGCGACTTCAAATCATCAAATGTCAGGGAAATTTTAATCGTTTTATCATTAATTTGTTTATATTCCATCGTACTAACCTCACGTTTCCTGCCAGAGCCTCTCCTTTACTTAAGCTACCCTAGACCCCTATTATACCATAAAAGCGCCAAAATTAGCGCCTTTGAGTGATTGCGATGGCCTTATCTGGCTTATAACACTTGAGCCAAAAAATCCTGCGTCCGCTTTTCTTTAGGGTGATCAAACAGCTCGCTCGGCGCGCCAGTCTCGACGATTTTGCCATCCGCCATAAAAATCACGCGATCCGCCACTTCCTTGGCGAAGCCCATCTCATGCGTCACGATCACCATGGTCATCCCATCTTTTGCTAAATCTTGCATGACACTTAAGACATCCCCAACCATTTCAGGATCGAGAGCGGATGTTGGCTCATCAAACAGCATGACGTCAGGATTCATGGCAAGTGCTCGCGCAATCGCTACCCGTTGTTGTTGCCCCCCAGATAAACTTTGGGGATAGGCTTCTGCTTTTTCAGACAGACCCACTTTAGCCAAAAGATCAATGGCCACTTCAACCGCTTCTTCTTTCGATAATTTGCCAGTCGTCATCGGTGCCAAAGTCAAATTATCAAGGACTGTCATATTCGGAAAAAGATTAAATTGCTGGAAAACCATGCCCATTTTTTCGCGATGCTTAAAGACATCCACAGACTTATCCGCAATATTCGTCCCTTCAAAATAAACTTCACCCTTGGTCGGCGCTTCAAGTAAATTCATGGTCCGAAGGAAAGTCGATTTACCCGATCCAGAAGGGCCAATCATGACCACCACTTCGCCGCGCTTAATCTGGATATCCAAACCTTTCAACACTTCATTTTTACCGAAATATTTATGCAAGCCTTTAATTTCAATCAAATTATGTGTGGTCATTTTGCATATCCTTTCCCAAGTTTTTTCTCTAGGAGACTAATCAAGCGACTGGTAATAAAAGTCACCACGAAATAATAGACAGCAACCAGTAACCAAGGAGACAAACTTTGATAAGTCGTTGAGCTTGTTGTTTGCGCCCCATTAAAGAGTTCCATGACGCCAATCGTTGCTAAAAGCGAGCTATCCTTGATAATGGTCACAAACTCATTTCCCAAAGCAGGCAAGATATTGCGAATCGCTTGCGGTAAAATGACTTTCAGCATCGTTTGATGTGGGCGGATCCCAAGGGAGTAGGCAGCTTCTGTCTGACCTTTCGGCACAGCATTGATCCCACCACGAACAATTTCCGCAACATAAGCACCTGAGTTCATCGACAAGACGATAATTCCTGGCACAAGGCGTGATAAATCTTCTGTCAAAATCCCCAATTGAAATTCTGGCAGTGGCATTTTACCAAGGACTTGGAAACCAATCATGATTTGCACCAACATCGGTGTCCCACGAAAAATTTCAATGTAGACATTGGCCAACCAACGTAAAACTCTGACTTTTGATAATTTAGCTAGGGCAATCATCGTCCCGAGCAAGGTTCCGATCGCCACGACAAAAGCCGAAATCATCAAAGTCACAATCAGGCCATCATTAAAATAAGGCAGGAATTTATCAATAAAATTAAAACTCATAAGGCTCTACTTTCTGAAAATAGTATTATCTCTTATTATATCACAAACTCCCAGTCCTTTATTTAAATTGGCCGAGATAAAATTTAATTTGACTGCCGGCCTTCACCTTGGTTTCTGTCACACCTTTATCCGCAAGCTTGCCATCGACCTTAAAAAGCCAGTAAAGATTGGCAGACTCCACTTGAGAAATACCATCAATTTCCGTGATAATGCCTGATGTCAAAGTCACTTTTGTCTTGGACTCTAGCAGGTCTAAGACCGTTTCATCGGTTGTGATTGGGACATTTTGATAGGTCTTGACGGTTGACTTGTCAAATTTGACGATTAATGTCGCGGTGCCATGCTGTTCAGACTTAACGGTTTTATGGCAAGACGCAAAAACAAGCACTGTTAGGAGACAAAATATACTGAATAAAAATTTTTTCATAAGACTATTTTATCAAAAAAATGTGTTTGATTGTCAAATCTGCTACTGACAAGTTTGACCGTTTCCAAAATTTTGACCTTAAAAAAACCCCGTGGCGTTTTTCACTTGCTTTGTAGAAAGGTAACGATTTCCCCGACATTTGTATAAGGATTCTTACGCCAGTCGTCTGAGTTTTGAATCGGCGCGTAGATTTGAGAATGTGTCAAGGCAATATCTAATGTATGAAAGGTCCGATTGATTTGAGATTTTTGCTTGGCTTGCACTTTTTCGTAAGGTGCGCCTAAATATTGACTGAGTTTCTTCTCAAGCTTACTTTTATCATGATGAGTCGTGATGCGTTCAAAATGATTGAGTAACCACAGCTCAAAACTACAATTACTAAAAGCAATCTTGATGCCAGATGATATTTCCGTGACGCATGATCTTATTTCTTTATCTGCCAAATCATCTTTATCAAAAACAAAAATGATAATATCAGGTTGATCACTTTTAGGCATTTTCTTAATTGATTTTCCCATCTTATCCATCAATTTCAAACCGGATAGCTTAGACCACTTGATTTTATTGATTGAATATTTTTCGATTCGACCGCTATGCCATAATTTTTTAAAATAATATTCTTCCGTGAAACCCTCGGTATAAATATGGACAACTTGTTTTTCATCAAGCTGCTTACTTATTCTCTTACGTGCCATTTATACCTCCTGATCAGGTCGCATCACTTCCAGAATCTCATCTACATCAATATTTGGCACTGCACCATAACGCCCTTGCAGATATTTTTTACTGTACTTCGCATCATTGCGTTTCAGTTCTGTTTTATAATCAAATAAGCTGATGATTTCTGATTCGCCAAATTTATTTTTGCTCATGAAATAAATTTGATCATTGCGCATATTATGATCCATTAGACTGATTTCATGAGAGGTTAAAATAAACTGACTGTATTGAAATTCACTATTGATTAAAGACAGAAACATCGTTGAAAGCGATAGATGAAAACTATCATCAAATTCATCCTGTAAAATCACTTTACCTTGATGGGCTAGTAATGCTAAAATTAAAATAACAGCTTTTTGTGTGCCTGCCGACTCCTGATCAAAGGAAATCAGAAAATCAGATGTTTCTTCTGACTGATGCACAAATTGCAGATCTAGAGCTTTCAAAAACATTAAAGCATTATTTCTTTCTGGATTAGGCCTTAACTCACCCAAGATACCCTTAATAAATTCAACGCTTTGCCGCTCAACAACTTGAACACCTGTAATATTAAAATCAGCATGTTGTAAAATCGCTAAAAATTGTTTTTTCTTTTCCGGAGACCTTAATAACTCAAATAAAGAACTTCTATCTTTGCTAGTGTACTTATTGACAAACACGATATTTGTTTCAAACCATTTTAAAACCGATGCCGCGGCTTTCTGATTGCGGCTTTGATAATAGTCAATTAAAGTTTGATTATCCCGTAATTCTGGTAAATCCTGATGACTTCTATCCCAAATGACGGTATCATCAATTTCTAACTTTTCATGATGAATGGCTTGGTCAGTAAAACCAATGGCATAATGATAGAGCTGCGCATCATGAAAAAAAGTAAGTTCATATTCAGTCGGTAGATTCTTCACGTTGCTTTTATAAGGTTGATAGGATAAAGGCTCCGTCACCTGACGTGTTGGGCTGACAACTAGAGTTCTCAACTCCCACAAGGCCTCCAAAAAGTTAGACTTACCAGAAGCGTTCGCCCCAAAAATCAAAGAACTTTTTAGAAGTTTGAGATCTTTTTGAACCTCAAATGCGTTAAAGGATGTCTTGGCTGTCTTTTTGACATTATAACCTGTTTCCATGCTAAAAATCATGTCATCTTTAATGGATTTAAAATTTTTGACTTTAAATTCGACTAACATATGAGCCTCCATTCTGATAAAAACAGAAAAATGTTTTTATTATCAATTATGACATAAAATTGACAAAAAGTAAACAAAGCCTGTACACTTTTATTTAGGTATAAAAAAACGCCCGTGGCGTTTTTCAGGAAGATTCATTTTAACCGACGATGCGTTGTTCAGTCTCGAAGTCGAAGAAATGACCTTTGTTGACATTGAAAGTTAAGTCAACGTCGTCACCTGGTTGACGGAAGTCACGCGCGTCCACTTTTGAGACAAATTCAGTGTCGCCAATTTTAGAATAAAGCATGGTTTCAGCACCGAGCAATTCAGAAACGACAACTTCTGCTTTCACATTTTGATTCGGGAAGGCTTCTTGAACAAGGCCATCAGCTGAGATGTCTTCTGGCCGAATACCGAACCAAACTTTTTTCTTGTCATAGCCAGCGTTTTTAAGGATTTTTTGTTGGCCTTCTGGGATGGCAATGTCAAGACCTGCACCATTTGTCATGCAAGTACCGTCAACAGTGACTTCAAAGAAGTTCATAGCAGGGCTACCGATAAAGCCAGCGACGAATTTGTTAGCCGGTTCGTTATAGAGTTCTTTTGGTGCACCGATTTGTTCGATACGACCAGTTGTCCCGTCAGGGCTCTTAGACGCACTCATGATAACGATCCGATCCGCAAGGGTCATCGCTTCTGTTTGGTCATGGGTAACGTAAATTGTTGTTGCCCCGATACGACGGTGAATTTTCGCGATTTCAGCACGCATGGATACCCGAAGTTTGGCATCCAAGTTTGACAAAGGTTCATCCATGAGGAAGACTTTGGCATCACGGACGATGGCACGGCCCATGGCCACACGTTGGCGTTGACCACCGGACATGTCAGCTGGTTTACGATCCAAGAGTTCTGTCAAACCAAGGATAGCCGCCGCTTCTTCGACACGTTTTTTGATTTCATCTTTTTTGTATTTGCGCAATTTCAAACCGAAAGCCATGTTGTCAAATACCGTCATGTGTGGATAGAGGGCATAGTTTTGGAAAACCATGGCGATGTCACGGTCTTTAGGGGCTACGTCATTCATACGCACGCCATCAATGGTGAATTCACCATTTGTGATGTCTTCAAGACCTGCGATCATCCGAAGCGTTGTAGATTTACCACAACCTGAAGGTCCTACGAAAACGATAAATTCTTTATCTTTGACATCCAAGTTGAAATCTTCTACAGCTTTGATTTTCGCATTAGGATATACTTTGTCGACATGTTCTAATTTAAGGGTTGTCATTGTATCTACCTCTTTTTTTATTTGATAAGTTCATTTTACCGCAAACGCTTTCATTTTATGATATGCAAGTTGCACATGATTACTATATCAACTGCACATAACTTTTCTGACTCACACAAACAAAAAACTACCCAGCCTGTAAAGACTAGATAGTTTTAAACGTTTAAGCCTCAACTTCTGGGACAACTCTTAATTGTCGCCTCAGCTTTTTAATCGCAAAGAAGATACGGATAAAGATCAACAAGATCAATAGCCCCAGACCAATAAACAGCCATAAATGTTGTGTTTTTTTAGTCTCTTGGATGGCCTTAACCGCTTTTAACATGCTAGGCGTAAAAGGCACACGTTCTCCCGTCACCAACAAGCGATGGCTATTGATCCCGATCGGCACACAAGTAACCAAGGTCGTCTGATCTTTATCTCCCTCATGACGAATCGCCGTCACATCATCTGCGGTGACTTTTCTGATTTTAACCACCTTGTAAGGCAAGTAGTTACCCGCCACCTTGTAAATGATGAGCGCCCCTTTTTTGAGTTGTGGCACGTCATTAAACAAGGTTGCACTGGGGATGCCAGAGTGACCGGCAACGACTGAATGATTGCCACTACCTCCGGAAATCGGACTGCTCGTCGCCAGCCAAGATGCCCCAACCTGTAGAAACTGGTCACTGCTGTTATCGAAAATCGGCAGATACTGCTTGATCGTCGGCAGATAAATTTCACCAATCATATGTTTGACATAGATAGCCACTCGGGTTGACTTCCACTTGCCAAGTGGCCAAATTTTTTTCTTCATCAGTGCCTAGCGTTCCGATTTTATTGACCAAATCTGTTTCAAAGCCCCAAGTGCCATCTGTGCTGGCTTCCTGATTATCGCCCAATCCTGGCACTGTTAAGGTTGCGGTGTTTTTATAGTTTTGATTGGTCAGGGGATCTTGGCTCAGAGGATTGTCATGAGTCATGGTCATGAGGAAGATGACATTAAAGGTTTTATCGGTCTCTTTTAGGAATTCGACTTCAAGAACTTTGGTTTGGTCATCATATCGAACTACATAGTCCACACCCTCTATGAAGTCGTAAGTGGGTTGATTTTTTGCGCCGTTCGCTATCGCTTCTGGCGTTACACGACTAATCGCTGCATAATATCGGGGTGCCCCCACCATATAAACACCACTAACACCAACGGATTCTACGACTCGCACAGTTCCAGGCACATAGTGATAACTCGTTTCATTCTGCCCAAGATCAGCGGTTTCCAGATGGGACAAATCATCCCTAAAGACTGTTCCCGTAGGTAGGGGTACTTGACCTGTATTAAAGGTCGTCATAAAGCCGACCATTTCTTCAGTGGCAACTCCTTGATAGAGTGCTGGATCTTGAGAACCATCGGCACTATAATGTGCAAGCCAATTGCCATTAAAAGTAAGCGCCATTTTTCTCACGCGACCAAACAAATTTAGGGACGCTTTATTATCTAGCCCACCAATCGTTTGAACCGGTCTGCCTTTAAAATCATAGCCCTCAGGCACTCGAAAGGCTTCTTTACGACCTTTCAGATCGTTATAAATGTCAAGCCAGCCTGTGTTGACATAATCACCATCTTTTTCAGAGTTTTCCTGATTCTCACCCCAATACCCAGTCGATTTATTAAAGATACACACATCGGGGTTGACGTGCCAATTCCAAGGGTCATTGACTGCCCAACCTTTTTTTCGTGACTCATATAATCGTAATAAGCCTCAAAGCCTGGCCAGTCATAGTTAGGATTACTGTTGGGTTGTGTATCCCATGAATTGAGATAGCCCCTATAAGCGATGACACTCTCATGTGTATCAAAGGTGATGACGAGATCTTCTTTTAACAACGTTTTATACGCACCTTTAAGCTCAATTTCAAAACCACTTTCATAGCCTAGACCAGCATAGAGTTTCGAGCCATCAGGCAAACGCAAATCTTCATCGTCATCCAAGTTCCGCATTTTTACGGTATAGTCAACGCCTTCTACCAAAGTATGCCATGGCTCCGAAGTCATCACTTCTAACGTTCCGGGGATGAGCTCACGTTTATAATAAATCCATTTGTATTTATTATAAAGTGGACTGCTATCAAAACCTTCCGTCGGTTTAAAACTTTCCCAGTCATTTTTATAGAGGATGTAAGAATCAACGATTTTACCATTGACAATGTCTTGGTTTTTCGTATTATATCGGATTGTCCAACTGCTGGTCATGCGGTTGGCTACTTTTGGATTCTCAACAGCTACTTTATCAATCCCGAATTCTTTTTCGGGTGTGATGTGACCACCATCACCTGAATCGCCTATACCATTGATATGCACTTGGTTCCCTAAGCTAATCGTCTGCTCAGGATGAGCCGTCATATAAGCGCTATCTTTCGTAAACCGTGTCGTGTAGGTCACTTCATAGTTACGCTTGGCAAAGTTGGGTGTTGCTGGTGGCGTAATCGTCATCGTCGACTGACCACTACCATTTGTCCCAAATGATTTAGTAAAGCTTGAGGCATCTGTTTGATTATTCAGAGGATTGACAACGACTGAACTCTGTTCGTAGGTATGCGTTCCCGCGCCAGCTGGTGTCACTTTCAAAACATCTTCGATCGGGTGATTGGCACTACCATCTATCGGATAATAGACTTTGACCGTCCAATACAGGAGGGCATAGTCATAATCAGCCTGCGTCGCAGCGTCACCATTTGCTTTGAAGTACTTGATTTTATCCTGACCATTTTCTTGATTAAGTTTCTTTTCAAGCACGCCTGTGCCCTGCGCCACATCAAACTCACCAGAATTAACATCTTCCCAGCCATCATTGCCTGACTTGAAACTGGCTTTATTGGTGATTTTGATTACATCGGGATTGGTCACACGAGTCTTGACGACCACTTTATAGCTGGCACGACTCGTACTACCATCCTGAGGCTGAATCGTCCAAGTCACTTCATGACTGCCCGTATTATCAACTTCTGTATAACCACTCGGTTTTAAGAGTGTCTGCCAGCTCGCACCTTTTTCTTTTTTAGAAACTAGCGCTGAGACAAATGCTTGGTTGGTGCCATAGTCATCTTTGATGATGACATTTGACAAGGCTTGATTTTGATTTGCTCCTTCATTGACCAGGATTTCCCAAGTAATGATGCCAGAGTTTTTATCATAATCCGTTTGTCTCTTGATAATGGTCGCATTTCCATCTGGTTGTGGATTAACCGTCACTTCCTGACCACCAACCTGACTTAGATCAATCGTTTCATCAGTATTAGTCTGACTAAACTCAAACCAGGTATTCACTTCTAGATGGCCTGAAACATCGTCTAGACTGAGCACAATCGGTTTCCGACTCAGCGTAATTTTACGATCTTCTGTGATGGTGTAGGTCGCAAAAGGTGTATTAGAAAATGTGTCTGACCCATAGATGGTCCCACTCATTCCGCCAGTTGGAATATAGAAACAGCTCGGCAGATTTTCAAAAATGGTCGGTGTATTTAAGATACTCGCATTTTTCAAATCATTATCCAATGACCAGTTGATGGTCATCTTGACATTAGTCTTATCCGCGACTTGTGACCCATTGGGCAAAGTGACGTTAGTCCCATCGACTTCAGGATCAATTTGTAAGGTCGTTGAAGTTGTCTTATATGCGCCACTATCTTGTGTCACCTGGAAGTCACCTACAGCGGCAGAGACCCGTGTTGGCAAATAAGTTAAGTTGAAAAATTGAGGAAGCAAAATACTGAGTAGCATCAGCATATGGAGCATTCTGGTTTTAATCTTGCCCATAAAATTAGCGCCGTCTTTCATCGTGTGTCACCTCCAATCTCCTTTTGATTGGTTTTAATCATTTGTTTGCGCTTACATATGAGCAAAATCATGAGCAAAACCATGCCACTACCCAAGGCTGTATAGCCAACCAGCTGTTCTCCTGGCGTCCGAGGTAACTCACCGATGAGGTTATCGACGACGACATCAGGCATGGTCGTCGTTTTACCAGCTACGGTAATCGTTACGGGCTGCGTTGAGTCTTCAGGTACTGTCACCTTAACTTTAAGGGCGGCATCAGTGATTTGATAACCGATAGGTGCTGTGACTTCTTCAAAGAAATACTCACCAATCGGTAACCAGTGATTCCCTGTCGTCACCAGACCATTTTTATCAGAGGAGATGAGGGATACTTTGGGATCAGTTACGGCCACCCATTGATTGTCATTGTCCTGTTTTTCTTCGTGAAGATAGAGTTTATTACCATTAGCATCGACTTTGTAAAGTCTGAAAGTCGCACCTGCTAGTGGGCCTAAATCTTGACCTTGCGTCGTTTTACCATGTTTGTAAAAGTAGGGGTCTCTCACATACTGATAATTTTTAGGATAGAGATGGACTGGATTAGAGATGTCTTTACTTAAAGAAAACGCTAAGAAAATCGGTTGAGACATTTCTAATTTCGCAATTTCAGGATGGGTTGTTTCGATAATGAAATACTTGGCATCCCGACCATTTGATAGTTGGGGTAACTGGAAGGTCGCAAGTCCCTTTGTCCCAGTCGCTCCTGTGATTTCAGTCGCAACACTTAGTCCCTTTTCATCAAAGTATGAGGCACCGTAAGTGTCATTTAGTTTGTTGAGGTCGCTCAGCGTTGCCCCCGCATCGACTAAAGATGTCACATCATAGACAGTAAAACCTGCACCATTAAGTAAAGCACTATCATTAATCGCTAGCTCTGTCCCTTAGTTGTCATACTTCGTCGTCGTGTCATTTTCGTCTAACAAGACCTTATGCAGCATGACTGTTACGGTCGTTTCAGTCTCTAATGGTGCTGCTCTGGCACCCGTCGCCGTGAACAAGATTGCAACGACTAGACCAAGTACATAAAGTAAGCGTCGCTGATATCTTGTGTTTCTTATTTTTTCCATCATCTAGCCTCCTTAGCTTCGTTCTGCGACTTAAAAACACAAAAACTGAGCTTAATAGGAGGGACACTGGTCCATTTCCTATCAATACTCAGTCTTTGAGATGTATCAAAGTGATTAAGTGTAGCCAAAACAACCGCAGTTGTATTAACTCCAGTTGCTAATTGTTGGTTGTTGGTTGTTATTTGTGATGCTAGCGCATCACAAATAACAACCAACAATGGTCTTGCGACAATTGAAAAATTAGAAGAAAAAAACCAAGTCTATCTTTTTAATTGATGACATCATTAGCTTCCCCTCCCTTTCAATTCGTTAAGTTTGCTTAATTTTCAGTAAATCCATACGCATCAAACAACTTGTATGAATAAACTTATTTTCATACCTATATTTTAACATTTTCCTCATCCTTTTACAAGTGATACGACTATCAAATCTTATTAAATGAGTAAAACAACGTATCATTTAGCATCTAATCTTATACTTTTACAAAAAAGACGAGATTTAACACTTTTCAATTCCCTTTAAAAGCTTTATTATCAGAGTTTTACAACGACTTTCTAGTAAATTTCAAATGAGACCCCGACTGCTTTAAGAAAATAGGATTATTTAAAAATTATTATAATTTGATATAAAAAGATAATCGTCACTTACCTTTTTATACATCCTACAAAAGAAATGGTCATCGAAACTTTTTTTATCCTATTAATCTGAAAATAAACTACCTAGTCATCAAACATCAAAAAAACGCCTATCCCCAAATTGGGGACAAACGTCTTAAAACAGACCTTAAAAAGATTGACGCTTAGATTTTCGTTCCGCACGACCTTGCGCACGACCTTCGATCCGTTTCTTGGCTTTCTTCTGTTTATCAATTTCCCAGCCGATTTTTTTCTTATAGGCCGGTTTAATTTTTTTCTTTTTCTTCTTGACAAGCCCAATCATGGTGATATCAAGCGCTTCCTTAGATTTCTCACGTTTTTCACGACGATCACGATCGTAAGAATCCGTGATTTCACCATTTTTGATAACTTTTGGTGTGAATTTGATGCCTGTTTTTTCAAGTTCATGGATGGCCGCATCATCAGACGGTTGGTAGAGCGTAATCGCAGTCCCTGTCATGCCATTTCGACCCGTCCGACCGACACGATGAACGAAGAATTCTAAATCACGCGGAATCCCGTCATTGATGATATGACTGACACCTTCGATGTCAATCCCACGCGCCGCCAAATCGGTCGCCACCACATATTGATAGTCAAGGTTTTGCACAGCCTTCATAATCCGCTTACGCTCACGTGGTGGCACGCCCCCATGAATCTTAGCGACTTTAAAGCCATTATTTGCTAAAAAGCTATGAATCTCGTCGGCTCTGTCTTTCGTATTAGCAAAAATCATCGCTAGATACGGATTCAGCGTCTGCAGCACTTCCAAAATCGCGCTGTTATTCCCGCGACCCTTGGTCGAAATCAGCCAGTTGTCGATGGTATCGCTAATGACCGTTTTGGTCGCGATTTTTTCCATAACAGGATTGTTGAGATATTTCTTGAGGAAAGGTTGGAGTTTTTGCGGAATGGTTGCTGAAAACACGAGCATCTGCACCTTTTTGTCAAAGGTCCCTGCGATTTGGTCCACTTCGTTTAAGAAGCCCATGTCTAGTGTCATGTCTGCTTCATCAATAACGAAAATTTTCGCCGTATACGTTTTCAAGGCTTGGGCATTAATCAAGTCTAAGATACGACCAGGTGTCCCGATGACGATATGAGGCTGGTTGCCTGATAGTTTTTCAATCTGACGTTTTTTATCCGTCCCGCCGACAAAGTTTGAGATGCGGATACTGTCATCAAACTTGGTAAATTCTTGCGCAGCGTTATAAATCTGCGTCGCAAGTTCGCGTGACGGTGCTGTAATCACAGCCTGAACGCCATCAATGGCCGTGTCTAGTTTTTGGAAAATCGGTAGTAAAAAAGTATGGGTTTTACCAGAACCTGTTTTAGATTCGCCAACGATATCACGCCCGTCAAGCGCAATGGGCATCAGCTTTTCTTGGACTGGTGTCGCCGTTTTAAAGCGGATGCTTTCTAAAGTATCGTTAATAAAGGGTTTAAAATTAAAATCTGTGAATTGCATATTTTTCTCGTTTTTCTAGTAGTCGTTCTTCTATTATACCACAAAAAAATCGCCAAATTCGGCGATTTTTGATTAGGGGTGATCAGACTGGTGACAAGTCACATAATTTTAGTCTTTCACTTTTTTATAAGCCGCTAGGCGGTTATAATTTTCACTCCGTTCTGTCATCACATCGACGGTGTGTTGTAACATGTCTTGCACCTCCTGCTCGTCTTTCTTGACGCTACGTAGGGCAGAGAAACGCGTTTGTTTTTCAAGGAAAGCTGACATTTTACTAAAGTCGGCCTTTTTGAAGTCAATCCGCATCGGATCTTTGCCTTTTGCAGTCAGGCGTGGGTCGTAGCGGTAAAGTTGCCAGTAACCAGACTCAACAGCGTCTTTTGATTCCTGAATAGATTGACCCATACCGCCACGCAAACCATGGTTAATACATGGTGTATAACCAATGATCAAGGATGGCCCAGGATAGCTTTCTGCTTCCTGAATGGCTTTGATAGCCTGCATGGGATTGGCTTCGATGGCAATTTGTGCGACATAGACATCGTTGTAAGAAATGGCCATCATGCCCAAATCTTTCTTCTTGGTCTTCTTACCATCAGCCAGTCAGCCGCCCACTGATATTCCTGCACTAATTTTTGAGTCGCTTCAAAAGCATGGGCTTCTTTAGACTTCTTTTTGTGCTTTGTCTTATTTTCAAAAGCATGCAATGCCTGCTTAAAGCGTTGACTGGGTGCTTCGAAGCGTTTGCCAATGTCTAAGACAGCCGCTTTCGTTCTTTCTAACTTGTCAATCGCCTCTTGATGACTCGGATTGGGTTTATCATCAAGCAAAAGGACGATATGAATATCTGGATATTCTTGAAGCGCAGCCGAAAGTAAGGTTTGGCGAATCACCTTCACCTCCTCATCATAGGAAGGCACTAATACCGTCATTTTAGGCTGCCTTTTTGAAAAGTGGGTCTCAAGATTTTGACGAGGCACCCTCGTATGTTGCGCAAACCTTTTCAAAGCCCCTTCTCTTTCAATTAAATACATCAGGGCAGAAAAATCAAGCAGGGTAACGATGACGATATATAAACTCGTTTCAATAGCAGATCTGAAATTCGGCGTATGCTCAATCATCTGATGATAAATCGTCGACGATACATAACATCCCCAAAAAATCAGTGTAATCACGATAAAAATACGATTGATACTTAATTTTCGATCGTTTTCCCTCGTATGTCTAACGGGCAGCGCAAATAACTCTTTTTCTGTCCCGAATTGTCTTTTTCTAACTGTCACTGGCAAACCCCCTATCAAAAAGCCATGATGCCATCGCATATGGCAACACTCATCAGCCAACAGTAACACTCAACCAATCCAACTCTCCCTTAAAACCATGTTTTTAAATTGATGAATACCTGACACAGCTTCTCTCGTCAATGGTTAAGCAAATGAACCATCAGATGATAAACTCAGATTCGACTAGACAGGCTAACGCAAACGACGCATTTTGTCTGCTTTTCGCATACCTGAATTGTTAAATAAATCACCAACACATCGGTGAAAATAATGTGAAATGAGGAAAACCTCATATAATTTAAAGTCTGTCCTCCCTTGTTCCCTATCCCGATAAGCCGCCACATTTATGCCAAGTAGGGCTGCCATATCTCTCTGGGTCAGTTTCTTTTTCTTACGAACCTCAATTAGCTTCATTTGCATATCATTCCCACCTTTTATTTTCTGTCGTAACCCCCTACGAATATGAAACATCAGATTTATGCTTAATTTTTAGATGTTGCTTACTTATAATGTAACCGAACTTTTTGAAAATAGATCATGAAGTGCAATAGCCATCATCCATTTAATCTATTGGTCTTGCACTAACGCCTTTTATCAAATAACTTAATCTATCAAATAAATTAATATACGTTTATAATACACTTTACGCATACTTTTGTCAATGGGATGGTTTGCTTTCCGCATACTTTTTGATTTTAAACTTTAATTCTGCTAAAATAAGTTGAAAGGAGCAAGTCGAATGACAAACAAAGAATTAGCTATCCATGTCGGTAATAAAATCAGAGCCCTCAGAAAATCGAAAAAATGGACGCAGCACCAACTTGCTACTCAATTAAACACAACAAAAGCAACGATCAGCAACTATGAAACAGGTTACCGATCTCCTAAAAAAGATATGCTATTTACAATAGCAGATGTTTTTAATATTTCAATTGATGATTTTTTTCCTCCCCTGACAACAGAACAGGAGTGCCAATCGCCCGTCTCGGCCAATCAGTCGCCAAAAAATTCAGAAAAACTCAATATCATTTTTAGTCAACTTGACGATATAACCCAGAATAAACTCTTACAAATCGCGCAAGATTTATTAAGTAAGCAACCTAAGAGAGGGGCCAAACAAAGTAAGTCTCCCCCTCATCCTAGTGATGAGACTGTTCAGACAGTTAGCTGTGGTCTATCAAAAAAAAAGCAGAATTAAGACCCTCTCTGCTCTGGTTAACTTGACATCCCTCACATGTCTCCATTTACATGAAGCGAAAAGACGATACGTCTTCACTAACATTTACATCTCAATGTCTTTAACATCACCATGTTAAAGGCTTTTTTGGGGCAAAAAAAGCCTTTTCACTACTGTTAGTAGTGAAAAGGACTCATCTTGATCATTTTCATCAACACGCCTTATTTATTGCCAATAAGTAGGGCGTTTTTGCTCATAGGCCGTGATCTTGTCTTCATATTGTAAAGTAATCCCGATGTCATCAAGACCATTGACCAGCTTACGCTTCCATTCAGCATCAATGTCAAAGGTAAAGTCACCTTTTGAGGTTTTGATGACTTGATTGGGCAAATCAATTTCAATCGTTTCATCTGGTGATAAGGCTGCCAGAATTTCACGCGTTTCTAGCGGTTGGACAATGGGCAGAATCCCATTTTTCAGCTCATTATTATAGTGAATATCTGAAAACGAACCCGCAATCACCGCGCGGAAACCATAGTCCTTAATCGCCCAAGCCGCATGCTCGCGAGATGACCCTGACCCAAAGTTATCGCCTGAAATTAAAATTGTTGCTTGACGATATTCCGGATGATTGAGGATAAAATCAGGATTTTCTGCCTCACCATCACTTAGATAGCGCCATTCAAAAAACATGTTTTTGCCGAATCCTGTTTTATCCGTTGCCTTCAAAAACTGTTTAGGAATAATTTGGTCGGTATCAATATTATCATTCATCAGTGGCACGGTAGTGCCTTTATAAACTGTAAATTTTTCCATTAGGCCAGCACCTCCCGTGCATCTACAAATTTGCCATTGATGGCCGCGAGTGCTGCCATGACTGGGCTACAAAGGTGTGTCCGTGCGCCATGACCTTGACGTCCCTCAAAATTACGGTTTGAAGTTGACGCACAATGAACGCCTTCAGGCACATGGTCAGGATTCATCCCCAGACACATTGAACAACCTGGTTCACGCCATTCAAAGCCAGCATCTGTGAAGATTTTATCTAGGCCAAGTGCTTCCGCTGCTTTTTTAACTGGTCGACTACCTGGCACGACGATGGCTGTCAGCTTGTCAGAAATTTTGTGACCTTTAACGATCTCAGCTGCTAACTGTAAATCACTGAGACGCGCATTGGTACAAGAGCCAATAAAGACATAGCCGAGGTCAATGTCGCTTGGCTTGCCACCAGGTGTTAAATCCATATATTGGTAAGCCCGCTCATCATTGAAATCTTTGATTTCTGGGAAGCTTTCCGTAAATTCAATGCCCATTTCAGGGTTGGTCCCCCAAGTCACCATTGGGGCAAGTTTTGACACATCAATGGTAATGACTTTATCATAGACAGCATCTGCATCAGACGGTAACGTCTGCCAGTCAGCAATGGCAGCTGCCATATCTTTCGGTGCAAATTCACGACCGGTCACATAATCATAGGTTTTTTGATCTGGGTTCATGAGCCCAATTTTTGAACCAAATTCAATGGCCATGTTACAAATGGTCATCCGTTCTTCCATTTCAAGGGCCGCGATGGCTTCACCTGTAAATTCTACGGCATAGCCAACACCTGCATCCACCCCATACTTAGCAATCAGGGCCAGGATGAAGTCTTTGGAATAAACGCCTTTGGCAGGTTTACCGATAAACTCAACTTTCATCAGTTTCGGCTTCACTTGCCAGAGGGTTTGGGTCGCAAAAACGTGCTCAACTTCACTTGTGCCAATCCCAAACGCAATCGCCCCAAAGGCACCATTGGTTGCCGTATGAGAATCGCCACACACGATAATCTTACCTGGCTGCGCATTGCCTGTTTCTGGTCCCACCATGTGGACGATCCCTTGACGGTCAGACCCATGCGTCGCCGCATCAATGCCAAATTCTTGAACATTGCGCGCCAGCGTATCAATCTGATTTTTAGAAATCAAATCCGAAATGTTAAAAATATCAACCGTCGGCACATTATGGTCAGTCGTCCCAAAAGTCAAATCCGGGCGACGGACTTTCCGACCAGCCTCACGTAAGCCTTGAAAGGCTTGCGGGCTCGTTACTTCATGAATCATGTGGAAATCCACATAAAGAAGTTGCGGCTCGCCAACCTCACCTGTAATCACGTGGCGATCCCACAGTTTGTCAAATATTGTTTGTCCCATAAACTACTTCTTTCTATCTCACTAACGCAACATCATTGACATGTTTTAAGATGTATACGATAACCCAAATATCCAAGATCACACCCAACCACCAAACGACTTGAAAATACCATTTTCTCGTTTTATGGTGGAAAATGTGTGCTGAAATAATCGCACCGATAGCCCCAAACCCGAAAGTCGAAAGCAACAAAGTCTTTTCACTCATTCGCCAGAGCCCACGCTTGGCACGGCGTTTGTCTTCGGCATAGAGCCCGAAAACCACCAGATTCCAAATCGTCAATAGCACCAGTAATATTTCTTTCATCATAAATTAGCAATAATCGCAGCTGTCATTTCTGTCAAGCTTGCTGTGCCTCCTAAATCTTTTGTTAAAACACCGGCTAGCAAGGTTTTATTGACCGCATTTTCAATATACTGAGCCCCAGCTGTTTCGCCAAAGCTTTCTCGTAACATCATGGCCACTGATAAAATCATCGAGATGGGGTTGGCAATGCCTAACCCTGCAATATCAGGCGCTGAGCCGTGGATCGGTTCGTAAAGACTGGGACCATTAGCCGCATGAGAAGCTGACGGCATGACCCCTAGGGTACCCGGCAGAACGCTCGATTCATCTGACAAGATGTCGCCAAAGAGGTTTTCTGTGACGATGACGTCAAAGTCGCTCGGATTAGTGATCATCTTCATGGCTAGGCTGTCGACGAGGGCGTGCTCTAAAATGACATCTGGATACTGTTTCGCCACATCTTCAGCGACGATGCGCCAGAGTTTAGAGGTCGCCAGCACATTTTGCTTATCGACTGAAGTTACTTTCTTACCACGACCACGCGCAATCTCAAAAGCAATCTTGATAATCCGCTCGATTTCTTCGTAAGTATAGTCATTAACGTCACGCGCACTACGGTCATTCAAGGTGTGTTCACCAAAATAGATGCCACCGGTCAATTCACGGACGACCACAAAGTCAACGCCTTCGATGATTTCAGGTTTCAAGGGTGACAAGTGCTTGAGGGCTTCAAAAATTTGGACAGGTCGGATGTTGGCAAACAGCCCTAGCTCTTTGCGCAAGGCTAGCAAGCCTTGTTCTGGCCGAACCGCCGCGTCATTGTACTGTGGACCACCGATAGCTGCCAGCAAAATGGCATCTGCTGTTTTGGCTGCCGTCAAAGTTGCTTCTGGTAGCGGATGGCCTGTCGCATCAATGGCCGCACCACCAAAGTGTTTGGCTTCGACGGTATAGTCAAAGTTAATTTTGGGGGCAACGGCTGCTAAAACGTCAAGCCCTGCTGCCATGATTTCTGGACCAATCCCATCACCGGCTAAGGTTACAATTTTTTTTGTCATTTTTTTTCATTCCTTTTACTTTTGAGGTGTCTGTTTGACTGATGCCAGCTTAGTCTTCTGGATTTGCTTTTTCAGAAATTTTTCTAGTAATGATCCCTGCATTTTCACGCTGCACTAAGCTATTGGCATTGGCATAAGCAATCGCACTGGCACGTAAAACGTCAAAGTCAAGACCATTGGCATTGAAAATGGTGCCGGTGTCTTTATTTTCAACCGTAACATGGACTTCTGCCTGGGCATCAATCCCTTCCGTTATGGCGATAATGTTGTAGCTATCGAGTTTAACAGACTGATTGAAGAATTGGTCAATGGCATTAAAGGTCGCTTCTACTGAGCCACTCCCATTGGCTGTCGTTTTGATGACTTCCTGTCCTTCATTTTTCAAGCTAATGATCACCGTTTGCGTGCCATCATCATTCGAGCTGATGACCAGGTTATCGAATTGGAAACCTTCTGGATTTTCAACGGTCGTTCCTGCGACTAAGGCACGGATGTCGGCATCTGTAATCTCGTGCTTCTTGTCAGCCAGCACCTTAAATTTAGAGAAGAGCTCTTTCATATCAGCTTCCGTCACCTCGTCGAAGCTCAGATCCTGAAGTTTCGTGACAAAAGCATGACGACCTGACAGTTTACCCAGGGGCAGAGAGTTTTTCTTAACGCCAACCAGTTCAGGTGTGATGATTTCATAAGTCTCAGGATTTTTAAGGACACCATCTTGATGAATGCCAGACTCATGGGCAAAGGCGTTACCACCAATGACAGCCTTGTTTTTAGGCACTGGAATCCCTGAGAAGCGTGAGACCAGCTCAGACGTTGCGAAAGTCTCATTGAGGACGATATCTGATGTAGCTTGGTAGTAATCCTCACGGATTTTAAGCGCGACTGCGACTTCTTCAAGCGCCACATTGCCTGCGCGCTCGCCGATGCCATTGATCGTCCCTTCGACACGTCCCGCACCCCCTTTGATTGCTGCTAAAGTATTAGCAGTCGCCATCCCAAGGTCATCATGACAATGGGGGCTGAAGACGATGTCTCTGTCAGATGTGACATGTTCAATCAAGAATTTGAAGGTCTCATAGTACTCTGTCGGTGTAGTGTAGCCGACTGTATCTGGGATATTGATGTAAGTCGCCCCCGCGTCCACCGCTGCTTGAACGGCTTTGAGAAGGAAATCTTTCTCTGTCCGCGTCGCATCTTCTGGTGAAAATTCAACAATTTCAACGAGACTTCTAGCATAGGTCACGTGTTCCGTGATTGACGCAATCACTTCATCCGGTGTCTTTTTAAGTTTGTATTGCATGTGAACTGGACTGGTTGCGATGAAGACATGAATCTGTGGATATTTGGCATTTTTCAGGGCATCATAAGCGGCATCAATATCTGATTTGACAGCCCGAGCTAGACCCGTCACTGACGTTTTCGTCAGCGTCTCCGCAATCTGTTTCACCGCTTCAAAAGAGTCAGGACTTGCTGCCGGAAAACCCGCTTCAATGGCTGAGATGCCCCATTTTTCAAGTTGTTTGGCAATGGCCACTTTTTCTTTGATTGAAAAGTTAACGCCTGGTGTTTGTTCCCCATCCCGTAGGCTAGTGTCTAAAAATTCTATTTTACGCATGATATTCTCCTTAAATTGTCTAATAATAGTTGATAAAAGAAAAGCGTCCCACTTATTAAGCAAGACGCTGAACCCTGTCCCACTTGATGAATGAACGCCAAACAGGACACAACAGTAAGAGTAATCTCTTAGCGTGTGCCCTTCACCAACAATCGCAAGTTTGTGTTTGACGTTTTCATTCGATCAACCGTAGAACCTTTCTTATTTTATTATATTTTATCGTTTTATAAGACACTTGTCAAGGAAAAAGCAGAAAAAGTTTGAATTGTTAGATAATTCCCGACTGATTTTAAGTGCTCACCAACCGCCAGAAGCCCCGCCACCAGACGAGAAGCCACCACCGCCACCAAATCCTGTCCAACTATCATTGTCGTGGTTTGAATCGGAGCTATCCTGGTCAGCAAAAGCTGTTTGAGGGGACGCAACTGGATAGAGCAAGGTCCCATAATAATAACCGCGCCAGAATCTATCATGTCTGAAACTCTCATGCATGTCGTTGAAATCATGATAGCGTCTGCTAGGTTTCTTTTTCGTGATTTTGAGCGCCATCTCCTCTTGTTCACGAGCTTTTCGGTCTTCCTTGTATTGGACATCCCCTTGCTTAATCAAGGCATCATGCCATTTAAAATTGTCAAGAAACATCTGAATATTGTCAATCGTTGGTGGCAGTCTTGTTTCATTAAAGGCATCCGCCAAATCGACATCTGAAATTGATAAACGTTCTTTCTCAGCGTAAAAGCCAAGTTCTAACTCTAAAATTGATAAGACTAAGGCCCGGTGCTTTTTAAGATAACGTTTTTTAGCAAATTTCCGCCAACTGCTCACGCTGAAAAAGCTAATAGTACCCCCTAATAAGGCAATGACTGATCCTAATCCAAACGTCTTCAAGTTTTTTAAACGTTTGGCATCTGCTGCTTCTGACTTGGCCAATCGCACCGCTAAGGACTTGGCAAAGGCCTCTTGTGACTGTGGCAGCAAGACATCCTGACCAATGAGCGCAATCATATTTTCTGTGATCGTCTCAATCGCTTCCCCATAGTTGTCTGAGCGCAGCATAGACGTCACATTGTCCGTATAGACCCATTTTTTGATCTTGTTTTCAGTCACATACTTGGACTTGTCCCAGCCATCCCCTAGCTGAATCCGGTACTCATGATCTTGAATGGCAATCACAAACAAGACACCCAAATTATGCTGGCTGTCACCGATTTGTTTTTTATTGAAGACATCACGCGCATAATCTTCAATATCGTCCCCCTTGAGCGAGTTCACAGTCAAGATGGCATATGCCAAATGCGCCGTTTGGCCCGCTTTCGTTTGACTCGTCGCAAGCGTGTTCAGCATGTCATTTAGATTTTGAACTTGTGTTTGACTGAGGACTTTCGCATCGTCTTTGACATAGTTGGCCTCAGCATGCGCTATTGTCACACTAAAAGCCGCAACTAGCACCGTTAATAAGACTAAAATTTTTTTCATCATACATCCCTTTTTTGATTTCCCTTAGGTTAGTGCCTAGCCTCAAAAACCATTTCACACCAACTATTGTTTAATAGTTTAACAATTTCTCCTGATAAAGGCAAGCTGAAAAATGAGGCTGGGACAAAAGTCCTCTAAAAAAATAGGCTATGAACCATTTCCGATGTTAATCGGAAACTTTCATAGCCTATTTCTCTGTAACTTTTCGACAAAAAGAATAAAATCCTGTACAATTAAAGTGTCTAATCCCAAAAGTCAGGAGCTGTTCTTTATGCATAAAAATTATAACATGAAACAAGTCATTTTACCACTTGATTTAGAAATAATGATGCCAGAAGATGATATTTGTTTTGCCATTCATGAACTGATTGAAAGCATGCCTGAGGAAAAATTCACAACATTTAAGCAAGAAACAGGTCGCCCCTCTTTCCATCCTAGAATGATGCTCAAATTGATTTTGTGCGCCTATACCCAATCAATGTTTTCGGGAAGAAAGATTGAGAACGCGCTTCAAGATAGTATCCGCATGATGTGGTTAGCGCAAGGCGAGACCCCTTCTTATCGGACAATCAATCGTTATCGTGTCCATCCTTTGATGGCACCGATCATTCATGATTGTTTTGTGCAATTTAGAAATCTCCTTGTTCAAGAAAATTTGATTGATGAAACAGCCATTTTTATTGATGGTACAAAACTTGAAGCCAATGCCAACAAGTTTACTTTTGTCTGGAAAAAATCTATTCAACGTTTTAGCGATGCCCTTATCGAAAAGTCAAAAGCCCTTTATCAAGAGCTTTTGAGCAATGAAATTATTCCTGCGATTGAAATTGATAATGAAGCTGAATTATCAACACAAGAATTGATGGTCATTGAAGACGAGTTATCTCAAGCAGTTGAGACGCTCACACAAGAAATTGATAAGGAATCAAACGGACAGAAACGTAAAGCCTTGCGTTCTCAAAGAAAACCAATCAAATTAGCACGTAAACAAGTCGCTAATTTCATCTTAAGAAAAGAAAAATACAAGCTAGATTTCGAGATAATGGGCGCAAGAAATAGCTATTCCAAAACAGATACAGATGCGACATTTATGCGGATGAAAGATGACTATATGAGGAATGGTCAACTTAAGGTAGCCTATAATCTTCAAATTGCGACGGAAAATCAATATGTTTTGGACTATGAAGTCTATCCTAATCCGACTGATACCAGAACTTTGCCCGATTTTTTAGCACATTATCAAAATAAATACCAACAACTTCCTGACTATATCATAGCGGATGCGGGTTATGGTGGGGAAGAGAATTATCAAACCGTCTTAGAGACTTATCAACGCACACCTCTGATTACCTACAATGCTTATGAAAAAGAACAAAAACGAAAATTCAAGAAAGATCCCTTTAAAACAGCGAATTGGCCCTATGACCCTGAACAAGATTACTTCATCTGCCCGAATCATCAAAAAGTGACTTATCGATATGAGAGCCACCGAACGGATAAATATGGTTTGACACGAGATTTGAAAATCTATGAATGCGAAGATTGTCAAGGTTGTACGGTTCGCAAATCATGTACTCGAGCTAAAAGTGACAATAATTGACAGCTTCAAATTAATCCTAAGTGGGAGTCGTTTAAATTAACGATCAAAGAATTGCTTTCAGAAAAAGAGACAGGAAAACTCTACGGCAAACGTAAGATTGATGTAGCGCCTGCCTTTGCACGTCTGAAGGCTAATTTGGGCTTCAGTCGATTTTCGGTCAGAGGGAAAGACAAAGTTAGGCAGGAGATTGGTTTAGCTTTGATGGCGATTAATCTCAGAAAACTGATGGTAACCTGTCGAACATAGAATAGAGAAAAAGCAAACTAGCACAATCAAAATGGATTGGATTAGCTTGCTTTTTTCTTTCTGTGACTGTGGACTTTTGTCCCAGCCTCCTTTTGTTGCAACTTTTTTTATTTACCTGGATAAACATCTTCAGAGAACCATTTTTCAGAGATTTTTTGGAATTCTCCGTCTGCGTGTAGTTCTTTAAAGGCTTTATTGATGCTAGCAACCAATTCTTTGTCTGATTTTCGGGCACCAACGGCGAAATTTTCTGAATCATAGCCGGTTGTCAGAATATTGTAATCAGCAATCTCACCATTTTTAGTCAGATAATAATTGGCGTAAACATTATCAATCAACAAACCGTCAATGCGGTCAGCCTTCAAGTCTAGTAAGGCTGAGTTAAAATCATCGTATAGCGTCGCATCATTGTCTTTGACAATGTCCATAAGAATTTTAGGTTGTTGGGTAAAAGCATCGTAGCCTGAAGACCCTTGTTGGGCACCTAAGGCCTTGTTTTTCATCCCCGCAACATCATCAATTTTACTTGATTTTTTAGTCACCAGCACTTGCTCATTTTTCATGTAAGGATTAGTGAATAACACTTTTTTCTCACGTTCTTTAGTCACAGAGTAACCATTCCAGATGAGATCAATCGAGCCATTTTTCAACTCAGTTTCTTTCATATCCCAGTCAATCGGCTGCATTTTGACTTTAACATCGTACTTTTTAAAAACAGCATTGGCAAGATCAATATCAAAGCCGACATTTTTACCGTTTTCATCTTTGAAACCCATGGGCACAAAGGTATTGTCAAAGCCGATGACCACTTCTTTTTTCTTTTGAATGTCTGACCAGCTATCCTTTTCAGACTTTTGACCACAAGCCACTAAAGTCACAACAGCTGTTAAAACGGCAATCATGCCTAAAACTTTTTTCAATTTCATTTCTCTCGTCTCCTCTGATTATGATTGGGGTGATTGGCCTAACATCAGACCACTTTCGCATTAACCTTGATGATGGTATCAGCGATTTTTTCAGCAAAATCCATGTCATGGGTGACCACGATTTGTGTCATCCCTAATTTTTTATTTTCTAAAATTAAGTTAGCAACTTGGTCCCGCAAGGCTGGGTCAAGGGCTGAAGTTGGCTCATCATAACCGATAATCTTAGGATCAATCATCATGGCCCGCGCCAGTGCAACCCGTTGCTTTTGACCCCCTGATAAGCTAAAAGGATAGGCATCTTTTTGCTCAATCACTTCCAGATTGGTCAACAATTCCTCAGCTTTAGCAAGCGCTGCAACTTTTGAGACTTGCATCGTCTTCATGGGCGAAAGAATCAGGTTCTCAAGAACCGTCATATGCGGGAAAAGCTGGAAATCTTGGAAAACAAAGCCTAGTAGATTACGGGTAATTAGATCCGTTAATTCGACCGTTTCGCCATCAAAAATCACTTGTCCGGCATCTATCGTTTCAAGGCCTGCCAGCATTCTGAGCAAGGTTGTCTTACCGCCACCTGAAGGGCCTGCGATAGCAACAATGTCACCACTTGAGATGGTTAAATCAAAGCCATCAAAAATCACCTTGTCACCAAATTTTTTGGTAATATTTTTTAATTCTAGCATTTGACCTCCTATTTGTAGTAATCAAAACGTTGTTCGATTTTCTTCGATAGAATGGTCAAGATACCAATGAAAATCAAATAAATCAAAGCAGCCATCATGATGGGGATTAGCGATACATCACGACTCATGGCAATTTTCCCTGCCCGCAATAAATCACCCAGTCCAACGACATAAATCAAGGATGAATCTTTGACCAGGGTAATGATTTCGTTAAAGACTGACGGCAAAACAATTTTGACCACTTGCGGCATTTGAATGTATCGAATCGTCTGCCACTTGCTCAGTTTCAACACCTTTGCTGCTTCCAATTGACCATTGGGCACGGCCTTAATCCCGCCTCTGAAAATCTCAGCAAAATAAGCGGCATAATTCAGCGTGAAGGCCAGGAGGGCTGCTGGAAACCGCGGCAAGGTCGGCCCGACCATAGGCAGGGCGTAGAAGATGATAATGAGCTGCACCAAAAGGGGCGTGCCGCGCATGATCCAGACGTAGACGTTGACGAACCAATTGACAACTGGGATCCGCAGGAGGAAGGCCAAGACCATGCCTAGGGGGATCGATAGGATGAGCGTCAAGACAAAGACTAGGACCGTTAATTTTAGGCCATCTAGTAATTGGGGTAAAATTTCTATAATATAGGACATGTTCTCTCCATTTTGTAATATCTTTAATTATAGCATGATTTCTGAAAATTGTGACAGATTTTCTGATTTATCCAGCTAATCACTTTTCTTTAGAAAAATAAATTAAATTATGGTAGAATAATGAGTATGAAAACTAAAAATAATACACTATGGCTAGTCCTCATCGTTGCTACATTTGCAGTTGTGACGATTGGACTTGCCCTCATTGCAAACAAACCAAGCAAAGACGCTGCTGCTACACCTGCTATACAATCGGCTGCGCAAGCTAAAAACGACATGCAAGTCTTTACCAAACTCGCCAAAGCCCAAAAATTTGACGCAGCCAATGTAAAGGAGCTGAAAGTTGAAGAGCTGAAAGCCGGAGACGGTGATGTGGTTGCTGAAACAGACACGATTAAAGCCAACTATACAGGCTGGAACGCGCAAGGTGTCATCTTTGACTCGACTAAAAAATCTGCTGATGGCGAAGTGACGCCAATTGAATTTCCTTTAACTGGCGTAATTCCTGGCTGGACAAAAGGTCTGGCGGACAAAAAAGTCGGCGGTATTTACAAATTAACCATCCCAGCTGACATGGCCTATGGTAATCAAGCGCCTTCAGCTGAGACATCTGGTCCCCTTGAATTCGTGGTCGAAATCATTTCAAAAAAATAAGGTGCTCAGCCTTTCAAAAGCAAAATGACAGGTTAGCAATCCGCTAACCTGTCATTTTTTTGTTGTTTTTGCTTGACTTTAGTTTACTTTAAAAGAAGTGAATAAAAAGTCCCGCGATAGAAAAATAAATAAAGACACTGGTTAAATCTGACATGGTTGAAATAAAAGGGCCTGAGGCAACGGCGGGGTCGAAACCCAACCGATCCATGGCAACTGGAATCAAAGACCCTGCTAAATTCGCCACGGTAATGGCACAAAACATGGCCACACCAACGGCGAGACCCAGGATCATGTTACCTTTCCAAAGGCTGACCACGATAAAAATCGTCAGGCCAGTCACGGCACCTGTCACCAGACCCGTCGCAATCTCAGTTAAAATCAAGCCAAAAAAGGAGCGATTTTCTTCATCATTAAGTGAAATTCTACGGACTGAAACCGCCAGGGATTGCGTGCCTGCATTCCCAGCTGTTCCGGTAATCAGACTGATAAAAATTGCCAGAACCGAAGCCTTACTGACCAAGCCATCAAAATGGTCAATTAAACTTGCTGTTCCCATCCCCAAAAAGAGGAGGGCGACCAGCCAAGGCAAACGTTTTGCAGCAGATTGAATGGGATTTTGATTGACATTATCGGTGTTAACCCCGGCCAAACCGGAGTAGTCACTTTGCGCTTCGTCGTCGATAACATCGATGATATCATCGACCGTCACAATCCCCAACATGATATTATCATGGCTAATCACGGGTAGTGCCAGCAAGTCATAGTCCCTAAAGTAACGAGCAACCCGCTCCTGCGGTTCATCGACATCCACCTTGATGATATGTTCATTGACGATATCCGAAATCAGCGTATCATCATGAGAAATCAAGAGGCTACGCAAAGAAATCACGCCTAGGAGCTGTTTGTCATTGTCCAAGACATAGACATAGTAAATCGTTTCGGCATCTTCGGCTGTGGCTTTGATGACCGTCATCGCTGAGCTAACCGTTTGATTAGCGACAACCGCGACGAACTCCGTTGTCATCAAAGAGCCGGCTGTTTCCTCATCATAATGCATGAGGTTACGAATCTCCGTCACATTTTCAGGCGTCATCTGTGAAAAGATGGCTCTGCGTTCGCGTTTGGTCAGATTCGTTAAGATATCGGCGGCATTATCTGACGACATCTCATCAAACATGGCTGATAGATATTCTGGTGAAATTTCCTTGAGGTAAGGTTTAATATCAACCGCATCAAAATCAATGTTCTCAAAAATCTCTGACAATTCCTGAGGCGACAAAATGCTATAGAGCTCTATACGCTCATCATCTGTAAAATCAAGATAAAACTGCGTTTGATCATAGATATGGTGTTCCAGAAAAGTTTCCCGAAACGCCTGAATCGCATTCTGATCTAGGAGTTCCTGCAAATTTTCGAAAACATCTTGTGTGGTCACATCTTCATGATTCATTTGTTTTAAGGACTCCTTTCTTATATTGTGATAGTGCCATTATGCAGCACTTTAAGTCATTTTTACGTCTGCTCTAAAAGCAGCTGCATGTCCTGGGGCAATGGTGATTCCAGCAGAAGTTCCTGTCCTGTCAAGGGATGTTTGAAATTGAGAAAATGGCAATGCAAAGCTTGACGTGGGATTTGATCCCGCTTGCCGCCATATAAATCATCCCCCAATAAAGGTGCCCCTAAATGGGCAAAATGTACCCTAATCTGATGGGTTCGACCGGTATGGAGCTGAATATCCACCAGGGTAAAATGCGCTTGTGACTGAACAATTTCATAAGACGTATGGGCAAATTTAGCCGTAGGATGCTCGCTATCGACCACCGCACGCTCAATAATCGAGCCGTCTTTACGACCAATCGGCACCTGAATATCAGCTGACTGCTCGAGTTGATCCGACGTGTGGACGAGGGCAAAGTACCGCTTGGTAACCGCTTTTTTCTGCAACATTTTATCCAATAAACTATGGGCATAGCCGTGTTTGGCAAAAAGCATGAGACCTGACGTATCTTTGTCTAATCGTGTCACCACATGGACTTTTTGATTAGCATAGCCCTGTGCCTTTAAATAGCCTGCCACATAATTACTCATGGTGCCATCTGGATAATTCAACCCAGTGACACTGGCAATGCCTGCTGGCTTATCGAGGACGAGCAGATGGTCATCTTCATAGACAATGCTTAAAGGTATCTCTTGCTGTTTCAAGGTCACTGTCGCGATTTCTGATGGGATCAAAATCGTTACGTAATCCCCTTCAGAGACCCGATAAATGGCATTTTGTTTGACACCATTGACTTGTAAATCACCGCCATCAAACTTGATTTTAGCCAGTAAATTTTTCGAAATACCGTGTTGTTTGAGCAAGGTTTTTAAGAGCACACCGGCTTGCATCGGCGTCGCGATGAAATCGAATCTCATTTGACCTCACCGATGAAGGCATTTTTAACACGGTGCCAAAAACCCGTATGCCCCCCATTGACAAAGGAAATCTCACCGCCGTCCAGACTATAAGTCACAGAAGCGATTTGATCATAAAAGTATTCGAGTTGATCCACCGTTAATAAATAATCATCTGCATTTTCCAGGTCAATCGTGACGGTATCTTTTTCAGCGATAATCATCGGGGCACCCAAGGTGCGATAGACCAAGTTGTTCAAGGACGCGACTTCGGTGACTTGAAAGGCGCGGACGCGCGGATGCATGACCGCGCCGCCAATGGACTTGTTATAGGCTGTCGACCCTGTCGGAGTTGAGACCGACAAGCCGTCGCCTCGGAATTTTTCAAAAAGAAAATCCGAAATTTTAACATCCGCAACCAAGGTCTTAGAGGCGCGTTTAATAACTGACTCATTCAAGGCTAAATGCGTCTTCAGGCGACCATCTGTAAAATGGATTTGTACCTTTAAAAGCTGATATCTAAAAGCTTCGTCAGGCTTTTCATTTTGAATGGCGGCAACCACCTGCTCCAATTCATGCTCTTGAAAATCCGCATAGAAGCCCAGGTGACCTGTATGAACCCCGATAAATCGGACGGTCTCTAGCTGTGTTTCATAATAATGAAGGGCCGCAAGTAAAGTCCCATCCCCACCGACCGAGATAATAACCTCTGGATTTGCTTCATCAAAAATAAAGCCAGCTTCTAAACATAGCGCTTCTAAAGCCGACACAATGGCCTGAGTTTTTTTATAGGTATTTTTAACAATCCAAATCTTTTTACCAGTTGTGTTCTTCATCAAAATCATCCCGATTTTCTACCCCATCATCAACTTTATGCCGTGACGGATTAAACAAAAGCTGTGCTTCTTGAATTTCTTCGCGAATGGTACTCATTTCTTCATCTAAAGCATAAGCAATTTTAGCCGTGACCGCCAAACGCTTCCGCAATTCGTCAGGAAAAGCGCCTTGGTATTTATAATTGAGCGAGTGTTCAATTGTCGCCCAAAAATTCATGGCCAAGGTCCTAATCTGAATTTCTGCCAAAATATTTTTTCTGCCGTCAACCATCTCAACTGGATACTCAATGATGACGTGATAACTCCGATAACCGGATTCCTTTTGATGATTGATATAATCGCGTTCCTGAACAATTTTAAAATCCTTGCGTTGCCGTAGCAAATTCAGAACTTCTTCCACGTCTTCTACAAACTGCACCATCACGCGCACCCCGGCAATATCTTGCATTTCTGTGATATTTTCAGGCGTAAAACCACGCAAGCGGGCCTTATTTTTGATGGATTCAGCAGGTTTGACACGACCTGTCACAAATTCAATCGGCGAATGGCGATTTTGCTTTTGATATTGTTTACGCGCACCGCGTAGCTTGATTTTGAGTTCTCCGACCGCTTGGATATAGGGGTCGAGAAAGGCTTCCCAATTAAATTTATCTGTCATAATGTGGTCTGGATCGCGCATTTTTACGAGTCATGGCTTAGTCGCTTTTGGCTTGGGTTAGACAGGGCTGAGCTAGTGCCTCTGACGCGTCAGAGCTGTTAGTCAGACGCTACTGCTTGTCCAAAAACCTATCCTCACGGACAACTCGCCCTCGGAGCACCTTAAGTCTCCCCAGCGGTAAAAATTTGCTATCTCTCCTTTTTTTCAGTACAATAAAATCAATAATTACAACTTATTCTACCATAAAAAACGAGGATTTTCTATGCAAACCAATCTTGAAATTGAATACAAAACCTTGCTCAGCCTGTCTGAGTTTGATCAGCTGGGGAAGCGGTTTAGCCACATCGCGCCTATCCGCCAGACCAATCATTATTTCGACACACCTGACCTGCAACTTCGTGGCAACAAATTATCTTTGCGGATTCGCACCTTTGATGATGCTGCTGAAATGACGCTCAAAATCCCGCAACAGGTGGGGAATTTAGAACATAATATCACCTTGACATCTGAAGCAGCCCGTACCATTTTGGAGACGAAGAGCTTGCCGCAACATGGCAGCAAGATTCAAAGCATCCTTGATCTTTTAGAAAAGTATGCCATTGATCTCTCTGCGATTGGTGTCCTGGGGTCGCTAACGACGACGCGTCGGGAATATGAAACTGCCATTGGTCTCATGGCGCTGGATAAAAATGAGTACTCTGGTAAAGTGGACTATGAACTGGAATTAGAAGTGGCTGATGCCCCAAGCGGGGAAAAGAATTTCAATCATTTCTTAAAAGACAATCAGATTGAATACCGTTATGCCCGAAGTAAAGTGGTTAGATTCCTGGAATCTATCGGCAAAATGTCTTGATTTTTTAAAATAACACAACCAACAGCCCTCTGTAATACAAAAACCTTTAAAACAACATCAGTAATCGTTTTCAGTCATCTTTACCGTAGCAAATTACTTTGGTCTCACCCAAGTTTTTGGTAGAATAGTATTAAGAAAACATCGGAAAATTTTTTTCAGATGCTAGACTATTCAGAAACTCAGGTATAATCATGACTAGTGAAATCCAACACTACTTTGCACTTTTTAATGATGACTTCAGCTACTTCGAAACTGAGGTCCACGATTGGTTTTTAAATCCCGTCGTGACCCCAACCGCTGTCAGAGACATTCGAGATGCCTACCAACTGACCAAGGATGTGACGACCTACAATGCCGTCCTTGACCGGGTTCACAAGGCCACCCTCGACTTTATGACCGTCAGTTTTGCAGGTCGTCAAACAGGACGCCGCTTCCTACTCGTACTCCAAGCTGAAATGGCGGGGAAAACACCGCTTGATTATAACAATCAAGTCCTCCGCAAGATCTTACATCAACTCAACTTCAAAGTCTCTGACTTTATCAAACAGTTCCCTTATGCTAGGGCAAGCCTCATTCGCAGCCAACGTAATTTCCACTCGGAAGGCCTGAAAACCTTACCGTCTACCTTCATTTACTTTGCAGAAGATGCCATCAAAATCGAGCACCTGCCGCAAAGTCAAATCTTTGCCTATTTAGATCAAAAAGCAGCCGAACTTTAAAATTCAGCTGCTTTTTTTACTTCTTCATTTTTAGCGTCTTGGATCGTCTCTTGGAAGGCACTTGAAAAATCCCGATTCAAATGATCAAATTCTGAAACCTTGACGGCTTTAACAAAATGCAAGTCCATGAGTTTAGGGACAACCGCTTCAAGTGTCGCCGTATCCACATATAAGAGGGCATAGCGCGCTTTCTTACTACTGTAACCCAGATCGCCAAATCGGCTCAACTGGCGCACGTATTTATAACTACTATAAAAAACATATACCGCCGTCCGACCCACAATCTCAAGTGGCGGAATCGCCGTTTTATCAAGCTCAGTGATGATGTTTACCATGGTGACCGCCTTTCTTTAGGGGAATATGCTCATCGACAACAATCGCATCAGAAATCACACCCGAAATCCCCTTAGCTAAATCCGAAAGTGCCAGCTGCACATCATTTTCCGCAATTTTAAGCTGGTAAATGGTGTCAGTCATCAAGATTTCCTGCTGCAAAGCACGAATTTCGGGCCGATAGGTGATGTAGGCTCTATTTTCTTCTAAGGTCTGTAATTTTTGCTGCAACTCAGCATCTGATTCAAAGGCCAGCTTTCGTGCCTTAAAATCGGAAACGACAGCTAAGGACATGAAAGCAGCTACCACCTGATCAGCCAAGTCATCTAATTCTATTATTTTTTCATCAATTATCAACATTAGGTCTATTATATCAAAAATTAAGGCTTCTGACCAACCATCAAAAAACCTAAGCTGTTAGGCTCAGGCTTCTTTCAGACAGGCTTATTTTAAGTCGTTACGGTTCATGATTTCATCAATGAAGCCATAGTCTAACGTTTCTTCTGCTGACATCCAACGGTCACGTTCAGCATCTTTATGGACTTTATTAACCGTTTGACCAGAATTATCTGCCAAGATTTTTTCCAATGTTTTACGGGTTCTTGACAGGTGATCTGCAACGATTTGCATATCAGTTTGTTGCGTCCCGCCACCTGTACCACCCATTGGTTGGTGGATCAAGTACTCCGCATTTGGCAGCATGAAACGTTTGCCTTTGGCGCCTGAAGACGCGATAATCGTCCCCATAGATGCCGCAACGCCCATGACAATGGTTTGCACATCAGATTTGATGAAGTTCATGGTATCGACAATCGCAAGACCAGCAGAAACAGAGCCACCAGGTGAGTTGATGTAGAGATAAATATCTTTGGTTGAATCTTGGGCATCTAGGAATAAAAGTTGGGCAATGACAGCATTAGCCATATTGTCTTCAACTTCTCCTGTCAACATAATGATTCTGTCTTTCAAAAGACGTGAGTAAATATCATACGCGCGTTCACCGCGGCTTGATTGTTCAATGACTGTAGGTATGAGTGCCATGTGATTAACTCCTTTATTTTCTTTTTTATAAATTCTATTATAGCGCATTGGTCAAAAATGGTCAAAGAATTAGACCACAAGACTTAACCCGTGCTTTGCCTTCTTTATTATAGCAAAAGTCACTGGAAAAAGTTAATATTGACTATTCCTATTCTTTTTATTCTTACGATTATTTCTTAAAACCTTTGTCATAAAAGCATATAACATAGCCTATTGTCATAACAATTTAATACAATGAAAGCGTTTACAATTCAAGACGAAAGAATTAAAATAAGTATTGTAATAACATTAAAAACTGGAGGTAAATCGTATGACAACTGTCTGTCTTGTTTCACATGGCAATTTATGTTTGGAACTCATCAATAGCTATGAAATGATTGCAGGTAAAAATCAGTTACTAAAGGCAATCCCATTAGATGATAGTGGTGCTAAAGCTTTTTCTAAGCGATTAGAAATTGAAATCACTGAATTACTCAAAAAAGGTTCTGTTTTAATATTAGCAGATTTGAAAGGAGGAACCCCATTTAATGAAAGCATGAAATTATTATTACAATACCCAGATGATATTGAACTAGTGTCAGGAGTCAATTTACCAATGCTATTGGAAATAGGCTTGAAATTATCCTTAGAAGATATCCCACAGTCTCATCCGAAATTAGGAGAATTCGCTTACACAACCGGAACAGATGGTATTGATATCATTGTCGTTGAAGAAGATGAAGACAATGACAAAATTGAATTTTGAAGATATGAGGAGGCAAAATATGACAATCTCATTAGCACGCATTGACGATCGCGTGATTCATGGTCAAACTATGACCAGATGGAGCAATAAATATCCAATACAAGGCATATTGGTTGTAAGTGATGATATTGCAAACGACGAGATGCGTAAAAAAATACTCAAAGCTGCTGCAGCTGATATTAAATTAGGAATTTATAGTGTTGAGCAAGCAAAGCAAAGTATCCCTAAAGCCATTGCTTCAACAAAAAATTTCTTTTTAATCAGTGATTCTCCAATATGGTTTGCAAAATTATTACAAAATGGTATCCACTTTGGCAAGCAATTAAATGTTGGCCCGATCGTAACAACTGGCAAAACGAAAAATGTCGCCAAAAATGTAGCCATTAATGATGAAGATTATACAGCATTTAAAACTATCGTTGAAAACGATGTCGCAGTCTATTTTCAATTAATTCCAGAAGATGAAAAACGTTCTTGGGATGACATTGATAAAAAATATCTTGCTGATTAATAAATATCTTTAAATAATAAAGAGAAAGAGGAAACAACATGGAGATAAGCTTAATTTTATCGGCACTCTTAGTCAGTGTCTTTTCCTACCTTGGAGGTGTCGAATCAACACCCTTACTTGGTGTAACTGGTGGTTATTATATAGTTGGACGACCGTTAGTAGCTGGATTGTTATGTGGCATGGCTTTTGGTGATATAAAGTCAGGTGTTTTGTGTGGATTAGCCATCCAAGCAGTATTTATCGCCAATTTGTCTACAGGTGGTGCAACGAATAGTGAAATAACCTATGCTGCCTATGGTGGCATCGGTCTTGCTTTAGCCACAACTAAAGATCCAGCAATTGCTGTGACACTTGCTATTTTTATCGGGCAAACATTTGGTTTAATTTTTTATAACACAAGGATGGAGATTTGGTCATATTGGAATCAACGTGCACAAAAAGCTGCCGAAACCAACGATCTAAAAGGTATTAGTAAAAATCACGTTTTATATCCGCAAATCTTCACCTTTCTACTTCGTGCTGTTCCTATTTTCCTAGCTATTGTACTGGGTAAAGGCGTGGTGCAATGGTTATTGTCCAATATTCCCCAAAAATTAACAGATATTATCAGCGTTCTAGGTGGTGTCTTACCTGCGCTTGGTATCGCTATGCTAATGAGTATCGTACTGAAAAATAAAATTCAATTTGTCTTTTTCTTCGCAGGATTTGCGATTATGGCTTTTGCTGGTTTAAGTATGATTGCTCTAGTTTTCTTAGGTGCTCTAGTTGCCTATTTAGTCTATCTATCATCTGGAAAAAATGATAACAGTAAAACCGAAACTCCCATAAGCGTATCTGGTGACACCGCAGCATTTGAAGATGACGATTTATTTTAGAAAAGAACCTAAACAGGAGGACAAAAATGGAACGTTTAAACAAAAAAGAATTAAGACAAATTTGGTACCGTTGGGTCAGTACAAGTCTATCATCTATGAGTTATGAAAAATTAGAAGCACACGCTATGGCTTATTCCTTCATTCCATTCGTCAAAAAATACTATGAAAATGACCCTGAAGCAATGACCAGACTCTTAGTGAGACATTCAATGTTTTATAATACTGAACCACAAACAGGTTCATTAGTCACTGGTATTGTGACATCCCTAGAAGAAGAGATAGCTATTGGTAATGATGTCCCTGAAGACTTACCCATTACGATAAAAACATCATTGATGGGACCAGTCGCTGGAATCGGTGATTCTATAATGCAAGGCATTATTATACCGATTCTTTTATCAATAGCTATGGGATTAGCGACAGGTGGAAATGCTCTTGGACCAATCTTTTATATCATTGCCTATGCCATCATTGGCCCTTTAGTTTCCTACACCTGCTTTATGCAGGGACATAAATTAGGGATTAGTGCTATAGATGTCATTGTTGGTGAAAATGTAAAACGTATTACAGATGCTATCAATGTTCTAGGTATAATGGTAGTTGGTGGCCTTGCTGCTTCAAACGTTGCTTTATCGCTTAAAGTTAAAATTCCACATGGTGAGAAAGAGCGGGTACTACTTCAAGATACATTTGATGCTGTATTTCCTAAAGCCTTACCACTGCTAATAGTTATATTGGCCTGGTATCTATTAACTAAAAAACATTTGAGTGCAACTAAAGTCATCTTAATTTTAACAGCAATTACAGCGGTAGGTGTATTAATTGGTTTGTTTTAAAGAATGATTATTACTGATTACTTAAATAAATTCAATATAATAGCGATATTGATCACCAATGTAGAAACATTCCGTATTCTCATGAAATGTCCCATCTTTTTGCGTTCCCATACGAACACGTTTAAGAACAGGTACCTTGCTGCTTATTTTGAGAACTTCTTGGATTTCTTTTGGTGGTAAGATTGCCTCAATATATTCTTCAAATTTATCAATTTTAATATTAAATTGCTTCAATAGTTCGTAAAAAGACCCTAGATAATCGTTCACATCAATCGAAAAATTTTCATTATATGTAAAATATGAAATAAAGTAGGCAAAAGATTGCTCATCAACACCTCGTAATCGCTTTAATACAAGTACTTTATCTCCAGCTTTGATGTTTAACTTTTTAGCAATTTTGGTATCAGCTTCTTGAATAGTTAATGTAGCACTTAACGTTATCTCTTCTTTTCCTAACTCATACATCTCATCAGTGAAACTATTTTTGATCATTGTATAATGTTCTTTATGATGTTGCCAATTTATGACAAATGTTCCTTTGGCTCGTTGTCTCGTAATTAGCTTTTCATAAACAAGGATATCTAGAGTTTTCCGAATAGTAATTCTGCTTACATGATAAATATCACAGAGCGTCATCTCAGACTGAATTTTATCTCCAGGTGCTAAATTTCCAGAAAGGATTTCATTGCGCAATTCATTTGCGATTTGAATATAGAACGGTTCTTCATTTCTCATACTAATTAATATCTTTCTAATTTTATGCTATTAGGTAATGTCATAACAATAGTATACCTAAATAAAAATATAGGGCACCTCTAAAAACGTATGAAAAGAGGTTTAATAGATTAAAAATAAGCTAACGAGGTATTGAAGATGAATTTATTTGGAGATAGCGACTATCTTGAAAAATTAAGTTTAAAAGGAGACCCTCTTGAGCGGCTAGAAAAAGTGGTTGATTTCGAGTGTTTTCGCCCAACTCTTAACCGGATTTTTAAGTATGATTTAAAAAACAAATCTCATGGTGGTAGACCGCCCTATGACCTTGTTTTAATGTTGAAAATTCTAATTTTACAACGCTTATACAATCTATCTGATGATGCAATGGAATATCAAATGATTGACCGGATTTCGTTTAGAAGATTCCTTAAGATTGATGACAAGGTACCAGACGCAAAGACTATCTGGAACTTTAGAAATCAGCTATCAAAATCTGATAGAGGAAACTGGCTTTTTTCTGCCTTTCAAGAAAAGCTTGAATCACAAGGGATGATCGCTCATAAAGGACAGATTGTTGATGCAACATTCATAGAGGCGCCTAAACAACGTAATCCAAAAGACGAAAATGAATTGATTAAAGCAAATAGGGTACCAGTGAATTGGACGAAGAACAAAAGAGCACAGAAGGATACAGCTGCTCGCTGGACAATTAAAGGTAATGAGAGACACTATGGCTACAAAAATCATATTGCTATAGATACCAAATCAAAATTCGTAAAGAATTATCAAACAACGCCTGCAAATGTGCATGATTCTCAAGTAATAGGCGTTTTTGTTGATCCCGATGAGATCACCTTAGCAGACTCAGCTTATCAAAATCAAGCAACACCTAAAGGTGCTGAACTTTTTACCTGTCTTAAAAACACACGTTGTAAATCTCTTAAGGCAGACGATAAAATGTTTAATAAAATCATTTCGAAAATACGTGTCCGTATTGAACATGTATTTGGCTTTGTTAAAAATTCAATGCATGGTTCTAGTTTACGTTCTATTGGATTCGATCGAGCTGTTTTAAATAATGACCTTACAAATCTGACTTATAACTTATTGAGGTACGAACAAGTTAAACGTTTAAATCTCAAAACATGGAGGTAATCTGTCTAAAATAAGAATAAACAGTCAAGTGGCGTCTGTAACATAAAGAAAAACACAGTAGACTATGCTTAGTTTTCTGTGTTTTTTTCTAATTTCATTTAGAGGTGAATTAATTGGTAGTTATTAGAGGTGCCCTATATTTTCCAATAAATTCCATAAAATGTGAGGTGTCATAACTTGGCAAATTATAATACACAACCCGAAATAAAAATTGAAAAAGTAATTGGTGGTACATTCTCAGACTACTCATCAATTATCGCTGAATTATCAAAAATAATTTTTGATAAAAAACAAGATAAAACTATTTTAGCAATTGAATGCTATCCTGGTGTCAATCTTACCGAAATCAAAACAAATATCATCCAACCTTTACAGCCAACTCTCATTTTAAACGATGAAGATTTCACCATCTCTTCTGATAAAATTGAAGATAAGTTGAGAGATGTTTTGACCGATGATAGAGTATTTGGTGTAATGTCCCACTATGAAATAGCTGACTTCATTGATGATGAAAAAATAGCCATTGTGAAAAAAAAGATAGCGCAAACCAATGGATTAATCATTATTTATGGAATTGGTATGCAACTACTAGGTCAAGCTGATATTTTAGTTTATGCTGATATGACACGTTGGGAACTGCAATTGCGTTATCGAAACGGCTTATCAAATTGGCATGCTGATAATGCGACTGAGGACATATTACGGGAGGTAAAACGAGGTTACTTTTTTGAATGGCGAATGGCAGACCGCCAAAAGAAAAGGCTTCATCAATCAATAGATTACTTACTGGACACCACTCAAAAAGAAAAACCGAAAATGGTCGATGGTCCCTCTTATCGCCATGGCCTCAAGCAAGTTACACATACACCATTTCGTCTCGTGCCCTATTTTGATTCGAGTGTTTGGGGAGGAAACTGGATGAAAGAACATTTTCATCTTGATCCAAAGGCCATTAATTATGGCTGGGCATTTGACGGCGTACCAGAAGAAAATAGCATTGTTTTAAATTTTCAAGGCGTAAAACTCGAAATTCCTGCTATCAATGTCGTTTTTTTCCACCCCAATGCCTTACTGGGTCAAAAAGTCCATGCAAGATTTGGCACAGAATTTCCAATTCGTTTTGATTATCTTGACACGATGGGTGGTGGTAATTTAAGTCTACAAGTACACCCATTAGTAGAATATATTCAAGAAAATTTTGGCATGTCCTATACACAAGACGAAAGTTACTACATTTTAGACGCGTCTCAAAAATCAACTGTCTTTTTAGGCGTTAAAGACAACATTAACCCCACAGATATCTTAAATGACTTAGAAAAAGCACAAAAAGATAGCGATTATGAATTTCCAGCTGAAAAATATATTAATCAATTCTCGGTAAAAAAACATGATCATATTTCTATTCCAGCTGGCACACTACATTGTAGCGGTGTAGATACAGTTGTTCTAGAAATTAGTGCCACACCTTATATTTTTACGTTTAAATGTTGGGATTGGGGAAGAAAAGGACTGGATGGTTTGCCAAGACCTGTTCATCTAGAACATGCTGCTAATAATATTCAATTTGATAGACAAACTGACTTTGCAAAAAAACTAGTTAACGTTTATCAGAAAGAAACACTTAATATTTCCAAGCAAAAAGGCGTTAAAACAGAAAAAACTGGTTTAAATGACTTAGAATTCATCGAAACGAGACGTCATTGGTTTTCAAATAAAGTCATCCTTCAAACTCATTCAAGCGTTAATATGCTCAACCTTGTTGAGGGTGAAAGTGCTTTTGTAGAAAGTCTAGATGATAGTTTTACCCCATTTTTGGTAAACTATGGCGAAACTTTTATCGTGCCAGAGAATATCGAGACCTATCTTATCCGTAATGCGAGTTGTGATGGCAATGAAATTGCTGTTATTCAAGCCTATGTTCGAGTTTAAATAAATACAGAAAGATAGGAGCTTAGTTTTGAATTACAAACTAAGCTCCTATCTTTTTAAACATTAAGAATCAATAATTTCTCACGCGTCATCGATTCTATCGTCCGAGAAATGCCGTGCACACCCATGCCTGAATTTTTCACACCAAGGAATGGAAAATGGTCAGGGCCGCGTTCCGTCCGACCATTGATTTGGACAGAACCTGCCTCGATTTTTTCAGCAATGGCAACCGCACGCGAAAAGTTTTGTGAAAAGACAGAAGCCTGCAAGCCGTACTCAGAGGCGTTAGCAATCTCAATAGCCTCATCATCTGATGCCACCCGAATAATCGGCAAAACTGGACCGAAAGGTTCTTCCCAAGCCAAACGCATATCTGTCGTGACATGATCAAAAAGGGTCGGATAAATCAAGTTGCCTTCCCGTTTGTTGCCGACCAGTAACTCACCACCTGCGGCGATGGTGTCCGTGATTAGACCTTGGACGTAATCTGCCGCCCCTTCGTTAATCAGTGGCACGATCACAGGGTTGTCTATCGGCATGCCAACTGAGAGCTGCTCTACTGCCGATTTCAATTTTTCAACGAGTGCGTCAGCCACAGTCGCATGAACCAAAACGCGCTTGATGGCCGTGCAGCGCTGACCTGAGTAGCTAAAGGCGCCACTCATGATTTCAGCGACGGTCTTGTCGATGTCCGCATCCTCACAGACGATGGCTGGATCTTTTCCGCCCAGCTCGAGCACCATCGGTTTCATAGTCGAAAAGCTCGACAGATGGCGACCAGTCGTCGCGCCACCCGTGAAGGAAATCATATCAATCCCTTCGTGCTCGCTGACATAGTCACCGATGTCTGAGCCCTTGCCGGTGATCAGCTGCAAAATATCCGCTGGAAAGCCGACTTTGTCGAAAGATTCGATGAGTTTCACGGCAGAAATCGCGCCTTGTGTTGCAGGTTTGAAAACCACGGCGTTGCCGGCGATCAATGCGGGAGCAAGTTTGGCAACGGATAAATTAACCGGATAGTTGAAAGGAGAAATCGCCAGCACCGTCCCGAGTGGGATTCGCTTGATAATAGCGATTTTATTTTTAGAGCCGCCTGGGTAGTTGGCACCTGACATGGCGGTATCGTTGGTATGGATGAATTCTTGCACGGTATAACGGATGAACTCAGCCGTTCTCGTCACTTCTTTCACCGCATCATCCCACGTTTTACCGACTTCTTGCATGATGATGTGTGCGATGGGGTTGACATCAGCTTCCAACTGGTCTGCCCATTTGTTTAATAACTCTGCTCGCTTGAACAAATCCGTATCAGCCCAGCTTTTTTGCGCTACTTTTGTCGCAGCGATGGCGACATCAGCCTCTTCTTTTGAGATGGCTTGAACACGACCGATAATGCTTTGGTCATATGGACAGACAATCTCAATCAGATTGCCTGAAGCAGATGTGACAAATTTGCCACCGACATAATATGGATAGTCTTTTATTTCAGACATTATTTTCCCCCTTGTAAACTCTTGATTCAATACCAATGCGTTTTCAGTAACAGATGGTTTTTGGTATTAAAATCTATTGTAAAATAATTCACAGGATTTGTCAACAGAATTTTCAGAAAATAATAAATTTTTAATTTTTAAAACACAACAACAAGTTAGTACATCAAAATCATCACTCAGTATCTGTTCATTGTTCTAAAAAAACGTTAATCATGCTATCATTTAAAATGACACCTCTTGGTCTAGGGAGGAGGTGTATTAAATGTTTAGTTTTTTCATTGAAGTATTAGCCAATGTCATTGCTGGCATTCTGCTGACCATCATTGTCGAAATGATGCACAAGGACGATTAACCTAGACTAGGTTGTCCACACACGCTTAAAATAAGTGAAAAAAAGAGCTATGTATAGCAGTACATAGCTCTTTGTGATGTTTAACTTTTTATTGAAGTTGTACCCTTATTATACCACAAAACAACAACCTGTCAAATAATCCTCTTATTTTCACAAGATATATCTCATTCAGCTGGTTCAAAAGCCTGTTCCCGTAGTTTTGACAACCGGTTTTCCCGTTTCTTGGTCAGATCACGGACGGCACCACGTGGGATGATGTCTTCATAGGTGACCTGACTCTGCGCTGTCTGCCCAGCAAACTGCTTCAAATAGTCCATGACTTCACGGACAATCGCCGTCGGTGTCGAAGCTCCCGCTGTCACGGCTACTGTCGCATCCTCCTGCAGCTCGGTCAACCATTCTGGCTTGATTTCAGAGACATCCGCCACCCGATGTGCTGGCACACCCGCCTGATTGCGCGAGACTTCTGCTAGCCGATTCGTATTATTCGACCGCGGATCGCCAACGACGATTGTCAGCGCACAGCCCACTGCCTGCTCAGCGACAGCCTCTTGACGCTCCGACGTGGCTTGGCAGATATCACTATGCTCCACGACCTGGGGAAACTTCTCATGCACTGCTGCCATGATATCCGACACATCCCAGAGACTCATGGTCGTCTGATTGGTCATGAAAACTTTGCCTGTTAACTCGAGCGCATCCAGATCTTGCAGATTCGAGAGGAGATGGATGCGCGCCGGATCGATTCCCAGCACACCTTCTGGTTCTGGGTGGCCTTTCTTACCGATGTAGATGACCTCATAACCATCTGCCAAGCGTTTCTTGACGATTTCATGCGTAATCAGAACGTCAGGACAGCTCGCATCCACTACCGTTAAGCCTTTTTCAGCGGCTCGCTGTCTCACCGCGTCAGAAATCCCATGCGCTGTAAAAATCACAGTCCCATGGTCAATGGTCTCTAAAATGGCCAGGCGATTTTCGCCGTCGATCGTCTGCACGCCGATTTTTTCGAAACTTTCCGTGACATGGTGGTTGTGCACGATCATCCCCAAAATATAGATAGGACGTGGGAGATCCGGACTCTTGGCAACATTTTTGGCGATAACCATGGCGTCGATAACACCGTAACAGTAGCCCATAGGCGTGATATGTTTAATCTTCATAAATTTTTTTTATACCCGATTTCGTTTTTTGATAAGCCCGAAAATTTTTTTAAGCTGTATAATAGTATTATAAACTATTTACTAACAATTTGGAGGACACTGATATGTCAAAAATTTACGACAATATTACAGATTTGATTGGCGGTACACCTATCGTCAAATTGCGTCATGTTGATGAAGACTCGGCTGATGTTTATGTCAAGCTCGAAGCCTTTAACCCTGGCGGCTCTGTAAAAGACCGTATCGCCCTGAACATGATTCGTGCCGCTGAAGCGGATGGCTCGCTTAAACCTGGCGGTACCATCGTTGAACCGACTTCAGGCAACACTGGGATTGGCCTTGCCTTCGTTGGTGCGGCGCTTGGTTATAAAGTCATCATCGTCCTTCCTGAAACTTTCTCCATCGAACGTCGTCGCCTCATCCAAGCTTATGGCGCTGAGCTTGTCTTAACGCCTGCTGCTGGTGGCATGGGCGCTGCCATTGCCAAAGCTAAAGAACTGGCTGAAGACAATGGCTACTTCTTACCCCTACAATTTGAAAACCCAGCCAACCCACGCATCCACGAAGAAACAACCGGCCCTGAAATCCTTGCCGCCTTTGGCGAAAATGGTTTAGATGCCTTTGTCGCAGGTGCTGGCACTGGCGGCACCGTATCAGGTGTGTCACATGTCCTCAAAAAAGCCAATCCTAATATCGGGATTTATGTCGTGGAAGCCAATGAATCAGCGGTCTTCTCTGGTGAGAAACCAGGACCGCATAAAATTCAAGGTATCTCACCAGGTTTCATCCCAGGCACACTGGATACTAAATCTTATGATGAGATCATCCGCGTAACCTCTGATGACGCCATCGTAGCTGGTCGTGTCATCGGTGGCCAAGAAGGCTTTCTCCTCGGCATTTCTGGTGGCGCTGCAGTCTTTGCGGCTAAACAAGTCGCGAAAAAACTCGGTAAAGGTAAAAAAGTCCTCGCCGTCGCACCTGACAATGGCGAGCGTTATCTCTCTACTTTCCTTTATGATTTTGGCGAATAAAATCTAACTCCTTCCCCATCAAAACCGCCCCATTTGGCGGTTTTTTTGTTTGTCTACACGATTTAAATCTAATTATAGTATGCATCAAAAAAGAATATCGACTGTGATATTCTTTTAGACTGCTTAAATTTATTTCGCTGCGGCGTAAAGTTCGTTGACTTTATACCAGTTGACAAGTTCGAAGAAGGCTGCGATGTAGTCAGGGCGAACATTGTGGTATTTGAGGTAGTAAGCGTGTTCCCAAACATCCAGACCAAGGACAGGTGTTTCACCATCTGTAATTGGATTGTCTTGGTTAGCTGTTGATGTCACTTTAAGCTCACCAGAAGCATCTACTACCAACCATGCCCAGCCGCTACCAAAACGAGTTGTTGCGGCAGTTTTGAAGGCTTCTTTGAAGGCATCGAAGTCACCAAATTTAGCAACAATGGCTTCGCCGATCGCACCAGTTGGCGCACCACCAGCATTTGGTGCCAAGATTTCCCAGAAGAAGCTGTGGTTAACATGACCACCACCGTTGTTTTGAACAGCAGTACGGATATCGTCAGGAACTGAAGCCAACTCTTTAACGAGGTCAAGCGCTGATTTGTCAGCCAATTCAGGATGTTTGTCAATCGCTGCGTTCAAGTTCGCCACGTAAGTTGCATGGTGTTTGTCATGGTGCAATTTCATCGTTGCTTCATCGAAAAATGGTTCGAGTGCATCATATGCGTAAGGTAGTTCTGGAAGTGTGTGTGCCATGTTGGTACCTCTTTCTTTGATTCTCAAATTGATGAGTGATGTGATACTTTTATTCTACCTCAAAACATGAGAAAGCGCCAACATTTAGATTACAAATTTTAGCTTGTCAAGTCGTTCAAAAAACGCCAGAGATCAACTGACGCTTTCGAGGGTTTAATATTATCTTATTGGTTCTTGCCTTCAAGGACAATGTCTTTGGCAGTAATATCACTCCCAAAGAAATCTTTCAGCGTTGCGTCATAGTCTTTAGCGAAAAAGCCATCTTTACCGAGTGTTTCAAGCTCTTTATTGACCCAATCAAGCAGGGATTGATTGCCTTTTTTGATCCCCGGGTTAATCGTTGAGACGTCACCTAGTTCTTTAATGCCCACTTCAAACTCTGGATTTTCTTTCACCCAAGCATAGAGATAACTATTATCATCAGCGATGGCATCCGCACGTCCGTCTTTCAGGGCTTGGAATTGCTGCGTTTTAGATTCGTATTTTTCAAGCGTCACACCAGGTTGTTCTTTAATGAAATAAGCTTCTGCTGTGGTCCCTTTATTGACAATGACTTTTTTACCTTTGAGCTGTGCCACGTCTGTGATGGCCTTGTCTTTAAGACTTGCCACCCCGATGGCCACTTTCATGTAAGGATTGGCAAAGTCAATCACTTTTTCACGTTCAGGTGTTTTGGTGAAGTTCGCGAGGACAAGGTCAACTTTATTGGACTTGAGTGCATCGACACGTTCTTCTGCATTAACAATGACATAGTTTACTTTAACCCCTAAATCTTTTGCGATTTGATTGCCAAGATAGACATCGTAGCCTTGATTTTTACCATCAGCATCCAAATAACCATAAGGTGATAAATCGCCAAATACGGCGATTTTGATTTCACCCCGTTTTTTGATGGCGTCAACACTGGATGGATTCTTATCCTCTGAAGTACCCTCTTTTTTAGATGAGCCACACGCGACAAGCGAAAGGGCTACCCCTGCAACTGCTAAAATACCGACTGCTTTTTTCCAAATTTTCATAAGATATTTCTCCTCTATTTTATTTATTAATTAATATGCTAAACTAGATAAAAATTGTTTGACGCGGGGATTATCCTCTGTCGTAAAGAAGGCTTCTGCCTCTGTCTCAACGAGAATTTGACCTGCGTCCATAAAGATAATGCGATCAGCAACTTGTCTGGCAAAATTCATCTCATGCGTGACGATCAACATGGTCATGCCTTCTGAGGCTAGACCTTGAATGACACTCAAGACTTCTCTCACCATTTCTGGGTCAAGGGAGGCTGTCACTTCATCAAAAAGTAAGACTTGCGGCTGCATGACCAGACTTCTGACAATGGCTACCCGTTGTTTTTGCCCGCCTGATAATTCACGGGGATAGCTTTCAGCCTTATCAGCTAGGCCAATCCGATCCAAAAGGGCAAGGACTTCTGATGTGACGGCTGCTTTGTCACGTTTCTGAACTTTTAAGGGGCCTAGTAAAATATTATCTAGCACCGTTAGATTAGGGAAGAGATCGTAGGACTGAAACACCATCCCGATCTCTGGCCGAATTTTTTGCCAGGCGAGTTCGCTGAGTTCTAAAGTCCTGTCCTTGAAAATAATTTCACCGCTGTCAATCGTCTCTAGGCCATTGAGCGTGCGAAGCAGCGTGGATTTGCCGCTACCGGATGGGCCTAGTAAAACGAGTACTTCGCCTTTATCAATAGCAAGGGAGACGCCTTTTAGGATTTCACTTTTGCCGAATTTTTTATGGATTTTTTGGGCTTCTAGAACACTCATGGGCGTGCCTGCCTTTCTAGGCGTTTAGCTAATAGCGATAAGGGCCAACAGAGGATGAAATACAGGAAGAAAATGAAGCCGTAGACCCAAAGTGAGGCTGTCGGGATTTTAATCGTGTAATTTTCGATAATTTGCTGGCCGACCTTGATCATCTCTGGTACCCCAATAATCAAGAGAATGGAGGTCGTTTTAATCACGCGCGTCACTAAATTCAGGGTTGCGGGGATTACAAGTGGTAAGCCTTGAGGTAAGTAAATATAGCGATATTGTTGCCATCTAGACAGACCAAGCGCACGTCCAGCATCAATCTGTGTTTTTGGAACGCTCATCAAAGCCGACCTGACGATATCACTCATTTCAGAAGAAATCCAGAGGACAAAGACGATCACCGACACCGTGAACTGGCTAATATCTGTGTTCAAGGCTTCTGGTAAAATGTAATAAAAAACGAATAACAACACGAGCAGGGGCATGATTCTGAAAATTTCCAGATAGAGCTTGAAAATCCCTTGAATCCCCCTTGAATGGGATGTTCTGAGAATGCCAAACAATACGCCTAGCAGTAAGCCAATCACTAAAGATGCGAGCGAAATTTTGGCAGCCAACCACATACCACCCAAAATTCGGGAGAGGTTGGTCCCATCAAAAAGGATATCAAGACCCGAAGATGCCATGGCGAACTCTCCTTTCGATATAAGTGATGAGGAGCGACAGCGGGATTAAAATCACCGCATAGGAGACGACCAACAGCAGTAAATACTCTCGCGTCAAATAATACATACCGATCAAATCTCGTGTCACATTGGTCAAGTCCATGATGGCAATGGCCGAAAAGACAGAGGTTTCTTTCAGCAGGAAAAGCGCATTCGCACCAACTGCTGGGACACAATTGGCCAAACCTTGTGGAAATATAATAAAACGTGCCAATTGAAGCCTGGTCAAACCAAGCGCTCGACCACTTTCCACCTGAATCATTGCTACCGACTCAAAGCCACCACGAAAAGCTTCACTCATATAGCCACCGCCTAGAAAAGCTAGGCCAATCACCCCAACGGTTTCTTTATCAAGTTGAATCCCAATGCGTGGCAAGCCATAATAAAGAAAAAAGAGCTGAATCAATAAAGGCGTGTTGCGAGATAATTCGGTGTAAGCACTGGCAAGTTGCCGAAAAATAGGGACTTTAAAATAAATGATAAAACTTGAGACCAAGCCAATGATCAAAGCTAGCAGGATGCCGGCACTCGCAAGCTTGAGCGTGACCAGCATCGCCTGTATATACTGTGGCAACGCTTCGTGCATCATTTGACTATCCATATCCCCTCCTTTATTCAAACTTGTGGCTAGCTTTTAAGACCTTATCGCTCTTACCATTTTAACGCTGAATCCTCAGACTTGTCTTTAAAATAATAAAAGGTCGTGATAGGAAATCCTAATCACGACCTTTCTGATATGCCTTAAATGCTAGTGTCACTTCAATTATTTCAATGCATCTGCTGATGGTGTATAATCGCCACCGTAAAATTTCTCAGACAGTTTTTTGAGTGTCCCGTCTTCAAATAAAGATTTAAGGGCTTTATCCATCTCACCTTTGAGCTTAGTTTGGGTGTCTTCTAAGATAAAGTATTCATATGTTTTAAATGTTGGGTAATCCTTCAAATCAGGAATGTTGCTAGCGACTGTGACACCATGTGTTTTAGCCAAGTTTTCAGCTGCTGATTTTGAGGCAAACAAGAAATCAATCTGACTTGACTCAACCGCTGCCAAACGATCTGCAAGTGAGCGTTCTGAATAGGTTACGTCGATTTTTTTGTCTGGGTATTTTTTATTCCAGGCTTCAAAAATCGCGCCATAGTTGGTTCCTGCGGGAATCTCTGTTTTCTTACCAATCAAGTCTCTAATTGAGGTATAGTTATTTTTGACACTTGAAAAAATAGCATTGACATTTTCCGAGATCGGATAGGTGAAGGCGTATTTTTTCTCACGTTCTGGTGTCTTGCCAAAGTTATTGGCACCGATTTGACTCCGACCGGCATCTAAATCCGTTAAGATAGCTTCATCAGAAACGATTTTGTAGTCGAATTTGTAATCTGGCAATTTTTTATCGATCGCTTTTAACACTTCGATATCATAACCCGTCAGCGTGTCACCCTCTTTATAGGCATAAGGCTTGGAGTCAGCCGTTTGAGCGACCGTGATCGTCGTCACTTTTTTAGCTGCGTCCGTTGTCCCTTTATCTGACTTACCACATGCCGCCAAAAACGCCACGCTCAATAACCCGACAGCAGCAAGTGCTGCGACTTTTTTAAATCCCATAATCAAAAATCCTCTTTTTCAAATTGATAAATCTCATTTTACCATAAAAATCCTGAGGGGCCTCTTTTAAAAACTGTATGACGACTTAAAAAAAAGAAATGACCATTTTCCTGATCATTTCTTTTTATAAGTCATGATAACTTTGATAGAGTTCTTGCCGGACTAACCCCCGTGTTTTGGCAACTTTCTTGATGGCAGCATTTGGTTTTTCCCCTGCCTGAATCAAGGCCGCAACAGCTTCTAAATCCGTCAAATCTGCCGCTTCATCTGCCGCGACCGCATCAGAGCCACTGACAATCAGCAAACACTCGCCCTTAATCGGATGCGTCTCAAGCGATGCCAAGACTTCTGAAATCCGGCCACGCCGATATTCTTCAAAGAGTTTAGTCAACTCCCGAACAAAAGCCACCTCACGATCGCCATAAACCGCTAATAGATTGGTCAAGGTCGCAGCCACCCGATGGGGTGACTCATAAAAAATTTGACTTTCTGGATAGGCCATTTTCTCAGTTAGAAAAGCCACTTGCTCTGATTTTTTACGAGGCAAAAAGCCATAAAAAATATGGGGTTGTGGCGCAATGCCTGAGGCAATCAAGGCTGTAATCCCTGCACTGGCCCCTGGTAAAGCAACGACGTCAATGCCCTCAGAGATGCAGGCTAGCACTAAGTCATGTCCTGGGTCAGAAATCGACGGCAGACCGGCATCTGAAACCTGAGCTATGGCCTTACCCGATGCTAAAAATTGCAGCATTTTCGAGAGTTTCAGACCACTATTATGCTCGTGAAAACTCTCTTGTGGCGTTTCAATTTCAAAGTGATTGAGCAATTTTTGCGTGTTCCGCGTGTCTTCTGAGGCAATCAAATCCACCGTTTGCAAGATTTTGACCGCGCGAAAAGTCATGTCGTCCAAATTACCGATGGGTGTCGGCACCAAATACAGCGTCCCAGCTGACTTGGCGCCCTTAAAACTTTGCTGAAAATTCATCATCGATACAAAATCTCCGCACAATAAAGGCAGGTCTCACCCGGCTCCAAACGCTGACCATAAAAATCCCGACAGACATGAAAGCCATCTTCGTAAATTTCCTGCAAATTTGACATGGGCACTTTCTTAGCCGATTTTTCGTTCTTATTCTCCGGGCTATGGGGCTCCGAAAACTCTGCCAAACGGTCGCGCAAGCGCGCATTTTCTAAGCGTAGGCTTGTATTCTCTGTTAATAATTTTTGATAGTTGGATTTAATATCACTGACTTGCGTGAGTGTCGCGACCAACCTTTCTTCTAACTCTGACAAGTGCTCAAAGAAAGACAATTTATCTGTCATGAAACCACCTCGATTTCTGAAATATTATAATCCTGAACTTGGTTATCCAGTCGCACCTTGACCGTATTAGACAAGATATTCAAGCCGATGACACGCGCCTGACCTTCTGTCGTTTTGACCGTGTCTCCAAAATCCGGGAAATTCTGACGCGCCTGACGATAAAAATCATCTTCATAACTCAAGCAACACATCAAACGGCCGCAGAGGCCATTTAATTTGCTCTGATTAAGCGATAAGGCCTGATTTTTAGCCATTTTAATGCTGACATTTGGGAATTCTCCCATAAATTCTGAACAGCACAGCGGGCGACCACAAGGGCCAATCCCGCCAAAAGTTTTAGCAACGTCGCGTGAGCCAATTTGGCGCAATTCAATCCGTGTCTTGAAATTGCTGGCTAGGTCTTTTAAGAGCGCTCTAAAATCCACCCGATGTTCTGCTGTAAAGCTGATATAGAGGCGTTTATAATCCAGTGTAAACTTGACTTCAATGACTTTCATGTCAAGCTTATGGTCTTGTACCAAGCGTTTAACCGTTTCTTTGGCGGCATCTGAGTCCTGAGCCACCTTGTCCGCCACTTCAAAATCTAGGACATTGGCTTGGGAGACGATATAGCCTTCGCTCGCTAACTCTGATGAAACCTCACGAACAACCCGCCCCATCATTTTATATTTTTCAGTTTTAATCACCACAATATCGGCAACCGCATAATGGCTATTACTTGAAACAAAGAGATTGTCCTCACCGTGGGTAAATTTGATTTCGTAATTCATAATTTTCTTTCTGAATGCCTCAAGGCATGACTAACGCTTGCCTTAACCTAAAATAATTTTTTCTAAACTAGCCTGGAAATTGACATTAGCACGCCAGTATTGTTGTGCTGTAAACACGTTTTGCGCCCATTTGGGTTGACGCCTTTTAACAAAGCAGATGGCCAAGATGTTGAAGGCCAATCCCTGCATTTTTTTATCTTTAAATAAGGGTGCTAGTTGCATGATCTCCAGCAAAGCCTCATCAGCGCTATGCCCCAGCGTTTTGGTAAAGTGTTCTAACTGCTTGATACCCTCCAAAAAGGCCTTATCGGCCGCCAAGGTCTCAGCTTCAGCCAAGGAGGTCACAATTTCTGAGATGAGACTAGCATCCGTCTTAAGCGCCCCGCCTTGCACTAAATGCGCCTCAATCAACTGAGATTGGCTCGGAAAGGTAATCACTTGGGCACGTGATTTAATGGTCTCAAGCACCATGTTCTCAGATGCTGTTAAAAGAAAGATGTAAATTTCAGACTCTGGCTCCTCAATGGACTTGAGTAAGGCATTGGCAGCATTGACATGAAGTTTTTCAGCCCCATCTATCACCACTACCTGCCGGTTGGTCTCAAAACCAGACTGTGAGAAGGTCAGCAACAAGTTTCGAATCTGCTGGGTTTTAATCGTTTGACCATCCGGCCGGACCAGATGAAAGTCTGTGAAATCATTGGCCGCAACCAGGCGACATTCCCGACAGTGACCACATGGCATACCGTCTTGTCTCTCCTGACAAAAGCGTGACTGAGCTAACCAGATCGCCATCTCCATGGCGCCAAAGCCACCAGAAAATAAGAAAGCATGATGTAATTTGTCATGCTTCAAGACCTGAGAAAATCTGGCAAAAAGTTCAGGTTGTAAATCAGAAATGACCATCAAAAATCTCCGGGAACCTTGTTTGTAAAGCCACTAAAGTCGCTGCCACGACTTGGTCAAGCGCTTGTGACGCATCAATCGTGACAATCCGCTCAGGATGCTCTTTGGCAATGGCTTGATAGCCCGCACGGACTTTTTGGTGCATCTCCTGCGCTTCTAAATCAAGCCGGTTGACTTCACGATCGCCTGCCATCACGCGCGTCAAACCAACTTCTGTGTCCACATCAAGATATAGTGTCAAATCTGGTAAGAGACCATCCGTTGCAAAGCGATTAATCGCTTCAACATCTGCCACGTCAATGCCACGCGCATAGCCTTGGTAGGCTACTGACGAGTCGATAAAACGGTCAATAATCACGATTTTACCTTCGGCTAAGGCTGGTCGTACTTTTTCATTGAGGTGTTGTCTACGTGCAGCCGCAAATAAAAGCAACTCAGTCTTGCCGTCAATCGCTGTATTTTCAGGCGCCAAAATAATCTCACGGATACTCTCCGCAATCCGAATCCCACCTGGTTCGCGCGTTGTTAAAATTGCAACACCTGCTTGGGTTAAGATCGGTAAAATCTCTTGTAATATCGTTGTTTTACCAGCGCCCTCAGGCCCTTCCAACGTGATCAAAATTCCATTAGTCATAGTTTAAATTATATCATTTTTTTGCTAATATTTGGGGCAAATCCGCGATATTGATCAGACCAATCACATCTGACGGACGTACTTTTTTGTCATCCGTTACTTTGGTGATTAGTAGCACAACCGATTTCTGACCCAGTTTCATCTCGTCCAGCAGGATTTTTTCCGCCTCAAAAATCGAGGCTGTTGCTGGGATGAACCGCACCATCGCTTGCGAATGAGCCATGATATCTGACACTGATGGTCTTTTAGAACCGGTTAAGGCGTGTACGATGGCATTGGCCGTGATGATTTTTCGCATGACAAATTTGCCGTTTCGAATGACCGGAAACTGGGTATGGTGATGACGCTTTATCAGATCCATCACGGTCTCAAAATCAGCAAATTCTGGCACAAAGATAACCTTTGAGGCAAAGAGTTGGCTGACTGTCAGCGGTTTGGTCAGGACTTCATAGACGTGCTGGATCAGGGTAACGACTTCCGGCTGAATGACGAAATAGTTGTCAGAGAGCTTGTGCTGCATCATGTTGCGGAGATTGTTAAAGAGCTCGAAGTCAGTTGAGAACTCACGCGCACCTGGTATACCCGCCATGATGGCATCTGTCAGCTGGGACATGGGCATGTACTTACCAGTTTTGTTAAATTTTTTATTGGCGTAAGCCTCTATTTGCTTGTAAATCGAAATGAATTGCTCGTTTAAGGTGTTAGGTATCGGATCGAGCTGGGGCGCTATTTGATTTTCAGTCATATAAAAAGAACCTTTCGGTTCCATTTTAACATTATTCAAGTGAATTCGCCCATGATTTTTGGAGCCTGCGTGAAAATTGTGAAATCGCAAAGTTGATGACGAAGTAAATCAAGGCAACAAAACCATAGAGCATGAAAACTTGTCCAGCTTGGAAATATTGGCCCATGAGGATCTGTGAATTGCCAAATAACTCTTGTAGCGCGATAACAGAATATAAAAACGAGGTGTCTTTAATGACCGTTACAAACTGCGAAATAATGGCCGGTAACATTTTACGAATGGCTTGGGGCAAGACGATATAGGTCAAAATTTGAGCGTCTGAAAAGCCTTGCGATTTGCCCGCCTCCGTTTGACCTTCTGCTACACCATTCAGGCCACCACGGATAATCTCCGCAAGGGCAGCTGTCGTAAAGACGGTAAAGGAAATAATCCCTGCTGGCACTGATTTGACTTGAAAAATCAAGAAGACCACAAAGATCCATAAAAGATTGGGGACATTTCTGACCACTTCTATATAAACGCTCGCAAGCAATTTCAAAAAGGGATTTTTACCATTCCGCATGACCGCTAACAACGTCCCAAAAATCGTTGAGAGAAAAATCGAAATAAAGGCGATAAAAAGTGTCAAGCCTAAACCTTGAAAGAGAAAACGAATATTGGTCGCTGTGAAAACTTGCGCTGCTTCTTGTGCTAAACTCATGTGTCATTCCCTCACTTTCTAGCCGACACTGTAGGCATTTTTATTTTTTTCTTCCATGCGACGCGCCAAAGTAGCCAGCGGGAAACACAGGACGAAATAAAGCACACCAACCCCAACAAAGGCAGGGATATAATTCACATTCATCGACGACCAAGATTTGGCCGTAAACATGAGGTCAGCACCCGAAATAATGGCCACCGTTGACGTATTTTTAATCAAGTTAACCACTTGATTGGTCAGCGGTGGATAAATCATGCGGATGGCTTGCGGCAAAATAATCAGACGCATGGTATCCCCATAGGTGAAACCTTGTGATTCTGCAGCCTCGGTCTGACCTTTTGGAACCCCTTCGATACCAGAGCGAATGACCTCTGCGATATAGGCACCATGATATAAACCGACACAAATAATCGCTGTCCAAAATGCGGAAATGACCAAATTTTGATTTAAAAGTGGGAAACCGTAGTAGACCACGACAAACTGAATCAATAAGGGCGTATTTTGATACACCTCAACATAGACGCGACTGATGCCACGTAAAATCTTATTTCGTGTGGCAGAGAGCGAGCCAAAGACCACGCCCAATAGTAGGGCGAGGAGTAAAGCACCAATGGAAATCTCCAACGTATAGAGAAATCCCTTAGCAAATTCGCCGAAATCAGCAAAGAATGCCTGCCAACGTTCTAAAGCAAAAGGACTCATAGTACACCTTTCTTTAATAAAAAAGCATGAACCATGCTTTTTTCATGTTCTAACCTGTGATACCCTAACTTATTTAGCAGTGGCATCTTTCAAATCATATTTATCTGTCATTTTTTTAAGCTCACCATTTGACTTCAGCGTCTTAACTGCTTTATCGAGATAATCTGCTAGTTCAGTATTTGTTTTCTTGGTTGCAATCCCATATTCTTGACGAGCAAAACCATCGCCCATGATCTCAGTCTTAGCATCAACATAGCCCGATAAAATCGATTTGTCAACTGAGAAAGCATCGATACGACCTGATGTTAAAGCCGTTTTCAAAGTTGGATAATCAGCCAACTCAGAATATTTGAATGAGAGACCTTTTTCTTTCCCCAAGGCTTCAAGCGCATTTTTGGTAGAGGCCGACTGTGCGACACCAATCGTTTTACCATCTAAATCCTCAACTGATTTAAAACCCGAGGCTTTCGTCACCAAGAAACCAACTTCATCTGTAAAGTAAGGCGTGGTAAAGTTGTAGGTTTTTTGACGTTCAGGCGTAATGGTAAAAGTCCCAATGACTGCATCGACTTGCTTGTTATCTAGCAAGGGGCCACGTGTTTGGGCAGTGATAGGGACGAATTCAGCTTTGACCCCCAAATCTTTGGCAATTTTATCAGCCAAATCGATTTCAACACCCGTAAATTTATTAGTTTTAGGATCCTTATAGCCGAAGTTAGGCACATCCTGTTTGACCCCAATCACGATCTTGCCCTTGGCTTTGATGTTGTCCGTGGCAGATTTAGAGCTATCCTCTTTTGAGGCCCCACACGCTGCCAATGTGACAACCGCCAAAACAGTGGCAAGCGTTGCGAAAATTTTAATCGATTTTTTCATCCTATATTCCCCTTTTTTAGTAAATAGTCTCTTTTAAGACGACTTCCGTGATTCGTTAGATCTGCGACTCACGTGAGACTTGTTTAATGGTTGATAATCTTGCTTAGGAATTGTTTGGCACGTGGCTCTTGAGGGTTGTCAAAGAAACCGGCAACGTCTGTCGTATCTTCTAACACTTCACCCGCATCCATGAAAATAATCCGGTCAGCAACGGAACGGGCAAAGCCCATTTCGTGGGTGACAACAACCATGTTCATGCCATCCTTAGCAAGACCTTGCATGACCGATAAAACATCGCCAATCGTTTCAGGATCAAGCGCTGAGGTTGGCTCATCAAATAATAAGAGCTTAGGATTCATGGCGAGGCCACGTGCAATGGCAACCCGTTGCTTTTGTCCACCTGATAATTGACCTGGGAAAGCATCTTTTTTATCCCACATATTCACAAACTTCAAATATTTTTCAGCAGTGACCGTTGCTTCTCGCAGTTCACGCTTGAGGACTTTTGTCGGTGCTAATGTGACATTTTCTAGCACGGTTTTATGGGGATAAAGATTAAAATGTTGGAAAACCATGCCGACTTCCTTGCGAAGTTCGACCAAATCTTTTTTAGTCGCATGGTCAACATGGTGATCATTCACGATAAGTTCTCCAGATTCAATGCCTTCTAAAGCATTAATCGTTCGAATCAAGGTAGACTTACCAGAACCAGAAGGCCCTAATAATACAACAACTTGCCCTTCCTCAATCTCTAAATTGATATCTTTCAGAGCATGATAATCGCCGTAATATTTCTGGACATTTTTAAACGCAATAAGCGGCATTTGAGACTCCTCATCTATCTTTTTTGATTATTTGCCATGATAAAATGTGATTTTCATAAAGAATTCACTTTTTATAACATGTCATAACTTATAACATGTGCCTATTTTATCACATAATTTCTGAATTGTCAAACAATTCTTTCTAAAAATTTTCAGACTTGCCACGGCTAAGTCAACGCTTTTAATTGCTGAAACAAGCAAAAAACAGTATAATAAAGGTATTAATGGAGAAATTACATATGAAAAAAATTCTTGTTGTTGATGACGAAAAGCCGATTTCTGATATTGTCAAATTCAATCTCACGAAAGAAGGCTACGAGGTCTTGACTGCGTTTGACGGTGAAGAGGCACTTGAAATTTTTGCTGCGGAACAACCTGACCTCATTTTGCTTGATCTGATGTTACCGCAAAAAGATGGTCTTGAAGTCGCACGCGAAATTCGAAAATCTTCAGAAGTACCGATTATCATGGTTTCTGCCAAAGACAGTGAATTTGATAAGGTGATCGGTCTGGAATTGGGTGCGGACGACTATGTGACCAAGCCTTTTTCAAACCGCGAACTCTTAGCCCGCGTCAAGGCTAATTTGCGCCGTTCTAACGTGGCGGCAGAGACGGCATCTGCTGGCGCTGATAAAAAAGAAATCCGGATTGGGGATATTACCATTGCACCAGAGAAGTATGCGGCCTATAAAAATGATAAGCACATCGATCTGACGCATCGCGAGTTCGAGCTGCTGCACTATTTGGCCCAGCATGTCGGTGAGGTGATGACACGTGAACACTTGCTGGAAACGGTCTGGGGTTACGATTATTTTGGCGATGTTCGGACGGTTGACGTGACCATTCGCCGTTTGCGCGAGAAAGTTGAAGAGACGCCAAGCCGGCCTGAGTACGTTGCGACACGTCGTGGCGTCGGGTATTATTTGAGTAATCCGAATGAAAAATAAACTGCCTTTCACCAGCACCATTCTATTTAAAGCAGTAATCTCACATTTACTGCTTTTTTCAGCTTTGTTTACTTTGAATGCGGATGGCTTTCTGAGCCACCAAGCCTATTTAACCCGCTTCGGTATCTTGTATATCAGCTCGCTCATTTTGTTAATCTGGTTTGCGCGTCGGATTTCGGTCGGTTTGAACCAAATTTCAGATCAAATTGACGACTTCACGGAGCAGAAATACACCGTCAGAAAGCAAATCCCTGGCCATACCGAGATCAACCAACTCTATGACAAGGTCGTCAACCTCGGCGAGAAAACGGAGCACGCCCAAGAAAGACTCGAGTCTTCCAGCACGCGCCTCAACGGGATCCTGACCTACATGACCGACGGCGTCATCGCGACAGATCGCCGCGGCAAAATCGTCCTGGCCAACACGGCCGCCCTTGAGTACCTCAACGTCACAGAAAAAAATCTCCTCTCTCGAAAAATCATTGATGCCCTGGATATCGCTGCCGACTACACCTTTCGTGACCTGCTCGAAGCCGAGCCCGAAATCATCCTCGATTCCGAAAACGCCATGGGCGAATTCACGACCCTGCGCATTAAATTTGCCCTTTTCCGCCGGGAATCAGGGTTTATTTCTGGGGTCGTTGCTGTTTTACACGACGTCACGGAACAAGAAAAAAACGAACGAGAACGGCGCTTATTTGTATCCAACGTGTCGCATGAGTTGCGGACACCCCTGACCTCTGTCAAATCTTATCTGGAAGCACTTGATGAAGGTGCCATTAGCGATCCTGACATCGCACCAGGCTTTATTAAAGTCTCGCTGAAGGAAACAGATCGGATGATTCGGATGATCCGCGATTTAGTGACACTTTCTCGCATGGATTCCGATACCATTGCCATCGAAAAAGAAGTGATTAATTTCGTTGCTTTTCTTCACTATCAACTCAACCGTTTCGACCAGATTGTCGGCAATAGCGATGAGCATGAAAAACAATTCAAGATTGTCCGGCAAATCCCGTTGCAACCGATTTGGATGGAAATTGATACCGATAAAATGGGGCAAGTCATCGACAATCTAATGAACAATGCCATCAAATATAGCCCTGCCGGCGGTAAAATTACCGTCAGCTTGGAGCAGACCAATACCCAGGTCCTCTTGCGCATTACGGATGAAGGGCTGGGGATTCCCAAAAAAGACCTGCCTAAAATTTTCGACCGCTTCTATCGGGTTGATAAGGCGCGCAGCCGTGAGCAAGGGGGCTCAGGTCTGGGCCTAGCCATCGTTCGCGATATCGTCAAAATGCACGACGGCTTCGTCTGGGCCAAGTCAGATGGCGAAACAGGGACAACCTTCACCGTCGTCCTCCCTTATGCCACACTTGAAACTGAAACTGATGTTGAAGTTGACGATTGGACTGGCCTGCCAGACTAGTCTAGTCACTCAAAATAAAATGCCTACCTGCTTCTCAAAAACTTGGCAAGCCCATGGTAGGTGTACTTTTAGCAAGGAAACGAAATTGACAGAAGAAAATGGATTTAAATACAGCATATTAGCCAGTGGGTCTACTGGTAATGTCACCTATATTGAGACACCCAAGCGTAAGATTTTAGTCGATGCTGGCCTTTCTGGTAAAAAAATCGAAGGTCTGATGCATGAAATCGGCCGTAGCCTGAGTGATGTGGATAGCCTCTTGGTGACCCACGAACATAAAGATCACGTGGCAGGGCTAGGTGTCCTTGCCCGAAAATATAAAATGGACCTCTATGCTAACGAACTGACTTGGCAAGCCATTGGTGAGTCTTGTGGTAAAGTCGCTACCGATCAAAAACACGTCTTTGAAATGGGCAAGATGCTGACTTTTGGCGACATAGACATTGAAAGTTTTGGTGTCAGTCATGATGCTGCTGCGCCACAGTTTTATAAATTCATGAAAGATGGCAAAAGCTTTGTCATGTTGACAGACACTGGCTATGTCAGCGATCGGATGCGTGGGACCATCGAAAATGCGGATGCTTACCTGATGGAATCGAATCACGATGTCGAAATCCTGAGGATGGGGAACTACCCTTGGCGGTTAAAACAACGGATTCTTTCCGATCACGGCCATTTGTCAAATGAAGATGGGGCGAGCACGGCGATTTCGGTCATCGGCAAGCAAACGAAGCGGATTTTTCTGGGTCACCGGAGTCAGGAAAATAACCTCAAAGAGTTGGCGCATCTGACGATGGAGAATACGTTGATGCAGCATGATATTGATGCCAAAAACGAGGTTCTGGTTTTGGATACGAGCCATGTTGAAGCCAGTCCTTTATACCATATTTGAGCATAAAAAAACTCATCCAGAAATGAGATGAGGTGAGATTAGATAAAGACTGAAACTGCTGCGGCAACTGCTGCGAAAACAGTTAGAATCAGCATCAACCAGACAGTGAGCATGACAACTTTTTGGAAAGTTGTTTTTTGTTGTTTTTTATAAGCCATATACAGATTTTACCGCAAAATGCAATGTTTTTCAAGCACTTAATAAACGATAAATGATATAATAATCTTATGGCAATCTCCGCTAAAATTAATCAGGATAAACGTCAGGACATGACCAGTTTAGTGCCGACTTTGCAAGGCAACTGTATTTGAAAAATACTAGAAAATGAGGCGATTATGGAAGGGAATAAAATCAACGGTAAGACCGTCACAGAAGAAGATTTGCTAGCACTAGGCTATCGTAAATATTATTCTGACGATCTGGATGTTTTTTTACAATCAAGAGATTTGCGCTCACGTGGGCAACTGTGTCCGTGGCGATTCAAACGTTTTTGAAGTGGGTCGCAGACCTTGGATTATCACAGGCAATGCCGAATCTGCCGAGCAATGTATCCAAGTCGTTAATTCTTGCCCAAGCGGCACCCTCAAATGGCTCTACCATGGGCAAGATGCTAGTATGAAAGAAGAAACGCATATGCCAGCCTTTACCTTTGAAGAACAAGACGATCAGATTACTTTAATCAATGCAGACACACGGCAACAGGCTGGCGAAATTGCCTTTATGGAAGCTGAGGATACCCTGATCATCGTCCACACAGGTGTTAATCCTGAGTATCGTGGCAATGGTTTAGCTGAACAACTTGTAGCCAAAGTGGTCGAAAAAGCCCGCCGTGAAGACAAGAAAATCTTCCCAATATGCCCCTTTGCTCAAAAAGAATTTAAGGCCAAACCAGAATATGCCGATGTTTGGCGTCAGGATGTTTGAGTCAAATATTTTACTATAACTAACGCTTGCTTTGAAATTTTCAGAGTGAGCTTTTTTAATGTCGTGATTCACTTATGAATGGATTCAATCAAAAAAGACCTACCAATCAGGCAAGTCTTTCCATTTTATATCTTGATTAAATTAAGCTTTGTTAGCAGAACCGAAAACGTCGATACGTTCTTCAACTGCTGCTTGAACAGCGTCAATACCTGGTTTAAGGAATTTACGTGGGTCAAACAATTTTTTAGCTTCGTAGTCAGCTTCGTTAGCATCGTAGTCACGCGCAAATTGACGAGTTGCTGCTGCAAAGGCTTGTTGTGATTCAGTGTTAACGTTAACTTTGGCAACACCCATTTCGATTGCTGCACGGATTTGGTCATCAGGGATACCAGAACCACCGTGAAGCACGATTGGGAAACCAGGAACAGCGTCAGTCAATTTTTTAAGGTGATCCAAGTCAAGACCAGTCCAGTTAGCTGGGTAAGGACCGTGGATGTTACCGATACCAGCTGCAAGGAAGTCAATCCCTGTTTTAACCATTTCAACTGCATCTTCGATTGGTGCTAATTCACCAGAACCGACGATACCGTCTTCTTCACCACCGATAGTGCCAACTTCAGCTTCGACTGAGATCCCTTTAGCGTGAGCAAGCGCAACGATTTCTTTCGTTTTTTCAAGGTTTTCAGCGATTGGAAGATGTGAACCGTCAAACATCAATGATGTGTAACCAACTTCGATAACTTCTTTAGCGTCTTCATAATGACCGTGGTCAAGGTGAATCGCAACTGGAACAGTAATGTTCATTGATTCCACAAGGTTTTCAATGATGTATTTAGCTGTTTTGTAGCCACCCATGTATTTACCAGCGCCCATAGACGTTTGGATAAGTACTGGAGCTTGTTTAGCTTGAGCTGCACGCAAGATTGCTTGTGTCCACTCCAAGTTGTTTGTATTGAATCCACCGATAGCGTAGCCATTTTCACGAGCTGCTGCAACGAATTTTTCTGCTGAAACGATTGCCATTTCTTAAGTTCCTCCAAAATTTATTTAACGAGTTAATTATACCACTTTGTGAAGAATTATTCTAGTTTTTCGTGGATTTATTTTATTTTCTTCCATTTTTACCACTTTTTTACTGAAAGTTGCAGATATATTTACATAAACTTTCCTCAAACAAAAAACTTACGTTTCCTTAAAACATGGAGCCGTAAGTTTTTAATGTTTATGTTTATTTCATTTCAATCAATAAATCTTGTGAGGCAATCGCTTCTGCTGCTGCCACATAGATTCGCTTCACTTCACCATCGAATGGTGCTTCGATCGTTGTTTCCATTTTCATCGCTTCTGTGACCATGAGCGGCTGTCCTTTGACAACTTGCTCACCAAGTTTGACAAGAACCGTCACGACTGAACCAGGCATGGTCGCACCGATATGATGCGGATTAGAAGGCTCTGCTTTTTCCTTAACGATAGCTGTCGATTTAATCGACGTATCCTTGACAATCACCTCACGGCGTTGACCATTGAGGTTAAAGAAGAGCGTTCTGTTTCCTTCGCTATCAGGCTCAGAGATGCTATCCAGGTGAATTAACAAAACCTTACCTTTTTCGATTTCAACCGAAATTTTCTCACCGACACGCATGCCATTAAAGAAGGTCGGTGTATCAAGCAAGGTCACACTACCAAATTCATTTTGCATTTTTTGGTAATCCAAGAAGACTTGCGGATAAAGAATGTAGCTCAAAACTTCGTGCTGGCCTGGTGTATAGCCCAACTTCTCAGTCAGCTCTACAACGACATCATCAAAATTAATTGGCGTTGCATGCAAACCAGGACGGTCTGTGATAAAAGGTTTGTCTTTGAGAATAATTTTTTGCAATTTCTCTGGGAAGCCACCAACAGGTTGACCTAAATCACCTGCAAAGAAGCTGATCACTGACTCAGGGAAGCTGAGCGTGTCCCCTTTTTCGTAAATAGCTTCTTCCGTCAAGTCATTTTGCACCATGAAGAGGGCCATATCGCCGACCACTTTAGAAGATGGCGTCACTTTGATAATATCACCAAACATCAGGTTAACCGTGTGATACATGGCCTTCACTTCATCAAAGCGCAAGCCCAAGCCAACAGCTGTCGCTTGTGATTGGAGGTTGGTATATTGACCACCCGGCATTTCATGCGAGTAAACCTCAGTTTGCGGGCTTGTCAACCCTTTTTCAAATGGCGCATAGAACTTGCGCACATCTTCCCAATAATGGTTGATTTGTGATGCATTGTCAATATCTAATTCAGGTGCTCGATTGCCATTTTCCAAAGCATAATAGAGTGATGACATACTCGGTTGACTCGTGCCTGATGACATGGCAGCCGTCGCCACATCGACGATATCAACACCCGCCGTTACCGCCGCAGAACACGTAATAATCCCATTACCAGAAGTATCATGCGTATGCAAGTGAAGCGGAATATCAACTGTATCTTTCAACTCTGAAATCAAACGATAAGCCGCTTGTGGTTTCAGAATCCCCGCCATATCTTTAATCGCCAAGATATGCGCACCCGTCGCTTCAAGCTCTTTAGCCAAATCTTTATAATATTTAATATTATATTTTTGACGATCATTGTCTAAAATATCGCCCGTATAACACATCGTCGCTTCAACGATCTTGCCGGTATCACGCACAGCCTGAATCGATTGCTCCATCTGCGGCAGCCAGTTAAGCGAGTCGAAAACGCGGAAGACATCCATCCCTTCTTGCGCCGCAACCTTGATAAATTCTTGAATCACATTATCCGGATAATTTTGGTAACCGACCGCATTTGACCCACGAAAGAGCATTTGGAACATGGTATTTGGCATTAATTTACGGAGCTCACGCAAGCGATACCAAGGACTTTCATTCAGAAAACGATAAGCCACGTCAAAGGTTGCCCCACCCCACATCTCAGCAGAAAATAGGTTAGGTAAGCCTTGGTCCACTGCTGATGCCACTTGTTTCATATCTTGCAAGCGCACGCGAGTTGCCAAAAGACTTTGATGGGCATCCCGGAAAGTCGTATCCGTTAACAGCACCTCCTTACGAGACTTGACATAATCCACAACGGCATCAGCACCTTGCGTATCCAGAATATTCTTAGTCGTTAACGTGTCGATTTTTTTCACTTTAGGGTAGCGTGTTTCATCGAAATAAGGCTTAGACGTTTGATTAATCCCCGGGAAACCATTGACCGTGATATTGGCAATGTATTTCATCGTTTTATTGCCACGATCTCGCAAACGCGGTAAATCAAAGAGCTCCGGTGTACTGTCGATAAAGGTTGTCTTGGCATCTCCCGAAATAAATTCTGGGTGATTGAGGACATTTCTCAAGAAGGGAATATTAGTTTTGACACCACGGATCCGGAATTCCCGCAGACAACGGTCCATTTTACGAACAGCTTCCTTGAACTCCGTCGCATTGGTGATGACTTTAACGAGTAAGCTGTCAAAATACGGTGTGACTTCATAGCCAGAATAAGCATTGCCGACATCCAGACGAACACCAAAACCACCTGGCGAACGATAGGTATCAATCTTACCTGTATCAGGTAGGAAATTATTTTCAGGGTCTTCGGTGGTAATCCGACATTGGATGGCAGAACCCAGTAATGGGATTTGATCTTGTTCAGGGATTTTAACATCCTTGTGAAGATCAGCACCCTCAGCGATTAAAATCTGAGCTTGAACGATGTCAATGCCTGTCACAACTTCTGTAATCGTGTGCTCAACCTGAACACGTGGATTGACTTCGATGAAGTAGAATTCATTGTCTTTGACCAAAAACTCAACCGTTCCGGCATTGACATAGCCGACATGTTTGCAGAGTTGGACTGCAGCATCACAAATGCGTTGACGTAAGTCATCAGCCATCCCGACGCTCGGTGCGACTTCGATCACCTTTTGATTCCGGCGTTGCACAGAACAGTCACGCTCATATAAATGCACCACATTGCCATGGGCATCACCTAGAATTTGAACTTCGATATGTTTCGGGTTGGTGATGTATTTTTCGACGTAAATTTCATCTGAACCAAAGGCTGATTTGGCTTCTGATGCAGCGCGCGCATAACCGTCACGCGCTTCCGCTTCATTATGGGCAACACGCATCCCACGACCACCGCCACCAAGAGCAGCTTTGATCATGACAGGATAGCCAAAAGTACGACCAAACTCAAGGGTGCCTTCCAAATCAACTGGTCCTTCAGTCCCTGGAATAGAGCCTACACCAGCTGCGATAGAGGCTTCTTTGGCTTTGATCTTGTCACCAAAAATATCCAGGTGATGCAAGGTTGGGCCTACAAAAATTAAACCAGCTGCTTCGACTTTTCGGGCAAAGTCAATGTTTTCTGACAGCAAACCATAACCTGGGTGAATCGCTTCGGCACCAGATTCAAGTGCAATACGCACGATATCATCACTATCAAGATAGGCATCAATCGGTTTCTTGCCTGCACCAACTTGATAAGCTTCATCAGCTTTAAAACGGTGAACAGAATACTCATCTTCTTTGGCATAAATCGCTACGGTTGAGATACCCAACTCGCTACAAGCTCGGAAGACACGGATAGCAATTTCGCCACGGTTAGCAACTAGTAATTTTTTCATATATAAAGCCTTTCAATTTTTTACAGAAATAAAAGTTATCTTTAAAGCCTGTGGCATCACAGACTAGAAAAGTTGTCGCATCAATGTTTCAGTAGACCTAGAAAGTCGCACCTGCCTGATGATTAATCATGCAAGGCGGTTGACGAGAGTTCAGAAAAATCATATTTAGCCGTCATTTCCGCTAGCTCTCGCCGTTTTTCATCTGCGGAAATGTTGAGGACAAAACCTATCCCAACGGATAGGGTCAGGAGGGAATTCCCCCCTTGACTCAAGAAGGGGAAAGTCACACCTGTGGACGGAATCAACCCTGAAATCCCACCGATGTTAACCAGTACCTGGGCAAATAAAACCCCACCAACACCAATCGCCATCATACTATTAAAAGGATCTTTGGCCTTAATCCCAACCATGAAAATGCGCATAATCAGAAAGAAGAGAATTCCTAGGATTACAATCCCACCAATTAAGCCCAACTCCTCAATCACAATGGCGAAGATAAAGTCAGTATGAGCCTCTGGTAGATAGCCTTTTTTCTCGATGGAATTGCCTAAGCCACGACCGAACCAGCCGCCATTTGAAATGGCGTAATAGCCATTGATCAATTGGTGACCCGAATCTCCCGTATCTTGGAAAGGATTGGCAAAGGCAATAAAACGTTTATTGACATAGGCAATCGAGCCAAAGAAACTGGGAATGACATTCCCACCGGTGATTTTAAGGAGGGCTAGAATGGCAAGTGTCAGGGAGCCAAATATCTTCATGAAGCCTGTTCCCCAACGATAAGAGACCCCACTGGCTGCAAGGACGGTTGCTGAACTAATGATAATCAGCAAGGCATTCCCCATGTCAGGCATGATCACGACTGCCCCAATCATCGCCAACATCCAAACCCGCCAACCACTGATGAAATTGACCCAAAATTGATTGCGGTCAAAGAGCGCATTGAGATCGTAGGTTCGAATTCTATCTTGTTTACTAGCAAAGGTGGCTGACAAATACCAGACGGCAACCAGCTTCAAATATTCAGCGGGCTGAATACTCCCGATCCCTGGTATGATAATCCATCCATGAGCCCCATTAACCGTTGGCACGAAGAATCTGGCAACAAAGAGTAAGACAAGCATGATGGGAATCAAGATGCCAAACCAATTACGACTTCTCAGTTTATCCACCTTGATGCGGTAAATGACCACGATCATGACTAATGAAAAAGCGAAGAAAATGGTTTGATTTCGGAAGAGTTGATAGGGGGGTAAGCCAAGTTCTATCTGATGGGGAACGGTGGCTGAGAAGACCATAATCAGACCCAGCACCGATAAAATCAGATAGGGAATCAAAATGGCATAATTTATAAAGTGTCTTTTTTTGAGTTCTTTCATTGTCATCTCATTGCGTCTGGTACGCAACTCTTATCCTTTAATTAGGCACGCCGCTAGCCATCATCATTGACGAGGACTAGGGCCTGCTTGGTGTTCTCACGGCGCATGGTTAGCCTAGGTCAGTCTCTTCGTGACAGGCACTTAGAAAAAAAGCTAGACCATGCGTTATCGTGATTAAGTTACATTATATCATTTTTTAAAATAAAAAAAAGAAAGGTGTTGAAATTTTCTAACAACTTTCTAGCAATGTTCGGTTTACACCTCTCATTGATCTGACTTTTAAAGTTTTTCAGTCTGATTTAGGTTTCAATATGCATGATGACTTTACGGTCTTTGGGGCAATATTTCAAAACTTGGACTTTATCTGGATGGGTCGCTTTATTTTTGGACGAAATATAGTTTTGCTGACCACATTTGGTACATTTGAGGTTGATTTTAACTCGCAATGTCTCGCACCCCCAACAGGTTTCTAAAATTAAAGAGCGACCAGATGAGGTTAAATAAGACAAAACAACTCGTCGTCAAGAACACTGCCCGATAGCTAATATAGCCTGCAATGGCACTCCCTAATAAAGGTCCCGCCACTTGTCCAAAGTTTGTAAACATTTGGTTAAAGCTAAAAATGCGCGATATCCCTTCTGGCGGCGTAATTTTTGAAAGCAGGGAATTAACCGATGGCATCAAAGCACCTGAGCCAAAGCCTAGCATGAAGCGTAAAATTCCCAGTTGCAAGGGTGTTGTCACAAAGGCCATGGGGAGGTAAATCAAAAAGCTATAAACCAAGCCAATGATAATCAGGCGATGGCTGCCGATTTTATCCCCGATTCGACCTAGAATCCCTGATGACATCATGGCCGATAAGCCGACTGAGGAGACGATGAAGCCTGAGATCATCATCACATTGCCTGAGTGACCGTTCAGTTCTCGGATGTAGAGGGTCAATATAGGCGCAATCGATTGGACGGTCAATTGCAAGATAAAACTTGTGATGAACAAACCCAATAAGATTTGACGGTTACTCACGCGCGCAAAGACTTCTTTTGTCGGCAACAAATCATGTTTGGGTATCGGTGTGAAATCTTCCTTGACAAGGAAAAGGGTCAATAGGGTCACCAGCAACAAGACCCCACCCGTAATCAAGAAAACATTTTCCATGCCAACTGCTTGGGCTAAAAAACCACCGATGGACGGTCCGATTAAGATACCGGCGACCATCCCCGTTGACAAGGTCCCTAAGGCATAGCCACTTTTTTCTCTAGGGACTTGACTGGCGATTAAGGCGGTTGAATTTGGAATATACCCTGCAAATAAGCCATTCAAGAGGCGCATGACGAGGAGCCACCAGACGTTTGGGACAAAAGCCAAAGCACCCATAGTGAAGGTCATGACAACCGAAGCCCGCACCATCATCACCCGCCGACCTTTTTGGTCAGCCAATTTTCCCCATATAGGGGCGACAAGCCCACTCGACAAGGCGCTCACCGCCACTGACAGTCCTGCGAAAATTTCAACTGAACTGCCACGCGCGCCTAGTTTTTCAACATATAAAGGCATAAAAGGCATGACGAGTGAGATACTCGCCGCTGTAAAAAATGTTCCTAACCAAGCAATTAACAAATTGCGTTCCCAATTAATTTTGATAATAGTACTTCCTTCTAGAATTGATGTCGCTTGACTTGATGTTTCAATTCAACTCTTTCATGATTAAATGATTCTAAACGTGATCATCTTGCAAAGCTCAAAGCGCTGAAAAAACGAACACCATCTTTCGACAGTACCCGCTAAATCTCGCTTATTAAACTTGCTAATTGATTTTCCAGTACCTCTATTGTACCACAATTCTCGATGATTCGGGTGGCTAAGCTACGCTTCTCGTCTATGGGCATCTGCGCTTGAATCCGTAACAGGGCTTCTGATTCAGACAAGCTGTTGCGTTTCATGAGGCGTTCGAGCTGGATATTCTGGGGCGCATAGACTAACCACGTTTCATCAAATCCTGTATACGCTCGTTCAAATAAAAGGGGAATGTCCATGAAGATGAGGTCTGACTGACTGCTGTCACACCGTCTGAAGAGTTCTGTCCGAATGATGCGATCTTGGACAACTGATAGTTTGGCTCGCGCTGCTGCATCTGAAAAAATCAAAGCACCAAACCGCGCCCGATCCAAGTCGCCATTTTTCAGAAAATAAGTCTGCCCAAATGTGTCTCGAATGGCGATATATAAGGCACCGCCTACTTCTTGTAACTCTCTTACAACAGCATCCGCATCAATCACTTCATAACCATGTGCCCGCAGATAGGTGGTGACGACAGATTTTCCAGTCGCAATGCCACCTGTTATCCCGATTACTTTTTTCATATGACCATTATAACATTTTTCTATTTCTATGTTTTTAATTTTCAATCTAAAAGTGCTATAATGGAGTTAAAGAACAATATGGAGGAAAGCTATGAAAATCATCAATGTCACTAACAACTACCCTGATCTTGTCCGAGAGCAACTTAGAAACACCGATGCTTTAACGGTTGAAGTTTATTCAGCTGGCAATACGACTGTTATTTTTACGAGAGCGGCTAGTCATTACGAAATCATTATCACAAATAAACATCGTGCCATTCGACCTGATGAACGTGACGGTATTCAAAAGTTTTTCCTCAAAAAACGGTTGGATCAATCGATCATTGATCATAACCAGATTTCAATCATTGACGAACCAAGACTGATGGAGATTTCTTATCCAATCATCACCAAATAAAAAACTGCATTGACTAGCAGTTTTTTATTTGGGCCAAATTCAACTTCAGGTATTCTTTTAGTGGGTAAAGCCTTGGACGCGTTTATCGTCATCTTTTTCTCGTAAAAATCGTGAGCTATCCAATTTGGCAATGGCCCATTTGAAGTCTTCCGCAAATTCTTCCGCCACATTCATACTCAAATCAGCACGAACGACATAGCGTTGAATCACCGTCTCTGATAAATTAGCCGGGAGCGGATAAGCTGGGACTTGCCAGCCTTTCATTTGCAAGATGTCGGCTAACTCATACAGCGTCCATTCTTGCTGGGTCTCGTCCTTTAACTTATAGCAGACGATTGGCAACTGCTCACCTGCATTGTAGAGGGTGAAACGCCCCGTTGCTTCGACTGTCTGAGCTAGAAAGCGCGCGACGTCGTGGGTCCGCTGATGAATGGCTTTGTAGCCATTGAAACCAAAGCGCATAAAATTATAGAATTGTCCGATAATGGGACTGGCACTCCGCGAAAAATTAATGGCCATGGTCGGCATATCGCCTCCCAAGTAAGACACACTGAAAATCAATTCCTCTGGCAAATAAGCTTTATCGCGCCAAAGGACCCACCCGATGCCGGGATAAACAAGGCCATACTTGTGTCCAGACGTATTTGTCGACACGACATTGTCGAGCTGAAAATCCCACTTGAGCTCGGGTGACATGAAGGGCGTATACATGCCACCAGACGCGGCATCGACGTGGATCGGGATGCTCAGCTTGGCGGTCTTGTTGTAGGCGGTCAGCGCCGCATCTAGCCCTGCAATGTCGTCGTAGCAGCCGGTGTAAGTGATGCCAAGGATGCCAACGACGCCAATCGTGTAGTCGTCAAAATAACTGGTAACGTCAGAAATGTCGAGGCTCATATTTTCAGCCGTCATCGGCACTTCCCGTAGCTCGACATCGAAATACACGGCAAACTTCTCCCAGCAAACCTGATAGCCGGATGAGATGACCAGATTTGGCCGCCGACCTAAAATGTCAAGACCAGCCGCTTTAGCCCGTGCCCGCCAACGAAACTTCATGGCCATACCGCCCAACATACAGGCTTCAGAACTGCCTACGGTCGAGGTCCCCATATAGGTTTCTTGTTCTGGCACGTGCCAAAGATCCGCAATCATATTCACACAGCGGTTTTCAAGCTCTGCCGTTCGGGGATATTCACTCTTGTCAATGGCGTTTTTCTCCAGCGTTTCACCCATGAGCAAACTGGCCTCAGGCTCCATATAAGTCTGACAAAAAGTCGCTAAATTTTGCCGTGCCGCCCCTTCATCTAAAAGCTCATCCTTAATCAGTTGGTAAGCAATACGTGGCTCAATCGGATCCGCCCCTAATTTGTACTTGGGAATATCCCGGTCCGACGCACTTGACCCAAAAATAGGCTGCAGATAAGTCGACTTCTTGGCTTGGTCATTTTTTCCGTATAGCATATTGTCCCTCCATTTTCATCACATCTTACTCTTATTTTAACACAAAACGTGCCCTCAGATTGCTCAGAACTCGCCTGACTTCCCGATTCATCCATTAGAAAGCGTCAGATGGTTACGGCCTTCGGCCCATGGGTAAGCACCTTTGACAGCAACTGATACAAAAAGTACAAAAAAAACCGTCAGCAGACGGTTTCTCAGTATTTGAAGTAAGTGACGCTTAAACGTCCATTGACAAAACTTCGTGGAAGACACGGTGTGTTAATTCATGTTTTTGTTCTTTTGTCAGGTATTTAGTGTTAACGCAGTAGCCAGAGATACGAACGATAACATCTTCACCGTTAAGGATTTTATCTTTAACGTCAGCCAGATCCATAACATTCAAGTTAACATGTTGACCACCATCTTCAAAGTAGCCGTCAAGGACATCGACCAAGTTAGCCACTTGTTCATCACGTGTTTTACCAAGTGCTTTTGGTGAAACCTGTGTTGTCAAAGAGATACCATCATTGGCATGTTTGAACTCAAGTTTTTCAAGTGTACGAAGGTTTTGCAACCAACCACCCTTAGCTTTGTTAGAAGGGTTAGCACCTGGAGAGAAGAATTCAACTTCGCTTGTGTTTGATGTGCCATCTTCGTTCAAGAAAACACCACGGTGAACTGGTGAGTTACCAGTTTGTTTAGAATAAGCCACGTTAGATGTGATGGTCAACAATGACACAGTAGCTTCTGCATCTTTGTACAATTGATGGCTAGCCAAACGATTATGGTATTCTGCCATCAACCATTTTGCAATGTCATCAGCACGGTCATCATCTTCACCATAACGTGGGAAATCACCGATTGTTTCGTAATCGTAGATATAACCATTTTCGTCGCGGATTGGTTTAACAGTTGCGTACTTGATAGCTGACAAAGTATCAACAGTGTTTGCGAAACCACAAATACCAAATCCCATGTTAGCACGTTGGTGACTTGGCAAGAATGCCATTTGAACTGCTTCATAGTTATATTTGTCAGTCATGTAGTGAATGATATTCAAAGCATCCACATACGTGTCAGTCAACCAGTCAAGAGATTTTTCAAAGTTAGCTTTGACTTCGTCAAAGTTTAAAACATCAGATTTAATTGGATCGATATCGAAAACTTTGTAATCACGATGCACATCATCATAACCACCATTAATACCAGTTAAGAGGGCTTTCAAGACATTAACGCGTGCGCCAAAGTACTGAATGTTGTGACGACCTTCTTCGTTTTCTGGGTCAAGTGGTGATACACAACAAGAGATACATGACATTTCGCCATAACCATCTTCAGCCATTGTTTTCACGCCTTCATACTGGATAGAAGAGTGTTTGTGACTCATACTCATACAGTAGCGTTTGAAGGCATAAGGCAATTCACTCGCCCAAAGGACAGTCAAGTTTGGTTCTGGTGAGTTGCCAACGTTATCCAAGGTGTTCAAGAATCGGTAATCCATTTTTGTCACACGGTGTTTACCGTCGTTACCCACACCAGCCATTGATGTTGTGATGAAAGTTGGATCACCTGAATAAAGCGCATCGTATTCTTTTGTCCGTGCAAACTTAACAGTACGCAATTTCAAAACGAAATCATCAACAAATTCTTGGATTTCTGACTCTGTGAATGTCCCACGCGCCAAGTCACGTTCAGCAAAGATATCCAAAACGATTGGCACACGACCAAGAGAAGTTGCCGCACCATTGATCACACGACAAGCTGCCATGAAGGCAATGTTAGTCCATTGAATGGCTTCCTTAACGTTTTTGGCAGGTTTGCGTACATCTACGCCATACAAGTCACCAAGTTTTGCAACTTCACCAAGTGCTTGATATTGCATGTTGATTTCTTCACGAAGACGAATTGTTTCTTCATTGATTTCTTTAATAGCATTCCAGTCAGCAAATTTTTCTTTCATCAAGAAATCTGCACCGTAAAGGGCCAAACGTGCATAAACCCCAATAATACGACCACGTGAGTAAGCATCTGGCAAACCAGTTACAGTGTGGGCGTGGCGTGCTTTACGGATATTAGACGTATAAGCACGGAAAATCCCATCATTAACTGTTGTCACATGTTTGGTGTAGATTTCATGCATGAGTGGATCTGGTGTGTAGCCATGCTCTTTCAAGGCTGTTTCAGCCATCCGAGCGCCCCCTTTAGGCATGAATGACAGACGGAAAAGCTCAGAGTTTTGAAGTCCGTAGATCAGCTCATTTTCTTTGTCAATGTAACCAGCTGGGATATCAGCGATTGACGCTGCGCGATCAGTATCCATAGGGAACTGAGACGCTTCATAACGGTCTTTCGTTGACTCGATGATGTTTTTGATTCTCAAAGAACGTTCTGTCGGTCCTGCAAGGAAAGATTCATCTCCATCGTAATTTTTGTGGTTGTCTTTTACGAAACGAGAGATGCTGACTTTTTCTTTCCAGTCTGTTCCCTTAAATCCTGCCCATGCTTCTTCAAAAACGTTTTCAGTCACTTCAGTTTTCATGTTTTATTATCTCCTATTTTTGACGAGAAAGGTGACATTCCCTAAGTCACCTGTTTTATACTACATAACCATTCTATCATACAGAAAACGGTTACACAAGTAAAAAACGAGGGTTTTATGACTTTCTCTTATGTAACAGGTTAAGGAATCATTAAATCTGTACCATTTTCAAGTTGCAAGTGTGTTAGTTCACAAAGTTATTAAAACATTCGTTTCCGTAACATAATGCGAAAAACCAACCAAGAAATTAAAGTCGCAGCCACCATAATCAGCCAAAAAGCGTACGATACATTCTGAAAAGGCAATTTAACATTCATCCCATACAAACCTGCAATAATCGCCGGAATCGTCATAATAAATGTCGCACTTGTCATAATTTTCATAATGATATTCAAATTATTGGAAACAATATTGGAAAATAGGTCACTCAAGTTTTCAAGTAACTTCAACTGAATCTCTGTCGTCGTCAAAGCCTGTGCTGCTTCAACATAGATATCAAAAATCCGATCCGAAAAACCATTCTCACCCTGATCTCGTAAATAAGCCATCAATTTTTGATAGACTTCGATATTATCCTCAAGCGCTGCCTCAAAATAGATCAGACTTTTCTGCGACCGAATTATCTCCATGATTTGCGCATTTTCCTGAGACAATGCTAGCTCTTTCTCAATCACCTTCATCCGCTTCTTGAACTGAGCCAAGTAATTATTAAAAGATCGTCCGAGTGTACTCATGATCTGAAAAATCAGCTCATGTTGGTAGCGTGACGGATCATAATGACGCTCGAAAATCGGCGATAAATCATAATCATGGTTTAAGGATAAAATGACGTCTTTTTTCTTTGGATTTATGATCAAAGAAAAAGGATAGACCTCTGTAGCTTCATCCTCTACACAAGGATACTGAAGCAAGAGCAAGAGATTTCCTTCGTCATCCATCTCAAAACGAGCATTTTCATCATCATCCAAAATCCCTGCTATATAGTCAAAAGGAAAGTTATGAGCAGTCGCAAGACGACCAATTTCTTCTTCCGTAGGCTTGGTCAAAAGTGTAAAATCAAGGCCGTCAGCTGACTGAACGAGGGTATTTTTATCTAACTTATAATTTGTAATCATAGGTCAATTATAGCACGTTTAAGCTACTTCTCCGCCTTATTTTGATAGGTCGACACCAAACGTGTGCCTGAGAGAATTTCATGGAAAAATTGTTTGGTAAATAGGCTGACAAATAAACTAATCACAAAGACGAGGATCAGAAAAAGGCCAAACAAGGAGAGAAAATAATAGGTTCCTAATTCAGATGCTATAACTGTTCCAGTCTGGTTCAGTACATACAGCTCAGCCGCAAACAAACCGATGACCAGGACATACCCAAATAGATTTCTCAGCACTACCTGTAAGACACCCGCTTTACCACCCGACTTGTCAGTCAGTTTCAAATGGACAAGTCTTTGACCAAGAGTTGGCCACCCGACAAGTTCTGGTACAACAACCCAAAAAAGATAGAGTAGGATGCTAATAAGCTGATGAGGTTGACCCACGATCAGGTTATAGGTGACATCACAGACGATAATTACAGTAAGATCAAGCAAAATCGCCACACTTTTACGGTTGATAGAGACTCTATGACTTCTCTCCTCTAGGGTTTCAACGATGTCTTCTTTTTTAGGCAATATTTTCCCAAGTGGGCCTGATATTAACCACCCCAACATGGCACCACAGGTGTTCAAGAGTAGGTCATCGACATCAAATAGACGATAAGGGCGAGGATAGAGGCCAAATAAGGCTGAGCGTTGAATGAGCTCAAAAGAGAGTGTCAAACAAAAAGCTAAAACCAGGCTCGTCACAAAGCGTTTTTTATACTGGTAACGCAAGAACATGCCAAAGGGCAAAGTCAGGAGCAAATTAAAAAATGGCTGAATAAACTGCGGGCTTTTAGCTGCATGCAACCACGTCCTAGGCTGTGTTAGCACAAAACCTGAGTAGGTGATAAAGTCATGAACAAAGTCAAACAGATGTAAATTTTCGACAGGTCCGGTCATAGCTCTAACCTGATCAACCGTCGGTAAGGGCAAAATGGTCAGGGCATAGGCGCAGAGGAGGTAAAAGATGAAGGCATAGTTGACGCCAACCATCCAACCTGAGATGGCACCATAACGATGATACTGCCGGATCAAAAACGGCAACAAAAGTAAAATTGCAAGAAAGGGAAACATCACGACAATCAGGCGGATTGACGAAATATAAGGTGCTAAGTTAGCCATAATTATCTCCAATAAATTTATGATACTTTTATTATAGCAAAAAAAGAACCCCGAGAGGTTCTTCTTCTAGATTCAAGTCTCTGAAATCAGATCAACTGATTAGAAACGAGATTTGTCTTTGATATTGTAGAATGAGTCAAGGCCTTTGTAAACCGCAACTTCACCCAATTGATCTTCGATACGAAGCAATTGGTTGTATTTCGCAATACGGTCAGTACGTGACAATGAACCAGTTTTGATTTGACCAGCGTTAGTTGCAACAGCGATGTCTGAGATTGTAGAATCTTCAGTTTCACCTGAACGGTGAGAGACAACAGCAGTGAAACCAGCTTCTTTAGCCATTTCGATTGCTTCAAAAGTTTCAGTCAAAGTACCGATTTGGTTAACTTTGATCAGGATTGAGTTTGAAGCACCTTCAGCGATACCACGTTTAAGGTAGTCAGTGTTTGTAACGAAGAAGTCGTCACCAACAAGTTGGATTTTCTTACCAAGTACTTTAGTAAATTCTTTCCAACCTTCCCAGTCGTTTTCGTCAAGACCATCTTCGATAGAGATGATTGGGAATTTAGCTACGAGTTCTTCGTAGTAAGCAATCATATCTTTCTCAGTTTTAAGTTCCCACTCTTCTTCTGGTTTGTTAGCCAATTTACCGAATTCGTAAACGCCTTTTTCTTTGTTGTAGAACTCAGAAGAGGCAGCATCCATCGCAAGCACGATATCTTTACCTGGTACATAACCAGCTTTCTCGATCGCTTCGATGATCACTTCGAAACCTTCATCGTTTGATTTCAAGTTAGGGGCGAAACCACCTTCATCACCAACCGCAGTAGAGTAACCTTTAGCTTTAAGGATTGAAGCCAAAGCGTGGAATACTTCTGCACCGTAACGGAGCGCTTCTTTGAAAGTAGGCGCGCCAACTGGCATGATCATGAATTCTTGGAAGTCAATAGAGTTATCAGCATGTGATCCACCATTGATGATGTTCATCATAGGTGTTGGCAATACTTTCGTATTGAAACCGCCAAGGTAGTGGTAAAGTGGCACTTCAAGGAAGTCAGCAGCAGCACGAGCAGCAGCGATAGACACACCAAGAATTGCGTTAGCGCCTAATTTACCTTTAGTAGGTGTGCCGTCCAAAGCGATCATCGCACGGTCGATAGCTTGTTGGTCACGAACATCGTAACCAATGATAGCTTCAGCGATAACGTTGTTTACGTTGTCAACAGCTTTTTGTACGCCTTTACCAAGGTAACGAGATTTGTCACCATCACGGAGCTCAACGGCTTCATGTTCACCAGTAGAAGCACCTGAAGGTACCATTCCACGGCCGAATGCACCAGATTCAGTGTAAACTTCTACTTCGATTGTTGGGTTACCGCGTGAGTCGAGGACTTCGCGAGCGTAAACATCAGTAATAATTGACATTTTTGTCTCCTTTAATTTTAAACACCCGATGGCATTTTTTTAATTACCACCTTATATTACCACTATTTCACAGATATTTCAAGGAAAAATACTGGGCCACACCATATTTTACAGAAAATTTTCATTTCTATATCTTACATGTTCTAACTTTAGGTCATTAACTCTATCAGTCACTCCAAATCTTGCCAAAAAAGCCCACACATTGTGCAGACTTTTCTGTTCAATTCATAAGATTTAGTTGGTTTCGATCAGACCGATGTTGCCATCTTCACGACGGTAAACGATGCTTGTGGCACCTGTTTCACCATCTGTAAAGATGAAGAAATCATGGTCGATCAAATCCATTTGAAGCACAGCTTCTTCAGCGTCCATTGGTTTCAAATCGATGTTTTTAGTCCGAACGATTTCGATGTTCGCTTCGTCGATTTCTTCTTCTGGTGCTAACTCAACAAAGGTATCAAAGACTTTACCTGTTGCGATGTGGTTGCGTTTCTTTTGAACTTTTGTTTTGTACTTGCGGATTTGGCGTTCCAGTTTTTCTTGAACTAAATCAACTGAACCGTACAATTCTTGAGAGGTATCTTCCGCACGAAGTGTGATGTTCTTAGCTGGAATCGTCACTTCAACTTTTGACGTTTTTTCAGCGTAGACCTTAAGATTAACGTGGGCAGTCAGCTCTTGATTTTCAGTAAAATACTTTTCAAGTTTGCTGATCTTTTCTTCAACGTAGCTGCGGATGCTGTCTGTGACTTCGATGTTTTCACCGCGAATGTTAAATTTAATCATAATAATCACCTCTTTATCTTTTATACCCTTATTATACCGTGAAACCGTTTTTTTCACAAATATTTAACAGTAACTTTTCGATTAATTCGTGACCTTGAAGGTAACCTCACCCTTAGTAACGCCGACGGTGACACGGTTCCCCGCCTCAATCTCGCCTGATAATATTTTATCTGACAGCGGATTTTCTAGCTTTTTCTCCAGCGCTTTGCGAATTGGACGGGCACCATACTCGGGCTCAAAGCCATTTTTAGCGATCAGTTGATAAGCACTGGCCGATAATTTTAGGGTGATATGACGAGCTGCCAGACGCTTGATCAAAGGCTTGGCCATGATTTTCACGATGTCTGATAGTTCCTGCTCAGAAAGGGGGTGGAAGACGATGCTCTCATCGATGCGGTTAAGAAACTCTGGGCGATACCGTTTTTTCAGCTCTTCCAAAATCCTAGACTTCATGGCGACGTAGTCGGTCGAGGCATTGGCCGCCCCAAACCCGACCGTTTTATCGTCGCGCAGAGAGGTCGCGCCCAAGTTGCTGGTCATGATGATGATCGTGTTGCGGAAGTCGACCTTGCGCCCCTTGCCATCCGTGATGAAGCCGTCATCGAGGATTTGGAGCAGGAGGTTGAAGACATCCGGGTGGGCTTTCTCGGCTTCGTCAAATAAGACGACGGCATAGGGCTTGTTGCGCACCTGCTCAGTTAGCTGGCCGCCCTCGTCGTAGCCGACATAGCCAGGAGGTGCCCCAACTAAACGACTGGTGTTGAATTTTTCCATGTATTCACTCATGTCGATGCGAATCATGCTGTTTTCATCGCCGAAAACGGTCTCTGCCAAGGCTTTCGCAAGCTCTGTTTTTCCGACACCGGTAGGCCCCAAGAACATGAAGGAACCCATAGGGCGTCTGTCATCTGAGATGCCTGAACGACTGCGACGGATGGCACTTGCAACAGCGGTTACGGCTTCGCTTTGACCGATAACCCGTTTGTGGAGTTCTTTTTCAAGGTTAACCAAGCGGGTCATTTCGTTTTTGCTCATCTGGGTGACAGGGACGCCTGTCAAGTTCGACACGACTGCGAAAACATCCGACTCACCCACGCGCGCTGACTGTGTTTTAACGGTCAGTTTTTCACGTTTGGTCTCGAGTTTTTGCAGGTCTTGGTTGACGCTTTTAGCCAGTGTGAAGTCTTGATTGATAATCGCTTCTTGGAGCTGCTCATCGAGCTGTGCTGCTTGTTTATCGAGCTTGCTTTGGTCCGATAGATTATTTTTAGCCGAAATCTTAACGGCCGCCGCGGCTTCATCGAGGAGGTCAATAGCTTTATCCGGCAGTCTACGACTTGGCATATAGCGAACGCTGAGCTGAACGGCGGCCTTGACCGCATCTGGGTCAAATTTAACTTGATGATAGGCTTCAAATTTGCTTTGCAGGCCTTGGAGAATGGCAATGGACTCATCTGCTGACGGTTCCTCAACGGTCACTTTGGCAAAGCGACGTTCTAAGGCAGCATCTTTTTCGATGTATTTTTGGTACTCGTTAAAGGTCGTCGCACCGATTAACTGAAATTCCCCACGCGCGAGGGCCGGTTTCATGATATTTGAAGCATCCGTAACGGAATCCGTCCCACCGCCAGCACCAACAATGGTATGCAATTCGTCAACGAAAACAATCGTTTTGGTGTCTTGACTGACTTCATCGACAATAGCTGTCATGCGATCTTCAAATTCCCCACGGAATTTCGTCCCGGCAACGACATTGGCAATGTTAAGCGACATCAAGCGCACACCTTGCATATTGGCAGGAATATCGCCATCAACCATGCGCTGTGCCAGACCTTCGATAATGGCAGATTTACCAACACCAGGTTCGCCAACGAGAACTGGATTATTTTTCGTACGACGACTCAAAATATGAATCACGCGCTCGATTTCCTTATCCCTGCCAATCATCGGGTCAATCCGACCTTGTCTGGCATCTTCTGTCACATCACGCGCCACGGAGTCCAGGGTTGGTGTGATACTTGTCGCCGCGACACCTGATGCGATGTCCCGTTTCCCCATAGGTGTGACGGCTTTTTTAGCGATCTTTTTAACGTTCATATTACCAAGCTCGATCAAGTCTTTGACGATTTCAGTAATTTTGATTTTATTGAGTTCCAAGATTTTCTTGGCAACATTGTCATCATCTGTCAAGAGGACATAGAGCAGGTGCTCAGAGCCTGTCTCTGCTAGGTGATTTTGTGCCGCTAGTGCATCCGCTTCAAGCAAGAGCTGATCGACCTTAGGTGAAAACTGGATCTTTTGGACTGCTTGCGTTTTGTCAGGGAGCTGATGCTGTTCGATTTCATCCAGCGCCATCTCAATCGTCACATCATGATCCGTTAGAATGTTTTGGCCGAAGCTATCGCTGCTCGATAACATCCCTGCCAAAATATGTGATGTTTCTGCGTAATCATAACCATTGCCCGCCGCAAAAATACGAGCCGTTTTGAGAATATCTTCAAGTATGTGGGTGTAATGTTGTGTCATTTATCGTTATTTTCCTTAGTTATGGGGCCACAAGAGACTGGTCCGGCCGCGCCCTTAGTCCATCTTGTCCAGTCGGTGGATCATCGAGGTTAATAAAATGGCGCGTTGTAGGTCCGTCAGGACTGGGTGGCTCAGCGTTGCAAGCAAGAGATTGCCTTCGCGCTCTGTCACAATTTCTTCGTTAAACATCAGCTGCACGAGATCCTGTGCCATGCTGATGGTCATTTTTTCTGGCATTTTGTTCAAAATGTCCATTAAGAAATCATGCGCATCCGAATACTGAATCCGGACAATCCGAATATAGCCGCCACCGCCGCGCTTACTTTCGACTTCAAAGCCTTTTGGCAGCGTGAAGCGCGTCTTGATGACATAGTTAATCTGACTCGGCACCACGCCAAAATGCTCCGCAATTTCTGAGCGCCGAATCTCAATTTCTGCCGCCTGAGAAAGCAACTCCTTGAGGTACTGCTCGATCATATCTGATGTGTTTTTCACAATTTCTCCTTTCTGCGATTTTACATTGTAAAATCTTGAAACTTGATCTGCGCTGACGCTCCGCCCAAGCTGGGTCATTCGTTCAAAGTCTTTCTGTGATGTCATGTCGTGAATCATGTCTGATATTTTTCTGACCTTGTTTGACCATTGTATCATTTTTTGAAATGTTTGGCTACTTTCAAGTCCTCCAAAACCTATCCTAAAAGGCTTTGTGCAATCGATTGACTGTAACGTATTGGCGTGAAAACAAAGGCAATAATCCTCTAAAAAATATGCTGTGAACGATTTTCGATGCTGGTTACAAGAAAGATGACGAAATTGGTTAAAAAATCACTGTTTTATTGTGAATTTGGTAATCTTTCTGAGAAACTGTATAAAAAAAAGAGAAAAACAAGCTGTCAGGTTCACATCATTACCTAGTTTGCATTTCTCTTTTAGTGACTGAGGACTTTTGAACCTGCCTCGTTATCAGCGGTATTGCCAGTCTGTTTTTTCATAAGAAATCTGTAAAATACGAACAGAACTATGATAGACAACATACAAATAAATATATTGGTTGCTAATCCATTTTCTGACGACCTCATTGTCACTCTCTTGATAAGGAACACCGAAATATCATTTAAGACACGCTCTACATTTTCCCTAAATATCTCAACATCATTAGGAACACTATAATGCGTCATGATATAATTTTCAATTTCCGCAATATCTTGAATGGCTTTCTGAGTTAAAATTATTTCTTTCAACTATGGCCATCCTTGCATTTTTTTAAAATCAGAAAATGAAACCGCATCGTCTTTCCCTTCGATCTGATGATAAGCATCATCGAAAGCTCTAGACATCACTTGAGTTTTTTCTTTTTGTTCAGCTAATTCAGCAAGCAACTGGTCATACTCACTTTTCGACAAAATAACAACTTCTTCATCATTATGAATAAATTTAGGAGTTAACATACTACCACCTCCATTTACATTTATTATAGCATATTCCAATCCCCTCACGCCAATCCCCAATAAAACAACGACCAAACACCAATAAATAATAATTTCAGAAATATTCATTGACTAAATCTCAAAAATAGATTATGCTAGTGGTAAGTAAAAAACTTACCACAATTTAAGAAAGGTTCCCGCCATGAGTTTGAGTCAAAATCTAAAAAACCTGAGACTAGCCCATCACTTGAGCCAAGGAGAAGTCGCCAGAACACTTGGCATTTCAAGACCCGCCTACGGCTTTTGGGAGAAGGGCACCGCTCGCCCCAAAAAAGACAACCTTGAAAAATTAGCCAAGCTCTTCCAAACTAACATCGCCGACCTCACCCAGGACAACAAAGCCGACTTGCTGCGCCTCTATGACACCTTGAGCCACCAACGGCAAGACAAAGTCCTGGCCTACACCAAACAACAACAAGCAGACCAAAACAAGGAACACGCGACCGACACCCTGCGACACCTCGTCCCCAACAAAGTCTACGAGAAACTCTCCGCCGGCACAGGCTACGGCTACTTCGACGACGGCACCTACGACATCGCCTACTCCGACAAAGCCTACGACTACGACTTCGCCTCTTGGGTCTCCGGCGACTCCATGACCCCCGAATACGAAAACGGCGCGGTCGCCCTCATCCGCCAGACCACCTTCGACTACGACGGCGCCATTTATGCCGTCGAGTGGGACGGCCAAACCTACATCAAGCACGTCTACCGCGAAAAAAACGGCCTGCGCCTCGTCTCCGCCAACCCCGATTATCCCGACAAATTCGCCCCCTTTGACGAGGCACCACGGATCATCGGAAAAATCGTCGGACATTTTACACCGATCGAGAAAAGGGATTAAGTCTCAGACATCCAGGGAGTACTGACCACTTAGCATCTGACCACGGAGACATACCGACTCAGCCACAAACACCCAGTAGCACTTAGCAACTGGCCACGGAGACATTTTGACTCAAGCGCAGACACCTTGGGCGGATAGCACCACTTGAAAAACACCTGATGATGCGTCAACCTCCACCGATTGTTTTCAGTCACCGCTTTTTCTCAGCTATCACCTCACTTAGAAAGGACACAGATGATCACACCAGATTTCGATTACACCAAAGAACAGCACCGAGCGATTGCCTTCATTGACATGAAATCTTTTTATGCCAGTGTTGAATGTGTGGCGCTTGGGCTAGATCCCTTGACGACCTCACTCTGTGTCATGAGTCAAGCGGACAATTCCGGTGGCCTGATTCTAGCCAGCTCGCCAACCTTTAAGCAAGTGTTTGGTAAATCTAACGTCGGGCGCAGTCGTGACTTACCGTTTTACACTACTACACGTAGGTTTAACTACCAAAACTATTATCGAACTGCCACCAGAGACTGGCTCAATCGCGCGCCAGAACCCACACCATCACACGTGGCCTTTATCGAGTCCTGGGCCAAACGCACGATTATGACACCGCCTAGAATGTCAGCCTATATCGATAAAAATATGGAGATTCAGCACATCATCCAAAATTTTGCTGCTGTCGATGACATTTGCTGGTATTCTATCGATGAAGGTTTTGTCGATTTGACTGAATCCCTCTCTTATTTTTATCCAGACAAAAATCTTACACCTGCTCAAAAATTAGATGCTATTAGTCATGATATCCAAGTCGCCATCTATCAACAGACTGGCCTTTATGCCACCATTGGCATGAGCATCGGCAATCCTTTACTCGCTAAGTTAGCGCTGGACAATGCGGCCAAGCATGCGCCAAATATGCGGGCTTTATGGACTTATGACACGATTGCTGAGACGGTTTGGCAAATTCCAGACTTGACCGATTTTTGGGGGATTAGCAGACGGACCGCCAAACGCTTACGTCGCCTCGGGGTCAACACGATCTACGAGTTAGCGCATACACATCCTGCTGTTTTAAAAAAAGAATTCGGTGTGCTAGGGGTGCAACTCTATTGCCATGCCAATGGCATCGATGAATCTAGAGTTTCTGAAAAATATGAGGCCAAGCGCAAGTCGATCGGTAACTCTCAGACGCTGCCACGGGATTACGCCGTGCGCCGGGAAATCGAGCTGGTAATTTCGGAATTGGCGGAGCAGGTAGCGATTCGCACGCGCCGGGCCAAGAAAAAAACGTGCTTGGTTTCGCTCTATGTGGGCTTTGGCTTTTCTGAAGGCAAGTCGTCTATTCACGCCCAGATGGCGGTTGAGCCGACCAATTCGACGCAAAAACTGACCCAGGCGGTTTTTGCGCTTTTTCGGGAGAAATATGCGTCGGGTGCGGTTAGGCGGATCGGCGTTTCCTATGGTCAGCTCTGTGAGGCTGATGTTGAGTTGATTTCCTTGTTTGAGGACCCGCAAATCAGCCAAAAGCAGGAAGCTGTTCAGGACGTGATTGATGCCATTCGGGAAAAATACGGCTTTTTATCGGTTCAAAAGGCCAATAGTTTAGCCAGCGGGTCGCGGGTCATGGCCCGTAGCAAGCTTGTTGGCGGGCATTCTGCAGGGGGGTTAGATGGTTTAAGATGACAAAAGTAGATCGACAGGATAGTCAGTTTGAGGAGATCAGACTGTATCAGGATCGCGGTATGATGAAGTGGCAGGGCTTTTTCTTGTCCGAACACACGAGCGAGATGAAAAAAGAGCAAGCAGACCAAATTTTTTATGCCTATCAGGTCTTCGGACAATTGGTCTGAACGGTTAGGCAACTGCTTTATGAGAGAAACAACAGAGGGAGGCGCACGCATGACAGCTTGGCAAGTCAAGTGGGCAGAACATAAATATTGGGTCATGGCCCACTCGCAACAGCTTTATAATCAAATTCGAGCACTAGCTAAAAACAATGCTTGGACAGATGAAACGACAGTCACCTTTGAGAGCTTGCTAGAAGCGGCCGCACGACAAACCCCGACACGCAAAACACTGACAACCGCCTATGAACACGTTTGGGGCTATTTCAAGAAAATAGCAACACCTGAAGAAAAGCGAGATTATATGCGTTTCTTGACTGAATTAGAGGTTGATCAGGACGAGCTGGGGCCGTTTTTAAGGGACTTAACTTTGAAATATCAGGTGCCTTATTTAATGCAATCACGTTTGATACGTGACATACCGGAAAAGAGAAAGACAGTATGAGACTTTGGCACGAACAACTGCTGAGCCAGTTACCTCGGCAACAACTACTGGGACAGCACCGCGAGACGGCAGCCTTGCGAGGCCTGGGGTGGGGTAAAAAACACGCCACTGTTAACTATGTTTTTGGGCACTCCCCCTACAAGCTCTACCAGTATCACCGGTTGGTCATGGCCGAAATGGTAGCGCGTGGCTATCTGCCTGATGAGAAATGGCTAGAACCGAATTATCGCGGGCTGAAATGTCCTAAATACGATGACCTCGCGCCTTGTCCCCAGACTCGCCCAATCTATCCTGAGCACAATCAAGCCTACTTGGACGAATGCTTGGAAAACCTAGCCAGTAAGGGCATTAGCTTCTAATAGGTGGGGCTAAGTTAGCACACACTACCGAGACAAACAAAAAAAGAATGAAGCAAAAGTCTCAGCCAACCAAAGAGAAGAGCAGATTAGACGATCAATGATGATGTGACTCGGCTAATTTGCTTTTTTCTTTTTTTTGGTATTGTCTCACATAAAAATTGTCGATTTCACAATAAATCAACGGTTTTTTACCAATTTGGTATTGTTTTGGCAAAACAATGCCAATTTCACAAAATCAACAATTTTTAACCATTGCTGCTTACCAATTCAGCCAAAGCAAAACAAAAATAGGTTATGAACGATTTCGATGTGAATCAAAATTGTTCATAACCTATTTTTTAGAGCATTTTTGTCTCAACTTCTTTTTGAGTTAAGTTCCCCTGACGCCTTACTTAGAAGAAACTTTGATAATTTCCACTGCCATTTCACCGACTGGCAAGGGAATGGTGACTTTATCACCGGTTTTACGGCCGATCAGTGCTGCCGCAATCGGTGACTCGTTTGAAATTTTACCGTTGAAGGGATCCGCTTCAGCAGAGCCGACAATTTTATAGGTTTCTTGCTCGTCTTCGCCAATCTCAACAAAAGTGACGGTTTTGCCAAGTGCCACTTCGTTGCGTTTCACACCGGCGTTGTCGACGATTTCTGCATTACGAATCATCGTCTCAACTGTCGCGATACGGCCTTCGACGAAAGCTTGCTCGTCTTTGGCTGCTTCGTACTCAGAGTTTTCCGACAAGTCGCCATAAGAACGGGCGATTTTAATCCGTTCAACGACTTCTGCGCGTTTTACGAGTTTGAGGTTATCTAATTCTGCTTCTAATTCTTCAAAGCCCTCGCGGGTCATTTGATAGGTTTTTGTATCCGCCATAATCTAAGATGTTGAGTCACTGATTGTGGTCGCCTTCTACCACGGCTTTCGATCCCGACGCTTAGGCGCATTCACAGTCAGTGAAACTCATCTCCTTTCCCTGTTTTAAATTTAGTCTTATTGTGATGCTTCTGTGTCTGATGCTTTGTTCTCTAATTTGTCATTGACATATTTTTGAACATTGGCATCATGCTCAGCTTGTGTTTCCGAGAAGTAAACCTTACCGGTCGTCACATCTGCCACGAAATACAAGTCATTGTTATCCGTCGGCTCAACTGCTGCCTTAATCGCTGACAAGCTTGGGTTGGTCACTGGACCAGGACCATAGCCTAGGTGAAGATAGAGGTTAAACGGTGAGTCCAAGGTCGTATCCACGGCCGCATCCTCAGCTAAGGTAGTCTTTTGCCCCAACTTCCCTTCAGCATACAGAATCGAAATATTTGAGCCCAGTGTCATGCCGACATTCAAGCGGTTATAGAAAACTTGCGCCACATTGCGGCGGTCAGCATCATTATTCGCTTCTTTTTCAGTCAAGGCCGCAATCGACAGAATTTCATTAACCGTCTTATTTTGCGTTTTAATCGTCGCATAGTAAGGCTGGAGATTTTGATTCATCACCGCAATCATCTGCTCAACGACAGACGCCATCGTCGACTGCTTCGTATACTCATAAGTCGCAGGGAAAAGATAGCCCTCCAACTGATACTTCACGCCCGAATCCGCAGCAGGCAAGGACGCGAACAAGTCCGGATAAGTTGTTTGCATTTGCGCGATAAAAGCCGGATCCGTCACCACTTTCAAGAACTCATCCTTGGTGAACGGCGTTTTATCCTTATCAGCCTTGGTCAACACATTATCCGAAATCTTCTCCGCCATTTGGTCAATGGTGAAGCCTTCTGGAATCGTTATTTTACCTAAAACCGGTGCCACAGGTTTCTCTGTTCCACCTTCTTGTAAAGCTTTCGCAATCTCCGTTAGTGTCATACTTGGCGACAGGTTGTAATAGCCTGACTTAAAGCCAGTCAAACTCTTCAATTTCGTATAGTATTGGAAAGCCGTCGCATTCTTGATAATGTGATTTTTTTCAAGAATTTGACCGATTTCCTTGCTGGCAACACCTGCAGGAATTTCAATCGCCTTGGTCGATTTATCTGTCGCGCTGTAAGGCTGAATCTCGCTCATCACGTATCGATAGCCCAAGAAGCCCGTCGCGCCACCCACGATAAATAGCACCAGAACAACGATGGCAATAATCTTGCCAGCTAATTTTTTAGATTTTTTCTTAGTTGAACGCGTATAGCTTTCTTTCGATTGACGCGTCACTTTTTTAATATTTTTGATTTCTGCTGTATCCTCTAGTGCCCTTGCTTCGGTCTCTTGATCAAAAACCACATTTGACGACCGTCGCTTGCTTGTGTCAAAAATGTCAGATGATTCAGGTGATGCAGCTGACGCAAATGAATCAGATGGTTCAGGTATATCTTGAAAAGCTGATTCTGATGCAGCTGGCCACTCTCTTGATGCACGGATAGCAGCCGTACGTGTTCTGAACGCACGATCTGCTTGAGCAAATCCGGTATCGGCATCAGAACCCTGAGCTTGGGTTTGAGCTGGCTTATCTGACATCCCGGATGATTTTTTAGGCTCAGAAAAACCCGTCTCCGATGCAACATCATCAAGAGATTGACTAGCCTCTTCTAACTGCCGAAGAATTCTATCCTTAAACGTCTCACGCTCAAATTTTTTTGTATCTTTTTCTACCAAATTAACAATCTTCTACTTTCATAAGACACACGAGTCTAGATTTTTCTTACTTAGGTGTCATGTGTTATCATTCTAGATTATACACGAAAATCCTTGAAAATCAAGGATTTAATAAAAAATATGGATTTCTCCATTATTTTTTAGTGACTAAGTCGTCATCTTCATCTTCATCATCGTCGTCGTCTTCGTCGTCAACTTCTTCGATACCGTCCACTTCAGCATCATCGATGTCAACTTCTTCAAGCTCAACATCAAAAGCTTCGACTTCGTCTTTTTCGTCATCTGGATTTTCATCATCGTAGGTGACATCCGTATCCGTGATATTCTCATCATCTTCAGGATCATCATCGCTATAGTCGATATCAATACCATCAGCCGCAAAAGCGTTGACTTTCTTACGTTTTTTCTTAGGACGGTCGCCTTCGTCATCCAACTCGTCCAAGGCAACCACTTCTTCGTCAATCTCGTCAATGGCATACCATGATCGTAAGGCCCAGACATTATTGCCAAGTGGAATGAAGCTGCCATCTGTATTTAATTCTGTATAAAAACGTGACAAGCGATCGCGAATCTCACTATCTGATTTGCCAAGATAATCTTGGATATCATTGACAAGGACGTTAAAATCCATTTCCTTGCCTTTTTCTTCCAACATCGCGTGCGCGACTTCAATCATCGAAAGTTCTGACAAATCTTGATTTTCAAATGCTTTAATTTTCAATTTATTTATCTCCATCAAACAAAGTATAGTTTTATCTCACAACAACCGTTAGAGATAAGCTATCAAGTTTTACTAACACCATTTTACCACAAGATGAGGGATTTTAGTAATGCATGAGCACTTTATAGGCATAATCACCAATTTTTTCGCGGCCGTTGAGGTCATCTAGCTCGATAAGGAAGGCACAACCTGCGACAATCCCGCCCAGTTGTTCAATCAACTCAATCGTTGCTTTGACTGTGCCGCCTGTCGCTAGCAAATCATCCACGATCAGAACGCGTTGTCCTGGTTTGATGGCATCTGCGTGCATGGTCAAGGTATCAAAGCCATACTCTTTTTCATACTCAGCTTCGATGACTTGGCGTGGCAATTTACCAGGTTTTCTAACCGGTGCAAAGCCAATGCCTAATTCAAAGGCAACAGGACACCCAACGATAAAGCCACGCGCTTCAGGACCGACAATCATGTCGATTTGTTTGTCTTGCGCATATTGGACAATTTCACGAATCGCATAGCTGTAAGCATTGCCATCAGCCATTAAAGGCGAGATGTCACGAAATTCGATCCCTTTTTCGGGGTAGTCAGGAATTGTTGCGATATAATTTTTTAAATCCATGTTAGGTCTCTTTCAATTTATGATAAATGTCAGCGACAGGCGATAAGGCAAAGAAAGCTTGCTGCTTGACGGTTACTTGTAGGGCTTGATAAATTTGACTCTCTGACATCTCACGTTTGGCGGCTGTTGGATTAACGGTCATCAAACCATCTTGAATCGTCACAAAGCCCAACTCTTCAAAAATCTGAACCATTTTAACCAGTAAAATGTCAGGGATTTTCAAGAAGTCAGCCAAATTCTTAAGTTTATAGCGGACATCAAATTCTGGGTACTGGTAAATCGTCTTGTAAAATTTAGCAAACTGGTCACGCGTGCCTCCACCCGTGAGGTAATAGGCTTGCTTGATTTGATTTTGGAAATAAATCGCTGTGAAGTCATGCTCTCTCACGATTTTTTCTAGCCTTGCCAAGGCATCAGCATCATTTGGCGTTTCAGCAATGACCAGAACCTCACTCATTATAGCATGATTTTCCGGTTCATTTGTGAAAATAACGGCATTTTCTGGAATTTGTGTCTGATTTTGCTGATTGCGCAGGTCGATCAGCTGACTGCCTTCGACGCGTGCATCGATAATCATCAGCTGCACAGACGTATTCCCATTCCAGGTATTGACCGATAAAGTCACTGCCAGGTCTGGTGCTGTCTGTTCAAAGTCCAGTGTTTCCTGACCACGACCGAAGTAAACCGCTTCTAACTGCGTTTTATCTTGCTGAATTTTTAATTTCAGATGGGTATTTTGTTGGCCCATGGCGCGACTTTGCACCACTTGATACTCACTCACCCAAAACTGTGGCTTAGGATTTTCCTGACCAAATGGCGCTAACTGAGATAGTGATTTGATCGTCTCCAAAGTCATATCCGATAGCGCGATTTTGTCATCCAAAATCAACGTATTTTTCTCAGACATATCGATTTTATTGTGTTGAATAAAATCAGCAATGACCGCCTTAATCTCAGGGAGTTTCGCCAGTTCAAAAGTCATCCCAGCTGCTTGGGCATGACCGCCAAAGGCGATCAATAAGTCCCGATGATTCGTCAAAGCTTCAAAAATATTAAAGGCCGGAATTGAACGCGCTGAGCCTTTTAAAATGCCATTTTCTTCTGACAGCATGACGATTGGTTTGCCTGTCTTTTGCAGTAATTGTCCTGCGACAATCCCAAGCACACCAGGATTCCAACCTGCTTGATAGATAAACTGAACAGGACTATCGTCCAACTGACTCTCAGCTTCCGTCAGCATCTCCGCTACAATCGCTTTACGTTCGACATTTTTCTGGTCGATCATCTCAGCGATTTGGCGGGTCTCGTCTTCGTCCCAACCTGTCAATAATTCGATGGCAGGATTGGGATCATCAATCCGACCCAAGGCATTGAGTCTTGGCGCAATTTGGAAACCGATGGTTTCCTCAGTGATGTCACTTGGTTCAATCCCTGCGACTTTAAGCAAGGCTTCCAATCCAACACGCTCCGTATTTTTTAGAATTTCCAAGCCAAATTTGACAAGAATGCGATTCTCATCGGTGAGTGCCATCATATCCGCAATCGTCCCAATAGCCACTAAATCCAGCATTTCCGAAGGGACGTATTCTAGGAGGGCACAGGCGACCTTAAAGGCCACACCACAGCCAGCTAGGTCTTTAAAAGGATATTGACCATCCGGATGCTCGGGGTGAATAATGGCGTAGGCATCTGGCAGCGTTTCAGGCAGGGAATGGTGGTCGGTGATGATGACATCACAGCCACTCTCTTGGGCGTAAGCCACCGCTTCATGACCGGCAACCCCATTGTCCACTGTGATAATCAGACCGACGCCTTCATTTTCGATGAAGTACTTGTAGACATCTAAATTCGGGCCGTAGCCGTCGGTGAAACGATTCGGTAGGTAAACCAGACTTTCGGCGCCAATTTCGTCCAAGGCGGTCTTCATGATACTGGCACTGGTCATACCATCCGCATCATAATCGCCATAAATCAGGATCAATTCTTGATTGGCAACGGCCTGACGAATCCGCTCCACAGCACGACTCATGCTGTAAAATAAGAAAGGATCATGTAAATTTTCAAGCGACGGATTCAGAAATGTCGTTAAGGCTGCCTCTGTCCGAACCTGGCGTTTCCAAAGCAATCGTGCTGAAAGCGCGTCTAATTTTTGTTTTTTAACTAACTTGACAAAGTCTTCTGACGGTTCATCCGTATTGATTTGCCAATCATAGGTAGGTGTGATCATTTGATATTGAAAAACCTCCGCGTTATTTTATCTGCAGCATTTGGGAAATTGATGGCGAAAATACGGGCTAGATTCAGTTGCCAGGGTAAGTTTAACTCTCGCTTATTGGTCTGAAGATGAGCAACGATTTTTTGCGCAACAAAGGCTGGGGTAACCGCATTTTTCCCAACTTTTTCCAGGTAATCAGGATTGGCGGCATGAAATTTCGTTAAGACCGGCCCCGTATTGACGACCAGGACTTTGACATTCGCGGCAGCAACTTCTTGCCTTAGGGCGTCTGAAAAGCCACGAACAGCAAATTTTGTCGCCGCATAGGCCGTCGTTTTGGCTGTCGCCATATAACTTGCGATAGAGGCGATATTGATAATTTGACCCGATTGCTGCACCATCATATCTGGTAGAAAAGCACGTGTGACGGTCATTAACGCTAGCACATTGACCTGGAACATCTGACGCCCATCGCTTGCTGAATCCGTCAGGAATGGCTCAAAATAGCCATAGCCTGCATTATTGATCAGAACATCAATGGCACCAAAAGTCTGAGAAATCTGTTGACAAGTCGCGATTAAAGCCGTTTCGTCTGTCAACTCTACCTGATAAAGATGCTCTGAGAGTCCTTTTAGACTGCTGACATCTCGTGATAGTAAAATCAAACGATAGCCCTGAGCTTGTTTGGCGATTTCGCGTGCAATGTCACCTGTCGCACCCGTTATCAGCAAATTTTTCATGGCTGAATCACTTCTTCATACAAGTCTTTGACGACATAAGCGTTATCAAAGGTCTGCTTGGCTTCCTGGACTAACTGCGTCACCAAAGGACCAACATAGCGGGCAGAAATATGGGTCAGCATCAAGCGTTTAACGTGCGCTTGTTTGGCCACTTCTGCGGCCTGTTTCGTCGTCGAATGACCATGATTTCTAGCCACTTTAGCTTCACTCGCTTCGTAAGTCGCTTCATGAACGAGCAGATCACTCCCAATAGCCAGGCGAATGGCCTGATCAGTCTGGCGTGTATCCCCTAAAATCGTCACCACACGCCCTCTTTTATCTGGGCCTATAAAGTCTGCGGCTTTAATCAAGTTGCCGTCGATCTCAATGTCTTGACCATTTTTGATCTTGCCAAAAAGTGGGCCAAAGGGAACGCCTGCGGCTTTGAGCGCTTGCGCGTCCAACTCTCCTTTTTTATCCTTTTCAACCACACGGTAGCCCATGCAGTAAATCGTGTGGTCCAGCGGTGCCATGTGGACCTCGAAGGTCTCATCTGAAAAGATTTCACCGGCATGACTGGCATCCAGCTCATGGAAATGAATCCGATAGCTGAGCTTGCTGCCAGACAGTCTGAGTGAGGTCATGACATAGTTTTTAATGCCGACCGGGCCATAAATGTCGAGATTTTGCGGTTGGTCGTCTGAAGAAGAGGTCTGAAAGCTACGACTAGACAAAAAACCAGGCAGACCAAAAATATGATCGCCATGCATGTGGGTGATGAAAATTTTCGTAATTTTCCGCGGGCGAATACTCGTCTCTAAAATCTGGTGTTGGGTCGCTTCACCACAATCAAATAGCCAGATTTCATTACGCTCCGCAAGCAATTTCAGCGCAATCGAGGTCACATTTCGCTGCTTGGCTGGTTGCCCAGCACCAGTGCCCAAAAATTGTATTTCCATGGTTTCCTTTCGCTCATTAAGCTTATGACCACCTTCAAAACGCCAGCTGTAACGCCTTGCCAGATTTTCAGAAGTGGTCTTATAAAAGAAAAAAATCCGTCCTGAGGGAATCGAACCCCCATCTCAAGAACCGGAATCTTACGTGATATCCATTACACTAAGGACGGAATTTTTGTTTGACAACTATTATAGTTTACCAAATTTTCCGCTAAAAGGCAAAAAAACTTCTCCAAAATGGAAAAGTTTCTTTGACCTAGGGTTGAGAACACCTGGCAACTCTCTTTTGAACTGTCCGAGTTTGCGCTTTGAGGCTCAGCCTTTGGCTTTGAGGGCTGTTAAAATTTGCGTCCGGATATCTTCAATTCCGTCTGGTTGGCTTGGCAAGAAGACAGATGAGTTCCCATTATTGGCAAATTGATTCAAAGTGTCCAAGTATTGGTTGGTCAAAAGAATCGACATGATTTGATCTTCTGAAATATCCACGCCAGTGTCTTTCATTTCCTTGATTGAAAGCGTTAAACCGTCAACGATTGCTTTACGTTGTTCCGCGATCCCGACCCCGTGCAGGCGATCTTTTTCAGCATCGGCTTCGGCAGCTGTGACGATTTTAATCTTGTCTGCATTGGCAAGCTCTTGTGCTGCGACACGTTTCCGTTGCGCCGCATTGATTTCATTCATGGATTGTTTGACTTCAGCATCTGGTTCAACTTTTGTAATCAAGGTTTTGACGATGATGTAACCATACGTTGACATTTCTTCAGCCACTTGACGTTGGACCTCAAGGGCAATCTCATCTTTTTTCTCAAACAATTCGTCCAAAGTTAATTTGGGCACACTTGAACGTAAAGCATCTTCAATGTAAGACTTAATTTGCTCACCTGGATTCATCAGCTTGTAATAAGCGTCTGTCACGTTCTGCTCATTCACCCGATACTGCGTCGCCACCGTCATTTGAACGAAAACGTTGTCTTGTGTTTTCGTTTCAACATTCATGTCGTTTTGAAGCAAACGAAGCTGCACGCGCGCGGCAATCCGGTCAATGCCGAAAGGTAATTTAAAATGGAAACCTGAATTTGCAATCGTCGTAAATTTACCAAAGCGCTCAATAATGACAACGCTTTGTTGTTTCACGACATAAAACAGACTCGAGAGACTCGCCAAAATCAAGAGGATAATGATGAGTAGAAAAACAAGAAAAATTGCTGTCATTTTACGCCTACTTTCTGGATATACAATGAAAATGTTCTATGAGTGAATTGTACCACTTTTTTATTACAATTGCTATTATTTACCAATTTTGCGTAATGCGCCAAGCCATCTGTGATATTTAGGGCGCTGATTTTGATATACGCTGCATTTTCTGACTGGGTCGTGAGGTCATCTAAGGCGATCGGCGCATCAAATGCACCAAAATCAGGGGTAGACATGGTGATGCGGCCATCGGCCAAGGTCACGACATACTGGGGAAAAAGCTGAGCGATTTCAAATAAAAGCTCATCGGTCATCGGTTCATCAGCAAATTCACTAAAGACAATCGCTTGGCCACTCGCATTTTCATAGGCGAAACCAAAAGAATGCCCCGATAAATTTAAGCGCACAAAGCGGAAAGTCGGAGCCTGGCTCGCACCTTCCAAGTCAAAACTCGGCCTAGCTGAAAAACTCTTAAAGGTCGTTGACAGGTCTAAAAAGTAGGCTGTCGCCGCTTCTGGTCCTTGTTTTTGGTAAAGCTCAGCAAAATACGCATTGACCACACTGGCCGGTGGGCAGATATAGGCTAACTTCTCCTGCTCTGTTTCCAAAACTGCCAAACGATTGGTCAGCAAGGCCCTGTCCATGGCCATAAAACCGCCAGCCTGAATGGCTAACTCAACATAATCCATCTGCTTCTAACCTCCATTTTTCGCGCTCAGAAATACTCCCTGACACCTGATAAGTCTCTGTCTCATCATCGGCAACAACCGCATCAAGCAAAGCGATTTTTCGAATCATGGGCAAGCGATAGGCTGCCGCATAAGGCAAGCTCAACGTAAAAGGCACAAACAGTTCCGTAATCTTAGCAATAATCGCCTGTCGCAACTGCTGAACCCCCACCTCAGATTTAATCGAAATCTGAACACTCGGCAAAATCGTCGGCGCAAACTGTTCATCCGCCAAATCCAGCTTGTTATAAACCGTCAAAACCGGAATCTCCGACATGCCCAAATCCTTCATGATACTTGCCACAACATCCTCGTGAATCTGATGATTAGGGTCCGACGCATCGATCACATGCAGCAGTAAATCAACATTTTTAGATTCCTCAAGCGTTGATTTAAAGGCCTGAACCAGCTCCGTCGGTAAATCCTGAATAAAACCGACCGTATCGGTCAATGTGACTGTGAATTCATCTTGAAGTGAAAAATCCTTAGTCGTTGCATCCAAAGTCGCAAATAATTCATCTTGTTCATACTGAATTTTCTGGGTCAAGGCATTGAAGACTGAAGACTTCCCAGCATTGGTATAGCCGATTAAACCCAGTTTAAAGACACTTGACTGATTGCGTTTTTGACGACTATTTTCTTGAACCTTCTCAGCTTTTTTCAACTGTGCTTCAATGATTTCAAGCCGATGGCGAATATGCCGACGATCCGTTTCCAATTGACTTTCACCTGCACCACGCGCACCAATCCCACCCGCTTGACGACTGAGTTCTAATCCCTTACTACCCGATAAACGTGGCAGTAAATACTTCAACTGGGCCAATTCGACCTGCAACATGCCGACATGACTTCTCGCTCGAAGGGCAAAAATATCTAAAATCAACTGCATGCGATCGATGACTTTAACGCCTAGAAAACCTTCCAGATTGACATTTTGACGAGGTGTCAATTTTTCATTAAAAATGACCATATCGGCTTCGTCAGCCGCTAAATTGTCTTTGATTTCTTGGAGTTTGCCAATCCCAACGAGGTATTTCCCATCTAACCGTTCTTTCTTTTGTGTGAAAACGGTCGTCACAACCGCACCCGCTGTCTCAGCTAGACTGGCTAATTCTGTCATCGATGCCTCAAAAGTTTGGTTATTATCAAAACTTTCAACGCCAACTAGGACAACTTTTTCTTGTGTTTTTTCAGTTTTTATCATCTAAAAACCTTTCTATTTTCTGGTCAATCTGTTCTTGAAAACTAGGTGCCAAAATATCTTGGAAGTCGACGCCCATCCGATTTTTAAACCAGGTGATTTGTCGCTTACTATAACGTCTTGAATTTTGCTTAACAGCATCAACTGCTGCTGCTAAGGTCATCTGTCCCTCAAAATAAGGAAAGAACTCCTTATAGCCGATAGCACGTGACACTTGTGCATCCCTAAAATGCTCGTAGAGCATTCTGGCTTCATCGAGTAGACCTGCTGCCAGCATCAAATCAACACGGTGGTTGATCCGCTCATATAAGACTGGGCGCGCTGTATTGAGACCAATGATTAAAAACTCATCATCTGATTTTTGATTGTCTAGCTGCTCACCAAACGCCTCTATTTCCAAAGCTCTCATGGCGCGGCGCCGATTCATTTCCGGTATCTCAAGCTGATGCGCTGCAACCCTGGCAAACAGTTGCTCATCCGATAGCAACTCTAGTTCTTGGCGCAAAGCCCGCATCTCGGTATGATGTCCTGTCCCGCCCAGATGGTAGCCTTCTATCAAACTTTGCAAATAAAGGCCTGTCCCGCCCACAATAATCGGCAATTTCCCGCGTAATAAAATATCAGCAATCGCTATCTTAGCTTGGGTCACAAAATCATGGGCACTGAACGATTCAGACACCTCACGCACATCAATCAAATGATGGGGCACAGCAGCCTGCTCATCGGCTGTTGCCTTAGCCGTTCCAATCTGAACGTCTCGATAGACCTGTTGGCTATCCCCATTGATAATTTCACCCCCATATTTTTGGGCAATGCTGATGGATAAGGCCGTTTTGCCGACTGCTGTTGGCCCCGCAATCACGATAATTTTATTTTCTGTCAAATTTTTCACTTTTTTCATTTTTTTTGTTATGATTAAATTATATCATATACAAGTATTCATAGATACCCATATATACTCATAATCCTTGATATAAAAGGGTTTATCCACTATTTAAATTGAGATGTAGTACATAGATATTCACAGATACGTAACGCTAACCAAGCTTTTTGGTTAGTTTTTGGTTAGTAATCACAACTCCAAATTATTCAGTTTTTCATCTACATCTTCTTTCATTTTTTTAGTAACATGAGTGTAAATTTGTAATGTCGTTTTTTCATCTTTATGACCTACACGTTCCATAATTGTCTTAATAGGAACTCCTAACTCAGTCAACAAACTAACATGAGAATGTCTTAACATATGACTTGAAAACATTTCAGGTTTTTTATTTTTTATGTTTGCTTTTTTAGCTATTCTTTTTAGATATATATTTAATGTATCAGGATTAATCAAAGTACCTGTTAAGCTCAAAAATACAAACAATTCATTTTTCCTTTTTACCTCAGTATTCAATTGCTTCATAGTAATCAAAATTTCAACACACCTATCATTAATTGAAACAACTCTATATGAATCAATCGTTTTAGGTGAATTTAGCTTAAATTCCATAATACTTGTTGAGTTCTTATCTAAAGTGTATTTTATATACAACTTTCTATCAATTAAATTTATATTTTCCCACATCAAAGCCAATGCTTCCCCAATTCTCAAGCCTGTCAAATACATAAACTCTATCAAGCAATTCATTCTAACTTCACGAGGAGTTACTTCAAATGACTGTTTGAATTTTTTCATCTCATCAATTGACAAAAACTTTTCTCGTTTTTTTTGAATATCTTCAATAGTTTTTCTTTGTTTTGGCAATTCTACACGTTCAAGCGGATTATATTCAATATAACCTAACTTTAAAGCATATTTAAAAAACAAATTAATCAAAGATTTTTGAGATTTTTTGTAACGCAACGAATTATTACTTGACATAAAATATCTTTGAAAATATTTTGCAGAAACATTATTTATCAAATCATCAAGAATGTTTTTTAAAACACTATTTAACATCACAGATTGAACAGCATATGTACTATCCTTTAACTCCTGCTTCCTAAATATTTTGTACTCATCATACACTTCTCTGACTTTCAATTTTTGAAATTTCTGTTTTTGCTTATATCTTTCATCATGTTCAAGTATTTTTTTGTCAATCTTAACCCCAAGCCTTCGTCTCGCTTCTCCTTGTGCCTGTCTAGTTTTAGAACCCAAAGTAACACTTACTTGCTTCCACTTACCCTCACTCTCATCATAGAATTTTTCATAATAACGATATTTACCATTATCCAATCTTTTAAGAAACAATATACCCCACCTTTCTTGGTATATCATTAGTTGAATACACTAATTATACCATTTCATTTATGCAACTGACTTTCTTTGTATTTCAAATATAAAAAAAAGCCTTTAGCGTTAATTAAAGTCATTTGTGATGTTGGTCTTGAAATTATTTCTTTGAAATCATCATTTTTATTAATATCTCGCATATATCTTTCAAGAGTACTCTTATGAATAGCAGGAAAAAACTTTTCTAACAACTGTTTTTTTGTAAAAAGTTTATCTGGAAAATTGTTTATATCCATATTTCTTTCGCTCCTTTCTTTTGTATTTTATATACCTTGCATATAACGAACATGCACCGCCCACATTGTGAGTGTTCTACAATTAAACTAAAGGTACGCTAATATTTAAATACAGCCCAATAATTGAGCTTTAGATTGTTTGTTTAACCAATGAAATGTGCCAAGGTCTCGAACTTTAACCATAATTTGCGGTAAGCTAAAGCCAAACTCAGCCAATTCATCAGTATAAGACACTAAATATCTGACACAATTATCAATAGAGACACAGAAACTATAAACAACATCTTGATAGCGCCTATCTAATTCTAGTAATTCTAAAACATAGTCAGACCAGACACTGATTGTCTTGTCGTCCACACTTGAGTGGCTTTCAATTGTATCAGGATTGAGTTTATTCAACTTATCTTGTATCGCTTGTTTTGCTTCAAGACACAATAAATCAATTTGTTTTTCATACTTGATGAGCAACTCACACCATGCTAAAATTTCATTGATTTTGGCATAAGGCGATAGATACAAGTCTTTTTTAAAACTTGCGACTTTTTGCTCAAAAAAATTGAAGTCCTCTATCATCTGGACTTCATCATTCATCGCTCGCATTCTAAATTCTGTTAAATTCATTGATTATTTCCCCTCCACATACCAAAATTGCTTAGCTTCATCAGCTGAAAATGTACGATAAGAAACAGTCAATGGTGGTAGACCTGTCACATTCATTTCTGAAATTAAAATAGAGCCATCATCTTTGACTTGTTCTACAAATGCCACATGACCGTATTCAGGACTTGACCCCGCTTGACCATGTACAAAACTTAAAGCAGTATGGAGTTTAGGGTCATGAGAGACAGAATAGCCAGCCTTGCTTGCCCAATCGCCACCATTGCCCATGAAACTATCAAACTTAATGCCTAACTGATAAGCCCTGTTATAGACGTACCACGTACATTGTCCTTGTGGATATGAACCAGAGCCATTATAGGCTTGACCGCTAAATGGTGTCTCTACTTCCCATCCATTCGGAATACTTGCGGACATCACACCATTGACAGACTGCCCATTTTCGCTACTAAAGCCTACATGATCTTTGAGTAAGTCATACCACTTTTGGGCATCATCTTGGAGCTTGTCAGCCTTTGTTTGACCGTCACTTAAAGCGACACCCTCATAATATTGTGACCAATCTAAACTAGCCTGTCTAGGGTCAGTAGAAACGCTCACAAGGTCTTTTGTTTTCTTGTATGCACCATTTAATTCAGTAGACACGAGTTTTAATTCAACGTCCATTGAAAGTGTTCTACTTTCAGCCTTAGCCCAACGATTGCCATTGACCGTATTAGACCAACCGCTCCATTGAAAGATACCTGCCACACCGCCGCCGATATTTTCAGCTTCTGGGTCAAAGCCGGACTCCCTTTCAGCTACTGCTAAAGCACCACTTGCACCTTGAATGCTAAAGCGTTCTTTACTCATAAGATAGTTAGCTATATCAATAACATTTTGAGCCTTTTCTTCTGAGATATTAGCCTTACTTGCTAGGTCTTTTGATGTGATGTTTAGACTACCCGCAGAACTCGAAAAACTATCCGCACTTGATGAAGTGCCACCTGCCACAATGACAAGTAAAAATATAAAAAAAATAGGTATAAACATACCTATCAGAAATAAATGTTTTTTCTTTTTCATTTGATTTTCTTTCTAGGTATGTTGATACCTCACTTTTTCTTAAATAAACTAGCCACAAACCAAACAGGGATAGCGATTATCCCTACAAAAATAGTTTTGATGATTTTCATTATGATTTTCCTTTCCTTTCAATAATACCGCTATCGAAAATACCACGTTTTGCGTTGGCGGTTTTGATTTTAATATCACGTTTTTGACTATTGTCAGAAGTCGGTAATTTAGGCTTTTCAGTAAATAGTTCTTTACTCAAACGATCGACTTGACCTTTCTTTCTAGCTTTTCTAGTTGAAAGGTCATTTTTAATGCCGTCTGAAAATTTACCTTTGAGTTCATCTTTTCGTTTCTGATAATTGATAGCTTGTGAAGTTTTATTTCTCAAAGTCTTATTTTCAGAACGCTGTATTTTATTGCTATCAAATTTTGCAAGTTTCTTTTCAGCTTCATTTTTAGGCATTAAACCAACAGAACTTGAAAATTTAGTTTTCAATTTATCTTTAGAATCAGTCAGAGCTTGTTTAGTATCTGAAAAAGCACCTTTTGTATTTTCCCACTTACCTTTTAAGTTGCTCATTGTCTCTTTTCGTTTAGCTATGGCAAGTTGTTTAGCTTTTTCATCTTGACCGAAATGCAGGTTGTCACTTGTTTTAACAGCACCTTTGACACCTTTTTTAGTGAGCGCTTTGCCAACAGTACCTGCCTTTTTCAGACCGTCAACTTTGCTTTTCGACATTTGATTATGAGTAGATAGACCATTACTTGATAGACTACCACTAGAAGTTGAGAGAGCAGGTGTTTTGTTAAAGTTAAAAGGTTTTTTGACATTAGACAGACTTGGTAATGACTTGACAGAATCAAGACTACCTTTTGCCAATTCAGAAACACTTTTCTTAGCTGTATCAAATAGAGAAGTCAATTTATCTCTTTGCTTCCACAAAAGGAAGTACAAAGCAAATTGAATAAATATTGAAATATAGTAGGAGTGTGACACATTTCTAAATGCCATTTCCACAAAGCTATTAAAGATAAGCCCCATTTGCACACCTAATAGACCAGATACTGATAAAGCCGTAAACACGACTATTCTTTTTGCTAAATTACCTGCCATATGCTCAAATTGTGGCAAAATAGACAAGACTAATATAATAGGTGCTACAAATATCGCAAAAACAACAATTAACTGTAACACCCACGTGTACATTAATGTACCAACTGTAATCACAGTTAAAACAAAACCTTTAAACAGAGAAGCTAATGCAACCATAAATTTATCGGCTATACTTGAAAACCCTAATTTTGTGAAGCCAGCTTCTTTATTTTTCTTAGCATATTTACTAACCGAATCAGTATCGCCTTTTGTTGCAAGTAATGCCGTTTGTTCACTTTGTACCGAATTTTCAGGTAACTTATTGGTATCAAAGTTCATTTCCTTAAAAGGTTCTTTGACAATGACATTAAATAATTGTGTTTTCAAAGCATTAATTGTACTATCAGACACCTTATCATTTGTCGTTGAAACATTAGCCGTGAAATTGGTTGTAGAAGTTTTTTCAGTCGTATCATTTGCGATTGTTACTTTTGATAAATTATTAATCAAAGAACTTGTAAAAGTGTCTGTAAAACTTTTAGTCACATAAACAATGCGAGTAATAACATGTGTCCCTTTATATGCACCACTTCCGCTTGAAACTGGTAAGAAAAAAACACCAGCTACAACTATACGAAGTATAACACCTAGAATTTTCTTACCAAACGGTTTACCTTCTGACAAATCTTTGAAAGCACTAATACCCACAAAGACCATAGCCATTGGAAAGATAACAGGTAAGAGTAGTGCTTGCAGAATAGCCTGCATTTTAGATACAAAATCATCTAAATACTGAAAAATATCAATATTAGAGACTGCCGATAAAATCAATGAATCTAATAGAAACATCAATTTTGAACCTGCAAAAATCAACTGTACTACCCAATTAATGATTTTAGGGAACGCTTCTTTAGCACCAAAAAAACCTTTATCCTCAATATACATATAACTTGTATAAGCTGATAAGGCTGACATATCTTTTGCATTAATAGCACCTGCTTCTTTAGCTAGTGCTTCTTGATAATCATTTGAACTATCAATTGTACCAGCCTTTGTTAAAATAGCACTATTATAAGCATTATTTAATGTTGTAATAGCAGAAGCAGTTTTTGTTTTATCATATCCCGCATTTGATAATTTTGAAATAGCCCCTTGATAGAGTAGATTATATTTTTGATAAGTTTCTTCTGTAATCGGAATCGCATTATTACCTTGTGTTTGATTACTTAGATTTTTAATCTCATTAATAATTGTTAGAACTGCTTTATACTCTGGAGTATTAACAATATCGCCTTGGGCATTTGTTACAAACTCAGGTGCTTTAATACCACTATCAGAACCGATAGTATCATTAGTGACAACTGCATTACCTGTGTCTAAAGCGTAGGCTTGACTACCACAAAACAACAGACTTAAAAAGGTTAGCGCAACTAAAATCTTTTTCATTTAAGCCCCGCTTTCCAAGAATTACCAATATCTTTCAGAAAATCTGGTAAGTATCTAATTGTCTTTATGAACGGTTCATAAAGACCAGTCATTTTCAACATCATTAAAAAGAATACAAGGAATATGACAACACCTAATACCCTATCCACAAGTGATTTTTTGTTTTTCATTGATATTTTCCTTTCAAGTCTTTATACAGCGACTAATTCTGTTTCGATTGTGTCACACAATGGGTTGATTTCAGAAACAATACCGTCAATTGTAATCCGTTCAGTACGCCCAAACGGGTCAGTAAAGAGACATTGACCCATAGACATGCTAGACACCCATTTACGTGTTTCTTCTGATTTCACAATACCATGAGTATCTAAGATTAAATCTGTCTCAGTCGGAGAGTTAAAACTAAACAATGTACCAAAACCAGTATCATCTAATTCTGAATTAGAATCTTTGTGAGATTGAGAAACGAATACCAAGAAATTATTAAACGACCGACCAGTTCGTCTGATTTTCATAATAATTTCTCTACCCACATCAGTAATATTAAAGAACCATGCTTCATCAATGAAAGTAATTGATTCTTTCTTGCTTTCAGAACCAAATTTGTAACAGAATTGTCCTAAAGCATAAAGAGCGACTAGAGATTGTCTTTGATTTTCAGTAATACTTGTTTCACTTGTTGGTAATTCAAGACCAGTTACTTCAATAATTGAAATACGTTTTGACATACTGATTGCTTCATTTTGACCATCTGAGAAACAAAGAGATAAAGTAGAGTTACTCATTTTTTCAAGTAGTAACTCAGCAGTAATTCTCACTCTGTCAGTATCACTCTTAGTGAGGGCTTCCATGATATTTTTAGTACCGACTTTTTCGCCATTTTCACGCAAGACAAGATATTTTTCAATCATTTGTAACAATTCTTTTTCAAATTGTTCATTTTGTTTCAAATCGTAAAACTCGCCAATCATAGAAATAATCAAGTTTTTAGCTTCTTGACCTGTCAAGAATACTAATGGATCAAGGACACCATGATTGTCAGAATTTCTAGCGTCAATGGTCACAAAATTAATCTGTTTGATATAGTCACAAATTTCAGGATAGATACCTTGACTTTCATACTCATGTAAAACTTTCATGAATTGTTTTCTAACTTCTGCTTTGGGGTCAAAGTAAAGCAATTTTGTTTTCAAAATACTATTCATAACGAACGTTTGCTTAACAAAGAATGATTTTCCCATGCCCATTTGACCTGTTACTTTTACAAGACCGTCAAAGCTAATTTTACCCTCAACATCTAACTTATTAGCTTGTAACAGATTATAATAGACAAGATTTCTTGAATTTTGGAGGGCTTCTTTATAACCACCAGACCAACGATCATACCTTGAATCCACTCTACCCATATACAAGCCAACATCAGAACCTACTTTTTGACCAGTAAAAAACAGACTTTCCGCAAAGCCTGCCATTGTGGTTGTTTGTAAGTATCTGCGTTCATTCTCAAATAAAGGCTCAGTCAATCTATGTTTATAAAAGAGATAAATTTGGTCATCTTTAGCACGTGCCAATTCAATACCAATTTTTTTGAAATTGCGCATGACGATTTTTATTTTTTCTTGTAAGCGGTCATAATCATCATCATAGACAAACAGCGATTGAAGATAAGAGATAATTGTTTCGCCACGATTTGATTTTTTTACTAAATCTTCTGAAAGGGCTTCTGCTTGTCCGATTTCATCACGAACAATGCCATTTCTCATAGCAATATCTTCATTTGTTTTTTTATGTTTTTGCTTAGCACGATTGGCACGTTGTTGCATTGAATTAAAGCCATTCTTCTTAGCAAAGATAGCCTTTGTTTGTACCTCTGTATCAAAACCTAGTAATCGCCGTCTTTCGATAAAGTGATTATAAGATAAGTTTGATGGTGGTATGGCAATCGGCAATATAGCTAAGTAAGTTGTTTGCGCACCGTCGCTTAAAGTTAAGATGCCATAATTTTCAAAACTAACACCAGCACTGCCAAAATTATCAATGTTATTTTCAACTTGAATTACTTCAAGTTCTTTGTCAACCGACATACCACGTGAGTATTGAACAGTATTGACAAAAATTGTTTGGTCTTTCGTTAGCATATAGCCGCTGAGTGGTAACAGTGTTTGATAAATTTCATGATTGAGTTCTTCAAATCGTTCATACCAATCTTCATCAAAAGTAACATCAGTACCAATTGTTGCCATTACTCTATTTGAAAAATCAGTAATAGCTGTTTTAAGACCGTCTTTAAAATCAAGTGACACATGATTATTTCTAAGCGGTATGGTTAAAAAGAATCTATCCTGAGAAGTTTCGCCAATTTGTTTTTTAAGCTCCTCAGCTTGCCTTTTCATAAGATACAAGCCAAATGGTTTAGTATCTTCTGCTAAGTCCTGCTCCAAAAACTTATAATTATGTGTTGCTTCTGTAGAAAATGGAATCGTTGAGACTTCAAAGCCACCGAAAATTTCTAAATCAGATAAAGTATCAGATACCAATTCCTTAAATTCATTTTTCAGTGTAATATCTACTGTATTAACAATCGTTTCAGGAATTTCGTACATTGCATAGACATCAAGATTTGATCGCAACATCAAATTACCGTGAAAAGCAACAATCCCATTTCTTTTATTCAAATTTCTAACTCCTTATTTTCTTTATAAGATTACCTTGTGATAGGTAATGTGTGTTTTTTCTTCTACCGTAAATCAACCAATACATGATTTTATCAAACAAATATCTATGAAAGAATTTACCATCAATCTTTAAATCAGCCACAGGGTCAGCAAAGTTCCAAGCAATTAAAGCCGAAAATATAAATGCCCAATACACTGAAAAGAAAAATAATACTTTCCAAAAGAATAGCATTGACAAAGTAAACTCTAAAATCAAATAAAAAGCCCATGATAATTTCTTTTCGCCAACCAAAGGTATTGGCGGTAAATATGAAGGTGCTTCTAATGATAATTGGTATGAAAATGTATCCCTATCAGGGTATCTTTCTTTATCTTCCATATTACAAAGCACCAGAAATACCGTTAATTAGTTTACCAACTCCAGAAATCACAGAACTAATCACTACTTTCCATGCTTCAAATGTTGTTGGACTTAGAATACTAGATACTGTAAGTCCTATTAAGCCAGTCATCAATGCGTTTGTCTTATCGCCTTTCGCAAAGGCTTTCAAAGCACCAATACCAGCACCGATTAGAATAAGTAATGCGACAGCGTTTAAAATATTAGTCATTTTATTTTTCCTTTTCTTCTTTGAAATAATCTTGTGAGACACCGTGGTTTAGTGTTTGAACAAACCAAGTATCCCCATTTTTCTTAATTGACAACTCAAAATTTTCTTTATGAGTTGAATTGAGACTGTCTTTGAAAGAGACCGTCACAACAGCAGTTGTTGTACCAGAAGCACCTTTAGCATAATAAGTGTAAAGTAACTTATCAAACTTATAGCCTTTAATACCGACAATATCAGCACTCATAGTGGCAAGTGTTTTATCATCAGTTGTATAAGCCGTGAAAAAGGCTTCTAAGAACGTGCCAAACTTTTTAACTTCACTTTCTGTATAGTCTTGTGTTTGTTTTGTCAGACCTTGTTTTTTAACATTATTACCTTGTAACTCGCTTAGGGCAGTCACGAAAGGTGTATCTGACACATAAAATCTGTCAGCTTTACTAGCAAACGGAATATTAAATTCTACTGATTTATCAAACCATTTACTATTTTTATCAGTTGGTTTTTCTTTTACTTGATAATTGACAATATATGTAGCTAAATTGTTTTCAATTTTAAGCAAAGTACTTGATACTAATTTCATATCACTTTTATTTTCAGGTAGATAAGTCATATTGACATTATCGCCAAAATACTCAGTTAATTTTTTTGAATAATCGCCAGTATTTTGTGACGAGTAGTTAAAATAACTATTAATAAAGCTAGTCATATAAACATTGACTTTATTGTCTGTTTCGCTTAACAAGCGCTTATCAGCAACAACTGAGACAGTTGGTTTAGACAATGCTTTTGACCGTGACATAATGGATAAAGTTGTTGCGCCAACTGACAAGCTCAATAATAAGCCAATTGTGCCATAGACAAGGACTTTACTTTTGAAAGTACCAGAACCTTTAAGTGTGAATTTTTTCTTGGGCTTATTGATGAAAGTAACAGTTTTCTTGTTTTTCTTATCATCTTTAGGCGCAAACAATTCATCTTTCTTAGTTCTGAGTTTTTTCAGTAAACCTTTGTCTTTTTTCTCAGGCACTTTTTCAGGCTCGTTTTGTTTTTCATCATACCGTGCAATGAGTTGTTTAGCTTCTGATAAAGTAAATAAATCATCAGGTTTGACCTCGCCAAACTCTAACTCTTTAGCAACTATAATTAAATCACTTACTCTGATTTTCATTTCATGCGCAATATCACTTAATTCATAGTAGAGTTCTTCTTGTTCACTCAATTTTTTTACTCCTTTTCATATAACAAACCTTTCTGTTTTGCTATTATAAGAACGCAAATTTTGACATTTGCGCCCCTTAATTTAAAAAAGATCTAAGTCTTTTACATACATATCAATTTGTGACTGGTAATCTGTTTCAGAATAAGTCTCAAAGTTACCGTAACCATTGAAACCGATATAATCATCATTCCAGCCTTTGATATTACCAAAATAAACTGCACGTGCGACATCATAAATTGACATACCAGTTTCTTCAAAAAATTCTTCTGTAAATTCGTAAATCTCTAAGTCAATTTCATAATATTCAGTTGACTCAATTTCACGTAATTTATTAATTAAAGATGAAACATCATATTCCCCACTCCATAGACCAGAAACATTATCTACATCAAATACACCAAGTTCTAACTCAGGCTGTCCGTTAGGATTGTATTTATCTAAATACTCAGCTTCAATTTTTTCATAACTAGAATAAATAAGCTCCTCAACAGTAAACCACCGACCTTTTGAAAAATTGTCAGGATAACTACCGATAAAGAATTTATCAGCTTCAATCATTTCATAAACATTAATTTGCATTTTGTCCTCTTTCTATTGATTAAAATAATACCACCCACATTCAGATTAACTCGCTACATCATTTGCCTTACGTGCAAAAGCATAGGTACGTTGACTGAATTTTTTGTGTTGTTCATTAAGAGAATAATAGGACTTGATAACACCCTCCAAAGCGCTGTATTCAGCCCCATTTAAATTCTCAGCTTGTTCTTTTAAAATACTATTTAGCTGTCCTGCAATCGTCCACGCTTCATCAAAATTGTGTTTTTCTACCAGCTCCCCTAAAGTACTAATCAACTGTTTAGTTTTTTTAGGGTCAATTTTTGGATATTCTTGTGTTGCATTTGCCATAGGTTATACCTCTTTCATTTTCTTAAAAGTTAGTTTTTTTTAAAAGTTCAATACCCGCCCAATCATTATTTTAATCACTTACTCCCGATAGAGTAATTTGTCATATTCAATGTTTAACCTTTTGAGTTCTTGCAGTTTTTGCGCATTAGTCCAACCATAATAGAGATGTCTGTAATCAAATTTTCTTCTGTCATGTCGCAAATAATTATAATCACACAAAATATCAATTTTGATACGCATGATTTGACACGCTTCTGAGTTGATATTTTTCATCATGATTTTTCTTTTGGCTTCATAACTGCCACGAAATCTTTGAGTACTCGCTTTCAAGGACGCTTCAATCAATCGTCTTTCACGTGCTTCATTGATTTTTTCAATTTCAGAAAATGTTAAATCAGTCATATTCAAGTTCTATCATTTCATGGAAGTTGTCATAAAATGCCCTTTCCTTTTTCTGTTTAACAATAGAATCTACTAAATTCTGATTTTTTTCATCAAGTTCTTTTTCGTGAAATAAGTCCATTGTCTTTCGAGAACCAGTCAATCTATCAATCTCCATATTTCTTTTCAAAGAAGCAAAAACAGATGAATCAAGCCATTTTAGTGTTCGGTCATAACTGACTTCCCTAGGTTTATTGACAAAGCCATAACTTTTATCGGAACCAAAAACATCTAACCATTCAATATCCCAATTACCTGTATCATCCTTAATATCCAAGTAATGAGAGATAATTTGACCTACTAAATTTTGTAGTGGAATATCGTTATACCAGAAATCAAAAATGACTTGTGTCGCTTTATCGCCAAATAACCTAATTTCATAACGATTTTTATAGCCGTACAGCTCATGAATTTCATCAACAAATAGATTTCGAGCCATAGATTGTTCTTTATCTTTTTCATAGAAATTGATATAGATTGATTTACTTTTACGTGAACCAAAATATAAAGATAAGCCAGTAGAGATAAACTCGCCGTCTCGATATAAGAAACTTTCATTTGAAGAAAACTGCCTGAAAGGTGTTTGAATTTGACCTGCCAACATTTTGTCATAAAGTTTACGTAAGTCATAGTTACCTTTTTTGGAATACATTTCATCAGTCGCTAAATCAAGACGAGTGAATTTTAAGTAATCATCTAAATCTTCAAAATCAGTTACCTGTTTTTTCTTCATAGAAAAATGGAAACAATCTTGAAAAAACTGCTTCCATGTTCTATTTTGGTCTTTAAGTTCCTGTTCAAACTCACGACAACCACCACCATTAAACTCAACAAGTGTACCCATATCAATATTTTCACTATGACGTAAAATTCGTATACTGCCATAAGACATACTCATGTTGTAGTTGTGCATACTTGATACATCAATATTGAATAAGTTACTATCCATGAGGAGTAAATCTTCAATCACTTCAAACCACTTCAAAGTTTTAAGTCTAATTCTTAGATAGTCAACACTTGTTTCTAGCTCATATTTTGAATTGTAACTCAGATAATCAAGGAGAACTTGCTTCTTTTTAGGGCTTAATGTTTTTTTACCAGAAAGCACATTAGAAATAAATACTTGTGAAACACCAACTATCTTACCGACATCTTTTTGAGATAAAAGGTAGTTTTTCATAATACCTTTTAAATCAAAACTTTCGTCTATCGTCATGAACCAGATACTCCTTTTTAGTAATTTCTGTCATCTGATAGCGTGCTAATGAGAAATCATTACCACAATAATGTGTGCTAATGTCACTTTCAACTTCCATTAGGCTATTAGCGCCAATCACGTATGATTCATCAAAAACGCTATTTTCGCCTTTTACAACAACCGCATAATATTTCATATTTAAATCTCTTTTCTAATCTTTTCTTGATTTCCATATAACCAATCAAGCTTACCTAGAAGCCTTTAAATAAAGAGTTTATTAAGTTGGTTATATTGTTACACCCCGTATTACAATTCGGGGTGTAAGCTGTTTTGCCTATGCCCTTGCGGGCATAGGCAAAGGTCTTGTAACTGCGTAACAAGACCGTAAAAACCGCACTCAATACGCTTCCGCCTTACGGCTCCGCTTTTCGCCACGTCTTTTACGGTCTCGTTCCACAGACAAGTCCACCGCTCTAAGGTTCCTGTTTTTGATTCTTTTCTCATAATATAGCTTCACTAATAGCTACTTGGTAAGTTTTACCACTCGACTTATAGCTAATTGCCCTTTCAAACATAATTAAATCAGACATACTAAATGTTTTATCAAATTCTTGACCAGCCGTTTCAAACTCAGACTTATACTTTTTGAAAACTCGATAATCAAGTTTCAGTTCATCTGATAGTTCTTTAGCCGTATAAGTTTTAATCACAACATCTTGTTTATTAAATTCTAAATCAAGTCTTTCTAAAGTTTCAAACTCATCATAAAATGAAAATTCTTTAACATCAGGCAATTCAGGAGAGAAAAACTCTCTAGCAGGACTACCAAATACACCATAATAACCACGACCATAAACACGTTCGCCATTAATTTGTTCAATATACTTAAAGTATTTATTTTTGTTTTCTTCTCCAAAAATAACCTCATATGAGAATTGAGACAAACGACCAACTGAAATACGTGTCATGATATTATCTTTAAAGGTGGACGGTAAATCATCAGCTTTTACATTCTGAGTTGCGATAATCGCAAAGAAGCCCGCTTGACGACCTTTCAAGATAATCTGTTTTAAAGCTCCCATAGCCCGCTCAGCTTCTAACATCATTTCTCTATCTTCTGACATCATAGCACGTAAAGAGGGAAACTCATCAATGATCAAAAAAGCAGGTTTCAATTCATATTCTTGAAAATTTCCTAGCTCTTTTTGATTTTTTTCTTTTTGAAGTTGACGCATTGTCGCATAACGAATTTCCATGTTTTCTTTAAACTCAATAATTTTATTAATCATATCAGCTACTTCAAAAACCACCCTATCCTGTAGGACTGGTAATTCAGCTAAAGAAACAAAATCAGCTTGTTTAGGGTCTAGTATCTCGACAAGACCCTCTCTAAGCAGTCCATTTAAAATAGAGCGTAAGAGAACCGTTTTACCACCACCAGTACCACCAGCAATTAACAGATGAGGGTTATGCACAAAGTCCCAAAAGACATCTTCCATAAGGATAAGTCCTTTGTCAACCACACGTACATCTTTAGCTGAGATGCGACCTAAGATAGTGTCCGCAGAATAAACATAGCTAATATAGCCTTTTTCATCTATTCTACCCATCATATCTGCAGAGTACATCACTTCTAAAGCACCGCCAATGTTTAAAAACTTATCTTGAAATTGTCTACCCTCTAACTGAAAAGTTACCACAATAGTGTACTTATTTTGTTTTAGATAGACATTAGGTAGTTTAATTTTATCTGTTCTATCTTTACGTTTTACAGCGTAGTAAATTTTATTTTCTAGCAAATGACGATATAATAATCTTCTATTGGATAGCTTTTTAAAAAACCAAAATTTGATATGAAGCAACCGATACAAAATAAAAGTACCAATAAAACTCACCAGAACTACAAAAAGAAAGTAAACAAGTAAGAAATATAAATTTGAAATCAGTTGTGAAAATAAAAGATAAGTCAAAAGTCCAAATAAAAGCAAAAAAGGCAAAAGTAAAAAAGTAACCGTCATTCTTGATACTACTTTTTCTTTTTTGCCTATTTTTATACCTCTAAAATAGAAAATCTGTTTTAACAATTTCATTTAACACCACTCCCTAAAAATCAAAGATTATTTCTTTTGACTTTCTTCTTTTGGTTTGGGTGGTTGTGGTGCAGGAGCAGTTGAGTGGTCACTTACTTTTCCCAAGCCTTCAGAAGAGACCGTGAAATAATAATCAGGCACTACTTCTTGACGAGTTCTACCATTTGCGGTAGTCACTTCAACACGTTTTGTGCCAGTTTGTAATCGAGCAATAACTTTACCAGTCAAACGGACGCGATCATTCATTTTGAATTTAGTGTCATCAAAGTCTAATGGGACACGAATGTCCATATTGTCTTTTTGGACTTCTGAATAAACTTGCACATAGAGTTGCTCAATTTTATGTGTATTTTCAACTTTTTGTAAGTTTTTATCAGGTTGCTCTTTATCCAGTTCAGCTTGACTGTCATAAATTGCACCAGTTTCAGTATCTTCATAATTGAACCGTTCCGAAGCAATCGTATCAAGATAAGTTAACCCGCCATAAGTTGCTTCAACATCAACAGAATATTCCTTATTGAAAGTATCAAGACCATATTTTTTCTTTGCTTTTGCCATTATTTCATCTCCTCTACACTATCCGCAAAAATGACAGCGGAATCTTTTACACCAGCAATACCCTCATCAAACATGAAGCCACCTAGTTTGGGTTTGATCACTTTCACTTGTACACGACTGTCAGGCACAAAGCCTTTATTAGCAGGTACAACCACACGGAAATTAGGCTCATCTAAACCACTCGCACTATAGACAAACAAGTCAGGTTGTGTCATAGTTTTCTTGAGTTTAGTCGGGTTAGGATTGATCCAAATCTTCTTATCCTCGACAATTTCTTCCAGCTTTACTGAAAGTGTTTTTAATGCAGACATATGTTATCTCCTAAAAATAATCATTGTAATCAAAAATAAAAGAACTGGAAGCACAGCCATTTGATTAGTTTAACTTCACGACACGCAGTTTAATGACTTGCTTAGGTCAATATCGTCAAGATTTTACTTATTCTCGTCCTCCGATTGTTTTACCCAAGAACTAAAAATATGATTGAATATAAATGAAAACTCATCTTCTTTGATAGGCTCAGGTTTAAAGCCATTTATTTTTTTAACCGAATTATCTATTTCTTGCCAGCGTCTTTTTTTCTCAGCTTCACGAAAAACAGACCTCATACCGTCTTTTAATTCCTCAACACTAAGTGCTTCAATCTCTTTTTTAGTCATATTTTCAATTTTTTTATTCTTCATCAGCAACCATTTTATATATATATCTAACCTCTCGTCATTTTTATTTTATGTAGCTTTCAGGGATTGAACCTGTTACACGTTGAACCAAAAACACGCTAGATATTTTAAACGCATAATCTTACCATTAAGAAAGCCACTAAAAAACAAGATACTCAATACCTTGTTTTCAATCTCAGTTAATTCAATTATCAAATAGTACATAAGGCTCTGTCCTAGCTTTGACTGATATATTCAGTCATTAATCTTAGTTTTATATAGCTAAACAGTTTATGACATGTTCAGGTCAAAATCGAAAAAATAATCTTTTGTAACCAACCAAAAAAGTTTGACATTTTCTATACCTCCATAAGTTAATACAGTTTTACGACTTGCTCAGGTCATTTTAAAAGACAAAAGTTTAACATCACTAATACCCAACACAACATATCCTTCTTTTTGTTCAAAGTCCGTCATATAGATAATTTTTGCTTGTATTTTATCAGCTTGTTCAACATCAGAGACAGGAAAATAATCTGATATAGGTTCATCTATATATTTAACATCTGATAATAAAGATTTCTCAGAATGAATTGTTCCTAATGCTAAATAAGTTCCTTTTCCCCAAGTCTGATATTTTTCAGTATCATTAGTCCAAGCAGACATGATTAAAATATCGCCAACCTCATAGTCACGGTCGTTTTTCCGAATTTCAAATGTTTTAACACCTGTTAAGACATCAGCAAAATACTTTATATTTTCCTTTATTTTATGAATTTTCATTGATTTTTTTATCCAACGCTCCTTTAAAGTAAATCAAATTATCAATTTCACTACGCAATTTGTCAGGTATGACTTCATCTAAATCACGAATTTGTTTTTTTGTTTTTAAAATTTCTTCTGAAATTCCTCTTTCTAAAAGCGTTAACTTTTCCTTGAGTTTAACTTTTTCTATTGCTATTTTAGAAAGCCTTTTTTCTCTATCTGAAATCATTTTATCAAGCAAATAATCTTTATGCTTCAACTCACTATTAACATACGATAAATTATATCCGCCACCTTTAGACTTTGGTATTATTGTTAATTTCATAATATCCTCCTACTCCGAGATATTGCATTCAATTCCTTTTTTTGCTTATTAGTCAAAGTACTATTAAATTCTCTCAATCTCCTAAACCAAAATTTAAGCTGTCTTTCTACCTCTTGATATTCCTCGCTAAACCTAACTCTTTCAACTACCAAACCGTTAGGATATGTTGGAAACCGACTACTATTAACTTCAGCAGACCAATAATCTACCTTTGAATTAAGGTGTTCACTTTCTTCAATTTGTTCTTGTGTAATCAAGCTGATCATTCTCCTACAATTTAAATAACAAAAAAGACTAGATTTCTCTAGTCATTTTATCTAATATTCAGATGATTGGTACTCGTCCCATAATTCTTGATAATAATCTGCATTATCCAAAACGATTTTTGCAATCTTCTTCAAATGCCTATTAGGAATATCGCCATCTCTCAATGTACCATCTAAAAATACAGAACCTACTTCTTCGCCAGTAATGTAGATATGAACATGTGCTGACTGCTTCTTATGATTATGCTCATTAGTTCTAATTTCTATTCTATATTTTACGTAATATTCATTAGGCATGTGCAATACCCTCTACATAATCAGACCAAGTTTCAAGGTAATTTTCTTGATTTATTTCCAATTGCTTTTTGGCAAATTTAATATCGTAAATTGACATTTCATTGTCAAACAAGATATTTAATGTTTTCAAATCAAATATACCAATCAATTCTCCGTCATCATAAAATCTCATTTGTGGTTTATCAGGATTATTTTTTATATCGTCTTTATCCATACTCAAACGATATTCTCCAAAAACACCAACAGTTTTACGCATATTGTTTACCTCCTCAATTCTTTCTTTATTTCATTATACCATAAAGACAACCATACTAATAAAACAAAAAAGACTAGAAATCTAGTCAATTATATCTTCATCTTCTCTAAACAACTTTCAAATCAGATTTTTCTTCTTACTTTGATAGCCTACAAGTTATTCAGCCACTTGTTCGTGAGGACTGAGACAAAGTAGCGAACTCTATCTTTCTCACGCATATCAAGACAAGGACGGACTTAATAGCCCTCAACTTTCACATGACATTCAGTATTTTTAATATTGTTTTTACAATTCAAATTTACTGTCGTTTATGCTACTAATACAGACTTCTTCGGTTATAACCTTATTTCTAAAGTTTCACAACACAGGTCTTACTTGGATAATGGCAACGTTTGACTAACAATCCCTTGTTAGTTACTATTGTCTTATTCTTACACCGTAAGCGTCTATTATAGACCCCCAAAGTTTCTTGCCTTACTCTCAACTATCATTGCTATATGCTTAACTTGCTAGGCTTTTACCTAGTTTCACTATCTCACAATAGCTGCTTTAACTTAAATTACAATATCTCACAAATTAAGTTACCAAGAATTATACCACATACAGTCAGAAAGGTGTCAACCTTATTTTCACTGACTTAATCTAAAAGCTGTTTAGAAAAGATGAAGTGATTAATATTATATCACTTTATGAGCAATTTATCTGCTCTAAACTACTTACAAGGAAAGTTGGGAAAATACTTATAAGCAGTTTACAACAGACAAACATTGTCTATTGTCATTTTCACAGGAAACAAACATATCTAAGTTGATACTCATTGACAATTATTTTCTTTATTACTAAAGAAACAAACATACCGAAGTTGGCACTCATTGATAATTGTTTTCCTGACTTAATAGAAACAAGCACATTCATGTTGTATGATGTTCAGCAGGTGCTTTCTATCCGAAAATTAAAAAGTATCAGCATAACCTGATACTCGCATTTATTGGTAATCTATCAATAAAAAAATGATAGAGAAAAATTCATTTACTTTGTAAATTTACGACACAAAAAGAAAAGTAAGAATTGTGGCTCATATCATCGCCTACTACAATTTGTGAAGTTTGAGGGGAATCTCTATCGTAAAGTTTTGTGAAATATTCTATAATCGAATACACACTAGCTTTTAGTCAGCAAGGAATTGCTTCATTTGCTTCATATTTTGTGATTTAGCCTGTAATTGAATACACATTACCTTTTAGTCAGTAATGAGTCGCTTCACATCATATGTTTCTTTCCACCTCTTCGCCCAATGTTACAAACATTGAACTTAACTATTGTGCTGTCACTGTGCAGTCCACCGTAGCTATTTGATTATACTGTGTTTTCACAGTCTCCTTTCATACCATGTTGCACTAATTTGCAACATTTGATATAATTAAGTCACCATAACATTATTATATCAGGTATGAAATAGAAATTTTGTATTTGATTTTCAAAGAGCTGTCATTCAATATTTGTTTTTGTATGACTTGATTCTCTTTTTGACCTCTATTATAGAGTAATTAATCAAGAAATACTAACTAATTTTAAATGATGTTCTTGAAACATTTGGCTATTTATTGTAAAATGAGTAGCCTTTTGTTTCAAGAAACACAACAATTATTAGTTGTTAAATAGATTATACAATTAATAATTGTTTATGTCAACGCTTTTTTCAAAAAATTAAAATTATTTTTAAAGGAGATATAAATATGTTCCCAGAACGATTAAAAACACTGCGTTCAGAAGCCAAACTAACCCAAAAAGAAATCGCTGATAAATTAAATATCTCTCAACAGGCATACGCAAATTGGGAAAAAGGTAAAACACTACCCGCAAACAAAAACTTAACAAAACTTTCCGAAATGTTAAATACCAGTACAGACTATCTGCTCGGAAAAACAGACCAAGTAAAAAAATCAACTTTTGATGAAGATTTAGAAAAATCTTTAAATTCATTCCATTCTTTTAGCGGTAAAGAAATGTCAGATGAAGATCGTGAAGTTATAAAACAGTGGCTCATAGATAATTTTAAAGATAAATATTGAATGTTAATAAAGATTTCAAGAAAAATTGAAGAAATTGGTATAAAGATTGACTACTTGCCTTTAAAAGAAAATGGTCATTTTGGAATATTGAACAATATACCTGTAATACTCATTAATGAAGAATTAAACGATATAGAAAAATCGCTGACCTTATTACATGAAACGGCACACTTCCTTAATGGCGATTGTGAAAAGTACATCTCTAATCATTTTCAGAACGATAACATAGAATTTCAAGCTAATAGATACATGATACAAGAAGTTATGAAAATGTTAGACGAAAAGTACGATTTTACTCCAGACACCAATTATCAAACAATCATAGATAGTTTAAATCTTCCCTTTCATTTAGACGGTATTATCATCGATGAGTTTAACAACATTATTTCTGATAAATTTGATATGACTCCCCACTTCGAAACAGACTATTTTTATGAATAATACATTTTGAAAACAGAATAAAATCCATCAATAAATGATAGGAGGAATAGCAAGTTATAATGTATATATTGAAGTATAATATGGAAGTATAATATGGAAATATAACAATGACAAATAATACATACTACTTACTATAAATGATGATCTTTTAATGATAAGTTAAAAAAACCTCACTCATATGTACCATTTTAAAAAAGTAAAATGATATAATCCATATATATCTGGTAAGGAGAAAATCTTTGTATCAAAGTAAAAATATCACTAATAACTTTAAAAAAGCATTGAGCATACATGATAGACAAATTGCTTTATTGATTAAAAGTTTATCTATTGGAATTGGAACGGGAATAATAGTTTCACTGTATCGATATGTTATTACGTTTACCGAAGAATGGAATTTGAAAATTTATGAGAAATTACACAACCATACCCTTTTTATACTAATAGGGATCATATTAGTAACAATATTGGCGTTGATTTGTGGCTTACTTGTTAAATGTTATCCTATGATTAGCGGTAGTGGGATACCTCAGGTTAAAGCAATTGTCATAGGATATTTTGAAGATAACTGGTTTACAACATTGCTAAACAAATTTATTGTTGGCACACTTTCAATTGGTATCGGTCTTTCTCTGGGCAGAGAAGGCCCCTCAATTCAAATGGGTGCTAGTGTTGCTGACGGATTCGGAAAGAAATTTTCGAAAACTCGAAATGAAAGACGTATATTAATTGCAGCTGGTGCTGGTGCTGGTCTTGCTGCCGCTTTTGGTGCTCCTCTAGCCGGTGTATTATTTGTACTTGAAGAAATTTTCCGTTATTTATCTTCTACTATGTTATTAGCGACCTGTATTGCGGCTCTTTCGGCTGATTATACGGCCAAATTATTCTTTGGTATGTCACCAGTGTTTAATTTTCCAATTATAAATTCTCTGCCCCTAATATGGTACTGGTTGTTACCTATACTAGGGATACTTACAGGATTGTTTGGTGTTATATATAATAAACTATTAATGTATACCACAACATTAATGAAGTCTAAATTCAAAAAATATCCTATTTTTAGACCAGTTCCAATATTCATAATTACAATATTTATAGGTCTATACTTTCCATCAGCTCTAGGTGGTGGGCATAATATGATGCCTATACTAAATATGCAAACTGGAGCAACTATACTGATAGTATTACTATTAGTTAAATTTTTATTTTCTGTTTTGAGTTTTTCTTCAGGAGTCGCAGGAGGTATATTTTTCCCTTTATTAATGTTAGGTGCTTGTATTGGTGCAATATTCGGTCATGAAATGATCAGCATTTTTAATATTAATAGTGACTTATTTTATAACTTTATGATTTTTTCAATGGCAGGAGTATTTTCTAGCATTGTACGTGCCCCAATTACTGGTATTGTACTGTTAACTGAAATGACCGGATCATTTACCCATTTATTACCATTATCAATTGTAGTCATTTTTGCTTTCATTACAGCAAATTTTTTAAATTCTGACCCAATATATGATTCATTATTAGATAATCTTGTTGATGGAAAAGGAACAACAGAAAATAATCTGTTATCTGGAAAAAAAGTTATGTTTGAACAAATTGTACACTTTGAAAGTCAAATAATTAATAAATCACTAGAAAATATAGCTATTCCAGCACAAGCATTGATTGTAGCAATAAGACGAAATAATAATGATATTATTCCGAATGGTAAAACCAGAATACATGCCAATGATGTTCTAATGATTGTTTGTGATACTCAAAACGAAGTATTTACCAAAAAAGAGTTAAGTAAATTAACTAATTCGTTCGATTAGTGACAATATTTGACAATAAAAATAGACCATATTTTACATATTATCTCTATCTTTCAATAATATGTAAAAAGAAAGATCGTTAAGAAAATCTACATAATTTTTGTGTATATGAATTCTAATATTATTATTTTCGGTTCTGTTGCAAAGTTTTAAATAAAGAATAAAATCCCTTACGGTATCTATGATTTAAGCTGGGATTCCCAATAATACCTTGATTTCAGTACAGACCGAAAACCCGAAGAGAGTGCCTTCTTTTCGGGTTTTCTTATATAATCCTCGGATGGCTTCCATGCCTTTAATCGTGGGTGAGGCAGTGCGTAAACTTCGATAGAATTTATTGCGTCTCTTTACTGGACGATGGTCTTGTTCAATCAAATTATTCAGGTATTTAATGGTACGATGTTCTGTCCCTTGATAAAAGCCGTATTCTTTTAGTTTCTTAAAGGCACTTGTAATAGAGGGGGCTTTATCTGTGACTACAACCTTCGGTTCATCAAACTGCTTCACTAACCGCTTAAGAAAAGCATAGGCTGCTTGTGTGTCCCGTTTTTTACGTAACCAAATATCCAAGGTTATGGCTACAAAAATCATATTGCTATAGATACCAAATCAAAATTCGTAAAGAATTATCAAACAACGCCTGCAAATGTGCATGATTATCAAGTAATAGGCGTTCTTGTTGATCCCGATGAGATCACCTTAGCAGACTCAGCTTATCAAAATCAAGCAACACCTAAAGGTGCTGAACTTTTTACCTGTCTTAAAAACACACGTTCTAAATCTCTTAAGGCAGACGATAAAATGTTTAATAAAATCATTTCGAAAATACGTGTCCGTATTGAACATGTATTTGGCTTTGTTGAAAATTCAATGCATGGTTCTAGTTTACGTTCTATTGGATTCGATCGAGCTGTTTTAAATACTGACCTTACAAATCTGACTTATAACTTATTGAGGTACGAACAAGTTAAACGTTTAAATCTCAAAACATGGCGGTAATCTGTCTAAAATAAGAATAAACAGTCAAGTGGCGTCTGTAACATAAAGAAAAACACAGTAGACTATGCTTAGTTTTCTGTGTTTTTTATAATTTCATTTAGAGGTGAATTAATTGGTAGTTATTAGAGGTGCCCTAAAGTTTACATCATTGCTTAGTTGAACAAAAAAAGTCTATCAGAAATAAAAACTGGTGAACTCTATTTGTGATAAATTATAAAATTAATGTCAACTTTTTTAAATAGTTAAAGAGTATTTTTTTATTATTTCAGTATATATATTTACTAATGTTGAATGTCCATTTACGTTCTGAAGAATGTTCTGAAGAAGTTTATTCAGTAAATTTTTTTTCCAAGAAATTCTAATAAGCCTTGCTGTATCTTGCTTATCTCGTAAAATAATTAGTAGGTATTCTAACTCTTTAGGAGTAAGGTTTTGAAACATCTTAGTGTAAAAAGGCAGTGCTGCATCGGAAACTCCATAATTATTACCAAAATAACAAGTGATTAAAATATTCATATATTCTTCTTTCACCACTGAAGGAATTGGTTTTATTTGGTATGATATTTCAGAAAGTCTTTCTGCAAAAGGAGGCTCATTATAAAAGTTATTCATCTCCAAGTGAGCATTTTTTAAATTGGTAATTCCTTTTCTAAAAATTACAGCTCTTTCTGATTCATTTAAGTAGGACATCAAATTGAGTTCACGTAAAAAAACTACAGAATTATTTACTGATATTTCATCATCTTTTATTTTTTTTTCATTATGTTTTTCTACTAAATTTAAGATAATAGTATTATTTAATTCTGTTTTTATTTTTTTTGCCAGAACCATACTATTATTTCTTTTGATTTCGGGTACAGAACCATCAATATAATAAGAATATAAAACTGTGAAAATAAAGTTTTTTTGAGATTCAAACGTATTTTTAACTTCTTCACTTAGCGCATTCAAATTGTCTTCTGTCGTTGTAGAGCTTTCCAATACAGCGTTGAAGATTTTAAAATTAACACCAGTCACTTCAGAATTATTTGATAAACCATATTTTGCACAACGACTTATAAAATTAATTAATTCTCTATCATCTAATTCTATTGTAGAAGGATGTGCTGCAGATGCATTATTTCGTATGTCTCTACATTGATCTAAAAAATAGTACCCTTGTTCCGTGATTATATTTAATTGTTCACACAATGTTAGTAAGTCGGAATCCTTAATTGTAACTAAAAAATTGTCCTCAACTTTATTTCCTCTAATATGTTTTATCATTTCGAATCCAAACGATTCTACTTTCTTTCGTAACTCCTTTATTACAGTATTCCACACGTAAATTATGGCAGCATCGAATAGACCAACAGAGCTTGCAATGGAAGCTCGGACTATAAATTCATCCCTTAGTTGTAAAGGGATCCTATTTAATTCTCGGGGTAATTCTTTTAAGGCATAGTTAATTTCTTCTTCATCAGGTAGTACAGATCTAGCCACTCCTAATGAAGTTGTGATCGCGCTTAATAATTCATGATGAGTGTTATTATCAAAGCTTATGTTTTCAATTGCTCCATTTGAGGGTATAACATCATAATTGTTCATAAAAAAACTCCTTTCAATAGAATTATACTACTTTTTACACTTATAGGTTGATGTTATCCTTAAATCTTAGAGTCACTATTGTATAATTTAGACAAAGGACAAAAACATGAAAAAACGCTACTCAAAAGAATTTAAAGAAACCCTTATCGCCTTCTATCATTCTGGTCAATCCGTCACCCAGCTGTCTAAAGAATACGACGTGGCCCCTGCAATCAGGAGTCATTACTTCAACTGTTTTTGTTCATTATAGAAATTACGGTAAGCTAAATAGCACGCAATGATTGACCCCAAACTAGTCGCTGATAAGAGCATGAACGTGACCATAATTTGATACCTAATGGCCCGTACTGGATCGACCCCTGCAAAGATCAAACCGGACATCATCCCTGGCAGACTGACTAGACCCACGGTCTTTGCCGAATCAATGGTTGGTGACATCCCCGTACGAATCGCCTCACGCACGATGGCAATCGAAGCATCAAGTAGACCAGCCCCTAACGCCAACCGTTCAAGCACACCTTGCCGCTGGTCATGAAACTGACTATTGAGGCTGCGATAAGCCAGCCCAATTGCGACCATTGAATTCGACGCAATCATACCAGAAATGGGAATCATTTGCGATGGCACAAACTTAATCGCACCAGATAGCACGAGGACGCCGAGTGTTACCCCCGTACTAACAAAAATGGCTAATAACGAAATGGCTAATGCATGGTCAATCCCCGGCCCCCGTTTTTTCGCATTCCAAGCCGCATTGAAGATAATGAAGCCCATCATCGCCAGCGTTAGCCACAAATTGTTGACTCGGAAAATATACTTTAGCAAGTAACCCACGATAAATAGTTGTACAACAGCCCGCACGACACCAATGACGATGTCCCTATCCAAGCCAAGTTTCTGCCACAAACTAATTCCTAACGCGACGAGCACTAATATTGCCGCCAAAAATAGCGACGTATTATTAACTGCTAAATTCATGCGTGTACCTCCAATCTGCCAGCAACCACTTTCGCTAATTGATCTGCCGCAGCAATCTCTGTCGCATCATGAGTAATCATGATCGTTGTCACGTGATCCTGCTCATTTAACTGTCGTAACCAGGCGTGCACGATTTGCTTATTATTTTCATCCAAACCAGCTGTCACCTCATCTAATAACAACACTTTTGGTAAGAATAAGATGTTGCGAATCAGCGCGACCCGCTGCCGTTCACCACCGGAAAGCTCGATAATCGGCTGATGCAGGGTTCGTTCGGACAGCCCAACATTATTTAACGCCGTTACCACTCGTTGCGTATCCGTGACTTGCTTACGAATTTGGTACGGGAAAGCTAAGTTATCTGCCACCGTCTCACCAAATAACGTCGGTTGTTGGAAACAATATGAGACTTGCCGCCGATACATGATTGGGTCATAACTTTCAATCGGCTGCCCATCAAAAATCAAGGTCCCACTTGTTTTAGAAATCATGGCCGCAATGATCCGTAATAACGTACTTTTCCCACCACCGGATGGTCCCGTCAATGTAATATGAGCCCCAGCTGGAATCTGCCAATCAACATCATGTAAAATATGTTGATCAGCGATTTGATAATTAACTTTTTCTAAACTAATCAATGAATTCATATGCCCACCCCCGATCGCACAATGATCGGCGCCGACAACAGCCGGATGAAAAAGTGTTCAGAAGTCAATAAATTGGACTTATCTGTTTGATGTATTAATACACGAACCTGTGTAGCCATTGGCAAAGCCATATGAATCATACCTGAGTCAAAGTGTTCCGTATAACTACGGAGGAGTTCTAATTGAACTTTTAATTTATCATTATGTTCCTTGATCGACCGTTTTTGTCTAGACATACGTTTTCTCCTATCTAGGGAGTATTATATCATTTTATAAAAAAACCCCCGTTATCTAACTATTAGATAATGGGGGCTGTTTTAATAGTCTTTCCTAGGGGTCATTATCTAATTATAGACCCTAAACAAACATCTTTTGTAAAAAGCCTTTTTTCTGTTCTTTCAACAAATCTAACTTACGTTGATGAAGAGCGATAGTGTCATCTAACTGTTTGAAGAAAGAGCCTATTTTTTGTTGTTCTTCAATCTTAGGTAGTTCTAGATTTAGATTAGAAACTGCAGGATAGTTAACATATATTTGCGTTCCCCCCTGAACAATTCGTTTAACTTTTTCTCTAAAAGGACCATTAAGTATGGTATATGCAAAATTAGAATCAAAGTTTTCTTTCGGTGAAATAATTTCAGTTCGTTGATTGATAACATATTCGTTATCTTTTTCTACCAGTAAAGTTCTTCCAATAATTGTTCCATTAGCAGTTTTATCATTTAGCACCATGGTGAGCTCTCCAGAATTAACAACTCGTCCATCTGTAATTTCATTTGATATTGCGCGAATATTTTGATCAACGTATTGGCTATTTAATCCATAGCTACCAATTGAAATAACTTTGTATTCACCATCTTTGTCAAAATACTTTTCAATAGCTGTTCCGCCTCTGTGATTAGCTACGTCAGATAACTTACGCTCTTCCCAATCGTCAGCAAACCCCGCAAATCGCAATTCAGGAACGTTGGCACCATTTTTGGGAAACATTTTTTGTAAGTAGCCTTTTTTCTGCTCTTTCAACAAATCTAACTTACGCTGATGAAGAGTAATAAGGGTATCGAGTTGCTTGAAGAACGTTCCAATTTTAGTCTGTTCGTCAAAATTTGGAATTTGCACTTTATACTTTGAAATATCTTTTTTAGTAATTTGCGATTGCGCGCTTCCAAAACTAATCAAGTTGAGCTGTTTAATCCCAACAAGTGATTTCAAATATTGAAGAACAAATTCTGCTGATTCATTTTGTTTTTTTCGTAGTATCAACATCCCTGAATTAATTCTAGCAAAGGGAATTTGTCTCTTAGCATCTGCATCATATAGTGCGAGATTACCAACAGTTCCACGAGAAGTTAGGATTAAATCATCTTCAATGATTTTCCCATTGCCAAGCGAATCGCTTTTTTCTTCTGAAATATATTGAGTTTCATCAAATTTGAAACCATTCTTGGTGACATTTGTCGCACTCATAAACAGCGTGTGTCCTGTTTCAGAAAAATCGTCACCATTTGGATAATTCTTTCCTCGGTCACCATCCATAATATCTGCTACCTCAGAAAGCTTGCGCTCTTCCCAATCATTCGTAAAACCTTCAAACCTTAATTGTGGACTCTTTTTACTCATCATGACCGCCTCTCAAAAAAAGACGCATCGATTCAATCAAGGCTTGATTCTCTTCACTTTCTGAAAAATCGTTAATCAAAGATAAGAGCGTTTGATCTTGTTGAACTAATTCTTCATTGACCTTAAGGAGATTGGTATTTACTGCAACCAAATCAACCGGTTCTTCTTCCTCAAAGGTATCGACATAACGAGGGATATTTAAGTTAAAGTCATTTTCTTGGATCTCATCAAAACTTGCAACATGAGCATATCTTTCAATATCTTCTCGCTTTTTGTAGGTAGAAACAATTTTATCAATATGTTCATCCAACAGGACATTTTGATTTTTTTGTTTTTCAAAATCTTGAGAAGCATCGATAAACAAGACATCACGCCGAGAACGGTTTTTCTTCAAAATAATAACCGTTGTCGGAATACTCGTTCCAAAAAAGATATTGGCCGGCAAGCCAATGACCGCATCAATGGCTCCCATTTCTAAAAGGGCTTGACGGATGGTTCCTTCTGCGGCTCCTCTAAAGAGAACGCCATGCGGCAGGACAATCCCCATTGTTCCCGATTCTTTCAAATGGTAAAAACCGTGAAGGAGAAAGGCAAAGTCCGCTTTAGATTTAGGCGCTAATTTTCCAAAACGCTCAAAACGAGGGTCAGAGAGAAACTTATCTGCCGCTGACCATTTCGCAGAGTAAGGAGGGTTCATGACCACAGAATCAAACTGATAAGGCTCTTCTGACGGCCAATCAGCGTCTAAAGTGTCCCCGTTATTCAGGTTCATGCGTTCTTTATCCACCCCATGAAGAATTAAGTTCATACGTGCCAAGTTAAAGGTCGTCGTATTTAGCTCTTGGCCATGATAATGGACTTGATTTGGATTGATGAGATAGCGACGGATATTAAGCATCAAAGAACCTGATCCCATCGCAGGATCGTAAATATGAAAAGGCGCTCGAGATTCTTGTCCGATCGACGTAATTTCTGACATGATGCGTGAAACAGCTTGAGGGGTATAAAACTCTCCTGCTTTTTTACCTGCACCTGCCGCAAACATCCCGATTAAATACTCATAAGCGTCCCCAATCACATCGCCATTGTGTTCAAATAAATCAATCTCATCTAAGACACGTAAAACTTCAGTAATCGTCACATTACGTTGTTGTGCATTTGAGCCTAATTTTGTGGAGTTTAAATCAATATCCGCAAACAATCCACTAAATTCTTCTCCTTGACGTTCCAACTCATTAAAACCTGCTTGTAAGTCGGTCAAGTTAAATTCATAGTTATCAGCTTTGATGCGGTAGTGATAAAACAATTGATCGGGTTGGATAAAGTAACCTTGTTTGGGTTGGATATTTTCGATTAAATCGTCTTTGTCTTCTTCGTACCACTCCATGAATCCTGCATACTGAGTGGAACGTTCTGGGAAGGTATCTGTTTTTCCATTTTCTTGTTCATAAACTTCTCTAAGCTGCGCATCAGACAAGTACTTATAGAAAATTAATCCCAGTAAGTAGTTTTTGTACTCACTTGCATCCATCTTCCCACGTAAGATATCCGCAGAAGCCCATAGTTGTTGATTTAAACCTGTCGCCATTATAATTCTTCCTTCCATTTTTGAAGATGTTCAAAATTTTGTTGTAGTCGTTCTTCTAAAACTTTTGTTCTTCTTCTGTATTTTTCACCCGTTTTGGCTTCGAACTCTTCTTTACTGAGGGTCATCGAATCCAGTAAATGGGTTAAATAAGGGATTGTTTTCTTATCGCCTTGATACTCATTCATTGCAGACTGTAAAAAGTCGAAGGATAATCCAAATTCTTCAGCTTCTTTTTGAAGTTGTCTTTGAATTTCATTTTGAATCGATGTCTCTTTTAATTGAGCTACATCAATCTCTTCAGTCGTATTGACGAGTTGATCTTTCAAGGTGTGATACATCTTTTGGATTTGAGGATCCTTTTGTTGGATTTCTTTTTCAAATTTTTCAACGGCGCCTGCTTCGTTTAATTGGATCGCTTTCAAAAGTTGATTAATATAAAAACTATCCACGACGTCTTTATGTGTCGCATTGAGCTGCGAAGAAAAAGCAATCTCTTGTAAAAGCTTCTCGAAGTCTTCCTCAGAATGCCCCTCATCCTCGAGCATTTCTTTAATCTTTGTTTTAATATTTTCCGTTTTTCCTTGATATTGTGGCAACTGCTCCACTACTTCTGAAAATGCTTCAAAGTCCTCTTCGTATTGATCATAGCTTCGGAGCGCTTTATAACTCTTTTCTAGCTTTTGATAAGCACTTACTTGCGCAATCATCGTTTTAAGATCATTGGGATTATCCGATAGCTCGGCTTCGCTTTGTTTATAAAGTGTTGAACATTCGATAAATTCTTTTTTGACTTCTTCATATTCTTTTGGAATCAGTTGATCAAAGTTCTGATTTTCATTTGAGAATAGACGAAACGTGTTTTGCACATTTTCTTTCATGGTGAAGGGTTTTCTAAAAGAGACAATCAAACCAGAATCTTTTCCTGTATAAATACGGTTGGTTCTTGAGAACGCCTGAAGGAGCTTTTGATAGTTCATTTCTCGATCAATATATAAGGTTTGAATCGTTGGAGAATCAAAGCCTGTCAATAAACGATCGACAACAATGACAAAATCTAGCCACTGACCATCCGATTGATATTGCTTTTCCTTACGGGCCAACCGTTTATTAATATTTTGATTGTAGAGTTTCTCATCTTGATAAGGAGAAGCATCAAACTGTTTCGCATACTCTTTCATGATCTCTACTAATTCATCGTCTTGTTCATTTTTTTCTAATTGATCCGGATTGGTTGAGAAGGTAATAGCTACTCTTGGGAAATCTTTATCAATCAGTTGATGACGTTCATCAAATTGTCGCCCATTCAAGAGTGTCCCATTATCTTTCATTTCCTTTAAAATCCGGTAAATATGTTTGGCTTGGGCAATCGAGTGAGTGGTAAGAATGGCTGACATCGTAGGAAAACCATTCTGTACCTTGAACTTTTTGACCACACTTCTCCGATTAAAGATTTTTTGTAACATGGTACGAATATGTTCATCTGTTTCATAAAGTTCCGTAGGCAATAATTTTTCTTGTTGGAGGGCATCGTCTGGCAACTTTCCTTTATTGAGTTGGGTGACAATCACCTCTTGATCCTCTTCTGAAATCAGTGAATGATACTCGACTTGAAAGCCTAACACAGCCCCATCATCCATGGCATTTTTGGTTGTATAGGAGTGAAGGAGTGGCCCGTATTGCTGGCTCGTCGTTCTGGCAAAGGTTCCATTTTCTTGCTTTTTATTTTCTTCAAAAATAGGCGTCCCCGTTAATCCAAACCAGGTTGAATTGGGTAATATTTTCTTAATTCGCTTCATTTCCTCATCACTAACCGCACGATGAGCCTCATCAACAATAAAAACAAGATGTTCTTGCCGTAGCTTCTCAAATTGATTCGAGCCTTTTTCTTCACTCTCTTGTTGGGCGCTTCGCATAGCCGCAGAGAGTTTTTGAATCGTGGTCACTAAAATCGTATTATTATTTTTTGATGATAGGAGGTTTCGAGCCAACTGTTTTTGATTTTTGATCCCAACAATCAAAGTATTGGCTACCGAATTTCCGGTCGTTTGTCCGGTATGATATTCCGAGGCAAACTTAGTAAACTCATCCTGCGTTTGAGCATCTAAGTCCGTTCTATCAACAACCATGACCGTACGATCGACACCGATCGCATTTTGTGCTAATAATTTCGTTGCGACAAAACTGGTAATGGTCTTTCCTGAACCTGTCGCATGCCAAATGAATCCTCCTTCATGCTGTGCCGCTTTTTGACGAATCTTACGAATAGCATGAATTTGGTAAGGTCTTAAAGCCATGAGGAATTTTTGATTTTTTTGATCATCGACGAGAATGGTATATTGGCTAATCAATTCATGGGCATCGGGTATCCGCAAAACTGTACGAGTAAAATCAAACAAATCAGGAACCGTTTGATTGTCTTCAGTCCGCCAATTAAATAAAAACTTCTTCATCTGAGCATAGGCTTCAGCGGTATCTTCACTAGGTCTTGCAAAGTATCGGGTATCGACTTTATTTGAAATCACCATGATTTGAGTAGTTGCGTAAATCCCTTTAAAAAATCCATCTTCTGCATAACGCTGAATTTGATAATAAGCTTGCATGAAACCGTCTTTAGCGGACTCTTTTTTGAGCTCAATATGAATGATTGGGAGCCCATTAATCAGCAAGCTCACATCTCCACGATCTACTCTAGAGGCATCTGGGACCACTTGGTGAACTACCTCATAAGAAGAAGTTCCTCCTGAGATATCCTTATTTCTAAAGGCTTCTAAAGTCACTTTTTTCCCATCTTCTCGCTCTAATAAAACTTGAGCCACCCCGTTTTCTCCTCTAAGCCATTGAGAAGCTAAAAAAGGCGTTCCGGTCAAACGTGAAAACTCGACTTTGACTTGCTTAAATTCTTTGTCCGTTAATAGTTGCTCTTCCAATACTGCTAAATTTATTCGGTTCAAATGGCCTCTAAAGTTTTGCCAAAGTGCTTCTTCCGACTTCAAGTCCGGACGATAAGTCCACTGATTTTCTTTCTCACTTAAGATCTGTATGAACTGGTTTTCAATCATTTGTTCCGAATGACTCATTTGATTCCCCTCATTTCCATAGTTGCCACCATTTTTTAGATTCTGTTTTTACCGGGTCTTTTTCTTTTGCCTTGTTTCGTTCTTCTTCTGATAACTTCAATTGAGCTTTCTGTCGTTCAATTTCTTCCTGCGCCTCACCCCTTATCGACGAGCCATCTTTCATATCCTCCTGAGGCATTTTAAGAGCTTTCAATTCATTGATTTCTGATTTATACTCTTCTAGTACTTTTTTATCCTGTAAGGCTTGACGTTGTTGTTGGTCTAAAAGATTTTGCATATTACTTAATTGTTTAAATTGTTCATCTTTAGTGTTTTGTAAATCTTTTATCTGCTCTTTTTGATACTCAATTATATCTAGTATACCCGAATTGCTAGTTGATTTCATTGAAAAATATATAAGTCGTGCTATCCTAATCTTAAACCGCTAAGCATTAGAAAGCGCACGACCTATATGACTTATAATAGCACACTTACAAAAGTTTTTGTTTATTTACTGACAAGCATTGAAGCGATTTATCAAACAAGCGTTCCACTCGAAATACAAAATCGGAAGAACGTCCATCTTGCAACATCTGACTGTTTAGTGATTACTTGTTACCTGTGGGGAGTGCTTCATTTTAGTGAAACACTTAAAGTAAAGCACCAATTGGCTCAAAGTCTATTCCCTAATTTTCTAGAATATTCTCGCTTTGTTCGTCGTTGTAATGCACTCTTACCGAGTATTCAACTCATTCGCCAAGCTCTCGTCTTTAAAGAAGTTGAAGGGATTGATGTGTCTATTATTGACAGCTTTCCCATTCCTTTGTATCAGCCGATTCTTAATTTTAGAAGCAAAGTTTTGGGCGACTATGCAAATATTGGCTACAATGCTACCAAAGGTCAGTACTTTTATGGCTGTAAATGTCATGCTTTAGTCAGTGAATCAGGCTAAAATGTTTAATAAAATCATTTCGAAAATACGTGTCCGTATTGAACATGTATTTGGCTTTGTTGAAAATTCAATGCATGGTTCTAGTTTACGTTCTATTGGATTCGATCGAGCTGTTTTAAATACTGACCTTACAAATCTGACTTATAACTTATTGAGGTACGAACAAGTTAAACGTTTAAATCTCAAAACATGGCGGTAATCTGTCTAAAATAAGAATAAACAGTCAAGTGGCGTCTGTAACATAAAGAAAAACACAGTAGACTATGCTTAGTTTTCTGTGTTTTTTTCTAATTTCATTTAGAGGTGAATTAATTGGTAGTTATTAGAGGTGCCCTTAAGTCTTCACTACTCAAAATAGAATAATTTTTCAAATTCTATATCCAACGCTATACAAAGTAATAATGCTAATTTAGCAGATGGAACGTACTCATAGGTTTCTATATTGCTAATTGTCTGTCTCGAAACACCAACAATTTTAGCCAAATTACTCTGGTTTATTTGTTTTTCAGCACGAGCCACTTTTAACCTATTCTTTAACTCAAGTTTTCCTTTATCCCTCATTTAAAAATTCCACTCATTAAATTCCAGCCCATCACAGAAACAGCAACTAATAATACTACAATTACTATGATGTTAGTCATCGACCTCTTCTTTTTGAACAGATATATTTCATGTCCCAAAGCCAAAAGTAATAACATAAAAAACAAATCGTCTATAGATTCATTTTTTAGCAACCTAATTGTGAAAATAAACAGCCAAGCAACTAACAACATAATATAGTGTACTATTGACATATTTCTCCACTCCGATAGTTTACCCTCATCTTGACTTTCTTGTTGTGCCATTTGTAAAATCTTCTTATTATTCATTTCTTCTCTTCCTCTCTATGAATAAAGTATAACACTTTACAAGTAAACTTGTCAACTATATAAGTAAACTTGTTAAAGATATAAGTAAACTTGTCAAAAATAAAGTATGAAAAGTCCGTAAAAAATTAAGAAGCTCTCAATCATATAATTCACGCAAACGATCAATGAGAATGTCCAGTTCCTCATTTGATAGCTCACACGCTTCATGTACTATTTTTGAAATTAAATTGGTATTCATAATCTCTCCTAATTAAAAAAGACCTAAGTCTTTTACATACATATCAACTTGTGATTTGTAATCTGTTTCAGAATAAGTCTCAAAATTTCCGTAACCATTGAAGCCGATATAATCATCATTCCAACTTTTGATATTACCAAAAAACACGGCTTGTGCGACATCATAAACTGACATGCCTGTTTCTTCAAAAAATCCTTCTGTAAATTCGTAAACCTCTAAATCAATTTCAGGGCACCTCTAAAAACGTATGAAAAGAGGTATAATAGATTAAAAATAAGCTAACGAGGTATTGAAGATGAATTTATTTGGAGATAGCGACTATCTTGAAAAATTAAGTTTAAAAGGAGACCCTCTTGAGCGGCTAGAAAAAGTGGTTGATTTCGAGTGTTTTCGCCCAACTCTTAACCGGATTTTTAAGTATGATTTAAAAAACAAATCTCATGGTGGTAGACCGCCCTATGACCTTGTTTTAATGTTGAAAATTCTAATTTTACAACGCTTATACAATCTATCTGATGATGCAATGGAATATCAAATGATTGACCGGATTTCGTTTAGAAGATTCCTTAAGATTGATGACAAGGTACCAGACGCAAAGACTATCTGGAACTTTAGAAATCAGCTATCAAAATCTAATAGAGGGAACTGGCTTTTTTCTGCCTTTCAAGAAAAACTTGAATCACAAGGGATGATCGCTCATAAAGGGCAGATTGTTGATGCAACCTTCATAGAGGCGCCTAAACAACGTAATCCAAAAGACGAAAATGAATTGATTAAAGCAAATAGGGTACCAGTGAATTGAACGAAGAACAAAAGAGCACAGATGAACACAAAACGATACTTGACTTTCTAAATTTATATAGTTATACTGTATACATAGAAACTATATACAGTGTAACTATATAACAAAAAAAGGAGGAACATATATGAGTAGAAATCCTCATTTACCTTTAACCGAAACAACTTTTTACATTCTATTAGTTTTAACCACTCCTGCACATGGATATGCCATTATTCAAGAAATAGAAAAGTTGAGTAATGGATTTGTAAAGGTAGCAGCTGGAACCATGTATGGAGCGATTGAAAATTTACTTAAGCTTAATTGGATAGAAGAAATTCCAAATAGGGAAAAAAGAAGAAGAGTTTACAAAATTACCGATATAGGAGAAGAAGTTTTAACACTAGAAATAGAACGTTTAAGAAGTCTGACTAAACTATCTTCTGAATTTGGATATTAGGAGGGAAAAACATGAAGAAATTTAGAATTTTCTTATCTTTAAAAAAAGAAGAAGAATGGATTAATTCTATACAAGAAGAGGGCTATAAGTTAGTTTCTGTTAATTCTGCAGTCCCTATGTATACTTTTGAAAAATTATCTACTAAAGAAATGTTCATTCCTTATGTACGCCTTGATTTTAGAGAAAAAAGTATGAAGAAAACAAACTATGAAGATTATGTAACACTATTTTCTGATAGTGGTTGGAAACTAATAAAAGGAAGTCGTTCTGGTGGTGCTCAGTACTTTCAGCAAAAACGTCCTGACGTATCAAGAGGAATATTTTCTGACAAAGATTCTCAAGAAAGTGCGAAGAGAAGATATGTTAAATATGGTTATTCATACGGATTTTTATTTTTATTGTATTTTTATATTTTTAGTAGAAATACATCCTGGACCCAAATTATAAACTTCAAGTCATGGTATCTAACACCAAATATCTGGAATTTAAAAGGTGGCAGTTTTTGGTATGCTTTTCTTTTTGAAACTCCCTTTGCTTTATTCCGTGTATTACCGTTATTCTTCTTTTTATTTTTAGGTATCTATTACCTCATACGTTCACTTATAAATGACGATTCAAAATTTAAAAGAAAATAAGAATAAAGAAAGAACCTCTTCTAAATTGTAGTGACCCCCAAAATATAGATTTGAAAAGGGTTCTGTTGCAAAGTTTTAAAGGTTCTGTTGCAAAGTTTTCCAAAAAATCTATTTTAGTGTAAAATTGAGAAAAAAGACAGAGAGGACAGAGTAATGAATCATTTTAAAGGCAAACAATTCAAAAAAGACGTCATTATTGTCGCTGTTGGTTACTACCTGCGTTACAATCTAAGCTATCGTGAAGTTCAGGAATTGTTATATGATCGTGGAATAAATGTTTATCATACTACGATTTATCGTTGGGTGCAAGAGTACAGCAAAGTCCTCTATTATCTTTGGAAGAAGAAAAATAGACAATCCTTCTATTCATGGAAAATGGACGAAACCTATATCAAAATTAAGGGACGTTGGCATTATCTTTATCGTGCAATTGATGCGGACGGCTTAACCTTAGATATCTGGTTACGAAAGAAACGGGATACGCAAGCAGCCTATGCTTTCTTAAAACGACTCCATAAACAGTTTGGTGAGCCGAAATCAATTGTGACCGATAAAGCACCTTCTCTTGGCTCCGCCTTTAGAAAGTTACAGAGTGTGGGTTTATATACTAAGACAGAGCACCGAACTGTGAAGTATCTTAACAATTTAATAGAACAAGACCATCGACCTATTAAACGACGGAATAAATTTTATCAAAGTCTCCGTACAGCCTCTTCCACGATTAAGGGCATGGAGACCCTTCGAGGAATATATAAAAAGAACCGAAGAAATGGAACGCTCTTCGGCTTTTCGGTGTCTACTGAAATCAAGGTATTAATGGGAATACCAGCCTAAGATATTCTGAGTTCAGAGAGGGCGCGTTTGATTTTCAAACTTCGCAACAGAACCGTCAAACACAGGTGTACTGAAAAAAATATAAGGGCTGAGGAAAAGGACATATTTAACAAAGTGATCTGAAAATATCAGGTTGTAACATCATTAGAGATAATTCTTAGAATACAGAAAAGGGGGGATTGTTTGAAAATATTGATATATGGCGCTGGTGTTATTGGCAGTATTTTTGCTGGGAAACTTGCTTTGGCAAAAAATGATGTTACTGTTTTAGCGCGAGGAAAAAGATTTGAGGAATTAAAAAATGATGGGATTGCTCTTGTTAATCCCAGGACAAAGAAAGTTGAACACGCGACTGTAAACGTCATTGATGCGCTGTTACCAAATGATTGGTATGACTATGTTATCGTTACGATGCAAAGAACTCAGGTTGATGATATTCTTTCTGTATTATCGCAAAATTGCTCGAAGAATATTGTATTTGTGGTCAATACAGCAAGCGGTTACGATAAATGGATAACTGAAGTAGGCAAGGATCGCCTGATGCTTGGCTTCCCATCTGCCGGTGGAGAACGCAAAGACGGAAAAGTATATTACTTTATTGGGCGAGGTATTCAAAGGGCTTTTCAAACAACAACTTTTGGTGAATACAGTGGTGAAAAAACCAAGCGTGTAGATACATTGATCAAGATTTTTAACCAATCACACATTCCATCGGTATTCTGCAATGAAATGGATGCATGGCAAAAGACTCATGTTGCTTTAGTAACCAATATAGCTAATGCCTTATACGGGTTTAATTGTGAAAATTTCCAGTTTGGCCGTTCATATAATGCCGTAAAGCTTATGATCAGAGGGATTCAAGAAGGTAGACAGGTTCTGCGTAAAAATGGTATAACTCCTACTCCTTGGAAACTATTTTGGTTAGACATGCCAGCATCCATATTAACAGCTTTTTTCTCAGCATTTATGAGAACAACTCTTGCGGAAACAACAATGGCCAAACATTGTGCCTCAGCAAATCCTGAGATGAAATTTTTACAGCAAGAATTTGATGAACTGATTATAAAGAGTGGTATTGCTACACCGGCAATTGATAGATTGAAGAAAAATCTTTAATGACGTAATACCATGATATCCTCTATTCACAACTAAGGATAAAATATCTTACGGTTGCATTCTGTCCCCTCGCTTCAGTATGTAAATCGTGTTATTAAAAAGCAGGGCGGAGTTGTGAATATGACTTTCGTGCAGATGCTAGACACCACCTTGGGATACGATATTGACTTTACGATCTATGTAAAAAGAGAAAGAAAATTTGAGGTTGGTGGAGGGAATAATGATAGCAATAATAGGAGCAATAGCATTTTCAGCGGTGATTATGTTGTCTGTTCTAATAATATGCGGATTGCCTTTAGGTGAGTTGACAATGGGTGGTTTCTACAGGGTATTTCCTAAAAAATTGCGACTTGTTTTGGTAATACAATTGGTAGTTCAGATATTTTTTTTGATAGTTATATTACAGATGGGTGACTTTATATCATGGTTCTGTTGCGAAGTTTGAAAATCAAACGCGCCCTCTCTGAACTCCAAATATCTTAGGCTGTTATTCCCATTAATACCTTGATTTCAGTAGACACCGAAAAGCCGAAGAGCGTTCCATTTCTTCGGTTCTTTTTATATATTCCTCGAATGGTCTCCATGCCCTTAATCGTGGAAGAGGCTGTACGGAGACTTTGATAAAATTTATTCCGTCGTTTAATAGGTCGATGGTCTTGTTCTATTAAATTGTTAAGATACTTCACAGTTCGGTGCTCTGTCTTAGTATATAAACCCACACTCTGTAACTTTCTAAAGGCGGAGCCAAGAGAAGGTGCTTTATCGGTCACAATTGATTTCGGCTCACCAAACTGTTTATGGAGTCGTTTTAAGAAAGCATAGGCTGCTTGCGTATCCCGTTTCTTTCGTAACCAGATATCTAAGGTTAGGCCGTCCGCATCAATTGCACGATAAAGATAATGCCAACGTCCCTTAATTTTGATATAGGTTTCGTCCATTTTCCATGAATAGAAGGATTGTCTATTTTTCTTCTTCCAAAGATAATAGAGGACTTTGCTGTACTCTTGCACCCAACGATAAATCGTAGTATGACAAACATTTATTCCACGATCATATAACAATTCCTGAACTTCACGATAGCTTAGATTGTAACGCAGGTAGTAACCAACAGCGACAATAATGACGTCTTTTTTGAATTGTTTGCCTTTAAAATGATTCATTACTCTGTCCTCTCTGTCTTTTTTCTCAATTTTACACTAAAATAGATTTTTTGGAAAACTTTGCAACAGAACCGTGATGGATATGAATGCCTCTTACGATGCAGTGACGAAAGAAGTCTTTCCAAATGCGCGACTCTCTATCGATCGCTTCCACATCATCCAACAAATGACGCGTGCATTTAATACCCAACGAATTCAGACAATGAAGCAGCTAAAGAAAAGTGATCCACAAGCGCAAAAAAATTACCGAAAGCTGAAAAAATATTGGCGAACAATCCTAAAGAAAAATACAAAACTAAACTACACCTCTTTTAAGCAATTTCCCCTCTTCCAAGGGAAATACATGACGGAGTCGGAGGTGCTTGATTACCTACTCTCTATAGATAACCAATTACGACAAAGCTATGAAGTCTATCAAGAGTTATTAGCTGCTTTTGATGCAAAAGATTTTACTGAATTTTTCAATCTCATTGAATCATTGCCACATTCCTTGAATGATGGGTTTAAAAAGGCAATTTGTTATCTGAAAAAGCACACAGAAGCCATCACAAACTCCTTAAAATATCCCTACTCAAACGGAAAATTGGAGGGAAAGAATAACCTCATCAAAGTAATCAAAAGAATTGCTTTTGGATTTCGGACTTTTCGTCATCTCCGGATGCGTGTCCTGATTCAACAGAACATCTGTGAAATCATTTAATAACGCAAAAAAGGAAATGCCGAAGCATTTCCTAACATACGATTTGAGCAAAACAACAGCAATTGACAAAGAACCATTTTTCTTTTTATCGCAATTGCTTTTGCGATTTGTTTTAGAATTGATCAATCAACAACTGACGAATTTCGGTCAATGCCGGTTGGCGTGGGTTCGCTGGTGTACATTGGTCATTGTACACTAAGTCCACCAAACGATCGAGAGCTCCATCAAATTGTTCTTTTGTTACGCCGTTGCCAGATAATGTTGTATCAACATCTAAAGCAGCAGCTAATTTGGCAATTTCATTGCACAGTGCTTCAACTAGATCCGCATCTGTCTTGCCTTTTAATCCTAATGCTCGTGCAATATCAGCATAGTCTTTTTGACCACGGTAAACTTCATAGCGTGGATATGGGTTCCGTTTCACTTTACCAGATGCCCCATTGAATCGAATGACATGCTGCATAGCAATCGTGATTACCAACCCATGTGGTAAGCCAAATTCTCCACCTGTTTTGTGTGCAAGTGAGTGATTGATTCCTAAGAAGGCATTCGAGAAGGCCATTCCTCCTAAAGTTGCAGCATAGTGCATATTGCTACGTGCTTTTTCCCCTTCTAGGGTTGGGTTTTTCGAATCATAATTATACGAAGTTTCCAAGTTTTCAAAAACAAGTTTGATGGCTTCTAATGACCAAGGTCGTGTGAAGTCTGATGCCATTACTGAAACATAGGATTCCAACGCATGAGACAAGGTATCAAGTCCTGATAACGCAACCGTACGACGTGGAACAGTCATCACGAATTCTGGATCGACAATCGCAATTTGAGGTGTCAATTCATAGTCAGTTAGAGGGTATTTCACGTGTGTTTCATCATCCGTGATAACCGCAAATGGTGTCACTTCTGATCCGGTACCTGATGTAGTTGGAATACATACCAATTTTGTTTCGGTTTGATGATGGAAACGAACAATCCGTTTCCGGATATCAATAAATTTTTGTTGTAATTCAAGGAACAATTCGCTTACTTTGCGATAATCGTCTAAGAATCCAGCTTCTTGTCCAATTGAATATTCATAAATGAAGCGTGCAATTTTCGCAGCATCAAGCGCAGATCCCCCACCTATCGCAATCACTGTATCTGGTTTGAATTCACGCATTTGTTTCGCAATTTCAATCGTTTGACCAAGTGTTGGGTCAGGTCGAACAGTTCCGTAGATTGATGTTTTCACTGGTTCTTCACGAAGTTCTAATTGGCTATAGACTGTATCTACAAAGCCAAATTGCACCATTCCAGGGTCTGCAACGATAAACGCACGATTGATATTTTCAACATCGTCTTGTAAATAAGAAATCGCATGATTTTCATAGTAAATCTTTTCTGGTAAACGAACCCACTGAGGTCGGTTGCGTCGTTTTGCGACAGTCTTCACGTTTAATAGGTCCTCCGTCGATAAATTATGTGACAATGAGTTTTTACCCCACGATCCTGTACCAAGTGTCAAACTTGCTTTCAATGCATCTGTATAGATATCACCGATTGCCCCAATTGAATCTGGTTGGTTAACAATGACCCGTGCTGCATTAGTTTTATCACTGAATTCGTTAATGAATGGATCTTTTTGTGAACCAATTTGGATGGCTGCGTTGTGTCCAGCTCCTTGATAGTTCAACAATTTTCCAACGATTTCAATTGCTTCCTGACGATCTGTCGCTTTGTAGACAGATAACAGTGGCGTTAATTTTTCAGAAGATAGCTTTTCACCAATGTTTTTCTTGTCTAATTCAAACAACATCACATCTTTGTCCTCAGGTAATGTCACGCCGGCTTGCTCGGCAATCCAACTGCTAGACATTCCTGCCACATGACCGTTAACACCATGATGATCATTAAACACAAAATCTGCGATGGCTTGGTAATCTTTTTTAGGGACTAAGTAGGCACCCTTAGCTTGCATTTTTGCTAACCAGTCTTTGTAAATGGGTTCTTCTACAACAACTGAGTTTTCTGTTGCACAAATCATGCCATTATCGAACCGCTTTGATAAAAGTAAATCTTCAATAGCCCGGTCAAGATACGCCGTGTGATCAACAAAGACCACCCCGTTACCAGCTCCTACGCCCATGGATGGGTTCCCTGATTTCAATGCAGCATTTACCATTCCTGGTCCACCAGTTGCTAAAATGGATGCAATTTTTGGATTTTGAATGAGTGCTGTCGTATTTTCTAACGACGGTGTTTCAATCCATTGAATGATATTTTCAGGTGCCCCTGCTGCAACAGCGGCATCATACAAAATTTTCGCCGCATGGGCTGAACAATTTTGTGCTTGAGGATGAAAAGCAAAAACAATGGCATTTCTTGTTTTCAAGGTTAGTAAAATCTTGAACATCGTTGTTGAGGTTGGGTTGGTCGTTGGGACGATTCCCGCTAAAACGCCTAGTGGAGCAGCGATTTTAACTTGCCCGCGAATTTTGTCTTCACCAATGATGCCAACGGTCTTTTCATCTTTAATCAGATTTAATACGTTTTCTGTTGCAAATCGGTTCTTCGTGTCCTTGTCTTCCACAACGCCACGTTTTGTTTCATCAACCGCTTCATGAGCTAAAATCAAAGCGGCTTCGGAGCCAGCTAAAGCAGCAGCTTTGACAATGCGATCCACTTGTTCTTGCGTAAAAGTTGCGTATTGTTGTTCGGCTACGAGTGCTTTTTGAACTAATGAATCGACATATGAAGCTGATTGTTCCTTCGGTTGTTGAACCTTCTCTTCTAAAACCGCAGTTGTACTACCTTTTTTTGCTTTTTCCATAGAACCCTCCACTATGTTATTTTTTAGAAAGTGATTTCCTTGATTAATATACTACACTTGTTCACTTGAAATTTCAAGTGGTAACTAACAAAAAAAAGCTGTCTTTAAGAGTTTTTTTACCTATAAGGGTATTTTTTTGTAGCTAACTAATTGTTTATTTATCGCTGTTTTTTTATTTTTTTCACAAAGGCAAATTGTAAAATGAAGTTAGCCACCTGAGCGTATAAAAAACACCCTCTTATGATAGATTTGTAATTTAGATGATATTATAATTGATAAATTTGGTATGACTCCTTACCATGAAACAGATTATTTCTATTCAACTAAGAAATGGTGTGAACTTTTAGTACTGATCAGCTCAATCCATATATTTTAACGGCAAAATTCACACCATTCAGTTGAAACTAATTGAAATCAGTTGAAACGATTAACATTGAAAACTCAAGAGAACTATGATATTAAAGCTCTTTGAAATTTATATAAGCGAGTGTTTTTGAAAGCTGGTCTTAAGATACCCTGTAATACATCTTTTGAATAAAAAATAAAGTCTACCAGTTTTTTTCATGCTGCTAGACTTTATTTTTTATTCAACTAATGATTTTTGAATTGCTTGGTTAGTTTTTTGGTTAGTTTCGTATTTTCAGTAAAATATATTTTAAAAGACCCATTATAGACACCGATTTTCAAAGAGAAAATGTTACAATTAAATTAATTCAAAATCTTTTTTTGAGAAAAGAATATCACCAGAAATACTTGAAATACCTAGGTTAGAAATCTTAATCCAACAAGCATAAAAGATACTCAATTATTTTTCAGTGTATCAACGGATTATCTATTAATAAAAACAATCGTTACATTTATATCAATGATGTGTTCAAAAAAATCACTAGGAAGTTACTCAATATATAAATTCAATTTGCATGATTATACTGATGTCTTAAGGAGGAGATGTGAAATTTTTTTTGATTAAATCTTGGTCAATCACCCGACAGATAACTTTCAGTTTTGCTTTAGTCATCCTGATTGGAAGCGTTCTTTTATCTTTGCCTATTTCCCAATATCAAAATAACTATCATACTACCTATCTTGATAATCTTTTTAATGTCATTTCTATGGTTTGTGTAACAGGGCTTTCAATTGCACCAATTTCAGAAATTTACAACGGCATCGGTCAAACTATTTCAATTATTTTGATGCAGATAGGTGGTCTAGGATTAATTACTTTGATTGCCTTTGGTGTATTTGCTCTTCAAAAAAAAATGAATTTCGCAGGTTATACCCTCTTACAATCTGCACTTAATCGAAAAGATAGTAAAAATCTCAAAGAATATCTATTTTTTGCATATAAAACAACGATAATCATTGAGTCTCTATTTGGGATTATTATCATGACTGATTTTATTCCACGGTTTGGAATAAAACATGGCATTTTTAACAGTATATTTTTAACTGTTTCTGCTTTTTGTAATGCTGGATTTGATAATTTTGGCTCATCAAGTTTAAATACTTTTGTTTTAAACCCCACCATTAATTTTTCAGTCTCAGCATTAATAATATTTGGCGGGATTGGTTTTGCAGTTTGGGACGATGTCATTGCAAATCTAAAACGACTCTTTTTTTCTAAACCAGTAGGTCATGGTGTTTTTTATAAAAAATTATCCAACCAAACTCGTTTGATACTGCAAACAACAGTTATTATTTTATTTTTAGGTACACTATTAACATGGTACTTAGAGAAAGATAACCCCAAAACAATTAGTAATTATACCTTTCCCCAACAAATAATGGTCAGCTTTTTTCAGACTGTAACTATGCGTACTGCAGGATTTTCAACTATTTCATTTAAAGACACATTCGCACCTACAAATTTCATTTATATGTTTCAAATGATTATTGGTGGGGGACCTGGTGGAACTGCTGGCGGAATTAAAGTAACGACCTTTGCAATTGCTTTTCTTCTTATAAAATCGGAACTCGTTGGGCAATCATTGGTAACTTTTAGTCACCGTGTTATTGCTAGTAAAACAGTTAAACAAACCATATTGGTATTGCTTTTCTTCTTTACTATTGTTGTTATTGGTTATACCTTATTGTTAAGCTTTGAACCTAACTTAGATCCCTTTTCTTTGCTTTTCGAAACTATTTCGGCTATGAATACTGTTGGCGTTACAATGGATTTGACTTCAAAATTGTCGACACAGGGAAGGATAATCATTATGTTACTGATGTTTATTGGTCGTGTAGGCCCTATAACATTCCTGTTTAGTTTGATTCAAAAGAAGGAAAAGAACATTAATTATGCTGAAACTGATATTTTAGTCGGATAAGGAGATTTTAATATGAAAAAAAAATTGGTGGGAGTTTTAGGTCTAGGACTTTTTGGGCGTGCTGTTGCTAGACAGCTTAGTCAATTTGATCAAGATGTCATTGCCGTTGACATGAAAGAAAATATTGTTAATGAATTTGGAAATATTGTCACCAAAGCTGTACTCGGAGATATAACTGATAAAAATTTTCTGTTAGCTGTCGGACTTGACCATTGTGAAACAGTAGTTGTTGCAACTGGGAATAACTTGGAGTCTTCTGTTCTTGCGATTCTTAATTGTAAAAAAATTGGAATTCCTATAATTATAGCCAAAGCCAAGAACAAAATTTATGAAGAAGTATTATATGGCATTGGTGCAACGAATGTCATTTCTCCTGAAAGAGATTCTGGAAAACAAGTTGCATCAAATATACTTAAACATCATATCGAAAATATCATCTATTTAGAAAATCATGTTTCTATCATTAATTTTAAGATCCCCGAATCTTGGGTAGGGAAAAATATAGCAGAATTGAGTATCCGTCAAAAATATGAACTAAATATTATCGGCACAAGACTCCATAAAGGAGGTCATTTAAAACTTAATGTTGACCCTAATACCCCTCTACCTCCTAATATCATTTTAGTTGGTATTGCTAATGACCATACTTTCGAAAAATTTGATTACCTTGGTTATCTCAAATAAATAATTGAAACAATATTTTCATCTAATCTAACATACTAAGACAAGAAATTATCTTGTCTTAGTAGTACTCCCGATAACTTGGACTAAATATCCAAAATATGGGGAGTTTTATTAAAATATGTCATACATAAAAAAGAATTTCGAGCATAGTTTATCCCGAAATTCTTTTTTATCATCTTATATGAAATATGGGTTCTAATACTATATTTTATGTGTATTAGTCATAGCATTGTTCTAATTAATCTATCACCTATAGATCATTTCTTGATAATCATTTTAATTGCTTGTTCTATTTTAATGTCCTTATCAGACGAGTCATCGAGTAAACAAGACTTAAGATTCTCTGCAACAATGACTCCAATCAAACTATCAAGACTTGAACGAACAGCAGAAAGCTGTGTAATAACATCAACACACTCCCTATCTTCCTCCATCATCCGCAAGATACCTTGAAGTTGACCTGTAGCACGTTTAATTCGATTTTCCATTTTGTTATTATAACTATTCATATAAAAATTATACACTCTTCTTAACTTCCAAACTCAACAATAATCTCTTGAATTGAGCATTTGATTACAATTCTTCTATTTTTCACTTTTTTTCCAATTTCTTGACTCGTCAGGTTGACATACCTTCAATATTAATAGCAAATGGTGTATTGAAATTTTCATCTACGGTTAGTTTGCAATTTAACCGTAGATTCAGACAACTCCCCAACAAGTCCTTGCAAGATGTGAAAGTATTATCGCCGATATACAATTATTTATATAAATAATTGCATGTTAGCTTCTTCACTGTCTCCAATAAATGTTGCAACACCGCCATACTCTACCCAATCAAAAAGTTCTACTTTATCAATTCCCATAATGTCCATGCTCATAGTACAAGCAACAAATTTTACTCCCAATTGATGAGCTTTTTCAATCATGATAGGTAAAGCATCAACATTTTTTTGTTTCATCACTTCTTTAATCATCGCAGATCCCATGCCTGCCATGTTCATTTTAGAAATCGGCATTTGATTAGCTTGGCTCGGCAACATTATATCAAAAAGCTTTGCTATACCTTTTTTCTTAATTTTGACATTCTTTTTAAGCAAATTTAAGCCCCAGAAGGTGCAAAAAATGGTTACCTCTTTACCAAATGAAGCTGCACCTGTTGCAATAATCATACTAGCAAGCGCCTTATCGAGATCACCAGAAAAAAGAACAATTGTTGCTCCTTTTGGAGTCGTGGTCATTGTACCTTCAGATATCTTTGATAATGCCTTTAAGACTTCATCGGGATTTTCTTTTCCCTTTAAAACAGTTGCAACAATTTTATTGCCTTCAATTTCGTTTTTGATAACTGTATTACCTGTTGCTTTTGCCCAATTTTCAATATCCGCAGCGAAACCAAAGTCACTCGCCTTAATATTCAAACGTTGACCTAATTCCATTTTGTCGATATTTTCTTTGACCTTTAATATTGGGCCTGGACACTGGAGACCGCAAGCATCAAGTTCTATATCTTCACCATTAAAAGTTTGCGAAGTTTTTGGCTTATCAAGATTTTCAGACTTGAATGTAATATTCCGAAGTTGATATTTACTATTTTTATAAGTTTTATATCCACCATCAAGATTTTTCACTTCAAATCCTTCTTGCATAAGAATTCTTGCTGCATTGTAGCCACGTGCCCCGACTTGACAATACACATATATCGTTTGATCTTTTGGCAATTCGTTGAGACGATCTCGAAGTTGGTTCAATGGTATTTGAATGCCACCTTCAATAAAGCCAGTAGCTAACTCAAAATCTTCCCGCACATCAAGGAAATATGCACCAGCTGCTTTCAAATCCGAAATTTCTGACCATTGAAAAGTTGAGACTTTCTCACGCATCATATTATCCGCTGTATACCCTAACATATTGACCGGATCTTTGGCGGATGAATAAGGAGGTGCATAAGATAATTCAATTTTTGCTAAATCTGGTGCTTTCGCGCCAAATTTCATCGCAGTCGCTATTACATCAATACGCTTTTCAACGCCTTCTACCCCGACAGCTTGAGCCCCAAAAATCTTACCATCTTTTCTTCCAAACAAGAGCTTCAGTGCTATAGGAGAAGCACCTGGATAATATCCTGCGTGTGAATTTGGATGAATATGAATTACTTCATACTCAATCCCTTGACTCTTGAGTAAACGCTCTGAATTGCCTGTTCCCGCTACTGTGAGCTCAAAAACTTTTGCAACAGAAGTCCCTTGCGTTCCTGTATATTCAGCTTCCATTCCGTTGATGACATCTGCTACCAAACGCCCTTGACGGTTTGCAGGCCATGCTAGTGGAATATTGGTAGGAAGGCCAGAAACCGCATCTTCAACTTCAATCACATCACCAATAGCATATATATCAGCGTAATTTGTTCTCATTTGCCGGTCAACTTTGATAGCCCCTTTAAAACCAAGCTCAATATTCGCATCTTTTGCAAGTGAATTTTCGGGAACTACACCGATTGATAAAATCGTCATATCGGTATCTAATATTTGTCCATCATTGAGTTCAATTTTCATGCCATTATCATGAAAAGACTTTAACCCATTGTTAAGAAGGAGTTTTACACCATGCATATTAATCTGACTATGGAGCATTTGAGCAAGTTCTATATCAATATTAGGCATGACTTGTGGTGACATTTCAATAAGTTGAACATTAAGTCCAAGTTCAACAAGATTCTCCATCATCTCAAGACCAATAAAACCACCCCCAATAACGGTTGCAGTTTTAATATTAAATTTAGATATATGTGCTTTAATCTTATCCATATCCGGAATATTTCGCAAAGTGAACACATTCTTTGCATTAGAAAGACCTGGAATCTGAGGTATAATTGCTTTTGCACCTGTTGATATAATTAATTTATCAAAGTTTTCTTCATAAGTTTCGCCAGTTTCCTGATTTTTAACAATTATTTTATGATGCTCAGGATGAACTTCTAACACTTCACTGAGTACTCGAATATCAAGATTATACTGTGCACTCATCCCTTCTGGTGTTTGAAGCAATAAATCCTCTCGTTCTTTAATAACTTTCCCAACATGATAAGGCAAACCACAATTAGCGAAAGAAATATATGGTCCTTTTTCAAAGAGAACTATCTCGTCTTCTTCTGATAATCGACGTAAACGGGTTGCAGCAGTAGCACCACCAGCAACACCACCAATAATTACAATTTTTTTAGACATTTTTTAACTTTCCTATTTAGTTATTTTTAATTTTTTTGTGTTGGTTTTTCTATCAGCTCTTGTGTGGCTTTGCTGTATAGACCGTAAGCACCATCAAGATTTTTTACATCAAAGCCTTCTTGCTTCATAATTCGTTCTGCATTGTAGCTTCGCAATCCTGATTGGCAACTCACAATATAGGATTTTGTTTTATCAAGTTCCCCTAGTCTTGAACGTAATTCATCAAGAGGAATATTTACTGAATGGACAAATTTTCCTCTTGCTATCTCATCAGGGTTTCTAACATCAAGTAATATTTTTCCTTGAAGCAATTCTTTTGCAAGCTCATGCCATTGAATGTTGGATGATTGCCCAAGCGCAATATTCATTGCAGCATAGCCAACCATATTGACAGGATCTTTAGCTGAACCAAATGGTGGTGCATAAGTGAACTCTAATTCAGGTAAATCAAAGATTGTCAATCCTGCTTTTATCGCAGTTGAAAGAATGTCTATGCGCTTGTCAATACCTTTTTGACCAACTGCTTGAGCACCATATATTTCGCCATTATCAGGGTTAAATATGAGTTTCAATGTAATTGCACTCGCCCCTGGATAATACCCTGCATGATCATTCGCAGTAATATGAATTGCTTTATAAGTTAAATTTGATAATTGAACTTGACGCTCCGACAAGCCTGTACTTGCAGCCTGTAAATTAAATACACGTACGATTGCTGTACCTTGTGAACCTTTATTTTTAGATGATAATCCCGAAATAATATCAGCTACTTGTCTTCCTTGACGATTTGCTGGACTAGCAAGTGAGATTAATGAATCTTGACCAATTTGATTTTTTACAACAATTGCATCTCCAACTGCATAAATATCTTTGATAGAAGTTTCATATTGTTCATCAACAACAATACCATCTCGGAACCCGAGTTTAATACCAGCAAGTTTTGCAAGCGATGTTTCGGGCTTAATACCTACTGATAGGATTGTTAAATCTGATACTATCACTTCACCGCTATCAAGTAAAATCTCATTACCCGAAAATTTAACAGCTTCTGCATTCGTCAAAACCTTAACACTATTTTTTGTAAGTTCTTCATTGACAAAAGCTGCCATCTCAGCATCAATCGGTGGTAAGACATGAGGAGCTTTTTCTACAATTGTTACTTGTAATCCACGATTTGCTAGATTTTCAGCCATTTCAAGGCCTATAAAGCCTGCCCCAATAATTGTCGCCCTTTTAGGATTATTCATCTTTATGAACTCAACAATCCTATCAACATCAGGAATATTGCGTAACGTAAAAATGTTTTCAGAGTCATTCAAACCAATAATATCGGGCAAAAATGGTCTTGCTCCAGGAGATAAAATTAATTTGTCATAGCTTTCGATGTATTCTTCTCCTTCTGAAAGGACTGTCACTGTTTTTGTTTCGCTATCAATTTTTACAACTTCAGATTTTTCACGAACATCAATGTTAAATCGTTTTTTCAAGGCGGTAGCCGATTGAACTATGAGTCCTTCACGCTCTTTTATTTCTCCGCTTACATAATAAGGCAAACCACAGTTTGCAAATGAGACATAAGGCCCTTTCTCAAATACAATTATTTCAGCATCTTCATTTAATCGACGCAAACGGGTTGCTGCAGACATCCCACCGGCAACTCCACCGATAATCAAAAATCTCTTTGTCATTTAGTTTACCATTTTTCCCTTCCATGCCATCATGCCACCATTTACATTTACAACATCCAACCCCTTTTTTTTCAAAATTTTATAAGCTCGACGAGATCGCATACCTGACTGACAAATCACTGCAACTCTCACCCCTTTAGGGGCTGTAAATGAGCTAATCTGACCTAAAGGAATGTTTCTAGAGCCTTTGATATGTCCAGAAGCATACTCGCTTGTTTCTCGTACATCAATCAACTGCATCTTTTTCGTTTTCAAAGCTACAGACAAATCAGAAGTTGAGATAGCATCTATTTTCTTAAACCAATTAAACATTAATATTCTAACACTCCTCTGAATGATGATGTTCCGCCTTGAACATTAGTGATAGTTAACCCTTGCATTTCAAGCCATTGACAGACATTTGTTGAACGCGCACCAGATTGACAAATAATGTAGTCTCCTTCTTTTATTTCGCTTACGCGCCCTTCTATTTCACTCATCGGGATATTAATCGCACCTGGAACATGTCCATTACTGTATTCGTAGCCTTCACGCACATCAATCACTCGAATATTCTCCGAAAGCTTAGTTTTAAGTTCTTCTGCTGTTATATTTTTCACCTTACAAACTCCAATATATTTATATACTCATTATATACCCATAAGGGTATATTTGCAACTAATTAGAATCAGTTATAGATTGTCTTATGTTCACTTCAATCTGGCATTATACATTTAGGGCACCTCTAATAACATTATTTCTGATAAATTTGGTTCAACTCCTTATCATGAGTCAGATTATTTCTATGAGTAAACAAAAAACGATTAGATTTTTCTATCTATCGTTTTTTTAAATCATTTACTAGATTGTTCATTTTCATCATGTATCAACGACTGAAATTTCATCTCTTTTATCTCAGCAACATTTGAAAAATGTTTAACACCCATTTCAACAGCCATGTATAGAAATAAAGTATATCCTAAACTCAAAACAAGAATCGTCAATCTCATAGATAAAGAAAATTCTACATATCCACCGAAAAGTTCCCCAGTTACAAAGAAAAATGAAATTGCACCAATAACATTAATGACTATCAATATTATATTAAAAATACTAAAAAAATCAACTATATTTTTAGATTTTGTGTCTAAAAATTCAGTATTTTTTTGTTCAATTTCAACTATGTTCTTTTTTCTTTCCTCATATTTTTCAATCGCTTCCTGAGTAATTTTCTCATGACAATATTCACAATAATCCTCATTTGGACTTGTAAATCTTCCACAGTTACTACATTCAATCATAATATTCCCTCCACATAAACTATATCATGATTTGCACTCACAACTCAACTTTTAAGATTCTTTGTTTCTAGCAAATCCATAATTAAAAATATAATTCCTAAACTGGTTGACAGCCAGAATCCGATTCCATAAAATTGTAGATAAACCTTACCTCCTGCTATAATAGAAGGTGAAAGTTGTAATAAAGAAAACCATATGAAACTTGTTAATAGGATGATATTACCATATTGTCTATATTTTTTTATAAAAAATCTTAAAATAATATAGCTAATAATGGATAGAACAAGTAAGATTAGCGTTAGCCATTCCTTATCATTGAATGGCGACTTAACAACTGTTTGAAAAGCATTATAAGAGGTAAATTTAAAATGGCTCTCTACACTTGGATATTTGGTATATGTCAAAAATAAGCTAAGAAAATATACCAGTAAGACATAATTAGATTTTTTCATATAATGCACCTTTCGTGTAAGAAAATTTTGAATATACTATTCATCAGCAAAATAAGTAGATTCAAAACTAGAGGCAGAAAATAAAAGAATAATTAAGTTACACCTACATTGTAACATAGTTATATAAAAAATATTATATGGAAATTATTATATATACATTGAAATAATATAAGATAAATTGTTAAATGAAGTTAGCCATACATAACCATATAAATATGGTACTTATAATTTATCATTCGTGAATCTATGAAAATGCTATATGAAAAATACGACTTCACAACAGACACAAATTACCAACAAATCATAGATAATTTAAATCTTCCCTATAATTTAGACGGTATTATAATTGATGAATTTAATAACATTATTTCTGATAAACTTGGTTTAACTCCTTATCATGAGTCAGATTGTTTCTATGAATAACATCTTTTGAATACAAAATAAAGTCTATCAGTTTTTTTCTTGCTGATAGACTTTATTTTGTATTCAACTAATGATTTTTCGATTGCTTGGTTAGTTTCTTGGTTAATTTACATTAATTTTCAAGCATTAAACAAACAGAGCTTGAATCTACAACACTTTTAAGTAAGAAGATGTTATAATTAAATTATAGCATATAACTTAGGAGGATTTTCAAATGAAGAAATTTGGTAAAGGTATCATTACTGGTGTTGTTGGAACACTCGCTGCAACTGCTGCTGGCATTTTCGCTGTCAAGAAAACGATTATTGACCCTGAACTCAAAAAAGAAGAATTCATTAACGAAAATCGTCGTAAAGCTGCACGCAAACGTGTGTCACACTAAGCCTTATGGTCTTGACTAACTTTTGAATTTAGTCAAGTTTGATACCTTTCAAAGGTATCACATGAAGTCAATCAAAAAAGGACTGCCAATACTTTGGATAGTCCTTTTTTGTTAGCCTATGTTAGTCAGCGATCTCGTCAGAAACTTTTTCTACCGTTTCAACCACTTGGTTTGATGCTTCTGAGACTACTTTGTCTGCTTTGGCAGAAATTTCATCCGCTTTTTTAACCAAGTCTTCTTGTTCCAATTCCAGTTCAAAATCGTCTGCTACGTCTTCCGCTTCCTCTGCAACTGTCCCTTTGAGATCGCTCACTTTATCCGCAATTTTTTCTTTTGTCAAGGCTAAGAAATCCAGAACTTTTTCTTTCGATAACTCACCTGAATCAATTTTAGCTTTAATGTCATCTTTTTTGGCCACTAGGAAATCTTTTGCTTTTTCAGCAGAGATGTCACCATTGTCGAATTTTTCTCTGATGTCATTGTACTTGTCCGTTGAAAAATCAACCAATTGAGCTGATTTTTCATCATAAAAATTAACTGCTGTTTCTTTGAGGTCATCAAATTTAGCTTGAGGATCCTCTTTATAATCTTGGTAAAAGTCTTTCACGTCTTGACGTAATTTTTTACCTTCTTTGGGTGCTGTTGCCAAAGCTGCTGCAGCGCCTGCTAAAGCGCCTAGAATTGCACCTACTAAAAAACCTGTTTTCTTAGCCATTATTATTTCTCCTTTAGGATGATCTATTGCAATCATTAAGTTAATACTCTAGCGTTATGACGTTAGTGTTAGGCCTTATTTTTCTTTCGACTAAAGAGTTTGCCGGCACCACGTCCTAAGGACACGATAGCCGTGGCTTTCCCCGCATTAGTTGCCTTGCCTTTGAAACGTGTTGCAAAGGCGTTACCAGAACGGTTGACTTTAGAAACACTTTCAGATAAGTCAGCAACAGCTGTGAAAAGTGGATCAATGGTGACGATTTTACTGTTCACATCATCCAGCAGGGTATTGGTCTTGGCCATCAACGTATCTGCTTGTTTCATCAGAATATCCGTGTCCTGTGTGACGATGGCAATCGTTCGATTGACTTCATCCACTGTTTTCATGGCCTTGACAATTAAAACGACCAAGAAGATCACCAGGACTGCTACGGCAACAGCGATGATGATCAATGCGATATCTCCCATACCTACCTCTTTTCTAAATGTGTTTCTTTCTACTTTCCTTGCGCATCATAGCAGCACAGCCTAGCTGAGCCACTAGCATGTCCAAGAATAACAATGCCTCTATTTGAATTATAACAAATTACGGCTTATTAAGGAAATATTTGCTCACTTTGTGGTTGACTAAAACAAGGATGAGGCCGCCGGCCACGAGGACGAGCGATAGGGCTTGTGAGACGCGAATGGGGCCTAACATGAGGCTGTCGGTCCGCATACCTTCGATGACGAAGCGCCCTAGGCCATACCAGATCAGATAAAAGGCGGCAATGTCGCCGGATCTCAAGGCTTTGAGACGATGGCGGAGGCTCATGACGAGGACAAAACCTATGAGATTCCAAGAGGACTCATAAAGGAAGGTCGGGGTGCGGTAGCTGTTGTCAATGTACATTTGATTTTTGATGAAACCAGGCAGGTAGTCCAAAGAGTTGACGGCCTTACCGAAAGCTTCTTGGTTAAAGAAATTACCCCAACGTCCCATGGCTTGGGCAACGAGAACACCTGGTACGGCAATATCCAGAAAATCAAGCGGGGCGATCATTTTGTAGTAAGAAAAAATGAAAAGGGTCGCAGCACCCGCAATCAAGCCACCATAAATGGCGAGACCGCCATGCCAGATGGCGAAAATTTCACCCGGATTCTGACGATAATAGCCTAAATCAAACAGGATGTAGTAGAGGCGTGCCCCGATAATCGCGATGGGAAAAGCAATTAAAATAAAGTCTAAAATGTCATCTGGTTTGATTTTCTTGCGTGGCGCTTCTTTCATCGCCAGCCAAACGGCCACAACAACACCTGTCACAATACACAGGGCATACCAACGAATTTCAAGGGGTCCAAGTTTCAATGCGACTGGATTGATCGCTAAATATAATGGTCCCATCTTATGAATTCTTCGCAATCAGATTAGAGAGACGTTCTTCAAACATCTTCGTGGCATCAAAGCCCATGTTTTTAGCCCGAAAGTTCATGACCGCTGCTTCGATAATGACCGAAACGTTTCGACCTGTTGTGACTGGAATTTTGACTTGTGGCACCGCAACGCCTGAAAAATCAATGGTTGTTTCTCCATTGCCCAAGCGATCATAAGCGTTGCCTTTTTCATATTTTTCCAAATAAACACTCAAATCAATTTGTGAGCTGTCCATGACAGCTCCAGCGCCAAAAAGACTCATGACATCAATAATCCCAACGCCACGCAGTTCGATCAGATGACGAAGAATTTCAGCGGGTTCACCCATGACTGTAAACTCATCTTTTTGGTAGACATCAACACGGTCATCCGCAACTAAACGGTGACCCCGCTTGATTAATTCCAAACCAGTTTCAGATTTACCAATACCCGATGACCCTTGAATGAGGACGCCGACACCAAAAATATCCATCAGGACGCCATGAACCGTTGTCCGTGTTGACAATTTTTCGTCTAGAAAAGCTGTAATCGCCCCATTGAGCCGACTCGTGGGTTCTGTAGATTGTAAGAGGACCGTATCGCGTTTTTTAGCGACGCAGATCATTTCATCTGGAATGGGCAAGCCTCTGGCCACAATAATGGCAGGTGTTGCATCTGTTACAACATTTTTAAGCAAGTCATAACGATTATCGCCGATGACATTTTGAACATAGGACCATTCCTTCATCCCAAACAGTTGAATCCGTTCTGGTGTATAATACTCCAAGTAACCCGTCATTTCCAATCCTGGACGGGTGACATCAGAAGTGGTAATCTCTTTTTTCAAGGCGCTATCCGAAGTATAAACCACATCAAATTTAATTTTTTCAAGTAATTCAGCAACTGTGATGACCATCATCTCTCCCTTTCTGCGATTTCACACTTGGTGAAATCTTGAAACTTGACCTCCGCTGGCGCTACGTCCAAGCGGGGTCATTCGCGAACATACTCCTTCAAGTATAAAATCAAAACAAAAGATTTTATGCTTGAAGGAGTATAGTGTCCGCTCAAAGTCTTTCTGCGATTTCACCAAATGAAATCTTGAAACTTGACCTCTACCTGCTCAAAGTTTTTCATCAATCGTTTCTCATTCTTATCTGAAGCAGTTCAAACAAGAATGACTTGTTTTCATTATATCAAAAATTATAAGAAAACGCTTCATCTGTGACCAGATCAAGCGTTATTTTAAGCGGGATGTTCGCCTTTAGAATTGTGACCAATCATCGTCATCATCATCAAAAGGTGTCACATCTTTCATTTTTTTAGGTTGTGTGGGCTTGTCCCCCGGCCATTGTGAAAATCCAGAAAAATCCTGTTTATTTCTCCAGTCATTTCGAGTCGGTTGTGGCATGACAATGGCTGCAACGATATAAATCACCAAGAGAGAGCCGAAACTTGTCAAGGCTAGAACAGCATAGACAATCCGAATAATTGTAATCACATCTGGCGTCCAACCAAAATACTCACCAAGACCACCAATCACACCGGATACCTTTTTATTGGTTCTTGATTTTGTCAGTTGTTTACTCATGGTTTTGAGTCACCTCACTTTCATCGTCTGGTTTGTGCTCTGAAATTGTGTCAAATTTTGAGTTGTCTACTTCCGGGACAAAGGGTGTTTCAGCCGCTTCGACTGGTGCTACTACGACTGGTGCTTCAGTGACTTCATGCGCCTCCGGTTGGTCAGTCGTTTCTGCTGATTCAGCAGGTTCTGGTGCCACAGCCTCTGCTTGAGTGGGTGCATCAGGTGCGGTCTCTTGACGGGCAACATCGCCATCTTTCAGCCAAATGCTACCTGTATTGGTTGCGATATCCAAGGTCAAGCTATTGGTCGCCGTTCTGATCAAGGCTGCACCATTTTTCGTAATTTCAAGCGGATTATCAAGGGCAATCCGTGTTTTATACTTGCCAAATGTCGTTTTAACGTAGCCAACGACGCCGATGTTTTCAGGGACTGAAATTTTAACATCGCCATTGACGTTTTTCACCTTCAAGTTTTCGGCATTAATAGCCGTAGCGGTCACGACAACTTCACCATTGACATTGGAAATATCAGCTGTTTCAAAGTCTGACGCCACTCTAACCTCACCGTTGACTGCTTTAACCACAACAGATTTAAATAAACCAGCTTTGACAATCAAATCGCCATTAACTTTTTTAACAGTCAAATCGTCAGCAACTAGACCTTCGATATTCACAATCCCATTGACCACGTCAAATTTAGCGTCTTCAATCTGGCTCGCAGCAAGTGTAATCGTCATCTCAACGACAATCCGTTTACTCTTGACATTGACAACCAATTCACCTTGATCGAGTTCGATGACAACATTGTCACGGATGAACTCGTCCATGGCTACTTCTGTCACACCCCCATAAACCTTATAGGTCGTTTCGACAATCGTTTTCTCGATATCTTTCGTCACTACGGTCACATCGCCAGAGGTTGCTGACACGGTGATGTCTTTAATCTCGCCTTCAAAGGCTTTAAAATCTGATTTGCTCACATATTTCAAGCTTGGGAAACCATTGCTAAAATCAACATTGTTGTCGACAGATTTCTTAGCGGATTGGAAGAGACTTTTCATAAGTGAACCGGCTTGATTGACAAACTGTTTCACCGCTTCTGATGACTCTGTTTGATAGCCATCTTTATCGGTTTCCTGCGTTGACGCATTCCCAGCACTTGTGTCCTGATCAAGGCCAGCTTTTTCAAGTAATTCAATCGCTTCACTTTCGGTGATGATGCCCTTACGCATCAAATCCATAATTCTTTCTTTTTGATTATTCATAGTGTCACACTTTCTTTTAAGTTGTTCGAGTGTCGGATTATCTCACAACACCTTGATGTTCCTGAGTTATTTCAGTAGATAGCCTTACCTACACTCTTATTATCCCACTTTCAACCCTAAAAAAAATCAGGCCTAAGTCTGATTTTTCTTTTCACTTTTTATTTTGATTCAAAACCTTGAGCGGCTGCTTCAGGAAATGCTAGTTCGACGATGCTGGCACAGTGATCACAAAGTTCAACCAAGTGAGCGTTAGCATTGGTCCCAACTGACTCATCGATGCGACGGCAACGTTGACAAACGCCACCGACAGCATGATTCACTGAGATCGCTGTATCGCCCACTTTCACAGCCTCTTCCGGTGCTGCTTGATCAGAGACGATCAATTCTGAAACGATGAGGAGGGTTGCTACATCTTCTGTTTCAGCAACACTAGCCAAGAGCACTCTGGTTGCTTCCCCTGGGTAAACGAGGACACTGGCTTCCAAAGATTTACCGATGACTTTCTCATCACGCGCCATTTCCAAAGCCTTGTGCACGCCCGTCCGGAATTCCAGGAATGCTGACCAGAAGTCGAGGATATCGGCTGCGTCTGTCATGACGTCAGCAGACGGCATCTCAGTCAAGTAAGCGTAGGCTTCTTCTTCTTGCTCGAGGTAAGTCCAAATTTCTTCAGCAGTATGCGGTACGATTGGTACCAATAATTTTGTCAATTTGACTAAAATCTCATACATGACTGTCTGCATGCGACGGCGATCTCTTGAATTTGCTGTTTCGATATAGACGATATCTTTAGCAAAATCAAGGTAGAAGGCTGACAAATCATTGGTCAAGAAGTTGAAAATCGCCCGGTAAACTTCCATGAAGTTGTAACGGTCATAGGCGTCACGAACGGCTTGAACGACTTGGTTCAACCGCACTAACAAATATTTATCAGAGCCTTTCAAGTCTTCGAAAGCCACCGCATCTTTTGTTTTGTCAAAGTCTGATGAGTTGGCAATCAAGAAACGCAGGGTATTTCTGATTTTACGGTAGGCTTCTGATGTTTGACCAATCAGATCCATTGAGACACGCACGTCTGAGGTGTTGTCGACACTTGCGACCCAAAGGCGAAGAATGTCGGCACCGTATTGTTTGGTCACGTCTTTTGGTGCAATCCCGTTCCCTAATGATTTAGAGAATTTACGGCCTTTAGCATCTTGGACAAAACCTTGTGACAAGACAGCTTTGTAGGGCGCAATGCCGTTAACCGCAACAGAGGTTGTGATCGATGAATTGAACCAACCCCGATATTGGTCAGATCCTTCTAGGTAAAGGTCTGCTGGATAGGTCAACTCTTCGCGTTGGTTCAGGACACCGTTCCAAGACGAACCTGAGTCAAACCAAACATCCATGATATCTGTTTCTTTGGTAAATTCACCATTTGGTGAGCCTGGGTGTGTAAAGCCTTCTGGTAATAGGTCTTTAGCCTCACGTTCCCACCAAATGATCGAGCCATTTTCAGCGAAAAGTTGTGCGATATGTTCGGTTGTTTCAGGTGTGATGATGGCAGTACCGTCTTCAGCGTAGAAGATTGGTAACGGCACGCCCCATGCGCGCTGGCGGCTGATGACCCAGTCGCCGCGGTCGCGGATCATATTATAGAGACGTGTTTTACCCCATGGCACGACCCAGTCCACTTTTTCAACTTCGGTTAGGATGTTGTCGCGGAATTTATCGATAGAGGCGAACCACTGTGGTGTCGCACGGAAAATCACTGGTTTTTTCGTCCGCCAGTCATGTGGGTAGCTATGGGTGAAGAACTCAAGTTTCAGCAAGGCATTGTTTTCTTCCAGCCATTCTGTGACTTTTTTATTGCCTTCGTCGTAGAAGAGACCTTCGAGTCCTGGTGCTTCATCTGTATAGTAACCACGGTCGTCAATAGGAGAAAGGACACCAAGTTTGTATTTGCGGCTGAAGAAATAGTCATCTTCACCATGACCTGGTGCGACATGGACAAGACCAGTACCCGACTCAAGGGTTACATACTCAGCATTCATGACCAATGTGTCACGGTCATAGAATGGATGTTTGGCAACCATCCCATCAAGGTCTGAGCCTTTGATGGTTTGAAGGACTTGGTAGTCTGCCCATTCTAATTTCTCCGCAACAGTGTTGAGTAATTCTGAGGCGATGACAAATTTTCGGTCATTGACTGCAACCAAGACGTAATCATAGTCTGGATGCGCAAAGATCCCCAAGTTAGATGGGATTGTCCATGGTGTTGTTGTCCAGATGACAAACTCTGTCTCTTCTGGTAAGAGACCTTTGGTCTCTGTTGCTTTAAACGCCACATAGATGGATGCAGAACGAACATCTTGGTACTCGATTTCGGCTTCAGCAAGCGAGCTTTCTGAAGATGGTGACCAGTAGATTGGTTTCGCACCCTTGTAGATGTAGCCATTTTCAGACATTTGACCGAAAACACGGATTTGCGCAGCTTCAAATTCAGGTTGCAAGGTCACATAAGGATTTTCCCAGTCGCCCAAAACACCTAACGATTTAAAGCCTTTGCGTTGCAAGTCAACTTGCGTCAAAGCATAATCGCGACACATCCGAAGATACTCGGCACGATCAAGCTCTTTGCGTTTGATACCTTTTTTCGTCAAGACTTGCTCAATTGGCAGACCATGTGTATCCCACCCCGGTACGTAAGGCGCCCGGAATCCCGCCATATTTTTGTAACGGATAATGATATCTTTCGAGATTTTGTTCATGGCGTGGCCAACGTGGATATCACCATTGGCGTAGGGAGGACCATCATGAAGGACAAATGATGGTTTCCCAGCATTTTCTTTCAAACGGTAGGCATAAAGATCAGCCTCATCCCACGCTTCTTGCATTTTAGGTTCTTTGTTAGGCAAACCAGCACGCATTGGAAAAGCAGTTTGACCTAGATTCAAGGTTTCTTTAATTTTCATATTCAGTTATGCGTCTTGACTGATATCACTATCAGTCAAGACGCAACGCCTCACTTTCTTTGGTTTCAGATTAATGGATCAGTTACAATTTATCTCAAACTGTCTTAACAGTCAGTCAAGTTAACATTTCGATGAAACAGTTTTACGTCAGGCCGAGGCAGATGAAGCGATGCAACCTTGGGGTTGTGAGCTGAAATCTAACGAAGTCCTGGCGACAAAAAAAGGCCTTCCGTAAGGGACGAAAAGCCGTGGTACCACCCTCATTCACTTGAATACACACTATTCAAGCCTCAAAAGTCCGATAAAGGAGACCAATCTATGAGTTGCTCTCATCCCTGTTTGGTGCACTAATACATCAGGCAAGGATGAGATAAAAACAAGGTGATCATCAGTAACGAAGGGATTGCAAGGCTTCCACCATCTCTTGCTCGCTAGTGATATTCGTGACTGACCTGTTCTTGTTTTTAAGCTTCAGAATCTGTAGCTTCTTTTTCAGAATCAGCTGTTTCGACTGGCGCTGGTGCTTCAGTCGGTTCTACTGGTTCTACCGGCTCAACTGTTGCTTCTTGGTCTACCGCATCAAGAATTTCTGATACTTGATTGACAGTATGACTAATTTGCACGGTGTTGCCGTCGTGACTCTCAATGATTTCTTTTAACTTTTCTTCGCCATCTCCGATATAGGTCGATGTTGGTTTCAGAATTTCTTCCCATTCATGAGATTTGATGCCTTCAAGTTGTGCTTCAACCATCAACATCATGCGTTGATGGTAAATGCGCATTTTGCGTTTTAATTCGTCTGTTTCTTTAACCAAACGACGGGCATCGTCTGAGGCTGAATTCAGGATACCACCCGCTTCTTTTTTAGCAGATTCCAAAATGTATTGTGCTTTTTGGCCTGCTTCAGATGTGACACCGTTGGCTTCATTGATGGCTTGTTCTTTCAAGTTATCTGCGGCACTTTGTGCCACAACGATTGACTTGTTCAAGGACTCTTTCATGCCTTCAAAGTATTCAACCCGTTCACGTAAACTTTTCAATTCACGTTCTTGATCTTTCATCTTTTCAGCAAATGTGTCATAGTCTCGAATGATTAAATCGAGAAAATCATCAACGTCAGCTTTATTGTAGCCACGCATCTTAGTTGGAAACGTTTTGTTTTGAACATCTAAACTATTTAAAGTCATAGGTGCTACCTCCTATTATCATTCATTCTAGTTATCTTTAAATGTCGGAAAACGACCAACAAATTTAAAGGGATCCGTCACACTCATCTTAGTGTTATCAAGTTACTTTTTAGTTGAAATGATTTGGACTTCGACTCTGACCTTATCTTTTTTGGTTAGGCCAAGCATTTGACCGATTTTTAGTCGACCAAGCCCTCGAATACTGACCAAATCACCTGTCACTAGCTCAAAATCATTTCGTAAGACTTCCGTATAATTGACTTTTGCCTTATTTGATTGTATCAAATTTTGTGCTAAATTGCGAGAGATATTGAAGACACTTGCAATGGCTTTATCTAGTCGTAAACTGGATAGCGTGACGGTTTTGGTGACCGTTGGCTCAGTGATGGGCACAACTTGTGTCAGCTCAATTGCTCGAATCTTGACACCACTACGAGCAATCTTATGAATACTGTCCGTGATGAGGGACACCAACTTGGCATCAACAAAGACTTGAGCAAAGGTGCTATGGACGATAATATCGCCGATTTTCGATCGCTCGAGTCCTGTTTCACCTAAGAGGGTGCCCAAAATCTGTGAATGCTTGAGTGTCACAAATTTACTGGCGAAGTCAATCTGTAGACAAGCCAGTTCAAAATCAGCAACCTCCAGTTGATAATAAGCGGGTGCTAAAATCACCTTCACATACTCTGTTTCAGCGATAGCTGAGCTGGTAAAGATCTGAATGTCTGACGCATGGTGCCCCTGCACCAAGGTCGTCAAAATGAAGACCTGTCTGGGATTTAAAAAATCCGTGGTTACTAGGCTATAGCTGTCAGTCACCTTGGTCAGCCAGTCGGTAGCTTTGTCGATAAACACACGCTCACTGGGCCGAAAATGCTGATAGATCGCTTGGGTCATCAGAAAATGAGCAACAACAAACGTTGGATACAGTTCAGGGCAATGATGGCAACCACGATCGTGAAGTCTAGGCCTGCGAACTGGAGGGGTAAACGGTCAAAAATCGACAAAAACGGACGTGCTAACTGTCCGATGATTCTGCCAACTTGACTATTTCGTAAATCAGGTGCCCAACTCATGAGCGCATAGATAATCAACAGCCACTCATAAATCGTAATGAGACGATACAAAAAGTATATGATCATTAGTATGTATCCAAACCTTCAAAGTTGCGACCTGCCAGAATGCTTAATTCTTTTTCCGCATCAACTGCCATCCCATTGGGCGTGAGCAAGAAAATTTGCCCACCGACATTTTGAATGTCGCCATCAAGCGTGAAAACAACGCCCGTTAAAAAGTCAATTGACCGACGGGCTTGTTGGTCACCCATGTTTTTAAAGTTGACCAAGACACTCTCACCATTGCGAATCACGCGCGCTGATTCCATGATATTGTCATAAGCTGCTGGTTCCTTGATGGCAATCGTTGGAACGATGCCAGCAGCAACTGGGCGCTGTTGTGTGGCTTGACGTGTTGTATTTGCAGCAAGGTCAACCTGACGACTTTGCTTGCGTTCTGATTTGATTTCAGGTTTAGGTGTGGGCGTCGCCATAACTTGTGGGCGTGCTTGCGCTTGTGGTTGTACCGGCGCTTGATTCGTCACCACTTGAGGACGTGCAACAGGTGCCGATTCTTCCTCGTCTCCTAAATTAAAATAATCTTTTGCTTTCTCAATGTAATCTTTTAAAGCCATTAATTTCTACCTACTTATTTTAGTCATCTCTAGCATTTAGAGGTGTCCTTTATTTGAAAAACTTGCTACCAATTCTCACAAAAGTTGCACCGTGCAAAATGGCTTCTGGATAATCTTGGCTCATGCCCATTGATAATTCTGTACATGGGAGATGTGGCAAGGCTTGACTAGCGATGTCCACTTGCAAGCGCTTGGCCTTGTCAAAAATCTCAATCAATTCTGTTTCGCTCGCAGCAATCGGCGCCATGGTCATTAAACCAACAATCTCAACTTTTGATAAGTTAGAAATTTCCGGCAAGACAGCCACTAACTCATCTGGCGAAAAGCCATGTTTGCTGGCCTCTCCCGAAACATTGACTTGTAAGAAACACTTGATGACATGATCCGCACGCTTCTCAATCTCCTGGGCTAACTTGATAGAGTCTAACGCATGAAAATAATCGACATAGTTAATGACGTCTTTGACCTTACGGCGTTGTAAGGTGCCAATCAAATGCCAAGTAATGGGTAAATCAGACAGTTTTTCCTGTTTATCCAGAAAAAGTTCTGTCCGATTTTCAGCGATATGGGTGATGCCAGCCTCAACCAATGCTCTAGCTTGGTCAGCCTCAACATATTTGGTCACACCAATCACGGTTGTCTTGCGTCCAACTTGCTTGTCAACAGTGGCGACTGAAGCCAAAACAGCGGCAACATTTTCAGAAATCATCATCGCTTAACGTTTCAAAAATGGTGGGATGTCAAGATCTTCGTCATTTGATGACGTCGTTGCCCCACCAAAGCTGCTAACGCCAGTGGCATTTGCTGATTCTGACGGTGTTTGACGGACTGTATTTTCTTTACGAATATCCCAGTTACCAAACGCTGACTCAGGTGCTGAGCTTTCAGGTGCTGCTGTTTTTTGACGTGGTGCAAAATTGTTGTTTGACAAGTCAAGATTTGATGACCCTAAAACACGACGACGTGGTTGCTCAGCAATTGGTGCTGCTGTTTGGGTTTGACGTGTTGTCGCTTGTTGCAAATCATCTTCTGAAACGCCTGTCGCAACAACTGTGACACGGATTTCATCTTTAAGCGACTCATCAATCGATGTCCCCAAAAGAATGTTGACGTCATTGCCAGCGGCTTGAATGACCAATTCTGAGGCATCTTGTGCTTCAGTCAAGCTCATGTCCATGCCACCTGTCACGTTCAGAAGGACATTTTCAGCGCCTTCGATTGTTGTTTCAAGTAAAGGTGAGTAGATGGCTTTACGTGTTGCTTCGATGACACGGTCTTCACCAGAGGCAGTTCCGATACCCATCAAGGCATCACCTTTATTAGCCATGACTGTTTTCACATCGGCAAAGTCAAGGTTGATCATGCCAGGATTTGTAATCAAATCTGTCACGCCTTGGACGCCTTGACGTAAGACGTTATCCGCTTCTTGCAAGGCTTCTTTCAAAGGCGTTTTCTTGTCTACAATTTCAAGCAAGTTATTGTTTGAAATGATCAACAAGGTATCAACAGAAGCTTTGAGTAATTCAATCCCTTCTGAAGCAAAGTAACCCCGTTTTGAGCCTTCAAAACCAAATGGGCGTGTCACCACACCAACGGTCAAGGCACCTAAATCGCGAGAAATTTGGGCAATCACTGGTGCAGCACCGGTACCTGTACCGCCACCCATACCGGCAGTGATGAAGACCATATCTGCGCCTTCAAGTGCTTGTTGGATTGTTTCAGCTGACTCTTCTGCTGCTTTTTGACCCACTTCTGGTTTTGAGCCCGCGCCCAAACCACGTGTTAATTTTGGTCCAAGTTGAATGACGGTGTCAGCCTTAGACGCACGAAGTGCTTGCACATCTGTGTTGGCTGCGATGAACTCCACGCCTGAAACACCTTCTTCAACCATGCGGTTGATGGCATTGCCACCCGCGCCACCGACACCAATAACTTTTATCACTGCGCCTTCCGTCAGCGCTTCATCAAATGAAAATTCCATTGTTTTTATATCTCCAAATTCATTTTTTACCGTAAAGAGTCATAAAATTTAAGCTTTACTTTTGTAGGCTTCCTAAGCAGAACCGCTACGTGGTCCTGTCAGGCGCCTGTCAAGGCAAAACTTAAATTTTATGCTGATTGACGTCTACTTAATCAAACATACTACCGAACATGTTGCGAACCTTATCAACAAGACCTTCTTTTGGTTCAGCGTCTTGAACAGGGGCACTCGGTTGTACCTGTGGTGTAGGTGCCACATAAGTCATGTCATCACTTGTTTGTGGATAGACATGATCTGTAAAGCTTACAACGGCTGGCTCATGATACGTTTCAACAATTGGTTCTGAAAAAACGGCATTCCCAGCTGCTGCTTCTGTCACCAAAATCTCGATGTCAGAACGACTCCCCACGTAATCCACAACAGAAATCACTTGTGCAAAGGTTGGATTGCGAAGTCCCATTTCATTTGGCACATACAAGCGAACATTGGCACCGATAATTTTCGTTGCTAATTCAGTCACACCTGGCATCGCCGCAGCGCCACCCAGCAAGACAATGCCGCCTGGTAATTCAAGACCACGCGAGCGTTCCAAATCTTGGCGGACACGTGAAAAAATCTGCGTCAAGCGTGCTTCAATGACTTGTGAGAGATAAAATTCTGTAATTTCAACCGGTTCTGTATGCCCAACGACATTGACAGGGAATTTTTCTTCCTTGCTACCGCGTTCTGTAGAGGCTTCCCCGTAGTTCAGTTTTAAATTATTGGCTTGGTCTAGCGATGTGTTTAAAACCGTTGAAATATCTTTTGTGATATAGTCGCCACCTTCTGGGATGATGTGTGCAAACTGCAATTCTTGGTCACGAACAGCTATAACGGTTGTTTGACCAGCGCCCAAATCAATGACAACCGTCCCAAACTCACGTTCGCCTTCATTTAACACATGGTGTGCTAAGGCAAGCGGTGCAATCACGATATTATCAACCTTAAGTCCTGCCCGTTCAACTGCACGGCGAATATTATGAACCAAGGTTTTAGGACCCGTATAGACCAGACCTTTCATTTCAAGTCGGACACCAAACATGCCACGTGGATCTGAGATACCAGAAAAACCGTCGACTGTGAACTCTTTAGGTTCGACAGCGATGATTTCACGTTCAGGCATCATGCCCCGCATCAAAGCGCTCGCAACGACTTGACTAATGTCGCTCTCAACGACTTCTTTTGATTCGCTATTAATCGTCACCATACCTTGACAGGCATCGACTTCCAGACGATTAGCTGGCACAGCAACATTTAACCCTGTAATTTGGATGCCTGCACGTTCTTCAGCTGCGTTGACTGCCTTGCGAATCGCTTGTGCTACTTTTTCAATGTCGACAATTGTACCGTTTTTCAAGCCGTCAGATTTTGCATTTCCGACGCCGATTATATTCATTTCACCAGAGACGTATTCGGCTACCAGCACTTTGATCGTGCTCGTTCCGATATCCAATCCCGTATAAAGTCCACTTTTGGCCATTAAAGTGACTCCTTCCATTATCCATTCATCATTTTTAAAGTTTAATTATATAAAAAGTTGCCTAATATCCGATTATCGGCATAAACACTCTTTTTTATTTTAACACAAAATCACAGCAAAACAAGATATTTGCTGTGATTTTCGTCATTTAACATTATTCTTTCAGAGGCGTTGCGTTTTACCAATTGAAAATATGGCGATTGTTCCTGTCCCTGTATGCGTGGCAATCGTTGGCCCTAGTGGCGTTAGGGTCACTTCAGTAATCAACTTTGATTGCAATAAATCCGTTTTGACTGTTTCGGCAACATCAGGAGCACCTGAGTAGCCAATGATCACATGCGGGTAGGCCGGGTCGAAATCAGTCAAGGTATTGGCCACCAATGTCTTCAAGGCCTTTTTCTTACCTCGAATTTTTCCCACCTGCCGCAACTTTCCTGCAGGGTCCACATCAATGATTGGTTTGATATTGACCAAAGTCCCCACCGTTGCAGCCGTCTTAGAAATTCTGCCACCACGCGCCAAGTGATATAAGTCATCTGCCATGACCCAACTCCGCAAGCGAGGGATCAAATCTTCAAGGGTTGTCACGACTTCGGCTAATGTCGCACCCGCATCTCGCAGTTTAACCGCTTCCTTGACGAGATAACCCTCGCCTGAAGCCGCAGCTAAGGTATCAAGTGTTGTTATCTGGGCCGACGGCAGCTCATCTAAAACCAATTGCTTGGCCATTTCAGCACTTTGATAGGTGCCTGATAAACCAGATGAAAAACCAAGATAAAGAACAGCCTTGCCCGAATGAACAACTGACTTAAAAAGTTCTGAAAATTGACCGACATTGATCTGTGAGGTGACCGGTTTAGCACCTTTAGCCATTTGAGCCAATAAAAGATCACTCGTGAGGCGCTCAGGCCCCACGGTCTCATAAGTTGTGTCATTGAGTGTCACCGTCAAGCCTAACATGGCCACATCATGCGCTGCAGCATAAGCATCTGATAAATCTGACGTTGAATCTGTAATGATTTGGTAAGTCATGGTCACTCCATTTCCGTTTATTTTGATGTGTGATCACCGCTCCGACGACGCGACTTACTCAATGTCAAACATCAGTTTTTTGAGCTCATCTAATTGGCTATCCGCCCAAGACGTTCGCGGTTTTTGTGTCGTCATCGTCGTCGCATGGCGCGTTAAATCTTGTTTTCTGAGATTGACCCGTTCTTCCAGTTCCTGCGCCGGAATCCGCATGGCCCCTTGTGAAAAAATGACCCACTGTTCCGCCAAGTCACTGGTCGCAACATAGACAGTTGTCAGGGCATTATTGCATTTACCCGCTAATTTTTCGATGTAACTATCGGCTGTTTCGTCTTCTTTGGTAAAAATCACGAGCACATTGTGGACCTGGAACTTACTCGTCACCCCTGGAACAAACTGGGCATCAAAAACGCAGATGATTTCTAATCCCTCGAAGCCTGCATAATCTGACAATTTTTTAAGCAGTAAATCTCGCGCTTGTTCTAGATCATTATTTTGAAAAAGCTGATGGGTCTCTTGCCAAGCACCAATCATGTTATAGCCGTCGACAATTAAGAGTTGTTTTTTCATAGGGGTCTGCCTTTAACTAGTTGGATTGGCCGAAATTTCGGGCCCATTCATACATCAAAATCCCCGCTGCCACACCGGCATTGAGACTCTGAACATGGCCCTTCATCGGAATCGTGATCATCTCATCGACTTGCTTTTTAATATTTGACGTGATCCCTGCACCCTCAGCACCGATGATCAAAGCCACCTTGCCTTGCGTTTGCCATTTAGCATGAGGCGTCCCATTCATATCCGTGCCAAAAACCCAAAAGCCAGCAGCCTTCAGCTTATCTAAGGTTTGCGAGAGGTTGGTCACACGCGCGATGGGCACATGGTTAACGGCACCAGTAGAGGTTTTTACGACAACCGGCGTCACGCCGACCGAGCGATGTTTGGGGATGATCACACCCGAAACGCCAGTCGCGTCAGCCGTCCGGAGAATGCTGCCTAAATTATGGGGATCAGTTAGCCCATCAATCACAATCAGCAAGGGATTTTCAGCCTCTTGCGTCAACGCTAATAAATCCGATAATTCTTTGTAGGCATAGGCGCTTGTTTTGAGGACAAAACCTTGATGGACACCGCCATCTGCCATCTCTTTCAACTTCTCTTTGCTGACAAAAGAAATACCGACTTTTTTCTCACTGGCCAGTGCCTTGAGTTTATCGACATTTTTGCCCCGCAAATCGTCTTGAATGTAGAGTTTATTGCCTAAGTTTTCGGTTAAGGCATCAACGACAGCATGGACGCCGTAGATGGTATCATTGATCTGTTCTGATGCGTTAAAGTTTTCCTGATTTTTTTTCATAGTCCTATTATAGCAAATATTAGGCGACAATGCTTAAAACGCCATTTTCGGATCAAAAATTGTCATTCTAAAAGTCCCTCTAGGCGTCAACTGCTACCTGACACCTAGAGGGACTTTTCACTTTTTCTTAACTGAGATCACATGAAATTCTGCGGTTCATTGTCAATGACGATGCGTAATTTTTTATTATCAGGGACTTGCGTTAAGTCTAAAACTTGGTTGAGGGCTTGCGTTAAATTGGGTTCAAAACGATATTTAATCAGGAGTTGATAATGATAGAGATTGTGCGTCCGGGCGATAGGTTTGGGAATAGGTCCCAAGACACGTGCCTTTTCTGACAAATTGGCCTTCAGTAAAGCCATGATTTCATAGGATTTTTTAACGACTTGATCTTCATCTTGGTGGGAGATGACAAGCTGCACGGTATAAAAATAGGGCGGATAGTTCAGCTTTCGTCTAAAGGCCATCTCGAGTTGATAAAAGCCTTCGTAATCATGCGCTTGCGCTAAACGGATGGCGTAATGATCCGGATTAAAGGTTTGAATCAGCACCTCGCCTTTTTTATCCGCACGACCCGCACGACCTGCGACCTGTGTCAGGAGCTGGAAGGTGCGTTCTGATGAGCGAAAGTCAGGGAGATTCAGGGCGGTATCAGCGTTGATGACGCCGACCAAGGTGACGTTTGGAAAATCAAGGCCTTTGGCAATCATCTGCGTGCCTAAAAGAATGTCAGCTTCACCAGCGCCAAAGCTTGACAAAATGCGTTCGTGGGCGCCTTTTTTCTTGGTGGTGTCGACATCCATCCGCAAAATCCTAGCCTCTGGTAGGAGTTCTGATAACTCTTCCTCAACTTTTTGAGTGCCACTGCCATAATATCTAATTTTTTTGCTTTGGCAATTGGGGCAAGTATGCGGGATGCCCGTTGTATGCCCACAGTAGTGACAATTCAGCGTCTTCGTATCCATGTGTAAGGTGAGTGAAATATCACAGTTGGGGCATTCGGGGACGAAGCCACAGTCTCGGCACATGATAAATGAGGAGTAGCCACGCCGATTAAGCATGAGGACGACTTGCTCTCCTTTGGCGATTTTTTCAGAAATTTTGTCAAGCAAGACTTCTGAAAATGAGGCGGATTTATCAGTCAAGTGCTTGCGCATATCAAGGATTCTGACTTCAGGAATTTCAGCCTGAGCGCTAGCCCGTTGGGTCAAGTGCAGGAGGTGATAGACATTTTTCTGTGCCCGCGCACGTGTTTCAAGGCTAGGCGTTGCAGAGCCTAAAACCAGTGCTGCACCATGATACTGCGCCCGCCAAACCGCAACATCTCGCGCATGGTAGCGGGGATTACTGTCTTGTTTATAACTGGTTTCATGCTCTTCATCGATAATAATGGCCCCAATATGGTGCAAAGGCGCAAAAATCGCCGACCGCGCGCCAACAACAACCTTAGCTTTTCCCGACTTAATCTTGCGCCATTCATCGTACTTTTCACCATCCGATAAACCAGAATGCATGATGGCAACGTGCTCACCGAAACGCGCGATAAACCGATTGGTCATGAGGGGGGTCAGAGAAATCTCCGGCACTAGCATGATGGCTGTTTTCCCTTGTGCAATGGCGTGGGCGATGACTTGCAGATAGACTTCTGTTTTACCCGACCCCGTTACACCTTCTAAGAGAAAGGGCTTCTCTGGATTCTCGATAATCGCCTGATATGCTGCGGCCTGCTCAGGATTTAAAACCTTGTGCTCATCTGAGGCAATGGTATCAAAATAAGCTTGGGCGCGAGACACTTCGACTTCCGACAGCCTTAAAACACCTTCTGCCACGAAAAATTTGACGACATCCCGTGAAAAAAGTTTGACTAAATCGGTATAATCCCAGTCGTTTTCTCCTGCATGGTACTGCACTTGTAAAAAGGTCTGTAGCGCCAAGCGCTTCTTAGCACGAGGAGCGATGGTTAGCTCATCTAACTGATACTGGTCAGCCAGGCTTAAACGCTTCTTCGTCTTAATGGTCTCTTTGGACTGGGCAACATATTGGACTGCAATTTTGCCGTCACGATGAAGTTTCATCATCAGGGCTTGTGCTTTTTCGTCCAAACTAGAGAAGTGCAGGGCTTGCGTCTCACCAAAATACTGCTGAGCTACGGCGTCATCTTCTGTCGTTAAAATTTTATCGTAAGACGAGTTCAATAAGTTAGGCAACATGGCCTTCAGGATGGAAATTTTATAAGAAAAAACAGTTTCTCGCAGGGCATCAGCTAAAGCCAACTGTTCTTGATTGAGTACAGGTTCAAAATCCAAGACTTCTGCAATCGCTTTAAGGTCCTGAGCTTCCTGTTCAGGTTCATCGGCAAAGCCAATAACAAAGCCCTGCATCAAGCGATTGCCACGGCCAAAGGGGACATGGACACGCATCCCGATTTGGATCAAATCAACGAGGGCTTCTGGTATGTCATATGAAAATGGTTTGTCTGTTTGCATCGTCGGGACATCGACAATGACTTGTGCGATTTTTTGAGACATAGCAACTCCTTTATGGTCCATGGCTTTCATCACCGGTTCATGACGTCGGCCCCATCCCTACCCTAGATGAAGTCAAACAAAAAACTGCCAAAGCAGTTTTTTGTTTACTCAGCAGCGTCTGCTTCAACTGCAACAGGCGCTTCAGGTGTTTCGACTGCCGCTGGTGCTTCAGGTGCGCCTTTATCTTTGCGTTGTTTCGCTTCTTCTTCAGCTTGCTCTTTTGCAATCTGTTCTTTAATTTTACGTTCCTCGTCAATTTTACGCAAGCGTTCTAATTCACGTTTTTCTTTCAAGGCCGTGCGTTTAGCTTCAGGCGCTGGGTGAATGCTGACATTCCCTTCTGCTAATTCTTCCAAGGCTTGCAAGGTCGGTTTGACAGATGAAAATGATTGGGTTGCAGCTTCGCCATCCCGTAATTCATGGGCACGTTTTGCTTCCAAAACAACGAGTGAGTATTTTGAATCGACTTTGTCTAACAAGACGTCGATTGACGGTTTTAACATCATATTTTGATAACCTCTTTATCCGTTTAATTCTAGTGTCTCACCTATCCTATCTTGATAGCGACAGACAGATGAGCGATATGCTATAGCATTATATACAATAGTAACTTATTTAATTTTTTGCGTTGCGGCATCTAGCATACTTTGATAGCGACCGATGACACGATCCACTCGGAAGTGCTCTGCTTCTACGATTTTTTTGACGCGCTCAACTGCGAGTTGCACTTCATCGTTGACAACGGCATAGTCATATTCACTCATGAGTTTGATTTCCTCACGCGCTTTTGCCATTCGCTCATTGATCACTTCAAGACTATCTGTCCCACGACCACTAAGGCGGTCACGCAATTCGTCCAAGTCAGGTGGCGTCAAGAAGATAAAGACACCATCTGGCACTTTTTCCTTGACTTGCAAGGCACCTTGAACTTCAATTTCAAGGAAGACATCCTTACCTTTGTCCAAAGTTTTGTTGACATACTCTAAGGGGGTGCCATAGTAATTGCCGACATATTCCGCATACTCTAGCATCTGACCCGCTTTGATTCTTTCTTCAAACGCTTCACGCGTGCTGAAAAAATAATCCTTGCCGTCCACTTCGCCTGGCCGCTGCTGGCGTGTCGTCATTGACACGGAATATTCAAATTGATGTTGGCTCGATTCAAAAATCGCCGCCCGTACAGTTCCTTTTCCGACCCCAGAAGGCCCAGAAAAAACAATCAGTAATCCACGTTCTGGCATGTTTGCACTCTTTCTTTCAGAGGAACACGCAAAAGTTTCAAACCCTTTTGCGTGCGTCCATTCAGTTATTTTTACATTCTACCATAATTTCTTAAGTTTGAAAAGGTGCTAGGCGCATAGAAACAGGGTAAATCACGAAATTTTAAGCGGATGATGCCGCGACGGTCTTCTGACCCCTGATTACCAAGGCCTTAACAAGAAAAAAAGCGCCACCTGGTCAGGTGACACGCTTTCTTATTTGGCGTAGTCAATCGCGCGGGTTTCGCGAATAACGGTGACCTTGATATTCCCTGGGTAGTCCATATCATTTTCAATTTTTTCTTTGATGTCATGGGCTAAAACAGTCATCTTGTCATCTGACAATTTAGCTGGATTAACCATGACCCGAATTTCACGACCGGCTTGCAGTGCAAATGATGTGTCAACCCCGTCAAAGCCATTTGAAATTTCTTCCAAGTTTTGCAGGCGTTTGATGTAGTTTTCAATCGATTCACGACGGGCACCTGGACGGGCTGCAGATAAAGCATCCGCTGCGGCGACCAAGACTGAGATATTATTGGTTGGTTCCGTATCCCCGTGGTGACTGGCAATCGCATTAATCACGACTGGATTTTCCTTATATTTCTTGGCCAATTCAGTTCCAATTTCAACGTGGCTGCCTTCAATTTCATGGTCTAGCGCTTTACCGATGTCATGTAAGAAACCGGCACGTTTAGCCAAGCTGACATTTTCACCCATCTCACCAGCAAGATTACCGGCGAGGTTAGCCACTTCGATCGAATGGTTGAGCACATTTTGACCGTAAGAAGTTCTGAAATGCAAGCGGCCCATGATTTTCATGAGGTCAGGATGCAGGGTGTGCGCCCCAACTTCAAAGGCAGCTTGTTCGCCGTACTCGCGAATTTTGCGATCCAAATCTTTGCGATTTTTCTCGACCAATTCTTCGATCCGGGCTGGGTGGATGCGGCCGTCTTGAACTAGTTGTTCCAAGGTTAGGCGCGCAATTTCGCGACGGATGGGGTCAAAACCTGATAAAATAACAGCTTCCGGTGTATCGTCGATGATCACATCGATCCCTGTCAAGGCTTCAAAGGTTCGAATGTTACGGCCTTCACGACCAATAATCCGACCTTTCATGCCATCATCCGGCAGGGTCACGACACTGACCGTCTGCTCACTGACGAAGTCTCCGGATACCCGTTGCATGGCCAAGGTGATGATGTTTTTGGCTTTTTTATCTGCTTCGGCCATCGCTTTGTCTTCGCTGGCGCGAATCAATTGTGCCATTTCTTTGGACAGTGATTCTTTGGTTTGAGTCAGCACAATTTCTTTTGCTTCATCGTGGCTGAGGCTTGCAATTCGTGCAAGTTCTGCGGCCTTTTCTGCTTCGATTTGCGACAATGCTTCTTCGCGCTTGCTGAGCGTGTTAGTTTTGTTTGATAGATTTTCTTCTTTTGAATCTAGAGATTGTTCTTTACGTGTCAAGGTGTCATCCTTACGATCAAGGATTTCTTCACGCTGTTTCAAACGTTTCTCAGTTTCTTTTAACTCAGTCCGAGTTTCTGCAAATTCATTTTCTATCGACTCACGACGTTTTTGACCTTCTTCTTTCAGCTCTAAAATCTTTTCTTTCCTTAGATTTTCAGCTTCTTTCTTCAGGTTTTCAGACTCAATTTTAGCCTGTTTGGTGAGTTCATTCGCCTTATTTTCAGCATGTTCAATCAAGCTCTGGCTATCTGCCTGAGCGCTTTTTAACTGAGCATTGCGGAAAACAAAGCCAATTCCTAATCCAATCAACAAGGCAATGATGATGCCACCAATAAGTGCTCCAATCATTGATTTCCTCATTATTCTAATATCAGATCATCATTAAAACTTCTATATTATGAAGGACGTTTAAAATTCAATTTATCCGTCAGCTTGCCAATCTGAAGTGCCCTTCAAACCCTGGCTAAAGCTGACTGTTTATCAATTTTTAAACATCTTCGGGTCGATAGCAGTTTTAGGGATGCCTAAAAAAATTCGTAGTCTTAAGCTTTGTACGACATTTAAGTAAATCAAGTAACCATTTTTACTTAAACGCGTATAACTTAACACATACGAATTTATTATATCACATTATAAGATATTTCACAAAAGCGAGCGCAGAATATCAACTTTATCTAATCTTTCCCATGGCAAGTCAACATCAGTTCGACCAAAATGGCCATAAGCAGCTGTCGATCTGTAAATTGGGCGCTTGAGGTCTAACATCTTAATAATCCCAGCAGGACGTAGATCGAAGTTCTCACGAATGGCTGTGATTAAGCGTTCTGAAGAGATTTTTCCTGTGCCAAATGTGTCCACATGAATCGAAATCGGGTGGGCAACCCCGATGGCATAGCTGAGCTGAATCTCAGCTTTTTCAGCAAGACCTGCAGCTACGATATTTTTCGCAATGTAGCGCGCTGCATAAGAAGCCGAGCGGTCGACTTTCGTCGCGTCTTTCCCGGAGAAGGCACCGCCACCATGATGAGCATAACCACCATAAGTGTCAACGATAATTTTACGGCCTGTCAAGCCTGAATCCCCTTGCGGGCCACCGATGACAAAACGCCCTGTCGGATTGATGAAATATTTCGTCTTATCATCTAGTAACTCAGCCGGAATGACTGCTTTGATGACTTTTTCGATGACATCCGCATGAATTTGATCATTGGTCGCTTCAGGTGCGTGCTGGGTCGAGATGACAATGGCATCAATGCGTTTGGCGTTACCGTTTTCATCGTATTCGACCGTGACTTGACTTTTGGCATCAGGACGCAGGTAAGCAATCTCACCTGATTTGCGTAAATCAGCTAATTTTTTTACGAGTTGATGTGACAGTGAAATCGCAAGTGGCATATATTCTGACGTTTCTTTACTAGCAAAGCCAAACATCAAGCCTTGGTCGCCTGCGCCAATCAAATCCAGCTCATCTTTTTCCTCAGCGCCACGCACTTCAATCGCTTCATTGACCCCTTGGGCAATATCTGGTGACTGCTCCACGATAGACGGATGAACGCCGACAGTTTTGTAGTCAAAACCAAAGTTAGCATCGGTATAGCCGATTTCTTTGATCGTATTTCTGACAATCTCATCGATATTGACATAAGCAGTCGTTGAAATTTCACCAAAGACATGGACAGACCCCGTGTAAACCACTGTTTCAGCGGCAACATGGGCATCTGGATCCTGTGTGAGAATGGCATCCAAAATGGCATCCGAAATTTGATCGGCGATCTTATCTGGATGACCTTCTGACACGCTTTCGCTGGTGAATAGATTTTTTTCTGACATAATTTTTCCCCTACTTTTCTAGTTTTTCGGTTACAGGAAACGGTTTTTGGAAATATTAAAACCACCTTCGGAAAGTAACACTCCTATTCTACCACGACCTCGCATTTTTCGCCATCATTTCTGGCTAATTCCGTGATATAATTTAAGTATGATAAAAAGAGAAACGATTCTAGCGCAAAATCCTTGGCTAACCGACATCTCCGTTATGGCCGAAACCACCTCAACACAAGGCGATGCCAAAAATGACCTCGTCGACAAAAAGCTCTTCATCGCTGAGATGCAAACCCAGACCCGTGGGCGTTTCGGGCGGCAATACTTTGCCGCCAATGGGGGTGGCATCTATATGTCGCTTGTCCTTAAAATATCGGAAGACGTTAAAGACTATACCATATTAACAGCAGCAGCCGTCCTAACAGCCATCGAAAATTTAACGACAAAAAAACCACTGGTCAAGTGGGTCAATGATATCTATCTGGATCATAAAAAAATCTGTGGCATCTTAGTCGAGCATCTGCTATCCAGCAACTCAATCATAATCGGCGTTGGTCTGAACTTCAATATCGACAACTTCCCTATTGACTTAAGAGAAAAAGCAGGGTCGCTCTTTACAAACGAAACGCCGACCATCACACGCGATGCCTTAATTGCTGAAATCTGGTCACAGTTTCATCGCTTAAGTGCCCATCAAGACTTTTTCAACATCTACAAAGCCCATTCTTTCATCCTTGGAAAAACCGTCGAGTTTGAAGAAAATGGCCGCACCATTATCGGAACTGCAACTGATTTGACAGAGACTGGCGAGCTAATCGTCAATTCTGACGGCCTGGTCAAGGTCTTATCTTCTGGCGAGATTTCCCTAAAAAAATGGCTCTGATACCGGTTCATGGTAGCAGAGTTTTTTTTGCAAAACATGACAAATACAGCGTGGTCTTACCTTTATTTACTATTTAAACGAATCCAGCGGTCGGCACGATAAGCGAATCTTAATTTTCGAAATAACAAAAAACTCCAAAAGCCCATCAAAAAGAGACGGCCTGTCAATAGAGCATCCGCAAAAAACCAAGCATAAATGATGGTGCCTAACATAAACACGTAAAATTGTTCTTTTATCATATAGGTCTATTCTAACAAATTCCCACAAAATTTCAATTTTGAAGTCCTTTTCAAAAGACTAAAGCATATCTCGTGATACCTGCAAGTCAAAATGCTTGCACTATATTTAAAAATCGTTTATCATGAACTTATGATTAAAGTTTACAAACGTAAACAAAGTATCTTTTAACCGATTTATGAGAATAAGGAGCTTGCTACCATGAAAGATTCAACACTTGAAATTGATCCACGTTACCCCCTCGGTGGGATTCACCACGTTACGGCTATTAGTTCCAGTGCCCAACACATTTATGATTTCTTCACCAATATCTTAGGCTTACGTCTCGCCAAATTAACCGTCAACCAAGACGATTATGAAACCTACCACCTCTACTTCACGGATGAAGATGGGAATGCTGGCACTGATATGACCTTCTTCGATTTCCCTGGTATCCCTAAAGGGACTAAAGGCACAAACAATATTGATCGTGCGTCATTCCGCGTGCCTTCTGATGATGCTTTAACTTATTGGTTATCACGTTTCGACCAAGCTGAAGTCATTCACGGTGCCATTGCAACACGTTTTGGTAAGAAATTTGTTGAATTTGAAGACTTTGATGGGCAACAATACCAACTCATTTCTGACCAAACCAATGTCGGTGTGCCTGCAGGTCAACCTTGGCAATTATCCAATGTCCCTGACGAACATGCCATCGTAGGTCTTGGCCCAGTCTTTGTAAAAGTTGCCAATTACGAACATATGGATCTCGTCCTAGATAAAGTCTTGGGCTTCCGTAAAACAGGTGATGACGGTGTCTTCCACCAATATGAACTCGCTGAAGGCGGCAATGGTGCCACTTTGATTATCGAAGATGCCCCTGATGAAGGCGTTGCTTGGCAAGGTTTCGGTAACATTCACCACTTGGCCCTTCGGGTTAAAGACCCTGAAAGTCTCAACTACTGGATTGAGCGGATTAAATCTTTCCGCTTCCCTGATTCTGGTTTGGTGGATCGCTTCTACTTCTCAAGCGAATACTTCCGCGTCGCACCACAAGTCTTATTTGAATTAGCGACAGACACACCGGGAATTGGCGCCCTTGACATGGCCAAATCTGGTGCTGGTAAAGTGGACTCTTACGAAGAAGCCCTGATGACGAGCGGTTTCTGGATTGACGAAACTAAAGCAGAAGCAGGTCTCGACCTCAGCTTACCACCCCATCTTTTCCCTGGTGATGAAGCGGTTAAAGCAGCAACTGCTGCCCGTCTTCGCCCTCTTGACACGTCAGACGCTCATGACAAACGTGATGACACTGACATCTGGACGATTTCACGGATTTTAGCCCACAATCCCCAAGCCATTCATAATGATCATAAATAATAATAGTAAATAAGCACTTTGAAAATGGCGGCTGATGTCGCCGTTTTCGTTAAAAAAGGAAAATAGTATGAAAAATTTCACCACTGATGAGCTTAATCGGCTCAATCCTTATCTAGCCTATAAATTACTTTCTGGGAGTGTAATTCCACGTCCTATCGCTTGGGTGACCACCCAGTCAGCCGCCGGCGTCGTCAATGCAGCACCTTTCAGTTTCTTCAACGTCGTCAGTAGCCAGCCACCATTGGTCAGCATCTCGATGCTGGGCCAAAAAGATTCGGTCAACAATTTGCTTGAAACGGGAGAGGCTGTCATTCATTTTGTCTCGCCCGATAATGTTGAGGTCATGAATCAGACAGCAGCTAGTCTGCCGAGTCAACTGAGTGAAATCGAAACTTTCGGCATTTCGACAGAGCCTTCCAGAACGGTCAGCGTGCCATCAATCGTCGATGCACCGATTCGATTTGAGGCCAAACTATTCAAACATATTCCTATCGAGTCTAATGGTTATGTTGTGAGCAACCTCATGTTGCTTGAAATTACCAATTTTGCTTTTTCTGACGCCGTCTTTGATGCGGAGAAATTCTATGTCAAACCTGATGCCTTTCAACCGATTGCGAGACTGGCTGGCAATACCTATGCTGAGTTAGGGGATTTATTTGAGTTAGAACGACCTCAATAAATTATCTTGACAGACAAAAAAAAGGACTGGGACAAATTCTCAGCCACCAAAAGAGACAAGCAGACTAGCCATTGATATGACTAGCTTGCTTTTCTCTTTTTGACATTGCTTTGCCAAAATTACCAAACGTTTTTTACCAATTTGGAATTGTTTCTCAGAAAGAATACCGATTTCGCAAAAAAACAGCACTTTTTTTACCAATTTAGTATTGTTTCCCAGAAAGAATACCAAATTGGTGTTTTTTATGACGGTCAATCCTCCTGCTTAACCATTCATCCAAAGTGACGCAAAAATAGGCTATGACCGAGTCCAATTGACATTGAAAATCGGTCATAGCCTATTTTTTAGAGACCTTTTGTCTCAGTCCCCCTTTTATTATGCCCCCATGTGCTCTTTTTCATCCTCCAACCAATGTTCCAATAATTCCGCAAAGTTTTCATACATAATGTGTTTGGTTTGGGCAATTTCAGCACGGTGAAATTCTTGATTACCGATAAAAATTTCAGCAATTTTAGCTTGATTATGTCCGAGTTGCTTGAGTTTGTAGATCATTTGTTCTTTGTTCATACTCTTGCTCCATTCTTTTGACAACTGTATTTGTAAGCGTTTTCTATACTTATAGTATAACATAAAAACGCCCAAATGAGCGTTTAAAGTATTGCTTCGATATCTTTGGCGATATTTTCAGGTTTTTTAGCTGAACCATAGCGTTTGACGACATGTCCTGTTTTATCAACTAGGAATTTCGTAAAGTTCCACTTGATGTCAGATGACAGCGCACCGCCTTGCTCACCTTTTAAGTAAGTATAAAGGGGATCAGCGTTTTCACCATTGACATCAATTTTCGCAAATTGTGGGAAGGTCGTGTGGTAGCGCAATTCACAGAATTCAGCAATCTCTTCGGAACTACCAGGGGCTTGACCGCCAAACTGGTTCGATGGGAAATCCAAAACCGTGAAGCCTTGCGCTTTGTAGGTGTCGTAGAGGTCCTGAAGGCCCTTGTACTGCGGCGTGAAACCACAGCCAGTCGCCGTATTAACGATCAAAAGGGCCTGCCCCTCATAGTCAGATAGAGAGACGCGCGCTCCTTTATTGTCGGTTACTTTTAAATTATAAATTGTCATAGCTTTATTATACGCCTATTTCGTCAAATCCATGCGTTTCGAGACTTGAGAAATGATGACTGCGCCGATCAAAAGCGAAAGCAGCTCGCCCAAGCTACTGGTCAGCCATGTGAGGAAGAAGGGCACTTGGAACATGATGGCAAGCTCGGCAGCAATCGTGACCATCGAGAGAGAAAAGAAGATGGCAAAGTAGATAAAGGCTTTGTTGGTGAGGCCTTTGAGCACATCTTTGTTCATATACTTTTTGAACAGATAAACCCCTAGACTGACGAAAACGAGGGTGGAGAGGCCACCGACGATGACATCGACAATCCCAAAGACCATATAATTTGAAATCATACAGCCAATGGTGACAGCCCAGATGTATTTTTTATTGTAGAAGGCGAGGAAGTTAAACAACTCCGATAGCCTAAACTGAACGGCGCCAGAACCCAGTGGTCCTAAAACGACCGTGATAATGACGTAGAGGGCGATGACAATGGCGATTTGCACCATGTCGATCACTTTAAAGTTTTTCATGAAAGTCTCCTTTATCGCGTCCGCGATTATAATATGCTCTGTCAAAGCGAGAAAGTACAGAGGGCTTAAAACTAGCAAGCACATGCGGCTTGTTTCAAGCAAGTACAAGTATAGCAAATTTATCCTAAAAATGATATACTTCAAGTATGAAAACAACATTAAAAAAAATCATCAGCAACCAGATTTTTAAATATCTCGTGGCGGGTGTCGCTGCAACTCTCATCTTTTTTGTCTTTAAAATGCTGAGCTTTTCAGCCCTGAAAAATGGTGTGGCATCTGAAGTCATCGCGCAAACCATATCCATTGTATTTGCTTTCGTGACCAATAAGTTCTGGGTCTTTGAGCGGACGACAAATTCACTCCTACAAGAATTCATCAAGTTTGTGACGAGTCGGATCTTTGTCATGCTCATCTCCGTTGTCGCCAACTGGTACTTTATTGATACTCACCCCAGTATCCTGATGAATGCCTTCCATCTCACCCTTGACCAAAGCGTCTTTTTACTCACCCTCTTCCTGCAAGTCCTGACGATTGTCTTGAACTATGTCTTCTCTAAATTTTTGATTTTTACAAAAAAATAATAATGAAACTAAACAAAGAAACCACCTTATTACTCGTCATTGATCTGCAAGCTTTTCTCTTAAAATTGCTTAAAAAGGCCGAGCCCTATCCGCTAGATCAAGTCCTTGCAACAAATGAAAAATTAATCACGATGCTGACAAAGGTTGCGATTCCCAGCGCTTTAGTCAGTGTGACCCAAAAGTTCTTACCTGACAAGCTCCGTCGAAAATCGACCCAGCTCGCCATCTCAAAAGGGCTAATGGCACAAAGCACCGTGACGACTTACACCAAGTATCAACCAAGTGCCTATACCATTCCTGAGTTACGAGCCTTTCTTGACCAACAAAACATCGAGACCATCATCCTCACTGGCATTGTCACCAATAATGGGGTTTTTAAGACTGCTAAAGACTTGTTAGCTGCTGGTTATCAGGTCATTTTGATAGAAGATGCCACAACGGCACGGACTCGAAAATTACATGACCGAAGTCTCGCAGATTTAAAGGCACTTGGTGTAGTTATTCAAACTAGTGATTTTTCTATTGAGGTCGTTTAGTTCGATCTGACAGCTCATTTCAAAAGACAAAAGCACAACGCGCGTTGTGCTTTTGTTGATTTTTCGGCTCAAGAGAAGGTTATGCCTTCTTCAAGCTCTTATGTTATAAAATGGGCTAAAACATTTTCGGGATAATCACCCCTCGCCTCGTGCTAGCCCTTTAATCGCCCCTCTGCCTTCTCGGCAGCCGAATGTGGGATACCAGATGTTAGATTTAATCAATCGAAAGATACAAAGCGGGACGAACCGGCAGGCTGCTGTTCACACTAAAGTTGCTGCGGATATTGCCCGCGTTGACATAGCCCGCAAATTGAAAGCTGTTGCCGGCCGAGCGGAGCCAAAAGTCATTCATGTTTGTCCCACTGAAGTTTAAAAGTGGCACATTATTATTACCAGGGTCTGTTGGCACATCTAAAGCACCATGGATATCACCATAGCTTAAGGCAAAGGCTTGTGGCGTACTACCTACCGTTGTTTCAAAGCGTGCATCGCGATAGAATCTACGGTTATTACTATCAGCAGAATCTGATGACCATTGCCAATTTTTGTAGATAGCGCCACTTCCGGTGAAACCACCAACCCCTTTATCCAGATACTGAGTCAAAGTTGGCGTGTTGAGCGTCACAGCTTGCACCGCTGATGTATCCCCTAGCTGACTATAATAAGCATCTATGATCGTTTTGACACGTGAGCGGTCATAGCCATCATCACTAGGGTCATTAAAGAAGTAAGTTTCACTGTCTGTATCTGTTGCGCCATCTTGTGACTGGAAGTGGACACGTAAGGCATTATCTTGTGTCGCTTCTTTATATTGCACATCAGCCCCATTTTCAAGAGCAATACCTAGTTTTGTCACCACTTCATCTTCTGTTAAAGCTGAGACTTTAACGACCAAACGGCGTGCCCCCTCATCTCTTGTATTCACCACACGCCAGATGGCATCATTCCAAATAAACTCTTGAGCAGTTGGCTTATCAGTAGACGCATGTTCTGTCGCATTTAGTTTTTTGTAGTAAACAGCATAAAGTGTTCTATTTGCAGTAATATTTTGAATTTCATGGTCAGATTTTACATCATAACCCAGATATTTTTTATCTGATGCATTTAGTACCTGACGAACATCATCGTAAGTTTCTGGCACATAAAGCGTCTCAGTGTTACTTGCATTTTTTGCATCTGCCCAACCTAAGAAATAATAGTTTTCTTTCGGTGCATCTGGAATCGTCAGGGTCTCACCTGATTTCATGGCTTTTTGAGGCAACACATCATCGCCAGTATCATCATAATTTCTAAAGGTGATGGTGACTTTCGCGGCACTCGTTTCATCCCATTTGGCATGAAGTGTCATGTCTTCCGTGATTAAAGCGTCAAAAGAAAATTCTTGATCTTCTGCTGTGAACCAGCCTGCGAAAGTATAGCTTGTGATTGTTGTTTCATTTACTGCGTCCTCTGTGCCTGGATTACTAGGTTGTGGCACTTTTGCGTCGTGGTCAACTTCTTGTGTCGTTGCTGTTGAATCTTGGAACTTGCCACCCTTCAAATCAAAAGTAACTTGATGTGATTTTGGCGTTGTTTTGCCATAGAAGACTTTGTCACCGGTTTCCTCTTTGGCGATGGTTTTGATGATATCACCCGTACAGTCTTTATTAGCATACCAACCTGAGAAGGTATCGTTTGTAAATGTTGGGGTTGGTAGGTAAGTCGTTTTGACACCAGCGATGTAACCATCTGTGTCTAAGCCTGTGACTTCTTCACCATTGATAAAATAAGTAATGGTGAAGTTGTTGGATAAGCCTGGTTCACCAGATTCGCCTTTGTCGCCAGACTCGCCTTTGTCGCCAGATTCACCTTTGTCGCCAGACTCGCCTTTGTCGCCAGATTCACCTTTGTCGCCGGACTCGCCTTTGTCGCCAGAACCATCTGGTTCGCCTTCAAAGTCACCTTCTCCTGCTAGATGGAAGACATGTGTCGCACCAGCCAGTTCAACCGCATGGTTGCGCACTTCATCACGGTGATGATAAGATTTTTCAGCCGCATTAGCTGTGGCTGCACCACCTAATCCTGCTAGTAAAAGCAAGATGGCAAGTAGATGTTTCGCGCCTTGGAAACGTTTAACCCCGATGAAGATGAGACCTGCTACCAAGAGAAGCCCAAGTGTAAGCAAGAGTGGCGGCGTTGCCTCACCTGTTGTCGGTAAGCTAGTCGCTGACTTAGCTGTTCCCGTTGTTGGCAAGGGATTGGTGACTACCGTCCCATCCGCTTTCCGACTCACTTGATACGTTTTAGATTCCCCAGCTTTTAAGGTGCCAACCTTAAAAGTGGCCTTTTTCATGTCCTTATCCTGGAAAATCGTAGGTAGATCAGCTTCGAAGGTCACATTGGTGCCTGTTTTCCCGCTGATATTTTTAATGGTCAAGTCAGCAATTTCAGCACCTGACTTGCTATCCTTGTTTTCGACGACTGTCAGCTGGAAATGATCCGAACCGCCAGTGTCTGCGGCGTGCACGAGACTTGGAAAACTCAAGATAAAGAGCGTCCCGAGCGCCAAGAGTAAGGCACCTAGTTTCTTAAGTGTTGTGGTCATAATAGTTTTCCTCCTAATTAATTTTTTTATATGCAATCAAAAACCGACCCTATCAGGGTAGACCAAAAGTCTACCCGAATAGGGCCGATCATTAACTATCATCTAAAAAAGCGTACGCTAAATCAAGGCAGAATCCTGCCTCTGTCTGTCTGTCTAAGACATACGCTGGTTTACCTTTCTTGTCAAGTATTTACTGCGAAAATTTCAATAGATACTTGACTTATTTTTATCACTTGATGTGAAATAATTCTTATGATATGCTTCTGTTTTAACATAATTCCCTTAAGTATAAAACTAATATGTCAATAAAAATAAAGAAATAAAAAAAGAATTTGAAACAAAAGTCCGCTAAAATAGGCGATGAACTATTCCGATTAACATAGGAAATGGTTCATCGCCTATTTTTGTGTTACTTTAGATTGGATGACGGGTTAAGCAGTACGCTTTCCGAAAAACCATACGAAAAAAGAGAAAAGCAGACTAGACAATGCAATCAAAATGGCCTAGTCTGCTTTTCTCTTTTAATGGCTGAGACTTTTGTCCCAGTCTCTTCTTAACTCTCAACTTCTAACTCAGCTTCTTTTTCTTCTGCTCTTTTACTATTGACATTTTTGATAATGGCGACGATTTCACCCCGCCTTGTCTCAATATCACCATGGCGTTTCAGGTAAACCGCATTTAAAATGGCGCCGAAGATCAGCACTTTGGCGATAAAGATAAACCAAAGCATCAAGGCGAAGACGACCAAACTTCCGACGATTTTCAAGTCTGCCATCGCATCGGTTGTTCTTCCGATATATTTTCCTAGGACATTGGTCAAGAAGACCAAGACGAAGGTGGAAAAAATGGTACCGGGCAGGACATACTGGATCTTGCGAATTTTAACGTTTGGCATGATGAAGTAGAGCAGGGCCAGAGCGCAAAAGACGGAGATGGCGACGCCTGGAATCGTCATATTATGCAGGGTGGCGTAGAGGCGTGGGTCAAACTTGATGTACTCGTAAATCTTGGCGAGTACGGTTTGGCCAAATGTCGACAGGAGCACGGCCGCAAACAGGAAGAGGATGATGGCAAAACTGGCGATGATCGAAAAGAATTGGCTGACGAGGAAATCACGATGGTGGCTGACTTCATACGCTTTATTCATAGCCATTTGCAGACTGGTCATGGCCTTGGAAAAGGTCCAAAAGCCGGTCAAAACCGAGACCGACAGCAAGCCTGTGCTGGGTTTAGCTAAAATACTCTCGACGATATTGGCTACCGTGGCATAGAGTTGGTGGGGCAGATTATCCTGCAAAAACTCAAGAATGATGGCGGTATCCAGATGGAGAAAGGGAAGGATATTGCCGACGATCATCAGGACCGGAAAGAGGGATAATAGTAGATAATAGGCGACGGCAATGCTCGACAAATTCATCTCAGCTGATTTATAGAAGAACATAAAATCATTGAGACGCCTGGAAGCTAGAATTTTTTCAATTAAATTTTTCATGCCGTCCTTTCCTGTATCTTGTGAGTCGTTTAATACGTCCCTTCTTCACCTTGGCTAGTCAGAATGACTGGACCTTTTTTTGTCACAACAAATTGGTGCTCATATTGGCAAGAAAGGCTGCCATCAAGCGTTGTATAGCCGCGTTCATTACTTGGATGGTCAATTTCCCAGTCACCTGTGTTAATCATCGGCTCAATGGTCAAGACCATCCCTTCACGCAAGCGGAGTCCTTTTCCTGGCGTGCCATAATGTGGCACCAGTGGATCTTCGTGCATGGTTGGGCCAACACCGTGACCAACGAGATCACGGACAACACCATAGCCAAAACTTTCAGCATAAGATTGGATGGCATGACCAATATCGCCAATGCGATTGCCAACTTGAGCGGCTTCAATCCCACGGTAAAGACTTTCTTTAGTGACAGCCATAAGCTGTTTAACCTCGTCAGAGACTTCCCCAACTGCATAAGCCCAACATGAATCCGCAACACCACCGGTGAAATTATCTGCCAGAGCCTTCATCGCCATCCCATCATCAAAATTAGCTTGGCTCATGTCAATACCGCCACCTGTCCCAATGACCATGTCGACTTTAATCAAGTCACCTGATTTAAGGATGTGGCCTTTGCGCGGGAAGCTGTGCGCGACTTCGTCGTTGAGGCAGCAGCAAGTGGCGTAAGGGTAGGGATCGACGTTGCCCTCATCGACGCCGATTTGCAAGGGGATGGCGTTTTTTTCTTTACAGATGCGGCGCACGTAGCTTTCGATTTCCCACATGTCAACGCCTGGTTTGATGATGTCGCGAAGGCCAACGTGGATGCTGGCTAAAACGTCTGAGGCGTCCTGCATCATGGCAATTTCGCGCGGGGATTTAAGTGTGATCATTGATTAAAATATCCTTCTCGTTTTTTTAGTCTACTTCTATTTTATCAAATTTCTGCCACCTTTAGGGAACTTATTCGATAAAAGGTGGCGGTCGCAGCGGTTTTATTTTTCTAAAAAATTAAATAGACTAAAAAAGACACAAAACTTGATTTTTCGGCGTATTTTGGTATAATTTCCTTAACATAAAATGTAAATTGGAGATTATTATGGCTTTGGCTAAGATTGTATATGCCAGCATGACAGGTAACACTGAAGAGATTGCTGACATCGTTGCGGAAAAACTTGAGGCACTAGGTCTCGACGTTGATATTGACGAGTGTACGACTGTTGACGCAGCTGATTTTGTAGATGCTGACATCGCCATCGTCGCTTCTTACACCTACGGCGATGGTGAGTTACCTGATGAAATCGTTGATTTCTACGATGACTTGCAAGATCTGGACCTTTCGGGTAAACTCTTCGGTGTCATTGGTTCTGGCGATACATTCTACGATGAATTTTGTAAATCGGTTGATGATTTCGAAGCTGCTTTTGCGAAAACATCAGCTGAAAAAGGCACTGACAGTGTTAAAGTTGACCTGGCTGCTGAAGAAGACGACATCGTCAGACTCGAAGCCTTCGCTGAAACACTTGCCGCTAAAGTGAGCTAATTTAAACCAGACAAAAATAAAAATGTGCGAGAGATTTCTCGTACATTTTTTGTCTCTCGGTCAACTTTTAGGGTAATAAAAAAGATACCACAGGCATCTTTTTAAAGTATGAATTATTGATTCGCTTCGTTAACCGCAGCATCAGCTTTAGCTTTCAAATCACTCACTTCTTTTTTAGCTTTTTCAAGTCTAGCATCATAGTCAGAGATTTTTGCATTGGCTTGAGTTAACTGATCCTTTTGTTGATTATAGTCACTTTGCAAAATGTTAAACTGTTGCGTTTTCTCATTCAATTGTTGATTGACTGAATTAAGCTCAGCTTGTTTCGCATCAACTTCTTTTTGTTTCTCTGCAACTTTTTGATTGCCTTCAGCAATTTTTTGATTGATTTCATCAATTTATTGTTGAATTTCAGCTTGCTTATTGTTCAGTTCATTTTGTTTATTAGCAAGCTCATTCTTCAAAGCTGTCAGTTGGTTTGTTAAATCTGTTACAGTGCTTTGATGCGACGCAAGACTATTTTGTGATGCTAATAAAGACCCTTGTACAGTTGTTAAAGTACTATTTAATTCTGTGATATTTTTTTCTTATCTCTAATATTTTGTGACAGTTTGTCTATCGATTCAGAGATAGACTGTGTATTACTTTCGCCGCCCCATGGAATATCACTGTTGGCCAAAACTGGTGCAAGACCAGCTCCCCCAACAATGAAGAATGCCGTTACAAGCAAAGCATAATACATTTTTTTAGTTTTCTTTTTCAATTTAATCAGTTCCACCCTTTTTTTATTTAAAGCTATCGTTTTTTAAAATTATCGATAACTTAATCGTTCTACCAAAAACTAATCTTTCTGTCAATTTTTTTAATTAACTTTACTGATAAATTTTATAAATCGTTCTGTTTTTCAAATAAAAAAGCCCCACATCAGGGCTTCATTACATATCAAAATTAAAGTAGTCAGTCCATCAGACATTAAATCAAGGCTTAATGTTCGTGCTTAGCCTTAAACTGTCAAAAGTTCTTCTTCTTTGTTGGCAGTGTGCTGATCGATTTCTTTCACTGCAGCATCTGTCACTTTTTGAATGTCTTTTTCGAGTGTCTTCAACTCATCTTCAGTGATTTCTTTAGCCTTCTCTGATTTCTTAGCATCATTCATGGCATCTTTACGGATGTTACGAATGGCTACTTTACCACCTTCAGCCGTTTTCTTCACTTCTTTTGCCAACTCTTTCCGACGTTCTTCAGTCAGCGCTGGAATCACCAAACGAATCACATTGCCGTCAGACTGAGGATTAATCCCTAAATCACTGGCATTGAGCGCCGCTTCGATATCTTTAATCACGGTTTTGTCAAACGGTGTGATCAAAAGTACACGCGCTTCCGGAACAGAAATCCCAGCCAATTGGTTCAAAGGTGTTGGTGCGCCATAGTAGTCCACAGTGATGCGGTCAAGTAGGCTCGCATTAGCACGGCCAGCACGGATACTGCCAAACTCACGTTGCAAACTGTCAATAGATTGTCTCATACGGTCTTGCGCCGTTGTTACGATGTCATTTGTCATGATAGTCTTCCTTTTATAGTTTCTTCAAAATTAATTAGACACGGTCGTTCCGATATGTTCACCTAGAACCACACGCTTGATATTACCCGTTTCATTGAGATTGAAAACGACGAGGTCGATATTATTATCCATCGACAAGCTCGAAGCCGTCGAATCCATAATCTTCAAGCCTTGCTTCAAGACCTCGATATGTGTCAACTCGTCAAATTTAATGGCTGACGCATTGGTACGCGGATCGTCGTTATAAACACCATCAACCCCATTTTTCGCCATGAGAATGGCATCTGCACCAATTTCAGCGGCTCTGAGCGCAGCCGTCGTATCGGTTGAGAAATAAGGCGAACCAGTGCCAGCAGCGAAAATCACGATGCGTTCCTTTTCAAGATGGCGCAAAGCACGTCCCCGAACATAAGGTTCAGCCAGCTGTTGCATATTAATGGCAGTTTGAACACGAGTCGTCACACCCGCACGCTCCAGTGCATCTGCCATGACAAGGGCATTCATCACGGTGCCTAACATGCCGGTATAATCGGCCGGCACACGTTCCATCCCTGCCGCAGCAGCTGCTTCCCCACGCCAGAGGTTACCCCCACCGATGACCAAGGCAATTTCGATTCCTAAATCATGTACTTCTTTCAGCTCTTTGGCGATTTCCTCAACCGTCGCAATATCAATGCCGACACCGCGTTCCCCCGCAAGTGCTTCTCCGGAAAGTTTGATGAGGACGCGTTTATATTTTACTTGAGACATAATTCACCTTTCATACTGTTCATTTCATACTTCATCTTATCCATTTTACCACAAATTTGACGATTTTTGAAAAAACGCCATCGGATTTCTCAGTTAATTTCAAGTCGATTTGATGACTGCGAGACTTAACAAGACATTTTTTGGGACCATTCAAGTCAAGACTAAAAAACTTGACTGCGCTTAATGACAAGAAAAACTCCCTTCCGCCAATAGCGTCAAGGAAGTTTTCAGGTAGGTTTAGGCTTGCGCCTTAAATTTTTCAACGTCACGCGCGATGACCAGCTCTTCATCCGTTGGAATGACGAGTACTTTGACCTTGGCATCTGGTGTTGAGATGATGCCATCTGCACCCACAACGTTTTTGCTTTCATCGATGTCTAAGCCAAACCATGACAAGCCATCAACAATGGCTTTCCGTACAGGGCCAGAGTTCTCACCGATACCAGCTGTAAAGATAAGGGCGTCCGCGCCATTTAAGACAGCTAAATATTGGCCGATAAATTTTTGAATTCGGTTGACATACATATCAAAAGCTAGGGTCGCTTTTTCATCCCCCGCTTCACGAGCAGAGATAATATCACGCATATCCGATGAACGATCTGAAATGCCTGCTAAGCCTGACTTTTTATTAAAGGTATCGATGACTTCAGCCACATCCGTAATCCCCGTTTTGGCCATGATGTAAGGGATGATTGAAGCATCTAACTCGCCTGTCCGTGTACCCATCATGACGCCGGCAAGTGGGGTGAAGCCCATCGAGGTATCAACTGATTTGCCACCATCAATGGCTGTCAAACTCACACCATTCCCGATATGGGCTGTGATGAGTTTAAGGTCTTCAGCTGGTTTACCAAGATAGTCAGCCGCTTTCTGAGCAACGTACATATGGCTCGTCCCGTGGGCCCCGTACTTACGAACTGCATACTCGTCGTAAAGCGCATTTGGTACTGGGTAACGGTAGGCAACCGCAGGCATGGTTGAGTGGAAGGCCGTATCGAAGACTGCGACGTGTGTTGCTTCTGGCAAGAGCGCACAGAAAGCATAGATCCCCGCAACGTTTGCTGGATTATGTAAAGGCGCTAAATCAGATAACGCTTCGATTTGATTGGCCACATCATTGTCAATTAAAACTGAGTCTTTAAATATTTCGCCACCAGCCACAACACGGTGGCCTGTCCCAGTGATTTCTGAGAAGTGTGCGATGATGTTCAAGTTTTTAAGGTCGTTCATCAAAATCGCGACAGCTTCTGTGTGATTGTGGATATTTTTAACGGTGACGTGTTTATCGCCTTCAAAACTCACTGTCGACACTGACTCCGGTAAGCCAATCCGTTCAATCAGCCCTTTAGCGATCACTGTTTCTTCTGGCATTTGGTAAAGCTGCCATTTAAGACTTGAGCTACCGGCATTAATCGCAATTGTTTTTGACATGTTCCATTCTCTCCTAGTTTAAGGTGTTGAGGCGACTGGTTTGGTGAGTATATTTTTGATTCATCTCACGGCTGCCAGTCCCCAAAGGTATTCAAGCAACACTTTCAGATATCGCTTGGTGCTTATAAAAACGCCCGTGTTGAAAACGTTTTCCCTTAAATTATATCATATTTTGACGGAATTGCGTCATGAAAGTTTGCACAATCTCAGGATTTGTCAGACTTGTCAGTGGAAAAACAAAGGGTGTTTTGCCTTGTGCAGACTTTTGTAAGACAAAGATTGCCTTGCTATGGTTTTCAGTGACAATGTCTTCTGGTAGGGTAATGACAGCAGCGACGCTGGCATAATCCTGCAACCATTTTTTTAATAAATCAGCTTGTGGACTGGACAGCAAATCACTCGGTGCAAGAAAAATCGCATAGCCATCGGATTTGAGGTACTTGAAGCCCTGCGCCATCAGCAAGTGGTGGGCATAGGTGTGCTCCGTCTGACTGCCGACAAGTGAACGCTGAGCGATTGCATCGTCAGGGTAATAGCCTACCGGCAGGTCTGACAGCAGGAGATCGACTGGCTCGATGACTTGTGGCCGCACGGCATCAATCTGCAAAAATTGAGCTGAGGTTTGCATGACATCCGCGATACTGGCCGACAGGTCGATCATCAAATCGTCGACTTCAAAACCTGTATAACTTATGGTTTTGTCCGGCATCCCGGTTAATAACGTTTCAGCCAAATTTCCCGTGCCCGACCCGAGCTCCAACATAGACAAGCTCGTTTCAGGAGACAGGGTCTCGATCATAAAATTGATGATATAGCCAATGGCATCAGGCGTTAATTGGTGGTTGGCCTGCAGGCGCATGTCCTTGGCACCTTTAATCAGGGCAAATTGATAGACTTTTTGCCACTCTTGTTTTGTCAACTTGAGCGCTCGTAATTGTGTGTTGCGTTCTTGCAGGTCTGCCGATGCTGCTTGGCCGAGATAGCTCACATTTTGCTCAATCAAGGCATCATAAAAATGCGTGGCCAAACGTGTTTCAAGTTCCTGGACATTGGTGAGCAAAAGGCCAAATGCCGTTTCGATTTTTTCCATTTTCATAGCTTTTATTATACCACAATCCTGAAGTCGACTTTTAAGCTTTGCTTTAAGTCTCATTTAAGTTTGCTTGGCTATACTTAAGGCATTCCTAAAATATTTTTTCATAATAACTCCCTTAAAGAAAACGCGTTGGCCTGGATAGCCAATGCGTTTTCTGTGTTTTACAGGAGGTTTTCCCAAACTAGATCATACCAAATGGTACCGCCGTGCGCCGATTGGGATTGACCATCGTTCTCGAAACCATTTTTTTCATAATAGGGAATCAAATAGTCGTGGCAGGTCAATGTAATCCCCTGACGATTTTGCGCCCGCGCCAGGTCTTTCATGGCTGCGATTAATCTTGTGCCAACGGCTTGACCTTTAAAATCTGCTGCGACGGATAAACTCGTCACTGCAATGTAGCCACCCGTTGCCGGATTTTCTGTCACTGTTTGAAACAGGTCGTCCGTTAAATGGCGCGCCTGAATCACGGGACCTTCGATATAACCTGCAACTTGACCGTCAATTTCTGCCACTAAAAAGGTGTCTGGAATTTTAGCGATGCGCGCTTTGACAACCTCATAAGTCGCGGCTTCTTCTGGTGAAAAGTTAGCGGCTTCTATCTTGTAAGCCACTTCTAAATCTGCTGGTATTACCTGTCTAATGATCATTGTTGATCCCTATCCCCTTTAGTTATATGGCTTAATTGATTGTGAAGATAAGAAGCTGAGACAAAACACTCAGCTACCAAAAGAGAAAAGTAAACTAGACAATCAAATTGTAACGGCCAGTTTCAATTTCTTACCAATTTCGTTATCTTTCCCAGAAAGATTACCGATTCCACACAAAATCAGCGATTTTTAAACCATTTTGATAGTCTTTCTGACGATTTATCATGTTGCTTGAAATTTTTTCGAAAAATGATATAAAAATAGGCGATGAACGATTCTGATTAGCATCGAAAATGTTCAAAACCTATTTTTTAGAGGCTTTTTGTCCTAGCTCTTTATCTTATTTTTTGAGTTTATTGGACATTACTTGTCAATTGTGACAAGAGTGATTCAAAGGCATACTCATACTTTTGAATATCGCCTGCACCCATGAAGACGTAGACCGCATTGTCATGGTCAAGTAAGGGTGAGACATTATCCACAGTAATCACTTTAGCTGGTTTGTCAATTTTCACAGCTAGGTCTTCCACTTTGACATCGCCATGGTCAACCTCACGTGCTGAGCCATAAATCTGTGCCAAGTAAACGGCGTCAGCCTGGTTCAAGCTTGTCGCAAATTCATCAATCAGAGCAATGGTCCGTGTAAAGGTGTGGGGCTGGAAGACTGCGACGATTTCTTTATCCGGATATTTTTGACGCGCTGCGTCCACCGTTGCTTCGATTTCAGTCGGATGGTGGGCAAAATCATCGATAATGACCTGATCACCGATCCGTTTTTCAGTGAAACGACGTTTTACACCGCCAAATGTTGCCATATATTTGGCCACTTCTTTGGCATCGAAACCATCTTGATGGGTAACGGCAACAACTGCCAGGGCATTCAAGATATTATGTTTGCCATAAGTCGGCACGACAAATTCTCCGATTTTTTGGTCGTGGAAATAGGCGGTAAATTTCGAGCCGCTGGTCGTCCGCGTCACGTCTTTGGCGATATAGTCATCGTTGTCAGAGAAGCCGTAACGGTAGATCGGTACATCGGCTGTCAATTTTTGCAGGTATTTATCATCACCGTAGACGAAGATACCTTTGGTGATTTGATTGGCATAGCTTTGGAAGGCGTCGAAAACGTCGTCAATGCCTGTGAAATAGTCAGGATGATCAAAATCGACATTGGTGATGATCGTGTATTCAGGATGGTAGGGCAGGAAATGACGCTCATACTCATCCGACTCGAAAACAAAGAATTTAGAGTCTGCTGAGCCGCGGCCTGTGCCATCACCGATCAGATAAGACGTGTCTGTCACGTGACGCATGACGTGCGCCAAAAGACCTGTCGTTGAGGTTTTGCCATGGGCACCGGCTACGCCGATTGACGTGAAGTTGGTCATGAATTGACCGAGAAACTCATGGTAGCGGACATAGTGGTAGCCGTTTTTATTGGCATAAGCCACTTCGACATTGTTATCATCCCGGAAAGCATTGCCGACAATGATTTCGACCTCTGGCGTGATATTTTTCGTGTCAAATGGCAAGAGCGGAATGCCCGCTTTCTCTAAGCCACGCTGGGTAAAGTAGTAATCTGTTGAATCAGACCCTTGCACCTTGTGACCCATTTGGTGCAGCATGAGGGCCAGTGCTGACATGCCAGACCCTTTGATTCCGATAAAATGATACGTTTTTTGTGACATTTGTCTACTCTTTTAAAAGTTGGATTGGCCAATGGTGCAAATGAGATTGAAAATTTCCTTGAAACTTTCACCAACTACTGCACCTTATCACTCAGCCTAAGGCAACTCTCTTCCTTCCTAATTCATACGAACGCTCGCGCTACTTAGTGACTGCTCTGACTGCTCTGCATTAGTCCACGGTATCAAAACCATCACGGTGCTGATGTTTACTTGCAAAATAGTCTTGCTTGGGCTCATCAAATAAAGACCCATTTGACTGACGCGCCGCTGTTTTATCAAAGCCTGAAACGGACTGTCCCAGTGAATGCTGCGTTTGAGCCACTTTTTTATTCGCCAAACCCTTGATCCCTAATTCATCGGACGACGCCCGTTCTAGTGGATTGACATAAGGTTTAACAGGCTTAGGCGCCACCGCATTTTCACGCGCACGCTTCCTCGCATCCTCAACCAAGGTTGATTTTTTCTTAATCGGCATGGGATCCGCTGACGCCTTGAAATTTTTGCTCAGCGGGCGTTTGCCGTTAACCGTCGGTGTTTGCCGACGCGTCTCAAAAGTACTCATTTGTTCCGATTCACCCGCAGTCTCTGACATCAGGTTAGAAGCGTTTGCCTTGTTCCCAGCAAACGACTCGAACCGCTCTGTCGCTGCATCCGGATTTTTGGTTAAAAGTTGTTGATTGGTCATGATCACGCGATGATCCGGTGTTAAGACCGCATCATCCGGCATAATCGGAAAGGTTATTTTATTTTTAGGATACGAATTTTCCATGTTTGGCCTTACTTTCACTTGAGTTAAAGAATGTTTGAGCGCATCCGTCGACCAAAGAAGCCGTCGACAAGAGATACCAACTACATTGTACCAAAAATTTGGGGAATAGTCTCGGCTTATGAGAATTTCTCGCCTTTAAAGCCCCAAAATAGACTTCATTTCATCCTTAGAAATCGTGCTATCATCGCCACCGCCATCTAACACCGTCGACACCATATCGCGCTTACTATCCTGCAGCGCCATGATTTTCTCCTCGATCGTGCCACGCGTAATCAGTCGAATCACTTCTACCGTTTTCGTTTGGCCCATGCGGTGAGCCCGCGAGATAGCTTGCTCTTCGACCGACGGATTCCACCACAAGTCGATCAAAATGACGACATCAGCAGACGTCAAATTCAGACCTGTCCCGCCAGCCTTAAGTGAAATCAAAAAGGCATCACGTGACCCTGCATTAAAGGCCTTGACCATTTTCATCCGATCTTTAACCGGTGTTGACCCGGTCAACTGATAGCTCGAAATCCCCGCTGCTTCCAATTGTTTCTCGATATGCGGAAACATTTTTCGGAACTGTGAAAAAATGAGCGGTCGATGCCCCGCATCCTTGATTTGCTGCAAGAGCTGAGCCAGACTTTTGAGTTTACCAGAGGTTCCCGTGTAATCCGGCATAAATAAAGCCGGTGTATCACAGATTTGCCGCAAACGGGTGATCCCCGCCAAAATCTCAATCTTCGAACGCGAAAATTCATAGTCGTTCATGTTTCTCACACGATTTTGAATGGCTTCAAGCTGCGCCAGATAGATAATTTTTTGCGACTCCTCAAGCTCACTATACTGAATCATTTCCAGCTTGTCTGGTAATTCCAGCAGCACATCTTCCTTACGACGCCGCATGACAAAGGGCTGAATCATGCGTGAAATCGCATCGTGTTTTAGCTTACGGAATTTCTTACGATCCCCTAAAATCCCCGGCATGATAATTTGGAAAATCGCCCAAATCTCATCGACCCGATTCTCAATCGGTGTACCCGATAAGGCAAAGATATGATCCACCTTAAGCTGAGACAAGGCTTTATTGGTCTTAGAATTAAAGTTTTTAACCGTTTGTGCTTCATCAATCAGTAAATAATTCAGCTCCAGTGCTTGATAGGTGGTCACATCTTTCAAAAAGCTACCGTAACTGGTGATAAAAATCTGTGTTTTCGGATTATCTAACAAAGTAGAACGTTCTGGTTTCGTGCCATCCACAACGACAACTTCAAGATCGGGTGCAAACTTAGCAAACTCATTCGACCAGTTATAAATCAAACTAGAGGGCGAGACGATCAAAGCAGTATCACCTGGCACCAGATTGCTGGCAAGATAAGTAATCGACTGCAAGGTCTTACCCAGTCCCATATCATCCGCCAGCACACCGCCCATGTGATAGCTACTGAGCATCTTCATCCAGCGTACGCCATCTTCTTGATAGGGCCGCAAAGTCGCCTTAATTTGTTCTGGTTTGTCATAAGGAAAGGCGTGTGGGTTAGTCAAATTGTCGTATAAGGCTTCAAACTGACTTGAAAATGATACCCCATCCTGGTCGCCAAAAATTTTAGAGAGTTGGAAGGTTTTAAAGGTCGGGACAGCGAGCTTGCCTGCGCCGACCTGCACGTCATCTGACATATCCGTCAGGACTTGCTTGACTGCATCAAACTGCTCATCTAGCAAGATTAATTGCCCCGACTCGGTGACATAATACCCCGCATTTTCCTGCAATCGTGCCACGAGTTTTGAAAATTCTTGTTCAGGGACATGGGGTAAGCTGAAATTGATTTCTAACAACCCACCATTTTGATCAATGTCAATCTCAAAATTCTCTGTGATTTGGAGTTCTTGGACGCTGGGTGACAGGGTCACATCGCCCAATTTGGCAAATTGTGGGAGAATGTCAGCGAAAAAGCCATAGATTGCCTCACCTTTGGGGCGGTTAATCTGTGTCTCAAAGCCAACTGAAAACCCTGAGCGTTTGACCAAATCAAAAATGCGCTTTTCTAACCGTAACTGCCGTGAAAAGTCAAGGGTGTCCAACTCCCTAAAGCTGGTAATCTGGAAATCCCCATAGTCAAATGCGATCTGTAAGGTCAAGAAACGGTCTAAGTCAAAGCTGAATTTCGGTTTAAATGGTCGGATTTTAAAGGCATCCGGCGCATCCACATAACCCAATTTTTCAAAGATTTGTAAAGCCTGAGCTAATTTATCCTTGTCATCATAATCAAAATAGATCATTTTCAAGCCGTCTGATGCCATTGGCACCTTGGCTAAGAGGTTTAAAATCTCTAACTGCTCGGCATCCAACTGGTAAAACACGTGGTCCCGATAGATGATGTCGCCTTCAAAGAAGGTTTGATGCGGCATCTCTTTGATCGTCAGCTCGATGACATCATCTAGGGGTTTAACCTCGAACTGGAAGACGTCGCCTTCATCATCCAACGGCAAAACGCTGAAATACTTGACCTGTTTTTCCGAAATTTTCATCGAAAATTCCATAGCCTCCGTCAAAGCGAGTAGCTCCGGAAGCAGACCCGCATGAGGGACGAAATAACGACCCAGCTTACGAAATAAATTGGTCAAGGCCATTTCTTCCTGGCTCGGCGTGATTTTCAGTAGATAAGTTAAAAAATCTTGACTGGCCTGGTCGAAATGTGACAGCATCAGCGTCACATAGTGGGAACTCCCGATCAGGTAGGTCCCACCTTTTCTGAGCAAGGTGATAAAATGCGGCAAGTCTTTCACGATGTAGGCTCGAGACATGCTCGTCAGCCGAATTTTCAAGGTGAAAGCCAGAAAATTACCGCTATAGTAAAAGGATTCCAGCAACTGGGGATCTGAAACTTCGACTTCTAAGGTTAATTTTTCTGATGGGTTGGCCCATTTATCATCGTTGACTTGCGCGAGAAAGTCAGCAGAGGCTTGCAATTCTTTTGATTTTTCGACCTCAGCTTCATAAGCTTTCTTTTCTTCCTCAACTGCCTCAATATCCGCTTTTTTTAGATATTCTTCAACAGCGGCAATATGCCGGCAATAGCGATGATTGCGTTGGAAGACATCACAAAAACACAAGTCGTTCTGACCGTCTAAGTCATAAACGACTTGTTCACCATCAACATCAGCCGAAAGTTTCATTCCACTGACAGACACATCGGTCATCAGGCCTTTATCAAAAAGTTCCGCACCCTCTGCGCGGATGCGCGCTGGCATCATTCGACTCATATCATTTGTCCTATCTTCAAAGCATTTTTAAAATAGCTAATACTCAAAATTTCCTATCATTCTTTTCGTCGGCATTGGCGTGAGGCGTTGTTGCTGTTATCTTGATTTTTTTGCGCCAACTGTGCTTAAATTTTGGCACTATTATACCATATTTTCTGGAAAATTTCAGGGATTTTCTATGGTTTTCAAATATTTAGAATTCCTAAAGTGAATTCTAAATGTCTGAAACTTGACCTGCGCTATGCTCCTGCCAAGCGGGGTCATTCGCGACCTGTAGCCGCTCAAAGGCTTTCACACCTTCTCTTTCTTGAAGACTTGAAACTCGACCTATGACTGTTCAAGGTCTGCCATCAGTTTTAAAAAAGCTTGGATTAAAACATCTCGATCTGCTAGCCATTGCTTGCGGTCATCCTGTAAATGGACACGATTGGACAGAAAAATCACGGCTTGCTGGGTCTTTAAGTTAATCAGGATGAAAGTCCCAGTGTAGCCTGTGTGTAGCAACCATTGGCCCACCTGGGTTTGAGCGATTTGAGATGACCTTTCAAGTCCGATGAGATCCCAGGCTAGGCTGCGCGGTTTGTCGGCTTGGGCGTAGTCTTGCAGCAGGGCCAGGTAGGCGGGATTGGTCAAGTAGGCTTGGGCAAAGGCAATCAGGTCGTCCAGATCTGAAAAGAGGCCGGCTGAGCCTGTATGACGGCCCAAGACCTGAGCTTTGGGATCGTGGACAAGGCCTTTTGGCAGGTCCCAGGCTGTCGCGACTGTCCTATCAGGTGCCGTAAATCCGGTGTGGGGCATCTGAAAGGGCGTGAAGATCTGATCTTGCAGAATGTCCGCCAAGTCCTGTCCGTAAAGGGTTTCAAGCATGAAGCCAAGTAAGATAAAGTTCACATCGGTGTAATGAAAGGTCTTATCTGCTGTGACGGTGAGGTGATTAAGGGCTGTCCGAAGGTCGTCATAGGCCAAGTGATTGCGATTTTTGATGAAGGGGTCAATGCCGGAGGTATGCGTCAAAAGCTGTCGAATGGTGAGCGTGTCCCCACCTGGACCTGTAAAATCCGGATAGTGTGCAGTTAAGAGGTCATCAAGTCCGATTTGACCTGACAAAATCAGGTTAATCATCAAGGTTCCCGTGCCGACGACCTTGGAGACACTGGCTAAATCATAGGCCATGCCCGCTCGTAAGGGGACGGGATCAGGCTTCAAGCGTTCGTAGCCATCAACTTGTTTCTGTACCGTCCTGCCATTGACAATCGCAAAAGAAGCACCTGGAAAAATTCCAGATGCGACATATGCTTTCACAAGGTCAAAAGGATTGTCCGACATCGCGGCAATCATTTCATGAACCATATTTCTAGATTTTGACCGTCTGTTAAGGTCAAAATTTTACCTTTTTTATCCACATAATAATCTAAGCCTAGATCATCTAACTGCATTGCGATATGATGCAAGTCAACTTCTGGTGCTACTTCATATTCAATGATTTCAAGATCCCAGACTTCTTCAGGACTGGTCAACAAATCAGGTCCTTGCGCTGCAGTATAAGAAATTTTGCCAAAAGGCAGTTGCACGACGTTATCTTTTTCGCTTAAACCGAAGCCTTCAACATAAAAGGCCAAGGCATCTTTCAAGTTGCTCGTATTGAGCTGAATCTCAGTGATTTTGATGTCCTGTGTCTCAGACTGACTTGGGACAATCTCAAAAAGATCACCTTCTGGTGAAGTCGCTTCAAAGCCTTCTGTAAATTCAGGGCTTTCAATCACAATTTTTCGTAATTTTTTAACGCCAGCTACAGCACGTGTCCGCATACTTGGTGATTCTTCCAAGATCAAACGGGTATCTGTGCGAGTTTTAGCCGCTTGACTCCCGAGCATGGCCAAAGCATTTTCTTCTGAGATGACTTTTAAGCCCAACGTTTCCATGTAAAATGCCAGGTTCAAATCACGATTATTGACGCGAATGACGGGTACGGCTCTCTCAATATTATCAAAAACTGTCTTCATTTTCTCTCTTTTTCTGATTTTTCTCACGTCGTTAAGGTCAGGTCAGACCTTAAGTCAGAGGCAATTTTGTTCTTAAGTATTTTTTGTTATCTCTATTATAGTCAACTCTAGCAAAATTTACAAAAATTTATCATTTTTTATGGGAATTTCTGCCTGCTGCTGCTCAAAAGCAAAGCTGTTGCTTGCTCGACTTTCACCATGACCCGCGCTAGCGCGGGTATTTTTAGGCAAATCATTGTGAAATCTTATCAAATATGTTATCTTATAAACATGAATTATTTAGAACTCGCACAAAACAAGACCAAGCAAGAGCCGCTCCTGCCCCCGCATGAGACGCCACCTCAAACTTGGCAGACACGGCTCACCTTTATCTGGGCCCTCATCTTATGGCAGGTTTCATCAGCCCTGCCGGGCATCGCCATCAATCGGCAAGGGCATTTCGAGCTATGGAAAATCGGCCTCTATCTCCTGCTCTTCGCCGTCTGTGTCTGGCTCTCCTACATCTGGGCCCGCAAATACCACCTGATCCCCAAGCCTAGCTGGCGTGACTTCCCTCTGGGTAAAATCGCTGGCGGCTTCGGCATGATGTTTGGTGCTGCCATCATTTCTGGCCTGATTATGTCCCTAACTGGGACCAATAGTACTGAAAATCAAGACATCATTAACAACATCGGTAAAATGCTACCACCATTAGTCTTTGTCGTCATGACAACATCTGCTGGATTTTTCGAAGAGCTGATCTTTCGCGTGGGTCTGTTTGAGCTCGTATTTAACAAATGGCCGAAAGTCGCAGCTGTTTTTGCCTGGGCCCTCTTTACTGCAGCACATGGCCCGACAGACTTGGCAAGTTTTGCAACCTATGGTCTAATGAGTCTCGTTTTAACCGGTCTCTATGCCAAACATCGTAACTTTTACCTCAATATGACCGTTCATTTTCTCTGGAATGCCTTCGGTATGATTAGCTTTTTCCTACTCAAATAAACATTGAACTGATTCAAAAATCCCTGGTCAAAATCGTTTGACCGGGGATTTTTATGCTGATTATCATTGAAATAATCAAGCTTAGATGAAAATAATTTTGAACAAGGCGATGGCAGAAATACCAGCCAAGATTGGTGACAAGACAGGAACCCAAGCATACCACCATTTAGAATCAGACTTGCTTTCGCCAAGGATTGATTTAGGCAGGATCGCGTGAAGGATACGAGGACCAAGGTCACGCGCTGGGTTAAGACCAGGACCAGTAGCACCACCAAGTGAGGCAACGAGTGTCATCACAAGGAAACCAAGTGCCAAATGCGCCACTGCAAGTGACCCAGCATTACCAGTTGTTAAACCGACAATGCCTTGTTGCACTTTAGTCGCAATGTCCATGTCCGCAACTTTCGTTGCCGCACCGTTAGCACCGCCTTGCGCTGACAATAATTTGTCAAGGGCAGGGATTACTTCAGCACCGAAGAAGTTTTTAGTCAAACCAAGTGCCGCGAAGAAAAGCACAAATGACCCGAAGAACTCATTTAAGAAACCATTGATGGTTGCGCCACGACGTGAAGCCGCAGTGCCATCATCAACGTTATCAATTGTTGAGAATGTGCCAAGAATATGATTTGAGTTTGTTGTTTTCAAGTAGTAAGGGCGATAAACCATTACGATAACGGCTTGACCAACGATTGCCCCAAGAATTTGTGCCACGATGTATTGTGCCACGTGTGCCCATGGGAAGAAGCCTGAAACGGCAAGGCCAAGTGTGAAGGCTGGGTTGATGTGGTTACCTGAAACATTACCAAACATCAAAGCAGGGATCATTACCCCACAACCATAACCCCAAGCAATGGTCATCCAACCTGAAGCGAATCCTTTAGTTCCTTTGAGGTCAACGTTTGCGACCGCGCCGTTACCGAGAATAATGAGAATTGCTGTTCCGAGGAATTCAGCAAGGTATTTTGTCATCCATGTTACGTCCATTTTTGTGCGTAATCTCCTTTGTTAAGTATTTGAGTTAACTGATATGAGATTTCAAAAAAAAAGCCTCAGAATCCAAAAACTCAAGTGCTAATGATAAGTACCTTATAAGTTTATCAGAAAATACAGGGCCTGTAAAGTGATACTGAACATTTTCATGAAAGTTTAAGGTTTATTTAAGACCTTTTGATTGCCCTTTTTGTTATAATTTTGTAGAACGCCTGTTTGCCTCAGACGAAGAAAATGACACAAGACATGCATGAAGGAGACACGATGCAATTCAATCACTTTTCTATTATAGAGCAACCCTTTAACCAAGAACTACGCGACTTGGCTGGTCTTGGCTTTAAATTCGAGACCACCGCTACTGCCAAAGCAACGCTTAAAAATTGGCTCCAGACTGCGCCGATTGCCCTGACTAGTTTAGCAGCTACTGACCATGAAACGGTCTGTGATTTTTTAGCGTCTGAGACGCCTTTGACTTGGGATATTTTTTATGCCATTAGTTTACAGTTGCTTGATTTTGTGGCACATTTTGACTTTCAGCTATCAGAGGCGGTGACTTTTGCCAAATCAGTCAATTTACCTTTGGTTGATCTAACATCTGAGCCAGCAGCCCAGCAAGTGATTTCTGCGATCTATCTGGTGATGAACACCCGTCGCCAAACGGGCATGGTTTTAGTCGAACACTGGGTATCCGAAGGCCTCATACCGCTGGATAACCACTACCATTTTTTCAATGATAAGAGCCTAGCAACCTTTGATACGAGCCAGCTCATTCGTGAAGTGGTCTATGTGGAAAGTTCGGTTGATACGCAGAATCGCGGTCAATATGATCTGATTAAGGTCGAGATTATTCGGCCACAATATGATGGTCAGGTGCCTGCGATCATGACGGCTAGTCCTTATCATTTTGGGACCAATATCAAGGCCAATGACGCTAAACTGCATGATATGACCGTTGACTTGGCTGAGAAAGCGCCGGGTCAGATTGAACTGGCTGAGCCGACGCTTGCGCGACCAAATTATCCGACTCCTGAGGTGCCACTTGCTGACAATAACCAAGCTACCGAGCATTTTACCCATACTTGGACCTATTCCCTTAATGACTATTTCCTCGCGCGCGGTTTCGCATCGATATACGTCGCAAGTGTCGGCACACGTGGTTCTGATGGCTTCCAGACTTCGGGTGATGATCAGCAGATTGCGGGTGTGACAGCTGTCATTGACTGGCTCAACGGTCGTGCACGCGCCTTTACCAATCGCCAAAAGACGCATGTTTTAACTGCTGATTGGGCCAATGGTCATGTCGCCATGACCGGCAAATCCTATCTTGGCACCCTCGCTTATGGCGCCGCAACGACTGGTGTCGCAGGCCTCGATGTCATTCTTGCCGAGGCTGGCATCACGAGCTGGTACGACTACTACCGTGAAAATGGCCTCGTCCGAAGTCCTGGCGGCTACCCCGGTGAAGACCTCGATGTTCTCGCTGAACTGACTTACTCTCGGAACCTCGATGCCGCGGATTTCTTGGTCAATAACACCGCCTACCAAAAACAGCTCGCTGACATGAGCCAAGCGCTAGATCGCACCTCTGGCGATTATAACGCCTACTGGCACGCTAGAAATTATCTGACATATGTTGATAAGGTCAAGGCTGATATCCTTATCGTCCATGGCTTGCAAGATTTTAATGTCACGCCTTCTCATGCCTTTAATTTTTGGCATACCCTACCTGAACACGTGACCAAACACGCTTTTCTACATCAAGGTAGCCACATCTATATCAATAACTGGCAGTCACTTGATTTTTCTGAAACGATCAATGCTTATTTTTCAGCTAAACTGTTAGACCGTGACTTGACGCTTGACTTGCCACCTGTTATTTGGCAGAAAAATGGTGTCGCCCAATCTTTTGAGGGGCTACCTGAATTTGGCGGGCATGAGATTGAAGTCCTGCCCCTTGGTTTTGTAGGTGAGTTTGACCAGTTTGACAATCACTATCCTGTTGAGACCTTTGATCACTACAGTCAAAATTTCCAAAAATTTAAAGCGGATTTATTTGAAGATCAGGCCAATGCTGCCGTGATTGATATCCATCTCCCTGAAGCTTTGCAGGTCAATGGTCAGATTGTGCTTGATTTGCGGCTGAAACTCAATGATACAAAAGGAATGTTATCGGCTCAGGTTTTAGATTTCGGCTCCAAGAAACGTCTGACGGATGTCAGCACGCTGCTTGAGCCCAAGACCATTGACCGCGGGCGGAACTTTATGTTGGATGATTTGCGTGAGCTGACTTTGGTCGACAAGCCTTATCAGGTGGTTACCAAAGGTTTCATGAATCTGCAGAATCGTCAGCAACTGACGGAGGTTAATTCGGTTGTCGCGGATGACTGGTTCCGGGTTGAACTGCGCTTGCAGCCGACGATTTATGATTTTGAAGCGGGGGATACGCTGCGGCTTGTGCTGTATAGCACGGACTTTGAGCACACGGTTCGTGATAATCGTGAGGTCAGCTATGCCATTGATCTGGAAAAATCACGCCTTTATCTCCCAAAAACGAAAAAAGAAAGTAAGAAAATATGACCACTATCGGCATTCTGGGCTCTCAATTTTTAAGTACACCCGAGCTGCCCTTTCATCAATTTCCTGTGACTTATACGCGGACTGCTTTTATCGACGCTTTACAAAGCGTTGGGGCAACTGTGATGATGATTCCGATTGATCGGGATTTAGCTAAACTTCCTGACACCATTAAGCTAGTCGACAAAGTCCTACTGACGGGTGGCGAAGATATTGCCCCACTCTTTTATGGTCAGGACCCCCATCCTTTGCTTGGCAATATCAATCCTGAACGTGATCGTTTTGAGATCGCGGCTATCCATGAAGTCATCAAGCAAGAAAAAGCCTTGCTGGGTGTCTGCCGTGGCCATCAGTTGCTTAACGTGGCGCTTGGGGGGACCTTGCATCAGGATGTTAGCCTGTATCGGAATCTTGACCTTGCGACCTTGAAGCACCAGCAAGCCCCAACTAAATCACAATTTACGTCACATTTCGTTACCGTTGAGCCAACCTCAAGTCTCAATTTCCTACCTGAAACTTATCATGTCAATTCTTATCATCACCAGATGATTGATCGCTTGGCTGACGACTTGACAACCATCGCCACAGCCAGTGACGGTGTGATTGAAGCTGTTGAAAACAAAGCCAAACGTTTACTGGGTGTCCAATGGCATCCAGAAGGGACTTGGGATACGATATCTGACGAACGCGCCATTTTTGACTTTTTTGTCAATCAACTTTAAGGATAAGAAAAATGACCTCAGGACTGGGGTCATTTTTCTGATAGTCGATAACGTAAAACGTGCACCAGGTCTCCATCAGTTGAGCGTTTGCTTGCATCAACGATTTCAAACCCAAGTCCCTGCCAAAAAGCAAGTCCTGCAGGATTATTCTCAAGGACAGCTAGCCGGACTTTTGTCATGCCGATACTGCGGAAATAAGTCAACTGTTCAGCCGCAATTGCACGACCTATGCCTTGCCCCCGAAAATGCTGATCAACGATCAATAAGCCAATGAACACTGTTTGCACATCTGGATATCCCAGCGCATAGTCCAGAACGGCAATCGGCGTCTCGTTGTCATCCGTAATCAAAAAATATCTCTTATTTTCTGGCGCCAAGTCTTTCGGTCCCGCCTGCACATCGGCATCAACTTGTGCTAACGTCACAGCGCTGTTCTGACTCAAGGCAAAAAAATCCTGATTGCGTTCATAGAACGCCAAAATATCAGGATATTTTTCATCCGTTTCAATTAAGACATAACGAAACATTGTTATTTGATAAACTGTGCCAAGTGTTTCACAGCTTTTTCCTTGCCTAACAAGTAAATCGTATCTGGCAGCTCAGGACCATGCATTTCACCAGAAACAGCGATTCGAATCGGCATGAAGAGATTTTTTCCTTTGATCCCTGTTTCCTTTTGCACTTCCTTGATCAGTGGGAAGATGTTATCTTTAACATAATCCGCATCCGCCAAAGCTTCGAGTTTTTCCTTAAAGGCTTTGATGACAATGGGTGCAGTTTCAGTTTCTAAGACTTCTTTTGCAGCATCAGATAACGATGGAAACTCAGCATAAAAGAGATCCGTTAAAGGCACGATTTCATCTACTGATTTTAACTGAGGTTGGTAAAGCTCAACCAAATGTTTCGACTTGTCATCCAAGCGACCAGCAGCTTCTAAGAATGGTTTCGCCATGTCAAAGATTTTATCCAAATCAGCACGCTTGATATAGTCGTTATCCAACCAGTCCAGTTTCTTTTGGTCGAATGCTGCAGGTGATTTAGACAAACGATTTTCATCGAACAAGTCAATCAATTGCGCTTGAGAGAAGATTTCTTCTTCGCCACCAGGATTCCAACCTAGCAAAGCGATAAAGTTGAAAACGGCTTCTGACAAATACCCTTTTTTACGATAGTCTTCGATAAATTGCAGAGTATTGGTATCACGTTTTGATAATTTTTTACCCGTTTCAGAGTTGATGATCAAGGTCATGTGACCAAATTCAGGCACGTCCCAACCGAGCGCTTCGTAAATCATTAATTGTTTAGGGGTGTTGGCAATATGGTCATCGCCACGAATGACGTGAGAAATTTGCATATCGTGGTCATCCACGACAACAGCAAAGTTATAAGTTGGATAGCCATCACGTTTTTGAATGACCCAGTCACCACCGATGTTCTTACCTTCAAACTCAATATCGCCTTTGACGATATCATGCCACTTGTAGATAGACCCTTCTGGTACTCTGATCCGAACCGTTGGCACGATGCCGTCAGCTTCACGTTGCGCCATGTAATCAGCGATTTCAGCTTCAGTCAAACCAGCATATTCGCTAATGTAAACCGGCGGTAGACCTTTCGCTTCTTGTGCTTCACGGTCAGCTGCAATTTCTGCTTCTGTCTTGTAAGATTTATAAGCTTTGCCTGATGCGAGTAACTCATCGATATACGTTTGATAAAGAGACAAGCGTTCAGATTGGCGGTAGTTGTCATGCGTTTCAGGCGACTCATCCCAGTCAATCCCAAGCCAACGCAAGTTATCGAGCTGTGAGCGCTCACCATCTTCAACATGGCGTTTACGGTCGGTATCTTCAATCCGGATGATAAAATCCCCACCATGATGACGGGCATACAGATAGTTAAAAAGTGCCGTCCGAGCATTTCCGATATGTAATAAACCAGTAGGGGATGGTGCGTAACGCACACGAATTTTGTTTGTCATTTTTACGTCCTTAATCTAACTTATAAACCAGGATTGGTTTATAAACTGTTGTTTCAATCGTCATTCCTATTTTACCAAAATATCAAAAAAAGCGCTAACTTTCTTACTGCGCTTTCCTCATTTTATAAGCTTTAGCTCAAGATGTTAAACTTGACCAATCAAAACCACCGCTTCACAAGCCATGCCTTCACGGCGACCGACAAAGCCTAGTTTTTCTGTTGTTGTCGCTTTGATATTGACGTTGGCAATATCCGTTTTCAAGATTGTCGCAATGTTTTGCTTCATTTGTTGGAGATGAGGTGCCATTTTGGGTACCTCTGCCAAAATCGTGGCATCAATATTGCCAATTGCATAGCCTTTTTCGACCATTTTTTGATAGATGTCAGCTAGGATTTGCGTTGAGGCGATGCCTTCCGTTTCTGGATTGGTATCGGGAAAGGCATGACCAATGTCACCCATGCCCAACGCCCCAATGATCGCATCCGTAATGGCGTGTAAAAGCACATCCGCATCCGAATGGCCTAAAAGTCCTGTCTCATGCGGGATATTCACACCGCCAATGATCAACTGACGACCATGTACCAACTGATGCACATCATAGCCGTGGCCGATTTTAAGTGAGGGCATCGAATAGTCCTCCAAGTGGGTTGCCAGATGAGCCTGAATGGCCGTCTGTTACGATGTAGTTTTTCATGATGTTGGCGAAGGTTTCGATGTTGAGGCTCTGCACGTAGATTTCGCCGGTACCACGGAAGGTGTTGACGATGCCTTCACCTGTGCCGATGGACTGGACGAAGCCATTTTCTAGGTGAATGTTGTAATCCAAGGTGGTTGACCAGGCAACGACGTGGGCGTTATCAATCGTGATTTCTTGGCTTTGGAGTTCGATTTTTTTGATGCTACCAAAAGCATTGACCAGGAGTGTCCCAACGCCGTTGGTCGTCATGACGAAGAGACCGCCTTGGCCGCCGAAAAAGGCTTTGCCGACACTTTGCCGTTCCATGGTGTACTGGGCGCTACCGTCAAGCGCCAGAAAGGCACCGTCGTTGAGGCGATACTGTTTAGCACCCAGATCTAGAGGCATGACTTGCCCGGGTGTTGAAGGTGCAAGCGCGATGATCCCGTTGTCATTACTTGACACCGCTTTGGTGATAAAGACGCTCTCACCCGATGTCATGGCACGACCCGCTGCCTTGAACAGCTTGCCAATGCCACTGCCTTTGGCATTCAGCTCAGACGTCAACGTGACCGCGGCATTATGATAAATCATGCTCCCACGCTGAATGTAGGCAAACTCTCCCGTTTCCAGCGCAATTTCAATCATCGGAAACTGCATGTTGCTGTCAATCGTGTACTTCATTTTGTTATCCGCCATAATCTCCACTCCATTCTTTTGATTGTATTATAGCAAAATTATTTTTCAAATACCTCAGGCCTCAGACCGATGTGTCAAAATCGCTTGCCCGAAAATCAGATCTTCCGGTGTCGTGATTTTGATATTTTCATAAGAGCCTGGGACAATGGTGACAGGCTGATCAGAAAAGACCTCCACCAAACTGGCATCGTCAGTCCCCAGAAACCCTTTCAAATGGGCGATGTGATGCACCTCTTGGATGAGACTGGTCTCAAAAAATTGGGGTGTTTGGGCGCCCCAAAGCTTGTCGCGTGGGACTGTCTGCTTGATTTTTCCGTCTGGATCGACCTGCTTAATCGTATCCTTGACCGGTACTGCCAAAATCGCATTATCCTGAGCTTTTAAGGCTGCTAATTCAGCCAGCGTGACAAATGGCCGCGCGCCGTCATGAATCATGACCGCAGCTTCTGAAACTTCTTCAAGCGCATGCCTGACAGAATCCTGCCGTTCTGCACCGCCGACAACAAAGCACACGCGGTCCGATAGAAATGCCGTAAAATAGGCTTTTTCATCAGCTTTCCCAACCAAAATCACTTGCTTGCAATCTGAATCCGACAAGAACAAGTCTAGCGCATATTGAAAAATCGCCTGATCTGCCAGTGTCAAAAAAATTTTATTACGGTCAGCTGCCATTCGACTGCCTGAACCCGCAGCCAAAAGGATGGCACTGTAAGCTTTATGACCCTGCCCACTCATCGTGCCAGTTCCCCAAAAATCATGCGACCAGCCGAAGTTTGAAGCGACTTGGTCACTTCGATTTTAACCGTTTTATCAATCAAATCAGCCGTCTCTTCGACAACGATCATCGTCCCGTCTGGCAGATAGCCGATCCCTTGCCGACGCTCCGTCCCTTTTTTCACAATTTGAATGTCAAGTGTATCACCGACGATCAGCTGCGGCTTCACCGCGTTTGCTAAATCGTTGATATTTAAAACCTGCACGCCCTGGATTTCAGCGACTTTGTTAAGGTTGAAGTCATTAGTTACAAGTGCTGCCCCAGTTTCAGACGCATAGCGCAAAAGCTTGGTATCGACTTCATGAATATCAGAATAGTCCTTGCTTGCGACCGTGACTTTAGCGATTTCTTTCATGTCATTGACCAAGTCAAGGCCTCTGCGACCCTTGGCACGCTTGAGATTGTCATTACTATCAGACAGCAGTTGCAACTCTAACAAGACAAAGTTTGGCACGATGATTTCACCGTCCAAAAAGCCTGTTTTGAGAATATCGAAAATCCGACCATCAATCAGGACGCTGGTGTCCAATAATTTGGCATAATTTTTATGTTTACGCTTGTCTCTCTTCTCGGGCTTCTCTGCTTTTTCAGTTACCGCAGCTTTTTTCCGACTGAAGAATTTAAAAATATCCGCTTCACGTTTTGACGAAATGCTATAGCCAACATAAATGGTCAGCATCATCAGCAAAAAAGGAATGACCGTTGACAAAACGGGTGTCCGCAAAATCCACAGCGGAATACTGGCAATGGCGCCAATGACTAGACCAATCACACCCCCCATAAAGCCCCAAGTGATTTTGGGAATATTAATGGTTGCAATGGTTTGGTCAATTTTATCGACAAAGTTCAACAGTAGTCTGATAAATATAAAAGAAAAAATCAGAAAAATAATTGCGCCAATTAAACTATTGACTACTGCGTTGTTTTCAAATTGCCTTTGATGGACGAGCACCCAAAACTCGGGTAGAAACGTATCGCCAAGCGTTGCGCCGACAATAGCCATCAAGGCATGAATGATGATTCTTTTCATCCATTCCTCCTTCAAGATGTTGAGGCGACTGCTTTGAGACGATGAAAAATAGGAAAAGTGTCCATTGAGCAACCTTCGTTCGGACTTTTATTTTTTCAGCGTTTCAAGGCGTCGCAACTCAAGTGCGTGCGTATGATCAATTGGTTGCGCTACCATACGAAGTAAATAAAGATGCGTTACCAAATGGGAACACATCCTTATTTTATCATATTTACCTTAAAAATGTCTTGTTCAAGCAAAGACCTTCTGCAAAACTTCGGCTAAAGTCGTGACCCCAATGACTTGGATAGACGGTGGGATCTCTAACCCTGCCAAGGAATTTTTAGGGGCGTAGAGTTTTTTGAAGCCTAGTTTAGCCGCTTCATTAATCCGACTTTCGATACGGTTGACCCGACGAATTTCGCCTGTCAACCCAATTTCACCGATAAAGGCAACATCTGGTGCTGTCGGTTTTTCTTTATAACTCGACGCAATAGCGATCGCGATGGCCAAGTCAATCGCTGGTTCATCTAACTTGACGCCACCTGCTGATTTGAGGTAAGCATCTTGATTTTGGAGCAATAGATTCGCACGTTTTTCAAGGACTGCCATGATCAAGCTGACACGATTAAAATCAAGGCCCGAAGTTGTTCGTCTGGCATTACCAAAAATCGTTGGTGTGACAAGCGCTTGAATTTCGACCAAAATCGGTCTAGTCCCTTCCATTGACACAACGATAGCTGAGCCTGTCGCCCCTTCTAAACGTTCTTCCAAAAAGATTTCACTGGGATTGGTCACTTCGACCAGTCCTTGAGATTGCATCTCAAAAATTCCGATTTCATTAGTCGACCCAAATCGATTTTTCACTGCTCGCAAAATCCGGAAAGTATGCTGGCGCTCCCCTTCAAAATAAAGCACCGTATCCACCATATGCTCTAGCATTCTGGGGCCGGCAAGGCTGCCTTCCTTGGTGACATGACCGACGATAAAGGTCGCGATATTATTGGTTTTGGCGATTTGGAGTAGCTCTGCAGTCACTTCTCGCACTTGGCTGACTGAGCCTTGAACGCCTGTGATATCAGGGCTCATCACGGTTTGAATGGAGTCAATGACCAGAAAATCTGGCTGCAATTTTTCAATTTCAGCTCGGATATTTTGCATATTATTTTCTGCGTAGAGGTAAAAATCAGAATCCAAATCACCCAAACGTTCAGCTCGCATCTTGATTTGTTGGGCTGATTCCTCACCTGACACATAGAGGACACGACCGAGATTTGCCAACTGCACAGAAACTTGTAAGAGAATGGTTGATTTCCCAATCCCTGGGTCACCACCGATAAGAATCAAGCTACCCGGTACGACACCCCCACCAAGGACACGGTTAAATTCGCCCATGTCTGTCAAAACACGGGGTGTGTCTAGACTTTCGACTTCTCCTAGCTTAACCGGTCGCGTTTTCTCCCCAGTCAGGGTCACGCGCGCATTTTTGACCTCTTTGGCTTCAATTTCTTCGATAAAAGAGTTCCATGCGCCACAATTAGGACAGCGACCCAGATATTTGGGTGACTGATACCCACAGGATTGGCAGACGAATTTTGATTTTGCTTTCGCCATCTTATGCCCCTGTGCTACCAAAGCCACCGATGCGTGCGCCTTCAGCACTGTCTACATCTGCTAAGAGAAATGGTGCAAAAACGCCTTGGACGATGCGCTCGCCTTTGGCGACTTCTACGACTTGGTCGGTGATATTTTTCATTTGGGCGAAAATATGGCCTTCATTATTGGGATTGCCGTAATAGTCTCCGTCTATAACGCCGACGCTGTTGATCAAAACCAGGCCTTTTTTGCGTGGATTGGATGAGCGATCGTAGAGATAGAGCACTTCTCCTGCTTGCATATAGGCTTTAATACCAGTCGGGATGAGTTTAATTTCGCCTGGATTTAGGCTGATCGTTTCTGCTGCGATGAAGTCGTAGCCTGCTGCATGTGCGGTGCTTCTGACGGGAAGGTCAATACCTGCTTTTTCATAGGCTGTGACCAGTTCAAATCCTCTTGTTTTCATGATTTCTCCAATATTTATAATGTCTATATTCTATTATACGAAAAAAGCCGAGAAAAATCTCAGACTTGTTTCGATAACAACTTTACTTAGCGAACTGGGCTTGTTGCAACTGGTAGTAGTAGCCCTCTTGCACCATCAGTTGGTCATGACTGCCAATTTCGACAATTTGACCTTGATTGAGGACTAAAATTTTGTCGGCATTTTTAATCGTTGACAGGCGATGGGCAATGACAAAACTGGTGCGTCCCGTCATCATCTTTAAGAAAGCCTGCGAAATCTTTTGCTCCGTCAAAGTATCCACGGAACTTGTCGCTTCGTCCAAGATCAGCATATCTGGTTGGCTGATCATGGTTCTGGCAATGGTTAAAAGCTGACGCTGACCTTCAGAAATCTTGAGAGCGTGCGCCCCAACTTGTGTCTCTAACTTATCTGGCAAACGCATGACAAAGTCGTACATGTGCGCTTCTTTCAAGGCGGCGTAGATTTCTTCATCTGTCGCATTTTCTCGACCATAGCAGAGATTGGCACGTAGTGAACTGCCAAATAACCAGGTTTCTTGTAAAACCATGCCAAAACTTTGGCGCAGACTATCGCGCGTCATGTCACGAATATCCGTCCCGTCTATTAAAATTGCACCCTTATCCACATCGTAAAAACGCATTAAAAGGTTGATCAAAGTCGATTTACCGGCACCTGTTTTACCGACAATAGCGATCATCTCACCCGGTGCTACCTTGAGTGAAAAATCGGTAATCAATGCTTGACCAGGGTGATAACCAAAGCTGACCTCTTGAAAATCAATGTCACCCTTGGCGTGCGTTAAAATACGGGCATCAGGAGCATCTTGCGTTTCAATCGGCTGATCCATGAGTTCCTGCGTCCGTCTCAAACCGGCAAATGCGGTCTGAATCTGTGTCGTAATCCCTGAAATCTCGATAAATGGCTTAGAAAACTGACTGGCATAGATGGTAAAACTAGAGATGACACCAATCGTGACTGCGGTTGAACCGTTGAGCGCCATGAGAGCACCGACACAGCCCACTGATAGATAGGCCAAATGGTCTACAAAACGTGACAGGGGATTGGTCAAGGCAGAAGAAAACTGGGCTTTCTGACCTTTGACATAGAGGTCTTGGTTCAAGTCTTCAAATTGGGCCTGATTGGCTGTTTCTCGCTGAAAAGCCTTAACCGTTTTCTGGTTGCCGATCATTTCCGTGATATAACCCGAAATGTCTCCGATAATCTGTTGCTGACTCACAAAGTCTTGCTGTGATGCTCGCGCAACGAGCCATGAGACCAAGAAAATAATCGGTGTTGAAATCAAGACAACCAAGGTCAAAATCGGACTGAGATAGAGCATGAAGACTAAGGCCACAATGACAACGGTAATGCCAGAAAAGAGTTGATTAAAGACGGCAGCACTTGCGACTGAGATATTATCCATGTCATTGGTAAAGCGACTGACGATATTACCATGAGCGGTTTGATCATAATAGCGTAAGGGCAACTGGTTTAGGTGGTCATAAGCATCCTTACGCAGGACAGCGACTGACCGATAGGCCAGGCGATTACTAAGGCGCTGGATGAGCCATTGGCTGATGACAGTTACGATTAAGACACCGACGAGCAAGAGTAATATATGTCTCAAAATCGGAAAATTAACCTGTCCACGATGAACCATCTGATCGACGCTCAGACCGATATAATAAGTCATTAAAACAACGGTGATCCCACTGGCTAAGCCAAAAATGATAGATAAAATGAGCTCTAGGCGAAAGGCCAGTAAATAAGGTAAGAAGAAACGCCATGAGGCTGTTTGTTTTGATTTAGTCATGTTCCTCCTTCTGTGATGCAACGATCGCTTGATATTCTGGTGAGCTGGCAAGCAAGGCTTCATGAGTGCCTTTGCCAACTAGGCGACCACTGTCTAAGACTAAGATTTCCTTAGCCTGCTGAATTGAGCGAACACGCTGAGAAATAATGATCATGGCACTCTCTAAATCACGTGCCAAGGCTTGGCGCAAGTCCAAATCTGTCTGATAGTCCAAGGCTGAAAGTGAGTCATCTAAAATCAAGAGATGTGGCTTCCGGATCAAGGCGCGGGCAATGGTTAAACGTTGGCGTTGACCACCTGAGAAGTTTTTACCATTTTCCATGACTAGGGTATCCAAGCCTTCTGGTAGTTTTTCGACAAATTCTCGACACTGAGCTGTCGCCAAGGCTTGGAAACAGGCTTCATCTGTCGCATCTGCTTTCCCCCACTGCAGGTTCTCACGGATCGTGCCATGAAAGAGGACTGCGGTCTGTGGGACGAAAGCGATTTGGTGGCGTAAAGCCGCCAAGTCCCATGTTCGAACATCTAAACCATTGACCGTGATCCGCCCAGCTGCCACGTCGTAAAATCGAGGGATGAGCTGGGTCAAGGTGGATTTCCCACTACCGGTTGGCCCGGTGATGCCGAGGAATTCGCCTGGTTGGAGGTTGAAGCTGATGTCTTGTAGCGCCAGGCCACCATTCGCCTCGTAGCGGAAGTCGACGTTTTCAAAGCGAATGAAGTCTGACTGACTAGGCGCAGTTTCGGCTTGTTCTGGTTGGGTTAAGGAAGGTGTCGTGTCGAAGACTTGATTGACGCGTGCGGCAGAGGCGGCGGCGCGTGTGAAGATGACGACCAAGTTTGAGACGACGATCAAGGCGAGGAGCATTTGGTTCATGTAGTTGATGAGGGCGAGGACTTCACCTGGTGCTAGGTTACCAGTATTGACCTTGAAGCCGCCGATATAGATCAGGGCGACAATGCCGAGGTTCATGACTAGGGTCGTCGCAGGTGACAGCAAGGCCGACAGATTAGTTACGCGTTGGTAGACGTTGGCTAGGTCATCGGTTGCCTCATCGAAACGTTTGACATCTGCTTTTCGGCGAGCGAAGGCCCGAATGACACGCACGCCGCTGAGGTTTTGATTAACCAATTCATTAAGCTGATCCAACTTTTCTTGGACGCGTTTATAGAGTGGCACACTGTAGCGCACGATGAAAAACAAGATGATGCAAAAGATTGGTAGCAAAATGAGGTAGAGCAAACCTGTCTGCCAATCAATATAAAAGGCCATGATGACAGAGCCGATACTCAAAAATGGTGCCCGAACAACCAAACGGATCAGCATGGCTAAGGCGAGCTGAAGCTGGTTGATGTCACTGGTTAGGCGTGTAATCAAGGTATCTGTCCCAAACTGGTTCAGATCTTGGTGGGACAGTTGGTTGATTTTCTTCATGAGTTGGGTGCGGAGCTCCGTACCGAAACCTTGTGACGCGATTGAGGCATAGTACTGGCAGATTACCGCACAGATCATCCCGATGACTGACATAGCCACCATCCAGCCGGTCGTCTGCCAAACGGTCGCCTGATGCCCGGCCCTCACCCCTTGGTCAATCAAGCGCGCCATGAATAATGGCAGCACGAGTTCAAAGACGGCTTCTAAAAATTTGAAAAATGGTCCTAAAATAATCTGCTTTCGGTATGCCTTGGCATAACGTAATAACTGTATCACAATATCCCCCTATCTTTTAATGATTTTTACTGATTACTTCTATTGTAGCTCAATTATTAGTGGATAGCAAAAAAGTTTTCTGTGAATTTAATACCTGAAATGGTCAGCTTTCTACTTTATTTTCAGGGTATAACAGGCTATCTTTAAATATCTCGTCACCCCAAATCTCGCTTTCTGAGAGTGTCGTTTCAATCACTTCAATAGGCTGTTGGTTGACCCAAATCATGGCACAGCGATATCCAGAAAACGGCTCATATAAAGGCATGATGACGTGCTCGTCCGCAATCGCCTGCTCAATATCAGAACAAGTAAACGCCACGTGCGCCTGCGTTTGGATTTTTTCATCCAAACTAGACACCTCGCCAAAAGCATGCAACTGAACAGGCAAACCGAAATCGTTTTGAATATCCAACGTATACATGTCAAACAGTGCCGCATACCGCGTGTCTGGATGGTTGATAATCTCTGATAATGGTACTGGCTTTCCGGTATGGTGAAATTTTAGATTAACGTTTTTCATGATTTTTCGGCTCTATAATTTCTGTAGTGGGTAAATCCACTGTAGAGATTATGGAGCCTTTTTTAGTGTAGAAAAAAAGTCCCATATGACCTATAATGAAAAGCGACGAAACTCACATTAGAAAGACTCATATGGAACAACTAAATTTTATCACAAATTTTCTCAGAATTAAAGACAAAAATATCACTATCACTGATGAATATGATATGGGGACTCACTTAGAACTCCACGGTCACTTGGACTACACAGCCCCTAAATGCCCAAAATGCAAGGGACAAATGGCTAAGTACGACTACCAGAAAACTTCTAAAATCCCCTACCTAGAAACTGCTGGCTACCCTTTACTTATCCGTCTTCGAAAGCGTCGGTTCAAGTGTAAAGATTGCGGAAAAATGGCGGTCGCTGAAACTCCTCTTGTCAAGAAGAACCACCAAATCTCTGTCGCTGTTAACCAGAAAATCGCACAATTACTCATCGAAAATCAAGCAATGAAACATATTGCACACAGGCTATCAATTTCAACATCGTCAGTTATGAGAAAGCTCAATGAGTTCAAGTTTGAAACGGATTGGAATACCCTACCTGAGGTGATGAGTTGGGACGAGTATGCCTTCAAGAAGGGGAAAATGAGCTTCATCGCTCAAGATTTCGACTCCCTAAATGTCATCGCCATTCTCGACGGAAGAACTCAAGCAACCATCCGAAACCACTTTCTACGCTATCCTAGAAAGGTTAGAAATCGGGTCAAAGTGATTACCATGGATATGTTTAGTCCCTATTATCAACTTGCTAAACAGCTTTTTCCAAATGCAAAAATTGTACTCGATCGCTTTCATATCGTGCAACACCTTAGTCGTGCTATGAACCGTGTCCGTATTCAAATTATGAATCAATTCGACAGAAAATCGCAGGAATACCGAGCCTTGAAACGTTACTGGAAATTGATACAACAAGATAGCCGTAAACTCAGCGATAAACGATTTTATCGCCCTATGTTTCGAATGCATTTGACTAACAAGGAAATCCTAGAAAAACTCCTGTCTTTCTCCGAGGAACTACGACAACACTATGAACTCTATCAGCTTCTCTTATTTCATTTCCAAGAGAAGAACTCAGACCATTTCTTTGACCTCATCGAACAGGAAATAGCCATCGTTAATCCTATTTTCCAGACGGTATTGAAGACATTTTTAAAGGATAAAGACAAGGTTTTAAACGCCATGGAATTGCCTTATTCAAACGCCAAACTGGAAGCTACCAATAATCTCATCAAAGTCATTAAGAGAAATGCCTTTGGTTTCAGGAACTTTGAAAACTTTAAAAAACGGATTTTGATTGCATTGAACATAAAGAAAGAGAGGACGAAGTTCGTCCTCTCTAGATGTTAGCTTTTCATCTACCCACTACAGTTGACAAAGAGCCAAAATAAGATCCCCTATCGACAGGGGACCTTATTTTTTAGGAAGGAAACACACTTATTTTAGACCATCTTTGGTATAATGGCCATCTACTTTAAAATCAAAACCAACTGAAACCGGGAGTTGAATAGTAGAATTTGGTTTATTAAATAATAATTTTACATTAGAATTTGCATATTCTTCTTGTAAATCGATATAGAAGTGACCTTTGCTATCTTTCAACATAGCTTGACCAGGCCAAGCTCCCAAAGGCAGTTGAATTAAATTACCATAATAGGCATAGACATTTGCAGCACTCCATCCACCAGGATTTTCAAAGGTAATACGGGTAAAGCCTTCGGCAACTGGTTCTGGTAAAACTGCTCTATGGCTACCGTCTATTTCATAGACTTGTCCAAGTTCCAAATCATAGCCAGGTTTATTTTGAGCTGGAAATTGAACTTTTGTATCAGGATTATTGAAAATTACTTTACCACCTGCAAATTCTTCACCAAGCTCAATATAATATCCGTACTCATCTTGACTCATTTCTTTACCTGGCCAATTGCCAACGAGTGGTACACCTTTATTATCATAAACATAGGTGTAGACCTTAGACCAACCTTGTGAATTGTTGAAGTAAACACGGTTGGCAATTTGTTGCTCGATGTCTGGGACTTTTGTACCGACTTCAACTACTTGTGTTACTGGCTCTTTGCTAACTGTTTCACTGATTTTTGTCTTAGAAACAAGTTGATCACCAATGTACTCTGAACGGTAAGTTATTGTCTTCACTCCGTCTTGACCTTCAACGCGAGTTACTTTCTGTCCTTTTTTAAGTTCAGGATTGTCTACATACTCTGTTTCAAATGGAATTGGAAGCTCTTCATTTTCTTCTTTGAACTCGCTTTCAGGTTTTTCGGCAACTAAACCATCTTTAGAATATGTTCCGCCTGATTTAAATTCAAAACTAAGGGATTGTGGATACTGTGCTCCTTTGTTGTTAGAAAAGAGTACTTTTACGCCATCAGTCTCGTATGATATTGGAAGAGTGATGGCTAAAAGACCTGTACCATCTTTTTCCATCTTAGTTCCTGGCCATGCGCCCAACAATTTATCACCTTTGGCATTATACATATATACAAAGACATCTGTCCATTTATCTGGATTTTCAAAGCGAATGGTTGTATTGGCATTCGGATCTTCTTTTGTAAAGCGATAAACGGATTGAACTGTCTCACCTTTAGCGTTTTTAGCAGATAATGTAACCGTTACTGTTTCACCAAATTGCACTTGACTTCCGATTGTAATGACTTTTCCATTTTCAAATTTAATTGGAGCGCCATTATTGACAGAATAGGTAGCCTCACTAGTATTAGAAGTTTGTAATGTAAGATTTAATGTATCTGTCAAGAAAGTATGGCTGCCTTCTTGATATCCTTGAACTGACAAGGATGCTAGATTATCATCACCTTTTGTTAATACTAATACTGATCGTCTCGCAATGGAACCACTTAATCGTCCGTTCGAAACAGTGTAGGTTTTACCAGAAATTTGGTCTTTATAGGTTCCATTCGCCAATTTTGTCTCAGTATTTAAGCTTTTCTCACTGTCGGAAAGGTTTGCAATTACTGCGCCTTGAGTGCCTCGTTCAATCATGGCAACGTTTGTATCACCATTCGGGTTCCGAATATATTCTGATTGACCAACCATGGCATTATGGAATTTGTTTACTGCTACAATCGTAGGGTCTTTATAAAGATTGCTACCCGCATCACCGAGTTTAGTTTGTTCAGGGAAACGGACACCATTACCGCCACCAACTGGACGTGAGAAGAATAGAGGTGTACCTTTGGCGCGTGCAGTAATCATTGCCCAGCCAAGTTTCAAATCTTCATCGCTCATCCAAGCTGATTCAGATTCACTATCCGTCTTTCCGTTTGCATATGTATCGTGAGATTCGACCCAAAGTACGAGTTTAGATGGATCTACTCCTGCTTGGTAGTTGCCAAGATTTCCAGCATTGGCATTTCGATTGCGGAGCATGTCTCGGATAGAGTGCCCATATTGGGATGCAGTAATGCTCATCAAGTTCGCATAATCTGCATCACGTGAAATATTGTCTTGTAACACTTCACCATATTGGAACTCAGAACCATTATTTAATATAACATTCCAGAAATTACTACCAAATTCGCTAGGATATTCTCCTGGTAATTCGATATGTTTTGCAGCATCATAACGAAATCCATCCGCTCCATCAGCAACTGCATTTTTTAAGAATTTCAACAAATACTGTTGTACTTCTGGATTTTGTGTATTCCATTCCCAGAGCTGAAGCAGAGAGTTTTGAGTTACATCCCAACGACTCCCCCAGTTTTCAACTAAAGTATTTCCATGAGTCCATTTTGGAATGGATTTAACTTCTGAAGAGATCGCATTATAATCAGAAGTAGTATGATTCAGTACTGCATCAACTATAATTTTTATACCATACTGCTCTGCGACACGATTCATCTCGATAAATTCAGCTTCAGTCCCAAGCTGATAGTTACCAATCGTATAGGCGGTTGGTTGATAATGATAATACCATTGCTCTGTAAATTTCTTATCTCCACCATTTCCAACAACTACAGCATTAATTGGGGATGTTTGAACACTTGTATAGCCTGCTTCTTTAATGGCCGCCATATTTTCTTTGATAGAATTAAACGACCAACACCAAGCATGCAAAACAGTCCCATCTTTCATTGAAACCTGCTGGTTGGAGCTGGCAACGATTGTTTCACCATTTACTGAAGTGATTGTGAATGCCTGTTCAATTCCAGCAAACATGGATAAAACCAGGGTAACACTAACTGCTTTTTTTACCAGTTTGGATAGTATTCTCTTACTTTGACTTTGATAAGCCATATAAACCTCCTAAAAAATAATAAGAAAACGTTCTCATTTTCTTGAAAAAATATATCTACAGTTGATGACCTTGAACCTAGCAATCAACTGTAGAGGAATAAGTACTCTCCTTTCTTTCAAAATTAAATCATTCGCCAAATGCAAACGGTTGCAAAATTATAATATCATATTTGTTGGTTAATTTCAAACCCCAAATTGTAAAATGAAGTTAGCCACCTCAGGGAAAAAATTTTCCCACTAAAAAACACCTCAAAGATGCTATGCTGTAATTAAACAGATACCAGTCATAGGAGCTTTGAGATGCAAGAAAATTATACCACAACTTATAACCATTTGTCACTAGCTGAACGACAACTTATCGAAAAATGGTTTAAAGAAGGGATGAGTCGACGTCAGATTGCTAAGTTATTAGGTCGTAGCCATCAAACAATCAATAATGAAGTCAAGCGAGGACAAGTCCAACAAATGGATACCTTTAGAGCGTATCATATCGTCTATAGTAGCGAGTATGCGCATCAACAGTACCATAAGCAACGAAAAAAGTCTATTAAAAACACAAAGCTTGATAAGCTGGTATTGGAAAAAATTGTCCATTACATCAAGGCTAAGGTCTCTCCAGAAGTGATCGCTAAAGCTAAATTCAATGGTCAAATCAGCTACTCAAGCATTTACAACTGGATTTATAATGGCAAATTAGGCTTGAAACGTAAAGATATGCTTTATCCACATAAGACAAAAGTTATCAAGACGGTTTCAGCTAATCCTAGAGTTTACGGTAAATCCATTGAAGAACGTCCTGAAGATATAAACAGGCGCAATGAGTTAGGGCATTGGGAAATTGATACTGTCGTCTTAACAAGGGCTAAAAACAAGGTTTTATTGACTTTGACAGAGCGAAAAAGTCGTTTGGAGATTATCAGAATAATCGCTGATAAATCTTCTGAGGCAGTTAATTCTGAGCTTAAGGCATTAACTCAAAATTTTCAATTTAAGTCCATTACAGCTGATAATGGTACTGAATTTGCTCGTTTATCTGAGGCAGTTAATTGTGATATTTACTATGCTCATGCCTATTCTAGTTGGGAAAGAGGAACTAACGAGAATCACAATCGCATGATTCGTAGATTTTTGCCTAAAGGCACAATAAAAACGACCACGAAAGAGGTCGCTCAAATTGAAATTTGGATGAATAACTATCCAAGAAAAATGTTTAATTACAGCACACCGATACAGGTTTATCTGGGTGGCTAACTTGGACTTGCAATTTGCCGTTAATTTCAAACAGCTAAAAAATCATGAAAAACCGCTCTGTATCAGGTTTTACTGTCAATTTATGCTACTTTAGGGAAAATTTTGTTACCGTTAACAATTTGGCTCTATAATTTCTGTAGTGGGTAAATCCACTGTAGAGATTATGGAGCCTTTTTTAGTGTAGAAAAAAAGTCCCATATGACCTATAATGAAAAGCGACGAAACTCACATTAGAAAGACTCATATGGAACAACTAAATCTTATCACAAATTTTCTCAGAATTAAAGACAAAAATATCACTATCACTGATGAATATGATATGGGGACTCACTTAGAACTCCACGGTCACTTGGACTACACAGCCCCTAAATGCCCAAAATGCAAGGGACAAATGGCTAAGTACGACTACCAGAAAACTTCTAAAATCCCCTACCTAGAAACTGCTGGCTACCCTTTACTTATCCGCCTTAGAAAGCGTCGTTTCAAGTGTAAAGATTGCGGAAAAATGGCGGTCGCTGAAACTCCTCTTGTCAAGAAGAACCACCAAATCTCTGTCGCTGTTAACCAGAAAATCGCACAATTACTCATCGAAAATCAAGCAATGAAACATATTGCACACAGGCTATCAATTTCAACATCGTCAGTTATGAGAAAGCTCAATGAGTTCAAGTTTGAAACGGATTGGAATACCCTACCTGAGGTGATGAGTTGGGACGAGTATGCCTTCAAGAAGGGGAAAATGAGCTTCATCGCTCAAGATTTCGACTCCCTAAATATCATCGCCATTCTCGACGGAAGAACTCAAGCAACCATCCGAAACCACTTTCTACGCTATCCTAGAAAGGTTAGAAATCGGGTCAAAGTGATTACCATGGATATGTTTAGTCCCTATTATCAACTTGCTAAACAGCTTTTTCCGAATGCAAAAATTGTACTCGATCGCTTTCATATCGTGCAACACCTTAGTCGTGCTATGAACCGTGTCCGTATTCAAATTATGAATCAATTCGACAGAAAATCGCAGGAATACCGAGCCTTGAAACGTTACTGGAAATTGATACAACAAGATAGCCGTAAACTCAGCGATAAACGATTTTATCGCCCTATGTTTCGAATGCATTTGACTAACAAGGAAATCCTAGAAAAACTCCTGTCTTTCTCCGAGGAACTACGACAACACTATGAACTCTATCAGCTTCTCTTATTTCATTTCCAAGAGAAGAACTCAGACCATTTCTTTGACCTCATCGAACAGGAAATAGCCATCGTTAATCCTATTTTCCAGACGGTATTGAAGACATTTTTAAAGGATAAAGACAAGGTTTTAAACGCCATGGAATTGCCTTATTCAAACGCCAAACTGGAAGCTACCAATAATCTCATCAAAGTCATTAAGAGAAATGCCTTTGGTTTCAGGAACTTTGAAAACTTTAAAAAACGGATTTTGATTGCATTGAACATAAAGAAAGAGAGGACGAAGTTCGTCCTCTCTAGGTGTTAGCTTTTCATCTACCCACTACAGTTGACAAAGAGCCGTTATTTATAACTAAAACTTTGCTACCGTCTTAAACGGTTCTACAGAGGGGACGTGTTACCAGCACGTTCTCTTTTTTATACCCTTATTATAAGATAGTTCAAGATTGTTGTCAAGCATATCTATCAGCTATAGACTATATTCTTTTACGATAGACCCATTTAAACTACCTTCTTTAAGAGTTATGATATAACCATTCTCTTCATAAAAATGAAACAATTTATCCCAATGTTCTTTGTCTTGATACGATAGCATACCGTAGCACTTGACCGCCTCTTCAATCTTACATATTTTGTCTAAGAGACAGACCAAGTTCGACACTAGCACGTTGTTTCTTTTTCTTGCCATCGTGCACTAACTTGATGACACGATACTTTTTCAATTCATTCACAGTGAGTAATATCCTTTTCATAAATATTAGTTTAACATTTGGGACATTTTATGTTTCGACCTACTTAAGACATTATCACTTTCGAATGATAATTTTTAATAAATATATATTGAAAGGGCTTTACTTTTTAGTGGTCAATAGTATATAATAACACTACGAAAACGTTTGCACTTTATGGCTTTGAAATCTAAAGGGGAGAAATATGACGACGTTGGAGGATGTGGCGAAAAGGGCCAATGTTTCAAAGATGACTGTTTCTAGAGTTCTGAATCATCCGGAACTTGTCACAGAAGAGTTAAAACAACTGGTCCAATTAGCGATGAAAGAGTTAGACTATCAACCAAATGTTGTAGCAAAAGCCCTTGCTCAACAACGGACATTGACAGTTCAAGTTATCATTCTAGAGGAGATGGAGATTGTAGAGCCTTACTATGCCGAATTGATCGCAGGGATTGCTCTTGGATTGACTGAAAAAAATCACACGATGCAGATTGTGACCGAAAAGCACCAAGTAACAGACCAATGTGATGGTTATATCGTTACTGGAGCACGTACTTCAGACTATAGTTGGCTGAAAAGTTTGAATAAACCAGTAGTACTTTTTGGAGAGAATCGAGCAGGGATACCTTTTGTTAACACACAGAATAAAGAGGCAACCTATCAAGCCAGTAGATTTGCAACAAGAAAAGGATATCATCAAGTTGTATTTGTGGGAATCGATTTACCAGATACTTTTGCTCAAGCTAGAGAAGCTGGATACTTAGAGGCCATGGATGAGTTAGGTCAAAAACCAAGGGTTTACCGATTAGAAAATCGGTCAAGGATAGCAGAAAAGTTCATTACACAATTTAATAAGTTAATGCCGAATACATGCTTTATCTGTGCCTCAGACCGAATAGCTTTGGGAATTGCTCGAGGATTAATGAATATGTCAAGGAATGTACCTGAAGATTACGGGATTATTGGGTTTGATGGAATATTTATTGATCGAGTTTCTAATCCACAGTTGACAACGATGAAACAACCCTTTCGTCAAATGGGAAGTATTAGTGTTAGCCAGTTGATGCGCTTGGTTGAAGGACGGGAATTGAAAGAATACAAACGGTATTGTCAAGCGAGTTTAATCGAGAGAGAGCACTCGGTCTTAACAATTAAAGCCTTCATAAATAGGGAATTGTCCAAAGTACAGTTAGAAACTATCTAACAATAAGTTCCAGTGGCACAATTCCCTTATTTTTTAAGCAAAACTGTTACCGCTAACAATTAAGAAAACGTTTGCAAAGTAACGGCTGTTTCTTATATAATATTATTATATTAGACATACCAAAGGAGAATGGAATGAATAAAAAACGTTTGCGTGTAGCAAAGAAATCACCAATGTTTGAAAAAAAGGTTGTTTTTGGGATACGTAAGTTCACGGTGGGTGTTGTATCAGTCGGTATTGCAACAGCTTTTTTGATATCCGGAACTGGCCAATTAGTTCAAGCAGAGGAAGTAGCAACTCCCTCTACGGAAATAACAGCTCCAGTTAATACAGATCAAACGTCAGATGTTGATGCTATTGCATCAGTCGCTGGCAGTGAGTTGGTTGAAGAGGTTGTAACTTCTGACACAACTGCTACAGAGGCATCAACGCTAGTTACTGAAGCAGGCGAAGTTTTAGATGCACAAGTAAATACATCATCAGTAGAAAATGTTGCAACTTCTGACACAACTGCTACAGAGGCATCAACGCTAGTTACTGAAGCAGGCGAAGCTTTCGATGCACAAGTAAATACAGCATCAGTAGAAAATGTTGCAACTGTAGCAGAAACAGCTACATTGTCCACCCCAGCAGAAGCGCCAATTGAAGAAGGTAGTATTCGTCTGCACTTTGAAAATGTAGACGAAACAGCACCAGAAAGTCAAGGTTTGTGGACTTGGGGAGGAGTTGAAACACCATCTGATGGAAATAAATGGCCAACTGATACAGTGAATTTCTCAAGTAGCCAAGTGGATGACTACGGCCATTATGTTGATATTAAAAAATCTGAGACACCAGGCACAATCGGTTATGTGGTCCTTAAAGATGGGGAAAAAATAACAGAATCGGACCAAAAAGTGGAGCTTCTTGTTCCGGAACAAAATGAGGCTTGGATTGCTAGCGATTATAATGTTTCTAGCTATGAGCCACTCAAGGATGAAAATGTTCTCCGCATCAATTACTCACGTGAAGACAACAATTATGATGGTTGGGGCGTATGGACTTGGGGAGATACGAGTGAAGAAAGTAACGGCTGGCCAGCAGGTGCCGTTGATTTTAAAGTTGGGAAATACGGTGCTTATGTTGACATTCCTCTTTCAAATGGTTTAGATTCTAAGCTTGGATTTCTACTAATCAATCAGAATAATCCAGATCTTGCTGGCAATAAATCGATTGATTTTGCTTTTACAGATCGTAAACGGCATAGCCAAATTTTCCTTCGGAATGGTGATGACAAAGTCTATACCAATCCATACTTTATCGAAGAAAAAGTAGAATTAGATACAAGCAAAGCTACTCCGGGAACAAAAAATGTAACCATTGAAGCAAGTATAAACGCGCCTTTCAACTACAACGAAAGTGGTCTTGTTTCTGTAGCTATAACCAATCCTGAAAGTGCTGAAATTATCAAAATGGAAGTCGACACTACTACACTGGGTGGTGGTATCGTACCAATTTCAACAGAGCTTAATCGTGTAACGATTAAGGCAACTTCTGACACAGCTCCAGGGACATACAGTCTACCTGTAAAGGTATATGATAAAGACAATGGCTACTACGAAACAAAATTGGATGTGACCATTACGGAGCGCATTAAGGCAGAAGGTGAAAAAGACTGGGACGAGCAAGTCATCTACTTTATGATGACCGACCGTTTCTACAATGGTGACGTTAGCAATGATCAGGTGGTTGTTGGAGACGTAACTAACCCTCGTGGTCTCTACCAAGGCGGAGATTTTAAAGGGGTTACAGCTAAGTTGGACTACTTGAAAGAATTGGGTGTGGATTCTATCTGGTTGACACCAATTGTTGAAAATATTCCACAGAATGTTGGTAGCGCTACAGATGGAGAATACTACGCCTATCATGGCTACTGGGCAAAAAGTTTTGAAGAACTAAATCCACATTTGGGAAGTTTAGCCGATTTCCACGAATTGATTGATGCCGCAGCCGAAAAAGGAATCAATATCATTGTTGACGTGGTGCTGAATCATGCTGGCTATGGCGCAGAAGAAACCTTTGAAGGTATGGTACGGACCGAGGAAGAAGATAAGCAGGGAGATGACCAATTAGGCTCATTATCTGGATTACCAGACTTCAAGACAGAAGAAGCTACAGTACGCAATCAGTTGGTTGCTTGGCAGGCATCTTGGTTGGAACGCTCAACAACTGCTAAAGGTAATTCAATCTATGGTTTCCGTGTTGATACAGTCAAACACGTTGATGATACCACATGGCAACATTTCAAAAATGAATTGGTGGATAGAGATCCTGACTTCCACTTGATTGGAGAATCTTGGGGAGCTAACTATAAAGATACCAAGGGTGACTTGGGAATCGGTACTATGGACAGCTTGTTGGACTTTGGCTTCAAGGATATCGCCAAGTATTTGGTCAATGGTCAACTGAAAGCAGCTGGAAAAGAGCTATAAGAGCGTAGCAAGGTTCTGACTAGCGCAGCTTCTCTGGGTCAATTCTTGGGCAGTCATGACGAAGATGGTTTCCTTTACAGTCTCGGTGGCGCAGAAAAAGAAGGAAATCTGGATAAACTGAAATTGGCTGCTAGTCTCTTGATTACTGCTAAAGGTCAGCCTGTCATCTACTACGGTGAAGAATTAGGCCAATCTGGACAAAACAAATGGCCAGCTTATGACAACCGGTACGATTTCGATTGGAGTAAGGTAGAGACAAGTGACATAGAGGACCATTACCAAAAATTGTTGGCTTTCCGTAATGGAAATTCAACATTGCTCTCACGTGGTGATACAACAACACTTGCTGGAAATGATAGCCAAGGTTGGCTTATCAGCAAACGCAGTTACCAAGATCAAGCTGCCTATCTTGTCTTCTCAACCAATACCGAGAGCAAGGAAATGGCGATTGAAGTATCTGGGAAAGATGTGGTTGTAACAGATGCATACACAGGAAAATCTTATCAAGCTATCGAGAAAGACGGTAAATGGGTCGTTCAAGTAGAACTTCCAACTATCGGTCAAGGTGGTACCATGCTCCTTCAGACAGAAGCAGGTGACATCGTCAATGCAAGTTTTCAAGGAGCAACTGAAGAACCAATTGAAGCAGGCTACTTCCGTGTTCACTTTAAAACTCTACCATCTGATAATTTATCTAGCTTAGGTTTATGGACATGGGATGATGTCGAAAAACCATCACCAGAAGTTGGTGCATGGCCAACAGGAGCGACTAATTTCAGTACTGCTAAGCAGGATGATTATGGCTATTATCTTGATATCAAGATGAAAGATGAAACAGCCAGCAAAATCAGTCTTCTGATTAATAATACATCTGGGGAAAATATAACCGGCGATAAAGTTATTGAGCGAATTAGCACCAAGATGAATGAAGCTTGGTTTGATGAGAATTATCAACTCAGCCTCTATCAACCACTTAAAGAAGGACATATTCGGATTAATTATTTCCGTACAGATGGCGAGTATGACCAAAAAGGTCTCTGGATCTGGGGTGATGTGACTGACGTTACCTTGGGTGATTGGCCAGATGGTATTGATTTTGAAAACCAAGGTAAATATGGTGCCTATATCGATGTCAAATTGACAGATTTACCAAGTTCAATTGGCTTCCTGCTACTGGATGAAAGCAAGTCAGGAGATGATGCAAATATTCAGCAGAAAGAATACAGCTTTACAGATTTGAAAAATCAGACACAAATCTTCCTTAAAGATGATGATCCAACAATCTACACAAATCCTTATTTTGTGAACAACGTCCGTGTAACAGGCGTTTCCCATGTTAGCCTAACAGCTCTAGAAGCAGCATTTACAACGCTTGAAGGCGCTGATAAGGAAAGTATTTTAGAGAAATTATCTGTCACAGATAAAAATGGTCAGACGGTGACTGTGACGGACCTTGTCTTGGATGCCACCAGCAACAAGGTGCGAGTCCTCGGGGATTTCAACCAAGAAAATGCTGGCTACACCCTCAAATATGGCAATGATAGCTTCACAACAACTATGAGCTGGCAATTGAAGGATGAGCTCTATGCTTATGATGGAGAACTTGGTGCGCGTGTAAGTCAGGCTGGCAGTGTCGTTGATATGACTCTCTGGTCTCCAAGTGCAGACAGTGTAGCAGTTGTTCTTTATGATAAGGATGATCAGTCTAAAGTGGTCGGTAAATTAGCCATGACCAAGGGCGATAAAGGACAATGGGATCTTGAATTGAACAGTCAATCAGATCTTGGTATCACAGATTATCGTGGTTACTATTACCATTATGAAATTACTCGTGGGGATCAATCTGTTCTTGTTTTAGATCCATATGCTAAGTCTTTAGCGGAGTGGAATAGTGATTTAGCAGATACAGATCCATCTTATCGTATTGCCAAAGCGGCGATTGTGGATCCTTCAGAAGTTGGTCCAAGCGATTTGGATTATGCTACTATTCCTAATTTCAATCAGCGTGAAGATGCGATTATATATGAAGCACATGTTCGTGACTTCACATCAGATCCTGCAATTTCGGATGAATTGACTGCTCAGTTTGGTACCTTTGCAGCCTTTGCAGAGCGTCTCAGCTACCTCAAGGAATTGGGTGTGACTCATATTCAATTATTGCCTGTTATGAGCTACTATTTTGTCAATGAATTGAAAAATGCAGAGCGGATGAGTGAGTACGCGACAAGCAACAGTAACTACAACTGGGGTTATGATCCACAGAACTACTTTGCCTTTACAGGTATGTATTCTACAGATCCGACAGATCCAATGAAACGCATCGAGGAATTTAAAAACCTGGTAAATGAAATCCACAATCAAGGCATGGGTGTGATTTTGGATGTGGTGTATAACCACACTTCTAAGACTTTCTTATTTGAAGATTTAGAGCCAAACTATTATCACTTCATGGAGGCAGATGGTGCGGCTAAATCTAGCTTTGGTGGGGGTCGTCTCGGAACAACTCATTATATGAGTCGCCGTGTCCTCGTTGATTCTATCAAGTATCTTGTGGACGAGTTTAAGGTAGATGGTTTCCGTTTCGATATGATGGGGGACCATGATGCCGAAGCAATTGAGCTAGCCTTTACTGAAGCTCTAAAACTCAATCCAAACATCATTATGCTTGGTGAAGGTTGGAGAACCTTTACAGGTGATGCCAATCAGCCTGTTCAGCCAGCAGACCAAGACTGGATGAGTTCAACAGATACTGTTGCGGTATTCTCAGATGAAATTCGCAATACACTTAAATCTGGTTATCCAAACGAAGGTCAGCCAGCCTTTATCACAGGCGGTGCTAAGAGTGTAGAATCTGTCTTTAATAACATCAAGGCACAACCAGGAAACTTCTTGGCAGATGATCCAGGTGATGTGATCCAATATATTGCTGCGCATGATAACTTGACCCTCTTTGATATCATTGCTCAGACCATCAAGAAGGACCCATCAATCGCTGAAAATGACACTGAAATTCACCAACGTCAACGTTTGGGTAATTTGCTAGTTTTGACTTCTCAAGGGACACCGTTTATCCATTCTGGTCAGGAGTATGGACGGACCAAACAGTTCCGTCACCCTGATTATCAGTACCCTGTAGCAGAAGATCAAGTGCCGAACAAAGCTCATTTGTTGACAAATGCTGATGGTACACCATTTGATTACCCATACTACATTCATGATTCTTATGATTCAACTGATGCGGTCAACAAGTTTGACTGGACCAAAGCGACAGATGAGACCCGCCATCCAGAGAATACCCGTACTCAGGCCTTTACAAAAGGATTGATTGCCTTGCGCAAATCTACAGATGCCTTCCGTTTGGGAACAAAAGACCAAGTCGATCAAATGGTTAGCTTGATTTCAATTCCAGGTCAAAATGGTATTGCTACAAACGATGTGGTTATTGCCTATCAAACCATTGCAAGCAACGGTGATCGCTATGCTGTATTTGTCAATGCTGACAGTAAGGAACGTAGTTTTGTTCTTTCAGATATTTACAAAGACTTACTGCAGGGTCAAGTACTGGTTGATGGTGAGCGTGCAGGTGTAGAAGCATTGTCTGATTTAGTGGGTGTTGAATTGACTGATAGTGCAGTTGTTCTTGCACCTTTGACTGCAACCGTGATTCGTTTGCCTTATATCATTACAGAAGTTCCAGATACAGCACCTAAAGAACGTACAGAAGAATCTGTCCTTCCGATTGTAGAGGAAGTTCGCTATGATGCAACTCTTGCAAAAGGTCAATCTTATGTGCTTCAAGAAGGTAAGGCAGGTAAGCGAGTCTTGGTTTATCAAGATGTCTTTGTTGACGGCAAGGTAGTAGCAACAAATCTGTTATCTGAAACAGTAGTAGATGGTGAGGCACGGATTGTTGTTAAGGGTAGTATGGAGGCTAATGATGTGGTAGAAAAACCAAGTCTTTCTACTCCAACAGCTCAAGCGTCTGAACAAACCACAAGTACATCAAACAATGAAAGCCTACCAGCTACAGGTGACCGACAAAGTGATTTGGCACTTCTAGGTCTCGGACTTGCTGGACTTGGTTTGACAGTTGCTGCAAAAGGAAGAAACAAAAAATCAGAAGAATAGTATTCTTCGGTCGTAACAATAGTTCTTACAGTTTTTGGGAAAAGTTCAAAATGTAGCAAAATTATTGAGATAGACCACATTATAAAACGCATAGAATCAACGGTTCAAGTGACATACTGATTTTATGTGTTTTTCTTTATGTTACAGACGCCACTTGACTGTTTATTCTTATTTTAGACAGATTACCTCCATGTTTTGAGATTTAAACGTTTAACTTGTTCGTACCTCAATAAGTTATAAGTCAGATTTGTAAGGTCAGTATTTAAAACAGCTCGATCGAATCCAATAGAACGTAAACTAGAACCATGCATTGAATTTTCAACAAAGCCAAATACATGTTCAATACGGACACGTATTTTCGAAATGATTTTATTAAACATTTTATCGTCTGCCTCAAGAGATTTACAACGTGTGTTTTTAAGACAGGTAAAAAGTTCAGCACCTTTAGGTGTTGCTTGATTTTGATAAGCTGAGTCTGCTAAGGTGATCTCATCGGGATCAACAAGAACGCCTATTACTTGAGAATCATGCACATTTGCAGGCGTTGTTTGATAATTCTTTACGAATTTTGATTTGGTATCTATAGCAATATGATTTTTGTAGCGATAGTGTCTCTCATTACCTTTAATTGTCCAGCGAGCAGCTGTATCCTTCTGTGCTCTTTTGTTCTTCGTCCAATTCACTGGTACCCCATTTGCTTTAATCAATTAATTTTCGTCTTTTGGATTACGTTGTTTAGGCGCCTCTATGAATGTTGCATCAACAATCTGTCCTTTATGAGCGATCATCCCTTGTGATTCAAGTTTTTCTTGAAAGGCAGAAAAAAGCCAGTTTCCTCTATTAGATTTTGATAGCTGATTTCTAAAGTTCCAGATAGTCTTTGCGTCTGGTACCTTGTCATCAATCTTAAGGAATCTTCTACACGAAATCCGGTCAATCATTTGATATTCCATTGCATCATCAGATAGATTGTATAAGCGTTGTAAAATTAGAATTTTCAACATTAAAACAAGGTCATAGGGCGGTCTACCACCATGAGATTTGTTTTTTAAATCATACTTAAAAATCCGGTTAAGAGTTGGGCGAAAACACTCGAAATCAACCACTTTTTCTAGCCGCTCAAGAGGGTCTCCTTTTAAACTTAATTTTTCAAGATAGTCGCTATCTCCAAATAAATTCATCTTCAATACCTCGTTAGCTTATTTTTAATCTATTATACCTCTTTTCATACGTTTTTAGAGGTGCCCTTGTATATATCATGGTATAATAGGTGTGTTCGATGAGAGCGAAAATTTGAATTTGCAGGGGGAATATTGTGATAAGAACATTTAGCGAAAATGATTTATTTTCTATTATGCAGATATGGCTTGACACAAATATCAAAGCGCATAGTTTCATACCCAAAAATTATTGGACAGATAATTATGCAATGGTAAAAGACATATTGCCACAAGCAGAAATATATGTCTCCGAAGATGATAACACCAATCAAATTGATGGCTTTATTGGATTGACGAACAATTATGTTGAGGGAATATTTGTAAGCGAAGCTATTCAGTCAAAAGGTATTGGTAAGCAATTATTGAATTATGCAAAAGAAATTAAATCATCTTTGACATTAAGTGTTTATCAAAAGAATACACGTGCAATAGCATTTTATCAGAGAGAACAGTTTGTGATTCGCTCCGTAAATATTAATGATAGTACTAATGAAAAGGAATTCATTATGACTTGGAGTAAATAGAAAAATTTCAGTCTTGCGGAAAGATTGAAAGCACGAGATTATTGAAGTTGTACATGAGTAAGGAGAAAACAATAGATGTTTGATAGTAATTTCAGAGGAAATATTTATATTATTAAAGATAATGAGATTTTATATGAAAATGTGACGGGCTTTGCTGACTTAGCAAATGAAGTTCAGAATTCGTTAGAAACTAAGTTTGCAAGTGCATCGGCAGGCAAAGTTTTTGTGGCAGTAGCTATTTTACAATTGATTGAGCAGGGTAAAATGCAGTTTGAAGATACTCTGGGAACCCTGCTTGATATGAATTTGGGGCAGATTGATAAAGATGTCACAGTAAGACAGTTGTTGACACATACATCGGGGGTGCCGGATTATTTCGATGAAAGTGTTATGGAGGAGTACGAGGAATTATGGATTGATTATCCAAATTATAAAATTCGTCGGAACAATGATTTGTTTCCTTTATTCATGAACAAACCGATGATGTATTCAAAGGGTGAAAAATTTCAATATAATAATTCTGGCTATGTGCTGCTGGCAAGTATTATTGAAAAAGTTACCGGTATGTATTTTGATGAGTATTTACAAAAGAATGTATTTGATGTGTGTGATATGACTTCGACCGGATATTATGAGTTGGATAGGCTTCCGGCTAAATGTGCAAGTAATTATATTTGGTGTGAAGATACTAAAAGATATCGGACGAATATTTTCAGCGTGGATGTAAAAGGAACTGGTGCCGGTGGAGCCTTTATTACGGTTAAGGATATTGCTAGCTTCTGGAATGGATTGATAAGTGGTAAATTATTATCAAAAGAGATGGTAGAGCAGATGTTTACTAAGCAAAGCGGCGATGGTTCAGACGAGGAAGAAGGATATTATGGATATGGTGTTTGGATAATTGAAAATGAAAACGGTATGGATATTCCTTATTTTCAAGGATGCGATCCGGGAGTGAGTTTTATTTCTGAATATAATCCGAATAATAATATGATTTCTGTTTTTGTAAGTAACTATTGTGACAATGTTTGGAAAGAAATGAGAAAAATAAGGGAGACTTTTTATAAAGGGCACCTCTAATAACTACCAATTAATTCACCTCTAAATGAAATTAGAAAAAAACACAGAAAACTAAGCATAGTCTACTGTGTTTTTCTTTATGTTACAGACGCCACTTGACTGTTTATTCTTATTTTAGACAGATTACCTCCATGTTTTGAGATTTAAACGTTTAACTTGTTCGTACCTCAATAAGTTATAAGTCAGATTTGTAAGGTCAGTATTTAAAACAGCTCGATCGAATCCAATAGAACGTAAACTAGAACCATGCATTGAATTTTCAACAAAGCCAAATACATGTTCAATACGGACACGTATTTTCGAAATGATTTTATTAAACATTTTAGCCTGATTCACTGACTAAAGCATGACATTTACAGCCATAAAAGTACTGACCTTTGGTAGCATTGTAGCCAATATTTGCATAATCGCCCAAAACTTTGCTTCTAAAATTACGAATCGGCTGACACAAAGTAATGGGAAAGCTGTCAATAATAGACACATCAATCCCTTCAACTTCTTTAAAGACGAGAGCTTGGCGAATGAGTTGAATACTCGGTAAGAGGGCATTACAACGACGAACAAAGCGAGAATATTCTAGAAAATTAGGGAATAGACTTTGAGCCAATTGGTGCTTTGCTTTAAGTGTTTCACTAAAATGAAGCACTCCCCACAGGTAACAAGTAATCACTAAACAGTCAGATGTTGCAAGATGGAAAGTTCGATTTGTGTTTCTTTGGTCTTACGCGTGATGTGTGATATGCGTGTCATAACAGATTCTCCTTAGTTTTTTTAAATATCAAATGATGTAATCGTGCGACTGGATACAGCGTTTGGTCTTTCGCTACTTTTTGCTCTAACTTAAGCATGGGTTGATACCAGTTGTCTGTTTCTTTGATTTCTGCGTTTTGTGAAATACCGTAAAAATGACGAATTCCAAATTTTTCTTGGAGTTTCAGTTTGTAATTTGCCACAAAATCTGTCAGCCAATCATCGTCATAAACTAGGATATCGCCGTGGTTGTGAGAAGCGACAGATTCATTTTCATAAACATCAAGCGCTGCCTGCGGATTATCACGTCCTGCTGCCATTTCTATCATGCTACCGTACTTACTGTGCTTGACAATAGAAAGCGTGCCGCCATCTGTCAAAAGTGGCAAGAGTAATTCCAACACGACTTTTCGGTCAGGGACGTATTCTAGGACATTGTGAATGAGAATCACGTCGTAACGCTCATTTTTAACAGTTTCTGCAAAGTCGTCAAAAGTTCCTGTCAACTGACGAAAAGTTTGGTCAGACATCATCTCGAGTTTTTCTACGTCAGGCTCATAGCCCGTGACTTCAAATCCCTGTTCCATCAAAAATGTTTCAGTCCGACCAAATCCAGAGCCGAAACTCAGAATTTTTGAATCTTTTGTCAAATTTGGTAGGAGCTGTGGAAAAAGTAAGTCATAGAACATCCGACCCCATGGTTTTTCGAAAACTTCTGCGTAATAATTTTCTTGTTTTGTCATGTTTTTCTACCTACTATTTTTCTTATTCAATATTTTAAAATCCATGTGGTTCCTCACGCCTTGACCAATAAATTTTGAAAATCTTGTCTCAAGTATTACATTTCATCAAATCTCACAGAAATTGATTTAGCATGAGCCGTCAATCCTTCTGATTTTGCAAATGTCTCAACATCCTCTTTAAAGTCAGCCAAAACTTCTTTAGGATAATAGCTATAAGTTGAACCCGAATTGCTAGTTAATTTCATTGGAAAATAAATAAGTCGTGCTATCCTAATCTTAAACCACTACGCATTAGAAAGCGCACGACTTATATGACTTATAATAGCACACTTCCAAAAGTTTTTGTTTATTTACTGACAACCATTGAGACGCTTTATCAAAAGAGTGTTCCCCTTGAGGTTCAAAACCGAAAGAACGTCCATCTCGCAACATCAGATTGCTTAGTTATCGCTTGTTACCTATGGGGCGTACTGCATTTTAGTGAAACGCTTAAAGCTAAGCACCAACTTGCTCAAAGTTTATTTCCTAATTTCCTAGAATATTCTCGCTTTGTCCGCCGTTGTAATGCCCTCTTACCGAGTATCCAAGTCATTCGCCAAGCACTCGTCTTTAAAGAGGTTGAAGGAATTAGTGTATCCATTATTGACAGCTTCCCCATTCCTTTGTGTCAGCCTATTCGTAATTTCAGAAGCAAAGTTCTTGGAGATTATGCAAATGTTGGCTACAATGCTACAAAGGGACAGTACTTCTATGGATGTAAATGTCATGCTTTAGTCAGTGAATCAGGCTATGTCATAGACTACACAATTACTCCTGCTTCAATGGCTGATAGTTCAATGACCGAGGAAGTGTTGAGTCAATTTGGGACACCAACAGTCCTTGGAGATATGGGATATCTAGGTCAGTCACTGCATGATAGGCTGGAATTAAAAGGAATTGATCTAATTACACCTGTCAGGAAGAACATGAAGCAAAAGAAAATCCTTTTCCCTAATTTTTCAAAACGTAGAAAAGTGATTGAGCGAGTTTTCTCTTTTTTGACAAATCTAGGAGCTGAGCGTTGTAAAAGTCGTTCGCCTCAAGGTTTTCAATTGAAATTAGAGATAATACTTTTAGCGTATTCTTTACTGTTAAAATCAGCTAAATCACTGGAACCAGAGACTTTAAGATATTCTATCGGGTATCAAGTCATGGCTAAATAATCAACTAGCAATTCGGGTATATGAAAAGTAATTGCTGTAATTATAGCAATGGTAATTCTAGCTTTACTCTTGCACTAGGTTTATCTAAATTGTTTTCTAATATAATGCGTCCATTATGTAATAACATTATTTTCGAAGAATTATATAAGCCTAATCCATAGTTTGTAGCCGAGTGTCTACTCTTATCTCCACGGTAAAATTGCTCAGTTCCTCGTATCAAATCCTCATTTGAAAATCCTGGTCCCTCATCTATCACAGACATTGAAAGTGTCTTATCTGTAGTCATTATTAGTAAATCAATGTTAGATTTATCTGGTGAATATTGAATAGCATTACTAAATATATTTTGAATGACTCTTTCAAATAATTTCATATCTATCATTATATCTCCATCTTCACAATTGATGGATTTAGATATGCTACGATTATGAATTAATGTAATCTCTCTCGCTATCGTACTAACTCTTTCGATAATCTTTGACACCTTTACTTTTTTTAAATTCAACCCGTCAAATTTATTTGACTTATTCATCTCCATCAGAGCTTTTGTATAATCTGATATACGTTGTGAATTTTTTATAATGTATGATACATATTCTTTTTGTTCATTAGTTAATTCTGTTTCCTTTAACAATTCAGCATTACCTTGGACAATAGAAACAGGAGTTTTTAAATCATGTGTTAATGCTGATATCTGACTTCTCTTATTCTCCTCTTGAATCCAATTTTCTCTTAATGAATCACTTAAAGCTATTTTCATTTTATCAAGGCTATTTAAGACATCATTAAATTCTCTGATATTTGAACTTCCTATATCAAAATCTAATTCTTGATTTGCAATTTTGTCTGATACCTCTAGCATTGGTGATAATTGCCTTGTTATTCGTTTTGCCCAAATTAGAGTTGCCACAAATGCACTAATGAAGCAGAAAATTATTAATAAAAATGATAATAGTAAATTTATGCTAGGGAAATGTTTTTTCATCCAATCATTATTATAATGTGGTTCTACTGAGTAATTGATTACCACATAGCCATCACTCCTCTTAAATTCTATAAATGAAGAAGATGGAGTTGAAATTTCCTCACGATTGTGAAAATTCTTAGCTTTCAACTGAATCGTGTCATCCATGTTAGTTTTAATCATCTCACCATTTGGTGATAAAAACATATATCTTGCTCCATTAGGGATCAAGGCTTCATTAAACTCTTTTGCATTTGAAATTTCTTGCTTACTTTTGAGTATTAAATTTTCTGTATGATTAGCAGGGATAATTAATCCAACATTATAAAAGGCAGTAAAGGTTAAGATAGCTAAAATAATAGCACACGCCAAACCAATGCCAACCGTAATTAAATATTCTAGAAATACTATTTTGAGTGACTGACCTTTTCTAATTAATCCCATTTATAACCAATCCCCCAGACTGTAGCAATTGGATTTTCACCGAATTTTTGAAACTTTGCTCTTATATTTTTTACATGTTCTGAGATGGCGGAAGAATCACCAATTCCATCAAATCCAAAAATCATTTCATATATCTGTTCTCTTGAAAATACTTGTCCTTTTCTCCTTGCTAAAAGTTCCGAAATTTGATACTCAGACTTTGTCAGATGAACTTTTTCTTCCTTCACAGATACTTGATTTGAGGATAAATCAAATCTTATATTTCCAAGGTTTAAACTCGAATGTTTTTCTCTTTGTTCTCTTCTCAGATGAGCTTCTACCCTTGCTAACAATTCACCAACACCAAATGGTTTAGTAATATAGTCGTCTCCTCCACTTAATAAACCATCAACTATATCAGTTTCCATTGTCTTTGCAGTTAAAAAGATAATTGGACAGTCCACTTTACTACGGATATTTTTACAATAGCTAATTCCATCAACCTCTGGCATCATTACATCAAGCAATATTAAATCATATTTTCCCAAACTATTTTCATCAATATCTGCAGTAGTTTGGTAAATATCAACAATATGATCCCCTTTTATTAAAATATTCTTGATTAGAATAAGCATATCTAATTCATCATCTATAGCAAGAATTTTTGCCATACCAAACCACCTCCAAATTTATAAATAATTTATTATTATACCATATACCTTTCGCATTTATAGCTATTATTCACTAATTGACTTTCCATCCCACCTATTAAACCATAATAATGAACCAATAAAAATGACTACTGTAATTGGTAATGCTACATACGCCCACATGGCAAGCTCTTTAATTAAATATAAACTATCAGTTAACTTGCTTCCGATAATATATGTTGCAGATAATCTCGATGACCAAGTACAAGGTAAAAAATACCAGATATTTTCACCTAAATTGGTTATCGAAAGTAAGGCAATCAATGTTTCCACAAATCCCAATCCAATAGATGCACCACCACCTAACATAATTGATACCCATAAGTGAATCATATATGTAGATAAACATCCTATAAAAACTAATAATAATTCAATTAACCAAGCCATAGTACCTTGATTACCAAACAGCATTGCAAATATAAAAACTGCTAAACTCATAGAAAATAGGAAACTCAATAAAAGCATTATAAGTTTTCCGCCATAAGCCTTGCTTCTGGATTTTGTAGTTGATAGAATCACTTGAAATCGTCCAGCACTTGCTTCCATGTCAACAACCTTAGATGTGACAGCACCAAATATTATTGGTAAGATAGCTCCTAAAAGCACAAAATAATTCTGTATGATATCCATATCAGAAAAATTTTTTAGACCTGTAAATGTTGCTGCCCCATAGAACAATAGGGCATATAAAACAGGTAAGATAAAGTGAGCCCACGGAATCCATGTATGCTTCAATTTATAAAACTCTGATTTTAATATATTCATCATTACTTCACCTCTTGCTTAGAAAACCATTTTGCAGTAATGAAAGTCAATAATGTAAACAAACATATTGACAAAATACAAGGAACAAGTAAGGATGTGTTTAAAATCATTGGATTTGATACTTCTGTTGGCACACCGCTCGGTAAAATACGCATAACGGGTACCATCAATCTAATCCCCCAAGAATAAGGGCAATAAATCCACATAGAAGCGTCAGCTAACAAAATTCCTACCACCAAACCTAATACAGCATTTACCACAATGCTTGCTATAAACCCAAACTTTTTAGCCAGGAAAAGACAAAATGGAACTTGCCATATGTTAGTTATAACCAATAATACACTTGCGAATAATAATGTCGTGAATGCATAGTTTCCTGTTAATTGTTCTCCAAGGAAAAATTGAAAAACAAATACTCCTAGCATATGCAAAATAGCAGTTATACTTAGATAAATTGAAGCTGTTAATATTTTTGATATCCATATCTTTTTTAAATCAATATTGAGTGGAAGAATTGCTCGGTAGTTTAATTTTCTCTCTTCTTTTCTAAGCATCATTGCAGGTATCAAAGCGAAAGTTGCCGGCATTAAAATCACATACCACCAATTGTATGCGTTTATGCTAAAATATGATGGCATTAATACAAATGCATTTAGTAAAGCTATAATTGGGGCAATGAGTAATATCTTCAACAAAAAGCTATGTTTGTGTTTCAAATTTTCTGCAAAAATATAATTTTTCATTAAACTACACCCTCTTTCCATTCTTTACAACATTCATAAAAAGTTCTTCTAAATTTTCATTATGATTAATTGTGTTTTGATATTTTAATTCTCCATCATGAATAATTCCTATATGATCAGCAGTTTGTTCCACTTCTGCTAAAATATGACTAGACAGAATTACTGTTATTCCTTTTTTTGGAAAGCTTCGTATTAAATCTCGTAATTCTTGAATTCCTAATGGATCTAATCCGTTTGTCGGTTCATCTAGTATCAATAGTTTAGGATTATTTAATAAAGCAATTGCAATACCTAGTCTTTGTTTCATCCCCAAAGAAAATTGACCGCTTTTCTTTTTTCCGGTATTTTTTAAATCTACAATTTCTAAAACTTCATCAATTCTTGCTTCAGGCAATCCAAGTAATAATGTTCTAACTTTAAGATTTTCTCTTGCACTTAAATTTTCGTATAAGGGTGGCATCTCGATTAAAGCACCAATATCTGATAAATCGTTTCTACTCCATTCATGTCCTTCAAACATAATTTCACCTGACGTCTTGTGTAACATACCTGTAATCATCTTTAATGTCGTAGATTTACCTGCACCATTAGGTCCTAGTAATCCATATACTGAATTTTCCTCAATTTTTAATGACACATTATTTACAGCTTTTTGTTTTCCAAAAACCTTTGTTAGCTCATTTGTTTCCAAAATATATTTGCTCATATTTTGTTCCTCCTTTTTCTTCTGATAATAGTATAAAAAACAAGTTTAAGGATTCTATAAGGAAAAATATTTTTCAGAAATAAGCAGGCAAATTCCAATCTGTCTGCTTATTTTCAATACTATTTAAGGTCCTTCAGCAATTCTCTTAACTTGTCCAATATCTTATTTCTTCTCTTTATGAGGGCTGGATGAGATATTTTTTTAGTTTCAGCTACTGACCGAATGGTTTCATCATTGAAATAAAGGGAACCTCTAAAAACGTATGAAAAGAGGTATAATAGAGGTGCCCTATATAAAAAATGACCTGATCATCATCAAGTCATTGTTTCAAACGATTATAGTAGCTTATTTTTTAGCATAAGCTGCTGCTTGTGTACCGGCCTGTCTACCGAAAATGATAATATCGGCGACAGCATTGCCACCAATCCGGTTCTTACCATGAAGGCCACCTGTCACTTCTCCAGCTGCATAGAGACCCGCAATCGCTTGGCCATCTTTTTTAAGCACTTGTGTTTCCGTATTGATTTTCACACCACCCATGGTATGGTGAATCCCAGGGGAAACTGTGATGGCATAGTAAGTACCTGAAATATCATTGGCCATACCAGTGTTGCGTTCAAATGCTGGATCTGATTTGGCAGCGACCGCTTCATTCCAAGTCGTGACAGTTTTTGCCAGTTCAGCTTGATCAATGCCCGTTTTTTTAGCCAACTCTTCTAAGCTGCTGGCAGAAACAACCATGTCTTTAGAGATATATTGATCAATGGCTTTCACAGCCGCTTTCGTTTTATCACCGAAAATGAGATAAGCAGATTGACCCGCTTGTTGTAATTCAGCTTCGGACACCTTATCACGGGTTGTCATTTCATTAACAAAACGTTTACCTTCTTTATTGACCAAAATAGCCCCTTCACCACGCACGGCTTCAGTCACCAGATAACCTGTTTTCTTAAAGACAGTCGGGTGAATTTGAATTTGGTCCAAGTCAACCGTATCGCCACCTAATTTTTCAATCATCTTAATCCCATCACCAGTTGAGCCTGCTGCGTTGGTTGACACATAGTCTTTGAGGTCTGGGCGATATTTAGCAACCATCTCTTTATTGACACCGAAACCACCCGTGGTCACGATAACTGCCTTAGCAGAGATTTTCTTTTTATCCGTTTCTTTAATCGTTGCTTCTACGCCTGAAATCTTACCCTCTTTTTCAAGCAATTTGGTAACATCAACATTAACAAATAAAGGAATGTTGCGACTTCTGATATTTTTTTCAAGACCCGCCACCAAATATTGACCTACAGCTGAACCATCATGTGGCCGGTGTGTTCTAGACACACTCATACCGCCAGTTGTTGTCAGGTTATCTAAGACGATCCCATTTTGGGATAACCAATCAATGGCACTCGCTGAATGGTCTACGAAATAACGTAATAGGGCTTGGTCATTAGTACCGCCACCGCCTTTGAGGGTTTCATCAAAGAATTTTTGATTGCTGTCTTCGATCCCTTGCGCTTTTTCAACTGACGTTTCTGACGCATTCATACCTGCTGATGATTTAGACGTATTCCCGCCAGCAACTGGCATTTTTTCCAGAATGACTGGATTCATGCCGGCATCTTTTGCTTCGATCGCTGCTGTCATACCTGCACCACCTGCACCAATGATAATCACATCATAGCCATCTTTCAATTCAGAAATTGGGGTGTAGCTATTTTTGTCAGAAGCAGCTGCCGTTGCATCTGATTTTGATGGTTTTGGTTTTTCAGCTGCCTTCTTACCACCACAAGCAACCAGCGTTACCATTGCTGCAATCGTCAAGCTACCTGTTAAAAATTTTTGCCATTTTTTCATAAAAGTCTCCTTGTCTTTTATCATGTTATTTGCCGTTTGACACTTCTATTATATCAAATAAAACAGATGTTTTGTTCAAATTTTGTAAATTTTTTCACAAACTAATGATGATAAAAAACGTCTCTTAAGTTAGACGTTTTAGAGTGTAGACAAACTAGTCATTCACTTCGTTTCGATGATTATATTAATATAAGTACAGCTTATAATTCAACGTTTGATATTTAATTGTCGTTATTTATTATAGGGCACCTCTAAAAACGTATGAAAAGAGGGGTTCTGTTGCAAAGTTTTCCAAAAAATCTATTTTAGTGTAAAATTGAGAAAAAAGACAGAGAGGACAGAGTAATGAATCATTTTAAAGGCAAACAATTCAAAAAAGACGTCATTATTGTCGCTGTTGGTTACTACCTGCGTTACAATCTAAGCTATCGTGAAGTTCAGGAATTGTTATATGATCGTGGAATAAATGTTTGTCATACTACGATTTATCGTTGGGTGCAAGAGTACAGCAAAGTCCTCTATTATCTTTGGAAGAAGAAAAATAGACAATCCTTCTATTCATGGAAAATGGACGAAACCTATATCAAAATTAAGGGACGTTGGCATTATCTTTATCGTGCAATTGATGCGGATGGCTTAACCTTAGATATCTGGTTACGAAAGAAACGGGATACGCAAGCAGCCTATGCTTTCTTAAAACGACTCCATAAACAGTTTGGTGAGCCGAAAGCAATTGTGACCGATAAAGCACCTTCTCTTGGCTCCGCCTTTAGAAAGTTACAGAGTTTGGGTTTATATACTAAGACAGAGCACCGAACTGTGAAGTATCTTAACAATTTAATAGAACAAGACCATCGACCTATTAAACGACGGAATAAATTTTATCAAAGTCTCCGTACAGCCTCTTCCACGATTAAGGGCATGGAGACCCTTCGAGGAATATATAAAAAGAACCGAAGAAATGGAACGCTCTTCGGCTTTTCGGTGTCTACTGAAATCAAGGTATTAATGGGAATACCAGCCTAAGATATTCTGAGTTCAGAGAGGGCTCGTTTGATTTTCAAACTTCGCAACAGAACCCTCAAGACTTACTGGCTGATAATAGTAATGTTGATATTCTAGGTTCTGGGGTAATTGCTTATTTCATTGAAAAGATAGTAAATCCTACTTTGCATACTAATTTTAACTATCTTACAGATTTTGCAGGCGATGAAGAAGAAATAGCAACTGGCTTTGCCAATAAACTGATTTATTTTAAAAATACTGAGGGTTAAAATATGAAGAGATTGTTTCCTATAATCCTGTTATTTCTCCTGCTATTTATGGCTGTAGGCTGTGCCAAACGAGTATCTTGGCAGGAAATTCAGGAGCCTAAAGACGTAAATTTAATTTCAGATAATGAACTTGAACTCAATTTAAACATAGATAGCGATTCTGTTTCTCAGTTTCAACAGCTTTCGAAATCTGAGAAAATAGCATATGTATCTCGTTGGAGTTTTATGTCAACTAACTTTGAAAATAAAGCGAATGTTACAAATCTTTCAGAAGCAGTTGATGTAAAATTATATAATAGTGGTTCAAATAATCCTCCAGAGCGATTTGAGTTTTTCTTTGAAAAGGGACAGAAGTTCACAGTTATTATTGGAGGAGTAAGGGGCGGATAATATCCTATATTTAAAGTGAAAATAGTAAAGGGCACCTCTAAAATCATTTCGAAAATACGTGTCCGTATTGAACATGTATTTGGCTTTGTTGAAAATTCAATGCATGGTTCTAGTTTACGTTCTATTGGATTCGATCGAGCTGTTTTAAATACTGACCTTACAAATCTGACTTATAACTTATTGAGGTACGAACAAGTTAAACGTTTAAATCTCAAAACATGGCGGTAATCTGTCTAAAATAAGAATAAACAGTCAAGTGGCGTCTGTAACATAAAGAAAAACACAGTAGACTATGCTTAGTTTTCTGTGTTTTTTTCTAATTTCATTTTGAGGTGAATTAATTGGTAGTTATTAGAGGTGCCCTTTATTATTATACTTCGCATCATAGACTTTATCGTTCTCAGCAACTTGTCGGAAATTCCGACAGGTTAACTCTTCTTGCTCCCCTTCTAGATAGATACTTTTCAACTATTCAGATGATTGCATAGTAACTAAAAATTAAATAACTTCAAAATACCGTTTTAGGATTAAAAAACAAAAACAAAAACAAAAAAAATCAGCTCACAACAAGCTGATTCATTCAATCGGTTTACTCTCTTTTTTGGTGCTAAATTTGGTGCTTTTTAAAGCTGTTTTTTCATCAGGTCAATCAGTTCAATACTTTACGGGTACCAAATATAATTGTGCCAAAAGACAAACTTGTTATGAGTTTGTCTTTTGAGTTAATATTAATGATATAGTTTTTATTTGTAATAACAACTCTTGATTCTATCTCAAACTCAAATATACTTAAGATTAATATATTAATTTGTTTAGTCAAATTTGTAAATGAAAGATATTGATCTATGAAATTAAAATCGTAATAATCAAGTAAACTAATGAACACTGACTTTATAAAAGATGTATTGATATTAATTTCAAAAAAGTAGCAGAGTAATTTAAAGTCTAATTGATACATTTGTCGATTAGACCTGTACTACAATTTGGTATAACTTATACGGTTGCAATCTCATTATTTGATAATCACTTAGTATTTGAAGACCCGTCCTCTATTTTTCAGTGTTAATTCTGTAGAAACACCTTACAAATCAATTCAAAGAACGAAGAGGAAAGCGTTGTGAATGACCATTAATATTTCCTTCACTATTTCAATTATAGTATTCTATATAATACATTTAAAACAATTCTGCTCTTTTATTTTTCTATCTTGAAATAACTAGAATAGACAAAAAAACAACGCACTTAAGTGTAAGGCGCTGTTCTTATTCGAAACGTTAAACATTTTTTTATTTCTAGAAAAGGTAGTCAAAAAGGTAGTCATTGGGTTGATTTATACTGCAATATAGTGAAATTCAAAATTTCAAGAATCGCTCTAAATCAAGCTTTTACACGTCTACTGACGTGTACTGAACCCTTACTTGACTTCTTTAAAGATTAAGTATTAAAAATTTTACCCACATAACCCCTTGATACTACTGGTTTTTCAAATACCTACTTTTAAAATTATCTAAAAAGTAGAGATAAAGGTAGAGACATTAATTTACCCTGTTAGTTCTGAGATTTTATTCATAAAAATATTAACTGCTTCACTTCTTTTTTGAGGTGCTAATTCAGCATACAAGTCCATAGTTGTTGAGATAGATTTATGCCCCATTCTAATCTGTAGCTCTTTCCAATTAGCACCTGCATTAAGCATAATCGAAGCATGAGTATGTCGAAAAATATGAAATCCGTAATCTGGTAATCCTAATGATTTCAACCTACTTTTTAAAGTTGTTCGTTCATTTCTATCACACATATAATTTCCATAGATAGTCGGAAAAATTAAATTTGTTTCTGATAAATTATGCTTTCTAAAATATTCATTCATTTCATCAAAAAACACTTTTAATGATTGTAAAATTTCCAATGGAACAGAGACTCTCCGATAACCTGATGCTGTTTTAGGCGTTGTTTTACAAATAACTTGGCCTTTCGTACCAATTTTTTTATTTGCATTTTTCCACATCAATGTCTTACTTACTAAAATTTCACAATTTTCAAAATCTAAGTCATTGTATTCCAATGCTAATAATTCATTAACTCGTAAAGCAGAATAAAGCAAAGTTTCACAAATTACCTTAAAACGCCTATTTGCTCTATTATTTGGTAAGCTGTCAATATATCTAAGCCATTTTAATAAATCATCATCTTGTAAAACTACTATACGTTTTGTGTTAGATTTTGGTTTTGGTGGAATTTTTATATGTTTTACTGGATTAACTTCTAACCCAAAATTAGTAATACCAAAATCAAAAATATCACTTAATTTTCTAACAATAGCTCCAAATTCTTTAGTACTACCTTTATCCGACTTCTTTTTACCTAATTCCGCTGATTTTCTTGCATTAATAGCCAATTGATTTACCCAAAGTTGAATATCAATAGATGCAATCTTATTAGGTTTTAAATGTCCAAAATAAGGAATGATATAGACAGATAAGTAACTACCAACTCTATTCAATGTATTTTCAGAACTTACCAAAGTTTGAAAAGAATTGAACCAAACTTCCGCTAAATCTTTAAACGATATAACTTGCAATTGCTCTACTTTAGTTGAACCATTTTTCTCAAAGTCTAACTTAGCTTTCAAAAATTTTCGATCTAACTCTCTAAGAGTCCGAGCTGTTACTGTAGTAGTCACTTGTTTTCCAGTTTTATTATCTATACCAAGATAAGCACCTTTTAACGAGTAGCTAATATTACCGTCGCTCTTTATTCTTTTATCAACTTTCCTATTTTTATACGTAATTTTTTCTATTTTCATACTACCACTTTCATATCGGATAAATAAAAATGGCTAAAATAATAATCTCCCTTCTTAGATATTACTATTTTAACACTTCATATTCAATTTCCCAAAAAAATAAGTACATCACTTACTTTGTAATATACCGTTCTTGTTTTCTCAATTGGAGGTTCTAATCGTTTCAAACCTAGCTTTTCCCAACTTTTTAATGTATTAGGTGAAATGTTCAATTGCTCTAAAAGTTCTTTTTGAGTTAAAATACCAAGAGACGACTTACTAATCGAATTTTGTTGAATTAATATAATCAACATAGAAAGTTGTTTCTCAATATTTGAAATCAAGATAAGTTCATTACTATTTCCTTTTTTATAATCATTATTACTCATACTATAAATTCCTTATTTTTAAAGTTTATGTATCTTATAGGACTTGAACCTATAATCACTTGTAAAACAAGTGGTTTTACCATTAAACTAAGATACGCCACCTAGATTATTATTCTAGGCATTTCTATTTTGTAAGGGAATGACCTTGGCACAATAATTTCTTTTATAACTCTATCCGCAAATTTCTCCCTATTGCCATCTTCTATAAATATTTTTTTAAAGTCAAAATTTAATGAAATACATTCATCTTCCGATATTCGAATATTCCTTGGTATCTCACGTTTGAAAACTTCGGAGATGTTGTAAATAAAATCATCATCATGTCTTGGAAATTGTTTAGAGTGAATTTCTAAATAGTTGCCAACTCGTCTGACAAATTGGTCTAAATCTTCGCCCTTTAACTCTTTGAAAAAATCAACTGGAGATTGATAGTTCGCAACAATGATTGTACGAGGAACCACCATTTTATTTTTATAGCGAGCTGACATTCTAGCTGAGTTAAGGGGGTCAAAAATTTTTAACCAATCTGAAACAGACAGACTTTTAACACGCAAATCATCTAAGATTAAAATATCTTCCCCAACATAGTCATCAAAGGGATTACTTGAAGAAGCATTGTAGATTTTACTTTCAAAACCATTTTCAATCCCATACTCTTCTAGTTTATCAGCTATCAATGATGTTAAACGAGTTTTACCAATACCTGGTTTCCCTTGAATATAGAGAACAGTTAATTGATACTCTCTATTTTTCAACATTTTCAATCTCTTATAACCTAAGTCAGCGCCATAAAAATCCATAGCCTTATTAAAAATATCTTCATTCATGCCATAAAGTAAATTTAAATCTTCATCATCTTTTAAATCTTCTTTTTTCAATTTTCCTAATAAAAGTTGTTGGCGAACGTAATCAAAGCTAGTTTTTAATTCCTCACGTTTAACAGTGGCTGCTCTTTTTTTCAGTTCGTCCGAATTTTCCTCAATATAGGTGGCATAATCGAAAGTACCAAAAGTTTCCACCTCACTAGCAGAGTATTGATACTTTTCTGGATTTTTAGCATGGATGAGATAAGGTTTATTGTTTATCTCTACATGCTTACCACCTTTTGGTTTTTCCACGTATTGTGGTTCAATGCCAAGCCGTCTAGCTACACGTTCCAAGTCAAAAGCACCCTTAAAAGCAACATAACCATGAATGTGAGGAAGTATCAAACTATCATTAGCCTTTTTATCTTTATCATGGACAATCAAAGCAATCTCTTCAAAACCTTTCATGCTCTTTAATGAGTTATAGATTTCTTTAAAAATATCTACTTTGTTGGCTTGCCAATCATCAAATAAAGCTAATTTTTCATCTTCCCATGCCCAATAGTCAGGATTGAGATATTGCGAAAATATAAATTTTCTTGATTGATTTCGATTTTTACTTATTTTTATCATCTCCTTTTTGTGATAATAGGGTTTAATTTTGTGACAGCGACATTGTTTCTTTCCTATTGTCACATCTATTGTCACACTTTTTTATCAGTTTCTTTCGCCTTTTCCGCATACGCTAGGCAGGGTATACACCCTTGCAAACACAGGGGTTTGCACTGTTTATCGACAAGCCCTAAACAGTGCGCCCGTAGGGCAAATATAGGCAAAATGTGAGATGTGAGAATAGAATTCCAAAAAACTCTTTGAGTTGGGATATGCCACCTCTCGTTCTCTCACGCTCCCGTCCTCTGCTGTCGCAGACGGGGCGTTACGAGAACGGTGGATAACCTCAACTCAAAGAGTTTCTTGTATTATTTCGACTCTTTTTTCTCTACTTTATCAGCAGGCAATTTAACACCTTCAGCAACAACTTTAAATGCTTTATAGCCTGCTCTATTATCACTACCGTCAACCCATAGTAAAGTCACACGTGGGTTAATCAATTCAATTGCCACAGACATCTCATTATCAATCAGGCTTTCAATATCACGAAAACCGCCAATTACTTCAATACGTGTTTTTGAGAGGTCTGAAACATCCCCACCAGCTCCTTGAACTGCCTTAAATAGATTAGTACTAACACCGTCTAAAGTGTATTTTTGTACGGCATTGGTTTGATTACCAGCGCTATCATACTTACTTTCTCGTGCTTTTGAAAAATCTACCTGAAACAATCTAGGTAAATCAAATTGTGATTGATCAAGTAGAAGATTTTTAAGTGAGGGAGTATCAGTTGTTTTAATTTTTGAATTGTTCATTTAGCAAGTCCTTAATTTTATTTTTTCTCAGCCCAATTTCAAGTTTTTCGAGCCTACTGTTAAAGTGTTCTAATTTATATACTCTATGAGCTAATTTAGAATTCTCTTTTTGAAGTTGACTGACTTTTTCCGATAGAGCTTTAAATCTATCATAAGAGTTCTGACCTACTTCATCAATCTCATTGAATATTTCTCGTTCCCGCTTGGCTTTTAAGTTGCCATAAACTTTAAATACTGATTGTTCAAAATTACCGCTTAAGGCTAATGCTTGTCTTAATGCTTTGAACTTAGTCAGGTCTTCTTTTGTGAAGTGAGGTATCTTTCTTTCGCCATTTCTGCGCCTTTGTATTTCAAAATCAAAGGTATAGCCAGATAAGGCAGTGATTTTCGGACACCACTTTCGCACCGTCTGAGGACTTCTTATGACTACTTTTGCGACATCTTTATAGTCCATAGTTCTCCTTTATAACACATTACTACCAAGCTTAATCTTGATAGCTGTGTAATCATTTTTCATATGTTTCACACTCCTTTTAAATATGATACAGAAAATTTTATCTGCTCTAAACAGCCTATGAACTAAAAGGAGACCCCTAATGTCTAACAGGGAGTTCATAGGCTGTTTACAACAGATAAATGTTGTAAATAAAAAAATGTCAATTTATTGACAGTCTGTTCTAAATATTACTGAATTTTTTTAGTATTTCAGCAGGCATTGGCGAAATAGTTATATCTTTGTTTTTACTTATATTTAGTAAGAGAAGCCATACAAAGGCAAATAAGACATCAACTGATGAATGTTCTTTTGGTGTTTCCATTATTTCATGCACAGCTCTAAACATAGATACTTCTGTTTCTGAAAAAATGATATGGTTATCATCATCACGAGTAAAGACATATTTCAACCTCCACAATGTTTGGAAATAAGTTGAATAAGTTATCTCGTCAATTCCTGCTTCAGCTTGAAGCTGTTCGGGGGTAAATGTGATATTTTCATGTTCAATAGTATTACCTAAAAGGTAGTCTACTGATACATTAAAAAAATTAGATAGAGTTGCCAAAGTTTGTTGATTTGGATTTCTTTTTCCATTTTCCCAAACAGCATAAGCTGGCTGAGAAATACCTAGTTTAGTGGCAATTTCTTTTTGAGTTAATTTAGCTTCTAAACGTAGTGTTTTCAGTCTGTCGGATAGCATTTTATTTTCTCCTTGTAATTTATTTTTTAATAAAAAAACAACTAGCATTATCTAGTTGTCAGTCTATTATGCGAATAAGTAATTTTATCTGCTCTAAGCAACCTATAAAACCCGAGATAATCTTATAGGCTGTTTACAACAGACAAAAATTATCTGTTATATTTAAAGATGCCCTTGCGGTACATCTCGCCTTAACGTCATCATATCCAACTAAGACATGAGCGAGGCTCAACTTGGAATTATTGAGTAATCAATCTCAAAATGACTGACCAGTTCAATATCGCTTCCTCATTGCCGATTTGTTAGGGCGGTTTTTCTCCGTTTTGTTCAGCATTTCGCTTTATCTATCAATCCTTTCAGACTGATAGTCCCTATTTTATCTCGGACAAGGTACAAAAGACCTTGCATTTTCTTTTCAGGACTTACACGTTTAGCCTGACTTGAAGATACAGATACGAACAAATTAGTAATAACTTGCATAATTGTTTACCTTTCCATACACTATTGCACGAGTTGCCAATATTTGATATAATAGAGTTACCAAGCAACTACTATATCATTGTATGAATCAGATTTTTTTGTATTTGATTTTCAAGCAATGGATTTGATCTATCAGCCTATCATATTTTATTCAATCGACAAATTGAATTTTTATTGGTGGGCTTTTACTTCAAAAGAATAAATAGTCAAACGACTATATTTACATTTTATCGTCATTTGACTATATTGTCAAGCGCTTTTTTTAAAAAAATAAATTATTTTTCTGGAGGAAAAGAAAATGTTCCAAGAACGCCTTAAATCATTGCGCCTAGAGAAAAAACTTACCCAAAAAGACATCTCTGAAAAACTAAAGATTTCTCAACCAACCTATCAACAGTGGGAAAGTGGAAAAAGAAATCCATCTGGAGAAACACTACAAAAATTTGCTGATTTTTTTGATGTTTCTACTGATTATCTTTTAGGTAACACTGATAGAAAACAATCTTCAAAATTTGAACAAGATTTAGAAAAATCACTTAATTCGTTTCACTCTTTCGACGGTAAAGAAATGAGCGATAATGATCGTGAAATCATTCGTGAATGGCTTATTGAACATTTTAAAGATAAATAATTGATGTTAAAAAAAATATTAGCCCAAATCAAGGACCTTGATATAATGATTAGTTATGCTCGAATAGATAATAACGGTCATTTCGGCGTCTTTAATGATGTTCCTATTGTATTCATCAACGAAACTTTAAACGAGCTAGATACTGCACTTACATTACTGCATGAAATTGCACATTTTCTTAATGGCGATAGAGGTCATGTTCCAAACCGTTTTGTAAATGCGGATATAGAATTCAAAGCAAATCACTATATGATTTACGAAACAATGAAATTCCTTGACCAAAAATATGATTTTGAACCTAATACTAATTGTCAACGAATTATTAATGATTTAGATCTCCCTTATCATCTTGACGGTGTTATTTATGACGCATTTTTTTCCATAATTCAAGATAAGTTTGATATTGATAAAACTAATATTCAGGAAGATTATTGGTGGTGCAACTAAATGTCCCCTTTTTCTTTTCTGTAATTTTTTAAATACAAAATAAAGTCCGCCAATTTCTACTGGTGGACTTTATTCTATATTCAACTAGTGACCTTTAGTAATTTTGGTTAGTTTTTAGCCTGCTACTTTGTTAGATTTCTTTAAATCATTTTTCAAAAAAGATAATGGCTAAAAGTTGATACAGACTAACGAAAAGTTTTAGATATATCTGTTCTATTTGGAAGCACTAAACTATAAGAAAGTTATAGATAAACCATAGATGATTTATAAAAGAATATTTTGTCAATTAGAGGAAATAATTTATAACTCTATCTAAAATAATTAAATCCAAACTCTATCTATCTGGTAATCTACTGAGTAAGTCTTCAGCATAATATCTAATTCCTGCACACTCTTCAAGAATTGAAAGAGCTTTCTTTGAAATATCTGGTGCCTGTAAATTAAGACAAAGATAAAAAGCAATATCTGCAAAGATATCATAATTACCCCAACCGCCATAACCTGTGGATTCTGAAAAACCTGAAAATATTTCTTGTACTAATTGAAACTGATGTACACTATCGAATTTCATTATTAGTTCACCAAATCTATTTAATTGATGAGAGACAATGAAACTACATAATTTATTAACTTGAATTAAATCCATCAGATATTCATGTACTACAACGTTGTACTGATTATTCAGTATTTGACCAATTATTTTTTTTTGATAATTCTGATCATCCTGATACTTGAGTGTGATTTCTACACTAGAAATAATTTCACTTATTGATTCATATCGATCTTTTTTATCTCTAGCAATACAACGTTCAACAATAGTTTTAAGAAAATGATTTGTATTTGATCCGTCATATGTAAATATATAATCAATTAGTTTACCTATAGAATAAATGTCACTTTTTTTATCTAATTTGCTGAAATCATTTATTGCTAAAGGATCAACAAAAATATGATTATTTTTCTCTGTACATGATGTTTTGAGACTTCTTTCAATTGATATATCTTTACTTAACCCAAAATCACATATGACAAAATCTTTCTCAATTTTAAGAATGTTGCCTAAATGTAAGTCCCTATGAATAATAGAGTTTTCATGAGCATAGTTCATTCCTTTTAGTATATCCATTATAATTTTTAATTTTTTTTCAAGTGATAATTCTATTTCACTTGTTAAATAGTTATACAAATTCATATCAGCTTGTTCCATTAGGTATGAAAATTTATCAAAATCAAAATTGTAAACCTTTAATATTTGAGGACAATCAGATAATTTTTGCATATTTTCAAATTCATATTTCATTCGTTTCTGCATATCTTTATCTTTTTTATATTCTGACTTTAGTTCCTTTTTTAAACTTCCATTGGACTGTTTTATAATAACGCAATATGAACCCTCATCTAAAATATCATCAAGCTTTAAAAATATTTCACCATTATCACGTGTTATAACTTTTATATTTTCTCTTCTAAGAACACTTATAACTCGTATAATTATATTACTAGTTCGCTCTTTATTCATTTGAGAATGATTTATAATATTCAATAAATCCTGAATCAACAATAAATATTGATCCACTGGAATATCACGGTATTGTTCAACTAAAAATGATTCATCATTAAAAGAAAAATCCCCATTACTTTCTAAAAAATCTTCAACACTTAAATAGTCAATTGATAAAACAGAATTATCAAAATATTCGTCAAATATGAGACCAAAATAATTCCAGTTTGTTTCAGTCGTTTTATTACTTCGAAATTGCTCATCAAGATAAATTAGTATCTTTTCAAAAGTTTGATATTTTAGCATATAGACTCCTACTCTTTTCATACCATTTTATCATCTCTGCTAAGTAAAAACCATAGTGGATAGATCAGAAATATAGAATATTTTAATTATAAAGTAAAACAAAACAGCATACCTCGTAAGTATACTGTTTAATTTATCTATCCGAATTATTTATTCTAAAAAGGTAGAGATAAAGGTAGAGATTCAATTGATTTATAGTGCAATGTAATGAAATTCAAAAAATCAAGAATCGCTCTAAATCAACGTTTTTTACAGGTCTATTGACGTGTAATGAACCCTCATTTCACCTCTTTAAAAATAACGTGTTTACGTAATTTTGGAGAGTATTTTTTAAGTTCAAGACGGTCAGGGTTGTTACGTTTGTTTTTTTGAGTCAGGTACAAACGTTCGCCAGATTCTTTGTGTTCAAGAGTAATATTTACGCGCATCTTAGTTTGTCCTTTCTATTATTTTGTAACTTTTTTACCTTTGTAATATCCTTTGAGGGATACACGGTGGCCGCGGCTGTAATCACCAGTTGTTTCATCAAATGAAACTGTTGGTGCTGTCATTTTATAGTGCGTACGACGTTTGTTTTTCTTAGATTTCGATGTGTGACGTGCAGGTACTGCCATTGTCTTAAATCTCCTTTGGTTTTATTGTTAATGTTGCCTTGATTTCTCAATACTTATCTATTCTATCAAAGTCTAGACGAGAAATCAAGCATTTTTGTCAAGTATTTTTACTTGACGCGATTTCAGCCTGAGTTTTCATCTTCATCACTTGATTAAAGCATAAGACCAACAACACCGTTACCACGACCATGACCACGGCAACGCCCGTGTGGTGGATGTAAACTGAAAAACTAACCAGACTGCCAGACAGAACGCTCCCGATCGGATCTGTAATGGTCACGAAGCCTGAGTAGGTCCCGATCTTCTCCTCGTTCATCAGGTCGGCGCGCAGACTTTGCGAGGATGGCACGAGGATCATCTCACCAATCGTCATGACAATGGATGCCAGGATGAGCGGTATGAAGCTGTTCATTAAAAAGGCGGCAGCAAATCCTAGCCCTTGCAACAAGGCACCGGTGGTGAGGCTTTTTCGCTCTGACCACTTGCTGGTGAGTTGGTTGACAAAGGTCATGCTGAAGATAATGATGAGGGTATTGAGCATGACAAATAGGGTCAACATTCTCTGACCATAAATTTCAAAGCCAAAAATCGTCGTTGTTTTGAAACTGTCTGACAAGTGAACTGGAAGATAGAAGTCAATATTGCCAAAAATCACCTTGTTTAAGATGACAGCGCCGATAAACAAGAGAAAGATTTTATCCCGCGCCACGACGCCATAGTTTTGAATGAAACTTTCGCGTTCTTTTTTGGCTTTGGGTGCTGGCACGAAACTCTCGCTGATTAGGAAATACTTGATACTGCCATTGATCAGCTGCGCAATTAGCAAGCCCAGTAGCAATTCAAACAAATAATCTCTGAACAGCCAGCCACTGAACGCTGCACCAAAAGTAATCGAGACATTAATAATCCAATAACTCAGACTGTAAACATATTTCCGATTGCTTTCATCCGAGACATCAATGATCATGGCATTGTCTGCCGCAGATTCAAAAGAAAAACCAAAATTTAAGAGAAAAAAGCCGATAAAGGTCGTCCAGGGATTTTGAAAAATGGGGCTGTTAGAAATCAGCGCAATCATAGCGCCTAAAATGGCGATCAGCGATCCGATGAGCATGATGGGGCGTCTGCCATGACGATCCGCCAAATGACCACCATAAAGCCCGATGAAAAAACTAGAAACGCTTGAAATAATCAGGAGTACTCCCGTAATCGCCGCACCTAGATAGTGATTGTAGTAAATCGTCATACTCGATCCGACGGTGCTGTAGCCCAAAACCCCGATAAAAGTCATGAGAATCCGGAGTTTAAGCGTCCGATTGAGTCGCATAAATGTTGTCATGAAAAACTTCCTATTCCTAAAGTTATTTCTTAATTATAGCAAAAAAAGCCTGTTTTGTCGGCTTTTCTTGTTGTATAGATGTTAATGTATCTTATAATTTTTCAAGCTCAGCAATCCGTGCTTGGGTCGTATCAAATTTTGTTTGATAATCTGCTTGCTTAGCTTTTTCTTTTTCGACAACTTCTGATTTGGCATTGGCAACGAATTTCTCGTTAGAGAGTTTACGTGAGACCATGTCCAATTCTTTTTGCCATTTGGCTAATTCTTTTGTCAAACGGGTAATTTCATCTGTGATATTGATCAATCCTGCAAGTGGCAAGTAGATTTCAACATTTGATAGCACCGCAGTCATGGCTTGCGCTGGTGCTGTGATATCAGCTGAAATCTCTAAGGTTTCAGGATTTGTGAAACGTGTCAGATAGTTGCTATTTTCTTTCAAGAAAGCTTCGATTTCAGCATTTTCTGTCTTGATCAACATTGGCACGGCTTTGCTCGGTGCTGTATTCACTTCAGCACGGATATTTCGAACTGACTTGATGATGTCTTTCAAGACTTCTACACCACGAACGGCTGCTTCATCTGAAAATTCTGGACGAACTTCCGGATAGGTCGCAACGACTAGGCTACCCTCAATCAAGCCAAGGTTTTCCGAAATTTCTTCGGTCACAAATGGCATGATTGGGTGGAGAAGACGCAAGATTTGGTCTAGGACATAGACAAGGACGCTACGTGTCACATCTTTTTCTGCTTCATCTTCACCGTAAAGGACTTCTTTAGTCAACTCAACATACCAGTTGGCGAAGTCTTCCCAAATGAAGTTATAGAGGGCACGGCCTGCTTCACCAAATTCAAACTTATCGAAGTTTTTCGTGACATGGTCAATCGTTTCATTGAGTTTGGTCAAGATCCAACGATCGGTCACATTGCCTGCTGTTTTTTGGGCTACTTTATCAATATTGGCATAGGTATCCGCTGCGCTGAGCGTTTCCTTGTTCATGATGATATAGCGTGAAATGTTCCAGATTTTATTAATGAAATTCCAAGCAGCATCCATTTTTTCGTAAGAAAAGCGGACGTCTTGACCTGGGGCAGAACCATTCGACAAGAACCAACGCAAGGCATCAGCACCATATTTTTCGATAACGTCCATCGGGTCAATGCCGTTACCTAAGGATTTCGACATTTTACGGCCTTCTTCATCCCGAATCAAACCGTGGATGAGAACGTCTTTAAATGGGCGTTCGTTTGTAAATTCCAAACTTTGGAAAATCATGCGGCTGACCCAGAAGAAGATGATATCATATCCCGTAACAAGCGTTGACGTTGGGAAGTAACGCTTGAAGTCTTCGGCTTCCTCATCTGGCCACCCCATGGTTGAAAACGGCCATAAAGCTGATGAGAACCATGTATCTAAAACGTCAGAATCCTGTGTCCAACCGTCACCTTCTGGCGCTGTTTCTCCAACGTACATTTCACCATCTGCGTTATACCAAGCAGGGATTTGATGTCCCCACCAGAGTTGACGTGAGATCACCCAGTCATGAACGTTTTCCATCCATTGTGTGAAGGTGTCATTGAAACGTGGCGGGAAAAATTCAACCGCGTTGTCTGTTTTTTGGTTGGCGATGGCATTTTTAGCCAGCTCATCCATTTTAACAAACCATTGGGTTGACAGACGTGGCTCAACAACAGCACCTGAACGCTCAGAGTGACCAACACTGTGGACCATTTTCTCGATTTTAACGAGTTGACCCATCTCATCAAGTTTGGCAACGATTTGTTTGCGCGCTTCAAAGCGGTCCATGTCCGCAAATTCTGCCGCAAGTTCATTCATTGTGCCGTCATCGTTCATGACATTAATCATTGGCAAGTTATGACCTTGGGCGTTGAGGCGTTCAACAACATCAAAGTCGTTGGGGTCATGCGCTGGTGTGATTTTTACGACACCAGTTCCCTTTTCCATATCCGCGTGTTCATCTGTGAGGACTGTGATTTCGCGGTTAACAAAGGGTACCATCACAGTTTTACCGATGATCTCTTGGTAGCGTTCATCTTTGGCATTGACAATGACGGCCACATCGCCGAGCAAGGTTTCTGGACGTGTTGTTGCGATTTCAACATTACCTGAGCCATCTGTCAGGGGATAAGTGATGTGGTAGAACGCCCCTTCGACATCTTGGTGGATAACTTCGATATCTGAAAGCGCTGTGCGGGCTGCTGGATCCCAGTTGATGATGAATTCACCACGGTAGATAAAGCCTTTTTCGTATAGTTTAACGAAGACTTTTTTGACTGCTTTTGACAGGCCCTCATCTAGGGTGAAACGTTCGCGTGAATAATCAAGCGATAGGCCCATTTTGCCCCATTGTGCTTTGATCGTTGCGGCATATTCATCTTTCCATTCCCAGACTTTTTCTAGGAATTTTTCACGACCGAGGTCATAGCGTGAAATACCTTGCTCACGCAAGCGTTCTTCTACTTTAGCTTGTGTGGCAATGCCCGCATGGTCCATACCTGGTAACCAAAGTGTATCATAGCCTTGCATGCGTTTAGCACGGATGATGATATCTTGAAGCGTTGTATCCCAAGCATGTCCGAGGTGAAGTTTCCCTGTAACATTTGGTGGTGGGATAACGATGCTGTAGGGTTTGGCTTTTTTATCGCCACTTGGTTTAAAAACGTCAGCTGCTAGCCATTTGTCATAGCGACCTGCTTCTACTTCTGTTGGGTTGAATTTTGTTGATAGTTCTGTCATGTTATACTCCTGTTTCATTATTTTTTATAGCGTTAAACTGTTTTAAATTATTTTCAATTCAGTGAAAATACCACTGAAATATTGAGACTATTTTCAGTCGAGTGAAAATAGCGAACGATTATTATCCTTATTTTCAGTCGAGTGAAAATAAGAACTAAAAATACTGCAAATTCTCTGTTTGCTGCAAATGACTTCTATCACCTACCCCACAAACTTAACATTAATCACAATAATCGCAGCAATCAATATCAAAAGCAGCACGGTAAACACGATATGGCGTTTTTTGTGCATGAGAATGATGGCGACAAATTCGCGGATGAAAGCGTTGGGGAGGAAATATCTAGCTGTTCTGCTACCGATGCCGTCACTGTTTAGACCAACTATCTTAGCAAACAGACCTGCTCGAAAGATATGGTAATCGTTGCTGACAAAAGCACTTTGATACGGCTTACCTTGACTTCTTTCGTCCATTAGGGCTTTTGAAAACTGCAAATTTTGTAGGGTCGTTTCACTGTTTTCTTCCGTGATAATCTCAGCTTTCGGCACACCTTGTGATAAGGCATAGTTTGCCATGGCTACCGCCTCTGGCATTTTTTCGTCTTGACCTTGCCCCCCACTCATGATGAGTAGCGGCTGCTTTCCAGTTCTTGCTTGCTGTTGGTTCGCAAACGCCAAGGCTGCATCTATTCTGCCCGCGAGCAACGGTGTAACTGTCTTACCGTTGAGTAGACCTGAACCCAGAACAATGAGATAGTCTTTATTGAACTTGGGTTTGATGTGATTGAAGAGTAGACTGCTGGTTAGGATGGTCATAAAGCTAAAGAAATAATAGATGAGGAAAATGACGATAACCATGTAGATATATTCAAAAACGCTGTCTTTTTTGAGCAATAAATGCTGAAAAAGGATGAGGAAAAGCCCTGCTATGCCTAGTAAAAGTGTCAGCATGTTGCCGAGACTTCGGCTCTCTTTTTTCAAGACGATACGAGCATTCCAAAGGAGGTAAACAATTAAGGCATAACCGCCAAAAGAAAGTAGCACAAAGGCCATGAGGCCGATGATGAGGCTGAGAAGGATTGGCAGTGGTGTCGAGAATGGAAAGCAAAGGATGACAATGTAGCCAATGGTAATGACGATGCTCAAATTAAAGACATAACCCGTGAGTAGGCGGCGTTTGTCTTTATGAATGATGCGATAAGAGACTAGCCAAGAGCCCAAGACCATGACTAGCATAAAGGTAAAGAATGCGCCTAAATCTATCTTGCTGTAAGTGATAATGGTGTCAACCAACAGGACTATCCCTAACCATAAGGCGAGCGCAGTCAGACGAAATTTGACTTTTTTAATGCGAACTAAGACCAGATAAACGATAAGCGCCAAGATCAAAATAAGGTCTGGAATGATAACCATGTGGATGCCTTTCTATCAATTAAACGTGTTGATGGCGATGGTGACTGTCCAAGCGCGGACAAAAAGCGCCCTAATCTATTATGATTAGGGCGCTTTCACGTGGTACCACCTAAATTCCCAGACATCATGTGTCTGGACACTCATTTTTTTTATTTATACTCATTTAACTATTGAGTATACGATTATCAAGAAACAACAATCATGAGGACGTTTGTAGGATTTTCAGCACCCTCCTACTCTCTTTATAAACGCAGTCTCACGATACTCTTCTCGTTTCCTTTATTCTATCAATTTTTAATTAGAAAGGCAATCCTTTTGTGAATTTACCAAGTTTTTGCTCTGTTGTTTTATCAATGTCCACCAAGGCTGCATTAACGGCTTGTGTGATCATGTCTGACAAGGTTTCTGAATCTTCTGGGTCAATCAAGTCTGGTGAGATATCAATCTGTGTCATTTTACGGTCACCTGTGAAGGCAACTTTTACCAAGTCTTGAGCAGACGTGCCATAAAAGGTTGTCGCTTCAATTTCAGCTTGCGCAATCTTCATATTTTTTTGCAAGTCTTGGGCTTGTTTCATCATTTTTTGCATATTCATCATAGATATGTACCTCTTTCCTTATTTCACGGACTTTACAGCCCTTTTTATATTGGTCTACTGACCAAAACTGACCACTTTTTTTATCGCTTTTAAAAGTTGTCAAATGCATTGGCAACTTCTTTTTGTTCTGATGGAAATAAATGTAAGTATGTATTTATCGTCGTTGTGATGGATGAGTGTCCCAAACGTTTCATCAACATGAAAAATAAATAACCTTTTCCCTCTCCCTTACGTAAACCATCACTTATCAAATAAGCAGCGTGTGAATGTCTGAAATCATGATTTCTGATATACGGCAAATCAATTGGTAAACGTTTCTTCAATTTATCACGTCTAAAATTTGTGACATTAGGTTCTGTTAAGTATTCAGGAGTGGCTTGAAGTACTTGCAGATTATCAACATCATCTATGAATCCGCCTAATATTTCACTTTGTCTATTCTTCCAATCTTTCAATTCCTCAATAAATGATTTGTGAATATAGACTCGACGTTTTGATTCTTTCGTTTTAACTGGTCTGAAAGTCATTTCTTTATTTTTATAACATACGGTATGTTTTATATCAAGATAGTCATCTTTAAAATTCACTTGTTTCCAAGTCAAAGCTAAAGCCTCACCTGACCTAACACCTGAATACATTAAAATTCTAAAATAAAGTTGAAATCTATATTCGTCTGGCTCAAATAATAAATCAAACCGTTTAAACATCTGAGGTGTATAATATTCAAATTCCGTCCTACTTTGTGAAAGTTTACGAATTAATTTGCATGGATTATCCATCCTAAACTTTGCCTTTATAGCACATTCAAACATCTTCCCCAAGAAAATCATTTGACGATTAACCGTCACTTCAGCCAAAGTTCTACCTTTTTTGCTTGACTTTTTACGCAACCACTCTCTAAAATCTAACACATCTTCAATGTCAACCATCTTCATATCTGCATTTTCGAAAAATACAGATATATATTGCGTATAGTAAGAGTATTGCGTGTCAATTGTTGCCATTCGATTTTCTCGACGTACATCCTCTTGTTTGGTCAATTCATATAACATACCAACAGTCAGAACATTTTTATACGTAATTTGTTTGAGCTTCGTAACCTTATAGTTAGTCTCATACTCCTCGGCTTCTCTTTTGTTGCAAAACCGAATTTTTTATGAGGATTTCTCTTTCCGTCAATGCTCGTTTTCCTGACGATACATCAACCGTCCATGTATTATTTTCCTTTCTTACTGTCATAAAACCTCCTTAAATCCAAGGTCGGCCTTATCAGTCATATTGTTTTGTACTCCTTTTATTTTATCATTTTTATATATTTCTGTCATCCCATACCCCTGTACTTGTTCAACTGCTCTAATAGGCATGCGACCTACTTTTCTCCCTTTGTTTAAAAATACACATTCAAAGTTTGAACTACATTTTACATCCTTCACTCAGCTGCTCTTATAATTTTTGAGAAAAGATAAAATCCACCTCCTACTTATAAGCCATGAGATGCAGTTAAATGTGACACTTTTTATAATTTATTTTTATTTTATTTTTCATCCGCTTCGATTTTTGAGTCACAGTATTAGGTTTTATATTATTCAATCTAGCATAGGGCACCTCTAATAACTACCAATTAATTCACCTCTAAATGAAATTAGAAAAAAACACAGAAAACTAAGCATAGTCTACTATGTTTTTCTTTATGTTACAGACGCCACTTGACTGTTTATTCTTATTTTAGACAGATTACCTCCATGTTTTGAGATTTAAACGTTTAACTTGTTCGTACCTCAATAAGTTATAAGTCAGATTTGTAAGGTCAGTATTTAAAACAGCTCGATCGAATCCAATAGAACGTAAACTAGGACCATGCATTGAATTTTCAACAAAGCCAAATACATGTTCAATATGGACACGTATTTTCGAAATGATTTTATTAAACATTTTATCGTCTGCCTTAAGAGATTTACAACGTGTGTTTTTTAGACAGGTAAAAAGTTCAGCACCTTTAGGTGTTGCTTGATTTTGATAAGCTGAGTCTGCTAAGGTGATCTCATCGGGATCAACAAGAACCCCTATTATTTGAGAATCATGCACATTTGCAGGCGTTGTTTGATAATTCTTTACGAATTTTGATTTGGTATCTATAGCAATATGATTTTTGTAGCCATAGTGTCTCTCATTACCTTTAATTGTCCAGCGAGCAGCTGTATCCTTCTGTGCTCTTTTGTTCTTCGTCCAATTCACTGGTACCCTATTTGCTTTAATCAATTCATTTTCGTCTTTTGGATTACGTTGTTTAGGCGCCTCTATGAATGTTGCATCAACAATCTGTCCTTTATGAGCGATCATCCCTTGTGATTCAAGTTTTTCTTGAAAGGCAGAAAAAAGCCAGTTTCCTCTATTAGATTTTGATAGCTGATTTCTAAAGTTCCAGATAGTCTTTGCGTCTGGTACCTTGTCATCAATCTTAAGGAATCTTCTAAACGAAATCCGGTTAATCATTTGATATTCCATTGCATCATCAGATAGATTGTATAAGCGTTGTAAAATTAGAATTTTCAACATTAAAACAAGGTCATAGGGCGGTCTACCACCATGAGATTTGTTTTTTAAATCATACTTAAAAATCCGGTTAAGAGTTGGGCGAAAACACTCGAAATCAACCACTTTTTTCTAGCCGCTCAAGAGGGTCTCCTTTTAAACTTAATTTTTCAAGATAGTCGCTATCTCCAAATAAATTCGTCTTCAATACCTCGTTAGCTTATTTCTAATCTATTATACCTCTTTTCATACGTTTTTAGAGGTGCCCTTTACTTAACAGAATGATTCTGAGACAAAAATATCAAAGAGAGAAACCGCATAAAATTCGTATTCAAACGTAATTTCATGCGGTTTCTCTATATTATAATGAACTAAAATATGTTGTTGTGACTATTATCCTATCGCCTTTTCTAATGGATTATCATTTATTCAATTTTTTATATCCTTCAGCTATATTAATTAATTTTCTATCCTAAGTTCATTTTACCTCATGTGATTACATCTTAATGACTTATCAACTACTAAGTACCAAGATAACTACCAGCACGATAAATTTCAGGTACAAAAATACACCCAAACACGAAATTCACCAAAGTACATGAACTAGTTTTAACATCACCATTTCATTCTACCTTCTAAATATTTCATCCGTTTAGGTGTACCCATACAGTGGATTTAATTTTTATATCTCAATTCCTTTAATGCCAAAGCAAAGTTACCTAATGTTGCAGAGCCATTATCGGCAATTGATGTGAGTTGTAAATAGTCTTCCAGTGGTGGCGTCATAACGTAATCATTTAATAAGGCTTTAAAGTGAGTTCTGACACGTGCAATCATGTGCTCTTGTGCCATCACACCACCACCAAAAATAATCTTGCTTGGTGCCAAAGTCAAAGTTGCTGATATAGCTGCTTGTGCAATATAATAAGCTTGAATGTCCCAAACTTCAGAATCCAATGAAATATTTTCGCCGGATATACCAGTACGCGCTTTAAGACTTGGTCCTGATGCGACACCTTCTAAACAATCTCCATGAAATGGGCAAATTCCCTTAAATTCCAAATCTTTTGGGTGGCGTTTAACAAATTGATGCCCCATTTCTGCATGGGAAATACCACCGATAAATTGACCTTGTTGAATAGCAGCCGCACCTATTCCAGTTCCAATTGTAAAGTAAACAAGACTTTGGGAACCTTGATTTTCATTAGCAATCAACTCACCATAGGCAGACGCATTGACGTCTGTCGTAAAGTACATGGGCACATTTAACTCTTTTTTCAACAAACCAATCATATCCACATCAGACCAATACGGCTTAGGTGTACTCATCACGTAGCCATAAGTTTTTGATTCACGAATGATATCAATAGGTCCAAAAGAACCTATGCCAATCGCTACGACATCAAACGACTTAAAGAAATCTATTGCTTGCTTTAAAGTCTTCTGTGGCGTTGTTGTTGGAAAAGTGGACGAATGCTTAACCTCAAATTGTTCAGTACCCACCGAACAGACAAATTTTGTACCACCTGCTTCAATACTACCTAATAACATATCGTTTAATTTTCCTTCCTGCGATTTCACTTCCTAAATTCTTGAAAGTCGACCTCCGCTGATGCACTGTCCAATTGGGGGCATTCGCAAACGTAAATCCGCTCAAATCCTTCCACGAGAAACACTAGTTGTTCATCTGGTTGTCCGACCTTTAATGTATGACACATCAAGCAGCTGTTCTTTACAAATTTCTTTACCAGCTGCTAAAGCAAGCACCATCTCTACAGCACACTTAGCCATCGCTTCAATTGGTTGCTTAATGGTAGAAACGATATAATCTCGTTCAACACTCATCTTCATACCATCACAACCAATGATTTGTACATCCTCAGGTACATTTTTCCCAAGCTCATTTAATGCTGATAAGACATCTAAGGCCTCATAATCATTGATAGCAAATATAGCATCAATATCCGGATTAGCCTTTAAAAAAGCTTTTATCTGCTCTTTGTTAGCATAAACGGGTTCAAGCATATCTAATTTTGAAAATGGTGCGTTTGCTTTCGTAACAGCCTCTTCGAAACTTTCACCACGATCCATGGTGCGATTTTTAATTTCATTATGTGATCCGATATAGGCAAAATGCCGTCCACCACTTTGAGCTAGCGCCTCATAAGCCAGTTGCCCAACTTTTCTGTTATCACTCGCAACGTAGGCAACATCATGTGTAAAAAATCTGTCAATACTGACGAAGGGAAGACCATCACTGATACAGTTTTCAATATCCGTATAGGTAATTGCAATGATACCATCACAACGGTTTTGATCCACCATTTTAACATACTCTATTTCTTTTTCAGATTGACCGTCACTATTACACAGATATAACTTATATTTATTTTGAGATAAAAATTTTTCAACATGATAAGCGAACTCTGAAAAGAAAGGGTGCCAAATCGTTGGTAAAATCAAAGCAACTGTATTGGTCATAGAGCTTTTTAAGCCTCTAGCAGTTTCATCAGGTATGAAATCCAATGTTTTGATTGCTTCACTAACCTTTTGATAGGTAGAATCCTTCACTTTGGTGCCGTTAATAAATCTTGAGACCGTGCCAACCCCTACACCTGCTAAGTTAGCAACATCTTTCATAGTAGCTTTTTTCACATGACCATCTCTTTATTTCTATATTTTAATTTTTTCCCTATAAGTTGATACGATGAATTGTTCTGACTGAATCCGAATCTTGCCAATTTCTTCTTTGGGATAAAAAGTATTTGAAAAGACAATGTCGTTGTTGATAATCAAGTCACTTGTTGAAACATCCGTAGCAAGTGCTATCTTCACATATTCTGAAGATAGCTGGCATTGTCTAATATCTGAAACATTTTCGCCATCTTTGATCAGATAACCAGACTGACTTCGATTTACAGTGATTGTTTGGTCAGCGCAGGAAATTTCAACATACTCATCTGCTGTGCCAATTTTAAGGATAAAGTCCCCCCTAAATTCAGCCTCTAGCAAAGGGGGAATCTCTGTTTCAAAATCATTCTCAACTTCTTTTTCATCAATTAGATGAAACTGATCATAAAATTCAGACACAAATTCTTGTCGAATTTTACCTTCTTTGTAGGTTAATTGACGAGGAATAGTCATTGATCCTGCCCAATTGTGTCCCAAATCATCTGTCGGAATACTTCTACCCCACATTTGTTCCCATGCAATCATGATTCGACGATTTTTGTCATCCAACAAGGTTTGTGGAGCATAGAAATCCAAGCCACTGTCAATTTCTTCAACAGTTTCAGTGACGAATTTGCCTTTCTCCCAATCAACCTCTCCAATAAACCAAACCGAGCTATTGACGTTAGCGAAACGGAAGCCATCCTGCTGATAAGCAATTGGTGATACAATCAAGACATCTTTCCCACCGAGTGAAAATAAGTCTGGACATTCCCAAATCTTCCCTTGATTTTTTTCAGCGCTTAAAAAGACAGATTTGAACATCCAATTTTCAAGGTCGTCACTTTCAAACAACAACACATTTCCAATATTATTTTCGGTTGAAGCGACGAGTGAATAGTATTTATCGCTACGTTTAAAAATTTTGGGATCTCGGAAGTCTGTCGTATTGGTAACATGCCGCTCATCAATCACAGGATTTTGCTCATATTTTTGAAAGTGAATTCCATCAAAGCTTCTAGCAAGACACTGAACCTGACGAATGCTACCGTTTTCATCTACATGACCAGTATACATTAAAATTAATTCGTCATCAACAGCCAATGCCGTCCCTGAGAAACACCCCCCTTTATCATAAGGTTGATCAGGTGCCAAGGCAACCGGCAGATGTTCCCAATGAATAAGATCTGAACTCTTGGCATGTCCCCAGTGCATAGGTCCCCACTTGGCACTATAAGGGTGATATTGATAAAATAGATGGTACTCACCTTTAAAATAGACAAAACCGTTAGGATCATTTATCCAACCAATCGGTGCCGTAAAATGAAATCGAGGCTTATATTGGTGATTTACCTTTGCTTTATTGTCTTTAATCCACTCATTTACAGTCATAGTCTCTATCCTTTATTATAATTATCAAAGTTATCCTGCTTAATTTTTATCCAGTCATCCAGACCATAGGCTTTTAATTGTTTCAGATAGTCAGCCCATTCTTCATCAATGTTACCTTTGGTAATCCATTCATCACGTTTCTGTGTAATATAGCCAAGCATGTCAGCCTCAATATCAGCAACTTTCTTTGTATCATCTTGACTGAAGAAAATATTTGGATAGTTATAGTTATTATTGACATGTGGGAAAATATACTCTGCCATCAAATCTAAACGCCATTTGGCATCATCTGGCATAGTTGTATATTTACCATAGTAGCTATCTAAAATTGCCAACGGGCCACCAACAGATGTTTTTTGACGTAATTCAACAGGCGCTGTCCCATCCAATGGTTCATGAACTAATTGGTGTCCAGCTTCGTCAAGTTTAAAGATATTTTGACCTTTATCGCCATAAGTTCCCCAGTTATTTTGAACAGATTGGAGCGGTTCATACATCTGATCAATCCATTTAGCTGTCAACTCCAGATTTTTGTTTGCTGATGTGATAACAAAGCGGTCGCGTGAAAAGCCAAAGTTATTTGTTCTGGTAACATTCACTTGCCCATCTTCTCTTGCCAAAGGACGATACATAACATAGTCATCTCCAGGTCCTGTCACATTGTGCGGATCCCAAGTAAAGTAAAGTCCATATTTTTCATCAGCACCTTTTGCCACATATCTTGACCACTCCTGTTCAAAACTTTCGGTATCAATCAAACCTTCAGTATAGCATTTGTTGAAATATTTAATTGCCTCTTTGTAAGCATCTGTATTAGCTGTGAATTGAATTTTTCCATCATTATCAACAATCATGTGTTGCGCATTATCCCCTGAACCATCACCAAATGCTGCAAATAGCATTTTCAAGTCATTGCCATCATCGTTGGAAATAAAGCTCAATGGAATTTCATCTTTTTCACCATTGCCATTTGGATCTTTTTCTTTAAACGCTTTGAGCACGTTATACAAGTCTTCTGCTGTTTTAGGATGCTCCAAACCTAAAGCCTTTAACCATTTCTCATTAATCCAACCTAAAGAATTGACGGTATGGATAGATTCTTTTCCTTCACCCAATTCTTCAATCCAGGGTAATGAATATATATGACCATCAGGTGCTGTCAGCATTTGCTTGTATTCTGGAGATGCCTCAAAGACTTGTTTGAGATTAGGCATGTAATCCTCAATAGCATCTTCTAACGGCACAATCACACCATTTTTAGCCCAAGTCAGTAAATCTTGTTCTCCCGCCTGTGCATTGAAAATAGCGTCTGGTAAATCTCCTGAGGCAATATCAAGATTACGCTTTTCAACAAAGTCATTAGGATAATTAGTCCAATTGATATGGACATTACTATTTTTTTCAAGCCGTTTAAAAATAGTCATGTCGTTTGGATTTTTAGGTGCCACTTGATTTTGTGTCGTCAATAAATTTAGACTGACTTCTTCTTTTAGTGGGAAAGTAACATTTGTCAGCCCATAATCTTTAGAGGCTGTTTCTTTTTTGGACTTACTACCACATCCTACCAAGGTAGTTGCTGCAAGTAAAATCACGCCTGCTGTTAATAGTTTTTTCATTTGAAAATCTCCTTAATTTATATGTTAAACATTGATAACCATAATGATAATTGATAAACCTCAGCCTTTAAGCGATCCTGCCATAACACCCTTATCAAAGTATTTTTGGAAGAATGGATACATGACAATCAATGGTAAGCTGGAAATGATAATTGTTGCGTACTTAATCAACTGTGCCACTTTTTCCATCTCAGCCATAGCTGCTTGCGAACCCACCATATTGGTATCAATTTGATTTTGAATCAATATATTACGCAAGACTAACTGCAGCGGTTGCAAGTCTGTATCCTTAATATAAATCATTGCATCAAAGTAACCATTCCACTGTCCAACAAAGGAATAGAGGAAGAGCACAAACATAATCGGTTTAGCAAGTGGCAATAAGATTTTGAAAAATATCTGAATTTGATTGGCTCCATCAATCAATGCAGCCTCCTCCAATTCATCAGGTAAACTTTGAAAATAAGTTTTCGCTAAAATAATATTCCAGACACTGATTGCACCCGGTACGATAATTGACCAAGCCGTATCAAGCATCCCCAAATTTTTGACAACCATATAGGTCGGAACCAAGCCACCACCAAAAAACATGGTCACCATAAAAAGATAGGTAATCAATTTCCGCCCAACAAAATTTGATTTTGAGAGCGGATAGGCACAAAACATAGTTACTGCGGTTGAGAAGAAAGCATAACCAAATGAGTAAATCATGGAATTAATAAAGCCACGAAGAATAGAATCATTGCTTAACACTTTCTTGTATCCACTGAGTGTCCAGTCCTTTAGGTCAAAACTAATTCCTTTACTCATGAGACTGTCAGGTGATTGAAAACTAGCTGCCAAAACATATAAGAGTGGTACAACAGTAATCATAATTAAGAGAAATAATAGAATTTTATTGAGCGTCAAAATTCTTTTATCAAAAACGGTATAATGTTTTTTCATTGTTATAGTCCCTCTCCGTCATTCAATTTTTTGACTATTTGGTTAACACTCACGAGTAAAATCAAATTAATTACGGAGTTAAATAACCCAACAGCTGTAGAATAACTATAATCCCCTGACTGTAACCCGACTTTATAGACATAAGTCGCAATGATTTCTGAACTTGGTAAATTCATAGTAGTTTGAAGCAAGTAGGCTTTTTCGTAACCAATACTCATAATGCCACCTGCTGCCAAGATAAAACTAATGGTCATAACAGGTTTCAAGGCTGGCAAATCAATATGCCAGATTCTTTGCAAAATGTTTGCTTCATCAATTTCTGACGCCTCAATCAACTCAGGTGACACATTGGCAAGTGTTGCCGTGTAAAGAATTGAAGACCAGCCAATACCTTGCCAAATGCCAGAGAAAATATAAAGGGGCCTAAAATAATTTGGACCTGTCAAAAAGGGTAATGTTTTGCCAGTCAAGCTTTCAAAAATATTGTTAATTGGTCCTTTATTTGCAAAAAACAAAAACAACATACCAGCAATAACTACAACTGAAATAAAGTTGGGGGCGTATAAAATTAATTGTAATCGTTTCTTTAATTTGTCACTTGCTAATAGGTTGAAGGACAAAGCGAGAATAATGGGTGGGAAAAATCCTAAGAGCAAGCCATAAACACTTAATTTCAAAGTATTTATCAGCAAGATTGAGAAATTTGGGGAAGAAATAAATCGCGTGAAGTGTTCCAATCCAACCCACTCACTTCCCATAATGCCGTTAAGTGGATTATAATCTTTAAAAGCAATCAGCAGACCATAAATCGGTACATACTTGAAAATAATGGTCAAAATAACCGCTGGTGCAACCAATAGATAAAGCAAATAATTACTCTTGATATAGCGAATATTTGCCGCCATTTTTTGTTTCATAATAACTCCTCCCAATAACGGAAACGTTTCCGTTATATCTTTTAAAAAAAGTATGCGCTTTCAGCACCTCTGTACTTTTATAATATCACAATGAAATTCTCATGTCAATACTTTTTTGGAAACGTTTCCTAGTTTTTTTACACACTAATTTTGGTTGGATCATTTTACGATTTAAAAACAAAAAAATCAGCTCACAACAAGCTGATTCATTTAATCAGTTTACTCTCTTTTTTGGTTCTAAATTTGGTGCTTTTTAAAACTGAATTTTCGCCAAGTCAACAAACTCAACACTCTTCAATACCAATTATAATTGTACCAAAAAAATCCACTCATCAATGCCTTGCACCTTTTGAATGGATTTTTTATTCAACATTTCTACTGACCAATTACTGACCAGAATATCAAATTTTATATTTTCGTACAAAATCAATACGCACTAAAAGGCGACTAAATCAACTAATATCAACTAATCTTTATCAATAGAATTGATGTAGACATTTTGCATATTCATCATCGTCGTTATCTATCTCCTTTATTCACGCGCCTCTACAGCATTGTGTCGCCTTATTTGACCTTACTTTTTAAGTAGACATTAAAAGCGAGGCATTACTATTATTATACCATTTTCCATCTCTAATTTGTAGGTCTAACTCAACCCACCACCAGACAAACAAGACCCTAATAAAGTAACCCACCTTGCATCGACAGGTTATCTAATATCTTAATGAGTTTACTGAAATTTTCATTGATGATCGATTTTTTCAAAAAGGCATATTGCACATAAAACATCTCTCGATCTTCAGGCACCAAGGAAATTTCGACCATCCCTTTCATATTTTGAAAAGGGAGATAAGGCGTCATCAAGGTAATCCCAACATTGGATTTGACCAATTGCCCGATCGTATTAATATCCGAAAAATGGAGGAGAACCTTGGCCTTTCCTTGATGTTTATCATTGAGATGATCAAATGCCTGGGTATGAGACAAGCCATCTTCCAATAAAATAAAGGGATAGGCTAAGGCCTCCTCAAATGTAATCTGAGATTTTTTAGCTAATGGATTTTCTTCAGAGACATAAATTTTAAACTCGTATTTGTAGAGTAATTTAACATTTAAATCCGGATGTTCAATCGGAGTGACACTCCCAAGTAAACTCAGTTCCAGTTGCCCTGACAATAACTTAGTCAGTAAATCAGTTGAGCTCCCTGAGATCAGCTCAAAATTTGAAATCAGGTCAACATTATCTTCCGACTTAAAAATTTTAGAAAATACCCGCGTTTTGATCAACGTTGGAAAGCCAACATAGACTTTTTGCTGTTTGGCATGCTCAATGGCTTTTTCAATAATCTTAAATTCTTCCAAAATATGTGTCAGTTGTTTTTTTAGAATCTGTCCTTCCCTCGTCAAGAGAATCGAGCGATGAAGAGAACTTTTTTCGATTAAGTTACAGCCATAATATTCTTCCAACCTTTTAATGGCATAACTAACACTCGGTTGACTCACATTAAATTTTTTGGCGACTAAGGTAAACGACAACACATCCCCCAGAAAACTAAAGTACTCGAAATCTCTTAAATTCATTTTGGCTTTTCCCCTTGTTTTACATTCTAGCACATTCTGGAAGATATGTTAGCTTAATTTTTTAGTAAATTTTATAGGTTATAAGCAAATTATAGGATAGCTATCCGAGTTGACTATAAACTATTTCAAGCGATACACTATGACATGTCAACAATATTTTTAATCGGGGGAACAAATGAGTAGTTATCAAGTCGTCATCATACCATACTTAAATAAAGGCTCGACAGTTGCGTCAACTGTCTAAAAAAATAAGTCAACCGACTCATTTTACGCCTACACGCACCAACCGTTTATAGCATCATAAGCCTAATGCTTCTGATGCTAAAAATGGCGATAAAAAAGAAAGAGAGCTATACACATGAACAACTGGACAAATGACATTATTAACCGTTTAGATACTGCCTACAATGCACGTTTTGAAAAAGAAAAATCATTGGTTTTCTTGAATGATGCTTACCAAAACTTACTCTTCCTTAAATTAAAATACGCCATCGATGAAGATGCTGAGCTGTCAAATTTTGCGACTTCTTTCATGGAAGTCAGAGATTTATTTATCAACGAGTTGAGCGATCGTTATCCTGAAAATTACGCCCAAGTGGCTTGTCAAATCCAAAAATTGCATGACTTAAATGGTCATCTGTCAACGAATATCTAGGAAGAGGTTTACCAACCATTGAATAACACGAATGAAAAATTATTTAATAAAGGCTTCATCGCGATTACTTTTATTAACTTTATTGTCTACTTAGTCTACTATCTCTTGATGGTCATCATTGCCGTCATTGCCCAAAGTAATCTGCACGCCTCACTCGGTCAAGCTGGTTTAGCATCTGGTATTTATATTATTGGCACACTACTTGCGCGATTACTCATTGGTAAAAAACTAGAGTTAATCGGCAGGAAAGCGACTTTAAGATATGGCGCTTTGTTTTATTTGCTTACAACAATTGCCTATCTGTATGTCCCAGCCATTCCGGTGCTCTACCTCGTCAGATTTTTAAATGGTTTTGGCTATGGTGCCTTATCTACTGCGACCAATACCATTGTCACAGCCTATATTCCAAAGGCGCGTCATGGTGAAGGGATTAACTACTATGGTCTCAGTACAAGTTTAGCCGCAGCAATCGGCCCTTTTCTAGGTCTCATTCTCTTAAACACGACCGATTTTCACTTTATTGTTGCTTTTTCAATTGTCCTCGTTTTGATTATCACAATCATGTGTTATTTATTCCCAGTCAAAAACGTGAAACTCTCTCAAGCACATATCAAAGCACTCAGCAAAAGTTCTTTCGACAGCTTCATTGAGAAAAAAGCCTTATTTATTGCTTTTATGGCCTTCTTAATGGGACTTTCTTATTCAAGTGTCCTTGCCTTTTTATCTTCCTATGTCAAAGTCATTGATTTAGTACAGGTCAGCTCTCTATTTTTCGTGGTTTATGCCCTAGTCATCACCTTTACACGGCCACTTTCTGGTAAAATATTTGATAATCTTGGCGAAAAATTTGTCATGTATCCTAGTTACTTATTTTTGAGTGCCGGACTTATTTTACTAAGCATGACAACTAGCAGTTGGTTGCTCCTAATTTCAGGCGGTGTCATTGGGCTCGGCTATGGTACCTTCATGTCAAATGGTCAAGCCGTTTCTTTAAAAACTGTGAAAGACGAGCATCGGATTAGCGTTGCACTCTCTACTTATTTTATTGGACTAGACCTTGGTTTAGGGGTTGGTCCTTATGTCTTGGGTGAGTTAAGAACCTATCTCTCTTTCCAAAATATCTACTTAGTTGCCAGTGTGTTACCAATCATTTGTATGGTACTTTACAAAATTTATACGTCTAAGAAAGCTGTCAAAGCAGCATTATAATATACTATACTACCAAGACGCTTGGACAAAAGTCCTCAAAAAATAGGCTATGCGCAATCTTCAATATTAATTGGAATTGACCATAGTCTATTTTTGTATAGCTTTTTGATACATTGTAGAGTAGCGTGATCATGTTGTAAGAGATAATACCAAATCGGTATTCTTTTGGCAAAACAATGCGAAATCGGTGAATAAAATGCTGATGTGAACCTTAAAATATAAAAAAACCGAGCGCTAGGCTCGGTGAATAGTGCGGAGAAAGGGACTTGAACCCTCACGACCAAAGTAGGTCACAGGATCCTTAATCCTGCGCGTCTGCCAATTCCGCCATCTCCGCGAAACAGTACTTTATTAGTATATCAAAGTAGCTGTTACTCGTCAAGCTTTTTTTGAAAAATATTGACGATTTTATTTTGTTTAATCAATAATTAACTTGATCAAACAAACCATCCGGTAACTCATGAAAGCCTTTACCTGCTTTATAGTTTTCAAACTTTCCTAGCAAAAATTTATAGGCATCTAGTCGGCTTTCGTAACGAATGATGGCGTCTTTAGCGCGTTCGTCATCTGTTTCATCCGCAACCTCTTGGCTTTGAGTCATGGCCATTTCATTGACCAGGATTTGTGTGGCTACCCAAGCTTCAAATTCTTGCATAAATTCTTGTTCGTATGTCATCTCACACTCTTTCTCTATTTTCTTTTCTCTCAGCAATTCTGAGTATCAATCTTCTAGCACTTTCTGATAGGCCCAACGGGCGCCTTCAAACATCACCACACCGCATTTTTCAAAGCCGAGTTTGGTTAAAATATGCTGCATGATCTGGTTATCTGGATGCGTATCGACGCGAAAGTCTTGATATGTGCTGAAGGTCTCAAAAACTGAGGTCAAAAATCGCTGTCCCAGAGCCTGACCGCGAAATGCTGTTGATACCGCTAGGCGATGCACGGTCACATAGTCGTGATGATCATTACGCCAGGCGCCTTGTATCAAATCATAAGCAGGGTCAAAGCCAGTCGTCACTGCCCCATAGGCTGCGACCTTACCGGCCACTTTCAGAACATAGGCCACCTCATGCGCAATGTCTGCTGTGATATCTGACGCAGCTGGATAAGCGCTTTTCTGCCACTGGTCAATCCCTTGCGCCTTCAAAAAGGCCCGCGCACTCTCAATCACTGCTACAATTTCTGGCAGATCCTCTAGCTTGGCTTTTTCAATCATTTGCGCACCAACTTCACCACTGCCTCCGTCCGCGCCGTGTGCGGGAACATATCAACCGACTGGATATATTTGACCTCATAAACCGATGCCAGCTTAACCAAATCACGCGCTAAAGTCGACACATTACACGACACATAAACCATTTTTTCAGGCTGCGTCGCGATAATTGTGTCTAACAACTTGTCATCCAGCCCCGTCCGAGGCGGATCAACGATCAAGGCTGTCGCTCTAAATCCTTCAGCCACCCACTTAGGCACCACCGTTTCAGCCGTCCCGACTTCATAAATCCCGTCCGGCACATTGACCTTAGCGTCCTCTATCGACGCCTCAATCACGTCCATGCCGCGAATACTTCGAACCTTGCCGACAAAGGCGCGGCCAATGGTACCAGTCCCAGAATAGGCATCTATTAAATCATCGTCAGCACTCGCATCCATCGCCTTTACCGCCTCGCGGTAAAGCACATTCGTCTGTTCAGGATTGAGTTGATAAAAGGCCCGCGGGCTGAGTTCAAAGGTATAATCGAGCACGCCTTCTAAAATCGCACGCTCGCCCCAAAGAATCTCCGTCTCATCGCCATATATCTCAGACGACTTCTTACGATTGATATTCAAAGCAATCGTTTTAATCTCAGGAAATTTCTCCGTCAAGCTAGCAATCGTTCGCGTCAACTCAACCTGAGTCGATGAGATGAAAATAAGCTGAACTTCCCCAGTATGATTAGCCCGACGGACCATGACCGTCCGAATGCCATCGAACTTTCTTTCATTATAGATTGGAATCCGATGAAAAGTCAGTAATTCAGTCACTTCATTAATAATCGCTTGTGTTGTTTCATCTTGAACCAAACAGTTTTTGATCTCGACTAATTTATGGGAATTCTCCGCGAAAAGCCCTGCTCTGACTTTCTCGCCTAAAAACCGAGTTTGAAATTGCAACTTAGCCCGATAGTGCTCAGGTTTTTTCATCCCTATCGTCTTACGGACTTCATAAGTTTCATAACCTTCCGGTTTAAACTTTTGTAACGCCTGTCTCAGCACATCTTGCTTAAAAAGCAGCTGTTGCGGATAAGCCAAGTGCATGATCTGACAGCCGCCACACTGCTTATAGATATCACACATGGGCACAACGCGGTGGGGTGATTTTTTATTGAGTTTGAGGACTTTTGCCGTCGCATAATTGCGCTCACTGGTCACGATTTCCGCATACACATCCTCACCTTTGAGCGCACCCGGCACGAAAACCGTCCTTCCCTTAAAATTACCAACGCCTTCGCCATTGATACCGATTTTTTTGATTTTTAGTGGAATTTTTTGCTTAATTTTAAGAGTCATGTACCCATTTTACCATTTTTTTACGTATAATAAAGTATGCCTAAAATTATTTCACTTGAGAAGAAGAAACGTTTATATAAGGTCGTTTTTGACGATGAGCGCACGATTTATGTGACTGAGGATACGATTGTTCGGTTCTTTTTGTCAAAAGGTGCTGTGTTTGAAAACGCTGAGATTGAGAAAATTGCTGAATTTGCTGATTTTTCTAGGGGAAAAAATCTGGGACTCTACTATATTTCTTTCAAGCAACGGACTAAAAAAGAAGTCATTCGTTACTTGATCGACCATGAGATTCCAAATGTGCAAATTGCTAAAATCATTGATGCGCTTGAGGCATCACGCTTTATTGACGATCCTGCTTATGCTGAATCTTTCGTTCGGGGCAAAGTCCTAGGTAAGTCCTCAGGCCCCTATCAAATTCAGCAAAAATTAGTCGATAAAGGTATTGATAAAACTTTGGCACTAGAAAAGTTAGAACTTCTTTACGACTTTGACACACAAGTTGCCGTCGCAACGCATCTGGCTGAAAAATTAGTCATGAGCAAGTATAGTCGCCTACCACTCAAGGCTCTGAAAATGAAGATTGCAACGAATCTGACAAGCAAAGGCTTTTCCTATGATATTAGTAAAATTGCCATTGATAATTTAGAGCTCGAATCCGATGAAGACAATGAATCAGAACTTTTGCAAAAAGAATTAGATAAAATCATGCGCAAATACAGCCGAAAATATGACGGCTATGATCTCAAACAACGCGTCAGCAATGCCCTTGCCAGAAAAGGCTTTGACTTTGATGTCATTAATCGCGAGTTGCGCGAAATTGATTTTTAAAACCAAAAAAGCTCAGATTTTGAGCTTTTATTGGCTCTATAATTTCTGTAGTGGGTAAATCCACTGTAGAGATTATGGAGCCTTTTTTAGTGTAGAAAAAAAGTCCCATATGACCTATAATGAAAAGCGACGAAACTCACATTAGAAAGACTCATATGGAACAACTAAATCTTATCACAAATTTTCTCAGAATTAAAGACAAAAATATCACTATCACTGATGAATATGATATGGGGACTCACTTAGAACTCCACGGTCACTTGGACTACACAGCCCCTAAATGCCCAAAATGCAAGGGACAAATGGCTAAGTACGACTACCAGAAAACTTCTAAAATCCCCTACCTAGAAACTGCTGGCTACCCTTTACTTATCCGCCTTAGAAAGCGTCGTTTCAAGTGTAAAGATTGCGGAAAAATGGCGGTCGCTGAAACTCCTCTTGTCAAGAAGAACCACCAAATCTCTGTCGCTGTTAACCAGAAAATCGCACAATTACTCATCGAAAATCAAGCAATGAAACATATTGCACACAGGCTATCAATTTCAACATCGTCAGTTATGAGAAAGCTCAATGAGTTCAAGTTTGAAACGGATTGGAATACCCTACCTGAGGTGATGAGTTGGGACGAGTATGCCTTCAAGAAGGGGAAAATGAGCTTCATCGCTCAAGATTTCGACTCCCTAAATATCATCGCCATTCTCGACGGAAGAACTCAAGCAACCATCCGAAACCACTTTCTACGCTATCCTAGAAAGGTTAGAAATCGGGTCAAAGTGATTACCATGGATATGTTTAGTCCCTATTATCAACTTGCTAAACAGCTTTTTCCGAATGCAAAAATTGTACTCGATCGCTTTCATATCGTGCAACACCTTAGTCGTGCTATGAACCGTGTCCGTATTCAAATTATGAATCAATTCGACAGAAAATCGCAGGAATACCGAGCCTTGAAACGTTACTGGAAATTGATACAACAAGATAGCCGTAAACTCAGCGATAAACGATTTTATCGCCCTATGTTTCGAATGCATTTGACTAACAAGGAAATCCTAGAAAAACTCCTGTCTTTCTCCGAGGAACTACGACAACACTATGAACTCTATCAGCTTCTCTTATTTCATTTCCAAGAGAAGAACTCAGACCATTTCTTTGACCTCATCGAACAGGAAATAGCCATCGTTAATCCTATTTTCCAGACGGTATTGAAGACATTTTTAAAGGATAAAGACAAGGTTTTAAACGCCATGGAATTGCCTTATTCAAACGCCAAACTGGAAGCTACCAATAATCTCATCAAAGTCATTAAGAGAAATGCCTTTGGTTTCAGGAACTTTGAAAACTTTAAAAAACGGATTTTGATTGCATTGAACATAAAGAAAGAGAGGACGAAGTTCGTCCTCTCTAGGTGTTAGCTTTTCATCTACCCACTACAGTTGACAAAGAGCCCTTTTATTTTGCTTTAAAATAGGGTGCTAGACTCTGAATTTCAGATTTTGTCAGCGCGCGATAAACTCCTGCTTTCAAACGTTCATCTAGCTGTATCGGTCCGATTTGGGTTCTCACTAGTTTGGTCACGAGTTTTCCAACACTTAAAAACATCTTGCGAATCTGTCGGTTTTTCCCCTCGCTGATGGTGACAATGGCGGTGTGGTCTGAAAGGATTGCTAATTTAGCAGGGGCTAATGACACATCCCCATCTATCACTAGACCTGCTCTGAATTTTCTGACGTCGTCAAGTTCTAGCGGCTCCTTCACCTCTACTTGATAAACTTTTTCAACGTGGGCTTCGGGTTTGATCAAATTGCGCCCAAGTTTGCCATTGTCGGTGATGAGCAGTAGACCTTCGGATAGAAAATCAAGTCGCCCGATGATATAGAGGTTGGTTTTGTCGATGTCGTTTGGCAAGATATCGAAAACGACTGGCAGGTCAGCATCCTTGTTGGCTGATAGGGTTCGTGCAGTTTTGTTGATCATGAAATAGCGGTGAGGTGGGAAGTTGATCTTGTGGCCGTCTAGCGTAAGGTTGTGTACATTGCTGTCGACCTGTTCATTGCGCGCTGTGGTCACCTGACCATTGACCACTACACGCTGATCACGCAGAAGTTTTTTGATGTCGGACTTTTTGACAGCACCATATTGGATTAAAACATCATCTATTCGCATTTTGAATTCCTATTTCTTGACCTTTTTTGACTTTTAAAATATAATTTAATTATAAGCATCTGCTCAGTTCGGTAAATCAAGCGGCTGAAACTTTTGACCGCTTTCTCAACAAGGAAGCAATGAATCTATTATACCTATTTGAGATAGAAAAAGCGAGGTAAACCTATGGCTTTTACAAATACAATCGCCCGTTATGCAAGTTTCGGCACCATTCAATCCATCCCTGGCGAAGTCATCGACAGTTTTTGGTACATCATTGACAATAACCTCAAGGGTGTTTTCATCTTGGAAAATACGATTAATTTTGAGCTGATGAACAACCACGGGGCGCTCTCCGTCCGTTTTTCGCAAGATGATGATCCTGGGACTTCTATGGTCATTGATTTTAATTATGAATTTGATAATGACTGGCCTCGACTCTTTCATGCCGTTGATAACATGGGCCGCGAAACGATCATGACACCGATGGAGATGTAGACAGCAGCCGACTCACAACATATAAGCTGACCGTTAAACGTCAGTTTTTTTTGCGCTCAAATGCCTAGAAGTAAGCAGTCAGATTTTAACTAGTTGTTTGTCTCCTCATATCTTCGCAGACAAACAAAAAAACATCAATGTTTTACTATTTGTTTGTCCACTCATATCTTCGTAGACAAACAAAAAACAAAGTTTCACTTCTTGTTGTTTGTCTTCTCGCATCTTCCAGATGCTCGCAGACAAACAAAAAAAACTTTTATATTTTTAGTTTTTTGTCTGCTCATATCTTCGCAGACAAACAAAAAACAAGCCTCGTAAGACTTGCCTTCAATTTTTTTATTCAGAATCGTTTGCTACGAATGGAAGCAAAGCCATGATACGTGCGCGTTTGATTGCTGTGACAACTTTACGTTGGTTTTTAGCAGAAGTACCCGTCACGCGACGTGGTAAAATTTTACCACGTTCTGAGATGAAACGTTTCAAAAGCTCAGTGTCTTTGTAGTCAACGTTTTCGATTTTGTTAGCTGCGATAAAGTCAACTTTTTTGCGGCGTTTGAAGCCACCACGACGTTGTTGTGCCATGTGTTTTCTCCTTATATTATTCTAGACAGTTGTCTGTCCATCAGTGATTAAAACGGCAGATCATCATCACTCAGGTTCATGGGTGTGCCACCAGAAAATGGATCGCTATCGCGGCCAAAGTCCGGAGTGGCAGATGAAGGCTGTGCTTGTGATGATTGATTGCCACCGAAGTTTGCGTTTGTAGGTTGAGATGGTGATGGCGTATAACCACCACCTTGTTGACCACCCTCGCGCGCGCCACGACTTTCTAGCATTTGGAAATTATCAGCAACCACTTCCGTCACGTAAACACGTTGACCTTGTTGGTTCTCATAATTACGCGTTTGGATACGACCAGTGATGCCCAGAAGCGCACCCTTTTTCGCCCAATTTGCTAAATTTTCTGCGGCTTGACGCCAGATGACGATATTAATGAAATCCGCTTCACGTTCACCATTGGCATTTTTAAAGGTACGATTAACCGCAAGGGTAAAAGTAGCCACTGCTTGATTGGCGGGTGTATAACGCAGTTCAACGTCTTTGGTCAAACGACCTACTAAAACAACATTATTAATCATGTTTTGTCCTTCCTGAAAACTAAAGTCCACTTAAAATTAAGCTTCAACCTTAGTGATCATGTGACGTAAGATGTCGCCGTTGATTTTCGCAAGACGGTCAAATTCGCTTGTTGCAGCTGAAGCTGTATCAGCTTCAAGTGTGACAAGACGGTACAAGCCTTCACGGAAATCATTGATTTCGTACGCAAGACGACGTTTTTCCCAATCTTTTGATTCAGAAATAGTTGCACCATTTTCTGTCAAGATTGTGTCAAAACGCTCAACAAGCGCTGTTTTGGCATCTTCGTCAATGTTCGGACGAATAATGTAAAGAATTTCGTACTTTGTAGTAGCCATTGATGTATCTCCTCCTTTTGGTCTAATGACTCGAGGCTTTTCCCCGAGTAAGTGAGGGTTGCTCACAAGTATTCATTATAACACAAAAGCTGACATTTTGGCAAGTTTTTTATTTATTTCGGGATTGGTAGTGCCTTGCTTACAAACTAAAAAACCAAAACTTAACTAAGTGATGAGTTTTTCAGATTTATTTGTCTAATTCAACATACTTTTTGAAACTGAATAAGCATGATTTAACTCATCTTGATTGTGGTAGGTCAGCAGCTTTTGCTCATGGATATCCGCCATCGTTGGACGATCAATCACACGGCCATCCGTCAAGGTCATTTTCGTGAATTTAAAACCATCATGTTCATCAGATTCGGTGCTTGTCACACCATATAGCATGATCGACGGATTTTGAATAGGGTGGACTTGCAGTGTAATTGCTGTGCCAACCACAAACAGAATCGGTATCAAAGCATACAAGATATACCACTTGTTCGCTAACAGTTTCTTTTTAAACATTCCTCTTCTCCTATTTCTTCTATTTTTATTTACCATAACATGTTAACCTTAAAGCAAACATAACTATTATTAATCAGAAAATTTAAATAAAAATCTTGCCATCTTCACCTATCAGAAATAAAAAACCGATATCGGATTCAAATCCAATATCAGTCAATCTGACTATACTTAAGCTTTTTTATCCACCAAATACCGCTGAAATCCCAGCATAGACTAGCAAGACAGCACCGAGGACAATCCGATACTTGCCAAAGAAAGTAAAGTCGTGTTTTTTAATGTAGTCCATGAGGAATTTAATGACCACGATAGACACCAGAAAGGCCGTGATACTGGCCACCATCAAAATCGCAAACTGAGAAAAATTAAAGCCTACGCCGCTGAACATGAATTTAACGATCTTCAGAAGACTCGCCCCGAACATAACCGGAATCCCAAGGAAAAAAGTAAATTCCGTCGCCACAAAACGTGATGCCCCAAGGATAATCGCACCAAGAATGGTCACACCTGAACGAGACGTCCCTGGCATGAGTGACAAGACCTGAATCAAGCCAATATAAAAGGCAAATCGGTAAGACATTCGATCAAGGTTCGTTAACGTATCCGGACGTGTTTTCGCCCACTTCTCAACATAAATGAAAGCAACACCATAAATGATCAACATGAATGCGATTGGGACAAATTTGTGAAAATTCGCATCCAACCAATTATCTAGCGGCAAACCGATAATGACTGCCGGAATACAAGCGATAATCACTTTCAACCACAACTGCCACGTTAGTTGTGTCTCACGTGGTGTTTTACTGGCGTCAAATGGATTGAGCTTTTTAAAATAAATGACCACAACCGCTAAAATCGCCCCTAACTGAATCACGACATTAAACATGTTCATGAACTCAGTCGACTGTTTGAGTTTGATAAATTCATCCGCTAAAATCAAATGTCCGGTTGAGCTAATCGGCAGCCATTCCGTGATCCCTTCGATAATGCCTAAAATAATTGCTTTGATAAATTCCATTTGTTCTACTTTCTTATTCTGAATTTTACAACTGTTTGATTTCATTATAACAAAACCCGCTCGAATTTTGTGTATAATTACTGTTTTTTAACGATAATGTCATCCCCAAGCAAATTCCTGACTGATCTATATTGAACATTCTGTCAATTTTTAGTAGAATTAAGGGATAACCTATCATTAGAAAGAGACCTATGAAAAAAATATTTTCACTTATCTTTGCGACACTTCTTGTCTTCAGTCTTGTGCCTACGACATCTGTCAGTGCGGCCAGCGATGACAATGAATTCCGTGTCGGCATGGAAGCAGGCTATCCACCCTTTAACTGGACTCAAAAAACACAAGCCAATGGTGCTGTTAAAATTGATGGCAGTAACCAATACGCCAACGGCTACGATGTTCAAATCGCTAAAAGAATCGCTGATAAGCTAGACAAAAAATTAGTGATTGTCAAAACGAAATGGGACGGCCTCTTGCCAGCCCTGACTTCTGGTAAAATCGATGGCCATTATCGCTGGGATGAGCCCGACTGCTGAACGTAAAAAAGAGATTGATTTCTCTCAAAATTACTACACCAGTCAGCTCGTTGTCATGGTCAGAAAAGACGGTAAATACGCTAATGCGACGTCTATCGATGACTTTAAAGGCGCTAAAATCACTGGTCAACAAGGCGTTTTCCATTACGATCTGATTCCTCAGATGATCGGTGCCAAACAAGAACCTGCTATGGGCGATTTTTCGGCCATGCGCGTTGCCCTCGAGGCTGGTACCATTGACGGCTATGTCGGTGAACGTCCTGAAGGGATTACGGCTGAGTCAAAAAATGCGAAATTTAAGATGATCACGTTTTCTGAAGGCAATGGCTTCAAGACCAATCCTGAAGATACGCAGACGGCCGTCGGCCTACGCAAAGGTGATAAAAATCTCGCCAAAATCAATGAAGTGCTTGCAAGCATGAGTCAAGCTGAGCAAACGAAGATCATGGATGACATGGTTGGCCTGCAAACCCATACGGATCAAGAAACTGGTTTCTGGGCACAAGTCGGTGCCATTATCAAGGACAATGGTGGGGATTTCGTTCGTGCGGCTGGCATGACGCTATTCATCTCAATCATCGGAACTTTCATCGGAACCTTTATCGGTCTCTTGATTGGGGTCTTCCGCACGGCAAAAAAATCAGCCAACAGTGCGCTTGCTTTCTTACAAACCCTTGTCGGTTGGGTCATCAATATCTACGTTGAAATTTTCCGTGGTACGCCAATGATCGTACAAGCCATGGTCATCTACTATGGTTCAGCGCAGTTCCTGGGGATTTCTATGGATAAGACCTTAGCCGCTCTCCTCATCGTCTCCATCAATACGGGAGCTTACATGAGCGAAATCGTGCGTGGTGGGATCTTCGCTGTGGATACCGGTCAATTTGAAGCCGCTAGTGCTTTGGGGATGAATCACGGACAGACCATGCGCAAGATTGTCCTGCCACAGGTGATCCGCAACATTCTTCCTGCGACAGGTAACGAATTTGTCATCAACATCAAAGACACGTCTGTCTTGAATGTCATCTCGATTACCGAGCTTTTCTTCCAAGGAAATACCGTTGCACAACAAAACTACCAATATTTCCAAACCTTTACTATCATCGCAGCCATTTACTTCGTCTTGACCTTCACGGTCACACGTATCTTGAGATTAGTTGAGAAGAAACTTGACTCTGAAACCTATACGACAGGCGCCAACCAAATGCAACTGCCATTAAAAGAAGCAACTGCTGAGTTAGGAGGCGAAAAATGAGTGATATCGTACTTGACATTAAAAATCTCAAAAAATCATTCGGACAAAACGAAGTCCTCAAAGACATCCACATGACCGTCGCTTCTGGTGAAGTCATCTCGATCATCGGTAGCTCAGGTAGCGGTAAATCAACCTTGTTACGCTCAATCAACTTGCTCGAGCAACCCACCTCTGGCGAGATTTTCTACAAGGGTGAAAATGTCCTTCAAAAAGGCTATGATCTCAACAAGTATCGTACCCATCTGGGCATGGTTTTCCAATCTTTCAACCTCTTCAATAACCTAGATGTCCTAGAAAACGTCATCGTGGCCCAAACGACAGTGCTGAAACGTCAGCGTGCCGAGGCGAAAAAAATCGCCCTTGAAAACCTGACGGCCGTCGGTATGGACAAATTCGTCAATGCCAAACCCAGTCAACTCTCAGGTGGCCAAAAACAACGTGTGGCAATCGCCCGCGCCCTGTCAATGAATCCTGATGTGCTCTTGTTTGACGAACCAACCAGCGCCCTCGACCCTGAAATGGTCGGCGAAGTGCTGAAAACGATGAAAGAGTTAGCTGAAAGCGGCTTAACCATGGTCATCGTGACCCACGAAATGGCCTTCGCCCGCGAAGTGTCTGACCGTGTCATCTTCATGGATAAAGGTGTCGTCGCTGAAAGCGGCACACCAGAAGAAATCTTCGTCAATCCCAAAGAAGACCGGACAAAAGAATTTTTGACTCGTTTCTTGCAGGATTGAATATTAAAAAAGACTATCTCCCATGAGATAGCTTTTTTAATATCAATTTTTAGGTGATCAATCCTCAATCACTTCAACCACATCGCCAAACAGGGCTTGGGCTTGATCGACAACACCATTTTTCTCTGGTGCTGGCTCATCTTTCGGCGTCTCCTCGTCACCTGCTGTTTGTTGCTTACGAAGTTGCGCGTATTCTGTTCTGATTGATAGCCAATCCGCATCAGTCAGGGCGATAATTTCCGGTGCAAAACCGACGATGTTAGACATGAAATTACCGAACTGGACTTGTAGGTCTTGACTTTGTGTCGCTTTTTGAGCTGTAAACTCACTCTTGAAAGTCACGACGACAAATTGCTGAGAGGCTGCAACAGCTGAGGTATTTTGTAGCATAGACTTGCCAAAGCCACTGTCGAAGGAATTAATGACTTCTTCCCAAGCACCTTGGATGGCTTGCCGTGCTTCATTGGTCGCCTCAGATAAGGCTTTGAAAACGAAGTCTTTACTGAAATAACTGCCACCCGTTTTTGGTGCGATTTTTTTCTCTGGCAATGCTTGCTGGGGAACTTGCGTCGACTGAAACTGACCAGATTCGAGTTGACGTGTTAAGGCTGACACTTGGTGCTGCAGGTCTGCAATCACTTGTGAGTAGTCAGCGGTTTTGAGGGCTTCTGACAGCCGCATAGTCATCACGTCTGCTGCAATTTTTTCCTGCGTCGTATTTTTCAGCGTTTGCAAAGTCTCCGTTGTAATCTCAATCCAGGCAAAAACCTGAGCCTTGCTCACATTCACCGCAGGGGTTTCAGCAAGGAGCAGGTCACGAAAATGCGCCATCAGGTCCTCGGTGAAGCGGATCATGTTCTTGCCGTCGGCGAAGATGGTATCCAGCTGGGTGAGAGCATCTTCCACCTGCTGGTCAGCAATGGCAGTAATATAGGCATCCAGGGCTTGCTTGGAAATGGCACCGGTCACTAAAAGCGCGACATCTAGGGTCAAGCCATTTTCTGCGAAACTCAGAGCTTGGTCTAAGGTCGAGAGCGCATCACGCATCCCACCATCGGCTGCATTGGCAATCAATGCTACCGCGGCCTCATCGAAGGACACGCCTTCCGCCGTCAGAACTTCTGATAGATGCTGGGTGATGTCATGGCTGGTAATGGCGCGAAAGGCAAAGCGCTGCACGCGGGAGAGAATCGTCGCTGGGATTTTTTGAATCTCGGTCGTTGCCAGCACAAAAACGACATTTTCCGTCGGCTCTTCCAGCGTTTTCAAGAGGGCGTTAAAAGCGCCCGTCGTTAGCATGTGGACTTCATCGATGATGTAGACCTTGTACTTAGCACGAGATGGGGCGTAGGTCGATTTATCTCGGATGTCACGGATTTCATCGACGCCATTGTTGGATGCCGCATCCAGTTCGATGACATCCTCCAGCGAGCCATTGGTCACCGCCTGGCAGATGTCACAGGTATTACACGGTTCACCGTCTGTTTGGTTGGGACAGTTGATGGCCTTGGCAAAGATTTTCGCGGCAGATGTCTTCCCTGTCCCACGTGGACCCGAAAAGAGATAGGCGTGGGAAATCTGATCCGTGATAATGGCGTTTTTTAGGGTTCTCGCCACCACTTCTTGACCGACCATTTCGTCAAAACGTTGACTCCGATATTTACGATATAGGGCTTGATAACTCATTTTGCTGCCTCATTTTTTAGGGTGAATTGACTGAAGTGCCAGTCTGTTTTCTGGATTAAAATTTCGGTAAATCGTTCTAAGAACGCTTGATCAATCTGATCATAGTCAGCAAGAACAGTTGAATCTAAATCTAACACACCGACGAGTCGACCAGCTTTAACCATAGGTACAACAATTTCAGAACGTGCTGCCGAGTCACAGGCGATATAATTGGCATGCTGCGTGACATCTGGCACAATCATCGTCTCCGCTTTTTCAGCAGCTTCACCACAAACGCCTTTACCTAGGGCAATGTTAACACAGGATACACCACCTTGAAAGGGACCTAAGACAAGTTTTTCACCGTCAAAAAGATAGAAGCCGACAAAAATTGAACGCGGTAAAACGTCGCGCAATAAAGCACTAGCATTGCTGAGATTAGATAAGGCATTGCCTGTTTCATCGAGTAGGGCATCAATTTGTCGGAGCGCTAAGTCGAACTTTTCTGTTTTCGTCATATTTCCACCTATTTTTTGCTATAATATAACTATTATAACAAATTTTGGAGATAAAGATGAACCTTGATGACATTCGCACAGATATTGATACCTTAGATGCCCAAATCGTCCAGCTTTTGGAAGAACGGATGGCCTTAGTGTCACAGGTGGCAACTTTTAAAAAAATGACCGGCGGTCGCGTACTGGACAATTCACGTGAACTCGTGATTTTAGACCGTGTCGCAAGTCGAGTTGTCGATCCTGATTACACAGAGACAGTGGTCAATACCTTTAAAGATATCCTAAAAAATTCACGCGCTTACCAAGAGAAAGTGTTAAACGATTGAAAAGTTATTACCGAAATATCGTGTTATGGTCTGGCTTAGCCGTCATCATCGGCTTAGTTGTTGGCGCTCTTGATGCGCTTTTTGGTCGGGTACTGATAGGTGTGACAAACTTTCAATTAGATCACTTTAATCACCTGATTCCTTTTTTACCAGTGATTGGTCTGTTAATCGTCTTTCTATACGATCAATTTGGCAAGACAGCTGGCCGTGGCATGGGCTTAGTTTTTAGTGTGGGTCACCAGTCAGATGAGGTGATTCCGAAACGCCTCATCCCACTTGCTATGGTCGCAACCTGGTTGACCCATCTATTTGGTGGTTCTGCTGGTCGTGAAGGGGTTGCTGTCCAAATCGGCGCAACCTTTGCTAACTTTTTCGGAGACGTCTTCAAGGTTAAAAATCGGCATATCATCGTGATGATCGGGATGGCAGCTGGTTTCGGCGGTCTCTTCCAGACCCCCTTTGCGGCAACTTTATTTGCGCTTGAAGCCTTAGTTGCCGGTGCCATCTACTATCGGGCAATTGTTCCTGCCCTCATTGCAAGTACAATTGCAGCCCAAACCTCGCATTTTCTGGGCCTCGAAAAGTTTTCATTGACACTGACCAAGTTACCAGTTCTTAACTTCAGTTTAGTCCTTAAACTTTTACTTGTGGGTGCCATTTTTGGTTTAACGGGCTTTGCATTTGCTTGGCTCTTAACACAAGCCAAGTCACGCTTAACGTCTTGGTTGCCAAATCCTTACGTTAAAGTTGCCGCTTGTGGTATTATCCTTTCAATCGCTTTGAGCATACTCGGGCAGGGGCGTTACTCAGGCCTTGGCACTGACTTAATCGCCATAACCTTTGGCGGGGGACATATTTTCCCTTGGGACTTCGCTTTGAAACTGGTCCTGACCGTCCTGACCCTTTCAATCGGTTTTCAGGGTGGCGAAGTCACGCCCTTATTTGCCATCGGTGCCGCGCTTGGTGCAACGCTCGGTCTGGCGCTAGGCCTTCCTGTCACCTTCGTCGCCGCGCTCGGCTACGCTGCGGTCTTTGCCTCAGCCACCAACACCTTTTGGGCACCGATTTTGATCGGATGCGAAGTCTTCGGTTATGCACTCATGCCCTACCTCATGCTCGTCGTCATCGTCAGCTACATGCTCAACTTTAACAAATCCATCTACACCGCGCAAGATATGCTTCAGAACATGTTTGAAGCAAAAAAGTAAGCCTGAAAAATAAATAAAAGACTGTGGACAGATCCCCTGACTTATGGGGTATGTTCACAGTCTTTTTCTAATTTTGAGACCTAAACCGTAATCTCCACCTTATTCCCATCAGGATCAAGGACGACAGATTCATAATAGCCATCACCCGTTGTCCGGGGTTGTCCGACAACTTCAAAACCTTCTTGAGCTAAGAGATTTGTCAAATCATCTACCCGCTCTTTTGTCCCCACTGACATGGCGAGGTGGGCATAGCCAAAATCATCTTTTGGTGTTCTTTCTGCGATATCTGGACGCGTCATAATTTCTAAACGCGTGGCATCATCAAAACTAAGAAAATAGGACTTAAACTCTGTTTTCTTGTTATGATAAATGGCATTGCTTTTAGCGCCAAAATAAGTGACATAAAAGTCACGCATTGCCTCTAGATGACGCGTCCACAAGGCCAAGTGATTAATTTTCATTTCAATTCTCCTATCAAACAAGCCAAAAAGATTTCAAAAGTTTAACCTTCTGAAATCCTTTGATTTAATGACTTGCTTACACTTCAAACAACAAGTCGCCATAAGATGGCATTGGCCATGCTTCTTTGTCAACAATCATTTCTAATTTATCAACAGGTGCACGGAGGGCGTCCATCGCTTTAAAGACAACTTCATTAAAGAAGCGGGCTTGTGTTTTACCTTCTTCTTGTTGTGCCGCTTCTGTGGTGACTTTCTCAAGATCAGAGAGGGCAGCTTTCGCTTCTTTCAACAAGTCAGAAACTTGAGTCAAGATACCTGCTTGAACGTCAGCATCACAACCAGCTGCTTTAACTGCAAGGACAGTGTCTGCCAATGATTTGCTATATTTGATGACAGCAGGGATGATTTGTTTCGTCGCCATGTCAATCATTGTCAAGGCTTCGATATTGATGACCTTACTATAATTTTCATATTTGACTTCTTCACGTGCTTTTAATTCAGTTGGTGTCAAGACGCCATATTTGTTGAACAAAGCAACAACATCGGCTTCTCCCAAGACTTCAGTTGCATCAACCATGTTTTTAAGATTTGGCAAGCCACGTTTTTCAGCTTCGACAACCCACTCATCAGAGTAGCCATCGCCATTGAAGATAATCCGTTTGTGTGCTTTAGCATATTCTGCGATCAAAGCATCAACCGCTGCATCAAAGTCTTCAGCGTTGGCCAAACGTTCTGACGCATCATCAAAGGCTTCAGCGACAATCGTGTTCAAAACAATATTTGGTGACGCGATAGAATCACGTGAGCCAACCATACGGAACTCAAACTTATTCCCTGTGAAGGCAAATGGTGATGTCCGGTTACGGTCAGTCGCATCTTTAGAGATATCGCGAAGCGCAGAAGAACCCGTCGCCAACACGCCACCTTTAATAGAGCTTGCTGCTGATCCGCTCGCCACGTATTGATCCATGATATCTTCTAATTGCGACCCAAGGAAGATTGAGATGATCGCTGGTGGCGCTTCATTGGCACCTAAACGATGGTCATTACCTGGATCAGCAGCTGATTCACGGAGCAAGCCAGCGTATTGATCCACTGCTTTAATGATACACGCAAGGACTAGCAAGAATTGTTTGTTTTCATGTGGTCGTGAGCTAGGTTCAAGTAAGTTTTCACCTTCATTTGTCACAAGTGACCAGTTGTTATGTTTACCAGAACCATTGACACCGGCAAATGGTTTTTCGTGCAAGAGACATTTCATGTCATGACGACAAGCAATGCGTTTCAAGGTTTGCATCACCACTTGGTTTTGGTCAACGGCAACATTGGCATTGGCATAAATTGGTGCAATTTCGTGTTGGGCTGGTGCCACTTCGTTATGCTGTGTTTTGGATGTCACGCCAGCTTTCCAAAGTTCTTCGTTGACATCTTTCATGAAGCCAGCGACACGTTGGCGGATAGTCCCAAAGTAATGGTCATCCAATTCTTGACCTTTAGGCGCAGCAGCACCAAACAAGGTACGACCGGCATAAATCAAATCTTTACGTTTTAGGAAGGTGTCTTCATCGACTAAGAAATACTCTTGTTCCGCACCAACAGAAGGTGCCACGCGAGTCGCAGTCGTATTGCCAAATAGGCGAAGTAATTTAATAGATGAATCAGAAATCACTTGCATAGAGCGGAGCAATGGCGCTTTTTGGTCCAATGCTTCACCGTTATAAGAATAAAATGCCGTTGGAATCAAAAGAGTTGTACCAGCCGCATCATGGCGAACGAAAACTGGAGAAGTCGTATCCCAAACCGTATAGCCACGCGCTTCAAATGTCGCACGCAAACCGCCTGAAGGGAATGATGACCCATCAGGTTCACCTTTGATCAACTCCTTACCAGAAAAGGCAGTCAAGACGCTACCATCTGCTTTTGGTGCTGTGATAAACGAATCTTGTTTTTCAGCTGTTACGCCTGTCAATGGCTGGAACAAATGCGCAAAGTGAGTCGCACCTTTGCCAATCGCCCATTCTCTGATCTCATTTGCAATGACATCTGCTGTCGCAAGATCAAGATCTTTGCCTTCTTCAATTGATTTTTTAAATTGTTTGTAAATGCTCTTTGGCAGACGTTGCTGCATGACCGCATCCGTGAAAACATCTTCAGCAAAGATATCCGGAATATTGACTTTCTCCATCGTTAAGTTCTCCTGACATTTTATATGTTATAACTTCTAACACCATCATTATACATTATTTTTTTATCGATTGCAACAATAGTTGTAATTTTTAGAATTTTCTTTTTACTAATGTTCACTTTTAACAATTTATAAAAAAGCACGCCAGTTCTCATCTATTGAGTACTGATGTGCTTCGGTCTATTTAATAGAGATAGAGATAGTTGTCAATCTCCCATTGAGAGACGAATTGGGCGTAAGAGGCCCATTCCACTTTTTTGGTTTCTACAAAGTTGGTATAAATATGCTCCCCTAAGGCGGCTTTCACCACGTCATCTTCACGTAGGGCTTTGACCGCATTGTGCAAGGTTGACGGCAGATCTGTGATCCCGACTGCTTTACGCTCATCACCTGACATCATATAGATATTATTTTCAACTGGCGCTGGCGCATCAAGCTTCCGCTCGATCCCGTCCAGACCACATTCCAACAATACAGCTAATGCCAAGTAGGGATTCGCTGTCGGATCAACTGCGCGTAGTTCAAGGCGCGTCCCTTTCCCACGTGAAGCAGGAACACGAACAAGCGGCGAGCGATTGCGGCCTGCCCACGCGATATAAACAGGGGCTTCATAGCCTGGAACGAGGCGTTTGTAAGAATTCACCGTCGGGTTGGTAATGGCGGTGAAATTATAGGCATGGTCTAAGATACCTCCCAAGAAATGGTAGGCAGTCTCTGATAACTCCAACTCACCTTTTGGATCGTAAAAGGCATTGTTACCTGCTTGGTCAAAAAGGGACATATTACAATGCATGCCACTGCCATTGATGCCAAATTTTGGTTTGGCCATGAAGGTCGCGTAAAGACCATGCTCACGGGCAATCGTTTTGACGACCAGTTTAAAGATTTGGATATTGTCACAGGCTTCCAGGACGTTGGTGTATTTGAAGTCGATTTCATGCTGACCGACGGCTACTTCATGGTGACTGGCTTCGACTTCGAAACCAAGGTCAGTTAGGACATTGACGATTTCACGGCGGGTATTATCCGCTGTATCCGTTGGTGCAAGGTCAAAATAGCCGCCTTGGTCATTGACTTCAAGGGTCGGATTGCCTTTTTCGTCAAGTTTGAACAAGAAAAATTCAGGCTCAGGGCCAAGGTTGAATGACTTGAAACCAGTCGCTTCCATGTGGGTCAGAGCACGTTTGAGGTTTCCACGAGGGTCTCCCGCAAATGGTGTGCCGTCGGGATTGTAGACATCACAAATCAAGCCTGCGACTTTGCCGTTCTCATCCCCCCAAGGGAAGATAATCCAAGTATCGAGGTCAGGGTAGAGATACATGTCTGATTCATTAATGCGAACAAAACCTTCAATGGAAGAACCGTCGAACATCATTTTGTTATCCAAAATTTTCTCTAGTTGTTCTTCTGTTGCAGGGACTTCGACATTTTTAAGTGTCCCTAAGATGTCTGTAAACATCAGGCGCAAAAAAGTGACATTTTTCTCTTTGACTTCGCTAAGAATGTCTGCAGGTGTGATGGTCATGTTGTTCTCCTTTACCCCAAAATGCTATGTTGCGTCTGTGTTGCGCTGTAAGAAAAGCGTGCTGAACACGCTGCCTTTTCTTTTATGACGCTCAATTGCCTTAGGGGTTATTATCTTAAGTTTGTATTGGGTTTGTTAAATCTCGATTGTTGCATGATTTCTTGTTCCAAGATTCTGCGTACCTCAGCGTCAGAAATGGACTGACTTTTGACTTTAGCCAAATCTTCCTTGCTCTGTTCATAAACACGCTTAATACCCGCGATGTTTAAACCGTCATTGAGGTAGTCCTTGATTTCAAGCAAGACATCCATATCGTTTAACGAATACATGCGGCGATTGCCATCATTTCTTGCTGGGAAAATCAAACCTTGATCTTCGTAATATCGAATTTGACGCGCTGTCAGGTCTGTCAACTGCATGACGGTGCCAATTGGAAAAACTGCCATTGATCGTCGTAGTTCACGTTCTTTCACTAATAGATACCTCCTTTACCTTCTCATTATATAGGGACTTTTCAGAAAAGTCAACGGTTAATGTGAGGTAAAATCACATCTCACATTAACCGTATTTTGATGTCAATTTTCTAGCCTAATAATCGTCGTTATTCCGGATAATGTCACCTTGATACTCAATCATACCAGGTGCGACCATTTGGATATTTAGACCAGCATCTTCAAAAATATGACTGGCACGATAGGCTTTATTGGTCGTCCGACAAATCACATAATAAGATTTAGCTGAATCTAGCTCAAACTTGCCATCTTCGACATCATCAATCGGAATGTTGATAGCTGTCGGAATATGAAAGCTCTCAAATTGCTCACGTGGGCGGACGTCTAATACGTTTAAGTTGGGCACATCAAGTTTTTCAAATGCTTCTAATGGTAGCAGGTTAAAGGTCATGGCTTACTCTCCTTTCTGCGATTTCAATTCTTGAAATCTTGAAACTTGACCTGCGCTAGCGCGCCATCCAAACGGGGTCATTCGCGAACTTATGTCCGCTCAAAGTCTTTATCATAACTGTACCCAAAATGCTCATAGGCCTTGGCTGTTGCACAGCGGCCTTGACGGGTCCGAACTAAAAAGCCAGACTGAATCAAATAAGGTTCGTACATATCTTCCAGCGTTTCGCGTTCTTCCGATATATTAACTGCAAGCGTTCCTAGACCAACTGGGCCACCATTGTACATCTCGATCATTGTTTTAAGAATTTTTTGGTCAACATAATCAAGGCCTGAGGCATCTACATCTAACATGGTTAAAGCTTGGCGGGTGATGTCATCGTCGATGAGACCGGTTCCTTTAATTTGCGCATAATCTCGAACACGCTTGAGCAGGCGGTTGGCGATACGCGGTGTCCCCCGACTCCGACGCGCCATTTCAAAAGCGCCATCGCCTGTGATGTCAACTTCAAAGATATCGGCGGTACGCTCGATGATTTCGGTCAAATCTTCCAGATCGTAATAGGCCATATGGGCATTGATCCCGAAACGCGCCCGCAAGGGGTTTGAGAGCATCCCTGCACGCGTTGTTGCACCAATCAAGGTGAAAGGTGGCAACTCCAAATGGACGCTGCGAGAGCTGTCCGATCCGCCTATCATGATGTCAATGTAGAAATCTTCCATAGCGCTGTAGAGCACTTCTTCAACCGACATGGGCAGGCGGTGAATTTCGTCAATGAAGAGGACATCGCCAGCTTCTAACTCATTCAAAATCGCGACCAAGTCGCCCGCTTTTTCAATGGCAGGTCCAGAGGTCTGTTTGATGTTGACGCCGAGTTCATTTGCGATGACAAATGCCATGGTCGTTTTACCTAAGCCTGGGGGGCCAAAGAGTAAGACATGGTCCAATGATTCTTCGCGCATTTTGGCTGCCTTGATGAAAATATCTAGTTGTTCTTTGATTTTATCCTGTCCGATATACTGATTGAGGTATTGTGGTCTGAGGGTGCGTTCGACTAAGTTTCCGTCTTGTTCCAGATCGTAGTCCTGTAACTCACCTGATGTTAATTTGTCGTTTTCCATATCTTTATTGTACCAAATTTATATCATAATGTTGTACTATGTTGTCATATCAATCCCTTGCAAGTTCACGCACACATTATCACAGCAATTGGTTACCATTTCACAGCTCACCCATGGCTTTATCAGACACTTCTACTACTCACCGTGTTTTTAAAAAGCGCTGTGTATGCGCATTCCATATGTATATTCATACAATCAGGGAACACGTAAACACAACGCTTTTCTAATGTCGTTATACACCGATTTAATAGGCAAATCAAATAAGGGCATAAAAAAGAGAGATGACCATAGCATCGTACCGAAGTAAAAGGGGTGCGAGACCACTCTCTAATTCTACTATACACTGTATTCCAGCATACAGTAAAAATAAAAAAAGAGGCTCCCCGGTGAAGCTAAAAAATCTGGCGTCCAGCGAATCTCTTTCTTTACTTTTATTATACACCATTTGCAAAGAATTGGATGGTTTTTAAAAAAGAAGAAAAGAGCAGGGTGCTCAGCCCACTATCCTAAAAAAGTACATGGCCAACAACCCTACCTTTATCCACTCATTCTATAAAAAGTAGTTGCCTGCCCATCCTCCATTCGGAGAACGTGTCAGCAACTACTCTTCACTATTATTATATACCCATTCAGAAAATAATACTACCATCATTGCAAAACGCAGGTCGCGTGATTTGATATGGTGGAAAATGAAAAAGAGAGATAACACGAAATCAGGCAAGGTTATCATTTTAGCAAATGTGAGCTATATTGAGCCTTATTTTGAAGATTGAAATAGCATATAGTAAAAGCGTTGGCCTGGCGCAATCCATAAGTATAAATAAAACACATTCATACAATCAGGGGATCACGTAGACGCAATGCTTCTCTAATGTTATTGTACACCGATCTAACGGGCAAATCAAATAAGGGCATAAAAAGAGCAGAGCTCCCTGACAAATCCGTCTGGGCGGTCTACTCCTTACCTTTAGTATACCACGATCACACCTTAAAAGAAAAAAGAGACTCCCTGACCTACTTCATGTAATGAAGATTGGAATGCTGGCGGTCTGGGCGGCTCTTTCCCTTTACTTTAATTATACACCATTTACAAAAAAGTGACTAGTCATTTTCATAGAAAAAAGAGTGGAGCCCTCGGCCTACCGTAAAAAACGGTAAGTGGCCAACAACCCCACCCTCATACTCTCATTATACACCCATATATCCCCAAAAGTAAAGAAAGATACTTGCTCATCCCCTCCCAGCCGAAACCTTTAAGGGGAAAGGTGTCAAGTTTCTTTCTTTACCTTCATTATACACCCGTTTCACAAATAATGCCACGATCAAAGCAGAACGCAGAATGTATGATTTGATATATTTGTTACGGCTTATATTTTATTTGGATAAATATATAAACTTTTTTATTTTACCTAAATTTTTGACAAATGGCTGAACTCAAGGATTTAAACCATGTAATTCCATGTATTTAACCCAACATATCCTCCTTATCAAAAAATTGGTCATTTACGATGATTTTTAAAGTAAGTCTCACATTTAACAAAACAAAAAAACCAATCCTACGATTAGTCATTTCATCATTAATTTTAAAGCTGTTTTGATAAAGCCTTCGGTCGTGTCTTGTGTGCCTTCGAGCTTTTTTTGGACTTTCTTGAGTTCAGTCGTTTTGTAGCCCAAGGCGACTAAGGCTTCTAAAGCGTCGTCCAACTCTGTACTTGCTGGCAGCTGTGGTCTTGCGACATCGGCTGCAACATTTTCAAACTTCCCTTCGAGGTCTAAGACCATTTGGCTGGCTGTTTTCTTGCCAACGCCCGGAAATTGGGTTAGGTATTTGATATCACCGCTGTCAATGGCGGTGACGAGGCCGATATTATCGTCGGCTGCGATGATGGCGAGCGCTGATTTGGGGCCGATGCCTGAAACGGAAATCAGCTGCAAAAAGAGACGTTTTTCTGTTTCATCGGTGAAGCCGTAAAGGGTGTGGGCGTCGTCGCGGATGACTTGGTGGACGTAGACTTTGATGTCGGCGTTCACGAGGTTCGAAAAGACATAGGGGTTGGCGACATGAAGCAGGTAGCCAGTGCCTGAGACGTCAAGCACGATGTAGGTCGGTGTGATTTTGACCAAGGTGCCTTTGAGATATTCGTACATAATTTCCTTCTATAAATATGAGGTTGATTTAAAATTGGGTGTTCCAGCCGCCCTTTTTGGTTTACCGACTCGCAAGCTCGTTGGTCATAAGTTAGTTTGGGATGAGATCAAGATGGTGCTGATTTTTAGAACTGAGTATTCCAACCACCTTTATGTGTCTACCAACTCGCAAGCTCGTCGGTCATGAATTAGTTTGGGATGAGATCAAGATGGTGCTGACTTTTAGAACTGAGTATTCCAACCACCCTTGTGGGTTTGCTGAATGCGTCTGAACATTTTTTCTAGGTCTGTGTTTGAAAAAGCAACGAGGGCTGGTCTGCCGTGGGGACAGTTATAGGGATTTTCACATTGTGCGAGTTGCTGTAATAAATCACGCGCACTGGCAGGGTCAATATACATATTGGCTTTAATTGAGCTTTTACAGGCTATCATAATGGCCAAATCTTCCCGATACTTTTTAACCGAAACTTCGCGCCCATCTAGCAGGAGGTCAATCAATTCATAAGTGGCAGACTCAATCTCCTCATCTTGCATCCAAATCGGATGTTCCCGTAAAATCAGCTGATTGTCACCATAGGCATCTAAAAAGACCCCTGCTTCAGCGAGCAAATCTTTTTTCTCAAGGACAGTCAACAGGTCATTTTGCGGCAGGTTGATAAAAATCGGGGCTAAAAGTTGTTGCTGGTCATAGTTGACTTGACCGATTTTGTCGCGGTAGTATTCGTATTTCACACGTTCTTGCGCAGCGTGCTGATCGACGATATATAGGCCTTCTGGTGATTGACATAATAAATACGTCCCATGCATTTGCGCTAGAAATTCAAGTTCTGGGAAAGTCTGATTGGCTTTCTCGTCTGCTTCAGGTGCTAGGGCAACCGTTTCTGTCAGCAAAACTTCTGCTTGTACCGGCTCAGGATCAGACTGTGCTGTTACGATTGTCGATGTCTCTAACTCCGACAAGGTCTCTGGCACTTTTTCAAAGGTCGCTTTTTCTTTCACGTAGAAATCTTGGCGATCCGTATCATAATATAGCGTTTTGTTTTGTAGTGGCAACTGCGTCTGCTCGGGTTTTGAGGTTGGAAAGACTGGCTTAGTCTGCTTGGTTAAATTCTCCAGTGCATCTGGAATCAAGGTTTGTGGCTTCAAAGCCTGACTAATGGCCTGAGAAATCAAGACCATTAACTCGCGCTCTTTTGAGATTCTGACTTCTTGCTTGGTTGGGTGGACATTGACGTCGGCCAAAAAGGGATCGATTTTAATGTCGATGACGGCAATCGGAAAGCGCCCCACCATAAGTTTTGAGCCGTAGCCATCGACAATCGCGCGATTGATCAAGAAGTTTTTAATATAGCGACCATTGAGCAAAACGGTGATGTAATTTCGATTGGCGCGGGTCAGCTCAGGCAGGCTGACATAACCCGTCACATCAAAATCCAGGTCTTGCGCCGAAATGGCGAGCATTTTTTTGGCGGTCGAAATGCCGTAAACACCAGCCAGCGCCTGCTTCAAATCGCCCGTTCCAGCCGTTTTCATCATCTCACGACCATCATTAATCAGCGTAAAAGCCACCTCAGGATGGGCAAGACTCAGGCGGTTGATGATGTCCGTGATATGCCCAAGCTCCGCTTGCAAACTCTTGATGTACTTGAGGCGGGCGGGTGTATTATAGAAGAGATTTTCAACTTTTATCCGTGTTCCGACGCGTTTGGGTGCTGGGCTATTTTGGATAATCTCGCCACCTTTAGCGACAAGCAAAGTCCCACTCTCATCGCCATTATCAGCTACTGATGTCTTAATCGTTAGCTCACTCACACTAGCGATAGAAGGCAAAGCCTCGCCCCTAAAGCCAAGCGTCCGAATACGAAAGAGGTCGTCAACATCTTTAATTTTACTTGTGGCATGGCGCTTGAGGGCGAGCGCCACTTCATCGTGGGCAATCCCTTCACCATTATCAATGATTTCAATCGACTTAAGCCCAGACTCCTCAATCTTGACCGTGATTTGTGTTGACTTGGCATCAATGGCGTTTTCTAGTAATTCTTTCACCACACTCGCCGGCCGCTCAATCACTTCACCCGCTGCGATTTTGTTGGCTAAATTATCATCTAATTCGATGATTTTTTGATGTTTTTCCTGTTTTGTCATAGGTTAATTATATCAAAAAAAGCGCTTGAGCGCTTTGATTACCAACAAGCAGTTGTATCAACTACTTCACACCAATTGCTTCAATTCATAAAGCTGATTCATGGCTTCCATCGGGGTTAGATTCATGATATCAAGATTTCGGACAGCCTCTGCCAACTCATCTGTCCCTGCAAACAAATCGAGTTGCTGCATCTCAGTTGGCTTTTCTTGAACGACCGTCTCAGTCTGCAGTTTCGGCGTATCTGCTTCTAATTCTGATAAAATCACCTTAGCACGTTTTAAGAGCGGGCTAGGCAGGCCAGCGATCTTCGCCACATGGATACCGTAAGATTTATCGGCTGGTCCTGGCTCTATTTTATGGAGGAAGGTCACCTCACCATTCGCTTCGAGCGTCGCGACATGCACGTTCTTCAAGTGCTGCAGGCTATTTTCCAGCGTAACAAGTTCATGATAATGCGTCGCAAACAAGGTTTTGGCACCGACATGCGCATGAATGTACTCGACAATCGCCTGAGCCAGCGCAATGCCATCATAAGTTGCCGTGCCACGACCGAGTTCGTCAAATAGAATCAGCGAATTTTGCGTCGCTCGGCGAATGGCGTGATTGGCCTCCATCATCTCAACCATGAAGGTTGATTGGCCACTGATCAAGTCATCCGCCGCACCGATTCGGGTGAAAATGGCATCAAAAATCGGTAACTGCACCTGTTCTGCTGGAATAAAGCTGCCGATTTGCGTCATGACAACTGTCAAAGCCAGCTCCCGCATATAGGTCGATTTACCCGACATATTGGGGCCGGTAATCAGCTGAATCATCGTCTCCGCATCAAATTCAATCGAATTTGGCACATATTCCTGAGCGCCCATTACTTTTTCGACCACCGCATGGCGACCATTGATAATGTGGATTTCTTGCCCATTTTTAATGATGTCAGGCTGGATATAATGGTTGTTTTCAGCGACAACGGCTAGGGATTGTAACACATCTATTTCAGCAATGGTTTTGGCCAATTTCTGGATGCGTGCAATGAAAGTTTCGGTCTGATCACGAACCTGTAAAAAGAGGTCATACTCTAAACTAGCAGAGTTTTCCCGTGCATCCAACATCTGACTTTCCAATCGTGATAAGGCTTCAGTCCCATAGCGCTCAGAATTTTTCAGCGTTGCCTTCCGATAGAAATGGTCAGGCACTTGCTCACGATTTGAATTGGTCACATGGAAATAGTAACCATCTTTTTTATTGTAATCAATTTTAAGATTATGAATGCCAGAATTTTCACGTTCCTTAGCTTCAAGTTCCGCAATCCAAGTCGTGCCATCACGCATGATCACACGATAGTCATCAAGCGTTGCATTAAAGCCATTTTTGATGATATTACCTTCTGTAATCGTGGCAGCGGCATCCGGATCAATGGCATTTGTAATCAACTCAAGTAAATCAGGCATAGGATCAAGCTGCGTGATAAGTTGCTTCAAAACTTCCGCTTGCATATCCGTCAGGACACCCTTAATCGCAGGGACATTAGACAACGTCTGAGCCAGCTGCAACAAATCCTTAGGATTGGCCTTGCCAAAGGACACGCGAGAGGCCAGACGTTCAATATCATAAACACCTTTGAGTGTTTCCGTCAAGTCAGAGCGCTCAAAAAAGTGGTCCAAAAAGGTCTGAATAATCGCTTGACGTGTCTGGATAGCTGAAGCACTGACCAAAGGCCTGTCGATCCAAATCCGCAGCATCCGCGTTCCCATAGCCGTCTTGGTCTCATCTAGCAACCAGTAAAGACTGCCGTGTTTTTTACCAGTTCGCGCATTTTGGAGCAAGTCCAGACTTTTCTTGCTAGCAGCATCCATGAGCAAGAAATCTTTGATTTCATAATGCTGAACCGCCTGCAAATGCGTCAGGTGACGTTTCTGCGTTGTCATGACATAATTCAACAGTTTTGAAGCCACAGCAATTTCTAGGTCAGCTAAACTGTAATCAATCAAGTCGGCATTATCATAGCCTAGCAACTCTTGTGAAACCAGGACGTTAAGCTGGGTTTCAAGGATTTGGCCTTGCCCCTCCTCAGATGACAAATCGTAGCCTGTAACCACTTCCCGAGCTTTAAGCGCAGAGATTTCATCAACTACGGCTTCAAAATCAGAAAGTGATGTGACAAAGAACTCCCCCGTTGCCAAATCCAAGTAACTGAGGGCGTAGCTTGCTTGATCCCGATCAATGGCGACAAGGAAATTATTCTCCTTGCCAGTATTGAGGGCATCTACGGCAGTTCCTGGTGTCACCACCTGCACGACATCGCGTTTGACCACGCCGACAGCTTTTTTCGGGTCTTCCATTTGCTCCGCAATGGCGACTTTATAACCCAAATCGATCAAAATGTCAATATACTGCTGAACGCTATGATGGGGCACACCCGCCATGGGGATGGGCTTGTCGGCATTTTTATTGCGCGAGGTTAAAGTAAGCTCTAAAATTTGCGCTGCTTTAACAGCATCGTCATAAAAGAGTTCATAAAAATCTCCCATCCGAAATAGCAAAAAAGCATCTGGATAACTTTGCTTAATATCCAGATACTGCTGCATCCCCGGTGAAATTTTTTCAGGTTTTTCTGCTGCTTTACTTGTCACGATAAAGTTCCTCGTTAATTTGTGATTCTAAGGTTTGTAAGAGATGCTGCAAAAGATCGTTTGCGGCAACCAACTTGCGGCGGTAGTCCATAATCAAGGGTGATGCATTCAGTTGCGCTTCGATGACTTTGGAACGTGCCATGGTTTCTTGATAAGCCTTGACCTTGTCAATTTGTTTAAACAAGACGGCTTCTTTAGCTAGATCTTTCATCTCAACTTCAAGCGCATAGAGGTCCTCAGCTGCTTTCAAGCGTTTTTCTGCTGCTTGAAAGGCTAGGACTGCGGGATGTTGAGAGACTTGGGTTAAGAGTGCCGCAAGGGCTTGATCATATGCAACACTTTGCGTATCAGTGGGGTTGGATGGCATTTTGGATGTCTCTTTCAAAGTTTGCGGCACTCGCTTCATCTTGACAGGTGATCAATAAGGTGTCTGCACCCGCAATCGTTCCTAAAACATCTGAACGATTGGACGTGTCAATGGCATCTGCGACCAAGTCCGCTTCACCTAGACCGGTACGAACGACAAGGATGAACATGGCGCGACTGACACTGATGGCATAGGCTGACAGGGTATCCATTAAGCTCATGGCCGTGCGAATCAAGCCACTATTTTCAGGCTCACCCTCATAGTCGAAAACGGTATAGAAACTGCCTTCTTCATAACGATTTTTAATGATCCCAAGCTCTCGAATATCTCGTGACAAAGTCGCTTGAGTTGTCGTAATCCCTTTTTCTAAAAGACGTTGAGAGAGCTCTTCTTGTGTTTCTATTTTGTTAGTTTGGATTAACTGTCTAATAATCCTTTGACGTTCTAATTTCTTCATAATCTTATTTTAGCATAAAATGACTCATTATGCTTTTACCTTTTCTATCCCGAAATGCTTACATTTCTTCAGGCGCGTCAACCCCTAAAAGTCTGAGACTTTCTTTCAAGACGATGCCAGTAGCGTAAGCCAAAGCGAGGCGCGCGTCCTTCTCCGCATTCTCATCCAAAATCCGCGTGTGGGCATAGTACTTGTTGAAGGCTTGGGCGAGGTTGATGGCGTATTTGGCAATGGCGGATGGCTCGAAAGTCCGTGCTGCTCTTGCGATAACGTCAGGGAATGCTTGCAATAACTTGATGATTTCCCAGCTTTCGTCATCCATTAGGGCAAGGGTTTTGCCTGCCACCGCATCCGGTTGGAAGTCTGCCTTGCGCAAAATCGATTGAATCCGTGCATGGGCATATTGAACGTAAGGGCCAGTTTCGCCTTCAAATGAGACCATTTCCTCTAGATTAAAGTCATAACCGTTGAGGCGTTCGTTTTTCAAATCGTAGAATTTAATGGCGCCAACACCGACGGCGTGAGCAACGGCTGCTTTGTTCGGTAGATCAGGATTTTTCGCATCAATTTGTGCTTGGGCCCGTTTGACTGCTTCATGCAAGGTTGGTTCGAGTAAGATGACATTGCCCTTACGGGTTGACAATTTCTTCCCTGCTTTTGTCACCAAGCCAAATGGCACGTGATAGATGTCGTCAGCCCAGTCATAATCCATTTTCTTAAGGACAGCTTTGAGCTGTTTGAAATGACCAGACTGTTCTTGCCCGACAACATAGAGTGATTTAGCAAATTTATAAGTCCGTTTGCGGTAAAGGGCGGCAGCCAAATCACGCGTGATATAAAGCGTTGCGCCATCTGATTTTTTGATTAAAGCTGGGTTTTCAAACCCTTCAAGCTCAACCACAGTTGCGCCTTCAGATTCTGTTAGTAAGCCTTTTTCAGATAGGATATCAATGATTTCATCCATCTTGTCATTATAGAAGGCTTCACCGTTCATGCTGTCAAATTCGACACCCAATTCCGTATAAATGCGGTCGAACTCAACCAGCGATTCATCACGGAACCATTGCCATAAAGCCAAGGCCTCTTCGTCGCCATTTTCCAGTCTTAAGAACCAATCACGCGCTTCAACGTCAACTGTCGGATCATCTGCTGCTTCAGCATTGATTTGCACGTAGAGTTTGAGCAATTCCGAAATCGGATTTTGACGGATAGCTGCTTCGTTACCGTATTTTTTATAAGCCACGATGAGCATCCCAAACTGCTTACCCCAATCGCCCAAATGGTTGATCTTGACTGGATTGTAGCCTATTTTTTGATAAATCTTAGCCAAGGCATCCCCAATCACAGTTGAGCGCAAATGGCCGATTGAAAAAGGTTTGGCGATGTTGGGTGATGACATATCAATGGCCACATTCTCACCAGTTTGTGCTAAAGTCGCATAAGCGGTGCCTTCTGATAAAATTTCTGACAAAACTGCTGTCGCTGTCGCCGATTTATCAAGGAAAAAATTGACATAAGGACCCGTTGCCACGACTTTCTCAAAGCCGTCTGATGAGATTTTCTCTGCAATATCAGCCGCAATCATCTGAGGTGCTTTGCGCAAAGTCTTCGCCAATGAAAAAGCAGGGAAAGCCAAGTCTCCCATTTCAGATTTTTTAGGCGTTTCCAGCAAATTGCTGATGGCTTCAATACTTAATGCGTCATCCAAAACAGCTGCAAGTGCTTGGGATACTAATTGTTTATCATTCATCATTATAATCAAGTCCTTAAAATAGTGTATTTACTACATTTTACCATATTTTTGAGGGGATGAGGGGATAAAAAATGGCGCCCTCACCACTTACTGATGTTAACACCATTTTTTAATTCCTTACCATTATCCTCTCACCATATAGTAAAGGGTGATAATGGTCAATTCATTTCACCAAAATCATTCCGAATTTTTAGACTGTTTCAATTTATTTTTTGATGAGTAACTTCATATTAATGATAATGCTCACATAACTGAAAAAAATCACAAGTCCTATCCAAGCGCCAAGACTTAATTTCAAGTTGCCAACTAAGCTCCAAGTGGTGCTAATGGCGACGAACCAACCGCCTAGTGTGACACCGCTCCAACCTTTGACCTTTAAAGCGTACTTGTAGAGGCTTTCTTGGGTTTCATCCGATAGTTTAATCGCTGCATAGGCCTTTCGAATTCTCCTGATGCGTCGCTTTTCAAACATAACTTTGAGCGGCGGTACTAACCACCACCAAAAGCTCACCTTGCCAATGTCGATTTTTTTAGTAGCAGCATGTTTGCTTCTGATCTTTTCCCAGCCTGCCACTTCTTCATGCAGCTCAGTTGTGGCTTTTAGTAACGGCGCACCAAAAAGCAACCACGCGCCTATTGTTTCTATCACTAAAATCATACTATTCATCTCTTGTTATCCTTGTCAACAAAATGACTGAAGTCTTACTCAATCAAACATTTCCAACACTTGCGTTTATTTGAATTGTTATGATTATTCTATCACATTTTAAAATAACTTTCTTTTTCATTATTCAGTCGACCAAAAAAATCCCTCTGGCCGATCAAGACCAGAAGGATTTATACGATCATCAAAACTTGGTCTCACCTAAAGCGGCTTGCGCTGCTAAGTTCAAGAGTGACCATTGACGGTCAAAACCTGGTTGGAAGAAGAAATCTGCTTCTGCTAGGTCTTCTAAAGTTAAACCAGTTGTGATGGCTAAGGCTAAGGCATTAATCTGTGCCGTTATATCATAAGTGGACATGACTTGCCCACCGAGGAGTTTGTGTGTCTCCTTGTCGTAATTTAATTTGACATAGACGTCTGTATTACCGTCGTTTGTCACAAAACTTGGGCGCAAGGTATCTTTGAAGAAGCTACCTGTTACGGAAACGTCTGAGCGGGCAGCTGAGAAGTCATTGAGGCCTGTCATGGCAAATTTATAGTCAAAGACGGAGAGGGCACTCGTCCCCAACACGCCGCGGAATTTCTCTGTCGGTGTATCTGCTTCAATATTGCGAATAACATAACGCGCTTCACGACGGGCTGTTGAGGCCAAAGCAACAGGGGCATGTTTACCGCTGGCAATATTCAAGGGTAAAATCGCATCTCCGACCGCATAGACGTCTTTTGCTGAGGTGCGCAAGTAGTCATCCACTTTGATTTGGCCACGGGGTTCTAGGTCTACTAGTCCTTTGAGCCATGCTGTGTTGGGTGTGACACCTGCTGCCACAATGACGAGGTCCACCTCAATGGTACCAGTCGCTGTCTCAACGCCAGTGACTGCGTCCCCACCGGCAAATCCTGTGATGCTTTCTCCGAGTGCTAAGGTAACACCATTGGCCTCAAAAACGGGGGCTAGGATGTCGGTTAAATCTTTGTCGAGGTAGTTGCCGAGGACGTCGTCGATCATGTCGATGATGGTCACTTTTTTACCGGCTTTGGCGAAAACTTCTGCGGCTTCAACGCCGATATAGCCTGAGCCGATGACGGCGACATTTTTGACGGCAGGGTCTTGCATTTTTTCTTTGATGCTAAGGGCCCATGCACGACCGCGCATGAAGAAAATATTGGCTTTATCTGCACCTGGTACTGGCAGGGCTGCCGGTGTGACGCCAGATGAAAGAATGAGTTTATCATAAGTATCTGTCAAGACGTCACCGGTTACCAAGTTTTTAACGGTGACTTCTTTTTTATCGGCATCAAAGCTCAAAACTTCATGTTGTGATTTGACTTTGCCGCCACGCTTTTCGATGTCTTCTGGTTTAAAATTACGAACATCGTCAACACCTGAGACCTTGTCTTCTAAAAACAGCTGCATCCCACATGATAAGAAAGAGACGAAATCGCCTTTTTCATAAATCGTCACGTCAGCGTCTGGGTACTTATCCAAAAGTTCCAGTGCTGATTGGTGGCCACCGTGGCTTGCGCCAATGATAATGACTTTCATGTTGTTCTCCTTTTTGATATCGATACTTGATTCTTGCTGGCCCACAACCGTGCGAACCGAATCTGTATCAGACAATACTATCGACTGTATGGTGCTATATTTCAATCAATAGAAAAGCTTTCCAACTTTATGATACAAGAATGAAAGCCTTTTTACTATTATTTTGTTTATAAATTTTAATCAGATGCTCTGCCGATATGCCGACGGGTGTTAGCAATCACGCCCTTGATTTTTGAGGTAATGGCGTCAGAAGCTAGCAACTCTTCATTGGACAAATGGTTTCGGAAACGCCAATAATGGACGGGGTTTTCTGGTTGGTTAATCCGTTCTAAACGCTCATCTCCTAAGCAGTGTGAGGTCATGGCAAGCAAATCTTGGAGTGGGAAGATAGCTAGCATGGCATCAGAATTCATGTGACGCTGGATAATTTCAGTCGCGATTTCCTGCGTCATATAGCCTGGGGCTGTTCCCCACCAGTGCATGATGTCATTATAGTATTTTTGGATGAAGGTTGGATCTTCTTTCCACCATTGACGTAGCGTTGAGGTGTCGTGTGATGAGGTGGAGACAACGGACAAATACGGTGCCCAGTCTAGGTTGTTGACGGTATGCGCACTGTCTGACGGCATCCGCTCGATCATGAGGCGTAAAATTTGCAAGTGCCACATGACGTCTGGGACATTGTCTGGGACCATGCCTAGGTCTTCACCGCAGGCCAGCATATCTGTCGCATTTTTGATCACGGGTAGTTTTTGGTAGGCTTTTTCCTTCCAAAAGTCATTATGACGGGTATAGAAATATTCATTATGCAGTCGCATCAAGTTTTGCTTGACTTGCTCATCGCCAAACTCACGGAAACTCAAGGTGTCCATGAATTTGATGCGGGGATGGTAAAGACCAGGTGTTCGGTGGTCTGCTAGGAACAAAACATTTTCTTGTAGGGTAAATAAGATAGCTCGTAACTGTTCATCTGAGACTTGTGCTGCTAACTTTTTCTGCGTGTTGTATGGCGCTTTAAAGCGATAGTTGCCATTGCCACGGGGCTCTAAGAACTCCGCGAAAATTTGATCATTATAGTCTCCGGCGAGTTCACGCACGACCCAGTCTTTGATGAAGGGTTGGACGAAGCGGTCTTCGCCACCCCAACTGCTGAAAGGGATGTGATAGGTGTGCTCGATTTCGTCGACCGTTAGGCCAAGTGCGGGCGAAAATTGACCGAGTAGGGCGCGAACACTGTAGTTGGGGATTTCCCAGATCCGGAAGAAGCCTAGAATATGGTCCAGGCGATAGGCGTCGAAATACTCACGCATGACGGTGAGGCGTTGTTGCCACCAGGTAAAGTTGGTCTCTGCCATTTTATCCCAGTTATAGGTCGGAAAACCCCAGTTCTGGCCGGTTGCCGAAAAAGCATCCGGTGGGGCACCAGTTTGCATGTCCATATGGTACAAGCTTTCATCCGACCAGGCATCTGCGGAGTCGTGAGCGATGCCAATGGCGATGTCCCCTTTGAGGCCTACGCCAAGGGTATGAGCATGATCTGAGGCGGCTTTGAGCTGCTGATGGAGTAAAAATTGGACGAAATAATGGAGGTTAAGACCCGATGTTGATAATTTTTTCAGTTTATCTTTTGAGAATTCGGCAAATTCACCCCATTGCGAGAAGTCAGCGGTTTGATTCAGGTCTCTGAGGTAGCAGAATGCCGCATAAGGTTCTAACCAATTGCGATTTTGAGCGAAGAAATCGAGGAAAGCCATGCTCGCAAAAACGGTTTTGCTTAGTTTTTCATAGCCCACCTTGATATAGTGCCATTTGGCGGCCAAGACGGCTTCATAATCAATGGCGTCTAGGGCATTCAAGGCTTCTTGTTGGGCATCAAAGTCGGCTTTTTCTGTCTCCGTTAAGACCTTGCGGATGTCTGCCAGGTCCAAGTAGATTGGATGCAAGGCAAAAACAGATATCGCCCGATAGGGGTAACTATCTCGCCAGTCCATAAAGGTTGTGGTATCATTGATGGGCAGGATCTGAATCAAATCCATGCCTGACTTGGCCACGAAATCAGCAAAACTTTTCAGATCTGAAAAATCGCCGACGCCAAATGATTGCGCACTGCGCAGTGAAAATACGGGAATGGCAACACCTGTGTGATAGGGGATACTGGTATGCGGTTCAAGTCTGTAATCTGTTGTAACCATGGCGCTTTCTCCTTTGCTATCAAGATTTTCAACTGGTGCACGCGCTGATTTTTTTGACGCACCATCAAAAGTCTCGACTTCTTGCTTCCTTTGATCAGCCCTTGTCTTAGCTATCTTGTAAGGCAATTATATCACAAAATGTAACCGTTTTCACATATTTGTATTACTTTTGTTACTTCTGTTACTTTTGTCGCTAGTTCGTGATTTAGAGCGCTTGCTGCCAGACGCATTGGCCGAAAAAAGGGGACAAAAAAACCGCCTGACGACGACTTTCTGAGTTTCAGCTTATTCAACTGAGAAAAGGTAAGGGTAAACAGGTTGTCCCCCTTCAAAAATCTCAACTTCAACGTCTGGATACTTGGCTTCAAGTTCTGCTGTCAAGGTTTCAACTAGTTGGCGTTTGCCGTCAGCGCCGATGTAGATGCTGATAATTTCGGCATCTTCGTTGCTGGCTAACATTTTGTCAAAGGTTTCTGTCAAGACGCCATGCATATCCTTATCTGACACGACGATTTTGTTGTCGATCATGCCAAGCCAGTCATTTTCGTGAATTTCGAGACCATCGATGGAGGTGTCTCTGACGGCATTGGTTACTTGACCACTGATGACTTCTGACAGATTATCCGTCATATCCGCAACATTCTCTTCCAACGTTTTACTGGCTTCAAAGGCGAGTAAAGCTGTCAAGCCTTGTGACACTGTCTTAGATTCAACCACTTTAGCCGGGATATCGACAACATCTGCAGCTGATTGTGCAGCCATGAAGATATTTTTGTTATTCGGTAAAATGATGACGTTGTGGGCGTTGACTGTCTCGATTGCTTTGACAATGTCTTCCGTCGATGGGTTCATTGTTTGACCACCAGAAATCACGTAGTCAGCACCCATATCCTTGAAGATTTTAGCTAAGCCATCGCCAGCAGCAATCGCAATCACTGCAAAGGCTTTAGGGGCAGTTGATGCTTTAGGTGCCGCATTGTTGGCTTCCTTGATGACTTGCGCATCGTGTTGCTCACGCATATTATCAACTTTTACTTTGACCAGCGCACCATATTTCAGGCCTTCTTGCATGACAATACCTGGATCTTCTGTATGGACATGGACTTTAACGATCTCATCGTCATTGACGACAAGCAATGAATCTCCGATTTCATTTAAGTAATTACGGAATTCATCATAATCAAAAGATTTAGTCACCGTTGGCCCTTGACCGATGCCAACCATGATTTCAGTACAATAACCGAATTTGATATCTTCTGTTGCAACATGACCTGCCACTGACTTGTGGTGCTCAGCATTGACCATTTCATCCATGACAGCCGGTGTCGCTTGGAATTCTTCAGACGTCAAATACTCGCCCGTCGCCGCTGCGACAAAGCCTTCTAAGATATAGACGAGACCTTGCCCGCCGGAATCGACAACGCCGACTTCCTTCAGCACTGGTAATAGATCTGGCGTTTTAGCCAAGGCCACTTTCGCACCCTCAAGCGCCGCTTTCAGCACCTCAACCGCATCATCAGAATTTGCTGATTTTTTGCTGGCAAATGCAGCTGCACCACGAGAAACGGTTAAAATCGTCCCTTCGACAGGCTTCATGACCGCTTTATAGGCAACTTCGACACCATTCTGGAAGGCTTTGGCTAAGTTTTCTGCAGTAAAAACATCCGCTTCTTTGATGGCTTGACCAAACCCACGGAAAATCTGTGATAAAATAACACCAGAGTTACCACGGGCGCCCATGAGCAAACCTTTAGACAAGATTGCTGCCACTTGACCGACAGTCTCAGCCGTGTTGTCTGAGACAGCCTTAGCACCATTGGTAATGGTCATACCCATATTGGTACCTGTATCGCCATCGGGTACAGGAAAGACATTAAGCGAGTTGACATACTCTGCTTGGTTATTTAAACGTGTGCTTGCTGCTTGGATCATCTCCTGAAACAGACTTGCATTGATTGTATTTGTCATCTTATTCAGCCACCACTTTCACATTTTGGACGAAAACATTAACTGAATTCGCTGTAATGCCCAGTTGGTTTTCTAAATTAAATTTAACACGTTCTTGCACATTTTTAGCGACTTCAGAAATTTTCACGCCAATTGAAACAATCACATAAATATCAACGTCAACACCGTTGTCATGAGCTGAAATTACAACACCCTTGGCATAGTTTTCTTGACGCAAAAGTGTCTTAAAATTATCCTTGACAGCATTTTTGCTGGTCATGCCGACCACACCAAAAATTTCTGTCGTTGATGCGCCCACAATCGTTGCAATCACATCATTTTCAATGTCAACTGTCCCATTTTTTGTATTAATTGTCACAGCCATAATTTTTTCCTCGCTTTACACTCTAGCTAGTTATGAGTGGCCCACCCTCTTTTGACTAGGCCTGCTTTGTGTTTGCTTGTCTTTCAACAACGCTTGGTCGCAATTTGCTACCAATCAACACCTTTTCCCTCATTTTATCACAATCCGGCTAATAAAAAAACCGTGAAGTCTTTTCACGGCAAAATAGTTCTAACCAAACAAAGAGCTTTTGAATCATTTGGCCCAACGTATCGTAGACTCAAATTCCGCAAAAGCTTTTGTTTTCATTTGATCAAACACACGTCTTAAACGCGTTCAACTGAAAGGTTTTTAAGTGCACGAGCTGAAGCCCATACTGATTTCACTTTACCATTTTCAACGATTTTAATTTTTTGCAAGTTTGGTTTCACTTGTTTTTTCGTTTTGTTCATTGCGTGTGAACGGTTGTTAGCTGATGAAGTCTTACGACCTGTAAAGTAACATACTTTAGCCATGATATATTTCTCCTCGATTTTTTTGTTAGTCAAATTCATAACATACTAGAATATTATACCATGTTTTGACTTAAAAGCAAGAGATATTATTGAATTATTTTTCAAGGTACTCAGGTTTTGCGTCTCAGCCCCTCAACTGTTTTTGATCACAAGTGATTTGATGACTTTGACACAACTTTCAGCATCGTTGACGATTTTTTCAAGTTTATTATAAACATCGCGCCATTTGATAATCTCAATCGCATCTTTCTCATGCGTGTAGAGTTCCTTCGTCATCTCTGAATAGAGCCGATCAGCACCTTTCTCGAGTGTTTTAACCGTTTTAACGTGTTCCTTGAGCTTTTTTGAATTTTTAAATTTAGAGAATTCACCCGTTGCCACTTCCACTGCTTCAGTGGCTTCGACGATTGTCTCAATGAATTCTTTGACACCTGGACGAAGTTGGCGAACCACCAAGTTTTCGAGCAAATAAGTAAACTCATTAATGCCATCTAGTACATCATCCAGCACATCTGTTAATAACGCAATATCTTCACGGTCAATCGGTGTCATAAAGGTAACCGCAAGCTGTTCATAGATATCATAGACACAATCATCACCTCTATGTTCAATTTCATGAACCGCCTCAGACTTAACGATAAATGACTCGTAATCGTAAGCTGCCAGACTGCCTTGCAAAGCAGTTGCCGCTTCATGCGAGAGATGGGCGATATCCTTCATTATTTCATGAACCGCCTAGACTCGTAATCGTAAGCTGCCAGACTGCCTTGCAAAGCAGTTGCCGCTTCATGCGAGAGATGGGCGATATCCTTCATTGCAGCGAAATAGTCAAATTGTTTTTTTCTAATCATTTTAGTTTGTCTTTTCCTTATGTTTATCTCTATTTAAAAATCGTTTAAAAAATCATGACAAATAATTTACTCATGAGGTATGCGATAAGGCCACAGCCTGGGAAGGTGAGGACCCAAGCTAGGATCATCTCTTTGACGACACCCCAGTCCACTGAACTCATTCTGCGACTGGCAGCCACACCCATGATGGCAGTTGTTTTGGCATGAGTTGTGGAGACGGGCACCCCAAGACTGGTCATCAATTGGATACAAATCGCCGTTGAGATATCCGCCGCAAACCCTTGATATTTCTCCAGTTTGACCATGTCCATCCCGACGGATTTGATAATTTTTTCACCGCCGACAGAGGTGCCAAGCCCCATGACAAGGGCACAGGTGAAAATCATCCACATGGGAATCGTAGCCCCTGGATTGGCAAGCCCATTTAAGGTCAGGCCGAGCATAAAGACCCCCATGAATTTCTGACCATCTTGCGCGCCATGGAGATAAGCATTTGCAGCGGCACCAAAGACTTGCCCGATCGTAAAGCATTTGTTGGCCGTTCGCCTGGCGACATTTTGAAAAATCAACACGATGAGTTTCGTGATCAATAAGCCACCTAAAAAACCAATGAGAACGGATGCCAGCAAGCCATAAATGACTTTTATCCATTCATCAAAGTGGACAGCTGCCATGCCACCTAAGGAGATGGCGGAGCCGGTCAGGCCAGCGATCAAGGCATGGCTTTCAGAGGTTGGAATCCCGAAATACCAAGCCGCAACTGCCCAAACCACAATGGCAAACAAACTGGCCGCAAGGGCTATCTGTGGGGCCTTGTCCGGCAACTGTGGGGCGCTATCAAAATCTACCATATTGAGAATCGTTGTGGCAACCTTGGCACCCGTTAGTGTCGAGATAAAGGCGCCCGCAAGATTCATGATGGCAGCCATAATCACAGCTGAACGAATTTTAATGGCGCGCGTTGAAACAGCCGTTGCAATCGCGTTGGGGGCATCGGTCCAGCCGTTGACAAACACAACACCAAGGACTAGTAACATCGTCAAAATCAAAGGGACTGTCATTTTTACTCCATTAAGCGCCGAAGGACGCTTTTCATGTTCTATCTACCTATTTATCAGATGTCTCTCAGATAAACCAAAACAGTCATTCATCTTTACATAGGCAACATCTCCATTTTAACAAAATTATGATGAAAGCGGTACTGCTTTTTTGAAAACGGTATCACTTTTTTGAAATAGGGTGTAAAATCAGGGATTTTCTGTTAAAATAGGACTATGGAAAATTATATCGAACAATTAACAGCTAAAAATAGCGAATACATCCGTGTGGTGACACGTGAACTGGTTAAAATCGGCAAGTCTGATGACGAGATCAAGACGATCTTATCAGATATTCTGCCACAAATCGTTGCCGCTCAAGAGCAACGTGTCTTGGCTAAGGATATTTTAGGCACACCGTCCGAATTCACTGCCCAATATGCGCCTGCGGTTGTTGGCGGCAAATCTGGTAAAACAGCGGCGAGTCAAAACGATAACGAGACGCCTGTCCTCATGTGGTTAGACAGTTCGCTACTCATGCTCGGGGTTCTGGCCTTGATGAATGGGCTGATGGCTGTCTTTAGCAAAAATGCTAAGACCTATGGCTTGATCACCCTCATCACCATGAGTTTGGCGGCTGGTTTCGTTATGTATCTCATGTTCCGCCTCATCTATAAACCACAGAGCGAAGGCAAGAAAACAACCACCTTCAAAACGTTTGCGACTCTGACGCTGGCTTTTCTAGGCTGGATTACCGTCTTTAGCTTGACCATGCTGATTCCAAGCGCCATCAACATCTCGCCTGTTGGCTATGTGACAGCCGCCATTGGCGCACTTGCCCTCGGCATCCGTTACCTACTCAAACGCCGTTATCACATCAAGTCAACCATGTCGACACAACCGTCTCAAAAAGCCTAAACTTGCCAAATTCTAAACTGATCGTCTGAGAAATTTTCCCAGACGATTTTTTTGCTTGAAAAATTCCGGATGAGCTGAGCCAGATACCAAAAAACACGCGCCTATTCAAGCACATGCCTTCATCCTCTATTCAATTTGATAGCGAGCACGTCTCACTCATACTTACCCGCATTGGCACGGGAAACCTTGCGCACGCGGCCTTTGATTTTCTCAGTTTGCAAGGCCTTGAGCACTTGCTTACCTTTGCCATTCAAAATCTCAACAAAAGTCGACACATCGATAATCGAGATAACCCCAATATCATCGCCAGTAATCCCAGGAATACTAGTAATCGCACCCACCACATCGCCTGCTCGCAACTTCGTTTTCTTGCCGGCATTGATATGCAGTTTCATGATATCAGCCTTAAACACCGCACTTTTCGCTGTTTTCACGACCATTTCACGTTTCTGTTTCGCGGTAAATGTGGGGATGCGCTTTTCAAATAGACTGATACTTGGCAGTTGCATCTCTGTGATTTCAGCAGCGATAGCCAGCTGCGCAGTCTCAATTTTAGCAAAATCACTTCTTTGGGCACTGCTGACCAGAGAAACAGCCTGTCCCGTTTTCTCAAAGCGGGCTGTCCGTCCGATGCGGTGCGTATAGCTTTCTGGATTATCAGGTAGATCATAATTATAAACCGCTGCAATATCTGCCACATCAATCCCACGCGCCGCCACATCTGTCGCAATCAAGAACCTAAAATAATTATGTTTGAAGTCGTTAATGACGCGCGTTCTGTCACGTTGTTCCATGCCACCATGCAAGGTCTCTGCCTTGACATTTTTCTGAGCTAAGAAATCTGAGATGGCATCAACTGCTGCTCGTGTATTGGCAAAGATGATGGCTGAGTCAGGATTACCAAGCACTAAGAGCTGGTAAAGATTCTCTAGCTTGTCTGCTTTGTCCACCAAGTAAAAAGTCTGGTCAATCCGGCTTGCCACAGCATTTGTCGCCTCTACTTCGATGATGGCTGGTTGTCTCACATAAAAGTCCGACACGTCCATGACCGCTTGCGTTAGGGTTGCAGAAAACAAAGCAACCTGACGCTTGACTGGCAAGTGCTCAAAAATCGCATCCACCTGCGCCATGAAGCCCATGCTGAGCATCTCGTCGACTTCATCTAGGACGACAAACTTGACTTGATCCAACTGAATCGTGCCCTGGTCGATATGATCCAACAATCGGCCGGGTGTCGCGACAACGACGTGTGTCCGCTCTTTGAGGTTACGCGCCTGCGCTTGAAAAGAAGAATGACCGATTAAGGTTTCAACTTTGATCCGCTTAAAGCGGCCGATGTTAAAGATTTCCTCGCCAATTTGTAGTGCTAGCTCGCGTGTCGGCGCCAAAACAACAGCCTGCGGGCGACGCTCTTCCCAGACGATGTTTTCGACTAAAGGAATGGCAAAAGCCGCTGTTTTGCCGCTACCTGTTTGTGATTTGACCAGCAAATCTTGACCTTTGGCAACTGTTGTGATCACTGCTTGTTGCACCTGAGTCGGTGTCGTATAATTCAAGGCCGTCAAAGCCTTCTGCGTTTCTGCACTAATCTGTAATGCTTCAAATGTATTTTCCATATTGCCTGATTATACCATAAAAAAGGCCTGCAGTCGGCTAGCATTCACTGTAAAATAAAAAGAAGCGCATCTTCTTTCAATCATTTTAATGAAATAGATCAAACTGAATCAAGCGGTCAACCCCAAACAGCTGTTATGATATCGTTATATTTTAACACATCAAACTAGTCATTGCTTTTCGTTTTGACGTCTGGTGGTTCACTATCTTTTTCTAAAACATCATAGCTAAGCCACAATATCCTATCTACCCGATTTGGCATTTTTTCAAAGGTAATAGAGCTTCTGCCAATTTAGTATTGTTTCACATCAAATCAGCAGTTTACCAAATTGGCATTTTTCTAACGAAAAATTGATCTTCTTTACTTTTTTCGAAAATTGACTCAAAAATAAGCTATGACCGACTCCAATTAACATTGAAAATCGGTCACAGCCTACTTTTTAGACGACTTTTCTCTCAGCCTCTTTAACAAAGTATAGTATAGTATAGTATAGTATAGCGAAGCGAAGCCACTTTGGCTCAAATTTTCAAGAAATTCGAGGCACAGCATGGCGAAGCGTACTGAGGTACGTGAGCTATACTGTAACGAAGCAATTCGCCAAAAAATTTAGCCAAACTTTGGCTTAAATTTTCAAGAAATTCGAGGCACATCGTAGCGAAGCGTACTTAGGTACGTGAGCTGCGATGTAACGAAGAAGTTCGCCAGAAAATTTAAGCCAAAGCGCCCATAGGATCCCACGGGAGAAGCACTCCCGGCTCAGCCTCATAGGCAGTCAACTCAGCATCAGTCAGGAATTCTTTTCTAACGACGATTTGGAAAGTATATTCGTCCATCCAAGCATCAGATGCTATGAAATAGCCTTTTTTACCAACTTTTTCGCCCCAAGAGTTTTCGACTTTCCATTTAAGGGAATTGCCGGCAGCATCCAAGTCAACACCCGTCAAGACCATGGCATGTGTCATCAATGACTCGGAGTAGTCCAAACGGCTCGCTTTATCTTGTGTAAAGTCTAAATCCATCGCTGAGAAGTCATAGGCATCCATAGTCAAAAGACCATCTTGACGGTTCGAAACTTGACCGACATCACAACCAAACCAAACGGTTTCGCCAGCTTGCATTTGGGCGATGGCTAATTTTTTGAAACGATCCATTTCAACATTCAAGTGACGGACATCACGCGCACCAATGACATTTCCTAGAAACTCAACTGTGTAAGATTTGTTATAAGGTTTGTCAGCAGTCGGAGCATTAATGACACTCACATAATCATCCAACTTGATGTCAACAAATTTTTCGTAAAAAGCTTGTGGTGTGATGTCTTCGAATTTGTGGAAATGGTCATCTTTATCCCGGTATTCAAAGTCAAATTTTTGTGGTGGCAAGCCAAGTGTCATGGCAAGATAATTGAAGATTTCTTGCAAGAGTTCTGCTTTTTTCGCGGCCACATCGCCACCATTTTGGATCAAGTCACGCAAGATTTGTGCATCTTGGCGCAAAATTTTGTTAAGATATTGATCCAACTCACGGCTGGCACTTGATGAGATAGACTCAGGATAGATGTCTTTTGGCACGACACCATATTTTTGGAACAAGGCCACGACCATGTCCCATTGTCCGCCATCTTGTTGGGGCACATCAAGCAAGAATTTCAACTTGCGATCGCCGATTTCAAGATCACTTGTGCCAATGATTTGTTCAAGGAACCAGTTTGATTTTTCATATTTGTCCCAGAAGAAGGTATAAGCTTGTGACAACTCGAAGTTTTCCAACTTGAACTCTGTCAAAATTTTATGACGGAAAGTGTTCAAAGCTGCAAACATCCAACAACGACCTGATTGTTTTTGGTTGCTGACGGGATCGTTTGTCAAGTCAACTGAGAAAACAGGCAAATTCGCTGCATGTGATGCACGATTTTCAAGCGCATTGAGCAAGCCATTTTTAGTCGCTGCATTTTCCACTGCACTAAATTTCGCGTTTTTTTGATAGTGATCAAATAAAGATTGTGTAAATTCTGATGTTAATTCTGTCATGTTCATCCTCCAAAGAATAGTATAGCACTTTTGTAAATTTTTCTCATAAATTTACTTTATATAAACCGTGTCATTAAAAAAGACTTGCACTCTATCAGCACAACGCCTTTTTTAACTTGACCTTACCGATACAAACCGTTTCGGTCAATGTAGGCCAGCACCTCAGCTGGCACTAAAAAATTAGGGCGACGATTGGCTTGTAAACTCTCTCGGATATAACTTGAGGAGATAGCCAGCAAGGGTAAATCTATCAGTTGAACGGGATATTTCGGCGCAGTCAAAACAGTTTGGTCGCGTCTAACAGCCACGAATTTAACCAATTGCATCAACTCATCAATCCTGTACCATTTTCCCAAATAATCCACCATATCACCACCGATAATGAAAAAATAGTCGTTTTCAGGATGCTCAGCGGTCAGTTTCGCCATGGTATCGTAAGTATAAGACTTGCCACCCCGCTCAATTTCCGACAGATTCAGCGTCAGCTTGGGATAGTCTTGTAGGGCAAGCCGCAGCATCGCCACCCGATGATCAGCTGAAATCGTCGTTTTGGTATCAACGTGTGGTGGCTCGTTTTCTGGCATCAACTGAACTTCGTCCAAGTTCAGTAATTGCTGAATCTGATCTGCGATGAAGAGGTGGGCATGATGAACCGGATTAAAGTTCCCCCCTAAAATACCGATTCTCATGCGCGCCAGAAATCGTCAAAAATCGTAATCGGTAAATGACGTTTATGTTCTGTTTTTAGCCACCAATTTTCGATGACAGCCCGTGCATCATCAGCAATTTCACGACCTTCCAAGTAGTCGTCAATATTATCATAAGTCACACCGAGTGCCACTTCATCAGCTAAACCGGGTTTGCCATCTTCCAAATCCGCTGTTGGGATTTTTTCATAAATCGTTGGATCTGCTTCTAGGTAAGCGAGTAACTGCTTGCCTTGACGTTTATTAAGGCGGAAAAGCGGTAAAATATCTGCCCCACCATCACCAAATTTGGTGAAGAAGCCTGTGATATTTTCAGCTGCATGGTCTGTCCCAAGCACAGCACCTGAATGGGCACCCGCAATGGCATACTGGGTAATCATGCGTTGGCGTGCCTTAATATTGCCTTTGTTAAAGTCTGTAATGTCAAGACCAGCCTCGGTCAGGGCTGCAATCTCGCCATCGACAGCGCTTTTGATATTGACCGTCAAACTAACATCTGGTTGAATGAAAGCTAAGGCTTTTTGAGCATCATCTTCATCATGTTGTACACCATAAGGCAGGCGAACAGCGATGAATTGGTAGGTCGCATCACCAGTCTCAGCACGTAACTCTTCGATAGCAAGCTGCGCCAAACGACCGGCCAAGCTCGAATCCTGACCACCTGAAATGCCTAAAACGAGACTTTTCAAGAAAGGATATTGTTTGAGATAATCCTTCAAGAAGTCCACGGAGCGTCGTACTTCCTCTGCTGGTGAAATCTCAGGTTTTACCCCTAATGCTGCGATAATGTTATCTTGTAAGGTCATTTGTAAACATCCTTTCTCACTTGATCGATCAGTTTCATTTTATGATCCCAGACATCCTGCGCCAAATCGACAGGGTAATCTTGCGGATTTAAATCACGTTTATACTCATCCCATAAATCATCTAGTTTCTCTTTGAAATAAGCTTTGATTTCTGGCAAGCTTGGCAAATCATAAATCAACTGACCTTTCTCAAAGATAGGCACCAACAAGGGTCTTGCCGTGAAGTTGGTCAATTTTTTATTGATATAGGTATAAGTCGGATGGAACATGAAAATCTCATCAGATGCATTCGGGTCAACATCCGCAAAGGTGATGTAGTCCCCCTCAGATTTGTTCTTATCCATACTGCGAATCCGCCAGACTTGTTTTTTACCTGGCGTTGAGACCTTCTCAGCATTACTTGACAGCTTAATCGTATCCCGCATCTCACCGGTCTCCGTTTCAATCGCAACGATTTTATAAACGGCACCCAGTGCAGGCTGATCATAAGCTGTGATGAGTTTTGTCCCCACACCCCAAACATCAATTTTAGCCTTCTGCATTTTGAGATTGAGAATCGTATTTTCATCTAAGTCATTAGACGCATAGATTCTCGCCTCAGTAAAGCCAGCATCATCAAGCTGCTCACGGACTTTTTTAGAAATATAAGCCATGTCACCAGAGTCGATGCGGACACCTTGAAAATTAATGCGATCGCCCATTTCTTTTGCCACTTTAATGGCTGCAGGGACACCGATTTTCAGCGTATCATAAGTATCGACTAGGAAAACACAATCTCGATGCGTTGTCGCATAGGCTTTAAATGCCTCATAGTCATTGCCATAAGCTTGGACCAGCGAGTGGGCATGGGTGCCTGACACTGGAATACCAAAGAGCTTACCTGCTCGAACGTTAGAGGTCGCATCCGCACCGCCGATCACAGCAGCACGCGTCCCCCAAATCGCAGCATCCATTTCCTGGGCCCGACGTGTACCGAACTCAAGTAAAGGCGCATCGCCAATCACCGACTTGATCCGCGCCGCTTTGGTCGCGATCAGGGTTTGGAAGTTGACGATGTTGAGGATGGCTGTTTCGACCAGTTGGCATTGGGCCAAGGGGCCTTCAACTTGAAGAATCGGCTCGTTAGCGAAAACGAGATCTCCCTCCTGTGCCGATCTTACGTCACAAGTAAAGCGTAAGTCAGCGAGGTAAGCTAAAAAGTTTTCAGGATAGCCCAGCTCTCGCAAATAAGCGATGTCATCCGCATCGAAATGGAGGTCTCGCAAATAGCCAACGACCCGCTCCAAACCTGCAAAAACCGCATAGCCATTTTTAAAGGGCATATCTCGGAAGTAAACTTCAAATACTGAATTGCGCTCAGAAATCCCTTGTTCAAAATAAACCTGCATCATGTTAATTTGATAGAGATCGGTATGTAACACTAAATTATCTGTCATTTTTTTACACCATTGTTTCCAACATTTTGATCAATGTCGCAGCAGATTTTTCACCGGCCTGGACAATAAAGGCATCAAAACTATCAGCCGCCTGACCATCTGCCGTGTCTGAAAGACTTCGAATCACAACAAATGGTTTGCCGAGTGCTGTCGCTGCCTGGGCAATCGATGCCCCTTCCATCTCGACCGCAAGCACATCTGGAAAATGCGCTTTGATTGCTAACTGCTGTGTTTTGGACGAGATAAAGGAGTCAGATGAGGTAATCAAACCAACCCGTACTTCAGGTGCCGCTTTCTTCAGCTCTGAGACGAAGTAGGCACTACTGTGATAGTAAAGTTCCTGCCCCGCCATTTGCCCAAAGTCATAGCCAAAAGCCGTCACATCGACATCGTGATAGGCTAGTTTGTCCGCAATCACAACATCACCAACTGCTAGACCCGCACCAACACCACCAGCGGAGCCACTGTTAATGATGCCATCGACTGCAAATAAGTCAACCAGCAAGCTAACGGCAATCGCGCTCATCACTTTCCCGATTCCTGACTTGACTAGGACAACATCATGTCGCCCGATAATTCCTGTGTAAAATATAAACCCATGATGACTGGCTTTTTCGGAATGTTGTAGCGTTTCTGCTAGGATTTTCAATTCCTCATCCATGGCTGCAATAATGCCTATTTTCATCTTCACTCACTTTCTGGTCTGTCTGTTTGATTTTGTCAATTAACAATTCTCATCAGACAACTTTGTTAAAATTTAAAAACGATCACCGTGATAATAATCAGTAAAACGACTAAAATCACGATAGATTTCGTGATTTTCTTCCCCCGCGCTTCTCTTTTTTGAGATTCGATGCGGCGGCTTTTATAAACTGAATTCTTTTCCAGTTTCGCTTTTTGTGGCGCAAATTGTTTGATCAACTGGGTGTCATCTTGTCTGGCTTGCGCGATTTCTCGCTCCAAACGTTCTTTCTCCCGTGCCGCTTGCTGGATCATCTCATCGGTTAATAAGGGTTTAGGCATTCGATTCTAGCTCCCAATACTGAATGGCCATGATCGTTTTGGCATCCTGAATCTCACCATTTTGGATGAGTGCTTTTGCTTCAGCCAAAGTCACTTCATGGCGTTCCAAGACCTCATCATCATCATGAGGTCTTGGTTGCTCGACTTGTCTTAAATTATCGGCCTGATAAAGGTAAATTTTCTCACTACAAAAACCGGGCGCTGTATAAAATTCAGCGATTTTCTTAACGGATTCGGTCGTCATCCCTGTTTCTTCTTCTAATTCACGCAACATGGCCGCTTGAGGATCGGCATTTTCACCTTTTTCAAGTTTACCTGCAGGAATTTCATAAATGACTTCTTCCAAAGCCTTACGAAATTGACGAACCAAAATCATTTTTTGCTCTGGGGTGATAGCTAATACGGCAACGCCCCCGTTATGAAAAATAAGCTCTCGCTTGGCAAGTCCCAAATCTCCTGGCAAAGCAACCGTGTCCAATTTGACATCAATCACTTGGCCTTTAAAAATCGTTTCTCGACTTAACGTTTTTTCTTCAAAATCTTCAAACTGCATCATTGTATAATCCCCTATTGCCCCTATTTTCCCCGTTTACATTTTTTAACTTACTTGATCTCTTTTTTGAACTAAAGCGATCAAAGTTCGTGATAACTTGGCATGAGTTTCGCGCGGCCAGCTTTATTAACTTGGCGGGCACGACCGAAGGCCATCTCGTCTTCATGGACATCATCCGTAATGACAGAGCCCGCTGTCGTAATGGCATTTCTACCGATAGCAATCGGTGCAATCAAGCTTGAATTGCTACCGATAAAGGCATAATCTTCAATCTCTGTCTTAAATTTATTTTTACCATCATAGTTGACCGTGATCGTTCCCGCACCAAAGTTAACGTGTTCACCGACCATAGCATTACCGATATAAGTCAAATGACCTGCCTTAGTCCCAACGCCAAGTGTAGAGGCTTTGACTTCGACAAAATTACCGATATGAACATTTTCATGCAAGATGGTTTCTGGACGCAAGTGCGCGTATGGTCCAACATTGGCACCTGGTTCAAGGACAGAAAACTCAACTGTTGAGTTACGGACTTCTGTATTGTGGTGTAATCTAGAGCTTTCAATCCGGCTACCAGATGTGATGCGGACCCCCTGACTGATGACCGTTTGACCTTTAATCACAACATTAGGCTCAATAACTGTGTCTTCACCGATTTCGACATCCGCGTCGATATAAGTCGTTGCTGGATCAATCAAAGTCACCCCATTTAACATGTGCTGCGTATTAATCCGCTCTCGCATGATTTTTTCAGCCTGTGCTAATGCCACACGGTCATTGACCCCGATGGATTCGTTAAAGTCATCTAAAACAAAGGCTGAGACTTTTTTGGCATCATCTTTGAAAATTTCGATGACGTCTGTCAGATAGTATTCACCTTGGGCATTATCTGTTGTGATGTTGCTGAGGGCTTCAAAGAGCGCACGGTTGTCAAAGATATAAGTCCCAGTATTGATTTCCTGAACAGATTTTTCAAAGTCATTGGCATCTTTTTGCTCAACGATTTTGGCCACATGACCATCTTCTCTGATGATCCGACCATAACCTGTCGGATCGTCGGCAATGGCTGTCAAAATCGTCGCTGTCGCTTTCTCAGCTTGATGGTAGGCGAATAACTCTGCCAAGGTTTCCGGACGGATTAAGGGCGTGTCACCAGCGATGACGAGCGTCATCCCGTGCAGATTTTTAAGCAAGGGCTCAGCGATTTTGACCGCGTGACCCGTGCCCAACTGCTCCTCTTGTTTGACATAAGCGACATGCTCAGGCAAGGTACCTAAGACCTCTGTTGACCCATGTCCCACGATGGCAATCGTTTTTTCAGGCGCAATAGCACTCGTCGCCGCAACCACGTGGGCCAACATCGTTTTCCCAGCAACTTCATGCAAGACCTTTGGTCGGTCAGATTTCATCCGCGTCCCTTTGCCGGCAGCTAAAATAATGGCGTATTTATTCATGTTCACATCGCTCCTTTTAATCATCAGAACCACAGTTCCGTACTATATTTCCGTTTTGTCGACCCAAGATCGCCTAACGCACAAAAACCTTAAGCCTATTATACCAATAAACTTGACTTTTGTCTTAAATGATGCGGTTCTAAGCCCTTTCCAGCGGATTTTGACCTAAACTAACCGCGCATTTGCCGAATTTTCTGAGCGCAACTCGCGACATTCGACAGATTTATGGTAAAATGAAGAAAATAAACAGACATATAAGGAGTCACTCATGACAAAGATTGGTTTTATCGGCGCGGGAAAAATGGCATCAGCGATTATTAAAGGACTGAATCAGGAGCAATTCAGTGTTCAGATCTCAGGCCGCAATTTTGAGGAATCACAAGAGACTGCCCAAGCACTTGGCGTCAGTCCAGCGGCGAGTCACGCAGACTTAATTCAAGATTCAGACATCATCGTTTTAGCCGTCAAACCTTATGTGGTCGCAGATATTTTATCTGAACACCAAATTGAGAAACCGATTGTTTCTATTGCTGCAGGCATTACCTTAGCTGACCTCACTGCTATGACAAATAAGACACAAGCCATTGTCAGAATCATGCCCAATATCAATGCTACCATTCAGAAATCAACCACAGGCATCGTCAGAAATGCCTATGTTTCAGACGAGGTTTTCGACACTGTCAAAGCGATTTTTGAAAGTGTCGGCAGCGTTCATGAACTGGCTGAAAAAGATTTCGGGACCTTCACCGCCTTGGCTGGTAGCTCACCTGCCTATATCTATATGTTCATCGATGCCATGAGCCGTGCCGGTGTCTTACACGGTATGCCAAAAGATGTCAGCACCAAAATCGTCGCTGAAACCGTCCTCGCCAGTGCTGAAATGATTCTCAAGTCTAACGAGAATCCTTGGACCTTGGTTGACAACGTTTCAAGTCCAGGCGGCACAACCGTCGCCGGTGTGGTCAGCTTGGAGCAAAATAACTTTGTTGCCACAGTGATTGACGCCATGACGGCGACGATTGAGAAGAACAATACGATGAATCAATAAGTCCTTGCCTTTCATCCTGCAATTCCTATCAAAAAGAACATTGACTCGCAACGAATCAATGTTCTTTTTGACTTTTCATCAATTCATTCATAACTAACGGTCAATCTGACTGGAGGCTTGTGCCATAAAACGCAAGACGTCAGTTTCTGAAAATTGATTGGTATCACCGTATATCGTATGTTTGAGGGTTGCTGCAGCAGTTGCAAAATTAACGATTTGTTCATCCTGCCAATCTTCAAGTAGACCATGTAAAATACCTGCTGCAAAAGCATCACCTATCCCAACTCGATCTACAATCATATCAATCGTGTGACTGTTAGAGGCGGTCAATTTTTGCTTGCGATAAATGAAGCCTTGAAGTTGATGATGGGTCGCTGACATGACTTGACGTTTTGTGGCATATAAAACTTGCAAATTCGGAAAAGCTGCTGTGATTTTTTGATAGCAAGTCTCTAAATCAACGTCTGCCGTTTGATCTTCAAACAAGTTCAACAAATACTTGGCATCCTTTTCACCAGCTGAACAAAAATCTACCAATGGTAAAATCTGCTGCAAATATTGACCCGCATCAGCCTGTGACCATAATTTCGCCCGATAATTCACGTCAAAAGAAATCAAACAACCGGCTGCTTTGGCTTTTTTGATGAGTCTCTTAGTCAACTCTTGCCACGGTTGAGACAAAGCAGGTGTGATACCTGAAATATGGCAAAGTGTTTTTCCTTTAAACATCTCTTCTGCTGCCCAAATGTCAGTCGTCAGAGCCGAAAAAGCCGAATAGGCTCGATCATAAATCACCTGAGATGCCCGCTGTGCAACGCCTGATGTGAGATAATAAGTCCCTAAACGAGCCATTTCATCATCAGAAAACTTCAGATAATCTGTCCCAACGCCATATTTCTGTAAATGTTGTTTGACACCCAGTCCCAGAGCATTTTCAGGTAGACAACTAGCAAAATAAGCCGAATGTCCAAAATTTGCTAGAGAAATCGCGACATTTGCTTCACCACCACCGTAATGGGCCGAAAGTGTTGGTGTATCTGATAAAAGCTGACCTTGTGGCGTTGACAAACGCAACATGATTTCGCCTAATGTTATGACTTCATGCATCACAAACTGCCCTCAGAAATCGCTGCAAAACGTTCGGCATACTGCTTAGCAACTGCTGTTACAGCTCCAAAGTCGCCTGTCGCTGCTGGTGCTAAGAGATTCCCTCCAACACCGACTGCAACAACGCCAGCCTTAAACCATTCTGCCATGTTATCAAGTGAAACGCCACCTGTTGGCATCAAATTAAGCTGAGGCATGGGGGCCTTAAAACCACTAATAATGGATGGCCTATAGGCGTTGCCAGAAAAAAGTTTAATTATATCAACACCCGATTTCAGCGCTGTTTTCATTTCAGTCATCGTCATGCACCCTGGTAAATAGGGAATCTGATAAAGGTTACAGAGTTCGGCTGTTTCACGATCAAAGGTTGGACTAACGATGAAATCTGCTCCTGCCATTATCGCAAGTCGTGCTGTGACAGCATCTAAGACCGTTCCCGCACCGATAACGACTTTTGCATTATCTTGGTATTTGTCAGCCAATTCAGCAATGACTTGGTCAGCCTGTGGCACAGTAAATGTTATTTCTAGTCCTGTCACACCACCTGCGACAAGTGCGTCACTGGCTTGAATCGCTTCTGCTTTCGTTGCACCACGAACGACTGCAATCACACCAACCGCTTTTAATTGCTTTAATATTGTTAATTTTTTCATCCTATTCCTATTCCATGTAACCGCCACGCATCGGTGACACAGCTTTTTCTGAAAACTGTTTCAAGACACCTGCTTCAAATTGCCGTTTTTTCGGTTGCCAATTCGCTCGACGTTTTTCTAAAATTTCTGCAATCTCACAAGGCGTTTTCAACTCACCTGCTACCCCGACAATTGCAAGTTCACGATTAGGAATGCTCAAGCGAATCAAATCCCCTTCACAGACTAAAGCAATTGGACCACCTTCAGCTGCTTCTGGTGAGATATGACCGATGGCTGGTCCTTTTGATGCGCCAGAAAATCGACCGTCTGTTAGTAGCGCAATCGTCGTGCCTAAACGCTCATCAGATGCAATTGCCTCTGTTGTATAGAACATTTCTGGCATACCACTTCCTTTGGGTCCTTCATATCTGATAATCACCGCATCGCCTGGATTGATTTTTCCCGTTAAGACAGCATCAATTGCTGATTCTTCCGAATCAAATGGTCGTGCGCTCAAAGTTGCCTCAAACATTTCCTTCGGAATCGCTGTATGTTTGGCGACTGCACCATCAGGTGCTAAATTACCTTTCAAGATAGAAATACTTCCGTCACGACCCATTGGATGCTCACCATCTCTGATGATATCTGTCCATTTAGCACCCCATTTTTCAAGGCTTTGACCACATTTTTCATAGTAGCCATTGGCTTTTAGTTCAGCTAAATTTTCACCTAATGTTTTACCTGTGACCGTCATCACATCTAAATGCAAGCGATCTTTAATCTGTTCCATCACACGCGGCACACCACCTGCATAATAGAAAAACTGTGCAGGCCAGTCGCCACTTGGTCGAATATTTAAAAGATATTTTGCTCCCCGATGCATGGCATCAAACCGTTCTGCTGAGATTGACAAGCCAAATTCTTTGGCAATGGTTGGAATATGCAAGAGAGAATTTGTCGACCCAGAAATCGCTGCATGGACCATGATGGCATTTTCAAACGATTTTTCAGTCACGATATCACGCGCTTTCAAACCACTGTAAACAAGTGCTACCGCACGTTCTCCTGCTTTTTCTGCAAAATCACGCAAATCGTCACTCGTTGCCGGTAAAACAGATGTCCCAGGCAACATCAAGCCCAAAGCTTCAGCGACAATCTGCATGGTTGATGCCGTTCCCATAAAGGAACAAGCGCCACAAGAAGGACAAGCATTTTGCTTATAATAATCGAGCTTTTCTTCTGATAGGTCACCACGCTTTTGCATGGCACTATACATCCCAATCTGTTCCAAAGTCAGCAAGTCAGGTCCAGCATCCATGACACCACCTGTTACCATAATTGATGGCAGGTTCAAGCTTCCAATTGCCATCAAATGAGCTGGCACACTTTTATCACAACTGGCGATGAAAACACCCGCATCAAAAAGGCGTTGCTTTCGCATGAATTTCAATCATATTTGCCATCATATCACGCGATGGTAGAGAATAATTAATCCCATCATGGCCTTGAGCCTGTCCATCACAAATATCCGTACAAAAATATCTTGCGCCAAATCCGCCAGCTTTTTGGATACCCGTTCGAGATTTTTCAACAAAATCCATCAAATGGGCACTTCCCGGATGGCTGTCACCAAAAGAACTTTCGATGATAATTTGTGGTTTGGCTAAATCTGCTAACTGCCAGCCTGCACCATGTCGAAGGGGATCCATTTCAGGTGCGATTTTTCTGATTTCTTGACTTTTTAACATGGTTTAACTTTCTATTTGTCCGATAATTTCTTTCGCATTAAAATGCTCAAAAGAAAATTTAAGCTTGTATTTATCAGCTAATTCTGGAAAGAGAATCATCGTCGTCACTTCTTTACCTTGACTTTTGAGGTAGTCAAAATCAACAATTGCAAGCAAAGTCTCTGCTGTGACTTTATCCCCTACTTTAACCTTCAACTCAAAGCCTTTCCCCTCTAATTCAACCGTATCAATGCCGATATGAATGAGCGTTTTCACCCCTTTTTGATTAATGACGATGGCGTGTTTCGTTGGAAAAATACTTTCAATGACACCTGACATCGGTGCATAGATTTCTTGAGTTTCTGGTACAATTGCAAAGCCATCACCCATTATTTTTTGTGAAAAAACAGGATCATTAACTTTTTCTAGTACAATGACTTGCCCTGTCGTACTGGCATGAATAGTGATTTGTTTCTTTCTACTGAATAACGCCATCTCTGTCCTCTTATTTAATCTAACTGTTCGCCATTGCTTGCAATCACTTTTTGATACCAATCAAAGGATTTTTTCTTAATTCTTTTCAGTGTGCCTTGATTGGTATCATCCTTGTCTACGTAAATGAAACCATAGCGTTTGCTCATTTCACCAGTAGAAGCTGATACCAAGTCAATCGCTGACCATGTCGTATAACCAAGCAACTCAACACCATCTGCAATGGCTTCCTTCATCGCTTTAATATGATCACGCAAGTAGGCAATGCGATAATCATCCTGAACTTGCCCGTCTTGATCAACCGTATCCTTCGCGCCTAAACCATTTTCAACTAAAAATAACGGTTTTTGATAACGATCATACAGGGTATTCATCGTAATTCTAAGGCCTAAAGGATCAATCGCCCAGCCCCAGTCACTTTTTTCCAAGTAAGGATTTGGCAATGACTTGACAACATTCGCTTCACTTGACTGTGTCATCTGATGACTGGCACAACGTGAAGCGTAATAGCTAAAGGACACGAAATCAACGGTATGCTTCAATATCTCAAAGTCAGCCACTTCAGTTTTCAAGTCAATCTTTTTTTCACGAAAGAGACGATGGGTATACCTTGGATAGTAGCCACGAACCTGCACATCGATGAAAAATAAATTTTCACGATCTTTATTTAAGGCTGTCCAAACATCATCTGGTCGGCAAGTTTCAGGATAAAAATCCCCTCCTGCTAACATACAACCGATTTGATTTTCTGGATTAATCTCATGGGCAAGTTTAGTCGCGAGACTGCTTGCGACTAAGACATGATGTGCCGCTTGATATTTGACTAACTCTTTATTATCGTCCGCTTTAAAAACTAAGCCTGCACCTGAAAATGGACTGTGTAGTAAAATATTGATTTCATTAAACGTCAACCAGTATTTAACCAAGCCATCAAAGGCTTTGAAACACGTTTTTGCATACTTAACAAAATGATCAATCATCTCACGACTCCGCCATGAGCCAATCTTTTCAACCAAATTCATCGGTGTGTCAAAATGGCAAAGTGTGACTAAGGGTTCAATGCCATATTTTCGACATTCTTCAAAGACAGCTTGGTAAAACTCAAGACCTTTTTGATTAGGCTGTGTTTCGTCACCATTTGGAAAAATTCTCGTCCAAGCAATTGAGGTTCTAAATACCTTAAAGCCCATTTCAGCCATGAGTTGAATGTCTGCTTTGTAGGTATGGTAGAAATCAATGGCCTCATGACTTGGATAGTAGGCCTCAGGATCTAGTGCTAGATTTTCTTCTAGGCCTAACTTGACTTTGAGGCGATTGGGACCATGTGGGATGACATCGACTGTTGAGAGACCTTTGCCATCTTCTAAATAAGCCCCTCTGATTGGTTGGCTGAAATGGCGCCCCCCCAGAGAAAATCATCTGAGAATTTTATGTTATCCAATGTTTACTCTCCCTCTGGTAAATCATCAAAACCGATGACTAGTGTCAAAACAAATGATAAAACAACTGCTAAAATCATGACCACAACAGTCCACAAAATTGACATTGAATCTTTCGGGTCAAAGAATTGAACAGCAGTCGCAACACCCGGTGCAGCCATTGAACGACTTGCCAATCCCGCTAAACCAGCGACAGCGCCACAGACGAAACCTGTAATAAGAGAAGCAATAAGTGGGCGTTTCAAACGAACAGCAACACCATAGAGGCCCGGTTCAGAAATCCCAGCTAAGATAGCTGACGATGCTGCGGCAAGCGAGGTTTGACGTAATTCATGATTTCTTGTTTTCCAAGCAACGGCAAGGGCAACACCACCGAGCGACAAATTAGCCCCAATTTCACTTGGCATTACCATGCCTTCCATGCCAGTTGCGGCAATCGTCATTAAAATCGTTGGTGTAAACACGCGGTGCATCCCTGTAATAACAAGCAATGGCCAAATCGCACCCATAATCGCAACCGCTAAGAAACCGAGGTGATCGTGAATCATATAAACTAAACTTGAAATACCATTACCAAACCAAACGCCTGCAGGTCCGACTATCATAATCGCAATCGGTGATGCAACTAGGAAAATAACATAGGCTTCAAGAAGTTTTTAGTCACCTCAGGTGTGATGCGATCAACACCACGTTCAATGTAAAACAGTAGCCAAGTCATTACAAGCGCTGGCACAACGGTATAGGTATATTTAACAGAGGTCATCGCAATGCCTAGGAAAACAACTTTTTCACCGTCTGCAATAGAAGCCATAATTTCAATAAAACTTGGATGAACCAATGCACCTGCAATCCCCATAGCGATAAACATATTGGTATTGAATTTTTTAGCCGCTGATGCTGCTACCATAATCGGTAAGAAGAAGAAAGCGCCATCTCCCATAATGGTCAATAATTTATAGGTATAGCTTGTATCTGCCAAAATTCCTGCCTTATTTAATAGCAACACGAGCAATTTAATCATTGAGCCACCAATAATGGCTGGGATCAAGGGACTCATCGTTGAAACTAAGGCGTCTAAGATATTGCTACCGATTTTTTTAGGTGTTAAAGGTTCCTTGACCTTCCCTTTAGCAATCTCACTTTCATTGCCAAAATGACCTAACTTCAAAACTTCTTTGTAAGCTTTTGCGACAGCATTACCAATGATAACCTGATGTTGACCACCATTGACGACATAGCCCATGACACCATTAATTTTTTTTAGACCATCAGCCTCAACCTTCTGATCATCCTTAAGCACAAAACGCAGTCGCGTCATACAATGCGTGACACCTGAAATATTGTCAACGCCTCAAATTTTTTCAACAATTTCCTTAGCGATACTCGCGTAATCTTTTGCCATAACAACTCCTTCAATTCTTTAATATGTGCTCATTGTAACCTGAATCGGTAACGCTTACAATACTTTTTATAACTTTAAAAACAAGATGATGCGGATAAAAATATGTTCCCTCGAAGAAACACCTTGTTTTCAATGTCTATCTTGTCTTGATTCTAATATCAAGTTGCAATCGTTAAAATTTATGTTAGAATTTAATTGATAACGTTTTCAATTGAGATACTTAATACTTAAAGAAAATAGGGAGATACCCATGTTCAGTGCTGAAAAAATAAAAGAACTAACCCCTTTGGAATTATCAATTTATAGGGCACCTCTAATAACTACCAATTAATTCACCTCTAAATGAAATTAGAAAAAAACACAGAAAACTAAGCATAGTCTACTGTGTTTTTCTTTATGTTACAGACGCCACTTGACTGTTTATTCTTATTTTAGACAGATTACCTCCATGTTTTGAGATTTAAACGTTTAACTTGTTCGTACCTCAATAAGTTATAAGTCAGATTTGTAAGGTCAGTATTTAAAACAGCTCGATCGAATCCAATAGAACGTAAACTAGAACCATGCATTGAATTTTCAACAAAGCCAAATACATGTTCAATACGGACACGTATTTTCGAAATGATTTTATTAAACATTTTATCGTCTGCCTTAAGAGATTTACAACGTGTGTTTTTAAGACAGGTAAAAAGTTCAGCACCTTTAGGTGTTGCTTGATTTTGATAAGCTGAGTCTGCTAAGGTGATCTCATCGGGATCAACAAGAACGCCTATTACTTGAGAATCATGCACATTTGCAGGCGTTGTTTGATAATTCTTTACGAATTTTGATTTGGTATCTATAGCAATATGATTTTTGTAGCCATAGTGTCTCTCATTACCTTTAATTGTCCAGCGAGCAGCTGTATCCTTCTGTGCTCTTTTGTTCTTCGTCCAATTCACTGGTACCCTATTTGCTTTAATCAATTCATTTTCGTCTTTTGGATTACGTTGTTTAGGCGCCTCTATGAATGTTGCATCAACAATCTGTCCTTTATGAGCGATCATCCCTTGTGATTCAAGTTTTTCTTGAAAGGCAGAAAAAAGCCAGTTTCCTCTATTAGATTTTGATAGCTGATTTCTAAAGTTCCAGATAGTCTTTGCGTCTGGTACCTTGTCATCAATCTTAAGGAATCTTCTAAACGAAATCCGGTCAATCATTTGATATTCCATTGCATCATCAGATAGATTGTATAAGCGTTGTAAAATTAGAATTTTCAACATTAAAACAAGGTCATAGGGCGGTCTACCACCATGAGATTTGTTTTTTAAATCATACTTAAAAATCCGGTTAAGAGTTGGGCGAAAACACTCGAAATCAACCACTTTTTCTAGCCGCTCAAGAGGGTCTCCTTTTAAACTTAATTTTTCAAGATAGTCGCTATCTCCAAATAAATTCGTCTTCAATACCTCGTTAGCTTATTTCTAATCTATTATACCTCTTTTCATACGTTTTTAGAGGTGCCCTTTATCTTTCTTTTTTAAAATGTGGTATACTAAACCTGAGGATGGGTATAAATGAGCTAAAAGTAACTTTAACTCTAAAGAAATTTATTAAACTTACTGTTATTGTTTTTTGTTTCCAGAGCATAAATTTAGTCACCTGAGGTTTATTTTTTTCCATTAGGAACGACCATTATTGACTTAACTAATAGCCGTTTATCCAATAGATAAAAAATATTTTCAAAAAAACTAAACGTTAGCCTTGATGTAACCATCATTAAGCTGAGCTTCAGGTCAACATCTTATTAAATTGAGTTTTGGCACCTTGGGACCAAGAAAATAGATGATTTGTTCGCTTACGGCAAACACCTCATTCTCTTCTGCGATTAGTCATTGCGGAAAAAGAATTCTACGTCTCAATGCAGTCGCCTCAACATCTTAAAAGGAGAACACGATGTCTGATAAAGGAACTGTCGATAAATTAAAAGGTAAAGCAGAAGAAATCGCTGGTACTGTAACTGGTGATGACAAGAAAAAAGCCGAGGGCTTGATGAATCAAGCTATCGGTAAAGTAAAAGAAACGGCTTCTGATGTAAAAGAAGCCATTGAAGATGGCGTTGAAAAAATCAAGGAAAAAATTGACCGCGACTAATCTCTCCATCAAATTTTATGATATCTCTTAGCTTATCATGTACTCATCTTCGTACCAAACGTGACGCATATCTTTAAACAATCATTTGTTTCAAACATATAAGACACACCATCAACAAAAGCAAAAAAGATTAATCGTCAGCTCTAACAGTAAGGGATAATGAGACAAGCGACATGCTTGTCTTTTTATTTTCCCTATTTTTGACATAATTTTAACATCATAACGAGGAATTAAATTTAAAACCACAAAAAAACTGTCCACCACTGACGAACAGTTTAATTACGAATACCGTACTTTGATTGTTTAAATGGCATCACGCAAACGTAGGCCATCATTTTCTAAGACACGTACACTACGAGGTAAGAATGCGCGAATTTCTTCTTCATTATAACCAATGTGTAAACGTTTATCATCCATGATAATCGGACGACGTAGAATTTGTGGATTTTCAGAAATAATTGTGACAGCCTCTGATAAAGAGAGCTCCTCAAAATCAACATTCAATGATTTGACAAATCGATTCCGATTTGAAATCAAAGACTCAATGCCGTCATCACATTTTTCTAAAATATGTTTCACTTCATCAGTTGATAAGGGGAAGGACATAATATTTCTCTCATCAAAGGAAATGTCATGCTGGCCCAACCATAGTTTAGCTTTCTTACAACTTGTGCAGGATGGCGCTGTGTAAATAGTTATCATAATTGACCTCCGTCTTGGTATTTCTAACGCATTTCATGTTATCTATATGATATCAATTATAACATATTTTGTCATCAGTCAAAAGACCTATTCCATAAAAACTTCACTTTTTAAATCAAATATGAACATTTTCTTCTAAAAACTTATTATTTATTTAGTTGATTATCATATTTGAAACTTATTCTTCAATTTCAATCGTGTCTAATTCAAGAGAAACCAGTTCAGATTCTGCTGCGGCTTCTTTTTTTGCTTTGGCTGATTTTGGCGCTGCTTTTTCTTCAGCTAGCGTTTCAATTTCTGCCTCTGCAATCAAACCGAATTTTTCACGTACTTTGTGATCGATTTCAGCAAAGACTTCTGGATGTTCTTTCAAGTAAAGTTTGGCTTTTTCAGACCCTTGACCAATTTTTTCATCGTTATAAGAGAACCATGCGCCAGATTTTTTGATGATCTCCAAATCAGTAGCGATTTTAACCAATTCGCCGGTCTGAGAAATCCCCTCACCGAACATGATTTCGACTTCGGCAACTTTAAAAGGTGGCGCTACCTTGTTTTTCACGACTTTGATTTTCGTTTCTTTACCCATTGCCGTGTCTTTGTCGTCGCCAGTTCCCTTAATTTGTGTGTTACCACGAACATCTAAACGAACAGAGGCATAGAATTTCAGGGCACGACCACCAGGTGTTGTTTCCGGACTACCGAACATAACCCCAACTTTTTCACGCAATTGGTTGATAAAGATGGCGATTGTTTTGGTTTTATTAATGGATGCGGATAATTTACGCATGGCTTGTGACATCATCCGAGCTTGTAAGCCAACGTGAGAATCACCGATTTCACCATCGATTTCAGCACGGGGAACAAGGGCTGCGACTGAGTCAATAACAACTAAGTCAATGGCACCTGAATCAATCAATTTACCGGCAATTTCAAGACCTTGCTCACCAGAATCGGGTTGAGAGAGCAAGAGTTCATCAATGTTGACACCAAGCGCAGCCGCATAAGCTGGATCAAGCGCATGTTCCGCATCGATAAAGGCTGCAATCCCGCCTTCTTTTTGGGCTTGCGCCACGGCGTGAAGCGCAACTGTCGTTTTACCTGATGACTCTGGGCCATAGATTTCGATGATCCGACCTTTTGGATAACCCCCAACACCCAAAGCGATGTCAAGCGCCAAAGACCCTGAGCTCATAACCTGAACTTTTTGCTCAGCCTTGTCACCCAGACGCATCAAAGCGCCTTTACCGAAGTCTTTTTCGATGACTTTTAGGGCATCGTTGAGTGCTTTTTCGCGCTCATCGCCAAATTTTTTCGTAATATCGTCTAAGTTTTTCTTAGTTTTTTTTGCCACTGTTTCTCTCCTTGATTGATATGCAGCACCTTCTCATTGCGCAACTGCAAAACTTTCACAATACCCTATTATAGCATTTTTCCATCTACTTTTATATACGTAATGCACCACCAACTTGCTCAAACTTTTTTCAATTTTTGACACTTGGGGCAAAAGTGCGTCCCTCGACCCGCCAGCTTAAATTTCTCAATCGCCCTCCCACATCGTGCACACGGCTGCCCTGTTTTCCCATATACTTGCAAGTGATCCTGCATGGTCCCATCAAGACCCAGGGCATTTTTATAGCTGCGAATGGTTGACCCACCGTACTTAACACCTTCTGCTAAGATATAGATGACAGCACGTCTAAGCTCTGCTACTTTTTGGGGTGATAAGTGTCTTGCGATTTCAGACGGATGAATCTTGGCCAGCCACAAGACCTCATCAACATAGATGTTGCCCAGACCGGCCACCAAAGACTGATCCAATAAGTAGGGTTTGATCTTTTTCTGACTGCCTGAGAGCTGATGCTTGAACCTCTTTAAATCAAAATCCGCCTCTATTGGTTCTGGTCCAATTTTTTTACGGTTAAAAAAATCATTGAGTTCGGATGTTTTGACGAGTTCTAGCGTGCCGAACTTTCGGACGTCTTGATAAACGAGGGTTTGGCCGTTTGACAGGTCGAAAAAGCCGTGGAAATGTTTGTTATCTGGGATGTCGGTGCTGGGATAACTCAGCCATTTCCCTTCCATACGCAGATGACTGACTAGGGTTTGCTCGCCTAGCTCAAACAGCAAATACTTGCCGCGGCGATTGACTTCTTGAATGGTTTGATTGATTAGATCAGTTTTGAAAGTCGTCAAATCAGACTTGATCATTCGAGTATAGTTAATTCGAAGTGCCGTGATTTTTTGACCCCGAACAAGTTTATTAAGGCCGCGTCTGACGGTTTCTACTTCTGGTAATTCTGGCATGGTGTTTCCTTTTCTTGTCATTTAGTGATGATTCTGTGCATCATCATTTAATCTGCGCTCTCCTTAACAATTTTACCAAAAAATTAGTTATAATAGAGTCATGATAACTTTAAAGACTGTGATAGCTATTTTAAAACAAGATCAAAATTTCCGAGACATCATCATTGATGGCGCCTATTTTAATGCGTCTCATCAGGACCTGACATTTCGCCAACTCTCTTATGATAGTCGTGAGGTGACAGACAGTACCCTCTTTTTTGCCAAGGGACTCAATTTCAAGCGTGACTTTCTGGCGGATTTGACCATTCCTTTCTATGTGTCTGAAACAGATTATGAGGTTGACATCCCAGCCATCATCGTCAATGACGTCAAGCATGCCATGAGTTTGATTGCCATGGCTTTCTATGGTCAACCACAAAATAAGCTGAAAACACTGGCTTTTACGGGCACTAAAGGGAAAACGACTGCTGCTTACTTTGCTAAAAACATCTTAGATACGCATAATGGTGGTAAAACCGCTATGTTTTCAACCATGGAGACAACTCTTGATGGCAAGACTTTTTTCAAATCACAACTGACGACACCTGAAAGTCTGGATCTCTTTCGGATGATGCGTGAGGCTGTTAGTAATGGCATGACGCATTTGGTCATGGAAGTCTCGTCACAGGCTTATAAAACCGCACGGGTTTATGGGCTAACTTTTGATGTCGGGGTCTTTCTTAATATTTCGCCTGACCATATCGGTCCTATCGAGCATCCGACTTTTGAGGACTACTTCTACTGCAAGCGTCAGTTGCTAGCGAATTCTCGCTATGCTGTGGTTAATGCAGAGATGGCGCATTTTGACTTCGTTAAATCTGAGTTAACAGGCGAGTCTGCCTTTTATGGGGCGGGTTCTGAGCACCCGATTTCAAACTCTGAGGCTTTCTCTTTTTCTGCCCTTGATACAAACTTTGAGATTCAGTTAATTGGTCGTTTTAATCAAGAAAATGCCCTTGCTGCAAGTTTAGCTGCCATTCGCCTAGGGGCGAGCTTAGCTGATGCGAAAGTGGGGGTGGCCAAGACGACGGTGCCCGGGCGCATGGAGGTGATGACGCAAGCCAATGGTGCTAAAGTTTTTGTCGATTATGCGCATAATGCGGATAGTTTAGCCAAGCTGCTTGATGTTGTCATGCCGCATCAGACGGGGCGCGTGGTGCTTGTGATGGGCACGACTGGCAATAAGGGTGAGAGCCGACGTCAGGGTGTGGGCGAGCTTTTGGAGCAGCTGCCTGAGATTGAGGTGATTTTGACTGCGGATGATCCGAATTTTGAAGATCCTGCTGAGATTGCGCGTGAGATTGCGAGTTATATCTCTCGTGATGTTCAGATGATCATCGATCGGGAGACGGCGATTCGGACGGCGATGGCTAGCACTTCTGGTGCGGACGATGCGGTCATTATCGCTGGCAAAGGGGTCGACGCTTATCAAATCGTCAATGGTGTGCGTGAACCTTATGCAGGTGACCGCAAGATTGCTGAGAAATATTTGTAAAAAACGGTTAGATGATGCTAACCGTTTTTTCTTTACTCACTAGTGGCTAAGACATTTTTTGACCCCTGTCAAGTCTTATCTAAGCTCAATAAGCTTATCGTCGCCAAATCCTGTTCACCCGCATAAAATTTATCGAGTACCTTTTGATAGATGTCCTCATGAGGCGCTGCATAATTAAATAGTGTCATACTAGACTTTAATTTAAGAGCATCGATGCCACCCAACACCTTAACACTGTCATCAGTTTCTAACTCAAGTAGGGCAGTCGAGATTTCTCTTAAACGAGCCCCAAGTATCGGGTGCTGCTGATATAGGCAACTGTCTCATCCAGACCAGATAGACTATAGTATTGAGCTTGAGCACTCCGTCCCAAACCTTTGAGTTGAGGAAAGATATACCACATCCAATGGCTGGATTTACGGCCTTGTTTCATCTCTGATAAGGCAATGGCGTAAGCATCTTTTTGTGCTTGGATAAACCGCTCAAGGTCAACTTTCTTGTCCCGCATCTTTTTAATCCCTCATCTTCTATTATCCTTGTAATAGCAACTCATTTTATGTCTATTATATTAAATTTGGCATGATAGTTCCTTATGAGATCGCATCTTAATGAGGTGATGCCCCTATTTCGTCCGAAACCCTTTCTCTCAATCACTTCCTTCCCACCTCTCCCATATTTATGTTAAAATATAGCTTATGGATAAGATAATCAAGACAATCTCAAATAATGGATATTTTAGAGCCTATGCGCTTGAAGCGACACAAACGGTTAGCGAGGCACAAAAACGACATCAAACTTGGTCAAGCTCAACGGTTGCGCTTGGGCGGACTTTGATTGCGGCGCAGATTTTAGGTGCCAACCAAAAAGGTGACGATACAATTACCGTGCGCGTTCAAAGTAATGGCGCCATCACAAGTATCATTGCGGTCGCAGACACACGCGGCAATGTCAAAGGCTATATTAAAGAGCCGAACGTGGACTATAAACGTGGCTCAACTGGCGAAGTCCTAGTCGGCGATTTAGTCGGTCAAGGCTGGTTTTCTGTCGTGAAAGACATGGGTTTGAAAACGCCTTACACGGGGCAAACACCTTTGATTTCTGGCGAGATCGGTGAAGACTTGGCTTACTACCTAACAACTTCTGAGCAAACCCCTTCTGCTGTTGGCTTGAATGTGTTGCTCAACGAAGATGAGTCTGTCCAGGTGGCCGGTGGCTTTTTAGTCCAGGTCATGCCTGATGCACCTGAGGCTGAAATCGCAGCTTTTGAAGCACGCATTCAGAAAATGCCCGCCATTTCCAAACTCTTGCGCTCACATGACCACTCTAAAGCCATTTTAGACGCCATTTACGGCCAAGACCAATATAAAATCTTGGCAGAATCGCCTCTGGCTTTCCACTGCGATTGCTCTAAAGAACGGTTTGCTGACGGTATCCAAGGCCTTGGCAAAATAGAAGTTGAAAAATTAATCACTGAAAATCACGGGGCTGAAGTCATTTGCCAGTTCTGCGAAACAGTCTACAATTTTTCAGAAAATGATTTGAAAGAACTGATATAAGATGACGAATACATACGATACACCCTGGAAAATCGGGGACATTGACATCAAAAACCGCATCGTCCTCGCACCGATGGCTGGCATTAACAACAAAGCGTTTCTGAGCCTCGCTAAAGAATTTGGGGCAGGCCTTGTGGTCACTGAAATGATTTCTGATAAGGGAATTGAGCATCGCAATGCCAAAACCCTATCCATGCTTGATTTCGATGGCGTGCCAAATCCCTTGTCAATTCAAATTTTTGGTGGCGATGCTGAGACTTTGGTAGAAGCTGCGAAATTTGTCCAAGAACATACAACGGCTGACATTATCGACATTAACATGGGCTGCCCTGTCCCTAAGGTCACTAAAAACGAATCCGGCTCTCGCCTCCTGCTAGACCCTAATAAAGTGTATGACGTGGTCTCTGCCGTTTCATCTGCTATCGACTTACCTTTAACGGTCAAGATGCGTCTAGGCTGGGATAATGATCACCTGTTCGCCGTCGAAAACGCGCTAGCTGCTGAAAAAGCGGGTGCTGCTGCCATTGCCATGCATGGCCGAACTAAGGCTCAAATGTACGAAGGCAAGGCTGACTGGGAGTGGCTCGCCAAGGTCGCAAGCAAGATGACGATTCCTTTCATCGGGAATGGCGATGTAAAAACGCCTGAGGATGCCAAGCGTATGCTGGATGAGACCGGTGTCGATGCCGTGATGATTGGGCGTGCTGCGCTTGGTAACCCTTGGATGCTGAAACGGACTGCCCATTACTTAGCCACTGGTGAGGCAATGCCTGAGCCAAGCGTTGCTGAGAAAATCGAGACGGCTAAGGTTCACTTGACGCGCTTGACTGAACTCAAAGGGGATGAAAACGGTTCTCGTGAATTCCGCCAACACGCCGCTTACTATCTCAAAGGCGCACCTCGTGCTGCCAAGGTTAAGGTTGCCATCAATCAAGCCAATTCTGCTGCAGAAATTTCTGGCATTTTTGATAATTATATGAACCTGTTTTAATATTAAAAGAACTTCAGTCGGTGACTGAAGTTCTTTTGTGTCTTATGATGAGTGATGATGCGATACCAGAAGGGATATCACAAACAATATCATTTCAAGTTTAAAGAAAAGAGCTGCGGCTTTGCTATAAAACTCAGATGAATAAATCATCTTTTTTTGTAGGATGTCGCTGAGCGTCATTAAAATAATCGAGGTAAACATTAAGACTAAAGCAAGCACCATCAAGCCAACAATAACCGTCATGAGTGGTGATTGCTGATTATTTTTTTGCCAAATCTTTACCATGTTTATACCCCGTACTATATGCAGTACCCAACATCCCTAGGTAAATTAGTGCCAGTGGATTAACGCCACCTACAGTGGTTGCCAGTTCTTTTTCTGTCAATTCTGAAAATCTATTTTGCTTAAAATTCATTTATCTTTCCTTTCTCTGCATCCTGATATGCTTATATCTTATTTTTTGTTGGTGTAGTAACCGACAGCATACCCTATGCCGTAAGATACAACAAGTGGTAATCCAATAATTAAGACTGCGCCAAAGCAACCACCGCCATTTATTTCGGCCATTTGATTATCTTCAATCGCTTGGAACTGATCCAAACTCCCAATGTGATTTAAGGTTTTCTGTTCTGCCATATTTCTTCCTTTTCATTTCTAAAGAGACGACTATCTTCCCTTGAAGGTAGTCTTAGTAACTAAAGTTGGCCAACTTTATGTTCTCATTCTAGCATGGCTTTTTTCCGATGTAAATCAACAATCTGTTGACTTTTGAAAGCCTGAGTTCATAAAAAAACATGGCAACTCACGTTCTGAGTCTCTCTCATTATTGCCGATCTGTATTTTATACCTTATCTCACTCTGTCAACCTTATTTTATCCTTGGCTACGATAAACAAATTATAAGGCATCATCTTGTCATGTCTAAACATTTATCAACAAAAATACCCGACAACTTTGTCGGGTACCTGCTCTATTTTCTTGAATCAAATCGTGAAACTCTCACAAGTTCAAATCTTCCGTATAAGTAAAGCCACTTCCGATGACTTCATGAACATTGATGATGGACACAAAGGCATCTGGGTCAATTTCTGCTAGAATGGCTTTGACGGCTTGAACTTGGATTGGACTTAAGACGACATAGATGACCTTAGTATCATTGCCTGAGTAGACCCCTTCTGCCTTTAGGTAAGTAGCACCACGACCGATTTCATCCGTGATTTTTTGGCTGATTGTTGCGTACTTGCGACTAATAATCAGCATCCCTCGCACGGTGTATCCCCCATTTTGCACGACGGCAACGACTTGGCTAAAGACGAAACTGGCAATGACGGTGTACATCATGTGCTGGATGTCGATGTAAGACAGGGATAGGGTGAGGACGAGGATGTCAAAAACGAAGAGGGTTTGGCCGAGGGCGAAGCCTTTTTTCTGTTCAAAATAGCGGCCAATGATGTCGCCGCCACCGGTCGTACCGCCGTACCGAAAGACGATACCGCCGCCAATCCCTGCGAAAATACCCGCGAGAAGGGCTGCGATCAAGGTGTCATGCGCGAGGTCGATCGAAAAGCTCATGCGCTGAAAAAGCCAGATGAAAATGGAGAGGCAGACGGTGCCGTGGATGGTGTAAATCATGCCCCGCTTGCCGAATATTTTCACGCCCAAGATAAACAAGGGAATGTTGAGCAAGATTTGCGTGTAAGCTGGATTGATCTGAAATAGGGCATGGAAAATCAAGGTAATCCCGCTGACACCGCCTTCAGCTAGATGATTGACCATATTAAAATTAACAAAACCAAAGGCGTAAATCGCCGTCCCTAAAGCAATCATCAAGAAATTCAGAGGGTGAAACTTGACTTCTTTATTCATCTATTTTTCCTTTCTGCGTTTTCACTTCGTGAAAGCTTGAAACTTGATAGCCGCTGATGCGCCTACCAAGCGGGGTCATTCGCGAACTCTGGCCGCTCAAAGGCTTTCTGTGCTGGGCTTAAGTCCAAACGGGGTAGCGAACTGATGCCCGATCAAAGTCTTTAATTTGAACTTCAGGACATATAACGTTCGATCAGAGTCTGCTCCAAAAAATAAGATTGTGATAATTCATCACAATCTTATCAAAGTACTGAGCCTTATCTTTTTTTAATCGTCGTCTTCAACAAAGCGGCCTAAGACTTTGACATTTTCAGCGATCGAGACGAAGGCCGTTGGGTCCGTTTTTTTCATGATATATTTAAACTCTTGATATTCAGCTTGGGTGATAATCGTGATCAAAAGTGTCATATTGGCACGTGTATAGCCACCTTCAGCTGAGTTCACTACCGTCACACCGCGATGTAATTGTTGGTGTAAGGCCTGGGTAATTTCTTCCGGATGCTTGGTGATGATGGTGGCTTGCATCTTACGTTGCTTGGTATAGATGGCATCGGTCACACGGCTTGACACGAAAATCGTTAGAAGCGAATAGAACATATACTGCCATCCGAAAAGCACACCTGCGATAAGTACAATGATACCATTGAACAAAAGGCTGATGTTACCGACCTGGCGGCCTGTTTTTTTACGGATATAAAGACTGACAATGTCCGTCCCACCGCTAGAAATCCCACTGCGCAGGGCGTAGCCAATCCCCGCACCCATGACAGCCCCACCGAAAATCGCGTTAATAATCGGGTCTGTCGTCAGGGTAAATTCAGGGATAGCGTGGATAAAAATCGAGCTTAAAGTAACCGTGATCACGGTGTAGATGGTAAAGCGCTTGCCGATTTTTAGCCAAGCCAAAATCAGCAAGGGGAGATTCAGCAGGTACAAGGTGATAGAGACGGGAATATCATGGCCCAACACTTTATAGGATAGGGTCGTAAAAATCTGCGCTAGACCTGTGATCCCGCTGGAATAAACGTGACCCGGCTGAAAGAAGAAATTCAGGGCGACCGCAGATAGAATCGCATAGACGACTGATGCCGAAAGTTTGTACATCAGTTTTTCAATAGATAAATTTTTGATCACGTTCATCATAGGAGGATTTATTTTCCGATTTTTAAATTGAGTTCTGCCAATTGTTGGTCAGAAACCAGGCTAGGCGCTTGCGTCATCGGATCCGTTGCTTTATTATTTTTCGGAAAGGCAATGACTTCACGAATATTATCTTTACCCGCTAAAAGCATGACGAAACGGTCAAGACCAAGGGCTAGGCCACCGTGTGGTGGGAAACCATAGTCCATGGCTTCCAGTAAGAAACCAAACTGATCATTGGCAGCTTCTGCTGTGAAACCAAGGGCTTTGAGCATCCGCTCTTGCAAGTCTTTATGGTTAATCCGCAAGCTACCGCCACCCAACTCATAACCGTTGAGCACAATATCATAAGCGACCGCACGAACCTTGGACAAATCACCCTCAAGTTCAGGCGCACTTTCTGTTGTCGGCAGGGTAAAGGGATGGTGGGCGCTGGTGTAGCGACCTTCTTCTTCGCTCCACTCAAACAGCGGCCAATCAATCACCCAGAGGAAGTTAAATTGATTTTGGTCAATCAAGTCTTGTTCTTTGGCGATTCGGCTACGAAGGGCACCGAGTGTCGCATTTGCCACGTCTAAGTCATCGGCCACAAAGAGAACCAAATCTTTATCCGTCAAAGCAAGCGTTTCAGCCAATTCATCGGCGATTTCTGGCAAGAATTTAGCGATAGGACCTGAAAATTCATGGCCCACAAACTTAACCCAAGCAAGCCCCTTAGCACCAAATTGTTTGGCATAGTCCGTCAGTTTGTCAATATCTTTGCGCGAGTAAGCATCCGCCGCATTTTTGGCAACAACGGCCTTGACGACTGGCGCTTCTGAGAAGACCTTGAAATCTGCCTTTTTGACAATGGGTGTGACATCTGTCAAGAGCATCTCAAAACGCGTGTCTGGCTTATCAGAGCCATAGTGATTCATGGCGTCATCATAGGTCATGCGTGGGAAAGGCAAGGTCACATCGATATTTTTCGTCTCTTTCATGACCTTAGCGATCAAACCTTCTGTCAGGTCTTGAATCTCCTGCTCATCAAGGAAAGACGTTTCCAAATCGACCTGTGTAAATTCAGGCTGGCGGTCACCCCGCAAGTCTTCATCACGGAAACACTTGACGATTTGATAATAACGGTCAAAGCCTGCGTTCATTAAGAGCTGCTTAGTGATTTGTGGTGATTGCGGCAAGGCATAAAAATGCCCTTCTGAAATCCGACTTGGAACCAAATAGTCACGCGCCCCTTCCGGTGTTGACTTGGTCAAAATCGGTGTTTCAACATCAATAAAGTCCAAATCATCCAGATAGTGACGGATGGCCTTGGTCACATTGTGACGCAATTTAAAGTTTGACAACATTTCCGGACGACGCAAGTCCAGGTAACGATAACGCATGCGTGTGTCGTCACTGGCTTCTAGGTCATCTTTGATTTCAAAGGGTGTTGTCTTCGCAACATTTAACACGGTCAAATCAGCCACTTCAAGCTCGACTTGTCCGGTTGCTAATTTATCATTGGCTTGCGCTCTAGCAAGGACTTTCCCTGTCACTTCAATGACAAATTCGCTACGCAAGCTTTCTGCTGTTGTCAAGACTTCTTTTGAGGCCAATTCAGGGTTAACCACCAACTGCATGATCCCTTCACGGTCACGCAGATCAATAAAAATCAAGCCCCCAAGGTCACGGCGGCGTGCCACCCAACCTTTAAGCGTGATGGTTTGACCAATATCTTCTGAGCGGACGGCGCCCGCATATCCTGTACGTTTCATTTTTACTTCCTTTTTTGTCTTACTAAATTACTTTTGATAACACCAGCATCACAACCTGCAAGCCAACCGCTAGAAAAACTAAGACAGTCGTCAAGCGGCTTTGCTTGAGAAAAGCATTAATTTTCTTAGCTGCCACCACATAGAGCGCGATAAAGAGCCAGAGATTAAGACCGTTATAATCGCCTTGTACCAGTTTGAGCACACTCATGATAATCATCGAAATGGCGAGTATCCTGATGAACAAGTGGCCTTTCTTTTCTGTCATATCCTACCTCGCGAGAAATGATGTCACGAGTAAAAGCACAAGCGTGATAATCACAACAAGCCGTGCGACTTTATCTCGCGTAATCGCCTTATCTCGATTAAAAATCACAATCAGAGCGCAGTAAATGATCAGAAAAGTGCGGTCAAACTGGTGAGACTGTGTGACAATCTCATATAAACTAGCGGCCATTGATAAAGCCGACAAGCCCATCAATATTTTAAGTTTATCAGTCATGCGTCAGCCGTCACTTCTGCAAAAACAACGTCAAACTGACTTTCAATCTCGCTCAAAGTCGTCTTGACTTCTGCACGTGTCGCATTATTTTTAACGACAATCTCGCCGGTCTCAACTTCTGTTTCCCCGAGGGTGATGATGGTCTTCGCCCCAAATTCTTCTGCCGACTTGAATTGCTGCTTAATCTTGCGATTTAAGACATCCCGTTCTACGGTGTAACCTTGATCGCGTAGTGACTGCACTAGCTTGAGTGCTGCAACATTGGCGCTTGCGCCTAAAACAACCACGTAAACATCCAGTGGCTGTGCAACTGGTAGATGTGCGCCTTGCTCATCTAAGACAAGCAAAAGTCGGTCTACACCGATAGCAAAGCCAAAGCCGGGGGTCTCGGGACCACCGAAATAGCTAACCAGCGAATCATAGCGCCCGCCGCCGCAAATCGTCAGCTCCTTGCCCTTGATCTCCGTCATGAACTCAAAAATCGTGTCGTTGTAGTAATCCAAACCACGCACCATATTTTGGTCGATCGTGTAGGCAATATCGAGGCTCTCCAACATGGCCTTGACGTCAGTCAAGTGTTGCTGACTAGCGTCAGTCAAGAAATCGAGGATTGAAGGCGCGTCTTTGACGATGGCGATGTCCTGTTTATCCTTGGAATCTAAAACACGCAAGGGATTTTCGTGCAAGCGACGTTTAGAATCATCAGAAAGATTGTCAAGATGTTGCTCCAAATAAGCAATCAAGGCCTCACGGTAGCGTTCGCGTGTCTCGCTATCCCCCAATGAGTTGATGACAAGCTTGATATTTTTGACACCAACTTGGTCGAAAAAGGCTTTAGCCATCGCGATGGTCTCAACATCCGTTGCAGGATTTTTGGAGCCGAAGTTTTCGACACCAATCTGGTGAAATTCACGGAGACGACCAGCCTGTGGCCGTTCATAACGGAACATCGAACCTGTATAATAAACTTTAAAGGGTTTTTGAACTTCTGGCGCAAATTTTTTGTTTTCGACATAAGCGCGAACAACTGGCGCTGTCCCTTCAGGACGCAAGGTCACATGACGATCACCCTTGTCGTAAAAATCGTACATTTCTTTGGTCACGATATCTGTCGTGTCCCCAACGGAACGCGAGATTACCTCGTAGTGCTCAAAAAGTGGCGTGCGAATTTCACTAAAACGATAGGTCGCAAAAACGCGACGCATGGTGGCTTCGACAAATTGCCATTTTTCACTCTCACCCGGCAGAATATCAACCGTGCCTTTAGGTCTTTGTAATTTCATATTTCCTATTTACCTCTCTCAATTCCTATAAGAAAACGCCCTTGAGCGTAGACATATACGCTCAAGGACGACAATATCGTGGTACCACCTTGGGTTCCTAGGCATTCCTAGCTCTGTAGCTATAAAGTCGCTAACTTTTATTTTAAATCGTCACTGTCTCTTATCTGCGGATTTCCAGCTACCTCCGCTCTCTGATTGGTTATCTTCATTATATATTAGTCCTTGCCATTTTGCAAGATTTTATTGCTGTGATTGGTCTGCATCTTTAAAAACTGACATGTTTTGGGCAAAGTAATCATAACCTGAGTAAATGGTTGCGGCTAGGCAGATGTATAAGAAAATCACACCTATTACGTTCCAACCTAGTAACAAGAAAATAATCGACAACATTTGTGTGAAAGTCTTGATTTTCCCTGGTAGGGCAGCAGCCATAACGACGCCACCTTGTTCAACTAAGAGCAAACGCAAACCTGTCACGGCTAATTCCCGACAGATGATGATGGCAATGACCCAAGCCGGTGCTAATTTCAAGGGCACTAACATGATGAAGGCTGACATCACTAACATTTTATCCGCCAGGGGATCTGCAAATTTACCGAAATTTGAGACGATGTCCCATTTGCGCGCTAAATAACCGTCTAACCAGTCTGTCGCTGATGCCACTGCAAATAAAATCGCAGCAATCACTTGCCAGACATGAGAGTGACCACCTAATGCTAAAATCAAGATAAAAAGGGGAATGGCAAAGATGCGGGCAATGGTGAGATTATTAGGTAAGTTTTCTTTGGTTAATTTCATCAGTTCTCTATTCTATTGTTATCATCAAGGTTGCGGGACTGCCAGGTGCTGCAATGCTGGACAAATTGATGGGTGTCTCGCCGATTTTGACGGTCAAACCTGTTGTTTTTCCTAGGGTTAAGACTGTCTGATTTCCTGTCAGGGTTGCCGTTGTTGGTGTTGCTTCAGTCAAGGTGACTTGACCGCCTGGCAAGTCTGAGTTGGTCATCCCGATCCAAACTTCTGTGCCTGCTGCTGTGCTGAGGCTTACTTTCGCTGGACTTGCGACATTTTTCACCGTTGCAACGAGCGCTTGACCATTGCCCGTGACCGTAATTTCGGGCTTAGGGGGTTCCGGTGCTTTTGATTCTGAGCTAGAAGATGAGGTGCTGGCCTCTGCGCTGCTTGCTGATGACTGGCTTTTTGAGCTGGTCGACAGGCTATAGAGGTGGTCCGAAATGCCGCTGTTTTTAGGTTTGTTGAGGATGACCGCAGCTGAAATGCTGATGATGATCAGGGCTGCAACCGTGCCTAGCAAAACGATAGGCAAATAATAGCGCCACTTTCTCTCGCCTAGTTCATCCTCGTCGGCTTCAAGGCGTTCTGACGGCTTGATAAAGCGATAATTTTCAGTTAAATCCGGTGCTTCATGCACATCGATGGGCTCATTCTTTTCATATGCTGTGACCAATTGGTCATAGTCAAGATCCAGACGCTCTGCGTACTGTTTAAGGTAGGCCTTGACATAAAAGTCCCCTGGCAAGGCATCATAATCATCATGCTCCAAGGCGACGATATACATTTTCTGAATCTGTGTTAGGTCTTCCGCTGCGTTGAGGGTCATATCAAGCTTCGCGCGCTGACCACGCAAAACTTGTCCTACTGTTTTTTTTGCCACGAGAACTCCTTTCTGGTCATTTTTAAGCTGGTGCTTGCCTAATGGTCGTCAGCATCACGCTTTATTTTATGTTTACTTTTTTATTTCGGATTCATCATAAAATCAGTCGATACCATCTCTTGGATAAATCGATCTGCGTGTTGCTCGATTTTCGCCAGTGTCAGACTCGACAAAATCATTGGGAAATCGAAGAAAGTCACGCCTTCAAAAAGGTTAGATGAAAATTGATTGGCGATAAATTCTAAGGAATTTAAGGACTTATAATAATCGCCTAGCATTTCTTTTTTGATGATCGTCAGATGGTCTAAATTGAAATCACTCTCTATTTTATAACTTTTTAGCGTATCACGCAAAATTTTAGCGAGTTTGATGGGATAAATCGTGTCAGACGTCATGCTGGCAAAATGATATTGCGGCGCCACTTCAAAGTCAAAACCGAAAGAATCATCGATCAACCCCTGATTATACAGGCTTTCATAGCGACTGCTGGTATTGCCCAAAATCATCGTCAGCATGAGTTGGATGGCCAGCTTATACTCAAAGCGCAACAAAGGATCCGACGGCAAACGGTCATAGCCTCGAAAACCGAGGGCAAGTTTCGGAATGGTCACATCAAAAGCCAGTTTATTCGAAGCAATCGGCGCAGCAGCCACAAATGGGGCCCGCTGAATCGGCACGATCGGCTCAAAGCGCTTCTCAGCCTGGTTTTTCGCAACCAAAGCCGACATCTCCGCCACCTCAAACGGCCCTGTCAAAAAGAGGGTCATATTGGCTGGATGATAAAAAGTTCGATAATTATCATATAAATCTTCTGCCGAAATGCGTCTGATACTCTTCGGCGTCCCTGCAATATCAGCAGCTAAAGGGGACTCAGGATAAAGATTTTGTAAGAGACCAAAAAACAATCGAAAGTCTGCATCATCTTGATACATCTGGATTTCCTGTGTAATAATCCCCTGTTCTTTTTCAACAGAAGCTTGTGTAAAATAAGGCTCCTGAACAAAATCTAACAGTAATTCAACATTGGGTTCGACATTTTCCATGGTTGAAAACAGATAAGAGGTCCGCGTAAAACTTGTAAAGGCATTGGAATTAGCACCCAGTGCACCAAAAAAGTTCATGGCATCGCCATCTTCTTTTTCAAATAATTTATGTTCTAAAAAATGGGCAATGCCTTCTGGAAAAGTCTGCATATCTGAGCTGCCACGTGGTACAAACCGCGTATCTAAACTGCCAAAATTTGTCGTAAACAGGCCATAAGTCTTGTTAAACTCAGGCTTTGGCAAATAATAGACGAGCAGGCCGTTATCTAGCACCTCTTTATAGAGTGTCTCACCGACTTGTGGATATTTTTTAATCTCCAAGGCTTTCTCCCTCCATAAAGTACAAGGCTTGTAAGTTCAATGATTTTGCAATTCTAACCACGTCTGCTTTGGTCACGGCGTCTAATCGCTGCAGCCATTCTGCTTGAGGGAGCTGACGATCTGGTAAAAGTTGTTTGATATAAGCCTGCTCAATCAGATTTGACGGTGAATCGAGTGATAAGAAATAAGCATTTCTCAGCATGTCCTTGGTCTGACGGAGTTCTGTTTCTGATATATCACCTTGCGCCAAGGCCCGGACTTGCGCCCGAATAATGGTCAAAGCCTTACTGCGTTGCCCTGCGTCGATACCTGCTGCAATTTTCAAAAAGCCTGTGAAGGTATCAAAACGTGAGTTGGCATAGTAGGCCAGACTTTCTTTTTCCCGCACATTCGTGAACAATTTAGAATGCGAAAAGCCACCTAAAAGGCCATTCAAAACTTGCATGGTCAGGTAATCTGAATCGCCATATTTAACCGGATGGCTATAAGCCAGCTGCAAAATCGATTGATTGACGTCTTCTTTTTCTGTCTTTTCACGCACGATATTAGATGTCGCTTGCGCATAAAAGACAGTGGTCAAGGGGTCCCGATCCGTAAAGGGCATATCTGAAAAATAAGCCCTGATACTGGCGTCCTGAGCAGCTGTCAAATCACCCAGAATCCAGATATCAATCGTATCTGTCAGTAACATTTTTTTATAGTAGTCAAAAACACTTTGACGCGTCTCATGCTCCATCAACTCAACCGTTGAAATACTCGGTGTTGATAGATTCTTATCTTCAAAAAAGAGCTCACTCAAACGCGTTGAGGCGACGTAGGATTTATCCTCACGCGTTGACGCCAAATAATGCAAGAGATTTTTCTTCTCACGCGCAAAAGTGGCTTCATCAAAACCAATCTCATCAATCAAAGGCATAAACAAGGCCTGATGTATGAGTTCAACTGCATCCGTTAACGTATCACTTGCTACGAACTTGGGGTTAACCACACTCATGCCGATATTCAAAAAATGATTATCGCCTTTTTTAGAGACCCCCGTCGCAAAACTCGCCCCATACATCTCTGATAATTTCCGTTGAAACTGTTGATTGCTTGTCAAAACTGCATTTGACGTCTCCCAGAGATTAGATATGATGACACGCTTGGCGACATTTTGCCGTGACATCTTTGTCCGAAAGCGAACCAAAAACTGTACTGTCTTAAACTTTGTTTCCTTGATTATATGTAAATTTACACCATTTTTTATTTTCATGTTTGTCCTTTATTTATGTACTTTTCCATTATACCAAAATTTAGGTCATCCCTCATCAAATCAAGCAGAAGATTTTCATAAAATTTCAAGCGCATCGATTGCCTCAATGGCTAGCAACTATGCGATTTATGAGGTTTTCAGTCAAGTTAAAACCAACCTCGTATCCTGGCGCCAATGCCATTTCGCGAAAGATGCCGATTGCGCGCCTATAAGGCCTAAAATTATGTTAAAATGGGGTATGAATACTTATACGATATACGATGACTTTATCACCCTTGGCAAGCTGCTCAAAGAAGCAGCCATTATCGAAACAGGTGGCGCAGCCAAGCATTTCTTAGCGACCAACGACGTCTTGTACAATGGTGACTACGAAAATAGACGCGGTAAAAAACTTTTTGACGGCGATGTGCTAGAATTCCCAGGCTTCGGACTGAAAATTAACATTGTCGCAGCGACAGCAGAAGAAATTGCGGCACACCAAGCCGAACTTGACGAAGAAGCGCGTGTTAAAGCCATTGTCAAAAAAATCAATGCCGCAAACAAAAAAACAGAAACCCGTCAAAAATCAGCAGCCAATAATAAAGAACAGTACTTTAAACGTAAAACCAGCAAACCTAAATTCCCTGGTGCTAAATAAATCCCTATGATCCTTTCTGAGTTACACCTCAACAATTTTAGAAATTATGACCATCTCGACCTCACCTTTCATCCCAACTTAAATCTCTTCGTCGGCCAAAATGCGCAAGGCAAGACCAATATTGCTGAAAGCATTTATTTTTTGGCACTGACGCGTAGTCACCGGACGCACACTGATCGGGAATTGATTGCCTGGGATCAAAAAGAGATGTCGGTCTCTGGCACGATCCTCAAAAAAAACACAACCGTGCCCCTTGACATCACCTTGACCCCCAAGGGGCGGATTGCCAAAGTCAATCACCTCAAGGAAAATCGGCTGGCTGACTATATTGGCCATCTGAATGTCATCATGTTTGCGCCCGAAGACTTAGCCATTATCAAGGGGGCACCTAGTGTACGCAGACGGTTTATTGACATGGAAATCGGTCAGATCCGCCCCGTCTATCTTTATGATTTGATGCGCTATAATAAAACGCTCAAAGAGCGCAACAGCTATCTCAAATTCGATGCGGCAAAAATTGATGCCAATTTTCTGGACGTCTTAGATGATCAACTGGTCGAATATGGTGAAAAAGTCATGAGCCATCGCAGGCAATTTATCACCAGTCTCACAGCCATTTCTGCTGACTTACATGATCATCTCAGCCATGGTCAAGAGCACTTAAGCATCGTTTATGCCCAAAATGTCAAGACTGACTTTGCAGCCGAACTGAAACAAGCCCGACAAAAAGACCAATTTCGTGCCCAGACTTCTGTGGGGCCTCATCGGGATGACTTACAATTTTTGATTAATGATGTGAATGTGTCAAATTTTGGCTCCCAAGGTCAGCAACGCACCACTGCGCTGTCTGTCAAGTTAGCAGAAATTGAGTTGATTTATCAAGAAACGGGAGACTATCCGATCTTGCTTTTGGACGATGTCATGAGTGAGCTCGATAATCAAAGACAGCTCGATCTTTTATCCTTGGTGATCGGTAAAACACAGACCTTCATCACAACAACGACGCTTGATCATCTGCAACATTTACCAGATAAAATGACGGTGTTTGAGGTTGATCATGGTCAGATAAGCGAGCGAAAGATTAACGCCTAAAGCATGACGACACAAAAAACGCGAGTGGCTCAGCCATTCGCATTTTTTGTGTCAGTCTATTTTCAGTTACCTGATTGTTTCTTATTATCACTATTATCTTTATTATCAGTATTATTGTTGTTAGTCGTATTATTACCCGTATTATTGCCTGAAATTTTGGTCCAGGCATTGGCATAATCACTGTCGCTACCACCGATTGCAAATTTATATTGCGTGGTTGGCGCCCCTTCTGTTTTCGCCCAATAAGAGGTTGTTGTTGGGCCAGATAGCGTGAAGTTGTTGTAACTCCCCCCTGTAAAGGTGCCAGGTTTTTCACCTGTTGAGACTAGGACGGTTGATTTCGTCACGGACGGATCCATTGAGAATCGCTGTTCAACACCAAAGACACCTGGGCTAGCTTGATAAATACTGTTGGCCACTTGGGCAACAAACTGCGAGTTATTGTTATAGCCGGTCAACGGTGCCATTGAGACCCTTTGATCATCATGACCAATCCAAGAGCTAAGGGTTACTGCCGGTGTGGCTACCATGAGCCAGGCATCCGCAAAATCATTGGATGTCCCGGTTTTACCGACCCAATCAGCACCCGCAAGGCTTGGGTTGAGGTTAGACAATTGACCATAGAAAGTCGTTGTTTTTTGTGATTTAATTGGGCCTTTTAAAAGCTCTGCCATGATTGATGAGGTCTCTTTTGAATAGACCTGCACGGGTTGACTTTGATGTTTATAAATCTCATTACCATTGCCATCTTTGATACTATCAACGACATAGTAAGGCTCGTATTGACCACCATTCAGCAAGGCCTGATAGCCGTTGGTATGCTGCACGACCGATGGCTCAATCCCACCACCCAAAGGTAGAGATTCGATCTGATAATCCGAGATTTTATAACCCATCTTAGTCATGTACGGTTTAACGCTCTGACCATTTTTAAGGATGGTTTGGTAGGTCCAGTAGGCTGGAATATTCCATGACGTGTCCAGCGCATCCTGCAAGGTCATCATCTCTTGTGTCCCGGCTGACGTATCATGCATGATGGGCTGACCACTTGCAAATTTAGTGGGGTAGTTGGAGAGGCGACTGGCGCTCCCCATGATGCCCATATCGATCGCAGGCCCGTAAGCCAGAATTGGCTTAATCGATGAGCCTGGGCTACGATGTGTATCAAAAGCATGGTTATTTTGGTTGGTATTATAGTCCAACCCACCAATGAAACCAAGTACGGCACCCGTTTTATTGTCCATCAGGACATTACCCGTCTGATTTTCACCCGTCCCATCTTGCAAGAGGTAGCCATAATTGGCGACAGCCGATTGCATGGCTTGATAAATCCCTTGGTCAATGGTTGCTGTAATGGTAAAATCGCCTTGTTGCAGTTTTTGCTCAGCCATTTTTTGGTAGGTTTCTTTAACGACATCATTCCCTTGATCCGCTTCAGAAACCTTATCCGTCTTAATCAAATAATCATAGACTTTATCAAAGGCTTCATTATAGACCACGTGATAAAGATAGCCATGGGTCGTCGTTTCAGGTGCCGCAGGTGCGATGAACTCTGTCGACACATCATAGGCGACATAGGCATCATACTCTTTTTTAGAGATATAGCCATTTCGGTAGAGGTTAAAGAGAACATCTTTTTGTCTCCCCAAACCATACTGCATGTTTTCCTTAGATTTGAGATTACCATCTGCACCATAAGGCGTGTAGACAATCGGACTCTGGGGCAGACCTGCGATAAAAGCCGCTTCTGGAATGGTCAAATCTTTAGCCGATTTACCAAAAATGCCTTGGGCTGCAGCTTCAACACCTGCAATATTTTGACCTTTATTATTACGGCCAAAGGGTGAGACGTTCAGATAATCGGTTAAAATCTCATCCTTGGTCGAATACTTTTCAAGCTCCAAGGCATAGACCATTTCGGTCGCTTTTCGTTTAAAGGTAGGTGAATCCCCAAGGACTTGTTGCTTAATCAACTGCTGGGTCAAGGTTGACCCACCTGAGGATGCTCCCCCCATTGATTCTCCCAAAATCGCTCTAAAAAAGGCTTTAGGGACAACACCTTTATGATGTTTGAAATTTTCGTCCTCTGTCGCGATCAAGGCATCTTTAACGGTTTGGGCAATCTGATCTCCTGAGACTTTTGTTCTGATCAAATCACTCGAAATATCAGAAATCGGCTGCCCATTGCTGTAGGTCATGACAGAAGCTTCATGAATCGTATTGATTTTATCCGTCAATTCTTTGCTGGATGGCACTTTGACATCAGAAATCAAGCTCACCAAATAACCCGTTCCTGTTGCGGCACCAAAAATAATCCCAAGACTCAAAATTGTCGCAAAAACAATGGATAGCCCTCTGACGACGATAAAAATCGTTTGTAGAATCGTTCTACCATCTGAGGGACTTTTTTTCTTTTTCTTTTTATTTTTATTTTTTTCTTGACGTTTGGCCTTCTTCGCTGCAATGCGATCTTCACGCTCTTTATCGGAAAATTCTTTAGTCATACCTTTAATTATACCAAATTTTTTGATACAATAGACTTAATTTATAAAAATTAAGCTCAAAGCGGCTGCGATGCGTCTGCTCGGCACCTCACCTAATCCATTTGACACTTTTTCCCCAGTGATGTCATCACCTTTTGGTGATTGACTACCTGGGGAAACTGTGTCATCTGCTAGCATGGGCCAGCAACGCAGTAACAGCTGCTTTCTAGTAAGGACGATTGCACATGAATATCTTCGAAGAACTCAAAGCACGTGGTTTGATTTTTCAAACGACGGATGAAGCCGCTTTAGTCAAGGCCTTGACGGAAACTTCTGTTAGCTTTTATACGGGCTATGACCCAACTGCGGATTCGCTGCATTTGGGTCACTTGGTGCCTATCCTGAATATGCGTCGCCTGCAACTTGCTGGTCACCATCCTGTAGCCCTCGTTGGTGGGGCGACTGGGATGATCGGCGATCCGTCCTTTAAAGATACTGAACGCTCACTCCAAACCACGGATACCGTGGCCCAATGGTCTGAGTCGATCAAACAACAGCTCTCACGTTTCCTAAGTTTTGAAGGTGATAACGCTGCTGTCGTGGTCAATAACTACGAATGGTTCGCCAACATGAACGTCCTCGAATTCTTGCGCGATGTCGGCAAATACTACACCATCAACTACATGATGAGCAAGGAATCGGTCAAAAAACGTATCGAAACTGGGATTTCCTATACTGAGTTTGCCTACCAAATTCTCCAAGGCTACGATTTCTACCAACTCAATGAAAACCACGGCGTCAACCTCCAAATCGGTGGTTCTGACCAATGGGGGAACATGGTAGCTGGGACTGATTTAATTCGTAAGAAGTCAGGGAACGAAACCCATGTCATTACAGTCCCGTTGATCACTGATTCAACCGGTAAAAAATTCGGCAAGTCTGAAGGTAATGCTGTCTGGCTGGATGCGGATAAAACATCACCCTACGAGTTCTACCAATTCTGGCTCAACATCGCCGATGCGGATGGCGTGAAATTCCTGAAAATCTTTACTTTCTTGTCTCTTGATGAGATTGACGAGATTGCCAAGGCTTTTGAAGCGGCACCACATGAACGTCTGGCTCAAAAAACATTGGCTAAAGAAGTCGTGACACTGGTTCACGGTGAAGCTGCCTACCAACAAGCTGTCAATATCTCAGAACAACTTTTCGCAGGTCATATCAAAGCCTTGTCAGTCAAAGATATCAAGGCTGGTTTGAAAGATGTACCGAGCTATACGGTTGCCAGTGATTTCGATGGAAACTTAGTGAACCTGCTTGTTGATGCTAAAATTTCACCAAGTCGTCGTCAAGCGCGTGAAGACATCACCAATGGCGCGATTTACCTCAATGGTGAACGCCAAACTGATCTTGACTATGTCTTGAGTGATGCAGATAAACTTGAAAATGAATTAACCGTGATCCGTCGTGGTAAGAAAAAATATACGATTGTGAATTACTGATGTCTGATATTTTGACGCCTTAAAAAGCACGAACAGCTATGACAGTTGTTCGTGCTTTTTAGTCTGACTTTCTAAATGTTATGGTCATAAAATAAACGTTAATGCTATCAAATAAAAAGAGACTGGGACAAAAGTCCAAATTCGCTAGATTTTGGACACTGTTAAAATACAAAAACCGTATGAAATCAACGTTTTTAAAAACGAATTTCATGCGGTTTTCATATTTCTGAGACTTTTGTCCCAGCCTCTTTAAATTGCTAGTAACTTCTACTTAATTCAAGCGGTTTTTCTACGTGTGATCAAACGATAGCTTGATAGTCCCCAGGCAAAGATGACTAGGGCTAGGGCGACATAAAAGGCCACATGCATGCCGTGCAGGAAGACCTGCGGTTGCGACTTGACATAGCCGGACACGCGGTATCCGATTTGTCCTGACATAGCGACAAATAAAACCGTTGTCGCTAAGGTAGTCCCTAATACAAAGCCGAGGTTTCGTCCCAAGGCGTTGACTGATCCTGCAATTCCCAGATATTTCGTCTCCACCGTGGACATGACTAAGGCATTGTTGGGGCTTTGGAAAAAGCCGACGCTACCACCATGAAGGAAGAGAATCAACATCACAACTGGCAAGGCGGTAACGGCGCCAACCATGAGGTAGCCGAGCTGTACGATCAGGACACCTGAAATGGCGAAAAAGGTGATGATTTCCTTGTCGAATTTATCCGACAAGACGCCTGCGATCGGGCTGAAAATGAACATGCCAACAGGATAGGCCATCATGACCATCCCGGCAAAACCTGCGGCAGAGCCGCGGTAATCTTGGAGGTAGAAAGGCATGAGGATATTGACAAAGCTACCGGCTGTAAACATGGTCATGCTAGTTAAAACACTCATACTAAAGAGCTTGCTGCTGAAAATATTGAGGTTGAGCAAGGGTTTGTCGACCGTTTTTTCTGTGTGAATAAACCAGATAAAAAGGGCGACCATGGCCACGAAACTTAAGATAACTGGCAGGGTCATGAAACCTTGGGCTTGACCCAGACTGACTGCGATGAAAAAGGCCACGATCGTTAGAAACATCTGTGTTGCCCCTAGCAAGTCGGCATCCTTCACGCTGCCTGAACCTGGGTCTTCCGGCAGGGCTTTGCGCCCAACGAGATAGGCGACGACACCGAGAGGCACATTGATCCAGAAAATATAAGACCAGCTGGCAAATTGCAGGATGAAGCCGCCAATGGCAGGCCCAGCAATAGCACCGAGACTGACAAACATGGACATGATGCTCATGGCTCTAGCTCTCAGCGCCGGCTCAAAAAGCTGACTAGTAATCCCAAAACTGTTGGACATGGTCATAGACGCCCCGATAGCCTGAACAATTCTAGAGAACAGTAGAAAATGTAGCCCCAGATTAATCCCTGCCAGGAGTGACCCTAGGGTGAAAATCAAACTACCAATATTAAAAATTCTCGTTTTCCCGACCAAATCACCCAGCCGACCAAATAATAGAATCAAACCGGAAATGACGACCAGATAAATGGTCACTGACCAGGTCACTTGCCCCATATCGAGGTGCATTTCCCGTGCCATACTTGGCAGGGCAATGTTGACAATCGACCCATCAAGGGTTGACATGAACGTGAAAATACCAAGCGCTAATAGCCCTGGGAATTTTTCTTTACTAAACATAGATGATTCCCCTTTTTCTATAACAAATCTTGAATGGCCGCTTCAAGCGCATCCACTTGCATTTCCCCAGTAATTTGACTGACCATGATGCCATCAACTGCTCGTTCTACCAAGTTATCAATATCCAGACGGGCTTCAAACTTCTCAGCATTTTCAAGTTTTGGATTCGTTTTTGGTTGTGGTGGTGCAAAAATCGTGCAACAATCTTCAAAGGGTTGAATGGAAATATTGAAGGTATCGATCTTCTCAGCTAATTCAATAATTTCTAGTTTATCCATGGTTACAACGGGTCGAATGACGGGTGTTGTCGTAACGGCATTGATGGCCGTCATTGAGCCTAGTGTTTGACTGGCCACTTGGCCTAGACTTTCACCATTGATAATGACTTGACCATGACGACGGGCGCGAATTTCATCGACCACACGCATCATGAACCGACGGGTGACCGTCATCAAATAAGGCATAGGGACTTTTTCTTTGATTTCTTCTTGGATCTCAGTAAATGGCACTTCGATAAATTGAATATCACCACCAAAAACAGTCAACTTACTGGCCAAATCCTTAGCTTTTTGAAGGGCACCTGGGCTGGTATAAGGTGGGCTAGCAAAATGGACCGCTTCGATTTCAACGCCACGTTTTAACGCGAGATAACCCGCAACGGGCGAATCAATCCCGCCAGACAGCATCAGCATGCCTTTACCAGCCGTCCCAACAGGCAAGCCACCGGCACCTTTAATCGTTTCATAGCTCAGGTAAGCAAAGTCAGGGCGAATTTCAACCCGCAAATCGATATCAGGCTTTTTCATCTGTACTTTGGCGTGTGGTACTGCCATAATCACGGTATGCCCCAACTCACGATTTAACTCTGTACTATCTAACTCGAAGTCATGATCAGAGCGCTTGGCTGTGATTTTAAAAGTCATACCTTCTTGGTAGACATTGGTCATCAAACTTGCGACCGCTGCCTCAATCGCTGGCATATTTTTCTCTACTTTAATGGCAGGTGAAAAGTTTTGAATCCCAAACACCTTGACCAACTTCTCAGCCAAGGGCCCATATTCTGCGCCGTTCAAAAAGATATGTGCCCGATCTCGCTCAGCCTTAACTGAAATCGTCGGAAATTCTGTCAAAACTTCTCGGATATTTTTAGCCAAACGGCCGATAAAGCGCATCCGGTTTTTGCCCTTGGTTGATAGCTCGCCATAGCGAACCATAATCTCTGAATAATTTAAATTTGTCATAAACACTTTCTATCTTAAACTCTCTCGCCTGAATGTAGGCGAAAAAAGATCTCTCATTTTATTGTATTTTTTGAAACTTAGTATGGAGTTGTTTAAAAATCGTCAAAAATTGCTCGATTTCCGCCATATTATTGGCCTCATCCAGGGAAATGCGAACAGCGGATGTCGCAAGCTTAGGCGGTACGTTCATCGCCGTGAGAGTACTTGACGCCAGACCCGCCTTAGACGAGCAGGCACTTGTCGTTGAGATGTAAATCTCATGGGCTTCAAACCCATGCACCAAGACTTCACCACGAACACCTTTGAGTCCGAAAGTGATAATATTGGGGATGAAGCGATCGCGTTGACTAAAGACCACCACATCCGAATAATCCGCCAGTGCGGTCAGCACCACTTCTTTCATGGCTGCTAATTTAACCAATTTAGCCTCTGAATCGGTCAGCACCATCCGCAAAGCCTTGGCTGTCGCCGCAATCCCTGCGACATTCTCTGTCGTTGAGCGTTGATTCGTTTCCTGACCACCACCTGTTAACAAAGGCTGTAATTTTTTTCCTTTTTTGATGTAGACAAAACCAACGCCGCGTGGCCCGTGAAACTTGTGGGCTGAAAAGGTCGCAAAATCAACCCGTTCTGGTAAAAAGTCCCGGCTGTCTAGTTTGCCAACGGCTTGGACCGCATCCACATGGAATGAAATCGTTGGTTTGTCAGCTAGCAACTCCCCAATCTGGCGGATGGGCTCAATGGTCCCAATCTCGTTATTGACAGCCATGACTGAGACTAAAATCGTCTCTTTTTTGATCAAAGCTGCGAGTGCCTCTAGTTTGACAAAGCCATTGTGATCAACTGGGGCGAAGTCTACTTCAAAGCCTTGTGTCGCTAACCACTCTGCTGATGCTTTGACTGCGGGATGCTCGACGCTTGAGACGATGATATGGTTGCCATAGACACGCTTTTCAAATGCCACGCCTTTTAAAATCCAGTTATCACCCTCTGTGCCGCCTGAGGTAAAGTAAATTTCCGATGCTGCTTTGCCGAGTAAGTCGGCGATTTGCTTGCGGGAAGCCTCTAGCATTCGCCCAGCGACTGTCCCTAAATTATGTAAACTAGACGGGTTGCCCATGATTTTGGTGGCAACATCTGTATAGGTTTTCAGGACTGCGGGGTCGATGGCCGTCGTCGCTGAATTATCGAAATAGATCATGTGTTTTCCTTTTGTTTTGAACTTGAAAATAACTGCGAGGTCGCAGTTTTTATTTTGGTCTATACTCTAGAAAATCATAGAGCAAGTTAGAATGATTGTCAGTCATGGAATAATTTTCCAGGGCATTGACATTCTTTCGCATGACTTGAGCTTCACGCGCTGTGAGCAGTCCTTGGCCTTCATACTCGAAGATGAATTTACGTTCTAAATAATAGCCACGCATCATTTCATCCAAATTATTGGGTCGCGTCTTGGTGATGATTCGGGTGATGAAGCCTCCCGTTGCCACTTGCTCTGAAGCGCGCAAGCGTTCGGATTGCAGGTAATTGATCAAGTCGGCATTGTAGACGCCTTCCAAACTTTCTAGGGCATCCAAAATGAGACTTGTATTATTGAAGTAGAGGTCACGAATTTCTGTTTTAGAGTCGCCCACCAATTTTTGAATTTTCCGATTTCGATTAAAATGACTATTGGTATGTAAAACATTACTCAAAACCAAGCGAATCGCCCGTAAAAAAATGGCGATGGCAAAGGCTAAACTGGACACAAATCTATGAACAATCGAGCGTTCTAGCTCTTTCAGATACCGTTGGTAAATTCGATAGGTTTTAATCGTGATCTCATTATTTCGAAAGGCATTTTCCAAACCTTCATTTTCAAGTCGCAGAATCAAGAGCTGCAGATCATTAAATTCAGCCGTCATTGTCGCGGATTCTTGATTAATAATCAGCTTGCGAATTCTTGCCTGATAATTATCAATCGTTGCGATATAGCCCAGCTTATTACGGCCTTTTTCTGATTCTTGTTCCAGCTTTGCAACGACACTGGTCAAAATGGCAATCTTCGCGACATTGTCCACTTTTTCTTCTTTTTTAGGCGCAATGATCGGCAGGACCAAAATCCCCGTTAAGAAACTGGTCACGGTTACCGATGCCGCCAGAAAGATCAGCAGAGAGTACTTCTGCGCAACGGCTTCTGGCAAGAGTAAAATCGTCGCAACAGACACGGTGCCTTTGACTCCTGAAAAGGTCAGGAGCAAAATATCATCGACATACCGCGCAAATTTCTGATGCCGTTTTTTAGCGATGACCGCATAATAGATACTCAAAATGACATAGCGCAAGATAAAGAGGGTTGCCGTTAAAACTAAAACCGTGAACAGTAAACGGAAATTATCATAGTAAGCATTGCTGATGATCGGTGTCACGATTTGCTGTAATTCAATGCCTAAAAATAAGAAGACAATGGAATTCAAAATAAAGGTCACGGCATCCCAAACGGTTTTCGAGACACTTTCAACCTGCGCATCAAACAGGGTAATTTTTTTAAAACCGCTTGCCTGCATGACCCCTGCGACAACGACCGCAATGATCCCTGAGACGTGAAATTCTTCTGCTAGGAAAAAGGCCAGTAGGGGCAACATGATCTCTAACATCAGATAACCTGTGACATCCTGCGCCGCGACATCTTCCATCAGGGTCAGAACAGTCTGGTTCAACCAAGCCACGAGGAAACCAACTAGAGCGCCCCCAATGGCTGACAGAGCTAAGCTGCCAACGGCTTTCCCAAGAGAAAACTGGCCCGTCGTTAACGCTAATATGGCAAATTGAAAAGCGATGATGCCTGAAGCATCGTTAAATAGGCCTTCGCCTTTTAAGACGGCGATGATCCGTTTGGGGAAATCGAACCGCTCAGAGAGTGAGCTCACGGCGACGGCATCCGTTGGGCCTAGACTGGCACCGAGGGCTAAGCAGGCTGCTAGAGGAATCGCCGTATAAAAATTATGGCTGATCATCCCGATAATAAAGGTCGTCAGGAAGACAACTGGAAAGACAAGCAACGTCACCGTGCGACCGTGCTTGATAATGCCTTTGACGTCAGCTTCTTCCCCTTCTCGAAATAAAAGGGGGCCAATGATAAAGGCTAGAAAAAGCTCCGAATTAAGCCGTAGGACACCGCCCGCCCCAAAAACGCCCAGAATCAGGCCAAAAACGACTTGAATCAAGGGGAGGGGGGGTTTAGGGAAGACCTTATTAATGACATTGGAAACAATTAACGCGACAAAAAATATGATCACATAAAATACCGTATGAATCACCCGTGTTTGTTCTCCTTTCATTCTCTAACTTGGCATGAGCGTTCCGGCTCACTTGCACTTGACTTCAGTCAGCACCTTCTCTTCAGTTATCAGGCTTGCCACTCATCCGCAGCATCGCATCGGATGAGTGGCACCAAATGAGGGGCGCCCGCCCTTGCTTTAGCAGCACTTAAAAACGTCCCTCAGTCTTAGACCTAGTCTTAAACCAGACCTAGACTTAGTCCTCATGTCTCTCGTCCAACAACTTTTTGAACAAGGCTTTTTTCATGGCTAATTTTTGGTCAAATTTTTGAGCTGATCGCTTATCCAAAGTCGCCCGACAGCGTTTAATTTCTAATTCTGATAATTGTCGCCGCAAGCGTGCTTTTTGATTATCCCGACTGCGAAAGCGATCTAAAAATGATAATTTGGCCGCCATCGCTGGCTTCAAGTCACTTTTATCATGATTTTCTAGATAAAGCTCGCGCATGTGTTGAATTCTTTGTTCGAATTCATCATCAGACAACTTTTTCATTTCTTCTCTCCATAATGATTATTAATAAGGCTAATTATAGCACAAAAGGCGCGTTGGCGCCAACGACAGGACACCCAAGCTTTTCAAATTCCCCGACAAGTTATTCTTTTACTTTTCTATCAAATGAGCATATAATAAAAGTAGAGGGTATGAGTGGTTTCTACCCCATAAACAATCTGAAGGACCAGTTCGAACACGCACTTACTGCTGTTCACACGCCTCAGAGCAGAAAAAGTGGAGGAAAAGGGTATGCTACAAGAATATACGAAAATTATGGTGGGGATCGACGGATCCGTTGAATCTACAAACGCTTTTGACCGCGCAGTAGCCGTCGCACGACGAAATGACGCGGAACTTCTCCTCGTCAACATCATCGACCTGCGCGCCTTCCAAAGCATCTCGACCTACGATACCATGGTTGCCGAAGACACCAAAAAAGGGGCGGAACAGCTCATCGCCGACTTCGCTGAAGAAGCCAAAAAAGCCGGCATCGCTAAAGTTCAAACACGGGTTGAGTTCGGCTCTCCTAAAGTTATGATGGCAACAACCGTTCCCAAAGAAGAAAATGTCGACTTGATCATGATCGGCGCGACAGGCCTAAGCTACATCGAACGCCTCTTCATCGGCTCAGTCGCCCAATACATCGTGACCCATGCCAAATGCGACATCCTCGTCGTCCGTTAAAAATGAAATCAGAACTCGATCAAGAGTTCTGATTTTTTGATAGATAGAAGACACAAGCTCAGACTTAAGCCTGTGTGCTGTTTAATTTCGCAATCTCAATAATAGTCTCAACAGCAGCTGCCATCGTCTGCACGCTCACAAACTCAAAACGACCGTGCATATTTTCACCACCCGCAAAAATATTTGGCGTTGGAATCCCCATAAATGAAATTTTAGAGCCATCTGTTCCACCACGGACAGGTTCAATTTTCGGTGTGATCCCCAAGTTTGTCATCGCAGTTTCAGCTAGTGTGACAATCGACATATCTTTCTCAATCACTTCAGCCATATTGTAATATTGATCTTTCAAGACCACCTTGACACGGTCTGCATCATAAGTCGCGTTCATTTTTTCAGCAATCGTCAGAAGGTCTGATTTCATTTGCTCAAAAATCGTCCGATTATGGTCGCGAATGATATAAGTCATCGTCGCTGCTTCTGGCGAACCTGTCAAACTTGCCAAATGATAGAAACCTTGACGGCCGTCAGTCAACTCAGGACGTGCTGTTTCCGGCAATTGATTGTGGTAATCATTGGCCAGTTGAAGGGCGTTAATCATTTGATTTTTCGCTGTGCCTGGGTGAACATTACGACCAGCAATGGTAATCACAGCTGATGCAGCATTGAAGGTTTCGTATTCCAACTCACCTAGTGGACCACCATCGATTGTATAGGCAAAGTCAACATCGAAATCAGCGACATCAAATAAATCAGCTCCTGTCCCGATTTCTTCATCTGGTCCAAAGCCGACTCTGATTTCACCATGTTCAATCTCAGGATGTTGGATTAAGAAATCAGCTGCTGTCATGATTTCAGCAATCCCTGCCTTATCATCAGCGCCAAGCAAGGTTGTCCCATCTGTTGTAATCAAAGTTTGGCCTTTGTAGTTGGCTAGATTAGGGAAATCTTTGGCATCCAATGCATAACCGCTTGTCCCAAGTTGGATAGGATTGCCATCATAATTTTCGATAATTTGTGGCTTGATGCCATCCGCATTAAAATCAGCTGTATCCACATGCGCAATCAAGCCCATTTTACGGACTGGTTTAGCCGTCGTCGCTGGAATTGTCCCAATGACATAGCCATTGCTTTCTAAATAATGGACATTCTCTAAGCCGATTTCACGCATTTCATCCGCCAACATGGCTGTAAACGCAACTTGTGATTGTGTCGTTGGAACTGTTGTACTTGTTTCATCAGAGCGCGTATTAATTTTGACGTAACGTAAAAAACGTGCTAACATCTTATTTTCTGTCATCATATTCCTCATTTCTTAGGCATTCACACCCTAGTCGCATGAAAAAACTTTCAACCCTAAAGTCGAAAGTTTTCATTTTTAAGCTAGATTAAGCTTTTTTAGCAACTGGGTAAACAGATACTTTTTTCTTGTCGCGACCAAAACGTTCGAATTTTACAACGCCTTCGATTTTAGCGAAAAGTGTATCGTCACCACCACGGCCAACGTTTTCACCTGGATGGATTTTAGTACCGCGTTGACGGTAAAGGATTGATCCGCCAGTCACAGTTTGTCCGTCAGCAGCTTTAGAGCCAAGACGTTTAGATTGTGAATCACGACCATTGGAAGTTGAACCACCACCTTTTTTGTGGGCGAACAACGATAGATTCATTTTCAACATAGGGTTTTTCCTCCTTGATTTAATAGATACCCTTAGGTAACTTTGATGAAACTGCTATATTCTGCTTCTTGGGCAATGGCGCTAACACCATTTTCAAAGTTGCGTAATAATATTTGAGCAATTTCAGCTTGTTTATCGGATAAATCTGACAAGATTTCACAATCGAGAAAGCCTCCTTCGACTTCGTCCACTTCAACCAAAGGTTGAAAATGCGCGATTGTCTCCAGGGAATTCACCGTTGTAATCGCAAGACTTGAAACGCCAGCACAAACAATGTCGTGCGCCATTTTGCCATTAAAGGCATGTCCTGTAATCACAAAGCGTGTAATCTGGTCATCTTTTCGACTAAACTTGATGTTAATCATCTGATCACATACCGCGATTAAGCGTTGATTTCTTTGATGATAACTTTTGTATACGGTTGACGGTGACCTTGTTTACGGTGTGAGTGTTTTTTAGGTTTGTATTTGAAAGTCACAACTTTCTTTTGTTTACCTTGTTTCTCAACTTCTGCGACAACAGTTGCACCAGATACGAATGGTGCCCCAATCACAGTTTTTTCACCGCCAACAAGTACAACTTCGTCAAAAGTGACAGTAGCGCCAGCTTCAACGTCCAATTTCTCAACGTAGATTGCTTGTCCTACTTCAACTTTGACTTGTTTCCCGCCAGTTTTTACGATTGCATAAGTCATTTGCGTGTTTCCTCCTTATATAATATGTTAGACTCGCCTTGGTAGGTGGAATGACTTCACTTAAACCTAACTTCGTGCGGTTGTACTCTTGAAAGCTATGAAACTCACAAAGACAACATTATTATTATACCAAAAACAAATGACCTTGGCAAGTATTTTAATAAAAAAACAAACAAGGCGAATCCCTCGTTTGTTTGAACTGCCTTGATAAAGCAATTCGACTTGCTAAAATGCCGATAGTCACACTGACAAATCGTCTGTTGGCTCATCAGAAACGATATTAACTTGTTCTGCGACTTTAGCTAGTTTACCAGTTTCTTGCACTGTCAATGTCCCTGCAGCACGCTGTTCCATCATGTTAGCCAAATCCATACCTGTTGATGATTTGATGAAGTCAAACAAGCCTGGCAATTGGCTAGCCGAAGCGCCTGAAATGCTTTCGACACCATCGTAGACGGTCATATTCTGGATTTGTGACAAAGGTTCTGCAAGTTTCGCTGCAATATCTGGCAAGACTTTGACAAGTTCTTGCATGATAATCATTTGACCATTAGACTCAAAAGCCTTAGCTAATTTTTCTTGGCTTTCTGCTTTTGCTAGACCAATTTGACGAATACTTTCAGCTTCGGCTTCACCGCTCTTACGAATGCGTTCAGCTTCCGCTTGTGCCTCAGCTGTCACAGCATAGGCTTTGGCATCAGCTTCTTTTTGTTCGGCAATCAGCTTCACTTGCGCAACTGTTTCAGCTTCCACTTTTTTCTGTGCTTGTTCGACCTTAGCGGTTTCAACATTACGCTCAGCGACTAGCTTATCCGCATCAGCTTTCGCCAATTCTTGTTGCCGTCTGGCTTCGATATTTTGAAGCTCTTGTTCGCGCTGTGCTTCGATGATTGCGATTTGTTTTTCACGATCATACTGGGCAGTTTTAATTTGCGTATCTTTCTCAACTTCCGCAATCTTCTGCTCAGATTCTTTCTCTGCCTTAATCGCGATTTGTTGAGACTCCGCTTCCTTACTCCGTGCGTTTTTATCAGCTTCTGCTTTTTGAATGCGTGAACGACTTTCATTGTTTTTAATTTCAATAATGGCCAAGTTATTGTAATAGCCCGAATCATCCGAAACACTCTCAACCGACAAAGTGATCAGTTCCAGACCGAACTCTGCGAGTAATGGTTCAACCAAATTTACAACGTTTTCTTGGAACTTAGTACGGTCAGTATTGGCTTCCTCAGGCGTTAATTGCCCGATGATTGAACGTACTTGGTTGCCCAGTACATCTGACAAGTCGATAACTAATGCATCCAAATCAGTGCCTAAAATACGTTGTGCCGCAGTTCTACGCATGGCATCAGATTGACCGATGCGAATCGTTGCCAGTGTTTTAACATTAATTGGCACTTGATTGACTGTTGGCACCTTTGTAACAGTACTTGCCACTGTAAATGGTTTTTGAGAAATATAGGTGTACTCTTGCAGGACAGGAATGACGAAAGTCCCACCACCACTTACAATTTTTGTTTTTGAGCCGGTTACTGGGTCTGGCTGAATACCACCACCTGAGATAACCATGATTTCATTAGGCGCAACACGTTTGTATTGCGCTAAGAAAATAATCAGTATCAGTAAAACGACGGCTACGATTGCAATCGTAATAATCATCCCAGTTGTCAAGGTAAATCCTTCCGAAAGCAAAAATAAATGATTTTTCATAAAACTCCTCTGTCACAACGTTTCAGCGTTCAAGCGCTTGTTAAATTTTCTCAACAAAATAGGTGTTATTGGCGATTACTAAACCAACTTTGACAAAGTCACCAACATGTAACACCCCATCGCGGCACTTGCCATTGATCGTGAAGATGCCTTCTAGGGTGCTAACTTGGACTTTGGCAGTTTGACCAAATACATCAATAACCCGACCTGTCTCATTTAACAATACAAAATCTTGAAGATCCAAAACATGATCTCCTTCTAATTATTTGACATGACTGCCATGCCTTATTTTATCACTTTTTCATAACATTCTCAATAATTCAAAGACAACATTTCAAAGGTTTGACCTCGTTTCACGCCTTATCTTTTCAGCCACAAAAAAAGAGGCTCACTGAGCACTCTTTTCAGGATCATAAGGTTTAAATCGTTTCAAACAAAGCGACAACTTTTGCTTTTTGATCGGCTAACAAGGCGATTTTAGCAGCAATTTGTGTTTTTGCCATCTCGATAATGCGTTTGAAGGCTGGTTCATCTTTGAAGGGTTCTGTGAAGTCGATAAAGGCTTGCAGTTTGGCTTCAGTGTCAAAGCTATTACCAATGACTTTGATAAAGTCACCAGAGGCCATATCTCCGCCAAGCTTTTCTTGCACCCAATCCCAATTCTCAACCAACCAGTCAAAGGCAGCAGCTTGAGAAAACTCACGGCTGACAAGTGATGAGAACCAGAAACGTAAGTCTTGTGGTTTTACCAAATCAGTGTTGCGATATTGTGAGATGATCGTGTCGACTGTTGCCGTATTTTTCGTGCTAGACACCGCAACATTCAACTCACGTTGGAAAGTTTGGTCAGTCGTTTTAGCATAAGCATCGAAATAGCTTTGAACTAAGTCGTCTGTTTCCTTTTCAACGATTTCATTTTTCAGGACAACTTGTCTGATATCAGCTGGAATACTGTGAATATCAGCAAGGTTTTGGCTAAAGACCTCTGATGATTGGGCAACAGCATCCGCATTTTCAGCGTAGACTTCCCATGAAATTGGCAAGGCACGTAATTGCTCATCATTGAATGATTCACCGTCGATTTTAGTCCAACCTAAACGGTTGTATTGTTTGTCAAACAAACGGGCAACAAATTTCTTGAAGTTGACTTCTGAATCCGTTGATTCATCGATGAAAATTTTCAGAGCATTGAGCGCTTGTGACATGGCCAAGTTGACCACGTTTGACGGTTCATTATCAAATGTCGCCAGCAAGTTGACCAAGTCAGCATAGTCAGACAAGCCACCTTCTGCCAATTTCAAGGCAGATTGGATGAGTTGAACTTTTGTAATTGTGTCAAAAGTTGGCACTGCTGCAGTAACTTTTTCAGTCAATGCTGCATCGTATTTGACCAAATAGTGGGCGGCATTTTGTGCATTAAAAAGGAGTGGTTTGTCGCCATTTTCAGCTGATAAAGCCGCAAAATTTGGGATTCTAATTTCTGCTTCTGACAAGACATCAGGCAGACCCGTCCAGTTCGTGTTAAGCGGGATTTGCCATAGACGTCCTTGATCCACGCCCTCACCTGTGAAGAATTGTTGTTGGCGTAAAACGAGTGCATCGTTTTCTACAGACACGCTTAAGACAGGATAACCGGGCTGCTCGATCCACGATGTCATAAAGGCTGAGACATCACGACCTGACGCTGCTGACAAAGCATCCCATAAATCGCGGCCAACGGTATTGCCATACTGATGCACGTCAAAATAGGCATGAAGGCCGGCTGAAAAGTCAGTGTCGCCGAGCCATTTGCGGAGCATAACCATAAGACGAGCGCCTTTGGCATAGACGATCGCACCGTCAAAGAGCGTGTTGATTTCGTCAGGGTGGTTGACGGCAACATGGACGGATTGGACGCCGTCGATGGCATCACGATTAAGCGCCATAGGGGCTTCAGATACTGAGAACTGCTCCCAGATGTGCCAATCAGGTTCAATCGCATCAATGGCAACGTATTCCATCATGTTGGCGAATGATTCGTTCAACCAAAGGTCATCCCACCACTCCATTGTCACTAGGTCACCAAACCATTGGTGGGCAAGCTCATGCGCGATGACAAGCGCCACGTATTGGCGGCTGGCAAGGGTTGAGTTGTCTGGATCGGCGAGCAAGGCGACTTCACGATAAGTGATGGCCCCCCAGTTTTCCATCGCACCTGCTGAAAAGTCAGGCAGACCGATATGCCATGAATGTGGCAATGGATAGGCGACTTTGAAGTAGTCTTCGTAAAATTCGATGACGCGAATGGCGATATCTAAAGGAAAATCAAGCGCTTGCGCTTTGTGGGCTTTGGTTGCAAAAACACCAACTTGTGTCCCGTTTTTCGTTTTGCCAAGTTTTGACTGCATATCGCCAAAGACAAAGGCCAAGAGGTAAGATGACATCTTAACGGTTGTGTCAAAGGTATGCACACCATTCTCATTTGAAATTTCTGGCATGTTTGACACGATTGCTTCGCCGTCTTTTTCGTCGTATTTGACTGACAAATCAAACGTTGCTTTGGCAGCTGGCTCATCAATAGATGGAAAGGCTTGACGGGCAAAATGCGTCTCAAACTGTGTACCGACTAACTGTTTCTTCTCACCGTCTGCTTCATAGTATGACGGGTAAATCCCTGTCATATTATCTGTTAAAGCTGCCGAGTAAGTGAAGGTAACAGTCGTTTGACCTGTTTCAGAGACTTTAAAGGCTACCGTTTCTGATGGGTCATCCAAGGTGAAATCAACTGCTTGACCATTGACAGTAACGGATGTAATCTCTAAATCTTTTTGGTGAAAAGCAAGATCAGTCGTCAGGCTCTCACCTGTTACAGTAACTTGACCTTCGAACCGTTTTATTTCTCGGTTAACGTCCAGAAAAATTTGATAATTTTCTGGTTTGAAATCATTATACAAATGCTTAAAGTCGCTCATGTTCATCTCCACTATTATTCATTATTCTGTTTCATTATATCAAAAAAGACTGGGCTTGACAAAATTTGGGGTCTATCTCATCAAAAAGCACTTGACCTCAGCCAAGTGCTTCATTTTGATACTTACAAAACGCCCCAAACACTTTCCAAGACATTGGTCTGATCGCGACCAGGACCCACTGAGAAAGTTGAGATCTTCACGCCAACGAGCTCTGACACGCGGCGGACATAATTTTTCGCTGTTTCAGGCAGATCGTCCAAATGACGGACACCCGTAATGTCTTCAGACCAACCTGGTAATGTTTCATAGATTGGTGTACAACGTTGTAGTGTCTCAAGACTTGCGGGATAATAATCAATCCGCTCACCATCAAGGTCATAAGCCACACAGATTTTAACCTCATCAAGACCTGTCAAAACATCGATTGAATTAAGAGACAGATTTGTCAAACCAGACACACGACGTGAATGGCGCATGACCACTGAGTCAAACCAACCGACACGGCGCGGACGACCAGTTGTTGTGCCATATTCATGACCCACTTCACGTATTTGATGACCGACTTCATCGTTCAATTCAGTCGGGAATGGGCCGTCACCAACACGTGATGTATAAGCTTTACAAACCCCAACAACTTTAGAAATCTTAGATGGCCCAACACCTGAACCAATCGTCACACCACCTGCGACAGGGTTTGAAGACGTCACATACGGGTAAGTCCCTTGGTCGATATCAAGCATGACCCCTTGTGCCCCCTCAAAGAGGACACGTTTACCGGCGTCTAAGGCATCATTCAAAATCACGGATGTGTCTGTCACGTACTTCTTGATTTGTTGACCGTAGTCATAATATTCTTCAAAAATGTCTTGGAAATCAACAGGATCAACTTCATACATTTTCGTAAATTCACGATTTTTTTGTTCAAGGTTGATCTTCAAACGCTCAGCGAAAATCTCTTTGTCCAGCAAATCGGCAATCCGAATCCCAACACGCGCAGCCTTGTCCATATAAGCTGGGCCAATGCCTTTAATCGTTGTCCCGATTTTGTTATCGCCTTTCGAGTCTTCTTGGAGCTGATCCAGTTTGATATGGTAAGGCAAAATTACATGCGCCCGATCAGAAATCCGAAGATTATCTGTCGTAATGCCCGCATCATGCAAGTAAGCCAACTCTTTAACCAATGATTTCGGATTAACGACCACGCCATTCCCGATGACAGAAACCTTCTCAGGATAGAAAATCCCTGACGGAATCAAATGTAATTTATATTTAGTCCCTTCGATAACAATGGTATGCCCAGCATTATCGCCACCCTGATAGCGCGCGATAACCTCCGCATTTTCACTGAGAAAATCCGTGATTTTCCCCTTACCTTCATCACCCCATTGGGTCCCAACAACAACTACTGATGACATATCTTCTCCTTCAAGATTCAAGTCCAGACTTGACACTCTTTAAAAACTTGCTCAAATTGCAACACTTTATTATATCAAATCTACCTGGAGATTGCCACCTTACTCCCTATTTTACCTGACTATGTGTCTGTAAAGTTCGGAAATAGCTGAACCTTTTGGCAAGTTATGGCTTTGAATCTCTTTTTTTGAAAATTGTTTATACCTTGCAAACTCTCCTACAACATGCAATTAAAAAAACAAGGATTTTCAAACCCTTGATTTTAGATTGATGATGTACTTTGATAGTAATGACTAATTATAGGGCTGTGATAAACGTGATAAGCCCAAAAACAATGCCAGGAAAGTTTGCCGTTGCTAATGCATAATCTCTTTGTTTTTTACATAAACCGTAAACAACCCAAAGTGTACAGTTAATCGCTGCAACTAACGGTTGAATTGGGTTGCCTTTTATCCCTGACATATTATCCGCTATTTGAGGAATATATGAGACATACATCATGACTGACATCGTCGTTGCAACCCAGCTTAAATACTTAATCATTTTTTCTTGATTCATAAGTCCCCTTTTAAAGATTAAATTGACTATTCAATATCATTCTTATTTTATCTTATCATAGTTCTATCACCATTGCAAAACATAACCGCCCCTCTACGGACTTCTTGCCGACTGACTCTTAATTTTGGTAAATCAAAAAAATAGAAAAAGAACCCTTGATTAAGGATTCTTTAATGGCTTACATCATGCCGCCCATCATTGATGGATCCATGCCACCAGGCATACCGGCTGGTGCTGCTGGTTCTGGTTTATTGGCAACAACTGCTTCAGTTGTCAAAATTAAGCTAGCAACTGATGCCGCATTTTGAAGTGCTGAACGTGTGACTTTGACTGGGTCAATAATCCCTGTCTCAATCATGTCTACCCATTCGCCTGTTGCCGCATTGAAGCCTGTCCCTGTTGCGGATTGTTTGAGTTTATCAATCACGACAGACCCTTCATAACCTGCATTTTTAGCGATTTGACGGACAGGTTCTTCAAGCGCGCGTAAAACAATGTTACGTCCTGTTAACTCATCACCTGTTAACTCGATGTCAGCAACTTGCGCAATGACGTTGACAAGCGCTGTACCACCACCAGCGACAATACCTTCTTCAACGGCTGCGCGTGTGGCGTTCAAAGCATCTTCAATCCGAAGTTTCATTTCTTTGAGCTCAGTTTCAGTGGCTGCACCGACTTTAATCACGGCCACACCACCTGATAATTTAGCCAGACGTTCTTGTAATTTTTCGCGATCGAAGTCAGATGTTGTTTGCTCGATCTGTGATTTAATCACGGCAGTCCGATTAGCGATGGCATCTTTTCCGCCAGCGCCTTCAACAATGGTCGTGGTATCTTTATCAACGGTTACTTTGCTTGCTTGGCCGAGTGAGTCGACTGTCGCGTCTTTCAGGTCAAGGCCGAGATCTTCCGTGATGACTGTCCCACCGGTAAGGATGGCGATGTCTTCAAGCATGGCTTTCCGACGGTCACCAAAGCCAGGCGCTTTGACTGCGACAACGTTGAAAGTCCCACGAATCTTATTCAAGACAAGTGTTGGTAAAGCCTCGCCGTCAACATCATCCGCAATAATCAAGAGTGGTCGATTTTGTTGCAAAATTTGTTCTAACAACGGCAGAACATCTTGGATGTTTGAAATCTTTTTATCTGTGATAAGAATGTAGGGATTATCAAGGTCAGCAACCATTTTTTCGTTGTCTGTTACCATGTATTGAGACAAATAACCCCGATCAAATTGCATCCCTTCAACAACATCCAGTTCAGTTTCCATCCCTTTTGATTCTTCGATGGTGATGACACCATCATTGCCAACTTTTTCCATGGCTTCAGAAATATAGTCACCGACTTTTTCTGAGCGAGAAGAAACAGCAGCAACTTGCGCAATCGCTTCTTTACCTGAAACCGGAATGGCGATGGCTTTCAAAGCCTCAACAGCTGTCGCAACAGACGTTTCAATCCCACGACGAATGCCGATCGGATTGGCACCTGCTGTGACATTTTTCAAGCCTTCACGGACAATCGCTTGTGTCAAGACAGTTGCTGTTGTTGTGCCGTCACCTGCGATATCGTTGGTTTTTGAAGCCACTTCAGAAACAAGCTTAGCTCCCATATTCTCAAAATGGTCTTCTAACTCGATTTCTTTGGCAATCGTCACACCATCATTTGTAATCAAAGGTGAACCAAATGATTTTTCTAAGACCACATTGCGACCTTTTGGGCCAAGCGTTACTTTCACTGTATCTGCTAACATATCGACACCACGTACCATTGCAGCACGCGCATCTGATGAAAATTTAATATCTTTTGACACTTCTTCTACCTCCGGAAATTTAATATTATGCTTCTAACTTGTGTGACTGATTTATTCTACGATGGCTAAGATGTCACCTTCACGAACAATCAAAAGTGTTTCAGAACCGTCTTTAATTTCAGTTCCGGCAAATTTTTCAAAAACGACAAGGTCACCAACCTTAACGCCTGGCTCGATGACTTTTCCGTGATGGGTGTGACGGCCTTCACCAACCGCAACAACTTCTGCTGTTGAGGGTTTTTCTTGGGCACTTGTCGTCAGAACGATGCCACCGACAGACTTCTCTTCTTCTTTTTTAACACGTAAAACAATACGATCACCTAATGGTTTTAACATTTGGTAAGCCTCCAATTATTTTTAATTTTTGGCACTCTGTGTGTTCGAGTGCTAACAACTCTATTATACTCAGTTGGTCAGGATTAGTCAAGGATTTTTGATTGTGAGACGCAAAAAAATTCAGGATAAAATCAAACAAACTGCCCTCGGGACAGTTCATGATTACTAAGCATCTCCTAAGTTATTACTTTTGACAATCTGGAGATTAAAATGGTAATTCTTCAGCCTCTAACATCACGTCTGAGACATCATCCACTTGATTTTCTCTTAAAGCAACGGCAGCGCGGCTTTCTAGTAAATTAAACTGCTGGCATAGGACTTCCGTCACATAGTGAGTCACACCCGTCTTGTCTTCATACCGTCGTGTCCGTAGTTCTCCCTCGATTGAGACCAGACTCCCTTTTTTAGCATAAGATGCGAACAACTCTGCTGGTTTCCCCCAGATGACAATGGTCAAAAAATCTGCCTCGCGTTGGCCGTCAGCAGTCTTAAACTGCCGACTAACCGCTAAGGTCACGCGCAAGACGGATTTATCCGTCGGCGTTTTTTTCACTTCCGGCTGTGCGGTCAAACGACCAATTAATAAACTCTTATTTAACATATAAAAAATCCTCCTACTTACTTATACGTAAATAAAAGGATTTTGTTTTCATTATTTCTTATTTTTGCCAATGCTTAGCTGGATTAAAGGCGGTTCCTGGGATTTCACTTGCTGCGAGTTCTATAATCCCACGTTTTTGTGGGGCATTTGGCAAGGCCAATTCACGTGGACTGGCCATCATCCCAAAGCTAGCTTCACCACGAAGTTGCCCTGCAAAAATCAAGGCACCACTTGGCATCATGGCACCAGGTAGAGCAACGATTGTTTTCAGTCCCAAACGTGCATTAGGCGCACCTGCTACGATTTGAATTGTTTCATCTTCTGAAATCTTAACTTGCGCAATATTGAGGTGGTCAGAATCTGGATGTGGGACAAGGTCTACAATTTCACCAACTATAAATTTAGGCGCGTGATCTGGAACCAAGACCTCTTCAAAGCCAGCGGCTTTAATGGCAACGTTGAGTTGCGCAACATCGGCGTCTGAAAGGTCAACTTGACCATTGCCCGTAATGGGAAACAGAGTTGATGCGTCAAAAAAGTTCCAAGCCACGACTTGGCCGTTGTCCTCACGCATGACTTTGGCGACATTTGCCTGGCGTGTTGCTGTTAATTTCTCACCCTGATTGTCCCCTGTAATCAACATCAAGACATCATTTAGGTGGGTGTTATAAATCGCGATCATGTTATTTTCTACTCCTTTAGGCGTCTTAATCTTAACCTTTAATACTGGTCAAAAACGCGTTTACTTCTTCTTTTGTTTTCCGTAATTTATTGACCAGACGGCCGGTTTCTTTGCCGTCTTCAATCACGACAAAACTAGGGATGCCCATGATCCCCCATTCAATGGCAACGTCGATATAGACATCTCGGTCAACTTCGATAAAGGTGTATTCTGGATGCGCTGCTTCAATTTCTGGCATGGCTGGTTTAATAAAAGAACAGTCCCCGCACCAGTCTGCTGTGAAAAAGAAGACATTGCGGCCTTTTTCGACGTATGTTGCTAACTCTTCTACACTATTTGGTATAATCACTTTATTTCTCCTCTAGCGAAGCGACTAGTTCTGCTTCTGACTCGTGTGTTTCTACTATCCGCAAAGTGTCAGCATCGATTTCAAACGTGATAACGGTGCCATCCTGACGAATGAGGCCACCTTCATGGACATGAAAAAGAATCGGATCCATCACGATCCAACTGGTTAATAGATCATCAAACATAAAATGCTGTTTGGCCAAGGCCAAGAGCTTGCGCAGATTTTTATCTTTGCGCTTCTGGTAGAGCGCGCTGACACTGACGACCAGACTGGCACTGACGAGCGCACCCACACCCATTTTCAAAATTTTCTTCATGTTTATATTTTAGCACAATTTTCACTTCCTCGCTAACCAACCACGTTTTTTACCCCATCTGGTCGGATTTTTGGTATCATGGAACTATCATGAAAAAGGCTAACTTGCGGTTAGCCGAGTGGATTAAGGAGAGTTACACATGTCGATCACTTTTGACAAAATCAAAGCTATCACTGAGATTCAAGCAACATCTGGTTTCGAGCGTCCCATGCAGGACTTCATGCGCCAGAACATCACCCCTCACGTCGATGAGGTTCAAACCGACGGCCTGGGCGGGATTTTTGGCATCAAACACGCTGCGGATGCCAATGCCCCACGGATCATGGTGGCCGGTCACATGGACGAAGTCGGCTTCATGGTCAGCAAAATCAAGACTGACGGCACCCTGCGCGTTGTCTCGCTCGGTGGCTGGAATCCACTCGTCATCTCGGCCCAACGCTTCACTTTATTTGCCAGAAATGGTGTTGCAATTCCGGTCATCACGGGTGGCGTACCGCCACATTTGATGAGAGGAGCAGGCGGTGCACCTGCTATGCCACAAGTTGAAGATATTATTTTCGACGCAGGCTTTGCAGATAGAGCAGAGGCGGAACGTTATGGCGTCCATCCTGGTGCTGTCATCGTGCCTCAGACCGAAGCCATCCTGACTGCCAACGAAAAAAATGTCATCAGTAAAGCCTGGGATAACCGCTACGGTTGTCTCATGGTGACGGAGCTATTAGCGCATCTGAGCGACAACAAAATCGACTTGCCCAACACCCTCATCGCAGGTGCCAATGTTCAAGAAGAAGTCGGCCTTCGTGGTGCACACGTTTCGACAACTAAATTCAATCCAGACTTGTTCTTCGCTGTCGACTGTTCACCTGCTCAAGATACTTTCGATGCCAGTGCTGATGGCCGCATCGGTGACGGGACACTGATGCGAATCTTCGATCCTGGTCATATTTTATTGCCGACCATGCGTGATTTCTTGCTGGATACGGCTGAGTCTGCGGGTGTGAAATACCAGTATTATGTCTCAAAAGGTGGGACAGATGCCGGTGCTGCTCATTTGAAACACAGTGGTATTCCATCGACAACGATTGGTGTCTGTGCCCGCTATATCCACAGCCATCAAACCCTCTTCTCACTGGAAGATTTTGATACCGCGCAAACTTTCTTGCAAGCCATTGTGAAAGGCTTGGATCGATCAACGGTTGACTTGATTCGGGGAACTGGGGTGTAACACTTAAAAAAAGTTCTATGATTTTGGATCATAGAACTTTTTTGGGCTTCGATTAATCTAGTGTATCTAATCGGTAATTGACGATTCGTTTAATCAAATTTGTTGGATAGTCTCGATCTGTCGCATAGCCGCCATCTTTCAAGGCTTGGGCTGCATTTTGATAGGTTCTAGCATTACTACGCCATACAGCTCGATAACGATAATCCGTTTTTCCATCATTCAGAGTAGTCTTGATTTTCGTTACATAATCCTTCAAGGATTCAGCCTGGCTACTATACTTCCGAAAATTCGCTGTTACCTGAATCGTCTTTTCATTAACGACTTCATTCGTCACTTTAGTATAAATGGCACCTTTCCAACTGGCATCAGCTTTGATGCCAAAAAAATTGTTGGCTTTCGTTGCCAGATCGCTCTGTCCCCAATCACTTTCAGCAATCGTTTGGCTCATCATAATCGACGGGAAGAGGTCGTTAGCCTTTGCTAATTTTTGAGCCTCTGGATAGATGGCATTAAACCAATCTATTTTAACCTTCTCCGTTACTTTTGAAAGGTCTGGTTGTTTATTTGATATGGCTCGATTCGTAAATTTAGCATCTTCGTAACCGCCGTTTGTATTCCCTGCAGCGTCATTTGTTCGTCTGACCATAACATAGGCTTCAATATTCTTTGGCATCTGAACAGTTGCATCAAAACCAGTCAAATCAGTGCCATCAAAATTACCGATGTAGTTCTTTACATCAGGACGATTGATTATTTTAGTGGCAGCTCTTGAAAGCTCTCTATTTGTCTTTTTATCCATGATAAAGACATATTGATAAGAATACTTAGATTTCGGCCAAAACCATCCACGAGTTGCAACTGTTGTGTCACTTCCTAACGAAAGGTTATTCAGGTCAGACTTTATTTTCACAGTTGATACTGATCGATTGTTAAACCTATAGTCTGAGTAACCACCTTTTGTATTTCCAGTGGGGTCGTTTGTCCGTCTAATCATGACACTGATATTTTTATCTATCGGAACCGATACTTGGCCCGAAAAGCCTGATCTTTCTGCATGAATCAAGTTATTTAGCGCATTTTTAACATCTGGTCTGTCTATAAAATTTGATTTTAACCTTGATATTTCTTTACCCGTTTGAGTATCCATCATAAAAATATATTGGTAAGTATAATTTTGACCTGGCCAGTACCATCCCCTCAAGGACAACGTATTACCTTGTAGAGAAAGTGTATTTAAATCTGCTTTATCTGAATAGGTTGTAAGAGTCTTCGATTTAAATACCATATCACTTGCCCCGCCTGCTGTATTTCCTTTGGGATCGTTCGTTTTCCGAGACATGATATAAATTTTTCGACCTTTGGGTACCGGGGTTGTAATATTGAAACCTGATTTTTCTGCATCTTTAAAGTTATAGACACTCTTGACATCATTTCGAATTTCCGGTGTCGTGACCTGTTGACGTTTAATTTCCTTCCCTGTTTCAGCATCCATTACAAAAAGGTACTCGTATTGATTGGTATTATAGTGCCATCCCCGAACCTTTAGGTTATTGCCTTCGCCAGTTATTGCTAATGCATCTAAATTCCCAATATTCTTCAATTTTTCTGAATAGAATTTAGCGACTAACTCTCGGAATTGACCCATATCGTAACCAAATCTCGCCCAATAGGCATCGGGATCAACATGATCTGTCGTCTGGTTAAACTTATAAGCAATCATTTTATGACTAGCTAAATTACCATCAGGTTTGATTGATAAATTATTTTTCTGAGGACTACTCGGGCTTGACATTAATTTTGGTGCGCCCATATTATACTTAATCAGCTGATCTGCAGTCCATTTGGCGAGCGTGGAAATTTGCTTATAAAATGCTTCTTTCGTAGTTACACGCATTTGCTCAATTTGGATACCATACTGGTTGCCCCAGCCGCCAGAACCCCAAGATTTTTTTGCTTTATCCGCTATAGTGATAAGCTGTCCACCATCAACAAATGAGTGGACAAAAGCCGAGTCCTGAGTCCTAACCATATAGTCAATAGAGCCATTAATTGACCCACCATCAACACCCACTTCATGAATAATGACCAGCTTTGGTTTACCATCGGTATAATCCATGTTGATGCCACCATTTATATTTGGATTTTGATTATAAATCCTGCCAAGCGACAGCGTTTCCCCTGCAGGTTTCACATTATTCTTGATGATATAGTCGTTAACTGCACTTGCCGCCTCAACTTTTTTGCCTAATAAACAAGTCGATATAGCGATGATTACTGATAAAATCAATTTTTTTTTGTTCATATTAAAAATACTTTCCTCATTATTATTTATTTTTGTTAAATGATACTTTTCGACTGCACTCGTAACTTTAGTTTTAAATATATATGGTTAATGATATATATAAGTATAACACAACTTCTCATCAATTCATAATATTACAAATAAAATCCGTTCTCGTGAACTATGCTCTTATTTTGTCTCATCCGTCTAGAACATTTGGTTTATAACCATCTTTTATTAAAAGCTACGATTTATCACAAGTCTATATTTGGCCTAGTTTAATCACTTAAAGTTTATCTTAAACTTATTTGACAAAGTCCATATCTTCTTTCACAGCTTCATACTAATAATTAAAAAGCTGTTCGTCTGAAATAGTAGAAGAAACGATGTTCGCTTGATAGCGTTCTAACTTCACTAATCTATTTAACCGTTTTCAAATTCTTCGCTATGAACGTGGCTCTCTACTTATTCTGTCCAATCTTATCCTTCTCGTTATATCATACTGACTTATCAAATAATAAATGTAGCCTAATGCAAAATACGTATTCGATAGAAATACAACTCCTAAATTGAACCTCAAATAAGTGTTTATTAAAATCAAAAAGACCTTATTCTTGGCAATAAAGTCTTCTCTCCTATTGATAGAGTAGGCAATATTGGTCGGCCATTCAATCAAAATTCCAAATGAAAAATATTCGAAAAGCTATCCCGTTAGCAATTATTTTTTTACTCTAACAATCCTATTTTTTATTATGCCAAAATACGGACTTTTGGCATGTAAGGCAATCACAATAACGTCTAACAAAATCGTTGCAAGTGCTCTCGCCCCTAAAGTGAGCCAAATATTATCTAGGACAATCAGTGAAACAATTTGATAGATCACGATAATAATAACCGTTGCTAATAACAAATGTAGCCAATTATAGACTAAGAATTTTTTAGCAGGGTGTTTAAAGCCTAAACGAAAAACTTGTAAAGCCTCAAACCACGTATTAATGACGACATTCGTGACAAGTGTCCCTAACAGAACACCTGCAACACCTAAATTTGTTTGCGTAACGAATAGTACCGATAAAATCAAGTTAGACAACGCTTCTACAACTGACTTTACACCTTGAAACTGTAAGGCACCATAGGCAAACATGAAAGCATTAATGGTTTGTCTCATCTGACCAATTAAATAATTGATAACAGTAAAAAGCAAAACCCAGAAGCCCATCACATAAGATTCTCCAGCCCAAGCTTGTATAAATGGGGTCATTAAGGTTAAAAGACCTGAGGAGATCACGATTACCGCTATATAATTTAAAAAGTAAGCTTGATAGAACGTTTTGATATTGTCATCTTTAGAATTTTTGATTGACATGTTACCAATACTTGCGATGACTGAGCTGATTGTTTTATTGGTGACAAATGTAATACTAGCTGTTATCAATAAATAATTGGCATACTGACCTACCGCCGCTAGACCTATAAACTTAGAAATAATGATATTATCCGTTGAGTTTAAGACGACACCACCAACTTTTGAGCCTAATAATTCTAGGACGTTACGCTTGATAATACCGAATTCTTCTTTGGTAATTCGCTCATCTTTATATTCTTTCAAGTAGCTGTGTTCTTGATCGACAACTCTTGAAATCATAAAATTTGACAAAAAAGTACAAACCACTTGAATAATTAAGTAGAAAATAAAATTTTTAAAAACGATCAATACCACTGATTGTAGGGTCATTTGAATAACCGTAAACCAAAAGATATTTAATTGATTTTTGTACTCTTCCTGATTCGCTGTTAACAAAGTTCGCTTATAGGTGAAAAAATAAGACGAAACAATGTTCAATAGAAATAGAAGATAGATAATCGGAAGACCTTCTACAACTTCTCCTTTAATCAAGGTATGGACAAAAGGAAAAAATGCAAGCCCTGATATAGCAACAACGATACCGATAATCTGATAAGCGTGTTTATAAAAGCGCATGTATGCAGAGATTTTAGCGTGTTCTTCATTCGCTATTGGGCGATATAGGTTAAAAGCAATCGCTGTCCCCAACCCCAATTCAGCAAAAGAAAACACCGTAAAAACATTTGTCAGAAGGCTATTTGTACCGAGGTAAAGCTGGCCTAACTTCATGATGAACAAAGTTTGAACGACAAACTTAAAGATAAGCAGTATAATTTGTGTACCAAATGAAATGATCAGATTTTTAACTGCTTTTTGAGAATTTGTAACGTCCATTGTTTAACTCCGTGTTTTTATAATATTAGGTGACGCCATTTTATCCGACTTAATGATTGACTATTTTTTGAAAATAAAAATGATGTCTCTGATACGGCTCGACATACCATAATATAATCGCCATTGAGTAATTACTTGTAAGACCGTTCGAAATAGAGCTCTTTTTTTAGCATTGATAACCCTTCTAATATAAAAATCTCGATTTTCTTTTACAATTTTGATATCTGCCATTTGTTTATCAAACATAACTTCATACAAAATTGTATAATAACTTGCAAATAATTCTAATTCTTGAACATGTCGGGCATTCGAATGTTTTAACGATAAATAATTGCCACTCGCGTTACCATCATGACGAATATGTATTCCTAACGGTTGATTTAAATTATAACCCGTCCCCAATACACTTGAAATCCCAGTCATTAAATTATCATGAGATAGAATTAAGCCATCTTTATAGTATGACATCACGTAATCAACAAAACTCTTTCTCATCGCAAATGTCCAGCCTTGCCGGTTATTATGATACTCCGTATTATACTGATATTTTGATATTTTTTTATCAGAGTCGATAAACTCTACAGCATCAGGAATCGTAGCAGTTTTTGACCGAATCTCTAATTTAATATCAGAGCTTAATACATCTATTCCGTCATTTTCTTCCAAAACTTCAACTTGTCTTTTATTTTTATCTAAAAACCAAGTATCATCCTGATCACTAAAAAAAACATAGTCAACTTTTAGTGGTAATACATCTAATAATAATTCTCTGAAATTCAAACGCCACCCTAAATTTTGTGAATTTCTTTGAATACTCCAACCTGATAAATTATAGTCTAAAATGTAATTTTCAACAAATTCTACTGTACTATCTGTTGAACCATCATCACGTATCAAAACATAGGTCGGCGGAAGCGTCTGTTGTCGAATCGAGTCTAATTGCTCCTTAATAACTTTTTCACCATTATAAGTTGCCATGATGACTGCTGTATTTACCATTTTAAACCTCAACTGATTGGATTGTTCTTTTCAGTCCTTCTTCTAGACCGACCACTTTTTCCCAACCTAAATTCTCTATTTTAGTAGTATCTAGATACGTTCTTCCCATTTTACTATAACCTGCACTCATGTTTTTTGGAATATCAAAAACAACTTTAATTGCTTTTTCAGGGAAGAGTTCTACCAATTTACTTGCTAAATCACGAATTTGAACAGGACTGTCTTCATTTCCTACGTTATAAGCATTCTGATTCACGCCCTGAAGAAGGGTTAAAAACAAAGCTGATACGGCATCGCTAAGGTAACAAAAAGCACGCTCTGCACTACCATCACTCTTTAGAATGATATCTTCGTTGTGCAAAACATTCGATAATAAATCGCTCATAATCCGACCATCGTTATCAAAAACCATTCCAGGACCATAGGAATGTGCTATCCGTGCAACAGTAAATGGTACACCATATTGTTCGGAGTAACTTTTCAATAATGTTTCGGCCATTCTCTTACTTTCAGGATAACAAGCCCTAGTCGCTAAGATATCGAACCCGCCATAGGCTTCCTCGTCAATTTTATCTTGAACTGATTTGCCATAAATTTCACGAGTGGATAGGAAAAGAAAATTGGTCGTTTTTTTTGCTTCAGCAAGTTTCAGCATATTTAGTGTGCCAATGACATTGGCATTAATGATCCCTACAGGATCTTCTAAAATGAAACGTGGACTTGCATTACTTGCAGCATGAACAATATAGTCAACATTTGATTCATAATTTACGCTTTCCGTAACATCATGTTTAATCAGCTCAAAATTTGACATCTTACTTAAATCTGAAAATCGCGCTTTAGCTTTTTCAATATTACGAGCAGTTGCGATGATTTTTATATTTGCATTTTGAGTCTCATTCAAATAAGCAAGTACATATACCATATAGGTCGCCAACATCCCATTTGCCCCTGTGATCATCACAGATTTATTTGTCATTCTATCCCATTGAATATATGATTGGCTGACGATTGTCGACATATCCTCTTGAACAATGCGATTCTGATAGTTAATCATGATTCTACTCCATAAATTTGAGAAATTTCTTGTGCATCTTTTAAGGCTTTAAACATATAGAAGTCATCAGGTGTTGTAATCTTAATATTTTCATATGGCCCTTCAACAATGTGAAGTTTAAGATTATACATGCCCATGAGTGTGGCAGAATCGATCGCATTATTAATACCATTTGCGAGTGCATCACGTTGAACTTCCAAAATTTCATTTAATTTGAAACTTTGGGGTGCTTTCGCTGTAAATGAACGATCGCGATCAACCACTTCGGTGATATCATTTTCTTCACCTACTAGTACAACGGTCTCCTTCGCAGGTGCTGTTGTAATGGCTGAACCGAATTTTTTTACTGACTCAATGTTTTCATGAATAACTTTCGCATTGATTAACGGACGAACACCATCATGAATCAGAACAACGGTTTCTGATGTATCATCAGCGATTTCTTCAGCTGCAACCAGGCCATTATAGATAGATAATTGACCAGTATCTCCTCCTGGTACAATCGCTTTTACCTTATTCAAGTGAAATTGAGGGACCAATTCTGCCATATAGTCCATCCAGTCAGCAACACACACGACAACAATTGCATCGATTTCTGCTGTTTGTTCAAAAAGTTCTATTGTATGAACAATAATAGGTTTACTGTGCACTTCTAAAAATTGTTTTGGTTTTTCCTTAGAACGCATGCGACTTCCGACACCACCAGCGAAGATAAGTCCTATGTTCATATTATTTCCCTTCTTTCCAATACCACTTATAATGATCATGATTGACACGTTTATTTTCAGGTGGTAATTGCATATAATCCCCATACAACTGGGATAGATAGGCATCATGATTTTTTATTTTCCGAAGCGTCAAATCCTCAAATTGAACATCTTCGTATTCCAAAAAGACTGCATTCTCAAAACATTCTTTTAAACCATAATAAGAAGGTACAAAGCCAATATATTTTTCATCATGATTTTCATACTTTTGCATCTCTGTATCTAAAGCAATCGCAATTTCTTGCCACTTCCCTTTTGCTTTCAAAAACTGAGGAAAGCGTAAAACTAACTTCGCAAGAAAAACACCTAGGTTAGGCCCCCAAGCATAGTAAGGGAAACTATCACTCTCTAAAAGTATTCCAGTCTCTCGGCATGCTAACTGAAAATTTTTCCTCTCATTTTCATCCTCAGGTAAGGCATCCATTGGAAAGATGTCCACAAAAACCCCTAAATCTGGCTGAGTATTTGAGAATAAGCTCTTCACATTCGTTTTACTATTATATAGTTTCGCAAAGGGGACTAATGTCTTTTCAGTCGTATAGTGCAGTAATTGAAAAGGTGCTAAATTTTCACTTGTTTTAATGACCTGGATCAGTTTTTCATACTCACTTCGTTTAAGCATGATATCAATATCATCATCCCAGGGAATAAATCCCTTATGACGAATCGATCCTAACAAGGATCCTCCGCCCAAAGAATATTCTATCTTGTTTTTCCGACAAACGTCATCAATAAAACTGACCATATCCATCTGAATTTTTCGTATCTCAGACTCCGTTAATGCTTTCATTCCTTACACCTGCTTCCATCATTTTATCAACGTTCCATAAATCGTCAACTGACCATCTCGTATTTTAGGTACTTGTATTTTCCAAGATAATTTCACAAACTCAAAATCTTTTGAAACTTGCGTTGTCATCTCTTCTGTCGCTATTTGTGACAAACTATAGTGATAGCCACCAGCTAGCATATCTCCTGGATCATAGTTATGCAGTGGTAATTTTCTCATATCTGCTGACAATTCAGGCAGAGCTTCAAAAGTCAAATCAATCATCTTATCTAGCTGTAGGTAGTGAATCACTTTACTATAGCGCTGCCAGTAAGCATCATTTACAGTTTTTATGGCTTCATAGAGATATGTATTGGTCCCTCCTAAAAAATAAAGTTGCCAATCTCCTTGACAAGTGCCATGATCACTCGAAATCGGTAAGCTTTTCTTCGCACGATAGGAGAAAAAAGGTAAATCAAAAATTGATTGCTCTTGTTTTTGATTGACCCATAAGGTAGCATCCATCCAAATTCCGCCATGTTTAGCTAACAAATTGATCCGTAATTGATCCGAAAATTGCGCGTTCGTCATCTTGCCGGATTCAAAAAGTTCTAAAATCCTTGGCTGCAAGTCGACGTAATTGGTAAAGTTTGAACTGTCAACATTGATAAATGTTGTATCACTTGGAAACTGTTTTTGCATCTGTTGGATACAAGTTGTGACAAGCTCTGGTGCTGATTCTATACCCTGCCACCAAGAATACCAAACTGTTTTATTTTTAACTTCACGTCTTTGATAATTATCTGAAATAGTTGAAAACTCTGCTGAAAAATCTTTTTTTAAGCGAGATTTAACATTTTCATAACATATTTTTTCAAAGAAGAAAGCCATTTTAAACAAGCCATTCTTTAAAGGTTTAACAGGCATCACGATAGCCAGCCATCTAAAATGGCAAGATAAAATCCTAGGGAATGTGATTTTAGGTGACCAGTAAAAAATATTGGGAATGTTTAACTTATAAATTCTAGTAATTGACTGGAACATATTTTTCATAATTTACTTCAACCTCAAGATTGGCTTCTCAACTAAGATATAAGATAAAAAAGCAAAGGGAATCGTAATAATGACTGACAAAATAACATTAACAGCAAAAGGCAAGGTACCATTTGTTACATGATAAATGGTTTGCTGGATTACAAAAGCATAGATGTAGGCACCATAAGAGATATCATATTTACTACCAAATTTATAAAATCTAATCGTTCTTGAATAAGATAATGCAAAAACTAAGTAAGTCAATGGTATAATATAAAGACTCGTAAATGATAAGTTTATGTTTGAGAAAATAATGTAGCTAGCTAAAGCCACACCAATCCACACGCCTTTAAAGTGAATATCTGATTTCATAAAGTAAAATAACATGCCAGCAAAAAAGGCTAGAAACATTGGCACAACCAGTGTCAAGCTGTGAACCGCAAAATTATTTTGTGGGAAAAAATGAATCAGAATGGACACAAGCGTTGTGATTCCAATTAAAACTAGAATAACTTTTTGATTCAACCATTTTAAATTTCCTAAAATAGCAACGCCAATATAACATAGAAATTCCCAAAAAAGCGTCCATAAACTACCATTAACAGCATTAGCATAATGATTGTCTGCGAACACGCCTGGTAAATTACTCGTTGCTGTCACAAGCGGTATACCCTTAAACGGATAAAGGTAAACTTGCAGATTTTGAAAATAAGCTTTCATACCCAAATTTGAGACTAATGGACCAACAACAAAAGCTGTCAGTAACATCACAGCAATCAAACCGGGATAAATTCTTAGCAATCTAGCTTTAAAATAATGCCAACTACTCTTACTTCTTACAAAACTTGCTGTTATAAGATAGCCTGAAATAATGAAGAAAACATAAACGGCGAATTCACCAAGACTTACACCTGAATGTAATACTTTTACAATTGGCTCATCCATGTTAATTTTAAAAATAGCAAAAGAATGCACGTAAATGACCATCAGTGCTGCTAATAATCGAATAATGTTAAAATTATTTTCTCTTGAATGCTGCATCATATCCTCATTAATTGAATTTTTGATTTTGAGTGTAGATTTTCATGATGAGTTTTGAAATAAATTCTGGCCAATACCGATTAAACATCTCAAGCTCTTCTTCATTTCGTCTACCACTAGCTATTTCAGCTGTTGTGGTAGAGCCTTCGTGTATGCGATGATGCATCAAGTTCCCTTTAACATAACGCATGACACCTGGCATTTTCATGATTCGTTCCCAAGCATCCCAGTCCAATACCATTCGATATTTTTCATTAAACTCAAAATTGGGTAATTTTTCCATATTTAATGACACTGCTGGTGCTGAGATAAAATCTCCAAAAGCGAAAATCCTTCTTTGCCAAAACTTCCACCTTGGAAACCAATTAATAATGTGCAAAGCAAAAGTCTTAATTTTAAGACCAATATTTCTTGGTCGTAGGTTACCATCGCCATCAATTTCGGAATAATCGGAATAAACCATTAAGGTGTCCTCTGATTTTTGGAAAGATTTCAAAATCTCTGTGCCGTAGTTCTCTAGGTAGATTTCATCTTGTTGTGCAATTGTTCCATATTTAGTTGTCACAAAAGACAAAGCATTTGTCCAGTCCTTTGAGATACCACCGCCAGATTTTGTGAAAAATGGTATCTCATATTTGACACACAAATCATCTAAAAAACGACTGGGTGTACTTGAATACATGATAACTTTTGATTTTCCTGATTTAACCGTTTCCTGATCCATAACAGATACGATACATGCTTCCAAGTATGGGTTCTCACCATAAGCACACAGGACAAAGGTATGTATTGCTTGTTTATTTGTCATACTTCTCCATTATTTTATTGATAATTGTGACATCAGCCCATGTCCCTGGAGAATCATAAGGTCGATCAGGAAATGCACCGTATGTCAATTTTATTTTAAAATCATTGTCTGTGATAAAACGTTCTACACGACTTGCAAGTGTTTCCGGTACGCCTGTTGCAACATTTATAATACCTGAAAACTCATCTTGCGAAATCGTTGTCACAATCTGTTTAGCTAAGACATCAATATTAATGAAATCAAATTTATTTTTCCCTGTTGTAAATGGGAAATTTTCTTTTCCTTCATGCTCAGCTTGAACAAGCTTAGCGAAAATTGATGACCCACGTGCATCATCACCAACAATATAATAGGCTCGTAACCATTGAACAACCGTATCAGTATTTTGTGTGATATTAAATAAAATATCACGTAGGGCATTCTTAGCTATACCATAGAGAGATTGTGGATTTGTAGGCGTCTGATCATCAATTGCACCTTCATGGTAACCAATTTCGTGCATCGTCCCCATGACCGCAATTTGTTTCACGCCACTATCCACCATTCTTTTCAAAAAATGATAATGGTTAGCTAGATCTTCAATATGTGTTTCCGAATTATGTACAAAACCATTACGCCACGCTAAGTGAACGATAACATCTGGAGAACCTAACTTTTCAAACAAATCATCCTCATCTGAAAAAATAGAATGCGTCACTTGAATAACTCGATCATCTACCTCATCAAAATCAAAATCAGCAGCCAGAACAGTCAATCCTTTATTTAAGGCAGCAGTCACAACGTGTCTACCAATATAACCATTTGCTCCCGTAATTAATACTTTTTTCGACATAATTTCTCCTCTTCCCATGATCAATGCACTTTGGCTATCAATCATGACGAACACTTATAATAACTCGTTTTCGCTACTGTTTTCTGACAACTCACGAACATTTTTTCAGCATTGAATACACTCAAAAACATGGGTTCTATGTTGCTTCATTTTTTCTTAGTTAAAATATTGCATGTTGTGCGACCATTTTCTTGGGGCGCTTCTAATTTTGCTTTTTTCATACTTTCTCCTGATACCAACAAGTTATCTGAGTATGATATTTGATACATCTGTTTTCATTATAAATAATAAATACCAAATATTGTAGAAAACAGCAATAAAACATTAGTAATTATTGCCGTACTCATGACAAATAAAAGTACGCCTTTTTGTCCATTAATTTTGATTTTAAATTTTTCGTAACAAGTCACAAAGCATAGTAAAAATAGAGTAGGCGTAAAGTACCTTCCTTGTAAACCTTGCATTTGTCCTAATGCTGTAGCATTACTCACTGGTGCCCCCGTTGGGGTATAAGTCATATAAGTATAATAAACACCTACAATGCCTAATAGGAAAATTCCTGCGCCTACTATTGAAATAAGTTTGTTCTTTATAAACTTATCTTCATTCAGTAATGTAGCAAATAGTACAATATACCAAATCATACTTACCCATGCAGGTGTATAATTAATATTAGGATAGGGTGAGCCTAACAAATTATAAAATACAGAACTCACTGACAAGTGATCTCTTAGATTGACAGCATAATTAATAATAAATCTGTATATGCTATAAAAAATACCGTTATGAATCAAGCTCATTAAAAGAAGTAAAACACCAAATATTAAAACTCCCCCCAAAAATATAAGTAGAACCAAATTTTTTCTATTTGTCCACAAATAACTGCAAGATAGAGAAAGTTTACGATATAGTCTTGGGAAAAGAAACATGGCAATTAAGACTGGTACAAGAAGTAATAAAACTTTAAAATTAGTTTTAGCACCAAAGTAAATAGCACTCGAAGCCACTCCTAATTCTACCCATCTCCACCATTTAATCTGCTGATCAACTAGACTATTAATCACTATAGCCATTAACCAAGCGACTAATACAAAACTAAGAGAATCGTAAGTTAAACTTGCAAACGAGTTTAACGTCACAGGTGTTAAAGATAATGCGACAAAGATCATTTTTCCTTTTTTAACAAACTTAATGATTAAAAACATCAATAATGAGTTCATCACTACGGAAAATAAACGCGCTGTTGTTATCATCATCCCAATTGAAGGATAAATTTCATGGCCAATCCACAAGCCTAGTGCAGGAATCTGATGTCCCCAAAAAATAAAAGATTTGGCATTTGGGTTCTTAGTCACTCCTTCTCTAGGTTGTTTACTCATTGGCATTTCAACTATTTTTGTTAAATAGTATTTTTGAAAATAACCGCCCTGTTGATAGGCTTTAATCTGCTGATCAATGCCAGTTCCTATATCAACTTCACCATAGGCTGAGATATCGTTTGATAGATTCACCATGTTAGAACTCGCGACATAGTGATACTGTCCGTCGGGCTCATTGAAAAAAGGCATGCCAATTGCAAGAATCATACCCAGTAAGATACTAACAATCAAATAAATCTTATGTACCTTGATTTTTTTCCTATCCACAGAAGAGGAGCTTGAATACTTCTCTATTCTTTTTTTCATTTTACTCCTCACAATCCTCTATAATTTACAATGGAAATTGCCACTACTAGGATTATAATCACCATGATACTAATAGCTAGAACAATATAGATCTGGGCACCTTTCCGTTCTTGTCCACTGCCATCTAGCGGTAAATTACTATACTCATTATTACCTGCAACATAATCTGGAATTTGTCCTGTGAGTCCAATTAGAGCATTCGTTGGGTTATTGATAGAGTTATCGACCATTAAAGTATTATTGGGAGAGAAATAACTTCGACTAAAAATAGAGAATTTATACGTACGATTAGCACTTGACAAATCATTAGCCGTGTCAATCCGATAAAGAAAATAATTATCTCCCTGCCCTAGCCCCAAAATTTGTATTAAACTTTTATTGATTTTTTCACTTCTTTTTTTAATAAAATTAAATCTTGAAACATCTAATGGAATTTTTTCGGCTTGCTCACGTCCCAGTATATACCGGCATCCACCTTCTAAAACTAAGGCATCAGAGGTTTGAATATCATTTAAGTCATCTACCTGTTGCCATTTGTTATTCCCGTAAACTTCATAGGTGTTGCCTTTTGATTTAGCGATTATAAATTTTTCGTCTTGAGCAAACTCGGTCGCATTTTTGTTCGTCATTGCGAAATTTATGCCTGCGATATTTAAATTAGGTGTTGACACACTGCTCGAGCTACCATCTCTGTTTATAGAAACAGCTTGTAGTGATGTATGGATTGGGTTATTTGAACCAACATCATTCCCCTCAAGATTCACATGTACGGTCACCCGTAGCAATATGTTACTTTGGGTTTCATTTAATGCAATAGTAGCCGCTATGACGGGCTCAGAAGAATTGAAGACCATCGTATCATTTAGAGTAGGATTCGTTACAACTGTCGCTGCATCATTCCCATCTAAAACTTCTATTGAATCAAAAGAAAGATTTGATTGTGGCGGTAAAACCAGATTAACAGTTCCGGCTTGTTGCCACATATCTTTATTAATAGAAAGGTTGAAACTAATTTTTTGATTGGTACCGACAACATATTGGCCAAAGTTTGTAGCCAGAGTCTTTAACTTGCTGTCCGCAGTAAATTTTATTTTATTATCAATATTAGCAAGGTCTATCACAACTTTTTCTGACGCATTTTCTATTTTACTCAGTTTAACAAAATTATTATTGTTATCGAGAATAAGCGTATAGCCTTGTTCAATATCAGCCTTAGCTAGACCACGCTTATTGGTAAACTTATAAATCACGTGATCTGGGTTTAAAAATGGAATCGTGGTATTTGACTGATTGATTTCACTAATCAATGACAAATTGTCGACGTTCATTAGGCCAGAAATGATTGACCCCATTTCCTCATCAGTATGGGTAATACCTTGACCAATCTGTTGACCATTACTCAGAGTAATAATACCAGCATCACTTTCACCACTATTCGTATTTTGAGTCGCTAATATCCATGCCGCAGAATTTCTAGCTTTTAGACCAATTTCCCCGTTTTTTATTTCTTGATAAGCACGATCAATATTCATTGCGCTATAAGATGTATGGTTGACTGGTGTCCCGTTATTAGTAACTTTTAACTCAACACTTGCTTGATTTAGCGGCAAAGTATTGGCACTGACTTTATTTCCCACGCCTAAAAATGCTAACGTAATGGCACTGATTAAAATCAATAAATATTTATTTATTTTTTTTGTCATAACTACTTTCACTCTTTGGCACAACTTATCTCTTCATTATTTTTTATATAAGGGCTAATTAACGCATTAACTGATACACTGAATTAAACAATTTAATACGTGAACATGACAGAATCTGTATTATCTTCGGTTTCATCACTGACGATTAAAATTCCGATATCTGAAATAACGCATCCATCAATAAGAGAAGGCAAACATTCCTCGATAAATACTTATATTATACGAAGGGAATTTTGCTCACTTAATAATTTTACGCCAAATTCTTAGTTGACTGATTGACTTTTTCTTGTTTTTCACTCTGATCTAATTCAGCATCTTTCATATCCTTACGTAATATCGAAATCTCTTGAATTAAAGTCTTAATTTGCTTTTCAGCTGAGATTAAAGAAATTTGATACCGTAACGAAATCATGATCAGCATACCAACTAATACAAAAAGTGCAAAAGAAGTTAATGTTTTCACACCTACTGCATTAGCGATTTTTGATGCAAATTCCGAGAAGAGTGCACCAAATAGGATGACTAATGCAAGAATAAACCACTTAAGCATGTGGCGAACTTCAGCTATGTTTTTGCGAATAAGCCGGATGGTATAAATGAAAAAAAGAACGGCCAATATAATGGCTATAATTCTTAAAGGTAATGGCATCATGATTTCTTCCCTCCCAAGATTGCAGAAAAAAGTATCGCGAGAGAGACACTTACCATATAGTTCATGCCTTTAAATAAATTGATACTCGACGTTCCCGTCTCTCTTTCAAACATACGTACCCCAACTTCTTTGACACGGATGTCTTTTGCAAATAAGTGCATATAAGTTTCAGGTTCTGGATATTGACTTGGATACCGACCAACAAACTGTGCAATGACTTTTTTATTAGCAGCTCGATACCCACTTGTCACGTCTTTTATTCTAATGTTTGACGTCATATAGATTAAAGCGGATAAAATCCTAATACCGATTTGTCTCGTCGTTGAAGACTGGAATTCTGAATTGCTCTCCTCTAGGAAACGTGACCCTACTGTGAAGTCTGCCTCACCACACAAGAGCGGTTCAACTAAACTAGGAAGGCTTTCAATGTCATGTTGACCATCTCCGTCATACTGGATAGCAACATCATAGCCTCTTTCCAAAGCATACTTATAACCCGTCTGCACCGCACCACCAATACCTAGATTTTGAATTAATTCAATATGATTAATTTCATTTCTTATAAGTATCTCCTCTTCGTTGTCCGTAGAGCCATCATTGATCACAATATAATCAATCTTAAAGTCTGATTTTTGACGATATTGATCAACTTTTTGAACAACTTGCGCAATTCCCTCGGATTCATTATAAGCTGGTATAATTAATAGTATTTTCGGTTCTACCATTTTATTTCTTTCCTAGTATTATTTTTACGAGTGCTTTTCCAGGAAAAGTATCCCTTTTAAGCCAACCTTTAACTACCATTTTACCATATTTCTTCCTAATTTGATAGAGTTGCTCGGGTTGATAGGTTTTGTAGTAGTCGTATTCTGCTGTAAAAATTTTAACAAATCTTGATTTTGATAATTCTTCTAAACGTTGGACAGAGAGTTGATGATCAATTTTTTCATCCATCACTTGAATCACTTGATGATGTTTTCTGAGCTGCCAAAAAATCCAATGATCTAAATAGTCCAGAGGGAATTCTTTAGTGAACCCGCCAATTGCCAGCATAAACTTCTTTGATAACACAAGCCCACTAGAAATACCCGTGATATCTTCTTTGTAGATACCAGCTGGTTTGGGATACTTTAAATTCAGAATCGTTTCACTAGAGGTGGGTGATATTTGGATTTCCTTATCGAAAATCCGAGGACAAATGGCATTAACATGGGGATCCTTTAACGCTTCAAGCACCTGACCCATATAAACTTCTGTCATCCTGGTATCGTCATCCAATAACATCAACCAGTCACCTTTTGCTGCCATCAGTGTATACTGATAAGCGATTCGTGTTCCTCGCTCTGTGTAATCTTGATTGAAATAATACAGAATGGAAGAAAAATCATTTGGCAGGTTCTCATTAGAAAAGTCGACTGCCCCATTATCAAAGATAATGAGATTTAGAGATGCTTTAACCGAACTTTTCATAGCATTCAGCTGCTTATAACTTACAGTCTCAGTAAATTTTGTACTGTATGCAACCAGACAGATTGTCAGTTTCATCGTAATATCCTCATTTTAATGAGCGTGCTTTTAATGATGTGCTTAACTTTTGCTATCAAACTTTCAGAATTGTTATCATTCGTCGTCAATATTTTCGTTAGATGCCTAATACTTTGCGACTTTAAGTTAAAATCGACTTCTAAAAGTTGAATGACTTCTCGATAGGCATTGTCTACTGAATAAGTCGCTCTAATTTTTTCTAATACCGATAAACTTTTTTGTTTTTCGATATCAAAATCTCTTAAGTTATCAGCAATCAAGCTAGTGAGTTGCATCACGTTTCCAGTTTCATAAAATTGTCCAAAACCTAAAATATCATATGCTGACTGGTGCCCAGGATTATCTGAGACAATACTCGGAATACCATGCGATAAAGCTTCTACATAAACCAAACCAAATGTTTCCATTTTGGATGGCCCAATAAAGATATCTTTATCTGTTACTAATGACCATGGCTTATCTTGTGGTCCAGCAAGTGTTACATTATCGAGTTTGTTTGCTTTAATGAAACTCACAACTTTTTCTTTATAATCCTTATCAAAATTACCAATTAACAATAATTCAACTTTTGGTTGGTTCAACCTCTGATAAGCTTCAATTAACTCCAACTGATTCTTACGTTCCGTCAATCTGCCAACCGAAACAAGACGTGTTTTATCTCCTACTTGTAGTTTTTCATCTGAAATTTGAGTAAACGGATAAAAACTGTGAATGGTACGATCTGGCAATAATGCTTGTAGCTTTTCTTGCAAACGACCTTGAACAGCAAAGATTTCCGTTGAATAGTCGTTGACAAAGTCCAGTTTGTCTAGATAGTATGAAAATTCACCTTCGGGAAATTCATGAATAATCCAAAAGTGAGGGATTTTTTTCATGGCTGCGACTACTGCGCCTTGGAACATGTTGACCGAATTTGTAACGACTAAATCAATTTTTTCATCATCGACAATCTTTTGAATCCGATCAAGATGCTCACGATAATAGTGATAAAGTTCCCGTTCTGTCCCTTGTATGGGACCGGGTGCATCTTCCCACCACCATTTAACCGCATTTAGCATATAGTTTTTTATTCCAGCCTTCTTGAACGCATCCCTATAGGGGGTATCTCCCGAAGCCTGGGTAACATTTACAACATGATGTCCTTTTGATTTAAGTTGCTTTTGCAACTCAAATATTGAAATTTCAGCCCCGTTATCTAACGTACCTGTTGGGGAAACAAATAAAATATTTTTCATAGCTTAACCTTTTGAAAACCAAAATACTATCGTTAAAATAATAAATAGGGATAAATTGACAAAACACATCCCAAAAGCCACTATTTTTCGATAAGCACTGGTTATTTCGACCTTGACTTTCTCAGAAATTTTCATGAAAAGAGGCAACAAGAAAATTAAGAATGGCGTATAGTAGCGGCCTTGCTCACCAAAACTCACATTCCCTTCCCCGCCTGTCCAGCCCTTATACATCATTGTACCAGTAAGGAGTATATTAAAAATAAAAATGCAGCTACAAATAAAAATCACTCGATTGCTTAACTTAACTTTTTGATCGCTTAACATCACCCATGATAAGGTGATAAATGTCAAAACAATCAGCCACTCTGGCAGTCGATAACTAAACGCACTAAAGGCACCCACCATACCTGATACAATAACAGGGTCTAAATTGCTATTTAGCCATGTGGCAAAATAAGTATTAAACATGATATGCAGCCATCTCATGAAACCGCCATGGGATTGGAAAAGATAACGAAAGATGATAAAACTTCCCAAAATTAATACAAGTCCAACTAGCCACTTATATTTATTCCAAAATTGCCAAAAACGATGGCTTAAAAGCCGGATTTTGTCATTTTTAAAAAAGTTTGTTGGGAGCGTTAAAATGAGCGTTAACATGATGAGTGCTGATTTTTTTGTGACATAAAGTCCTAATAAAATTAAGGGAAAGTAGATCCCCCACTTCCAAGAGATTTTAGATTTCCCGGCCCAAATGTTGGTCATGACTGAAAACATCAGGAATACAGCCGCAAAAAGCGTCGTATCATAAGAGAGTGACGCTGCTTGCTGAATGCTAATTGGGAAGAGAGCAACAAAGCTCATTGGAAGTTGTCCAAATACCGCCTTTTTAATTGCAATATAAATCGTTCCCGTATAGAAGAGCAAGTTGAACACTCTGCCTAAAAAAAACATGACGCCATAACTTGGATACAACAAGTAGCCCATTAACACACCTAGCGCTTGCGGAAGATGCAATAAGGTGTCTTTATTAAACTTAATTTGAAAATGCGAGTTCTCCAAAACTTTTACTTGACGTGTAAAACTGAGTTGAAATAAATCATCTGCACTACCTGGTACCGCTGCATCCCGAATAGCAAACAAATCATCAGCTGCTAAGAGGACCTGTTGAGTCGACGGCTTCGCGACATTTTGTGCCATCGCTTCGTTGCTAAAGAACGAGTTAAAACTAACATTAAAATGATATGTTTCATCTGGTGCAGAAGCAACTGGCATGATGAACGCAGCCATTAAACCAAAGATAAGTGAAAAACTGACAAAAAGTGTCGTGATTTTAATCTGTCCTAGTTTAGCCATGAATTACCTCTACGAGTTCATCCCTATGGTGCATCGTCTGATACTCCATCATCACTTGACTTTTAGCCTGACTGCCTAAATCTTTCGATTGAGTCTTGTCGCTAACTAAGTCTTTCAACTTTTCATACCACAGCTCATCCGCTACTAAAATACCGGTTTGTTCTTGCTTAATAGCTTCCGAAAAGCTGCCCAGATCGCTGGCTATTGTTGGGACACCAACTAGAGCTGCCTCTAACCATTTAATTTCAGATTTTGCTCGATTAAAAACGGTATCAACTAGCGGTGCAAGGTTGATATCCATCTCTGCGACTAAAGCCGGTAAAGCGGTCCAATCTAAAAAATCATGGCTAACGAGTTGTTTTTGGTAGCTTTTCATTTCATCAGGGATTGTCAGATGACCGACTAGATGTAACTCCGTCTGCGGAAATTCTTTTAAAATCTGTAAAATTGCCGGCATGATGAGATTAAAATTTTCATTGTGTGTAATTGACCCTGAAAAATAGCCAATTTTTACTTTTAGATCATCCTTTTTAGATATCCCTATTGCCTGCTCACTGATTGAAATGAGTTCTTTGCTTGCTAAATTGCGATTCAGATAGACAGGTTTCCCTAACTTTAATAACTCATTTTTCAAATCGGTTGTTGAGGTAATAAAAGCATCACATAAAGCCATCAATTTACCATAGCTTTTGACGCCCGAGTCATATGCTGCCTTCTCTTCTGCGTTCAATGTTTTGACATAATCAAGTTGATCTGTATAGATTGTATCGTAGACCAAGTCATCAATATCATAGAAGACAGGTTTATGATCTTGATGTGCTAACTTAATCAGCTGCTCAAACTGTTCGCTATAGGGCGTCCGATAAATGATAATCTGACTTGCATACTCGGCATATCCCATTTGAAAGTCACTTGCATTAACAGTCCAAACAGTGTAACCAAAACTTCGTAGCTGCTCAGCTTTATTTATCACGCGATATCTCGTACATTGGGGAATTTGGTTTTCAACACCATCAATGATTAAAATATGCTCAGGGTGAGGCGTAGTTTTGATTGTATTGATGACCTCTTCTAGTACTTCAGTCGGAAAATCAGTTTCATGCTGAATATAATCAATTAATTCTGGAACCTCTGTTTTTCGCTTCAGTCCTTGCCAGGCAAACTTATCGTCTGTATCATTGGAAAATGCTGTATACTTAACGAGCGGAACATCAAAGTTTTTCAGCATTGTTAGCGGATGGATATACATCGCAGAATCTTCATTGTTACCAGATACTGCCCCATGGACAAAGCCTAAATCTGAAAAATATCTAGTGAAGACCGTTTCATGTTTCCCAATGGCTTTATTCCGAGAATCTGTATCGGATAACCCTTCCCAATACTGTATAAATTCAGGTGTTTGAAACATATTTTTTTCAATGACAAGAAAATATGACTGTAAATGTTCAGGAATGGTACCATAAGGATTAAAACCAGTGAAGTCAACTTGTTTTTCACCGTAAGAAATCCCCCAAAAATCCAATTTTTTTGCAGACATTTTACGAAAAACTACTGACAAATCTGTCATGGGGCCAACATTTGTATCATTAACCAAAAGAAGTTCATCAAAACTTGTCAATTTCTCTTTTAGCAATAAAATGCCATGACGAAAAGCGGCAGTATCATAACCCGTATTTTCACGCGCCACAACTTCCCCGTATTTTTTTAATTCTTCAACATCCTGATCAGGTAAAGGACTGTTTAGAACAATCAAGACTTTATCAGAAAGGTTAGCAAGAGCTTCTAAAAAAAACAATTTATAGGCTTGTAGATGAGCTTGATTTTCATAGATAACGTAAATCAATACTCGCTTAGGATTTTCGTAGTTATTGATTTGACGCGTTCTTTTCCGTTTGTTTTTATTTATTTTCAGTTGTAAGCTTGCAACGGGATGGACATGTTTGTGGACTTTTCTCGCAATTTTACTTGGCAGTTTAGCGAGTAACTTGGGATTTTTAGTTAAAATATACTTGATTCTCTCAAAATTTGTTGGCACTGTCCTCTTCCTCCTTTCCTTTCATCAATTTTAGAGTGTTTTTAGCAGACTGGCCGCCTCTCTATCGTCTGGATTACGATAGATAAATCTAATATCTTCACCAGGTTGCGTCACGGTGATGACTTCTGTCTGCGATAGCGGATTATCATTTTCCCAGTCTGATGGATCTTTACGAAGCGTCGCTCCGAGTTGAAACTCTGTATTATGAAAGTTTGCCATCGGAATTTCTGCAGATAAAGTCTCACCAATTTTAACGACTTGAGCTGGAGACTCATAAGCTGCACCCCCTCGGGTCGCATCATAAAGAAAATAGGATAAATAGAGTTTTTCTTCAGCTTTGGTTGGTGCTGTATTCGCTTCAAAGTGAATGGTGAAAGGAAGTTTATCCGTTGTTTTCGTTAACAATGTTTCAGAATCAGTGGTTATCCAAACTCTATCCGATAGCGCATCATGCTCAGTGTGCTGTGAGACTTTCAAATTATCTGCTGAGTAAAGATTTGTAACGTGTTGTACATCGGTATTTTCAGCAGCATAACCGTCAGAAATATAAACAGCTTTGTTACAATAACGCTGAACTGCGCTCATATCATGCGTGACTAAAATGACTGTTTTGGATTTATCTTTTTTGGTTTCAACAAAGAATTCATTACATTTACGTTGAAACGCCTCATCTCCGACAGCCAGAACTTCATCAAGGACTAGAATATCTCCTTTTGCTTTAATGGCAACCGAAAATGCCAGTCGAACTTGCATCCCACTGGAATAATTCTTTAATTTTTGATTCATGAATTCGCTAAGTTCAGCAAATGCAACGATTTCATCATACATTTCACCAATTTCTTCTGGTGAAAAGCCGAGCATCGCACCATTAAGGAAGACATTTTCACGACCTGTCAGTTCTGGGTTAAAGCCAACACCAAGCTCAATAAAGCTAACAAGTTTACCATTAACCGTGACATGCCCTTTTTCTGGCGTGTAAATTTGTGAAATAATTTTTAAAAGTGTCGATTTTCCAGAACCATTTCGGCCCACAATCCCAAAGAAATCTCCTTTTTCGACTTCAAAACTAACGTCTTTTAAAACGTGTTGCTCTTTATAACCTTTAACCCCATTAAGTCTATTGATTAATGTTGTACGTAGACTTGTTGAACTTTCGGTCGGGAGTCGAAAATATTTACTGACATGATCTATTTTTACTGCAATTTCAGACATTTTTTAACTCCTTAAATAATTTCAGCAAACTTATTCGCATGCTTCATGAAAAACCAATACCCGAAAATGAACACAAAGACTGGTATCAGGTATGGTACAATCACAATCCAAGAATGATCCCAAAGCTGCCAAAGTGTTGGGTTCGTATTATGACTAAAGGTTAAGATGTAGCGTAAATCTTGTATGATTTGAGCCATTGGATTAAGCATGAGAATTTTAGCAACAAGTAAATGGTTTTCGGAAATTTGTGTAATCGGATAAATAATGGGCGTCCCATAAAACCCTGCTTGCATGACCACTTCCCAAATCGGACCTAGATCACGAAAATATACGAATAAGGTTGACAAAATAAAAGCCAGACCAGTGGTAAACAAAATCAACTCAATCAGTAGTGGCACAACAAAAATGATATTCCAACTAAACGGAACACCATTGATGATTGCAAAACCAAAAACAACGATGAGTGAAATAATCAGGTTAATCAAAGCGTTTATAACGACGGAGAAGATAATAACAGGTTTCGAAAAGTTAACCTTTCTTAATAAATCTACTCGACTAACAATTGACAGCATCCCAACATTCGTGGCTTCACCAAAGAAATTCCAAACGGTAATCCCTAAAAGAAGCGCTACCGCAAAGTGAGGGACACTTGAGCCAAATCTCATAAAACGGACAAAAACCAAATACATAATGACAAAAAGTAAAATGGGTTTCAGAACCGACCACAAATAGCCGATAACAGACCCCTGATATCTTAATTTGAAATCTGTTTTGACGAGTTCTTTAAGTAGAATTTGATTTCTACGGCTGAAGAAATTCATTTGTTTTTTCCTTTATATGCAAATTTTGTGATGATAAGCGTACGAAAAATGCTGGTATGATAATTTTTATTTTTACGTAAATCAAATTGGTTAAGAATCTCACGTCGCTTTGCTTTGGGTTGCGCCAAAATATTGACATAGTTAGTCACAAGCGTTTGATCAGCTTCCGACATTGCTGACAGATTTTCCGTCAATAATTTTTGCGCTTGTTTTTGGCTTGCTGTGATGAGCTGCCAATATCTTTCAAACCATAAGTGCGGGTGTAACCATTTTTTTAAACGTTTTGAAAGGGTCCTTGCCCCTAAAACATTGGCATCATGTTGGCGGTAAAGATGCGTGGGTTGATCAATATAAACCAACTCGCCAAGTGCTGCTGCGACAAGTGCTAAATACCAATCATGCATGATCACATCATTTGTTGTCTGCCATAATTGGGCAAGTTCATGATTAATCATGCTCGCACCGCCAGTGACCGTATTTTCAGTCAACTCTTGGACAAGCCTTGTATTGGCATGGTCAGATTGGCTGCGAATCATTGACTGTGACGTAACTTTGAGCGCTTTATCCGTCACCTTCAAATCAGAATAATACATAATAGGTTTTCGATTATCATGCTTGTTAGCTTCATCTAACATCGCGGTCAGTTTTTCTGGCAGCCAATAATCATCCTGGTCTGCAAAAAAGTAAAAGTCAGCATCAAGATTATTTTTAACAAGTTCATGAAAAGATTTAATGACGCCAACGTTCTCAGCTCGAATCAGTTTGATTCGACTGTCAGTGCTGACAAAATCAGCAAGGATTTCGCAAGTCTTGTCAGTAGAACCATCATCTCTAATCAGCAAATGCCAGTCAGTATAGGTTTGTTTTTGAATACTCTCAACCTGTTCAGCGACGAACTTTTCGCCGTTGTAGGTTGACATTAAAATATTAACTCTCATCTTTGCCTCTGGCTAAGTTCTCTATTTTCGTAAAAGACTCCGGCTCGTTAGTATAAGCAGTCGTAAAAAGTCTCTCATATTGGGCACAAATATGCGCCCAGGTATATTTCTCGTCGATGATTTCGTGAGCTTTTTCTTGCAATCTTTGGCGTTCTTCTTGTGTCAAATTTTCAACTGCTGACAGTCTTGTCAGTAAATTTTCCTTATCGAAATATAGGACAGCATCACCTGCTGTCGTACGGTTAAAATTCACACCTAAAACTAGATTAACAGCTGTTGACCACATGGCTTCAAGCAAACCTGGGTTTGTCCCCCCAACCTCATGGCCGTGTAAATAGGCAAAAGCTTGCTCACGAATATAACGTAACTCATTTTGATTATAGACGGTCCCAACAAATTTGATACGTGAATCTTTGTCAAATTGTGTTTTTTCTCGTAAGGTTTCAAAATAAGCATTGCCTTCATGATTCGTCACAATCACAAGGTCACGCTGTATGGAGCTTTTCATGAAAGCTCTGATTAAGGTTTCATAATTATTTTCAGGCACAAACCGGCCAACAATCAAATAATAATCTTTAACCTGATGTTTGAGGAGGGTTTCTGATTCTGTTAGATCTGACTTGAATTTGTCTGTCCCATAAGCAATCACTTCTGACTTAACTTGACCATATTCGCTGGTCAAGTAATCCTTGATCCCTGTATTATCTGAAATGATTAAATCGGCATGGCGAACCATTTTTTTCTCAGCATATTTAAGATATGCACGTACAGGCGCCGCCCATTTAGTTCTTTTCCATTCCAAGCCATCGGGATTGACAAATACTTTCCCGCCATATCGATGAATTTTATTCGCATAATGACCAATAAAACCACCCGCAGTATTCCCAAGAATATAAAAAATGGGTGCCGCAATTTGTTCTTTTTTACAATATTTAAGCGCCGCATTGATAGCCAAGATATCATAAGCAATCACGCGAGCTGAACCAATCTTGGGTACTTTGATCACAAAACAATCTGCACCACGGTACTCAAAATGACCACCAGGTAGCGCCAGGTCTGAATTCTCACTTTGACAAGCGACATGGTATTTTATAGTTTTATTCTTTTGATGTTTGACCAGCTCATCAACAAAAGTCTCAAAGCCGCCATATTGGGCCGGCAAACCGCGCGATCCAATGATAAACACATGTTGCATTTTTCACCCATTTTCTCATGATATTCTTTACTATTATAGCATAAATGGCTATGCTTGTCATTTTACCAACAAGTTACAAACGTGTCACTACCATTTCCCGCCACGAAAACAGGCACTCCCTTCAAACAGCAAAAGAATACCTTTCAAACTGCTGGGGATGTCAGCCCAGATCATTGTAGCCACGTCAGATAAGTCGTCTAATCCAGCAAAAAAAGCATGCGCACGCACATACTTTTTAAAATTATTCAGGTTTTTCTTGTCGGTAAAATTCTTGTAAAGCATCTTGCCAAGTTGGAATAACAAAACCTGTTGCTTTAGCTTTCGTCAAACTCATCGTTGAGTTCAAAGGACGTTTTGCTTTGGCTGGGAATTGACTTGAATCTACTGGCTTAACTGACACATTGGTATCTTTTAAGATTTCAACAGCAAAATCATACCAAGTCATATCTTCTGTTGCATCATTTGACAAATGATAGTAACCAAAATCCTGACGGTTATCTGTTAAATGTGCCATGAATTCAGCCAAAGTCCGTGTCCAAGTCGGGCGACCATGTTGATCATTGACGACAGTTAAGCTATCATGTGTTTCAGCTAATTTTTGCATGGTAAAGACGAAATTTGCCCCATAATTACCAAATACCCAAGCTGTCCGAATAATATAGAATTTTTTAGCGTATTTCTCTACGAGTTCTTCACCAAGACGTTTGGTGCGGCCATACTCTGTTTGTGGGTCTGGCACATCGTCCACTTCCCACTCTTCGCCAACTGGTTTTTGACCGTCAAAAACATAGTCAGTTGAGATATAAACAAGTGTTGCATCATGTGTTGCTGCTGCCTTAGCGATATTTTCTGTCCCTGTGACATTAATCGCATAGTCAAGCGCTTTACCTTCATCTTCTGCCTTATCAACCGCTGTATAAGCGGCACAATGATAGACCAATGTCGGTTTAACTTCTGCGAAAACTTTGTTTACCTGCTCAGCATTTGTAATATCAAGCTGCGCCACATCCGTTGCGACATAGTCCACATCACGTTCATCTAATAGATAACGTAACTCAGTACCTAGTTGACCATTTGCCCCAGTAATTAAAATCATTTTAACACCTCTTGTGACTTAGCGTAATTGGCTTCAACAGCCGCTTTTTCAGCTTCCCACCAGCCTTTGTTGTCGGTATACCACTTGATTGTCTCTTTCAAGCCAGACTCGAAGTCAGTATGCTTAGGCGCCCAACCGAGCTCTGAGCGAAGTTTCGTATTGTCGATCGCATAGCGCAAGTCATGACCAGCACGATCCGTCACGCGGTCATATGCCGTCGCCTCTTGACCCATTTCAGTCAAGATTTCTTCCAAGACTTCTTTGTTGTTCTTTTCGCCGTCAGCACCGATCAGATAAGTTTCACCGATCACACCTTTTGTAAGGATCGTCCAAACACCTGAAGAGTGGTCTTCCGTGTGGATCCAGTCACGGACATTTTTACCATCACCATAAAGTTTTGGACGGATACCCGCCAAGATATTGGTAATTTGACGTGGAATAAATTTCTCAATATGTTGGTACGGCCCATAGTTGTTTGAACAGTTAGAAATCGTTGCTTTAAGACCGAATGAGCGGACCCATGCGCGAACGATTAAGTCACTCGCTGCTTTTGTAGAAGAATAAGGTGAGCTAGGGTTATAAGGGGTACGGTCTGTAAATTTCTCCCCTTCACCTTCGCCATGACCTGGTAAATCTTCACGGTAAGGTAAATCACCATAGACTTCATCCGTTGAGACATGGTGGAAACGCAAATCATATTTACGCGCCGCTTGAATTAACGTATAAGTCCCAATAAAGTTGGTATGGATAAACTCATCTTGAGATTTAAGTGAGTTGTCATTGTGTGACTCAGCTGCGTAGTGAACAATAGCGTCTACTTGGGCTGCCAATTTATCAACCAAATCAGCATCAGCAATGTCCCCAACGACAAGCTCAACACGATCACCAAGAATCTCAGCAATGTTGGCTTTATTACCAGCATAAGTTAATTTATCTAAAACGATAATTTTTTCAATTTCAGGGTGGTTGTTATACACATAGTGTACGAAGTTTGAACCGATAAAACCCGCGCCACCTGTTACGATTATTTTTTTTAATTCAGTCATTTATTTTACTTTCTTATTTGAATTTGGAGCTAACTTTCTCTACAGAAATTGACACCTACTGCCAACGCGTTTGTAGTCGCTTATTTTCTTTATCACTTTGTCATTTCGAGGAATGCTTATAGCAAATCAGCCGTCAAAGCTGTCACATCTTTCAACAAAGGATGATTTTTATCTGCATCGCTCACTTCAGCGTTAGCAACGTCTTCCCATTTGATGCCGAGGGTTGAATCCGCATAGTTGACGAAAGCGTACTTAGGTTTAAGTTCAAGTGCCCAGTAATCGTTCACGAGATAGCTATAAGACACAACGTCGCTCAAAACTTGGAAACCATTAGCAACCCCACGAGGGACAAAAATCCCTTTACTAGCATCAATTTCTGTTTGATAGACGTTACCAAAGCTTTCGCCTTCACGTAAGTCAACCCATGCGCCAAGCACACGACCATTGTCCGCAACCGAAATGTACTTATCCCAAGGCTCCGCGTGTAAACCGCGTAAGACATTTTTGCGCGAAAATGAGACGTTGTTTTGGAGCTTACCTTCAGCGAAAAAGCTTTCTGGGAAACCCAAGGGCAGCATCTTTTCTTTTTGGAAGTTTTCTTTAAACCACCCCCGGTTATCCCCATGAACTGGAATATCAAATTCTAGCATGCCAGGAATTGCAGCGATTTCACGCGCTGCTAGTTTTTTTTCAAAAAAGTTGTCAGTCATGGCTTAATCGGCCTCCACAAGTCGTAATAAATATTGACCATATTCGTTTTTCTTCAAAGGTTGGGCCAAGGCAATCACTTGCTCACGTGTAATATACCCCATGCGGTAAGCAATCTCTTCCAAATTGGCTACCTGCAAGTTTTGCATCCGTTGGACCGTCTCGATATATTGTGCCGCTTCAAGAAGCGACTCATGTGTACCTGTATCCAACCAAGCGAAACCACGCCCCATCACTTCAACATCCAAATCGCCACGTTTGAGGTAAGCATCATTGACATCAGTGATTTCAAGCTCACCACGCGGTGACGGTTGAATATTTTTAGCAATCTCCACCACATCATTGTCATAGAAATAAAGACCCGTAATGGCATAGTTTGATTTTGGGTGCTCAGGTTTTTCTTCCACTGAGACAGCACGCATGTTTTCGTCAAATTCAACAACACCAAAACGCTCTGGATCCTTCACTTGATAACCAAAGACCGTTGCACCTTTTGCTTTAGACGCCGCACGACCTAACATTTTTGACATGCCAGGACCGTAGTAAATATTATCGCCGAGAATCAAGGCAACATTATCATCGCCAATGAAATCAGCACCGATGATGAAAGCCTGTGCCAAGCCATCAGGACTAGGTTGTACCGCATAACTCAAAGCAATGCCAAACTCGCTACCATCTCCCAAGAGTTCTTCAAAACGTGGCAAATCTTGCGGTGTTGAAATAATCAAGATGTCTTTAATGCCCGCAAGCATCAAGGTAGAAAGTGGGTAATAAATCATCGGTTTATCATAGATGGGCATCAATTGTTTACTTGCCGCACGCGTCAATGGGTACAAACGTGTTCCTGAACCACCTGCTAAAATAATACCTTTTGTCATGAAAAGCCTCTTTTCTTTTTCTCTTTAACTTTAAACTCAAACAGAAATGTTTTGGATATTTTTCGTTTTCGACGAGACAGCCGCCCCGCTCACATCATCATACATTTGCGCTCGAATTTCATTCCCTATAATTATATCACATTTAACATTAGATATGCCAATCCCTCATTTAAATCCTGGCCAGACAAGCAAAAAACTCGCCATTTGAGCGAGTTTTCCGACTTATCGATAGTCCGGTGTCATCTTAGTATTGTGGTAAACATTCGCAATCCGTTCGCTTGCACCTGGTTCTACTGCGTCCAATGCGACTGAAATTTCTTCGTAGGATGCGGCATAATTGCGATCACGTTCAAATAACTGATACGCCCGCGCAATGCTTTTGGCAACCGTTTCATTCGTTGTTTTGTAACGATTGGCATACTGCATCAAATCCTCCGCCAAACGTGCCTTATCTACCATCTCATCCGTTGCATCTTTCAGATTCGACAAATCTTCCGTTGTCACATCCACCAAATGATTGACGCCATCAATGTTGACTTTTACTTTATTTAATTCTTTAAACAAAGCCTGAACGCGTTCTGATGTCGCAAAGAATTTATCCAGATAAACTTGCGGTAAACCTGGTAAATTCCGTTTTTCAACATAACGTTTCAAAATTCTGATTTCACGGTCGAAGGTATCGGCTGCATCTTGTGCGGCCTTTTCTTGCTTCCGTAAATCTTGTAAATCATTGCTGATTTTCAGTTGATTTTTCTCAATATCATCAAGTGTTGAGATAATCGTATCAACTTCCTTACCAAGCAAGCTATAAGGTTGGGCATTTTCAGCAATCACATCCAGCAATTCATTGGCGCCAGCCTCTAACTGTTCCAACTGTTCTTGGTAACCACGAATCATGCCCATCTCATTGCCCGTTAAAACATAGGCTTGAGACACATGGTCAATCTCCAGGAGCAGATTTTTATTATTGGCCCGTGTATGTGCGATATAATCCTTGATAATATTCGCATTTTTAGAAACATCACGGCGCGCCTTGTATTCAGCCTCAAAAATTTCATAGAGACCATCTAAATTCATTTGAATTTGATCCAAATAGCCATCTGCCCGGTCTAATTCGAACCCTTCAACAAACTTAGTCGTTTGTTTCAAATCATCCCGAACTTCTTGCAAACGTTCTTCAACTTTTACAGACTCTGGTAATTTGAAATCCTGTGCTAAAAATTCTTGATAACCTTGTGCCAATTCTTCCAGTTGTTTTGGATATTTAACAGTCATATCCTCAACGATAGCTGGAATACGTTCTGCAATGGCACCCAGGGCAATCGTATGCTCCTCAGCCGTCTCCAAAACTTCAGATGCCTCAATCGGGTCACCTGTTGAATTTAAGTCAACAAATTGGTTAAATTCAGTCTCGATATTATCTAGCTGCGCTTCAAGTTCACCGAGTGCAACCCCATATTTGTCCGCATTATCCGTGATCTCAGCCCGCAAGGCATCATATAAGTCCAAAGAATCTTGGATTTTAGACGAATTAATCGTTTCCTGCTTCGTTAATTCAGAAATCCCCTCACGAATCGACTGAACATCTTCTTCCATGAGCTCAATTTGACTTTCTGAAGCATCCACAGAGGCACGCGCCCGAACAAATCTAAAAGAATCATTCAATTGTTCCGCTTCAAAAATGTGATTCTCTAAATCCGCAAAAGAATTTGACGATAAATCAATCCATTTTTGATTCCATTCACGAAAAACCGTCTGACTTTGTCCAACCAGATGCAATTTTTTGACGGCGTCAATCTCTTCTTGTACGGGCAAATCAAATAAATCTTCCTTACGCTCTTCAAGCGCAATAATCCGATCCTCTGTTTTTTTGCGTAGTACCATCGACGCTACATAAAAAATAACGACGATTGCAAGTAAGACGACGATTGCGATTATGATACTGTTTGGCATTCTATTTACTCTCCATCACGGGTCTATTCATATCTTTAAATCTTGTTTTCGAATTTACAAATTCCGTGTTTCATTATACCACATTTAAGCAAAAAAATACACCGGAAGTTAAATTTCGGTGCATTTTTTAAATCATCTGATTGACGGATGCTTTTAAAAATCAGCTTTGTGTTGCTTCAAGCTTGAAAACAAAACTTTTGGGGAGTCAGGCCCCACCCTGTCAATCCAGTCGTATCGTCTAACGATAGCAATGTGAGATTTAATTTTCGAGTGCTGCAGCCATTGTTGCTTGCACTTCAGCTTCAAAGTTGTTAGCAGCTTTTTCGATACCTTCGCCAACTTCAAAACGTGCAAATGTAACAGCTTTAGCATCTTTAGATTCAAGGAATTTCGCAACGGTTTTGCTGTCATCCATCACGTAAAGTTGTGACAAAAGGGCATTTTCTTGGTCGATTTGTGTGTTGTCAACAAAGAATTTAGCCATTTTACCTGGCAAGATTTTGTCCCAGATTTGTTCTGGTTTGCCTTCAGCTTTAAGTTCTTCTTTGAATGCTGCTTCAACTTTCGCCAAAACGTCATCAGTCAATTGTGCAGCTGAACCAAATTCTGGCACGTGCAAGAAGGCTTTACCAGTCCGTTTGCGGTCTTCGTTTTCGATTTCAATACGTGAAATCAAAGCAGTCGTTTCGCTAACGATAAAGTCATGATCAAGTTCTTCGGCAGACAAAACGCTTGGGCTCATCGCTGCAACGTGCATGGCAACTGCTTTAGGAAGGGCATCGTCGCCACCTTCGATAACTGTGATAACACCGATACGGCCACCATTATGTTGGTAAGCACCAAAGTTTTGATCATCCGTTTTTTCAACTAATTGAAAACGACGGAAGGCAATTTTTTCACCGATTGTTGAAGTTGCTTCAACATAGGCTTCTCCCAAAGTTTTACCACTAGCAGTTGGAATGGCAAGCGCTGCATCGTTGTCAGCTGGTTTGTTTTTAGCAATCAATTCTGCTGTTTCGTTAACCAAAGCAACGAATTGCTCATTTTTAGCAACAAAGTCAGTTTCTGAGTTAACTTCAACAAGTGCTGCAACGTTACCGTCAACATAAACACCAGTCAAACCTTCAGCAGCGACACGGTCAGCTTTTTTAGCTGCTTTTGCAATCCCTTTTTCACGGAGCAAGTCAATCGCTTTGTCCATATCGCCGTCAACTTCAACGAGTGCTTTCTTAGCATCCATGATGCCAGCACCAGTTTTTTCACGCAATTCTTTTACTTGAGCTGCAGTAATTGCCATTTTTGATTTCTCCTTTTAGATATTGAGTGGGTTTACTTCGATTTTAGAGCATAACAGCTCTAAAGTCAAGAAGAGGAACTCAATTTTAGATAAATAAAGAGGGCTGAGGCGTAGGCCCCGCCCTCTTTCGATTTTTTTATTAAATGTTTGATGAAGTTGCGTTAACCAATCCATTTGAAGCTTAGGCTTCTTTATTGAGAAAATACTTCGTATTTCCTTATTGGTCAATTCAAAAGAAGCTTAGGCTTCTTTGTTGAAGAAATGCTACGCATTTCCCTATTGGTTAATTCTAACTAAGCTTATGCTTAGTTAGAACCTTCCACAACTTCTACCAATTCTTCGATTGATTCAGCTGATGCTGGTTCTGATACGTTAGCATCTTCAGCTTCAACAGCATCTTCGCCTTGACGGCCTTCGATGATGGCATCAGCCATTTTACCAGTGATCAATTTAACCGCACGAATGGCATCGTCATTGGCAGGGATGATCACGTCAATTGGATCAGGATCCGCATTTGTATCAACCATGGCAACGATTGGAATGTTCAATTTAGTTGCTTCTTGAACAGCGATTTGCTCTTTATGTGGATCCACGATGTAGATAAGATCAGGGATACGTGGCATATCAGCAATACCGCCCAAGAATTTTTCTAAGCGATCGCGTTGTTTGTTAAGCAAAACAACTTCTTTTTTAGGAAGCACGTCAAAAGTACCGTCTTCTTCCATTTGGTTGATTTCTTTCAAACGCGCGATACGTTTTTGGATTGTTCCCCAGTTAGTCAAAGTACCACCCAACCAACGATGGTTGATGTAGTATTGACCAGCACGAGTTGCTTCTTCTTTAACCGCTTCAGCAGCTTGTTTTTTAGTCCCTACGAAGAGCACAACAGCGCCGTTTGCTGCAGCTTCGCGTACATAGTTGTAAGCGTCGTCAGCAAGTTTAACTGTTTTTTGCAAGTCGATAACGTGAATCCCGTTACGTTCTGTAAAGATGAACGGTTTCATTTTTGGGTTCCAACGGCGTGTTTGGTGACCGAAGTGAACACCCGCTTCGAGTAGTTGTTTCATTGAAATGACTGCCATGAGCTAGTCTCCTTTTAAAATAGTTTTTTCCTCTTTCGACCCTCAACTCGCCCCGCTACTGGCTTAACGCTAGCACTACGGGACAATCCTGTCAAAATGTGGTTTAAGTTTCCATAAATTTTTACGGCAACCATTTAATTATACACGGTTTTACCTGATTTGACAAGTCTTATTTGTTGTATTTGTCAAACAAATCGCCGATTCTCCCTGTAAATTAACTTGCGCATCACCAATGTAGAGCGCATCTACTTCATAGTGATCCTGAATCGCTGGAATTTCACGATTTTGCAACATTAAAAACTCTGCAACATCTTTAAAGGTTTTAGTTTCTGGCGCATTGCCTGCATTGTGATAAGTAATTTTCATTTGATTTTCCTCCTCCTTTATTATACATCTATTTCTCATAAATGGCGTTTCTTAAGTGTTTATCACTTACTCTTATGCAGGCGATACATGACCCATCGGGCAATAGGTTGCGCGATCAGCATTTCAGTCAAAAGCGCAATCATAAAATTCCTTGGCCATTTATAAAAGAACTGTTGGAAAGGCGCTAAACTAATCGCTCTCGTCGCAATCATGGCACCTGCGATGGTCATCAAGATTGACATCATGGCGACATTAATCAAAATCGTTATCGTGATTTTGGCCTTAAAGCTATCCGTTTCTTCCGTTAATTGTGCTGCTAACTTTTCTGCTGGCATGTGCGTCAGCAAAACACAAGCTACGACCACCACGAACATCACCGGCAAAATCGTAAGCGTCTGGCGCCAGGTTGCTAGGCTAGAGCCAACCTCAAATCCTGAAATCACCGGTGCAATGATGTTGACCGAAATGCTAGCAACAATTCCGAGAAACAGGGCAAACTCCTTGTCATTTCGGGGGAGTTTCATGTAAAAATCCATTCGTCATTAACCTCTTCTTTTCTATTATTTACTGCAAAAAAGCGCAAAAGTTGTTAGCCGATAGAGAACCGACTCGCAACCTTTACGCTGAACTATTATACGCAGTAAATTATATTCAGTATAACACAAAACTTTTTTCTACGTAAGCCAAAACTCACAAAAATTGGTGCTGAGCCTGTTTACCATCTCACTGAGACACGTTCTCGATGATAGCGACCACTCGTCGCAATATCAACCACCGCTGTCGCATAGTCGGCATAAGAAAGTTGACTCACGCCCTTGTCGTCCGTCGTCAAAACTTCTCCCTCAATCACATAATGGCCTTTTTTCTCCCCATCCGCGACAAAATCAGCGGCTGGCGAGAGATAGGTCCAATCCACATCAAGCGTCCGCAAACGCGCCAATCCCTCACCCATGGCGCTCGCAAGTGGTTTAAAGGCTTCTGGAAAGCCATCGCTATCCTTTAAAGCCGTTGTGTGGCTCGCATCTAAGTAAAGCGACCCCGCTCCCCCAACGACAAGCAAACGGGCATTGGGTGCCAGAATTGCCGCCAAATGTTCTAAAGAAGTCGTGTGTTGTGGCAGTGCTTCCGGAGCCCAGGCGCCAAATGCATCAATCACAACATCAAAGTTGCTCACATCAGCAGCGGTTAAATCGAATAAGTCTTTAATAATAGCTTGACTAGCTTGTGTTTTGTTGGCTTGACGGACAGCCACTGTCACATCCAAACCACGCGCCATCAATTCAGTCACGATTTTTTGACCAGCTTTACCATTTGCCGCAACAACTAGAAATTTGTTCATCTTATTTACCTCTTTTTCCTATTATCGACTTGCGATATCTTGTTTACAAGTCTATAATAACTTATAAGCAGTAAAAATGTAAGTAGGCACTATTTTATCAGCTAGGTATCTTTTAGTAACCAATGGAGGTCAGTCCCATCGAAAACGACACATCACTTCCCGAATGTCCTGTAGAACTCACACTCTCTCTTATCGGTAACAAATGGAAATTTTTAATCGTCCGTGACTTATTAGTTGAAACCAAGCGTTTTAGCGTCTTAAAACGGTCAATTGGTCATATTTCTCAAAAAGTATTAACTGATAATCTGAGACAACTTGAAGCATCCGGCATTGTCAAACGTCAAGTTTATGCAGAAGTCCCACCACGCGTTGAATATTCTCTGACGCCCCTTGGGCAATCCTTAGATAGCGTTCTCGACGCCATGATGACCTGGGGCGATCACTATAAAAGCCAGTACAGGCATTAACATTGAGCAAAAAACCTCTTGATTTCAGTTCAAGAGGTTTTTTGAATGTCTTCTTCTAAAATCAAATTGTAACAAGATGAGCTTCTTGATTTACAAGGTGTAATATTTGATCACTCTTATCTCTGACAACATCAGATAAGACTTCTGGCTGCAAGCTAGCACTTTCGCTAATGGGTAACCATAAGATGTCTTGTTCCTCAAAATCGGGTGCTGATTGATCTAGTTCAAAAGAGGACGTCTCAACATCATAAACAAATAAAAATTCATGATAAAATTGATCCTCAAAAGTGAAAAAATTTTCGATTATCGCATGTAACTGAGATGACTTCACTTCTAATCCCGTCTCCTCAATGACTTCACGACCAACCGCTGCTTGCGTCGACTCACCGATAGCTACACGACCACCTACTAATGACATCGTACCATCCGGCCATTTTGACACCAAAATATTGTCCTGATTTCGAATAATCGCAGCGACTCGAATATTTAATCGACCACCTGTTAACTCGGCTATCAAATCTTGCATCTCTTACTCCTCCACTAGTTCAATCGTCGACTCAAAATATTGTTCCATAAACGCGATTCTTGTCATGGTGTCATCGGCTGTATAACTTTTTCCGAAGTCTGTCACGACCCACTTGGTCTCAACATCATCTGCACGATGGACGACTGCGATGAGCTGGCCCGTAAAGGTCTCCAGGGGCTGATCACCTGCCGTCAAAACATAGGCATCTTGTTCCTCCCCATCTCCACCCATGACGCCTGCGACATAGCCGTAGTTAATCGGATAAATCGTACCCTCATGATCATAACCAATCGGTCGATCAATCGTCACGGTTAAGGTTAATCTCGCCATCCTTAAAATACCTTTCTAAAGTTAACCTGTGATTTGACACGTTCATACCCCGCCGCCTCGTAGAAAAGATGGGCACCGTACCGACCTTCGCCTGAATTTAGTCGAATACCTCCGGCACCATCTGCGCGTGCGAAGTCTTCTGCCGCTTCTATCAACGCTTGGCCCACCCCCTGCCTTTGAAAGTGTTCAAAAACAGCTAAGCCCAAGATATTTTTATAAGGGATGGCGTAGGTCACGTCATAATCCTGAAGATGAATGTAACCAGCTGGCTCGCCGGACACAAATGCAACAAAGAGTTGATTGGCCGGTTTCGACAAAACAGCCGCCAAGCTCGATTGGCTAAAGGCTTGGTCTATTTCATAGCCTAGCACCTCTTGACCTAACTGATCAATCATGACCCAGTCCTCAAGCCTTGCTTTTCTAACCTCAATCATGGCTTATCTTCCTTCCTCAAAAATACTAAAAATCAAGGCGAGCATCGGTTCTTGGTAAGGGAAAAAAGTCCCCTGATCCACCATGGCCATCACCTCGTCATAGCTCGCCCATTTAACGGCTTGAACTTCTGCTGTCTGCAAATGCAGCCTTGTCAAGTCAACATCCTGATGGATAATATATTCATCGGCAAAGCCATTTGGAAACTTGACCCTAAAACAGGGTGCGACCTCAGATAGCTCTAAATCAAGACCTAATTCTTCAAAAGCCTCACGCGCCGCTGCCGCTTGACTCGTCTCACCCGCCAGCGCACCACCACCAACGCTAATATCCCAAAAACCAGGCCAGGCTGGCTTATGCGGTTGCCGTTTTTGAATCAAGAGTTGATTTTGCGAGTTCATGAGACTAACATGCACAATCAACCGATACTCGTCTGCCTCAAGTGCCTGAACGCGTTCAGCAGTCCGACCGGTCAGCTGCCGATCCTTATCATAAATATCAAATCTTTCCATCATCAAACCTCATTTGCCAATAGTATAGCATATTGACATCAATCCAGCACAAAAAAACTTACAAACAAGTGTCTGTAAGTTTTTAAGATTGACTCGCTTAGGCTTTATAGTCGTAAGCGATTTCGATGATCCCTTTCAATTCAGAGATTAACGGTTCTTTTGGATTAGCAGTTGTACATTGGTCTTCATAAGCTTTTTCAGCCAAGTGATCAATTTCTGCATCCATTTGTTTCTTAGTCAAGCCTTGTGCTTGCCAGTTCATTTCGATACCAGTTGCTGTCCCAAGATTGTAAACAGCAGTTGCAAGTGCTTCAACTAATTCAGCTGTTGTGTTACCTTTAAGACCTAAGAAGCGTGCAATGTCAGCATAGTCTTCATCCGCACGGAAGAAGTCATATTTAGGGAACATGGCATGTTTTTGAGGATCTTTGGCATTATAACGGATGATGTGTGGCAACAGAATCGCATTGGTACGGCCGTGAGGAATATTCCAAGCACCACCAACTTTATGGGCGATTGAGTGACAAATACCGAGGAAGGCATTGGCGAAGGCCATACCAGCCATTGTAGAGGCATTGTGCATTTTTTCGCGAGATTCTGCATCACCAGTCTTAACTGATTTTTCAAGATATTCAAAGACAATCTTGATCGCTTGCAATGACAGACCACGTGTATAGTCAGATGCCATCACTGAAACGTATGATTCAATCGCGTGAGTCAAGACGTCCATCCCTGTATCAGCAGTGACGCTAGCCGGTACTGACATCACGAGTTGTGGGTCGATAATCGCCACATCTGGTGTCAAAGCGTAGTCAGCCAATGGGTATTTAGTATGGTCTTCTGAGTCAGTAATAACCGCAAATGGTGTTACTTCTGAACCTGTACCAGATGTTGTTGGAATACAGATGAAGGTTGCTTTTTCAGCGTAGGCAATCTTATAAGCACGCTTACGGATATCAAGGAATTTTTGTTTAGCGCCGAAGAATGATGTATCTGGGTGTTCGAAGAACATCCACATCCCTTTCGCCGCATCCATTGCTGAACCACCACCGAGTGCGATAACCACATCTGGTTGGAAGCTATTGAACATTTCAAGACCTTTATAAACGGTGTTGGTAGACGGGTTAGGTTCGACGTCTGAGAAGACTTCAACACGTGGGTCGTGCGGATTTTTTTCGAGTTGTTTACGAACAAGGTCAGCATAACCAAATTGCACCATACCTGGGTCACAAACAAGCATCACACGTTCAGCTTTAATTTGTTGCAAGTAAGTGATTGAATTTTTTTCAAAGTAAACTTTTGGTGGCAATTTGAACCATTGCATATTATTTCTCCGTTTAGCAAGCGTTTTAACGTTAATCAAATCAACTGCTGAGACGTTATGTGAAACTGAGTTATGACCGTAAGACCCACAACCAAGTGTCAATGACGGCAACATTTCGTTGTAAATGTTACCAATCCCACCTTCAGCTGCTGGCGTATTCACAAGGATACGACAAGCTTTCATGCGAATCCCAAATTGGATTTGCAAGTCTTCATCTTCTGTGTGGATAACAGCCGTATGACCAAGACCACCGAGATCAAGCATGGCTTCACAAAGGTCAAGCCCTTCTTCAGTTGAGTTCGCTTTCACCATTGCCAAGACTGGAGATAGTTTTTCGCGTGATAACGGGAAGTCAGCACCAACACCGGCAATTTCAGCGATGAGTAATTTTGTTTCTTCCGGTACTTTAATGCCTGCTAATTCAGCGATATATTTAGCTGAGAAGCCTACGATTTTAGGGTTAACGGCATGACCATCAGGCAACATCACAGCTGCTTGCAATTTAGCCAATTCAGCTTTAGATGATACGATGTAAGCATTGTGTGCTAAGAATTCTGCTTTAACGTCGTTGTAAACATCGTTATCAACGATGATTGCTTGCTCAGACGCACAAATCATCCCGTTGTCAAATGTTTTTGAAAGGAACAAGTCATTCACAGCACGTTTGATTTTCGCATCTTTTGTAATGTAAGCAGGTGTATTACCAGGACCGACACCAAGTGCTGGTTTACCAGTTGAGTAAGCTGATTTAACCATGCCCGCACCACCAGTTGCCAAGACTGTTGCAATCGTTGGGTGGTTCATCAAGAGGCCAGTCGCTTCGATTGATGGTGTTGTCACCCATTGGATACAGTTTTCAGGCGCACCTGCTGCAACTGCGGCGTCCAAAACGATTTGTGCGGCTGCGGCAGAAGATTTTTGTGCTGACGGATGGAAAGCGAAGATGATTGGATTACGTGTTTTAATGGCAATCATTGATTTGAAAATGGTTGTTGACGTTGGGTTAGTTGTTGGTGTCACACCACAGATAACACCGACTGGCTCAGCAATTTCAACGATGCCAGCTTCTTTATCTTCATTGATCACACCAACTGTTTTGTTATCTTTGATGGCATTCCAAATGTATTCAGAGGCATACATGTTTTTGATGGCTTTATCTTCATAGATACCGCGACCAGTTTCTTCCACAGCCAATTTAGCCAATGGCATATGTTTGTCAAGTGCTGCCATGCTCATTTCATGCACGATATGGTCGATCTGTTCTTGATTTAACTTTTCAAGACCTTTGAGCGCTTCCGCCCCTTTAACAGCAAGCGCATCAATCATGCCAGCAACGTCAAAAGTTTCAGTTTTCTCTACAGTTTTTGTAGCCATCTTTTTTCTCCTTAAATTTGAACTTCCGGCTTACTTCCTAGGAAAATAAATGTCTGTCCTCACAAGCCACGCTTGTAAAAAACAAGCCCTTTATTTTTCAAAAAAGTTGGTAACACCTTCCGAATCATGCCTAAAATTGATCATTCCGATTAGGTTTAGATAAGTTAGTGAAATAATTAACTTATCTTTATGACCTTATTATATCATACTGAAAGCGTTTGTAAAGTCATATTTAGAAATTTATATCTTGTGAAATGGAAAAGTTTGTGAATTTATTCATTATCAGGCGTTAAACCTTGCTATATCAAGTTATAAATTTCACAAAGTAATCAAAAAAAAGTTAGCCGAAATTGATTTCACAATCTTCTGACCAACTTTTATTTATTTTTGACGCTTCTAATTGCCTGGATCACCTTAAGACTTCTGCAAATAGTCAAGCGCCTCCTGCACCGTTTTCACAGGCACAATCTTCATCTTCGTCTTCAATTTTTTAGCAGCAGCAACTGCCTCTTGATAATTTGATTTAACGCCTGGCTCAGCTTTTTTTATTTCTGGTGTGATCTCATCATCGGGCGCTAGAAAAATTTCAGCACCATTTTGACTGGCCGTGGCAATTTTTTTATCAATTCCACCAATTCGGCCAATCTTGCCATCCTTTTCAATCGTCCCCGTGCCCGCAATTTCCCGACCTCGCGTTAAATCCTGACCCGTTAATTGCGCATAAATTTCAAGCGTGAACATCATCCCTGCCGACGGCCCACCAATCGCTCCCGCATCAATCGTCACAGCTGGACTACTCTTAACCGTCGTATGATCGACCAAGGTAATCCCAATGCCAGCCTTACCATCTGCAAGCTTAATCGTTTGACCGTCCGCCGATTTCGCCTGACCCGCTTCGTTAGTATACTGAACCGAAATCTGAGCCCCAATCTTCTGAGCTTTAATGTAAGTCATCAGCGCCTCAGACGATTTAAACCTTTGCCCATTGACCCCTGTGACCGTATCGGCGATATGCAGCACATCATTAAAAGTCGATTTGGCCATCACGTCCAAGACGTAAACCCCCTCATAATTCAGCTCAAACGACTTGTCCGCCAACTTAAAAGCCTCGTAAATCGCGGCGTTCTGCGCACTTGCCATGTAAAAAGCATTCATCCGGTTGTAGTCCGCATCCGACTGATTCCCCATCATGTCCTTTTTGCTATAGACATCCGTAAAATCCGTCAGTGCCGCATAAACCAAACTCGCCCCCGTTGCCCGCATCATCGAAACAGTCGTTAAATTTAAGGACCCTTTTTCGTTTTTAGGGGCCAATGGCGTCTGATCGACCTTAACCATCCTACCGACATTTTCTGTCGTGCCAGGCATCTCAACATAGTAAGGAAGGGGGAGCAGAACACCCAGCAAGACGAGGATACCAGCAAGACTGGCAATCGCCCAGCGTTTTTTGATAAATGACGGTTTACTTTTGATCAAATTTTTTCTCCAATTCAAGTGCCACGAGCTCCGGCACCCATTTTGACACGTCGACACCAAAGTGTGCCAGTTCTTTCATTCGCGAGCTACTCACATACTGAAGGTCTGGACTGGCCGCAAGCAAAACAGTCTCAACCCCGGTCATCTCATGGTTAAAATAAATCATGGCTGACTCATAATCTAGGTCTTGCGCATTTCTCACGCTTCGAACCAAAGCCGTTACGCCCAATTTCTGGGCGACATTGACCGTCAAATCCGACTCATGAACGATCACTTCAATCTGGTCAAAGTCTAGTAATAGTTGGCGCATTATCTCAGCCCGCTCTGCCGATGTGAAGAGGGGATTTTTTTTGTCGTTGTTGAAAATGCCGACGTAGAGTTTGTCGAAAAGTTTCTCAGCGCGATGGATAATGTCGAGATGTCCGTTAGTGATAGGGTCGAAAGTCCCTGTATATAATCCGATTTTCATTGGTAAACTACCTCAAATTCTTCGTATAATAACGCGAGTTTAGCTTCATCATAGACTAGATTTGCTCTGGCAAATGCTGACTTAAAGAAGGCACGATGTGCTGCCTGCCAATAAGCGATTGATAGGTCGCCTTCACCTTCTAAACGTGCCATTTCTTCTGTGACATCATGGAACATAAACCGTTTCACTTTTTTAGTCTGCAAAATCGCAATCGGTTCATTTGAACCATTTAACAAGATATCATAGACCTTATTCTCTGTTGGTAAAGCAACCCCTTCAAGTTCATAGAAAACAACCGCAGAAGTTGTGCCTCTTTTCTTACCTTCAAGCACAAGTTGTCCAAAGTCATCCGCCATTTCAACTGTAGCACCAAATGACCAACTTGAGCCGAACAATGGGGATGCCATATCAGTAGCCGCTTCAAACTTCTGCCAGTAGGCTTGTTCAATTGCGTTCATATAAACTCACTTTCGATATCCCATAATTTTTTTGTTTGATGAGGTTAAAAGTCGCAATGCTATCAGGTAGCACAACAGATTTATCTGTTTCACAGATAATCGTCACATCTGGCGATAAAAGTCCGCTATCTTCTAATCTTTCAATATCCTTAACAATTTGTTCTTTGGCATAGGGCGGATCTAAAAAAACAACATCAAAACGCTCATTTAACAATGTGATGGCTTTATCTGATGTCATTTTCATCAGCGTAAAGCGCTCATTATCCTTTGTCATGTCAATATTAGCCTGAATCACTTGCTGTGCCTGTCTGTCTTTTTCGACCATAATCGCCCTATCGCAGCCACGAGACACTGCCTCAATCCCAAGGCCTCCTGAACCTGAATATAAATCCAAAACAAGACCACCATCAAAATATTGACCTAACATAGAAAATATAGCGGCTCTGACTTTATCACCAGTAGGTCGTGTATTCTTGCCCACTAATGTTTTGAGGGGTCTTCCCCCATATTGTCCAGCTACAACTCTCATTATTTCACCTCAAACTATCTCTTATCATTATAACAAATTTAAGTTAATAATCGTAAATACAAAAAAACGACTGAAATCAGTCGTCAATTATCGGGAAGACAGGATTCGAACCTGCGACACCTTGGTCCCAAACCAAGTACTCTACCAAGCTGAGCTACTTCCCGAACTTTTGATGTATTGGAACTTGTCGTCCAATCTATCTTTTTATATCTCCTGTGACATGTTCAATAGTTTGTCTTAACCTCGTTAAGCTCACTACGCTCGGATTGCTGTCGCAATCACAAACTATTTCACATCAAAGTTTCTTCGCTTACAAAAGCAAGCTTTTGACACTTCAAAACTTTGATGCACCCTGCAGGATTCGAACCTGCAACCGCCTGATTCGTAGTCAGGTACTCTATCCAGTTGAGCCAAGGGTGCTCCTTAAAGTAAAATCCATCGCTATTCCTAGCGATGCCGAGGACCGGAATCGAACCGGTACGAAGGTCACCCTTCGCAGGATTTTAAGTCCTGTGCGTCTGCCAGTTCCGCCACCCCGGCTTACCTCTAGCATAAGCGAAAGACGGGGTTCGAACCCGCGACCCCCACCTTGGCAAGGTGATGTTCTACCACTGAACTACTTTCGCATATCTATATATTCAATTAATGCCGGCTACATGATTTGAACACGCGACCCTCTGATTACAAATCAGATGCTCTACCAACTGAGCTAAGCCGGCTAAACTGCGGATGAAGGGACTTGAACCCCCACGCCGTTAAGCGCTAGATCCTAAATCTAGTGCGTCTGCCAATTCCGCCACATCCGCTTGATGACCCGTGCTGGGCTCGAACCAGCGACCCATTGATTAAAAGTCAATTGCTCTACCAACTGAGCTAACGAGTCAAATACTTGGTATCCACAATCTCTTGTGGGTTTAAAACATAGACATGCTTTAACGGTCTCGACGGGACTTGAACCCGCGATCTTCGCCGTGACAGGGCGACGTGATAACCACTACACTACGAGACCTAATGGGAGTTGAGGGGTTCGAACCCCCGACCCTCTGCTTGTAAGGCAGATGCTCTCCCAGCTGAGCTAAACTCCCATGGTGGGAGCTTAACTCAACTGCCCTGTTTCTTCGGTTGCTATGCAATCCTCGAAACAAACGCTATGCGTTAGCTGAGCTAAACTCCCAATAAAAGCGGCTTCTCAGTCGCTTCTCTTTGCTTGGCACCGACCATATCTCACAGGGGGGCAACCCCCAACTACTTCCGGCGTAATGAGACTTAACTGCTGTGTTCGACATGGGAACAGGTGTATCTCTCATGCAATAAGCACCAAACTTTTGAATATCTAATCTTTCAATTAAAACACTCAAAACTGAATAACAATTTTCTAAATTAACTTTCTTAAACCAAAAACGTTCTTCTTTACTTTTAGGTAAAGTCCTCGAGCTATTAGTACTAGTCCGCTCCAAGTATCACTACCCTTCCACTTCTAGCCTATCTACCTGATCATCTCTCAGGGCTCTTAATTCATAAAGAATGGGAAATCTCATCTTGAGGTTGGTTTCACACTTAGATGCTTTCAGCGTTTATCCGTTCCCTACATAGCTACCCAGCGATGCCTTTGGCAAGACAACTGGTACACCAGCGGTAAGTCCACCCCGGTCCTCTCGTACTAAGGGCAGATCCTCTCAAATTTCCTACGCCCGCGACGGATAGGGACCGAACTGTCTCACGACGTTCTGAACCCAGCTCGCGTGCCGCTTTAATGGGCGAACAGCCCAACCCTTGGGACCGACTACAGCCCCAGGATGCGACGAGCCGACATCGAGGTGCCAAACCTCCCCGTCGATGTGAACTCTTGGGGGAGATAAGCCTGTTATCCCCAGGGTAGCTTTTATCCGTTGAGCGATGGCCCTTCCATGCGGTACCACCGGATCACTAAGTCCTACTTTCGTACCTGCTCGACTTGTATGTCTCGCAGTCAATCTCCCTTATACCTTTACACTCTACGCATGATTTCCAACCATGCTGAGGGAAACTTTGAGCGCCTCCGTTACTCTTTAGGAGGCGACCGCCCCAGTCAAACTGCCCAGCAGACACTGTCTCCCATGCCGATCAGGCATGCGGGTTAGAGTAGCCATTACACAAGGGTAGTATCCCAACAGCGCCTCAATGAAAACTAGCGTCCTCACTTCATCGGCTCCTACCTATCCTGTACATGTGCAACAGATACTCAATATCAACTTGCAGTAAAGCTCCATGGGGTCTTTCCGTCCTGTCGCGGGTAACCTGCATCTTCACAGGTACTAAAATTTCACCGAGTCTCTCGTTGAGACAGTGCCCAAATCGTTACGCCTTTCGTGCGGGTCGGAACTTACCCGACAAGGAATTTCGCTACCTTAGGACCGTTATAGTTACGGCCGCCGTTTACTGGGGCTTCAATTCATACCTTCGCTTACGCTAAGCACTCCTCTTAACCTTCCAGCACCGGGCAGGCGTCACCCCCTATACATCATCTTACGATTTAGCAGAGAGCTGTGTTTTTGATAAACAGTCGCTTGGGCCTATTCACTGCGGCTCTACAAATGTAGAGCACCCCTTCTCCCGAAGTTACGGGGTCATTTTGCCGAGTTCCTTAACGAGAGTTCTCTCGCTCACCTGAGGCTACTCGCCTCGACTACCTGTGTCGGTTTGCGGTACGGGTAGGTTATAATTAAACGCTAGAAGATTTTCTTGGCAGTGTGACATCAGATACTTTGCACTCGAAAGTGCTTCCCCATCACAGCTCAATCTTAAAGGTACAAGCATTTGACTCATACCAAACCTCACTGCTTAGACCAGAATCCATTAACTGGCACATCTTAGCCTACTGCGTCCCTCCAATCACTATATAACCTAGTACAGGAATATCAACCTGTTGTCCATCGGATACGCCATTCGGCCTCTCCTTAGGTCCCGACTAACCCAGGGCGGACGAGCCTTCCCCTGGAAACCTTAGTCTTACGGTGGACAGGATTCTCACCTGTCTTGCGCTACTCATACCGGCATTCTCACTTCTTATCGCTCCAGCACTCCTCACGGTATACCTTCGTCGCTGATAAGAACGCTCTCCTACCAATTAAATAAATTTAATTCCATAGCTTCGGTAATATGTTTTAGCCCCGGTACATTTTCGGCGCAGGATCACTCGACTAGTGAGCTATTACGCACTCTTTAAATGATAGCTGCTTCTGAGCTAACATCCTAGTTGTCTGTGCAATCCCACATCCTTTTCCACTTAACATATATTTTGGGACCTTAGCTGATGGTCTGGGCTGTTTCCCTTTCGACTATGGATCTTAGCACTCACAGTCTGACTGCCCAACGCATGTAAATGGCATTCGGAGTTTATCTGAGATTGGTAATCCGGGATGGACCCCTCACCCAAACAGTGCTCTACCTCCATTACATTCAAGTTGGACGCTAGCCCTAAAGCTATTTCGGAGAGAACCAGCTATCTCCAAGTTCGTTTGGAATTTCTCCGCTATCCACAAGTCATCCAAACACTTTTCAACGTGTCCTGGTTCGGGCCTCCAGTGCGTCTTACCGCACCTTCACCCTGCTCATGGATAGGTCACATGGTTTCGGGTCTAAATCATGATACTAAAGCGCCCTATTAAGACTCGCTTTCGCTACGGCTCCGACTCTTCATCTTAACCTCGCATCATAACTTAACTCGCCGGTTCATTCTACAAAAGGCACGCTCTCACCCATTAACGGGCTCGAACTTGTTGTAGGCACACGGTTTCAGGTGCTATTTCACTCCCCTCCCGGGGTTCTTTTCACCTTTCCCTCACGGTACTTGTTCACTATCGGTCACTAGAGAGTATTTAGGGTTGGGAGATGGTCCTCCCAGATTCCGACGAGATTTCTCGTGTCTCGCCGTACTCAGGATACTGCTAGGTATATATTCTATTTCAACTACGAGGCTATTACTCTCTTTAGCTTACCTTCCCAGGTAATTCGTCTATAAAATATAAGTCCACTGCGCAGTCCTACAACCCCAAGAGATAAATCTCTTGGTTTGCCCTTCTTCCGTTTCGCTCGCCGCTACTAAGGAAATCGCGTTTGCTTTCTCTTCCTGTTGCTACTTAGATGTTTCAGTTCACAACGTCTTGCCCTGTATGTGCTATGTATTCACACAAACAGTAGTAGCCATTAGCTACTGGGTTCCCCCATTCGGACACCTGCGGATCAAAGCTTACTTACAGCTCCCCGCAGAATTTCGTAGTTAGTCACGTCCTTCATCGCCTTCTAGTGCCAAGGCATCCACCGTGCGCCCTTATTAACTTAACCTTTAAATCGATACATTTAAGTATCTGGTAATAAGTATTGAGTCTTGCGACTCACGCTTTTTTTTGAGGTGACATATCACTATGCCACTTCTCGGTTTATTTCTTGTTATTTTAGAAATTGTTATTCAGTTTTCAATGATCTAATTGCCTATTTTAATGTCTTCGTTGACAATGGAGCCTAGCGGGATCGAACCGCTGACCTCCTGCGTGCAAAGCAGGCGCTCTCCCAGCTGAGCTAAGGCCCCGTCTTCTTGTAGAGAAGATTTTTACAGTTTTAGGTATAAACCTCTCAAAACTAAATAAAACAGAAACAACTTCGTACAGTTATCCATGAATTGCCTAAGCAACCATTTTTCCTTAGAAAGGAGGTGATCCAGCCGCACCTTCCGATACGGCTACCTTGTTACGACTTCACCCCAATCATCTATCCTACCTTAGACGGCTGCCTCCTTAAAGGTTAGCTCACCGGCTTTGGGTATTACAAACTCTCGTGGTGTGACGGGCGGTGTGTACAAGGCCCGGGAACGTATTCACCGCGGCGTGCTGATCCGCGATTACTAGCGATTCCGACTTCATGTAGGCGAGTTGCAGCCTACAATCCGAACTGAGATTGGCTTTAAGAGATTAGCTTGACATCACTGCCTTGCGACTCGTTGTACCAACCATTGTAGCACGTGTGTAGCCCAGGTCATAAGGGGCATGATGATTTGACGTCATCCCCACCTTCCTCCGGTTTATTACCGGCAGTCTCGCTAGAGTGCCCAACTTAATGATGGCAACTAACAATAGGGGTTGCGCTCGTTGCGGGACTTAACCCAACATCTCACGACACGAGCTGACGACAACCATGCACCACCTGTATCCCGTGTCCCGAAGGAACTTCCTATCTCTAGGAATAGCACGAGTATGTCAAGACCTGGTAAGGTTCTTCGCGTTGCTTCGAATTAAACCACATGCTCCACCGCTTGTGCGGGCCCCCGTCAATTCCTTTGAGTTTCAACCTTGCGGTCGTACTCCCCAGGCGGAGTGCTTAATGCGTTTGCTGCGTCACTTAGGGCTGGATAGCCCCAAACAACTAGCACTCATCGTTTACGGCGTGGACTACCAGGGTATCTAATCCTGTTTGCTACCCACGCTTTCGAGCCTCAGTGTCAGTGACAGTCCAGAGAGCCGCTTTCGCCACCGGTGTTCCTCCATATATCTACGCATTTCACCGCTACACATGGAATTCCACTCTCCTCTACTGCACTCAAGTCTAACAGTTTCCAATGCACACAATGGTTGAGCCACTGCCTTTTACATCAGACTTATTAAACCACCTGCGCTCGCTTTACGCCCAATAAATCCGGACAACGCTCGGGACCTACGTATTACCGCGGCTGCTGGCACGTAGTTAGCCGTCCCTTTCTGGTTAGATACCGTCACTTGCATAACTTTCCACTCTATGCAACGTTCTTCTCTAACAACAGAGTTTTACGATCCGAAAACCTTCTTCACTCACGCGGCGTTGCTCGGTCAGACTTTCGTCCATTGCCGAAGATTCCCTACTGCTGCCTCCCGTAGGAGTTTGGGCCGTGTCTCAGTCCCAATGTGGCCGATCACCCTCTCAGGTCGGCTATGTATCATCGCCTTGGTAGTCCATTACACTACCAACTAGCTAATACAACGCGGGTCCATCTCTCAGTGTACCAATTGGTACTTTCAAATTAAGATTATGCAATCTCAATTGTTATGCGGTATTAGCTATCGTTTCCAATAGTTATCCCCCGCTGATAGGTAGGTTACCCACGCGTTACTCACCCGTTCGCTACTCTTGATTTTCGGTGAAGCAAGCTTCGGTGAAAATCAAGCGTTCAACTTGCATGTATTAGGCACGCCGCCAGCGTTCGTCCTGAGCCAGGATCAAACTCTCATTTAAATGAGAACATATTACTATGTTCCAGCTTTTGTTTTTTGTCCGTTCATTTCTGAACGATTTATTGTCGAATTGACAGTTGGTTGTTTATTGCTAAACAACCGCTGTACTTGGTTTGTTTTCTGTTTTATTCAGTTTTCAAAGGTCTATTTCGTTTGCGCTGTTCTTACGAGACAACTATTTAATTCTACCAAAACTTTTTTGACTTGTCAACACTTTCTGAAAAGTTTTTTTATTTTCTTTTCCTTCGTTCGTGACCTGTCGTTTTGAGTACTTTATTATCTTATCAAATCTATATCACCGTGTCAACCATTTTTTCGATTTATTTTGACTTTTTTATTTTTGAGGGATTTTTGCACCAAAAAAAACAGAGCCTAGACTCCGTTTGCTTAGTTTTTTTCTATATAAATATTCCCTAAGGTGACATCAATTGACCGTTTCTCCACATCAATGCTATCAATCTTCAAGATCGATTTATAATCAGAAATCAAACGGTCACCTTTAAATGGTCCTTCTGCAAAGACTGCGACACCCGCAAGGAGACAGTCGAACTCATGGACCAGAGACTTCATCCCATTCAGTGTCCCGCCGCCTTTCATGAAATCATCCACGATCAGCACGCGTTGCCCTGGCGCAAGAGAGCGCTTAGAAAGGGTCATATTCTCGACCTTAGAGCTTGAGCCTGACATGTAGTTGACATTGAGCGTTGCCCCTTCTGTGACCTTAGGATCGCGTCTGACGATGACGAAGGGGACATCTAGGATGCTGCTAACCGCTTGGGCAATGGGGATGCCCTTTGTGGCAATGGTCATGATGGCATCGATTTGTGTGCCGACGTATTCGTGAGCAATGATTTTACCTATTTTATTGAGATTTTTGGGACTGCCCAAGATATCAGAAAGATAAATATACCCCCCTGGCAAAATACGATTGCTTTCTGTCATGAGGTCAGCGATTTCTGATGCGATTTCTTGGGAATTCTGATCAGAAATCGCGGGTGTGAAAATGACACCGCCAGAAACACCTGCAAAAGTTTCAACTGACCCGACTTCTGTTTCTTCGAAAATACGTTTGATGATCACTAAATCTTCAGAAATTGACGACTTGGCTGCGCCATATCGCTCACTAAAAAAAGATAGCGTTGTGAGTTGTCTCGGGTGATTTAACAAATAGTTGGTAAAATCTACCAATCGTTCACTTCTTTTCATACTGCAACCTCTTTCACTAACTGGAATTCATCAGGTTATTGACATTAGCTATCTGGCCTGCCACTAGATCCGAACTTAAAGTGGTCTTCCTATGCCAATCCTGATGTGATCGCTATCTGTCATGCTGATAAAAACACATTACATCGCTTTCATCTTCTATTATATCAAAAAAACACGAACAATTTTAATTGTTCGTGTTTTCTGGTTAAAATTAACCTTGATTTTTTTTGATGATTGCTTCTTGAACTGATTTAGGCACATCTTCATAGTGGTCAAATACCATCATGAAAGTACCGCGTCCTTGTGTAGATGAACGAAGCGTTGTCGCGTAACCGAACATTTCAGCAAGTGGTACAAAGGCATGAACGATTTGGCTGTTACCATGCGCTTCCATCCCTTCAACACGTCCACGACGTGCTGTCACGTGGCCCATGATATCTCCAAGATTTTCTTCAGGAACAGTTACTGTTACTTTCATCATTGGTTCAAGGATCACTGGGTTGGCTTTAGGCGCAGCTGCTTTCAAAGCGTATGATGCTGCCACACGGAAGGCCGTTTCATTTGAATCGACATCATGGTATGACCCATCGTAAAGTTTTGCTTTCACGTCAACAAGTGGGTAGCCCGCAAGGACACCGTTTTGCATCGCTTCTGCCAAACCTTTTTCAACTGCTGGAATGTATTCACGCGGTACCACACCACCGACGATAGCGTTTTCGAATTCGAAACCTTTACCTTCTTCATTTGGTGTGAATTCAACCCAAACGTGACCGTATTGACCTTTACCACCTGATTGACGAACGAATTTACCTTCGGCTTGAGTAACAGGCGCACGGAATGTTTCACGGTATGATACTTGTGGCGCACCAACGTTGGCGTCAACGTTGAACTCACGACGCATCCGGTCAACGAGGATATCCAAGTGAAGCTCACCCATACCAGCGATCAATGTTTCGCCAGTTTCAACGTTTGTTTCAACGCGGAATGATGGATCTTCTTCAGCCAATTTTTGAAGGGCAACACCCATTTTATCTTGGTCAGCTTTAGATTTAGGCTCAACCATGACTTGGATAACGGGTTCTGGGAATTCGATAGATTCAAGAATAACTGGATTCTTTTCGTCTGTCAATGAGTCACCAGTTGTTGTGTCTTTCAAACCAACAGCGGCAGCGATATCACCTGAATAAACATCGTTGATTTCGTTACGTGTGTTAGCGTGCATTTGAAGGATACGTCCAATACGTTCGCGTTTACCTTTTGATGCGTTCAAGACGTATGAACCTGATGACAAGACACCAGAGTAAACACGGAAGAATGTCAAACGACCTACGAATGGGTCAGTCATAACTTTAAAGGCAAGGGCTGCAAATGGTTCTGAATCGTCAGCATGACGTTCAGTTTCTTCACCGTCAGGTGTCACACCTTTGATTGCTGGTACGTCAGTTGGTGCTGGCAAGTAGTCAACAACCGCATCAAGCATCATTTGAACACCTTTGTTCTTGAAGGCAGAACCTGCAAGCATTGGGTAGAATTCAACGTTGATAGTTGCTTTACGGATGGCAGCTTTCAATTCAGCTTCGCCGATTTCTTCGCCTTCAAGATATTTCATCATGATGTCTTCATCAGTATCCGCAACGGCTTCAATCAATTTAGCACGCCATTCTTCAGCTTGCTCACGGTAAGCTTCTGGAATTTCTTCATCAAGAATGTCAGTTCCAAGGTCATTTGTATAGACTTCGGCACGCATTGTGACTAAGTCGATGATTCCTTCGAAATCTTCTTCAGATCCGATTGGAATTTGGATTGGGTGAGCGTTTGCGTTCAAACGGTCATGAAGTGTTGACAATGAATAGAAGAAGTCTGCACCGATTTTATCCATTTTGTTAGCAAATACGATACGTGGTACACCGTATTCAGTTGCTTGACGCCAAACTGTTTCTGTTTGGGGTTCAACACCTGATTGGGCGTCCAATACAGTTACCGCACCATCCAAAACACGGAGTGAACGTTGTACTTCGATTGTGAAGTCCACGTGACCTGGTGTGTCGATGATGTTGATACGTGTGTCATGCCATGCAGCTGTTGTTGCAGCTGATGTGATCGTGATCCCACGTTCTTGTTCTTGGGCCATCCAGTCCATTTGTGAAGCGCCTTCGTGGGTTTCACCGATTTTATGGATTTTACCAGTATAGTAAAGTACACGCTCAGTCGTTGTTGTTTTACCAGCGTCGACGTGAGCCATGATACCGATGTTACGAGTGTTTTCGAGTGAAAATTCGCGTGCCATTGTATAGGTCTCCTAATTATATATGTTTGAGTGAAAAATACTAGGAAGGCAGGTCGCCCACCTAGTATTTTTCTTGAGTTACTTTGTTTAATTTTATCCCGATTGGGCCCTCACAATGTTATCGTGGTTAGACGATGTTTTGTGAGAAATTGCTGGCGCGCCTTGGCTTTTCTGCGAACAGATCGCTACGCGATGTTTGCTTGCGCAAACCCCAAGGCTTACCGCAAAGAAAATTTCTCGCATTTGGCACGCTTCGCGGGGCAAATGCTGTGAAATTTTCTTACCAACGGAAGTGAGCGAAGGCACGGTTGGCTTCAGCCATTTTATGTGTGTCTTCACGTTTTTTAACTGCAGCACCCGTGTTGTTAGCTGCGTCCATGATTTCTTTAGCTAAACGGTCTTGCATTGTATGTTCACCACGTTTGCGAGCGATTGTTACCAACCAACGCAAACCAAGGGTTACACGACGTTCTGGACGTACTTCAACTGGGACTTGGTAGTTTGACCCACCAACACGGCGAGCGCGAACTTCAAGAACTGGCATGATGTTTTCCATTGCTTGTTCAAATACTTCGATAGCTTCTGTTCCAGTCGCTTCTTTGATTTGTTCGAAAGCGCCGTAAACGATGCTTGCTGACGTCCCACGTTTACCATCAAGCATAACGCGGTTGATAAGGCGAGTGACTACGACTGAGTTATAAAGTGGATCTGCCAAAACTTCGCGTTTTGGTGCACGATTTTTACGCATTTATCTTATCTCCTTTCAGATTATGCTTTTGGTTTTTTAGTACCGTATTTAGAACGGCCTTGTTTACGATCTGTTACACCTGCAGTATCAAGTGCACCACGAACGATATGGTAACGTACCCCTGGCAGGTCTTTTACACGTCCACCACGAAGTAATACCACGCTGTGTTCTTGTAAGTTATGGCCGATACCTGGGATATAAGCTGTTACTTCAATCAGGTTTGACAAACGCACACGTGCGAATTTACGCAAAGCTGAGTTGGGTTTTTTAGGTGTCATTGTGCCAACACGAGTCGCAACCCCACGTTTTTGTGGTGAGTTTGTTTTCGTTTGAACTTTTTTGCGGCTGTTGAAGCCGACGTTCAAGGCTGGTGCTGTTGATTTAACAACTTTTGATTTACGCGGTTTGCGAACCAATTGGTTAATAGTAGGCATTTCTTGCTTGCTTCCAGAAGTTTATTTTGACTGACGTCAATAAGCGATAATAAACTTGAAAGCATTCCTTTCGTTTTTTCGTTTTGGGTGTGTCGGTATATGGTCGCTTACGCCAAGTTCCGACAAGAAGTTTAGATACTACATGAGATTAAGTCTCCTCAATTTCATGCTCCTTTTGTTTGACCAAATGAAAAAGTACCGTCTATCAGTTTACCACATGTTTATGGCCTTGTCAATGTTTTTGATGCAATTCTCCTACTGAGCAGAAACATCTATATTGTAAAATTATAAAAATGATATATAATTTTTGTAAGGATAATTTGACAAAAACTATAAAACAGGAGGTTTACTATGGCTGTTTTGACAAAAGATACCAATATCCATTTTAAAAACGAAGACGATAAACAACGTATTTTGTCTATTTTAAAAAGCTCAGAAAAACCATCTACGGATGTTTTAAATAGACTCAATAAAGCTGTTAAAAGTGGTGTAAAGGAGAGTTTCTTTACGCATGGCAGTTGATTTAGAACTTGTTGATTACCTATTTTTGATTAATTATTATGATGACTTGCTAGAAAAATTCGATTGCGGTGTAAAAGAAATAAACGAAGAATTTAAGAAAGTAAGAGATGATTATTCAGATAAAAGGTTAAGGGCACCTCTAATAACTACCAATTAATTCACCTCTAAATGAAATTAGAAGAAAACACAGAAAACTAAGCATAGTCTACTGTGTTTTTCTTTATGTTACAGACGCCACTTGACTGTTTATTCTTATTTTAGACAGATTACCTCCATGTTTTGAGATTTAAACGTTTAACTTGTTCGTACCTCAATAAGTTATAAGTCAGATTTGTAAGGTCAGTATTTAAAACAGCTCGATCGAATCCAATAGAACGTAAACTAGAACCATGCATTGAATTTTCAACAAAGCCAAATACATGTTCAATACGGACACGTATTTTCGAAATGATTTTATTAAACATTTTATCGTCTGCCTTAAGAGATTTACAACGTGTGTTTTTAAGACAGGTAAAAAGTTCAGCACCTTTAGGTGTTGCTTGATTTTGATAAGCTGAGTCTGCTAAGGTGATCTCATCGGGATCAACAAGAACCCCTATTACTTGAGAATCATGCACATTTGCAGGCGTTGTTTGATAATTCTTTACGAATTTTGATTTGGTATCTATAGCAATATGATTTTTGTAGCCATAGTGTCTCTCATTACCTTTAATTGTCCAGCGAGCAGCTGTATCCTTCTGTGCTCTTTTGTTCTTCGTCCAATTCACTGGTACCCTATTTGCTTTAATCAATTCATTTTCGTCTTTTGGATTACGTTGTTTAGGCGCCTCTATGAATGTTGCATCAACAATCTGTCCTTTATGAGCGATCATCCCTTGTGATTCAAGTTTTTCTTGAAAGGCAGAAAAAAGCCAGTTTCCTCTATTAGATTTTGATAGCTGATTTCTAAAGTTCCAGATAGTCTTTGCGTCTGGTACCTTGTCATCAATCTTAAGGAATCTTCTAAACGAAATCCGGTCAATCATTTGATATTCCATTGCATCATCAGATAGATTGTATAAGCGTTGTAAAATTAGAATTTTCAACATTAAAACAAGGTCATAGGGCGGTCTACCACCATGAGATTTGTTTTTTAAATCATACTTAAAAATCCGGTTAAGAGTTGGTCGAAAACACTCGAAATCAACCACTTTTTCTAGCCGCTCAAGAGGGTCTCCTTTTAAACTTAATTTTTCAAGATAGTCGCTATCTCCAAATAAATTCATCTTCAATACCTCGTTAGCTTATTTTTAATCTATTATACCTCTTTTCATACGTTTTTAGAGGTGCCCTTAATATTACTCATTAATAAAAGAAAAGAAGTGCTTGGTTTTGCTTCTTTTTCTTTTGCTAATATTTCCCTAATTCCTCTTGGAGAATCTCCCGAGAAGTCATTCCCAGCACTTAATATCGATCTACTCGCGATAGATAAACGTCATAAAGGCAAAAGATATGGCGAGAAAATTTTGATTGCACTATTGAGAATGGCCCTTACAATAGATTTTTTAGTTTCTATTACAGGCGTTCATTTGGAAGCTATAGAAGATGCTGTTGATTTTTATGAAAAATATGGGTTTAAAGATTTGGGCGAATATTACCCCGGAAGAACTAGCACTAAAATGTTTTATAGTATCAATTCGCTGAAACAAACAGAATTAGAAATATTTACAAACCCTTTTAGTATTAGTGATAAGACGAATGATAACTACAAGGAAACCCTGTAATCGTTACGCACGCAAGGTCTCTTACATTTTTTTAAATATTGATACGTTTGATCGGTAAAAAGTTTAACATCATAAAGAGCCATGTAAGGCAATACATGGCTCTTTGTGCACCTAATAGCGTGTGTGGACAACCAGTCTAGGTTATTTGTCCTGCTTCATCTATTATGGAGGGCATAAACCAAAATTTGACACCAAACTTCGAAAAGTGGTATAATTTAGTTATATTTGAATTACAAATTCTAACACAAAGAGCTATGTACTGGAATACATAGCTCTTTTTTTTTGCACTATTTAAGCGTGTGTGGACAACCTAGTCTAAGTTATTCGTCCTTGTCCATAATTTTTTCAATGATGATGAGCAATATGCCTGAAACGACATTTGCTAATGTTTGAATTACAAACCTTAACATCTTATACACCTCCTTCCTAGACAAAGAGGTGCCGATAATTATTAAAACATAATTCCAACGCAAAACTTGTAAACAACTCAATCATATATGGGGTTGGGTATAAAAATAATAGGTCTCAAGTTTAAACTTTAGTTAAAAAGAGCTTGAATTATTCCAAATGATCAACTAGGCATCAAATAGTTTCTAAAAGCTACCTATTTGTTTCAAAAAGTGGTATAATAAAAGAAAAAGGAGGTTATTGATATGGCACAGATGACTTTGAGAATGGAAGACCAGCTTAATAAAGAGTTGCGTGAAACTCTGGAGAGCATGGGACTAAATCCAACGACATATTTTATAATGGCTGCGAAACAATTAGTCGCGAAGCAAAAAATTCCTTTTGAAGTTGTGGCTACGCAATCACCTTACATGACTGAGGCAATGGAAAAACTATTAGCTGAAGAAAGAGCTAAGATGTTAGGTGTTATTGCAGATGATGCGATTGAAGTTGATGAGGACTACAAGAAAAACATGAGAGCGTTATATCATGGCTAATTATCAGGTCAAATTCACTAAGAGAATGGATCGTCATTTGAAAACCTTACGCGAACGTTTATTATCTGATACGGTAACTGTCGCACCTGAATCAACATCTGCGGCATTTACCGTTGCAACATTCCCAAATAAGCACATCGACAAAGCAAGGATACTCATGAGTAGTATTTTTTTCATTTGCTTGCTCCTATCGCTTTAATTTACTTGCGTCAAGACTGCTGCCGCAGAGAGTGACAGGGTATATTCTTTTTCATAGTCTCCTGTCGCTTGCGCATTTGCCAGGGCTGTTTCTAGCTCGTCTTTGCCATTTTCCAAATCCCAAGAAACAGTGACAGGAACTGTGACCACGTCGCCGAAAGTATTGGCAGGAATGTCTTTAATTTTAGCAAAAGATAAGCCTGGACCGTTTGCTTGATTCAAATCCCAGACCGTACCTTGGTAGACAGGGGCTGCCGGATCACCAATCACAACGTTTAGGTCTTTTTGAATGTCTTCTGGTAGATTGGTCTCAACTTTTGTTCTGTTATCAAATCCCAATGTTGCTTTCACTTCAGATGTCACATCAAAAGTTAAGGTGCCTGTTGCTTCGAAGTTAGGGGCAACGAGGTTGTCTGTATCTGTTGCAATGTCTACGCCATCTGCACCGTCACCATTATCGTAAGTGTTAGCGAACAGGTCTAATTCGGAAGCCTCTAGGTAAAACTTAGCGACGCGCGCCGAGTCATCTTTTGTATCTACTTGCAAAACATATTTTGCATAGGTGCCACCAAAGACGCCAGCCGTTAGAAAGGCTGCAATCGCTGCTGTGGTGACAACACGTTTTCTTGTCATCTTCATATGTCGTGATCTCCTATTAAGAGTCTTTCATCTCTTTCTATCTTTACTAAGGTGGTCAGATGTCCTTGCTTAGTCAATTTGTGTTAAGGTTGCGTTACCTGTCAGATTTAGTTTGTAGCCTCCATCAGGGGCTGTGCCAAGTGCTTGTTGGATAGCTGCTGCTGTTTCCACATCATCTACAAGGGAACCAGTGGCTCTGACACTCTCCAAGTCCCACGCTAAAGTTACTGGCACTTCAACTTTCTCAGAAGCTATTCCTGCTGGAATAACAATCTCGTCACCTAAAGGTGCATAAGAAGGTGCAGAAACTTGTTGGGTAAGCATTTCATATAACGTCTGGGTCGTAGTATCACCATCAAGAGTAAACGTAATTATAATATGTCTTTGGAGTTCTTCTGGTAAATTTGTTTCAACAGTAAATCCGTTAAATCTGAAAGCTGACTTAACTTCTGTATCAACAGTGAATTCTAAATCTCCTGCTGTTGTAATATTTGGTGCAATCAAATTTTCTGTATCACTACCATCATTTTTGACATCTGCACCCGTCGAACCATTCTCATTATCATACTCTGCCTTAAACAAATCCAGTGTATTATCAGAATTAAGATAGAATTTTGCAAGACGTGCATTATCAGTTGTTGGGAGTGTCTCTGTTCTGTATTTTGCATAAGTGCCACCGAAGATGCCGACGGTTGCCAATGCTGCAGCTGCTGTTGCGATTGCAACGCGTTTTTTCGTGATTTTCATAACGGTTCTCCTTTTTTTGGTGTTGAGATTCAATTCGTATTAGTCGATTTGTGTGTTAATGCCTGTGAAGGTGAGTGTGACAGTTGGCAAGGTTGTACCGCTTGCTGCGGCGGTATCGGCAGTATCATAAGCTTCATCAGCAGTAAAGGCATACTTCCAGTTAACAGGTACTGTGATTGTATCCGAAGTAGCGGCAGCTGTGACCTGCGTGCCGAGGCTAACTTCTTTTCCAGCATCAATCGCGTCATCAATTGTTTGAAGTGTCGCATCAGCGGCAGCAGCACCATCAATTGAAACATAGACGGTGACGTGATCTAACAAAACACCTGATGCTTAAACACCTGTCACGTTGACAACTGTTTCTGTCTTCACTTCTGAATTTGATACAAAATTAATGTTTGATGTAGCGGTTGTCCCTGGTGCAATCAAGTTAGCACCATCCGTCGCTTGAACTGTTACTTCTCCTGGCACTGCACCCGCATGATCAGCAGCATAGCTCGTTGCAAACAAATCAAACGTCCCTGTTTCATTGAACTGGTATTTTGCCAAGCGTGCTGTGGCAGGCGTCACTGTCGCTTCCTGCGTGTACTTCGCAAATGTTCCTGCGCCGCCAACTGCTGCAGCTAGTGTGACAAGTGCCAATGCACTGACTACTTTTCTATTTAACTTCATATTTTTTCCCTCTCTGACCTCATCGGCCTCTCTTTTTAGCGTTTGTTTCAGTCAGACGTGACTGAATTTGGTGTTGGTTCATTTTCTGTTTGTGATGCTTTCGGCTTAAAGGCCTGGATAATGTAATCGCTACCAAATAAAATGATAAGAGGTAAGACGATAAACAAGAGCATGCCTTTGGGCGATTGTAAGAACATCAGCTTTGAGCCGAAGCCTTTGAGATGCGTTTGGTAAACGCCGACGATTTGCGATGGATTGATCACGCCTTTGTCGATGGTAAAGAGCTATTTTATTGTTACAAAACCTCTTTTAATGTCCTTTTATTGTCGTTTTTGTGGGATTTATTATTTTCCAATCAATATCATAAAATTCAATTCGTTATTGATTGTTATTTATTTCACATCGTTTTACGCTTGCCTCAATTCCATTCTATGATTTGATTTTTTATATACCGTCATGTTACTGGGTGAAACTGACTTTCATTTCTGACATTGGTTGAGAATATCTGAAATTTTGATATAATTTGACTTATGAAGATGAAGAATATGAAGCAATTATTATTGCGATTGACCCTGGGTTTAGCATTTCTTTTGCCGGTGGTACAAACGGGTCAAGTCTGGGCGGATGATCCCTACGACGCCCCTGCAAAGGCTGCTATCGCCATTGATCCCGATAGTAGTAAAATTCTCTATGCCAAGAATGCTGATGAGGCAATGGGCATCGCCTCTACGACCAAACTCATCACAGCCTACATGACCCTGGATGCCATCAAAAAAGGGACTTTAAAATGGGATGATAAGGTCGAGATGAGTGAGTATGCTTACGGCCTGACGCTAGACCCGCAGGCGTCTAATATCGCGGTCAAGGATCCGAAAGAGGCGTTTACGATCCGAGATTTGTTTAATGCGGCGATGATTCAGTCGGCCAATTCTGCGGCGATTACGCTAGCGGAGAAGATCGGTGGGACTGAGCCAAAGTTTGTTGACATGATGAAAACGCAACTGGCTTACTGGGGCATAACGGATGGCAAGCTGGTCAATGCTTCTGGCCTGAATAACAGCGTGCTTGGGAAAAATATCTACCCGGGTTCATCCGAAACAGATGAAAATATGCTGTCAGCCAAGGATTTGGCGATTATCTCTCAACATTTGATTCGAGATTTTCCGGAAGTGTTAGAGGTGACCAAGCAGGCGACTGCTGTCTTCGATAAAGGTGGTGCTTCTGAGCAGGTCATGGCGACCTATAACTATATGCTCATGGGCTTGCCGGCGGCACGTGGTGGTGTTGATGGCTTAAAGACCGGAACGACAGAGTTTGCCGGTGCCTGTTTCGTCGGCACGACGGTTCAGAATAACTTTCGGATCATTACGGTCCTGCTCAATGCGGACAATGCCGAAACGGACGAATATGCCCGCTTTACGGCGACCGATGGTCTAATGAATGAGATCTTCGGCAACTGGCAGGCTAAGCCAATTGCGACCAAGGGGATCAAGATGGCAGATGCCGACGCACCAACCAAGCTGACGGTGATTGATGGCAAGCAAACTAGTGTCAAGGTGCTGCCGAACGATGACTTTGCAGCTGTTGTCCCGATGGGCGATACGGATACCGACACAACCATCAGCTTTAATAAAAAGCAAGATGCCCCTGTTACTGCAGCCATCAAAAAAGGCCAGAAACTCGTAAAGGTAAGCTTCCAGATCAAGGATAAGCTAGGCTACTTGCCAGGCTCTGATGGTTATACTTTTTACCTGACAGCAACCCAGTCTGTCCCGCGTAGTAACGCTGTTAAGGTCATGTGGAACCACTTCGTCCGCTTCGTGAATGAGAAATTATAAACTAAAAATCCCGAGATGTCAGCGAGACGTCTCGGGATTTTCTGATTTGATGCTTGTTGCTTGGGAAATGCTCGTGGCAATATTGTCCGGTGAGGCGAGGCCCTGAGTACCTACTAAAGATGAAAGCTCCGACGATTAGCTCGTCCCTTTATCAGGATAAGTGTACGGGCTTAAATCAGCTGCATGACCGCCAGTAAAACAGGCACGACTGCCAAATAAGACAGGACAGTATAGCCTAGCGTTGCCGTTGCGAACTCGACATCCGCATGGTACATCCGGGCCAAAATCGGCACCGAATTCTGAATGGGCATGGATGACTGGATGAAGAAAACCTTGACCATGATATCCGGAATCGCAATCACACGCGTGATCAAGATGATGATTAGAGGCGAAATGATAAAGCGCCCCATGAGCACGCCGACAATGGCCTTGTTTAACTTGAGCGTCCGTAGGCCTAGGAAATAAACGGTGATGCCGATGATAAACATGGATAAAGGCGTCGTCAGACTCCCGATATAGGTCGAGAAATTGGCTAAGGCGAGGGGAACTTTCACCCCTGTTAAGAGCCAGCAAATGCCGACGATAAAGCCTAGCATGGCTGGATTGAGCACTTTTTTGAGACCGTCCATGAGACCAAAACTTTGTGGTACGGTGTCCAGTCCGGCAAAGGTCTGGGAATCTTTTGAAATTTGATAGACCCCCCAGGTCCAGAAAAAGGTGGTGTTAGCGATGTAATAAATCAGGACGTAAGGCACCGCACGACTACCAAAAATCGCCATATTAATCGGCAGGCCAATAAATATGGTATTACTGCAGGTGAACATGGTCGAAAAGGTCCCACGGCGCTGTGTGTCAACCTTTAAAAGCTGCGCGAGCACTTTCGATGCAAAGTAAGCTAATACCATGGACAAAATGGGCACGATGATGCCCCCGATGAGCTGGAGGAATTCGGCGCGGGAGAATTTTTGGGTGATGGTGATGAACATCTCGAAGGGGAGGGCGAGGCCCAGCACCATTTTCGAGAAGACGTCGGCGGTATGTCGGTCGAACCATTTTTTGTAGGTGAGGAAATACCCCACAAACATCATGGCGAAGATCGCGAATATATTGAAATAGGCTTGTATCATGTTTCTATTGTAACATATTGGGGTGGGGCGGCGTAGGCGATGCTGAACTTTGTTGCCTTTTCGAGAAACTATCAAGCAACATGATTAATCATCAGAAAGAGTATAAAAATACGATCGTCCAGTCCAGATAATCGCATTTTTGTATCTCATGTTTCACGGTCAGGCTTTATAAATCTCGTTTCTGATAGATCAAGCTGCTGATCCCCAGTAAAGCCAGAGCTACTATCCCCATGACAGTCACATAGCGCCAGTCCATCTGGTCGACTGGCAACCTTGGCACCCAGTAAAAGGGGGTGAGCTGGTGGAAGATTTTGCCGAGTTTCATGAGGCTGCCGAGGTAGTCGATGATGAAGCTGGCGATGAGGTAGAGCCAGGCGAGGTCGAGGAGTTTGCGGTGGATGGCAATCAGAAATGTCGCAAGACTGGCAAAGATGAAGAGGGTTGGGAGGTAGGCTGTGGTAGCGGTCAGGACGGTGATGAGCGCGATCGGCCGCGTCATGACTGAGGCTGCGGCTAGGTAAAGTCCGAGCCCGCCGAGTTCGGCGACGATCATGCCGACTAAAACCGCCACGCCCCAAGTGCTCAAAAGGAGTTTGGTCCGTGAGGTTTTTAGCAAGAGCAAGTCCAAACGTCCGAGGCGTTCATCTTTGGCGAGCCTGCCAATCAAGCTGATGACCGGCACGGTAGCTAAAATGACCAGCACCATCAAAATCGTCCCCATGAATTGCTCTGCCAGATTAAACTTGGGGTTCTCGACAAACATGGCCTTAATCGTCGCATTGGTCTTGACGAACTTATCAATATCGCCAAAAATCGAGCCGTAGGTCGCGCCCATGATCAAGAGACCGAGCCCCCAAATGGTCAGCTGACCTTGCGCATTTTTGGCAACGAAGCCTAGGGTGCTGCTGTAAAATCGGCTGGCGTGGTGGGGTCTTTCTTTCTCGCTGAACAGGCTACCTGAGATGTCGCGACGGTTCTGCAAATTCAGAGCGAGGAGGCTGAGACACCCTAGCAAAAATAGGGTTGCTAGCAGATAGAGCCATGGTTCCCGACGGAGGGGCTGGTGAGATAGACCCAAGCGAGGGGGTTGAGGCGGGAGAGGGTGGGGCTGGATAAATCGGTGAAGGCGCGGGCGATGTAGAGGGCGCCGAGGAGACCGAAAGTCACATTTCGAGCGGTGCTTGCGGTCGCAAAAAGTTGCGTGATAAGCAAGGCGAGTGCTGAAAATAGGAGACCGGTCAAACCTAAACCAAAGCCGTATAGCAAGTTTGCGGTCAAGCTAAAACCATCAGATGGTTTGGTAATCAGGCTCATGACGGCCGTGATTAAGGCGCCACTGGTTAGATAAAAGCCTGTCAGCTCCAGCAAAACGGCGACGGGTTGCGTCAATTTGCCCACGGGAAAACTGAGAACAAGCTCGCTCAGGCCTTCTTCTTCCTCCGCTCGCGTGCGAGAAATGACGTGCAAGATGCCCACGATGATGAAAATAAGCGCTGTAAATAAGGTCATTTCCTGAAAATAAAAACTAGCCATCGTCACGGTTTGTGCTGTCGCCTCGGTCGGTCCGACGAGGGCAATCATGGCTGGATTTTTTAGCGTTTCAAACATGGCCAAAAGTTCAGCCTTGGTGCCATAGAGGCTTGACATCATGGGCGCATAAAAAATGGCGAAATAGACCAGCCCAAGTAAGCTGAGACTGAGTTTTTTCCAGTCTTTCTTGACTAAATTTTTAAAAATGAGCGCGAAATTGGTCATCTGGCATCACCGCCTTCAGCGTATTTATCCATGAACAATTCGTCAAGCGTCGGTTTTTGCGTGGCGATTTTGATGATTTCTTGCGCAGCTAGGTAGCTCATGACCGCTGCGACACCCGTATCATCTAGCAAAAACGTCGCGGTATTGCCTGAAATTTGAAGTTGACTCACGCTCGAAAAATCACCTAGGCTTGAAAGCTCAGACGCTGTTGTCACCGTCATCTTAGACTGGGTGATCGACTTCAACTCCTGTAAACTGCCCCGCTCGATAATCTCGCCATCTTTGATGATGACAATGGTATCAGCTAGTTTTTCAACTTCTGATAAGATGTGCGAGGAGAGCAGAATCGCCTTGCCGGCTTGTTTCAAGCGTTTGACCTCAGTCTGAAAGACATTTTCCATGAGCGGATCAAGTCCGCTCGTGGGTTCATCGAAAATATAGAGATCAGCTTCGGTCGCAAGGGCCGAAATCAGGGCGATTTTCTGTTTGTTCCCTTTAGAATAAGCTTTGGCTTTTTTGTTGATATCAAAATGAAAGGCTTGGATGAGCTCAGCCTGTTTATCGAGGTTGACATTTTTACGGAGTTTAGCAAAAAGCGCCAAAATATCCCCGCCCCGCATATTATCCCAGACATTGGTTTCACCTGGGACGTAGGCAATTTTTTCATGGATGGCATCTGCTGCGGTGAAGACGTCTTGACCAAAAATCGTGACGGTGCCACTATCTTTTTTCAATAAACCGAGTAGCGTTCGGATGGTCGTTGACTTTCCCGCGCCATTAGGCCCTAGAAAACCAACGACTTCACCGGCATTGACAGTAAAGGTGACATCTTTCAAGGCTTGAAACTTACCAAAAGACTTTTTTAGATTTTCAATTTTAATCATTTCTTTCATTTTGAACTCTCCTATGCTATCTAGTTCATATTTTACGCTTGTACGGTGATTTGTCAAGGTGTTTTGAACTCGTGTTGACAAATGAGTTCAAAAGTTCTATCATAAAACTATGAATGGCTATACCAAAAACAAATTAGATAAAATGGCGAAAATCGAACAGGTGACGCTTGACCTGCTCAGCACTTTGCCGATTAAAAAAATCGCCGTGACTGATATTTCACAGACCGTTGGCGTTTCTAAAGTCACGATTTTTAACTATTATGAAAGCAAGCAAGCGTTGATTAAGAAGGTCATTTTTGACCATTTTCAGACGATTTATGACCAGTATGAGGCGATTATTCAGTCAGATTTATCTTTCGAGGCGGCTTATCGGCGTTTGACCCAGTTTGAGTTAGCTGAAATGCAAAAAAATTCAGGTATGCTCAACCAAAATATCATGACCCTCTATGCGTCTGACACTAGTTTTTATGATCAAGCCGCCCAAGATAAATCAGAACAACTCATGCTAGCCTTGATCAAAAAAGGGCGTGAGGATAACTTCATCAATCCTCGCTATGATGATGCAACGGTTCTAAATATTTGCCGCATTTACAACGAAGGACTGAAAATCTTTAGCGACACCCCTGATAAACTCTTTGCCATGACCGACGATTTGACCTCGATTTTTTTGAATGGTTTGAGATGATGACTCAATTTGAAGCTGGGACAACAAGCCTCAATTACCAAAAGAGAAAAGAAACTAGGCAATTTAAATCTGCCAGTCTGCTTTTCTCTTTTTCATATTGTTTCTTAGAAATAATATGAGTCTGCCACGAAATCAACGTATTTTTTCTTGCAGCATGTTCATGCTACTTTACGATTTTTCGAAAAGTGATACAAGAAAACTCTTTTGACTGCATCAAAAAAAAGCCAACCGAGGTCGACTTTTCTTCTCTATTATCAGTTATTCTTTTTCCCAACTCGTGTCAGCACCATTGCTTGCGATGACTTGCTTGTACCAGTTGAAAGATTTCTTAGGTGTCCGTTTGAGCGTGCCGTTGCCTTCATTGTCGCGGTCGACATAAATAAAGCCATAGCGTTTTTTCATCTCGCCCGTTCCGGCAGACACCAAATCAATACAGCCCCAAGACGTATAGCCAAGTACGTCCACACCGTCAAGCTCAATCGCATCACGCATGGCATCCACATGCTGCGCCATATAATCAATGCGATAGTCATCTGCCACATAACCATTTTCATCCGGCACATCAACAGCGCCTAGACCATTTTCAACCACGAAAAGCGGTTTTTGATAACGGTCATAAAGACTATTCAAGGTTGTTCGGAACCCAAGCGGGTCAATCTGCCAGCCCCACTCGCTTGATGCCAGGTAAGGATTTTTGACAGAGTCGAAAATGTTGGATGCTGTGAAGTCGACCTCATCATTATCAGGGCCGATAGACACGCGCGTTGCGTAGTAGCTAAAGGAGACGAAGTCGACTGTATTGGCTTTGAGGAAGTCAAGATCGCCATCCTCAATCGGCAACTGGATCCCTTTACGTGCCAAACGTTTCAAGAAGTAGTTCGGGTATTCGCCACGCGCCTGCACGTCAATCAAGTAATACTCGTCACGCGCATCTTCATAGGCTGCCCAAACATCGCTCGGACGGCAAGAATACGGATAGTAGACCGCACCTGCCATCATACAACCGACCTTGTTTTCAGGGTCAATTTCGTGAGCGATTTGCGTCGCTTTAGCACTGGCTAACAATTCATGGTGGGCTGCTGTGTACTTAGCCAGGTCCTTGTCTTCACCATCTTCAAAAGTCAGACCCGCCCCCATAAATGGTGCATGAAGAATCATATTGATTTCATTAAAGGTCAACCAATATTTAACCAAGCCTTTGTAACGTGTGAAAAGCACACGAACCAAGTTTTCGTAGAAGTCCACGAGTTTGCGATTCTTCCAACCGCCATATGCTGTAATCAAATGAATCGGACAGTCAAAATGCGTGATCGTTACTAAGGGTTCAATCCCATATTTATGACAGGTTTTGAATAACTCTTCATAGAATTTAAGACCTGCTTCATTTGGCTCTTTTTCATCTCCTTTAGGGAAAATACGTGACCAAGCGATGGATAAACGGTAAGTTTTAAAGCCCATTTCGCCAAATAATTTAATGTCTTCTTTGAAGTGATGGTACATGTCAATCGCTTCTTTTGCTGGATAAAAATGTTCTTCGTCAAATGCGAGATGTCTCATCTCTCCTGTAATGATCGGAAAGCGGTCCTTACCGAGTGGCACGACATCAACATTGGCTAGGCCACGACCATCTGCATCATAGCCACCTTCACATTGGTTGGCAGCAGTTGCGCCACCCCATAAAAATCCTTTTGGAAATCCCATTTTTTATTTCTCCTTATTTAGTTTAGTTGTTGCGCATAGGTAAACCTATTTTCATACGGTGCTAAACGCCCGTTAGCACCTTTTAAGCAAAATAATGATGTTTCTTAAAACTTTCTGCAATACCGTCGTTATCGACGTCTGTCGTCACTTCATCGGCTGCTGCTTTGAGCTCATCTGTCCCATTGCCCATGGCGATGTTGTAACCACAGGCGCGGAACATAGCAAGATCGTTATTAGCATCGCCAATAGAGATGGCATCTGCTTTTGTCAGCTTGAGTTTGTTGAGGACAAGTTCGATTGCCGTTTGTTTGTCATTGCCTTTGACCGAAATTTCGCCACTTTCCTTGCCAAAAAACGGCACGGTCATGTGGAACATTTCAAACTGTTGACCGAATTTATCAGAGATCGTTTGATAAGCCACCTCACGATTGATAAAGGAAATTTTATTCACATCGGCATAGTCAATCTCACGCCCAGCATAGCTGTCAATCAAGTCATAAAACCATTGATTAGCGGTGGTGAGGTCGGCGATTTTGGCCTCATCCCCTTGGCAGTAGTCGCCAATCGTTGCCTGAATCGTCTCTTTGTAGTGCTTACTACCAAACAAACCGCTATTGGACTCCAAGTAATAGCCAATCTTGTGCGCATCGAAGAAAGCGATGATTTCCCGAACTGCTTTTTCTGGCATGGTATGATGGTGAAGGATGTCATCACCGTAAGCAATATAGCCACCGCCAGCACCGATCATCCCATCAAAGCCAATCGCCATAATCTCAGGCAAAATCTCAGGCTTAGAGCGCCCTGTGCAGATAAAAGCGAGATGGCCTGCAGCTTGAAAACGGTGCACCGTCTCAACTGTTGCCGGTGTTGGCACACTCGAATCCCCAACCAATGTGCCATCTACATCAAAAAAAGCTATTTTCGTCATGTTTTCTTTCCCCTTTTAATTTAAAGATGAAAATTCTTGCTTAAAGTTTTTCACCATTGCTTGCAATGACTGATTTGTACCAGTCAAAAGATTTTTTCCGACGTCTTGAAAAATCACCTGATCCATCATCGTATTTTTCAACATAGATAAAGCCGTAGCGTTTGGCCATTTCGCCAGTTGAGGCTGAGACTAGGTCAATACAGCCCCATGGTGTGTAGCCAATCAGGTCAACGCCATCAAGGACTGCCTCATGCATGGCTTCAATATGCTGTTTGAGGTAGTCAATGCGATAACTGTCGTCAATCGTGCCATCAGCCGTCATCTCATCATAGGCGCCTAAACCATTTTCCACAACCATCAGCGGTATTTGGTAACGGTCATAGAGTTCATTTAGGGCAATTCGTAAGCCCAGTGGATCAATCTGCCAGCCCCAATCACTTGATGTTAAATAAGGATTTTTAGCACCACCCATGAGATTGCCGCCGCTCATAGCCGCTTCATCTGTCGTTTGACAGACGGTCATATAATAGCTGAAAGTATAAAAATCAACCTTACCAGCTGCTAGAATCGCGTCATCCTCTGGCTCTTTTTCAATTTGAATATCATTTTCTGTCAAATAACGCTTGGCAAAATTGGGATAAGCGCCACGTACTTGCACATCGCCACAAAGATAATTAAACATCTGCATGACTTTTTGATTCTTTAAAACATCTGCTGGATTAGGCGTTAAAGGATAGCTCATCATATAAGCAAGCATACAACCAATTTGGTTGTCTCGGTCAATTTCATGCCCCAACTGAACGGCTTTAGCACTGGCAATAAACTGATGGTGCAAGGCTTGAAAACGTAATTGAGGTTGATCAACTTGGTGCATAAATTCAGTCGTGCCATCATTTAGAATGCCTAAACTTAGCAGATTACCCATCGGCAGGGCGCCACAATTAATTTCATTAAAAGTCAACCAGCGTTTAACTCTCCCTTTGAAACGCGTGAAAATCGCCTGACAATAGGTCACATAAAAGTCTATCACACGACGATCTGTCCAACCATTGTATTTTTCAGTCAAGGCATAAGGCATTTCATAATGTGAAATCGTCACGAGTGGCTCAATCCCATATTTTAGGCACTCATCGATTAAGTTTTCATAAAATTGTAGGCCTACTTCATTTGGCACCGTTTCTTCACCCGTTGGGAAAATTCTCGTCCAAGCAATTGAAAAACGGTAGACTTTAAAGCCCATTTCTGCAAAAAGCGCGATGTCTTCTTGGTAACGATGATAATGATCAATCGCCTCATGTGACGGATAAAATGTATCCGCTTCCAAAACTGGCGTGATGCGTTTACTTTGGGTATGGGAGCCACCTGTGCAAACATCTGCATCTGAAAGGCCTTTGCCTCCTGCTAAGTAGCCACCTTCCAGCTGATTGGCAGCTGTTGCGCCTCCCCATAAAAAATCTTTTGGAAATGCCATATCTCTCCTTCTCTATCTCTTTTAGAGTTTCTCACCATTACTTGTAATCACTTCTTTATACCAATCAAATGATTTTTTCTTATAGCGTTTGAGACTACCAGAACCATCATTATTCATATCGACATAGATGAAACCATAACGTTTTTTCATTTCACCCGTGCCGGCCGATACTAAGTCAATCGGCCCCCACATGGTGTAGCCAATCAGATTAGCCCCTTTTTCAATGGCTGAGTCCATGGCTTTAATATGATCCCGCATATAATCAATACGGTAATCATCTACTATCGTCCCGTCTGCTTGCAGCTCATCTGCAAAGCCTAGACCATTTTCCACGACCATCAGTGGCATATGATAACGGTCTTGCAGGTCAATCAAGGTGTATTCTAGACCAATCGGGTCAACTTGCCAGCCCCACTCACTTGCTTTGAGATAAGGATTGGCCTTGCCACCCATGAGGTTGCCGCCTGTTTCGTTGGCGTTTTCGTCGGTCGTGATACAAATCGTCATGTAGTAAGAAAACGTGTACATATCGACGGTGCCAGCTTTGAGAATTTCAGCATCGCCAGCCTCAAAAACAGGGAAAATGTCCTTGTTTTTCAGGTAAGTTGTCATGTAAGACGGATAGACACCGCGAGTTTGCACATCACCGACAAACTTGGCAAATAAGAGGTCAAACTCTTTGCGTTTGAGGACATCCTCAGGTTTTGGTGTCAAGGGATAGCTCGTAATATGGCAAATCATACAACCAATCATGAAGTCTGGATTGATCTCATGACCTAATTCTACCACTTTTGCACTAGCAACTAAAGCATTGTGTAGGGCTTGGAAACGAACTTTTTCGTTAGTTTTAGCACCGTTTGGATAGATCGTTTCATCGTTTGGATTCATGCCTAAAACAGTTAGCTCACCATGATCCATGGCACCAAAGTTCATTTCATTAAAGGTAATCCAATATTTGACTTTGGATTTGTAGCGTGTCATGACGGTTTCAGCATATCGGACAAAGAGGTCAATCACACGTCTATCTGAAAAGCCATTATAGTTTTCTACAATGCCCATTGGCAATTCAAAATGTGATAGGGTGATTAATGGTGTCATGCCATTTTTAATCAGTTCATCAATGACATCATCGTAAAATGCCAAACCGGCTTCATTTGGCTCTAACTCATCACCCATTGGGAAAATCCGTGACCATGAAATGCTCATGCGGAAAATATTGAAGTTCATCTCACCAAAAAGTTTGATGTCTTCTTTGTAGTGATGATAAAAATCAATCGCCTTATGGCTTGGATAGTAGACACCATCTTCAACTGTTGGCGTGAAACGGCGTTCGAGCTTCACCCCACCGACTGTTTTTAAATCAGGAACAGAAAGGCCTTTACCACCTTGGTCGTAGCCACCCTCAAATTGATTGGCGGCTATCGCGCCACCCCATAAAAAATCTTTTGGAAATGTCATATTTCTCCTATCTTGTATTTATTTAATAGATTATTTTTACTTACTTGTACAAATAGTACGCCTAAGCGTACTATCTACTTGTTATATTATTGCCTTTTTCGCCTAAACTTAAATAGTTGTCAATAAAGCATCGCTATTTGTGACTGTTTGCTTATCAGTTACCTTAATCTCTTCATAATCTGGCGTATTCGTCACAATAATTGGTGTTTGTGTGCTAAATCCAGCTTCTTCAATCGCTTTGATGTCAAATGATAACAATTTTTGACCTTTTTTCACTGTATCACCTTGTTTGACAAAACTTTCAAAATATTTGCCTTCCAGTTGGACAGTATCCATGCCGACATGGATTAAAACTTCTGCACCCTTATCTGAAATCAGACCAATGGCGTGTTTAGTTGGGAAAAGTGTCATAACGCTACCATCAAATGGTGCAACAACTTCGCCTTTACTTGGCATAATCACAGCACCTTTTCCCATAATTCCTTCTGAAAAAGCTGCGTCTTTTGCTTCACTAAGTGGTAAAACTTGACCCTCTACAGGGGTAGACAGGGTTTCTCCATTGTGCGCGACGTTTTTCTGACCAGTCGCAGCTTTTTTAGCTTCTTCTTTCGTAAGTGTCACTGTTGGTGCATCATCATCAAAACCTAAGACATAAGCCAGACCAAAACCTGCTATCAAAGCAACCACATCTAAGATGACACTATAAATCACAAATTTCATTGACCCATCTGGGGCAATTAATGTTGTATATCTGAAAATACCTAAACCACCATTATTGTAGACTTCAATGCCTAATCCCATAGCAATAGCACCTGTGACGGCACCAACAATACATGATGCCCAGAATGGTTTTTTCTTAGGTAGCGTAACCCCATAAATCGCTGGCTCTGTCACCCCAAAGATACCTGAGATAAAGGCAGGGATAGACAGTTCTTTTAATTTCATATTTTTTGTTTTCAATAGTACTGCAAGAACAGCACCTGTTTGTGCAAACGAAACACTACCACTACCAACCAGAAGTGCTGTTGGTTGGCCTGATGATAAGGCAATAATCACAAATGGGATAAGCGCCCAGTGCATCCCAAACATAACCAAAATTTGCCATCCAAAACCGATAATAGCACCAAAAATAATGGGATTAAAGTTTTGAACTGCTAGTAAGCTGTTCCCTAACACATCCGCAACCAAATTCATCACAGGACCAATCACTAAGAAAGTCAATGGCACAACAATGAGTGCTGTGAAAAATGGCACTAAGAAAAGCTTAACCACATCCGGAATGACCTTACGAAGATTTTTTTCAACAAAAGCGGCGAAAGCAGTTGCACCGACAATTGGCATTACTGTCGAACCGTAACCTGCTGCTGGAATTGAGAATGGGATACCAAAGAAGTCCATGCCACCCGCTTCAGCGAATTGTGCTGTTGCTGAGCCATCAATAAAGCCTTTATAAACAAGAGCTGATGCAATCATCATCCCTAAGAAAGGTGCCCCACCAAATTTTTTCATAGATGTATAGCCTAGGAATATTGGTAAGAAAAGAAACAGACCGTCTCCCATTGCATTAAATAGGGCATAGGTAGAACCAGCTGCAAATGCTGGTCCCATCGCAAAACTCAAAATAGCCGCAACACCTTTTAGCATACCTGCTGCTGCCAATGTTGGTAAAACTGGTTGGAAAATACCAGAAATCATGTCCACAAAGCGGTCAAACAAATTTCCCTTTGGTCCATTATCAACGACTGGCTCTAAAACACCTAAGACAGCATCAACATCTTTACGAACATCAGGGACATGATTACCAATAACCACCTGATATTGCCCGCCTGCCTGCATGACAGTTACGACACCATCCATGTTTTTTAGCTTCTCTGTATTTGCTTTAGACTCGTCTTTTAATTTAAAACGCAGTCTTGTAATACAGTTTGTTAACGAGTTGACATTTTCCTTGCCACCGACTTCTTTGACGATTTTATTCGCCAGTTCTTCATATCTGCCCATTGTAGGATCCTCCTAAAATTTATGTCAGGTGACTAGATTGCCACCTGTATATTTTAGGTTTGGCCAACTTAATGTAACCATCCGTGTTACCACTTTTAAGCTGTTTAAACTGTGTTTGTTTACCGTTTAAACAGGTGATGCTAATTCTTCTGCACAATACGTGCCAGATGAATCGTGATGTAGGTCTGCTCATCTTTTGAGACATGATACCCACGTGTTTTTTCCAAAAAACTAACAATTTTGCTCGTCGTTTCATAACTCTCTGGAAATTTTTCGATAATCATCTCAAAAAGACTATCATCAGAACTTGGCATCCCTTTAGAATCACCTAATAACACACGCTCACTAAAAAACTTGAGATGTGTCACAAAACGCTGGAAGAAAATGTCATCTTCATTAATCGCAACTTGTAAGCTATATTTGACGATTGTCAACATTTCTTCCATTAATTTTGTCAATTCTGATGCACTTGAGCTACCCCGTCCAAGTTCACTATTGACGATGTGCATGGCAATGAAACCAGCTTCATCGTCTGTTTCCAGAAGATGGGGTAAGCCAAATCTTTCAGAGATATCTGAAACAGCCGTTTTTCCAATACTATATTCTGTTGGAAAGAAACGTTTAATATCCCAAAGCAGGAAGTTTTTAATTGTAATTCCATCTTTAGCACGCAACTGCGTTGCATTGATGTGGTCAGCAAGTGATAAGAAAAGTGAATCATTAATTTTGCCGGGAATTCTATCCTTAGCAAGCGTGATGACCTTATCTGTAATCTCGAAAATTTCATCTGGAATTTCAGCAAGCAATTCATCAACTCGACTACTTTCATCACCTTTCAGCGTATAAAATTTTTCAATCTTATCCACTGCAATCTGATCGCCAATCTTCTTTCCAAATGCCAATCCACGGCCCATGACAACAACTTCTGCATGATCTTTTTCCGTGATGACAACATTGTTATTAAGAATTTTACTGATTTGCATATCCCAACTCCATCTTTTCAAACAGATAAAAAATAGACCAAAAACGATAGGACTACCTATACATTTTTGGTCTAGCTTAACTTAATAATAACTATCCGCACCTTCATTTAGGTAAATTTTAACACCTTATGTAAGCGGTGTCAATAGCTATCTAGAAAAAAGTTTATTTTTTTATTACTTTTTCCTTGTAAACCTTAACTCATCAAATTAAAAAAGTTCCCAACATCTAATGCTGGGAAACTTTTCTATATGATTAATGCACCGAATAGTTAGGTGCTTCTTTAGTAATTTGGACATCATGCGGATGGCTTTCTTTCAAACCAGCGCCTGACATTTCGATAAACTGGGCATTTTCATGCAGAGCATCGATATCCGCAGCGCCAGTGTAACCCATGCCGGCTTTCAAGCCACCGATCATTTGGAAAACGATATCAGTCGCTGACCCTTTGTAAGCCACACGTCCTTCAATGCCTTCTGGGACAAGTTTATTGGCTTCATTGACACCGCCTTGGAAGTAACGGTCTGATGAGCCTTTTTTCATGGCTGACAGGCTACCCATGCCACGATAAGTTTTATATTTACGGCCTTGGTAGATTTCGAATTCGCCTGGTGATTCATCTGTGCCGGCTAACATCGAGCCAAGCATGACAGCATCGCCACCAGCGGCAAGGGCTTTAACGATGTCGCCTGAATACTTGATCCCGCCATCAGCGATGATTGTTTTGCCATATTCACGCGCCACGGCTGCCGCATCATAAATGGCTGTGACTTGTGGCACACCGACACCTGCTATGACACGCGTCGTACAGATTGAACCGGGACCAATCCCGACTTTCACCACGTCAACCCCTGCTTCATAAAGGGCACGCGCGCCTTCAGCAGTGGCAATGTTCCCTGCAATCAAGGTCCGGTCTGGGAAATGAGCACGGATTTCAGCGATTTTACGCAAAACGCCTGCTGAATGGCCATGGGCAGTGTCGATAACGATCGCATCAGCTCCCGCTTCGAACAAGGCCTCTGCCCGTTCAAAAGTGTCAGAGCTGACACCAACGGCACCCGCCACAATCAAACGGCCTTGGGCATCTTTCGCAGCATTTGGAAACTCAATCACACGTTCGATGTCTTTAATCGTAATCAAGCCTGACAAACGGCCTTCACCGTCCACAAGTGGTAATTTTTCAATTTTATGTTTTTGAAGGAGTGATTCCGCTTCTTTTAATGTCGTGCCGACTTGCGCCGTCACCAAATCATCAGAAGTCATCACATTTTTAATTTCTTGGTCGTAATTTTCAACAAAACGCAGATCACGGTTGGTCAAAATCCCAACTAATTTACGGTTTTCAAGCGTTTCAACGATTGGCACACCAGAAATCCGATACATAGACATCAAGTCTTCTGCTTCTTGAATCGTATGGGTTGGTGTCAAGAAAAAGGGATCAGTGATAACACCAGACTCTGAACGTTTGACTTTACGCACTTCATCGGCTTGCTCAGTAACGCTCATATTTTTGTGAACCACGCCCAGACCACCTTGACGTGCCATCGAGATGGCCATCGCGCTATCAGTGACAGTATCCATGGCCGCCGAAATAACAGGAATATTCAAAATCAAGTTGGGGGCCAACTGTGTTCTCATGTTAACCTCGTTTGGTAGTACATGACTTTCAGCCGGAATAAGCAATACGTCATCGAATGTGTAGCCTTTTTTTAGAAATTTAGTGTCCCAATTTGACATCGAAATAGTTCCTTCTTTCTTATTTATAAGTCAGCAAATGCTTGCTTTGCGTTTAGATATTGTTACTATTTTATCACGCTATCTGACTTTGTCAATACATTTGTTTTAACTCTGATTGATAACGACTCAAAATGTTCGATATCTCAAATTTTTCTTATTTTTCTTCTATAGTACATCTCATATTATGAACAAGAACGACTTGCACATATTAGACAAGATTCCCAAGAAGTTAACTGATGCTTGATCACGTGATCTTCCATAAGTGACTCAGTCAAACCCATTTACTTTCTCTAAATACAGCACCAGATTGAACACAAAGATAATTGGCAAAAGGGCATATAGGGCATTTTCATCAAATTTGTGCGCTAAAACGGTCGAAATGAAAACCCCCAGACAGAAACCTGCGATGATTAAAAAAGTATAGCCACCACGTTTCAAAATCTCAGGTTTTCGCTCGACCAACCCTTGCACGATGAAAACAGACATATTTTTCAGATTTCCCGTCATCATCGTGTTGGCGTAAGGCACACCACGCATCCGCTTGAACGACTCCAACTGAACCGCAGCGATGAAAGAAAGCGACAGGACCGTCCATTTCGAGGCGACAAATTGCGCCATGACAGCCGTGATCAAGACGCCTATAAAAATAATTAAACCAGCCAAAGCGTGCCAACGCAAATGCTGATTTTGAACGGCAAATTTTCGAGCAAAATAGGTAAAGACAGCGCCTAGCATAAAGGCGGAAATCGGCAGCAAATAATTCGACGCCCCCGTCAAATTCCCTTCCGCCAGACTCTTCATCAGGTAGATGAAATTCCCCGTCTGCAAACCAGCAAACCGCTTCCCCTGCGTCACAAAGGTATAGGCGTCCAAAAAGCCACTGAAAAAGGTGATCATGACCGCCACGCGCACCCGTTCAAAAATCCGATAATTTTTTTTTGTCAACTGTCATCACTCCTATCTCGTTGCACCTGTCAACCTTTTATACCAACAGCACCCCTTAACGCTGCTTAAACCGATGTGCGTTTTAAAACTTTCAAGCCTTCTCTTATTGATAAACTGTTGAGTTCATCGCCAGACGCCTCGATAAAGTCGCGCACCCAGTCGGGCGCAACTTTAGAATACTCCCGCAAACTCCAACCAATGGCCTTATTGATAAAGAATTCGTCTGACCCCAAATTATTTTGAATGATTTGCGCTAATAAATCCGCATCCGTCTTCAGTTTAAACCCCAACTGATGATCAATCGCCAACCGACGAATCCAAAAGTTGTCATCTTGTGACCAGACTAACATGGTTGCCTTGGCCTGTGGAAAACGTTGCACAATACTGCCCACGTGTTCATCCAGAAAATCAATCGAATCCCACCACGATTTTTGGATGGCTAGGGCATAAAGCTTGTCCAAATCGGCTAAGGTCAGCCATTTTTGAACTTTTTTAAGATAATCCCCAGCCAGATATTGAAATTCACGGTAGTCTAGGGCCCATAAATGATCCACAAGCACCCAGTCAACACACCCCTCTTTGGCTTTTTCACGCAAAAAATCTCGGGACAGCGCCCGGCGTTCCGGTGTTTTAATCCCCAGAAATTCAAAGTGGTTTTTCATGTAGCGCTTCATGTCTGACGCATTGTCAGGATTTTGATGGGCTAAAAAGGTGGTAATGATGGTCATGGTCTACTCTTTCAATCCGTCTGTCATTTATGGTAGGAACTGCCTTCGCGAATCATGAAGGCGCGGTAGATTTGTTCGACTAACACGAGCCGCATCAATTGATGAGGCAAGGTGATCCGACCAAAACTAATCAGGGCATTGGCCCTTTTTTTAACTCGCGGATCCAAGCCTAAACTACCACCAATGATAAAAACCAGGGTCGAGGCCTGTTGCATGGCTTGCTCGAGACTTGTGGATAAGTCTTCTGACGAGATGAGTTTACCTTCGACGGCCATCGCATAGACAAAATCACGATCTGTGAGTTTCGCCAAAATCCGATCGCCTTCTTTGACTAAAATCTGGGCATTTTCCTTTTCGGAAGCCTTATCCGGCGTTTTTTCATCGGCTAACTCAAGGATTTCAACCTGGCCAAAACGCGATAACCGCTTGACGTATTCCGCAATCCCCGCCGTGAGATACTTTTCCTTCAATTTACCGACACTAATGATCTTTATTCTCATGGTTTTATTATACCAAAAAATCAAGATCATTTTTATCCACAGTAGAAAAGAAATGTAAGGCTGTGAAAACTTGATTTATCCACATTTTCACAAAAGTTTCCACATTTTTGTGGAAAACTCATGGGTTTTTACACACTTGTTCACAAAATAAAGGCTTTATCCACAAAACTGTGTATAACTTTCACAAACTTGACAAGCCACTCGACTAAATATTTAACAAATGCTTAGTTTTAAGGTATGATTAAGTGGTATAAGCTAAACTTAAGTTATCAAGATTAAAAACAAAGGAAGTTACCGTATGAAAAATAGTAAAAAAACTGCTGCAAAATTGATCGCTGCCGGCATTATCGGTGGGGCTATTTCCCTAGGTGGTAATATCGCCTACGACCATTTGACGGGTGACACGCCGCTCACGACGAATCGTACCGGGACAAGCAAAGTGTCTGATGTTTCCTATAAGGTATCGAGCGGGACGACCAAAGCGATTGCCAAAGTCTCTGACGCCGTTGTCTCTGTCATTAATTATCAAAAAACAGCGTCAAGCGGGTCATTAGATGACCTGTTCGGCGATAGCCCGGCCGCTAACAAAGAGGACGCCAAAGAACAACCCGCAGGTGAAGGCTCTGGTGTTATCTACAAAAAAGACGGCGGGGACGCCTATGTCGTGACCAATAACCATGTCGTGGACGGCGCAAGCTCGCTCGAAGTCATGCTCTCAAACGGCGATAAGGTCAAAGGTACCCTCGTCGGAAAAGATGCTTACAGCGATTTAGCGGTCATTAAAATTTCATCAAAAGAAGTCACAAAAGTCGCTGAATTTGGCGATTCTTCTAAACTCACCGTCGGTGAACCTGCGATTGCTATCGGCTCTCCTCTGGGCAGTGAATATGCCAACTCAGCCACTGAAGGGATCATCTCTAGCCTGTCACGCAAAGTGGTCATGCAAAACGAAAGCAACCAAACGGTCAATATCAACGCCATCCAAACCGATGCTGCGATTAACCCCGGCAACTCAGGTGGTGCCTTGATCAATGTCGAAGGCCAAGTCATCGGCATCAACTCCAGCAAGATTTCTGCGACAGGCTCATCATCACAAGATATCTCAGTCGAAGGCATGGGCTTTGCCATTCCATCTAATGATGTCGTTGAAATTATCAACAAACTCGAAAAAGACGGCGAAATCAAACGGCCAGCCCTCGGTGTGCAAATGGTTGACCTCACAGGCATCAACTCGCGCTATATCGACGAACTCAAACTCCCTGACGCAGTCACAGCAGGTGTTGTCATCGCCAAAGTCCAAAAAGATCTACCCGCCGACACTGCCGGTCTTAAGAAATACGATGTGATCACGAAAATCGGTGATACTAAAGTGACCACAAGTACAGAACTTCAAAGCGCCCTTTACAAATATAGTATTGGCGACGAGATGAAAGTGACCTTCTATCGTGAAGGCAAAGAAAAAACAGCGACCATTAAACTCGCTGCTTCCTCTGATAAATTAAATTTTGAAGATGCTGAATCTGCCAAGGCAGAACAAGATAAATAAAGCCAGCAAAAATCACGCCGTCAAGCGTGATTTTTTTGCTGGTCAGATATGCAGCAAAAAGCTTGTCAAAATAGCTTGACTCCCCACAATTTCATTTAAGGTTAAATGCCGATTGTTAAGAGCCAGGTAGAGCTCCCCTGTTGAGTGTGGCAACGTCATTTTTAGCGCAAAAGGTCTGAGCGCTGACGAAATCTGCGCCCATTCTCGCTCGATATTGCGTGAGCTTTGAAAACGTTGATAGTGGGTCACCAGAATTGCCTTAATCTCAGGTGTCACATCCTTGGCCTCAATCGCTTGTGTCAATAACCGATCAAAGTTTTCTATCGCCTGATTATTTTTGTCTTTTTCTTTTTTTCCAAACATCGTAGTTCTCCCTTATGAAAATGATTATACACTTATTTTCATAAAAAGTTACAAAAAAACTTCCGTCCAATCTGACGAAAGTTTGTGATAGTCCGTACGGGATTCGAACCCGTGATACCGCCGTGAAAAGGCGGTGTCTTAACCCCTTGACCAACGGACCGAGGTAAGTAATTTGTTTCTGATTTCCTCAGCAACATAAATCATTATATCGCAAAAATGAAAATGGGTCAAGCCTTTTTTTGAAAAAAAACATATTTTTTTCACGAATATTTGCCTTTTTCTTGAATTTACGCCGTAAGTCTGATGTTTCCTTGTTTTTTTCTGATATAATAGATATAAGTTATGAAAATTTTACTCTATTTAGAAGCCGAAAAGTTCCTACGTAAATCAGGCATTGGCCGTGCCATCCACCATCAAAAGCGAGCCTTAGACATTGCTGGCGTTGACTATACGACAAATCCCCACGAGGATTTTGACATTGCACATATTAACACTTACGGCATTAAAAGCATTCTGCTGCTTTTTCGTGCCAAGCGAATGGGTAAGAAAGTCATCTACCATGGGCATTCGACAATGGAAGATTTCAGAAACTCTTTCATCGGCTCCAATTTATTAGCACCGATTGTTAAAAAATACCTGACCTTTTTATACCGCCATGCGGATATGGTGATCACACCAACTGACTATTCTAAGCAACTCATCACCTCCTACGGTGTGGGGGTCCCGGTTGTCGCCATTTCAAACGGCATTGACCTGAGCAAATATACCCAGTCGCCTGAAAAAGAGCAAGCCTTTAGACATCATTTCCAAGTATTGCCCGAGCAAAAAATCGTCATGTGTGCGGCGCTGTATTTCAAGCGCAAGGGGATCGACGATTTCGTCAAGGTCGCTGACATGATGCCGGATGTGCGCTTTATCTGGTTTGGCGAGACCAATCTGTGGACTGTTCCGGGTTGGGTCCGCCGCCTGGTCAAGAAAAATCACCCCGCCAATGTCGAGTTTCCGGGTTATATCAAGGGCGATATTTATGAGGGCGCCATGACCGCTAGCGATGTCTTCTTCTTCCCGTCGCACGAGGAAACTGAAGGGATCGTCGTCCTGGAAGCCCTGGCGTCCGGTCAACACGTGGTCGCGCGCGATATTCCGGTCTATGGCGGCTGGCTTGATAACCGTGCAGCTACCCTTGTGGCAACGAATGAGGACTTTGTCTCTGCCTTAAGAGACGTGTTAGACGGCAAGATTGACAAACGCGATGCTGGCCATCGGGTCGCTGAGAGTCGGTCGATTGAGAGCATCTCCAGCCAACTCGTCGCGGCCTATCAACAAGTTTTAGACAACTAAAGATGCCTTTGATTGCGGCATCTGCTAACGACAAGCACTGCTTAGCCATGACTAGTTTGGCTGACTCAAGCAGGCGTCGTTTTCAATCTCTAAAGGAGTTTTTATGAGAATTGGTCTTTTTACTGACTCTTATTTACCACAGGTTTCGGGTGTCGCCACGTCAATCGAAACCTTATCCAACCAGCTCACCCAAATGGGCCATCAGGTCTTTATTTTTACGACAACAGACCCCCACGCGGATCCTGCTGATGACCAGGATAACGTCATTCGTTTAAGCAGTATTCCCTTGATCTCACTGGCGGAACGACGTATCGTCCTTAAAGGGGTCGTCGCTGCTTATCAGGTGGCTCAAACTTATCATCTCGATATTATCCACACCCAAACTGAGTTTGGGGTTGGCATGTTAGGGAAACTGGTGGCAAGACAGCTTAAGATTCCGGTCATTCATACCTTGCATACCAAATATGAAGATTATGTCCATTATATCGCCAAGGGCAAAATCATTCGGCCAGGTATGGTCAAATATGTCATCAAGAGTTATTTATTCGGCGTGGATGGGATTATTGTGCCTAGCGCGATTGTCTTAGACATTGTTGAAGGGTATGGCGTTAATCTTGAAAAACGGGTGATTCCGACTGGGATTGCTTTAGATAAGTTTGTCCGCCCTGAAATTACTGCAGCTGACTGTGCTGAATTGCGTTCAAGTCTGGGTATTCTACCTGATGAAACGATGCTACTGTCCTTATCCCGCATTGCCGAAGAAAAAAATATCCAATCTATCGTTAGAAGTCTCGCGACGATTCGGGAGCAAGTCAAAGTTAAACTCGTGATTGTCGGGAGTGGGCCATATGCTGATAAGCTCAAGAAGCTAGTCACAGAGCTGGGGCTGGATGATCTCGTGATTTTCACGGGGCTTGTTGATAATAATCAGACAGCTTATTACTATAAGGCAGCGGATTTCTTTATCTCTGCTTCGACGAGTGAGACGCAGGGCCTGACGTATATCGAGGCTTTGGCCTCTGGTACGCCTGTTTTAGCTACGGATAATGCTTATCTGCAGAGTCTGATCACTGAACCAGTCTTTGGTCGACTCTTTGCGAGTGATGAGGCCATTGCAGAGACGATTTTGGCGGCAATGACTGAGACGCCTGCCTTTGATCAAGCCCGCTATGATCAAAAACTTTACGAGATTTCGGCAGAAAACTTTGCCCTACGTGTCTACGAGTTCTATCTGGATAAAATCATCTCAAATGATCAGTATCTGGCGCAAAAAGGGGAGTCTATCCCGCGACGGACGGCGCGAATCGTTCGTCAAGCGCCAGTAAAAACCGTTAAAACCGTTGCCAGAACGCCAAAAAAAGTTGCCTATTTTGCGAAAAAAGCAATCAAACACGCCAAAATTCTCAATAAATATGGTAAAATAAAGTTAAAATAATAAACGTTAAAACGATTCAAGGAATCGTTTTAATATCTTACATAAAGGAATCCGTATAAAATGAAATCTCATCTCTCTGCTATTCTTAACCGATTGGAAAAACTTGTGGTATCAGGTGATCCAAAAGACACTTTTAATTTTGAAAAAGACGAAGAAGTGCAAATCACTGTCAGCTTTGACGGCGAAAACCAAGTCTTCATCGTGAAATATCCAAAAATCAAAGAAACTTCTGATTTCGATAGCATCGACCTTGTGGCGATGGAAATCTTTGACTTGATTTATTAATCACAGCAAAACACCTCCAAGTCTTCCTTGACTTGGAGGTGTTTTTTCTTGGTCAACCGGTTAAAGCTGCCTCACCTGGCCAGCTGTGACCACAATACCTTTTTCACGGAGAAAGGCATCTTTTTTAGGGCGTGTTTTCAAAGTTTTCTTAAACCAGTATTCCCGTTTCAGGGCCTCTGATTTATCTGAAAAGGTTTCGGAATAGACTAACTCGACTGGTCGTCTGGCTTTGGTGTATTTAGCACCTTGTCCAGCATTATGAGCTTTGATACGTTTGTCTAAATCATTGGTATAGCCTGCATAAAGCGACTGATCGGCACATAAGAGGACATAAAAATAATAGTTAGCCATAATAAATCTGATGTACCTCGTCTGTGTAACTGCCGTCTGCCTGGTGCAAAATCAAGGGTGGTAGGAATTTCTCGCCACCGGGCTTGCCATCTTTAATGGCATCGATCAGTAAAATGTTAGCATCTCGATCTGCTTTGGGATAGACAAACTGGATCCGTTTGGGCACTAGATTATATTTAGTCATGGTTTGGATAATCTCAAAAAAGCGGTCGGGTCGGTGGACCATGGCCAGATGACCGTTGGTTTTGAGCAGTTGTTGACTGATGCGACAGATGTCATCGAGATTGGTTGCCAGTTCATGTCGCGCTAACAGATAATGCTCGCTTTCATTGATTCGAGAGTTTTCGTCTAGCTTAAAATAAGGCGGATTACAGAAAATCAAGTCTGTACTGGATGGCTTGAGATGGTCTAGCGTATTAGCCAAATCATCCTGAATCACGCGCACTTGCTGCTCTAGCCCGTTCAACTGCACACTTCTCGTGGCCATATCTGCCAAGCGTTCTTGGATTTCAATTTCAACGATGCTGGCGTTGGTACTGTTGCTGGCAAACAGGCCGACTGCACCATTTCCCGCGCACAAATCGACGATTTGCCCGCGCTTGGGGATGTTGGGGAAACGGCTGAGGAGCACGGCATCAACGGAATAGGAAAAAACGTCGCGAGACTGGATGATTTTCACGTCATTCGTCGCCAGCTGATCGATTCTTTCCTTAGATTTGAGTAAAGTGTGTGAGGTCATCCTTTTATTATAACAAAATCGCCGAAAATTATGATAAGATTTAGGTTATCAATAACATGATACTGAAAGCGGTGCGACATAGTCGCACATGGTTTTTCTGTGGCGAGTAACCGCAGCCACAAACTTCTGTAGAAAATTAGGAATTTGGGTGTGCTCCTGCGATTACTCGTCGCTGGTGAAACTTCTGCGCTTGCGCAGGTTCACAAATTATCTATTTTCCTAAGAAGTTAGCTTGAAGTTCAAAACCTTAAAGGATGTAAGACATGACGGAGAAAAATTATATTGCAGAGATGCGCGCATTGGTAGGGCATCAAGGGATGATTTTCGTGACAGCTTTTGGTGTGCTTTGGAGCGCTGACCGAACGGAAATTTTACTGGAACGTCGCGCGGATTCACCGGATAGTGGTTGGGGCTTTCCTGGCGGCTTCTTGGATTATGGGGAATCGCCCATGCAGGCGGTCGTCCGTGAATTCAAGGAAGAAACAGGTCTTGATGTCGAAGTCGTTCGAGTTTTAGGGCTTTCCACACATATCATCGATCAAAATGCTTGGGGCGATGCGCAAGAAAATATCGCCATTGGTTTTGAAGTACAGCTCGTGGGCGGACAGATTCAGGCCGATGGCGATGAGACCCTTGAAGTCAAGTGGCTCCCCGTCTCACCCGAACCTCAAATGTTTGTCCCCCAAGCCCAACGAACCATGCACAAGATTTTAACCGAAAACGAAGATAGCGACAGGGCTTGGTTCCGTGAAAATGGGGAATAAGGCGATGATCTACAAACTAACACAGGAAATTCTCGAGCAAACGATTACTAGACGCGCTAATGCCACGCATAAGGGCGATTATGGTCGGATTCTGATCATCGGTGGCACCGAACAGTACGGTGGCGCTGTCATCATGAACGCCCTAGCCGCCGTCAATAGCGGTGCCGGCCTCGTCACCGTCGCGACTCATCCCAGTAATTTCACAGCCCTACACAGCCACTTGCCAGAGGCCATGGTCACAGACTTCGCGCAAGATTTGACACCTTTTATCACGTCAGCTGATGTCATCCTCATCGGATCAGGTCTGGGAGAGCAGTTGGCGATTTTGACTGCGACCTTAAACAGCGTCAAGCCTCAACAGATTTTAATTCTAGATGGTTCAGCCTTGACTTTACTGGCTGAACACCAGCTTGATCTGGCAGATGCGCGAATTGTATTAACACCCCATCAGATGGAATGGCAGCGATTGAGTCAGCTTGAGATTGCTGACCAAACGCCGGCTAAAAATTTAGCTGCACTTGCCGACTTCTCCCCAACCCCCATTCTTGTCCTAAAAAAATACCAGACAGAAATTTACACTGCTGATCAAATTTATCAACTGACCATTGGCGGCCCTTATCAGGCAACTGGTGGCATGGGTGATACCCTTGCTGGCATGATTGCGGGTTTCTCTGGTCAATTCCGGACATCACTTGAGCAAGCAGTCTTAGCTGCCGTTTATGCCCATTCGGCAATTGCAGACGACTTAGCGCGGGAACGCTATGTCGTGCTACCAACGCAAATCTCTGCGGAAATTCCAAAATTCATGCACCGATATGCCAGTTCAAGGGATACTGACTAATGCTTGACCTTTTCTGACACACAATTTTCCAGACAATATGATAAGATGAAGATAACGCACCTAATAATTCAGCTAAATCTCATCAAAAAAGGGGTTATCCATGCTATCTGATCATATCGTCCTCACTTTTCTGACTTACTTCCCGGCCTATGCTTTTTTGGGTTGGTGCCTTGAAGTCATTTATGCCTCAGTCAATACTGGCAAATTTGTCAATCGTGGCTTTCTAAATGGCGCTGTCTGTCCCATTTATGGGTTTGGTGCAGTGCTCTTTATCCTCTTTCTAAACCCGATTGCGGATAATCTCCCCCTCCTTTTCTTGGCCTCCGTCATCATCGCAAGCTTGCTTGAATTAGTCGGTGGCTATGTTTTAGAAAAATTGTGCCACATGAGATGGTGGGATTATTCCCAGGAGCCTTTTAATATCGGTGGCTTTATTTGCCTGAAATTTTCTTTTATGTGGGGCCTTGCGGGTGTCTTTCTGATTAAAATCATCCAGCCGATCATCGCTAAGATTTTGGAGCACTTGCCGACCCTGCCGGTCACCCTTATCATCAGCCTTTTTTACCTCATTTTGCTCACAGATGTCATCATCACCGTGGTTGCCATCGCTCACCTTAACCGAGATTTACAGCAGGTGCATGAACTCTCACGCATGATCCGACGTGGCAGCGACACTTTGGCCGAGAATCTCGGCAATTTGGCTGTGGACGCATCTGAGAAATTTGATAGCCATAAAGATGAGCTGACTGAAACTCTGACGACTGAGATCGAGACTCTCATGGCGCATCAAAAGAGGATACGGGCGCGGATGCTCAAGGCCTTTCCAAATGCGACACACCAGACTGAAAAGAAAGCCTTGGAAAGTTTGCGCAAACGCTATGACACTTACAAAATCTTCAAAAAGAAATGACTTTTATCTACTCAAAGTCTTTCTTTTTTATTTGTCGTGGTATAATGAAACATGAAAACACTTACAAGGTCAAGTTTCACGAGGAGGAAGATTATGAAAACAATTCATTGGGCCATGATTGGCACGGGTGATGTCACAGAAAAGAAAAGTGGGCCAGGCTTTTACAAGGCGAAAAATTCTGTCTTATACGGGGTCACTAATCGAACGCTTACTAAGGCAGAAGATTATGCCAAACGCCATCATGTCGAGAAAGTTTTCGCCTCAGTCGATGACTTGCTCGCTGACCCTAAGGTAGATGCGGTCTATATCGCCACGCCTCCCGGCTCCCACAAGGACTACGCCCTTCGTTGTGCTGAAGCTGGTAAGGTCTGCTATATCGAAAAGCCGATTGCACTGACCTATAACGAAGCCTTAGAGATTTCAGAAGCCTTTACAAAAGCAAAAGTTAAAGCCTTCGTCGCCTACTATCGCCGGACTTTACCACGCTTTACTGAAGTCAAAGCGCTATTAGATGCTGGTGCTATCGGTGAGGTACGCTTTGTCAATGTTGCCTACTACCGCCCGGCTACCACAGATGAGATTGATGGCACGCATTGGCACGTCCAGCCTGAGATTTCTGGTGGTGGCATTTTTATGGATATGGCGGTGCACACGCTTGATATTCTGGACTTTTTCTTTGGTGCCATTGAAAAAGTCGCTGCTTTTAGCGTGAATCAAGCGGGTTATTATGCGCCAGAAGATAACGTTGCCCTATCCTTTGCTTTTGGCAATCACATCACAGGGACGGGTAATTGGTGTTTCACGACTGAGACTACTGCGGATAATATCCAAATCGTGGGGTCAAAAGGTGAGATTAACTTTGGCTGCTTTAGCAACGATCCCATTCAGCTTAAGACTGCTGAACAGGAAACAGCCATTCCAGTTGGGACGATTGAACACGTCCACCAAAATTTGATTCAGACGATTGTGGATGAATTAAACGGTCAAGGAAGCTGTCCATCTACGATTGAATCTGCCTTACGCACCGCTTGGGTTTGTGATCAGGTTTATCAGCAACAGGATTAAATATAAAAAATCTCATCTTTTCTGGATGAGATTTTTTGCTAGTCATTCGCCTCAAGGATTTTCTCGATCTGTGTCAAGACACTGTCTTCATCATTACTCCCGATGACATGGTCTGCTACGGCTTTAATTTTGAGAATAGCGTTACGCATGGCATAACCATGACCGACAAATTGTAGCATTTCAAGATCATTGCCACCATCACCAAAGGCTGCCATTTCTTCTGGCTGAATGCCCCACAAATTGCCAAGATCTGCTAGGGCACTCGCTTTAGTCACACCTGGAACTAAAATATCAATGTCGCCCTCGCCAGTCGAAACAGGAAATAGCAGACCTTGTAAGGCTTCGGTTAATTGCTCGATTTTTTCATCGACAAGCTGCTCTGGAAAGTTGAAAGCCATCTTGACAATGGTATCTTGATCAAACATGGCTGATAAATCTGGCACGCTTGCCAAGCGATGATAATATTGATGGGTATAGGTGTAAAATGCCTCGGGTGCTGTCTCCAAAATATAGGCTGATTTTGTCCCACAGATGATGCCTTCTCCTTGTGGATCTGCTGCCAAAATCGCCAAAGCTTTCTCAAAAGCCTGACGTGGCATATCGGCTGCAAATAATGCATTTCCTTTGCTCATAACATGGGCACCATTTTCAGCAGCAAAAGTCAGCTCATCTGAAATGTCTGGAAAAAAGGACTTGAGTTGAAAAGATTGATTGCCACTGGCAACGACAAACTTGATGTCCCGTTTTTTTAACTCAGTGTATAAGTCAGCAAAACGCTCGCGATTGTAGTCTTTTTGACTGTTTAAAAAGGTCCCATCCATATCTGTGGCGATTAATTTGATTGACATTTTGTCTTTCTCCCTCTATTGAATGCGTTTTCTTTACTCAAAGTATAGCGTATCTAGAGGGAATTTGCAAAGACTAGCGCTAAGTCTTTTGGGCATAATATGTCATAGCTGCCGCTAAAAATTCTGGGAATCCATCACCATACTGTCTCAAGTTTTCAGTAAAACGCTCATCTTGCACATACAATTGCCCTAGGCCTGGAAAGGCTTCTAAGGTGTAGTGATAACCCAAGGTGTCGTTGAAAGTATGATACATGTTGGCAATGGCTGCTTGTGCAATGGTGGAGCCGGGTTTTTCATCCTTTAGCTTGGCTAAATCGTGAAATAACTGATTCATTTGATCAGATATTTTTTGCTTGCCGTCATGAGAGAGGGTGTCGATTTTTTCCTTGGTTTGCGCGACAGCCTCTGTTCCAAAGCGTGCTATTGCTTCTTTTTCGTAAGGATTTTCTTTTGTAAAGTCAAACCCTTTAAATTTTTCTGCTTGTGTCATGGTTAGACTGCCTTTCATGTCTTGCATCGAGCGCTCTAATGTGTCTAAAAGCGTTGTGATGCGGTCTTTTTCGTGCAATAAATAGCTTCGCTGCAACTCAAATGCCTGATGCTTATCAAAATTTGAGCTTTCAAGTAGGTGCTGAATTTCGGTCAAGGGAAAGCCACAAGCCTTGAAAAAACAAATTTGCTGGAGTTTATCCAAATCATCATCTGAGTAATCGCGGTAGTCATTCCACGCATTTCGAGTTGGCACCAGTAGGCCGATTTTATCATAATGATGTAAAGTACGGACACTGATGCCAGCTAATTGGGCGACTTCTTTGATATTCATGTGTTCCTCCTGACTATAGCTCTATTATAAACTATGACCTTGCGTTAGGGTCAAGGGATAAAAAAACTATTTTTGAAAAGGATGCTTTTCAAAAATAGTTTTCCTGGTTCATTTAGTAAAGTGGGACATTTCTATCAATTTAAGGGACTATTGCTATTATTTGCTTGGTTTGATATAAGGGACAATCTCCGCACTCGCTCCAGCTGATGCGGCTTGTATCCAAGATTTACCTTCTAACTGTTTAAAGTTTTCACTTCTACCTGTTAAGACAATCCCATTGAGCAACATGTCTTTTTTATTTTTCAAGTGATTATTTTTCAAAATACCATCTAAAACTTTCCGCTCTTCCTTATCCATTTCACTTGAGTAGTCTGTTTTCAACATGTCAAAAGCTGTCTTGAGACCCTTATCACCTTCCCAATAGTTACCTAATCGGAGGTCTCCAAATTTAATATCACTATTTTCTGAATAACCAAAGGTCACTGTTCGTGCAAAAACATCCTCATCTGTCTCATCCACATAGATATTTTTTTGGATCTTGTTAGTCGTTTGCGCACCTTCGCTCACCCAATACCAAGCTTGTACTAGATTTTCGGGCATCATCTTTTGGACTTCTTCATAGGTGTAGGGTTTGTCAAAAGAAATGCCAACTTCAACCACACGATTTTCTGTTTTAACAACATTTTCTAAATCATTTGGGTATTTGACTTCTTCATACAGCTCTTCTGGATACACGTCCCAAGATGAGCCATTCTTTCCTTGTTTCCTAGTATAATTATTTTCTTTCCTTGCTTTCTCTGTAATATCAGCCGTAATAAATTTGTAAGTGATATTCGGATTGAAAAAGTTCATTCTGCGACCTTCAGGATAGGATTTGCCACCCACACTATAGCTGTCTACCTTTCCTAACTTACTGAAAATATTAAAAGTCCCTGATATATTTCCCCACTCTAGTGGATAACCATCGACATCTTTTTGGACTTCTACTGTATTTTTACCGATAAATAATCCAATATCTGATTGAGGTAAGTGACGTGTCTGCACATTTGGTGTCATGAACCGAGTCCTAACTTCAAGATACTTCGCATTTTCAAAGAAACGTCGGTCATTAATAGAGAAAATACCGAGTAATATCGCAAAAACAAGGATAATTGATAAAACAACAGAAATCAGCACCATCAAAATACTTTTCTTCCGATTTTTCTGCTTACTTTTTTTCACCACTTCTTCAAATTTATTCGCATCAAATTTCGTCATTTTCTTTTACCTCCAAATAGATTTTCTTAAACGCTTTTCTGGCACGGTATAGTGTCGTATTGACCGTGTCTAATTTCATATCCAAAAGGAAACCAATCTCCTCATGACTCAATGTCTCATCATAACGCAAAAGCAACAGCTCTGTATAATTCGGTTTGAGTAAATGCAAGGTTCGACTCACATAAACTTCTTCCAGATTTTCCATCTCAAATGCTGTAACATGTTCATCGAAGGTCGCAAATTTCACTTCCAGAATCTCAGCATAGCGTTGTTTTCGCCGATATAAATCTCGAAACTGATTAATCGCCACCTTATAAAGCCAAGCTCTCATCGTGTCCGGTGGTAGCACATGACTCGTTTCGATAATTTTAACCAGAGCATCTTGCGAAATATCTTCAGCATCTTCATAACTGGCGCCATTTTTGCGCAGATAGTAGGAAACTTCGCGCGCTAGTTCTACTAACATCTGCTCAAATCCATCTAATTTCAAGTTTTTCTACCTCCTTTCTGCGATTTCATTTCATGAAATTTTGAAACTTGACCTTTGCTAGCGCTTCGTCCAAGCAGGGTCATTCTCGAACTGACGTCCACTCAAAGTCTTTCTACGCTAGCACTCCGTCCAAGCAGTTTGTTCGCGGTTTTTCTTCGGCTTCATCAATATAACGAATGACTTCGCCGAATCTATACACTTGTTTAAAAATATTTTATTCCCATTTTATATGGTAACAGAATTCATCAGAAATTTATCATAAAAAAAACATCCCTCAATCATGGAATGCTCAATTCATCAGCTACTAACATTTCGACATCTGCTTAATAAAATTAGTGTGATAACCGTCTATATAATCTAGTTATTTTTAAAGACATCCAAAATTTGTAAACACCTCACGCCAGAGAAGTTTAAATTTTTGCTAAAATTAAATAATACAGAAAGGAAGGGTTTTCAAAAACCTGTGAACTATCAATGAACAAAAAAATACTTTTAGGTCTAGCCTTGTTTTCTCTCACTTCTTTCGGAGTTTTGACTACCTGCGGCAAAAAAGAAAGCCTCAAGCCTGCGCAAAAAGAAATTATCATCGCAACAAATGCGAATTCCAAGCCCAATACTTACATGGCTGACGATAAATTAACAGGCTTTGATATCGAATTAGCACGCGCTGTTTTTAAACAACTTCCTGAGTACAAGGTCAAATTTCAAGTGATTGATTTCAACTCTGTTTTATCTGGCGTTGATAATGGCCGTTTCCAAATGGCTGCCAATGCTTTATCTTGGGCACCTGAACGAGCAGAAAAATACAATTACTCATTACCACTTTCTAAATCAGCGACATCCGTCGCGGTTAAACCTGACCTAAAAGTCAAAACCTTGTCTGACTTAGCCGGTAAAACAACTGAAGTCTTGCCTGGTGTTCAAGTCGCAACCCTGCTCGAAACTTGGAACAAGGCACATCCTGATCAAGCCATGACCCTCAAGTATATGGATACTAGCTATACTTTGACATCTTATGTTGCGGATGTGGACTCTGGCAAGAGTGATTTTGTCATTTATGATCAGATTTCATTAACTCAAATCATCAAACAAAATGACTATAAACTCAAGGTAGAGCCGATTACTTTAGGCGAAACAGATAAGCACACTGGCTTTAGCTACTTTATTTTTGCTAAAGATAGCGAAGGTAAAGCCTTACAGAAAAAAGTCGATACGACCTTAATCAAACTCAAGAAAGATGGCACCATGACCAAGCTTTCTGAAAAATACTTAGGTGGCGACTTCACACCCAAAGAGGATGAAATGAAAGATGGTCAAGATTAAAGATGCGACCTATTGGGTCGAACAAATTCGTAAAGGCCACACCACGCCAGCCGAGTTATTAACACTCGCCGAAAAAAAGATTGAAGCCGTCAACCCAGCATACAATGCAGTGATCGCTTATAATCTGAAACACGCGCAAGCCGACCTCCCCAAAACGCAAAAGGGGTACTTTGCTGGCCTTCCTTTCCCACTCAAAATGTTGGGACAAGATCATGCAGGCCTCCCGTCAACTGCTAGCTCTAAACTCTTTAAAGACAACATCGCCCATTCCGACGACAACTATGTCAAAGCCTTACTAACAGCCGGCTTAACCCCATTTGGTCAGACGAATGCCCCTGAGTTTGGCTTCAAAAACATTTCTGACGCCGCCCTTTATGGCGATACCCGCAACGTTTGGAACAGCGCCTACTACTCTGGCGGCTCTTCCGGTGGCGCAGCCTCTGCTGTCGCCGCAGGCATTTTCCCCATGGCTGGCGCCTCAGATGGCGGCGGCTCAATCCGAATCCCCGCCTCATTTTCCGGTCTCATCGGCTTAAAAATGACGCGTGGCCTCATGCCGCAAGGCCCTAACAACTACCGTGGCTGGCAAGGCGCCTCCACTTCGGGCACTCTGACTGTTTCTGTTCGTGATACAGCGAGTTTTCTAGCAGAGATGCAAACCTTTCAGGAAGCTGATCCCTATCAAGCACCCTTGCTCGATAAAACAGCCTTGCACCATCTGACTGAGATTAATCGCCCACTGACCATCGCCTTTTCAACGGCCACACCGATCTCCGGCATTGACATCTCGGAAACAGCGCAAGCAGCCCTCCAAAAAACCGTCGATTTCCTAAAAGCACAAGGCCATCAGGTCACAGAAATCGCCTTCCCGCTAGACGCCCGCGCCCTGATTCGAACCTACTATCAGATGAACGCAGCCGAAACCCTGGCCATGCTCCAACCCTGGGAGGCAGCGCAAGGCCGAAAAATCAGCCTCGATGATGTCGAACCCTTAACTTATGCCCTCCTAGAGGCTGGCAGAAAAGCAGATGCTGCCTCTTATGTTCAAGCCTTAAACGCATGGGATGCCGCTTGCGCGACTTTTAACGACAAGATTTTTAACCACTATGATTTTTTATTGACCCCTACCACCGCAAAGACAGCACCTAAAATTGGGGAAACCATCATCAGCTCTGAGCTATTAGAGAAGATGGCAAACATTAGCCGATATGACTTGCCAGAACAGATTGACCTCATCGAACAAGCTTTTGAAACTTTCCTAACATTTTCACCCTATACTTTCATCAGCAATCTAACCGGACAGCCTGCGCTCTCGCTTCCAGTCCACCTAGAAGCTGAAACCAATCTACCGCAAGGCGTTCAACTTTGGGGTAAGAAACATTCTGAAATTTTGATGCTCCAACTCGCACTACAGTTTGAAAATCAGAATCAGTTTGTCTTGCCTGAGTTTTATCGTGCTTAGCACAAAAAAATGACTGCCAATCGATCAACTGGCGGTCATTTTTTGTTGTAAAATTGCTAACCTAAAAATATATAACTCACGCTAGCTCCTGCGATAAATTCCCATCATTTCTCTATTACTTAATATCTAGTCTAAATAACTACGATTCAGCATCATAGAGCCTCGATTCGTCCCAATAGGGACGAGTTTATCCATGATTGGATTTAATTTTTTATAAAAAATAGACGCATCAGCTGTTAAATGATGCCTTATTGCTTCTTGTTGCAAGCTTGAAATCACTTGATTAAGGACAGCTACAGCATATCTTCCCTTTTCCAAATCCTGCTTAGCCATAAGTCCAATCTTTCTTTCCCGTTCTGTTAACTGAGGATTAAGACAGTAATCATATAACATATTCAGAAATTCTAGTTCGATGGCAGTCATTTTTTTTCGAGATGTAAACATGGTCATCCTCTATTCCAGTTATCTTGTGGATTCTCACTACAAGATACAATTTTCCTACTTATTAAGTCATTAAACCAAAACAAGTTAAAAATATCAACTATTTTTAGTAAGAACTGACTTGGGCACACGAATCCTAGAAATTCACACCAGTGATGAGCAGACTAAGAGCCAATCCCAGCGCATATAGCGTATTGAAAGTCACTAAATTTTTAATCGCATATTGAAAGCATCTAGGATGCGGCAACGCTTGCTCAAATGCTTGCGTATTTTTCAAAACAATCGGAAATGAAGCCAAGGTCACTAAAATCGGCCACTGATAAATACCGGCTAGTAAGCCAATGATAATAGTCCCATAACCAAGTAAAGCAAGAAATTTAAAGAGACTGACCCCCGTTGGACGACCGATATAGTAGATTAGGGTATACCGGTGATTTTCGATATCCATTGTTAAATCTCTTAAATTGTTAGCCAACATGATATTAGAGATTGAGCTGATCAAGGGCAATGACGCCAAAATGATGGCCGCAAGCGCGTAAAGGTTGCCCTCAAGCTGAAATAGGCCACTGCTAAAATTAAGCTGTAGGTAGACAGGTGGATAATGCGTGACATTGGTCAAAATCGTTAAGATAAAAATGCCAAGTCCCATTGACAGCCCGCTAAATATCTCACCTAAGGGCATTCTTGAGAGTGGAATAGGTCCCCAGGTATAGAAAACGCCAACCAAACAGCAAATCCCCCCTATCAGCATAAAGACCCAGCCATTTTGACCGGTTAAATAGATGCCAATGCCCATCGTCATCAAGAGCATGATCAAAATGAGATGACGCACAAGCTTGAGCGGGATGCCTGATTGCCCAATGATGTTTTCTTCCAATTGATAGGTTTTGGATTTAGCTTTTTTAAAGTCCATATAATTGTTAATCATCGTTGTTACCATATCAAAAATCGTCATCCCGATGAAAAAGATAAAGGTATTTAGCCACTGCACCTCACCAAAATAAGTCATGGCAAATAAAACGCCAACGATAAAGGGAAATAAACTGGCTAACTTGGTTCTAATTTCGACTAATTCTAAAAATGTCCGGTAGGTCATAGGGTCTCACTTCTATTGTATGGTGTCTGACGTGCTGTTCGTGTCAAAAATGACTGGTGTCACGATTTCAAAAAAACACCCCGCAAAATGTGCGAGATGTCCAAATTGTAAATATCGGTAAATATTAACGTTTTGAAAACTCACTTGTTGGAAACAAAGGATCAACAGTCTTCACAAATCCTTTTAGATCAACAGTTTAAAAATTATAACTTTGATGGAAATGGACTGGTCATCTCTATCTGCAGTTGAGATGGAGACTTTTTCCCAGTAATAACTATTATATTATAACATATTAACTAACACCATGGCAGACGTAAAACCTTGTCGCATTAAGCCTTTTATAGCACTGCTGCCTTGAATTTCTCCCATATAAATCACAACGAAAATCCCGATTTTTGGGGATTGATTCTTTAGTATAGATAAATAAAATAATAGGTAAGAAGAATTCATTGACTATAAAAAACATTTCAAGGAATTTACAATAATCAAGAGGCAAGAGTTCAGTCTATAAATATAGCAATATATCATTTTATGAGCTATCTCTTTACAAATTCAGATTTATTTGATTTAATCTGTTATAGAAAGAAGGGACTTACTCATGAACACACTTACTTTAAAACGGTCAACAATTATTTATTGAGTATTGACACTCACTTTGACACTTGGCATTTTTATTTTCGCTAAAACAAATGTTTAAGCAGATCAAGTTGGGGCAAATGATCTGTCATCGCAAACAACATCATTAAATGTTGAACAAAAAGACAATGTTCAATACAATCCTAATTACATTATCCAATCACTAGCTATGAAATATTATGGTAATGGTTTATATTGTGATGTGAAAAATGGTGGATGTCGTGTGAATTGGTCTCAAACTTGGCAAGAGGGAGTAGATAGAGCTGGGAAAGCTGATGTTAATGGTTTTACTAAGGTGTTGGGTGGAGCAGCTAGTCATTAACGTTTTGAAAAATATAGAAGCGATGGTAAAAATGGATGATAAATCAAAAGAATTATTCAACATGTTAGATTCAGCTTACTGTGATCCTGAAATAAAAGGGAAGCAAAATTTAACAGACTTAAGGGCACCTCTAAAATATATAAGCTCATAAGCAGAGCAGAAAAAGTATTTGAGTACATATAACTCCAATAATAATCATAACCACCCGTCAAACGGTGGTTTGAACCAGGGCTATAAGCCCAGATAACCAGCCAGCGCCTAAAGACGCTAGCTTTCACTTTGTTCAAGCCTCGCTGCTCTTGACTCGTCACTAGCCTCTTAAAGAGGCGATTGTATTACTTACCATTATCCCTAAAGGGATCTTCATATTCTTTCACACTCAATTTATCAAGTGCAATATCATGCTTTTCCTGTTCCTGTATATATTTCTTTATCGTGGCTTCATTAAGCCCAACTGTATTGACATAATAGCCTTCTGCCCAGAAATGGCGATTCCCAAATTGATATTTGAGGTTGGCGTGTTTGTCAAACATCATAAGAGCACTCTTACCTTTTAAATACCCCATGAAACTTGAAATGCTAATTCTAGGCGGAATACTGACCAACATATGAACATGATCAGGCATCAAATGCCCTTCGATAAACTCAACTCCTTTGTAGCGACATAATCGGTGAAATATCTCACCTAAACTGCTGCGATATTGATTATAGATTACTTTTCGTCTATACTTAGGAGTGAGCACAATGTGGTAGAACACACCCACTTTGTGTGTGATAAACTATGCGCTTTTTGAGCCATACTTTTCTCCTTTCGCTTTACAATAGGCTTGAACACCTTTATTGTAGCGCGTTTGGAGTTTTTTTGGTATAACCGCAGATTGCGCACCCGCATAGCGAGTGGTTTATTTGTCTCGCACCTACGGAGCGAGACGGACTAAAAGTCACATAATGAGAAAAACACCAAAGTATTTAATCCTTTGGTGTTTTTGAAAAATAGTAGATATAATCTCATTAAACTTTTGTTGTTATCAGTTTAATAAGCTGTTCTTCAATGCACTTCAAATCTTTCTCCTCCGACTGTGTTGAGATTTCAAGAACAAATCGTTGAAAAAAGTATGCAAATAGGAGTCCTAAGCCTGTTCGGATAACCTCACAATCTTCCTGATAAGTAACAATATTGGGGTTATCATTTTGTAACCGGCTTAGCTGCATTTTTAAATCATCAATAATAGTATCTTGAATAGCAGCCATTAGACTCTGACGTAGTCCTGAATTAACTAAGATTTCCTGAAGTATTATTTTTATTATATCTGCATTTTGAGCTAAGAAACGAAAGCGATTCTGAACAATAAAGTGAATAACATCTTCAATCTTGCTATAGGTCTTCAATTTTGGCAGAAATTCTTTTTTCAACTCAGGAATGAGGGGCTCAATAATTTCTGATAAAAGCTCCTCTTTGGTTTTGAAATATTTAAAAATGGTGGCCTGACTAATACTGGCTTTTTCTGCAATTTGGGCAGTCGAAGTCCCATTGTAACCTTGCCGCGAAAACAGTTCAACAGCAGCAGAAAGGGTCTTCTTTTTTCCAGCAGGCATTTTTTGTACTTTCAGCCAATCCTGATAGCTATGTAAAATTGTATTGTTGTCCATCGTTACCTCGTTCTTTTCTTCTCTATTATACCTTGCGGTAGCGTTTTAGTCCAACGATATTCAAAATTGTTAAAATGCCAAGGAAGAAGGAAAGGACAAGCAGGTCATTTCCAAGATGGATAATGCTGGTACCGTTCAGAACAATTTTTGATAAGGCGTGCCCAGCATAATAAAGTGGAAGAACTTTCCCAATAGATTGCACCCAGTCTGCCATAGAATCTAAAGGAATGATACCTGAAATGAAAAGTTGCGGAGTGATAATGAGCGGGATAAATTGCATCATTTGAAATTCGGACTTGGCCAAAGTGGACAGCAGGAGACCAAATGCCAGAGCGACGAGCGCAAAAAGAATATTGACAATGATGACATCTCCTATATTGCCAAGAACTTCTAAATCTAAGAGCCAGATGGTTGATAAGACAATAACAACTGTCTGAAGTGCTGCAATAAGACTATAAGCCAGCATGTAGCCATAGACGATATCAGATCGCTTGACTGGTGTGGCTAGGAGGCGATCCAGTGTTCCCGTGGTACGTTCTTTCAAAAGAGCCATCCCTGAGATGAGAAAAACAAAGAAGAATACAAAGAAGCCCATCAGAATAGGAGTCATTTTGGTAAAGAAAGTGGTGTCCTCATCTCCATAAATATATTGTTCAGAGAGGTTAATATCATCAGCTTGAGAACCTTCAATTTCTACTGTTTCGGCTTGGTCGATATTTGCTTCATTAGAATCGCCGGCTTGTAAATTGCCAGACTGGCTTTGTGCCTTTTTAACAGCTTGAGCACTGGCTTCTTGTGCCTTCTTGAGATTTTCGATTTGGTCCTGAATTTGCGCTTGCTTGAGGGTGCTCGTTATGACCTGACGGGACAAGTTTGTTTTGCCAGGATCGGTATTGGTATAAGTTACCTGGTAGATATTTTCGTCCTTGAAGATAAGCACGGCGTCGACTTTTTCATCTTTTAAGGCTTCATTTGCCTTACTTTCTGTTTTATAATCCTTGGCCTTGATATGTTCCACGTCATCTAGGGATTTGACAATACTATCAGAAACATCGACGGCAGCGATGCTGACATTTGTTTCAGTATTAGCGGAAAAAGCAGCATTCATGAGCCACATGATAAAAACAGGCGCCATAAATAATAGGATCAGGGTTCGTTTATCACGTAATAGTTCCAGGAATACTTTTTTTGAAATGGCCAAAATCTTCATTCTAATTCTCCCTCTGCTTTCAAGAAAACTTCCTCAACTGTATTGACACCATATGATGACTTAAGGGCAATGGGGCTGTTAAAGGCGATCATTTTGCCATCAAGCAACAGTCCAACCTTATCTGTCAGCTCCGCCTCATCCATGACATGGGTGGTAATCAATATGCCAACCCCTTCAGACTTCAATTGATGCAGTTCTTTCCAAACCTGACGGCGCAGAGCAGGGTCAATACCAACAGTTGGTTCATCAAGAATGAGGAGTCTAGGATTCCCTAAAAGTGCAATGGCTAAAGACAATCGACGTTTCATACCGCCAGAGTAGCCTGAAACGAACTTATTGAGGTGCTCCGTTAGTTCGACAACTTGTGAGACATGTTTAATGGCTTCAGGAATCTCAGCGCAAGACAGTCCCTTCATCCGGGCAAAAAATTGCAGATTCTCGAAACCCGTCAGTGACTCATAGAGGGCATCCGATTGTGCCATATAACCAATTTCTCCCAAGACATAGCGGTTGGGCATATGATGCCCTAGCACAAGCGCCTCTCCCTGATCCGCCTTTTCCATCCCAAGCATGGTTTTAATCATGGTTGATTTTCCAGCACCGGATGGGCCGATTAAACCGATAATTTGACCAGCTATCAAGTCAAAATTGATCTTGTCGAGAACAAGCTGCTGCCCAAAGTTTTTAGAGATTGCTTGTAAATCTAATAATTTTTCCATAAGAGCCTCTTTCTAAGTAAGTGATTAATCACTTACTTTTTTTTATTATAGTGGATAATCACTTACTTGTCAAATGATTTTTTAAAATTTAAATTGAAATTTGCTAACAAAATTGAGAAGCATCAAGTTTTCCCTCATACAAAGATGCTACAATATAGTAATGAAGAGAAAGGACGATTTGAATGAGCTATTCAAAACTTTTAAAAGAAATAATGTACGATGAAGATAATATTTCATATACAGAAAAAGGGATAAAACCACTTTTTTCTGCTCCAGAGACTGCTCAAATTATAATCATAGCACAAGCACCGGGGATTCGTGCTCAAGAGTTAGGTATATTTTTCAATGATTTAAGCGGCGATAAGCTTCGTGAATGGTTAGGTATTGATAGAGAATGTTTTTATGATTCTGGATATTTTGCAGTGGTCCCAATGGATTATTATTTTCCTGGAAAAGGTAAAACGGGGGACTTACCTCCAAGAAAAGGATTTGCAGAAAAATGGCATAAGAAAACATTAGATCTCATGCCAAATAAACAATTAATACTTTTGATTGGTGCCTATGCTCAACGATATTACTTAAAACAGAGATCGACGGAAAAATTAACCAATACTGTAAAGAATTTCGATAGATATCTACCTGAATTTTTCCCCCTTGTGCACCCTTCGCCACGTAATAATATTTGGCAGTCCAAAAATCCTTGGTTTCTAGATCAGGTTATTCCTGCTTTGCAGGAACGTGTTAAAGCAATTCTTAAATAAAGATTCGGAAATATACAGAAGATCGTTTTTAAACAATCTACCAGGAATAGTAGGTTTTTTTATAGTCAAAATTTTTAGAACTGATACTATCGTAACCGAATAGAATTATAGAAATATAAGTCTATGATTAATATCATTAAATCAATTGAACATAGTTAGATGTATTTGAAACAATCTAGACATTCTAGTATTTTTAAAACTTGATATAAATCAATTCTTATATTTTTATACTCATTTATACTAGAGACAATAAGGGAGGTAGAAATCATGCAAAAATGGTTATCAGGTTATCGAAATTGGTTGACAGTCATCACTGGTGTTCTTATTATACTTGCTTTTGCAATCAAATGGTTTTTGAGTAGTGAGCAGGGCTCGGCTTATCTATTGTTTGCAGCTTCATTAGTTGGCGGTTTTCCAATTTTAGTTCAAGCATATCAAGCTCTTAGAGTTAAGGTCATTAGCATCGATCTTTTGGTGACCCTTGCTATTTTAGGGGCATTTGTTATTAATGAGTTTGTAGAATCAGCTATTGTAGCTTTTCTCTTCTTGTTTGGTGCATACTTAGAACAAAGAACATTAGCCAAGACACGTTCTGCGATTAAGAATCTTGTCGAGTTGGTGCCAGAGACTACATTTCGGAAAGCACACAATGGTGACTTTGAAGAGGTGTCGGTTGAAGAAGTTGAAGAAGGTGACATTCTTATAGTAAAAACAGGTGGTAAGATCCCAGTTGATGGTGAAGTTATATTTGGCGCTGGTACCACAAATGAATCTAGTATAACAGGTGAGCCTATTCCAGTCTCTAAAGGTCTAGGAGATAAAGTTTTTGCTGGTACTATTCTCGAAAATGGGACCATACAACTTCGTACTGATAAAATTGGGGAAGACACAACTTTTGGGAAAATTATTGAATTAGTCGAAGAAGCACAAGACTCCAAATCAAAAGCTGAAAGATTTATTGATCAATTTTCAAAATACTATACACCTGCAGTTTTGGTGCTTGCTATTCTCGTTTGGCTTATTAGTCGCAATATTAAGTTAGCCGTTACTATTTTGGTTCTTGGATGTCCTGGTGCATTGGTTATTGGGGTACCAGTTTCAAATGTGTCAGGGATTGGAAATGGCGCACGACATGGTATTTTATTTAAGGGTAGTGATGTCATTACAAACTTTAGTAAAGTTGATACAATGCTATTTGATAAAACAGGAACATTAACTTATGGTAACCCTCAGGTTGCACAGACAATCTACTATAGCAGTGATAGGAGTCTTGCTGAGAGCTTACTGGCTAGTGTTGAGAGAGAATCAGATCATCCGCTCGCGAAAGCAATTGTGAACCATTACTCAGGTTCTGTAGTAGAGGTAATTGACTCAACAGAGGTCGTTCAAGGTGGGGGAGTTGTTGCTCGTATTCAAAATCACCAAGTTCTCGTAGGGAACTCTTATTTGATGAATCAATATAATATTCCTTTCACTAACCAGATGAAGAGCGACATAGCAGGGATGGAAGCAGAAGGGAATTCAATTGTCCTAACTGCTATTGATGGACAAATAGCTCTTGTTGTAGGGATTCGCGACCAGATTAGACAAGGAGTCAAGGAGGATTTAGAGACGCTTAAGAATATGGGAGTAAAAAATCTCATTCTATTGTCTGGAGATAATCAAGGCACAGTTGATTTAGTTACTAATCAGTTAGGCTTAACCGAGGCTTATGGTCATCTACTACCAGGAGACAAGGCAGAATTTGTGAGAAAACGTCAGGCAAGTGGAGAAATAGTAGCATTTGTCGGAGATGGTATTAATGATAGCCCATCATTGGTCTTGGCAGATATTGGAATTGCCATGGGAAACGGTACAGATGTTGCCATTGAAACTTCAAATGTTGTTTTGATGAATTCGGATTTTCACAGAATCCCTCATGCGATCGGATTGGCTAAAGCTACACGACGTAATATGATTGAAAATATCTTCATTTCATTGCTAGTCGTAGTAGTTCTTCTTATCAGCGTTCTCTCAAGTTCGTGGATGAATATGGCTATTGGCATGTTTGTTCATGAAGGTAGCATTCTCCTAGTTATTTTGAATGCTATGAGGCTTTTAAAATATAAAAGAAAATAGAGATTCTTGATAGAAAGGCAAATTGCAAGTCCAAGTTAGCCACCCAGATAAACCTGTATCGGTGTGCTGTAATTAAACATTTTTCTTGGATAGTTATTCATCCAAATTTCAATTTGAGCGACCTCTTTCGTGGTCGTTTTTATTGTGCCTTTAGGCAAAAATCTACGAATCATGCGATTGTGATTCTCGTTAGTTCCTCTTTCCCAACTAGAATAGGCATGAGCATAGTAAATATCACAATTAACTGCCTCAGATAAACGAGCAAATTCAGTACCATTATCAGCTGTAATGGACTTAAATTGAAAATTTTGAGTTAATGCCTTAAGCTCAGAATTAACTGCCTCAGAAGATTTATCAGCGATTATTCTGATAATCTCCAAACGACTTTTTCGCTCTGTCAAAGTCAATAAAACCTTGTTTTTAGCCCTTGTTAAGACGACAGTATCAATTTCCCAATGCCCTAACTCATTGCGCCTGTTTATATCTTCAGGACGTTCTTCAATGGATTTACCGTAAACTCTAGGATTAGCTGAAACCGTCTTGATAACTTTTGTCTTATGTGGATAAAGCATATCTTTACGTTTCAAGCCTAATTTGCCATTATAAATCCAGTTGTAAATGCTTGAGTAGCTGATTTGACCATTGAATTTAGCTTTAGCGATCACTTCTGGAGAGACCTTAGCCTTGATGTAATGGACAATTTTTTCCAATACCAGCTTATCAAGCTTTGTGTTTTTAATAGACTTTTTTCGTTGCTTATGGTACTGTTGATGCGCATACTCGCTACTATAGACGATATGATACGCTCTAAAGGTATCCATTTGTTGGACTTGTCCTCGCTTGACTTCATTATTGATTGTTTGATGGCTACGACCTAATAACTTAGCAATCTGACGTCGACTCATCCCTTCTTTAAACCATTTTTCGATAAGTTGTCGTTCAGCTAGTGACAAATGGTTATAAGTTGTGGTATAATTTTCTTGCATCTCAAAGCTCCTATGACTGGTATCTGTTTAATTACAGCATAGCATCTTTGAGGTGTTTTTTAGTGGGAAAATTTTTTCCCTGAGGTGGCTAACTTCATTTTACAATTTGGGTTCTTGATAGAAATCAATTTTTTATTCTAAATATCGTACTATACTAAAGATATAATAAGGAAAGGAAGTAAAGATGATGAAAAAAGCTATACTACAGCTTGAAACACTGGCTTGTCCTACATGTATGCAAAAAATTGAGGGAGCCATTAAAAGTGTGGCAGGTGTTGATAAGGACAGTGTTAAGGTTCTCTTCAACGCTAGCAAGGCAAAAGCAAATTTTGATACAAGTCTGACAAATATTGAAGAAATTACGAATGCAGTACGAGCAATTGGCTATGATGTTCTAAAAGCATCAGAAAAATAATAGGGGGGGAAGTTGTAATGTTAAAACAATTTTTTGAAGCAAATGATGAGATGCTTGATTTATATACTAATGCTATCACAAAAGCTCATGGGAAAAATCATCCAGAAGTTTTTGAAGTTCGTAAACTTTATGAAACAATTCAGCATAAAATTCAGGGTAATAATATGGACCTATCAAATGAATTTTCGGAACTGAGGGGTGTTACAAAAGATTTTGCGATTCCAGATGATGTTTGTGAGACATTTACTAAAACCTATCAGCTCCTAAAACAATTTGTCGAATTATCTCAAGAGTAGGTTTCGTCAATTAGAAAGAGGTTATCCATGGTTCAACATCTTTGCGTAACACTTGTACCATTATTTAATTATCTGTCAGAAGATGAGCAGATTGAAATCAATCAATTGGCGAGACACCAACAATTTAAAAAAAATGAGATTATTTTCAAACCAGGAGATGAAAAACTAGATATTGTAGCTCGTGGAAGTATGAAAGTCTATCAACTGTCTCCGAATGGTAAGGAACAACTTTTACGAGTTGTTGAACCGGGTAGCTATGAGGGTGAAAATCAGTTGTTTGGTATAAAAAACGAGACACTTTTTGGTGAAGCTCTCGAAACAACTGAAATTTGTAGCTTGAGCAAACAAGCTTTTGATCAAGTAATGCTTAGGAATCCACAAATAGCTCTTAAATTATTTGAATTAAGTATGCAAAAGATGATTCAAGTAGAGAAGCAGGCTCAGATTTTATCTATGGAGCGTGTTGAGGAACGTTTGTCGAACTACCTCTTGGATTTGTCAAAAGTAGCGAATGATTATCAGTTCAGTTTACCTATGAAGATGATTGATATCGCGCGATATATAGGAACTACCCCTGAAACTCTTTCTAGAAAATTTAGATTTCTTGAGGATAATAGATTGATAAAACGTTCAGGTAGAAGAATAATTATTCTTAACGGAGATGGCTTAATTGATTTATGAGGTGAAAAATGTCGTTTGACAAATTAAAGGAATATCTACCCTATCGAGGAGAAAAATATATTAAGCCTGAATAGGCTGGTAATTATCGCCGGTATATGATGGATTTAAGGGACCTAGCTCGACAGGCCCGGGATGAATTCAGTTTAATCAGTAAATCTTTTGAAGACAGGGTAAAGCCATTTAAAGCAGAGCGTGTTAGTCAATGGATGAATCAATCTCAGCTATGTCGTCCACATTTTTGGTGTTACTTCCGATTGCCTTCCGATGGTTTGGATGATTCGGCATTGGCTATTCGTCTTTATGGGGAATCTGATAATTTCGGAATTTCCGTTGAGGTTAGTTTTGTAGAAAGAAGAAGGTCTGAAAACAGTTTAGAGAAACAAAATAAAGGGCACCTCTAATAACTACCAATTAATTCACCTCTAAATGAAATTAGAAAAAAACACAGAAAACTAAGCATAGTCTACTGTGTTTTTCTTTATGTTACAGACGCCACTTGACTGTTTATTCTTATTTTAGACAGATTACCTCCATGTTTTGAGATTTAAACGTTTAACTTGTTCGTACCTCAATAAGTTATAAGTCAGATTTGTAAGGTCAGTATTTAAAACAGCTCGATCGAATCCAATAGAACGTAAACTAGAACCATGCATTGAATTTTCAACAAAGCCAAATACATGTTCATTACGGACACGTATTTTCGAAATGATTTTATTAAACATTTTATCGTCTGCCTTAAGAGATTTACAACGTGTGTTTTTAAGACAGGTAAAAAGTTCAGCACCTTTAGGTGTTGCTTGATTTTGATAAGCTGAGTCTGCTAAGGTGATCTCATCGGGATCAACAAGAACGCCTATTACTTGAGAATCATGCACATTTGCAGGCGTTGTTTGATAATTCTTTACGAATTTTGATTTGGTATCTATAGCAATATGATTTTTGTAGCCATAGTGTCTCTCATTACCTTTAATTGTCCAGCGAGCAGCTGTATCCTTCTGTGCTCTTTTGTTCTTCGTCCAATTCACTGGTACCCTATTTGCTTTAATCAATTCATTTTCGTCTTTTGGATTACGTTGTTTAGGCGCCTCTATGAATGTTGCATCAACAATCTGTCCTTTATGAGCGATCATCCCTTGTGATTCAAGTTTTTCTTGAAAGGCAGAAAAAAGCCAGTTCCCTCTATTAGATTTTGATAGCTGATTTCTAAAGTTCCAGATAGTCTTTGCGTCTGGTACCTTGTCATCAATCTTAAGGAATCTTCTAAACGAAATCCGGTCAATCATTTGATATTCCATTGCATCATCAGATAGATTGTATAAGCGTTGTAAAATTAGAATTTTCAACATTAAAACAAGGTCATAGGGCGGTCTACCACCATGAGATTTGTTTTTTAAATCATACTTAAAAATCCGGTTAAGAGTTGGGCGAAAACACTCGAAATCAACCACTTTTTCTAGCCGCTCAAGAGGGTCTCCTTTTAAACTTAATTTTTCAAGATAGTCGCTATCTCCAAATAAATTCATCTTCAATACCTCGTTAGCTTATTATTAATCTATTATACCTCTTTTCATACGTTTTTAGAGGTGCCCTATAATCTTTAGCTAGCGTTAATCACCTGTGCACTGTCAATTCAACAATTTTCATTATTTCCTACTATTTACGATGACGTCGGGATTTGTATTTGAATTTCGGAATTTTATTTTTCTTACTCCCATTTTCAGGCTTACAATATAAAGTTAATATGTAGAGACCTAAAATTAAAAAGAACATTATTTGTCCGATTAAAATTAGGAATTCTTCATTAAGTCTGTCATTTACAAAAATAATTTTTAAAAAGGTGTTCTTTGTTTTTTCTATATTTAATTGAAATATAGAAAAAACACTATAATATACAAGAGAAAAAATAAAGAACATTATATTTAGTCTAACAGACAATGTCTTCAATCGTCCTTTTACTCCTATTCTCTCCATCTGTCCACGAATCAAATGAAATTCTAATAAGTTAGGAATCACTTCATTAATAAACATTGGAATTAGTAATGTGATTGCTATACTTTCAAAATCATTTTCTCTCCTATAAATCGCCAAAAATCCTAGACACCCAACATATGTCATTGAAATGAATACTAAAAGACTAAGTGATTTAGGAAAACTCCTAATGAAAGTAATGACCGCTAAAAAAATTACTTGGGTAGATAAGGTGAAAAACAAAGTAAGCATTATCATTGTAAGCAAACCATGTAAAGAAGTCCACCTTCCAATCACTTGATAGACAACAAAGCTACACGATATTAATAAAATCAGTACACCGACTCCCAAAGACATTGCTAGAAGCTCATCATAATGTTTTTGTGTTTTTTTGACATTATTTTGTTCTCTTAATATCATAAATCTGATTATAACAACGATAAATATATCGACAACTGAAAATACTAGCGGTGTGAAAAAAATATTGATTCTATTGAATTTCGAGAATTATTGTAAGAAAATGTCAAAAGTACAATAATAAAAAATAAATCCAATAAATAGTATTTCCAAGGAGTAAATAAATCAATAAAAAATTTTTTCATCCTAATAAATATACCCCAGAGCAAAATTAAAAATACTTTATGTTTATTTCATAATTTTTTAGATTAAACTTTTTCGAACGACGACATCGACACCCTCAGGGACCCAGGCCGCAATAATTGCTGGCTTAGCCACTCGAATCCAGCCTAAGCCAGAAAAGACGATATCTGATTTTTCTTTAAGGGCAAACTCTTTTCGGACAAGTTTAGGGAAAGTGTCCAGATCAGCCTCCCGAGGTGGCACTAGCAGGCTTCCTTTATGTTTGACATAAAACTCATCTGCTTTTTCAAGTTTGGTGCGGTGAATCATCAGATGATTGTCAAAGAAGCCAGTAAAGCCTTGCTTGTCACCTTTTAGGTAGTCAAAGCGCGCCAAACCACCCATGAATAAAGTCTGCCCTTCATTCAACTGATACGTTTTCGGTTTGATTTCTTTTTTCGGACTGACTAATTTCAAGTCTTCAGGCCCAATGAAATGCGCCATTTGATGGCGATGGATAATCCCCGGTGTATCAATGATAAAGCTACCGTCATCCAATGGAATCTCGATTTTATCAAGGGTCGTCCCTGGGAAACGACTGGTCGTAATGACATCACTGTCACCTGTCGCATTCTTAATAATGGCGTTTATCAAAGTCGATTTGCCGACATTGGTCACCCCAACGACATAGACATCGCGACCCTCACGGTAATTTTCAATCTCATCAACGAGATCCAACGTGTCATCACGATTATAGGCGCTGGTCAGCACCACATCAACAGGCCGCAAGCCTTCCTCATGGGCACGTTCCCGCAGCCAGTTTCTCACCTTGCTTTCCTTGACCGATTTCGGTAAGATATCACGTTTATTCCCGACTAACAGCACGTCATTTCCCGCAACAAAACGATGCAAACCTGGAATCACCGACCCATTAAAGTCAAAAATATCAACGACATTGACCACCAAGGCATTGGTATTGCCCACTTCTGTCAAGAGCCGCAAAAACTCATCATCGCTAATGTTGACAGCTGCAATCTCGTTATAATGCCGCAGACGGAAACAGCGCTGACAGTACAACTCACCTGTCTCTAGCCCTTTTTCAAGCGCTGATTGCGGCGTATAGCCGACGCCCGCCTTATCTGCCGTCTGAATCACAGCCCCACAGCCAATACACTGCAAAGCTTCTACTTCTTCTACTACTAAATCGCGTTCTGCCACTCGGGTTCTCCATATTTTTCTATTAACTTGCGCCATACGCGGCGTTCACGCGCACGATTAAACTTCGTATTCCAGGCATCTGAGGTAACCAAGGGCTGCACCAGCACACTGCGAACACCCGCCCGCTTAGCCGCCCGAATATCCGTCATCAGCTGATCGCCGACCATCACCGCAGCTTCAGGCTTTTCACCCAACATCATCAGGGCTTTTTTGATGCCCATGTCGAAAGGCTTCATAGCACGACTGACAAAAGGCACATCGAATCGCTCGACAGCTCTTTTAACCCGATCGTGCTTGTTATTTGACACCACGATGACTTTGATGTTTGTGGCTTTCATCTCTGCTAACCAAGCACGCATCTCAGGCGTCCCATCAGGGTTGTTCCAAGCCGTCAAGGTATTATCTAAATCGACCAACACCGCACGAATGCCATGCCGTTTCAAACTGACTGCATCCAGCTGATAGGCAGCCGTCAACAGAAAATTCGGTTTATAATTTTCAATGCTCATATTGCCATTATAACACAAAAGCTCGCCAAGTTAGGCGAGCTTTGAGAAAAGGGAAGGTTATGAAAAATATTTTAGGAATGACTTTATTATAAGCCGACTAGCTTAACTGAACCTTATCTCTTCCCTTAAAATTTGATCGCACCCTTTCGTATCGTATCATCTTACTTAAACTCTTTTTTCAACTTATCAAAGAAGCCTTCGGGTTTCTGTGCGTTGACGCTTTGGCCACTTGCTTTGGCAAAGGCTGTCAGGGCTTCTTTTTGCGCATCATTGAGTTTCTTAGGTGTGACGATGTTGACGATGACGTGTTGGTCACCGTTCACGCCTTTATTGTGCAGTTTAGGCACACCTTTGCCACGCAAACGGAAGTTTTGACCCGTCTGTGTGCCTGATGGGATTTTCATTTTGACATTGCCATGAACCGTTGGAATCTCAACTTCGTCACCAAGGGCTGCTTGGACAAAGTTGATCGGCATCTCATAGAAAATCTCAGAGCCATCACGCTGGAATTTGTCAGAAGGTGCCACATCGAAAACGACATAAAGATCGCCATAAGGGCCTTGGTTAACACCCGCTTCTCCGCCACCTGCCATACGCATTCTTTGGCCTGTTTCGACACCTGCTGGGACTGACACTTTGACTTTGTGGTCTTGTTTTTCATGACCTGAACCATGACAAGTTGGACATTTTTCTTTGATTTCTTTACCAGAACCATGACAAACATCACAGGTTGCTGTGGTCATCACACGACCAAGTGGGGTATCGCGCGCCACTTGGACTTGGCCTCGACCGCCACACTTGCTACAAGTTACAGGCTGCGTACCCGGTTTGGCACCATTGCCATGACAGGTATGACAAGCTTGCTCACGCGGATAGTTGATCTCTTTCTCAACGCCAAAAATCGCTTCCTCGAATTTCAGCTTCATGCGATATTGTAGATCTTGACCTTGGCGTGGGGCAGTCGGATTGCTTTGCGCACCGCCACCACCGAAAAATGATGAAAAGATGTCGTCAAAGCCGCCGAAGCCGTCACTTGAGAAACCGTCAAAGCCACCAAAGCCGCCGCCACCACCGAAGCCACCATTGGCCCCCGCAGCGCCATACTGGTCATAGCCCGCGCGCTTCTGCTCATCGCCCAGTGTTTCGTAGGCTTCTTGAATTTCCTTATACTTGTCTTCCGCACCCGCCTCTTTATTGATATCTGGGTGGTACTGTTTAGACAATTTCCGGTAAGCTTTTTTAATCTCATCTTGGCTGGCAGACTTGCTGACGCCCAGACGGTCATAGTATTCTGTGTTATTCATTTAGGCAAACCCTCTTTTATTTTAATTAGTATTTTTTCGTGTACATCCATTTTACCATGTTTGACCAATTTTGACAAAAAAATTAGCACTCTTTTTTCAGAGTGCTAACATCCTGTTCTTATTTTAAAATATCGCGGACATCTTTATTCAGCACTAGTTTGGCAAATAAAACGATGATCACAAGCGGCACAAGCGTCTTAATCACAGTATCCATCATGTTCCAGCTCTTCCCTCGCAAAGCGAGCAATGGCACCAGAAAATCAAGGATCGTAAAGCAAACAATCACCAGATAGAAGGCAAGCCTCAGCTTTGGCAGCCGGATATAAGCACGATCTTGCTCTAACGAATACTTAGCCTGCAGCCAAACCGTCGCAGGAATTAAGAGCGCCGCAAGCAACAAAGTATCCCAGTGACCAAAACGATTCAAAATTCCAAGGCCCGTCAACCCATAAATGACATCAATCGCCAGTATGACCGCCCCCAGGGCGCAAATAAAGGTGATGACTTTATAAATCGGATGCCCCACCAAGGCATGGACAAAGCTAATCAAAATCGCCAGTATGAGCACCTGAGATAGCAAACCAGCTGAATAAGTCAGCAGCATAGACCAAGGCACTGTGACATATTTGGCCGGAATAAAGAGCGTGCGTGTCAGTTGCGTCAAAATAGACAGCACACTGGCTAAAGCAACTGGAATCAGCGCCCAGTAAACAGCTTGAGTCCCCAGTAACAACCCCGCATGGCCCGTCCGAGAGCGCATCAAAGCCGGCAGCTGCTTCCATTGATCCAAGATCAGCATCAAGCCGTAAACCGCAAGAATCACTAAAAGTGGCGTCCCCATTAAGGCAACCGCATTTAATGAGAGATCAATCGAGTCATCAGGATAATTGCCGACCCAGATATAATTGCTGGTAGCGAACCCATCATGATGGCGCCTACTATCCCGCTGGACGTAGTAGGACAACTGACGTTCCCTAAAGGCTTCAAACTTAGCTGGCATCTTGTGGTAGAAGGCACTGGGTGCAGCGCCAGCCTGTTTGACCAACCCGTTACCGTCAGAATCCCCATCAAAGCCAATCATATTCAAATAAACATTGGCTCTTTCAAATTTGTCATAAATATCCGCATGACTGTCCAGTTCAGTCCCTAAGTAATCGCGGATCTCACCATATTCTGTCGCAGAGAAATGCTGATCAAACTGCTTCTCCCAATGATGCCAGTTGCCACTATCCACCACCATCCCGACCATGCCGGCTAGGATAATTAAGGCGTAAAAAGCAAGTAACCAACCCTTGCGTAATTTAAAATACGCTGTCATGACCTTTTTCATTCCTTACCCCAGTTCCTTTCTGAAAATATCCTCAGTCGTCACAGACAAAATCTCGACAAACTTGTAAGTCGTTGTATCCGTAAAAATCGCCGGAATCAAATCCTCTGAAATCAAAGCCACATAGACACGCCCACGTTTTTCAAGAATCGTCGCCACATCCGTCAAGTTAGACGCTAGCGCATCCCCCTCATAAACAAACTGAATCTTAACAAGATCCGTCTCATTGTCTTGCTCCCTGACATATCGATCATGAATCAGTAAAGTTCTGTCCGCCAAACTATCTAGCTCCGCCAGATTATGCGTGGCAATGATCACGCCACGTCCCGCATCCACCGCCTCAAGAATCAAAGCCTTAAAATAATCTTTGACAAAAACATCCAAACCATCCAAAGGCTCATCAAACAACAAAAAGTTGGCCTGACTGGCAATCCCCGCCGCGATAGCAACCAAGGCCTTTTGCCCCTTTGAAAAACTCGCGATGGCTTTCGTCACCGGTAATTTTTGCGAGCAAAGAATGGCTTCAAAACGCTCACGATCAAATTTCGGATAAAAAACAGCCAAAACATCTGCTGCCACAAGCGGCGTGTAACCCGTCAGCCAATTCGACAAAGGATCCAGATAAAAAACAGAAGCGCGACCCGTCGCATCAAAGGTAATCTGACCACTATCCGCCTGCATGTCACCCGCGATCAGTCGCATAAGTGTCGTCTTCCCAACACCATTACGCCCAACCAGCCCAATAATGCTACCACCAGACAAGTCAAAAGTCACCCCCTCTAATATCAGCTGACCCTCAATCGATTTGCTCACATCCTTAACGCACAAAGTCATGGTAAACTCCTTCTACTAAAGTCAAAACTTCTGCTGCAGAGATTTGATTATCTCGCATCTCTGCCAGCAAGTCCCGACACTTCTCTTTTAGTTCTGCCACACGCAAGGACTGTAACTGCTCCGCATCATCGCGCACAAAGTTACCCTTACTAGGAACCGAGACAAGCACACCCTCAGCTTCTAAGGTCTTATAAACCTTAACCGCCGTATTCGGATTAATTTGTTTTTCCAAAGCGAATTTTCGCACACTCGGTAATTTATCCCCAGGACGAATAATGCCAGCCGCAATCTCATGCTTAATCTGGTAGGCCAGTTGTTCATATATCGCTAATTTATTCATGCTCATCCTTTCTTTTTGTATTATACGTACTATTATAGATAGTACGGTTTGATTTGTCAAGTTTTTGAGAAAATAAAATATAAAATTCATCTGACATCACACCTCAAACACCTCACCTCACTGAAAGGCACTTTAAGCCATAAAAATAAGTTATGCCCCTTTCCGATAAACACCGGAAAGGGGCATAACTTATTTTTTCTATCTCTGTCTGTCGGCATCACCTGACGGCGCAAACCGTAACTGAATCTGATGATACTATCATCAAGCCTCGCCTTGTGTTAACCCTTTAATAGCCCCCTCTGCCTTCTCGGCAGCCGGATGTGAGAGACCAGATGTCAGATTATTGAATTAAGAGAGACAAAGCGGGACGGACAGGGAGGGTGTAATCCACATGAAGGCTGTAGTTGAAATAGCCCGCGTCGACATAGCCCGCATCTTGACAGAGGCCGCCGGCCGAGCGGAGCCAAAGGTAATTGGGCGCACTGCTAGAAAAATATAATAAGGGTACTTTGTAGTCTGCTTCTGGGACGCCCATATGACCATGGATATCCCCATAACTCAAGGCAAAGGCTTGTTGACTTCCTGACGCAGTTAGCGTCGTCGCAAAACGGGTATCTTGATACCAATTATTCCAATTCCAATTTTCTGGACCACTGTTTGAAGTGAGCCCAACAGCAGAAAATGCCGTAAAGTCAGGATCATTCAAGGCTACTTTTTGAACCCTAGCAGCTAAAGTCGGGGTATTGATGGTTGCAGCGTACCAGGTATCAATCATTTCTTTAAGGCCACCAGCAGCGCTATCGTCATAACTGTTAGTGCCAGTTGAACTAAAGTAATTAGCACATTATCAAAATAAATACCAACAACTTCCTGACTATATCATAGCGGATGCGGGTTATGGTGGGGAAGAGAATTATCAAACCGTCTTAGAGACTTATCAACGCACACCTCTGATTACCTACAATGCTTATGAAAAAGAACAAAAACGAAAATTCAAAAAAGACCTCTTTAAAACAGCGAATTGGCCCTATGACCCTGAACAAGATTACTTCATCTGCCCGAATCATCAAAAAGTGACTTATCGATATGAGAGCCACCGAACGGATAAATATGGTTTGACACGAGATTTGAAAATCTATGAATGCGAAGATTGTCAAGGTTGTCCGGTTCGCAAATCATGTACTCGAGCTAAAAGTGACAATAATTGACAGCTTCAAATTAATCCTAAGTGGGAGTCGTTTAAATTAACGATCAAAGAATTGCTTTCAGAAAAAGAGACAGGAAAACTCTACGGCAAACGTAAGATTGATGTAGAGCCTGCCTTTGCACGTCTGAAGGCTAATTTGGGCTTCAGTCGATTTTCGGTCAGAGGGAAAGACAAAGTTAGGCAGGAGATTGGTTTAGCTTTGATGGCGATTAATCTCAGAAAACTGATGGTAACCTGTCGAACATAGAATAGAGAAAAAGCAAACTAGCACAATCAAAATGGATTGGATTAGCTTGCTTTTTTCTTTCTGTGACTGTTCACTTTTGTCCCAGCCTCGTACATCTATTACCTATCCATACTTTTATTTTTCCCTAAACGCCAACAAAGTCGCCTATTTTTCCGTCGTAAACGATAGGTCGTCCCGTACTTGAGATGCCCCTGATAACTCATCAAAGTACTTTGAAGCTGCTCAAATTTGATAGTGCCACTTTCATAGTCTCTTATAACCTGTTTAACTCGTTTATTCATTCGGATTTTTGACTGTCCTCTTAATCGACGAATGACTTTTCCTGTCTCACTCAGGGAAAAACGAAATCCTAAATATGTCACACCATTTGAAAGTTTGGTGAGTTGTGTTTTGGGATTTAAGGTTAATTTTTCTTTTTCTAGTTCCTGCTTGATTTCTGACCAAACCTGTCTTAAAACTTGTTTGCTCTGATGTATCATGACAAAGTCATCCATATAGCGACTATAATGAAGTAGGCGTTTCTCTTCTTTTAAGAAGCGATCTAGCCGATCAAGATAAAAAATAGCAAACCATTGACTGGTCTGATTGCCCAAAGGAAGACCCACTCCTTCCTTTCCTACCGTATGATAACTGTCAATAATCATATCTAAAAGCGCTAGAATACGTCTATCTTTAATAACACGTGCTAGTTTTTTCTTGAGCACCGCATAATTGATAGAGTCAAAGTATTTATGAATGTCACATTTTAGGATATACCCTGATTGACCATGTCTTTTATAATGCTGAACCATAAAATGTGTGAAACGTTTGAGGGCAAAATGTGTCCCTTTGCCTTTTTGACAGGCAGCATTATCATAAATCAGACGCTTGCTGACGAGAGGCTCTAAAATTTCATCACAGATACCATGTAATAAAACACGCGTTTCATAGTTCGTCGCATAGATGTCTCTCACTTTTGGGTCATAAACCTTAAAATGATAGTACTTTATCCGCTTTAGTCTACCTGTTTCAAGTTTCTTTTGAAGTTTGATCAAATTTTCCATGGCGTGCAAGTCATAACGAATGACTTCACCTTTATGACGTTGTCCTTTACGTGCCCTTAAATGTGCTTGATATAGAGCAGATAAAGAGGTAAGTTGTTCAAAATTCATTTTTCTCCATTGCTAAGCCATTTTAGCATGATTATACTAAGGTATCTAAAAAAGGAACACGATTTTTGAGATGATTTTTACCAGTTATTCAACGGATAAGCGGTAATCCAGCGACTAAGATTTTTTTCAAAAATCAAGTCTACTGTATATCGCATGGCACGTAATGCGCTAAAGCGCTAAGTGCCAATGATAAAGCGCAAAGATAATTGAAAGCATCGCTTCCAAGCGACGGATAAAGGTAACAAAGGTGCCATCAGTTAATCGACAAAATGGCGAAAATCAGCCCAAAATGTTTTCTTTTTTAGGTATTTGAGTATCACTATATCAGTATGAAACAAGTGCTTTCGACGGCACTTGTTCCCAGGGAATTCGATAGCATTTTGTAGACTGGGTATAGATTTCACACCGAATGCCTTTAAACACATTCACATGTGCGTAAAGATATCAGCCCACTATTTTTTACAGATTTTGCAATCTGTCGGACGAAGTCTGTCTTGCCCTATTGTCTCCCTAAACGTAGGAAAAGACAGACTTCACACACATTCCTTTACCTTGACTCTGACAAAACGATTTGAATACACCATGCGCCTCGTTTTGTTCCACATTATAAGGTCAATCGGGACGAACCGGCAGGCTGTTGTTCACATTATTGTTGTTGTTGAAGTTGCCATTGTTGACCGCGCCCGCATTATAATAGTTGTTGCCGGCCGACCGAAGCCAAAAACTCGCGACGATGTCCGCCTAGTGTCAATGTGTGACCGTTTCAAAAGAATCATGATAGAGAGGCATAAATTTTTTGATAGCGACTTCGATCACTTTTAATCCAAGCTTGTAAATACTGAATACAGATGATTCCTTGCTTATTAATTTGTGTAGCGTGTTTAAAGGTTATCGCCTGATATTTTTGTGCCTCCATACTAAAGTAGTTGAGTGCCTGGAGTTTACTTAACGCCTGGTGCTGATAGCTCAGCCGTTTTTCAGCGGTGGTTGTGATATTCGCCTTAGTGACATAGATATTGTTGGCTAAGAGCATCAGCTCAACAACATCCATGGTCAAATTTTGTAACCGAGTAATAAAGGTGAAGCGATATTGTTTGGGTGAATTTTGTGTAACGCGTAAGACATAGCTCATCAGATCATTGCCATACGTCAGTACCTTAAGTGGGCTATCACCCGGATGGTGTGTTTTTAACCCCAACTTTCTCTCCTCTTCAAGATATTAATACGACTGCTTAATTGTCTTTTTTTGATTTCGCTTCTCCAAATTCCTCTCACTTTTACGCCCTAGTCCGATTGATTCCAGACTTTAAACTTTCTTGCTCAAACGAATAAGAGAGTTACTTTATTTTGGCAAAACATCTGATTCAAATGCTTGCCCCCACTGCCTTTTCGGCAGTGAGATATGAGATGATAGATGCTAGATTGTTAACTTAATTGGATTGCTAAAGCGGGACGAACCGGCAGGCTGTAGTACACAGTATTGTAGAGGCTGAAGTCGCCATAGTAGACCGCGCCCGCAAAATAACAGTCGACGCCGGCCGACCGAAGCCAAAAGTAAGGGTAGTTGGCATCAATAGCTGCAAAGTCTAACAAAGTACTGTAATAACCAGTGTCACTTTGGTTGGCATTCGAGTTCCAATTCAGATTATTATCATAAAACGTGCTTTTATCCAGACTTTGGATATCGCCATAGCTTAAAGCAAAGGCTTGTTGTTTTAGAGTTGTTAAAGGTGTCAAAGAGGTTGGAAAACGGCTATCTGTATAGTAAGACTGCCAATCTTGCCAGTACCAGTTATTGTAAGCTAGTGAGGTACCACTATTTGGGACAAGGCCAGCATTCTGATAACGTGCCCAATTCGGTAAATCTAAATCAACGGGTAGGACGTAATTGCTGTAAGTTGGCGCGATAGAAGTGTTATAGTAGCTGTCAATTACTTCTTTGAGATGACTTTCACCGTAACCAGTTGAGGTCGTATCATCATGGAAATATGGACTATCCCAAGTTGTTGCTTTCTTGTCAAACTGTACATCAATACTACCATCACCAGTTTCTTGAGCGGTTAGGGCTTGTTCTTTGAGGATGAGTGTTTGATTGTCATTAGTAGCATCTGTATCCATATCTGCTTTTAGAATGCGCCACCAGCTATTAGAAAGCCAAACCCTATCAAATTGTGTGCCAAGCGTCCCATCGTCATGGCCTACTAACTCTACAATCGGTAAGCCCCATTTCGCATAGAGGGTGATATCATTCGTGATTGGCGTTGAGAAATCAAAAGCCGTCTTCAGAGATGGATCGGTATACCAACCTTTGAAGGTATAGTCGTGTGCCGGTGCGTTTGCTTCTGCATTAGAGATGGCATCATCTAATGATGGATTCTCTGGATTAGTTGGTTGTGAAACGGTTTGACCATAGGCCACTGTTTCTGTAGGTACCGCATCTCCACCACTTGTGTCAAAAGTGACTTGATATGTTTTTGGCGTTGTTTTGGCATAGAAGACTTTGTCTCCGGTCTCATTTTTGGCGAGACTTGTGATGACATCACCGGTAAAGTCTTCCTTAGCATACCAACCTGAAAAATCTTCGGTCGCATATGTTGGGGTTGCTAGATAAGTCGTTTTGACTCCAGCGATGTAACCATCTGGGTCTAAGCCTGTGACTTCGTTACCATTGATAAAATAAGTAATGGTGAAGTTGTTGGATAAACCTGGTTCACCAGGTTCACCTTTGTCGCCAGACTCGCCTTTGTCACCAGACTCGCCTTTGTCGCCGGAATTATCTGGTTTGCCTTCGAAATCACCTTCACCTGCTAGGTGGAAAACGTGTGTCGCACCAGCTAACTAGATCGCATGGTTGCGTACTTCGTCACGATGATGGTAAGAATCTTCTGCCGCATTAGCTGTGGCTGCGCCACCTAATCCGACTAGTAAAAGCAAGATGGCAAGGAGATGTTTCACGCCTTGGAAACGTTTAAGGCCGATGAAGATGAGACCTGCTACCAAGAGAAGGCCAACTGTGATCAATAGTGACGTTGTCACTTCACCTGTTGTCGGTAAGTTAGTGGTTGACTTAGTCGTCCCAGCTGTTGACTGATTATTGCCAGTTTGGGGGAGTGGGTTGGTCTCAACTGTCCCGTCCGCTTTTCGACTGATTTGATAGGTTTTAGATTCCCCAGCTTTTAAGGTACCGACATTAAAGGTGGCCTTTTTCATGTCCTTATCTTGGAAAATCGTAGGTAGATCAGCTTCGAAGGTCACATTGGTGCCTGTTTTCCCGCTGATATTTTTAATAGTCAGGTCAGCGATTTCGCTCTCTGACTTACTGTCTTTGTTTTCGACGACTGTCAGTTGGAAATGATCCGAACCCCCAGTGTCTGCGGCGTGCACTAGACTTGGAAAACTCAGGATAAAGAGCGTCCCGAGCGCCAAGAGCAAGGCACTTAGTTTCTTAAGTGTTGTGGTCATAATAGTTTTCCTCCTATAAATTATCTTTCGATGTAAACAAAAACCGATCCTATCAGAATAGACTAAAAGTCTACCCCAGATAGGGTCGGTGATTAACTATCATCTAAAAAAGCGTACGCTAAATCAAGGCAGAATCCTGCCTCTGTCTGTCTGTCTAAGACATACGCTGGTTTACCTTTCTTATCAAATATTTACTGTGGAAACTTTACTAGATAGTTCTATCTGACTTGACTTATTTTTATCACTTGATGTGAAAATATTCTTATGATTAACTTCTATTTTAACATAATATTCTTAAATATCAAACTAATATGATAATAAAAACCAAAGAAAAAGCACACCTTCAAAACTCGAAAGTGTGCTTTTTTAGCCTAACTCATGATTTTTTAAATTTTTTATGAATGGGTGCTGCGATCATGGTAAAGAGGACGGTCAAGAGGGTGATGATAATCGCTGGAATCAGCAAAATCAAACGTGGGATGTAACCAAAAATCATCCGACGATTTGTCCCTTTTGTTGCTGCTAACTCGGCGTCCAAACGGTCAAACTCGGATTCGATCCGACGCGCGACTTCAGCGATACCCGCTTCATCCATTTTTTTGATATCCGAAATGTCAATGGCATTCCCGAAATTCATATCCACCTGCTCGCGTCTCGCCAGAGCCTTGAAGGTCATCGGCCCTTGGTAAACAGCTGGTAAAATGCGGACTTTCGCCATTTTGGCAATGACGGCAACACCACCTTTGACATCTGTCGAATGACGAGAGCCAGAAGGAAACATAATCAAAGAACGGTTAGAGGTTTTGAGAACTTTTGTCGGATACTTGATCGTACTAGGTCCCGGCCGATCCCGGTCAATGGGGAAGGCGCCACATTTTTCAATCCAATAGCCGAAAAAGGCATTTTTAAAGAGCTCTTTTTTGGCCATGAAGATGAATTCCTTTGGCTTGGTCGCAAAGGCCATGTAAACGGGATCCCACCAGGTTCTGTGGGGGGCGACGAGGATGTAATTTTCAGACGGATCTAAGATTTTATCTTTATTGTGGTAATGGGCATTGCCATTGAGCATCCACAAGAGGAAGGCAACGAAATTTCTAAGGTAAATGTAAAACATAATTCTTCCCTTTATATCTTTATGAAGTGGTTTTATGCTATAAAAAATAGACTTATTCGTCTATTTTACCATATTTATCTGGAATTGCGCAGGAGTTCACCTAACTAGCTTGCTTTCAGTTTCGTGGATTTCATCGACTTCAAAACCTGCCGCGACTAAAGCTTGTTCGATTGCTTCTGGGCTGAGGCTGCCTGTCAACTGGATTTCAATGACTGTTTTTTGGTTGTCGTTGTTGATTTGGACGATACTTCTGACGTCCAAGGCCTTATCCGCTAGGAGGTCAGCGACTTTAGCAAGAGACCCCATGACGTCTGGCATGAGCAAACGCACACGGACGCCTGCTTCACCATAGCCTGCTATTTTTAGAAAGGCCCCAAAGACGTCTTTGTCTGTAATCACACCGCTGATTTGATCATGATCGACGACTGGTAAGACACCGACATTATTCTGGCGCATGCGATAGACGGCATCTTCGAGTGAGGCGTATTTTGAAATCGTCAGGACTTCGCGAATCATAACTTCCCCGACTGTCGTTTTGTTTAATAAATAGTTCATTTCATAAACGGATAGAGAGGTCGCCACAGATGGGCTAGCTTTCTCGATCGTGCCTGCTGTGACGAGGCCGACTAATTTGTCATTTTCAATCACGGGGAGGCGGTGAATCCCTTGTTCTTTCATGATGTCAGCAGCTTTCGCTACTTTAGTCGTTGGAGAGACGTAGATGACTTTTTTAGTCATAAAATCTTTTACTGCCATAGTATTTTTCCCGCTTTCTTCTATTTTCTTCTATCTCTATTATTAGCTTCATTTTACCACGATAACTAGCAAAAAAGCACGCTGTAACTGCGTACTTTTTAGGCAACAGCCCTATTTTTCGGATTAACCACCCAGATAAGCCTTGCGGACTTCATCAGAAGCTAACAATTCTTTACCGGTACCCGATAAGATGACTTTACCTGTTTCTAGGACATAACCGCGATCAGCAATTGAGAGGGCCATGTTGGCATTTTGCTCAATCAATAAGACGGTTGTGCCTTGTTTTTGGATGTCTTTGATGATCTCAAAAATTTCTTGGATGAAGATGGGTGCCAATCCCATTGACGGCTCATCTAGCAACAAAAGTTTGGGTTGACTCATCAAAGCACGTCCCATGGCAAGCATTTGTTGCTCACCACCTGAAAGGGTCGCCGCATCTTGTGTTTTACGTTCTTCCAGACGTGGGAAACGTTGGAAAACGTGTTTAAGATTTTGGGCATTTTCTTCGCGATTTTTACGTAAGAAAGCACCCATTTCCAAGTTTTCTAAGACCGATAGGCCTGGGAAGACATGACGACCTTCTGGGACTTGAGATAGACCACTGGCCACGATTTTTTGGGCGGGTGTTTTTTGAATCTCTTGTCCTTCAAAAGTAATCGTCCCATTAGAGGGTCTCACAAGTCCTGAAATCGTCCGAAGAATCGACGTTTTACCCGCACCATTGGCGCCAATTAAGGACACAACTTCGCCTTGATTGACCTCAAAAGAGACATCTCGCACACCTTGGATGACACCATAATGGACGTCAAGGTTTTTAACTTCTAACATGGCCATTATGATTCTCCTCCTAGGTAGGCTTCGATGACACGCTTGTTGTGTTTGATTTCATCTGGCGTGCCGTGGGCGATGAGTCGACCGTATTCTAAGACATAAATCCGTTCGGTCACATTCATCACCAAACTCATATCATGTTCGATTAAAAGAATCGTGATATTAAACTGTTGCTGAATTTGTTTGATCAAGGCGGTCAATTCCGCTGTTTCTTGCGGATTCATGCCGGCTGCAGGTTCATCTAAAAATAAAATTTTAGGCTGCGTCGCAAGCGCTCGGACGATTTCCAACCGACGTTGTTCGCCGTAAGGTAAGTTTTTCGCTAGGCTATCATGTTTGACATCTAAATCAAAGATGGCCAATAGTTCTAGTGCTTCTTTTTTCATTTCTGCTTCTTGCTTATAATAACCAGGCAAGCGGAAAAATGATTCGATCAATTTCGATTTTTTACGTGTCCCCATGGCAATCAAGACATTATCCAAAACGCTTAAGTCTTTAAACAAGCGGATATTTTGGAAGGTCCGTGATAAACCAGCAGCAGCGATTTTGTAAGTCGGCATCCCATTTAGGATTTTACCATCTAAACTCACCGTGCCTTCTGATGGTTCATAAACACCCGTCAAGAGGTTAAACAGTGTTGTTTTACCTGCACCATTTGGCCCAATTAAGCCGACAAGTTCAGAAGCACCGAGTTCGATATTGACATCACCGACGGCTGTCAAGCCACCGAAATTTTTCGTGAGATTTTTAACTTCAAGAAGTGCCATTATTTAGCCTCCTTTTTTTCTTTTTGAGTAAAGAACCGAGAGATTTTGAATTCCCATGTGCCAAGTAAGCCACCCGGGCGGAAAATCATCACCAAGATCAAGACCAGTGAGTAGATAATCATTCGGATAGCACCGAAATCTTGCAGGAACATGTTCAGCAAGCCTAAAATAATAGCTGCGATAACCGTCCCTGTGATCGACCCCAACCCACCGAGGACAACGATGATTAAGGCATCCACTGATTTCATCCAAGTGAAATCTTTCGGTGTGACCGTTCCGATAAAGCCTGCGTAGAGACTCCCTGCAACGGCTGTCACCATGGCACCCAGGGTAAAGGCAATCACTTTGACACGTGTGACGTTAACACCCATAGACTCAGAAGCGATTTCGTCTTCACGGACGGAAAGCGTTGCACGGCCTGATGGTGAATTGATGAAATTCAGAATCAAGATAATCACGACAACAGCAAAGATAAAGGTCATGCCCCAGTCTGTAAAGAGGATAATCCCTGATAAACCGGCCGCACCATTGGTGAGATCGCCACCATTCATGATCAGAATCCGGATGATTTCAGACACACCCAATGTCGCAATGGCCAGATAGTCACCCTTCAAACGTAGGGTTGGGTAGCCAACGATGACCGCAACTACACCGGCCACAATTGCGCCGATCAGCATTGACAAGAAGATCGTCCCCCAGGTTGGTGCTAGGCGTGCTGTGACGATGGCCGACGTGTAGGCGCCAATCGCCATGAACCCAGCCGAACCAAAGGAGAATTGTCCTGTGAAGCCGATGACCAGGTTGAGGCCGACGGCTACGATGAGGTTAATCCCGATTTGCGTGATGATCTGCGCGACGAAGGCGTTAATGATGCCCGCGACGATCAAAGCTGACAGGATCGCATAAACGACGGCGATCAGCGCCAGCCAGATGATGTTTGTTTTTAGATTTTTTTTCATCAGCTTACACCTTCTCTCTCACGTTTTTGCCGAGAATGCCGGCAGGACGGATTAAAAGAATGATAATGAGGACAGCGTAGACGACGGCATCCTTGTAACCTGCGACCCAGGAAAGCTGACCAGGTAAGGACTGCGCCACTGTTTCGAGTAGGCCAATCACAATCCCACCGAGCGCGGCACCAGGAATGATTCCGATCCCACCGAGAACAGCCGCAACAAAGGCTTTCAGACCTGGCGCCATCCCCATAAGTGGGTCGATCGAGCCGTAGTAAAGACCGATCAAGACACCCGCCGCACCCGCAAGCGCTGAGCCTAGGGCAAATGTGAAGCTGATCGTCCGGTCGACATTGATCCCCATCAGACGGGCTGCATCAGCTTCGACAGAGACCGCACGCATGGCTTTCCCCATCTTCGTTTTCTTGACGATGAGCTGCAAAAGGACCATCAAAATCACGGCAGTCACCAGTATCATCAGCTGAACGTTGGTGATGGTGATGCCAGCAAAGGCGTATTTGGTCACCTTGATAGCACTTGGAAATTGGCGTGAGGCAGAGCCAACGAAATAAATCATGACATTTTCAAGTAAAAATGACACACCAATCGCTGTAATCAGAGCTGCGACTTTGGTCGACTTGCGCAAAGGACGGTAGGCCAAAAATTCGATAGCCATTCCTAAAAGGGCACAGCCCGCCATTGATAGCATCAGGGCGATGAAAAAGTTCAAGTGTAAGCTGTTGATTAAATAATAGCCCATAAAAGCACCCATCATATAGACGTCACCATGCGCAAAGTTAATCAGCTTAATAATCCCGTATACCATCGTATAGCCCAGCGCAATCAGCGCATAGACACTCCCGAGAATCAAGCCATTGACAATAATTTGCATTGCTTTTCTCCATTTTTATATTTATTATGTCCTATCTTCAACGCTACCTGATGAAGACCTCATCAGATAGCGTCAGATTAAGATAATTATCTTAATCATTTTACCATAATTTTCAGAAAATTCAAGTTGATGCCATTGATTTAATTGATTCTTAATCAAATGTTTAGTTATCGCTTCATCTTTCATAAACCCTATGGTATAATGAAAGATATATAGCAGATTATTGTACCAAAAGAAGGGACAGAAATATGGGTAAGCACGACCAACCAAACAACGATCATTATCATAAAACGACCGTCAAACTAGCGCTTGGCGCAGGTACCGTCGCAGGTGTTTTAGCATTCTCAAACGCAGCCTCAGCGGACACTTATATCGTTCAAGCTGAGGATAACCTTTGGGGCATCGCTCAAAAATTTAATACGAGCGTCGAGGCACTATCAGCGCTTAACGGGATTTCTGATCCTGCTCAACTTTCGGCGGGGCAAACCATCGAAACAAGCCAAGCTGCACCAGTCGCTGTCGCTACGACACCAACAACGACCACCGCATCAGAAACAGCTGTTAAGGCTCAGCCAGCGGTGACCTATACCGTTCAAGCTGGGGATACCTTATGGGACATTGCCCTAGCGCAACAGGTTCCAGTTGAAGACATCATTAAAAATTCTAAGCTGGCCGATACAACTTTCATCTATATCGGCCAAGAATTGGTGATTCAACCTGCTGTAGCGGCTAAGCGTCCTGCACCTGTTGTCATCCCAGCGGTAACTTATATCGTCAAACCTGGCGATACCTTATGGGACATTGCCCAAGCACAAAAGGTGTCCGTTGAAGATATCATGAAACATTCAAAACTCACAAGTGCTGAACTCATTTTTGCGGGGCAAGAATTGGTGATTCAACCTGCCAGAACGATTAATGGTGGTGTCATTACCATTTCAGCAGAAAGCTTAGCCTGTGAGGCGGCGCTATCTGTCGATCAGGCACAAAATGCCATTGATATCGCCAACCACTTAATGGTGCAAGAAGGCTTCACACTTGAAGGCGCATCAGGTGCCTTGGCAGTGGCTGAACGTGAATCTGCCTTCAATCCAGAAGCGGTCAATGATTCAGGCGGTGTGGCTGGCATCTTCCAGTGGTCTGGTTGGTCTAACCTGATCAATGGTAACCGTTGGTCTAAAGCTGAAGATAGAGCCTTATCACTCGATGTGCAGCTCAATTTAGTGTCTACAGAATTAAATAGTGCTTTCACCAACGTCAAAGAGATCGTCGGTAATGCAACGGATCCAGCCCAGGCAAGTCTGGACTGGTCACTGTATTACGAAGGTGTTGCTTTAGAGGATCCACAGACAAAAGTCAGCACCATTGAGGCGAACGCCCAAAAATGGTATGACTTGCTCAAAGATCATGTCGATTTTGATGGGGCACTCGCAGTACCGATCGATGTCAACAATGGGCCTTATACAACCAATAATACCTATGCTGCTGAAAACTGCACCTGGTATGTCAAAGACGTTTTCAGAACACGTATGGGCGATTGGTGGGGTAATGCCAAAGACTGGGCTACAAGCGCTAGCCGTGAAGGGCTGCAAGTTGATGACCAACCCGTTGCGAACTTGACCATTGCTGTCTTTGCGCCAGGTAGTGCAGGCGCTGATGTGACTTATGGTCACGTTGCAGTGGTTATTGGGGTTTCTGGCGATACGGTCACTGTCAAAGAAATGAACGGTGCTGCTGGCTTAGGTAAAACGAGCATCCGGACTGTTCCTAAAAATGCTGCATCTTATATCCACATGGACTATTAAGTCAAAAAGACTGAACGATCAGTCTTTTTTGATGGTCTAGTTCACCAAAACAAGCAAAAAAAGTATTCTGAATTAATCCATCAGAATACTTTTTTGATATCATTTAGGATTCACAATCTCGGCTGAGACTTCTTTTCCTTTTTCAAGTTTCACCAGGTAGGCTGATTTGACAGGGTCGTGGTTTTTGTCGACAGTAATATTCCCTGTCACCCCTTCAAAGTTTTTGAGTTTCGCTAAGCCAGTGGCAACATCTACTGATGTTTTCGCTTTTTCAGCGGTTGCCGCAGCCTTGACCATCATGACGGCGTCGTAGGCGCAGGCAGCATAGGCGGATGGGGCTTCGCCGAATTTTTCCTTGTAGTGTTTGATGAAGGCTTCCGTTTTCGCGTTGGCTGGTTTGAGGCTTGAGAAACCTGAGACAAAGTAGATGTCGTTGGCCGCATCAGGTCCTGCGAGTTTGGAGAAGGTTGGGTCGGCGAGGACGTCGCCTCCGATGACCGGCACGTTGATATCTAGTTCACGCGCTTGTTTGACCAAAATGCCGGCTTCTTGATAATAGCCTAGGACAAGCAGGGTGCCAAATTTTTCTTTCGATAATTTAGATAGTTGGGCTTGGAAGTCCTTGTCGCCCGCTTGATAGGTTGCCACGTCGACGATTTGACCCTTGTAATGATCTTTGAAGTTTTGGTAGAGGCCTTTGGCGTAATCCGATGAGTTGTCATAGTAAACGGCGACGCTGTCCGATTTCAAGGTATCCGTGACAAAGTCTGAAATGACTTTGCCTTGGAAGGCATCTGGAAAAATGGCACGGAAAACAAATTTCTCGACCTTATCGCCTTGATGGGTCAGCTCGTCATTGGTTGAGGTTGGCGCCACGATGGGCACGGCGAATTTATTGGCGTTGGGGATCATGGCCTTGGTTTGCGATGAAGCATTGGTCCCGATGACGGCATTGACCTGGTCATTTGACATCAAGTTGGCTGCAACAGTCGCAGATTCCGCATTATCAGATTTATTGTCTTTCTTGATGACCTCGACTTTCTTACCATTGATGCCACCGGCTGCATTGATTTCTGCGACAGCCATATCTGCCCCGCGTTCGCCCGCTTTCCCGTAAGCTGCGACGGCACCTGTCATTTCAATATCATAGCCCAGCTTAAAGGTTTTCCCGATGCGGTTCCCAGTCGTATTGGTTGCGGCACCTGGCGCGGCACTACAAGCAGTCAGGGTGAGAACGGCGACGATAGCCGTTAAACCGACGAGAACTTTTGACATTTTTTTCATGATTTTCTCCTATAGGTAAGGGGGGCAAGCTTGACTTAAAGCCATCCAGAATAATTTTATATATTATTTTATCAATTTTCAGAAAGTTGTCAAGCATATTTCTGCTTTTATCAAAAAAACGTTTAAATGTCATTTTAAACGTTCGTGTTTTGATGGTACTTTCTCGTTATTTTCTAACGAAAGGTAAGATTTGACCGCAATTATTTGACAATCTCAGCGGAAGCTTCCTTGCCATCTTCTAATTTTACCATGACCGCTGCCTTAACCGGGTTGTGGTTGGCATCGATATCGATCGTCCCTGTCGTCCCAACCAATCCCTTGACTTTAGCTAAAGCCTTGGCCAATTCGGCAGAGTTTTTGACTTTACCATCTTCTGCCGCTTGCTTAATCATGTAAACCGCATCGTAGGCACAAGCCGCAAAGGCTGACGGCTCCTCATTGTAAGCCGCTTGATAGGCCTTGATAAATGCTGTTGTTTGATCGTTAAAGGGTGCTTTTGTCGAAAAGCCAGCAACATAATACACATCAGTTGCAGCGCTGCCTGCTAAGGCGGTATAGGTCGGGTCAGAGATCCCGTCTCCCCCGACAATCGGTTGATTCAAGCCCATTTCACGTGCCTGTTTGGTAATCAAACCACCTTCAGCATAGTAGCCAATAAGGACAATGGCATCAAAGGATTTATTTTTGACCTTGGTCAAGGCTGCCTGGAAATCCTTGTCTCCCCCTTGGAAGCTCAGGGTGTCCACGATGTCACCTTTATAGTTATCTTTAAAAGTCCCTAGAATCCCACGCGCATAGTCTGACGAATTATCATAATAAACGAGGACTTTTTTCGCTTTCAAGGTTTTTTCAGTGTAATTGGCGATGACTTTACCTTGGAAGGCATCTGGGAAAATCGTCCGGAAAATATAAGGCTGGACCTTATCGTTTTTAACCGTCAAGCTATCATTGGTGCCTGTCGGTGTAATCAAGGGCACTTGGGCTTTGGTCACATTTGGTGTGGCGGCAAGTGTCCCGCCAGATGACATAGGGCCAATGATGGCAGCGACTTTGTCATTGTTGGTCAGATTAGAGGCAACAGTTGCCACTTCTCCGTTATCCGTCTTATTGTCTTTGATGACTAATTGGATTTTTTTACCATTTATGCCACCGGCAGCATTGATTTCATCTGCTGCCAGTTGAATGGCATTTTTTTCGGCATTCCCAGGCGCTGCATAAGCACCTGACAATTCCATATTCAACCCAATTTTGAAGGTTTTACCGATGGCGTTCCCTTTGTCTGAGCCATTTTTAGCGGCACCAGGGGCACTGCCACAAGCTCCTAAAGCCAAGAGGGACGCTGCTGCCAATCCTAATATTGCAATCTTTTTCATTTCTTTCTCCCGTTGTAACGCATAAAATCACAAAGCCTGATGACTTTGTGACCTTGACACCTTGAATAATTAGCTCGGTTTAACAAGTGTTGCAGATGCTTCTTTACCATTGTCAAGTTTAATCACGACGGCTTCTTTGACTGGGTTATGCTCTTTATCGACGGTAATTTCACCAGTTGCGCCTTTAAAGCCTTTGAGTTTCGCTAAACCATCTTTCACATCTACTGACGTTTTAGCTTTGGTATCCTCGGCTGCTTGTTTGACCATGTAGACCGCATCGTAAGAAAGGGCATCGAACATCGAAGGTTCAGTTTTATATTTGGCTTGGTAGGCCGCGATAAATTTCGTCGTCGTGTCGGTCGCGAGCGCTTTAGCTGAATAGCCGGATACGTAGTAAACGTTGGTCGCTGCCGCATCACCGGCAAGGGTGATGAAGGTTGGATCCGCAAAGCCATCACCACCAAGGATGGGTTGTTCAATCCCGAGTTCGCGCGCTTGTTTGGTGATCAAACCGGTTTCGTTGTAGTAGCCAGGCATGACAATGGCGTCGAAATCTTCCCCTTTAATCTTAGACAAGGTTGCTTGGAAATCTTTATCGCCAGATTGGAAGGTCACTTTATCGACGATTTTGCCGTCATAAGTTTTCTCGAATGATTTGGCGATCCCTTTGGCGTAGTCAGAGGAATTATCATAATAAAGGACCACTTTTTTAGCCTTGAGCTCTTTTATCGTATAGTTGGCAAGAACTTTACCTTGATAGCTATCTTGGAAGGTTGAACGGAAGATGTAGTCATTGACCTTACCGTTGGTCACGGTCAGCGTATCATCCGTTCCGGCAGGTGTGACCAATGGCACTGCACCCTTAGTAATGTTTGGTGTCATGGATTTAACGGCACCTGATGTCATCGATCCGATGACAGCGTTGACTTTATCATTATTAATAAGGTTGGAAACTACCGTTGCGGCTTCGGCATTGTCAGACTTATTGTCTTTTGAGATGACTGTAATTTGTTTGCCATCGATACCGCCTGCCTTGTTGATTTCATCAACGGCTAAGTTAGCACCATTTTTACCTGCATTCCCATAAGCGGCAACACCACCCGATAATTCCAGGTCATAGCCTAATTTAAAGGTTTTACCAATTTCTGTGCCTTTTGAAGCTGCTGAGTTGCCACCAGGGGCTGCGCCACAAGCTGCGAGTGAAATCGCTGCTAGACCAGCGACTGCGAGGATGCCTAAAGCTTTAAATTTCATATTGTTTTTCTCCTATTTCATAAACCATCATAATATTCTGAAAATTCAGTATGTCATCAGTATACAAAATTATCAGATAATTGTCAACAATTTTGCGGTCTTCCTTTTTTAGCCCCAAAAAAAGGCGGTTTTCTGCCCCTCAAGGCCATTTTTAGCCTTGACAAATAGGTAGCAAAATAGACTGATTTTTACAGACCTCGCCCATCCTGAATCTCTAATATAAGGGTCACAGGCCCATCGTTTTCGAGGGAAATTTGCATATCCGCCCCAAAAACACCTATCGCTGTTTGAATCTCAGCAGCCATGGCCTGGTTAAATTTTTCGTAGAGGGCTTTGGCGTGATCAGGGTTGCCGGCCTTAGTAAAACTTGGGCGATTGCCTTTTTTCGTTTCCGCGAATAAAGTAAACTGAGAGATGGCTAAAATCGCCCCATCAGGGATGTCTTTGACAGACAAGTTCATTTTATCCTGGTCATCCGAAAAAATCCGCATATTGGCGATTTTTCTGACGGCATAGGCAATATCTTGCTCGGTATCGGTGTCGGCGATCCCAATCAACAGTAACAGGCCTTGCTGAATTTCTGAAACGATCTTTTGATCAATGCGACAACTTGCGCGTTTGACGCGCTGAATGACAATTTTCATACCTTCTATTCTATCATGTTTGAGGCGCATTCGACCAGACAAATCCAGACCAGCGATCATTTCCCCAACCGAAGCCTAGGGAGAGTCAGGCCAAAATAAAACACCCCGATGCGTCCATCAAGGCGTTTTATGGTAAAAAAGGGAATTTGGTAAGGTTCAAAGGGGGAAAGAATCCTTACCTTCGTAATGAGCTCATTACTACACTATTAATTATATCTTATTTACTTATCAAATGCTAACAAAAACTTAACTTTTTTTCGTTTTTTTTATTTTAACCATTTGTCCGTTTCACACTATAAACATCTGGCACCATTTTGATCTTATCGACAACGGTTGTCAGCTCTGACAGGTTCTTGATCCCGAGCTGGACGTGCATATTGGCCATCTTCAAATCTTTAGTCGGTTGGGCGTTAATGGAGATGAGATTTTTAGTCGTATTTGACAGGACTTGCATGACGTCATTGGCGATGCCTGTCCGGTTAAAGCCGAAAATATCAATATTGGCCACATAATCTTTGTTGCCGATTTGTTCTTCCCACTCGACAGCAATCAAACGATTCTCATAATCTTCTTGACTCTTCACATTTTGACAGTCGCTCCGGTGAATGGAAACGCCACGACCCTTGGTGATATAGCCCACGATATCGTCGCCTGGGACTGGATTACAGCACTTGCTCATGCGTATCAGCAGGCTATCGATGCCAGCGACATTGACCCCACCATCATGGCGAATCTTCATGACATCGCCCTTGGTCTTAACCTCGCCGCTCATCAGCTCTTCCGCTTCTTTACGGGCTTTTTCGCGCTCGATTTCGCGGCGTTCATTTTCGGTCAATTTGTTGAAAACGGTCACAACACCCGTTTCACCGAAGCCGATAGAAGCATAGAGAGACTCCGGATCTCTGAAATTGAGGCGGTCACATAGCGGCTCAAGGTGTTTTTTATCCAGATATTGGTTGGCCACAAAGCCATGTTCTTGCAGATATTCCTGCAACATCTCACGGCCTTTGTTAATCGACAACTCTTTATCTTGATTTTTAAAGAATTGCTTGATTTTATTGCGCGCTTTATTGGTTTTGACGAGCTTAATCCAGTCACGACTGGGGCCAAATGATGTTTTATTGGTCACGATTTCGACCACATCACCTGTTTTTAAGACATGGGTAAGGGGGGTCATGCGCCCATTGACTTTAGCACCGACGGCTTTATCCCCAACTTGGGTGTGAATGGCATAGGCGAAATCAATCGGCCCTGACCCAGCTGGCAGCTCTTGAACGGCACCGGCTGGTGTGAAGACGTAGATTTTTTCAGACAGGATATCTTCTTGGACGGCTTTGACAAAATCTTGGGCGTCATTAGACTCGTCTTGTAATTCGACCAGCTCATGGATCCAGTTAAGATTTTGCGTGATTTCATTAGCAGAGACTTTGTCCTTACGCCCTGCTTTGTAAGCCCAATGGGCGGCCACACCATACTCGGCGATCTCATGCATTTCCCGTGTCCGAATTTGGAACTCCATGGGGCCTTTGGGGCCGTAGACCGTGGTGTGCACAGACTGGTAACCATTGGCTTTGGGATTGGCGATGTAATCTTTAAAGCGTCCAGGCATGGGTTTCCAGAGGTCGTGGATGTAGCCTAAGGTCGTGTAGACGTCGCTCGTCGTTTCTAAAATGCAGCGGACAGCGATCAGGTCGTAGAGCTCGTCAAAGCGTTTCTTCTTGTCGTGCATTTTACGGTAAATGCTGTAGATATGCTTAGGCCGGCCGTAGATTTCACCGACAACACCGGCTTTTTCGGTGTAGTCTTTGAGTTTAGACGTCACTTCTTCGACCAAGCGTTCGCGATCCGCACGCTTTTCTTTCATCAAGCCTCTGATGCGGTAAAACTCGATTTCGTCAAGGTAGCGGAAAGACAGGTCTTCTAGCTCCCACTTGATCCGAGAAATCCCGAGTCTGTGGGCCAGTGGTGCATAAATCGCCATCGTTTCTCTGGAAATGCGTTTTTGTTTGTCAGGGCGCAGATGTTTGAGCGTCCGCATATTGTGCAAGCGATCGGCTAATTTCACCAGGATCACGCGCATATCTTTGGACATGGCCATGAGCATTTTACGGTGGTTTTCTGCCAGTTGTTCCTCATGAGATTGATACTCAACTTTACCGAGTTTGGTCACACCATCAGTAATAATTCGGACTTCAGGACCAAACTCCGCTTCTAAATCATCCAGTGTGCTTTCGGTGTCTTCCACGACATCATGTAAAAAGCCACAAGCAACAGTGACGGCATCAAGTTTCAATTTAGCTAAAATCCCTGCCACTTGAATCGGGTGGATAATATAAGGCTCACCTGACTGGCGATACTGTTCTTTATGCGCATTGGTCGCGTATTTTAAAGCTTTTTTGACCAGAATAATATCGCGCTCATTCATATAGCGTTCAGTTAAGGCGACAACTTCTGCGCCGGTGAGATTTGGTTCACTTGCCATATCTTTAATTTTGAGCCAACCTAGAGAGACACGCATTAACTAGTGCCTATACCTCTCAGTCGAAACTCAATCCTTTCCTAAAATGATGCTAATTAGTCCTATTATATCACAGCTACGCTCTCTAATTCTACATACTTCTTCAAAACCTCTATTTCATATGCTTCCAAACACTTTAAACTAAAATTTTAAACTCCCATATTCTCTAGTTATCTCTATACTAACCAAACTTTTTGGTTAGTATTTGGTTAGTATAGAGAAATTATCAGATACTCTCCATTTTTTCGCTAATATCTAACTCCATATTTTTTGTAACATGAGTATATATTTGAATTGTCGTTTTTTCATTTATATGACCGACACGACTCATAATTGCTTTCACCGGAATACCTAACTCAGTCAACAAACTAATATGAGAATGCCTAAACATATGACTTGAAAAATCTCTTGGATTTTTGCCTTTTAATCCTGAAAGCACCCCTATTTTTTTTATATAAATATTTAATAAATTGTGATTAATCAATCTACCTTGAGAATTTAAAAAAATAAACTTTTTGGCATTTAAATTGAAGTCTTCATTTAAGATTTTCATTTCATTTATAATTTCTATACAGCGACTATTAATAGATATTTTCCGATATGAATTACTTGTTTTTGGTGCTGTAATTTTAAAATCCTTCAAACTTGCGCTACTATAATCAATAGTATGTCTAATATCTATCATTTTCTTTTCCAAGTCAACGTTCTCCCACATTAGAGCAAGAGCTTCCCCAATACGTAGACCAGTTAGATACATAAATTCGATTAAATAATTCATTCTAATTTGACAGCGACTTTTACCAAAACTTTCCTTAAACTTATGAAACTCATCTCTTGATAAAAATTTACATCTCTTTTTTTCGATAAGCTCAATAGTTTTTTTATCTCTAGGAAGTTGCACCCCGTCAATTAAGTTGAAATTAGTATACCCTATTTTCATTGCATATTTAAAAAATAAATTAGCATATCCTTTTTGAGAACGCTTATAACTTATAGATGAGTTAGAAGACATAATTTTATTTTGAAAATAGCTACTAGAAACTTCATTAAATTTTTTATCTAAAATTTCTTTAAATAAATTGTTCAATATTCCCTTATATACATAAAAACTACTATCTTTTAACTCTTGTTTTCTAAATAAAAGATATTCGTCCAATACTTCATTAAAAGTATATTGTTTATTTTTTCGAGAACGAAGTTTACATTCAGTCAACTTTTTTTCAATTTTACTATCCAATTCTCTTTTAGCTTGACCTTGTGCTTGTCTAGTTTTAGAAGTCAACGTAACACTTGCTTGTTTCCACTTTTCCTCGCTTTCATCATAGAATTTTTCATAATAACGGTATTTACCGTTTGCTAATTTTTTAAAAAACAATATACCCCACCTTTCTTGGTATATCATTAGTTGAATACACTAATTATACCATTTCATTTATACATCTTGCTTTGTCTGTATTGAAGATATAAAAAAAAGCCTTTGACATTAATCATAGGAAAGCGAGGACTTCCATAAGTTATGATACATTTAAAATCATCATCTTTTTTTATAGCAGTCATATATTTTTCAAGTGTTTTCATTTTGAATACTGGAAAATAATTATCAATAAGTTGCTGTTTGCTGACATTTAAATCTGGAAAATTGTTTATATCCATGATTTTGCGCTCCTTTCTTTTGTATTTTATATACCTTGCATATAACGAATATGCACCGCCCACATTGTGAGTGTTCTACAATTAAACTAAAGGTACTACCTCAGATATTATTTCTAAACTTATTATCTACTTTGTAAGTAAGCAAGAATGAATCCCTCTGAAATATTTGTGATAGAACAATCCTTAAGCAATGCGCAAACCTCATCACAAGTTTTGATTACAAAATGACTGGACATAAAATCAAAACCGTATTCTTCAATAAACTGCTCACGATCTCGGCCCATATCATCAAACGCATTTCGCCAACCAAAATAATCAGTTGTACATTGAGTTGCTGAATCAATTACTGCTCGTTTATCTTTACTCATACCAATCGCATACATCATTATTTCTTCGCTAGGATATGTTATACCATCAAGTTTCATTGACATATTTTCTACTCCTTAAATTCTAAAGTCTTTCAAGACTTACTAAATACTGCCCAATAATTCGGCTTTTGATCGTTTATTCAACCAGTGAAATGTACCAAGGTCTCGAACTTTAACCATAATTTGTGGCAAGCTGAAACCGTACTTTGCTAATTCATCTGTATATGATACTAAGTATCTTATGCAATTATCAATTGATACACAGAAATTATAGACAACATCTTGATAGCGCCTATCTAACTCCAGTAATTCTAAAACATATTCAGACCACACACGAATTGTTTTGACATCTACATTTGCGTGTTTTTCAATTGTAGTTGGATTGAGTTTATTTAACTTGTTTTGTATCGCTTGTTTTGCTTCAAGACAAAGTAAATCAATTTGTCTTTCATACTTGATAAGCAATTCACACCAGACCAAAATTTCATTTATTTTGGCGTATGGCGATAAGTACAAGTTATGTTTAAAACTTTCGACTTTTTGCTCAAAAAAATTGAAGTCCTCTATCATCTGGACTTCATCATTCATAGCACGTATTCTAAAATCTGTTAAATTCATTGGCTATTTTCCCTCCACATACCAAAATTGTTTAGCTTCATCTGCTGAAAATGTACGATAAGATACCGTAAGTGGTGGCAGACCTGTCACATTCATTTCTGAAATTAAGACAGAGCCGTCATCTTTGACTTGTTCCACAAAACCCACATGACCGTAGGTAGGGTCTGAACCTGCTTGACCTTGCACAAAACTTAAGGCAGTATGGACTTTAGGCTCATGAGAGACTGAGTAACCCGCCTTACTTGCCCAATCGCCACCATTGCCCATATAGCTATCAAATTTAATGCCCAACTGATAAGCCCTGTTATATACGTACCACGTACATTGACCTTGTGGATAAGAAGCTGAACCACTATAGGCTTGACCACTAAATGGTGTTTCAACTTCCCAACCGTTCGGAATGTTTGCGGACATCACTCCATTGACAGCTTCTCCACTTGAATCATTGCTGAAGCCTACATGGTCTTTGAGTAAGTCATACCATTTTTGGGCATCATCTTGTAACTTGTCTGCTTTCGTTTGACCGTCACTTAAAGCGACACCCTCATAATATTGTGACCAATCTAAACTAGCCTGTCTAGGGTCAGTAGAAACGCTCACAAGGTCTTTTGTTTTCTTGTATGCACCATTTAATTCAGTAGATACGAGTTTTAATTCAACGTCCATTGAAAGTGTTCTACTTTCAGCCTTAGCCCAACGATTACCATTGACATTATTAGACCAACCCGACCACTGGAAGATACCCGCAACACCACCGCCAAGGTTTTCAGCTTCTGGATCAAAACCTGATTCCCTTTCAGCGACAGCTAAAGCACCGCTTGCACCTTGAATACTAAATCGCTCTTTACTCATGAGATAGCTTGCTATATCAATGACATTTTTGGCTTTTTCTTCTGAAATGTTAGCTTTACTTGCTAATTCTTTTGGTGTGATTGTCAAGCCACCTGCACTACTTGAGAAACTATCCGCACTTGATGAAGTGCCACCTGCCACAATGACAAGTAAAAATATAAAAAAAATAGGTATAAACATACCTATCAGAAATAAATGTTTTTTCTTTTTCATTTGATTTTCTTTCTAGGTATGTTGATACCTCACTTTTTCTTAAATAAACTAACCACAAACCAAACAGGGATAGCAACTATCCCAACAAAAATAGTTTTGATGATTTTCATAATTATTTTCCTTTCCTCTCAATAATACCGCTATCGAAAATACCACGTTTTGCGTTGGCGGTTTTGATTTTAATATCACGTTTTTTACTTTTGTCAGAAGTTGGTAATTTGGGCTTTTCAGTAAATAGTTCTTTACTCAAACGATCGACTTGACCTTTCTTTCTAGCTTTTCTAGTTGAAAGGTCATTTTTAATGCCGTCTGAAAATTTACCTTTAAGTTCATCTTTTCGTTTTTGGTAATTGATGGCTTGTGATGTTTTATCTCTCAAAGTCTTATTTTCAGAACGTTGTATTTTATTGCTATCAAATTTAGCTAGTTTCTTCTTAGCTTCATTTTCAGGCATTAGACCAAGAGAACTTGAAAATTTAGTTTTCAATTTCTCTTTAGAATCAGCGATAGCTTGCTTAGTGTCCACAAAAGCACCTTTTGTGTTTTCCCATTTACCTTTCAAGTTATTAGTTGTTTCTTTTCGTTTTGCTATTGCAAGTTGTTTAGATTTTTCATCTTGACCAAAACGTATTTTATCACTTGCTTTAACTGTACCTTTAACACCTTTTTTAGCTAAGGTTTTACCAGCGGTACCAGCTTTTTTCACACCGTCAACTTTGCTTTTCGACATTTGATTATGAGTAGATAGACCATTACTTGATAGACTACCACTAGAAGTTGAGAGAGCAGGTGTTTTGTTAAAGTTAAATGGATTTTTGGCATTAGACAGACTTGGTAATGACTTGACAGAATCAAGACTACCTTTTGCCAATTCAGAAACACTTTTCTTAGCTGTATCAAATAGAGAAGTCAACTTATCTCTTTGTTTCCACAAAAGGAAATACAAAGCGAACTGTATGAAAATTGAAATATAATATGAATGTGACACATTTCTAAATGCCATTTCCACAAAGCTATTAAAGATAAGCCCCATTTGCACACCTAATAGACCAGATACTGATAAAGCCGTAAACACGACTATTCTTTTTGCTAAATTACCTGCCATATGCTCAAACTGAGGTAAGATAGACAAGACTAATATAATAGGTGCTACAAATATCGCAAAAACAACAATTAACTGTAACACCCACGTGTACATTAATGTACCAACTGTAATCACAGTTAAAACAAAACCTTTAAACAGAGAAGCTAATGCAACCATAAATTTATCGGCTATACTTGAAAACCCTAATTTTGTGAAGCCAGCTTCTTTATTTTTCTTAGCATATTTACTAACCGAATCAGTATCGCCTTTTGTTGCAAGTAATGCCGTTTGTTCACTTTGTACCGAATTTTCAGGTAACTTATTGGTATCAAAGTTCATTTCCTTAAAGGGTTCTTTTACAATGACATTAAATAATTGTGTTTTCAAAGCATTAATTGTACTATCAGACACCTTATCATTTGTCGTTGAAACATTAGCCGTGAAATTGGTTGTAGAAGTTTTTTCAGTCGTATCATTTGCGATTGTTACCTTTGATAAGTTATTAATCAAAGAACTTGTAAAAGTGTCTGTAAAACTTTTAGTCACATAAACAATGCGAGTAATAACATGTGTCCCTTTATATGCACCACTTCCGCTTGAAACTGGTAAGAAAAAAACACCAGCTACAACTATACGAAGTATAACACCTAGAATTTTCTTACCAAACGGTTTACCTTCTGACAAATCTTTGAAAGCACTAATACCCACAAAGACCATAGCCATTGGAAAGATAACAGGTAAGAGTAGTGCTTGCAGAATAGCCTGCATTTTAGATACAAAATCATCTAAATACTGAAAAATATCAATATTAGATACTGCCGATAAAATCAATGAATCTAATAGAAACATCAATTTTGAACCTGCAAAAATCAACTGTACTACCCAATTAATGATTTTAGGGAACGCTTCTTTAGCACCAAAAAAACCTTTATCCTCAATATACATATAACTTGTATAAGCTGATAAGGCTGACATATCTTTTGCATTAATAGCACCTGCTTCTTTTGCGAGTGCTTCTTGATAATCATTTGAACTATCAATTGTACCAGCCTTTGTTAAAATAGCACTATTATAAGCATTATTTAATGTTGTAATAGCAGAAGCAGTTTTTGTTTTATCATATCCCGCATTTGATAATTTTGAAATAGCCCCTTGATAGAGTAGATTATATTTTTGATAAGTTTCTTCTGTAATCGGAATCGCATTATTACCTTGTGTTTGATTACTTAGATTTTTAATCTCATTAATAATTGTTAGAACTGCTTTATACTCTGGAGTATTAACAATATCGCCTTGGGCATTTGTTACAAACTCAGGTGCTTTAATACCACTATCAGAACCGATAGTATCATTAGTGACAACTGCATTACCTGTGTCTAAAGCGTAGGCTTGACTACCACAAAACAACAGACTTAAAAAGGTTAGCGCAACTAAAATCTTTTTCATTTAAGCCCCGCTTTCCAAGAATTACCAATATCTTTCAGAAAATCTGGTAAGTATCTAATTGTCTTGATGAACGGTTCATAAAGACCAGTCATTTTCAACATCATTAAAAAGAATACAAGGAATATGACAACACCTAATACCATATCCACAAGTGATTTTTTGTTTTTCATTGATATTTTCCTTTCAAGTCTTTATACAGCGACTAATTCTGTTTCGATTGTGTCACACAATGGATTGATTTCAGAAACAATACCGTCAATTGTAATACGTTCAGTACGCCCAAACGGGTCAGTAAAGAGACATTGCCCCATAGACATGCTAGACACCCATTTACGTGTTTCTTCTGATTTCACAATACCATGAGTATCTAAGATTAAATCTGTCTCAGTCGGAGAGTTAAAACTAAACAATGTACCAAAACCAGTATCATCTAATTCTGAATTAGAATCTTTGTGAGATTGAGAAACGAATACCAAGAAATTATTAAACGACCGACCAGTTCGTCTGATTTTCATAATAATTTCTCTACCCACATCAGTAATATTAAAGAACCATGCTTCATCAATGAAAGTAATTGATTCTTTCTTGCTTTCAGAACCAAATTTGTAACAGAATTGTCCTAAAGCATAAAGAGCGACTAGAGATTGTCTTTGATTTTCAGTAATACTTGTTTCACTTGTTGGTAATTCAAGACCAGTTACTTCAATAATTGAAATACGTTTTGACATACTGATTGCTTCATTTTGACCGTCAGAGAAACAAAGAGATAGAGTAGAATTGCTCATTTTTTCAAGTAGTAACTCAGCAGTAATTCTCACTCTGTCAGTATCACTCTTAGTGAGGGCTTCCATGATATTTTTAGTACCGACTTTTTCGCCATTTTCACGCAAGACAAGATATTTTTCAATCATTTGTAACAATTCTTTTTCAAATTGTTCATTTTGTTTCAAATCGTAAAACTCGCCAATCATAGAAATAATCAAGTTTTTAGCTTCTTGACCTGTCAAGAATACTAACGGGTCAAGGACACCATGATTTTCAGAATTTTTAGCGTCAATGGTCACAAAATTAATCTGTTTGATATAGTCACAAATTTCAGGATAGATACCTTGACTTTCATACTCATGTAAAACTTTCATGAATTGTTTTCTAACTTCTGCTTTGGGGTCAAAGTAAAGCAATTTTGTTTTCAAAATACTATTCATAACGAACGTTTGCTTAACAAAGAAAGATTTTCCCATGCCCATTTGACCTGTTACTTTTACAAGACCGTCAAAGCTGATTTTACCCTCTACATCTAACTTGTTAGCTTGTAACAAATTATAATAGACAAGATTTCTTGAATTTTGGAGTGCTTCTTTATAGCCGCCAGACCAACGATCATATCTTGAATCCACTCTACCCATATACAAGCCAACATCAGAACCTACTTTTTGACCAGTAAAAAACAGACTTTCCGCAAAGCCTGCCATTGTGGTTGTTTGTAAGTATCTGCGTTCATTCTCAAATAAAGGCTCAGTCAATCTATGCTTATAAAAAAGATAAACTTGGTCGTCTTTAGCACGTGCCAATTCAATACCAATTTTTTTGAAATTGCGCATGACAATTTTTATTTTTTCTTGTAAGCGATCATAATCATCATCATAGACAAACATTGATTGAAGATAAGAGATAATTGTTTCGCCACGATTTGATTTTTTTACTAAATCTTCTGAAAGGGCTTCTGCTTGTCCGATTTCATCACGAACAATGCCATTTCTCATAGCAATATCTTCATTTGTTTTTTTATGTTTTTGCTTAGCACGATTGGCACGTTGTTGCATTGAATTAAAGCCATTCTTCTTAGCAAAGATAGCCTTTGTTTGTACCTCTGTATCAAAACCTAGTAATCGCCGTCTTTCGATAAAGTGATTATAAGATAAGTTTGACGGTGGTATGGCAATCGGCAATATAGCTAAGTAAGTTGTTTGCGCACCGTCGCTTAAAGTTAAGATGCCATAATTTTCAAAACTAACACCAGCACTGCCAAAATTATCAATGTTATTTTCAACTTGAATTACTTCAAGTTCTTTGTCAACCGACATACCACGTGAGTATTGAACAGTATTGACAAAAATTGTTTGGTCTTTCGTTAGCATATAGCCGTTGAGTGGTAACAGTGTTTGATAAATTTCATGATTGAGTTCTTCAAATCGTTCATACCAATCTTCATCAAAAGTAACATCAGAACCAATTGTTGCCATTACTCTATTTGAAAAATCAGTAATAGCTGTTTTAAGACCGTCTTTAAAATCAAGTGACACATGATTATTTCTAAGCGGTATGGTTAAAAAGAATCTATCCTGAGAAGTTTCGCCAATTTGTTTTTTAAGCTCCTCAGCTTGCCTTTTCATAAGATACAAGCCAAATGGTTTAGTATCTTCTGCTAAGTCCTGCTCCAAAAACTTATAATTATGTGTTGCTTCTGTAGAAAATGGAATCGTTGAGACTTCAAAGCCACCGAAAATTTCTAAATCAGATAAAGTATCAGATACCAATTCCTTAAATTCATTTTTCAGTGTAATATCTACTGTATTAACAATCGTTTCAGGAATTTCGTACATTGCATAGACATCAAGATTTGATCGCAACATCAAATTACCGTGAAAAGCAACAATCCCATTTCTTTTATTCAAATTTCTAACTCCTTATTTTCTTTATAAGATTACCTTGTGATAGGTAATGTGTGTTTTTTCTTCTACCGTAAATCAACCAATACATGATTTTATCAAACAAATATCTATGAAAGAATTTACCATCAATCTTTAAATCAGCCACAGGGTCAGCAAAGTTCCAAGCAATTAAAGCTGAGAAGATGAAAGCCCAATATATCGAAAAGAAAAACAACACTTTCCAAAAGAAAAGCATTGACAAAGTAAACTCTAAAATCAAATAAAAAGCCCATGATAATTTCTTTTCGCCAACCAAAGGGATTGGTGGTAAATATGAAGGTGCTTCTAATGATAATTGGTATGAAAATGTATCCCTATCAGGGTATCTCTCTTTATCTTCCATATTACAAAGCACCAGAAATACCGTTAATTAGTTTACCAACTCCAGAAATTACAGAACTAATCACTACTTTCCATGCTTCAAATGTAGTTGGACTCAGAATACTAGATACTGTAAGTCCTATTAAGCCAGTCATCAATGCGTTTGTCTTATCGCCTTTCGCAAAAGCTTTCAAAGCACCGATACCAGCACCGATTAGAATAAGTAATGCGACAGCGTTTAAAATATTAGTCATTTTATTTTTCCTTTTCTTCTTTGAAATAATCTTGTGAGACACCGTGGTTTAGTGTTTGAACAAACCAAGTATCCCCATTTTTCTTAATTGACAACTCAAAATTTTCTTTATGAGTTGAATTGAGACTGTCTTTGAAAGAGACCGTCACAACAGCAGTTGTTGTACCAGAAGCACCTTTAGCATAGTAAGTGTAGAGTAACTTATCAAACTTATAGCCTTTAATACCGACAATATCAGCACTCATAGTGGCAAGTGTTTTATCATCAGTTGTATAAGCCGTGAAAAAGGCTTCTAAGAACGTGCCAAACTTTTTAACTTCACTTTCTGTATAGTCTTGTGTTTGTTTTGTCAGACCTTGTTTTTTAACATTATTACCTTGTAACTTGCTTAGGGCAGTCACGAAAGGTGTATCTGACACATAAAATCTGTCAGCTTTACTAGCAAACGGAATATTAAATTCTACTGATTTATCAAACCATTTACTATTTTTATCAGTTGGTTTTTCTTTTACTTGGTAATTGACAACATATGTAGCTAAATTGTTTTCAATTTTAAGTAAAGTACTTGATACTAATTTCATATCACTTTTATTTTCAGGTAGATAAGTCATATTGACATTATCGCCAAAATACTCAGTTAATTTTTTTGAAAAATCGCCAGTATTTTGTGACGAGTAGTTAAAATAACTATTAATAAAGCTAGTCATATAAACATTGACTTTATTGTCTGTTTCACTCAATATACGCTTATCAGATACAACTGAGACAGTTGGTTTAGATAAGGCTTTTGACCGTGACATAATGGATAAAGTTGTTGCGCCAACTGACAAGCTCAATAATAAGCAAATCGTGCCATAGACAAGGACTTTACTTTTGAAAGTGCCAGAACCTTTAAGTGTGAATTTTTTCTTGGGCTTATTGATAAAAGTAACAGTTTTCTTGTTTTTCTTATCATCTTTAGGCGCAAACAATTCATCTTTCTTAGTTCTGAATTTTTTCAATAAACCTTTGTCTTTTTTCTCAGGCACTTTTTCAGGCTCGTTTTGTTTTTCATCATACCGTGCAATGAGTTGTTTAGCTTCTGATAAAGTAAATAAATCATCAGGTTTGACCTCGCCAAACTCTAACTCTTTAGCAACTATAATTAAATCACTTACTCTGATTTTCATTTCATGCGCAATATCACTTAATTCATAGTAGAGTTCTTCTTGTTCACTCAAATTTTTCACTCCTTACCATATTATTTATTTTTTCTTGAAATAATAAAATTTCAGGTATCGCATTTCTAGCTTCTAAAATCATAATCGCTTTCTTGACATATTCATCAATATTATCATGACCTATTTCTAATTGAATTTCTAACTCAGTACCTAATAATTGAGTAGCAGTCGCATTGAAGTAGCTGGCTATTTTGTCTAAGTTTCTATATATCGCTCATATAAGAACGCAAACTTCGACATTTGCGCCCTTTAAATTAAAAAAGACCTAAGTCTTTTACATACATATCAATTTGTGACTGGTAATCTGTTTCAGAATAAGTCTCAAAGTTACCGTAACCATTGAAACCGATATAATCATCATTCCAGCCTTTGATATTACCAAAATAAACTGCACGTGCGACATCATAAATTGACATACCAGTTTCTTCAAAAAATTCTTCTGTAAATTCGTAAATCTCTAAGTCAATTTCATAATATCCAGTTGACTCAATTTCACGTAATTTATCAATTAAAGATGAAACATCATATTCTCCACTCCATAGACCAGAAACATTCTCTATATCAAATACACCAAGTTCTAACTCAGGCTGTCCGTTAGGATTGTATTTATCTAAATACTCATCTTCAATTTTTTCATAACTAGAATAAATAAGCTCCTCAACAGTAAACCATCGACCTTTTGAAAAATTGTCAGGATAACTACCGATGAAGAATTTATCATCTTCAATCATTTCATAAACATTAATTTGCATTTTGTCCTCTTTCTATTGATTAAAATAATACCACCCACATTCAGATTAACTCGCTACATCATTTGCCCTACGTGCAAAAGCATAGGTACGTTGACTGAATTTTTTGTGTTGTTCATTAAGAGAATAATAGGACTTGATAACACCCTCCAAAGCGCTGTATTCAGCCCCATTTAAATTCTCAGCTTGTTCTTTCAAAATACTATTTAGCTGCCCTGCAATCGTCCACGCTTCATCAAAATTGTGTTTTTCTACCAGCTCCCCTAAAGTACTAATCAACTGTTTAGTTTTTTTAGGGTCAATTTTTGGATATTCTTGTGTTGCATTTGCCATAGGTTATACCTCTTTTCTTTTGTTAAAAGTTAGTTTATTTAAAAGTTCAATACCCGCCCAATCATTATTTTAATCACTCTTTTTAAAGTAATTTATCATATTCAATATTTAATCTTTTAAGTTCCTGTAATTTCTCCTCTCTAGTCCAACCAAAATACATCATTTCAAAACCATGCCAGCGCCAATCTTTCATTAGGTAATGATGATGAGACAGAACATCAATTTTAATACGCATAATTTGACACGCTTCACTATCAATATCCTTTAACATGATTTTTCTTCTGGCTTCATAACTGCCACGCATTTTTTGAGTACTCAATTTTAAGGACGCTTCAACCAATCGTCTTTCACGTGCTTCATTGATTTTTTCAATATCAGATAATGTTAAATCAGTCATATTCAAGTTCAATCATTTCATGGAAGTTGTCATAAAATGCCCTTTCCTTTTTCTGTTTAACAATAGAATCTACTAAATTCTGATTTTTTTCATCAAGTTCTTTTTCGTGAAATAAGTCCATTGTCTTTCGAGAACCAGTCAATCTATCAATCTCCAAGTTTCTTTTCAAAGAAGCAAAAACAGATGAATCAAGCCATTTTAGTGTTCGATCATAACTGACTTCCCTAGGTTTATTGACAAAGCCATAACTTTTATCGGAACCAAAAACATCTAACCATTCAATACCCCAATTACCTGTATCATCCTTAATATCCAAGTAATGAGAGATAATTTGACCTGCTAAATTTTGTAGTAGAATATCGTTATACCAGAAATCAAAAATGACTTGTGTCGCTTTATCGCCAAATAACCTAATTTCATAACGATTTTTATAGCCGTACAGCTCATGAATTTCATCAACAAATAGATTTCGAGCCATAGATTGCTCTTTATCTTTTTCATAGAAATTGATATAGATTGACTTACTTTTACGTGAACCAAAATATAAAGATAAGCCAGTAGAAATAAACTCGCCGTCTCGGTATAAGAAACTTTCATTTGACGAAAATTGTCTGAAAGGTGTTTGAATTTGACCTGCCAACATTTTGTCATAAAGTTTACGTAAGTCATAGTTACCTTTTTTGGAATACATTTCATCAGTCGCTAAATCAAGACGAGTGAATTTTAAGTAATCATCTAAATCTTCAAAATCAGTTACCTGTTTTTTCTTCATAGAAAAATGGAAACAATCTTGAAAAAACTGTTTCCATGTTCTATTTTGGTCTTTGAGTTCCTGTTCAAACTCACGACAACCACCACCATTAAACTCAACAAGTGTACCCATATCAATATTTTCACTATGTCGTAAAATACGGATACTACCGTAAGACATGCTCATGTTGTAGTTGTGCATACTTGATACATCAATATTGAATAAGTTACTATCCATGAGGAGTAAATTTTCAATCACTTCAAACCACTTCAAAGTTTTAAGTCTAATTCTCAGATAGTCAACACTTGTTTCTAGCTCATATTTTGAGTTGTAACTCAGATAGTCAAGTAGAACTTTCTTCTTTTCAGGACTTAATGATTTTTTACCAGATAAAACACTACCTATGAATTGACGAGAAACACCAACGATTTTACCAACGTCTTTTTGAGACAAAAGATAGTTTTTCATGATACCTTTTAAATCAAAATTTTCGTCTATCGTCATGTTTCAAATATTCCTCTTCTGTAATTTCTTTTATCTGATAGTGTGCTAAAGAAAAATTATTACCACAATAATGAGTGCTAATATCACTCTCAACTTCCATTAAGCTATTGGCGCTAATCACGTATGCTTCATCAAAAATACTCATCTCGCCTTTTACAACAACCGCATAATATTTCATATCTTAGTCTCTTTTCTGTATGTTTAAGCAACCTATACTGAATGTCCTAAACCTTGATATAATTGAGTTTAGTTAGTTGGTTGCGATGTTACACCCCGTATTACAATCCGGGGTGTAAGCTGTTTTGCCTGCGCCCTTGCGGACGCAGGCAAAGGTCTTGTAACTGCGCAACAAGACCGTAAAAACCGCACTCAATACGCTTCCGCCTTACGGCTCCGCTTTTCGCCACGTCTTTTACGGTCTCGTTCCACAGACAAGTCCACCGCTCTAAGATTCTTGTTTTTGATTCTTTCCTCATAATATAGCTTCATTAATAGCTACTTGGTAAGTTTTACCACTCGACTTATAGCTAATTGCCCTTTCAAACATAATTAAATCAGACATACTAAATGTTTTATCAAATTCTTGACCAGCCGTTTCAAACTCAGACTTATACTTTTTGAAAACTCGATAATCAAGTTTCAGTTCATCTGATAGTTCTTTAGCCGTATAAGTTTTAATCACAACATCTTGTTTATCAAATTCTAAATCAAGCCTTTCTAAAGTTTCAAACTCATCATAAAATGAAAATTCTTTAACATCAGGCAATTCAGGAGAGAAAAACTCTCTAGCAGGACTACCAAATACACCATAATAACCACGACCATAAACACGTTCGCCATTAATTTGTTCAATATACTTAAAGTATTTATTTTTGTTTTCTTCCCCAAAAATAACCTCATATGAGAATTGAGACAACCGACCAACTGAAATACGTGTCATGATATTATCTTTAAAGGTGGACGGTAAATCATCAGCTTTTACATTCTGAGTTGCGATAATCGCAAAGAAGCCCGCTTGACGACCTTTCAAGATAATCTGTTTTAAAGCTCCCATAGCCCGCTCAGCTTCTAACATCAGTTCTCTATCTTCTGACATCATAGCACGTAAAGAGGGGAACTCATCAATGATCAAAAAAGCAGGTTTCAATTCGTATTCTTGAAAATTGCCTAGCTCTTTTTGATTTTTTTCTTTTTGAAGTTGGCGCATTGTCGCATAACGGATTTCCATGTTTTCTTTAAACTCAATAATTTTATTAATCATATCAGCTACTTCAAAAACCACCCTATCCTGTAGGACTGGTAATTCAGCTAAAGAAACAAAATCAGCTTGTTTAGGGTCTAATATCTCGACAAGACCCTCTCTAAGCAGTCCATTTAAAATAGAGCGTAAGAGAACCGTTTTACCACCACCAGTACCACCAGCAATTAACAGATGAGGGTTATGCACAAAGTCCCAAAAGACATCTTCCATAAGGATAAGTCCTTTGTCAACCACACGTACATCTTTAGCTGAGATGCGACCTAAGATAGTGTCCGCAGAATAAACATAGCTAATATAGCCTTTTTCATCTATTCTACCCATCATATCTGCAGAGTACATCACTTCTAAAGCGCCACCAATATTTAAAAACTTATCCTGAAATTGTCGACCCTCTAACTGAAAAGTGACCACAATGGTGTACTTATTTTGTTTGAGGTAAACATTAGGTAGTTTGATTTTATCGGGTTTATCTTTACGTTTTATAGGATAATAAATTTTATTTTCTAACAAATGACGATATAATAATCTTCTATTTCCTAGTTTTTTAAAAAACCAAAATTTGATATGAAGCAACCGATACAAAATAAAAGTACCAATAAAACTTATCAGAACTACAAAAAGAAAGTAAACAAGTAAGAAATATAAATTTGAAATCAGTTGTGAAAATAAAAGATAAGTCAAAAGACCAAATAAAAGTAAAAAAGGCAAAAGTGAAATAGTAACTGTCATTCTTGATACTATTTTTTCTTTTTTACCTATTTTTATACCTCTAAAGTAGAAAATCTGTTTTAGCAACTTCATTTAACACCACTTTCTAAAAATCAAAACTTATTTCTTTTGATTTTCTTCTTTTGGTTGTGGTGGTTGTGGTGCAGGAGTAGCAGACTGATTAGATACTTTTTCTAACCCCTCAGCTGAAACCGTGAAAAAGTAGTCAGCTACTGTTTCTTGGCGAGTTCGACCATTTGCGGTAGTTACATCAACACGTTTTGTGCCAGTTTGTAATCGAGCAACAACTTTACCAATCAGACGTACATTATCATTAATATTGAATTTACTGTCGTCAAAGTCTACTGGTACACGAATATCCATATTGTCTTTTTGGACTTCTGAATAAACTTGCACATACAAATGTTCAATTTCATGTGTGTTTTCAACTTTTTGTAAGTTTTTATCAGGCTGTTCTTTATCCAGTTCGGCTTGACTGTCATAGATTGCACCTGTTTCAGTATCTTCATAATTAAACCGTTCAGAAGCAATCGTATCAAGATAAATCAAATCGCCATAGGTTTCTTTAACATCAACAGAATACCCTTTATTAAAGGTATCAAGACCGTATTTTTTCTTTGCTTTTGCCATTATTTCATCTCCTCTACACTATCCGCAAAAATCACAGCGGAATCTTTCAAACCAGCAATACCCTCATCAAACATAAAGCCACCAAGTTTAGGCTTAATGATTTTTACCTGTACTCGACTGTTAGGCACAAAACCTTTATTAGCAGGTACAACCACACGGAAATTAGGCTCATTTAAACCACTAGCACTGTAAACTAACAAGTCAGGTTGTGTCATAGTTTTTTTGACTTTAGTCGGGTTAGGATTGACCCAAATTTTCTTATCCTCGATAATTTCTTCCAGTTTTACTGAAAGTGTTTTTAATGCAGACATATGTTATCTCCTAAAAATAATCATTGTAATCAAAATTAAAAAGAACTGGAAGCACAGCCATTTGATTAGTTTAACTTCACGACACACAGTTTAATGACTTGCTTAGGTCAATATAGTCAAAATTTTACTTATTCTCGTCCTCCGATTGTTTTACCCAAGAACTAAAAATATGATTGAATATAAATGAAAACTCATCTTCTTTGATAGGCTCAGGTTTAAAGCCATTTATTTTTTTAACCAAATTATCTATTTCTTGCCAGCGTCTTTTTTTCTCAGCTTCACGAAAGACAGACCTCATACTGTCTTTTAATTCCTCAACACTAAGTGCTTCAATCTCTTTTCTAGTCATGTTTTCAATTTTTTTATTCTTCATCAGCAACCATTTTTCTATACCACTATTCCTTATATTTTATATTTTATGTAGCTTTCAGGGATTGAACCTGTTACACGTTGAATCAAAAACACGCTAGATATTTTAAACATATAATCTTACCATTAAGAAAAGCTACTAAAAAAACAAGATACTCAATACCTTGTTTTCAATCTCAGTTAATTCAATTATCAGACAGTACATAAGACCCTGTCCTAGTCTTGACTGATATATTCAGTCATTAATCTCGTCTATATATGGCTAAACAGTTTGTGACATGTTCAGGTCAAAATCGAAAAAATAATATTTTGTAACCAACCAAAACAGTTTGACATTTTCTATACCTCCATAAGTTAATACAGTTTTAAGACTTGCTCAGGTCAAACAAAAAAAGACTAGATTTCTCTAGTCAAAACAGCTTATTTAATACCTGCCAAAAAATCTATAAACCTTGCTTCATCTTGTGAAGATAGGTAGCCTACAAAATTTATCACAACATATTCTTCCTCAACTTTCCTAATTTTAAATGTATCAATCCAAGACGGTTTATTCAAGCCAGAATAAGCCCAATCTTTTATCTCAAAATACTTAGATTGATAGTAATCAGACTTTGAACTAAATTGACTTGTAATATTGTAATAACTAATAATCTCGTTATCGTATTTCAAAACAAAAACAGGTCTGGTTTTTGAACCAAATTCCCTGCCCTCGTCATATGCTAAATTAGCAATCATAATGCTATGCTCTCTGACATCTCTAGTCATTGAAAAACTCCTTTATATCTTCTTTTTTGGATAAGTCTAGTTTTTGAACTTGAGAATTTTTGAAAGCCAGATCAGTAATCTTTTTTCTATTACTTATCCTTTCGTCATTAAACCAATCACTAGGATAAGGAGTAGTTGTTTCACTATTTTTAAGAGATAGTGGTACTTCTTGTTCGTAAGCTGTTTTAGTAATAAACATTTTGAGAGCAGTTGAAATATCCAGACCTTGACGTTCGAAAACTTTTTGAGCCATCTCTTTTATTTGATCGTCAACTCTTGTAGAAATTTGTATCGTAGTCATGATATACCCTCCTTAATTAACACTATTATATCACAAATGAGTGCTTTTTGTGAGTAAACGTGTTTATTTGTTTTTAAATTCATCTGTTTTAAACTACTTATAAGGAAAGTTGGGAAAATACTTATAAGCAGTTTACAACAGACAAACATCGTCTATTGTCATTTTCACAGGGAACAAGCATATCTAAGTTGATACTCATTGACAATTATTTTCTTTATTGCTAAAGGAACAAACATACCGAAGTTGGCACTCATTGATAATTGTTTTCCTGACTTAATAGAAACAAGCATATTCATCTAGTATGATATTCAGCAGGTGCTTTCTATCGGAAAATTAAAAAGTATCAGATTAAACTGATACTGTATATATTGTGTTACATTTATAATCATTATAATCTCTAGTCTTTCATTTTCAAGACATAGAAAAATCGAACCTACCACCAGTTGTACTGTTAAAACTTCTAATTTTTAACAGGTTGAAATATTTTCATAAGTCAACTAACATATTACCCATACGAAAAACTTTTAGTCATTTTTCGAGCGCCATGCGTTCCTTTGTTAGACAGGTTCACTACATAGACCGAGATTTACTTTGGGGCTCACTTTTTAAAGGTCTTGGCTCACTAAATCTATGCAGTGTTCTGGGGTCTCTACAGACCCCTATGGGCTTTTTACGGTTCCACCGCCATTATCACTTTGACAATAGCTTTACAATCATTTATAATAAGAGTGCGAACAATTATTTAAAATGATTTGTAAGTCATTGTCTTAACGATTCTGATTTACTTTTCAAAGTTCAATTATCCAACGTTCACTTTTTGTAGGACTTGATTTATATTTTGTTTCCATTAGGATAATTAATCAAGACCCACAAGCTAACTTTGAATAGTGTTCTTGAAGCATTTGGCTATTTATATTATAATAAGTAGCCTTTTGTTTCAAGAAGTTATATTCCGATTGGAATAAATTAATTATAATACCATTTGGAATATTTGTCAAGTTTTTTTTGAATAAATTTAAATTTATTTTTCGGAGGAAAATAAAATGTTGTCTGAAAGACTTAAATCATTACGTTTAGAAGCTAAAATTACGCAAAAAGAAATTGCCGATAAGCTTGAAATAGGACAAGGAACTTATGCAAGATATGAAAAAGGAGATAGAAAACCTACAGGAGAAATTTTAAATGACCTAGCAAAATTCTTTAACGTATCCACAGATTATCTTTTGGGAAATACTGATATCAAAAGTAAAAATTTAGAAACTGATCTAAATAAGACACTTGATACAGTAAAGTCATTTGACGGAAAACCAATAACTGATTCTGACCGAGAAACTATAAGAGAGATTTTAAAAAGGAGACAACGAGAACGAGAGCAACAAGAAAATAAATAATATGCTCAAAAAAATCATCAGAAAAATAAAAGAATTAGGCATAGATATAGAATATGATTATTTTGACGGACACGGTTTCTTCGCAATCGAGAATGATAGACCCATTCTTTTTATTGATGAAAGATTAAATGAAATAGAGACATCACTTACTCTATTACACGAAACAGCTCATTTTCTTAATGGAGATAGCGAAAAATATATTACTAATCATTTTCAAAACGATAGCATAGAGTTTCAAGCTAATAGATACATGATACAAGAAGTGATGAAAATGTTAGATGATGAATATAATTTCACACCCGACACAAATTATCAGCAAATCATCGATAATTTAAGTCTACCTTATCATTTAGACGGTGTTATAATTGATGAATTTAACAATATTATATCTGATAAATTTAGTGTGAACCCATACTATGACATAGATTAATTCTATGAACAATAATTATATATATATATAAATGAAATATATTTAACGTTGTAAACAAACTAACAGTTGAGAATGTAGTCTTTAGCATAAAGAATAGGTTATTTGATTGAATAAGAAAGAGCACTTTTTAAACGAAAAATATTTGTAAGTCATTTTGATATTGGTTTTTCCTCTTTTAATCTCCCAATACAGATGAAAAGATAAAAAAATGCTTAAAATTAGGATAATTATTTGAATAGTTATCAATCCACTTCTTTATTTAAGAACTGTTCTATAATTTTTTATTAATATTTAAAGATAAATTGAGGAAAATAATCTAACATCGCTAGAATCTTTATTTATAAAGGTTTTACTAAACATCGAGGAAATTATTTTGAAAAAAATAAAAAGGCAAATTGCAAGTCCAAGTTAGCCACCCAGATAAACCTGTATCGGCGTGCTGTAATTAAACATTTTTCTTGGATAGTTATTCATCCAAATTTCAATTTGAGCGACCTCTTTCGTGGTCGTTTTTATTGTGCCTTTAGGCAAAAATCTACGAATCATGCGATTGTGATTCTCGTTAGTTCCTCTTTCCCAACTAGAATAGGCGTGAGCATAGTAAATATCACAATTAACTGCCTCAGATAAACGAGCAAATTCAGTACCATTATCAGCTGTAATGGACTTAAATTGAAAATTTTGAGTTAATGCCTTAAGCTCAGAATTAACTGCCTCAGAAGATTTATCAGCGATTATTCTGATAATCTCCAAACGACTTTTTCGCTCTGTCAAAGTCAATAAAACCTTGTTTTTAGCCCTTGTTAAGACGACAGTATCAATTTCCCAATGCCCTAACTCATTGCGCCTGTTTATATCTTCAGGACGTTCTTCAATGGATTTACCGTAAACTCTAGGATTAGCTGAAACCGTCTTGATAACTTTTGTCTTATGTGGATAAAGCATATCTTTACGTTTCAAGCCTAATTTGCCATTATAAATCCAGTTGTAAATGCTTGAGTAGCTGATTTGACCATTGAATTTAGCTTTAGCGATCACTTCTGGAGAGACCTTAGCCTTGATGTAATGGACAATTTTTTCCAATACCAGCTTATCAAGCTTTGTGTTTTTAATAGACTTTTTTCGTTGCTTATGGTACTGTTGATGCGCATACTCGCTACTATAGACGATATGATACGCTCTAAAGGTATCCATTTGTTGGACTTGTCCTCGCTTGACTTCATTATTGATTGTTTGATGGCTACGACCTAATAACTTAGCAATCTGACGTCGACTCATCCCTTCTTTAAACCATTTTTCGATAAGTTGTCGTTCAGCTAGTGACAAATGGTTATAAGTTGTGGTATAATTTTCTTGCATCTCAAAGCTCCTATGACTGGTATCTGTTTAATTACAGCATAGCATCTTTGAGGTGTTTTTTAGTGGGAAAATTTTTTCCCTGAGGTGGCTAACTTCATTTTACAATTTGGGAAAAAAATAAAAAATAACTTATCAAAAATGAAATTTTTAAAACCAATATGTAATTTTTTTACATATTTAATAGTTATAACTTCAATATTGTCTAGTACTTACAATCTATTGAATAAAATTGGGTTAGAATATCTGTGGACACTTATGGCTTTGATAGTTTACGCCTGTTCTATTTTTCTAGTAAAAATTTATAGTATGAAAATTTCTATAATTTCTGTATCTTCATCAACTGTATTTTCATTATTTTTCACAGTTCTATATATTAAAAACCAAACTATACACACTTCTGTGACTAAAAATCTTGAATGGTTATTATTGGGCGCTATTTTCATTATTTTTTTAAACATAATGATCAATGGGTTCATTGATAATATTGAACAAGAGAATGTAGAGTCAAAACAAAAAATAGAAAATGTATTCAATTTGTTTTATGTAAATACTTCTAAAATGCATGAAATAGTTATGCTACTAGATAATAAAATAATGAAATCAATCGAAAGAGAGCATCACTCAGAAGAATTATTGAAGTATAATAACAATGGCTCATTAAAATTTGACCAAGCAAGTATTGAAGTCGGATATTCTAAAGAAGAAAGCTATAAGAGACGGATATATGAAAATTTTGATGTCAAAACAACTAAGTCTATAATGCTTAAAAAACTTTATGAAATAATAAATAAACTTACGGATACCAGTGGAGAAGAAATTGAAATAGGTAAAATCGTTTTATTTAAGAATGTGAGATTAAAACAACGAAATATAGATGATACTGTAATGATATTAAATGCCTTACAAGATAGTAATATTAAACCTGACTCTGATGAAAATGTAGAATTGAATTTAAATAGAATAATGGATAGGATGTTGGATGATTTCACTATTGATTATAAGTTTAATAAAGACGAGAAGGAATATATAATACAATTACCTTACAAAGATAATGAAAATTTTGAAAATGGGTACCTTCACCATGACCTACAATTAGGAGAATTGAGTATAATTGGAATCTATAGAGGAGAAATTGATTTTAAAGATAAGCACAGTACATCTTCAAAATTTCTTGAATTAACATCAAAAGAACTAAAAAAATCTTTTAAAGCTGTAGATGAAGCTCTGAGGAGTAGTAACTATCCAAATGATAATAATGAATCAATCAAATTTGAATATAAAAAATTAGAAGATAAACTACATTTAGTAGATATTGTTGCAATAATACAAGAACTTAATATTAGTTAGGAATAATAATGCTTTATATTTACGATGTTAATAATTTAGGAGAAATGCGAAAAGATATGCAAAATCATAGATTTTGTAGTTTTTCAAGTATTTTTTATGAGTGTGAAAACATTAATGATCTCTTAGATAAAGAATACAATTTTTTAGTTATTGATATAACTAATCTAGTTAGAGATAATAATCTTAGTAATTTATTTAGTGAAAAATATTTAATAACCTTATTGAATATTTCGGATGAAATTCATTTTAGTCTACAAAGTGATATGGAAGTAATTTTTATACAAAAATATCCTGACCTTATAGAATCCGATAAATTTAATCATGAATATCAATCCAAACATAGTAATACTGATAGCAATATAAGTATAAATGAACCTTTAACTCTATTAACTTATACAGACAATATAACTATTTTAAATTTTATCTCAGATGAAAAGGTAATACTTCTCTCTAATTTAATTGAATCGGAAAATGGCTTTTCATTGCAATATAATCTAAATAATATAGAAAAAATACTAGTTTCGGAAGAATTAATCTATATTGATATAACTTCAGCAATAAGGAGTTTAAAAATTAGAGAATATTGGGCATTTCAACTTGAAATTCTATTTAAAAGAATTATTAATATAAAAAAAATCTCCTTTATAATAGAGGAGACATTTAAAGATACAGCAATGGAGATATTTCCGCTACTATTTGAAATTGTTGAGAGTATTCATTCTGATATTTCCAATACTATTGATGAAAAAGAAATTATTGAAGAAGAAAAAGATTATACCGAAATACTAAATTCAATGAATTCAAAGTTAATAGGCCATGAAAGGTTTAAGACAGATTTCAAACATAATTTTTCAAAATTTATATTCTTTAATAAGATGAAACAGAAAATGATATTCTCAATTCTTATTTGTGGTACCTCTGGTGTTGGGAAAACCGAATTTGCTAAAATCGCATCCAAGGTGATGTATCCTGATGATTCTTTAATAAAAATAAATTTCGGTAATTATTCTACTGAGGGAGTTCTGAATAGCTTAATTGGTTCTCCTATTGGATATATAGGAAGTGAAGAAGGCGGGGAACTAATAAACAAAATATCATCATCAAAATCTAAAATTATCCTTATTGATGAATTTGAGAAAGCAACTCCAAGTGTGTATAATTTTTTTTATGAATTGTTAGAGGATGGAAAATTTACTGATAGACATGGTAGAGAGCACAGCCTAGCTGGTTATATGATTGTCTTCACTTCTAACATGACAGAAAGACAATATAAAGAACATATACCAGATTCTCTTAAATCTAGATTTGATATGACATATAAATTCGAAGCCCTGACAGTAGAAGAAAAGCAGAAGTATATAAATGACACAGCTAAAAAAATTATATCAGATATTCATGATGCGTATAATGTTAATCTACAATTAAACACTTTTTCCACTGAATTAGATGATTTAGTTAAAGAGAGTAATTTAAGAAATATGAGAAGACAAATTGAAGATATTGTATTTACTAAATTTTCTGAAATACACAAACTCAAATCCAACCAAGGTAATAGTGATTAAATAATTAGTTCTTAATGTAATTTCAAACAAAAAATCAAACTCTTTTATCCCATATATTTGATATATCGTATTTCAATATACTTTTTGTTACTTTGTAAAATTATAGTAACCCATACAATTTTGAAAATTTTTTACTTAATAATCATAACTAAACATTTTTAATGGCAAATTGCAAGTCCAAGTTAGCCACCCAGATAAACCTGTATCGGCGTGCTGTAATTAAACGTTTTTCTTGGATAGTTATTCATCCAAATTTCAATTTGAGCGACCTCTTTCGTGGTCGTTTTTATTGTGCCTTTAGGCAAAAATCTACGAATCATGCGATTGTGATTCTCGTTAGTTCCTCTTTCCCAACTAGAATAGGCATGAGCATAGTAAATATCACAATTAACTGCCTCAGATAAACGAGCAAATTCAGTACCATTATCAGCTGTAATGGACTTAAATTGAAAATTTTGAGTTAATGCCTTAAGCTCAGAATTAACTGCCTCAGAAGATTTATCAGCGATTATTCTGATAATCTCCAAACGACTTTTTCGCTCTGTCAAAGTCAATAAAACCTTGTTTTTAGCCCTTGTTAAGACGACAGTATCAATTTCCCAATGCCCTAACTCATTGCGCCTGTTTATATCTTCAGGACGTTCTTCAATGGATTTACCGTAAACTCTAGGATTAGCTGAAACCGTCTTGATAACTTTTGTCTTATGTGGATAAAGCATATCTTTACGTTTCAAGCCTAATTTGCCATTATAAATCCAGTTGTAAATGCTTGAGTAGCTGATTTGACCATTGAATTTAGCTTTAGCGATCACTTCTGGAGAGACCTTAGCCTTGATGTAATGGACAATTTTTTCCAATACCAGCTTATCAAGCTTTGTGTTTTTAATAGACTTTTTTCGTTGCTTATGGTACTGTTGATGCGCATACTCGCTACTATAGACGATATGATACGCTCTAAAGGTATCCATTTGTTGGACTTGTCCTCGCTTGACTTCATTATTGATTGTTTGATGGCTACGACCTAATAACTTAGCAATCTGACGTCGACTCATCCCTTCTTTAAACCATTTTTCGATAAGTTGTCGTTCAGCTAGTGACAAATGGTTATAAGTTGTGGTATAATTTTCTTGCATCTCAAAGCTCCTATGACTGGTATCTGTTTAATTACAGCATAGCATCTTTGAGGTGTTTTTTAGTGGGAAAATTTTTTCCCTGAGGTGGCTAACTTCATTTTACAATTTGGGTTTTAAAATCAAACAATAAATCTTATCATTTTTTCAAAAGATGCTATCCTTTATTTGTTGCCAGTAGGTTTTTTTACCAATGATAAGTGATACTTCTCCTGTTTGACCATAGCGAGATTTAAGATATTTTGAAGGTTCCAAAGTCCCTTTTATGGTATAAAAAGTCCCCTTCTCTGTTGATGAACTGTTTTCTGATATTTCTTTTAAAGAACCATTAATAGTCTTAGTTGATAGACCTTTTTTATCAATTTTAAAATGAACAGGCATATTTATTTTAACGCGAGTTATTTCGTCTGCTGGTATGAAGGCTGTGAATGATAATTTTTTTTCAGTTTGTTTTGGATAAATTTCCGCAATTATAGTCCCTTTAGGGAGTTCTGTTGGTTCTGTTGCAAAGTTTTCCAAAAAATCTATTTTAGTGTAAAATTGAGAAAAAAGACAGAGAGGACAGAGTAATGAATCATTTTAAAGGCAAACAATTCACAAAAGACGTCATTATTGTCGCTGTTGGTTACTACCTGCGTTACAATCTAAGCTATCGTGAAGTTCAGGAATTGTTATATGATCGTGGAATAAATGTTTGTCATACTACGATTTATCGTTGGGTGCAAGAGTACAGCAAAATCCTCTATTATCTTTGGAAGAAGAAAAAAAGACAATCCTTCTATTCATGGAAAATGGACGAAACCTACATCAAAATTAAGGGACGTTGGCATTATCTTTATCGTGCAATTGATGCGGACGGCTTAACCTTAGATATCTGGTTACGAAAGAAACGGGATACGCAAGCAGCCTATGCTTTCTTAAAACGACTCCATAAACAGTTTGGTGAGCCCAAAGCAATTGTGACCGATAAAGCACCTTCTCTTGGCTCCGCCTTTAGAAAGTTACAGAGTGTGGGTTTATATACTAAGACAGAGCACCGAACTGTGAAGTATCTCAACAATTTAATAGAACAAGACCATCGACCTATTAAACGACGGAATAAATTTTATCAAAGTCTCCGTACAGCCTCTTCCACGATTAAGGGCATGGAGACCCTTCGAGGAATATATAAAAAGAACCGAAGAAATGGAACGCTCTTCGGCTTTTCGGTGTCTACTGAAATCAAGGTATTAATGGGAATACCAGCCTAAGATATTCTGAGTTCAGAGAGGGCACGTTTGATTTTCAAACTTCGCAACAGAACCCAAAAATAGATTTACTTTTGAAAGTTGGTACATATCTTACTAAAATGATAAAATAGAATGAGTTTCAACTAGCTTCATTTTACGTATATAAGAATGGATGAAAAATATGGCTTACCCTCAATTTATTGATAATTCTCGAAAAAAATTATCTAATGTACTGAACGAAATAGCTCCAAAATACAAGGTTTTAAGAATTGCTACCGGCTATTGGGATTTAGCTGGTACCTTAGAGTTGATTAACGATTTTGAGCAATATAACAAAATCCAACTATTGATTGGAAAAGAACCAATTGCTCATCGTCTTCAAACGCAATATAATATTGATATGGCTGCTCCTGAAAATCTTTTCCCAGATGCAGATATTAAGCATGATTTGCAGGAATATGGAAACTCAGAAGAGCTGGAACAACTTCGAGATACAGCTAAGAAGCTGGTTAAGTTGATGAAAAGTAATACTCTTGAAGTTAAAATATACAGAACACCAAGACTTCATGCTAAGGCATATATCTTTGGAGAATTGGGAGATGCCGATTCTGTTGGTATTGTTGGTTCTTCTAATTTTACAAGAGCAGGTTTAACTTCTAATGCTGAGTTAAACTTCTTAACGGAAGATTACCATATTGTAGAATTTAAGCCTACCAGTGATAAGCAGCAAAACGGACATATTGTCTGGTTTGATGAACTCTGGCAAGATGCTGAGGAGTGGACAGGAGAGTTTAGTCAAATTATAATTGATAGTCCTGTTGGAGATTTTACATATGGTGCTTATGATGTTTATATAAAGACGCTTATGGAAGTGTTCCCTGAAGAACTTCAGTCAGTTGATCCTTTCGATAAAGATATAGAAGAGATTTTGCACCCTTTCCAAAATCAAAATGCTTTGGACCTGAGACGGAAGCTGGATCGTTTGGGAGTTGCTATGCTTTCAGATTCTGTAGGACTTGGTAAAACAATTACAGCAGCAGCTATCATAAAGCAATATATCGAGGATGGACAGGATAATATTTGCATCATTCCACCTGCATCATTAAAACGCCAGTGGATTGATGAACTAGAAGGTGAAAGATGGAATCTTAGAGAAGGCAAAGATTTTAGGATTATCTCTCAGCAGGATTCTGGCAGAATTCAAGAACAGATTGAGTACTTTCAAAATCATAAGAGTACTCGAAGCTCCATTGATTTATTTGTCATTGATGAAGCCCACAATTTGAGAAATCAAGGAAGCAGCCGTTATCAACAAATTTTAGAATTATTCCAAGAAAATCCGCAAGCAAAGATTCTCTTACTAACTGCAACACCTATCAATAACTCTTTGATGGATTTTGCAAACCAGATTCAGCTGGGTTCAAAAGGCGATCTGGTTTCTTTGAACGTGCCTTATATCAGCAAAAAAGGAAGTAATCTCGAATACATCGACTTCTTTGAAGCACTGAAACGAATTCAGTCAGAAGCCACTCGTGCTGAAAAACGTGGTGAGCAATTTGACTGGGATTTTCATAGAAATACTCTTGTATCTGGTATAAGACATTATCTGGTGCGTTCTACTCGTCAAGGTGTTATAAAAAATGAACAAATGAATTTGTTGGAAGGTCAAACAAATCTCTTCCCAACCTCAACGATTGAACAATTTCCATATAGTTATCTCCAAGAGGATGACGATTTCGTTTATCAGAGTCTATTAAAAGCTAAGAATACAATGTTCGAGAATATGTCTCCTACACTTCTAAACCTTGACTTAGCTAGTGAGTTGACTCAGAGAACTTCCCACCCACTTGATTTGTATAGAAAGATTGCTGAGGAGAAAAAATCTGGAATTGCTCTTTCAGAGAAATACGGTTTTTCAAACAAGTTTGAAAATGAGTCTATCTTTTTAGCTGTGGAAGAAAAGCTGAGTGTAATTCCTGCGATATTCAAAGCTATTAACTTCTTAGGGTTTGCACCATATAAACCAGATACATATTCATATGAGATTTATAATAAGACGATTTCAGAAATTCGTGCACTGAATAAAAAAGGAAATGAAGCTGGAAAGCTCAGAACTCAATTGGCGATTCACAATATGTTACACATCACTTGGCTTAAACGACTAGAATCGTCCACAGCAACTCTAAAGAAATCTGTGAAGAATTATCAAGAGCGAATTTCATTGTTTGAAAAATGGCTTAATAAGGGCTATATCGTAAGTTTGACAGATGCAGCAACTTTGGATAATGAATACGGAGAAGACATTGATAAAGCTTTTGAGGATTACGAAAAATATCTATCCGAATTAGATGAGGCTGTTTCTCAGGGGACGGAACAAGATGTTAAAAAACGTGGAATTGAGAAAAAAGAAGCTGATGAAAGTATTTATAATATTTCCCAGTTAAAAATAGATATTCAGCGTGATAAGAACATTTGTGCTTTCCTCATTGATATGCTTACTAAATTGGAGGAAAAAGGTCATGATGGTAAGTTAAATGCTTTTGTAGATGCTATTGTCAAACGATTGGATGAAAATAAATACGGTAAAAAGTTGCTTGTCTTTAGCTTTTTCTCGGATACAATTGATTATTTGAGAGAACGACTTCCAGAAGTATTGGAGGATAGAATTCCTAATTTTTCTAGGCGAGCTGAATTTGTATCTGGAAATAGTACAGCCGTGGAAGATGTCTCGAAACGATTCTCTCCGAATAGTAAAAAGGCTCATGTCAACAAGCAGGATGAATTGGACTTTCTTTTTGCAACGGATGTCTTGTCAGAAGGGCAAAACTTGCAGGATGCAGGATTTTTGGTCAACTATGACTTGCACTGGAATCCTGTTAGGATGATTCAAAGGAATGGTCGTATTAACCGTTTGGGTTCAACCTATGACAATATTTTGATAGCAAATGTGAAGCCTCATGCTGATTTGGAATTCTATCTGAAATTGGTGAGGCGGCTAGAGCATAAGATTGCTACTATCAACAATACTGTGGGTAATGACCAAAGTATTTTGGGAGAAAAAGAAAATCCGATTGAATTTCATGACATGACTGGAGCTGACGTTATCTACGATGATGATAGCGAGAAAGCTTCAAAAGCTATGGAAGATTTACAAAATACAGGGGACATCCTGGATTGGGCTGATAACTACTCAATAGAACTTAGAAAGTTTCTGGACGCTCATAAAGATGATGGGGAAATTCAACGTATTCAGAATATCCCAGAAGGAAAATGGAACTATCTCCCTAAGTCAACTGATAGTTCTGAGAATCTAGATGAGGTTCTTGGACTTTATAGGGCAAAAGGAAAAGTTTCAGCAACTGGTGCTTTAATCAAAGACATTGGTTTTGTTAGCATTGCTAAAAGTGCAGCAAACCGTGGTCCTTATGGCTCAATCCGTGCTGGCTACATACAAGAGCAGGATGCTTTACAAATCATTCAAACTACACCTGACGATAATGAGCGACTAAGCGATGAAATTGCTGTAAACCGTTCTGAGTATATCGCAAAAGGGAAAACAGAAATTAGTGTAAATTTTGAATCTATTGCACCAGTTTATAGTATTAAACAACAAGGGAATCGAGCTTTGGAAATTATAAAAGGCTATTTCGATCCGAGCTATGACCTTGTTGGGATTATTAAAAAAGGAATTCGGTACTCCAATGATAAACGAACTTTTGAGCAAATTGTTCGTGAGGTCAACAAACAAAACAAAGAGTATGGTGCAGTAACTCCAAGAGTTATCAAGGATTTTGAAGCATTACTCAATAAGCTTTTATTAGCTGAATTAGAGGAAAAGAAATTAGAGAAAGTGGAGGGCGTGCTATTTTATGCTAAACCATAATGGAATAAATAAAATTGATAGTTTAGTAAAACAACTCTCAAATGAGAAAGATGAGTGGGTGTCTTTGGCGATTGCTATAGATTTAGCTGATGAGATTATGAAAGGTCTGCTTCCAAATAAAGACAGTTGGCAGAGTGAGTTAAATCATGATAGTCAACATACTGGAGCACTTCCTAAACCGCTCCCAGTCGATGTCTTTCATACTCAAAAGCAAAGAACTTGGTTCCGTGAACATCCAGAGTCAAGTTCTGCGCGTGTTGCTTTACAACATTTTAGAGCTGATGATTGTGCTGTCGAGAGTAAATTTTTCTGGTTTAGCGAAAGTGCTACAAAACAGAAAATCTCTGCATCTACCGAGTTTACTTCTAACTGGGAAGACTCTGATTTAACACGCAAACCCAATAATAAAGTTGGAATTGATTTCTTCCTGACGGACGATGCCAACTCTCTTTTGATTGTTCTCTCAAATCGTCAGAAACACCGTGTAATTGAACTTCACGGTCATTTGAGTAATACTCAAAAGCAAATCTTTGAGTATAAATTGAATGGTGCAGCAAGCTATGACGGAATAAAAAATGGAGTTAGACAAGAATTTGAACCACAACGAACTATCCATCAAACCCTGTGGAATGCTCTTCAACTCAAAGAGGTTAACAAACAGTTCTATGCTATTGTCGCAAAGTTCTTTGATGACCTTGTAAAAGAGATGGGCAAACAAGGCAAAAATTCAGAGGATGCGAAACAATTCTCTTCACGTCTTCTTGGACGAATGCTTTTCATTTGGTTCTTGCGAAAAATGGAAATCATCCATGAAGAATTTGGTTACTTTGAAATGGATGGACTATCAGCTACTGATTACTACGAAGAGAAAATCAAATTATTATTTTTCAGCACCCTGAACACGGACATTTCCGACAGAAGCCATCAAGATTATTTAACTCCTTATTTGAACGGTGGTCTATTTGAACCAAAGGAAAACGACTTTGCCAATGAAAAAATGAAGTTCCCAGAAGATTATTTCAAGAACTTATTTGCAAGATTTAACGAGTTTAACTTTACAACAGATGAATCCAGCGCTGACTTTGAGATGATTGCGGTTGACCCTGAGATGTTGGGGCAAGTTTTTGAAAATCTTTTGGCTTCACAAAATGAAGATACTGGACAAAATGCTAGAAAGTCTAAAGGGGCTTTCTATACCCCAAGAGATATTGTATCGTTTATCTGTAAGGAGTCATTGCGGGAATATTTATATGAAAAAGTTGGAAACAGCACGTTTAATCAAGGAATTGATTTCTTAATTGACTATTCGGATGCGGAATTTTTAGCAAGAAAAAGCACGTCTGGAGCGGATTTATGGGGAGTCAATAGTAAATCTGTAACGAAAAAGATTGTTGAAGCATTAGATAATTATAAAGTTATTGATCCAGCCTGTGGCTCGGGTGCTTTTCCGATGGGGATGCTGCAGCTTTTACTTAGAACTTATGAAAGACTTCTAAAATCTTTCGACCCTTATGCCATTAAACTGTCAATAATTGAAAATAGTATTTTTGGTGTGGATATTGAACCAATGGCTATTGAAATTTCAAGATTAAGAGCTTGGTTGTCGGTTATCATTGATGAACCTGACAAGCAAAATATTCAACCACTACCAAACTTGGATTTTAAATTTGTTTGTGCTAATAGTCTTACCTCACTATCAAAAGGTGATGATGCTCTTTTTGATGATCAAGAATTAGACAAAAAATTATCAGAAATCCGTCAAAAATACTTCAATGCTCGTGTTAAAACTTCAAAAGAAATTTGGCAAGATAAATACTATGATTTAACAACAGGGAAAGTTCAGCTTGGAGAATCCGTTCGATCTGAACAGTTAAAATCATTTGATCCATTTAAGGTAAAAAGTCCTGCTACGTTTTTTGACAGTTTCTTTATGTTTGGTGTCAACAAATTTGATGCTGTTATCGGAAATCCACCTTATGTTGGAACTAAAAAACGTAGTGCAGCTGATAAAAAAAATCTTGAAAATGAGTTTGGATTTGCTGACGATTTGTATAGTCATTTCTTTTTCAAGGGAATCAATTTACTTGAAGATGGAGGTAGTCTATCTTACATCACATCTAAAACATTCTGGACAATACAGACTAAGCGAAATTTGAGAGAGTTGCTTCTTTCTAAGAATATCAGCTACATTTTCGATACTGCCAATCCATTTGAATCTGCCATGGTTGACACAGCCATCACAACCGTCAAGAATAGTACCTATGAATTAGAAAACACCATCAAGTTTTTTGATGGTAGTCAAAATTTGCTTGAACCTGTTATTTTTGAAGTTGAGCAAGAAACATACGTGAATGTGCAGAATAAGGTAATTTTCAAACCAAGTCCTGAGAACCTTAAAATTTATGAATTATACGGTAGTAAAGTCAAGGAACTACACGAAAAGTGGTGGGATAAAATTTCTACCAGTAGAAAAATTGACCAAAACAGAGAAGAGCTTGAAGAATATCGGAATGGTTTAAAGCCTGGAGAGGTCGCTTTGCTAGGATGCTTGACCGAAGGTGGCCAAGGACTTGCAACTGCAAATAATGGTAAATATGTTGCAGTTAGAAAATCAACAAAATGGGCAAATAATATCATCAAGTCACGTCCAAAGAAATTAAAAGAGGCCATCAGTAAATATCACATTCTTACTAGTGACCTACATGGCTTTAAGAGTGCAGACGCACTTCTATCAAGTTTATCTGAAGAGGAAATAGCTGAGACTTTTGATGCTCTAAAAGAAAAGTATGGACGAGATATTTTTGGACAGGGTTATTTATATCGAATAATTGACGATGAAGATGTTGCAGACGTGGATTCCTTGAGTGAAGATGAAAAACAAAATGGAATATCAACAGATAAAAAATACTATGTCCCATATGATAAAGGGGACAAAGATGGAAATAGATGGTATTTAGAGACTCCGTTTGCGATTGCATGGTCGAGAGAAAATGTCGGTTTTCTTAAGACAGACCCTCGTGCTAGGTATCAAGGCTATTTGTACTTTTTTAAGGAGGGGTTTTGTTGGACAGATGTGAATTCTACTTATCTGAAATCAAGAATTAAAAACATTGGAGTCTTTGATGTTCTTAGTATGAGTCTCTTCACTCAGGTTGAAATTCCTGACTGGTATTTCGTATGTTTGATTAACTCGAAATTTATCAGTTTTTACGTAGACAATTTTATTAACAGTACCTCCCATTTCCAAATAAATGATGCCAGACAACTACCCATCGTTATTCCCTCGTCCTTGCAGCTGAAGCGGTTGGAAGAAATATTTAATTCAGCTCTTCAAATTAAAGAAAAACAATTTTCAAAAGAGATTAGTGAAGAGAGCGCACAAATTAAACTTGAGCATATTCAAAAGCAACTAGATGCCGAAGTTTTAAATTTATACCATTTGGTATAGTTCTAAAATGAGTCTTTCGATCTTATCCTCAACTTTCTTCAGGTCTCCCTCAGTAGTTGGTGTGTTTCCATCCTTTTTTAAGCATAGTGCTTCTTGGAATAGAGGATAAAGTTGTTGAAGTTTTTCTGGCGATGGTACAATTATTGGCAATTGGCGTGCATCATTAATCTGAAAAGTCTGGGTATTATTCACGAAGTCATTGACATACCTGCTCATGAATTTTGAATTGATAATACTTATAATATAGTATTCTGGTGCTTGTTCGGATAACCCGTATAAACTCATGCTTTTTACGTCATTGATACTTTTTTGTTTTGCACGGCATTTCAAGAAAGTTGTGTTAATATCTGACCAACAAAAACCCTCCTTAAAATAGAACTTTGGGTTTCTAACAACAGGCATTCCCATTCCTTTCCTTCCAGAATTTGTCTTAAGAAAACCGACATTATTTTACATCAATGGAGGTACCTGGATGATATATGGATATGTCAGGGTCAGTACGGACAAACAGACAGTTTTGAACCAAAAATTTGAGATTGAAGAATTCTGTGAAAAGAAAGATTTCGAGGTTGAAAAGTGGATTTCTGAGACAACCAGTGCAACCAAAAAACTCTCAGATCGTAAGTTTGGGAAATTGCTTAAACATCTTGAAAAAGGGGATGTGGTTATCGTAAGTGAAATTTCACGGCTTGGGAGGAATCTTCTTCAAATCATGAGCATTCTCAATGAATGTATGGAAAAAGAGGCGTTGGTCTTAACCGTCAAAGAGGGCTATGAGATGGGAAATAACATCAACTCTAAAGTTCTAGCTTTCGCTTTTGGACTATCTGCTGAGATTGAACGAAATTTGATTTCTCAGAGGACAAAGGAGGCATTAGCTAGGCGGAAAGCTGAGGGAGTAGTTCTTGGGAGACCAAAAGGTGGAGCAAAAATAGATTCTTTGAAGTTATATAACCAGAGAGATATGATTTTGAAAATGAGAGCAGCTGGTGTTTCTTATTCTGCAATCGGAAGAAAACTGCATGTAAATCGGATTACTGTAGCTAAGTTTGTGAAGCGTGTGACGGAGGAGGTGAGTGCTGATAAAAGAGATTGACAATGATTGTCAATCTCTTTACGGAGATTTCATTAGATTTAGAGTAGAGGTCTATCCATTTATAAATTATTGCAGGGGCCACGTCGCATTCTTTAGACAGCTGGGTGACGGATTGACCAGAATGATAGAAGGCGATAAGGGTTTCTTTAAATTCTTTTGAGTAGCGTTTTTTCATGTTTTTGTCCTTTGTCTAAATTATACAATAGTGACTCTAAGATTTAAGGATAACATCAATTATCAAATAATTAGACATAAAAAAGAAAAGCGTTAATAATTGTTTTTCTTTTTTTATATTGTGTTCAGAAAATGGTCATTTAATGAACACCTAGATTAGTGTAGATATTTATCTCTTTAACTGATAATTTTGTGTTCATTATCTCGTACTATAATCTATGTTCATTAACAAAGATGTATAAAAGTTATGTTACATCAAATATATTTTAGTGCAAAAATTGAAGAAATCTAAATAGTAGAAATGTTTTAAATAAAACAAGACAATAGATTATATCCTGTTGTCTCATTTTATTTTCCATAATGTAGTAGGTTTATAGAAAGACAATAGACTTATGCAACAGAAAAAGGAGAACTATGAAGAAAGAAATAAAAGATATTCGCTATAATATCAGAATGGTCCTACAAACTTTTTTTAAAAGCAGATCTTAAGGAAGCCTGTAATACACTTTTTAAATACAAAATAAAGTCCATCAGTTTTTTTCTTGCTGATAGACTTTATTCTTTATTCAACTAAGCAATGGTGTGAACTTTTAGTATTAGTTAGCTCAATTCACGTATTTTTAAGGTAAAATTCACACCATTCAGTTGATACTAATTGAAATCAATTGAAATTACTAAAATTGAAAATTCAGGAGAACCATGATTTTCAAGCTCTTTGAAATTTATATAAGTGAGTGTTTTTGAAAGCTGGTCTCAAGAATGCTAGTATAATAGAATATCAGTTTTATATTAGATTGAAAATACTAAAATTTTCCCTATCATTTTACCCGAATTGCTAGTTAATTTCATTGGAAAATAAATAGTCATTTTTAGTTTAATTTATTTAATCTTGAAAACTTCTTGGCTTGGTGATATAATTGTAACATAAAGTGATTTATATATCACATATCAGAGGAGGAACTTTATGAATAATAAAATTATGCGTATTATTATTGGAGTAATTTGGCTTGTTGGAGGGGTGATAACTTCTGTTAATGGTAATATGGAGTGGTGGTTTAGTATGCTTTTCTTTCTTGTCGGTGTGCTATTTATATATTCAGCCTTCAAAAATAATAACGGAAAGTAGGTCATGCATTGAATAATTCACTTATTGTAAATGGTCTAACTATCTGGTATCGCAAGGAAAATCCTGTTATTCGTAATTTGTCGCTAACTTTATCATCTAATGAAGTTGTGGGGCTTATTGGATTGAATGGCGCCGGAAAAACAACACTTATAAATACACTTTCTGGCATTCACAAAGAATACAGCGGGGGATTGAATTTTGCAGACCGTTATTTCAAATTAAGCCGTTACACCGTATTTTCAGAGGATGCTTCATTTCAGTATTACACATTCAATGAATATCTTCACCATGTATTCACAGCTTACGGTAAATCTGTCGAATCAAAGCGAGTTAATGAACTATTGAAGGGGTTTAACTTTAGTAAATATCAAAATGTTCTAATTCGGGATTTGTCAACGGGGAACAGACGAAAAGTATTTCTTATCACGGGATTTGCTCTATGTACACCGTTTTTGTTGCTTGATGAACCGGTGAATGGACTAGATTTCCAAAGTACTGAATACTTGTATTTTTTAATAAATGATTACCGTAAATATGGTACTGTAATGTTTGCCTCTCATATTTTAGAAAGCATTTCCCTTACTTCTGACCGTGTTCTTGTTTTGGAAAATGGCTGTATCAGTCACGAGTTTGTACAGGAGCAAATTAACGCAGTTCAAATACGGGAGGCGTTACATGACACGGATTCTTAATGTTAACTTGAAAAGGTTTATGGGAACAAAGTACGAGCGTATCGCAAAAACACTTGCACTTTGGGCTATTCTGCTTTTCGCCTTGAAGTCTTCTGGAGTAAGAATTGAAATTTCACCGACTGTTATATGGCTAACTACAACAGTACTGACAATTGGAGGGTTTATTCAAGTGTTATCATCTGATGATACGATAGATAGTTTGTATGGACAGATTATGCTACCGGAAAATCCCTTGGAATTTCATTTTGCTTTCTTTCTCTCGGTTGCTTTATATACCTTGTTTACAAAAGTAGGTTTGCTGTTGGTTGTATATGTTGCAGTGAGTGAATTTCAGGTATTGACAATAATTGGAGCAATCCTATTGTTTTTTGTTAGCGGGATTGTAACATATCTCCTTGATTTTCACACTGACAAAAAGGTAACTAAGTATCGCTATGTAAAACATACAAGAAGTAACTTTGCACTTTATCTTTTAAGATACTTGTTGAACAACAAGAAGTATCTTGCCAATACAGCCGCATTATGGGTATTTGGTTCTGTATTTGCCATAGTAGCTGGTAAAAATGCGCCTTCTGATTTCCTACCGATTGGGTTTACACTGATGTGCCTTAACACTCCGCTTGGTATTCTCTTATCAAATGACAGAGCGTTATATCGGCAAATTAAACTTTTGCCTAGGCAATTTAATGGGGTGCTGTTACCCTACGCACTGTTTTTGGTAATTATAAATATGATTGCTTGTAGTGTTTACCTAATAGTATGGAAAATTGTGGTAGGCAATTTCTCACTTATTGTGCTTTTGTTCGCAGTAAATTTTTCTATTATAAGCGCAGGATTGACCGTTATGCTTGAAATAAAGGTTCCATTGCTGGGTTGGAAAGTCGAAAGTGACTTATGGCATCACCCACGGAAATACATTGTTCCAGGAATTATGATATTTCTTGCGATTTTACTAGTGATTTTGATGGGAGGATTTTAATATGTCGAATTTCAGAAAATGGGGTAGTCCTCGTTCACCGAGAAAATATAGTCGTTTTACCTGGGTTTTAGGGTTTATGGGCTTTTTGGGTTTCCGTTACTTTTTCAGTTATGAAATCAGCGATTTGTTTAATTTCAGCTTCTTTGCTCTTTTCAGCGCATATTTCACGGCAAGACTTGCGGCTGAAATGCCTGACGAACGATACAAGGAAAACCAATTAAAGGCGAAAGCAATAACGATGTTCGTTCCAGCTATTACTTTATTTGCAATAGGAGTAGGGATTTCATCTTTTAGTATTTCGTATAAGGTTATTGTGCTTATTGCTGCACTTGGCTGGTCGGCAACCTTTATTACCTACGCTTTGGCGTTTTGGTATTACGAAAAGCATTAACGGGAGGCGCGTAAATGGAACAATACATTAGCCACTTAAAAAAGTATCGCCAGCTTGCCAATTTCACGCAAGAAGAACTAGCAAACAAAGTTGGTGTTCGGCGGGAAACGATAATTCGGCTCGAATCTGCGAAGTACAATCCCTCGTTAAAATTGGCAGTGGACATTTCACGGGCAGTTGACGCACCGGTTGAGGATATATTTGAGTTCCAAAAATAAACGAGTTATTAAGGAGAGAGTAATGACGGAAAGAGGATTACCATCGAAAACAAAATGGTTATTGTGCCCTGTTTGCAAAAGTAAAACTCGTGTTAGGATAAGAGATAATACAATTCTTAAAAACTTTCCCTTATACTGTCCAAAGTGCAAGCATGAAACATTGATAAATATGATTTCTTCACAAATTACAGTAATCAAAGAGCCAGACGCAGAGCCGCAGAGCCGATAATTTGAGGTTAATACAATCTCATCTTATCGGCTCTTTCTGTTATGTATTCTCATTATGCTTAGTCTTTAATACTTCTAACTTCCTTGATACCATTGGCTAAAGCTTCCATAAGTGCTAGTTCTTTATCAGTGAAGGTATCCATAAGTTTTTCTACCTGCAATCTCCTAATCTCCTAGTGCTTTTAACCAGATCATTACGAGGTAAGAAAAATTCATCAACGGACACATGGAGTAATGATACAAGGTCATAAAGAACTTGTATGCTTGGGTGTTGCCCTTTATTTTCAATATTAGTTAAGTACCGTGGGTCAATTTCAATTAATGCTCCCACCTGTTAACGAGTTAAACCTCGTTTCAATCGAGCTTCTTTAATGGTTAAGCCAAAGGCTCTAAAATCATATTTATCTTCTTTTTTACGCATAATAAACCACCTCTATACATTTTACTGTTCCTATTAAATTACCCGAATTGCTAGTTAATTTCATTGGAAAATAAATAAGTCGTGCTATCCTAATCTTAAACCACTACGCATTAGAAAGCGCACGACTTATATGACTTATAATAGCACACTTCCAAAAGTTTTTGTTTATTTACTGACAACCATTGAGACGCTTTATCAAAAGAGTGTTCCCTTTGAGGTTCAAAACCGAAAGAACGTCCATCTCGCAACATCAGATTGCTTAGTTATCGCTTGTTACCTATGGGGCGTACTGCATTTTAGTGAAACGCTTAAAGCTAAGCACCAACTTGCTCAAAGTTTATTTCCTAATTTCCTAGAATATTCTCGCTTTGTCCGCCGTTGTAATGCCCTCTTACCGAGTATCCAAGTCATTCGCCAAGCACTCGTCTTTAAAGAGGTTGAAGGAATTAGTGTATCCATTATTGACAGCTTCCCCATTCCTTTGTGTCAGCCTATTCGTAATTTCAGAAGCAAAGTTCTTGGAGATTATGCAAATGTTGGCTACAATGCTACAAAGGGACAGTACTTCTATGGCTGTAAATGTCATGCTTTAGTCAGTGAATCAGGCTATGTCATAGACTACACAATTACTCCTGCTTCAATGGCTGATAGTTCAATGACCGAGGAAGTGTTGAGTCAATTTGGGACACCAACAGTCCTTGGAGATATGGGATATCTAGGTCAGTCACTGCATGATAGGCTGGAATTAAAAGGAATTGATCTAATTACACCTGTCAGGAAGAACATGAAGCAAAAAGAAAATCCTTTTCCCTAATTTTTCAAAACGTAGAAAAGTGATTGAGCGAGTTTTCTCTTTTTTGACAAATCTAGGAGCTGAGCGTTGTAAAAGTCGTTCGCCTCAAGGTTTTCAATTGAAATTAGAGATGATACTTTTAGCGTATTCTTTACTGTTAAAATCAGCTAAATCACTGGAACCAGAGACTTTAAGATATTCTATCGGGTATCAAGTCATGGCTAAATAATCAACTAGCAATTCGGGTCTATCATTTAGACGGTATTATAATTGATGAATTTAATAACATTATTTCTGATAAATTTGGTTTAACTCCTTACCATAAGTCAGATTGTTTCTATGAGTAACATCTTTTGAATACAAAATAAAGTCTACCAGTTTTTTTCCTTGCTGATAGACTTTATTTTTTATTTAACTAATGATTTTAGTACCCAAATTGTAAAATGAAGTTAGCCACCTCAGGGAAAAAATTTTCCCACTAAAAAACACCTCAAAGATGCTATGCTGTAATTAAACAGATACCAGTCATAGGAGCTTTGAGATGCAAGAAAATTATACCACAACTTATAACCATTTGTCACTAGCTGAACGACAACTTATCGAAAAATGGTTTAAAGAAGGGATGAGTCGACGTCAGATTGCTAAGTTATTAGGTCGTAGCCATCAAACAATCAATAATGAAGTCAAGCGAGGACAAGTCCAACAAATGGATACCTTTAGAGCGTATCATATCGTCTATAGTAGCGAGTATGCGCATCAACAGTACCATAAGCAACGAAAAAAGTCTATTAAAAACACAAAGCTTGATAAGCTGGTATTGGAAAAAATTGTCCATTACATCAAGGCTAAGGTCTCTCCAGAAGTGATCGCTAAAGCTAAATTCAATGGTCAAATCAGCTACTCAAGCATTTACAACTGGATTTATAATGGCAAATTAGGCTTGAAACGTAAAGATATGCTTTATCCACATAAGACAAAAGTTATCAAGACGGTTTCAGCTAATCCTAGAGTTTACGGTAAATCCATTGAAGAACGTCCTGAAGATATAAACAGGCGCAATGAGTTAGGGCATTGGGAAATTGATACTGTCGTCTTAACAAGGGCTAAAAACAAGGTTTTATTGACTTTGACAGAGCGAAAAAGTCGTTTGGAGATTATCAGAATAATCGCTGATAAATCTTCTGAGGCAGTTAATTCTGAGCTTAAGGCATTAACTCAAAATTTTCAATTTAAGTCCATTACAGCTGATAATGGTACTGAATTTGCTCGTTTATCTGAGGCAGTTAATTGTGATATTTACTATGCTCACGCCTATTCTAGTTGGGAAAGAGGAACTAACGAGAATCACAATCGCATGATTCGTAGATTTTTGCCTAAAGGCACAATAAAAACGACCACGAAAGAGGTCGCTCAAATTGAAATTTGGATGAATAACTATCCAAGAAAAATGTTTAATTACAGCACGCCGATACAGGTTTATCTGGGTGGCTAACTTGGACTTGCAATTTGCCAATGATTTTAGTATTGTTAATTTGGCTATTTTAATTTTTTATAGTAAACGGTAAATTCATTTTCTCCGTCAACTTTAGATAAGGTATGAATAATGTACAAGTTACCATTTTTCTTAATGCTATATGAAGCCTTATTTAAAACACCTTCTGAATTGTTCGCCTTAATTGTTCTTTTTACATAATCGCTAGTATCATAGTTTAATTCAGTATCATCTTTAGTCGTAACTGCCATTAGTAAACTATTTATATCTTTTTTTTCAATTATCGTGTATTTACTTTTAAAATATAAAGTTCCTAATAGTAGAGAAATAAAGATACAGAAAACAATGAATATAGACTTACTTGATTTTAACATAGTCTACCTCTATTCAATTTGCAATACAAGTAACAGTCCCTTTGTAGTCTAAAGTAACCCATGGTCCATTAATTGTTGAATATTCACTTACTTTCACTAGATAGATACGTCCTGTCCAATTTGTCAAATATCCGCTTGGAGCATTTATATCAATCCATGCTGGTCTGTATGCAGTAGCCCACTGACTTTTAAAAGCCGTCCATGTTTTGCGTAAAGTCATTAATCTAGGTTGAATCATTGTTGAATCATCTATTATCTGTATAGAGTCAATAAATTGTTCTGTAACATCAATACCGCGATCATCAGTGATTTTAATTCCATTATTTAAAGTAGCTGGATTAGATTCTGTCACCCCTTTTGTTACTTCATCAGCAGTGATAGTTTTCAATGGTATTATACTAAACACCATAAAACTTAGAAGAGCCATACAAGATAACAATAACGAAATACTTTTTTTCATTTTTTTGCTCCTTTTAATCATCAATATCTAACTAATAATGTTCAAATATTGATAAACATATATATCAGTAAAACAACTAATATCCAACTCTCCTTTCTATCACTTTTAATATATAGAAATTGTTACAATTAAATTATACACTTTATTTAAAACGTTTTCAATAATAAAAATGGAATTAATTGACTAGAGAATTACTGCTTTTTAGCAGGATTCGTCTTAGGTTTGACATCTGCAACACTAGACAACATATAATTAGAAACTTACCATATTAAAACAAATACCATCTTACCATGAGTCAGATTATTTCTATGAATAACATCTTTTGAATACAAAATAAAGTCTACCAGTTTTTTCTCGCTGATAGACTTTATTTTTTATTCAACTAATGATTTTTTGATTGCTTGGTTAGTTTTTTGGTTAGTTTTAAAATTTCAATTAAATTTCATAGCTACAAACCCTGTTACAATAGCTTATTCTTAAAAACAAATATAATTAGTCCTATTTTAACACTTTTTTGAGATAAGAAAAAGGCTTGCGCCTTAATTCGATGATTCTTTTGGACGAACGAGTGTTTTCCCTTTTTAATACAAAGAGATTAGTGTGAAGTGGATTTCAGTAAATCATAAAGTGTCTCTTCTTCAGTTGCTTTATGCTTTTTCTGATGATAAATTTTTATAGCATTAAGGAGTTTGTCCGGATCTTCAAAGTATTCTTTCACAAATTGATAACTTTTTACACTTTTCATTTTCAATTTTTTTTGCAAAAGTCACTTGGCTTTTCTTTAGATTTCAGGAATGCTTGATACTTATTTTCTGAAATAATGATCAAAATCTCTATTTCAGGTGCCGTAATAATATTGTGAATATTCAGCTTTTCTTCGTATAATTTGGCTTTCTTGCGCGTTTTAAAGCTAAATTGTTCTCGCCTTGAATCTAGTATCCGATACACGTCTACTTTTCCATCAAAATCTCTACCCAGATATTTTTCACAAAACTCATCAGCTGATTGAACCCTAATCGGACCATCTTCTAATAAATTTTCATCCGATTCTATTAATAACAGGGAGTGATTGAGTAAAATTTCAATAATCGCTTCTTCTGCGGCTCCTTCACAGATGATTGCATTTCTATTCAATACATGTCCCTACTTAGATTTAGAGATTTTCTTGATCACTCTTTTTAACTTCATTTCGGCATCATATTTAGGAGCAGTATGACTGAGGATGCCTTTGATGAATTGATCACTTCTTCGAATATCGTTTCGTTTAAGTTCATCAGAAAGTTTTTTCAAGAAAATATTGTTATCTTTAGACACAATATAAATAGAGTCATTTCTATCTAATGTGTCAAGAAGTTCTGAATAATGAGTGGTGTAAACTAATACTGCGCCACCTGTATTTATTTTTCGATTCGTAAACAAATGAATTAAAGTCAATGCAATTTCTCTGTTAAAATGATTTTCAAGCTCATCTATCAGTATAACCCCACCATTTTTCAAGGTTAAAATGGCTCTCATAAAGACACCTAAGCCTTTTACTGTCCCTGAGGAAAGGAGTGTATTTATCTCTGTTGGAGAATCCAGTACCTCTACTCTCTCATTCCCTTTAAATTTAAGCTCAATTTTAAAATCTTTTTTTCCTCGTTCTTCAACAATATCAAATTTCAAAAATTCTATACTAGGATCAAGAAATTGAATGATCTCAAGCGGTACAGGACCAAAAGTATTTAGCATATTAAAATCAGTGAAGCCGAGCATGTCCCTATAATATAATTTTTTATAGGTTTTAAGATTATAAAAAACGTTTAATAAGCTGACATCTGAACTTAAAGCTAAGAACTCTTCCGACTTTCTGTCTAGGATTTGGATTTTTTCGTTTTCTTTCTTGTCAAAGCAATACAAATCTTTCTTTGATCGAATACCTGCGGTACTCTTTCTATACAGTATTTCTTCGGAAATAAAATATTTGTACTCATCATCAGAACTATCTTTTGTTCTTAATATTGTTACTTCTAACTTGTTTACAGATGCTTCATCATCGATATGATTATAGAAATAAACACTAATTTTCCCTTTTTGTTCAATACCTAAATTTAAAAAATTAGATTTATCAGAAAGAAAAGCTTTCGGTGTTGGGCTATTAATTGGTTTAGCTTGAATCAAGTTCATAACAAAAGCTATCACATTTAAAGTTTGTGTTTTACCAGCTGCATTTAATCCCGTAAAAGTCAAAGTTCTGTTCAGATAAAAATTTTTAAATAAATGGATTAACTCATGTCTCTCACTTTCTTTTACACGACTCTCTGTTAAAAAAGAAATTTCAGTTCCTTTTTGAAACAACGGCAAATCTTCTATAACTATTTTTAGTAATTTCATGATATCCTCCTTACAGATTATCTCTTACTTCAACTATATCGTATCATATCACTTAATACTTTTCAACACTTAAATACAAAATTACGTAATTAAGCGTATTTCTGTTTTTTCAAACTCTCTTTTTACAAGAAATTTTACGACAATTAGACTTTTAACACTTTTTTGAGATAAGAAAAAGGCTTGTGCCTTAATTCGGTTATTCTTTCAGAAAATGGTCGTGTCAACTGATCACATATGACCTCTGCTCAACAGCTGAGCTTATCCCATTAATTCTGTATAAAAAGAAATAGCAGACAAGACATACAAGGGTGCTGTCTCCGCACGCATAATCCGTGGGCCGAGACCAATTTTAATAGCACCAAGTTGCGTGAAGACATCGATTTCCTCTGGTGATAAACCACCTTCTGGACCGAAAATGACGAGCAGGTTTTGACCTGACTGCAACTGTGATAATCTGTCAACAAAAGCTGCTGTTTCGCCCATTTTAGCTGATTCTTCATAAGCAATTAGAACTTGATCATATTGCTCAAACTGGTCTGTCAAGGCTTTGAGATTGCCCAAAATCGCTGTCTCAGGAATCATTAGCCGCTTGGATTGCTCTGCTGCACCTTTGGCTATTTTTTCTAGGCGCTCTTGCTTTTTGGCGGCTTTCTTGGCGTCAAGTTTGGTCACCGACCATTGCGCTGGGTAGGCTAGAATGGCTTGAGCGCCGAGTTCTGTCGCTTTTTGTGTGACAAATTCTAATTTATCGCGCTTAGGAAGACCCACAGCAATCGTCACGCCTAGGGGTAGCTCTACTGTTCTTGCTAAAGTTTCGAGCAGGGTCAAAGTCGCCTGATCACCATTAACCTCAGCCAAGGTGAGGGTTTGATCTGAAAAGACGACCTGAACTTTTTCTGCCGCCTGCGCCCGCATGACGGTAAAAAGGTGGTGGCTATCTGCTTTTTCAAGGGCAAAAGTGGCACCAATCTCTGGGCAGTTTTGGTTTAAAAAATACTGTTGCATCTGCGCTTATCCTCCGATAACACTCGCGTCGTCGTCCGCCTTCTGCAAAATGACACAGTGCCACTCGCCCTGCTGCATCCGCGTCACAAGGGCGAAACCAGCCGCATGACATTTGTCCAGAATCATCTGCGATTTGCTGTCAATGATGCCGCTCATAATCAGAAATCCGCCGTCATACAGGAGGTTGTAGGCATCGTCAATGACGTTCATGAGAATGTCGGCTAGGATATTAGCGACGATGACATGGGCTTTTGTCGTCACGTTTTTGAGCAAGTCGCCAGGTTTGACGATGATGTTGGTCATATCAGGATTGAGCTGAATATTTTCTTCGGCAACTTTCACCGCCACATCATCCAAATCGAAAGCATGAATATTTTCAGCGCCGTGAAGATGCGCAGCGATAGACAGGACGCCTGAGCCCGTGCCGACATCTAGCAAGGTTTCACCACCTCGCAAGGTCTGCTCCAAGGCAAACAAAGAAAGTTTCGTCGTCGGGTGTGTCCCTGTCCCAAACGCCATGCCCGGATCCAAACGAATGATTTTTTCATCGGCAGATGCTGGCGCATAATCTGTCCAGGACGGGACAATGGTTAAGCCGTGGGAAATCCGAGTAGGTAAGAAATACTGTTTCCAGCTGTCTGACCAGTCATTTTCAGCCAAACTTTGGGTGGTAACGGTAAAGTCCCCAGGATTGAGATCAAAGGCTAGGAGACCTGAAATCTGGGCTTTGACACTTTCTGCAATCTCGATAATTGAGAGATTTTCTGGATAGTAGGCTTTGATGATGACTGTCTCTAGCTGCTCAATTTCAGGTAAAATCTCCCCAAATTTGTCCAGATTATCTAGATAATCTTGTGTGTCCTCAATGGCAACGCCTTGGGCGCCCGCATCGATTAAAATATTGCTGACGGCATCTTCAGTTTCACGTGAAACCTTGACCGATAATTCATTCCAGTTATTCATTATTTCTCATTTCTTCAAATTGTTCAAGTCGTATATTTGCCTAATGACACAAAAAAGCGATTAATCACGCTTTAATTTAAGTCACGAAAGCCTTGTGCGACCATATAAGGCCCAAATTCTTGACCAGCAGCCTGTGCTTCTAAGATATATTTGTTAATATCAGCATTTGAAAAATTACCATCGTTGATATTCAGATCACGCAAAGTTTGTCTTGCCTCTGCAACAGTCATCACTTTGGCAGCCTCACTAGACTGCTGAGACCATTTACTTTCTTCTGTTTCGCCATGCAACTCTGCTGGGGCTGACGATGATTCAGAAGCAGGAGCTGAGGTCTCGTCACTGCTCGTCAATGAAGCTGAAGACTGGCTTGATTTTGAAACGGTCTTGCTCACTTTGCTTTTGGACGTGCTTGACGGTTTTTTCGTGTCCGACTTTTTACCCCCACAAGCGGTAATTGTAATAATCGCTACCATCAAAATAGCCAATAAACCTGTTATTTTTTTCATGAATCATGTCCTCCTAATTAATACCGGGGATAGGCAAAAAACGTTGTTTCCGTTAGAGATGCCAAACCTTCTTCAAAGCCTTCTAAATCAAATGTGCCTGCAAATTCTGCTGCGTCAGAACTCAAAAAGTCTGTCAGGGCATCTAATTCATTGTCTGCTGTTTCTTGCAAGAAGGCCACAAAATAGGTGATAAATTCTTGTGATAAGCCTTTTTTAGGCGCATAAGGAAAGCTTGCCAGATAATCTTCAACTACGATTTTAGATTTTTCAGGATTATAAAAGACGACCGCATCTTCAAATGAAATATTCTCGCTTGACGCCTGTGCATCATCTTCTGTATCTGTGACTGCCACACCTGGATTTTCAACATCAAGCAAATAAAAAATCTCCACCGCATGGTTTTTCTTATCCCAGTTAATCTCGTAATCGTATGTGAAATCTTTTGCTAAAGCCTTATCTAAGGCGTCTAAAAAACCATATTTTGACATATTTCTCCTCTATCATATACATCTATCTACCTTTGTTGCGTTCAACTTTTCAAAAAATGCTATATCTCATTATATCACAAGTCCACTTATACTATCTGGCTATCTGATGCTAAGGCATCAAAAAAGCCTTGTGACAAGCAAGACTTTAAAATATCACCTATTAAATTCAAATACTTTTTCCCCATTCGTTACTGAAAATTGAACAGGTTTTGTGTTGCTTTCCAAGTCATAAATGATGAAACCTTCAATTGTCGTGTTGGGTTTGACAGCAACAGTCAAATGTGTCGCCATCTCATCTAAACTAAATTCAACATAATCATCCCGATCAATCGGTTCCAGACGCTCTGCTTTTTCAAATATACCCTCGTCTTGTTGTAAAATAAGCGCATAAAAGACATCTTGTGCTGACAAATCACCAGCGCTTGTATTCGTCAATGAAAAATCAAGCTTGAGATAGGCATCTTTTTTGACATCATCATCATGCGTTTCAGTTATTGTCGTGATATTTTTCAGCGTCAATTTGCCAAAATTCCCTGTGAAAGTTTTCGTGGTTAAATCAAACTCAGTCACATTTAAACTCGACTGAGTTGCTGAAGTTTCCTGACTGGCAGACTTCACGGCACTATCTGAAAAATCATTGCTAGTCAAAGCAGGAGATTTCTTCTCCATTAGCCGATTAAACAAAAGTAGCGCAAGTAGCGCAACGACTAACGTTGACAAAATAGCAATAATGATAGATTGTCCAGATAAATTTCGTTTATTATTCATAAGCGTAGTCTAACAAAAAAGATAGAAATAGTCAAATATCACTAATTTTACAACCATTTGATTAAAATGTGATTAAATATAAGAAACTGTACCAAAGTGATTAAGCTAGTCTAGCCTTAACGACTGTCAGCTCCCTAAAAAATGCTATAATATAGCTAGACGTGTTCAAGTATCTAATAAATCGACTAGGAGCCTAAGATATGCAAGCAAATTTGGCGCGGCGTTTGAGACCGCGAACGATAGATGAGATTATCGGCCAGCGCCATCTTATAGGCGAGGGCAAAATCATTCGGCGGATGGTTGAAAGCAAGCTACTGAGTTCAATGATTCTCTACGGTCCTCCCGGAATTGGGAAAACCTCGATTGCCTCAGCCATTGCAGGAACTGCAGATATGGCATTTCGAACGTTTAATGCCACCTCTGACAAAAAAACAAAGTTGCAAGAAATTGCGGCAGAAGCCCAATTTTCCGGCCAACTCGTCCTCCTTCTGGATGAAATCCATCGCTTGGATAAGCCCAAACAAGATTTTCTGTTGCCGCTCCTTGAAAATGGTGAGATTATATTAATTGGCGCGACAACCGAGAATCCTTATTTTAGTGTGGTGCCAGCCATTCGTAGCCGAGTTCAAATTTTTGAGCTGAAACCTCTAATGCCTGAAGATATTGCCGTCGCAGTCGAGCGTGCCCTCTCTGATTCTGACCGAGGGTTTGATTTTGAAGTCACCCTCGATGATGATGCTGAACAGTTTTTGATCCATTCGACAAATGGTGATGTCAGGTCCGCTTTGAATTCCTTAGAGCTTGCCGTTTTATCGAGTTCTGAACACCATGTCACCTTGGAGGATATGGCCAATTCCCTGCAAAAATCGGCAGCGACCTTTGATAAGGATGGCGATGCCCATTATGATCTCTTATCCGCCTTGCAAAAGTCGATTCGTGGGTCGGACGTTAATGCGAGCTTGCATTATGCGGCACGCTTGATTGAGGGTGGCGACTTGCAGAGTTTGGCTAGACGGCTCATGGTCATCGCCTATGAAGATATCGGCCTGGCTAATCCAGATGCTGGCGCACGTACGGTGACGGCTGTCACAGCAGCTGAACGCCTGGGCTTTCCAGAAGCACGGATTCCACTGGCCAATGTCGTGGTTGATTTGGCCCTATCCCCTAAATCCAATGCCGCCTATACGGCCATGGATGCCGCCATTGCTGATTTACACCAACATGGCGTGCTGGCGATTCCGCCTCATCTGCAAGATGGCCATTATGCCGGTGCTAAGAAATTAGGGCGAGCTGAGCATTACCAGTATCCGCATGCTTTTCCAGGCCATTGGGTCGATCAACAGTACCTCCCCGACCAGCTCAAACATGCCCACTATTTTCATTCCGATGGCTTAGGCAAATACGAGCGGGCACTGCAGCTGCGGCTGGAGGAGATTAATCGGCACAAGAACAAGTAAGGCACTCACATTGCTTTTATTCATCACGCACCTACCACCGGACTAACAACTAGAGGAGGCAAATGACTGATCCACTTTTACAAGCCAAAGACCGACGCTTGGCAGCACAACAGGCCTATCAGGCAGCAAGTGATGGGCTCAATCTCGCCATGCAGCAGCTAGAAATCGTTAAAAAGCAGCGGGCTGAAGCCCAAACCGCTTTCGAAAGGAAAACGTTAACTTACTCTCTCGCCATTCAAACTGCCAGCAATTTAGAAACGCAACCCTACCTGTCAGAAAAAGCACTCATCGCGGCCAATCACGACCTCGATGTCTCAAAGCAGGAATATGAGGCGGCGCAAAGCATTCATCAAGCGCAGGAAGCCTTCAGTCAGGCTGCTTTTTATCGCGTCGTTGAGTCGCAAGCTGTCTACGATGCGGCTAAAATAGCCTATGATGGGGCAGACTATGATTACGACCGCATTTTGCGAGAGAGAAAATTACCTTTACTCGGGGAAGTTGAGCCGTCTGTTGAAACTGAGCTCCCAACTGAGAATATTGATTTCCTAATGCAGTTCCTTAATCAACATCCCTTGCCTGATTATAGGGAAAAGGATGCCATTACCGATGGACCGCAAGCGACTGATGAGACTGATCCAATTGATGCGATGAGCCTGCCTTTCGAAAAACGACCTGCTATCGAAAAACCACCCGAACTTGAGGCCTTACAAGCCCAGATGACCCAATCAAAGTCAGGTCATATCACTTGGCATTTTGATTCCCCCGACGCACCCGATACCCCAAACGACATGGAGAATACCACTGATGACTAGAGAAGAATTAGAACAACGCATCCGAACTGAACTAAACTTGCCCCATTTTAAAGCACAAATCGATGAGAATCGCGATTATAGTGAAGAGGATTACCAAGCATTCAAAAGTAGTTTAGTGAATTATTATAAAGCCTATGTCCAAGATATTGACACTGATTTTCAAGGTGGTCTTGATTAAGTCAATTAAAAACATGCCTGAAAGGTTGGGTTTTCCCAACTTTCAAGGCATGGTTTTTAATTATACCAGAAATTTAAGAAGCAAAGACAATGCGTCTTGTTGTTTCATCAATACAAGTCTGTAAAACGATTCGCTCACCACCACCTGTTGACGTGATTTCGCCGTACATAGAAGCACCTGTCGCCACATCATTGCCATGAGTATCCACCACAACAATTTTGTAAATCGTATAGTTAAAAGCCTGACCATTTGCATCTGAAACTGTCACTGTACCACCATTACCTAGGCTCATGACAGGATCAAAAGCGCCCCAATGATGCCCAATAAAGTGCGTGTTGAGACCATCTGTACCAGAATAGGGTGTCGCACCTCCCCAAGTTGATGCCATCCCATTTGGATTCGCATCAATGACGGCCTGACCACTCCCCATCCCACCATTTTGAAATGGAATTGTCGTCCCAATCATTGACAAAACATCGACCGAAACGGGAGCGGGAGCAGGTTCTGGTTCTGGTGCAGGAGCTGGATCCGGGGCTGGGGCTGGAGCTGCTTGTACTTCTGGTTCTACCAATTTGGGGGTCGTTTTATTATTTTCAGCCACTTTGACCACTTCTTTTTTTTCTGTAAAGCGTTGGTTAAAACGTAAATCAATATCTACTTTTCGAGTCTCTTTATCTTTTTTAGGATCACCTTTTTCTCTTGCTAATGTCTGTGTCGAAATGACAAGACTGGCTAAAAATGTCATCGCTAGGGTTAATAATTTAAAACGCTTCTTATTTTTCATATCACCACCGTGACCTTTCCATCCCTATCATCTTATTTTTGGGCAACACCTTCTACTACTTTAAATGTTTTATCCAATAATTCAAATTCCCCTGGAATATGTTTAGAAATATATACTTCTTTGTTTTTCGTAATGAATATAGCGTCTAATTCATCATGATCATTCACGTATTTCATGCCTTTTTTCAGCCCCATATTAAAGAGCGCATTACTATAAGCATCGTCATGGTAAGGGGTGTCTCCAACCATGGTTACACTTAACAAATCTGTTTCTAAGGGATAGCCCGTCTTCGTATCCATTAGATGTGAGTAGACCTTATCTCCCGCTTTAAGATAGCGACCATAATAGTTGGTTGTATTAAAACTGGTATGTTTGCTTGTCAACATCCCAACTAAAGGGCTATCCTGATTTTCACCTAATGTCGGATTAGCAATGCCAACTTCCCATGAGCCATCTTTATAGTTTGGATTTTCTCCCATGGTATAAGCATGACCGCCTAGATTAACAACTGCTGTCGTCACGCCTCGATCTTTAAGTGTTTTCAATAACTGTTCACCAATAAATCCTTTACCAATCCCATCAGCCTCAAGCATCATCCCTTTTTTCTTAAGAAAAACAGTTTGTTTTTTATTATCTAAGACAATATCATCAACATTTACTTTATCCAAAGTTGCCTTAATCAACTCATCTGATGGAATTTGGGCGTCTGAAAAACCAATATGCCAAAGATGTGTCATCACACCAACAGTTGGATTATAATAGCCATCAGAAGTTTTCCATATTTATCCAGGGCTTTTGCTAATTCAAAGGTAATTTTTGATACCTTAACAGGTTGAATACCTGCTTGGGCATTTACCTTATCCAGCTCACTCTCACCTTGCTCATAAACCTCAAATTTCGCTGCTAAGTCATTGAGCTGATCTTTCACGACCTTAAAGTCCGCCTCACCATGTCCTTTGTCATAAATTAAGACTTGCGCATAAGTTCCTGCCGCAAATTCCTCATTTTTATAAGGTTCTTTCATCAGTTCGACTTTTTTTTCAGGCGTTTTAGGTTCATCCGCTACTTGCTGACAGCCAGAACTAGCAAGTAAGGCTGCCATTATCAGTAAAACAGTTCCTAATCGCCACCTTAATTTTTTTTCATCCAACTACCTCCTTCAACTTTATCACACGCTTTCTTCAATATTCCCTTCTAAAATAAAGCGTTTTCAATTACTTAATTTCATTTTAACGTATTCATTATTATATAGCAACTCATACCTTATTTTTAATTAATCAAATAATAATCATTCTCTCTAATAAAGTTGACATGACAAAAAAACTGCGTTAAACTAAAGCAAGATGTTTCACAACCAATGGTCAAAAGGAGACCCCATGTTAACATTTGCCAACAAAGCAGCAGAAAAAGACTATTATGAACATCAGGCGACTGAAGCAGACTTTCTAGCCTGGTATGCCAAACAAGATCGTCAAACTTATGAAACGCCTAGTGTTACAGTTGATAATATCATCTTGGCCTACAATCCTGAGACCAAGCGGGTCAATCTCTTGTTAATTCAACGGAGCGCACATCCTGATCTACACCATTGGGCGCTGCCAGGTGGCTTTTTAGATAAAAATGAAGATACGACACAGGCTGCGGTTCGCGAAGTCTTTGAAGAAACGCATGTCCAGATTGACCCCGAGCTCGTGGATCAGCTCAAAACAATCGCAACACCAGGACGTGATCCCAGAGGTTGGGTGGTCACAGTGGCGCATATGGTCTATCTCCCTCATTTTCCAGAAGCTCAGGCGGGGGATGATGCGGCGCGTGCCCAGTGGTTTGATTTTTCGGTCAATCCTGAAACTGATCAGCTGCAGATTAAGGGCATCCCTGATCAGCAGTTAGCTTTTGATCACTTGGCAATTCTCAAGATGGCGATACAAGTCATGCAAAATGACTTTAAAAGTAAACCCAAATGGCTCAATCTGCTGCCGCCGATTTTCAGCTGGCAAGAGGTTGAGACGATTTCTCAACAAGTGATGGGAGACAAAGCTAGCGCGCTGCTCTCTCACTATCGCGAGGTGTATCTTATGCCTGTCGATGCTGAGCAAAAAAACGATGATCGCAAGTCAGATACATTTTTCAGATTAAAAGCATCGATTTAAGTTCTCAAAATAGAAAAAAACACAGGAGATGGCTGGAGCCAAAACCTGTGTTTTTATTATGAAGCGTTTCATTTAATTGATTTTATCAGACACATAATCGACAACTTGACCTAAAGTCAAGATGTGTTCGGCGTCTTCGTCAGAGATTTCGATACCGAATTCATCTTCTAACGCCAGGGTGAATTCCATCAGGCTAATCGAATCTGCGCCTAAATCGTCAACGATATTGGTTTCTAGCGTGACATGATCAGCATCCAGTTCCAATGTTTCTACCAAATTTTCTTTGATCTTAGCAAAAAGATCTGCTTTACTGATCGCCATTTATTTGTCCTCCTGATAATGTTGCACTAATTTCCCAACCACGTCAGTTTCTAGCATTTTATGCGTTTGTTTAAGTGTCGCAAAAATCGCGTCAGCATTTGAGGAGCCGTGACTCTTGATGACGGGGGCTTTTAAGCCAAACAGGACGGCACCGCCCGCTTTCTCATAATCTAGCGCATCTTTTAAACTGTATAAAGATTTTTTCATCAGCAAGGCACCCAGTTTTGAGGTAATCCCGCCCGATTGAATCGATGTTTTCAGCAGTTTCATCAAGCTTGATGCTGTTCCTTCGATAGACTTAAGCACCGCATTACCCGTGAAACCATCCACAACGACGACATCAGCGACACCGCTCATCAAATCACGCGCTTCGACATTACCGATAAAATTCAGGCTCTTATCAGCTGCAAGCAGGTCGTAAGTCTCTTTTTGCAAGGGGGCACCCTTACTGGCTTCAGAACCGTTGTTCAAAAGGCCGATACGGGGAGACGTCACGCCTCTGACATTTGAAGCGTAAAAAGACCCCAGAATGGCAAAGTTATAGAGATGGTGTGCGGTATTCTCAGCATTGGCACCGAGGTCCAACATGTCAAATCCTTTACCGTCCAAAGTTGGTAAAGTTGACAGCAAACCAGGTCGATCGACTTGCTTGATGCGGCCAACCGTAAAGATACCACTTGCAAGTAGTGCACCTGTATTGCCCGCAGACACAAGTGCGTCTGCCTCACCATTTTTAACTGCAGTTGCAGCTAGTACCATGCTTGCCGTTTTCTTACGGCGAATGGCTTTGACTGGATCTGCTTCACCAGAGTCAATCTTCTCAGTCGTGTGGACAATGGTGATGTTGGTTTCATCGCGCAATAAGGGGCGAATCTTCATTTCATCACCAAATAAAATAAACTCAGTGTCTGGAAATTCGGCTCGCGCCAAAAGACACCCCTCGACAACAGATTTAGGTGCAAAATCGCCACCCATTGCGTCAATCGCTAATTTCTTTTTCATTCTAACATTATAGCACATAACCGTAACAAGGGTCAATATACAGCACAGCAACAACATTTTGTATCATTCGAAAGTGATAATGTCTTAAGTAGGTCGAAACATAAAATGTCCCAAATGTTAAACTAATATTTATGAAAAGGATATTACTCACTGTGAATGAATTGAAAAAGTATCGTGTCATCAAGTTAGTGCACGATGGCAAGAAAAAGAAACAACGTGCTAGTGTCGAACTTGGTCTGTCTCTTAGACAAGTCAATCGTCTCCTCAAGGCTTATCAAGAAAAAGGTAAGCAAGCCTTTGTCCATGGCAATAGAGGGGTGAGACCTAACCACGCCATGTCCCTTGAAACCAAGGAGAAAATTATCAAGCACTACAAAGCCTATCAAGACCTAGCCCCAAACATCAAACACTTTACTGAAATATTAGCCGAAATCGAGGACATTCATTACTCTGACACAACCATACGCGCAATCATCTATAGCGATGGCTTACTCTCTCCCAAGTCCCAAAGAAAAACGAGAAGAAGAATCAAAGCACGACGCAAGAAAAAAGCAAGTGAGACACTAGAAACAGCCCTACTTCCCAAAGCAGATGAAAGATTAGAACTAGTCGAAAAAGCACACCCAAGCAGGCCTAGAAAGAAATACAGAGGTGAGTTACTACAAATAGACGCTAGCTCTTATCAATGGTTTGGTGGACAAATCACACATCTCCATGTCGCAATAGACGATGCCTCTGGAAACATCGTAGGCGCCTATTTTGATACACAGGAGACACTAAAGGGTTATTACCATGTCTTGCATCAAATCCTTTCGAAACATGGCATTCCTGTTGCTTTCTTGACAGACAAGCGAACGGTTTTCGAGTATCACAAAAAAGCGACCCAAAAAATGGAAGACGATACTTTAACACAGTTCGGCTTTGCTTGTCATCAGTTAGGGATTGATATCAAAACGTCGTCTATCCCTCAAGCTAAAGGACGAGTAGAGCGCTTAAACGGGACGTTACAATCAAGATTGCCGATTGACCTACAAAGATCCGGGATTACAACGATTGAAGCCGCTAACGACTTTCTAAGCAAATGGGTGAGACAGTTCAACCGAAAGTTTGGCAATAAAACAAAAGAGACCGTTTTTGAACAGGCCCCTTCAGCTTCTAGGATTAATTTATTTCTAGCTCGTGTGGCGAAACGTGTCGTTGACAGTGGCCACCACATTCGCTATAACAATTACTTCTACTTACCAATTAAGGGAAATCAAGAAATGTACTTTACTAAAAAATCTAAGGCACTTGTGATTGAAGCCTTTGACGGTCATATTTACATCAATATTGAGGACAAGATTTATATCTCAAGAAAGTTACTAGACCATGAAATTTACTCACAGGAGTTTGATCAAGCGCCAGAAAACAAAAAAGAAAGACCCAAGTATACTCCCCCACAATCTCACCCGTGGAAACTTGCATCTTTCGAAAAATATCTCAGAAGAATCGGTAAGACGCTTCTGGAATATCAAGCTGAAAAATCAGCCTAACTTCTAACTCAATGATAGCAAAACTGGACTCTAAAAGCAAATTTTGATTTAGCAAAATGTAACTCATGTTTCCGCTTTTTTTGGGACATTTTCAATTTCGCTTGACATATACAGCACAGCAACAACATTTTGGGAAGTTTTTAAAATTATCGATATCATTAAATATCGAGGTGTTTTTGTCTGATAAAGTCCCTGATAACAAAGCGATAGACCTTTTGACTGAAGTGCTCGATGGCTTCATTTTTGAAAACTTAATATAACTCATTCACAATATAGTCGATAATCTTTTCGTTTTCAATGAGATCGCTATGTTGGACATTATCCCCATAAAATACCTTTTCCTGATAGCTTGTGATGTCATTTTTATAAATCTTTTCACTGGCTAGTGCACTGGTAACGGGGACAACTCCATCGCTACCGCCTTGCTCATCGCCTGCTATTGACACCATTGACAAGCTATTAGGAATCGCCTGTTTCTCCTTCACCATATCCGCCAATCTGTCCGTTTCTTTCAAGGCTGCCCTATTAGGATAAGGATTATCCGCTGTTTCAAGATCATTATAAGGCGTGCCTAGGGTGATGAGTTTTTTCATTTGACTGGTTTGGCTGCTGGTTTCTTCTTCTAAATAGATTGTCCAGGCCAAGCCGCCATTGGAATGTCCTAATGCATCATAGGCATCAAATTGGTATAAGTCATGCGCCTTATCCAAGGCGATTTGAATCCACTTCGCTTGTTCATCAACAGCTTCTTCAGAATTATCGTCAAAACTGATGACAATAAAAGGATTAACGGATTTTTTTCTCAAGGATGATGTCCACTTCAAGGCGCCGTTTTTTTGAACCTCTATTTTTAGAATATCTCTTGGACCGATTTTTTTCCGCATCCTCTGAATCAAGTCATCAAACCTATCTTTGTCTGAATTGGTCCCTGGAATCAATATGAGCGGTATCTGACGCTCATCATTGACTTGTTTGGACTGCCCAGCATCAACAAAAGATAGAAAAAAAGCCACTACCGATACGATAACTAGCCCTGTGATGATCCCTCGTTTTTTAGTTGTCATGTCAATACCCTCGGTTCATTGCGAAATAACGCTAATATAAGAATAGCACTTCTGTCATAAAAATACCATCATCGCGCTCATCGTCACTTTTGGGTGATACGACACCTGTCAATGGCAAGTTTGTAACAAAATTTACAAGCGTAAACAAAGCATTTTTAGCGATTTTTTTATAAAATAGTGAGGTAATTAAAAATATTTAGAAATTATGAGGTCTTCCCATTGTCAAATACTCTTGTTATTAAAGGGCATCCCCTTACATCTGAAACATCTTTCTCACTTAAAGCATTAGATCAATTCCTGTCTACTTATGAAGCAGCAAACCCATCTGATACAGTCACTGTGCTTGATGTCTTCGCTGACAATGTCCCAGAAATTGATGCTGATATCGCTTCAGCTTTCAACGCCTTGGGTGCTGGTACTGAATTTGGTGACCTTAGTGCTGACCAACAAGCTAAAGTGGGTCGTTTTGGTGCATTAACTGACCAATTCCTCGCTGCTGATAAAATTGTCATTGCTAACCCACTTTGGAACTTGAGCATGCCAACACGCCTTAAAGCATGGATTGACACAATCAATGTTGCGGGTAAAACTTTCAAATACACTGCTGAAGGCCCTGTCGGTCTTGCTGGCGGTAAAAAAGTGCTCCACATCCAAGCCAATGGTGGTGCCTACAATGGGAACGATGCGTCTTCTCAATACCTTAACAGCATTTTAAACTTCATCGGTATTGATGACATTACCTCTGTTTACATCGAAGGTCATGCCTACGAACCTGAGCGCGCTAACGAAATCTTGGCTGCTGCTTTGGCTGAAGTTGACGGTATTGCCAAAACATTCTAAGTCTTGAACATCAGTCCTATTTATTAATCAAAATGAAAAGACGCCTCATCTAAATCGAGGCGTCTTTTTTGATTTGATACTGATACACCTTCAAAATACGAGAAGTCGACTCATATCAAACTTGAAATATAAGTTGCTGTATCTAGCGGATTGCTGATTGGGAAAAAGTGACCATCATTTAATTTGATAAGGTGGTCATAATCTGTAGGTTGTGAATAACTTTTATCTTGTGTGCCCCATAAAACGTCATAAGCCTGATGTTCCGAGAGATTAAGATCCATGCCCCTTAATACTTGATTTAAACGTAAGGTCGTATTTAAGATTCTAGGTGATTTAAAACTCGCTTTGACCCGTTTTAAATAGCCATCAGCATTTGCTGCGTTGGGCAACAGGAGACCATTGTGATTAAAGTAATGTGCTAATTGTTTATCTGATGCTTGTTTTAGCATTAATTTACTTAACCAAGGATACGGTTCTTTAACGATTTTTTTGAAAGGTGGCTGTAAAAGAATGAGCTTGTCACTTTCTAGCAAATCATGCCGATTTGAGGCCGCCATGAGTAAGGCTGCGCCAAAAGAATGGCCGATAAAAATGGTACCCTCAGGCGTTGCCTTTTTGATCGATGCAATCAAATCCAGATAGGGCGTTAAGCTCTCTTTTGATTTAACAAAAGGTGACCTTCCAAAACCTGGCAAATCAGGTATGATAATCTCTCTAGCCGCTTGTTTGTTTAAAGCTAAACCTAGCTCAAACAAATCCGTGCCATCACTAAATAGCCCATGAATCAACACAAGCGGTTTCCCTTTCCCATCTAAGCGGTAAACGGTTGCCCCCTGTAGACTTGTTCTAGTGTAAGGGGCGATGCCTGCCTCACCATAAGTTAAACGAAAATCGATATCTGCAATCGCAAGGGGAACGTTTGAAGCAGATAGTTTGCTTACCAATTGAGGTTCAAAATCATTTTTCGTCAATTGATTATCAAAGGTTCTAGCCGTCAAAAAGTTTAAACTACTTTTAGGAATCCCTGTAAGTTGACTGCCACCAAAGGTCATCACAAATTTTAATAAACCAAACGGAACAGTCAAACGCGGTGTCTTGAGATGCAGACTTTCAGAAATTGTCGTCATTAAATCTGAAATGTCAGGATCTGAAGCTTTATCAGCAACAAGCGTATAGGTCATTTTTTCTCGTGTCTCGTTAAATAGCGTTTGCACGATAAACTCTGCCATGATATTTTTATTAATCAAAGGCAGTCGATAGGCTTTGCCCCCAGGGATAACGGGTAAAGTACCACCTCTAATGATTTTTATAAATAAACCAAAACCACCTAATTGTGCCGTATCCCCAGTCTGATCATCCCCAATAACGGTTGGGGGATTAATGACCGCTAAAGGGATCTGATTTTTCTTAGCTTCTTGTCGGATATAAATATCCGATAAAAACTTCATTTGCTCATAGGGCGGTGTCCCCATTAAAGCGGGATGACCTTCGTTAAAAACATCCGTATTTTCCCATACAGAAGTCTCATCATTAAATGGACTCATGTAACCCGCGACATGGATTAACTTTTTCAACCCCTTCTGATTCTGAATCTCTTTAGCTAAATCCATGACATAGCGACTGCCTTCTAAAAAGGCTTTTTTAGCCAATGTTTCTGATAAGGTAATATCCATTGGCCCGCCACAATGGAGGATCAGATCACAATTCAAAACGATTGCCTTATCTGTCTCACTCAATCCAAGATTCGCTTGCGTTAAATCACCTGTCACTAAGGTGATCTTCTAAGGCGCTAAGGCTTGCAAGTCTGCTGCTCTTGATTGGTCTCTCACCAACAAGGTTAAGGAAATATCCTTCAAGACGAGCTGTTTCACAACTTCTCTGCCAATAAAGCCTGTGGCACCAATGATTAATAGGTTCACTTCATTCTCCTTTTAGAACTGACGCTTTTCCAAATAAGTCATGACAGATTGATCCTTGTGGTGACCGATGATGTCGTCTGCGATGGCTTTGATCGGCTCACGTGCATTGTCTACAGCAACCGCCCTGCCCGCATAGTTCAACATTTCTAAGTCATTCAGATTATCGCCAAATGCGACAATTTCCGATGGGCTGATGTCAAATTTTTCAGCGAGATGAGACAAGCCTGTGGCTTTACTGATGCCTTCTGGCATAATATCGATTGATTCAAACCCTGTGGTGACTGCCCGAACCCCTGCCGCTTGTTGATTGACCCAAGCTTCACCTTCCAGTACACGCTCAGATGTAAAACTGACGGTGAGTTTGAGAATGTCATCCACAACTTCCGAAAAATCAGAAACTGCTTGCACCTTTTCATAGTAAAAGTTAGCTTTTTTCTTGTAATAGTCGCTTGTTGTCTCTAAAATATAAGACCCATTGGCCCCGCTCAATAAAACAGAGTCATCCTGGATATAGTCAGACTTTCTGACGATATCAGCAATCTCCAAGACTTTATCAAAAGGCATTTTTTCTTCAAATAAAATATCATCACGATATTTGACGATCCCACCGTTTTCTGCGACAAAAATCATGCGGTCAGAAAAATCAGCAAACATCGCTTCCAAAGCCAAAAGTTGTCGGCCTGATGCCGCCACAAATAGTATATTATTTTGTTCTAGTTTTGTTAAAAGCGCATCAAAGCGTTCTCGATCATAGGCGCCATTGCCATCTAAGAAAGTGCCATCCATATCTGTTGCGATTAGTTTAATAGTCATGGTTTTATTATAACAGAAAAAGCCGTATCCCTACGACTTTAAATAACAAGAGTTTAGTCAGCCCAAAGCGCTTTAACTTTTGCTTGGACTTCATCATTTTCAAGGAACTCATCATAAGTTTCACCAATTCGATCAATCACACCGTTTTTAGAGATCACGATGATGTGGTTGGCAATGGTTTGGATGAATTCATGGTCATGACTGGCAAAGAGTAAACTGCCTTTGTAGTTAGTCAAACCTTCATTGAGTGATGAAATTGATTCCAAGTCCAAGTGATTGGTTGGGTCATCTAAAACAAGCACGTTTGATTTCAAGAGCATGAGTTTGCTTAGCATCACACGGACTTTTTCACCACCGGAGAGGACGTTAACAGACTTGTTAACTTCTTCACCAGAGAACAACATCCGACCTAAGAAACCACGAAGGAAAGTATTGTCGTCTTCTTCTTTGCTGGCAAATTGACGGAGCCAATCAAGAATAGTTTCGCCACCTGCAAAGTCGCGTGAATTGTCTTTTGGTAAGTAAGCTTGGCTTGTTGTCACGCCCCACTTCACCTCACCAGTGTACTCGATATCGCCCATGATGGCACGGATCAATGCTGTCGTTTGAATATCGTTTTGACCGATGAAGGCTGTTTTATCTCCTGGATTAAGGATGAAGCTGATCTTATCCAAGATCACTTCGCCATCAATTTTGACAGAGAGATTGTCAACTTTTAGCAAGTCATTTCCGATTTCCCGGTCAGGCTTAAAGTTGATGAAAGGATATTTACGAGAAGAAGGCACAATCTCGTCCAACTCGATTTTATCCAACATTTTTTTACGAGATGTCGCTTGCTTAGATTTAGACGCATTGGCAGAGAAACGCGCGATAAAGTCTTGCAATTCTTTGATTTTTTCTTCTGATTTACGGTTGGCATCACCTTGCAATTTAAGGGCAAGTTCTGATGATTCTTTCCAGAAATCATAGTTACCAACAAAGAGTTTGATTTTACCAAAGTCCAAATCGGCCATGTGCGTACATACTTTATTCAAGAAGTGACGGTCATGGGAGACAACGATGACTGTATTTTCGAAGTTAATCAAAAATTCTTCTAACCAGTTAATCGACTGGATGTCCAGACCATTGGTTGGCTCGTCAAGAAGGAGAACGTCTGGTTTCCCAAACAAGGCTTGCGCTAGGAGAACTTTGACTTTTTCACCATTGGTCAATTCTGACATGTTTTGCATGTGCAAAGCATCAGGAATTCCAAGGTTTTGCAACAATTGCGCTGCATCAGATTCTGCTTCCCAGCCACCAAGCTCAGCAAATTCACCTTCGAGTTCAGCTGAACGCATGCCGTCTTCATCTGTGAAGTCTTCCTTCATGTAGATGGCATCTTTTTCAACTTTAACGTCATAGAGGCGTTGATGCCCCATCAAAACAACGTCCAAAACAGGGATGTCTTCATAGTCAAAGTGGTTCTGACGTAGAATACTCATCCGCTCATCTGGTCCCATCGACGTGTGGCCTGTGCTTGGCTCAATATCGCCTGCTAAAATTTTCAGGAAAGTTGATTTTCCTGCACCATTGGCCCCGATTAAACCGTAACAGTTGCCTGGTAAAAATTTAATATTCACTTCATCAAACAGTTTACGGTCTGAAAACTGCAAACTAATATCGCTTACTTGTAGCATTTTTGTCCTCTTATCTTCAATTTACGTGTTATTTCTATTCTAGCATTTTTACAAGGAAATAAAAAGCCTGCGAATTAGTGAAAAGTAGATTGTTTTTGTCAAGTATGGCATGACGTACCATATCTCAAACATTCTTGCTTCTTGTAAGTCAAAACTTTTAGCAATTTTGGGGCAGAGCTAGTTTTTTCTATAAACATAGAAATCAAACTTATTTCCCATGTCATTCGTGGCATATTTCTGGTCGTATATGACATTTTGTTTTTTGTGTGATAAAATTACGCTATACTAGACATATAAACAAATGAATTACAACAAGTTGGCCAACTTGTAAACTGGGGACATACTGCTATTGGACATAGACTGTTTAATGGCATTGCAGATGGAATTGGCGGAATAGCTAATCTGGGTGCATATAAGGAATAAAGGATAGAAAATATTATGTACACGAATTTACCGATTGGAACTAAAGACGCTATACTAGCGATTTGTCTTTTTATAATATTAGGACTCACTGTATTTTGCAAGTGGACTTGGTGGGAATGCTGCATTACTTTAATTGTAGTATGTCTAGCCTATTTTGCAGGAGAAATGAAACAAGTTAAAAGATTGGAATAATATTTATATGCTGCGAATGTTTAAAAATCTCCACGCTCTTTTAACACCTTGACATTCCCTTAGAATAATCGTAAAATAAAACCATTAGCAGAGTAAGTAACTTGGTCGATATGCGTACGTGTATCCGAATTTTCAGGGACTTGTCGGTCATTGCGAGACAAGAATTCAACCAAGTGAATGGACTGCGAAACGAAGATGTTTAATCTGATTCAAAACGATAAGAATCACGGCCGTGCTCGATACCGCACAATCCCTTGTTTGAGGGAGCTAAGAGACGGAAAATATTTTTTTCGTAATTTAAGGTGGCACCGCGTGTTAACGTCCTTGACAAATGATTTTGTCGAGGACTTTTTTGTTTATCAGATTTTCATCACCTCAACTATATACTAATCGAATTTCGGCTCCTTTAGACTAGGAAAAAAGATAAAAGTCCGCACGAACTCCATTCTCTTACGTCTTTTCCTATTTTTCATAGCCTTAAAGCAGTCGCCTCAACATCTTACAGGAGAATTTATTCATATGAAACCCATTATCTTAACCGGAGACCGTCCAACAGGAAAACTTCACATCGGCCACTATGTTGGCTCATTGAAAAATCGTGTGCTCTTGCAAAACGAAGACAAGTACCAACTCTTTGTCTTCCTAGCAGATCAACAAGCCCTGACTGACCATGCCAAAGAGCCCGAAAAAATCATTCAATCTGTTGGTGAAGTCGCGCTTGATTACCTAGCTGTTGGCCTTGATCCAGCGCAGTCAACAATTTTCATCCAGTCACAAATTCCTGAGCTCGCTGAGCTGTCGATGTACTACATGAATCTCGTGTCATTGGCCCGTCTCGAACGCAATCCGACTGTTAAAACAGAGATCGCCCAAAAAGGCTTTGGTGAGTCTATCCCAGCTGGCTTCCTCGTTTATCCAGTTTCTCAAGCAGCGGATATCACAGCTTTTAAGGCCAACCTCGTCCCTGTTGGCAATGACCAAAAACCGATGATTGAGCAAACACGCGAAATTGTCCGCAGCTTTAATCATGCCTACCAAACAGATGTCCTGGTTGAACCAGAAGGCCTCTACCCTGAAAACGAAAGTGCCGGTCGCTTGCCAGGTCTTGATGGCAATGCCAAGATGTCTAAATCCCTCAACAACGGCATTTTCATTTCTGACGATGCCGATACCGTTCAGAAAAAAGTCATGAGCATGTATACTGACCCTGACCACGTCCGCGTCGAAGATCCAGGTAAAATCGAAGGAAATATGGTCTTCCACTATCTCGATGTTTTTGGCACACCCGAAGATGCTGCAACCATTGCTGAGATGAAAGCGCAGTATCAAGCTGGTGGCCTCGGCGACGTGAAAACCAAACGCTACCTACTCGAGGTCTTAGACCGTGAATTTGCGCCGATTCGTGCCCGTCGCTTAGAATACGCCCAAGACATGGGGCAAGTCTATGAGATGCTCAAAAAAGGCTCTGAGAAAGCACAGGCTGTCGCAGCTCAGACTTTGGATGAAGTCAAGTCCACTATGGGGATTAACTATTTCAAATAATGGAAAAAATCATGGCATTTGCCCAAAATAGACACGCACACCTGACAGATGGTCACGGTTTCGATCATATCTTTCGTGTCTATAAATTGGCTGAACACATTTTAGCAGACTATCCGCAAGCCAATCGTGACTTAGTTTTAACGGCTGCGCTTCTCCATGATACCTATGATGACAAATTATTTGAGGATGTTGTCGCTGCCAAACAAGAAGTCGTTGATTTTCTCACAACGCTTGATCTCCCCTACATTGACCAAGTGTTTGAGATCATAGATAATCTCTCTTTCTCAGCCAATCTTGATGGGACTGCGCAGGCACTTGACATCAATGGTCAAATTGTCCAAGATGCCGACCGTTTAGATGCCATTGGGGCTTTCGGAATCGTCCGAACCTTGCAATATGGCTTTGATCGCAAGCGTGAGCTTTACAATCCTGATAGTTTGCCACAAACCTTTACCTATAAAGCAGCTTATCATGCCGCTGAAGGCACAACGATTAATCATTTTTATGAAAAACTCTTTCAGATTTCTGAAAGCCTGCATACTGAAAAAGCCAAGCAACTCGCAGGGGCGCGTGATCACATCATGCGAGAATTTGTCACCGCAATTGAAAAGGAGTGGGCAGATGTTTACGGGGATTAAAAAATGGTTTCACAGAAACCGTGATTACTTTAAGTCACGACGGGCTAGATTTCAAGCTAGCATCTATCATCTGCTCCATCAGGATCCTGTCGAAACGCAGATTTTCGCCCACCGTGGCAGTAAGTCCAATCGACCTGAAAACACCCTAGCAGCTTTTGCTGAAGCCATCAGGGTAGGTGCTGACGGCATCGAGCTTGATGTCCATTTAACCAAGGACGGTCAACTCGTCGTCATTCATGATGAGTCCATTGACCGCACCACAAATGGCAGAGGACTTGTGCGCAATCTGACATTTTCAGAAATCCGTAACTATTCAGCAGGGGCTTGGTTTGGTACCGACTATGCAACTGAGAAAATCCCTCTATTGTCCGAGGTGCTAGACTTACTGATCCAGCTACAGTTCACAGGCGTGCTCAATGTTGAAATCAAGACGGATAAATTTCAGTATGTTGGCATTGAAAAAATGACCAGTGACTTGCTCACCTCACAGCACTATCCTTTTTCTCATATCTACTGCTCCTTTAATCTCGAATCGCTCCAACGTCTATCAGAGCTAGAGCCAGGTGCAGATTTATGCCTCCTCATGTCGACTTCTGAACAGAAAATTAAGCTAGGTTTGCAGACGGATTATATCTCCCACCTACATCCCCGCCTAGACTGGCTGCAAAAAAATAAAAGCTACCTGAAGCAGCACAATAAACCGCTGCGACCTTGGACTTTAAACAATGATGCTGACATCTATTTTGCCTTTAACCATCATTTATCTGGTTTTATGACAGACTATCCAGCCCTCGCAGTTGAGATCAAAAAACGCTATAATCAAAAAAGTCTGTAACAAAAGGTCCTCAGTAACTAAAATAGAAAAGCAAACTAGGCAATGAAATTAACTGCTAGTATGCATTTCTATTTTTTTCGTACTGTTTCACCGAAATAGTACGAGTTTATCAAAAAATCAACGAATTTGTAACCGATTTCGCATTGTTTCTTACAACTTGATGATGCTGTTTTACATGTATCAAAAAATCTATACAGAAATAGACTATGAGCAATTTCAATTAATATTGAAGATTGCTCATAGTCTATTTTTTGAGGACATTTCATTTCATAATATCAGCCCAGCCATCCAGACCATCAATAAATTTCTTAGCCTTAATCTGCACGCCAATATAGTGGTCATAAAGCGCATCAATAAAGACTCGAATTTTCTTTTTCAGGTCATCAGATAGGTTAATACTCGGTAACTTTTCTAAGTCCATGGCCATAAACGACTGGCACAGAAAAATCACGTTAGGATCCACGTGTGACCGCTTCATATCTTCATCAAAATGATTTCGACAAAGACAGCCATTAAACTTGTAAGAAAAATCCATGGGTAAATCCTTGCGATGACAAAAAACGCATTGCCCAAAATCTAACTGGGCACCAAAACGCGACATGACCTGTAGCTCAAAAATAAAAGTCACCACCACCATATCAATCTTCTCTTCAATCAAATCAAGCGACTTCATCAAAAAGCCATAAAGTGGCGCATCATAATGATTATCAGGTAGCGCCACATCCGAAAGACCAACCAAATAACTCGCATAGGCCTGAGCAAAAATATCCGAATTGATAAACTGATAAGACTTCGCCTCACTAATATCAGAAATAAAACTCAAGCCATCATCATTAACCGTTCCCAACAGCTCAAGCTGCGTCAAATTCTGAAGACTACTCGCAAACCGTGACTTTCCTGCATTTTTCACAAAAAACATTCGCTTGCCAAAACGCTCCGTAAAAATCTTGACTAATTTATCTTGCTCACGGTAATGCCGACTAAACAGCACCAAACCGCGCGTTTCAACGTTTTTCATATTCCTTAGACCCTCTCCACTTCATTATAACAAAAATAAAAAAATTCCCCAAAATCGGGGAATGTCAATGCTTGCTGAGGATGATTCACCATCAGAGTCACTTGATGAAAGGTAAGGAGATTAATGCCCACGCTTTTCAGTCACGTAAGCCGTCAAGCGTGCCATAGCTTCTGTAATCACTGTCATACTCGCCGCATAGCTCAAACGAATATAGCCTTCACCATATTTGCCAAAAGCTGACCCAGGAATAAAAGCCACTTGCTTTTCATGGGCAAAATCAATCAAGAAATCAAAAGAATTTTGTTCTAAATCCGCAGGGATTTTAGCAAAAATATAGAAAGCCCCATCTGGTTTCGCAATCTCAAAACCAAGCGGTGTCATCTGTGAGATGATATAATCTCGTCTGACCACATACTCTTTTTTCATCGTTGCCGCATCATCTTTACCATTGGTCAAAGCCTCAATGGCCGCAAACTGCGACACCGTCGTTGCTGCCGTCACAAAATACTGATGCGTTTTAATGATCTGGCTGGTCAAAACCGCATCCGCGAAGATAAACCCAATCCGATAACCCGTCATGGCATGAGACTTAGACAGGCCATTTAGCACAATCGTCTGCTCACGCGCAAATTCAGCAATCGACACATGTTTGTCACCCGTATAGTTCAACTCAGAATAAATTTCATCCGAAATGACAAAAACAGGATATTTCTGAATGACTTCAGCCAAAGCCTTGATTTCTGCACGATGATAAGTTACACCCGTCGGATTGGACGGATAATTCAAAATCACAGCCTTCGTTTCAGGATTGGCGATTAGCGCTGCCTCTAGCATCTCTGGCGTCAAGACAAAGCCATTAGTCGTCGTGTCAATCTCAACCATCTCAGCACCCGCAAGCTGGATCAAAGGCTCATAACCTGGGTACAAGGGCGCAGGCGTCAACACCTTATCGCCCGCCACTAGGATAGACATGAGACTGGCAGAAATCGCCTCCGTCGCCCCAACCGTCACCAAAATCTCTGACTCTGGATCGAACTGTAGGTCATATTTTTCAGCCACAAACTGACTCGCCGCCTCCCGCAGAGCCAACAATCCCGACATCCCAGTATAATGACTCTCATGCGCACGAACAGCAGCCACGGCAGCCGCTTCAACATGCTCAGGCGTATTAAAATCAGGCTCTCCCAACGTCAGTTTCAACATACCAGGAATCTTTGACACCTCCTGATCAAAACGACGAATCGCTGAAATTTTGATTTGATCCAAATTCGAATTAAAAAGATTAGACACGTCCATTAGCTTACCCCATTTTCATATGAAAAAAGGCACAACACGTCGACATGCCCTTCACATTTTTATTCAATTATACCCCTTTTTTATCGTCTTCGCAATATTCAGACAACAAAAGTGTGGCGTGATTTTGATAAATAGAAATTACTATGAACACTTTTATAATTTCCATCACTATACTAATATATTCTTGAGTTATTTTGTTTCTTCTATTGCTTTTGGTAAACTATCATTTGACTATTTTATGTTTTTGGTTTTAATATTTGGTTAATATTTCATTTTGACTTGCTTCTTTTCTACCACTGCTTCACGAATTTTCAAGCCATTCTCGTCTTGATCCAAAATTCTATCTCCTTTTTATTTTACATGATATAATAACCATAAGTTATCAAGTACACTTGATAGCAAGAATGATGTATACTGGGGGATAACATAGTGGAACGATTTTGTAAATTTGGAAAATTCTATGCTATTAAAGGAAATGGTCATAAGTTATTGACCATATTACTGACAGCCTCTAAAGAATTAGAAGATATTGCCAATTGCTTTTGTTACATTGTGGGACAAGATGAAAACGATCTAGATGCTGTATATGTTTATGAAGTATGGGAAGATAAAGAAGCCCATAAACAATCTTTAGATCTACCCGCTGTAAAAAAATTAATTACTTCAGCTATGCCTATTTTGGATATGTCTAAAATGGAAAGTTATCCTGATTTAACTATTTATGGTGGTAAAGCTTCTTTTTAATATCGGCATAAATTGTAATCTAACGAAAGCTATGGCTCAATTTAAAAAACTTTTATAAAAATAAAAAAAGGCTCTACACCAAGTGTGTAAAGTCTTTTTTAATGCCCGCTGCAAATACAATCAAGACTTTCTTATAATAATTAAAATTATAAACCTTGATATAAATCTATTTAGATTATTTTAACTCAGTTCAATTTTTATACAATTTGATATTTTTTACAAAAAATTTTGTAAACATACTCTCCCTTATAAAAATAAAATCATCTCTTAACTGGTAATGTATATTCTTTTTAAAGACTGGAATCAAAAATTTGCTGATAATATTTAATATTATTGTTAAACTTAGAATGAATAGCCAGTATTTTTTATTGAGGATATTTTATTGTAAACTTTTTTCAGTTTGACTTGCTTGATAAAGTAAGATCAAGACAATCATGGAAAATACAGTCTGTACCCAAAAACCATATAGGTAAACCCTAAAAAATGTTTTGCCAAGATAAGTCCAATTAATATAACTCAGCACAAATTGAAGATAGGTTCCAGCTAAAAAACCAAGCGCTAATTTCTGATAATTTTTAAATGTTGTGTAACTGAGTACCACAACAAGAATCGATAATAAAATTAAGCAGAGAGAGACAGGTTTAAACGTAAGAATCTCTATATAATTAATAGGTTCTAGTTTAAACGTTTCAGAATTAGGTTTTAAAGTTGCAGGTAAAAAGAGAGATAAAATAGATAGAACTGTAAAAACTATTATTTTTTTCATCAATTTTCTGCCCATGCCATCCATGCCTGATTTGCTAAACTAACAGCCCAACTAGAATTTCCGTGAATTAGATTAACAGAATAAACAGCACCTCCTGATGATAAGTTATTACTTTTAACATAGTTATGATTGACAGATTTACTCCAGGAACTTACTGTCCCTAAATTAAAAGTTGTTTCCTGATTATCAAGTAATCCATTACTATAAACTCTTAGCGATGAACTTGTTACAGCAACTTGATTGTCATGAATTTCATAGCTACCTGAAGTTTTTGTTACTTTTGCGTTAATACCACTTTGTGTCCAATAAACCTTAGTACTAATCTTAACACTGCTTGTTTTATCCCAACGAGATGTGTAGTATTCAAAATCTTGTGCTGAGACTTTAAAACCTAGAATATATCCTAAACTCAGTTTTAGAATATTGGTTTCTTCTTTAACGGGTACTGCATCAGAAAGATCTGTTATATACTCTGTAACCCCTTCAACTTCATCACCATGTTCAGCAATAATCTGACTATCTACGATAAGTGGTGCTTCAAGTTGTGTGCCATTTTCTTCTAGTAATGTAACCCCTTTATCATCAACATATTTGATGTGATCATCAGTATCAAGAAGAACTGTATCCGCAGAGTTTGGAATTGATAAGTCATCCGCACTCACAGTTTTATCTAGGAAACTAGCTGAAATTAAGGCTAAGAAAATAGAAAGTGAAATAGAAATTTTTTTTGACATATAAATATTCTCCTAATAATTTTTATATTATAAGTATAGCAACATTGAATCGAAATAGATTTACTAAAACATAAACTCGGATATTTAAAAACACAATGATTAAAAACACTGAAAATCAAATCATTTCAATGTTTTTAATCATTGTCATATTGAATATCCGAAACATTTTAATAATTCACTGATTCTCAAGCGTAAATGTAGCCGCAAATTTAACAAAATCAGATAGACTATCTTGTTCATCGGGCATATGATCATCCCAGTCATCAGCCATATAATAATAAACTAAACTTGCATCAAATTTGGTCTTTCTAAAGTCCATTGGAATCACAAGATACTCTTTACTATTATCAGTGAGTGAGCCAACCAAAAGATTGGCTGAAATCAAAGCTGTGCGCTTATTGCCGTCATCAAAAGGCTGTAATTTTGATAGCCTTGCATAAAGCTCCCAACCGGCCTGTATCGTATTGCCTGTCACAGCTTCCAGTTGACGTTGCAACATAGTTTCTGTGACAGTTTCTGCAGGGACATAGTCACCAACGTGAATTGGAACATTTTGCCTGAGTTCACCGGGGGATTCAGGTTGACCACTCATTTTATAATTCATCTGAGCGTTGATAGCTTTCACAACTTCAACTGTTAAGGGCACCTCTAAAAACGTATGAAAAGAGGTATAATAGATTAAAAATAAGCTAACGAGGTATTGAAGATGAATTTATTTGGAGATAGCGACTATCTTGAAAAATTAAGTTTAAAAGGAGACCCTCTTGAGCGGCTAGAAAAAGTGGTTGATTTCAAGTATTTTCGCCCAACTCTTAACCGGATTTTTAAGTATGATTTAAAAAACAAATCTCATGGTGGTAGACCGCCCTATGACCTTGTTTTAATGTTGAAAATTCTAATTTTACAACGCTTATACAATCTATCTGATGATGCAATGGAATATCAAATGATTGACCGGATTTCGTTTAGAAGATTCCTTAAGATTGATGACAAGGTACCAGACGCAAAGACTATCTGGAACTTTAGAAATCAGCTATCAAAATCTAATAGAGGAAACTGGCTTTTTTCTGCCTTTCAAGAAAAACTTGAATCACAAGGGATGATCGCTCATAAAGGACAGATTGTTGATGCAACATTCATAGAGGCGCCTAAACAACGTAATCCAAAAGACGAAAATGAATTGATTAAAGCAAATAGGGTACCAGTGAATTGGACGAAGAACAAAAGAGCACAGAAGGATACAGCTGCTCGCTGGACAATTAAAGGTAATGAGAGACACTATGGCTACAAAAATCATATTGCTATAGATACCAAATCAAAATTCGTAAAGAATTATCAAACAACGCCTGCAAATGTGCATGATTCTCAAGTAATAGGCGTTCTTGTTGATCCCGATGAGATCACCTTAGCAGACTCAGCTTATCAAAATCAAGCAACACCTAAAGGTGCTGAACTTTTTACCTGTCTTAAAAACACACGTTGTAAATCTCTTAGGCAGACGATAAAATGTTTAATAAAATCATTTCGAAAATACGTGTCCGTATTGAACATGTATTTGGCTTTGTTGAAAATTCAATGCATGGTTCTAGTTTACGTTCTATTGGATTCGATCGAGCTGTTTTAAATACTGACCTTACAAATCTGACTTATAACTTATTGAGGTACGAACAAGTTAAACGTTTAAATCTCAAAACATGGAGGTAATCTGTCTAAATTAAGAATAAACAGTCAAGTGGCGTCTGTAACATAAAGAAAAACACAGTAGACTATGCTTAGTTTTCTGTGTTTTTTTCTAATTTCATTTAGAGGTGAATTAATTGGTAGTTATTAGAGGTGCCCTTAATTCTTTTTGAGTTGATGCATATTGAATCGCTTTAAGCAAATCTTCAAAAATGTATCGATCACTTTCAGTTGAAAAAATCCACTCATCTTTATGAGTTGCTAAATTCTTTTGTGTTTGTAAGACGGATGTATTATAGCCTTCGTACTGCGCTACACTATAAATTAATTGAGCTAATTTTTTATTATCCATAATGTCTCCTTAACTAGTAAAATTTAGCAAAAAGGTTCAGTATCTTACATACTGAACCTCATATATGCCCCCTGCATGAATAGTTATAGCTTTATATATCGTTTTAAATACTTCAAAAGCCACTATAGTGCATTTTTAATTCATATAAATTGATAAAATTCATGGATATTTTTTATGATATGGGACAAATGTGGGACTAGTTTTTTATTATAATTTACATTAAAATACCCGAATTGCTAGTTGATTATTTAGCCATGACTTGATACCCGATAGAATATCTTAAAGTCTCTGGTTCCAGTGATTTAGCTGATTTTAACAGTAAAGAATACGCTAAAAGTATTATCTCTAATTTCAATTGAAAACCTTGAGGCGAACGACTTTTACAACGCTCAGCTCCTAGATTTGTCAAAAAAGAGAAAACTCGCTCAATCACTTTTCTACGTTTTGAAAAATTAGGGAAAAGGATTTTCTTTTGCTTCATGTTCTTCCTGACAGGTGTAATTAGATCAATTCCTTTTAATTCCAGCCTATCATGCAGTGACTGACCTAGATATCCCATATCTCCAAGGACTGTTGGTGTCCCAAATTGACTCAACACTTCCTCGGTCATTGAACTATCAGCCATTGAAGCAGGAGTAATTGTGTAGTCTATGACATAGCCTGATTCACTGACTAAAGCATGACATTTACATCCATAGAAGTACTGTCCCTTTGTAGCATTGTAGCCAACATTTGCATAATCTCCAAGAACTTTGCTTCTGAAATTACGAATAGGCTGACACAAAGGAATGGGGAAGCTGTCAATAATGGATACACTAATTCCTTCAACCTCTTTAAAGACGAGTGCTTGGCGAATGACTTGGATACTCGGTAAGAGGGCATTACAACGGCGGACAAAGCGAGAATATTCTAGGAAATTAGGAAATAAACTTTGAGCAAGTTGGTGCTTAGCTTTAAGCGTTTCACTAAAATGCAGTACGCCCCATAGGTAACAAGCGATAACTAAGCAATCTGATGTTGCGAGATGGACGTTCTTTCGGTTTTGAACCTCAAGGGGAACACTCTTTTGATAAAGCGTCTCAATGGTTGTCAGTAAATAAACAAAAACTTTTGGAAGTGTGCTATTATAAGTCATATAAGTCGTGCGCTTTCTAATGCGTAGTGGTTTAAGATTAGGATAGCACGACTTATTTATTTTCCAATGAAATTAACTAGCAATTCGGGTATTAAAATAAAAGTACCTTTAAAATAAAGAAAGCATAAAATTATTTAACTATATGGAAAAAAACATTAAAATAAGCAAAAAATTAAAATCACTTGACTATATTAAAACAATTCAAAAAAGAAAAAAATTCAAAAAAATAATTCAAAATTTTTATAAAAGAAATAATATCTCAGATGAAGATAAAGAAATTGAAAAATATTTAAAAAAATTTCAGAATAAATTAGGAAAATTCCTTGGACAGGAAAATCTTAAAAAAAACGAAAAAATAAAAAAAGAAATACTAGATTGTATTGAATCAGAATATAGTTTTTATCCCCAAAGTATTATTGACAAGCGTTTAAGATCTTTATATGACGATATTAAAAACAATTGTCTTGATGATAATTTCATATGTGCACCTATTTTAAATAACAATACTACTACCTCTAATAGCTCTCACGATCTAGTCCATTCTTTTATAAATCTAAATCAAATTCAAAATTCAAAAATTTTTTCATTTAATCACTATATTGATCTGTTAAATAAAAAAATTGAATATGAAAGTAAAAAGGATACAACCCCAAATATTATAAGCTATAGAGAGGAATTTAGTAAACATTTAGAAAAAGAAAGAAAACAAATAAAAACTAAATTTCAAAATATTTCATCTCTAATTTTAATAGATGATTATACTGGTACTGGACAAACAGTAATAGATTTTATCCAAAAAATAGAAAGCTCTTTACCCCAAAATGTAACTATAATATTATTTTTTATTCATTCAACAAAAATTGCAAAAAAAAATATATGTAAACTAAAAAATAAAATTGAGAATGACGTTATATTTGTATGTAAAGACATAACGGATAAATATTTTGCTAATAATCCTGAAATCGAAACAGAATTTAAAAAATTCGAAACCAATATCGTTAAACCAAGAAGAAAACGAGAAGTTCTTGGTTTTGATGAAACAGAATCTGTAGTAACTTTATCACGAAATACTCCAAACAATACTTTAAGCACTTTCTGGAGCTCGAACATTGAATGGGTACCACTATTTCCAAGAGATGAAAAAACTGATAAACAAAAAGACCTAATTAATAAGCAAAAATATGTTAAATATATAACATGGTTTATAAATGATAAATATCCAACATTTTCCTCTAACGAAAAATTGAAATTAACATTTCTACTTTGTATTAAATTTGCATCCTCTCTAGAAAAAACTATTAAATTAATTGATCTTATGAACACTTTAAGTTATAATGACAGTGTAGACGTATTAATACAGGAATGTAAGTCTGAAAAATTATTTGATATTGATAAAAACCTTATGTTATTAGAGAACGGAATAATTTTTTTGAAAAACTATAAATTATATGATTTAGAAATCAGTACAATCATTAATGAATATAATAAAAAAGTAAATAAAATTACTTCTTCTGACTTTACTAACTCCTTTACTTAAGCTAGAGTGTCTGATTAGCGAGTCGCAAATCTAAGAGAAAATGTTTTCTATTATTGTCATTAGAAATAAATTTCTAATGATAATACATTTTAAAAAATGTATTAAAACCATGTATAATTGGTGAAGGCTCACCAATTATACATGATTTCAATGATTAATTCGATATATATTTTTCAATAAATATATATCAAATTAATTTTTTATTAAAGTTCAAATACAATAGTTTTAGTTGCTTTAAGAAAGGGAACAAGGGATGAAATTGATAGATAATGGTCTAGATGATTTAAGCAGACCTGTTTTTTTGTGTACAAAAGATATACAACAAGCAATTGGAATTGATCCTAAAATATTTTACACATTTCTTAATCCTAAAAATATTTCTTATATCAAGATTAAAATACCTAAAAGAAAAAAAGGGGAGTATCGTGAACTATCTATACCATCTCCTGCATTAAAAAACCTGCAAAGATGGGTATTAGAACACATTCTATACTCATTTCCATGTCATGGGAGTGCGAATGGTTTTATTCCCAATAAATCAATAGTAACTAATGCTATCCCTCATATTTCCAAAGAATATATTTTAAAGATGGATCTAAAAGACTTTTTTCCAAATATTACTTTCTCTATGGTAAAAAATCAATTTTTAACAATGGGATATAATGATCATGTATCTCATTCATTAGCGTTATTATGCACATATAATGATTCATTACCACAAGGTGCCCCGTCTAGTCCTTATTTAGCAAATTTACTATTTAGTCCTTTTGATGAATTAATATACACACACTGTAGTAAAAATAATTTATCATATACTAGGTATGCTGATGATTTAACAATTTCTGGTGGAAAATATATTTTAAACATCCCTCAATATGTTAAAGATATATTGAGGGATTCAGATTTTCAAATAAATAATTCAAAAACACTAATAATTAAAAAAGGGGATAAAAAACAGGTCACAGGTATAGTCGTTAATGAGAAAATATCAATTCCTAAAAATTATCTTAGGGAACTTCGTCAAATCATTTATTATATAAATAAATATGGACTTGATTCACATCTAAAAAAAATTGATTATAAAGGTAGTAAGTATAAATATATAAATAGTCTATATGGTAAAGCCAGCTATATAAAAATGGTAGATTTTAAAAAAGGAATTAAAATATTTACCGAATTAAATAAAATTTCTTTAGACTAATAAAAGACCTTAATACAATACTGTATTAAGGTCTTTTATAAAATATCTATCATTTCTTTTCTTACATTACTATTAAATATCTTACGCTTATCAGTATTGTTATTAGTTAAAATTTCATATTCAATAATATCGACATGACATTTTAATTCTTCTTCTAATTCTTGTTCAATATCATATAAAATACTATAATCTGCTATATGTGAGGAATCAATCACTAAATCAACATCACTTTTCTCAGTAGCAGTATTACGTGCATAAGATCCAAAAAGATAAACTCTAGGAATATCATATTTATTAGCAACTTGAATAACTTTTTCTTGAATTTCTTCTATTAACAATATTGACATTTTTTCCCTCAATATTAATTTTTATTTATATCATAATCTCTAAAAAATTGTCTTAACGGATCATCTGAGGCAAGTTTTTTTATGTCTTGTATACTCTCAGATACCGTAAGTATTTGGGTATATAGATTCGGTTCTTTGACTATTACATCATACTCACTATTAATAGTATTTTCGGTAAGTATCGTTTCACCTGTTTTACTATTCATAAGTGTATAAAGTTTCTTTCCGTCATCTGATATAGTTATTTTTGGTTCAACTTTGAATAATGTTTTTTCAATATCAGATATTGCTTTAGCTGCTTCTAGTATGTGAGTGGCTTTTTTTTCATACTCATCAATATTTTTTCTGCTTATTTCTAATTCTTGTTCTTGACTAGTACCGAATATTTGTGTCGGTGTTGCATCAAAAAATACTGCTATCTTTTCTAAATTTGTAAATGTCGGATAAGTTTTTTGTTTTTCATAATCTGAAATTGATTGTTTACCTATTCCCAATTCATTTGCTAACTCTACTTGACTAAGATTTTTTTCTTGTCGTAATCTAGTTAAATTTCTACCAAAATTTTCTATCATTTTCCCAATCCTTTTTCAAGTTTATAGTTTTATTTTATCATTTAAAAACTTTTTTACAAGCTTACACTTGACTATAAGTTTTTGATTTTATATAATATATTTAAAACTTATATATAATATTTTTTATAAATGAATCGAGTGTGTGATCTATGGATTGTAAATATATATCTAGAGAAGTTAGTAGAAGTCCAACAACAGTACGTAAATGGTGTCCTAGGATAACAGAATTATCAGGCTATCATTTTACCTTTAAAAAAATTTATAAAGGTAGAAATAAAGAGCCTTTAAAGCAGTTTGTTTTTACAGATGATGACTTAATTAAGTTTAAAGAACTAGCTAAATTATTGTCTGAAACAAATGACTTTAACTATTCTGTATTTGAAGTTTATGGCAACTTAAAAACCAAGCGGGAACGAGATTTAAGAAAAGATATTGATGATTTAGAAGATTATTGTTTAGATAAAATTGAAAGTTTGGTAGAACAAATCAAAAATCTTGAAACTAATAATCAGTTACTCAACAATAGAATAGCAACACTTGAAAAATTTAACAGTAGGCTCGAAAAAATTGAAATTGGGCTGAGAAAGAAAAATATAGGAGAATTACTAAATGACAAATTCAAAAATTAAACTAACTGAAACATTCCAGACCCCAAAGGACTTACCGCTTGATATTAATGGCTTTGATGTGCCTAAGGTAATGAAGGTAGATTTTACGACAGCACGTGCAGGGTATGCATATAACGCAAATCGTGAGCGTACAGACCACATAGAAAAGTATACTATTCAAGGTGTGGATGAAAAGGTTTATTTAGCTTTACAGACTGCAGGCGTTAATATGGCTGATGTTAAAACTATTCAAATTGAATTTACTGGAGACTTTGATAAAATCGAGGACGCTATCGATAAGAAGTTGCTAATTAGTGTTGAACTTCGTAATTCAGAAGTTAAGTTACAGTGGGTAGACGGTTCACGTAATGCAGGTTATAAGGCATTAAAATTAGTCGCTAATGGTTTTACAGTAGTTGACAAAAAATAACATATTATAAAACTCTTACGGCTAGTCTACTTGCACCGTTTGCCCGTTTGCCGAGCGAAAGCGGTAGGCAGATAGGGCAGACGGGAAAAGCAAAGGAGACAGTCCGCAAGAGTTTTTTGAGCTAATAGGGCTATTATCACAAATGTGCCTAACGGGCGCACTGTTTAGGACTTGACGATAAACAGTGCAAACCTAGTGTTTGCAAGGTAAGAGAGGGTAACACCCCCTTAGCGTATGCGACCTGATTACTGCTTAAAAACTTGTGCTAATAGATGTGCTAATAGTGAGCTAATAGGCAAAAAAATTCTATTAGCACAAAAAATGAAGAAATTTGAGGATAATGAATAAGAAATCAAAACGTATTCAATCAAAAAAAATTATTTTCATGCAATATTTACATTCAAAATATTGGCATTGGGAACATGACAACATAACATTGTTTGATGATTGGAAAACAAATAAAAAAGAAATTTTTGAGCAAATCTATAACTCTGTAAAGGATATGCAAGGATTTGAGGAGATAGCTTTGATTGTGCATGATAAAGATAAAAAAGGAAATGGCATTTTAAAACTGCCACATATTCATGGTTATATCTCTTTTACTGGTAAATTTGACCTTGATCGGATTGCAAGACGTTTAGGAATTGAGCCACAATATGTTGAAATTGCAAAAGGTAATCGATACGCAGAAATTAACAACAAATCTTATCTCGTGCATGCTAAAAACTTAGATAAATTTCAATATTTATCAGAAGAAGTGGAAACCTTTGAAACATTTGATTTTGTGGCATATATTGAGGAACACCGAGAAGAGTTGCAAAAAAGAGCAGCTACGACTAAACGTGAATTATCTGATGAAAGTCTTGATTATATCATTCAGAAAGTGCAGAGGGGTGATTTATTTAAACGTGACATCATGATTGATGATGATTTAGCTTTTCTCTATGCTAATAATATGTCCCGTTTTAAAGAGGCTTTAGACTTTTACGGAGAGCGTATAGCCTGGCTAAGATTGGAAGATTTAAGGCAACTTAAATATAAAATGACTGTACTTTATATCCAAGGCACTCCAGGTGTCGGCAAAACAACTTTAGCTAATGAAATAGCTTTAAAAATCAAGACACAAGGCCATTTAAGAGGTGTTAAGAGCGATATTTATTCAGCTAGCTCACGTAATCCATTTGATGATTACTATGGGCAAGATATTGTGATATTAGATGATTTGCGACCAGATAGCTTATCAGCTTCTGATTGGTTGAAAGTCTTTGACCCTCTTAATTCAGCAAATATGTCCGCGAGGTATAAGAATAAGTTAGTTGTTCCTCGTGTGATTGTTGTTGCTAACTATCAGTCTCCTTTGAAATTCTTTTCAGAGATTAAGGGAGAAGATGTCAATCAATTTGTTAGGCGAGTAAATAGTATGATTTCTATTGAAAGTAAGCAATTTCCACATTTTGATTTTGATAATATCTATAATTTATCAGAGGTTGTGAAATTAAGTACTCCAAGAAATCTACGTATTTCACAAGATGAATTTTTGACTTTAAATTTTGATTTTAAGACAATCATTGATAAAAATGACGATAAAGAAAAATTCATCAAGCAAGCACTTGATGAATATATCCTACCTCGAGCATTTCCACCTGAGATAAATAGTCCGTCTGCAAACGGTCTATCAATAAATAAAACTACCTAAATTATATCAAAAAATAGAAAGAAAAACATATGAAAAACAATGATAAATTTATTTCAAGAGATGACTTAATATCTTTGGGATTTAAAAAGACAGTGGCTACAGCATACATTCATCAAGCTCGTGAAATACTTGTATCACGTGGTTTCACAGCGTATGATCGAAACAGGCTGATGATCGTTCCTAAAACAATTATCAATGAAATACTAGCTGTAGAGTTGTAATATGGCTAGTGCACGATATAGACAACGAGGAAAGAAAAAACTATGGTTAGTTGAAATTCGGCAAGGAGATAAAACACTTGATTCTAAAAGTGGTTTTAGAACTAAGAAAGATGCTCAAAAATATGCTGAACCTATTCTTCAAAAAATAAGGAATGGAAATACACTCAGACCTGATATGACATTGGTTGACCTTTATCAAGAATGGCTAGAGTTGAAAATTATCCCTAGTTCTAGACAACAAACAACCATTAACAAATTTATACTTCGAAAAAAAATAATCCAAAAATATTTTGGAAATAAAAAAGTATCTGAAATTAAACCATCTGACTACCAAAAAGCCATGAATGAATATGGTACCCGTATCAATAGGAATGGTCTAGGACGTTTAAATAATGATATTCATAATGCAATTTCTATGGCAATAGCAGATAAAATATTGATTGACGACTTTACAGTCAATGTTGAACTTTATTCTACAAAGCTTGCTCAAAATGTAGAAGATAAATACCTACAATCTGAAGCTGACTATAATGCAGTTATCGAATTCATTACTCAAAAACTTGATTATCCTAAATCAGTTGTACCCTATGTTATATACTTCCTATTTCGTACTGGTATGCGCTATGCAGAGTTAATTGCACTAACTTGGAAAGATATTGATTTTGACAAAAGTGTATTAAAAACGTACAGAAGATATAATACAGGCACTCATAAATTTGTTCCTTCTAAAAATAAAACATCTATTCGAACTGTGCCTATTGATGAAAAAAGCCTTATCATACTTAAATCACTACAAGATCAGCAAAAAAGAATTAATAAAGAACTAGGAATGACTAATGATATTAATTTCGTATTTCAACACAATGCTCTCAGATATGATATACCACTCATTGAATCAGTTAGTAAAGCAATCAAAGAAATGTTAAAATCGCTTAACATCAAACCCTTATTGTCAACCAAAGGAGCTCGACATACTTATGGTTCTGTTTTACTACACAGAGGAATTGACATGGGTGTTGTTGCTAGATTATTGGGTCACAAAGATATTAGCATGTTAATTGAGGTGTATGGTCATACTTTACAAGAACGTGTAGAAGAAGAATATCATGAAGTCAGAAATATTTTTAAATAAAATGGGACAAAACATGGGACAAATTTACAAGTAAGTACTAGAAAAGCCATACACAGCAACAACTGTCTATGGCTTTTATGATGCCCCCTGCAGGGCTTGAACCTGCGACCCATGGATTAAGAGTCCACTGCTCTACCAACTGAGCTAAGAAGGCAATTTATTAAGAGAAAAAGCATTTCTCACCAGTTCATTATACCCCAAATACACCTAAAAATGCAAGAATAAACTCAAACAACAAGCCAAACACAGTTTTTTACGATTTTTTGAGCGTGAGGTCAAGGCAGCTGAGACGCAGCAACCTCGAGGTTGTCAATCAAAAGCTAACGAAGGCATCACACCCAATAAAGCACAGTTTTTTACGATTTTTTGAGCGTGAGGTCAAGGCAGCTGAGACGCAGCAATCTCGAGGTTGTCAATCAAAAGCTAACGAAGGCATCACACCCAATAAAGCACAGTTTTTTGCGATTTTCTGGGCGTGAGGTCAAGGCAGCTAAAGCGAAGCAATCTTGGGGTTGTGAGCTGAAAGCTAACGAAGAAATTGCAGTCAAAAACGCAAAAAAAACACTGATTGAATGCCGTTACTCACTCAAGTATTGAACCCGCTGTTAATGTTAAACAGGTGGGCGTCTCGCTCTTACTGAAGCAGCTTCCATCTAAAATGGCTTGCACGCTGTAAGATGTCTCAAAGACTCCCGAGGTAATACGATTTAGTCGGTCAAAAATGTGAGCAAGTTCGCACATTCCAGTGCTTTTCTTTATATATCTATCATAGCATGCTTCTATTTATTTTGCAAACCTTAAGTCAGAAAACGCTTTCTTTTTTTGTAAAATACTTTATCGACACAAAAAACAGAAATCCGTTCGTCAGATTTCTGTTTCTATGTCCACTTATTGATTCAAAATCGCAAGCGTTTCTGCCAAGTCATCGACATTGACCTCAAGCGTATCGCCTGTCGCCCGAATCTTAACTTCAACGATGCGATCAGCGGCTTTTTTACCAACTGTCACGCGCACTGGCAGACCAATCAAGTCGCTATCCGCAAACTTAACGCCGACACGTTCTGCGCGATCATCTTCAAGGACTTGCAAGCCTGATTTTGTTAAAGTCTCAACGATTTCAGCTGACAAAGCGACAGCTGTTTCATCTTTAACATTGACTGGAATCACGTGCACATCATAAGGTGCCAAACCTTTAGGGAAGTTCATTGACCATGAGAATTTGTAGTCGCCTTTAAATGTTTTCTCAACATTGATGCGCGCAAACTGCTCTAAAATCGCTGATAACATCCGGCTCACACCGATGCCATAGCTACCCATGATGATAGGCTTCGCTTTACCATTTTCATCCAAGACGTTGGCACCCATGCTTTCAGAATAGCGTGTGCCAAGTTTAAAGATGTGACCGATTTCGATCCCACGTGCAAATTTCAGGTGACCGCCACCATCTGGTGCTGGTTCGCCTTCTTTGGCTGTCCGTAAATCAACAAATTCAGCCACTTTAAAGTCACGTTCTAGGTTGGCATTTTGATAATGGAAGCCATCTTCATTGGCACCTACGGTAACGTTGACAATGGTTTCAACCACACGGTCAGCGATAATTTTAACGTTTTCTGGTAAGCCGACAGGACCTAATGACCCAAAAGTTGCACCAAATACTTTGATTGTTTCATCTTCTGTCGCAGGTTCTACAAAATCAGCACCTAAGTGGTTGGTTAATTTAACTTCGTTTAACTCATCATCGCCACGGAGCAAGACAACAACGATTTCGCCATCTGCATTGTAGACAAGTGTTTTGATGGTTTGCTCAGTTGGTACGTCAAGAAAGGCTGAAACTTCTTCGATTGTTTTCACATCTGGTGTTGCGACTTTTGTCAGTTCAAGCTGCTCTGTATAAGCCGTTGGTTTGACAAATTCAGTCGATGCCATTTCCAAGTTGGCCGCGTAATCTGAGCCGTCAGAATAAGCGATGGTATCTTCACCTGCAATCAACCAGTTAGAAAGTTCTTGCTTGATATCTTTGATCACAAAGTCTGGGATTTCTGAAATATCAGCAATTGATTTATCTAAAATCAACCATTGTGACAAGTCCGTGCGGTCGGGTGTAATGGCCATAAACTCTTGCGAATCTTTGCCACCCATGGCACCACCATCACCAATGATGCCTTTAAAATCAAGACCTGCACGTGTGAAGATTTTTTCATAGGCATGTTTATAGTCTTGATAAGTTTCATCTAGTGAATCGTAGTTAGCATGGAAGCTATAGCCATCTTTCATGATGAACTCACGACCACGAAGCAGGCCGTAACGCGGACGTTTTTCATCGCGATATTTCGGCTGGATTTGATAGATATTCAATGGGAGTTTCTTATAAGATGTGATTTCATTTCTGACAAGTGCTGTCATGGTTTCCTCATGCGTTGGGCCGAGGATAAAATCTGATGCATCACGGTTTTTAAGCTTATAGAGGTCAGCGCCGTATGTTTCATAACGACCACTTTCTTTCCACAAGTCTGCAGTTAATAGGGCAGGTGCTAGCAATTCCACCGCACCAATGGCTTCAAACTCTTCACGCATGATGTTCTTGAATTTTTCAAGCACGCGGTTAGCCAATGGCAGATAAGCGTAGATACCTGCTGAGACTTGTCGGACGTAACCTGCACGCACGAGAAGGGCATGGCTGATGACTTGCGCGTCAGACGGCATTTCTCGTAGGGTCGGAATAAGCATTTTGGATTGTTTCATGTGTGTGATAGTTGGATAACCCTATCAAGCCCTGCGCTTGGAGATTATCCTTTCCTTTCATGTAATGTTTTCATTATATCAAAAAAAGCACTGAAAATCAGCACTTTTGTGAGATAAGATAACCTTGATATTCCCCGTCAAGCTAGACATCACCGAAACAATCGCAAAATATCATTCCAAGTCACCGCGATCATCAAAACAGCCATAATGCCCACACCGACAAGGGTAATGATACTCTCATGTTCTTGTTTCATCGGTTTACGACGAATGGCTTCCAAGATGTTCATCACAATCTTACCACCATCCAAAGCAGGAATCGGAATCAGATTGAAAATCCCTAGATTAATCGACAAGAGTGCCATAAAACTGATAACCGTCGTGATGCCTTCACGCGCTGCCTCACCAGATATCTTATACATGGCAACTGGTCCACCTAATTTATTGATGTCCGGATGTAAAATCAAGTCCTTCAAATCATTAACAATCGCAAATGCAGATGTCCACGCCCTTTTCAGGCCACCTGTTAACTTGTCCACAAAGCCTGTTTTAATAATCGGAGTAACCCCGATAACATAACTTTTATCTTGTTTCTTAGGCGTAATCGTCAACGTTGTGCGGTCCGTCTTCACTTGCATGGCCTTACCATCTGATTCACCGATTTGCTTCGACAAACTAGACCAGTCAGAAATAGAAACGCCGTCAATCGTTTCAATTTTATCGCCTGTACGTAAACCAGCCTGATAAGCCGGTAAATTATGGTCAGACACCGTGATCTGATTAGTCGTCAAATCCTGCACCCCACCCTGCATAAAGACAACTAGAACAAAAGCTAGCGCGCCCAAAATAAAGTTATTAAGCGGTCCTGCAAAGTTGGTCATCATTCGACCAGGCAGACTCGCACTCTGATACTGCACATCCAAAGGCGCAATCCGCAGCTCCGTGCCATCTTCCTCAACAACCGTCGCATCATGAGCCACCGCATAGGTCACAACTTCACCATTGACCTCGCCGGTAATGGTTAAAGCCTTTTCGAAGTCGTAAGCTGTGACAAGCATCGGAAGCGCTTGACCAAACTGCACTTTATCACTGAGATTGATACGTATCACCGTTTGGTTCTGGAGATCCAGTGTCAGAGTCGCCGGTGCCCCAGTCTTGATCTCCGTTTCATCTTCACCCCAACCAGCCATGCGAACATAACCACCCAAAGGTAAAATCCGAATCGTATAAACCGTCCCATCTTTTGCTTGGTGGGCATAGATTTTTGGTCCCATACCAATCGAAAATTCCCGCACCAAAATCCCTGATTTTTTAGCAAAAAACAGGTGACCATACTCATGGACACAGACAATAATCCCGAAAATAATGATAAATGTGACTAAACTTTGCACCATACTTTTTTAATTCCCTTTCTGCGATTTTACGTTGTAAAATCTTGAAACTTGACATACGCACGAGAACTTGGCACTTAACGTCCTTTTTCTTGGATTAAATCTTCGACCCATTGTGTCACTTTTTGACGTGTTCTATCATCAGAAGCTAAAATTTGATGTAAGGTTTGACCGTCAAATTCCATATGTTCAAAAACAGCGCGAGTAATCAATTGTTCGATCTCTAAGAAGGTGATTTTGCCATCTTGGAAAGCTTGATTGGCAATCTCATTGGCCGCATTATAGACCGCTGGATAACCACCGCCTAGTTTACCCACCCGATAAGCCAAATCTAACATGGGAAAACGGACCATGTCCATTTTTTCAAAATGGAGGGCACCAATTTCAGTCAGATCAAAGGGTGTTTCATTGTGCATGGTCAAATGTCTCGGGTAAGATAACGCATACTGAATCGGCTCACGCATATCTGTTGCCCCGAGTTGCGCCAGAACAGCACCATCTTTCAGGGTCACCATGGAATGCACGACAGATTCCCGATGTAATACAACATGGATCTCATCATAAGGAATCTCAAATAAATGATGCGCCTCAATCACTTCCAGCCCCTTATTAACCATGGTCGCAGAGTCTAAGGTAATCTTCGCCCCCATCGTCCAATTGGGATGCGCCAAGGCATCCTCAAGGGTCACATCCAGCAACTCCTCACGTGTTTGATCGCGGAATGAGCCACCTGATGCCGTAATCGTCAAGCTACGGACATCACTTTTGGCAACACCTTGAAGCACTTGGAAAATCGCCGCATGCTCACTGTCAACAGGTAAAATTTTGCTGCCCGTCCGAGCCGCTTCTGCCATGATCGTATAACCCGCAACAACTAAGGTTTCCTTATTGGCTAAAGCGATATCACGGCCCAGTTTCACCGCTTCAATCGTTGGTGGAAGGCCAACCGAACCCACGATAGCATTGAGCAAAATATCATAAGCTTCCAGTTGCGCTAGTGTGATTAAGCCTTCCGCGCCAACATGGATCTCAACACTTGGAAATTCTTGCGCCAGTGCAATCTGTGATGATTCTTGGGCTGCCACGACGATTTGAGGCGAAAAATCTCGAATAATCTCACGCGCCTTCTCGATATTCTTGCCAAAAGCAAAACCGACCAACTCAAATTGCTCCGGATGCGCCGCAATCACATCTAAGGCTTGCACGCCAACACTTCCCGTCGCCCCTAATAAAATAATTTTTTTCTTTGTCATGTCCTTGACTACCTCCTTCGTTTCATTTTTTTATATTTTCACCCCCTGCTTGCGCCATGTCAGCAACACACGAGCAACAGATGTTATGTTCAGTTCAATCAGATTAAAATAAACCAAGTAAATGCATCACCGGAAAAACAAAAATGAGACTATCAAAGCGATCTAGAATCCCACCATGACCTGGTAAAATTTTACCCGAGTCCTTGACACCAAAATGACGTTTCAAACTAGATTCCACCAAGTCACCGAGTTGGCCCACAACAGAGAAGATCGCCACCAAAATGACTAAATGTAGCAGACTGATAGCTGGTGCTTGTTTCGGATAAAGAAAGACCATCAATAAGGCCACAACAACAGCTGATGCAACGCCACCTAATGACCCTTCCACAGTTTTATTCGGTGAGACACTGGGAATCAACTTTGTTTTACCCAATTTTCGACCGACAAAATAAGCCCCTGAATCCGTTGTCCAGACAATAAAGAGGGCTAAAAATAAGATAAACAGGCTACTTTCACGCGCCGCTAATAAATTCTGAAAACCAATCCCGATATAAAAGGCTGATAAAAACGGAAAACCTAAATCTTCAAAAGAGTATTTGCCCTTGGTAAAGACCATAATCCCCATCATAATCAGTAAAAATAAAGTAAACAAGGTAAAATTACTATCTGTGCCAAGTTGTGGGAAATACTGCGTGGTCGGTAAAGTCAAAGCCAAAGCTGCCAACGTTGCTAAAATCCCCTCGAAAGATAGAATTTCCAACTTGCGCATTCTGAATAATTCCCCCATGGCAATGATAACAAGCAAGGCCACCAAAATATGAAAAGGTGTGCCACCTAAAATCGCTAAGCCTAAAAAGACAGCACCTGCGACCACACCTGTGATAATTCTTTGCGTCATTTTTTGATTCCTCCATATCTACGATCCCGTTGTGAAAAAACGTCAAATGCTAAATCTAACGCAGCTTCATCAAAATCTGGCCACAATGTCTCTGTAAAATATAATTCGCTGTAAGCTGTTTGCCAAGGTAAAAAATTACTCAAGCGATTTTCGCCTGATGTCCGAATGACAAAATCAGGATTACGATAAGCTTCTGGCAAAATTGCTGTCGTTAAGTGTTGTTCAAAACTGTCTTGTGTGATATCCGCCACTGACAAGGTCCCTACTTTAACCTCTGAGGCCAAAGCTCTAACGGCATCTAAAATTTCAGCTTGACCACCATAATTCAAAGCAATGGTTAGAATCATCCCTGTATTTTGTGCTGTATCCACCATGGCACGATCAATAGATTTCAGCGTTGCTTTTGGGACACCTTCTCGTGTGCCAATCATGGCAATCCGAATATTTTCACGGTTCAAGGTTGGGACAAATCTTTCATAAAAATCAATCGGTAAACTCATGATGAATTTAACTTCAGCAGCTGGTCTCGTCCAGTTTTCTGTCGAGAAAGCATAGACAGTCATCACTTTGACGCCTCGATTTTGCGCGTGAATGGCAATCGTCTGCAAGGCATCCATCCCTGCCTTATGGCCAAAGATACGGGCTTTACCTTGACGCTGCGCCCAACGCCCATTCCCATCCATAATCACTGCCAGGTGATTGGGGATTTTTTGCATAACTGCTTTATCAGATGTTTCTGTCATCTTATCTATCTACCTCTAATTCATCGATCCTGATTGCTCACTAACATATTGCAAGAAGTTAAAGTCATCTGATTTGACGTGATTTATGACATTTAAAATTTTAAAAATGACTTGCTAATCCTTACCATTTTGTTTATGAGCTTCCCTTAATTTTAACACATTTTCAATAAAAATTCTTAAAAAAAATAAGCCAACTGGCCTATTTTTGACAGGTTATTCAAAAGGTGAGTCTTGTTTGTCAGCTGTTTCGCTAGCGTCAACATTCTCTGCTTTGGCTTCAGCAATCACTCCATCAAGCGCTTCTGTAGCTTCTGTAGTTACAACTGGTTTAACTGTTTTAACTGCTGCACGATCAAAAGTTAAAATGACCCCTTCAGCGTCCAGTTCAATTGTCCCTTTTGTTTTATCAACGTTCGCCAAAATACCATGCAATCCGCCAATAGTCACGATTTCAGAACCAGGTTGCATATTATCAAGCTGTTCTTGACGTTGGGCAGCTGCTTTCTTTTGGTTACGTTGCATAAACCACATCATCCCACCGAACAGAATGATCAAAATTACAAAACTCATGTCTTTACCTCATTTATTTTTGATAGTCTCTATTATAGCAGATTATAACCAATAAAAAAAGCACGACACTTAATGATATCAATTTTAGACCTGATAACAGATTTAGGTTTATTTTTGTTTATTTTTGCTTATTTTTGATAGAAATGTTATCATGATTAAATAATCTATATGTTATAAAAATTAAAAAGAGGAGTAAACATGACTAGTTCAGAACTAAAGCAGGCCGCAAAATTTGCACTTAAAGATAATTTTATTGCCAAAATGCTCTTATTCATCGTACCTTTATTAATATCTATCCTTACAGGCCGTTTATCCAATTCATCCTCAATGACCATACAACATAGGCTGGATGAATCAAATATTGATTTTTCTGGTACTCCAGAAGCACTTTCAAATATTGATTGGGGATTAGTCCTTGCGATTGTCATACCAATTATTATCGTTTCAATTGTCATCAGTTTCTTTACAACTGTCATCGTGACTGTTTTTCAAACAGCCAGTATGTTCAATTATATAGAAATTTTTCGTGGTGAAAAAGAAGATATTGATTTATCCAAAGACATTCTTCGAACTTTTAACGATAATTCTTTAAGGTTATAAAGCCAAATACTTCCTCTTTAACTTAACCTTTATCGGATGGTACATTCTAAGCGTTTTCTTTTTCGGTATCCCTCAAATCTGGACCATGCCTTATACAGAAATGTCTATGGTTGCTTTCTACGAATCACGAATTCAAGATCGTTTATAATCAATCAAGCAGCCGAGGTTGCTTTTTTTTGTCATCTTTTTACCTGTAGTCGCACGAAACGAGATGATCATTAACCAGACCAACAGACTGCATATAAGCATAGCAAATCGTTGGCCCGACAAATGAAAAGCCTCTTTTCTTCATGTCTTGGCTCATCTGTTCAGAAATGTCATTACTAGCTGGGACATCTGATAAGGTTTGATAGTCATGTTGTATTGGATGACCTGAAACATATTGCCAGAGATAATTTGAAAAACTCCCAAATTCTGCTTGAACCTGGATAAAAGCCTTAGCATTTTTAACAATTGCTCGCATTTTAAGTCGGTTGCGAATGAGTCCTGCATCTTGTAACAAGCTATCTAGTTTATCTTGATCATAGTCCTTAATCTTTTGGGGATCAAAACCATCCAGGGCCTTGCGATAATTCTCTCGCTTTACTAAAATCGTAGACCAACTTAGACCAGCTTGCATACCCTCAAGAATCAACATCTCAAAAAGTATGGCATCATCATATTTTGGCTTCCCCCATTCTTGATCATGGTAATCGATCTCTAACACTGTTTTTGCCCAATCACATCTTGTCATCTGATTTCTCCATTTTCTTTTGTCTTTATCCTTAAATTGTACCATAGGTTTTGTGTAAAAAAACACAAGCAAAATGGTTGCTTTACCTATCTAAAGATGGGTAAATGGTAGGTGGTAGATTTTATATACAAAACAAGGGGGAATAAAATGACACAAGATTATCGTGTGCTTTTATACTATCAATACGTAACAATTGAAAATGGTGAACAATTCGCTAAAGAACATCTCGCAGCCTGCAAAAATTTAGGCATCAAAGGCAGAATTTTAGTTGCTGATGAAGGGATTAATGGGACTGTTTCTGGTTCTTTTGAACAAACTGAAGCTTATATCAACATGATGCATGCTGATCCTCGTTTTACTGAAACGATTTTTAAAATTGATGCATCTGAAGACCATGCTTTTAAAAAAATGCACGTTCGTTACCGTAAAGAATTGGTCAGCCTTAATTTAGAAGATGACATCGATCCTTTAGCTTTAACAGGTGCCTACTTATCACCAAAAGAATTTAAAGAAGCTATGTTAGACGACAATACCGTCGTCATTGATGCGCGTAATGACTATGAATTTGATTTGGGTCACTTTAGAGGTGCAGTTCGCCCTGATATCCGTAGTTTTAGAGAATTACCACAATGGATGCGCGATCACAAAGAAGAATTTATGGAGAAACGTGTCCTCACTTACTGTACTGGTGGGATTCGCTGTGAAAAATTCTCAGGCTGGTTGGTCAGAGAAGGTTTCAAAGATGTTGGTCAACTTCATGGGGGCATTGCAACTTACGGGAAAGATCCTGAAGTGAGAGGCGATTTATGGGATGGTCAAATGTATGTCTTTGACAGCAGAATTGCCGTGCCAATCAACCAAAATGAACATGTCATTGTTGGTAAAGACTGGTTTGACGGCACACCTTGTGAGCGCTACATCAACTGTGGCAATCCAGAATGTAATCGTCAAATCTTAGCCTCTGAAGCCAATGAAGCAACTTATCTCGGTGGTTGCAGTCACGAATGTCGTGTCCATCCACGTAATCGCTACGTCGTCAGCCACAATCTATCAGAAGCAGAAGTTGCTGAACGCCTCCATGCTATTCAAGAAGTTGTTGCTTAAGCCAAAGAAAAAACAGTCTCGGCTGTTTTTTTGTTATCATCAATTACGCACCTTAAAGACACGCACAACATTTTGTGCCGTCAGGGCCATATTTTTTAAAGTTCTTTGCGTCACCAAAGCATCTGCTAAAGCAATGGGGCCTGTCTGAATACTAAAAGCAGCAGTCAAGTCTGACTCAAGCCCTACCAGATCATCGGAACGACTGCCAACTAAAGCCACACAGGGTTTCTTATGTTTTATCGCTAGTTTAGCGACGCCTGAAACGACTTTACCTTGACAACTTTGATGATCCAGATGACCCTCACCTGTTAAAACAAGATCTGAATTTGCAATGGCCTGCTCCAAATGGACGAGATCAGCAATGAAGTCAAAACCTGAGGTCAATCGACCACCTAGTAGAGCAATGGCACCACCAAGCCCGCCTGCTGCGCCTGCCCCTGGTATTTTTTGTAAGTCAATGCCACGATCTTTCAATAACGCTTTTGCAAAATGCTCATCTCTCTGATTTAACTGCTTTATCTGGTCTGCTGTTGCTCCTTTTTGGGCTGCAAAAATAGTGGCTGCACCATTTTCCCCGTAATAAGGATTAGTCACATCACTCGCCCCAATTAAGGTCACGTCTGATAAATCAGTTGTCTCAAGACTTTTCAAAAAGCCTTGACCGCCATCAGAAGTTCCCGTGCCACCCAGGCTCACGATAATCGTTTGGGCGCCTGCTTGAATGGCAGATTGGACAACTGCGCCTAAGCCGAAGCTTGTCGCGCGTGAAAGGGTCTCAGGGCTGACGTCGACTAAATCAATCCCGATAACCTTGGCCGACTCAATCACTGCTGTATCCCCAAGTAAGAGATAGGGCACCTCAAGTTGACGGCCCAATAAATCAGTCGTTAAACTTATCTTCGTGATGGCATTTTCTTGGTAAGCAAGCACGTCTAAAACACCCTCACCACCATCAGCAATAGGGATACTCTGGACTTGTCCATCAGGAAATGCTGCTAAAATCCCTGAAAGTGCCGCATCATTTAGCTGCTCAGAAGTGGCACTCCCTTTAAAAGAATCAATGGCTGCTAGAATTTTCATAAGTTTAGTATAGCAAAAATCACTCACAAGACAAGTCAGACATGGTAAAATAGCACTATGGAAATTTTATTATTATGAATACTTATAACAGTGGGTTTGTAGCTATGAAATTTAATTGAAATTTCAAAACTAACCAAAAAACTAACCAAGCAATCAAAAATCATTAGTTGAATAAAAAATAAAGTCTATCAGCAAGAAAAAAACTGATGGACTTTATTTTGTATTTAAAAAGTGTATTACAGGCTTCCTTAAGATCTGCTTTTAAAAAAAGTTTGTAGGACCATTCTGATATTATAGCGAATATCTTTTATTTCTTTCTTCATAGTTCTCCTTTTTCTGTTGCATAAGTCTATTGTCTTTCTATAAACCTATTACATTATGGAAAATAAAATGAGACAACAGGATATACTTAATTGTCTCTTTTAGAATTATTTACCTTCTAAAATGATTCATCTGTACCGTCCTCACTATCTTTTTACTCCATTTTACACTATAATAAATTTATCGGAAAACTTTGCAACAGAAACATTTTATTTAATTGGAAAAGGGGATTTAATGAGGATAGATTTTCATGCTCACACTCAGAAATGTAAAGAAGGAGATGGTTCAAAAAGAAATATTTCTCCTGAAAATTTTGTAAAAAAAATGGAGCAGCATAATGTTGTTATGTGTGCTATTACCAACCACAATAAATTTGATATCGAGGAATTTGATAACATTTTATCTCTTGAACATAATTTTATACTTTTTCCTGGAATAGAACTTGACATACAATTTTCTGATACAAAACACTATCATACTATTTTAGTCTGCGATCCAACAGAGGCAAAAAAATTCTATTCTATTTTTGATAATGATAATTCAAGAAACTATGATAGTTTTATCTTGTCTTACGACTCTTTTATAAGCAAAGTAAAGGAGTTCGATCATGAAAAAATTATTATTATTCCTCATTTTTTGGATAAGGATAAGAGAAGGGCCTTTAGCCCGAATGACAAAGCTAAGCTTCAAAGTGATTTGGAAGGATATGTAGTAATTCTTGAACCAGGTAAGATTCAAACAATGGGGATTATAAATAGCCATGACGAACTTGCGTTATTAGGTAGTGATGTAAAAGATTGGAATTTGTACTCATCTAATAATTTACCAGAGATTAAATTTCAAATTGATTCTTTTGGAAAATTTTATGAGTTAGCCAACAATCCCAAGTTATTTATTAAAACAGTTTTAGATGGCGCTAAAAAATATTCTATTCCATTATCTGACGTCTCGTCATCTACTATAGATATTTTTGAGGATATAAATATTATCTTTGGTGAAAAGGGATCAGGAAAAACAGTTCTTTTAGAAAAATATCTACTACCGTTTTTTAGAGATTCAGGAAAAAATGTATTTCTCCATCTAGGAAAAGATTATGAAAAAGAATTTAACAATTTAATTTCCAGTTACGAAAATGAAGTAATTATTGATAAGGATTTACTTGATGAAATCGCTCAAGATTTTAAAAAATTAATAGAATATAGCGAGAGTAACAGAAGTGATTTTATTGATCAATACGTAGACTTTTATCGAGGGCAAGTAGGAAGTAAAAAAGCCAGACTTTTAGCTAAAACGGATGCAATTTATTCAGAAGCAGATGGATTATCTTTTGAAGAACTAAATAGTGGAACTACAAAAGATATAAAAAAGATAGATAACGTTGTGGAAGTAAATAACAGAGTTCAGTTTACTAATAAAAGTGAAAGGGATTCATTGAATTTATACTTAGATTTATTAAGAAAAAAAGTTTTAGATAATCTAAAAGAAGAATATAAGTCTAATTTCATAAATAATATGAGTACAAATTTTTTAGACATTCTTAAAAGTTCGGTTACTAAGAAGACTGGGAAAAAGACAAAACCAAATAAGTTGGGATTTTCTGATTTAGTTTCTAAGCGTTCTCAATTTTTAGCAAATCGTCATAAACTGATTACATTGTTTAAAGAGATCGAGAGAATTGAAAGACATAAATTAGGAATTTTACCTAATAAGGGTAAAATTATACTTGAAACAAGAGTTGTTTGCATGAAAGAAAACGATTATCATTCAAAAGGGTCACCGTTCGAAAAAAATAAAATTAAATTAAATCGTGGAATTATCGAAAAAATCACTCAACATAAACAATTAAATTTCAAGGACATTAATAGTTATTTTAGCTCAGAAGAGAAAGAAGTGAGAGCATCAGAGTTTGCTTCTGAAATAATAAAAAAAGTTAGCAGAATTAAATTAAATTCCAGTGAGGATTATGAACCTTCTGAAGGAGAAAAAGCTATTCTTTCAATTAGTGGGTTACTAGAAAATTCTACATTTGATTGTTATTTATTTGATGAGATTGAACGAGGCCTAGGAAATAAATATGTTTCAGAATATTTAATTCCTCAATTAACAAAGCTTCGTGATTTAAATAAAACAGTTATTCTTTCAACACACAATGCTAATATTGCGATTAATACTCTTCCTAGTCAGGTTATTTATAGTGATTATTTTTCTAAAAAAAATAGTAATTATTTTATGGGAAATATGTATTCAGGTGAGCTATTTGGAGATATGAATATTTTAGATCTTGAAAGTTGGGAAGAACAAGCATTACTACATTTAGAAGGTAGTCAGGAAATGTTTAATAGGAGGAAAAATGTATATGGAATTTGAAAATGGTCTTGAAGAAATTCAAATTGATGTTTCAATTGTTAGGGAAAAGGATGATGTTAAAGTTGAATTGATTCTAGAAGAAATCGATTCTAAGGTAGAATTAACAAACAGTTCTACAGAAGATATTAAGTCTCTTTTTGATTCTGTTTATGAATATATTGTTAGTAATAAAAAAATGATTCAATTTTTTTTAAATGATAGTAGTCAAGATTTATTCTACGAGGTAGCTAATGATATTATTGTTCAATTGAACTCCGAAATTAAGCAATCAGAAAATGATTTTATTAAGATTTTTAAACTTGAAAATCAATAAGTTCTAGGCTAAGTTAATATTTTTTGAGAGGAAAATTGCAATATTAAGTTATCCATCTGTACTCATCTGAATTGACCTCTTATAATTGAATATACGTCGTGGGTAATTGGGTTCTGTTGCAAAGATGAAAAACTAGATAGGTACTACTTAAATATAGGGCACCTCTAATAACTACCAATTAATTCACCTCAAAATGAAATTAGAAAAAAACACAGAAAACTAAGCATAGTCTACTGTGTTTTTCTTTATGTTACAGACGCCACTTGACTGTTTATTCTTATTTTAGACAGATTACCTCCATGTTTTGAGATTTAAACGTTTAACTTGTTCGTACCTCAATAAGTTATAAGTCAGATTTGTAAGGTCAGTATTTAAAACAGCTCGATCGAATCCAATAGAACGTAAACTAGAACCATGCATTGAATTTTCAACAAAGCCAAATACATGTTCAATACGGACACGTATTTTCGAAATGATTTTATTAAACATTTTATCGTCTGCCTTAAGAGATTTACAACGTGTGTTTTTAAGACAGGTAAAAAGTTCAGCACCTTTAGGTGTTGCTTGATTTTGATAAGCTGAGTCTGCTAAGGTGATCTCATCGGGATCAACAAGAACGCCTATTACTTGAGAATCATGCACATTTGCAGGCGTTGTTTGATAATTCTTTACGAATTTTGATTTGGTATCTATAGCAATATGATTTTTGTAGCCATAAAATGAAGCACTCCCCACAGGTAACAAGTAATCACTAAACAGTCAGATGTTGCAAGATGGACGTTCTTCCGATTTTGTATTTCGAGTGGAACGCTTGTTTGATAAATCGCTTCAATGCTTGTCAGTAAATAAACAAAAACTTTTGTAAGTGTGCTATTATAAGTCATATAGGTCGTGCGCTTTCTAATTCTTAGTGGTTTAAGCTTAGGATAGCACGACTTATATATTTTTCAATGAAATCAACTAGCAATTCGGGTATACTAGATATAATTGAGTATCAAAAAGAGCAGATAAAAGATTTACAAAACACTAAAGATGAACAATTTAAACAATTAAGTAATATGCAAAATCTTTTAGACCAACAACAACGTCAAGCCTTACAGGATAAAAAAGTACTAGAAGAGTATAAATCAGAAATCAATGAATTGAAAGCTCTTAAAATGCCTCAGGAGGATATGAAAGATGGCTCGTCGATAAGGGGTGAGGCGCAGGAAGAAATTGAACGACAGAAAGCTCAATTGAAGTTATCAGAAGAAGAGCGAAACAAGGCAAAAGAAAAAGACCCGGTAAAAACAGAATCTAAAAAATGGTGGCAACTATGGAAATGAGGGGAATCAAATGAGTCATTCGGAACAAATGATTGAAAACCAGTTCATACAGATCTTAAGTGAGAAAGAAAATCAGTGGACTTATCGTCCGGACTTGAAGTCGGAAGAAGCACTTTGGCAAAACTTTAGAGGCCATTTGAACCGAATAAATTTAGCAGTATTGGAAGAGCAACTATTAACGGACAAAGAATTTAAGCAAGTCAAAGTCGAGTTTTCACGTTTGACCGGAACGCCTTTTTTAGCTTCTCAATGGCTTAGAGGAGAAAACGGGGTGGCTCAAGTTTTATTAGAGCGAGAAGATGGGAAAAAAGTGACTTTAGAAGCCTTTAGAAATAAGGATATCTCAGGAGGAACTTCTTCTTATGAGGTAGTTCACCAAGTGGTCCCAGATTCCTCTAGAGTAGATCGTGGAGATGTGAGCTTGCTGATTAATGGGCTCCCAATCATTCATATTGAGCTCAAAAAAGAGTCTGCTAAAGACGGTTTTATGCAAGCTTATTATCAAATTCAGCGTTATGCAGAAGATGGATTTTTTAAAGGGATTTACGCAACCACTCAAATCATGGTGATTTCAAATAAAGTCGATACCCGATATTTTGCAAGACCTAGTGAAGATACCGCTGAAGCCTATGCTCGGATGAAGAAATTTTTATTTAATTGGCGGACTGAAGACAATCAAACGGTTTCCGATTTGTTTGATTTTACTCGTACAGTTTTGCGGATACCCGATGCCCATGAATTGATTAGCCAATATACCATTCTCGTCGATGATCAAAAAAATCAAAAATTCCTCATGGTTTTAAGGCCTTACCAAATTCATGCTATTCGTAAGATTCGTCAAAAAGCGGCACAGCATGAAGGAGGATTCATTTGGCATGCGACAGGTTCAGGAAAGACCATTACCAGTTTTGTTGCAACGAAATTATTAGCACAAAATGCGATCGGTGTCGATCGTACGGTCATGGTTGTTGATAGAACAGACTTAGATGCTCAAACGCAGGATGAGTTTACGAAGTTTGCCTCGGAATACCATACCGGACAAACGACCGGAAATTCGGTAGCCAATACTTTGATTGTTGGGATCAAAAATCAAAAACAGTTGGCTCGAAACCTCCTATCATCAAAAAATAATAATACGATTTTAGTGACCACGATTCAAAAACTCTCTGCGGCTATGCGAAGCGCCCAACAAGAGAGTGAAGAAAAAGGCTCGAATCAATTTGAGAAGCTACGGCAAGAACATCTTGTTTTTATTGTTGATGAGGCTCATCGTGCGGTTAGTGATGAGGAAATGAAGCGAATTAAGAAAATATTACCCAATTCAACCTGGTTTGGATTAACGGGAACGCCTATTTTTGAAGAAAATAAAAAGCAAGAAAATGGAACTTTTGCCAGAACGACGAGCCAGCAATACGGGCCACTCGTTCACTCCTATACAACCAAAAATGCTATGGATGATGGGGCTGTTTTAGGCTTTCAAGTCGAGTATCATTCACTGGTTTCAGAAGAGGATCAAGAGGTGATTATCACCCAACTCAATAAAGGAAAGTTGCCAGACGATGCCCTCCAACAAGAAAAATTATTGCCTACGGAACTGTATGAAACAGATGAGCATATCTCGGCCATGTTACAAAAAATCTTTAATCGGAGAAGTGTGGTCAAAAAGTTCAAGGTAAAGAATGGTTTTCCTACGATGTCAGCCATTCTTACCACTCACTCGATTGCCCAAGCTAAACATATTTACCGGATTTTAAAGGAAATGAAAGATAATGGGACACTCTTGAATGGGCGACAATTTGATGAACGTCATCAACTGATTGATAAAGATTTCCCAAGAGTAGCTATTACCTTCTCAACCAATCCGGATCAATTAGAAAAAAATGAACAAGACGATGAATTAGTAGAGATCATGAAAGAGTATGCGAAACAGTTTGATGCTTCTCCTTATCAAGATGAGAAACTCTACAATCAAAATATTAATAAACGGTTGGCCCGTAAGGAAAAGCAATATCAATCGGATGGTCAGTGGCTAGATTTTGTCATTGTTGTCGATCGTTTATTGACAGGCTTTGATTCTCCAACGATTCAAACCTTATATATTGATCGAGAAATGAACTATCAAAAGCTCCTTCAAGCGTTCTCAAGAACCAACCGTATTTATACAGGAAAAGATTCTGGGTTGATTGTCTCTTTTAGAAAACCCTTCACCATGAAAGAGAATGTGCAAAACACGTTTCGTCTATTCTCAAATGAAAATCAAAACTTTGATCAACTGATTCCAAGAGAATATGAAGAAGTCAAAAAAGAATTTATCGAATGTTCAACACTTTATAAACAAAGCGAAGCCGACCTATCGGATAATCCCAACGATCTTAAAACGATGATTGCGCAAATGAGTGCTTATCAAAAGCTAGAAAAGAGTTATAAAGCGCTCCGAAGCTATGATCAATACGAAGAAGACTTTGAAGCATTTTCAGAAGTAGTGGAGCAGTTGCCACAATATCAAGGTAAAACGGAAAATGTTAAAACAAAGATTAAAGAAATGATCGAGGATGAGGAGCATCCTGAGGAGGACTTCGAGAAGCTTTTACAAGAGATTGCTTTTTCTTCGCAGCTCAATGCGACACATAAAGACGTCGTGGATAGTTTTTATATTAATCAACTTTTGAAAGCGATCCAATTAAACGAAGCAGGGGCCGTTGAAAAATTTGAAAAAGAAATCCAACAAAAGGATCCTCAAATCCAAAAGATGTATCACACCTTGAAAGATCAACTCGTCAATACTACTGAAGAGATCGATGTGGCTCAATTAAAAGAGACTTCGATTCAAAATGAAATTCAAAGACAACTTCAAAAAGAAGCTGAAGAATTTGGATTATCCTTCGACTTTTTACAGTCTGCAATGAATGAGTATCAAGGCGATAAGAAAACAATCCCTTATTTAACCCATTTACTGGATTCGATGACCCTCAGTAAAGAAGAGTTTGAAGCCAAAACGGGTGAAAAATACAGAAGAAGAACAAAAGTTTTAGAAGAACGACTACAACAAAATTTTGCACATCTTCAAAAATGGAAGGAAGAATTATAATGGCGACAGGTTTAAATCAACAACTATGGGCTTCTGCGGATATCTTACGCGGGAAGATGGATGCAAGTGAGTACAAAAACTACTTACTGGGATTAATTTTCTATAAGTACTTGTCTGATGCGCAGCTTAGAGAAGTTTATGAACAAGAAAATGGAAAAACAGATACCTTCCCAGAACGTTCCACTCAGTATGCAGGATTCATGGAGTGGTACGAAGAAGACAAAGACGATTTAATCGAAAATATCCAACCCAAACAAGGTTACTTTATCCAACCCGATCAATTGTTTTATCACTACCGCATCAAAGCTGATAACTATGAATTTAACTTGACCGACTTACAAGCAGGTTTTAATGAGTTGGAACGTCAAGGAGAAGAATTTAGTGGATTGTTTGCGGATATTGATTTAAACTCCACAAAATTAGGCTCAAATGCACAACAACGGAACGTGACGATTACTGAGGTTTTACGTGCCTTAGATGAGATTGACTTATTTGAACACAATGGCGATGTGATTGGGGACGCTTATGAGTATTTAATCGGGATGTTTGCGGCAGGTGCAGGTAAAAAAGCAGGAGAGTTTTATACCCCTCAAGCTGTTTCACGCATCATGTCAGAAATTACGTCGATCGGACAAGAATCTCGAGCGCCTTTTCATATTTACGATCCTGCGATGGGATCAGGTTCTTTGATGCTTAATATCCGTCGCTATCTCATCAATCCAAATCAAGTCCATTATCATGGCCAAGAGCTAAATACGACGACCTTTAACTTAGCACGTATGAACTTAATCCTTCATGGAGTAGATAAAGAACGCATGAACCTGAATAACGGGGACACTTTAGACGCTGATTGGCCGTCAGAAGAGCCTTATCAGTTTGATTCTGTGGTCATGAACCCTCCTTACTCTGCGAAATGGTCAGCGGCAGATAAGTTTCTCTCTGACCCTCGTTTTGAGCGTTTTGGAAAATTAGCGCCTAAATCTAAAGCGGACTTTGCCTTTCTCCTTCACGGTTTTTACCATTTGAAAGAATCGGGAACAATGGGGATTGTCCTGCCTCATGGCGTTCTCTTTAGAGGAGCCGCGGAAGGAACCATCCGTCAATCTCTTTTAGAAATGGGAGCCATTGATGCAGTCATTGGCTTGCCGCCCAATATCTTTTTTGGGACCAGTATTCCGACAACGGTTATTATTTTGAAGAAAAACCGCTCTCGTCGTGATGTCTTATTTATTGATGCTTCTCAAGACTTTAAAAAACAAAAAAATCAAAATGTCCTGTTGGATGAACATATTGATAAAATTGTTTCTATCTACAAAAAGCGAGAAGATATTGAAAGATATGCTCATGTTGCAAGTTTTGATGAGATCCAAGAAAATGACTTTAACTTAAATATCCCTCGTTATGTCGATACCTTTGAGGAAGAAGAACCGGTTGATTTGGTTGCAGTGAATACCAATCTCCTTAAGATCAATGAAGAATTAGTTCAACAAGATCAAACGCTCTTATCGTTGATTAACGATTTTTCAGAAAGTGAAGAGAATCAAGCCTTGATTGAATCGATGCGTCTTCTTTTGAGAGGTGGGCATGATGAGTAAAAAAAGTCCACAATTAAGGTTTGAAGGTTTTACGGATGATTGGGAAGAGCGTAAGTTAAAAGATGTTACTGAGCGAGTAAGATCTAATGACGGGAGAATGGATTTACCTACACTAACCATGTCTGCTAGTAGTGGTTGGTTAGACCAAAAAGATAGATTCTCTGGAGACATTTCAGGTAAAGAGAAAAAGAATTATACTTTATTGAAAAAGGGAGAATTATCGTATAATCACGGAAATTCTAAGCTAGCTAAATACGGAGTTGTATTCAGTCTAACAAATTATGAAGAAGCACTTGTCCCAAGGGTTTACCATAGTTTTAAAGCGTTAGAGAATACGTCGGCTGACTTTATTGAGTATATGTTTTCAACTAAACTACCTGATAGAGAATTAGGAAAATTAGTATCTTCTGGGGCTCGTATGGATGGACTATTAAATATTAACTATGATGATTTCATGAATATTCATATATCTATCCCTAATTATGAAGAACAAATTTTGATGTCTGCTTTCTTTAGAAAATTAGATGAGACTATCGCTCTTCATCAGCGTAAGTTAGATTTGTTGAAAGAACAGAAAAAAGGATACTTACAAAAAATGTTCCCCAAAAATGGTGCCAAAGTTCCTGAATTGCGATTTGCGGGGTTTGCTGACGATTGGGAAGAGCGTAAGTTAGGCGATTTTTCTGATGTAAGAGATGGCACACACGCTTCACCCAAATACATTAGCGAAGGACATCCGATGGTAACATCTAAAAATTTAACTCATTCTGGGTTAGATATGACGGATGTATCCTTCTTAACTGATGAAGATTTTGACGAAATCAATAAGAGATCAAAAGTTAGTATAGGCGATATTTTATTCGGAATGATTGGAACTATCGGTAATCCAGTAATTGTTTATAGAGATGACTTTGCTATAAAAAATGTTGCACTAATTAAAGAAAAAAGTTCCAACCCTATAATAAATAAATGGTTACTGCAATATCTTAAATCTCCATCTTTTAATCGGTTTATCCAAAAAGAAAATGCTGGCGGGACTCAAAAATTCATTGCACTTGGTCTAATTCGAGACATGAATTTGAGAGTTCCCAAAAAAGAAGAACAACAAAAAATCGGCTCATTTTTCAAACAGTTAGATGACACTATCGCTCTTCATCAACGTAAGTTAGATTTGTTGAAAGAAGAGAAAAAAGGCTTTTTACAAAAGATGTTTGTTTAGGGTCTATAATTATATAATGACCCCTAGGAAAGACTATTAAAACAGCCCCCATTATCTAATAGTTAGATAACGGGGGTTGTTTTTTTATAAAATGATATAATACTCCCTAGATAGGAGAAAACGTATGTCTAGACAAAAACGATCGATCAAGGAAAATAATGATAAATTAAAAGTTCAATTAGAACTCCTCCGTAGTTATACGGAACACTTTGACTCAGGTATGATTCATATGGCTTTGCCAATGGCTACACAGGTTCGTGTATTAATACATCAAACAGATAAGTCCAATTTATTGACTTCTGAGCACTTTTTCATCCGGCTGTTGTCGGCGCCGATCATTGTGCGATCGGGGGTGGGCATATGAATTCATTGATTAGTTTAGAAAAAGTTAATTATCAAATCGCTGATCAACATATTTTACATGATGTTGATTGGCAGATTCCAGCTGGGGCTCATATTACATTGACGGGACCATCCGGTGGTGGGAAAAGTACGTTATTACGGATCATTGCGGCCATGATTTCTAAAACAAGTGGGACCTTGATTTTTGATGGGCAGCCGATTGAAAGTTATGACCCAATCATGTATCGGCGGCAAGTCTCATATTGTTTCCAACAACCGACGTTATTTGGTGAGACGGTGGCAGATAACTTAGCTTTCCCGTACCAAATTCGTAAGCAAGTCACGGATACGCAACGAGTGGTAACGGCGTTAAATAATGTTGGGCTGTCCGAACGAACCCTGCATCAGCCGATTATCGAGCTTTCCGGTGGTGAACGGCAGCGGGTCGCGCTGATTCGCAACATCTTATTCTTACCAAAAGTGTTGTTATTAGATGAGGTGACAGCTGGTTTGGATGAAAATAATAAGCAAATCGTGCACGCCTGGTTACGACAGTTAAATGAGCAGGATCACGTGACAACTATCATGATTACTCATGACGCGACAGAGATTGCTGCGGCAGATCAATTAGCGAAAGTGGTTGCTGGCAGATTGGAGGTACACGCATGAATTTAGCAGTTAATAATACGTCGCTATTTTTGGCGGCAATGTTAGTGCTCGTCGCGTTAGGAATTAGTTTGTGGCAGAAACTTGGCTTGGATAGGGACATCGTCATTGGTGTCGTGCGGGCTGTTGTACAACTATTTATCGTGGGTTACTTGCTAAAGTATATTTTCCGAGTCAACAATTTGTGGCTAACGCTGGCGATGATGGGCTTCATTATCTTCAATGCGGCTTGGAATGCGAAAAAACGGGGGCCGGGGATTGACCATGCATTAGCCATTTCGTTATTAGCCATTTTTGTTAGTACGGGGGTAACACTCGGCGTCCTCGTGCTATCTGGTGCGATTAAGTTTGTGCCATCGCAAATGATTCCCATTTCTGGTATGATTGCGTCGAATTCAATGGTCGCAATTGGGCTGGCTTATCGCAGCCTCAATAGTCAGTTTCATGACCAGCGGCAAGGTGTGCTTGAACGGTTGGCGTTAGGGGCTGGTCTACTTGATGCTTCGATTGCCATCGTGCGTGAGGCGATTCGTACGGGGATGTCACCAACCATTGATTCGGCAAAGACCGTGGGTCTAGTCAGTCTGCCAGGGATGATGTCCGGTTTGATCTTTGCAGGGGTCGATCCAGTACGGGCCATTAGGTATCAAATTATGGTCACGTTCATGCTCTTATCAGCGACTAGTTTGGGGTCAATCATTGCGTGCTATTTAGCTTACCGTAATTTCTATAATGAACAAAAACAGTTGAAGTAATGACTCCTGATTGCAGTCCCGCGGGGAGTCCTTTATGATGGAAGCTGAAATAAAACTTAATGCGGGGGTATTGATGTGAATGACGCAGCGGTTTGGGTTCCAGTTCCAGCAATGTTTTACTGGGGCTGGTTAGTACCACTCATATTTGGAACCATTTTTGGTTGGCGTTATCATCGCGATAAGGTTCGCCTAGGTAACGGTATTTGGTTTTCGCTATTTTTCTATTCGTTTTTAACCATGCTGGCGATTACAATTTTAGGTGGCAATATCCACTGGTTGATCATTATCAGTGGGACGTTGTTTGTGTTGCTGATCCTGTTGATTGGGCTGATTTTTACCTTACAAGCTTTCTTGCTCTTATGGAATGCGTGGATCATGTGGCGTCATGAGAGTTATACGTTGGCGAATATGCTGACCTTGTACTTGGGACTGGCCATTCTGATTTTGCCAAAAACTTCACTTCATTCTTGAAACTTTCTTTGCAACGGACAAAAATTTGAACATTTTTATCCTCAAAAAGTTCTGTCTAAGTAGCCATATCTCTCCTTTTTCGTATAACTAATAGTGATGGCTACAAAAATCATATTGCTATAGATACCAAATCAAAATTCGTAAAGAATTATCAAACAACGCCTGCAAATGTGCATGATTCTCAAGTAATAGGCGTTCTTGTTGATCCCGATGAGATCACCTTAGCAGACTCAGCTTATCAAAATCAAGCAACACCTAAAGGTGCTGAACTTTTTACCTGTCTTAAAAACACACGTTCTAAATCTCTTAAGGCAGACGATAAAGTGTTTAATAAAATCATTTCGAAAATACGTGTCCGTATTGAACATGTATTTGGCTTTGTTGAAAATTCAATGCATGGTTCTAGTTTACGTTCTATTGGATTCGATCGAGCTGTTTTAAATACTGACCTTACAAATCTGACTTATAACTTATTGAGGTACGAACAAGTTAAACGTTTAAATCTCAAAACATGGAGGTAATCTGTCTAAAATAAGAATAAACAGTCAAGTGGCGTCTGTAACATAAAGAAAAACACAGTAGACTATGCTTAGTTTTCTGTGTTTTTTTCTAATTTCATTTAGAGGTGAATTAATTGGTAGTTATTAGAGGTGCCCTCAAATCTTATTGAAGACTCAAATAATAACAAATTTTAATTAAGGATAGTAATATCATAGATTTTTCTAGAAGTTTCTTGAGGTGAAATTTTCGTTACCTGTCTTTTATCTTCTAAGAAATTACCTTCTTCAAGTGAAGTGGAGAGACCACTCCAAGGTTCCAAAGCAATGAATGGACTTTCATTAGTTGTAGACCACAGAATCAAGTTCGGAAAATCATCAAAATCTACTCGAAGACCTTTACCAGACTTCCTTGACCGAAGCGTTACGCTACGAGACTTGAGCTGGTCAAGTGTAATGGCATCATGGGAAAAAAGTGAGTAGTCCAAATCGAGAATCTTTTGATTTTCCAAAAAAGGTGTCCTATCTTGCAAATCTAATAATCCTGTCTCAGGAAAACTCTTTGGTATCGAGCAAGACTCAACCTCACTAAATTCAATATAATAATCCTCATAGTTTTCACCTTCTACTAAAGGACAATTGAATGCTGGATGGGCTCCAATAAAGTAAGGCATTGTTTTTTCAATTTCCAAGTTCGTTACCTGAAATTCGGTTCTAATTGATTTACCATTCAAGGTATAAACAACTCTCAGTTCAAACTGATATAGGTAATTATCAAGCATCTCAGCATTTGGTTTAATACTAAAGGTCACGCTATTATCATTGACTTCTTCCAGAATAAATTCTTCTTTTCGAACAAAACCATGTCTACGAATAAGACCTGTAAAAAAGGGTCTTTCTTGAGGTCTATAAATAGCCCAATCATTTCGTAAACTACCACAGATAGGAAATAGAATAGGCGCCTGTCCATTCCAATAATTTGGATCAGCTTGCCAGAGATACTCTATCCCATCCTTGTCTTTAATCGAAGTCAGTTGACCACCAAGTGTTTTAAACTGAACCGTAAGATACTCGTTTTTTAATTCGATAGTCACAGTCAATTCCTTTCTTTTTGTTATTGGAAAGGCAAATAATCTACCTCGAAGTGAACAGTCTCACATATTGCTACATCGAGTAATTGTAAAACTTCCCATTCAAATTCGGATAATGCTAAATCAGAATGGCAAATCCATTCTTTTCCAGGTGAAACATACCAGTTACTACATTTTGTAGTGAGGTAGCTTCAAGCTCAGGAATTATAGGACAATCTTCGAAATTAATAATATATACCTTTTCAAAGCCTGATCTAAAAATCAGATAACAAATTATTACATTCTCAGGTGATATTACTCTATCACTTGAGTTTCTGCTAATTTCTTATACCAATGTGCTGATTTCTTAGGATAGCGTTCTTGCGTATCAAAGTCTACATAGAACAATCCATAACGTTTTTCATAACCATTTGACCATGAGAAAACGTCCATAAGTGACCAAATGAAGTAACCTTTAACATTTGCACCATCCGCAATCGCGTCTGATAAAACTTCCAAGTGTTGCTTCACGTAATCAATACGACCATCATCATAAACAGTATTATCTACAAACTCATCTTTGTATCCGAGACCGTTTTCAGTGATGTAAATCTTCTTGTAATTCGGATAATCATTTTTCACTCGCATGATTTGGTCATACAAGCCTTCAGGATAAATAATCCAATCCCAGTCTGTGCGCGGAACATAGTCAGGAGCTACTCGACGACCAACACCCTTAATTTGGTACTTAGAGCTTCCTTTTTCACCCTTACCATTGTGAATGATTTCAGTCTCACCATCAAAAGCTTGCATCCAATCACTCATGTAATAGTTGATACCAAGGAAATCATTCAAATCTTTAGCTGCGTCAAGAGCTTGGAAGTCTTCATCACGAAGATCAAGTTCTCCACCATTCTCAGCTAGGATATGGTTGACACCTTCCATCGTTTTATCTGAATAGTGCCCAAGATAGGTTGCATCCAAGATAAATTTGTTATGGATGATGTCTTCAAGTTCAGCAGCACGAACATCTGCTGGATTTTCCGGATCATAAGGGTATTTAGTTGGTAAAGCATGAACAACACCAATTTCACCTTTATAACCTTTATCCTTATACAATTTTACAGCACGTGCATGAGAGACCATCATGTTGTGGTGTGATTGGAAGACTTTGGCAAGATCATATTTAATGCCTGGAGGGAATTTACCAACCAAGTATTGACCATCACCAATTGGGCCAATTTCATTGAAAGTTGTCCAGTAGTTTACTTCTGGAAACTCTTCAAAACAGAAAGCGGCATAATCTATAAAGTGTTCTATATTTTCGCGGTTTAAGAAATCTCCATTTGAATGAAGAGCTTCTGGTGTGTCAAAATGATGCAAAGTCACAAATGGTTCAACATGACGCTTGTGGCATTCAGCAAATAGTTTATGGTAGAATTCAACACCTTTTTCATTTACTTCACCGTAACCCGTTGGGAAAATACGAGACCAGGCAATAGAAATACGAATACCATTAACACCATATTCTTCAGCTAATTCTAAATCAACTGGGTATTTATGGTAAAAATCACTTGCAGGTTCTGCTGTATACCAATAATTGTCTTCAAGATACTTATCCCATGCAACTGGGCCTTTACCATCCGTGTGAGTCGCACCTTCTGCTTGATAAGCAGCTGTAGCACCACCAAAAATAAAATCTTTAGGAAGTGTTTTAGTCATATATATAAATCCTTTCAAAAAAAGCATTTGAGACGATATTCTGAGTTCCGGAAACCAAGGAAATGAAATGCAATGATATGGTTAACAATATTATAAGGAACTGAAAGAATAATCTCGTCTCAAATAACTTTTACAAATTTATTAATCAAACTGTTGTTGAACAAATGCAAGAGCACCTTGTCCATCACGTGTCAATTTGATATATTGAGCTCCTTCAGTTTTTGCAAGTTTAATGCCCAATTTATCTGTTTCAGCCTTCATATCATCGAAGTTTGAAGCGACCTGTGGAGCCAAGATAACCAAGTCAAACTCTGGCAACATTTCACGGTGAGCACCGTAACCACCCGCTGCCGCTTTGACTGGAACATTGTATTCTACTGCTGCTTTGTTCAAGGCATTGGCAAGCAAGCCACTTGTACCTCCACCTGCACAAAGAACAAGGACATTAGTTTCTTTTGTGATATTATTGTTTGCTGCTACATCTTCTTTAGCAACGCCTGCTTTTCCAAGAACGGCATCTGCTTTAGCAGTATTGAAGTTTGCAGCTACTTTTTCTTTAAAAGCATCGTTTGTTTTACCAGAACGTTCTTCTTCAAGAATTTGTTCATCGTATACCTTAACAAATGGGTAATAAATGATAGTATCAACAACTATCAAGAGTCCGGCTAAGATAAATGCTAGAACTTGGAAGTTAGTACCGAGTACAATTCCCAACGGACCAGGAGTAACCCATGGAAGGTTGGTAGAGAATGAGTTCATGTTCAATGTGTCAACAAAGAATTTAAAGATCCAAACGTTGGCAATCGGAGCGAAAATGAACGGTACAAAGAAAATCGGATTCAATACGATTGGTGCACCAAATAAGATTGGCTCATTAACCCCAAAGAATGTTGGAACAACTGAGGCACGTCCGATGGCACGGTTACGTTCTGATTTACAAATCCACATGAACAAGAATGGAACAATCAATGTAGCTCCTGTTCCACCCATGGTAACAATAAACATTTGAGTACCAGAAGTGATAACTTTATCTGCATGTTGTCCAGCTTGGATAAGATGCAAGTTGGCATCGATATTGGCATAAGTGATAGCAGCGATTGCTGGTTCGACAATTGAAGGACCGTGGATACCAACAAACCAGAAGAAGGCATAAGCACCAAAGATAAGTGTAATTCCAAGGTAACCATCTGCAGCTGAGAAGAGAGGAGCAATAAGGGTACCGACTGATTCTGCAACGGTTACATCAAGAGTTCCCTTAACAATAAGTTCAAGTCCATAAAGGAGAACAACCGATACAGTGAATGGAATCAAGTCTTTAAATACTTGAGAGATATTTGGTGGAACCTCTTCAGGCATACGAATAGTAACATTATTTTTCACACAGACCTTGTAAACATTAACTGTCACAAAGGCTGCAATAAATGCTGTCAAAAGACCTTTTGTTCCCATGAAGGCTGTCAAGAAGCCTCCTTCTTTTGCAGGCTCAGCTGCCATCAAAAGGAACCCTACCATAGACGCTAGCATCGTAGATAAGAAGTTAATCTGATTGGTCGCAGGTAGGTCACGGTTCATTGAGTCCGTCAAAGCTTTAGCGGTAGTACCACCAACAAAGAATGCTAGGATACCCATCGAATAGCTATAAGGAGTCATCAAGAAGGTCTCAATGTCTTTTGACCAGTGGAATCCCCAAGCATTTGGGACATAGGCAATAAGGATAAAGATAGATGAGAAAAGGATGACTGGCATACCAGCGATAAATCCATCACGAATAGCACGAAGATAGATGTTTCGAGAGATTTTCTCAAAGAATGGTTTCCCTTTCTCAATAAGTTCAATGAGTTTATGCATTATTTTGCTCCTCTTTTATAAAATTCGATGAGGTGATGAATCACATCTTTTAATAAGACAGTAGTCATTAAGTGGTCCTGACCATGCATCATGGTAACGCTGTATGGAAGTTCCTCCCCAGAAGCTTCTCGAGCCAACATAGCTGTCTGAGAATTGTGAGCCTCTGCAATACAGCTTCCTGCTTCTACTACAAGACTATCTGCCTTAGCGAAATCACCATTTTCAGCCGCTTTAAGCGCTTCCAAAAGTTTAGACCGAGCATCTCCAGCATAAGCAACAATTTCAAACCCTAAGAGAGTCATCTCTTCTCTGTTCACAACAATATCCTCCGTTTTATGTTTTTACTATACTTTATCAGTCCATGGACTAGCTGTTTTAACAAGAACTTTGTTAAGTTCATCAATATTTTCGAATCCAGTAGTACGCAACCATTCACGTGCTGCTTTTTCACCTTCTTTGATGTAAGGTTCTACAGATCCTGCCCAAGTAGCACGTCCACAAAGCACACCATTAAACTTGGCACCTGAGTCCTGAGCAAATTGCAATGTTTCTTGGAACAATTTAGCAGATACACCTGCACTTAGGTAGATGTATGGAAGGTTAGTCGCTTCTTCTTGTGCTTTAAAGAAGTCAGCAGCTTCAGCTTTACTGTAAACCACTTCACCATCAGCAAAACCTTCGACATATTTAACGTTAACTGGTACTTCTACTTTAAGAACATCAATGTTAAAGCGTGGATCAGAGAAAACTTTCATCGCTTCAATGACTTTGCGAGGTTTCACTTTTGCATATTCAACAGAACCTGCATCTGAGATTTCTTCATCATAAGCAAGGATTTCCAAGAAGAAAGGAATATCTTCAGCGACACATTCAGAACCAACACGTTCAATATAAGCTTGTTTTTGTTGGTTAAGTTCATCTGAGCTGTCTACATCATAGTAAAGCAAGAACTTAACGGCATCAGCGCCTTGCTCTTTGATACGTTTTGCAGACCAAACATCCAAGCAGTCAGGCAAACGTTTTGTACTTGATGTATCATAACCAGTTTTTTCATAGGCAAGAAGAAGACCTGCTTCTTTATCCAATGCTTTTGTTGCTGGAAGTCCATATTCAGGGTCAAGCAACATTGAAGAAGCGAATTTTGTAAGTTCATCAGCAACCAAAACCTTTAGTTCTTCCATTTGAGCTACAGTTGGTTCTGTATCTTGATACTGTGCCATCAAACGTTTCAAAGCACCACGTTGGTCAAATGCCAAAGCTGAGATAACACCGTTTTTATCTGAAAGTTTTTCCAAAGATTTGCGTTTCTGTTCTGTAAGTACCATTTTTATACCTCTTTTACTCCAATTTGTGAGTTTAGTGTTTCGTAATTAGTCATATTCACATGCCCTGTCATTGTTTCTTGAGCATTTAACATACCCAATGTCATCGCATGTTTTAATAAGTCAGCGTCACTTTTTTTACTATTTAAAGCTGATGCAATACCAGCTACCGTTGAGTCCCCTGATCCGACTGGATTAACAACTGGGATATCAGGAATATCTACCTTATAGAAAACATCACCATGTTTTGCAAAGGCACCGTTTCGACCTAATGAGACCACTATCCATTCGATACCACTAAAAAGTGACTCTTTAAGAACGTCTTTGAGTTCTTCAATATCTTTTGTTACTTCTTTTCCAAGCAACTGTGAAAGTTCCTCATTATTAGGTTTGATGGCAGTAGGTTTAGCCGACGATTTTAGAACTGTTTCAAGAGGTGCACCTGAACAATCCAAAACGACTGCTACTCCTTCATCCGAAGCAAGTTGGATAAGTTTTTCATAATAATCGTTTGGAAGTCCTGAAGGTAAACTTCCTGAAATTGTCACAACTTCTGATTGTTTAATAAGATTGCTATAGTGGTCAAGAAAGCCTTCTGCTTCTTCATGAGAAATTGTTGGTCCTTGTTCCAAAATTTCTGTTTGGTTACCCTCGTGTAAGATAGCAATACAGTTTCTAGTGTTTCCTGAGATTTTATAAAAAGCTGGACTAACAGGAGATTGTTCTAATTCGCTTTCAATAAATTCACCAATTTTACCACCTAAGAAACCTGTAGCAGTAACTTTATCACCAGATTCATACAAGACTCTAGTAACATTTAAGCCTTTTCCACCAGCTGTCTTACTAACATCTTTCACCCTATTCACTGTATCAATTTTCAATGTTTCTAGAGGATAAGAGATGTCTACTGAAGGATTTAGTGTGACTGTCAGAATCATTTGTTATACCTTAATCGTGGTAGTCACCACGGTCCCATTTTTCAAGGAATTCTGTAAAGAAAGCTTCATCTGCTTGATGTGCATTATGTGTTTCAACGTGTTCGATTTTTGCAATCAATTTTTTATTTTCTTCTGTTGGTTTGTACTCAGCTTCAATGAAAGCTTCAATGATGTCATTCATAAGAAGACCACCAGTAATCATTCCACCGAAACCGATAACATTCGCATTTAACTCTTCTTTTGCATATATAGCTGATGTCATATCACGAACCAACGCTGAGCGAACACCTGGAACTTTATTGACTGCATTGTTAATGCCGACACCTGTACCACAGATACATACTCCCAAGTCTGCTTGACCACTTACTACTGCTTCACCGACTTTTTTACCATAGATAGGGTAGTGAGTACGTACGTGGTCATATGTCCCGAAATCAAGGACCTCATGTCCTTTTGATTTCAAGAATTCTGATACTGCCATTTTTACATCTGTGACAATGTGGTCACATCCAATTGCGATTCTCATTCCTTAACTCCTTTTCTTAACACATCTTGTTAAGCATATCTACTCGGATTTGATGACGTCCGCCATCATATTTACCATTGACGAAACTTTTAGCGATGTTTTTAGCAAGCTCATCACCGACGATTTCAGCGCCAACCGTAATCATTCGTGAATTGTTATGTCCACGTGTCATATAAGCTGAGCGTTCATCTGAAACTTCTGCTGCAACCATACCTTTAATTTTAGTTGCTACCATGAATGGACCAGCTCCATAAGCATCAATTACAATACCTAAGTTTTGCTCATCTTTATTTACTTCAGAGGCAACTGCCAAGGTAACATCAACAAAATCTTGTCCGTCCTTAGTCACATCAATTACCTCAAAACCTTCTTCTACAAGAAAATTTTTCACAACATCTTTTAATCTCGTACCTTTGAGATCTGCACCAACAACAATAGCCATTTTGACTACCTCCTAAATTTTAGAAAGAAATGCTACGTAGACGTAGAAAATTTTTTGCAAAATGTTCGAGATAACGTTTTCATCATTTCTTTGTCTATATAATATCAAACATTCAAACAAAAAGCAACACTTTTTGTTTATTTTTTGTTTTTTTTTTTTTTAAAATAGATAACACCGTTAAATTATTGTTCATTTTTGTTCATTTAATCCATCACAAAATGGACGTGAAATATCTATTCAAGTATTACAAAAGTCTTTTACTTTCTATAACTTACTGATTAAGAGTTCCTACTTTATTTTCGTCTTATACAAAATCTGACCTAAGCTAATATACGTCAATCCTCTGTTCTTATTTCATCATCTAACGTTTTTTTGTTTGAAATTGTTTGTTTTACCTTGAAAATATTGTCTTTTATGATACAATTAAAAGAGAATTATCTTTGGAAAAAAATTACTTTATGAAAGAAGAGTCTTCATATGAACAAAAAACGACGATTAGAAAAAATTTTAGATATGTTGAAGATTGATGGGACCATAACCATAAAAGAAATAATAGATGAACTAGATATTTCCGATATGACAGCCCGTAGAGACCTTGATGCTCTAGAAGCTGATGGACTTTTAACACGTACTCATGGTGGTGCACAATTGCTTTCCTCAAAAAAGCCACTTGAAAAGACACATATCGAGAAGAAAAGTCTAAATACAAAAGAAAAAATTGACATTGCTAAAAAAGCCTGCTCTTTAATCAAAGATGGCGATACTATTTTTATTGGACCCGGAACTACACTTGAACAACTGGCATTAGAATTGAAAGGTCGTAAAGGTTATAAAATTCGTGTCATTACAAATAGTCTCCCTGTGTTCTTGATTCTAAATGATAGCGAAACCATTGATTTATTGCTTCTTGGCGGTGAATATAGAGAAATAACTGGAGCTTTTGTAGGTTCAATGGCTTCGACAAATTTAAAAGCAATGAGATTTGCCAAAGCTTTTGTTAGTGCAAATGCTGTTACCCATAATTCTATTGCTACATATAGTGACAAGGAAGGTGTGATTCAACAACTTTCCCTAAACAATGCTGTAGAAAAATTCTTATTAGTAGACAGTACTAAATTCGATCGATACGATTTCTTTAACTTCTATAATCTAGATCAACTCGATACCATCATTACAGATAACCAGATTAGCCCTCAACACTTAGAGGAATTTAGCCAGTACACTACTATTTTAAAAGCGGACTAGAATTATGACTTATAAAAATATTGTTTTTGACCTTGATGACACTCTTTATGACCATTAACTCCCCTTTAAACGTAGCGTTGAGAAATGTTTTCCAACGATTGATATCCAACAAATAGATAACATTTACAAACGTTTCAGATATTGGTCTGATGTTGCTTTTCCTAAATACACGAAAAAACTCATCAGTATTGAGCAGCTTAGAATTTTTCGCTGTCAGAAGACTATGGAAGAATTTGGCATCGATAGTATTTCTAGGACAGAAGCTCTAGACTTCCAAGCTGACTATGAGTATGAACTCGATCAGATTACGATGATTCCTGAGATACATCAACTACTGCTGGCTCTACATAAAAACCACATCCCAATAGGTATTCTAACTAATGGCCCTGTTGACTTACAGAGTCGAAAACTCCAAAATATTGGTGCCTATCAATATTTTGAAAAGCAAAATATCATCATTAGTCAGGCCACTCACGGAGGAGCTGCAGAAAATAGCTATGAAGGTAATGTAAAAAACTTACAAAGTTACCGAAATGTCCAATTATCTAAAAGGGCTATAGAAATTCTTAAAGAGGAAATTGAGTTAAATCACCAACATATAAGATTCAATCCTGATTATAAAGATAATGGATGGATTTTTACTTCCAAAAGTCGTCATAAACCCGACTATAATGGAACACCTCTTCATTATAGTGTCCTTAACAATTTCCTCAACTCACCTGAAAATGGAAAATTAAATCGAAAAGGTAATCCAAAACGAGCAGGAATTGATATTGATAATAAACTTAGTTTTAATAAACATATTACGACCCATATATTCCGTCATACGCATATTAGTTTCTTAGCAGAGCAAGGAATACCCCTAGAAGCAATTCAAGACCGTGTAGGGCATTCTAGAGGTAGTCGTGTAACAGAAATTTATTTTCACATCACTAAAAAAACAAAGGATCAAATTATACCTATCCTTGATACTCTTACACAATAAGTGTGGCAAATCTGTGGCAAAACATAAGAAAAAGGCTTGTCCATATTGGACAAACCCTTTATTTTCAAGCTTATATAACCTAATTAAGCTTTACCAGCTGATTAGAATAGGATGTTGCATGTTTTACTACGTCTTTTTCATAGAGTTTCACTAATTCGTCAAAATTTGGGTGCTGTTGTTTGAACGTATCATTATCAATGATAACAACATTTTATTTTGTGATAAAAGAAGCTGAATGTTTTTAGGCGAATAGTTGTGAAGTTTGCCCATAGCTTTTAAAAATGTTGCATACTGATCAGATTGTAGGGCACCTCTAATAACTACCAATTAATTCACCTCTAAATGAAATTAGAAAAAAACACAGAAAACTAAGCATAGTCTACTGTGTTTTTCTTTATGTTACAGACGCCACTTGACTGTTTATTCTTAATTTAGACAGATTACCTCCATGTTTTGAGATTTAAACGTTTAACTTGTTCGTACCTCAATAAGTTATAAGTCAGATTTGTAAGGTCAGTATTTAAAACAGCTCGATCGAATCCAATAGAACGTAAACTAGAACCATGCATTGAATTTTCAACAAAGCCAAATACATGTTCAATACGGACACGTATTTTCGAAATGATTTTATTAAACATTTTATCATCTGCCTAAGAGATTTACAACGTGTGTTTTTAAGACAGGTAAAAAGTTCAGCACCTTTAGGTGTTGCTTGATTTTGATAAGCTGAGTCTGCTAAGGTGATCTCATCGGGATCAACAAGAACGCCTATTACTTGAGAATCATGCACATTTGCAGGCGTTGTTTGATAATTCTTTACGAATTTTGATTTGGTATCTATAGCAATATGATTTTTGTAGCCATAGTGTCTCTCATTACCTTTAATTGTCCAGCGAGCAGCTGTATCCTTCTGTGCTCTTTTGTTCTTCGTCCAATTCACTGGTACCCTATTTGCTTTAATCAATTCATTTTCGTCTTTTGGATTACGTTGTTTAGGCGCCTCTATGAATGTTGCATCAACAATCTGTCCTTTATGAGCGATCATCCCTTGTGATTCAAGTTTTTCTTGAAAGGCAGAAAAAAGCCAGTTTCCTCTATTAGATTTTGATAGCTGATTTCTAAAGTTCCAGATAGTCTTTGCGTCTGGTACCTTGTCATCAATCTTAAGGAATCTTCTAAACGAAATCCGGTCAATCATTTGATATTCCATTGCATCATCAGATAGATTGTATAAGCGTTGTAAAATTAGAATTTTCAACATTAAAACAAGGTCATAGGGCGGTCTACCACCATGAGATTTGTTTTTTAAATCATACTTAAAAATCCGGTTAAGAGTTGGGCGAAAACACTCGAAATCAACCACTTTTTCTAGCCGCTCAAGAGGGTCTCCTTTTAAACTTAATTTTTCAAGATAGTCGCTATCTCCAAATAAATTCATCTTCAATACATCGTTAGCTTATTTTTAATCTATTATACCTCTTTTCATACGTTTTTAGAGGTACCCTTAAGTGTAATAGGAATAAATTATTCATAAAAATAATCTGTTTCGCAATAGGGTGTCATACCAAATTTATCTGATATGATACTATTAAATTCATCTATGATAAAACCGTCAAGGTGGTATGGCAGGTTTAGGCTGTTAATGATTTGTTGGTAATTTGTGTCTGTTGTGAAGTCGTATTTGTCATCTAGCATTTTCATGACTTCACGAATCATGTATTTATTTGCTTCAAACTCTAAGTTATCGTTTTGAAAATGATTAGTGATATATTTGTCGCCATCTTTATTTAGAAAGTGTGCAGTTTCGTGTAATAAAGTAAGTGATGTCTCTATTTCATTTAATCTTTCATCAATAAAAAGAATGGGTTTATCATTCTCGATTGCGAAGAAACCGTTTCCGTCAAAATAATCATATTCTATATCTATGCCTAATTCTTTTATTTTTCTGATGATTTTTTTGAGCATACTATTTATTTTCTTTTTGCTCTCGTTCTCGTTGTCTTCTCTTTAGAATCTCTCTTATAGTTTCTCGGTCAGAATCAGTAATTGGTTTTCCGTCAAATGACTTTACTGTATCAAGTGTCTTATTTAGATCAGTTTCTAAATTTTTACTTTTGATATCAGTATTTCCTAAAAGATAATCTGTTGAGACATTGAAAAAATCAGCAATTTGTTGAACATTCTTTGGGTTTCTTTTTCCATTTTCCCAAAAAGAGTAACTTTTTTGGTCAAATCCTAGCTTTTCAGCAACTTCTTTTTGGGTTAGATTAGCTTCTTTTCTTAGTGATTTAAGTCTTTCTGGTAACATTTTTTCCCTCTGAAAAATATTTTTAAAATATTAAAAAAACCGCTTGACATTATAGAACAAAAGTCCTATAATGATTCTTGTAGGACAAAAGTCCTTATTATTCTTGAAACAAAAGGCTACTTATTATAATATAAATAGCCGAAAGCTTCAAGAACACTATTCAAAGTTAGCTTGTAGGTCTTGATTAATTATCCTAATGGAATCAAATCATAAATCAAGTCCTACAAAAAGTGAACGTTGAATAATTGAACTTTGAAAAATAAATCAGAATCGTTAAGATACTGGCTTACAATTCAGTTATAATACTTGTTCGCACTTTTATTATAACTGATTGTAAAGCCGTTGTCAAAATGATAATGGCGGTTGACCCGTACAAGCACACAGGGGATTGTAGAGTCCTCAGAACACTGCATAGATTTAGTGAGCCAAGACCTTGAAAAGTGAGCCACAAAGTAAATCTCGGTCTATGTAGTGAACCTGTCTAACAAAGGAACGCATGGCGCTCGAAAAATGACTAAAAGTTTTTCACATGAGTAAGATGTTAGCTGACTTATGAAAATATTTCAGCCTTGTATATTACAAGTACAAACGGTGGTAGGTTTGATTTTTCTATGTCTTGAAAATGAAAGACTAGAGATTATAATGATTATAAATGTAACACAATATATACAGTATCAGTTTAATCTGATACTTTTTAATTTTCCGATAGAAAGCATTTGCTGAATATCATACTAGATGAATATGCTTGTTTCTATTAAGTCAGGAAAACAATTATCAATGAGTGCCAACTTCGGTATGTTTGTTTCTTTAGCAATAAAGAAAATAATTGTCAATGAGTATCAACTTAGATATGCTTGTTCCCTGTGAAAATGACAATAGACAATGTTTGTCTGTTGTAAACTGCTTATAAGTATTTTCCCAACTTTCCTTATAAGTAGTTTAGAACAGATGAATTTAAAAACAAATAAACACGTTTACTCACAAAAAGCACTCATTTGTGATATAATAGTGTTAATTAAGGAGGGTATATCATGACTACGATACAAATTTCTACAAGAGTTGACGACCAAATAAAAGATATGGCTCAAAAAGTTTTCGAACGTCAAGGTCTGGATATTTCAACTGCTCTCAAAATGTTTATTACTAAAACAGCTTACGAACAAGAAGTACCACTATCTCTTAAAAATAGTGAAACAACTACTCCTTATCCTAGTGATTGGTTTAATGACGAAAGGATAAGTAATAGAAAAAAGATTACTGATCTGGCTTTCAAAAATTCTCAAGTTCAAAAACTAGACTTATCCAAAAAAGAAGATATAAAGGAGTTTTTCAATGACTAGAGATGTCAGAGAGCATAGCATTATGATTGCTAATTTAGCATATGACGAGGGCAGGGAATTTGGTTCAAAAACCAGACCTGCTTTTGTTTTGAAATACGATAACGAGATTATTAGTTATTACAATATTACAAGTCAATTTAGTTCAAAGTCTGATTACTATCAATCTAAGTATTTTGAGATAAAAGATTGGGCTTATTCTGGCTTGAATAAACCGTCTTGGATTGATACATTTAAAATTAGGCAAGTTGAGGAAGAATATGTTGTGATAAATTTTGTAGGCTACCTATCTTCACAAGATGAAGCAAGGTTTATAGATTTTTTGGCAGGTATTAAATAAGCTGTTTTGACTAGAGAAATCTAGTCTTTTTTTGTTTGACCTGAGCAAGTCATGAAACTGTATTAACCTGTGGAGGTATAGAAAATGTCAAACTGTTTTGGTTGGTTACAAAATATTATTTTTTCAATTTTGACCTGAACATGTCATAAACTGTTTAGCTATATAAAACTAAGATTAATGACTGAATATATCAGTCAAAGCTAGGACAGAGCCTTATGTACTGTCTGATAATTGAATTAACTGAGATTGAAAACAAGGTATTGAGTATCTTGTTTTTTAGTGGCTTTCTTAATGGTAAGATTATGCGTTTAAAATATCTAGTGTGTTTTTGGTTCAACGTGTAACAGGTTCAATCCCTGAAAGCTACATAAAATAAAAATGACGAGAGGTTAGATATATATAAAATGGTTGCTGATGAAGAATAAAAAAATTGAAAACATGACTAGAAAAGAGATTGAAGCACTTAGTGTTGAGGAATTAAAAGACGGTATGAGGTCTGTTTTTCGTGAAGCTGAGAAAAAAAGACGCTGGCAAGAAATAGATAATTCGGTTAAAAAAATAAATGGCTTTAAACCTGAGCCTATCAAAGAAGATGAGTTTTCATTTATATTCAATCATATTTTTAGTTCTTGGGTAAAACAATCGGAGGACGAGAATAAGTAAAATTTTGACTATATTGACCTAAGCAAGTCATTAAACTGCGTGTAGTGAAGTTAAACTAATCAAATGGCTGTGCTTCCAGTTCTTTTATTTTTGATTACAATGATTATTTTTAGGAGATAACATATGTCTGCATTAAAAACACTTTCAGTAAAACTGGAAGAAATTATCGAGGATAAGAAAATTTGGGTCAATCCTAACCCGACTAAACTCAAGAAAACTATGACACAACCTGACTTGTTTGTCTATAGTGCGAGTGGTTTAAATGAGCCTAATTTCCGTGTGGTTGTACCTGCTAATAAAGGTTTTGTACCTAACAGTCGAGTACAGGTAAAAATCATTAAACCCAAACTTGGTGGCTTTATGTTTGATGAGGGTATTGCTGGTGTAAAAGATTCCGCTGTCATTTTTGCGGATAGTGTAGAGGAGATGAAATAATGGCAAAAGCAAAGAAAAAATATGGTCTTGATACTTTCAATAAGGAATATTCTGTTGATGTTGAAGCAACTTATGGCGGGTTAACTTATCTTGATACGATTGCTTCGGAACGGTTCAATTATGAAGATACTGAAACTGGTGCAATTTATGACAATCAAGCTGAGCTGGATAAAGAGCAACCTGATAAAAACTTACAAAAAGTTGAAAATACACATAAAATTGAGCAACTCTATGTGCAAGTTTATTCAGAAGTCCAAAAAGACAATATGGACATTCGTGTCCCATTAGACTTTGATGACACTAAATTCAAAATGAATGATCGCGTCCGTTTGACTGGTAAAGTTGTTGCTCGATTACAAACGGGCACAAAACGTGTTGAAGTGACTACCGCAAATGGTCGAACACGTCAAGAAGTAGTGCCTGATTATTACTTCACGGTCTCTGCTGAAGGCTTGGAAAAAGTAAGTGATCACTCAACTGCTCCTGCACCACAACCACCCAAACCAAAAGAAGAAAGTCAAAAGAAATAATCTTTGATCTTTAGGGAGTGGTGTTAAATGAAGTTGTTAAAACAGATTTTCTATTTTAGAGGTATAAAAATAGGCAAAAAAGAAAAAGTAGTATCAAGAATGACAGTTACTATTTTACTTTTGCCTTTTTTACTTTTATTTGGTCTTTTGACTTATCTTTTATTTTCACAACTGATTTCAAATTTATATTTCTTACTTGTTTACTTTCTTTTTGTAGTTCTGATAAGTTTTATTGGTACTTTTATTTTGTATCGGTTGCTTCATATCAAATTTTGGTTTTTTAAAAAGGCAAATTGCAAGTCCAAGTTAGCCACCCAGATAAACCTGTATCGGCGTGCTGTAATTAAACATTTTTCTTGGATAGTTATTCATCCAAATTTCAATTTGAGCGACCTCTTTCGTGGTCGTTTTTATTGTGCCTTTAGGCAAAAATCTACGAATCATGCGATTGTGATTCTCGTTAGTTCCTCTTTCCCAACTAGAATAGGCATGAGCATAGTAAATATCACAATTAACTGCCTCAGATAAACGAGCAAATTCAGTACCATTATCAGCTGTAATGGACTTAAATTGAAAATTTTGAGTTAATGCCTTAAGCTCAGAATTAACTGCCTCAGAAGATTTATCAGCGATTATTCTGATAATCTCCAAACGACTTTTTCGCTCTGTCAAAGTCAATAAAACCTTGTTTTTAGCCCTTGTTAAGACGACAGTATCAATTTCCCAATGCCCTAACTCATTGCGCCTGTTTATATCTTCAGGACGTTCTTCAATGGATTTACCGTAAACTCTAGGATTAGCTGAAACCGTCTTGATAACTTTTGTCTTATGTGGATAAAGCATATCTTTACGTTTCAAGCCTAATTTGCCATTATAAATCCAGTTGTAAATGCTTGAGTAGCTGATTTGACCATTGAATTTAGCTTTAGCGATCACTTCTGGAGAGACCTTAGCCTTGATGTAATGGACAATTTTTTCCAATACCAGCTTATCAAGCTTTGTGTTTTTAATAGACTTTTTTCGTTGCTTATGGTACTGTTGATGCGCATACTCGCTACTATAGACGATATGATACGCTCTAAAGGTATCCATTTGTTGGACTTGTCCTCGCTTGACTTCATTATTGATTGTTTGATGGCTACGACCTAATAACTTAGCAATCTGACGTCGACTCATCCCTTCTTTAAACCATTTTTCGATAAGTTGTCGTTCAGCTAGTGACAAATGGTTATAAGTTGTGGTATAATTTTCTTGCATCTCAAAGCTCCTATGACTGGTATCTGTTTAATTACAGCATAGCATCTTTGAGGTGTTTTTTAGTGGAAAAATTTTTTCCCTGAGGTGGCTAACTTCATTTTACAATTTGGGGGTTTTTTAAAAAACTAGGAAATAGAAGATTATTATATCGTCATTTGTTAGAAAATAAAATTTACTACCCTATAAAACGTAAAGATAAACCCGATAAAATCAAACTACCTAATGTTTACCTCAAACAAAATAAGTACACCATTGTGGTCACTTTTCAGTTAGAGGGTCGACAATTTCAGGATAAGTTTTTAAATATTGGTGGCGCTTTAGAAGTGATGTACTCTGCAGATATGATGGGGAGAATAGATGAAAAAGGCTATATTAGCTATGTTTATTCTGCGGATACTATCTTAGGTCGCATCTCAGCTAAAGATGTACGTGTGGTTGACAAAGGACTTATCCTTATGGAAGATGTCTTTTGGGACTTTGTGCATAATCCTCATCTGTTAATTGCTGGTGGTACTGGTGGTGGTAAAACGGTTCTCTTACGCTCTATTTTAAATGGACTGCTTAGAGAGGGTCTTGTCGAGATACTAGACCCTAAACAAGCTGATTTTGTTTCTTTAGCTGAATTACCAGTCCTACAGGATAGGGTGGTTTTTGAAGTAGCTGATATGATTAATAAAATTATTGAGTTTAAAGAAAACATGGAAATTCGTTATGCGACAATGCGTCAACTTCAAAAAGAAAAAAATCAAAAAGAGCTAGGCAATTTTCAAGAATATGAATTGAAACCTGCTTTTTTGATCATTGATGAGTTTCCCTCTTTACGTGCTATGATGTCAGAAGATAGAGAAATGATGTTAGAAGCTGAGCGGGCTATGGGAGCTTTAAAACAGATTATCCTGAAAGGTCGTCAAGCGGGCTTCTTTGCGATTATCGCAACTCAGAATGTAAAAGCTGATGATTTACCGTCCACCTTTAAAGATAATATCATGACACGTATTTCAGTTGGTCGTTTGTCTCAATTCTCATATGAGGTTATTTTTGGGGAAGAAAACAAAAATAAATACTTTAAGTATATTGAACAAATTAATGGCGAACGTGTTTATGGTCGTGGTTATTATGGTGTATTTGGTAGTCCTGCTAGAGAGTTTTTCTCTCCTGAATTGCCTGACTCTAAAGAGTTTTCATTTTATGATGAGTTTGAGACTTTAGAAAGGGTTGATTTGGAATTTGATAAGCAAGATGTTGTGATTAAAACTTATACGGCTAAAGAATTATCAGATGAACTGAAACTTGATTATCGAGTTTTCAAAAAGTATAAGTCTGAGTTTGAAACAGCAGGTCAAGAATTTGATAAAACGTTTAGTACTTCTGATTTAATTATGTTTGAAAGGGCAATTAGCTATAAGTCGAGTGGTAAAACTTACCAAGTAGCTGTTAGTGAAGCGATATTGTGATGAAGCAATCAAAAACGAGAACCTTTGAGCGGTGGACTTGTCTGTGGAACGAGACCGTAAAAGACGTGGCGAAAAGCGGAGCCGTAAGGCGGAAGCGTATTGAGTGCGGTTTTTACGGTCTTGTTACGCAGTTACAAGACCTTTGCCTGCGTCCGCAAGGGCGCAGGCAAAACAGCTTACACCCCGGATTGTAATACGGGGTGTAACAATATAACCAACTTAATAAACTCTTTATTTAAAGGCTTCTAGGTAAGCTTGATTGGTTATATGGAAATCAAGAAAAGATTAGAAAAGAGATTTAAATATGAAATATTATGCGGTTGTTGTAAAAGGCGAAAATAGCGTTTTTGATGAATCATACGTGATTGGCGCTAATAGCCTAATGGAAGTTGAAAGTGACATTAGCACACATTATTGTGGTAATGATTTCTCATTAGCACGCTATCAGATGACAGAAATTACTAAAAAGGAGTATCTGGTTCATGACGATAGACGAAAGTTTTGATTTAAAAGGTATTATGAAAAACTACCTTTTATCTCAAAAAGATGTCGGTAAGATAGTTGGTGTTTCACAAGTATTTATTTCTAATGTGCTTTCTGGTAAAAAAACATTAAGCCCTAAAAAGAAGCAAGTTCTCCTTGATTATCTGAGTTACAATTCAAAATATGAGCTAGAAACAAGTGTTGACTATCTAAGAATTAGACTTAAAACTTTGAAGTGGTTTGAAGTGATTGAAGATTTACTCCTCATGGATAGTAACTTATTCAATATTGATGTATCAAGTATGCACAACTACAACATGAGTATGTCTTATGGCAGTATACGAATTTTACGTCATAGTGAAAATATTGATATGGGTACACTTGTTGAGTTTAATGGTGGTGGTTGTCGTGAGTTTGAACAGGAACTTAAAGACCAAAATAGAACATGGAAACAATTTTTTCAAGATTGTTTCTTTTTTTCTATGGAACAAAAAAAAGTATCTAATTTTGAAGATTTAGATGATTACTTAAAATTCACTCGTCTTGATTTAGCGACTGATGAAATGTACTCTAAAAAAGGTAACTATGATTTACGTAAACTTTATGACAAAATGTTGGCAGGTCAAATTCAAACACCTTTCAGACAATTTTCGTCAAATGAAAGTTTCTTATACCGAGACGGCGAGTTTATCTCTACTGGCTTATCTTTATATTTTGGTTCACGTAAAAGTAAGTCAATCTATATCAATTTCTATGAAAAAGATAAAGAACAATCAATGGTACGTGATTTATATCTTGATGAAATTCATGAATTATACGGTTATAAAAACCGTTATGAAATAAGGTTATTTGGGGATAAAGCGACACAAGTCATTTTTGATTTCTGGTATAACGATATTCCACTACAAAATTTAGCAGGTCAAATTATCTCTCATTACTTGGATATTAAGGACGATAAAGGTAATTGGGATATTGAATGGTTAGATGTTTTTGGTTCAGATAAAAGTTATGGCTTTGTCAATAAACCTAGGGAAGTCAGTTATGACCGAACATTAAAATGGCTTGATTCATCTGTTTTTGCTTCTTTGAAAAGAAACATGGAGATTGATAGATTAACTGGTTCTCGGAAAACAATGGAGTTGTTTAACGAAAAAGAACTTGATGAAAAAAATCAACATTTAGTAGATTCTATTGTTAAACAGAAAAAGGAAAGGGCATTTTATGACAACTTCCATGAAATGATTGAACTTGAATATGACTGATTTAACATTATCTGAAATTGAAAAAATCAATGAAGCACGTGAAAGGCGTTTGATTGAAGCTGCTTTAAAAAGCAGCACTCAAAAATTTCGTGGCAGTTATGAAGCTAAAAGAAAAATCATGATGAAAAACATCAATAGTGAAGCGTGTCAAATCATGCGTATCAAAATTGATATTTTGTGTGATCATAACTATTTGCGACATGACAGAAGAAAATTTGATTACAGACATCTCTATTATGGTTGGACTAATGCGCAAAAACTGCAAGAACTCAAAAGGTTAATCATTGAATATGACAAATTACTCTATCGGGAGTAAGTGATTAAAATAATGATTGGGCGGGTATTGAACTTTTAAAAAAAACTAACTTTTAAGAAAATGAAAGAGGTATAACCTATGGCAAATGCAACACAAGAATATCCAAAAATTGACCCTAAAAAAACTAAACAGTTGATTAGTACTTTAGGGGAGCTGGTAGAAAAACACAATTTTGATGAAGCGTGGACGATTGCAGGACAGCTAAATAGTATTTTGAAAGAACAAGCTGAGAATTTAAATGGGGCTGAATACAGCGCTTTGGAAGGTGTTATTAAGTCCTATTATTCTCTTAATGAACAATACAAAAAGTTCAGTCAACGTACCTATGCTTTTGCACGTAAGGCAAATGATGTAGCGAGTTAATCTGAATGTGGGTGGTATTATTTTAATCAATAGAAAGAGGACAAAATGCAAATTAATGTTTATGAAATGATTGAAGCTGATAAATTCTTTATCGGTAGTTATCCTGACAATTTTTCAAAAGGTCGGTGGTTTACTGTTGAGGAGCTTATTTATTCTAGTTATGAAAAAATTGAAGCTGAGTATTTAGATAAATACAATCCTAACGGACAGCCTGAGTTAGAACTTGGTGTATTTGATGTAGATAATGTTTCTGGTCTATGGAGTGGGGAATATGATGTTTCATCTTTAATTAATAAATTACGTGAAATTGAGTCAACTGAATATTATGAAATTGACTTAGAGATTTACGAATTTACAGAAGAATTTTTTGAAGAAACTGGTATGTCAATTTATGATGTCGCACGTGCAGTTTATTTTGGTAATATCAAAGGCTGGAATGATGATTATATCGGTTTCAATGGTTACGGTAACTTTGAGACTTATTCTGAAACAGATTACCAGTCACAAATTGATATGTATGTAAAAGACTTAGATCTTTTTTAAATTAAGGGGCGCAAATGTCAAAATTTGCGTTCTTATAATAGCAAAACAGAAAGGTTTGTTATATGAAAAGGAGTAAAAAAATTGAGTGAACAAGAAGAACTCTATTATGAATTAAGTGATATTGCGCATGAAATGAAAATCAGAGTAAGTGATTTAATTATAGTTGCTAAAGAGTTAGAGTTTGGCGAGGTCAAACCTGATGATTTATTTACTTTATCAGAAGCTAAACAACTCATTGCACGGTATGATGAAAAACAAAACGAGCCTGAAAAAGTGCCTGAGAAAAAAGACAAAGGTTTACTGAAAAAACTCAGAACTAAGAAAGATGAATTGTTTGCGCCTAAAGATGATAAGAAAAACAAGAAAACTGTTACTTTCATCAATAAGCCCAAGAAAAAATTCACACTTAAAGGTTCTGGTACTTTCAAAAGTAAAGTCCTTGTCTATGGCACAATTGGCTTATTATTGAGCTTGTCAGTTGGCGCAACAACTTTATCCATTATGTCACGGTCAAAAGCATTGTCTAAACCAACTGTCTCAGTTGTTGCTGATAAGCGCTTGTTAAGCGAAACAGACAATAAAGTTAATTTCTATATGACTAGCTTTATTAGAAGTTATTTTAACTACTCGTCTCAAAATAATGGCGACTATTTAAAAAATCTAACTGAGTATTTTGGCGATAATGTCAATATGACTTATCTACCTGAAAATAAAAGTGATATGAAATTAGTATCAAGTACTTTACTTAAAATTGAAAACAATTTAGCTACATATGTTGTCAATTACCAAGTAAAAGAAAAACCAACTGATAAAAATAGTAAATGGTTTGATAAATCAGTAGAATTTAATATTCCGTTTGCTAGTAAAGCTGACAGATTTTATGTGTCAGATACACCTTTCGTGACTGCCCTAAGCAAGTTACAAGGTAATAATGTTAAAAAACAAGGTCTGACAAAACAAACACAAGACTATACAGAAAGTGAAGTTAAAAAGTTTGGCACGTTCTTAGAAGCCTTTTTCACGGCTTATACAACTGATGATAAAACACTTGCCACTATGAGTGCTGATATTGTCGGTATTAAAGGCTATAAGTTTGATAAGTTACTTTACACTTATTATGCTAAAGGTGCTTCTGGTACAACAACTGCTGTTGTGACAGTCTCTTTCAAAGACAGTCTCAATTCAATTCATAAAGAAAATTTTGAGTTGTCAATTAAGAAAAATGGGGATACTTGGTTTGTCAAAACATTAAACCACGGTGTCTCACAAGATTATTTTAAAGAAGAAAAGGAAAAATAAAATGACAAATATTTTAAACGCTGTCGCATTACTTATTCTAATCGGTGCTGGTATCGGTGCTTTGAAAGCCTTTGCGAAAGGCGATAAGACAAACGCATTGATGACTGGCTTAATAGGACTTACAGTATCTAGTATTCTGAGTCCAACTACATTTGAAGCATGGAAAGTAGTGATTAGTTCTGTAATTTCTGGAGTTGGTAAACTAATTAACGGTATTTCTGGTGCTTTGTAATATGGAAGATAAAGAGAGATACCCTGATAGGGATACATTTTCATACCAATTATCATTAGAAGCACCTTCATATTTACCACCAATCCCTTTGGTTGGCGAAAAGAAATTATCATGGGCTTTCTATTTGATTTTAGAGTTTGCTTTATCAATGCTTTTCTTTTGGAAAGTGTTGTTTTTCTTTTCGATATATTGGGCTTTCATCTTCTCAGCTTTAATTGCTTGGAACTTTGCTGACCCTGTGGCTGATTTAAAGATTGATGGTAAATTCTTTCATAGATATTTGTTTGATAAAATCATGTATTGGTTGATTTACGGTAGAAGAAAAAACACACATTACCTATCACAAGGTAATCTTATAAAGAAAATAAGGAGTTAGAAATTTGAATAAAAGAAATGGGATTGTTGCTTTTCACGGTAATTTGATGTTGCGATCAAATCTTGATGTCTATGCAATGTACGAAATTCCTGAAACGATTGTTAATACAGTAGATATTACACTGAAAAATGAATTTAAGGAATTGGTATCTGATACTTTATCTGATTTAGAAATTTTCGGTGGCTTTGAAGTCTCAACGATTCCATTTTCTACAGAAGCAACACATAATTATAAGTTTTTGGAGCAGGACTTAGCAGAAGATACTAAAATATTTGGCTTGTATCTTATGAAAAGGCAAGCTGAGGAGCTTAAAAAACAAATTGGCGAAACTTCTCAGGATAGATTCTTTTTAACTATACCGCTTAGAAATAATCATGTGTCACTTGATTTTAAAGACGGTCTTAAAACAGCTATTACTGATTTTTCAAATAGAGTAATGGCAACAATTGGTTCTGATGTTACTTTTGATGAAGATTGGTATGAACGATTTGAAGCACTCAATCATGAAATTTATCAAACACTGTTACCACTTAATGGCTATATGCTAACGAAAGACCAAACAATTTTTGTCAATACTGTTCAATACTCACGTGGTATGTCGGTTGACAAAGAACTTGAAGTAATTCAAGTTGAAAATAACATTGATAATTTTGGCAGTGCTGGTGTTAGTTTTGAAAATTATGGCATCTTAACTTTAAGCGACGGTGCGCAAACAACTTACTTAGCTATATTGCCGATTGCCATACCACCGTCAAACTTATCTTATAATCACTTTATCGAAAGACGGCGATTACTAGGTTTTGATACAGAGGTACAAACAAAGGCTATCTTTGCTAAGAAGAATGGCTTTAATTCAATGCAACAACGTGCCAATCGTGCTAAGCAAAAACATAAAAAAACAAATGAAGATATTGCTATGAGAAATGGCATTGTTCGTGATGAAATCGGACAAGCAGAAGCTCTTTCAGAAGATTTAGTAAAAAAATCAAATCGTGGCGAAACAATTATCTCTTATCTTCAATCGCTGTTTGTCTATGATGATGATTATGACCGCTTACAAGAAAAAATAAAAATCGTCATGCGCAATTTCAAAAAAATTGGTATTGAATTGGCACGTGCTAAAGACGACCAAGTTTATCTCTTTTATAAACATAGATTGACTGAGCCTTTATTTGAGAATGAACGCAGATACTTACAAACAACCACAATGGCAGGCTTTGCGGAAAGTCTGTTTTTTACTGGTCAAAAAGTAGGTTCTGATGTTGGCTTGTATATGGGTAGAGTGGATTCAAGGTATGATCGTTGGTCTGGTGGTTATAAAGAAGCCCTCCAAAATTCAAGAAATCTTGTCTATTATAATCTGTTACAAGCTAATAAGTTAGATGTTGAGGGTAAAATTAGCTTTGACGGTCTTGTAAAAGTAACAGGTCAAATGGGCATGGGAAAATCATTCTTTGTTAAGCAAACGTTCGTTATGAATAGTATTTTGAAAACAAAATTGCTTTACTTTGACCCCAAAGCAGAAGTTAGAAAACAATTCATGAAAGTTTTACATGAGTATGAAAGTCAAGGTATCTATCCTGAAATTTGTGACTATATCAAACAGATTAATTTTGTGACCATTGACGCTAGAAATTCTGACAATCATGGTGTCCTTGATCCATTAGTATTCTTGACAGGTCAAGAAGCTAAAAACTTGATTATTTCTATGATTGGCGAGTTTTACGATTTGAAACAAAATGAACAATTTGAAAAAGAATTGTTACAAATGATTGAAAAATATCTTGTCTTGCGTGAAAATGGCGAAAAAGTCGGTACTAAAAATATCATGGAAGCCCTCACTAAGAGTGATACTGACAGAGTGAGAATTACTGCTGAGTTACTACTTGAAAAAATGAGCAATTCTACTCTATCTCTTTGTTTCTCTGACGGTCAAAATGAAGCAATCAGTATGTCAAAACGTATTTCAATTATTGAAGTAACTGGTCTTGAATTACCAACAAGTGAAACAAGTATTACTGAAAATCAAAGACAATCTCTAGTCGCTCTTTATGCTTTAGGACAATTCTGTTACAAATTTGGTTCTGAAAGCAAGAAAGAATCAATTACTTTCATTGATGAAGCATGGTTCTTTAATATTACTGATGTGGGTAGAGAAATTATTATGAAAATCAGACGAACTGGTCGGTCGTTTAATAATTTCTTGGTATTCGTTTCTCAATCTCACAAAGATTCTAATTCAGAATTAGATGATACTGGTTTTGGTACATTGTTTAGTTTTAACTCTCCGACTGAGACAGATTTAATCTTAGATACTCATGGTATTGTGAAATCAGAAGAAACACGTAAATGGGTGTCTAGCATGTCTATGGGTCAATGTCTCTTTACTGACCCGTTTGGGCGTACTGAACGGATTACAATTGACGGTATTGTTTCTGAAATCAACCCATTGTGTGACACAATCGAAACAGAATTAGTCGCTGTATAAAGACTTGAAAGGAAAATATCAATGAAAAACAAAAAATCACTTGTGGATAGGGTATTAGGTGTTGTCATATTCCTTGTATTCTTTTTAATGATGTTGAAAATGACTGGTCTTTATGAACCGTTCATAAAGACAATTAGATACTTACCAGATTTTCTGAAAGATATTGGTAATTCTTGGAAAGCGGGGCTTAAATGAAAAAGATTTTAGTTGCGCTAACCTTTTTAAGTCTGTTGTTTTGTGGTAGTCAAGCCTACGCTTTAGACACAGGTAATGCAGTTGTCACTAATGATACTATCGGTTCTGATAGTGGTATTAAAGCACCTGAGTTTGTAACAAATGCCCAAGGCGATATTGTTAATACTCCAGAGTATAAAGCAGTTCTAACAATTATTAATGAGATTAAAAATCTAAGTAATCAAACACAAGGTAATAATGCGATTCCGATTACAGAAGAAACTTATCAAAAATATAATCTACTCTATCAAGGGGCTATTTCAAAATTATCAAATGCGGGATATGATAAAACAAAAACTGCTTCTGCTATTACAACATTAAATAATGCTTATAATAGTGCTATTTTAACAAAGGCTGGTACAATTGATAGTTCAAATGATTATCAAGAAGCACTAGCTAAAGAAGCAGGTGCTATTAATGCAAAAGATATGTCAGCCTTATCAGCTTATACAAGTTATATGTATATTGAGGATAAAGGTTTTTTTGGTGCTAAAGAAGCGTTCCCTAAAATCATTAATTGGGTAGTACAGTTGATTTTTGCAGGTTCAAAATTGATGTTTCTATTAGATTCATTGATTTTATCGGCAGTCTCTAATATTGATATTTTTCAGTATTTGGATGATTTTGTATCTAAAATGCAGGCTATTCTGCAAGCACTACTCTTACCTGTTATCTTTCCAATGGCTATGGTCTTTGTGGGCATTAGTGCTTTCAAAGATTTGTCAGAAGGTAAACCGTTTGGTAAGAAAATTCTAGGTGTTATACTTCGTATAGTTGTAGCTGGTGTTTTTTTCTTACCAGTTTCAAGTGGAAGTGGTGCATATAAAGGGACACATGTCATTACTCGCATTGTTTATGTGACTAAAAGTTTTACAGACACTTTTACAAGTTCTTTGATTAATAATTTATCAAAAGTAACAATCGCAAATGATACGACTGAAAAAACTTCTACAACCAATTTCACGGCTAATGTTTCAACGACAAATGATAAGGTGTCTGATAGTACAATTAATGCTTTGAAAACACAATTATTTAATGTCATTGTCAAAGAACCCTTTAAGGAAATGAACTTTGATACCAATAAGTTACCTGAAAATTCGGTACAAAGTGAACAAACGGCATTACTTGCAACAAAAGGCGATACTGATTCGGTTAGTAAATATGCTAAGAAAAATAAAGAAGCTGGCTTCACAAAATTAGGGTTTTCAAGTATAGCCGATAAATTTATGGTTGCATTAGCTTCTCTGTTTAAAGGTTTTGTTTTAACTGTGATTACAGTTGGTACATTAATGTACACGTGGGTGTTACAGTTAATTGTTGTTTTTGCGATATTTGTAGCACCTATTATATTAGTCTTGTCTATCTTACCTCAGTTTGAGCATATGGCTGGTAATTTGGCAAAAAGAATAGTCGTGTTTACGGCTTTATCAGTATCTGGTCTATTAGGTGTGCAAATGGGTCTTATCTTTAATAGCTTTGTGGAAATGGCATTTAGAAATGTGTCACATTCATATTATATTTCAATTTTCATACAGTTCGCTTTGTATTTCCTTTTGTGGAAACAAAGAGATAAGTTGACTTCTCTATTTGATACAGCTAAGAAAAGTGTATCTGAATTGGCAAAAGGTAGTCTTGATTCTGTCAAGTCATTACCTAGCTTGTCTAATGCCAAAAAACCTTTTAAATTTAATAAAACACCTGCTCTTTCTACTCCTAGTGGTAGTCTACCAAATACTAGTTTTTCAACATCTAGTCCACCATCAAAAAGTAAATTTGATGGTGTGAAAAAAGCTGGTACCGCTGGTAAAACCTTAGCTAAAAAAGGTGTTAAAGGTACAGTTAAAGCAAGTGATAAAATACGTTTTGGTCAAGATGAAAAATCTAAACAACTTGCAATAGCAAAACGAAAAGAAACAACTAATAACTTGAAAGGTAAATGGGAAAACACAAAAGGTGCTTTTGTGGACACTAAGCAAGCTATCGCTGATTCTAAAGAGAAATTGAAAACTAAATTTTCAAGTTCTCTTGGTCTAATGCCTGAAAATGAAGCTAAGAAGAAACTAGCTAAATTTGATAGCAATAAAATACAGCGTTCTGAAAATAAGACTTTGAGAAATAAAACTTCACAAGCTATCAATTATCAGAAACGAAAAGATGAGCTTAAAGGCAAGTTTTCGGACGGTATAAAAACAGATATGCCAGCAAGAAAAGCCAGACAAAAAGGTCAAGTTGAACGTTTGAGTAAAGAGTTGTTTATTGAAAAGCCCCAATTACCAACTTCTGACAAAAGTCAAAAACGAGATATTAAAATCAAAACCGCCAACGCAAAACGTGGTATTTTCGATAGCGGTATTATTGAGAGGAAAGGAAAATAATTATGAAAATCATCAAAACTATTTTTGTTGGGATAGTTGCTATCCCTGTTTGGTTTGTGGTTAGTTTATTTAATAAAAAGTGAGGTATCAACATACCTAGAAAGAAAATCAAATGAAAAAGAAAAAACATTTATTTCTGATAGGTATGTTTATACCTATTTTTTTTATATTTTTACTTGTCATTGTGGCAGGTGGCACTTCATCAAGTGCGGATAGTTTTTCGAGTTCTGCGGGTAGTCTAAACATCACATCAAAAGACCTAGCAAGTAAGGCTAATATCTCAGAAGAAAAGGCTCAAAATGTTATTGATATAGCTAACTATCTTATGAGTAAAGAACGCTTTAGCATTCAAGGTGCAAGTGGTGCTTTAGCAGTAGCTGAAAGGGAGTCAGGCTTTGACCCTAAAGCCGAAAATATCGGCGGTGGTGTGGCAGGTATCTTTCAATGGTCTGGTTGGTCTAATACGGTCAATGGCAATCGTTGGTCTAAGGCTGAAAGTAGAACACTGTCAATGGACGTTGAGTTAAAACTTATGTCTGCTGAACTAAACGGTGCATACAAGAGAACAAAAGACCTTGTGAGCGTCTCTACTGACCCTAAACAAGCGAGTTTAGACTGGTCACAATATTATGAGGGTGTCGCTTTAAGTGACGGTCAAACAAAGGCTGACAAGCTCCAAGATGATGCCCAAAAGTGGTATGACTTATTGAAAGACCATGTAGGCTTTTCTAATAATGCGAGTGGGGAAGCCGTAAACGGTGTGATGTCCGCAAATATTCCGAATGGTTGGGAAGTTGAAACACCGTTTAGTGGTCAAGCCTATAATGGCTCTGGTTCATACCCACAAGGACAATGTACGTGGTACGTATATAACAGGGCTTATCAGTTGGGCATTAAATTTGATAGCTATATGGGCAATGGTGGCGATTGGGCAAGTAAGGCGGGTTACTCAGTCTCTCATGAGCCTAAACTCCATACTGCTTTAAGTTTTGTACATGGTCAAGCGGGGTCAAGTCCTGAATACGGTCATGTGGCATTTGTAGAACAAGTCAAAGATGATGGCTCTATTTTAATTTCAGAAATGAATGTGACAGGTCTACCACCATTGACTGTTTCTTATCGTACATTTTCAGCTGATGAAGCTAAGCAATTTTGGTATGTAGAGGGGAAATAATCAATGAATTTAACAGAATTTAGAATGCGAGCGATGAATGATGAAGTCCAGATGATAGAGGACTTCAATTTTTTTGAGCAAAAAGTCGCAAGTTTTAAAAAAGACTTGTATCTATCGCCTTATGCCAAAATCAATGAAATTTTAGCATGGTGTGAGTTGCTCATCAAGTATGAAAAACAAACTGATTTATTGTGTCTTGAAGCAAAACAAGCGATACAAGATAAGTTGAATAAACTCAATCCTGATACAATTGAAAGCCACGCAAGTGTGGACGACAAGACAATCAGTGTCTGGTCTGATTATGTTTTAGAATTACTAGAATTAGATAGGCGCTATCAAAATGTTGTTTATAGTTTCTGTGTCTCTATTGATAATTGTGTCAGATATTTAGTGTCTTATACTGATGAATTGGCTGAGTTTGGCTTTAGCTTACCGCAAATTATGGTTAAAGTTCGAGACCTTGGTACATTTCATTGGTTAAACAAACAATCTAAAGCTCAACTATTGGGCTGTATTTAACAAGTCTTAAAAGACTTTAGGATTTAAGGAGATGAAAGATGACTTATGATTTAGCTTGGAAAGTTGTATTACGTGAAGCAAAAATTTTTTTAATCAGATATTTGAAAATTGATGTTGAAAAAGAAGATTATGAAACACGTGTTAGAGAAGAACTTGAAATTGTAGAATTTGACAATGACACTATTTTTCTTGAAGATAACTATGGCAGAATTATTGAACATAATTATAATGCGGACGAATGGCAAGTTGACGGAATGTGGGTTTACTAATTTCTAACAGGCGTACCTTTAGTTTAATTGTAGAACACTCCGATGTGGGCGGTGCATATTAGTTATATGCAAGGTATATAAAATACAAAAGAAAGGAGCGCAAAATCATGGATATAAACAATTTTCCAGATTTAAATGTCAGCAAACAGCAACTTATTGATAATTATTTTCCAGTATTCAAAATGAAAACACTTGAAAAATATATGACTGCTATAAAAAAAGATGATGATTTTAAATGTATCATAACTTATGGAAGTCCTCGCTTTCCTATGATTAATGTCAAAGGCTTTTTTTTATATCTTCAATACAGACAAAGCAAGATGTATAAATGAAATGGTATAATTAGTGTATTCAACTAATGATATACCAAGAAAGGTGGGGTATATTGTTTTTTAAAAAATTAGCAAACGGTAAATACCGTTATTATGAAAAATTCTATGATGAAAGCGAGGAAAAGTGGAAACAAGCAAGTGTAACTTTGACTTCTAAAACTCGACAAGCACAAGGTCACGCTAAACTATTGCTTGATAAAAAAATTAAAACTAAGTTACTTGAAAATAGTGAAAAATTTCAGCAAAAACAAGTAAATTTAGATATAACTTTAAAAGAAGTTTATGAAGAATATCAATTATTTAGAAAACAAGAATTGAAAGATAGTTCTTTTGTTAAACAAAGGGATATATTGGATAATATTTTTAGAGAAATTTTTGATACAGCACTTCATAGTATTTCTAGTAATTTTTTTCAAAAATATTTTATAAATAGTAATTGTTCTTTGACTTATAAAAGATTACAAAAAACGTTAATTAATACATTTTATAAGTACGCTTTAAAGGTTGGATATACTGATTTCAATCCTATTGATAATGTAGAATTACCTAAACAACGAAAAAGTTTTGAAGAAGTTGATAAACATAGAACTAAGTTTTTTTCAAAAGAAGAAATGAATTTATTCAAACTTTCATTTGGAAATACTCAAAGCGAAGTCAGAATGAACTATATGATTGAGTTTATGTATTATACAGGTTTACGTATTGGCGAGGTACTAGCTTTGATGTGGGAAAATGTTGATATGCAAAATCGAACAATTAATATTAAATATAATATAGACCACCATTCTACAAGTTTAACTGACTTTAAGTTGACAACTCCTAAAACTGTTACTTCTTATCGTTTAATTTCAATTAATACAAAGTGTATTGAGATATTAGATAAAATGAAACAATTAAATTTAAAAATTGAACCTAAAAATACAAATTTCATATTTTTAAATACGGCTGGCAATTTGATACTTCCTGACGCTTTAAATCGTTATTTAAAAAAAGTTGGGAAAAAAGCTGACATTGAAAATAAAAATTATCATGATTTTTCAAGTCATATGTTAAGACACTCTCACATTAGCTTATTGACAGAATTAGGCATACCTATAAAAGTTATAATGGAACGTGTAGGTCATAAAGATGAAAAAACAACTATTCAAATTTATACTCATGTAACTGAGAAAATGAAAGATGTTGTTGATGATAAGTTAAAAAACTTTGAAATTTGAAAACTAACCAAAAAGTAACCAAAAAGTAACCAAAAATCAAGTTTAACATGTTGTATATGAAAGTACTCTGGAGTAAGAAATATACTATAAGGCGTTGTGAAATAAGACTTTGGAGTAGATGAGAGTAGAACAAGGCGCTTGTTTCTGATAAAATAGCACTATGGAAACTATTCAATTGTTAGCAATGTCAGAGATTATCAAAAATCCCTATCAACCGCGGATTGTTTTTGACGATAAAAAATTACAGGAACTTAGCGACTCCATTAAAGAAAATGGTGTTTTGCAACCCATCATCGTCAGACAATCACCGATTATTGGTTACGAAATTTTAGCCGGAGAACGCCGATTCAGGGCTTCCCAATTAGCTGGTCTAACTGAAATTCCGGCTATCATCCGTCAATTATCTGATGATGAGATGATGACACTCGCCATTTTAGAAAATCTGCAGCGAGATGATTTGACCCTCCTCGATGAGGCACGGAGCCTTCAAAATCTCGTGACCAAACAAGGCTTGACCCACAGCCAAATCGCAGAAAAATTAGGCAAATCCAGGCCTTATGTGACCAATGCCATCCGCATTTTAAATCTCCCTGACCCCATTTTACAGATGATTGAGGCGCAAAAGATTTCCCAAGGTCACGCGCGACTTTTACTTGGTTTAAAAACACCTCAAGAACAGCTAGCTTGGGCACAACGAATCGATCAAGCGCAACTTTCTGTGCGTGCCCTCGAAAAACAATTAAGTCAACAGCCTTCAGAACCGACCATCAAATCTAAAGATCTCTTCCTCAAAACAGCTGAAACAGAACTTGCGAAAGCCCTGGGACAAGCCGTAACGATTAAACCTAAAAAAATAGAAATCGCCTACGCTACACTCGAAGATCTTAACAGACTTCTCCTCACATTGACCGAAAAGTAATCCACAGCCCAGCCTGTGGCTTTTTCTTTTGAACAAAGTTATACACAGCTAAAAAGTAAATCACACCCTGTGTATAAGTTTTGCACATCTGTGGTTAACTTGCCAAAAACCAAGCTATTTCTTACTTTTCAGGAAAAAAGTCCTGTGATTAAACTCAAAATTGCCATTTTTATCCACATTATCCACAATCCTGTGTATAATTTTTAACTCACGTGTGGATTTTTCTTTTTAATTTGGATTAATTGTGGAAAACTTTCTAGCAACATGATATAATTTTTTTAGCTACAAATTTTATCCACAATAATTTTGTACCGATTAAGTCAGATCTGAACCATCTGATACTAGATAGAAAGGAGCTAAATGTCTCTAACGCAAGATGAACAAAGATTCTGGGCACGTGTCAAAGCACTTGCCCAAACTAATTTAGGACAAGCTTCCTACGACTTCTTCATTGAACCAGCCAAACTCCTTAAAATTTCCGACCATAACGCCGAAATCTATCTCGATAACAACATGCACCGGGATTTTTGGAAAAAGCAAGCAGATCTCATCAAAACAGCCGGTTTCGAAATATTTGGCGCCGAAATCAACTTTTCCCTCTATTCAGCAGATGACATTAACCTTGCGGATTATGAAAATGCTGACAAGCTTGCAGAAACGTCTGAACTTCAGGAAACGCCTCAATTTGTAACCTCAGAAATCAAGAATGGGTTGAATCATAAATATACCTTTCAAAATTTTGTCCAAGGTGAAGGTAACCGCATGACTTTAGGCGCTGCCATTGCTGTCGCAAACGATCCAGGCGGCATGTACAATCCCCTCTTTATCTATGGTGGTCCAGGACTTGGTAAAACCCATTTAATGAATGCCATCGGTAATGAAATTCTAAACGATAAACCTGATGCACGCATCAAGTACGTCTCATCAGAGAATTTCGTTAACGATTATGTTCAAAGTTCCCGTAAAAATCAAATGCAGGAATTTACAGATCAATACCGGACTCTAGATCTTCTTTTATTGGACGATATCCAATTTTTTGCTAAAAAAGAAGGGACGATTAACGAATTTTTCCAAACCTTCAACACCCTGCATGATAAAGGGGCACAGATCGTCATTTCCAGTGACCGACCACCTAATGAGCTCAATGAGTTTGAAGAACGACTCAAATCTCGTTTCAGCTGGGGCCTAACGACTGATATCACAGCACCCAACTATGAAGATCGGATGGCCATTCTCCTGAATAAAGTCGATGAAATGGCATTAAAAGTCCCTTCAGAAACCTTGTCTTATATCGCAGGCCGGATCGATTCTAATGTCAGGGACTTAGAAGGCGCCCTGAAAAATCTCAAATTTTATGCCAATACCTATCATATTGATACCATTGACATCGATACCGCTGCCAAAGCTCTGAGTAACTTGGAATCCACTAAAATCACGCAAGATAAAGATATTTCTTCTCAAAAAATTCAGGAAGAAGTGGCTAATTTCTATAAGATTTCAGTCGCTGATATGGTCAGCAAGAAACGACCAAAAGAAATTGCCTATCCCCGACAAATTGCCATGTATCTGATTCGAGAGATTACAGGTAAGAGTTTACCTGCCATTGGTAAAGAATTTGGCGGACGCGATCATACCACCGTGATTTATGCCCATAAGCAAATTTCTGATAAGATGAAGACAGACACGAGCCTTCAAAAAGAGATGGATACCATTAAGTCTCAATTGAAGTGAGCAACGCTGATGTGGAAAAGACTCACACTTATCCACACCTTATTATTTTTTATCCACACCCTTTGAAAGTTGTTTTTAAAGGGACAGTGAAACTTATCCACAGACTTCACAGCCCCTATTACTATTACTAACTATATTTATCTATTAATAAAAGAAAGAGTTACCTCGATGATTAATTTTTCTATCAACAAAACTGCCTTTCTCAATAACTTGAGAATTACCAAACAAGCCATTTCAACTAAAGTTGCTATTCCAACCCTTTCTAAAATTAAAATTGATGTGTCAAGCGAAGGCATTACCTTAACTGGGTCAAATGGTCAAATTTCAATCGAGAATTTTCTATCTCGAGACGATGAAAATGCAGGTATGTTAATTACTGAGCCTGGTAGCATTTTATTAGAAGCTAGCTTTTTTGAAAGTGTTGTGAATAACTTACCTGAAGTGACGTTTGAGTTTAAAGAAATTGAACAAAATCAAGTCGTTTTAACCTCAGGTCAATCAGAGATTACCCTTAAAGGATTAGATGTTGAAATGTATCCGCGCATTCAAGAGATGCCAACGGAAAACCCGCTTAAAATTAAAGCAGGCGTCTTAAAAGAAATTTTTACAGAAACTGCCTTTGCGGTCTCAACGCAAGAATCTCGTCCAATTTTGACAGGCCTCCATTTGACTTTAACGGATCATAAAATCCTCAAATCTGTTGCGACCGACTCGCACCGGATGAGTCAACGTGTGATCACGCTTGACAAATTAAGTGAAGATTTTGATCTAGTCCTGCCGAATAAATCTGTGGCGAGCTTTAAATCTGTCTTTTCAGATGATGAGACAGAATTGGATATCTTCTTTTCTAGTAATCAGATTCTGATTCGCAATGAGACCATCTCATTTTATACAAGACTTGTTGAAGGAAACTACCCAGATACTAACCGTCTGATCCCTTCAGACGCTGATTATACGCTTGATTTGACCTTTGACGTTGCCAACCTCCGCCATACGATGGACCGAGCTAAATTGCTCTCTAACGCGACGACAAATGGGACTGTTAAATTAAGCATCACAGGTGATCAAATCATCGCAACCGTTAATTCACCAGAAGTCGGCTCAGTACACGAAGAAATCACACCATTAGCAAAATCAGGTGAAGATTTAACCATTTCTTTTAATCCCCAATATTTGATTGATGCCTTGAAAGTCATTAAGGAACCAGAAGTTCGGATCCGTTTTATCTCACCCGTTCGCCCCTTTACCTTGGTACCGAAGAGTGATACCCTTGATTTTGTCCAATTGGTGACCCCAGTTCGGACCAACTGATTAATCGTTTTAACCTTAGCGCGTTTTGCCAAACATGATATAATAGACCGAGAGGTCTATTTTTTTATGAAAGTTATCCACACTGATATTTATGGTCATTTAACTGAGTTTTTGGTTGATGAAGCGCGTGAGCACATCACAAAGGGCAAAAAAATATTTTATATCGTGCCATCCTCTCTTTCTTTTGAAAAAGAAAAAGAGATTTTGACACGTTTTAATGCGGGCCAAGATGGGGCATTATTTGATTTAACCGTCACCAGACTAAAACAATTACCCTGGTACTTCGATAAAAATCAAGACAATGGCCGAAAAACCTTATCTCCCATTGGTCTAGCCATGCTGATGCGCCACACCTTAAAACAACTCACTGATGCGCAACTCCCAATCTATCGCTTTATGCGGGATAAACAAGGCTTCATCACGCAGTTAATCTCACTTTATCAGGAGTTAACAGCGGCTAATCTCATGCCTGAAGATTTACTGTTAGCCGCGGATAGTCAAAAAAATCAAGAATTGATGTGCATCTTTGATGCCTTCGAGTATCAATTAGGGCAGTTTTCTAATGAGAACAAATTCCAAGGTTTTATTGACAGTATTGTCAATGATGACTTGACAGAAGCGTTACAAGACTATGTCTTAATCATTGAGGGCTATTCACGCTTTTCTGCTGAAGAAATGACCTTAATTGATGCTTTATCCAGTCGTGTCTCAGACATTGTATTAGGGATTTATGCGTCTAAAAAAGCAATTTCAGCTACTTTCATAGAAGGCAATGTTTACCAGCAATCAGTTGAGTTGGTACAGACACTAGCTCAAAAATATGAGTTGACAGTCGTTTACAAAAACGTCAATCATATTGACAGTACATTTACAGAGTTGTCAAGATTAATGGAAAAAGCATCCGATTTCACACTGACAGAGTCTGATCACTTGACTGAGCATGAAGGTCTAGAAATTTGGCAAGTTGTCAATCATAAAGAGGAGATAGAACACGTTGCCAAGCAAATTCGTCAACTCCTCTTTAAAGGGGTTCACTATCAAGATATTTTAGTCTTATTAGGTGATGTGACATCAGATCGTATCTTGTTACCTGAGATATTTAAGACTTATGAGATTCCATTTTTCTATGCCCAAGAAAAGTCAATGCAGGATCACCCCTTAATTGTTTTAGTGGAAGCCTTATTAAGAATTAAAACCAATCATTACCAGCTCAATGATATCTTGAATTTATTAAAAACAGAGCTTTACACTAAAAGTCAATTAAGTTTACAAGATGTTTATCAATTTGAAGTTTATAGTTTACAGCGAAATATCAGAGGTCGGACTAAATTTTCGCAAGAATTTGAAGATTTGAGAGCGGAGAAAGTGAGAGCAACTCTCATTGGATCTGATTCTCCTTTACAAAGTTTACTAGGAAGTCAACCTCAAAAAGGTCAGAATTGGGTTAAAAAATTTCAAACTTTTTTGGAAAACGGACAGGTTAAAGACAAGATTGAGCAGCTTTATTTTGAGGCTGAAGCGATGGGTAACCTTGAAAAAGCTTCTGAGCATTTAGAAGTTTGGAAATTATTGATGACTGTTTTGGAAGAATTGACAGCTGTTTTTGGTCTGGAAAAATTATCGATACAGGAATTTTTAGAGATTATGGAAGCTGGGATTAAAAATGCGGCTTATCGACTGGTACCCGCTAATGTTGATGTTGTCCAAGTTAAATCTTATGAACTCGTTGAGCCGCATACCGCTGACTATGTGTTTGCGATTGGCTTAACCCAGTCTAATTTTCCGAAAAGTAAGCAGACGATCAGCCTCATCTCTGATGCGGAACGTGCCAAGCTCAATCAAAAGTTACGAGATACTGAATCGGATCATCTCAAATTTATAGATGAACCCAATTTTATCAACTACAAAAAAAATAGCTTTACAGCTTTACAATTATTTAATGCCGCAAATCAAAAATTAGTGCTGTCAACTCCCAAAATCTATAGTAATGAACAAAGCGACTTATCACAGTTTCTACAGTTTATCATTGACAGAGGCGTGACACCACTTTACAAGACTGGTGTTAATCTAGTTGATACGATTGAACAAATTGGTAATTATGATGGCTTATTAGCTAACCTAGGACAAATTGAACGCTTACTTATGTCAAAATCTGAGACAGAAGCAAGGCCTGTCAACACCTCATTTTGGTTAAGTTTATTTAGAATCATGGCTAAAAATCCTGAGTATCAACCGATTTTATCTGCAGAGTCAACCGATCAGTTACAGACAAGACAACTGGATGCATCTGTCATCGCGGCCTTATATCCAACAGATCTCAATGCTTCTGTGTCCAGTTTTGAAAACTTTTATAATTGTGAATACCAGTACTTTATCAATCATACGCTACATGTCAAACCCTTTGAAAAAATCGATTTAGACGCTCGAATTTCAGGTTCTTATTTCCATGAAGTCTTTGAACATCTGATGAGCGCCAATCAAGTGGAGGCGGCCTCTTTTGATGATACGTTGACGAAATCTTTACAAGAAGTTGACCGTAAATATCGTGACTTCTTTACACGTGATGCAACCAGTCGTTATACCTGGTCTAGGTTACAAGAGATCATTAAGCAAACCTCAACCCTGCTTAAGCAAACGTTAGAAAATACAGGGGTTAAACCTCTGGCGTTTGAGGAGGCTTTTGGTTTTGATCAGGCAGGCCTTCAAACCTATCAAGTTGCCTTGCAAGCGGATAAAAGATTGAACTTACGTGGTATCATTGACCGTGTCGATCGCATATTTGATGCCTTAGGCGCTGTGGACTATAAGTCTGGCGATAAGAAATTTGATTTACAGTCAGCTTATGATGGTACAAATTTACAATTTTTAACCTATCTCGATATACTTCGCCAAAATGCTAAGCAGTATGGCACCTCGCAAACGATTTGGGGTGCCCTATATTTGCATCTGCAAAATCCGACGATTGCGCTCAAATCTGTCAATCAAGTCGCTGACATTGCTGATGAACTCAAAAAGAAAATGCGCTATACTGGTTTCTTTAATGCGGATTTAGCCAGTCATTTGAAAGATAATTTTGATCACCTCTTTAATCTAGGTCAATTTACCAAAGAGGGTATCCCTTTTAAAAATAATACAAACTTTTATAGCGAATCTGAAATGTCTGCCTTGATGACTCATAATGAAACCCTTTACCAAGCAGCAGGTCAAAAGCTATTGTCAGGAAAGATTGAGATTAATCCAATCGTTGTAAAGCATCACGCCAAAGGTTGTCAATTTTGTCAATTTAAGTCAATCTGTGGTTTTGAGTCAGATAGTCATTTACCATCAGGTCGGAAAGTCAATCTGAAATCAAAAGAAGAGATTAGAGCATCTTTACTGACAGGAGGAAAAGAACATGCAACAACTCACTGATCAAGACATCGCCTTGTTACAGCAGGCTGAAGTTGGTAAAGCCATGCCCAAAACACCTGAGCAAATAGAAGCGATTTATCGAACAGGCACGAATATTTTAGTGTCCGCTTCTGCTGGTTCTGGGAAAACGTTTGTCATGACCGAACGAATTATCAACCTGATTTTGAATGGGGTGTCGGTCAAAAACTTGTTGATTTCAACCTTTACCAATAAAGCAGCCGCAGAATTAAAAATGCGGCTAGATAAAAAAATTAGAGAAACACGGGCCAAGGAAAAATCCTTCGATAAAAGCCATCTCTTGACAACTGCTTTACAGGAATTGTCAACTGCTGACATTGGGACAATGGATAGTTTTACACTCAAATTTCTCAAAGAAAATTTTTATCTCAAAAATTTAGATCCAACTTTTAGATTATTAGTAGATAGCACTGAGCAAGAAATCATCAAACGAGATATTTTTGATCAGCTGGTGGAAGAACATTTAGCTGATCAAGGGATGATTAGTCAAGATCGGTTTGTCCGGGTGATGACTAATTTTTCAACGGATCGTAAAATTGATGCTTTCTATCAAGTTTTGACTAAAATTAATACTTTTGCAGATAGTTTAGAAAATCCGGTAGATTGGTTGGAGCATGAGTTTTTAACAGGTTTTTCAACCTACCAAACATTTGCTGACCTACCAGATACCTTTACAAAAGGTTTACAAGAAAGTTTACAAGAAATATATCAGGCACTTCTTGAAAACTTAGCTTCTGGTGTGATTACAGGTCCAGCCAAAATTAACAATACTGAGGAATTTCTAGCAAACTTTGAGTATTTGTATGACTGTTTAGGTCAGAAGCAATTTCAAAAATTTGCTGCGTTTTATCGTCAGATGAAGTTGCAGTTTGTCCCCAATGCCAATAATAAAGACAATCGTGATGAAGTACTTGAAGCCCAAAAGTTGGGGCTAAAAACGCTGATTGCTGCCAATAAAGCACGTCTTGATCAATTTATAGAAGCCATTAAGCATCAAGACGTGATTGAGACCTATCATGGTTTAGCTGGTGAGTTGACACGTGATTTACAGGTGATTGCTTTAGCCTTTTATCAGCGTTATCATGATTATAAGCTGAAAAATGCCTGTCTCGAATATGCTGATGTGACCCATTTGACGATTGAGATTTTGCAGGAAAATGAGGTCTTGCGTAAAGTTTATCAGACGCAGTATTTTGAAGTCATGGTTGACGAGTACCAGGATACCAATCACCTACAAGAAGCCATGTTGCGACTCCTATCTAACGGTCACAACTGTTTCATGGTAGGCGATGTTAAGCAATCGATTTATGGCTTTCGGTTAGCAGATCCTTCTCTTTTTATGAGTAAATACGAGGCTTACCAGCAACCTGATGCGGCTGGCAAGCTGATTAGATTGAAGGAAAATTTCCGCTCCTATCCTGAAGTGATCAATTTTACCAATCAGATTTTTGAACGTTTGATGGATAAAAAAATTGGTGAAATGGTTTATGGTCCGGAAGAAAAATTAGTGGTTGGTAATCCTGAGTTAGCCCAAGAGACTACTCCTGATTTGACAGCAGAACTTTTAATCTATAAGGATGAAAAAAACACGACTCCTGAAACGGATGATGCCGTCTCAACTGATGAACTCGTCGTGACGGCACAGGCTATCCGCAAGCTACTGTATCAAGGGACGCAACCAAAAGATATCGTTATTTTGGTTAGAAGCAAAACCAATAATGCCGAAATTGAACGCGTTTTGCAGTCCTTTGACATTCCTGTTGTCCTAGATGAAGGGAAAATGAATTACCTGCAGGCCATGGAAGTTCTGGTTATGCTAGACGTCTTAAGAGCGATTGACAATCCTTTATTTGATTTGTCATTTGTTGCCCTTCTCAAGGCCCCTTTGTTCAAGTTTAGTGAAAATGACTTAGCGATTATCAGTTTACAGGCGTCAAATGATGCGACGTTTTATGACAAGTATCAAAAAGCCTATCAGCAAAACGGCTTGAAAACAGACTTGATTGACAGCACATTATTAGCCAAACTCAAGCATTTCAATGTCTTGTTTAGCAAATGGTGTCAACTTGCCCGTCAAGAAAGTTTACACAGTTTGATTTGGGAAATCTATCGGGATACCCATTATTATGACTATGTCGGTGGCATGAAAAATGGTCAACAACGCCAAGCTAATTTAGCAGCTTTAGCGGATCGAGCCGCTGCTTATGAGTCATCTGGTTATAAAGGACTCTTCCAGTTTATCAAAATGATTGACAGTTTCATGACCAGTCAAAATGATTTAGCTGCTGTCAACGTTGCTTTACCAAGTGATGCTGTTCGGGTCATGACCATTCATAAATCAAAAGGTCTGGAGTTTCCCTACGTTTTCATTTTGAATGTCAATAAGAAATTCAATACAAAGGATTTATCGAGCGATTTAATTCTATCCAGAAAAAATGGGGCAGGGATTAGTTTTGTCACTGACTTTAAACAAGAAATCGATACTGAATTTCCTTATGCCATGGTCAAGATGACGACCTTACCCCAGATGGCAAATGCCCTAGAAAAAGAATACCAAGCTTTAGCTGAAGAAATGCGGATGCTGTATGTTGCCTTGACACGAGCTGTCAAGAAGGTTTACATGGTAGGTAAAATCGAGGCGGCAAAACTAGATGAGGCTGATCAGTTTATCGCCTATCAAACTGCTGCTTTTGATGGGAATGGGATCCTGGATGACACGATTAGACAATCTAGTCAAGGGTATCTCAACTGGGTGTTAGGGATTTATCAGGCGACGACGGTTAAACAAGCATTAGGGCTCAAGGTTAAGGTGCTGGTAGATGCTGATTTACAAGACATGATCCCTGTTGATCAAAAGCATCATCTGTCTTTTGAGACCTTATTAGCTGAATCCAAACAGTATGATAATGCCATGGCAACGATTGACGAGGTAAAATTAGCCAAACAGATTTTAGATTCTGCTGAGAAATTGAACGATCAATATGCAGCAGGCATCCAGTTACCAACGATTCAAACGCCGAGTCAAATCAAAAAGCGTTATGAACATTTGATTTCAGAGCAGGATGTCGTCGTCAGCACGCATCAAAAATATTCTCAGTTTGAATTTTTAAAAACAGATAAGAAAGTATCTCCGACAGAATTAGGGTCTGCTGTGCATGCCCTCATGCAGTCACTTGATTTTTCAAATGTTACACGTGAAACATTACATCAGACCATTCAAAGACTGGCTGTTCGAGATGAAGTCAAAGAAAAAATCAAGGTTGAGCAAATTTTAAGCTTATTTGAGACAGATTTTGGTCAACTGATGGTAAGCCATCACCAACTGATGACACGTGAAGCACCTTTTTCCATGCTCAAAACGGATCAAGCATCGGGTGAGCAGTATGTGATTCGGGGGATTATTGATGGGTTCATCAAACTCGCAGATAAAATCATCCTGTTTGATTATAAGACAGATCACTTTACAGATTTAGAAGCGATTCCCGAGATTAAAGCACGTTATCAGATGCAAATGGCCCTCTATGCAGAAAGTCTGACAACTGCCTTTAAGCAAGATAAAATTGAGCAATATTTAATTTTACTAGGTGGTCCCGATCAAGTTTATATTGAACAACTCTAAAAAGCATCAGATGTCTTCGGGATTGAAGTCATCTTGATGCTTTTTAGTTTAAGAAATCCCTCGGTTTGACTTGAAAGACTTTGAAAAAGGTTGCAGCACCTAGGCCACTTAAACTTATCAGTTTCAAAAGTTGGAGGCCACGTCCGCTCACGATGAAGATTTGAAGTCCTAGCTTAACGACAGCGCCCATCATCAAAATTGCCAGCCAAAAGCGAAGATTATAGAGTTGGCGCGGAAATTTTCGGCTGTAAAGGCTATACAAGATGAGGACAAGACTTAAACTCATGAGACTGGATAGGGCAGCGCCGTTCAACCCATAGGAAACCGTCAAGGGATAGACACTCAGCACTTTAAAGGCCAGGCCACTCAATAAAATCAAGCCCGAAAGCTTGTTTTTACCCGCCAGGAATAGGTTATGATGATACAGTTGGATCATTGAAATGATAGGGATCTGACACACGAAAATCTGTAAACTTAGGACGTGATCATGACTTTTAAAGAGGACGTCGTTCATTTCTGGGAGTAAAATCATAAGGCCAACAGTCAAAGCGATGGCTAAGTAAGTCACATTGTTCCAAATTTTCTTGGAAATGCGGCCTGCTTTGGTCAGCTTAGGGAGACTATCTGTCAAAATAGAGGTGGTAAAGACTAAGCCTAATTGTAAGAAGGGTTGACCACGATCATAAATGCCCTTTAAAATTTCAGCCTGACTAGATGTCTTAATGCCTGGTAGATGCATCAAAGCATTTTTCACAAAAAAAACATCAATCATTTGTAGTATCAGCATGTAAACCATGAAAAAAGTAAAGACAAGTGAAGCAAGACCGAATTTTTGAATGATCTGACCTTTAGGTTTTAAAGCGGCCAAGTTTGTAAACAAGCCATGAAACTTAAAGGGACTTGAAATCATCAGATAGACCAATGCAACAAGGCCACCTATAAAGGAGCCAAGCATGGCTAAGAAAGAGATTGTGTAGACATTGGTTGACACTCGTGTAAACAAGAGTGCTGCACCGATAATTAAGACAACACGTACAGACTGTTCAATGACTTGGGAGACAGCAGTTGTCACCATATCTTGTTTGGCCTGCGCTCTCCCCCGATATAAAGATAGAAAAGGGACTAATAAAAGTGGTAAACAGGCCATCAACAAAGGCCCTGCTAGTTGTTCTTGTCCCATCAATCTCGCTATCGGTTGACACAAGAGTGACAAAACTAAAAAGCTTAAAATAGATAAAACGAGCGACAGCTGAAAAAATTGATGCGTTTCTTCTTTGGGTTGATCAGACGCATGAATCAGACTAGATAAAAAATTTGGCAGGGCGATCAATGACAGCGTCGTAATAATCGAATAAAAAGGGTAGACTTGCTGGAAGGCATAAAAACCTTGATCGCCGACTAAATTTTGATAGGGAAAGCGGTAAAGTGCTGCCAGAATTTTAGATAAAAATCCTGCCAGCGCAAGGATACTTGCCCCTTTAAAGACCAGTTTTTTCATTGGTTTTCTCATCTCTAATGGCACTCAAACGTTCCGTAAAGGCCATCATTTCTGAAAGGTAGGCGGATGCTGATACCTTTCTAATATCAAATCGAATGGCCATTTGACCCGCTGTCTCCCCAATTTTGGCTTTAAGCTGCGTTTGGGATAGGGCATCAAAATAATCTTGAGGCATAAAGGTATGCGTTGCTGCTTTACTCATGGTGTAAACGATAGTTGACAATTGTTTATCAATCTTGTCAACAAAGGCATGATCAGCAAAATATTTCAATAAGCCAATTTCAAGTAGGTAAGCTACAGTATCTGGATATTCACCAAATCTGTCAATCAACTCATCCTGTAAATCCTGATAGTAAGTCCGACTTTCGATTTCACGAATCCGTTTATAGATTTCAATTTTTTGACGTTGATCCGAGATGTAATCTGAAGGTAGGAAAGCATCAATTTCGAGATTAATTTCAGTATTAGCTTTTCGTGTTTTTCTTGATTTACCTAAACGTTTATTGACTGCTTCTTCTAACAACTGTGAATATAAGTCAAAGCCAATCGAATCAATAAAACCAGATTGTTCTGCGCCTAAGAGATTACCAGCGCCTCGAATGGACAAATCTCGCATGGCAATTTTAAAACCGGAGCCTAATTCTGTAAAACCTTTAATGGCATCTAGGCGTTTTTCAGAGACATCTGAAAGTGATTTACCGGGTTGGTAGGTAAAATAGGCATAGGCGACACGATTTGATCTTCCCACCCTTCCGCGGAGCTGATAGAGTTGTGATAAGCCCATATGATCCGCATTTTCGACAAATAAGGTATTGGCGTTTGGAATATCCACACCCGTTTCAATAATTGTCGTTGCAACGAGTACATCGTAGTCACCATTGATAAAATCAAGCAAGGTATTTTCAAGTTGCACTTCACTGAGTTGTCCATGAATGTAGCCCACACGAGCTTCAGGGATCAGTTCTGAAATTTGAGATACTTTTTGTTCTATCGTGTCAACGCGATTGTAAATGTAAAAGACTTGACCGCCACGTGACATTTCACGTAAAACAGCATCGCGAAGCACACTATAGTTGGTTTCCATGACATAGGTTTGAACAGGATAACGGTTAGTAGGTGGTGTTTCAATCACAGACAAATCACGAATACCCATCATCGACATATGGAGTGTTCGAGGAATGGGTGTGGCTGTCAAGGTTAAGACATCAACTTGCGTTTTCAGCTCTTTCAAGCATTCCTTGTGCTTGACACCAAAACGCTGTTCTTCATCTATAATCATTAAACCGAGATCAAAAAATGTAACATCTTTTGATAGCAAGCGATGGGTCCCAATCACCAAATCAATCCGATCTTTTTTAAGTTTCTCTAAAATATCGGCTTGTTCTTTTTTAGTTTGAAAGCGTGACATGACCGCAATGTTGACACCAAAATCATTAAAACGTTCCCGAAAATTATTATAATGTTGCTCAGCTAAGACGGTTGTTGGGACTAGAATAGCGACTTGTTTATGATCATTGATAGCTTTAAAGGCAGCACGCATGGCTACTTCGGTTTTACCGAATCCAACGTCACCAACTAACAAGCGATCCATTGGCCGCTCACGTTCCATGTCTTTTTTGATTTCGACTACCGAACGAAGTTGATCATCGGTTTCAGAGTAGGCAAAAGCCTCGTCAAATTCATGTTGATTGATATCATCTGGTGAAAAAGCAAAACCACGTTGACTTTCACGAGCCGCGTAAAGTTTAATTAAATCTTCTGAAATATCTTCAATTTGCTTGCTGACAGACTTGACCGTTCGTTTCCAACGCCCATCATTGAGTTTATTGATTTTGGGTGGTTTGCCTTCTCCTGCTGTATACTTGGTGAGTAACTCAACCTGATCCACAGGAATTGAAATCGTGTCATTATTTTGATATTGAATGGTTAAATAATCACGATGGATACCAGAAATTTCAATCGTTTCTAGGCCAAGATACTTACCAATCCCATGTGTTTGATGGACGACATAATCGCCGACTTCTAATTCATTATAGTCTTGTAAACGTTCAGCATTGGTAATATTTAATCGCTTCGTTCGACGTTTTTTTGTTTTCCCAAAGATTTCGGCTTCAGTAATGACGGCTATCTTTTCATCTAGCAAGTTGAAACCATTCGTCAAGTTTAAGTTGACAATATTGACAACCTTGGTTTGCAGTTGATCAGACTGCGTCAAAGTAAAATTGACATCAAGATCCTGTAAACTTTGTGTCAATTTTGCTTCTTTTTCCTTTGATACAGCAAGGATAACCGTGTAATCCGTTTTGATAAAATGAGTCAATTCAACTTCGAGTAAAGGCATTTGACCAAAAAATGCTTGCATACTATGTTGACTAAACTGATGTAACAAATCAAACTTGAGGTTGCCTAGCCCTTTTTGAAAGTTTGAGAAATAAGTGGCAGGTTTATAGGTACGCAGGAGATGACTATTATCTGCCAAATAATGCATCCCGTCAATTGATCGATTGAGTAGTTTTTCGGATAAGATAAAATCCGCAGTTTCTTGCGTGATTTTATGATCCATTTCATTGATTTTCTGAAAATCATCAATGAAAATGGGAGTATGTTTCGGTAAGTAATCAAGTAAGGTCCATACTTGGGCATAGAAAAACTCACTAAATTTTCTAAGATCAGCGTGGTAATTTTGATGTCTGGCCGCACCCGTAATTTGAGCTAAGTAAGAACTGAGGGTGTCATCGAGATCAGTCAAACTTGACAAGTAGTTAACACCACGCTCAAAATCAGCTGGACTTAAAATGAAATCTGAGGATGGCTTGATCGTGATTGTGTCAAGTTCTTGTAAAGAACGTTGACTCTCAACATCGAAATATCGGATCCCATCAATTTCATCGCCAAAAAATTCAATCCGAATAGGATTTTCAGCATCTAAAGGATAGATATCTAAAATATCGCCTCGTTTAGAAAACTCCCCTGGACTCATGACACGTTGTGTTTTGTCAAAGCCAATGGTTGACAGCTGATTGACAAGACCTTCAGGATCATGTTCTTGACCAACTGTCAATAAAAGGTTGAATGTCTTAAAAACAGCAGGGTCTGGCAGTAAATTACGTAAAGCAAAAATCGGGATGATTAGAAAACCAGCCGCGTTTTTGTCTTGTAAAAAAGAAAGTGCATCTAAGCGATAAGCCAGACGTTCTTTACTGGCAATAGCATACTCAGCAAAAATATTATCATCAGAAAAATATTGAAAGACGTTAGCTTCACCAACAAATTCTGATAAGTCGCTATACAATTCGCTGGCATGATACTGACTATCTGTGATGATGACATATTTATCAGGCTGATTGTCGAAGGCAGTTGCCATCAACAGTGTTTTGATAGTACCTTGAATGCCGGTGAATAAAGTACGAGAATGCTGATTGAGGCCACGCTGCCATTGCGTCAAGGCATGATTATTGGCAAGTAAATCTGTTAGTTTCATCCGTTAAATTGGTTTCCTGTCTGATTAAAATCATGATTTTCAATGAACGTTTCAACAGCATCTGCTGCACGCACAATGCCAAGTTCAGCATCAGCCGCATCTTCTTGATCAAATCGACCGAGCACATGATTGACGACAGACATGCCGTGCTTAGGACGACCAACCCCAACTTTGATGCGTTTAAATTCTTGGCTACCTAGATGGGTGATGAGTGATTTGATCCCATTATGCCCACCTGCTGATCCTTTTTGACGTAGTCTCAATTTCCCTACCGCCATATCGAGATCGTCATAAATGACAAGCAAGTCTTCTGCTGTGAGGCCATTATAGGCTAAAAGCGGTTTAACTGCCTTGCCTGATTCATTCATAAAAGTCACGGGTTTAACTAGGATTATTTTTTCACCCCTCACAAAACCAGCTGCCGTGTCTGCCAGAAATGTTTGATCACGCTTAAACGTTAGATTTAAGCGTTGGGCTAAAATGTCCAAGACATCAAAGCCTATGTTATGTTTGGTGTGGGCGTATTTGTCACCAGGATTTCCTAGCCCCACAATCAGTTTTGTCATATTGACACTCCTTTTACACTACATTGACAATGTATTTACTTTAAATTGACAACTTTGTAAACGTCAAAAAAGACTGAAATTAATATTTCAGCTTCTTGATCTTTGACATTAAACGTTAAAACGAAATTCTAAGATATCTCCGTCTTGCACGACGTATTCTTTACCTTCTTCACGTAGGCGCCCAGCTTCTTTCACAGCTTTTTCTGAGCCGTACTTGATGAGATCATCGTAGGACATAGTCACAGCACGGATGAAGCCTTTTTCAAAATCTGAATGGATGATGCCTGCAGCACCCGGTGCTTTGATCCCACGTTTGAAGGTCCAAGCGCGGACTTCTTTTTCACCTGCTGTAAAGTAAGTGCCAAGACCGAGTAAATGATAAGCAACCTGTGTCAACTTGTCAACACCAGATTCTGTCAAGCTAATGGCTTCAAGAAATTCAGCTTTTTCATCTTCTTCAAGCTCAGCGATTTCTTCCTCAACACGTGCTGAGATGACGACAGTATCCGCGTTTTCCGTTGCAGCAAAGTCTCGGATTTGTTTGACATAGTTGATGTTGTCAGGATCACCCACTTCATCTTCTGACACATTGGCCACATATAAAACGGGTTTAGTTGTTAACAAAAAGAGGGATTTGACAACTTTTTGTTCATCGTCTTCGAAGTCAACTGTACGTGCCGATTTGCCAGCTTCAAGGACAGGTTTGATTTTTTCTAAAACCTTAAACTCGAGGATGGCATCCTTGTCTTTTTGTGTCCGTGCAATTTTTTCAACACGCGTGTAACGTTTGTTGACAGATTCTAAATCTGCTAAAATCAGCTCCAAGTTGATGGTGTCAATATCTGCAATTGGATCAACAAAGTCGCTTTCACGGCCTTGCTCACGCATGACATTTTCATCATCAAAAGCACGAACCACATGAACAATGGCGTCTACTTCACGAATGTTGGCCAAAAACTTGTTCCCGAGACCTTCCCCTTTTGAAGCACCCTTAACGATCCCTGCAATATCAGTAAATTCAAAGGTTGTCGGAATTGTTTTCTTAGGTTTGATCAGCTCAGTAATTTTAGTGAGGCGCGCATCAGGAACTTCGACCGTTCCCACATTAGGGTCAATGGTCGCAAAAGGATAGTTGGCAGCTTCTGCACCCGCCTGTGTGATTGCATTAAAAAGAGTTGATTTCCCAACGTTTGGTAAACCAACGATGCCTGCTGTTAAAGCCATAATTTAGATGTTGAGCGGTTAATGAGATACATAAACAGCTCAATCTCCTTTCTTAGTCCAGTATTTTTTTTAATTTTTGATTAAACGTATTGCGAGGCATCAAGACGATGTGATCACAATTGCTACAACGAATCTTGATGTCTGCACCCAATCTCACAATTTCCCAGTGATTGGCTTTTTTACCAGTTGCTTTAACGACACAAGCGTGTGGTTTTTTCATTTCAACAAAATCACCTAACGCGTACATTGACACCTCCATCACGATGAAACATTTTCACTACATTTTAACAAAATAACCGCAAAAAAACAACCATCTGGTGCCAATGGTTGTGGTAATCAGGCGTCGGGTACTAGATCCGATTGTGTTTTTGAATGAAACGAAACTGTAAAAAAATCGTCAGGATGAGTAAGATAAAAAGACCACTGAAATAGTAAAAAGTTTTGGAATGCACGCCTTTATGAATGGGCTGCTCTTTGCCATTTAGCAAATCAATTTTTGAGGCTGTGAGTTTAAACTGACTTTCCAAATGCCACGTTCGATTGACTGTTTGAACAGAAGTCATGGTGAGATAGGTCCCAACTTTGAATTTCTCGGGAACAGGAATCAAAATTTCAATTTTACTGTTGGGGGCAATGCGGCTAAATTGATGGGACTCAGGTTTTACAGTTGCTTGGTCTACCAGATGACTCTCAATTAACACATTATTTAGCCAAGCGTTACTGTCATTTTTAATTAAAATCCGAATGAAGCACTTTTTATTGAGTATTGTGGCTTCAGATTTCTCAATGATGATAGTTTCAGTATCCTTATGATCGTTTTTTCGAACATTAAGGATATAATTAACCGATTGGTCACCTTGACAAAAGAGAATGGCATTGGCAATTTCACCATCAAAGTCTTTTTTGAAAGCTTCCGTTTTATAAGTGATCGTAATGTCCTGGCTACCATTCGGAGGCAGGGTCACTGTTGATGGGCCTTTAAAAAAGTAGTACAATCAGAAAAAATTTGATTGCCCTGACTATCAAGATCAGGAATGGCTGTTTTAATCTCAATGTCAAGGGGACTGTCAGAATTGTTTTGTAAATTGAAACGTAAGGTTTGCTGTGCCTGATACTTGGCAGAAATCGTTTGATTTGTCACGGACTGTTCCCCTTCTAGAATGGGCGTGACGGTGAAATCAACGGTATCAGCAGCAGTTTTAGTGGCAAAAAAGCTGACCACTACGATGAGAAGTGTTAGTATATTTTTCATATTTCTCTTTTTTTGAGGAGTAATATCTAGATGATAAGTTATTTTAAAGTGGAACAAAAAGCGTGTTTACTTAATATTCTAGGGGAAAAGCAACCCTTTTTGTTGTTGTTAAAATTACATCTTACTTTTAATTATATCACATTTGAATGCGTTTAAGAAATCTTATGCAAAAAAATGAGACATTATTTTTTTAATTAAAAAATAGCCGATGTCACTTAATCGAAAACAGGTAAGTCCAGTAAATGCAAGAGGTGTACAAGCTAAGGGGATTTATGGTATAATGTAAGCTATGAGATTAGATAAATATTTAAAAGTTTCGCGAATTATTAAGCGTCGAACAGTCGCTAAGGAAGTTGCCGATAAAGGGCGGATTAAACTGAATGGTATTTTGGCTAAAAGTTCATCAGATGTCAAATATCAGGACGTTTTAACCATTACTTTTGGCAATAAAGTTTTAGAAGTCCGAGTCCTTGATATCAAAGATTCCACAAAAAAAGAGGATGCCGATAAGATGTATGAAATCTTGTCAGAAACGCGTGTGACGTCCTAAACTTTTTTGGGTATCAGGATGCAGGACAGGCAATCGAAAAAATCAAATTAAGTTAGGACAGACTAACCGAGAAGGTGGACAGTCATCTGTCGGATAGAGGGTGTATCATGGCGAATCAAAAGAAAATTGTCCGGTTAAATAATGACTTTACAGCACAACAATTGAACCGGATGCAAACAAGCAATCAACAGGTACCAAAACGCCGTTATTTAGGCTTAATTTTGGTAGCTGTTATTTTGGTGATGGTTTTACCAACTATTAATCTTGTTAAATCTTACCAAACCTTACAAAGTCGTTTGGCATTGAAGGCAGAATACGAAAAAAAATCAGATGCTTTAGATAAACAATTAGCCATTGAAAAAGCTAATATTGTGAAATTGAAAGACCCCGTTTTTATCGAAAAGTATGCACGCCTGAGATATTATTCCAAAGATGGTGAAAAAGTATTCTTGATCCCGGAATTGTCAGATGGTGGGGTCACAAAAATAAAATGATAGGTCGCGTTCAATCTATTTCTCGGTTCGGGCTCTTTATCACCTTTTTAGCCACCGACTTATCACCAGAAGAACGGACGCATTTTGAAAGCCTATCAGATGAGCTTCTGACAGGCTTATTACGGTGGTCGGATGTTCCTCGAGGAGAGAAAATTCAGAGGCATGACGCCCTGACAGTCGCTGTGAAAGAGATCCAGGCCGACGGTAAAATTGATTTAAGCTTAATACCAGAAGACTTTCGTGACAAATATGACAGAATACTTGCTAGAGCTGGGGAACGTTTGCAAGTATTGCACGAACATAATCAAAAAGGGAGCAAGGCATGACGACAAAAAACGGGCAACTTAATGATGGGCGAGAAGTTTACCTCAACGGTCAACGTGTCACGGATATGGCAAGTGAGCGCGTCTTTTCTAAAACGTTAGCAGTCATTCAGCGCTACTATGACTTACAAAATGAAAATAAGAATCATACTTTTTTCAATAACGGCATTGAAGCTTCCGTCATGTTTTTAGCCCCTAAAACAGTTAAAGATTTAGCGAAGAAGCGCCAAATTTATGAAGAAGTTGCGCGCGAGTCTTTTGGTCTATTAGGTCGGACGCCAGATTTTATCAATGCAGGTGTCGCTGTTTTAGGCAACTATGCCGATGCTTTAGGTGCTCAAGGCAAAATTGACTTTGCTTTCAATGCCAAAAATTGGGCCAATCACGTTAAGTATGATGATCTATTTGTCAGTCATGCCATTCAAAATCCGCAATTAGATCGTCAGAAAACCTTATCCCAATTACTGGATACAGGACAGGAATTTGCGGGTGTTTGGATCAAAGAAACACGAGAAGATGGTGTGATTGTCAGGGGCGCCAAACAGGTGAACACCCTAGCCCCACTTGCTGACGAGCTCCTCATTTTTAACCTCCCAGATCTAAAGCCTGAGGACCAAAGATTTGCCCTGGCTTTTGCCCTGCCGATCGCCACACCGGGGGTTAAAATCATCTGTCGCAAACCCACCATGAAATCAGACTATACGCTTGCAGATTATCCCTTGTCTCAGGCTTTTGATGAGATGGATGCCTTTTTGCTTTTTGATGATGTGTTTGTCCCCAATGACGCCCTCTTCGTTTGTGGCGACGTGGCCCAGTCTAACGCTTTCTTTGAAGCAAGTGGTTTATTTAATCATACTGCCCATCAAGATGAGGTACGTGGTTTTGTTAAGTTAGAGTTTGTGACAGGGCTTGCTGTTCGACTTGCTAAGCAACTAGGTTTGTTTGACTTTGAGCGTGTCCAAGAAAAGTTAGGCGAGTTATCGGTTAATTTGGAACTCATCCGATCATGTCTCATTGCTAGCGAAGTCACCGGCAGGCTGCAAAAAGGTGTTTTCACGCCTAATATGCAAACCTTATTGGCAGTACGTGCTAAATTGACAACCTACTACGATGCAGCTTTGCGAGTCATTGCAGAGTTTTCAGCAGGTTCGGCAGTCGGTATCCCGGATTTTCGAGCGTTTAGCCAGCCGGATCTTGCAGAAATGCTCGAATCCGCCTTGACCAGTGAGTTGATGTCTGCAGAGGAGCGGCTGCTGTTACTCAACCTAGCCTGGGATATCACCAGTGAGTCTTTTGGCCAGCGTCAACGTGTCTATGAGTTTCTACATGGTGGCAATCCGATGCTTATTCATCTGCAACATCTCAAACAGACTGATTTAACACAAGCGAATCAAATGATTGATAAGGTTTTAGACAATGCAAGACATGGTAAAGATTAAGAAAAATTTTCTAGTATTACAATGGCTGGTTTTCGCGGCGATGGTCCTACCAGCCTTTTTCACGTTCCCTGAGAAAACAGAGATCGTGAGTTCGCAAACTTATACTCCAAAGTTATTATCAGACAATGCCAAATTACCCAGATGGTCAGAATTACCCAAACGTCCAGTCACGTTAAAAGAGATTCAGTCCTATACAGATGCTGACTTGCAGACGAAAGCTAAGAAAATACCAGCTAGAACACAGCTGACCCTGCAAGGCTTGAGTGCTCAGTCACTCAAATTATCCGATGGCACTTTTGTGTCCAACAACAAAAATGAGATTGGTTCTGATCTAGTACTGACAACAGAAGTCTTGACACAACCGCTTTACATCACACAAGATGCAGCCGTGCTTTACACGCCGTTGACGACATTTGACAATCAAATTTACAGTAAATTGACAAAAGGCAATAAAGTTGACACCACTAAAAAAGCGACAACGCATTGGGGGACCTACTACCAAATTACTTTTGAGGGTGGCAAAACCGGCTGGATAGACAGTCGATCTGCAACTTTGAAAAATCCTAAATTGGATCAAGTTCAAGCCTTGCTCGATGAAAAATACCAGCAAGCAGGTTATGCCATCTATGTCAAGCAACTTGACAGTGGATTTACAACGGGTGTCAACCAAACACAAAAAATGTATTCAGCTAGTTTAAGTAAATTACCCATTCTCTATTGGACCCAAAAACAGATTAATCTAGGAAATGCGAGTCTAAGCGATAGCTTAGCCTACAATGACTTAGTGAATGGGTGGCAGGGCGCCTTTAGAACAGAAGGGACAGGTTTTTTACCCAAAACGCCAGATTATCAAACCTACAGTTTATTGGACTTGATTAATCGAACCGCTAAAGACTCTGATAATGTGGCCAGTAATATGCTGGCTTACTATGAAACAGATCGATTTTCTGAAAGTTTTCAGTCTGAAATCACTAAAATTACAGGACAAGCATGGGATCCCATCGAGCGTGAGGCATCAGCAGAAATGGTTGGGCGTATTCTGGAAGCACTCTACCATGAAGGAGGGGCCGGTTACAATGCCTTGATTGGGACGGATTATGATACAGAACGGATTCCTGCTAAGCTGCCAAAATCAGTTCAAGTGGCCCATAAAATCGGTACAGCAGATGAATTTAACCATGATGCTGCCCTGATCTTTACATCAGAGCCTTATATCCTGGTGATCGAAACAAACAACGATGCCGATAATGAAACCTTGGCCAATATCTCCCAAGACGTCTATGAGGTAATGAAATGACCCCCTACGAGAAATTTATCAAAATAGTAGGGGCGAAACGCTATTTTGAGCACCACCAAACCGTTTTAGTTGCCCTATCAGGTGGGCTAGACTCCATGACGCTTTTTAATTGGCTCTATCAAGCTAGAGAATCCCTCAATATTTCCTTATCAGTTGCGCATGTTAACCATCAGCAGCGAGTGGTGTCTGATCATGAAGCAAAAGTCTTGCAAGAAAAGATGGCTGACTTAGGGATTCCCTTTTATACAGCCAATTTTGTTGGGCCATTTTCTGAAGCAAAAGCACGCGATTTCCGTTATGATTTTTTTGAAAGGATTATGACAGAACATCAGGTGACAGCCTTGGTAACAGCCCATCATAAGGATGATTTAACGGAGAATTTTTTGATCCGTCAACTTCGTGGCTCACGTCTGCGTCACTTAACCGAGATGCAGGCAGTGCAACCCTTTGGTGAGGGACATCAGGGTCTAGCTTTGATCCGGCCACTTTTGACTTTTGAAAAGTCTGAATTTGATGCCACTGACTATTTTGAAGATGCTTCTAATGCAGAGAATGACTATTTGCGGAATCGTGTCCGTAATCTTTATTTACCGGCATTTGAAAAAGAAAATCCACGATTTTCTGAAAATTTAACGAGCTTGACGGATGAGATTCAAAAGGCAATGTCGATTGTGACTTACAGTGCTCGCGCTTATGCAGCAGCTGACAAAATAGAGTTGCTTGAGTTTGCGCGAGAAATGGATGATTTGCAATACTTTATTTTACAGGACTATATTGCTAAATTCCCAGCACTAGAAGTTTCAAAAGCTCAGTTTGATGAATTATTACATATTATTCGTCGTGAGGGGCAATATTTTCATGCGATTTCAAATGAGTACAACTTTATTAAAGATCGCTACCATTTTTATATTGAAGAAAGGTCTAAGGCGACGGAATTTGAGACAGCTTTAACGCCTTATCCGACAGGTGAGTTTCAGGAGATTGATTTGCCGGCTACTGGACAGATTGTGATTCGAAAACGTCAACCAGGGGATCGCATTCAGGTCAATGGCGTTGATAAAAAGTTACGCCGTTATTTTATCGATCATAAAGTTGCGCTTAAAAAACGTGGTAATCCTTTAATCGTTGTAGGAGATGTTATTTACGGGGTACTAGATGTCGCGACTGCAGATTTGAGTAAATCATTGAAACATGCTAAAATAAAAAGAACACTTTATTATAGGGAAAAGAGATAAAAAGACGATATGTTAGAACAAACGATTGAGAAAGTTTTAGTGACCGAAGCAGAAATTTGTGCGAAATCACAGGAATTGGGTCAAATTTTAACAGCGGCGTACGCGGATAAAAATCCATTGATGATCGCAATTTTAAAAGGCTCAGTGCCCTTTTTTGCAGAATTGACTAAACGGATTGATGCGCATATTGAGATGGATTTCATGGTGGTGTCAAGCTACCACGGTGGGACGTCATCATCTGGTGAAGTGAAGATGATCAAGGATTTGGATACGTCTGTTGAAGGTCGTGATATCGTAATTGTGGAAGATATTATTGATACAGGCCGAACACTCTTGTATTTGAAAGAATTGCTTTTACACCGTAAAGCGAAGTCAGTCAAGATTGTGACACTGGTCGATAAACCTGAAGGTCGTGTCGTTGACATTGAAGCGGATTATGTCGGCTTTACCTTACCTAATGAATTTTTAGTTGGGTTCGGTTTGGATTACGATGAACAGTATCGTAACCTGCCCTATATCGGTATTCTTAAAGCAGAAATTTATCAAACCCAAGCTTAAACAATCTTAGACTGGGCGAGTGTTTTGAGAAATTGTATCAGCCTTAAGGCTGATATTGACCAAACCTGACGTTTATAATAGACATTTTTGGGAAAATTTGTCATAATATCTGATATCAAACAAAATTTAGACAAGGATTCTATGAATAATAAAAATAAAAACAGTGGTTTCATAAAAAACTCCTTCTTATGGGTAATCATGGTCATCATTGCGGTTGTCGGATTCCAATATTTTTTCAAGGGTGTTGGTAGTGAAACAGTAGATAAAATCAGCTATTCAACACTGGTTAAAAAATTAAAAGCTGGTGACATCAAAGACTTTTCTTATCAGCCATCTGCTTCGCTGATTTCAGTGAGTGGGGAATATAAAAAAGCTGAAAAGGTTAAAGCCAAAACAAACTTTTCTTTGATCGACAATAAACCAATTGAAGTTAAGAAGTTTACAAGTTTGATTTTGCCAACAGATACCACGATTAGTGAGTTGCAAAAAATAGCAGACAAGGAAAAAGTTAAAGTGTCTGTTAAGCCGGAAGCCTCAAATGGCGTCTGGTTGACCCTTCTTGGTTCTTGGTTGCCGCTCCTTCTCATGATTGGCTTCCTCTACATGATGATGGGCGGCATGCGCGGCGGTGGTGCGAATGGTGGCGGTAATCCGATGAGTTTCGGAAAATCCCGTGCCAAAGAGCAAGATAAGAAAACCGTCAAAGTCCGTTTTGCGGATGTTGCAGGTGCTGATGAAGAGAAACAAGAACTTGTGGAAGTGGTTGATTTCTTGAAAAACCCTAAAAAATATCATGATTTAGGTGCACGTATTCCAGCAGGCGTCCTCCTTGAGGGCCCTCCAGGAACCGGTAAAACCTTGCTTGCCAAAGCGGTTGCAGGTGAAGCTGCGGTACCATTTTTCTCAATTTCTGGTTCAGACTTTGTGGAAATGTTTGTCGGTGTCGGCGCATCCCGTGTTCGTGATCTTTTTGAAAATGCTAAGAAAAACGCCCCTGCTATCGTCTTTATCGATGAGATTGATGCTGTCGGTCGCCAACGTGGCGCCGGCATGGGTGGCGGTAATGATGAGCGGGAACAAACCCTTAACCAACTCCTGGTTGAGATGGATGGGTTCAACGAAAGCAACGATGCTGTCATCGTCATCGCAGCGACTAACCGTTCGGATGTACTCGATCCAGCCTTACTGCGTCCAGGTCGTTTTGACCGGAAAGTCCTCGTTGGGGCGCCAGATGTCAAAGGCCGTGAAGCGGTCCTGAAAGTGCATGCTAAAAACAAACCTTTGGCAGCTGATGTCGATTTAAAAGTTGTTGCCCAACAAACTCCTGGTTTCGTGGGTGCGGACTTGGAAAATGTCCTCAATGAAGCAGCGCTCGTTGCTGCCAGACGTAACAAGTCTGTGATTGATGCCTCTGATATTGATGAGGCAGAAGACCGCGTGATTGCAGGTCCAGCTAAGAAAGACAAACGAATTTCTGAGCGCGAACGTGAAATGGTGGCCTACCATGAAGCAGGACATACCATTGTAGGTCTCGTCCTCTCAAATGCTAGCTTTGTCCACAAGGTAACAATTGTTCCCCGTGGTCGTGCTGGCGGTTATATGATTTCCTTGCCAAAAGAAGACCAATTCTTACTCTCTAAAGAAGATATGCAAGAACGTCTGGCAGGTCTTATGGGCGGTCGAACGGCTGAAGAAATCATTTTCAACGCCATCACAACGGGTGCCTCAAATGACTTCGAACAAGCAACGCAACTGGCACGTGGTATGGTGACCCAGTATGGAATGTCTGAACGCCTCGGTACGGTGACACTTGAAGGTAATTCTCAAGCTGTCTTTATTGGCCGTGACTATGGTCAAACCAAAGGTTACAGTGAATACACAGCTCAAGCCATTGATGAAGAAGTGCGCAGCATCATTAACGAAGCGCACGAAACAGCGCGTCAAATCATTGAAAGTCATCGTGAACAACACAAAGCAATCGCACTTGCCTTGCTTGAGTATGAGACTTTGGATGCACGTCAAATCAAATCTTTATTTGAAACGGGTCAAATGCCTGCTGATAATGTTGAAGCATCAGAATCTGTTGAACCTGCAGATTTTGAACAAACTTTAAAAGCCGTCAACGAACCAAAAGTTGACAATTTAGATGATGATTTAAACAAAATTGAGAACCAAGATAATTGATGAAAAATCAGGCCTGATTGCCTGATTTTTTATGATTTATGATACAATATAAGGTAATCAACTTGAGGGAAGTAGTATAAATTGGCTCAAACATTCAAGGAAAAATTGGCAGAACTTGAAGCCAAACGTCGTTTTGAGCAAGAGGTAGCGTTGACGGACAGTTCGGATCTTGCGGATGCGCCTGAGATTTTGGAGACTTCTGAATTGTCAGAGCAGTCTGTGGCTCAAAGTGATGTTGCGGCAGTATTGCCAGCTCAAACAATAACTAAACTTAAATTCAAAAAATTGACGCTGGCCATCTTGGTCAGTCTTTTCGTCATTGTCATCGCACAACTCTATGCTTTAGGCGACTTTAGTGTGACCCGGCAAGTGACGCAAAAAACCTTGGATCAAAAGTTGACTTACCAAGGCGGTTTAAACAATGGCCGTTTTTCGGGTCCTGCGACGATTACGGACAGTTCTGGCAATACGTTGAAAGCTCAGTTTCAGTCAGGCAAATTGGTTGGTCCTATGACCTATACTAAAAATAATGCTTATGTTGTCACAGAAAAAGCTGACAAAGTCACCATCACCTTAGCTGACAAGTCAGTCGTTCATCAAGCAGCAGGTCAATATACGTTTAATGGTACCATTTTTACCTATGAAGGGGCTTGGCGGTTTGCAGGCCTTTGGCAGGGCAAAATGCATTTTGCCAATGGTGCAAGCTATGAGGGGGCGTGGAAGAATGGTTTACCGGATGGCCAAGGGACCTATACACCAATTGTAGGTGAGGCTATCACGGGTGTCTTTAAAATGGGGGAGCTTGAAAAATGAAAATTAAATGGTTTTCCCTGATTCGGGTGCTGGGTCTTGTGGCGGTGTTAGGTTATCACTTTTTTGCTAAGACGTTTCCGAGTGGTTTTATTGGCGTTGATGTTTTCTTTGTGTTTTCAGGCTATCTGATCACTGCGCTCTTTTTGATTGAACTTGAAAAATCAAATCATTTTAAGTTATTAACCTACTATAAACGCCGGTTTATCAGGATTTTTCCGCCATTGGTGATCATGATCTTGACGACCTTGCCTTTTACCTTATTATTACCGTCAGATTTTCGGGCGAATCTCGCTAAGCAAGTGGCTGCTGCGATTGGGTTTGTGACCAATCGTTTTGAAATTCAATCGGGTTTATCCTATGAAGCGCAGCAAACACCACAGTTATATATCCATACTTGGACCCTTTCTTTGGAATTTCTTTTCTATCTTGTTTGGGGAGCTTTACTCTTTATTTTGGTTTTTTGGTTGAAAAAACAAGGGCTAACAGGTAAGAAATTATTGAATCAAACGCGTTTTGTTGTCTTTATCGTTGCTGTTTTAGCGAGTTTTGCTTCTATTATTTACCTCCAAGTGACAATTGATCCCAAGTATTTAAGTTATAGCTATTTTGCTTTTGCTAGCCATGCCTATCCTTTCTTTATCGGTGCCCTGGTTGCGACTATTGTTGGTGTGCGAATTAGTGAGCATCAGCAAGCGCGTTTTGCAGTCTATCCGATTAAAAAACTATTGGTGTGGTCAGGTCTTCCGATTTTGATTTTGTTGGCACTGAGTTTATTTGGCAAATTTGAGAGTAGCTGGACGATTCGAACGAATCTAATTTTAACGAGTATTTTAACCGCCATTTTAATTGTTCAATTTAGAATTCTGCACGAACGCACGAGTCGTCCTGAACCTAAAATTTTGACAGTACTTGCGGACACGTCTTATAGTCTTTATCTCTTTCACTGGCCAGTTTGGCTGATCATTTCTCATTTTGTTCCTCAAGTTTTGTTGGCGGGCGTCTTGAGTTTTCTCGTTTCATTTGCAGCTTCAGCTGCTGTCTATTATGGTGTTGAACCCTATTTTCATGGGAAACAACCTGCGCAATGGTTGATGGCTAAGCCATTTTATGCGGGGCTGAGTGTGTTAAGCTTGGTGGGGCTTGGTGTTCTTGTGACTGCGCCTGCCCTTTCAAAGACCGAGCAAAGTCTTCATGAGGCGGCCATTAGTGAAGCCATGGTATCTCTTGACCACAAGGGTCAGTTGAGTCAGAATCTTTATGATGTTGGTAGTAATATCAATGCCAACACGAGTTGGTATTATCCAGCAACAGGTTTTAATACGAGCGCAGATATGCGTCTGAAACAAAGCACGGCGTTATCAGATAAGATTTTGGATAGCTCGCAGACTGTTCTGGGGGATTCGGTGATGGTGGGTGTTGTACCTTATCTATCAAAGATTCTACCTGATGCAGATGTTGAGGCGCAAGTTGGCTTGAACCTGGACAGCATCCTGACTTTATTTGAAAAACGGGTTAAGGCTGGAACGATTGGCAAATATGTCATCATTTCAGCTGGTGCCAATGTGACCAATGATATGACAGCAGACGTCCAAAAAATAGTTGCAGCTGCCCCAAAAGGGACACGATTAGTATTTGTCACCCCCTATGATGGAAAAAATAAGGTTGTTTTAAGTGAGTTCGATACTTATCTAAAATCTCTCCCCAACACCTATCAGTGGATCAGCGTAGCAGACTGGGCGAGTTATATTGAACCACAAGAGGATCGTTTGTGGGCGGATAAGGTCCATTTTGCTGGTAAGGAAGATGTTGCGATTGATTATCTTAATCTTCTGGCTCAGAGTTTGAATCAAGTTGCTAAATCAAAAGGAAAACCCTAAAGTTACGAAAAGATAACAAAAATATGAAAAGTCTGTAACAAGGCTTTTTTGTTGGTTTTTCATGGTAGAATTAATTAGTATGCAAAAATATAAAAAGAATGATTTTAAAACATCACATAAAGTAATTTTTACAATTTTAAGTCTTATCGGGATGCTAGGTCTAGTATTCGGTGTTTCTGTTTTTCTCGTATTAGGGAATGAAAGCAGTACTCAGGCGGATACGACGAGTGCTAAAACAGAGCGCATGGTACAGAATAAGATGGTTGCTGTAACTTCGCAAGTTAGTCCGAAACCAGAAGTTTCTAATTTAAGTCATGCTGTTCAACCGGAGCCTGTTAAATCTGATGAAGTCAGTGATCACGTGAGCTATACAGTTCAGGCAGGAGATTCACTCAGTGCGATTGCGAGTCGTTTTCAAGTTAGCGAGGCAGCCATCATTCAGCAAAATGATTTAAAGTCTCCGGAAGCCATTTATGTTGGTCAAGTCTTAGCCTTTTCAAAGTCTTATCTTGTTAAAGCAGAAACAACAGTCTCTTTAGATATAACAGCTACCACTGAAGAGCTTGACGCACAAACTACCCAAAGTGTTTCAGTTAATAATGGTAATAAAGTCGCTGCGGGTGGTTTATCAGATGAAGACCGTGCCTATGTTTTGACACAACTTCAAACGCGTACCGGTGTGGACGCAAGTCAATGGGATTATATCATTTCACGTGAGAGTGGCTGGATTGCGACAATCAAAAATTCACTTGGCTATTATGGCCTCTTCCAATTAGCACCTAGTTATCCAGGTTATGATGGGGATGTACAAGCACAAATTGAGGCTGCTGTTTATCTTTTTAATCATGGTGGCATGACACATTGGGCCTTATAATAAAAGCGTTTGATGTCAATTTCAAAAAGCAATAATAAAATTTTTTAACTTTTTTTGAAAAAGTGCTTGACGGAATAGTATTAATACGATATAATTATTTTTGTTGCTGATTGAGACATCTCAAACAGTTCAAACCCTGGTCCGTTGGTCAAGGGGTTAAGACACCGCCTTTTCACGGCGGTATCACGGGTTCGAATCCCGTACGGACTATTTTTTATGGAGGATTACCCAAGTCTGGCTGAAGGGAACGGTCTTGAAAACCGTCAGGCGTGTAAAAGCGTGCTAGGGTTCGAATCCCTAATCCTCCTTTAGGAAACGACGAGTTCCTAATATAACATTATCGCGGGATGGAGCAGCTCGGTAGCTCGTCGGGCTCATAACCCGAAGGTCGTAGGTTCAAATCCTGCTCCCGCAATCATCAAATCAGTAGGTCCCGTAGTGTAGCGGTTATCACGTCGCCCTGTCACGGCGAAGATCGCGGGTTCAATTCCCGTCGGGACCGTTTAAAATGCTTAATGAGTATTTTAAAATTATATTTAATAACAACACTTGGCTCGGTAGCTCAGTTGGTAGAGCAATGGATTGAAGCTCCATGTGTCGGCGGTTCGATTCCGTCTCGCGCCATATTATGGTTAACCATAATAAATCTTAAGCGGGTGTAGTTTAATGGTAGAACCTTAGCCTTCCAAGCTAACTACGCGAGTTCGATTCTCGTCACCCGCTTTACCATTTTTTTATTGAAAAAAATTGGTTCCTAATTCTAAATTAGGGCGCATAGCTCAGCTGGTTAGAGCGCACGCCTGATAAGCGTGAGGTCGGTGGTTCGAGTCCACTTGTGCCCATTTGAAAAATTATTTTCAAAAAAGTTTGGTGCTTATTGCATGAGAGATACACCTGTTCCCATGTCGAACACAGCAGTTAAGTCTCATTACGCCGGAAGTAGTTGGGGGGTTGCCCCCTGTGAGATATGGTCGGTGCCAAGCATATTCCGCTTTAGCTCAGTTGGCTTGAAGCACTGCTTCAAGGTTGCGGATAGGGAAAACGAAGTTTTCTTCTACTCTACCAATTGAGATTATTCCGCTTTAGCTCAGTTGGTAGTAGCGCATGACTGTTAATCATGATGTCGCAAGTTCGAGTCTTGCAAGCGGAGCTAAGTAAACGTTGTCTGAGGACAGCGTTTTTTGTTTTTTTAAAATCATTGGCATTTCTGGTTAACAGGATTAAGAACTGTGGCAAGCGCGAGATTAAACAGAATCAGTTCTATGAGATGTCATTGATTCCTTTTCTTTAATAAGTGATACTGGTAAAAAAGGGCTCTTTGTCAACTGTAGTGGGTAGATGAAAAGCTAACACCTAGAGAGGACGAACTTCGTCCTCTCTTTCTTTATGTTCAATGCAATCAAAATCCGTTTTTTAAAGTTTTCAAAGTTCCTGAAACCAAAGGCATTTCTCTTAATGACTTTGATGAGATTATTGGTAGCTTCCAGTTTGGCGTTTGAATAAGGCAATTCCATGGCGTTTAAAACCTTGTCTTTATCCTTTAAAAATGTCTTCAATACCGTCTGGAAAATAGGATTAACGATGGCTATTTCCTGTTCGATGAGGTCAAAGAAATGGTCTGAGTTTTTCTCTTGGAAATGAAATAAGAGAAGCTGATAGAGTTCATAGTGTTGTCGTAGTTCCTCGGAGAAAGACAGGAGTTTTTCTAGGATTTCCTTGTTAGTCAAATGCATTCGAAACATAGGGCGATAAAATCGTTTATCGCTGAGTTTACGGCTATCTTGTTGTATCAATTTCCAGTAACGTTTCAAGGCTCGGTATTCCTGCGATTTTCTGTCGAATTGATTCATAATTTGAATACGGACACGGTTCATAGCACGACTAAGGTGTTGCACGATATGAAAGCGATCGAGTACAATTTTTGCATTCGGAAAAAGCTGTTTAGCAAGTTGATAATAGGGACTAAACATATCCATGGTAATCACTTTGACCCGATTTCTAACCTTTCTAGGATAGCGTAGAAAGTGGTTTCGGATGGTTGCTTGAGTTCTTCCGTCGAGAATGGCGATGATATTTAGGGAGTCGAAATCTTGAGCGATGAAGCTCATTTTCCCCTTCTTGAAGGCATACTCGTCCCAACTCATCACCTCAGGTAGGGTATTCCAATCCGTTTCAAACTTGAACTCATTGAGCTTTCTCATAACTGACGATGTTGAAATTGATAGCCTGTGTGCAATATGTTTCATTGCTTGATTTTCGATGAGTAATTGTGCGATTTTCTGGTTAACAGCGACAGAGATTTGGTGGTTCTTCTTGACAAGAGGAGTTTCAGCGACCGCCATTTTTCCGCAATCTTTACACTTGAAACGACGCTTTCTAAGGCGGATAAGTAAAGGGTAGCCAGCAGTTTCTAGGTAGGGGATTTTAGAAGTTTTCTGGTAGTCGTACTTAGCCATTTGTCTCTTGCATTTTGGGCATTTAGGGGCTGTGTAGTCCAAGTGACCGTGGAGTTCTAAGTGAGTCCCCATATCATATTCATCAGTGATAGTGATATTTTTGTCTTTAATTCTGAGAAAATTTGTGATAAGATTTAGTTGTTCCATATGAGTCTTTCTAATGTGAGTTTCGTCGCTTTTCATTATAGGTCATATGGGACTTTTTTTCTACACTAAAAAAGGCTCCATAATCTCTACAGTGGATTTACCCACTACAGAAATTATAGAGCCTAAAAAAGAAGTATTGGTATAGCCGATGCCATTTATCGCCAAAACTTCTCAATATAGTCCAGAATCTTCTTCTTGAGGCGATACTTGAGGTTGCGATCAATCTTCTCGCCACTTTTAAGCGCGTCAAACAAAAGAACTTCTTTGGGTGTCAAAACAAGATGAATCTCCTGACAGAGGAGTTGGTAAATGACCTGCTCAGCCACATCCTGCTTCTGATCAAAGAGATTGAGCGTCTCAGACAACTGACAATAATCCAATTGATTGAACTTGCGCTTGACCGTCATGGCCTTGCGATACTGATCAATCAAAAAGCAAGAATACTTGACCTTAAAGAAGACATAGAAATTAAAGGCGTCATCCTCTGGGGGCTCTAAGAGCAATTGATGGTACATCTCCAAAGCAATAATCATCCCCTCCTGCACATAATCCTCTGCTTCCCAGGAAGGAATTTTAGTTTTCTTGCGACAATTCGTAATAATCGGTTCAATGTGGTTGAGAATGTGTTCAATTTTATCCAAGTGTCTACTCCTTTTTTTCTAAACGATCGGTTAGTCCCAGTATAAAGAAAAAAATGACAAAAAAAATCAAGATGCCGTGAATGGACGAAAATATGCCCTAAATAACCAGGATATACCACGAATGACACATGGTAGAAATCAAATTTTAATAAAAAAGAAAAATAAACGAAAAAAAGAGTTGACACGAGGCGTTAGATTTGATAAGATAATAAAGTACTCAAAACGACAGGTCACGAACGAAAGAAAAGAAAATAAAAAAACTTTTCAGAAAGTGTTGACAAGTCAAAAAAGTTTTGGTAGAATTAAATAGTTGTCTCGTAAGAACAGCGCAAACGAAATAGACCTTTGAAAACTGAATAAAACAGAAAACAAACCAAGTACAGCGGTTGTTTAGCAATAAACAACCAACTGTCAATTCGACAATAAATCGTTCAGAAATGAACGGACAAAAAACAAAAGCTGGAACATAGTAATATGTTCTCATTTAAATGAGAGTTTGATCCTGGCTCAGGACGAACGCTGGCGGCGTGCCTAATACATGCAAGTTGAACGCTTGATTTTCACCGAAGCTTGCTTCATCGAAAATCAAGAGTAGCGAACGGGTGAGTAACGCGTGGGTAACCTACCTATCAGCGGGGGATAACTATTGGAAACGATAGCTAATACCGCATAACAATTGAGATTGCATAATCTTAATTTGAAAGTACCAACTGGTACACTGAGAGATGGACCCGCGTTGTATTAGCTAGTTGGTAGTGTAATGGACTACCAAGGCGATGATACATAGCCGACCTGAGAGGGTGATCGGCCACATTGGGACTGAGACACGGCCCAAACTCCTACGGGAGGCAGCAGTAGGGAATCTTCGGCAATGGACGAAAGTCTGACCGAGCAACGCCGCGTGAGTGAAGAAGGTTTTCGGATCGTAAAACTCTGTTGTTAGAGAAGAACGTTGCATAGAGTGGAAAGTTATGCAAGTGACGGTATCTAACCAGAAAGGGACGGCTAACTACGTGCCAGCAGCCGCGGTAATACGTAGGTCCCGAGCGTTGTCCGGATTTATTGGGCGTAAAGCGAGCGCAGGTGGTTTAATAAGTCTGATGTAAAAGGCAGTGGCTCAACCATTGTGTGCATTGGAAACTGTTAGACTTGAGTGCAGTAGAGGAGAGTGGAATTCCATGTGTAGCGGTGAAATGCGTAGATATATGGAGGAACACCGGTGGCGAAAGCGGCTCTCTGGACTGTCACTGACACTGAGGCTCGAAAGCGTGGGTAGCAAACAGGATTAGATACCCTGGTAGTCCACGCCGTAAACGATGAGTGCTAGTTGTTTGGGGCTATCCAGCCCTAAGTGACGCAGCAAACGCATTAAGCACTCCGCCTGGGGAGTACGACCGCAAGGTTGAAACTCAAAGGAATTGACGGGGGCCCGCACAAGCGGTGGAGCATGTGGTTTAATTCGAAGCAACGCGAAGAACCTTACCAGGTCTTGACATACTCGTGCTATTCCTAGAGATAGGAAGTTCCTTCGGGACACGGGATACAGGTGGTGCATGGTTGTCGTCAGCTCGTGTCGTGAGATGTTGGGTTAAGTCCCGCAACGAGCGCAACCCCTATTGTTAGTTGCCATCATTAAGTTGGGCACTCTAGCGAGACTGCCGGTAATAAACCGGAGGAAGGTGGGGATGACGTCAAATCATCATGCCCCTTATGACCTGGGCTACACACGTGCTACAATGGTTGGTACAACGAGTCGCAAGGCAGTGATGTCAAGCTAATCTCTTAAAGCCAATCTCAGTTCGGATTGTAGGCTGCAACTCGCCTACATGAAGTCGGAATCGCTAGTAATCGCGGATCAGCACGCCGCGGTGAATACGTTCCCGGGCCTTGTACACACCGCCCGTCACACCACGAGAGTTTGTAATACCCAAAGCCGGTGAGCTAACCTTTAAGGAGGCAGCCGTCTAAGGTAGGATAGATGATTGGGGTGAAGTCGTAACAAGGTAGCCGTATCGGAAGGTGCGGCTGGATCACCTCCTTTCTAAGGAAAAATGGTTGCTTAGGCAATTCATGGATAACTGTACGAAGTTGTTTCTGTTTTATTTAGTTTTGAGAGGTTTATACCTAAAACTGTAAAAATCTTCTCTACAAGAAGACGGGGCCTTAGCTCAGCTGGGAGAGCGCCTGCTTTGCACGCAGGAGGTCAGCGGTTCGATCCCGCTAGGCTCCATTGTCAACGAAGACATTAAAATAGGCAATTAGATCATTGAAAACTGAATAACAATTTCTAAAATAACAAGAAATAAACCGAGAAGTGGCATAGTGATATGTCACCTCAAAAAAAAGCGTGAGTCGCAAGACTCAATACTTATTACCAGATACTTAAATGTATCGATTTAAAGGTTAAGTTAATAAGGGCGCACGGTGGATGCCTTGGCACTAGAAGGCGATGAAGGACGTGACTAACTACGAAATTCTGCGGGGAGCTGTAAGTAAGCTTTGATCCGCAGGTGTCCGAATGGGGGAACCCAGTAGCTAATGGCTACTACTGTTTGTGTGAATACATAGCACATACAGGGCAAGACGTTGTGAACTGAAACATCTAAGTAGCAACAGGAAGAGAAAGCAAACGCGATTTCCTTAGTAGCGGCGAGCGAAACGGAAGAAGGGCAAACCAAGAGATTTATCTCTTGGGGTTGTAGGACTGCGCAGTGGACTTATATTTTATAGACGAATTACCTGGGAAGGTAAGCTAAAGAGAGTAATAGCCTCGTAGTTGAAATAGAATATATACCTAGCAGTATCCTGAGTACGGCGAGACACGAGAAATCTCGTCGGAATCTGGGAGGACCATCTCCCAACCCTAAATACTCTCTAGTGACCGATAGTGAACAAGTACCGTGAGGGAAAGGTGAAAAGAACCCCGGGAGGGGAGTGAAATAGCACCTGAAACCGTGTGCCTACAACAAGTTCGAGCCCGTTAATGGGTGAGAGCGTGCCTTTTGTAGAATGAACCGGCGAGTTAAGTTATGATGCGAGGTTAAGATGAAGAGTCGGAGCCGTAGCGAAAGCGAGTCTTAATAGGGCGCTTTAGTATCATGATTTAGACCCGAAACCATGTGACCTATCCATGAGCAGGGTGAAGGTGCGGTAAGACGCACTGGAGGCCCGAACCAGGACACGTTGAAAAGTGTTTGGATGACTTGTGGATAGCGGAGAAATTCCAAACGAACTTGGAGATAGCTGGTTCTCTCCGAAATAGCTTTAGGGCTAGCGTCCAACTTGAATGTAATGGAGGTAGAGCACTGTTTGGGTGAGGGGTCCATCCCGGATTACCAATCTCAGATAAACTCCGAATGCCATTTACATGCGTTGGGCAGTCAGACTGTGAGTGCTAAGATCCATAGTCGAAAGGGAAACAGCCCAGACCATCAGCTAAGGTCCCAAAATATATGTTAAGTGGAAAAGGATGTGGGATTGCACAGACAACTAGGATGTTAGCTCAGAAGCAGCTATCATTTAAAGAGTGCGTAATAGCTCACTAGTCGAGTGATCCTGCGCCGAAAATGTACCGGGGCTAAAACATATTACCGAAGCTATGGAATTAAATTTATTTAATTGGTAGGAGAGCGTTCTTATCAGCGACGAAGGTATACCGTGAGGAGTGCTGGAGCGATAAGAAGTGAGAATGCCGGTATGAGTAGCGCAAGACAGGTGAGAATCCTGTCCACCGTAAGACTAAGGTTTCCAGGGGAAGGCTCGTCCGCCCTGGGTTAGTCGGGACCTAAGGAGAGGCCGAATGGCGTATCCGATGGACAACAGGTTGATATTCCTGTACTAGGTTATATAGTGATTGGAGGGACGCAGTAGGCTAAGATGTGCCAGTTAATGGATTCTGGTCTAAGCAGTGAGGTTTGGTATGAGTCAAATGCTTGTACCTTTAAGATTGAGCTGTGATGGGGAAGCACTTTCGAGTGCGAAGTATCTGATGTCACACTGCCAAGAAAATCTTCTAGCGTTTAATTATAACCTACCCGTACCGCAAACCGACACAGGTAGTCGAGGCGAGTAGCCTCAGGTGAGCGAGAGAACTCTCGTTAAGGAACTCGGCAAAATGACCCCGTAACTTCGGGAGAAGGGGTGCTCTACATTTGTAGAGCCGCAGTGAATAGGCCCAAGCGACTGTTTATCAAAAACACAGCTCTCTGCTAAATCGTAAGATGATGTATAGGGGGTGACGCCTGCCCGGTGCTGGAAGGTTAAGAGGAGTGCTTAGCGTAAGCGAAGGTATGAATTGAAGCCCCAGTAAACGGCGGCCGTAACTATAACGGTCCTAAGGTAGCGAAATTCCTTGTCGGGTAAGTTCCGACCCGCACGAAAGGCGTAACGATTTGGGCACTGTCTCAACGAGAGACTCGGTGAAATTTTAGTACCTGTGAAGATGCAGGTTACCCGCGACAGGACGGAAAGACCCCATGGAGCTTTACTGCAAGTTGATATTGAGTATCTGTTGCACATGTACAGGATAGGTAGGAGCCGATGAAGTGAGGACGCTAGTTTTCATTGAGGCGCTGTTGGGATACTACCCTTGTGTAATGGCTACTCTAACCCGCATGCCTGATCGGCATGGGAGACAGTGTCTGCTGGGCAGTTTGACTGGGGCGGTCGCCTCCTAAAGAGTAACGGAGGCGCTCAAAGTTTCCCTCAGCATGGTTGGAAATCATGCGTAGAGTGTAAAGGTATAAGGGAGATTGACTGCGAGACATACAAGTCGAGCAGGTACGAAAGTAGGACTTAGTGATCCGGTGGTACCGCATGGAAGGGCCATCGCTCAACGGATAAAAGCTACCCTGGGGATAACAGGCTTATCTCCCCCAAGAGTTCACATCGACGGGGAGGTTTGGCACCTCGATGTCGGCTCGTCGCATCCTGGGGCTGTAGTCGGTCCCAAGGGTTGGGCTGTTCGCCCATTAAAGCGGCACGCGAGCTGGGTTCAGAACGTCGTGAGACAGTTCGGTCCCTATCCGTCGCGGGCGTAGGAAATTTGAGAGGATCTGCCCTTAGTACGAGAGGACCGGGGTGGACTTACCGCTGGTGTACCAGTTGTCTTGCCAAAGGCATCGCTGGGTAGCTATGTAGGGAACGGATAAACGCTGAAAGCATCTAAGTGTGAAACCAACCTCAAGATGAGATTTCCCATTCTTTATGAATTAAGAGCCCTGAGAGATGATCAGGTAGATAGGCTAGAAGTGGAAGGGTAGTGATACTTGGAGCGGACTAGTACTAATAGCTCGAGGACTTTACCTAAAAGTAAAGAAGAACGTTTTTGGTTTAAGAAAGTTAATTTAGAAAATTGTTATTCAGTTTTGAGTGTTTTAATTGAAAGATTAGATATTCAAAAGTTTGGTGCTTATTGCATGAGAGATACACCTGTTCCCATGTCGAACACAGCAGTTAAGTCTCATTACGCCGGAAGTAGTTGGGGGTTGCCCCCTGTGAGATATGGTCGGTGCCAAGCATATTCCGCTTTAGCTCAGTTGGTAGTAGCGCATGACTGTTAATCATGATGTCGCAAGTTCGAGTCTTGCAAGCGGAGTCAGATATCGTAAGTTCATCTATGTTTCAATAGATGGACTTTTTTGTTATAATGGAATGATGAAACTAAAAAAAACGTATCAATTATATGCAAGCTTCGGCTTGGTCCTCTTCGTTATGCTAGGCTATTTGGTCAAGTTTTTTCCGACTAGTTTAAAAGGAATTGACCATCAAGTTCAGTCTATGGTTAGGCACACTATGTCAGATGGGCTAACTTCTTTTTATCAAGTCGTGACGAACTTTGGTGGAACGGTTTATGTCCCTATTCTCTTGGGTGCTTTACTTGTTTTTTTATTGTTAAAAAAATGGTATGCTGAAGCGATTTTTATCACAGCTAATGTGGCACTCGTCCCTGTTTTAGTCTTTATTTTTAAGCATGTCTATGGTCGGACGCGGCCTTCTTTACCGCATCTTGTGGTAGAGAATGGGCTGAGCTTTCCTTCGGGGCATGCTAGCACGAGTATGATGTTTTATACCTGTTTGATGGTGCTGATTTGTCAAAGGCTGCACAGTCGGCAAATGAAGTGGTTAGTTCGTGTGTTAGCTAGCATGTTCATCATCATAATTGGGATGTCTCGTATTTATCTGGGGGTGCATTATCCGACGGATATTTTGGGTGGTTGGCTGATGAGCGGTAGTATTTTGTTGTTGACGTTCCCGATTTATGATGAGGTGCGTTTTAAGTGGCGGTTTAAGGGAGTTCAAAAGTGAATAAGCGATATACGACGTGGAATGATTATCTGCGTGATAATTTTGGTGAGAAGGTGTTTAAAGTGCCGATCGACGCGGGTTTTGATTGTCCGAATCGGGATGGGACGGTGGCGCATGGTGGCTGTACATTCTGTTCGGTGTCTGGATCAGGTGATATGATTGTGGCACCTGAGGAGCCGATTGCAGTTCAGGTGGAAAAAGAGATTGAATTTCTCCATCAAAAATGGCCGGGTGTGAAGAAGTATATCGCCTATTTCCAAAACTTTACCAATACACATGGTCCGGTAGAAGTGCTGCGTGAGCGCTTTGAACAAGCGGTGGATCGACCTGATATTGTTGGCATTAACATTGGGACGCGTCCGGATTGTTTGCCTGATGATGTGCTGGATTATCTGTCTGAGCTCAATGAGCGGATGACGGTTTGGGTTGAGCTAGGCTTACAGACGACTTATCAGGAAACGAGCGATTTGATTAATCGTGCGCATGATTATCAGACTTACTTGGATGCTGTTGAAAAATTACGAGCTCGGGGTATTTTGGTTTGTGTACATCTGATTAATGGCTTACCGGGTGAAACCCAGGACATGATGCTTGAAAATGTGCGTCGGGTGGTAGCGGATTCAGATATTCAGGGCATTAAACTTCATTTGCTCCATTTGATGACAGGGACTCGCATGCAGCGTGATTTTCATCAGGGAGATTTACAGTTGATGGCTTTTGATGATTATGTGAATGTGATTTGTGATCAGCTAGAGATTATTCCAAAGGAGATTTCAATTCATCGTCTGACGGGTGACGCACCGCGTGAGATGCTGATTGGGCCTATGTGGAGTCTGAAAAAATGGGAAGTGCTGAATGCGATTGATGCAGAGCTAGAACGTCGCAATGTTTTTCAGGGAGATAAGGCATGTTAAGTCCGCTTGAATTAGCACATCGCTCACTCGCAGAAGTTATTATGCCTCGTGATCTTGTGGTTGATGCGACCATGGGTCAGGGCTATGATACTGTTTTTCTAGCGGAATTGAAAGCGGATGTTGTCGCTTTTGATGTACAGGCGCTTGCACTTGATATGACGGAAAAGCGTTTGAAGCAAGCGCAGTTGTCGGCTAAGTTAATACTTGATGGGCATGAAAATGTTGGCCAGTATCTTGAGCAGCCAATAAAAGCTGCGATTTTTAATCTGGGCTATTTGCCTAAGTCTGATAAACAAGTGATTACGCAGGCTGAGACGACGCTGAGTGCTTTGACACAACTGTTAGAGATGTTGGTCAAGGGTGGTCGGATTGCTTTGATGATTTATTATGGTCATGCCGGTGGGCTTGAGGAGCGGGATGCTGTCTTGGCTTTTGTTTCTGGGTTACCCCAAAGCGCTTTTCAGGTGATGCGTTATGGTGGGATTAATCAAGCGAATCAGCCGCCGTTTTTGGTGATGATTGAGAAGCGGTTGTGAGTGATGGATTTTACTTGCAGCTCTTTTTTCTTTGTTTAACCTCCATTTGCGATTGTGGTTACTTGTCACAGGTTTTTTTCACTCCGCTTTGCTTCGTCTAAAACTGCTTACTCCTGCGATTACTCGTCGCAGGGGTTTTGCACTCCGCTTTGCTTCGTTTAACCTCCATTTGCGATTGTGGTTACTTGTCGCAGGGGTTTTGCATTCCGCTTTGCTTCGTTTAAACCGCTTGCGACTGCGGTTACTCGTCGCAGAGAACTTTTTGCATTCCGCTTTGCTTCATGCAAAAAGTTCTTGCTATTTTCTGAATTTTCTTGTAAAATGTAGTAAATAGAAAAATCTGTGAGAGAAAGATACCTCTGTCAATTCTAAAGAGAGCGCTTGGTGCTGAGAAAGCGTGTAAAATCAGAGGTTACACATTCTTGAGAGGACATACGAAATAGATACTCTTTTAATTAATGGGGTATCAGTAGTGTGTCACGTTTCCCGCGTTAAGGGTGCAAGTCTTGACTTGCTGAGTAGCGGATGGCGACATTTGTTAGAATAAAGGTGGTACCACGTTAAAACGTCCTTGTGAAGTTATTTCACTCGGGCGTTTTTTGCTCAATTGAGAGATAAGCTAATGATAAGGAGATTAAGATGAAGGGTTTACGTCAAATAAAACCGTATGTGGCTGGGGCACAGCCACAAGATAAAAAAATGATTAAAATTAATACCAATGAAAATGCGTTTCCACCAAGTCCAGGTGTCTTGCAGGCTTTGGCAGCGTTTGATGGGCAAGTTTTGCGACAATATTCTTCACTAGAAAATAATGCCTTACGTGACAAATTAGCGGAAAATTTGGCTGTTGATCGAGAGCAACTCATTGTTGGCAATGGGTCAGATGATATTTTAGCCTTGGCTTTCTTGAGTTTTTTCAATTCGGGTGATCCGATTCTTTTTCCTGATACAACCTATGGTTTTTACAAGGTTTGGGCGGATTTATTCCGAATTCCTTTCGAGGAGGTGCCCCTTTCAGATGCATTTGAGATTGTGACAACTGACTATATCAATCGAGTTAATGGTGGGATTGTGATTGCTAATCCGAATGCCCCAACGGGTATTTTCAAAGATTTGTCTGAGGTTGAAGCGATTGTTGCGGCCAATCAAGATGTGGTGGTCATCATTGATGAGGCTTATATTGCTTTTGGTGGTGCATCTGCCGTGCCTTTGCTCAATCAATATGACAATGTTTTTATCACTCGGACTTTCTCTAAGGATGCAGCTTTGGCTGGTTTGCGGGTCGGTTATGGGATTGGGTCTCCGAAATTAATTTCGGTGATCAATGCGGTGAAAAATTCCTATAATCCTTATTCGGTTGATCTGATTGCGGAGGCATTGGCGACTGCGGCGGTTGAGGATCATCGCTATTATGAGCGAGTTAACGCTGAAATATCAGAGACGCGAGATTGGTTTTCAGCTGAGTTACGCGCGCTGGGCTTTGAAGTGCTTCCGTCTGCTACAAATTTCGTCTTAACGAAGCCTGCTGGCATTGCCGCGGCAAGTTTGTTTGAATTTCTGCAAAGTAAGCAGATTTATGTGCGTTATTTTGGCGATAAGGGGCGTTTGTCGGATTATTTAAGGATCTCAATCGGGACGCAGGCTGAGATGGCTAAGGTGATACAAGTGATGGGAGATTTGTTTGGATGAAAAATAAACAATTAGCACCGGGTATGCACGACAAGCTGTTCAAGCGGGCGCAAAGTGTGTATCAGATCGAGACCAAGGTTTCAAATTTTTTGATGGCGAGTGGGTTTAATCGGATTGATACGCCAATGATTGAGTATGCGGGGGTTTTCGAGGATGAGTTAGATAATCATAACTATCACTTGTTTGATCAGCATGGTGATTTGCTTGTGATTCGGCCCGATGTGACGCAGTCGATTGCGCGTGTGGTGGCGACGACTAAGGTGACCTTGCCTATTAAATTTTCTTATAGTGGGAAGGTCTTTAGAAATCACGATGAGCTAAAGGGGTTGCAGAATGAACGGATGCAGGCTGGGATTGAAATCATCGGTTTTGATGCGTCAGTTGCGATTACGGAGGCTCTGGATTTGGCTAAGTCAAGTTTGCATTTGGCTGGGGTCAAGGATTACCGGATTGAGCTGAGTCATGCGGGGATTTTACAGACGATTTTTGCAGCATTTGATACGGTGCAGGCTGAGCTGCTTGCAAGTCGGATTAAGCATAAGTCAATTACTGGTTTGACAGAATTTGTCAGACAAAATCCTAGTGAGTTTGATGCCTTGCTAAGACAATTACCACGTCTGTTTGGTCCGGCTGAAAAAGTGTTGGCTGAGACTGAGAAATTGGTGACAAATCCTGATATCTTAGCTGCTTTAGCAGAGATTGAAAACCTGAGTCATGATTTTGCGCAGTCTACGGTTGACCTTGGGATGCTGGCTAAAAAAGATTATTATACTGGCGTGATGTTCCGAGTCTTTAGTGATCAGGTGCCTTATGCTTTTCTGAGCGGTGGTCGCTATGATAAATTGTTTGAGCGTTTTGATGCGGGGGCTGTTAGTGCGGTCGGCTGGGCGCTAGATGTTGATGCAGTTTATGAAGAAATACGTCAGGATATTATTTTTGATGGAGGTGACGCATGATTACAATAGCCTTGACCAAAGGTCGGATTGAAAAAGATACGGTTAAAATTCTAGCTGAGGCTGGGTTTGATATGGCTTTTATGGCTGACAAGGGGCGCAATTTAATTTTTATTGATGACAAACAAGATCTGCGGTTTCTATTAGTCAAGGCGCCTGATGTGGCGACTTATGTCGAGCATGGGATTGCTGATTTGGGTGTTGTGGGCTCTGATGTGCTCTACGAACATCCGGGGTCTTATCTGGAAATGTTGGATTTGAATATTGGCCTGTGTAAATTTTCGGTTGCGAGTATTCCGTCTTATAATCCCTATGATCATAAGCGAAAGAAGATTGCGACCAAGTATCCCAAGATTGCCACTGATTTCTTCAATAGCAAGGATGAGGATGTTGAGATTGTATCGATTCAAGGCTCTGTGGAAATTGCACCGGTTATCGGATTAACGGATGCCATTGTCGACATTGTCGAAACGGGGAATACGTTGGTGGCTAATGGCTTAGTCGTGTTTGAAGATATTGTTCGGGTGTCGTCTCGCTTGATTGCCAATAGCGCGAGTATTAAGAAAAATCCAGAGATTATGACGCTTATCGACCGACTACAAGCGGTTGTAGGAAATGAAGAGGTGGCTTTTAATGGTTAAAATGAAACGATTGACAGGTTCAGCGAGGGAAATATCGCAGATTTTAGACGCAGAATATGCCGCCTATGCCAAATCTCAAGATAATTTTGATGGCATTGTGGCGGACATTATTGCGGATGTCCGTGCTAATGGGGATGCGGCTTTGCGAGCCTATTCGGAAAAATTTGATGGGCTAATGATTTCAGAGTTTGAAGTTTCACGTGAAACCATCAAGCGGGCTTTTGATGCGATTGATCCGGATGTTTTGTTGGCCTTGCAAAATGCCAAGGAAAATATCGAGTCTTATCACAGACATCAGGTTGAGGCTGGTTTTGTGGATACGCAGGCGTCAGGGGTGATTCGCGGTCAGCTTGTATTACCGATTGAGAAAGTCGGTGTTTATGTCCCAGGTGGGACGGCAGCCTATCCGTCTAGTGTGTTAATGAATGTCTTACCAGCCAAAATCGCGGGTGTGCCTGAGATTTATATGGTGACACCACCGCAAACTCAGTTTAATCCAGCGATTTTAGTCGCAGCCCAATTAGCGGGTGTGACGAAGATCTTCCAAGTCGGTGGGGCACAAGCGATTGCTGCTTTAGCATATGGCACCCAATCTATTCCTAAAGTGGATAAGATTACGGGTCCAGGTAATGTCTTTGTGGCGACAGCTAAAAAACAAGTCTTTGGTCAAGTTGGGATTGATATGATTGCAGGGCCGTCTGAAATCGGTGTGATTGCGGATAGTTCTGCTAACGCGGCCTATGTGGCAGCTGATTTACTGTCACAAGCTGAACATGACAAGCTTGCGCGGGCGGTGCTAGTAACTGATTCAGTCGCCTTAGCTGATGCGGTTGACCTTGAATTGGAAAAACAACTGCAAACTTTACCACGTGAAGCCATTGCACGGGCATCTATTGAAAACAACGGTCGGACGATTATTGCCAATTCGGTTGATGAGATGTTTGACTTGATGAATGAAGTGGCGCCTGAACATTTGGAAATTGCCTTGGACGATGCCATGACTTATCTACCTAAGATTAAGCACGCGGGGAGTATTTTCCTAGGACATTTTACGTCTGAGCCGATCGGCGACTACTATGCGGGAACGAATCACGTGCTACCAACGTCTGGCACGGCTCGATTTTACAGTGCCTTGGGTGTTTACGACTTCGTCAAGAGAAGTCAGTTTACCTATTACAGCCAAGATGCTGTTGCGGCAGCAACAAAAGACATTACGACTTTGGCCTATTCTGAAGGTTTGCAGGCACATGCGCGTGCGATTGAGATCCGGGGGGAGATTGATCAATCATGAAGATAAAAATTTTTAGCGATACGATTTTGGATGATAAGGCGCGGCAAAAAAATGCGACGAAACTTGAAGCCAAAAATAAGCCCAATGAAGATATTGAACACCGTGTCAATCAATTTATTGCGGGTAAAAAAGTAATTGATGTGAAAACAGCACTGTCGGGGGATGCTTTAGGGCTGGCTCATATGGTGGTTACTGTATTATATGAGGACTGAGATGACAAAAACAAAAGGACTTCTCATCATGGATGTGGACAGCACCCTGATTCAGGAAGAAGGCATTGATTTATTGGGCGAGATCGCAGGGAGCGGCGCAGAGATTGCGGACATTACCAGTCGCGCCATGAACGGCGAGCTAGACTTCGCGGAGGCGCTAGCCGCGCGGGTGGCCTTGCTCAAAGGCCTACCTGAGACCGTCTTTGCTGAGGTGCGCAAGCAAATTCATTTTACTGAAGGTGCGCGTGACTTAGTTGCGGCCTTGCAGGCCAATGGTTGGAAAGTTGGCGTGGTATCGGGTGGTTTTCATGAAACGGTTGATGACCTAGCCCGTGAACTCGGGCTTGATTATGTCCGTGCGAATCACTTAGAAATTGTAGACGGTCAGCTCACCGGCAAAACGACGGGTGACATTGTCACAAAAGAAGTGAAGTTAGCCAGCCTAAAAAAATGGGCAGCCGAATTAGGGCTTGACCTATCGCAAACAGTGGCTATGGGTGATGGTGCCAACGATCTCCCCATGATTTTGGCAAGTGGCATTGGGATTGCTTTCCATGCCAAGCCAGTCGTGCGCGAACAAGCGCCCTACCAAATCAATACGCCAAATTTAGCGTTAGCCCTTGATATCATTAAAGAAGTGAAAGGTGACTTATGAGACAAGCAGACATCACACGCAACACAGCAGAAACCCAAATCACATTAGCGGTTAATTTAGACGCCCAAACGCCCGTGGATATTCAAACCGGCGTTGGTTTCTTCGACCACATGTTAACCCTTTTCGCCAGTCACGGTCGCATGAGCCTAGTCGTTAAGGCCAATGGCGATTTGCACGTGGATAGTCACCATACGGTTGAAGATGTCGGCATTGCCCTTGGGCTAGCGCTACGTGAGGCACTAGGCGACAAGGCGGGGATCAATCGTTACGGCACATCTTTTGTGCCAATGGATGAGACTTTGGGGATGGCCAGTCTAGATTTATCAGGTCGGTCTTACCTCGTTTTCGATGCTGAGTTTACCAATCCAACCTTAGGCAATTTCGATACTGAATTAGTTGAAGAATTTTTCCAAGCCTTGGCTTTCAATATGCAAATGAACTTGCACCTGAAAATTTTACACGGTAAAAATAATCACCATAAATCAGAATCCCTTTTCAAGGCAACTGGCCGTGCCTTACGTGAGGCAGTGACTTTGAATCCAGAGATTCATGGGGTGAATTCGACTAAAGGAGTACTGTAAGATGACCATTGCAGTGATTGATTACGATGCAGGCAACACCGCCAACGTCTTACGCGCTTTAAATAAAATCGGTGTCGACGCTGTCTTGACAGCAGACCAAGCGGTTATCCAATCAGCAGACGGTCTGATTCTACCCGGTGTCGGTGCCTTTCCAACCGCTATGGTCGAACTTGAAAAGCGTGACTTGGTTGCGACAATCAAAGCAGCAGTTGCGACGGGTACACCGCTTTTGGGCATTTGTCTGGGGATGCAGTTGCTACTGGATGCGTCAGAAGAACACGTCTTAACGGATGGCCTTGGCTTGATTCCGGGCATTTGTCGTGCCATTCCAGCAGGCGACAATCTCAAGGTCCCACATATGGGTTGGAACCAGCTGGATGTGGTCAAGCCGACCGCGCTAACCGCGAACTTACAAGACAGCGCCGTTTACTTTGTCCATTCCTATTTCACAGATGTTGCCCCTGATTATTTAGATGTCACCGCAGATTATGGGATTAAAGTGCCCGCCATGATTTCTCATGGCCATGTCTACGGGGCGCAATTTCATCCTGAAAAATCAGGCGACGTTGGCTTAGGTATCTTAGCAAAATTTAAGGAGGTTGTCTATGCAGATTCTACCAGCAATTGATATTAAGAATGGTCGTGCCGTTCGCTTGTTTAAAGGGGATTTTGCCCAAGAAACAGTGGTCAATGCCAGTCCATTGGCACAAGCTGAAATTTTTGCGGCATCAGGCATCAGGTATTTGCACGTTGTCGATTTAGATGGCGCGCTAGACGGTCGGGCAACTTCAGCGCCGATTATCGAGGAAATTGTGACCCAAACAGGGTTGAAAATTGAAGTCGGTGGCGGTATTCGAACCTTAGAGCAGATTTCTGACTATCTAGCTAAAGGTGTTGACCGTGTGATTATTGGGTCGATGGCGGTTAAAAATCCTGACTTCGTGAAGGCTGCGCTTGCCCAATTCGGGGCAGATAAGATTGTCGTTGGCATTGATGCTAAAAAAGGCTTGGTCGCAACTGAAGGCTGGCTAGAAACGTCTGACGTAGATTTTATTACATTGGCACTTGAAATGGAAAAAATCGGTGTCCGCCTATTCGTTTATACAGATGTTGACCGAGACGGTACTTTGACGGGGCCGAACTTTGAACATTACGAAAAATTGCAGGCTGCCTTAACGCGTGCTGCTGTTATCGCAAGTGGTGGGATTGCTCAGCTTTCCGACTTAACAAAATTAGCGGATATCGGCGTTGCTGGGACCATTGTCGGCAAGGCCTACTATAATGGTAATGTGAGTTTAGATGAACTGAAGGAGTTTTGAGATGTTAGCTAAACGGATTGTACCGTGTCTGGATGTTAAGGATGGGCGCGTGGTTAAGGGCGTTAATTTCGTCAATTTGACGGATGTCGGCGACCCGGCTGAGACGGCGAAAATTTATTATGAGCAGGGCTGTGATGAGCTTGTTTTTCTGGATATTACGGCGACGCATGAGGCGCGTGATACCATGGTGGACGTGGTGCGGACGGTCGCGGATCAGGTTTTTATCCCCTTTACAGTCGGTGGTGGCATTCGCTCGGTCGAGGATATGCACAAGATGCTCAAAGCCGGTGCAGACAAGGTTGGTATCAACTCTAGCGCAGTCGCCAATCCCGATCTGATTCGACAGGGTGCCGAGAAGTTTGGGAACCAATGTATCGTGGTCGCCATCGACGCTAAAAAACAAGACGACGGTAGTTTTCATGTCTATGTCAATGGTGGACGTAAGGATACCGGACTGGATGCCATTGAATGGGCGAAAAAGGCCGTTTCTCTGGGCGCTGGCGAGATTCTTCTGACCAGTATGGATAAGGATGGCACCAAGTCTGGCTATGATTTAGAGCTGAATACAGCAATTGCGACGGTGGTTAATGTCCCAGTTATTGCAAGTGGCGGGGCGGGGACGGCTGACGATATCGTCGAAGTCTTTGAGAAGACACCCGTCACAGCGGCGTTGGCTGCCAGTGTCTTCCATTATGGTGAAATTGATATTCATGATGTGAAAGTCAAAATGAAAGAAAATCAGATCGAGGTGCGTTTGTAAGATGAATAAAACAATTTTGAAAGACGAGTCGCTCAAGATTGACTTTGCCAAAAGTCCAGATGGCCTTGTCCCTGTGATCGTCACAGATGTGGTTGACGGTCAGGTCTTGATGCTGGCCTACATGAATGAAGCAAGCTATCAGTTGACCTTAGAAACGCAAGAAACCTGGTATTGGTCACGTTCACGTCAAGAACTGTGGCACAAAGGCGAGACATCTGGTCATTATCAACACGTCAAAAAAATCACAGCAGACTGTGATTTGGATACCTTGTTGATTGCAGTCGAACAGATTGGCCCAGCCTGCCATACAGGCGCTAGAAGCTGTTTCTTTAATGACATTTTAAATGTAGAAGGAGATGAAGCATGATTGATGAGTTATACACCCAAGCTGTGGCACGTCAAAAAGAGCCTAAAGCAGGTTCTTATACCAATTATCTTTTTGACAAAGGTTTGGATAAAATTCTTAAAAAAGTAGGCGAAGAAGCAACAGAAGTTGTGATTGCAGCGAAAAATGCGGACAAGGCAGAGATTGCCAATGAAACAGCAGATATTTTCTATCATATCGCAGTCATGTTGGCTGAAACTGGTGTGACACCTGCTGACGTTCAGGCAGTTTTAGATGAACGCAATGGTAAGCAGTCCAATGTTCATGATCGGCCTGAGATTGAGGCTTACTAGACAGCAAAAAACATCTGAACAGACCAGTCTAAAGACTGCGTTCAGATGTTTTTTTAGTGTTTAACATATAATATGTTGATGATCTAATTAAAGTAGGCCAATCTTTTTAAAAGGCCAAATACGAAGTTTTGCTTCACCGATGATATCTTTTTTAGAGAAGGTGCCAATTTGACGAGAATCTTGTGAAACCAAACGGTTATCACCCATCAGAAAGTATTGACCTTCAGGGACTTTAACTGTAAAATCTGTCTGACCTGTAGCTGACATGGTAAAGGATTTGGCATTCTTGCCTAGACTTTGGAAAAACGAATTGAATTGATAGGTTTGCTGAAGCTTATCTGTGGCGAGTTGCTTTTGATAGTTGGTTAGGTAAGGTTCTGCGACCACCTTACCGTTGACTGTAAGCACATCGTTGCTATACGAGATGGTATCACCAGGCATACCAATGACACGTTTGACGATATTTTTGGTCGATTGATCTTCCTTGTTGTACTCTTTAGCGACAACAATATCTTGACGCTTGATACGCGCCGTTTTAATGATCACTAGGCGCTCCTTATTAGCTAGCGTCGGATCCATCGAGTGCCCTTCGACAATGACTGGCTGCCAAACATAGACACGTAAAAGGAGCATGACGATGATAAAGAGGGCAAACGGACCCCATTCTTTTAATAATTTCATTTGATTAATTTCCTTGCTTTTTCTGTATTTGCGAAGTGCAGTTTGGCGACTTGACTTAGTGCCGCTTCACCGTACTGCTGGATGATTTGAGCTGCTACCACATCTGATTTGTGGCCGGCGCCACTTGGGAGCGTGAGCTGAACATCTTGAGAGAGGTCTTCTAGATTGTTTAAGAACATTTCTCGCGCGATGACAGATGACACGGCAACAGCATAGAACTGGCTTTCCGCCTTTTGGCGCAATGTAATCTGGCCTTTCGTTTGGTTCTTTTCTTTTTTAAGATACTTGGTATAATTTTTCTCAGTCGTGAAGGCATCGATGATGATATGATCGGGTACAGTAGATAGAGCCTGTTCTAATAGAAAAATCGCTTGATTGTGTAGGGCGACTTTGACAGAAACGGCGTTATAACCAGAGTTGATCACTTCGTTATACTTGCTCGGAGAGAGCAGGAGTGCTTGATGCTGAATGTTTTCTTTTAAAATGGGTGCAATCTGACGAATTTTGACATCAGTTAATCTTTTAGAATCGTCAACGCCCAATTTTTTGATCAGCGGGAGATCAGCTTCACTTAGATAGGTTGCGACGACAGCTAAGCCGCCGAAATAGGAGCCGTTACCGACTTCATCAGTCCCGATGATATTCGTTTGTTGGACGGGCGCTGTGCGGGTTGCTTGGTAGCCAAATTTTACGGCATAGGTCTCGGCTTGCTCACCTTGAAACATGACCTTGCCCGACGTATAGACCGTAATCACACAGCCTTTCGGTTTAGCTAAAAACTGGGTATATGGATTGGCTGAGGGCTGTGCCCAGGCTTGAAAGGTTTTAACAAGGCGGGCAATATCAGCTGCAGACATTTTCAAAACAATGTTCATAAGAACTATTATAGCAAAAAAACTTGACAAAACCTGTAAAAATGTGATATTATATAAAACGGTATTGTTTACCCCATTTTTAGGTCCCGGAAACTTGAAAATACCGTAGATGGATAAGGAACGATTCAGCTACACCTATGTAAACTACAGATAAAAAATTGGAGAAATCATGAACAAAACTACATATTTCGCTAAACCAGGCGAAGTTGAACGTAAATGGCACGTTGTTGATGCGACAGATATTCCTTTGGGACGTTTGTCAGCAGTTGTTGCAAGCATCCTTCGCGGTAAAAACAAACCACAATTCACACAACACACTGACACTGGCGATTTCGTAATCGTTGTCAACGCTGAAAAAGTGAAATTGACTGGTAAAAAAGCTTCTGACAAGATCTACTACAAACACTCAATGTACCCAGGTGGATTGAAATCAATCACTGCTGGTGAGTTGCGTGAGAAAAATGCAGTTCGTCTTATCGAAACTTCTGTAAAAGGGATGTTGCCACATAACACGCTTGGTCGTGCACAAGGCATGAAACTTAAAGTATTTGTTGGCGCTGAGCACACACACCAAGCTCAAAACCCAGAAGTGCTTGACATTACAGGATTAATCTAAGGAGGACTAGACATTGGCACAAGTACAATACCTCGGCACTGGACGCCGTAAAAATTCAGTAGCTCGTGTACGTTTGGTACCCGGCACTGGTAAAATCACAGTAAACAACAAAGATGTTGAAGAATACATCCCACACGCAGACTTGCGTTTGGTCATCAACCAACCATTTGGCGCAACTGAAACAGTTGGTGCTTACGACGTTCTTGTTAACGTTAATGGTGGTGGTTACGCTGGTCAAGCTGGCGCAATCCGTCACGGTATCTCACGTGCGCTTTTGAACGTAGATCCTGACTTCCGTGCGTCATTGAAACGCGCTGGCTTGTTGACACGTGATGCTCGTATGGTTGAACGTAAAAAAGCAGGTCTCAAAAAAGCCCGTAAAGCAAGTCAATTTTCAAAACGTTAATATCTCTTTCATATCAACGTTTCAATACACCTTTTGGTTCACACCATTGGGTGTTTTTTTGTTCGTTTTTTGAAAAGTTCACACCAAAATTCACACCATATTCACACCATTGATTTTTAAAGATGACGATAAGCAATTTCTCCGACAGCCATAGGAACAACATTTGAGGTATTGACATAAGTTTGAGTTATATCTATTCCACTATGTGTCAAGGCTTCTGAGATTGCTTCTAAAGAAGTACCAGCTTGTTTGGCTAGAGTTGCTCCAGTATGTCTTAATTTGTGAGGTGTAGCGGGTGCGAGGTTAGCATGTCTCTTTCTAATAGCATTCATTCGATAATTGAGATAATCAGGATGTAATGGTTTGTTTACGTTCCCTTTAGTATCAATGTACGTAAATACAAATTGTTTATTTGTTTGAATGATATTAAATTTTGCAAGCTCATTCTTTTGTTGAACTTTCCAATCTTGAAGCATAATAATTAAGGGCACCTCTAAAAACGTATGAAAAGAGGTATAATAGATTAAAAATAAGCTAACGAGGTATTGAAGATGAATTTATTTGGAGATAGCGACTATCTTGAAAAATTAAGTTTAAAAGGAGACCCTCTTGAGCGGCTAGAAAAAGTGGTTGATTTCGAGTGTTTTCGCCCAACTCTTAACCGGATTTTTAAGTATGATTTAAAAAACAAATCTCATGGTGGTAGACCGCCCTATGACCTTGTTTTAATGTTGAAAATTCTAATTTTACAACGCTTATACAATCTATCTGATGATGCAATGGAATATCAAATGATTGACCGGATTTCGTTTAGAAGATTCCTTAAGATTGATGACAAGGTACCAGACGCAAAGACTATCTGGAACTTTAGAAATCAGCTATCAAAATCTAATAGAGGAAACTGGCTTTTTTCTGCCTTTCAAGAAAAACTTGAATCACAAGGGATGATCGCTCATAAAGGACAGATTGTTGATGCAACATTCATAGAGGCGCCTAAACAACGTAATCCAAAAGACGAAAATGAATTGATTAAAGCAAATAGGGTACCAGTGAATTGGACGAAGAACAAAAGAGCACAGAAGGATACAGCTGCTCGCTGGACAATTAAAGGTAATGAGAGACACTATGGCTACAAAAATCATATTGCTATAGATACCAAATCAAAATTCGTAAAGAATTATCAAACAACGCCTGCAAATGTGTATGATTCTCAAGTAATAGGCGTTCTTGTTGATCCCGATGAGATCACCTTAGCAGACTCAGCTTATCAAAATCAAGCAACACCTAAAGGTGCTGAACTTTTTACCTGTCTTAAAAACACACGTTGTAAATCTCTTAGGCAGACGATAAAATGTTTAATAAAATCATTTCGAAAATACGTGTCCGTATTGAACATGTATTTGGCTTTGTTGAAAATTCAATGCATGGTTCTAGTTTACGTTCTATTGGATTCGATCGAGCTGTTTTAAATACTGACCTTTCTTAAAAACACACGTTGTAAATCTCTTAGGCAGACGATAAAATGTTTAATAAAATCATTTCGAAAATACGTGTCCGTATTGAACATGTATTTGGCTTTGTTGAAAATTCAATGCATGGTTCTAGTTTACGTTCTATTGGATTCGATCGAGCTGTTTTAAATACTGACCTTACAAATCTGACTTATAACTTATTGAGGTACGAACAAGTTAAACGTTTAAATCTCAAAACATGGCGGTAATCTGTCTAAAATAAGAATAAACAGTCAAGTGGCGTCTGTAACATAAAGAAAAACACAGTAGACTATGCTTAGTTTTCTGTGTTTTTTTCTAATTTCATTTAGAGGTGAATTAATTGGTAGTTATTAGAGGTGCCCTATATTATCTGGGAGAAAAAACGAACCGAATCTCATCTGATGATTCACCGCACCAAACTTGAAAAAGCAGATGAGTTTTATGTCAAGCATAAAGGCAGTCTTTTAGTGCCACCTCGTGAGGCTGATTTGGACGCTTTTCCTAAACTTGTCCGAAAAGAATTTGCCCTTAAAGAAAAATCAGATATCGTCTTTTCTGGTTTAGGTTGGATTCGAGTGGCTAAGCCAGCGATCATTGCGGCCTGGGTACCTGAGGGTGTCGATGTCGTCGTTCGAAAAAGTTTAATCTAAAAAAAGCTAGTTTTAATTTACCCTCATATTAAAAGAGATTGAAACCATCATCATTTTGTGATATGATGGTTTTTTAATGAGATTAATAGAGAATATTGAGAAAAAAAGATGAATACCATGAGTTTATTAATTCAAGAAAATCCGATGGCCTTTATCGGTCTTGGGGTTGCTGCAGTTGCCATCGTTGTCATGCTTGTTTTTTTGATGCAACTCATTGCGGGCAAAAATAAGAAACGCGAGTTGCTCAAGTTCCTGGCCGCGCTACTGGTTGTGGTCGCAAGTCTCGGCGCTTTCATGTATGCGGCACTGACGGTCAAGACGCCCAAGTCAGAGACGATCATCGCCGTCATGGACCAGATTAATGACAATCAAGACTACCAAAATTTTGCGATCCAAGCCAACCAGCTGACGACCACCATGATCAATGACTGGGGTGCATCCGGTGATATCTCACCTGAAAAAGGACAGGAAATCATCAACAGCAACCAAGTCAAAATCAATGCCCTGATTGCCAATGGGACAGGCTATTTGAAAGCGATTGATACGGCAGCACCAAAAGCGAAACTAGACGCTTTACCCAAAGCCTACAGTGATTATGTCGCAGCGATTAAAGAAAATATCCAGATCAGCTTAAGCATGCTAAGGGATCTTCAGACTGTCAAGCTGAATCAGTATGAAACAGTGGATAAGGTCAACAAAGAGTATAACCAGGCCTTGATGACCGCACGAACGACCATCAATTCAGCGGCTGTCGCTTTGAATCAAGAACGTGGCACTGAAAAATAAGCAGCTCAGTAACAACTGGCTCAGCGATTTGGTCAGAAGACGGACTTAAAAAGCTGTTACCCATGATAATAGAGTAGGAAGGTGTGATTCCTTCCTTTTTGTTTCTTCTAAATTATGGTAAAATTAAATTTAGAGATTTAAAAATTGAATCGACAACACACAAGCGCTTAAACGCTAAATAAAGAAAGAACACTATGGACCTAACAGGAAAACAAAAACGCTATCTCCGCGCTGAAGCGCACCACTTGACACCGATTGTGCAAATCGGTAAAGGTGGTTTAACCAATGAAATCAAGACCAGTATTCGTAAGGCACTTGATGCCCGTGAATTAATTAAAGTAGCGATTCTCCAAAATTCTGACGCGGACATCAACGATGTCGCAGAAGAAATCGAAGAAATGTCATTTGATGTCGTCCAAAAAATTGGTCGCATTTTAGTCGTCTTCAAAGTAGCTGAGAAACGTGAAAATCGCAAGCTCTCCCTCAAAGTTAGAGACTTATAAGCCTGACTTTTCGACTTGAGCCGTAAGGCTCAGCACATCAACAACACGTCTCACGCCTGTTCCGCCGCACATATCAAAGGAGTTATCGATGGGTATTGAACTTCTCACACCCTATACGAAAGTTGAACTTGAACCGCAAAAAACGGGTGAGCGCCGTCAAATCGGCCTTTTTGTCGGGAAATTTGCCCCGATTCATCTGGCGCATCTGGTCATTGCAGATCAGGTTTGGCGGGAGCTCAACCTCGAGCGCGTTCTGTTCATGCCGGAATATGACGATGAAAATGGGACGATTATCAGTCTCTTAGTCCGTGGCCTGCAAGGGCATCCGGGCTTTGGCATCGACATGGCGCGGCTCAATCGCACGAAACAGCCCCTCATTGAAACGCTGAAAACCCTCATCGCCAACAATCCTGAGACAGATTTTTATTTGATCGCCGGCAGTGATGAGATTGGGAGGTTGTCGCAGTTGGACAATGCGTCAGACTTGGCGCAACTGGTGCAACTTGTGGGGGTGCAGCGACCGAAATTCAGGACGGGAACATCCCTCCCTATTTTGTGGGTGGATGTGCCACAGATGGACATCTCGTCCAAAAACCTGCGGGACATGATGCGGCATGGCATTGAACCTAAGTTTTTGATGCCAGATGCAGTGCTTGACGAGATTAAGGAGAGGGGATTGTATGGCCTTTAAGTTTTATCCAGAAGTTGGGCTGACACGCGCTGAACTATTGGACAAAATTTCAGCAAATATGTCTGAGAAACGCTTTCAGCACGTGCAAAATGTCGCGCAAGCCGCTCTCAAATTAGCGGAACGCTGGCACTATTCGGAGCCTAGAAAAGCAGAATTAGCGGGGCTCCTGCATGATTATGCCAAGGAAGAAACCGATGAGACCTTTATCCAGCTAATTGAAAATTATCAGCTAGACCCTGAGCTCCTGAACTGGCATAATAATGTCTGGCACGGTCTGGTTGGGATTTATAAAATTCAGGAAGACTTGGGCTTGACGGATTCGGAGATTCTCCGTGCGATTGAGATTCATACCGTCGGTAGTGCTGAGATGACCTTACTGGATAAGATTTTGTATGTGGCGGATTATATTGAAGTTGGTCGGACTTTCGAGGGTGTTGACGCCGCACGTCAATTGGCTTACGAGCAGGATTTGGATGCTGCGGTTGCCTATGAAACTGTGCACACAGTCGCCTTTCTCGCTAGCAAACACGTGAAAATCTATCCGCAAACGATTTTAACCTATAATGCCTATGTCGACCAACTCAAATAGCACCCAAAAACGCCTGCTCTTAGGTTTTACAGCTGGGTTTCTGGCGATTAATGGCGCGCAGGGTCTCTATCAAGCCCTGTTGATGACCAAACGCAAGCGACAGTTTCTAGCCTATCTCAAACAGGATACCAAGATTACTTTTGGCAAATTTCATCGGGGGTCAGTCTATGGCTACAAACACATCAGAAGCTCTCAAAACATTTATTTTGCGGTAAGACAGCTCTCAGATGAGCGATTTATCGTCCGTAGACATGCCCAGATTTGGGGTATGCCAGAAAGTTATTCAGTCACTGATTTTGACTATAACTTTCTCAGTGATTTTGCTTACTATGTCGATGACCAGATGGCGATGCAAGACCAGTTTGAACCGATTCGTGCTGGGGATGCTTTAGATGACCGATTTCAAGTCCTTCGAACAATCGATGATGATGAGACGGGTTTGCAAGCCATGGCTGTCCAAGTCAGTCGCACCCAGCTCGTCGTTGCTTATGCGGGGACAAACCCATTGGATGCGAGAGACTTGAAGATGGACATGACGACGATTGTCGCCAAGCAAAATCTGCCGAGTTCAGACAATCACCAGCAACATCAAAAAGCTGAAAAATTTGTTCAAGACCTTCAAGCGGATTATCCTAACATGATAATCACGCTGACCGGTCATTCACTGGGCGGCTTTCTAGCTTTATACGTTGCTTGTCGTCAGGGGCTTGAGGCCACGGTTTATAATGCGCCCGACCCCTGTCAACTGTTAGACGACATGCCCCAAAACCAAGAACTTAAACTTAAAAATTACCGCCATGCTTATGATGCCATGGGCAATTTTTCGGGTAACGGCACAGGTACTGAGATCTTCAGTCATCGGCGCTTTGTCCTTGCCCGCACGCCCTTTGTTTACCACGGCATCGCTTCATGGCGCTTTGATCCAAATGGAAAAATAGAAAGATAATCAACTATGACAACTCAAACTGTACTCCAAATCGCGGTGAAAGCTGCAGATGATAAAAAAGCCCTCAACATCGTTGCGCTTGACATGCGCGAGGTGAGCGGTGTGATGGATACGCTTGTCGTGATGGAAGCCATGAATGCGCGTCAAATCGATGCCATCGTGGATAACATTACAGAAGCGATTAAAAAAGAAGGTGGCGACATTCACGGTGTTGAAGGCGTTGGCGCAGACGGTTGGGTCTTGATTGACCTGATTGATGTCGTGATCAATGTCATGACCCACGATTCACGCCTGACTTACAGCCTTGAAAAACTTTGGCACGACGCCCCAGATATTGACGTTGACGCCTGGTTGACAGCTTAATGATACCGTCGCACAGGACTAATTTGAAGTTCAAATAGTGAGAAAATATGGATAATTATCAAGAATTTGCCCGCGTTTATGACACGATTATGGATGACACGCTTTATGATGCTTGGCATACTTTTTCGCGCCGTCATTTACCGTCAGAAACCAAGGAAATACTAGAGCTTGCTTGTGGGACAGGCAAGCTCTCTGTGCAGTTTGCGCGAGATGGCTACACTGTGACTGGGCTTGATTTGTCAGAAGAAATGCTGACCATCGCCTACAACCGAGCGCTTGACGAGCTAGACGAATCCGTTGGCATTGGCTTCATCGAAGGCGATATGCGCGATCTGAGCGATGTCGGCACCTATGACGCCGTGACTTGCTATAGCGACAGCATCTGCTATATGCCTGACCGCGAGGCCGTGCAAGAAGTTTTTGATGGCGTCTTCAACGCCTTAAATGCGGGTGGCACCTTTATTTTCGATGTGCACTCCGTGCATCAAATCGACGACGTCTTTCCAGGCTATGCCTATCATGAAAACGAAGAAGATTTCGCCTTTATCTGGGACTCCTTTCCAGGTGAAAAAGCCCATAGCATCACCCATGAACTGACCTTCTTTGTCAAAGACAGTGATGGGAAGTTTGAACGCCGTGATGAAGTCCACGATGAGCGGACTTACACGATTGATAACTACCTGACCATGCTTGACAATGCTGGTTTCGTTTCTGCTCAAGTTTTTGCTGACTTTGAAGACGTCGCGCCAAGTGATCAAAACGATGACAGTGCCCGTTGGTTCTTTGTTGCCAGAAAGGATTAGGCATGAAATTGCCCCCCCTTAGAAGTCACGATCCTGTTTGGAGATAAATAAGAGAGTGGCGGGCCTTACAGAAATTCAAAAGGTGGCTGTTTAAGTGAACTGCTAGGTTGTTTACTGGGTGGCTTGCTTGCCGTGTTTTATCTGGCACTATTTATCGGGACGTTATTCCTTTTGTTTAAGTACTTGGCGTGATATAAAAATATCGGTTGTAAAAACCATGTGTTTTTTAGTTTAATGAAAGAGAGAAAAGACTATGTTTTATTTAGGGATCATCGTGGTTGTAGGCTTGATTGCCTACTTAACACAAGATAAACGACAAAGAAAAATGCCGACCTGGTTAAAGGTCCTTTTGGTCATCGTCGGTTTAGTCGTTCTAGCCGACATCTCTGAAGAATTAATGGGTGTTGCTTTTCTAGCGCTCATCGTTTGGTGGTTTGTTAGACGGCCAAGTCGTCAGGAAAGAAAGAAAGCTAAGGCTGCAGCACAAGTTGAAGCCATGCGGGCACAAGCTAAGGCAGCGTCAGCGCCACCGATTGATCCCATTAAACGCTATGTTTCAACACCTAAACGTCAGGAAGCTCTGGTGGAATTAAATAGCACACCCAAAGATTTGGCGGCCTATATTCATCAGGAAATCGATACCTTCTTCATGAATGAATGGACCAAGATGTCCGTTATTTATATGGATCAGTCGGATCAGTTTGATGAGGATGTCCAAGACAATGCCGGTCAACAGATGCGGGAAATTTTGGATGCCATTTTTGCCAAGTTTGCCAAAAAAAGACGCGCTGAGATGGTTGAGCAGCAGTCGATTAATGAAGAATTGAAAGCCCAACATAAAGAAGAAATTGACATCGCCATGCAAGTTTATGACAAATGGCAGGATAAGGCATGACATCAAGCGACCTTTCTGCTGAAACTTCTGACAAGCTGTCAGGTCCGATTTCAGGGATCATCGCAGAATTTAACCCCTTCCATCATGGTCATCAGTACTTGCTGTCACAGGCACCCGGTCTGAAAATTGTCATCATGAGTGGCAACTGGATGCAGCGGGGTGAGCCTGCAATCGTGGACAAGTGGACACGTGCCCAAATGGCCCTAAAAAATGGTGCGGACATTATCGTCGAGCTACCATTTTTTGCTAGTGTTCAGGGTGCGGACTATTTCGCCCAATATGCGGTGCAAATGCTAGCTGACTTGGGCATTGACCAGTTGGTATTTGGGACGGATTCTGATGCCATTGACTATGACAGGTTACGTCAGATTTATCATGAAAAAGCGGCTGAAATTCAGACGTTTTTAGACAAGTTGCCTGATAGTTTATCCTATCCGCAAAAGATGCAGCAGATGTGGCAGACCTTTGCTGGGATTCAGTTTGATGGCAACACGCCCAATCACATTTTGGGTCTAGCCTATACCAAGGCAGTGGCGACTGTCGCGCCCAAGATCCAGTTACACCCCGTCAAACGGTTGGGGGCTGGTTTTCATGACGACACCTTGTCACACTTTGCGTCAGCAACGGCGATTCGTGAGCATGCAGATGAAGACTTGTCTCGCTTTATGCCAGATTTTGCCAGTTTTCAAGTAGCCCCAAAAGTTCAGTGGTCGGATTATTTTCCCTTGCTGAAGTATCAGCTCTTGGCTAGCCGTCTTACCGACATTTTCCAGGTCAATGACGAGCTGGCTGTTAGATTGCAAAGTGCCATTAAAACAGCGACAGACTTTGAAGGCTTAGTAGATGCGGTTATGACCAAGCGCTACACCAAGGCGCGGATCAGACGTTTGTTGACTTATATGTTGATCAATGTGCCTAAAACACAGGGGTTTGAGCAGCCAAAGCCGCATATCCTGGGCTTTTCAGCAGCGGGTCAGCGCTACCTGAAAAATTTTGATGTCGTGACTAAGGTCGGTAAGACCTATCAGGATAGACTCACACTTCAGGCGGACGCCATTTATCGTCTGGGCCATCCAGCCATCCCTGAGCAAAATTATGGCCGACCACCGCTGAGGCAGACGCCAGAGAAGGTGTGAAAAATCTTTAAAAATAGGTGTATTTACAGAATTTAAAACCTCTACAAAAACTGATATAATAAGATTATATACGATTTGACGAAAGGGGTTGGATTGTTTTGAAAAGAAGTGTAAAAGATCAAATTGAAGAGAAAATTAGGCGTGCACCCAAAGGCAAGTTATATGTTTTATCCGATTTTTCTGATATTGGGTCATATGCTACAATCCAAAAAACGGTTTCTTTAATGGTAACAGCAGGTGTGTTAGAGCAAGTGTTTAAGGGAATATATAAGAAACCAAATTATAATTCGGTCCTTCAAAGGCATATTCCGTCTTTGCCGTCAGATATCGCATTGGCCTATGCACGTAAGAATAATTGGAAAATTGTACCGTCAGGTGATATCGCTTTGAATCAACTTGGCTTAACCACACAAGTGCCAAATCGTTATCAATATATTTCTAGTGGCCCAACTCGAAAATTAGTTCTTGAAAATAATCAAGAAATTTATTTTAAACATGTTGAAGTTCGGGAAAGTAATTTAAGTGCAACATCGTCATTAGTTATTGAGGCCTTGAAAGCCATGGGTAAAGAAAAGGTTGATGAAGCTATTTTAGCGACAATTAAAAGTAAACTAACGGATAAGCAGTTTATCCAATTGAAAAAAGAATCGATAAGAGCTAGAACTTGGATACGTGATCTAATCTTAAAAATGGAGAAAATAGATGTTAAATTTTTTTCAACTAACTGAGACTGATAAACTTGGTGCTTATCGAGTTGTAGCCGATGATATGCAGGTGAATGAAGCAATCATTGAAAAAGATTTTTGGGTCTGTTTAATGCTTGAAATCCTCTTTGAGCATTCAAAGTATTCAAACAGATTCGCCTTTAAAGGTGGGACATCGTTGTCCAAGGCTTATCAGATCATCCAAAGATTTTCAGAAGATATTGATTTAATTCTTGATTGGCGAGTGCTTGGCTATGACACTAATGAACCTTGGTGTGAAAGAAGTAAAACAGCACAAAGAAAGTTTAACGATCAAGCAAATGAAAGAGCGGCGCAATGGATTCAAAACAAGCTTATACCTGATTTGAATGACAAGTTGATGGATTTAGGCATTTCAGAGGTTAAGTTAAAAATATCGGATAGAGATGTGCAAACGATACAGGTATTTTATCCGAAGGCTTTTGATAATCAGGCTATTTTACAAGAGATAAGACTAGAAATTGGTCCGCTTGCAGCCTGGACACCAATTCAAAATAAAGATATTCAATCTTATGTTGCCCAAGCGTTACCGCATTTATTTTAAAATGCCGTCGTGTCAGTACCGACTGTGGCAGCAAAACGGACATTTTGGGAAAAAGCAACAATCTTACATAAGGAATCGCATAGAATAGCAAATAAAACACCTGATAGATATTCAAGACATTACTATGACTTGTACCAGTTAAGTCAATCAGATGTTAAGAAAGCAGCGCTGCAGGATTTAGCGCTTTTAGAACGTGTCGTGAAATTTAAAGCAAAATTTTATGCAGATAATTCGGCTAGATATGGCGAGGCAACATCTCAAGAAATTGAGTTATTACCGAATGATAAACAGCTGTCCGACCTCAAATTTGACTATCTCAAAATGCAAGCAATGATGTTCGGAGAATCCCCTAGTTTTGAGGATATTTTAACGGGGTTAAGTGAATTACAAGGTGAAATTCATGCGCTATCTAGCGAAATAGAGAAGTGAAACGGTAGGTGTTGTTTGAGGGAACGATAGGTCATACAGACAGCTTTCAAAGCTAAAAAGTGTCGAAAATGACACCCAGAGCTGACAAATGTCGAAATTATGATAAAATAGGATAGAATAATCCAAAAAGGATACGAAAGAAGGACTAGTAATGGGACGCAAATGGGCGAATATCGTCGCAAAGAAAACGGCTAAAGACGGCGCAAACTCAAAGGTTTACGCGAAATTTGGTGTGGAAATCTACGCAGCAGCGAAACAAGGGGATCCAGATCCTGAGTCAAATTCAAAACTGAAATTTACGATTGAGCGTGCCAAACAAGCGCAAGTGCCGCGTCATATTATCGACAAAGCCATCGATAAAGCCAAAGGTAGCAGCGACGAAACCTTTACAGAAGGCCGTTACGAAGGCTTCGGTCCCAACGGCTCGATGGTCATCGTTGATACTTTGACGACCAATGTTAATCGGACGGCTGCCAATGTCCGCGCCGCCTACAACAAAAATGGCGGAAACTTTGGGTCATCAGGTTCAGTCTCTTACTTGTTTGACAACACCGGGGTTATCGGCTTTGTTGGCGATAACGCAGACGAGATTTTCGAGTACCTTTTGGAAAAAGAAATCGACGTGCGCGATGTTGAGCAACAAGAAGATCAAGTCATCGTCTACACCGAGCCAGAAGCCTTGCACATCGCTTTAGAGGCACTTCGTGCCAATGGTGTAGCTGAGTTTACAGTGTCTGAACTCGAGTTGATCCCGCAAAGTGAAATTGAACTAGCCGGTGATGATTTAGAGACATTTGAAAAACTGATCGATGCCCTTGAAGATGATGAAGACGTGCAAAAAGTTTATCACAATGTGGCGGATTTCTAATTAGCCAAAAAAGCGGTTGCCGCTTTTTTTCATGTTAATTTTTTGAACAGAGGCATTTTTCTATTCTTTTTTGTGATTAAAACGATTATATCCATTCATGAAAGTGATGGCAGTTTTGAATCAGCCATAACGCGCCATGACAGAAAGCGAGTCAATCAGATGAAAAATGCCTTACTCAAAAAATATAGCCCACGCCTACCAGGCTTGGGACTGTCTATTTCAGTAGCTATCCTTGCCAAAATAGGCGCCATCTTTTTACCAGATCTAGGTGGCGCAACCCTTGCGATTCTTTTGGGGATCGTTTTAGGCAATACCTTTTTCAAGCAGGAGTGTCTAGCGGCTGGGACGAAATTCTCTGAGAGCGTTTTGCTAGAGTATTCCGTCGTGCTACTCGGCTTTACCGTAACCTTCCAGACGATCAGTCGTTTGGGGCTCAATGGTCTAGGCTATATTATCGCGATGATGACAACTGTCATTGTGTCAACCATTTTAATCGGCAAACGGTTGGGGTTTTCTAACACGATGTCAACGATGATGGCGGGTGGCAACGCTGTCTGTGGGTCTTCCGCAATCGGTGCCATCGCCCCAAGTATTGGTGCAAAAGATGATGAAAAAGGCCAAGTGATTACCCTCGTTAATCTATTAGGAACCGTCATGATGTTGACACTGCCATTTTTAGGCACGCTACTTTACGGCAAAGACCTATTAGCCCATAGCGCTTTATTAGGCGGGACTTTACAATCAGTCGGCCAGGTGGTTGCAGGCGCGAGTCTGATCAATCCAGAAACCGTCAGCTATGCCATGCTATTTAAAATCACGCGAATTATCTTTTTAGTCGTCGTCGTTTTCGTTTTTCAACAGCGAGCTAAAAAGCAAGGCATGACGCAAGCACAACAGCAAGACCTCAAGAAAATCAGCGTTCCCTGGTATGTCATCGCCTTTTTAGTCGTTTGCATCTTAAATAGTTGTGTTAAGCTCCCCCATTTTTTCAATGACGGGGCGCATCAAATCGGTACCTGGTTTGAAACGATTGCTTTGGCCGCGATTGGTTTACGACTAGATTTTAAAAAGTTCATGAAAGAAGGCCTCAGCTTTCTCACTTATGGGCTACTCGTCGGAGTTGTCCAAACCCTTGCCGCACTCCTTTTGATCCACTTGTTTAGGATTGGTTGATCAAGAGGTTAATCAGTCATTTTAAAAAGTCATAAAGCACTTGGTTGACCAAGAGATTATGCTGGTGTAACTTGCTATGTTGTGATTTGCTATTTTTTATTTCTTGTTCGGTGTAACTCTTAGCATTTTCCTCAACGATATATCTTAAAGCACGTGCAGAATTGACAGGGACGACGCCGTCACTCCCTTTTCCTGTATTACCAAAAATATTTAGAACGTCTATGCTTTTGGGGAAATGCTCTTTGTTATCAGCCAGATATTTGTAGAAGTCAACCATGGTATCCGGTTTGCCATCAGGATCAAGTTTGATGGTTGCCACATCGGTTTTTTCAGACATGCCCATAAACCCATTAAAGGGGCCAGCAATCGTGACAAGTCGCTGTAATTCAGGCATGTTTTCTTTGTCAGAGCTCACAGCCCAATTGACCCAAGCATTGGCACCCGCTGAATGTCCGACAGCATTAAAGGTCTTAATCTTGTAATCTGTTTTGATTCGACTCAGAATAGGACTTAAATAGGTGTCGTCGGGCTTGCCATCATTGAAGACTACAGTAATTAAAGGGTGTTCGACATCAGGCTGCCAGTGACCGCTGACTGATAATTTGCCATGATGATCAATAGTATATTTGAGCACTTGACGGAATCCTGATTTCTGGCTCAGATCCGCAATCAGATTTTTTTCAGACCCATAACCTCCGCCATAACCATGGACAAACAAGGTGGGTGTCTGGTAATCGCCAGTCGCTTTTTTATCTAATAAACCTTTTGTTACTACGAATAATCCGCCTAAGGCGATGGCGATGAGTGCAGGTACTGCTAGTATTTTCTTCATGGTATGCGATTCCTAATTCAAGTTATGAGCGTTTTACAGAGTTGATTTGTTTCAATTCATATAGGTTCATTATACTGAACTTTGTCATAATAAGCTATTCAAGTAGATTGATTAGGTCAATAGATACAGCATTGGGCTAGCCTGTCTGTTGACATTCTGTTTAAAACAGGTAAAATTATTAGTAATATTTAGAAATAGAGGATAATCATGACCTATCAGATAAGACGCGCGACACAAGCTGATACTTCGGCGATTGCAACATTTTATGACGACTCGCTGCTTCACATCGATCCGACTCAAACCAGCTGGATACCTGGGGTCTATCCAGCGATTTCAGACGCGCTATCTGCCGTGATAAAAAATGAATTCTTTATTTGTTTGGATGGCGGTGGAACAGTTGTCGGGTCTGTCATTCTCAACACAGAAGTAGACGACGCCTATGAAAAATTAAACTGGTCAAGGCCTAACTTGAGGCATCAAAACTTGGTGGTGCATACCTTAATCACGCATCCCAAAAAACTTAAGCAAGGGATTGCTAGCCAAATGATCAACTTCATCAAGGCGTTTGCATTAGCTGAAGGCATGGCTTCAATCCAATTAGATACTTTGGTAGATAATATGCCGGCCCGTCACTTATATGAAAAAAAAGGGTTTGCCTATGTTGGGCGACAGGATCTACCAAGCTTTGATAACAAAGGAGTAGACGACTGTGTATTTTACGAATTTTTGTTGTCGTAGGCTTGACTTTGGGTGTTTTTAATTCCTTGTCATGACAAGGGATAGGGATAGGGATTAAAATGAGGCTTGTTGAGCTATTTATTCCAAGTCGTGATGCAAGCCATTCTAATGAAGCATCGTTTTTCGTCAAATCCCTTGACTTTTACGCAAAACATGGTAAACTAATATGGTATGCTTTTGGCATAACTACGAAACGGAAAAGAGGTGAAATCCTATGTCACAAACAATCGTACGTAAAAACGAATCGCTTGACGACGCGCTTCGCCGCTTTAAACGTTCAGTAACAAAAGCTGGAACACTTCAAGAAGCTCGTAAACGCGAGCACTACGAAAAACCATCTGTGAAACGTAAACGTAAATCAGAAGCAGCTCGTAAACGTAAAAAATTCTAATCATTAGAATATAAAAGCAGCCTTGAGGTTGCTTTTTTTGTCTTCAAACGAGCCGCTTAATACCAATTGCTTTACGAATATGACCTTTAAGTGCTACAATGAAGGGAAATATAAGCAATAGTAAGGAAAGAGGCACAAGCATGAAAATCGCAGTTATTGGTGCAACAGGTCAAGCAGGCAGCTTAATTACTGAAAAATTAGTCGCTGCAGGCGCAGATGTCACAGCGCTCGTTGGAAATGCCAGTCGCCTAAAAGTTGACGTGCCTGTCATTGAAAAGGATATTTTCGCCCTGACGCAGGCAGACCTCGCGCCATTTGATGTCGTCATTGAAGCTTTTCGGGCGCCTGATGGTCAGGAAAGTCAACATCTGAAAGCCATGCAACATCTGATTAGCTTGCTAGCAGGTAGCCAGACGCGTCTGATCGCAGTGGGCGGGACGAGTTCACTCTATACCGATGCGACCCGCACCCAACGTCAGATTGACCTTGTCGATGTGACAGCGCCTTTCTACCCAGTCGCTAAAGCGATGAGTGACGCGGCCCTTGTGCTCAAGGCGAGCGACCTCAACTACACTTACGTCTCACCCGCTGCTTACTTTGACCCGACCGGCCCTGAAACAGGGGCTTACAGCTTAGCCACCGACATTTTTACGGCAAATGCGTCTGGGGAAAGTTATATCTCGATGGCAGATTTTGCAAGTGCTGTGCGTGATATCGCGCTAAATGGGACGCACCAAAGGGCACATATCAGCATTTATCAAAATTAGGGGCGAAAGTCGGGGCGGGATTTGCGCAAGTGAAAAGTGATTTAATGTGTCACCTGTCTACTTTTTGTGATATAATGTACTATGTAGATTTATAGAAAACTATTTTAATGGAGGCAACAACCAAATGGCTAAACTTACTGTAAAAGACGTTGAGTTAACAGGTAAAAAAGTGCTCGTACGTGTGGACTTCAATGTACCTTTGAAAGACGGTGTGATTACAAACGATAACCGGATCACTGCAGCGTTACCAACAATCAATTACATCCTTGAACAAGGTGGACGTGCAATTCTTTTCTCTCACCTTGGTCGTGTCAAAGAAGAAGCTGATAAAGCAGGTAAATCTCTTGCACCCGTTGCAAAAGCTTTGTCTGAAAAATTGGGTAAAGAAGTTGTCTTTACTGGTACAACACGTGGCGCTGAACTTGAAGCTGCAATTGACGCGTTGAAAGACGGCGAAATCTTGCTGGTTGAAAACACACGTTTTGAAGATATCGATGGTAAAAAAGAATCTAAAAACGATCCTGAACTTGGTAAATACTGGGCAGGTCTTGGCGATGGTATCTTCGTCAACGACGCTTTCGGTACAGCTCACCGCGCACATGCTTCAAACGTCGGTATTTCTGCTAACGTTGACAAAGCAGTTGCTGGTTTCTTGCTTGAAAACGAAATTGCTTACATCCAAGAAGCAGTTGAAGCACCAGTTCGTCCATTTGTTGCCATCCTTGGTGGTTCAAAAGTATCAGATAAAATCGGTGTCATCGAAAATCTTTTGTCAAAAGCTGACAAAGTCATCATCGGTGGTGGTATGACTTATACTTTCCTTAAAGCTCAAGGCATCGAAATCGGTGATTCACTTGTCGAAGCTGACAAATTGGATATCGCTAAAGAATTGCTTGCTAAAGCTGACGGTAAATTGATCTTGCCAGTTGACTCAAAAGAAGCTAACGCTTTTGCTGGTTACACTGAAATCAAAGATACTGAAGGCGATGCAATTGATCCTGGCTTCCTTGGTCTTGACATCGGTCCTAAATCAATCGCGAAATTTGACGCTGAATTGACAGGCGCTAAAACAGTTGTCTGGAACGGACCAATGGGCGTATTTGAAAACCCTGACTTCCAAGCTGGTACAATCGGCGTGATGGATTCAATCGTTAAACAACCAGGCGTTAAATCAATCATCGGTGGTGGTGACTCAGCAGCAGCAGCCATCAACCTTGGTTACGCTGAGAAATTCTCATGGATTTCAACTGGTGGCGGCGCTTCAATGGAACTCCTTGAAGGTAAAGTCTTGCCAGGTTTGGCTTCATTAACTGAAAAATAAGCTTAGCTTTTAGCTAACACATTAAAACTCCCAATCGCTTGATTGGGAGTTTTTGTATGGTTTGTGTGGGATGAGACTAAAAAGTGCTCCAGAACAGATTATTCTTCAGTCTGATATCACAGAAATGTGATATTTTGCGTTTTCACGTATTTTATACGTCCTTTTGCTTGAATACGTAAAAAATACGTGATATAATAGTTATGGGATAAGGAAAGGCAAAGTATGAAGAAAAGAGATGTAGAAAAAAGATTTAAAAAAGGTGGTTGGTGGCTCAAACGCCACGGTGGCAATCATGATGTCTGGACTAACGGCGAGAGGGAAGAACAAATCCCACGCCACCCTGAAATTAACGAACGGCTTGCAAAAGCTATACTCAAACGCAACGGGCTATAAATCGCCTATGACCTGAAAGGAGGTCTTTTGATGTCTCATTCAATCGCATTCCCAACGGTCATCAGTTTTGATGACCAAGAAAAATCTGATTATAAATATCTCGTCTATATTCCTGACCTTTACGGCTATACACAAGGTGTCAGTCTCGCTGATGCCATTGTGATGGCAAGAGACTACATCGGTACTTTTTCACTGGATCACGCTTTGCCAGAGCCTGGACAAATCAGCTTTAAGGCTGAGGCGTCTGATGTTGTCACTTTGGTTGACATTGATCCTGACAGTTATAAACGCGCGTTGGATAAAACGCCTGTTAAGAAAACTTTGTCGATTCCTTCCTACATCAACGAAGCGGCAATCAATGAAGGGATAAACTTTTCTCAAACACTTGCAGATGCCATCAGAGATAAACTTCATTTGGCTTAACTATCGTTAAATAAAGAAACAAGACGATATATTTTGGAACCATAAGGGGAGGAGGTAAGCGATGTCTAAAAAACAAGCCGCTTGGCTTAGAGTTTTGGTAATGGTTATCTTGATAGTGATATTTGTTCTCATCACTATCAGACTTTGTGTCGAGTATGGTAACCAGATTTTTTATATGATTATGGGTATCTTGCTCATTATTCCGGGTCTCCCTATCATTATTTGGGGCGTCATTGCAGCTTTTTTATCTTCAATCTGAAGAGGATGGGACAAAAGAGAAAAGTAGACTAGACAATCAAATTGAAATAGTCAGTTTCAATTTCTTACCAATTTCGTCATTTTTCTGGGAAAGATTACCAATTTCACACCAAACAGCACGTTTTTACCATTTTTGGATGCTTTCTGACGATTCATCATGTAGCTTGAGAATTTTTCAAAAAGCGATACAAAAATAGGCGATGACCCATTCCGATTCACTTCGGAAATGGGTCATCGCCTATTTTGAGAGGCCTTTTGTCTCAGCCACGTCTTGTTTTAATCATTAAAAATATCAAATTTATAAACTTTGTTAATGGCTCTCGCAATAAACATGGCAATATTGAAATCAATCAGGGAATGGATAAAGCCGCCGATCCCCAAAATCAAAAGGAGCGAGCCAAGATTTCGACCAGCCAAATGGCTGAAACCAGTTGTCAAAAGCAAGTAGACAATTACCACTTCAGCCAAGGTGTGAATCACAGCAATCACGACATTGAAAATCTGGAATTTGACACCTTTTGTATAGTCCCGGTGTTGCCAAAGAAAAAGTGAGCCGATCAAAGCGAAAATAACATGGGTCGCGGCGCGGAAGGTGATCTCAATGGGTAAACCAGAAATCAAGAAGCCAAGCGTTGAGCCGACAGAGACAATCACCGCGACAACTGGCGAAATCAACATCCCGATCATAATCGGCACATGACTGGCAAGCGTGAAGCTGGCTGGCGGAATCACGATCTTAGGCATGACTAATGGAATAAGAATGGCGAGCGCTGTTAAAAGTGCAGCAGTCGTGAGCATCGTTAAGCGTTTGCGGTTCTGATTCATGGCTTAGATCACCTTTCTGATAAATGGATCGCTAGAAATCCCGCGTTCAAGAATGAGCGCAGACCACTCTTTAGCCGTCCAAAGGGAGTGGTCACGGTAGTTGCCACAAGATTCAATCGTTGTCCCAGGCACATCTGACCATTCGATGACAGTCACAATGGCTTCTAATGAAGACTTGATCACTTTAGCAATCTCTTCTGATGAATGCTCGCCCCACATGATCATGTGGAACCCAGTCCGACAACCAAAAGGTGAAAAGTCAATCATGCCATCGATGCGATCTCGAATGATACTCGCCATCAAGTGTTCAATGGTATGGAGACCAGCGGTTGGGATTTCTTGTTCATTAGGTTGCACCAAACGAACGTCAAAGTTCGTGATGACATCCCCTTTTGGGCCAGTTTCAGCCCCAATTAAACGGACATAGGGGGCAAGGACCTTGGTATGGTCGAGTTGGAAAGATTCTACTTCTGCCATAATTTATTTTCAGGGAAAGCACTCTCAGCGATCCCTTTATCTCCTTTATTTAGTCTTGTGTCAGCTCGCATGGAAGCAAGCCAGATGCGGTTGTTTGGATATAGGCTTAATTATACTGTAATGTGAATGTTTTGACAAGCAGAACGGCGTGAAAATCGCATCTCAAATTATTGCAGAAAAATGGTATCTATATTATAATGAAGACGAGAATTGTTCAGCCTTCATCTGGGTTAATGCTCATATTGCATCGAAACCTGAGCCGCGGCTCATATCATAGGAGGAAACACATGACTTTAACAGACACTTATACCCTCAACAATGGTGAAAAAATTCCGGTTGTCGGCTTCGGCACTTGGCAAACACCTGACGGCGATGTCGCTGAAAAATCAGTCATCGAAGCGCTTAAAGCGGGCTACCGTCACATCGACACAGCAGCTGTCTACAAAAATGAAGCCTCTGTCGGCCGTGGGATTGCCAATTCTGGTGTGCCACGTGAAGACATCTACGTGACCACAAAGGTTTGGAATACCAACACGACCTACGACGAAACAATCGCAGCGATTGATGAAAGCCTGGCCAAACTTGGCTTAGACTACGTTGATTTGTTTCTCATCCATTGGCCAAATCCTGCGCCGATTCGCGAAACGATCGGCTATGAAAAACGGAACGCAGATGTTTGGCGCGCCCTGGAAGCAGGCGTTGCAGCGGGCAAAATCAAGTCTATCGGCGTATCAAACTTCCGCCCCCACCACATCGATGCCCTGCTGAAAACGGCGAAAATCGCACCGGTTGTCAACCAACTTTACGTCAACCCGAGTGACCAACAAGAAGAAGTCGTGGCTTATAACAAAGCCCACAACATCTTGACCCAGGCCTACTCACCGCTCGGCACGGGCGAAGTCCTGAGCGTCCCAGCCCTAGTCGAAATCGCTGAAAAGCATGGTAAATCACCAGCGCAAATCGCGCTGAAATGGTCACTACAAAAAGGTTACCTGCCTTTGCCAAAATCAGTGACCCCAACTCGGATCATTGAAAATGGTGAATTGTTTGACTTTGACTTATCGGTTGAAGATATCGCAACGCTTGACACCCTCCACGGTGCCACACGCATGACGAGTGACCCCGATCAAACGACCTTCTAAAAATAGACTGCTTAAGCCAATCGATCGTCCAAGCACGGTCGGTTTTGGTTACTGCCAAACTAGACAAAGTTTTTAAACTTGCGTGGTCAAGAGACGGTAGACGCAGCAAACCCAACACCTGCCTTGACAAGAAAACAGGGCACTGATATAATGGAGATATAAAAAAGAGCTTGCGTCAACAAGCTCTTCCTGTAAGACCGCTTAAGACGGTAGCGGGTGTATGATTAAAAAATAACCAGTTTAACCTGCCAAAGTTAAAAGACTGGTTATTTTTTTTCGTTTTTTAGCAAGTCTACGATTAACGTAATCAGTGCGATGGTAAACATACCAAAGCCTAATAAAAGTTCAATCGTTTCTAATGCTGACAAATAGGCATCTCCCTTCTATAGATTTGAATACTTACTTTCATAAGCATCACCTCCATTCAAAGATAGCCACCATCTTTAACTTTCCTACCTTTTTATTCTCTCATAAAAGATGTCACGATGCAAACGCTAACATCAGGTGTGTGAAAAAAATCAGAGAATTGTCAAACCAGACAAAGTTTTTAAAACTTGCGTTGTCAAGATACACCTGCCTTGACAAGGCGTTAGGGTACAGATATAATAAAGTTAAGCAAAAAGGGCTTGCGCTAACAAGCTCTTCCTGTAAGACCGCTTAAGACGGTGGCAGTTTTTTAGTTATAGAATAACCAGTCAACCTGTCAAAGTTAAGGACTGGTTATTTTTTAGCAAGTCTACAACTGTCAAACCAGACAAAGTTTTAAAACTTGAAAATCTATCAGATTTTGTTATAATGAAAGAGAACTCAAGGGAGTAGCAAGCAGTTTTCTGCGCAACTATCGTCATTACGGCCGTGTTTCGGCTCGGTAGTTGCTTAATATGCGAGACTTGTAGCTGTAGCTACAGGTCTCTTTTTTATCCGCTGTGATCGCTTTTGGCGCATCGGCTAGTCACCTTGAGACCGGAGTTATTGTTAAGGATCAGCCTAACTGAAGGCGTCATTAAATGAGAAGGAGACGACATTGTCAGAGAAAAAATTCTATACGCAAGCCCCAGATGAGGTCTTGACAGACTTGGCAACGACCAAAAAAGGCTTAACATCAAGTGAAGCCCAAGACCGTCTTGCCAAATATGGCAAAAATGAGCTAGATGCTGGTGAGAAAAAAACATTACTCGCTAAATTCTTGGAGCAATTCAAAGATTTAATGATTATCATCTTGATCATCGCAGCGATTTTATCTGTGGTGACCAGTGGTGGTCATGAAATTAGTGATGCCATTATCATCATGGCCGTAGTTATCATCAATGCCGTTTTCGGTGTGTACCAAGAAGGCAAAGCGGAGGCTGCCATCGATGCTTTGAAATCAATGTCAACACCATCAGCGCGTGTCCGTCGTGATGGTCACGTTGAGGAAATTTCATCAGACTTGCTTGTACCAGGTGATGTCGTATCACTTGAAGCGGGTGACGTTGTGCCAGCAGATATGCGTTTGCTGGAAGTGAATTCCCTTAAAATTGAAGAAGCAGCCTTAACAGGTGAATCTGTACCAGTCGAAAAAGATTTGGCTGTTGCCGTTGCTGCGGATGCTGGTATCGGTGACCGTGTTAACATGGCCTACCAAAACTCAAACGTGACTTACGGTCGTGGTTTGGGCGTTATCGTCGCAACAGGGATGACAACAGAAGTTGGTAAAATCGCGTCAATGCTCCAAAATGCTGAGGAGACAGATACACCACTCAAACAAAATCTCAATAGCTTGTCGAAAATTTTGACTTATGCGATTTTAGTCATTGCAGCAGTGACCTTTGTGATTGGTGTCTTCGTCCAAGGACATCCACCACTTGAAGAGTTGATGACATCAGTAGCCCTTGCGGTTGCAGCGATTCCAGAAGGCTTGCCAGCAATTGTGACGATCGTCCTTGCGCTTGGTACACAAGTCTTGTCTAAGAAAAATGCCATTGTCCGCAAATTGCCAGCGGTTGAAACGCTTGGTTCGACTGAAATTATCGCCTCTGATAAAACTGGGACATTGACCATGAACCAGATGACGGTTGAAAAAGTCTACACAAATGGTCAATTACAAGATGCGACAGACGATATTTCGATTGATGACATGACGCTTCGCATCATGAATTTTGCCAATGATACCAAGATTTCACGTGATGGCAAATTAGTCGGTGACCCGACAGAGACGGCACTCGTCCAATACGGAATCGACCATAACTATGACCTGCGCAATGTCCTCAAAGCTGAGCCGCGCGTGGCAGAGTTACCGTTTGACTCTGATCGTAAACTCATGAGTACCGTCCACAAAATCACGGCTAATGAGTTCCTCGTTGCTGTTAAAGGTGCACCAGACCAGCTCCTCACACGTATTAGCAAGAAAGTGGTTGACGGGCAAGTCGTTGCCATGACACAGGCTGACCGTGATGAGATCCTGGCTCTCAACAAATCACTGGCAAAACAAGCTCTTCGGGTCTTGATGATGGCTTATAAATATGAGTCTGCCGTGCCTGAACTTGAAAGTGAAACCCTTGAAAATGAGCTGATTTTCGCTGGTTTGATCGGCATGATCGACCCAGAGCGCAAGGAAGCTGCTGAAGCTGTGCGCGTTGCCAAAGAAGCGGGCATCCGTCCGATCATGATCACCGGCGACCACCAAGATACGGCGGAAGCGATTGCCAAACGTCTAGGCATCATCGACGAAGGTGATACAGAAGACCACGTCTTTACTGGTGCTGAGCTCAACGAGCTGAGCGACGAAGACTTCCAAAAAGTGGTGACACAGTACAGCGTTTATGCGCGCGTGTCACCTGAGCATAAGGTTCGTATCGTGAAAGCATGGCAGAACGAAGGTAAAGTCGTTGCTATGACCGGCGACGGTGTCAACGATGCGCCCGCGCTTAAAACAGCGGATATTGGTATTGGTATGGGAATTACCGGCACAGAAGTGTCTAAGGGCGCGTCTGACATGGTGCTTGCCGATGACAACTTTGCGACGATTATCGTTGCCGTTGAAGAAGGCCGTAAAGTCTTCTCAAATATCCAAAAAACGATTCAGTACTTGCTTTCTGCCAATACTGCCGAAGTCTTGACCATCTTCCTTGCGACTTTATTCGGTTGGGATGTCTTGCAACCCGTTCACTTGCTCTGGATTAACCTTGTCACCGATACTTTCCCAGCGATTGCGCTTGGTGTTGAACCGACTGAACCAGGCATTATGACTCACAAACCACGTGGTCGTAAAGCTAGTTTATTCTCAGGTGGTGTCTTGTTTGCAACGATTTATCAAGGTCTCTTGCAAGCAGCGCTTGTTCTCGGTGTCTATGGTGCAGCGATTAAATGGCCAGTCCACACAGGTGCTGAAATGCACGCCGATGCCTTGACAATGGCCTTTGCAACACTTGGTCTAATCCAATTGTTCCATGCCTTTAATGCCAAGTCAGTTTACCAATCTATCCTGACTGTTGGTCCTTTCCGCAGCAAGACCTTTAACTGGTCGATTGTTGTGTCATTTATCTTGCTCGGTGTGACGATCGTCGTGCCAGGATTTAATAAAATCTTCCACGTAACACACTTAGATGCCTACCAATGGGCAATGGTTCTCATCGGCTCATTTGCTATGATTATCATCGTTGAGATTGTTAAAGCCATCCAACGTGCTATGGGCTTGGATAAATAAACTAGATAAACAAAAATCCTTTGTCTCTTTAAAAGTAGACAAGGATTTTTTTGTCAATTTAATCATATTTCTAGTATGATAGAAGAAAAGATAAAAATAAATCATATTTCATGTAACCAAACTAAGTTTAATTCGTTATATAAGTGAAGAAGGACTTTGAGCGCTTGGATGCGCGTAAGCGTAGGTCAAATGTCAAGATTTCACGTAGAGAATACAGAAAGGAGGTGACAAGTGAATATTAGTCCCTATGAGCAAATTTTGATGGCCTGCGCATCTGAAATTCAGCGCTACTTAATCAAAACCGGAGTGAATCCAGCAGATGCGCAAGACATTGTACAGGACGTCTTCATTAAGCTGATACAGGCTGATATTGTACTTGCCCCCGATAAACTACGCCCTTGGCTCTATCGTGTAGCGCTGAGGCGATTTTATGACCTTTATCGACGCGAAAAGCGTTATCGAGCACTTTTATCCGAACGATTTTATTTGATTTATGGTAATGTCGTTAACTTAGATAACGACAGAAGTTGGCAGCTAGAGCAGGCTTTGCAGACGCTGACAGATTATCAGTTAGGTCTTGTGACCTTGTATTATGAAGATGATAAGTCTGTCAAAGACATCTCAGAGATTTATCAAATTTCTGAGGCCAAGGTCAAGACAGACTTGTATCGCCTGAGATACAAACTCAAACAAGAAATGGAGCAAAATAATGAAGATGAATGAAGACTTTGACAAGATTATCAAAAAAGAAAAAAGAAAAAAAATCGTTAAAACATTCGCAATTTCAGTTGTGACAACGCTTGCTTTACTGTTCATAGGCTATACCGTGAGTAATAGAGGCATGGCCTTGCAATACGAAAAAGCAAAGGAAATGGCCAATATCACGGATATGATTGAGTCTCCTAACTTGATTTCGAGGTCCCAATATTTGAGCAAAACTGGCTGGGTGACTTCTCAGCTGAAAAGTGATCGTTTTAAAAACATTGATGGTTACCTAGTTGCAGCGGCACCACTCGAAATCAATTTCAGCCTGTTTGGAGTTGGCTATGCCAGTGATCAAAACTCACCATTAACAGTTCCGATTACAAAAACCAAAGATATCGGTGCCTTTAGCCGAGAAAATGGCGAAAAACTGCCATTGTTTTTCAATCCCAAACACAAGCAAACCGAAACTGAGCAAGAAGTTAAGACGACACACGAGGCAAGAACTTTATCCGGACTGAAAAATCATGTCGCAGAAGTTGCCATTTCATTTAAGGAACCAATGACTTATGCTGAAATTCAGGCTAAACTTCCTGATAATTTACTGATTAACTGGTACTGGCTAGGCATGGCGAGTGACCAACTATCAGTCACGGATACCATTGGTAAAGTCATTGGGATTAATGCAGATGAAGCTGGTAAATTGGAAGATGAGTCATTGGAGACTTCCTCTTCAAGTAGCTGGTCATCTGCCAACTATCCATCTTTTGTGACTGCCGTAAAAACAGCAGCTGAAAAACGCGGCTATAATGTAGCGGGCATTGATATCTATAAAGATGCCCTAAAACAGGTCGAAAAATATCCAACTTTAAAGACGGCTAAGTTTGCAGGTATTATTGTCAGTGGTCGAACTGAAAATCTAGCAACCTTAGATGATGAACCCTACATATTTGCGACCAATGTCGGCCTTCAAGCTGAAATTCTACCCTATATTGAACCAACAAAATGATCACAAACCTTGCTGATTTAGTAAGGTTTTTTTCAATAGTCAACAAAGGTCCAACTTTTTGTCTTAGAAATTTAAACATCAAAAAAATACTTTAAATCAAGTCAATCCACGCTTTTTTTAACCGCATCACACAATCATGAATGTCCTCTGTTTGAATCTTGCTAATCCCTAAAAACAAGGCATTGTCTGGACAACTCGCCTTTTCTTGCCAAAATTCCATTGTTGCATACACCCTAACGCCTTGTTCTAGCGCTTTTTCAATCATCAAGTTTTGGTTAATTTTCTGATTAAATTCAATTAAAAAATATTGACCACTGACATTTTTAGAAATCTTAATTCGGTGTCCAAATACTGAAAATGCCTTGACAAAACTTTCAAATCGTTTCTTAAAAATATGGTTCATACGTCGAACGATACGATGATAATCACCACTTTCAAGTATGCTTGCGACTGTGTATTGATTCAGTAAATTAACAGTGCTATTAAACTGTTCAAAATGATATTTAAATTTGCCTAATAACGGTTTAGGAAGAATCATATAGCTCATTCTTAAAGACGGAGAAAGTGCCTTAGAAAAAGTGCCCAGATAAACAACCCGATCTAAATTGTCTATGGATTGCAAAGCAGGAATCGGCTTTTCATAATAGCGAAGTTCACTATCATAATCATCCTCAACGATAAAGGCGTTCTTTGTTTCAGCAAATGCTAACAGCTCTTTTCTTCGACCAATTGGCATCGTCACACCTGTCGGAAATTGGTGAGAGGGTGTGGTATAAATCAAATCCAAATCTTGAGAGAGATGATTAGCAATAACCAGCCCCTTATCGTCAAGCTCAGAAGATGTAATTGCTAATTGATGATTTTCAAAAATGACACGCGCTTTGGGATAACCCGGTTCTTCCATCAATACCGTCTGCGATTTTTTAGGCACAATTTGACAGAGATAGTCAAGCGATTGCTGTAAGCCACTCGTGATAATAATCTGCTCAACCGTACAGTGAACACCTCTTATTTCTTGTAAATAAGTTAAGAGAATTTCGCGTAAAACTAATTCCCCTTGATTATTCTGCAAGCTAGAGATTTTTTCTTCTTTTTCTAAGGTATCTAGCGCCTCTAAACTATGTTTTCGCCACATTTTTTTAGGAAAAAGATTGCTCGTATGGCTACTATTGGTCAAGTCATAGCACACTTTTGGCTGCGTTTCAGTTTCTTCTTTCTTGTCAATATCCTGATTGACCTCAATTTTCTCTCTTGTATTACCAAATGTTTCAGGCAATGCCGCAACATAAAAACCTGATTTTGTTTTAGCGGTAATATAGCCTTCTAGGACAAGTTGCGAGTAAGCTTTATCAACAGTATTTCGACTAATGTCTAAAATTTTAGCCAAAGTACGACTCCCTGTTAATTTCTCATGACTAGTGTAAATACCTGATAAAATATTGACTTTGATTTGACAATACAGCTGTTGATAGAGCGTTTCTTTACTTTCTTTATCTAATATTATCATCTTATCTCCTCAAACTGGCTCTGTAAAATAATTACATTCTGGCGCTTTTAAACCTACCAGATATTTACTATCATTATAGTAAACCACTTAATAAGTGTCAATGCAGAAAAGAGGAAAAAAACATGACTATACTAACCTATATGGGAAATACACCCCTTGTAAAACTCAAAAATCCTTACGGAGAAGATAAAGGAAATGTCTATTTAAAAATAGAAGAATTTAATCCCGGTGGTAGCATCAAATCACGAGTTGGTTTAAATATGATTGAAGATGCTGAAAAAATAGGACTCATCAAAAAAGGAGATACCTTATTGGAACCAACTGGCGGTAATACAGGGCTCGGACTCGCTATCGCTGCTGGTATCAAAGGATATAAAATCATCTTAACAATACCAGATAATTTCAGTAAATTCAAAATCGAAACCTTAAAATCTTATGGTGTAGAAATAATTTTAGCCGACCACCTTATTGGAAATGACTGTCACATTCAAAAAGCAACTGAATTATTACTTGAAAATCCTGATTTTAAATGTTTAAACCAATTCGAAAATTATTCAAACCCTGCAGCACACTATAAATATACTGGAAAAGAAATTTTAGCAAAAATGAACAAAGAGATTGATTGTTTTGTTTCGGTAATTGGAAGTGGTGGTACAATTACTGGAGTTGCAACAAGATTAAAAGAAGAACTCCCTAATATAGATATTGTGGGAGTTCAACCAGAAGGGTGTGACATTTTAAATAACATTTATGTTCCTCATAAAATCCAAGCAACAGCCGTAGGAAAAGTTGGTACATTCTTCAAAGCATCACTAATTGATAAAATGGTCTCAATTAATTTTGATGATGTACAGGCAGTTCGTCAATACTTAGCTAAAGAACAAGGTTTATTTGTTGGTATTTCAGCAGGTGCAAATGTCTTAGCCGCCTTTCTTGAATCTCAAAATTATCAATCCAATCAAAACATCGTTACAATAGCACCAGACGGTGGTGGAAGTTACCAAGATATTTAAAATAAGTTAGGTTAAAACAAATGAATGAACTAATCATAATTGGACTTAAAAACGAAATAAAAAATATTTTAGATACTTTCAACTCTACCCTACCCGAAAGTGTCATTATGCAACTAATCCTAGCAGCAAAGGAAGATTTAGTTAGCTTTGCCTCTAAAGATCCTAGTAGTGGTGGAAATATACTAATAGTTTTAGAAACTAGTTTATCTTACCAATCAGTATTATACTATCGTATTGCGCATTACTTATATCATAATAATAATCAACTTATGGCTAGAAAAATATCTGAATATGCTAAAAAAATGACAAATATCGAAATTCACCCTGCAGCAAAAATAGGAAAAAATTTCGTTATAGACCATGGAATCGGAACTGTTATCGGGGAACAGCGGAAATAGGGAATAATTGCTATCTATTACAAAATGTTATTTTAGGTTCTAGTAAAATTACAGGTCACAAAATATACCATCGTCACCCAAAGATTGGTAATAATGTTGAAATCGGTGGCAATAGTAAACTGTTGAGTCCTATTCATATTGGAGACAATGTTAAAATCTCTCCTAACGCTATCATCAATCAAGATGTCAAAGAAAATCGAAAAGTAATCGTTTCATCAACTTTTCAAATGGAACGAAATAAAGGTGATTTTTTATTCACAGGTTATCAATACAGTGACGCAAACCTAATTTTACACTTTTGGGGATTAGATACTACCAAAATTCAAAAAGTAACCTGTCATTCCAATCATCACGGGAACCTAGATGTCAGTCTATCAACAAACAAAATAACCATATTCAATCATGAGCAGAATAATAACTATTTCGATATCGATTTCTTTAATAAAAATACACGTATAAATAATTTAAGACTGTACCTTACAGGAGAAAAACAATGATGCAACAACGCCAAAATCAAACAAAATACATCCTACTCATCTTTTTAGCTGTCTGCTTTTTAGCAACTGGTGGTATATTTGTTAAACTAAGCTCACTCCCACCAATCAATACAGGTTTCTATCGAGTACTCTTTTCAATCCCTATTCTCTTACCATTGAGTAACAAACAGTTGAAAAAATTAACGAGACGCCAAGTATTGACGATGTTTGCTGCTGGTGTATTTTTAGCCCTAGACTTAACCTTTTGGAATATTTCTTTTCACTATACAACCGTTGCAAATGCTAATCTTCTTGCTAATTTAACACCATTTACAGTTATTCCTGTTTCTTATTTTCTATTCAAAGAAAAAATCAATAAAAATTTCATTCTGGGCGCAAGTATCACGCTCTTAGGTGTCTGTTTACTGATGTCAAGTAAAATCTCAATCAATCTATCCTCTTTAAGTATAAAAGGCGATCTACTCAGTCTCATCACCTCATTTTTCTATGCTGGTTTTATTTTAACGGTTTATCGTTTGAGAGATACTGTTAGCAGTAATGTGATTATGTTAGTCAGTAGTGTTGGTAGTTTAGCCACCTTGGCAATCGCAATTTTCATCACAGAGGGTTTCTATTTCCCAAAATCAATGTCCGATTTATGCCCTCTAATAGGGCTTGCGCTTATCTCGCAAATACTAGGGCAAGGTCTTCTATCTTTCTGCCTAGGCAAAGTCAATGCTACCATTTCATCTATCATCACATTGTCTCAACCTGTTATTGCAGCACTCTATTCCTTCATCATTTTTCATGAAAATTTGACAACCTTTGAATGTTTTGCTATTTTGATTACTTTAATTGGTGTCTATCTAGCCAAAAGCCAATCCAATGCCGTCTGGGCAAGGTTAAAATTAACAAAGAAAAGAGCAAAAAATAATGTATAAAACTACAAAATTATACTACATCAATCCTTTACTAAGTTCATGCACAGCAACAATACTAGACATCTCTCCTAAAGGTATTGTGACAAATCGAACAGTTGCCTTTGCTGAGGGCGGTGGGCAAATTGGGGATATTGGTACTTTGACAACAGGAAAATTTGAAATTCCTTTTTTGGATACAATTAAAGGAGTCGGAGCACCTTTGATACTGCCTGATTTCCCACTCATTCATCTTAATACCCCGGTCTATCATGTCGTATCAGAAGAAAATTTAAAATATTTTAAAATTGGAGAAGAAATCACAATTTCAATAAACATACTACACCGGATTGGCACAACAGTCCACCATACGGGAATTCATCTAGCATTGATGGCTGCTATCAAAATACAACCCGATATAACTAAATATATTAAGGGTTGTAGTATTACCGAAATGACCGCCCGACTTGATTTTTCAAGCTCAAAAAAATTCACAACAGAAGATTTGAACAAAATCAGTCTTGAAATTCAAAATTTGATTGACAACAATTTAGAAATTCAAATGTTTAAGCACAATAATATTGACGATGCTTGGGATTGGAAATGCGGAGATTTTCAAATTCCTTGTGGTGGTACACATCTACAAAATACCAATCAACTTCTTGATTTCAAAATTAGAAGAAAAACTAAAGGAAAGGGAACAGAACGACTGATAATTGATGTAGTATCACACAATTGGACATCTGAATTTTATTCTTAATTAAATTAATTTACCTCACTTCTCTATCCATAAAATAACCACAAACCTTGCTGATTTAGTAAGGTTTTTTAATGGTCAACAAAAATCAAAATAAAATGTTTGACCTTTGTTGACCAAAGCGTTATAATAGGATTTAGAGATAGAAAATCTCTAGAATTTACTTCTGAAGAAGGAGAATAAAAGACAATGAATATTGAAAAAATGACAACAACTTTACAACAAGCTTTGGCTGAGGCGCAAAAAATCGCGCAAGTTCGCCAACATCAAAATATAGAAATCGCACATCTTTGGAAATTCATGATTCAGCCTGGGCAGTTTGCGCATGACTTTTATCAAGACTTAGGTTTAGATTTAGCAGGTTTTGAGGCTGAAATTGACCAGGAATTGGATAAAATTTCGGTCGTGACTGGTAGCAATGTTGCTTATGGTCAGAATTTGAGTCAAAATCTGTTTAACTTATTTAGTCAGGCTGAAAAGCTGGCTGAATCTCTAAAAGATGAGTTTCTATCTACTGAGACGGTACTGTTAGCACTCTTTTCTCAAAGCCACAATCCATTGGCCAAATATCTAAAAGATCATGGCATCACGGAAAAAATGGTCAAGGAAAAAATCGAGAGTATGAGAGGGGGGAGTTCGGTGACGAGTCAGAATCAAGAAGAACAATATGAAGCGCTGAAGAAATACGGCGAGGATCTGGTCGAGAAGGTTCGCGCGGGTAAGATGGATCCAGTGATTGGGCGTGATGAGGAAGTGCGAGATGTCGTGCGGATTTTGTCGCGCAAGACGAAAAATAACCCGGTTTTAATTGGTGAGCCTGGTGTCGGTAAAACGGCGATTGTTGAAGGTTTGGCGCAACGGATCGTGAAGAAGGATGTGCCAACGAATCTGCAAGATAAGACGATTTTTAGCTTGGATATGGGTGCGCTGATTGCGGGTGCTAAGTTCCGAGGTGAGTTTGAAGAAAGGCTCAAGGCTGTTTTAAATGAGATTAAGAAGTCTGATGGTCGGATTATTCTCTTTATTGATGAGATTCACACGATTGTTGGTGCGGGTAAAACGGAAGGTTCAATGGATGCAGGTAATCTGTTGAAACCGATGTTGGCGCGTGGTGAGTTGCACTTGATTGGTGCGACGACTTTGGATGAATATCGCCAAAACTTTGAGAAAGACAAGGCTTTGGAGCGTCGTTTCCAAAAAGTGTTGGTGCAAGAACCGACGGTTGAAGACACGATTTCTATCCTGCGTGGTCTGAAAGATCGATTTGAAGTGCACCATGGTGTGAAGATTCACGATAATGCCTTGATTGCTGCGGCAACCTTGTCCAATCGCTATATCACGGATCGTTTCTTGCCGGATAAAGCCATTGACCTTGTCGATGAAGCGAGTGCCACGATTCGGGTTGAGATGAATTCTTCACCAACGGAGCTGGATCAAATCACGCGTAAACTGATGCAGCTTGAAATCGAAGAAGAGGCGCTAAAAAAAGAAACGGACGAGGGTTCTAAGAAACGTCTGGCAATTTTACAAGAAGAACTTGCCAATACGCGTGAAACAGCCAATGCTTTGAAGATGCGTTGGGAAACGGAAAAAGAAGCGGTGGAAGCCATTCACACGAAACGTGCGGAGTTAGAGCAAGCCCGTTTCGACCTAGAAAATGCTGAGAATGACTATAATCTGGAGCAGGCTGCCGTTCTACGGCATGGTACGATTCCAAAACTGGAAAAAGAAGTGGCTGACTTAGAAAATGCGCAAGAAGCAGATGCCAGCAATCACTTGGTTCAAGAATCTGTGACAGATAATGAAATCGCTGAGGTGATTGGTCGCTTGACTGGCATTCCAGTGACCAAACTGGTCGAAGGCGAGAAAGAAAAACTCTTGCACCTATCAGAGACACTACACCAACGTGTGGTTGGACAAGATGAGGCTGTTAATGCCGTTTCAGATGCCATTATCCGTAGTCGTGCAGGTCTGCAAGACCCTAATAAACCGCTTGGTAGCTTTCTATTTCTTGGACCGACTGGTGTCGGTAAAACTGAATTGGCTAAAAGCTTAGCCGAAGATCTCTTTGATTCAGAAAACCACATGGTGCGGATTGACATGAGTGAGTACATGGAAAAACATAGTGTCTCACGTTTGGTTGGTGCACCTCCAGGATATGTTGGTTATGACGAAGGCGGTCAATTGACTGAGGCTGTACGTCGTAATCCTTACACGATCGTCTTGCTTGATGAGATCGAAAAAGCGCATCCTGATGTCTTTAACATCCTACTCCAAGTGCTTGACGATGGTCGTTTGACAGATTCTAAGGGTGTTGTTGTTGACTTCAAGAACACCGTCTTGATTATGACATCAAACATTGGCTCACGGACGCTATTGGATGGGATTAAAGATGATGGCACTCTTGATAATACGACGAAAGAAGCAGTCTTGGACGAGCTTAAAGGGTACTTCAAACCTGAGTTCCTTAATCGGATTGATGATACTGTTGTCTTCACGCCGTTGACCTTGTCTGTCGTGAAACAAATTATCGATAAAATCGTGGCGCAGCTTACAGAACGCTTGTCGCATCAAGATATTAATTTAGAGCTAACAACAGATGCCCTTGATTGGATTGCCAAAAATGCGTATGAACCCGAGTACGGGGCACGACCAATTAAACGGTTTATGACGAAACATCTTGAAACACCACTTGCGAAAGCACTTGTATCCGGTAAAGTCTTACCAAACTCAGTGGTTTTAGTTGGTTTGAAAGATGATGCGTTAGTTTTTGATATGAAGTAAATAATTTCGAAATCTCGCTTGATGCGAGATTTTTTGTTATCTATAATTCACACATAACGTTATAAATTTTTGAAAATATAATCTAAAAACAGTATAATTGAATAGAAAACGCTTACGTCGATCAAACGCTCTGAGGGGAGGGGCTTGACAAATAAAGGGAGGGTTAATGGCAAAAGAAGTTATGACGGATGAAATTTCTGCTATACGGAAGACTTTTAAAGAGTTATGAAAAGCAAGAGGCTACACACAAACTGATGTGAGTGATGAAATTGTATCGAAATCTCTTATCTCTAAATTTGAAAATGGGACAAGTATGTTAGCAGCTGATAAATTATTACATGTTATTGCTAAACTTAACATGACACCAAATGAATTTGTCAATGTTTTGAATGATTATCAGCCAGACCGTATGCAAAAACTATACAATACTTTAAATCAAATCCGCTTTTCTGGTCTACAAGGTGTGAAACAGTCAGAAAAGTTGATTATTGAGGAAACGACTGATAAATTTGAAATTCTGTCTAATATCATGATTAAAAGTGTTTTGCAGGATGTGACAGAAAAGCAATACGTATCCCTCGTTGAAAGAAATATCGTTGGCGATTATTTGAATGGCTTAAATAATTGGACTGAGTTTGAGGTTAAGCTGCTTTATTATGCTTGTCCGATTTTGGATAGGGGAGATTTTAAGTGGTTTGGTGAATTGCTTTTAGAGAGAACTAAGCATTTTTATTCTGGTAGTTTAAAAAACTTGTTTGTAGGAACTTTAATGAACTTGTATGATGGCGTACTTGAATATCAAGAATTAGATGATGCAGTATTTTTTAGAGATAAAATTTCTCAATTTGATTTTGGAGGTGATTTAATTGCGATTGTCAACTTCCAAATGTTAACTGATTTGCATGACTATATAGAAAATCCAACAAAAGAAAACCTTATCAAGGCAGAGAACTACCTAGATAAGGTTGATGCATTAGGGGGAGAACTAAAAGTAATTATCGAGTATTCAAGAACTCGACTTAAAGGTTTAAAATTAGCCAAACATCCAAATACTCAATGTAGTCAAAAGTAAATTTATTATTTTTGTGCCTATTCCCTCTTATACTTGAGACTTGAATTTTTATGTTGAAGAAAAGTTGAAAATATTCCTTTTATTAGAACTATTTTTAAAAAGTGGAAGATTTTCAACTTTTTAAATATATCAATTTTATGTGGTAGAATTTTATTTATAGTTATTTCTGAATAAATTTTAGTAGCAGTTGGAAATTTGGGCATGGAAACTTGACGCAAAGTATTCAAGTCTGGTTGCTTTTTATATCAGTATTTTATTATTGTGTACACCCTTGATAGGCGTTGACTGTTACAAGGCACTTAAATAAAAGTATGTCTGTAATTCGTTCGCAAAAGTTAATTGTTTTCATGTCTTTAAAAAATGCAATCAAACATTATGATTAAGGAGTTCGACTTTGAAAAAAAAGATAATCATAGGTAATATTATACTTTTGCCTATTCTATTATTTTTAATGTATTTGACATACCAAACGTTTGATTACAGACTTTCAAAATATAATGGTAAAGGGAGTTTGATTCAGACTTATACATCACCAGATAAAAAACATCAGGCAAATATTTATACTTGGTCTGAGGGTGGCGCAACAGTTGGTTATTCAATTCGTGTTGGTATAACATCAAAAGATAAAAAATTTAAAGATGAAACAGTTTTTTGGCAATGGCAAATTGCAAGTCCAAGTTAGCCACCCAGATAAACCTGTATCGGCGTGCTGTAATTAAACATTTTTCTTGGATAGTTATTCATCCAAATTTCAATTTGAGCGACCTCTTTCGTGGTCGTTTTTATTGTGCCTTTAGGCAAAAATCTACGAATCATGCGATTGTGATTCTCGTTAGTTCCTCTTTCCCAACTAGAATAGGCATGAGCATAGTAAATATCACAATTAACTGCCTCAGATAAACGAGCAAATTCAGTACCATTATCAGCTGTAATGGACTTAAATTGAAAATTTTGAGTTAATGCCTTAAGCTCAGAATTAACTGCCTCAGAAGATTTATCAGCGATTATTCTGATAATCTCCAAACGACTTTTTCGCTCTGTCAAAGTCAATAAAACCTTGTTTTTAGCCCTTGTTAAGACGACAGTATCAATTTCCCAATGCCCTAACTCATTGCGCCTGTTTATATCTTCAGGACGTTCTTCAATGGATTTACCGTAAACTCTAGGATTAGCTGAAACCGTCTTGATAACTTTTGTCTTATGTGGATAAAGCATATCTTTACGTTTCAAGCCTAATTTGCCATTATAAATCCAGTTGTAAATGCTTGAGTAGCTGATTTGACCATTGAATTTAGCTTTAGCGATCACTTCTGGAGAGACCTTAGCCTTGATGTAATGGACAATTTTTTCCAATACCAGCTTATCAAGCTTTGTGTTTTTAATAGACTTTTTTCGTTGCTTATGGTACTGTTGATGCGCATACTCGCTACTATAGACGATATGATACGCTCTAAAGGTATCCATTTGTTGGACTTGTCCTCGCTTGACTTCATTATTGATTGTTTGATGGCTACGACCTAATAACTTAGCAATCTGACGTCGACTCATCCCTTCTTTAAACCATTTTTCGATAAGTTGTCGTTCAGCTAGTGACAAATGGTTATAAGTTGTGGTATAATTTTCTTGCATCTCAAAGCTCCTATGACTGGTATCTGTTTAATTACAGCATAGCATCTTTGAGGTGTTTTTTAGTGGAAAAATTTTTTCCCTGAGGTGGCTAACTTCATTTTACAATTTGGGGTTTTTTGGCAATATAAAAATATAAAAAATGATTTTAAATGGCTTTCTGATACAAAATTTGAATTACAGGGAAAGAAGGTTGATATTTTTGAGGGCACCTCTAATAACTACCAATTAATTCACCTCTAAATGAAATTAGAAAAAAACACAGAAAACTAAGCATAGTCTACTGTGTTTTTCTTTATGTTACAGACGCCACTTGACTGTTTATTCTTATTTTAGACAGATTACCTCCATGTTTTGAGATTTAAACGTTTAACTTGTTCGTACCTCAATAAGTTATAAGTCAGATTTGTAAGGTCAGTATTTAAAACAGCTCGATCGAATCCAATAGAACGTAAACTAGAACCATGCATTGAATTTTCAACAAAGCCAAATACATGTTCAATACGGACACGTATTTTCGAAATGATTTTATTAAACATTTTATCGTCTGCCTTAAGAGATTTACAACGTGTGTTTTTAAGACAGGTAAAAAGTTCAGCACCTTTAGGTGTTGCTTGATTTTGATAAGCTGAGTCTGCTAAGGTGATCTCTTCGGGATCAACAAGAACGCCTATTACTTGAGAATCATGCACATTTGCAGGCGTTGTTTGATAATTCTTTACGAATTTTGATTTGGTATCTATAGCAATATGATTTTTGTAGCCATAGTGTCTCTCATTACCTTTAATTGTCCAGCGAGCAGCTGTATCCTTCTGTGCTCTTTTGTTCTTCGTCCAATTCACTGGTACCCTATTTGCTTTAATCAATTCATTTTCGTCTTTTGGATTACGTTGTTTAGGCGCCTCTATGAATGTTGCATCAACAATCTGTCCTTTATGAGCGATCATCCCTTGTGATTCAAGTTTTTCTTGAAAGGCAGAAAAAAGCCAGTTCCCTCTATTAGATTTTGATAGCTGATTTTTAAAGTTCCAGATAGTCTTTGCGTCTGGTACCTTGTCATCAATCTTAAGGAATCTTCTAAACGAAATCCGGTCAATCATTTGATATTCCATTGCATCATCAGATAGATTGTATAAGCGTTGTAAAATTAGAATTTTCAACATTAAAACAAGGTCATAGGGCGGTCTACCACCATGAGATTTGTTTTTTAAATCATACTTAAAAATCCGGTTAAGAGTTGGGCGAAAACACTCGAAATCAACCACTTTTTCTAGCCGCTCAAGAGGGTCTCCTTTTAAACTTAATTTTTCAAGATAGTCGCTATCTCCAAATAAATTCATCTTCAATACCTCGTTAGCTTATTTTTAATCTATTATACCTCTTTTCATACGTTTTTAGAGGTGCCCTTGATACTAAAACTTGGTATAATTGGAAACGTGACAATTAAATGAAAAACAGTCTTGGACGAACTTAAAAGGCACTTCAAACCTAAGTTCCTTAATCGGATTGATGATACTGTTGTCTTCACGCCGTTGACCTTGTCTGTCGTGAAACAAATTATCGATAAAATCGTGGCACAGCTTACAGAACGCTTGTCGCATCAAGATATTAATTTAGAGCTAACAACAGATGCCCTTGATTGGATTGCCAAAAATGTGTATGAACCCGAGTACGGGGCACGACCAATTAAACGGTTTATGACGAAACATCTTGAAACACCACTTGCGAAAGCACTTGTATCTGGTAAAGTCTTACCAAACTCAGTGGTTTTAGTTGGTTTGAAAGATGATACGTTAGTTTTTGATATGAAGTAAATAATTTCGAAATGAAAATAAACAGAAATCTGATTATTAAGATTTCTGTTTATTTTATTTGAATAAAAATAGATAAAAGTGAGGAGCTAATAATTGAATAAATAATCTAATAATGTTATAATTGGTAGTAGGTAGTAGGTAGTAGGTAGTAGGTAGTAGGTAGTAGGTAGTAGGTAGTAGGTAGTAGGTAGTAGGTAGTAGGTAGTAGGTAGTAGGTAGTAGGTAGTAAACCTGTTTGGAAACGCTTACTATATCTTGTCTCTCTCCTGACTATTTTGTGAGTGATGAGTGGAGAAGACTAAATGACAATAGAATTAGACTTAGGTGCATTTTACAAAGAAACGCGAGAGAAATTGGGGTATTCACAGCGGGATGCGGAGTCAGCATATTGTGACCATTCATTAATTTCACGCTTTGAAAATGGTGAAACAGTATTACGAGCAGATAAACTTTTGATGGCGATAAATGGTTTGGATTTAACACCAACGGAATTTTTTGTCTGGTATGGTAATTACCTACCGAATAGGTTGCAGATTTTTAACAAAAAAATGAGTGGTTATGTTATTAATGAAGATATAGAGGGCTTAAAAACATTACTGAAACCAAGAGCTGTCAGAAATGAAGATAAAATTTTTAATATTGTAGCTAAATGTGCGATTTTTGATTTATCAGATGAGATGCTAATATCTAAATCTGAACGCAAGTTCATTGAAAAACATTTTAATAACGTTAAACAATGGACGATATATGAGATGGGAATTTTTGCGCATTGTTTAGAAGTGTTAGATGACGCGGAGGCATATGATATTGGTCAAGATATTTTAAAGAGTGACGAATTTTCTAAAATTATAGCCAGTAATGCTGCTCTCGCTAAACAAACATTGGTAAATTTGTATGTGAATTTAGTTTGCCATGGGAGTTATGGGTATGCCGAGAAGTTGAAAAGAGGCATGGATGATTATTTGACAGAGTGGGATATATCAGAGAAGATTATTCTCCACATTTTTGAAAAATTTTCCTTGTATAGACAAGAAAAAAGTCCTGAATTTCTAGCTGAAATTCAGGACGATATACAGATTTTAAATAGATCTGGTGCAATGGGGATGGCTAAGCGACTGACCCTATTTATTAAGAAATATTGCTAGTGGTTTTGTCTTGATTTGACTAAAAATTAAGACAAAAAAGCGAGCATAGAAAATTAAACATACTGTTTTTCCTACTTTTCTTTAATATATTCATTCTAACATTTAAAATGATTAAAATTTTAAATGGTGTAAATATGCACCATTTGAGGCTAAGGTGGTGCAAATATGCAAACTTGGTATTTTGTAGATTTTTCTATGGTAGAATGAATCTTGTAAGGTTGAAAGAAAACGTTTTCTTGATTTAGCTCAAACGGTTTGAACGCTGTTTATAATTTATAATCCTGTGATGAAAAGCGTTTGTGATGTTGAGGCGATGTTTCTTAATGACCTTATATTGATGTGTACAGTCAGTTGTTTGAAGTCAGATTGATTAGTTCTGAATTTGTTTTGTTTTTGTAATTCAAAATTATTCTGATCAAATAATTTTAAATATGAAAATGTAATGAGATAGAATTATGATGTTTGAAAATTATTGCAATGAGTGAAAGCTTATGAATTGTATTTGACTAAATGAAAATTTAGTCTAGAATTTGGAGGAACAACATATGTTTGATTTAGTTGCTGCAGGAATTGCAAGCTCAACAGCTAATAGTGTCGCTAATTTGATTAATGCAGGTCTGGATATTTCAACGGTACTGATGATTTTTTCAGGAGTGTTTACAGCAGGAGCCTCAATTACTGCTATTTTGAAGAAGTATGCAGGTAAAGCATTTATTAAAAAATTTGTTGCTGCGTAGGCGATAGAGGGAGCTTGATGCGATTCTAGCATCAAGTTTTTTAAATATGATAAAAATTTTACTTAAAAAAGAATATCGGGAAAATTTGAATAATATCAAATTATTTATAATCGAAAATTTTGAATATTTTCCAAAATTGTTGACAATTTTAATAGCTAATATCATAACAGTTTTTAAAATGATTTCAATTTTTTGTGGCATCCCTTATACTATTATTATTTGTGCGATATATGTACCTGAATTTTTGAGAGAGACTATCTTTGCATATGCGTATTATATCAGTGTGAGCAGTAAGAAAAGTATCCTATTTTTTGATAGTATCAATATTTTTAGACAATCAAAAAATAGGATAGTATTGTCTGTCTTTAAAATAAAAACGATAAGCAGTGTTACCTTATTGTTAGTTTTGTTATTGTTTACGATAATAGATGTGTCTCTAAATAGATATGGTATCGGATTATTTAACATTATTATAATTTTAGCATTGCTTTATCATGATCTAAAATATAATATTTTGTTTTTTAAAATTATCAATTCTTCAATAGTTTTATTATTTCTATTAGAGTTTTCTAAGATAATAAACCACATCATTTTAAATTATAATAATTTGAATATAAGTGAATTATTGAAATTGATTGATGTTAATAGATTGAATTTTTGTTATATTGTATTGTCATTCTTAGTAATTATTTTGACTGTCATAGCTATCATATATGAAAAATTTAATTCAGTAAGTCAACGGCAAATTTCAAAGATTGAATTAAAAGAACTAAATATAAAAACAAAAGGTTTTTTTTGTTATTTTTTTCAATTATCTATGATTCAAAAAGTAGATTTGTTATTTCCGATAGATTTTATTATTTGTTTGATAGTTGCTGTAAATCTAATCTTTCCATATAAAGATTACTTTTTACCGTATGTGATAGCAATAATGTTATTTTTATACTTAGATAATGTTGTTACAAAGTTTAGATATTTTTTTATTCTATCTAATAATTTAAAAGAGAGACAGTTGATGTCTTTTAAGCGCATGGGGATTAGATATATTGAAAAAGTTTTTATTATCTTAGGTTTAAACATTATCCCAGTATTTTTATCATTGCTTATCGTAAAAAATAAAGGACAGTTGGTGTTGCTTTTAATGGTTGGGATATTAATTATCTTAACGCAAAAGGATATTATATTAGATAATTATGTAAGTCTTCATGTTTTAAAAACGAAAGCACAAACTATTATATATAATAAGTATCTCTATCTATTAGAAATTCCTATTATTGCACAGGTAGGTCATATAATCGGAAAAAATCTTTTTCTGATTATAGTAATCTGTATTGTTCCGCATATCATATACTTGATAATGAAAATAATAATAAATTTTAGGAGAGTAGCATTATGATTTTTACAAAGTATCCTATCATTACCGTCTTAATAAGTTTACTCATTTCAGTACATTACTTATTAAGACAACTGAATAAGAAAGAACAGAAAAATATTGTTTTGACAATTATATTTTCTATAACAACGACTTTCTTTTTTGGGGGATTAGTATGGGTAATTTTTAATGGCTAATAATTTAATTGTATCATTTGAGGATATAGGTTATAGCAACGAAGTGATTATCGCAAAATTGTTTTTAGAAATCAAAAAAAGTGGTATTTATCATATCGTTGGTAGGAATGGCATTGGGAAAAGCACTTTTTTCAAAGTTTTGAATGGAGAACTGAAATATAAGCAAGCGACTGTTACTTTAGATAGTCAGGAGATTAATATTCAAAAAAATACAAAAATTATAAAAATAGATAATAATTTTTATGGTTATGAATTTTTGACAAGTTTTGAATATATTATCTACATTTTAAGAGTATTTAATTGTTATGCTAGTCAGAAGAAACGGAAGATTCAGCTATTGCTGGAAATACTAAACATGTCGGAATTTAGTACAACTTTAATAAAAGAGTTGTCTGAAGGAACTAAACAAAAATTGTCTTTTGTCATAACCTTATTACTTGAAGGAGATATTCTTTTATTTGATGAATCTTTTGAGCATATTGATATTGAAAGCAATGAAAAAATAATTGAACTTTTGATGAAAGAGACAGAGAAGATAATTTTTATTATTTCACATACAAATTCTTTAAAAATAAAATATGATGGTGTGATTAATTTTGAGGAGATGATTGATGATAAAAATATCTAAGAGTTATCTATTTTCAATAGTAATAATTTGTGGCAGTTTTTTATTTGGTTGTATTTTTCAAATGTTTCAAAGAAATTCTCAAGTTATGACTTCAGAAAAATACGATACATTTTTCAATGCTTTTTTAAGTATCTTTACGCATAATTTTCTGCTCATTTTAATTATTTTAACAGTTAGTATTATTCCTTATATAGCTATAATACCTATCATTTTCATTAATTTTTTGATATTTGGCGCAAGTGTCTATTTATCAGTAGAGAGTGTGGGCTATCTGAATACTTTTTTTAGATACATACATTCGATAGCTGAAATTCCGGCTATTTTAATTAGTTTTTCAATAGCACTCAGGTTTTCTTGCAGTGTTTACTCAAAATTAACCGGAAGTTATTCAAAATTTGAATATAAAAAACGTGAATTATTATCTGTTGTTGTGTTACTTATTATCGGTGCATTAGTAGAGGCACTTTATTTTTAGATAAGAGAAGGAGTATGGGGATGATTAAATTGGATAAAAAAGGTAAGTTGGGTTTATCTTTAGAATTAATTTTATTTATTGTGATTAACTATGTATCAATGAATTTTTTGTTGAAAGATCAATTTATCAAATTATTAGGTAATACGTTACAAGATGGAATATTTGGGGCAGTCGTTATTCTTCAAATAATATTTACCTTGATTTCGATATTATTTTCAGCAGTGTTAGCAAAGATAATTCTCTATCTGCTATTCAAAGTGAGAATTTCATTTGCCTTAAATTTGTATATGATATTTTTCGGATATATTATTGTTCAAATCTTGTTTATCCTATTACAGTATTGTTTAAAGCAAACATTTACAAATTTAGGATTTGCTATCATACAATCTGCTGTCAGAAATTCGATATACGGTGGAATACTTTACAAAAAAGAAATTTTAGATAAAAATAAAGTTGCTATACTGATTACTAGTTTATTTGTGATTGATATTTTATTTGTTTTATTTAGTAAGATATTGGGATAAGAGGAAGTTTTTCAATTTATCAATACAAGCTGAGCTATTAATTAAATCATAGAAACACTTGCACCAATTAACAGACTATATTGAATTTTTAACATTTAAACTAGATAAGTGGTGATGTTTATGTTAAAATAACGTTATAAATATCATTATTTTTTCTTTAGGAGGATAAAATGAATCAACAAACGAAAAGAATCATCGCTATCATCATCATCTTACTAGGCATTATATCAATCATCACGACCTCACTTAATCTTCAAGTAACTATGGGGGATACAGAGGCATTTTTAACGGGTCAAGTCGCATTACCAGTGCCACGGATTTTGACATGGGGACTAAACTTAGTGCAGGTAATTGGTTTTCTTTATCTTGTGTTTAGTGAAAAATTCAAGAAAACGAATCTATTTTGGATTTTACTACTTCCGGTAGGTTGTATAGTCCTTGGAACGCGTCAACTCTTAAGATTAAACAAAAGTGAATTTGATTGAGGTATAGAAATGAAAAAATTCTACAAGAAACATCCACTGATTGTCATTTTAACAAGTGTGATAGCAGCAATTATCATTGGAACGATTGGTTTGTCTGCCTTGTTACTACCGAAACAAAAAACGAGCAAGCAGGATAGTTATGCGCTTTATACGGTAAAGGTAGAGGCTGACAATATTTTCAAGGGCAATGTGACGGCAAAAACGTCGACTGATTATCGAGAAGATATGTCGCTTGGTGAACTTTCACAAGTCAATGTGACGGATGGGCAGGAAGTGAAGGCTGGCGATGTTTTATTGACATATACTAAGTCATCTGACGACTTATCAAGCCAAGAATTTGCAATCAAAAGTGCTGAGAATGATTTGGCAAATGCCCAGGCAGATGTGGTGGAAGCAGAAAATAAAGATGCTAAGTTGCGCAAGAAATATGATAAAGCCAAAGAGATAGAAGAAAAAGAGGGGATCAATACACAAATTGAGAGCAATAATGAGGCTTGGAAAGCAGCGCAACGCTCGGTGACGGCTGCTACACTTGCGCGCGACCAAGCACAAGCAAGTTTAGCAAGTCAAAAGGATAAGCAAACTGCCACGGTGATGTCTAAAACGGATGGTCTTGTGATCATGGGGACGAAGTCTGAGACGTCGCCTTTACTGAGTGTTGTGAGTCGGGAGACACTGGTCAATGGTAAGACGTCGGAATATGATTATGACAAGCTCAAGGTGAACGATGTGGTAAGTGTTGAGACTGTTGACTTGTCGAAAAAAGTGACGGGTAAAATCTCTTACATTTCCCCAGTTCCAGATAAAGCAACATCTGAAACCTCATCTAGTCAATACAATTTTAAGGTTGTTTTAGATGAGCCGTTACAAAATGGCTATACGGTTCAGATTCACCGTCCAAATGAAACACTTTATATTCCGAAAACATCTGTGAAAAATGGTAAAGTTTACATGAAACGTGGCGGAAAATTTAGTAAGGTTGCAGTCGAAACTAAGGAGTCGGGTAGTCGATTGCAAGTCATATCTGGTTTAAATTCGGGCGATAAAATTATCGAGGAGGCAGCAGCTTATGTTGATACGCCTTGAAAATATCACAAAAACTTATGAGCTTGCCAAACAAGAAGTTACTGTTTTAAATAATGTCTCTCTCAATATTTTTGAGGGTGATTTTGTTGGTATTATGGGGCGAAGTGGTTCTGGAAAGTCGACTTTGGTTAATCTGATTGGTTTTTTGGATAAGAAATTTAAAGGGACTTACTATTTTGAAGATAAGTTAGTTGAGCAGTATACAGACGATGACTTATCTAAAATCAGAAATGAAAATGTTGGCTTTGTTTTTCAAAATTTTGGCTTGATTGAAAATATGACAGTTGGGCAAAATGTTGAATTGCCTTTATTATACGCTGGTATTTCTAATCAGGAAAAAACACGTCTTGTCGCGGAGAGTTTGGAAAAAGTGGGCTTGGCTGACTTTGTAGGCCAGTCTGTTAAACTTTTATCGGGTGGTCAAAGGCAACGGGTGGCTATTGCGCGTGCCATTGTCAATTCTCCTAAATTTATCATTGCAGATGAGCCAACGGGTGCGCTTGATAGCAAAACATCTGTTGATATTATGCAGTTGTTTACAGATTTGAATACGACTAGTGGTGTGACGATTATTTTGGTGACACATGATCCCAATTTGATGGCACATTGTAATCGTGAAATTAGAGTGTCTGATGGCGAGGTGGTCCTATGAACTTGCGTGCCGTTATCAAAAATGCTTATCAAGCCCTTCGTCAAAATACCAGACGCAGTATTTTAACGATGCTTGGTATTGTCATTGGTATTGCCAGTGTCATCACGATTTTATCGTTAGGACGTGGGTTTGAAACTTATACGGTAAAAAATCTGACTGCTACAAATGAAAAAAATGTAGCGGTAGATGTTGTTTTTTCGCCGTCGGATTATGAACAGTTTGAATCAAATAAAATGCGCTACTTTTCTGATGAAGACTTGAAATTTATATGTCAGATTGAGGGCGTAGAGAAGGTTGCCTATGTCAAAGCTGACGACAAGTTTTTACGTATAGATTTACAGGCAGCAGATAAAAAAATCAGTAAGAATTTAGGCTTTGTAGCTGGTGGTAAAGATGTTGTCGAGGTGGGACGCACGATTAGTCGTGATGATATTGAAACGCATCAAAAGGTCGCAATAATCAGTCGTGATACGGCACAAGATGTCAATCCAGATGTGAATAAGGTATTAGGTACAGGGATTGATATAAAAGGTGAGCTTTATCAAATTGTTGGCCTTTATAAAGGAGTGACGACTAATTTGTTTGATATGACCCCTGATATCAAAATTCCCAAGACAACCTACCAGTACTATGCGAATAGCGAAGGGAATCCCACACAAATAAAAGTTACAATTGCTAATGATTACAAACCTAGTAAGGTTGTGCAGAAAGTGATTAAAAAACTGGAAACAGTAGGCAACAGTCGTAATTTTGGTGAGTATTCAACTTTTGATATGGGTTCTCTGACAGACGGTATTGGTAAAGTATTGAAGATGTTGACCTTCTTTATCTCAGGAATTGCTGGCATTTCACTCTTTATTGCAGGTGTTGGCGTTATGAATATGATGTATACATCAGTTTCTGAACGTGTCAAAGAAATTGGCGTTCGCCGAAGTGTTGGCGCTAAAAGACGTGACATTCGAAATCAATTTTTGGTTGAAGGCTTGATGCTAACAATGTCAGCTGGTGTGATTGGTTATATCATCGGTTATTTGGTGGCGCTTGTCATCTCAATTTTCTTGCCATTTAAAGTATCTCCAGATTTATTTACAATCTCTCTGACTTTGGTCATAACGATTGTCATTGGTCTGGTCTTCTCAATCACTCCGGCCAACATGGCAGCGCGAAAAGATTTGGTGGAGATTTTAAGGTAGCATCACAAAAAATAGGTCGTTTGACTTATTTTTTTGTGGCTAATAAGTCGAAAATAGGGCAATCTATTGGCTGAATAGGATGAAATAATCACATGTTAGGTAAATTCTTGACATCCTATATATAGTGTGTTAAAGGCTTGAATCTTTATATATGACACAATATATGGTGATTCTGTGTTTACAAATTACCCAATGAGTGGTAGAATATATTTAAAATCACTTTTAGAAATGAGATGTACGTTATGATGGTATGGGAAAAAACAGAGGTAGTCGACAACACGATGGAAGTTGTCAAGCGCGATGGTCGCCATTTAAATTTTGAACCAGGAAAAATTTATGATGCCTTGAGAAAAGCCTCTGATGAAGTTTTTCCCATGTCACCGGTTCAAGAAGTGAAATTGGAGCATTTGACGGACAAAATCGTTGCGACCATTTTTGACCGATTTGATGATAATATCAAAATTTATGAAATTCAAAATATCGTCGAGCATGTTTTATTGGATGCCAACGAGTATAAATTAGCAGAAGTCTATATTAATTATCGGACCAAGCGTGATTTTGAGCGCTCGCAAGCGACTGATATCAACTTCACCATCGATAAACTGATTAACAAAGAGCAGACGGTTGTCAATGAAAATGCTAACAAAGACAGTGATGTCTTTAATACGCAACGTGACTTGACGGCTGGTATCGTTGGCAAATCGATTGGTTTGAAGATGCTGCCGGCGCACGTGGCCAATGCCCATCAAAAAGGGGACATCCATTTCCATGATTTGGATTATCAGCCCTATGCCCCGATGACCAACTGTTGTTTGGTCGATGTCAAAGGCATGCTCCGCGATGGCTTCAAACTTGGCAATGCCGTCATCGACAGCCCTAAATCGATCCAAACAGCTGCCGCCCAAATCTCACAAATCATTGCCAATGTGGCCTCAAGCCAATATGGTGGGACATCTGTCAACCGCATCGACGAAGTGCTGGCGCCTTACGCAGAGCTCAACTTTGCCAAACACATGAAGGACGCTGAAGAGTGGGTAGCACCAGAAAAGCATGAAGCCTATGCCCGCGCGAAAACGGCCAAAGACATCTATGACGCCATGCAAAGTCTGGAGTACGAGATTAATACCTTGTTCACGTCCAATGGTCAAACGCCATTTACAACCTTTGGTTTCGGTCTAGGTGAGGATTGGTATGCGCGCGAAATTCAGAAAGCCATTCTGCAAAACCGGATTAAAGGTCTGGGTAAAGAAGGGCGGACAGCCATCTTCCCTAAACTCGTTTTCACCATTAAACGCGGCCTGAACTTAAACGCTGGCGAACCCAATTACGATATCAAAGAACTGGCAGCGGAATGTGCGACAAAACGCATGTATCCAGATATCGTCAGCTACGATAAAATTGTTGAATTAACAGGCTCTTTCAAAGCGCCGATGGGTTGCCGCAGTTTCTTGCAAGGCTGGCAAGATGAAAATGGTCAAGACGTTGTCGATGGCCGGATGAACTTGGGCGTTGTGACGCTTAATTTGCCACGGATTGCCCTTGAATCTAAAGGCGATAAAGATAAATTCTGGCAAATCTTCTTTGAGCGGATGGCTGTTATGAAAGACGCACTCGTTTACCGGGTTGAACGCGTCAAAGAAGCGACACCTGCCAATGCGCCAATCCTTTATGAAAATGGTGCTTTTGGTAAACGCCTTAGCAGAACAGACTCTGTCAATGAATTGTTCAAAAATCGTCGTGCGACGGTTTCTGCCGGCTATATTGGGTTATATGAAGTCGCAACTGCTTTTTATGGTGGCGAATGGGAATCTAATCCTGAAGCTAAGGCCTTTACGCTCGATATTTTGCGTGAAATGAAAAAAGCAGCAGGTGAATGGTCTGACGAATATGATTATCATTTCTCAATCTACTCAACGCCATCTGAAAGCTTGACAGATCGTTTCTGTCGTCTAGATACAGAAAAATTTGGTGAGATCCAAGATATCACAGATAAAGAATACTACACCAATTCCTTCCACTATGATGTCCGTAAAAATCCAACACCATTTGAAAAATTAGACTTTGAAAAAGACTATCCAGTTTTTGCTAGTGGTGGTTTTATTCACTACTGTGAATATCCAGTCCTCCAACAAAATCCGAAAGCTTTGGAAGCGGTTTGGGATTATGCCTATGATCGCGTGGGTTACCTGGGGACCAATACACCGATTGACCACTGTTACGAATGTAACTTTGAAGGGGACTTCACACCAACTGAACGTGGTTTCCAATGTCCAAACTGTGGCAATAGCGACCCTAAAACAGTTGACGTCGTCAAACGGACTTGTGGCTACCTCGGTAACCCACAAGCACGTCCAATGGTCAAAGGTCGCCACAAAGAAATTTCATCACGCGTCAAACACATGAATGGCTCAATCGGCCACTTGTCAAACGGTGATGATCTGGAAAGTGTGGCAATTGACGCAGCTAAATCTCCTTTCTTTCATCAATAAGAATTTGACGACTTAAAAAGATGAGGGATCGCATCGATTTTCTGACTTTTTAATCTCGTCTATCTGTCAAATCAAAATGAACAAAAGCCGACAAGCTCGGCTTTTTTTGGTATAATGTTGTCATGCAGAAAATTCTGGAAATAAAAAATTTAACTTATCAATATGAGGAAGCAAGCGATATTTACGCCGTAAATGACGTGTCTTTTGACGTGTTCCGTGGAGAGTGGGTGTCGATTATCGGGCGTAATGGGTCTGGTAAATCGACAACGGCACGCTTGATTGATGGTCTGATGGCAGCAGCCTCAGGTGAAATTATCATCGATGGGCAAACCTTAACGGCAGAAAATGTATGGGACTTGCGCCAAAAAGTTGGCATGGTCTTTCAAAATCCGGATAACCAATTTGTCGGCTCAACCGTTGAGGACGATGTCGCATTTGGGATGGAGAATCACGGTGTGCCACGTGAGGAGATGTTAACACGGGTGCAAGCTGCACTAGAACGTGTCAATATGCAGGACTTCAAAACGAAGGAGCCCGCGCGTCTGTCGGGTGGTCAAAAACAACGGGTTGCCATCGCAGGGATCGTTGCCTTGCGACCTGACATCATTATCCTAGACGAAGCGACGTCTATGCTAGATCCAAAGGGGAGACTTGAAATTATCCAAGTCGTCCGTGAAATCAAGGAACAGTACGGTTTGACGGTGATTTCGATTACCCATGATTTGGACGAGGCGAGTTTGTCGGATAAAATTATCGTCATGAAGGATGGTAAGATTGAGCAGATTGCGACGCCAGATGCCCTGTTTTTGAATCATAACCTCGTCGACATTGGTCTGGATGTACCTTTTTCCGCCAATGTCGCCAGAGAACTGCGCCAAAATGGGCTGCAGATTCCTGAAAAATATTATACAGAAAGTGAGTTGGCTGACTTCTTATGGCAATCTCTTTTGACAAAGTAACCTACACCTATCAGCCCAACACACCTTTTGAAAGTCGGGCCTTGTTTGATATTGACTTAGATGTGGCAGATGGCAGTTTTACAGCACTTGTCGGCCATACAGGGTCTGGCAAATCCACTTTATTGCAGCACTTAAACGCCTTGTTGCTCCCGACGTCAGGGACGGTTACAGTCGATGAGACGGTGATTCAACCGACGAGTAAGGCCAAAGAAATCAAACCGGTTCGAAAAAAAGTTGGAGTCGTTTTTCAGTTTCCTGAGACTCAGTTATTTGACGAAACAGTCTTGAAAGACGTGGCTTTTGGGCCGCAAAACTTCGGTGTCTCTAAAGAAGAGGCACAAGCTATTGCGCGTGAGAAATTAAATCTTGTCGGCATTTCCGATGAACTTTTTGAGCGCTCACCCTTTGAGCTTTCTGGTGGTCAGATGCGCCGTGTGGCGATTGCAGGTATCCTAGCGATGAACCCAAGCGTTCTGGTCTTGGATGAGCCGACGGCAGGTCTTGACCCTAAAGCGCGGATTGACATGATGCGCTTGTTTGAAACGATTCACGCTTCCGGAGTGACGACGATTTTGGTGACTCATCTCATGGATGACGTGGCTGATTATGCGGATACCATGTACGTGTTGGAAAAAGGTCGTATCGTCAAATCAGGCAAACCACAAGATTTGTTCCAGGACGTTGCCTTTATGACCGCGCATCAACTCGGTGTGCCGAAGGCGACGCGCTTTGCGCTACTCTTGCGAGAACGAGGTCAGTACTTTGAACACTTGCCGATTACACGTGCGGCGCTGATTGAGATGATTACGGAGGCGGCAAATCATGGATAAACTGATTATTGGTCGCTATATTCCAGGCAATTCGATCATTCATCGTCTGGATCCACGCAGTAAGCTACTCGCCATGTTTGCCTTTGTCTTCATCATCTTTCTGGCAAATGATGCAGTTGGCTACGGTATCCTGACGGTCTTTACCTTTCTTGGCGTTGCCTTGAGTCGGATAAAACTGTCCTATTTCCTCAAAGGGTTACGCCCGATGTTGGGGTTGATCTTATTTACGGTCATCTTCCAAATGCTCTTTACAACAGGCGGAGAAGTGCTCTTTCAAATCTGGTTTTTGAAAATCACGACTTACTCGCTGCAAAATGCCTTTTACATCTTCATGCGGTTTGTCTTGATTATCTTTATGTCAACGCTGTTGACGTTGACGACGCCACCTCTGACTTTGGCTGACGGGATTGAAACGGGGCTTGCACCTTTGAAAAAAATCAAGGTGCCAGTTCATGAAATTGGGCTCATGTTATCGATTTCTTTAAGATTTATTCCAACGCTAATGGATGATACCACGATGATCATGAATGCCCAAAAATCACGGGGGATGGACTTTGGTGAAGGCAACTTAGTTCAAAAAGTCAAATCGGTCATTCCGATTTTGATTCCGCTGTTCGTCTCAAGTTTTAGACGGGCAGATGATTTAGCCATTGCCATGGAAAGCCGTGGCTATCAAGGCGGAGAAGGGCGCAGTAAATACCGTGTCCTCAAATGGCAGGGTTCTGATACCCTGCTCTTGCTTAGTTTGATAAGCATTGCGGCGATTCTGGTTGCATGGAACATGATGAAATAGAGCGTATCACACACACTTATAAGGGAGAAAACAATGACGAACAAAATGACAGCACAAGAAATTATCCAATTTATCGGAAACGCTGAGAAAAAAACAGCGGTGAAAGTGACTTTCGAGGGAGAATTAGCCGGTGCTAAGCCTGAATCGGTCATCCAACTGGGCAATGTTTTGTTTGGTGACTGGGCAGCAATTGCGCCGCTTTTGGCTAACTTGACTGAAAACAAAGATTATGTCGTTGAGCAAGATGGTCGTAACTCGGCTGTGCCTTTGCTTGATAAGCGTGAGATCAATGCACGAATTGAGCCAGGTGCGGTGATTCGTGATCAAGTTGAAATCGGTGCTAATGCCGTGATCATGATGGGTGCGGTGATTAATATCGGCGCTGAAATCGGTGCGGGGACGATGATTGACATGGGGGCGATTTTAGGTGGCCGTGCGATTGTCGGTGAGAATTCGCATATTGGTGCAGGTGCTGTCCTTGCGGGTGTAATTGAGCCTGCTAGTGCTGAGCCAGTTCGTGTGGGGGACAACGTCTTAGTCGGTGCTAACGCCGTGGTCATTGAAGGCGTGCAAGTCGGCAATGGTTCTGTTGTTGCAGCGGGTGCTATCGTCACACAAGATGTCCCTGAAAATGTTGTCGTGGCAGGTGTTCCTGCGCGCGTGATCAAGGAAATTGATGAGAAGACCAAGCAAAAAACAGCGCTTGAAGAGGCGCTTCGCACCCTTTAAGCGTGTCTCTTCTTGAGCAGATAGGTGGTGAAAAACGATGTTAGATTTGATTAAAATTCGCAGGGAGTTGCATCAGATTCCTGAAACTGGTTTGGAAGAATTTGAAACACAGGCCTATCTCATGGTACAAATCCGTGAGTTGACAGCAGATAAAGCCTTTGTTGCCATCAAAACTTGGCAGACAGGTATTGTCGTCAAAGTCAATGGTTTCGCTCCTGACAAGACGATTGCTTGGCGGACGGATATTGACGGCTTGCCAATTGTTGAAGATACTGGGCTGGCGTATGCTTCACGACATGAAGGTCGGATGCACGCCTGCGGTCATGATATGCACATGACTTTGGCGCTTGGTGTTTTGGAAGCCATGCTTGCAAGTCAACCCAAAAATAATCTGATTTTCCTCTTCCAGCCAGCAGAGGAAAATGAAGCGGGTGGGATGCTCATGTATGAAGCTGGCGTCTTTGAGGGTGATTGGGTGCCTGACGAATTTTACGGTCTCCATGTTAGACCCGACCTCAAAGTCGGGGATATCGCGACCAATACCCACACCTTGTTTGCGGGGACTTGTGAAGTTAAGATTCACTTCAAGGGAACGGGCGGTCATGCGGCTTTTCCGCACCAAGCCAATGATGCCCTGGTTGCCGCCAGTTATTTCATTACACAAGTTCAGACCATTGTCAGTCGAAATGTTGACCCGATAGAAGGGGCAGTTGTGACCTTTGGTAGTCTCCATGCTGGGACAACGAATAATGTCATTGCAGAAACGGCCTTTCTTCATGGGACGATTCGGACCTTAACGCAGGAAATGAATCAGCTGACCCAGAAAAGAATTAGCGCCATTGCAGAAGGCATTGCCCTGAGCTTTGGTCTGGCAGTTGACATTGAGCTGAAACAAGGTGGCTATCTGCCAGTTGAAAATAATCCTGAGTTGGCGCAGGACTTGATGACCTTCTTTGATGCGCGAGATGGCGTGAATTTGATCGATATCGAACCAGCCATGACAGGAGAAGATTTCGGCTATATCCTGTCGAAAATTCCAGGTGTCATGTTCTGGTTAGGGATTGAGACGCCTTATGCCCTACACCATCCTAAAATGTCGCCCAATGAAGCGGCACTGGCCTTTGGGGTAGAACAGATTTCAGCGTTTCTAAAAACAAAAGCCCTTTAAAAAATAGGCGATGACTGATTTTCGATGTTAATCGGAATCAGTCATCGCCTATTTTTGTGTTACTTGGAGTGAACGATTAAGCAGCAGGCTTGACCTGATGTGAAATCGGTATTCTTTTGCCAAAACAATATCAAATTGGTCAAACAGTGAGGCTATAGAAAAGTCCATTTTTTTGAAAAAATCTAAAAATGAACCGCGTGGTTGAGCAATTCTTGAACTCGTTTTTCGCTAATTTCCTACTTTTTCAGTAGCCTCCAAACAGTGTTGATTTCGTTTGAAATCGGTGTACTTTCCGAGAGACAATACAAAATGAGCAGAAGTGACCGGACGATCGATCACTTCTTTTTCAATACCGCTTCCGATTGCGAGCCGTTGGAATGCCTAAGGCATTCCGATATTTGACGACGGTTCGGCGTGAGATGTCAAAGCCTGCTTGTTTGAGTTGGTCAACAATTTTCTGATCTGACAAAGGTGCTTGTTTATTTTCGGTTGCGATAATGCGTTGAAGCTCTGATTTGATCTCGGTATTGGCAATCACTTCGCCAGTTGCGTCACCATTTTTCTGTAGAATTCCTTGTGGGAAGAAGTGTTTCAACTCATAAATGCCAAAAGGCGTCCGCATGTATTTTTGATTGACCGCGCGACTGATGGTTGATTCGTGCAAGTCCAAACTTTGGGCAACTTCCTTTAAGGTCAGGGGTTTAAGGGGATGTTGTGCGTCTAAGAAAAAATCAGCTTGATGCCGTAAAATTTCCTGACCAACTCGAAGAATGGTTTCGCCCCGATTTTCAACAGTTGTCTTTAACCGGTCAAACTCAGCTTTTCGGTCTTTGAGATAGGCCTGTAATTCAACATCCTCTATCTCTTTGTAGCGATTGTAGTACTTGTCTTGGAAGGTAAGCTGGGGCTGACCTGCCTTGGTCGACCGGATGTCAAGCTGGTGCTCACGAACGGTGACTTCTAAATCTGGTTTGATATAGGGTGCGAGTGTTTGCGCGTAAGCTGCACCTGGCCTAGCGGTTAAGGTCGGGATATAGTCGAAAACGGCTTGTATCTCTTGAAGGCTGACCGCATATTTGTGACTGATGTTGTCCCATTTTCGAGTGACTAAATCATCAAAACTTTCTTCTAATAGCAAGTAAGCAATATCTGGTGCCGAATGGTCCCGTTCGGTTTGGAGCATCAGACATTCCTGTAAGTTTCGTGCGCCGATACCTGCAGGTTCTAGCTGTTGCAAGAGTGTTAGCGCATCAAGGAGCTGGATCTCACTTGCCCCTGTTTGTGCCGCAGCAGCGTCAAGAGAAAGGGTCAGATAGCCATTGGCGTCAATGTAGTCAACTAAAAAAATCAATAATGTTCGCAGATAAGTATCCCGGTAATTTAAGTGGATTTGTGCCAAAATATGCGCATACAAGGATATTTTTTCTGCTGGTAATTGCTCCAAAAAAGCCTGGTGCTGATCTTCCGAGGCTTGTGTCAAGGAACGATAGCTGGGTAGCACTTCACTCGACTCTGACTGAACGCTCACGGAGATTAAAGGATTTTCCAGAGCGTATTCCTGTAAGAAATCAATTAAATCATTTGTCGGATAGTGCAGCATTTGAATAGCCTGTTGCATCGTTTGTGTCATGGCAAGTTTTTGTTGTTGCGACTGCTTTTGCTTTAAATGAATGGACGATTGAGGTGACATGGCGCTTCTCTTTCTAAAAATATCTTTAGATTCATTATACACAAAAATTTGGCAATATTTCATCAAATTAAAAAATTTAGGTTATAATAGACCTATAACGAGACAAAATGAAGGGGAATCAGATGCTTAGAATTGATAAAGTTTATCAGGCTTTAAGTGAGCGGTGGGCGAATAAGCGCGTCAAGGACTTGCAGGCTATACAAGGGACAACAGCGCTTGAAGTGGCCAATGATTTAGGGATTAGTCGCGCCAATGCCAGCCTAGAATTAAATAAATTAGTCCGTGATGGTCGCGCCATCAAGATTACGACCTATCCAGTTCGCTTTTTACCCAAAGAAACGGTAGAAGTGCTCTTAGATCGAGACTTGCCAGACATCACAGAAGTCGAAACGGTCGCAGACTTGGATGTCGCGTACCAAACAGACCAAACAGACCAAGCAGATCAACCAATCGCAGAAACCTATCTCTCCAATTCAAAAAATCCATTCGATCAGATTATCGGCCACCAATCCAGTCTGAAGCAGGTGATCTCCCAAGCCAAAGCCGCGGTTTACTACCCGCCATCAGGCTTGCACATGCTTTTGCTCGGCCAAACCGGCACCGGAAAAACCTTCTTTGCTGAAAAAACTTATGACTATTCACGCTATGAAGGTCTATTGAAAGAAGATGCCCCCTTTAAAAGCTTTAACTGCGCTGACTATTATAACAACCCGCAGCTATTGATGAGCCAACTCTTCGGTTACGTCAAAGGTGCCTTTACAGGCGCCGACCAGGACCACGAAGGCCTCGTCGAAAAAGCCGATGGCGGCGTTCTGCTACTCGACGAAGTGCATCGCCTCCCGCCGGAAGGCCAAGAAATGCTCTTCTATTTCATTGATAACGGCACCTTCAACCGCTTGGGGGAAAATGGTGTCAAACGCCACAGCAAGGTGTTGATCATCTGTGCAACGACAGAAAATCCGGACTCAGCACTTTTAAAAACGTTTGTCAGACGGATTCCGATGACGATTCAGATTCCGTCATTAAGTGAACGCCCGATCGAAGAGCGCGTTGCCCTAACGCAGTTCCTTTTTGCACAAGAAGCCAAACGTATCAAGAAAACGATGCGGATCTCAATCGATGTTATCAACGCTTTGGTTCACGCGACGACCTCAGGCAATGTTGGCCAACTGAAATCCCTAGTCCAACTCGTCTGTGCCCAAGCCTTTTTGACAAGCATTCATCGCTTTGATGAAGTGGACATTGATATTTGTAATCTACCGGATGATATTCGGGAAGATTGGGTCAGCAGTCGGGATAACTTGGCGCGTGCCATGGTCATCTCAAAATATGTCGATGTCGTCACCGTCATTCATCCCGAAGAAGTCGCCGTCACCCCAGAAGCGTCAACAGACTATAATATCTATGATGCCTTGGATAAAAAGCTTGTCGTCCTTGAAAATGAAGGCCTATCGCATACCCTGATCAAGAAAACGATGATGGATGAGCTCCAGCTCTACTTGAAAAAATATGTCAAAAATTATGATAGCACCTCAAACCTCTTAAACTTTGTAGATAAAGCCATCGTTGACTTCGTCAATCAATTAAAAGAAATTGCCGAGTCGGAAATGCGCGTGAAATTTGATCGCCGGTTTACTTATTTTTTCGCCATGCACATCGATGCCTATTTCTCCAGGGGTGAAAAGGTCAACTTACTCGTTGCACAAGAAATTGAGAATCTGAAAAAAGAGCATCCGCTTGAGTATCAAGTGGCCGAACGTTTTAAAGTTGAGATCTCTAAAGTCTTTCGTCATGAGCTGCCAGATGTTGAAGTCGCTTACTTGGCTATGCTTTTAGTCAATATGGACACCGAGAGTCTGGATCAGAAAATTGGGATCCTAGTCGCCGCTCATGGCAATAGTACGGCGACTTCGATTGTCAATGTGGTGACTGACCTCTTGGGAGTGGCTCAGATTGACTCTTTAGACATGCCCTTATCAATGACGCCTCAGAAAATGTTTGAGGAAGTGGTCGAGAAAGTCAAAAAACTCAATCTTGGCAAAGGTGTCCTACTCTTGGTCGACATGGGCTCGCTGTCCATGATTGAACCCAAATTGATCCAGGCAAGCGGTGTTGACGTCAAAATCATCTCAAATGTGACAACGGTGATGGTCTTGGATGCGGTCAGAAAGACCAATTATACAGACCGAACCTTAACGAATGTTTATGATTCGGTTAAACGCGATTTTCTAGCGAGTGTTCGTGCTCAAAAAACGTCTAAGGGGAAACCGAAAGCGATTCTTTCTATCTGTACGACTGGATCAGGGACAGCTAAGAAAATTGAGGTTTTGCTGAGTGATATCATTGATCGCGCGACGGATGAGGATGTCCGTGTCCTGACAGTTTCTGCTTTGAAAATTAAAGAGACGCTCCCGAAAATTTTAGAAAACTATCAAGTCTTGGCAAGTGTGGGCACGAAAAATCCCAAACTTGAAGCCCCTTTCATTTCCTTGGAGCGATTGATTGAAGGCAGTGGTGGTAATATGCTGCACCAAATTTTATCAGAAGGGGAAGTGACGGAAGCTGAAAATAAAAGTCAGAATTTTGTCATCCGAGATTTGTGTGAAGACATGCTTCAAACGCATCTGGTTTACTTAAATCCGAAATTGATTTTGGACTTCTTACTGAACTGGACAGATGCCGTTCAGCAAGCCTGTCAAATGAATTTCCAAAATGCCACCTTGATCAAATTAATCATCCATTCGGCCTTTGCGTTTGAGCGTGTGATTAAGGAAAATGCCCTGCGATATGAAGATACGCCAAGTGACGCCTCGCTTGAGCTATTGCCGCTGGTGTCTTCAACCTTAGCAACGATTGAAAATGGCTTGAACTTGTCATTATCAGAAGGCGAAAAAATATTTATCAGTGAGATTTTAGCAGAGGCAACAAGTGTTTCCTAAGTGACCGAAAGTGTTTTGCCTTTCTCGTGAGTGTTTTAAGAGTGTTTCAAAAGTGTTTCAAAACAAGGGGGATCTTGTCTTGGAACACTTTTTTGATGACCTGAAAAGACTAGGAAATAGAAGGGTTTCGGAAAAATGTTGGGATTAAAACACTGTTTGGCACGGTTCTTGCTCTTATATAGGTGTAAAGGAAAAAAGAAAAGGAGAAAAAAGTATGACAGCAATTATTGTGAGTGGTCATGGTCAATTATCAACGGGTCTACTGGATGCTTTTGAAATGATTTTTGGTCACGATGATAAAATTGTCGCTGTACCATTTCTAAAAGGAGAAGGGATCCCACAACTTCAAGCAAAATATCAGGCCGTGATGGAGCGCTTTCCAGATGAGACGATTTTATTTTTAGTGGATGTCTTTGGTGGGACGCCTTATAATTCAGCAGTGCAGTTAGTCTTTGACCGACCCGCAGCAGATGTCGTGACAGGTGTGAATTTGCCCATGCTACTAGAATTGGCAGCAACTAAGGAAACGAGTGATTTAGCAACACTGCGACAGCAGTTGAAGACGATTAACCAAGAAGGCTTTAAAATCTTTTCTGAAGTGATTGCAACAGTCAGTCAAGCACAAAACACAAGCGACGAGGAGGATGATTTATTATGAAAATTGAACTAGCAAGAATTGATGACAGATTTATTCACGGACAAGTGTTGACCAAATGGGTCAAACTTCGGCCAATCGACCGCATCATTATTGTCAGTGACAGTGTGGCAGCAGACGAAATGCGCAAGACCTTGGTTCTGTCAGTCGCTCCTGCCAATGTGGCAGCAAGTGCCGTATCGGTTGATAAAATGATTCGGGCCTACCAATCACCGAGATATGAAACGACAACAGCCATGCTTTTATTTGAAAATCCAGAAGACATTGTTCGATTAGTCGAAGGAGGAGTTGATCTGAAAGAAGTGAACGTTGGTGGCATGCGCTTTGATGTCGCGCGCAAGCAAATTACCAAGTCTGTTTCAGTTAATGACACGGACATTGCAGCCTTTAGAAAATTAAAAGACCTAGGGGTTAAAAATGAGTTACGTCAGCTGCCTGGCGACACATCGCAAGATTTTAACGACATTTTAGAAAGTGCCTTAAAGTCATAAGGTTTCATCACTGAACGAGTAGGTTGACAAGCTGTCAATCTCAAGTTAACAACAAGGAGGAAAAAAATGAGTGTGATTCAAATTGTTTTACTATTAATTGTTGCGGGGATTACGGGTATCGGATCAGTAGTTGACGAAGCACAAACCCATCGACCACTGGTTGCTTGTACCTTGGTTGGGATTGTTTTAGGCGATATTCAAACTGGTATTATTCTCGGCGGGACATTGGAGATGATGGCCTTGGGCTGGATGAACGTTGGACTTGCAATGGCCCCTGATACAGCCATTGCCTCTGTTATTTCTACGATTCTTGTGATTAATTCACACCAAGGTATTGGTGAAGGGATTGCGATTGCAGTCCCCCTTGCAGCAGCAGGTCAAGCTTTGACAATTTTCGTTAGAACGATCACGGTATTCTTTATTCACAAAGCGGACGACATGGCTAAAAAGGGCAACTATAAAGGTATTGAGCGGGCGCATTTGCTGGCCATGAGCTTGCAAGCGCTCCGTGTCATGATTCCAACTTTAATCATCAGTCTCATTTCGGCAACAGCTGTTCAAAATTTCTTAAGCTCAATTCCAGAAGTCATCACACGCGGTCTTCAAATTGGTGGTGGGATCATCGTTGTCGTTGGTTATGCCATGGTCATTAACATGATGGATGTGCCTTATTTGAAACCCTTTATGTATGCAGGTTTCTTATTCGCAGCCTTTACCAACTTCAACTTGGTTGGTTTCGGTGCTTTGGGCTTGATTGCAGCCATGATTTACTTACAATTAAAATACAACGGTCAACCACAAGTAGCAGCAGCGCCTGCAGGTGTGGTATTTGATGATGATGACGATGATTTAGACGCTTAGGAGGCAAAAAAATGACTGAAAAAAGATTAACTAAAAAAGAATTAACGAGTATGTTTTTACGTTCAAACTTCCTACTAGGCTCTTTCAACTTTGAACGTGTCCAATCTCTAGGTTTCTGTTATGTGATTATTCCAGCCTTGAAAAAAATCTATCCAGAAGGCGAAGAGCGCAACCAAGCCTTGACCCGTCACTTGGAATGGTTTAATACACAACCTTGGTTGACAGCACCGATTTTCGGTGTAACAGCTGCCATGGAAGAAGAAAAAGCAAACGGACGAGACATAGATGGTTCTGCCATTCAAGCCATGAAGATTGGGTTGATGGGACCCTTAGCAGGTGTGGGCGATCCGATTTTCTGGGGAACAGCTCGCCCCGTCTTGGCAGCCTTAGGTGGCTCGCTTGCCTTGACAGGATCGATTGCAGGCCCCTTGCTCTTCTTTATCTTGATCAACATCATCCGTTTAGCCACTAAATATTTTGGTCTCTTCTATGGTTATGAAAAAGGCATGGAAATCATTAAAGATATGGCTGGCGGCCGTATCAAGAAATTAACAGAAGGTGCCTCAATCGTCGGGTTGTTTGTCATGGGCGCCTTGATCAGCAAATGGACAAGCATCAATATCGTCTTACAAGCAACAAAAATGAAAGATGCAGCTGGTAAAGTGCAAATCCAAACTGTTCAAAACGTTTTGGATAGCATCATGCCAGGGATGTTAGCCCTTGGCTTGACCTTGTTTGTCGCTTGGTTATTGAAAAAAGGGGTCAATCCCTTACTCATCATCATCGTTATCTTTATCATTGGGATCTTAGGCTATGCTGGTGGCATTTTAGGGTAATGGTAGGGCACTAAAAAATAGAGTTGCGGCCGACAAGTAGCGCAACTCTATTTTTTAGCCATATTTTTAAAGGGAGGATAGATCGTATTATGGGGATTAAATTAGTCACAATAGATGTGGACGGCACCTTGCTAAACAGTCAGCGACAGATCACGCAGGAGGTCAAGACCGCCATCAGTCAAGCCAAGGCACAAGGCGTGAAAATTGTCGTGACGACGGGCAGGCCCTATCTAGGGGTCGTTGATTTGTTGCGCGAGCTATCCTTGACAGACCCGGGCGATTACGTCATCACCTACAATGGCGGGATGATTCTGGCAGCAGATACAGGGGCTGAACTCAAGCGGACCACCCTGACCTACCAGGACTACCTCAGAATTGACGACCTCGCGACGACCTTGGGCAGCGCCTCTCACGCCGTCACTTCGGACCGCCTTTTCACTGGTAACCGCGACGTCTCGCCCTACACCGTGGAGGAGTCCTTTATTGCCAAAGTCCCCATGAGTTTTAGGACAAGAGAGGAGATGGCAGCCGAAAAGGCCATCATCAAAATGATGCTGGTCGGCGAGGCAGACGCCCTAGACCAAACCATCCGCCAGATTCCGCCAGACATCAAAACCGCCTATACGACCGTTTCCAGTTCCCCGAATTTCTTTGAAATTCTCAACAAGAAAGCCAGTAAAGGCCAGGGCTTGACGCAACTTGCCAAAATCCTGGACATCCCTTTAGCCGAAACAATGGCAATTGGTGATGCCGAAAATGATTTATCGATGTTAGAGGCCGCAGGCCTAGCGATCGCCATGGGCAATGCCGTCCCAGAACTACTAGCCATTGCAGATGATCAAACGACGACAAATGATGAACATGGCGTTGCAGTCGCCCTAGCAAAATTTGTTTTGACAGCTGATTAAACACATAGGATTTGACTGATTCAAATAATTCAGACGAGTTATTGGATCAGCCAAGTCCTATTTTTTGTTTGCTGCTGCTATCACACGAGCTAGGCCTAAAAAAACGATTAAAAAGACAGAATCATTCAAAAAGTGACGTTTTCGATCTAAAAACACAAAAATAATGAACGAATCAGTCTAAAAAGTGTTGCAATCGGTCAAAAAGTGTGCTAAAATGACCTTATCAATTGATGAAAACGATTTCTTAAAAGAAATGGAGAAACATTTTGAAAAAATTTTTAATCGCCGCTCATGGCAATTTAGCCTTAGGAATCAAGAGTACACTGGACTTGTTCCTGGGTGATGCACTGGATTTTACCTACCTCGCCACCTATACGGATGACGCCCCCGACTTAGATGAAACCCTCGATGATTTTTTCGCTAGCGTTGATGCCGCAACAGACCAGGCAGTCATCTTCACCGATCTTTACGGTGGCAGCGTCAATCAAAAAATCGCACTGAAAGCGAGTGGCAAAGCCAATATCTTTGTCATTGCTGGCATGAACCTGCCCTTGATTATGGAAACGGCCTCCCTGGCTTTAGCTGGTGACGCCTATGACACTGACAAAATTGCCAAACTGATCACAGGTGCCCGTCAGGAACTCAAGCAAGTCGAGCTGGTTGCAGGCACGGTCACAGATGATGTCGCTGAAATCGATCAAGAAGTGACGGAAACGGTCACATCAACGGTCACGCCAGAACTCGCAACACCTGCCCTAACAGAACGGCCTGAAACCAGCAAACAGATGACCATGCGGGTCGATGAGCGCTTGATTCATGGTCAAGTCGCCATGGTCTGGAGCAAGGCCTTGAAACTTGACGGCATTGTCGTGGCCAATGATGATGTCGTGACCAATCAGATGCAAGAAAACGCCTTACGGATGGCAGCGCCTAATGGCATTAAAGTCATCATGCGCTCACTTGAAGACAGCGTGGCTCTCTTGAACGACCACCGCTCAGCCACCAAAAACCTCCTCGTCTTGGTTAGAACGGTCAAAGATGCCGTCACCCTTGCCGCAAAAGTTGCCCATTTTGACCGCATTAATGTCGGCAATGTCGGTAAAATGGTAGAAGGTGAGAAGCAAAAACTAGCACCAACAGTCTTATTAACCCAGCCAGAAGTCATTGCCCTGAAAACATTGACAGAAATTTATCCCGAAACGGACTTTCAAATGGTCCCAACGGATAAAAAAGAATTGGCCAAAACTTTCGTCTCGTAAGCGCACGGACGTATCATAACTAAAGGAGAAAAATATGTTATACGAAGCTATCGCCGTCGCACTCGTTGTCTTTTTGACAGTTGGCGGTCAGGAATTATTAGGCTTTACCATGTTGGGCCGTCCCATTGTCATTGCGCCACTGGTTGGTTTGCTCTTGGGCGATTTGCAGACAGGTTTGCTTGTTGGTGCCGCACTTGAAACGATTTTTATGGGGGTGGTCAATATCGGTGGCGCAGCAGCAGCTGAACCGGGACTTGCCTCAGCCCTTGCGGCAGCCTTCGCCATCAAGCTGGGCGGTGGGACAGAATATGCGATCACACTTGCCCTACCCTTAGGCATTATCGGTTTACAGATTAAACAACTCTTATATATCGCCGTTGTCGCCCCTCTTTCCGTGAAATTTGACGACTATGCCAAGGCAGGCAATGCCAAAGCCTATACGCGCTTGCATTTCGGAATTTGGGGGCTTAACTGGGGCTGTTACAGTCTGATTCCCTTCTTTGCCATTCTCTTTGGCGCTAAAGCGACTGAGTCAGCTTTGAAACTCATTCCGGAAGTCATCATGCACGGTCTCAGCGTTGCCGGTAATCTCTTGCCAGCAGTCGGCATGGCCATGCTCCTTAAAATGCTCTGGGACAATAAAATCGCGGCTTACTTTTTCCTCGGTTTCATCGTGATTGCCTATCTTAAAGTCCCACTCATTGCCGTTTCGGCACTTGCCATTATTATTGCAGTGATTGTGGCCCAAAACGACATGGCGCTTAAGACAGTCAAGGATCAAATCGGACGTGGCGTCAAAAGCTTAGGGCAAAAGTCGACTGACCCTAAACAACAAGAAGTCGAAGATTTCTACGCTTAACCCTTGACGAGAAAGGAAGAAAAAATGGCAAAATCAACATTAACACAAGATGAAAAGAAATTACTGAAACAAGTTTACTGGCGCTCATTCACGGAGTTTGCATCCGTTACCCCGACCAAACTCGGCGGCTCAGGTGTGACCTATGCCATGCTCCCGTTTATCGACAAATACTACAAGACGGACGAGGAAAAGCGCGACGCCATGGTGCGCCACAATGCCTACTTCAACACGACAGTCGCGACCTATCCCTTTGTCCTAGGCGTTGCCGGGTCAATGGAGAAGGAAAATGCAGAACAGGCAGATTTCGATGCAGAGTCTATCTCAGCGATCAAAACCAGCTTAATGGGGCCACTCTCAGGATTAGGAGATTCGATTTTCTGGGGCGTCTTGCGTGTCATCGCAGCTGGGATCGCCGTCTCACTAGCCAATCAAGACAATCCCTTTGCCCCAATCGTCTTTCTCCTGGTCTTTAATATCCCAACACAATTAACCCGTTGGTACGCAGGAAAAGTCGGCTATACACTCGGGTCAACTTACATTTCTGATCTTTACGAGTCAGGGATGATGGCTGTTTTAACTAAAGCTGCGTCTATCGTGGGGATTACCATGGTTGGCGCTATGGCTGCCAGCATGGTCAAGTTTGATGTCAAATGGAATATGCTGATCAATGGCAAAGCCGTCATGAAATCTCAGGAGATGTTGGATTCAATTTTCATCGGGATTCTACCACTTGCCTTCACCTTGATTTGTTTCTGGTTGATTGCCAAGAAAAATGTCTCGATCAATAAAATGATCATGGGTGTGATTGTCTTTGGGATCCTCGCATCCTTTCTAGGCATCGCTTAAAGGGCGCATGAAAGGGGAAAGAAAGTGAAAAATAAGCGAAATAAATGGTGGCAAGATGCCGTGATTTACCAGGTCTATCCCAAAAGTTTTAAGGATACGACTGGCTCAGGCGTTGGGGATATCGCAGGGATCATCGACAAACTACCTTACCTCGAGACACTAGGGGTGGATGGCCTCTGGCTGAGTCCAGTGTATCTATCCCCACAAGTTGATAATGGGTATGATATCACGGATTATCGTGTGGTTGATCCCATGTTCGGCAGCAATGAAGAGCTATATCGCTTAATCGAGGCGGCACATGATAAAAATATCAAGATTATCATGGATTTTGTCGCCAATCACACGTCGGATCAGTGCGTTTGGTTTCAGGAGAGTCGCAAGGGGACGGATAATTTCTTTAGCGATTTTTACATCTGGCGGGATGCCACGCCCGATGGCTCTGAACCTAATAACTGGGGCTCGAGTTTCGGCGGTAGCGCCTGGACTTGGGATGACCAGCGCGGCCAGTACTACCTGCACTATTATGCGGCCGAGCAGCCCGATCTCAACTGGGAGAATCCGAATGTACGTGCCTATATCTACGACATGATGCGTTTTTGGAAGCAAAAAGGTGTCGACGGCTGGCGCATGGATGTGATTACCTCGATTTCCAAGGATCAGGCTTTTCCGGATAATGCGCGTGACTTGACGACAACGAATCAACAAAACGGGCCACGACTGCATGAATTTATCCATGAGATGAATCAAGAAATCCTAACGCCACTGGATATGATGACAGTGGGTGAAAGTCCTGCCGCCAAAAGTTGGGATGCTTGGGAACTGGTCAGTCCAGAGCGTGAAGAATTGGATATGATTTTCACCTTTGAGCACATGCACATCGACCGTAAATCCGGTGATGTCAATGGTCGTTGGGCTTTGCAAGACCGTGACTTGGTCAAACTCAAAGCCATTTTATCCAACTGGCAGCTTGAATTACGAGATAAGGGGTGGAATGCCTTGTATTTCGAGAATCATGACCGGGCGCGCGTGATTAGCCGTTGGGGCAATGATACGACCTATCGCTATGAATGTGCGACAGCTTTTGCGACGATTTTACATGGTCTGCAAGGGACACCTTTTATTTATCAAGGTGAAGAAATCGGCATGACCAATCCGGCCTTTGAGCTAGATGAGTATGTGGATATTGAGCTCAAAGGCAACTATCAGCACTTTGTTGTCGATCAAGAAACGATGACAGCCCCAGATTTTTTAGCTGCGGTGCATAAGATCTCTCGTGACAATGCCAGAACGCCCATGCAGTGGGATGATTCCGAAAACGCAGGTTTTACCACAGGGAGACCTTGGTTTAAGGTCAATCCCAATTATCCAGAAATCAATGTCGCTCAGGATTTGAAAGCTGAAAAATCAGTCTTTAAGTACTATCAAGTGCTGATTCGCTTGCGAAAAACTGAAGATCTCTTAAAAACTGGGACTTACGAGTTGCTTTTACCAGACGATCAAAATATTTTCGCTTATTTACGACAAAATGGCAGTAAAACATGGCTTATCCTCGCCAATTTATCAGAAAACATGATAAAATTAGAGGAGTTAATGCCTCTCCCTGATGTTAAAGCCATGCTTCTCGCCAATTATCGTGACCGCACGAATTTGACTGAGACTTTGCGAGCTTATGAGGCAGTTATCGTAGAAATTTAAGGAAGTGTGAGCATGAAGACAAGCGACCGGCGCAAGTTAATTTTAGATTTACTGGATCAGGCAGAAATGGTCAAAACACAGGAGTTAATGAAGACCTTTGATGCCAGTGAGTCCACGATTCGCAGGGATTTGACGGTACTGGCTGAAAACGGTAAAATCGTTCGCGTGCACGGCGGTGCCATTGGCGTTGACCTCTATAACTACGGCTTGACCGTTGAGAAAAGGCAGATCGAGTATATTGAAGACAAGCAAAAAATCGCCAAAGCGGCGAGTGCGGTGGTCAAAGATCGCGAACTGATTTTTCTCGATGCCTCGACCACCGTTGGCGAGATGATCCCCTATCTAGCGGGTAAAAAAATCAAAGCCGTCACCAATTCCCCGATTCATGCCCAACGGTGCTATGAACACGGCATCCCAGTTTACGTCATCGGTGGCGAGTTAAGACAAGCGACCGACGCCGTCATCGGTGCCGTCGCCAATCAACAAGTCAGCGACTTCTTCTTTAACCGCGCCTTCATGGGCACCAACGGCATCAATGCCGAGTTCGGCTACTCGACGCCCGACCCAGAAGAAGCCCTGATGAAACGCATCGTCATGCGCCATGCCATCAAAAGCTATGTCCTAGCGGACGAGTCTAAATTCAACCGCGTCGCCTTCACCAAGGTGTCTGAGCTTGAAGAAGCGATGATCATCACCACAACCTTAGCAGACGAAGACCGAGACAAATTTAGTCGAAAGACCAAGATTGCTGAAGTCTGAGTTTGATGAGAGACTAGAACCCCCTATCAATGCGAGGCTGGGACAAAAGTCTCAGAAATATGAAAACCGCATGAAATTCGTTTTTAAAAACGTTGATTTCATACGGTTTTTGTATTTTAACTGTGTCCAAAATCTAGCGAATTTGGACTTTTGTCCCAGTCTCTTTTTTTGTTATGTTTAAATTTTATTTTTTATTAATGCTTTGGTTTTTATTATCATATTAGTTTTGTGTTTAAGGGAATTATGTTAAAATAGAAGTGAATAATAAGAATAGTTTCACATCAATTGATAAAAATAAGTCAAGATAGATAGAACTATCTATTAAAATTTGCACAGTAAATACTTGACAAGAAAGGTAAACCAGCGTATGTCTTAGACAGACAGACAGACAGAGGCAGGATTCTGCCTTGATTTAGCGTACGCTTTTTTAGATGATAGTTAATCACCGACCCTATCTGGGGTAGACTTTTAGTCTATTCTAATAGGGGCGGTTTTTGTTTACATCGAAAGATAATTTATAGGAGGAGAATTATTATGACCACAACACTTAAGAAACTAAGTGCCTTACTCTTGGCGCTCGGGACAGTCTTTATCCTGAGTTTTCCAAGTCTTGCGCACGCCGCAGACACTGGGGGTTCGGATCATTTCCAACTGACAGTCGTCGAAAACAAAGACAGCAAGTCAGGTGCTGAAGTCGCAGACTTGACCATTAAAAATATCAGCGGGAAAACAGGCACCAATGTGACCTTCGAAGCTGATCTACCCACGATTTTCCAGGATAAGGACATGAAAAAGGCGACTTTTAATGTCGGCACCTTAAAAGCTGGCGAATCTAAAACCTATCAAATCAGTCGGAAAGCAGACGCCACAGTTGATACCACCCCACTACCCCAAACAGGCAATAATCAGTCAACAGCTGGGACGACTAAGTCAACCACTAGCTTACCGACAACAGGGGAGGTGACGACACCACTTCTGATCACACTTGGCCTTGTCTTGGTAGCAGGTCTCATCATCATCGGCCTTAAACGTTTCCAAGGTGCGAAACATCTCCTTGCCATCTTTCTTTTACTAGTCGGATTAGGTGGCGCAGCCACAGCTAATGCGGCAGAAGATTCTTACCATCATCGTGACGAAGTACGCAACCATGCGGTCGAGTTAGCTGGTGCGACACACGTTTTCTACCTAGCAGGTGAAGGTGATTTCGAAGGCAAACCAGATAATTCCGGCGACAAAGGCGAGTCTGGTGACAAAGGCGAGTCTGGTGACAAAGGCGAGTCTGGCGACAAAGGCGAGTCCGGCGACAAAGGCGAAACCGGCGACAAGGGCGAGTCTGGTGATAAAGGTGAGCCAGGAGAACCAGGAGTGTCCAATAATTTCACCATTACTTATTATATCAACGGTAAAGAAGTCACAGATTTAGATCCAGATGGTTACATCGCTGGTGTCAAAACGACTTACCTACCAATCCCAACATTTACAAACGATACCTTCTCAGGTTGGTATGCTAACAAAGACTGTACGGGTGATATCATCAAAACCATCGCCAAAGAGGAAATCGGTGACAAAGTCTTCTATGGCAAAACAACGCCAAAATCACATCAAGTTACTTTTGATTTGAAGGGTGGCAAGTTCCAAGATACCACAGCAACGACACAAGAAGTTGACCACGACGCAAAAGTGCCACAACCTAGTAATCCAGGCAAAGAGGACGCAGTAAATCAAAAAACAATCACAAGCTTTGCCTTTGCAGGTTGGTTGACAGCAGATGATCAAGAATTTTCTTTTGACACTTTGATCACCGAAGACAGGACACTTCATGCCAAATGGGATGAAACGAGTGCCGCGAAAGTCACCATCACCTTTAGAAATTATGATGATACTGGCGATGATGTATTGCCTCAAAAAGCCATGAAATCAGGTGAGACCCTGACGATTCCAGATGCACCGAAAGAAAACTATTATTTCTTAGGATGGGCAGAAACACCATCAGCAGCAAATACGAAAACACTTTATGTGCCAGAAACTTACGATGATGTTCGTCAGGTACTAAATGCACCAGACCTAGGCTACTTAGGTTATACCGTTAAGTCTGAACATGAGATTCAAAATATTACTGCAAATAGAACACTTTATGCTGTCTACTACAAAGGACTCAAAGCAACAGGATTAGCTGATTCAGCTAATCCAAAAGCTCAAGACTTCATCTGGAACGATGCCATCTGGCGTGTCGTGAATACGGTAGAAAGAAACACAGCCAACACTCGTTTAGTCGTTAAAGCCTCTGCTTTAACAGAGGAAGAAGTGACAGGTTTAGGTTTTAGTCTTGAAAACGGCGCTGATGTACAATATCCAGAAGCGACAGAAGATAATGCCTTACGTGTTCACTTCCAGTCACAAAATGGCGCAGCAGATACAGATAATGAAAACTACTTCTTTAATGGTCCTAGTGACGATGGCTATGGCCGCTCACGTCTCAAACTGATCATAGATGCTTATTATAGTCAGCTAGGGGATACATCAGCGGTGCAAGCCGTGACGCTCAATACACCGACTTTTACGCAGTATCTTGATACTGGGGATGGGACTAATGGTTTCATCGGAACTGGCAGCACCTACAATAACTGGCAATGGTTAACGGATTCTGCGGATGGTGGTAGATATAGATCCTATCGCGATGCACGCTTTGAAACAACGGTAGGTGGGACGAAACAAGCCTTTGCCTTGAGCTATGGTGATATCCATGGTGCTTTAGGTGTGTCAACAGCCCCTGGTAATAATAATGTGCCACTTTTAAACTTCAGTGGGACAAACAGGAATGACTTTTGGCTCCGCTCGGCCGGCGGCAACGCTCGATATGCGGTCGGCGGCCTCTATCGGGATGCGGGCAATGTCTACGCGGGCTCTATCTACAGCAACCTTGGTGTGAATTACCCCCTCCCTGTCCGTCCCGCTTTGTCTCTCTTAATTCAATAATCTGACATCTGGTATCCCATATCCGGTGGTCGAGAAGTAAAGCAATAACTGCACGTGTCAAAAACTTACTGTTGCTTACGCTCTTGCAAGTGTATGAACGAATCAGCACATCGGATAGCTTTTCGTATGTGATATCATGACAGCGTGCAAAATCTATCAAATGATCTCTAACGGCTCATCCAAATCATCGGCTTCGTCCAGCTCATGGTCACTGCGATGTCGCAAGTCTTTTGTAATCTTAAAGTAGCTAGGCACGAGAATAATGACACTGCCGATCCAAGCGGCAGGACTGGAAAAGAGGACGCCGATCAGGCCGTTTGTCAAGTTTGCGCTATATTCAGGTTGAGACTTTGGTCAATAGACCATTCGAGGCGCTGGTTTGACGTTTTAAAATTATAAGTAGAAAAATCGAGTTATTGATAGAAAATAGATAGAAAAAGACAAAAAACCTAGATATGGCGCGGTTTATATTGATAGATTATAAATAGAAATGTTGCTATTTATTCCTAATTGTCAAATTGTTTTAACGGTTGAGACTCCGGTCAACAGACCATCCGAGGCGCTGGTCAAACAGTGCCGACCTATGAGAACAGTCAGAGTCATCTGGCTGTTTTTTTACTGATTTGACGTTTTAAAATTATAAGTAGAAAAATCAAGTTATTGATAGAAAATAGATAGAAAAATACAAAGAATGCAGATATGACGTGGGTTTTATTGATAGATTATCAATAGAAATGTTGCTGACGCAGACTAAACCCCACCCAAATTTCTGATCTGGGTGGGGTTTATCATGATTAAATGATCTCTAACGGCTCATCCAAATCATCGGCTTCAGCTAGTTCATGGTCACTGCGATGGCGCAAATCCTTAGTAATCTTAAAATAGCTAGGAACGAGGATAATGACACTGCCGATCCATGCAGCAGGACTGGAAAAGAGGACGCCGATCAGGCCGACGGTCACGAGGCTCAGGACGGAAACCCCAGCCCGCATGACAAGTTCTGCCATCCCTGCAAGCGTCGGCACTAAACTGTTGCCATAGCCTTGAATGAAAGACCTCACGACGAAGAGGATCGCTAAAATCCAATAAAAGAGGCCATTGACCAGGTAATACTCGAAAGCGAGGTGGATGATTTTAGTCTCGCTGTGGCTGATGAAGAGGCCGGAGAAGAACTGGTCAAAGGTGATGAGAACAGCAGCAAAGACGATACCCCAGATGACGTCGATGATCACGGCGTGTTTGAGGCCGATGAGCATGCGCTTGTACTGGCGGGCGCCGAAGTTCTGCGCGGTGAAGGTCGTCACGGCGAGTCCGAGGCTGATCATGGGCAACATGGCCAGCTGATCGATCTGCCGACCAATGGCTTGCATGGCCACCACATCAGTCCCCAATTTATTGAGCACGATCTGTAAAGTCAAGCTGCCGATGGCGATGATGCTGGACTGGAAGCCCATGGGATAACCAAGTGCGGCGTGTTTGCCGATTTCTTTTTTGTTGAACTTGAAGTGCTGTTTATGGACATGGAGCACAGGCACTTTGAGTTTGATATAGATGACCAGATAAAGCACGGAGAAGGCCTGGGCGATAATCGTCGCGATTCCGGCACCAAAGACATCGGCATGGAGGCTAAGGATGAAGACAAACTCTAAAATGACATTGAGAATCGTCGAGATGATGAGGGCGATCAGGGGTGTCCGCGAGTCGCCAATGGCCCGCAGGACGTTGGAGAGGTAGTTAAAAAGGACGGTGAAGACCATCCCGCCAAAGATGGCTTTCAGGAAGTCGTGGGCGTCTTTAATTAGCTCTTGGGGCGTTTGCATGACTTCGAGCAAGGGGCGCGCCAGGGTATAGGCGATGATCGTCAGGACCAGCGCTGTGATCAGGGTCAGGAAAAGGCCGATGGCAAAAGATTCTTTGACCCCTTCCTCGTCATTTGCCCCGAAGCGCTGGGAGATGATGATGGAGAAACCACTGGTAATCCCGATCGCAAAGCCCATGATCAGGAAGTTCAGGGCACTCGTCGCCCCAACGGCAGCAAAAGCATCCTTGCCGAGCGTCTGCCCGACGATAATGGCATCAATAAAGTTGTAGAAAAGCTGGAATAGGTTACCCAAAAGTAGTGGCAAAGTAAAGAGCAAAATGACTTTGATAGGTTTTCCTTTAGTTAAATCAATCATGGTAAGTTGTGCAACAAGTACGTCTGGTCCTAGTCGATAGACGCGGTGTCGTATCATCCTCTCTATAAAGGTGGTTCATAACGGTGTTCGATTGGTCGTGTGTCGTGTTGCGAGAAGCGTAACATTGAAAACGTTTTCTGTGTAATAGTTATAGTTTAACACAAAAAGACGATTTCGCAAGAAATCGTCTCATGTTATTAGCAACTAATAATTATTTAGTTACGTTTACAGCTTGCAAACCGCGAGCGCCATCTTCAACGTCGTAGTTTACTGCTTGACCTTCTTCAAGTGTTTTGAAACCGTCTGTTTGGATCGCTGAGAAATGTACGAAAACGTCTTTTCCGTCTTGACCAGTGATGAAACCGAAACCTTTTTCAGCGTTAAACCATTTAACTGTACCTTGTGCCATTTTGAATCTCCTTCGCCCCTTGGGGGCATTTTAATTTTGTGTAATTCTGAAACTGCTTAGAAAGGATGAAACAAAATGAAACAAACTTTTTAAATCGTATACAAACTACTCCTTTATGGTATCATAAAAGATATGAAAAAGAAAGCGGAAATACGTAAAAAAATGAAATTGGCCTTAAAAACGTTTGATTTTTCTGACAAACAGCAGCAAACTCAAGCGATTATTGACCAATTTCTAGCCTCACCGATGTATCAAGACGCGCAAACGATTGGGCTTTTTATGCCCATGCCTTTTGAATTTGATATGACAAGGCTTTTAATGGACACGACGAAACGGATCGTTATTCCTAAAACCTTGCCGCAACGACAGATGATTTTTACGGCTTATGACGAAGCTGCACTCTTTCTCACGCCTTTTGGCGTCAGAGAATCCAAGTCTGATCTTGCCATCATCCCAGATTTAATCATCGTACCTGGTCTGGCCTGGACAGCAGACGGCTATCGTGTCGGCTATGGTGGTGGCTACTATGACCGTTACTTGGCTGATTTCAAAGGACAGACGGCTAGTTTTGTTTATGACTTTCAGCTTCTTCCTACTATAGAAAGAAACAAATTCGACATCCCAGTTGCCCACATTTTTAAGGTATAATAAAACATATGACTAACTTTCAAAAAGACTTTCGCCACTATCGGGCGACCTATAGTTTAGCAGCCATCACCCTTGGGGTCTGGCTATCTCAGCTTTTTGCCAACGGCGCACAAGCAACAAATCCCATCAATCTCTTTCATTTCGGTGCCTTGTTTGGTCCGGATATCATCGAATATCCTAGCCATATTTGGCGGTTGGTTACCCCGATTTTTGTCCACATTGGTTGGGAACATTTTTTACTTAACTTTTTGTCGCTAATTTTTATCGGTCGGCAGATTGAAGCTATTTTTGGCAGTCGGCGTTTTTTTGCCATCTATCTCTTATCAGGGATCTACGGCAATATCCTCACCTTCTTCTTAAAGCCAGAGACTTTGTCCGCTGGCGCCTCAACCTCCCTCTTTGGCATTTTTGCGGCCATGGCCATGTTAGGCTACCTCACGAAAAACCCATCCTTTCAGGCCGTCGGCAAGCAGTTTGCCGTGCTCATCCTCGCGAATTTAGCGATTAACGTCTTCCAGCCGGACGTCGGCATTTTTGGGCACATCGGTGGGGCACTTGGGGGCGTGCTGTTGGCTGCGCCTTTTGCACCGAAAATCTTGCAGACTAAGATTACAGAGACTCAGAAGGTTACTTTTTTCTTGGTCTACCTTGTATCAGCGGTGTTAATGGTCCTGCTCACGATTATGGGCTGACCTGACCTTTACGAAACGACCGGAAACTTGGCGACGCTAACCCAAAGTAGCGTCGTTTTTTTGAGCGATTTAGGGGCGAGCACCTCTAAAATTTACTTTGTGAATAAAGTAATTAAGAATTTGGTTTGTAAAACGCTTGTAAAAATAAAAATTAAATGATATTATATTGGTATAGACCAATGGAAGCGTTTACCTCTAGTGGTCGAGAGATAAGCTCTGTTTTATCGCGATTAAATAGCAATAAAACTATATGAGATTGTGTCTAATATTCTATTGGATTTAGTCTATGATATTTTGACGCATACACATAAACCTGATATATAGGGCGTTTATGGCGGTTTTTAAAACTTCCCATAACTATATATTTTTATTTGAGTAAACGCTTGCAAATTATTATATTACGTGGTAATATAATGGAGTAGGTGATTTGTATGCGATTTCAAACATCATGACAAGTTATCCACGTATTTATTTTATTGTAGGAAGTCTCATTGTTAAGAAAGGAGAAACATGGACGATGCACAGATGGCAGTCATCATGCCCTTGATCATGTATGGAGGCGAAGCCAAATCTTCAGCTGTCGAAGCGATTCGCGCAGCTAAAGCGGGTGACTTTGAAAAAGCTGACGAACGGATTGAAGCAGCTAGCAAAGCAATCGTAGAAGCCCATCACGGTCAAACGGAATTATTGACAAAGGCTGCAAACGGTGAAGAAGTACCGGTATCTATTTACATGGTGCACGCGCAAGATCATTTGATGACAGGGATTGCTTTCGTTGATCTCGCAAAAGAAATCATCGAATTGTACAAGGTTATTAAAAATTAAAACGATCGTCTTTTGTTATGACGTTAGAATCGTGACGTTAGAATCGTTTTGATGAGGTAATTTGCTTGAGTATGGGTCTTAATCAGACCGACACTCAATCGTAAAAAGGAAGGAATCTTTTATGAATGCATTACAACAGTGGATGGAGAAACATCTCGTTCCAGTCGCAGCCAAAATTGGCTCGCAAAAACACTTAGTTGCGCTTCGTGATTCGTTCGTTGGGATGTTGCCAGCGACGATGGTAGGGGCAATGGCAACATTGGTATCAGTTATGATTGGTACCGTACCCGCAGCGGTTCAACAACTTATTCAGCGTAGCGCATCTGATGGCTCTTGGACACTTTCTGACAAACCAGTTTTCCAACAACTTGCTGGTATCTCAAGTCTCGTAAGCCAAGGTACATTGACAATTATCGGTCTTATTTTCGCCTTTTCATGGGGTTACAACCTTTCAAAAGCTTACAAAGTCAATGAACTCGCGGGTGGTATCGTCGGTGTTGCTGCTTTAGTTTCAGGTCTACCAAACATTATTGCGATTGCAACAAATGGTCTTTCTGAAAAAGCAATGGCAACAGTTAACGATAACATCGCAGCACAAGGTATCGCAACTTGGAAAATGGGTCTCTCAGTAGGTCAATTGGACGCGGGTGCTTACTTTACTGTTATCATCATGGGTGCGCTTGCCGTTATCCTTTATGCTAAATTAATGCTTGCTGATATCACAATCAAAATGCCTGATTCAGTGCCACCAGCAGTCTCTAAAGCTTTCTTGGCCATCATCCCAACTATCGTTGCGGTTTATGTTGTGTCAATCATTTACTACTTCATCAAAGTATGGACTGGTAGCGACTTGATCTACTTGATCAGCAAATACATCGCTGAACCTTTCCAAGCCTTGTCACAATCAATCTTCTCAGTATTGATCGTTACTTTCTTCGTTTCACTCTTCTGGTTCTTCGGTATCCATGGGACAAACGTTTTGGGCGCTGTGCTCGATGGTATCTGGGGTCCACTCCAACTTGCCAACATGGACGTTTACAACAAAGTTAAGTTGGAAGGTGTTAAAGATCTCGTTGCCAAAGGTGCAACAGATAAAGCACACGCTATCGATGGTAACTTCGTAACCCTTTGGGTACGTGGTTCATGGGATGCCTTTGCATGGTTCGGTGGTACTGCTGGTACCATCACATTGATCATTGCTATCCTTTGGTTCTCTAAACGTGAAGACTACAAAACAGTTGCGAAACTTTCAGTTGCGCCTGGTATCTTCAACATCAATGAACCTGTTATGTTCGGTATGCCGTTAGTATTGAACTCACTCTTCTTTATTCCGTTGTTACTTGCACCAATGGTATCAGTAGGGATTGCTTACTTTGCGACTGCCATGCACTGGGTTGCACCAGTTGTCTTGCAAGTGCCATGGGTAACACCACCATTCATCAACGCTTTCATGGCGACAGGTTTTGACTGGCGTGCAATCATTGTCACAGCCGTGACATTTGCAGCATCATTCGTTATCTGGTTCCCATTTGTTATTGCAGCGAACTCAATGGAAGAAGAAGCTTAATTATTAAGTCTCACTTTGTTGAGCTTATGCTCAAAAAAGACGGCGAAAGTCGTCTTTTTTTATTAAAAGATGATAAAATAAGACTATACCAAGAAAAAGAAAGAGGTAGCATATGTTAATCGTAAATATGGCAATGAAACAGGATGACGTCATCGCAGTTTTGGAAGAAAATGGTTACAAATTTGTAGAGAAAAAAGGCATTCGTCTCTTTTTCGAAGCAGAGGGTGACTTGAACGAAAAAGCAGCAGAAGCCAAAGCCCTCATCAAAGCACAACCATGGGGAACAGCCTTATTCTTCAACGTTGAGGTAGCAAAATCATGATGCAAAAATGGGGATGGGCTTTTATCAGTTTAGCTTTACTGATTTTTATCTCAACACTACAAGGCAGAGGCGCATTCTTGATCGTGAGTATTTTGGTATTTGCCTTGGGACTTGGAATGGTCATTATTGGCAGTAAACAGGATAAATCAGATCAAAACGGAGAGTCTAAGTAATGGAAATTATCAGAACTTTAAAGGTACCGCGCCAGTTTATTTTTGATAAATTGCTGGAATCAGGTCTTTATGACATCGAGAAAAATACCGGTAAACATCCTAAAGTCTCCAGTTTGCCTGGCTTTGAATACAAGAAAAAATTTGGTGCCAAGCAAAATCAGGCCGGCAAAATTAAGATTGACGAAGTGACTGAACCCTCAGTCTATGCCTTCACGACGAAGACGATTAGAAATACCTTTACGACACGTTGGGAATTGCATAAGATTGATGACACGACGACGGAAGTGGTCATTTCAGAAAAACTGGAATCACACGGTTTCTTCCAAAATCTCAATGACATGATGATGCAAATCGGGATGGGCTGGATTAAAAAACGCCAGATGAAAGCCATCTTGACGAATATTTCCGCAGCTTATAACGGCAAATGATATAAATGTATATAGTTTTGTATATATTTTATTCTAAATAACAAGAAAAAGTCAACTATTGGTTGACTTTTTCTCTAAAAAACTATATACTTTATATATAAAGTATAAAGAGGTTGAACATGGAACATAAAAAATTAACAGCTTTTCCAAGTGATTTTCTTTGGGGGAGCGCATCAGCTGCCTACCAAATTGAAGGCGCTTACGATGAAGATGGTAAAGGCTTGTCAGTCTGGGATAACTTTGTTCGAATCCCTGGCAAAACCTTCAAAGGGACTAATGGTGACGTCGCCGTCGATCATTATCATCGTTACCAAGAAGACGTGAAACTCATGGCTGAGATGGGCATGAAAGCCTACCGTTTCTCAATTGCTTGGACACGTATTTTTCCAAATGGCACAGGTGAAGTCAGCGAAGCTGGTCTGAAATTCTACAGCAATTTGATTGATGATCTCTTAGCTAATGGGATTGAACCCTTGGTGACGATTTATCATTGGGACTTGCCACAAGCCCTTCAAGACGCTTACGGTGGCTGGGAATCGCGTCAAGTCATTCCAGATTTCGTGAACTATGCTGAAACTTTATTTAAAGCCTATGGCGATCGTGTGAAATATTGGGTGTCTCTCAACGAGCAAAATATCTTCACGCACATGGGATGGCAAATTGCCACCCACCCACCTGGTAAAAAAGAGCCGAAACTTTTCTATCAAGTCAACCACCATGCGAATTTGGCCAATGCGGCAGTTATCAATAAATTCCATGAGATGGGCATTGCCGGCAAAATCGGGCCATCATTTGCCTACACCCCACAATATGCGGTTGATTCTAACCCACTCAATGTCTTGGCGGCTGAAAATGCGGAAGAATTAGGGGCTCACTTCTGGATGGACGTTTATGTCTATGGTGAATACCCAATCGTTGCCCTCAACTACTTGAAAGAAAGAGGTCTGGCGCCTGAATTTGCACCCGGTGATGCTGAGTTGCTCAAATCTGCCAAACCAGACTTCATGGGTTTAAACTTCTATCAAACCGCAACCAACGCTTGGAACCCAATCGATGGTGGCGTTGAAAACAAAGACAGCTATCAAATGAACACGACGGGTAAAAAAGGCACCTCCCAAGATTCTGGTATCCCTGGCCTACAAAAAACCGTGGCCAATCCATTTGTTGAAACGACAAACTGGGACTGGACGATTGATCCCGTTGGCTTGCGCATTGCCTTGCGTCGTATCGCGTCACGTTACCGCTTGCCAGTCCTCATTACAGAAAACGGCTTGGGCGAATACGACAAACTAGAAGACGGCAAAATCCACGATGATTACCGCATCGATTTCTTGAAAAAACACGTCCTTGCCATCAAAGAAGCGATTTCTGACGGCGTCGATGTTATCGGCTACACCACTTGGAGCTACACCGACCTCCTAAGCTGGCTCAATGGCTACCAAAAACGCTACGGCTTCGTCTACGTTGACCAAGACGAAACGATGACCGGCTCACTGAAACGCATCCCTAAAGATTCTTACTATTGGTACAAAGACGTTATCGCAAGCAATGGCGATGATGAAAGTTTGTTGAAATAAACTTTAAAAGAGTTCTGATAATCAGAGCTCTTTTTTTGTGGCTGAGACCTGACAAATTTCGCGGTTAAAAAAAATCGGCAAAAATCAATGTAAACGCTTTCTTTTTTGAAAATGCTATGCTATAATAAGAGTGTAGAGAAGGGGGATTAAAGTGATACCCCAGATCAGACAGCTGTCCATGGTGCAAAACCGAAGCGGACAAGACGTTCTTCTGATCTGACAGGCTTTAAGCCCCACACATTAAGCAGTTTTGAAAGAGGTGATGCCAATGACAGATGAAGATTGTTGCGCGAAAACCAAAGTGATGGACTCAGAATGACGACCTGTAGTAACAAAGTAACAAAGTAACAAAAGCAGTAAAGCAGTAAAGCAGTAAAGCAGTAAAGCAGTAAAGCAGTAAAGCAGTAAAGCAAAATGATGATTAAGACGACGATGGCTAGTTGGGAAGGCGCTTGAAAGCGTCTCGCGTCAGATGGAGAAAGATTGACGTAAGGCTTAGTTGTCAATGTAAGGCTGTTGCACGACTAGATTTAAAGTAAATTTAAAGCATCTGAAGTAGCACTGTCATTCATGAGTAGACTTGGTTTTAACTCTAAACACCGGAAAAAGCGACCAAGGTCGCTTTTTTTGGTTGCATCCCGCAAGCGACAGGAAAAATCTGTTTGGATCGGCCGCCCCGTAAGTTTCTAGGATCAAAATCGGTCACAGGGTCTTTTTTTTGATATAATGAGATTATGACCACTCAAGAAAATGTGCTAAAAATCTTACATTTGAATGATTTGCACTCTCATTTTGAAAATTATCCGAAAATCAAACGCTTTTTTACGGACAAATCGGCGGGGTTTTCGGATGTTTTGCGGTTTGACATCGGGGATAATGTTGATCGCTCGCATGCGCTGAGTGAGGCCACGCTAGGTCAGGCCAATGTTGCCTTGATGAACGCCCTAGACTTGACGGCGGCGACGATTGGTAACAATGAAGGCCTAGGTCTGCCCAAAGAAAAGTTAGACAGGCTTTATGATACTGCCAACTTTGACATCATCTTGGCGAATCTCAAAGATCAAGGGACGCAGCCGACTTGGGCAGTTGAGAAAAAACGGGTCACGACCTCCTTTGGCATGACCATCGACATCTTCGGGCTGACGGCGCCCTATCCCCTAGCCTATCCCCCGATGGGCTGGGATATCTTAGAGCCTGAGTCTGTTTTAGCTCAGCAGTTGCTCGCATCAGATGCTGACTTTACGATTCTCCTCAGCCATTTAGGCTGGCGCTTTGACGAGAAAGCCGCCATGACCTTCGACAACCTCAATCTGATCTTAGGCGCGCATACCCATCATTTGTATGAATATGGTAAATATATCAATGATACGATGCTTGCGGCCGCGGGCCGCTATGGGGAATACGTGGGTGAGGTGACGCTGAGATTCGATGACGACTTTCAGTGTATCCAGTCTGAGATACTGGCTGAGGATGTGCGGCATTTGCCAGCCTTGCCAGGCGATAAGGAGTGGATTCAGCATCAAGCCGATCAAGGGCATGAGCTACTCCGGGCCTGTCAAGTCGCAGAACTCGCTCATCCGTTTGCCAATCGGTTGCCGGACTATGCGGCGACGCAGTTTGTTGCAGGTGTCATGGGCGCCTATTATCAAGTGCCGGCGGTCGTCCTCAATAGCGGGATGATTGTTGAAGCGATTCCGCAGCAGCTGACCTTGGATGACTTGCATGAGATTCTGCCGCACAGTATTCGCATGGTTAAATTGACGGTGACGGGGACAGAGCTTGCGGCCATTCTGCGAGAATTATATGATGTCGGCAATTATCTGAAAACGCAGCGCATCGTCGGGATGGGCTTTCGTGGCAAGCAGTTTGGCGACATCGTGACATTAGGCCTTGAGGAGCAAGAGGATCAGCTCCTTTATCAAGAAAGGCCTGTCGTCGCGACTCAGACCTATCTTGTCTTGATACCCGACCAGTATTTGTTTGCCTCCTATTTTCCGATTCTGAAAAGTTCAGGGAGCGCAGAGATTCAATTCCCAAGATTCATGCGAGAAATTGTGGGAGATGATTTAGCACATCGTGACAACGGATAAACGCACAGGCACCCAAACTCAAAAGAAAGAAATAGTATGGCAAAAGTAATTCCAGAAGAAGAAAAAAATTATAATAAATTCCCAGGTGAGCATGTCATTGTGCTGGATGATGTCGTCACGATCGGTGATAAGGTCTTTCACCTGATTCACAACCATCGCGATGGCTTTAATCAAGAGAAACTCGAGCAACGTTATTCTGATATTTTCGCGAAATACGACTACCTTGTCGGAGATTGGGGTCATGAGCAATTACGGTTGAAAGGCTTTTTTTCAAGCTCTCGTAAGAAGATGCCAGATGAGCTGAAGATTTCGCATCTGGAAGATTATATCAAGGAATATATGAATTTCGGTGCAGCCTTTTTCGTTTTGAAACGGATGCGCAGTAAGGATATCAAGCGTGACGAGGCCTTTGTCGATGAGAAAGTCTACGAAGTGAAAACGCCAGTTGCAGGGGCTAGAAGTCCGAGAAGAGATGTCAAACGAGACGCCCGAAAAGATGTCAAAAAAGATGCTCGAAAAGACGTCAAACGAGATTCTAAAAAAGACCTGACGAAAGACGCTCAACCAGCCAAGCAACAGCCAGGGACGCGCGAGCAGTCTAACTTCTCTAGAAAGCGCCAACCTAACAAGACAACTTTTGTCCAAAAAGAAAAAGCAGCCAAACCACAAGCGCCGATTATTAAAACTGACACCGTGTCAACACCGTGTCAGACAGAAGGTAGCAAACGCCCAGCTTTCGTTGTAAGAACTCGAAAAAAATGAGTGCAGACAGTTGGGCATTTGATACCCTTGCTAGTTTAAGGTCATCAAGCTGATTCTTTGACACACCGAAACCAATGTTATAAAATGAAGGTATCACTAGATATTATAATTTTTTACATTATTTAAGGAGGAAATGATTATGGGTTGGATTTGGTCTCTTATTATTGGTGCGCTCATCGGTATGATTGCGGGTGGTATCACGAAAAAAGGTGAGTCAATGGGCTGGATTGCGAATATCGTCGCTGGTCTCGTTGGGTCTAGTATCGGTCAAGCACTCTTTGGTCATTGGGGTCCTAGCCTAGCTGGGATGGCTTTGATCCCTTCAGTGCTTGGTGCGGTTATCCTCGTCGCTGTCGTGTCATTCTTCATCGGAAAGAAATAAACAGCGTTTAAAACAAACAGTATGTCAGCTGGGAAACTCATTCTCAAGTTGCCATACTGTTTTTGCTTTTGTTTTGTTTCATTCGCCATCAAGCCGTTTTGGTCCTAGATTGAATTGCCATAAACAGAAAACTAACCAAGAAATTACCCAAGCGGTCAAAAAATTATAACTTGACGACACAATAAAGTCTATCAGCAAGAAAAACTGATAGACTTTATTGTATCTGGAATAAAAGAGGGGGGTCACAGGCTAGACTAGAGAGATAAGACAGACGATGTTTCAAATCGGCCTAGCTTTAAATAGGCATTGCTTTTTGATAACTGATCACTAATGAAGCAACCGCTCGTCAGATAGGATTGACCATCAAAATTTTTTGGCCTATTTAGCTTTGTTGATTTGAAAAAAACTTGATAGCGTGATAAAAGTCTATTATCTGATAGACTAAAATGTAAGTGTCCAAACCCAAGTATCATGCGTTAGAAAAGCAATCAGGATATAGCTGCCGATGATCATTGCACTAGGAATGAGTAATTTTACCCAAACTTTCCATTGACTTTGTTTGAAAAAGATCAAGACTTTTCGATTGTTTGATAGTAATTGAAGGAAGAGCCCAATTAATAAAAAATTAAACAAAGTGACGATGAGCATATAGGCAATCGAAATTTTAAAAATATGAAGCGGAGAAAATATGGTATTGATTATCACAGGTACTAAAATCATCAGGATAAATATAGCAGGAAGTTTCATCATAAAAATGAGTCGCTTGATAAAAGATTCTTTTGGCGTTTCAGCAAAAATGTCATCTGAAAGTTGATAAATGTCTTGTCCAAGGTAGGTTTTGGCATCGATACCCGCATGCTGGGCGTCAATTAAATCTAAGAGGATGCTGCAGAGGGTCTCTTCGTAGACCGTTTCATCTTGGAAAAAAGCCTTCGTTCGAACGAGAACAAGTAGATCTTCATAATATGCTTTATTTTCGGGTGAAAGTTGTTCACGTAATGTATTGTTTTCTTGAATGAGGCTAGCAACGCTATTTTTAGTTGTGTTCATCATTTCCTGTCTCCTTTATGAGGTTTGCCATTGCGCTAATCAGCTCAGACCAATCAATTAAAAATGCTTGCAATCGCAGTTTGCCTTCTTCTGTAAGTGTTAAATATTTTCGTTTAGGACCATCAGAAGATTTGGACATTTTGCAACTGATGTAGCCTTCGCGTTCCAATTTCTGTAGGATTGGATAAATGGTTCCTGCCGCTATGGATAGAAAACCCATTGCTTCAAGTTTCGTTGCGATTTCGTAGCCATAAGTCTCGCCATTTGAAATCACAAGTAACAAGGCACCGTCTAAAGTTCCTTTGAGTAATTGTGAGTTAACTGTCACCATCTCTTTCTCTCTTTCGTTTGCTCTACTATATAATATATACTAGTGATAAAGTTAGTATAACATCACTACTTGATATTGTCAACTAGTGATGTCTTTAAAATAAACAAAAATAGTTAAGGCGGTAGGCGTGATGATGCCGTGCTTAATTTGGGCTATCATTGCGTTGAAACAGCTGCCCCTTTGGGGTAGAGCGCCCAATTGAAACGTTGCTTGAAGAAACAAGGCTGTCTTATTAAGTAAGGCGACATTGGTACGTATAGGGCCTAGTGGTGAAAAGCCCACCATTCAAGTTTGGAAGGAGGTGGCTGAAAAAATAGATTTGTAAGACCGACCTAAACCTAGGGTTAGCTAGGGAGAACAAAGGCTGATTTAGGGGGAAACCAATAGACTACGAACCTTATCAACTCGGGTTTGAGCGCAAAATGGCGACCATAGGAGAATAGTTTTATGCTATACTAGTAGCATGACTAAAACTATTCAAACTGACATGATAAAACCCTCTATCTATGACTTGACGCGTGACCAACTGATCACTTGGGCCCTTGAACATGGGGCTAAAAAATTTCGTGCGACACAAATTTGGGACTGGCTTTACAAAAAACGGGTCCAATCTTTTGAGGAGATGACCAATATTGCCAAGGATTTTATCGAAATCCTCAAAGACAACTTTGTCCTCAATCCTTTGAAACAACGTCTGGTCCAGGAAGCTAAAGATGGCACGGTTAAATACCTCTTTGAACTGCCTGATGGCATGCTCGTTGAGACCGTGCTCATGCGCCAACGTTATGGTTTGTCTGTCTGTGTCACGACTCAGGTCGGCTGTAATATCGGCTGTACTTTTTGTGCCTCAGGGCTTATTAAAAAACAACGTGACTTGACGGCAGGCGAAATTATCGCGCAAATCATGCTCGTCCAAAAATACTTTGACGAACGTGGCTTAGAAGAACGCGTCAGTCACGTGGTCGTCATGGGGATTGGTGAGCCCTTTGATAATTATGACAATGTCATCAACTTTATCAAAACGATTAATGATGACAATGGTCTTGCCATTGGTGCGCGTCATATTACGGTTTCAACGTCTGGCTTGGCGCCTAAAATCCGTGAGTTTGCGGAGACAGGCCTTCAAATTAACTTGGCCATCTCCCTTCATGCCCCGAATAATGACGTTAGAACAAGCATTATGCGGATTAACCGTCAGTTCCCGATTGAAAAATTATTTGAAGCCATTGACTACTATATCGAAGTGACCAACCGTCGCGTGACCTTCGAGTATATCATGCTTAGTGGCGTCAATGATCGGCCAGAACATGCGCGTGAACTGGTTGCACTCTTGAAAGATAAGAAGAAATTGGTCTATGTCAACCTGATTCCTTATAATCCAGTCAGCGAACATGACCAATACAGTCGCTCTTCAAAAGATGACGTCCTCAAATTTTATGATATACTTAAAAAAGGCGGCATTAACTGTGTCATTCGTCAAGAACACGGCACGGATATTGATGCAGCCTGTGGTCAACTTCGCAGTAAGACCATGAAAGCAGACAAGAAAACACAACCAGACACGAAAGCGTTTGATGCGGTCACGGTTGGGTTTGAGACGAAGATTCAGTCATGAAAATGGAGGCAGAAAATTGAAAAATTATTTGAAAAAATTCTACCGTAGCTTTTCGATGCTCGCGATGATTTGGGTGGTTGTGACGGCTGTTACAGGTCGGTATATCTCACGCTATTCAGCTCTCGGTGTCATTGTTGCAGCTTTAATTGTTGCGGCGATGCCAGAAGACTGGTTTGACAAAATCGCGCATCTCATCCAAAAATAAGCAAGAAACGTCAGACGCTTATCTGGCGTTTTATGATACAATGAAACTATGAAATTGTTTGACCAACAAGCCAATCTCCAAGCCCCATTTCAAAAAATGGTAAAAGGACTGGCGATAGGCTACACGATTGCTATCTGTCTGATGTGTTTTCTACCTCAGAGTATCTATCCGACCTTGAAAAGTGTGGCAACACCAGGGGTGCAGCACTTCGGTCGGATTACAGCGATTCTGACCCCGTTTAATACCTTGGTCCATTTTGGAAAAATCCCGAACCTGGTTGATCTGTTTTTTATCATTCTCCAAAATGTCGCCAATATTTTTCTGCTATTTCCTCTGGTTTTCGCACTCTGTTTGCTGAAACCAAGTCTCAGACAGTTTAGAAAAGTGCTGGTCATCAGTTTTCTGATGAGCCTCACCATTGAAAGCACACAAGCCGTCTTGGATTTGCTATTCGATTTTAATCGCGTATTTGAAGTAGATGATTTAATCACCAACACCTTGGGTGGCGTGCTTGCTTACCTACTCTATCAACTTGTAAGGAGAGTTACAACCTAATGGAATTTTCAAAATTGAATCAAAACCGTCACAAGGTCACACAGTTTGACGGTCGTAAAGTCACAGTCGATGAAGTCAAAGCGATTTTAGCTGAGGCCATTCTCGCGCCCTCAGCCCACAACATCCAGCCTTGGCATTTTGTGATTGTCGATTCGCAAGAGATGCGCTTGACCCTATCCACCGCCATGCACGGCAAAAATGCCGTCCAAAACGAAGCGGCGGGTGCGACATTAGTCGTCTTTTCAGACACAGACCTACCTGAGCGTGTTCGGGACATGGTTGAAATCGGCGCTGATTTCTTGCCGGTCGATCACCAAGCCGACTTGCTGATGAAATTGCCAGGCATGTTCGAGAAATTTACGGCAGAGCAACTAGGGGAATATCTGGCGCTCAACATCGGCCTCGTCTCTCAAAACATCGTCCTTGCGGCCAACAACAAGGGCTTGAAAACTAACCTAATTCTTGGGTTCGACAAGGCCAAAGCCAAAACAGTTTTGGCGATTGAGGACCGATTCCAGCCAGAACTTATCATCACCATGGGTTATTCCGACGACCAAGGCACCGCCTCATACCGCCTGCCCGTCGACGACATCACCGACGTTTTGTAAAATCGCATTTTCTTGGTGCCATGTTAGTGACATCAAGCAGCAGTTGAAGTTTGAAGGGAGTTAAGATGACCTATACATTTGAAAACAGTTCACCGGAAGTCATTTTTGATTATCTGCGCAAGGCGAAAACGGTCGCCGTCGTTGGCCTGTCAAATCGACCAGAAACCTCGAGTTTTATGGTCACGCAAGCCCTACAAGCTGACGGTTATCGCATTTTTCCAGTCAATCCACGGCTTGCCGGTCAGGAAATTCTGGGTGAAACAGTTTATGCCAGACTGCAAGAGATTCCGGAACACATTGACATCGTGGATGTCTTCCGTCGCTCAGAATTTTTACCTGACGTGGCGCGTGACTTTATCGAAACAGACGCCGATGTTTTCTGGGCCCAACAAGGCTTGGAAAATCAAGAAGCGGAGCAGATATTGCGTGATCAAGGTCGCAACCAAATCGTCATGGACCGTTGCATCAAAGTCGAGTACGCCTACAGCGGCTTGAGACAAGAAAAAGCCTAAGAAAAAAAGCCCGCGGGCTTTTTATTTGACTTAAAAACTACCGAGATAGAAGGCAACCGTGTCCCCTTTTTTCAGATGAATATCCGCAGCGCCCTTATCGGCCATCTTACCGTTGACATCGAATAGCCAGTACTTGTTAGCCGCTTGATCCTGAGATTTGCCATCAATCGACGTAATAAAGCCACTTTTTTCTTCAATCTTAAAATTCTCTTTAAGGGCATCAAGTAAAGTTTGATCTTTAATAATCGTAATTTTTTTCGTTTCATCGACTTTTTTGTCATTTTCAAAATCGAGCGTAATGGTTGCAGTATCTTGAGAAACGGCGGGCTTCTTGGGTGCTTCGGCTTGTTTGCCACAGGCCGCTAAAGAAACAGCAAAGCCAGTCGCCACTAAAACCGTCACGGTTTTCTTAAAAGTTAAAGTTGTCATAATAGTCAAATCTCCTTATTTTATATTGTACTATGAATGATGGAGATGGCAAAATAAATTGTTTTGTAGGTGTGTTATAGGAAGGGGCTATAATAGCACGTCTTTGATTTTCTGGCAGGATAAATTGGGCACTTGTTTCGAATTAAGTTGAAACAAGTGTGTAAAGCGACAATTCATTCGAAATAATTCGAATAAAGCAAATAAAATTTATTTACTTTCGAGTTAATTTGATTTATGATAGAGATGTAAGATAAAAATCGAATTAATTTGAAAGAGGTTATCATGATAAGAAGAGATACCTATCTATCTGATTTAGAACGTTTAAAAGACAAACGATTTATCAAAGTTTTGACAGGCGTGCGACGGAGCGGGAAATCAACGCTTTTAGCCTTATTTCAAGAACAGCTAATCACCAATCAGGTTAGTCAAACGCAAATTCAATCCTATAATTTTGAAGATTTGGCACTAGCTGATTATCTGGACTATCGAAAGCTGTATGAAAAAATTACGGATAACTTGCAAGCAGATCAGATGAACTATATTTTCTTGGATGAGATCCAGATGGTACCTGAGTTTGAGCGCGTATTAGATAGCTTATTTATCAAAGAAAATGTTGATCTATACGTGACAGGTTCTAACGCTTACATGCTATCAGGTGAACTTGCAACCCTGCTTTCTGGACGTTACGTCGAGTTGAAAGTTTATCCCTTATCTTTTGCGGAATTTTTCAGCGCGATGAGCGGCGATAAAACGACCGCATTTCAACGTTATCTGGAATTTGGTGGCTTTCCTTATGTGACGGAAATTCCAGATGAGTTGACCTATCGAGATTACATTTCAGGTATCGTCAATACTGTCTTGATCAAGGATATTTTGCAGAGAAAACAGCGCAGTGATGCAACATTGGTTGAACAATTAGCCAAATATTTGACGGATAGTTCAGGTAGTCTAGTGACGATAAAGAAAATAGCAGATACCCTGACATCAATGGGACAAAAGACGACAAGTGACACCGTTTCAACATATTTGTCTGGCTTTCAAGAAGCCTATCTCTTTTTTAGAGCAGACCGCTATGATATCGCGGGTAAAAAATACCTGTCGATCAATTCAAAATATTATCCTGTCGACCAGTCTCTGAGAAAAGTTCTTTTGGGTAATAAACGCCCGAATTTTGGTCATCGTTTGGAAGGTGTTGTTTATCTGGAATTATTGCGCAGAGGCTATCACGTCTTTATTGGCAATATAGGAGAATTTGAGATTGATTTCGTGGCACAAAAAAATGGTGTCACCGAATATTATCAAGTATCACTTACTGTCGAAGATGATAGGACTTATCAGAGAGAAGTTCGTCCCTTTCAAAGTATTCAAGACAACTACCGAAAGATTTTATTAACCATGGACAATGGTTCTTACAATCAAGAAGGGATAGAACAACTCAATATCGTAGAGTGGTTATTAAGCACACAGGATTAAAATAAAGGAAATCAAAAGGTATTGTTAGAATTCCTTGAGAATTACTGGCAAGCTAGTCATCGTGGCTGAGCTGTGGCCCAAAAGTCGCATTGCGCGAGAATGATTTGACACCTATAATCCGAAACGAAAAGAACGCCACGGAAAAGAGACAACTAAGAAAAACTAAAGCAATAGTTCATTTTCTGTTATAATAGACTTATCACAAATTCAAGAAATCAAGAAAGAAGTGCAATGAACGATTTATTTGAAAGACTCATGGATCAGCTCGACATGCCTGCGGAAATCCGTCAGAATCCGGCGTTTCGTGGCAATATTGACAAGGTTGAAGTTCATGCCATCAGTAAAGTCTGGCATTTTTATTTGAAGTTCCCAGCGATTTTACCGATTGACTTATATCGAGAACTGGCCTATCGCCTAGAGATGGCCTTTTCAAATATCGCGAAAACGCAAGTGACGATTTTGACAGAAGATGGTCGTTTTGATGAAGCCATGCTCAACGCCTATCTCCCTCTAGTCTTTGATTTGCCGGGTTGTAACACACCAAGTTTCACGGCGATTTTTAAGAAATATCAGTTTACAGCTACAGATGAAGTCGCAACGGCCAAACTCTTGGTCGGTGAGTTATCAAATCTGGAATATTTTGTCAAACATTATTTTCCGATTATGGCGCAACATTTCCAAAATTTTGGCTTTACGGCTTTGCAGATTTTACCAGAAATCGATTATCAGCTCACCGATAAATTGGTCGCTGAGTATGAAAAAAAATCTGAAGAAGCGCTAGCGGATATTTTAGCTAACCAACCAGAAGCCCCCTTCCAGCCTGATCATCCAGCACCTGCTTCAAAAGAAGCGGTTGCATCCCCTAACCAACTCGCACTGGGCAGGGAAATCAAGGCGTCTGATACCGTGTTCCAAATGAAGGATGTCGTGACTGAGGAGGCTAATGTCGTCTTTGAGGGCTACGTTTTTGCGGCGGAGCATAAGGTCTTTAAGAATCGGACGACGGGTAAGGAAAGTCACATGCTGGAAGTCAAGATGACGGACTACAGCAGCTCTTTTATCGTCCAAAAATGGGGACGTAAGCCTGAGGAGCAGGCCATGTTTGATCTGGTCAAAAAAGGTATGTGGATCAAGGTCAAGGGTAGTGTTCAGATGGACCAGTACAAGCATGAGTTGGTTCTAAGTGCGCGTGATATGGTCGAAATCAAGGCCAAAAACGTTCGCAAGGACCTCATGCCTGAGGATCAAAAACGGGTCGAATTCCATGCCCATACCAATATGTCGACCATGGATGCTATCCCTGATGTGACGGATCTCGTCGCCCAAGCCGCGCGCTGGGGCCATCAAGCCATCGCCATCACCGATCATGCCGGGGCGCAAAGTTTCCCACACGCCCATTCTGCCGGTAAGAAAAATGGCATCAAAATTATTTATGGGATAGAAGCCAACTTAGTCGAGGACAGGGTGCCGATCACTTATCATGAAGATGATAGTAGCCTTTCAGAGTCGACCTACGTTGTTTTTGACGTGGAAACGACTGGCCTTTCTGCTGTTTATAACAAACTGATTCAAGTGGCGGCATCGAAAATGCACAAGGGCAATGTCATCGAACAATTCGATGAGTTTATCAATCCGGGGCATCCCTTGAGTGAATTTACGACCCAGCTAACAGGGATTACCGATGACATGGTCAGAGGGTCTAAACCGCTAGAGCAAGTCTTAAAAGAATTCCAAGCCTTTTGTCAGGGCAGCATTCTCGTTGCCCATAATGCGACCTTTGACGTTGGCTTCATGAATATGAACTATCAGCGTCATCAGTTGCCTGAGATCACACAGCCGGTGATTGATACCTTGGAGTTTGCCCGTAATCTGTATCCTGAATTCAAGCGTCATGGCTTGGGGCCTTTGACCAAGCGTTTCCAAGTTTCTCTCGAAAGCCATCACTTGGCCAACTTTGATGCGGAAGCGACGGGTCGTTTGCTCTTCATTTTCTTAAATGATGCCAAGGAGAAATTTGGCATTGAGCTCTTGAGCGATTTGAATACAAAAGTTGTAGATGCAGATTCTTATAAACGGGCGCGGGTGAAACATGCCACGATTTATGCCAAAACTCAAGATGGTCTGAAGAATCTCTTTAAGCTTATTTCTTATTCAAATGTCAACTATTTTTCAGGTGTGCCTAGAATTCCAAAATCAGTCCTTGAAGCCCATCGCGAGGGTTTGATTATCGGGTCAGCTTGTTCAGAAGGCGAAGTTTTTGAGGCGGTGACTAATAAATCCTTTGATGATGCCTTGAAAGTCGCTGATTATTATGATTTCATCGAAATCATGCCACCGGCTATTTATCGCCCGTTGATTGCCAAAGAAACCATCAAAGATGAAGTGGAACTCCAACGCATTTTGAAAGATATGTTGCGGATAGCTGATACGCTAGGCAAGCCAGTCCTAGCAACAGGCAATGTCCACTATCTCAATCCAGAAGATGCTATCTATCGTGAAATTATCGTCCGTTCTCTAGGCGCTGGCGCTATCATCAACCGACCTGTCGGTCGTGGTGAACACGCCATGCCTGCACCATTGCCAGAAGTTCATTTTCGCACCACCAATGAAATGCTGGACGATTTTGCCTTCCTTGGAGAAGATACGGCACGTCAGATTGTCATTGAAAATACGCAAAAAATGGCAGCATCCTTTGATGTCCTAACGCCAGTCCGTGACGACCTATACACACCTTACATTCCTGAATCTGAGGAAAAAATGGCCAAGCTGACCTACGAAAAAGCGCATGCCATCTATGGTAATCCTTTGCCTGATATCGTCGATTTGCGGATTGAAAAAGAGCTCAATTCGATTATCGGTAATGGTTTCTCCGTTATCTACCTTATTTCTCAGATTCTCGTTGAGCGCTCCAACAAACGGGGCTATCTCGTTGGCTCGCGGGGGTCTGTCGGCTCCTCATTTGTTGCGACCATGACTGGGATTACCGAGGTTAATCCACTGCCACCCCATTATGTCTGCCCAGAGTGCCAGTACTCGGAGTTCTTTACCGAGGGGCAATATGGCTCAGGCTTTGATATGCCGGAGAAAAGCTGTCCAGAATGTGGACACAGGCTCACAAAAGACGGCCACGATATTCCATTTGAAACCTTCCTAGGTTTCAAGGGGGATAAAGTGCCCGATATCGATTTGAACTTCTCTGGTGCTGACCAACCGAGCGCCCATTTGGACGTCCGCGATATCTTTGGAGAAGACTATGCCTTTCGTGCCGGAACCATTGGTACGGTGGCTGAGAAAACTGCCTTTGGTTTCGTCAAAGGCTACGAACGTGACTACGGTAAATTCTACCGTGGTGCTGAAATTGAGCGCCTTGCAGCAGGCAGTACAGGTGTCAAACGGACGACAGGTCAGCATCCGGGCGGAATTATCGTTATTCCGGGCTATATGGATGTTTATGATTTCAGTCCAGTGGCCTATCCAGCTGAGGATATTAATGCTGAGTGGAAAACGACCCACTTTGATTTCCATGCCATCCATGACAATATCTTGAAACTCGATATTCTGGGTCATGATGACCCGACCATGATTCGTAAGTTACAAGATCTATCCGGCATGGATGCCTCAACCATTCCGATGGATGACCCAGATGTCATGAAAATTTTTGCCGGAACAGAAGTTCTGGGTGTGACACCTGAGCAGATTTTTTCTAAGACGGGGACTTTAGGTGTCCCCGAAATGGGAACAACATTCGTTCGTGGGATGTTAGAGGAAACAAAGCCTAGCACTTTCGCAGAATTACTCCAAATTTCCGGTCTTTCCCATGGGACGGACGTTTGGCTGGGCAATGCGCAGGAATTAATCAAGCAAAAAATTGCCAATCTGGCCAATGTGATCGGTTGTCGGGATGATATCATGGTTTACCTGATTCATGCAGGACTCAACGAGTCAATGGCCTTCACGATTATGGAGCGTGTGCGTAAGGGCTTGTGGAATAAGATTGACGATGAAGAGCGTGAGACGTATATCGCTGCCATGCGTGACAACAATGTGCCCGAGTGGTACATTGATTCCTGTAGTAAAATCAAGTATATGTTCCCCAAAGCCCATGCGGCCGCCTATATCATGATGGCCTTGCGTGTCGCCTATTTCAAGGTCCATATGCCGATTTACTATTATTGTGCTTGGTTTTCGATTCGTGCCAATGCCTTTGATCTCAAGGTTATGGGCGATGGTTTGGATGCCGTCAAGGCTAAAATGCAAGAAATTAGAGCTAAGGGCTTTGAAGCCAGTAATGTCGAAAATGCCCTCTTTGGGACGCTAGAACTCTGTAATGAAATGCTAGAGCGTGGCTTTAAATTTGGCAAGTTGGATTTGTATCGCAGTGAAGCCAGTGATTTTATTATCGAAGGTGATACCTTGATTCCACCATTTTCTGCCATGGATGGCCTTGGTGGCAACGTCGCTAAGCAAATTGTAGAGGCGCGCAAGGCAGGAGAGTTTTTGAGTAAAACAGAACTCCGAAAACGTGCGGGTGTCTCTCAAACCCTAGTCGACAAAATGGATGAAATGGGCATTCTCGGCAATATGCCAGAGGATAATCAGTTGAGTTTGTTTGATGATTTGTTTTAAAAAATAAAGTTAAAGAATTCGTGAGCAATCACGGATTTTTTTCGTATATAAAAGTAGGAGGTAATGAGATGATACAGGAAATGGCACAGACGCTGCTTGCAAAAGCAGTTGATTTTGGGGCAAGCGATATTTATTTACTGCCAGTCAAGGCAGGGGTTTCAGTTGTTTTTCGGAAGTCAACGCACCGTGACAAGTATCAGCTATTATCAGAAGCTGACGGTCAAAGTCTTATCTCCCATTTTAAGTTTACAGCTGGGATGAATGTTGGCGAGAAACGTCGACCACAACTAGGGTCTTGCCTCTATCCGTTTTCTGGTCAAAAATATCGGCTGCGCTTATCTTCAGCAGGAGATTTTGAAAGTCGTGAAAGCCTAGTCATTCGACTGTTGCATGATAGGGAGAGACAACTCGCCTTTTGGTTTGAGACTGACTTGCCACAAGTTGAAAATTTAGTGGCGAGACGTGGTCTTTATCTATTTTCAGGTCCAGTTGGCTCAGGCAAAACGACACTGATGCACCATATTGCCAAACAGAAATTTTCAGGTCAACAGGTGATTACGATAGAAGATCCCGTGGAGATTGTCTCACCAGACTTGCTCCAATTTCAGCTGAACGAAGCGATTGGCAATACCTATGATAGTCTGATTAAACTGTCCTTGCGCCATATGCCTGACCTGGTGATTGTCGGTGAAATTCGTGATCAGGAAACTGCGCGAGCAGTCATGAGAGCGAGTTTGACTGGCTATACCGTCTTTTCAACGATTCATGCGAAATCGATCGCAGGCGTTTATGCCAGACTGACGGAGCTCGGAATTACGAAAGAAGAAATCAAAAATTCGCTCTCAGGTGTTGTCTACCAACGCTTGATTGCAGGAAAGGGGGTGCTGGACAGTGCCGACAAAGCCTTTGAAACCCATGTCAACGACAAGTGGCATGACAAGATTGAAAAATTGGTTACAGCTGGACATCTCACACCTGATCAGGCGGCAACCGAAAAAATTAGCGATTAAGCAACAAGTTAAGTTGATGCGCCTCATGACCAATCTCTTTTCGAGTGGCTTTCATTTAGCAGAAATTGTCAATTTTTTAAGTCGCTCGAAATTGGTCGAGGCCAAATTTGTGACGACTATGCGAGAAGGCTTATCCAATGGCCAAAATCTCTCGCAAATTCTAAGTGAGCTACGTTTTTCAAATTCAGTCGTCACGCAAGTTGCTCTGGCAGATTATCATGGCAATACACAGCAAACCCTACATTTGATAACAGAAAATCTAATGAAAGTGCAAAAGGCCAAGCAAAAATTGGTGACAGTCGCAACTTATCCTGTTATTTTACTCGTTTTTCTGGTTGTCATTGTGCTAGGCTTAAAAACTTATCTGCTACCACAGGTTGAATCCAATAACTTTGCGGGGACAGTGATTACCGCCCTACCGTGGCTTTTCCTCGGACTGGGCATCCTGTTAACAGTTCTTGTATTAGGCTTGATTCGGTATTTTAAAACAACTTCACCATTAACCAATGTGCAAAGATTGGGGCATTTTCCCTTGATTCAAACCTACTTGAAACTTTATCTGACGGCTTTTTACGCCCGAGAATGGGGGAATTTGATTAAGCAAGGGTTGGAAATGCGGCAGATATTAGAGATGATGACCACGCAAAAGAATCAACTCTTTCGAGAAATCGGGCAAGATTTGCTAAAGGCTATGCAGTTAGGGCAAGAATTTCATGACAAAATTCATCACTACAGTTTTTTCACACCAGAGTTAGCGCTGATTATCGAATACGGCGAAATGAAGTCTAAATTAGGCGACGAGTTGTTAGTCTATGCAGACGAATCCTGGGCAAAATTTTTTGAAAAAGTGGCGAGCGCCATGGACATCATTCAGCCACTCGTCTTTTTATTTGTGGCCCTGATGATTGTTTTGATTTATGCCGCCATGTTGCTACCGATTTATGCGCAGATGGATCTGGGGATGTAGGTCGTATGGGAATGTTATTGCTTGGCCGGCGTGTCAGCGTAGATTAAGCTTCAAGATGTCATCAAATGATATCGCAGAAAGGGAAAAAATATGAAAAAGAAGTCAATCTTAAATCAAGTCAAGCAAAAACAGGCTGCAGCCTTCACTTTGGTGGAAATGTTAGTCGTTTTGCTGATCATCAGTGTCCTGATTTTACTGTTTGTGCCCAATCTCTCCAAGCAAAAAGAGGCAGTCAAAAATACTGGTAATGGGGCAATCGTGAAGGTGGTTAATTCGCAAGCAGAGCTTTACAAATTGGATCACACAGATGAGGCCACACTAAGCAAACTGGTCAGCAATGGCAATATTACGCAGAAGCAGGCGGACACCTATAATGAGTACTATACGAAAAATACGACTGAAACACGTGAACTTGCCAATTAGAGCTTTTACCTTGTTAGAAAGCCTGCTGACCTTATCCGTCACTTGTTTTGTGATTATGATGTTTTCAGTCACTTTTCAGAAAACGATCCATGTCATTCGCGGTGAGTTATTTGTTCTGGAGTTTGAAATGATGCTGAAAAATCAACAGGCACAAGCTGTGACAAGTGCAGCGCCTAGGAGCCTATCGGCGGTCAATGGGACAGTCAAAATCAATGGTACCAACCAACCTGTCCCGGAAGAAACGCAATTCTCAGATTTTGACATCACCTTTAACAAAAATGGTAATCTCCAGTCAATCAAGGAGGCGAAAATCGTGATTGTCTTGCCTTATGAAGGGGGCCGGCAGGTCACCTATCAACTCCAGTTAGGAAGTGGTCAGTATAAAAAAACAAGAAATTAAAGCTTATATTTTATTGGAAAGTATTCTGGCCATGGCCCTGTTAGCAGTCTTATCAAGCTTTGTGATAACGGAAATTTCGGTGAGTCGGGCGCAGGTTGCCAGGCAAAATCAGGCGATTGAAGTTTTAAATGTGGGCCTGATGGCTTTTGACAGCAAGCAAAGTCACTTGCGAGAAAATGGTGTTGAGGTGACGTTGATCCAAACGGCGCAAGAAGTCGTCTTAGAGAGTTCAGGACAGGAGGTGCTGCGCCTTGAAATTTTGCAAGAAACGCCTTAAAGCTTTTACCTTGCTGGAATGCCTGGTGGCACTCTTGTCGATGAGTATGTCCCTGCTTGTCATTCAAGGCATGACGGTCTTAATCACACAAGAATTTGAGGTCATTCGCCAATCAGAGGACAAAAATTGGCAAAATTTTTCAAATTTATTGCGGCGGGAGCTTGAGCAGGCTGAATTGGACAGGGTGGCCGACCATTTTCTCTATGTCAACACACCCAGTGGTCCCAAGCGTTTTGGCAGGCCAACAGGCGCAGATGATTTTCGTAAAACCAATGAAAAGGGTCTAGGTTATCAACCGATGATTTATGGGCTTTCTGCTGTTGAGATGTCAAAGACTCGCCATGTTGTGACCATTCATCTGAAGTTCAGTAAAGGAGGTGAGCGAACATTTATCTACGCATTTTCAAATATCAAGTAAAAGGGGGCATCATGCTCTATGCCCTAGTCATGGCGGTTATTTTTGGGATGCTATTAAGTTTTTATTTGCGTGCGGTGGTAGCCAATCAGAAGCAGCTGATGAGTCAGAAAGATTTTTTGTCTGCCCAACTCATGGCAAGGGTAACACAGGCGCGAGTTGTCACGCAAAAAACGGGTCAGATTCGATTTAACACCGGTATTTCCGACTATGAACAAACTGAAACGACGCTCAAGGTGACGGTTCAGTTAGAAAATACAAGAACTTATCATTTTGAATTACCGAATGTGGTAAAATAGAAACATGGAAATTACAGAAAAAGCACCAGCTAAGATTAATCTTGGCTTGGACGTCATCGGCAAGCGTTCTGATGGCTATCATGAACTGGATATGATCATGACCAGTGTCGATTTGGCAGATCGGATTACGGTACGAGAACTTGAGCAAGAACAGGTGATTCGTTTACAGTCGAACTCTAGTTTTGTCCCCCTTAACAAAAAAAATCACGCCTATAAAGCAGCCATGGTTCTTAAAAAGACCTTCGGCATTAAAAAAGGTGTCGAGATTTATATTGATAAAAAAACGCCAGTCGCGGCAGGACTTGCAGGCGGGTCATCGGATGCCGCAGCGACTTTGCGTGCCCTCAATCAGCTTTGGCAGCTCAATTTAACGACACCAGAACTGGCAAAATTAGGCGAGCAAATCGGATCAGACGTTCCTTATTGTGTCTATGGTCAAACAGCGCGCGTGACGGGACGGGGAGAGCACGTCCGACCGATTGAAAATCCCAAAAAATTCTGGGTTGTTTTGGTCAAACCATCATTTGGTGTGTCAACACCCGAAATTTTCCGCCATGTCAAGTTGGATCAAATCCCGCATCCAGATATTGATGCTCTGGAACAGGCAGTGGTTAACTCAGATTTTGATGCTCTCCTTCAGAATCTTGGGAATTCACTAGAAGCTGTCACACTAGCCAAACATCCCTTGATATTGAAGATTAAGGAACGGTTATTGGCGAGTGGTGCAGATGGTGTTTTAATGAGTGGGAGTGGCCCAACCGTTTTCGCCCTCTGTCAACAAGAGAAAAAAGCGCAACGGATTTGCAACAGCATTAAAGGATTTTGTGACGAAGTTTACCTAGTCAGAATGCTCTAGGCTATTCAAGTGTCAGGGAAGAAAGCATGAGGGTGTCACGAATAGAGGCATCAAACTGATGGTAATGTCAAAGGAGAGCGCTTAAAATGGAAGATTTAGCTTACTATAATGGGAAAATCACGCGCCTATCAGAGATGATGGTGCCCTTTAACGATCGCTCACATTTTTTTGGTGACGGTGTTTACGATGCCAGCGTTGCGAGAAATAGGATAATCTTTAAGCTAGAAGATCATCTAGATCGTTTTTTCAAGAGCATGGTCCTAATTGATATCCAGCCCGACTTTACAAAAGATGACTTAAGAGCCCTGTTACAGGACTTATGTCAAAAATTAGACACAGGTGACCTATTTGTCTATTTTCAGGTCAGTCGTGGCACCGCCATCAGAAATCACAGTTATGCGCAACCCCTCAAACCTAACTTAGCCATTTATCTGCTACCTTGGACAGGCGACTTTTCCGGTCAAAATCGCCTCAAATTAATGACCACGCCGGATCATCGCTTCGAATTTTGTCACATCAAGACCCTCAATCTATTGCCCAACGTTCTAGCTAGTCAAGCCGCGACAGCTCAAGGCTTAGACGAAGTGGTTTACCACCGAGATCAGCGCGTGACAGAGTGCGCCCACAGTAACATCAGCATCTTGACCAACGGTATTTTCCAAACGGCACCCCTAGATCACTGGATTCTGCCAGGCATTGCTCGCAAGTATTTGCTACTAGCCAGTCAAGCGCTCGGTATCGAGGTTTTGGAAAAACCTTTCACCCTTGCAGAAATGTTTGCAGCAGATGAAGTGATTGTCTCCAGTTCGGGATCGCTCTGTGCGCCAGTCTCAGAAATTGATGGGCGGGCTGTAGGCGGCCGAGATCCTGAGAGATTGCAGCAACTGCACGCTGAAATTTATCAAGACTTTTTCCAAGAAACGGCTGTCGATTGATGAAGACGGTCTTTTTTGATTGACATTTTTAGCTAGGATGATATACTTAACTGGTAAAGGAAATCACAAGATATGAAAAAAAACACCTCACAGGTCAGTCAACAAATTGATCGATTGTTCACAAAAATCATGCAACTTGCTGAAAATAAACAGGAAGTCCTTTTGGGTAAGTGTGAGTCTGATGCCGGCTTGACCAATACACAAGAGCATATTTTGATGTTGCTCTTGCATGAAAAGTTGACCAATGCTAAATTGGCTGAGAAACTCAATATTTCACCAGCTGCCGTGACCAAGGCCTTGAAAAAATTGCAGCAGTTGAATTTGACGCATTCGGAAAAGTCGGCCTCTGATGAGCGGATCGTCCTTTGGCGTCTGTCCCAAACTGGTTTGCCGATTGCACAAGAACATGCCCATCATCATCAAGCGACGCTTGCAACTTACGCAAAAATTACGGACGCATTTTCAGGAGATGACCAACAAATCATCGTTAGATTTCTAGAAAAATTAGAGAAGGAGTTTTAATGGATTACCTCACAGTCACGAATTTAAGCTTCGTCTACGATGCCGAGCCTGTTCTGGAAAATGTTGTCTTTCGAATCAGTTCTGGTGAGTTTGTCACTTTGACAGGTGAAAACGGGGCTGCCAAATCGACGCTCGTCAAAGCCACGCTAGGCATTATCAAACCTAAAACAGGTGAGATCACCATCGCCAAGCAAAATATTAAAGGCAAGAAACTGAGAATTTCGTATCTGCCCCAGCAAATTGCCAGTTTTAATGCCGGTTTTCCAAGCACGGTTAAGGAATTTGTGACCAGCGGTCGTTTTCCGCGCAATGGCTGGTTTAAACGGATTACCCAGCACGATTTAGCGCATGTTGAGAAATCACTACGCTCGGTTGGCATGTGGGAGCAGCGTGATAAGCGGATGGGAGCTCTTTCTGGTGGGCAAAAACAACGGGTAGCCATTGCCAGAATGTTTGCCAGTGACCCAGATTTATTTATCTTGGATGAACCGACGACAGGGATGGATGATGTCAGCCGGTCAGAATTTTATCGCTTGATGAGCCATGCTGCCCACAAACATGGTAAGGCAGTCTTGATGATCACACATGATGCCGAAGATGTCAAAGCATTTTCTGATCGCAATATTCATCTAGCGCGGAAGCAAAATACCCATTGGCGCTGTTTTAGTGTTCATGAAGACACAACTGGACAGAGCAAGAAAGCCCTAGAAAATCAGGAGGTAAGTGGTGTTTAGTCTCTTTCAATATGAATTTATGCAGCGGGCCTTCTTCGCCATTGTTGCCATGTCCTTATTTGCCCCCCTTCTAGGTGTTTTTCTCGTCCTGCGCCGGCAAAGTTTGATGAGTGACACGCTCAGCCACGTTTCCTTGGCGGGTGTCGCTTTCGGCTTGTTTATCGGGATATCACCTAATCTCTCAACCATTGTGGTGGTGATTTTAGCAGCCATCCTCCTCGAATATCTGCGCACCCTTTATCGCAACTTCTTGGAAGTCGCCACAGCAATCTTAATGAGTTTGGGTTTGTCACTCGCCCTAATTTTTGCTAACACGGGTCGTGGCAAAGGCATCAACCTCGATCAGTATCTCTTTGGCTCGATCGTTACCGTTTCCCAGACCCAAGTCATCTTGCTCGCTATTCTAGCAGTCGTCGTCTTAGTCGTCTTTGCCCTCTTCATGCGGCCCATGTACGTCATGACCTTCGATGAAGACACGGCTTTCGTTGATGGCCTACCCGTCCGACTCATGTCAACCCTTTTTAACGTCGTGACAGGCGTCGCCATTGCCCTGATGATTCCAGTTGCAGGCGCTCTCCTGGTTTCAGCCATTATGGTCATGCCAGCTTCCATTGCCATGCGCATCGGCCTGACCTTCAAGCGCGTCCTTGCGCTCGCTGTCATCATCGGCTTCATCGGCATGCTGGCAGGCTTGGTCATTTCCTACGAAAGTGGTGCACCCGCTAGCGCAACCATCACCCTCGTCTTCGTCGGCGTCTTTATCCTGACGCTAGCCATCAGCAAACTCAAAGTGATGTTCAAATAAAAAATCGTTACAGTTTAGTCTGTAGCGATTTTTCTCATGAGGCGCTCAAAGGACTCAGAAACTGCCGTCACGCGGATTTTTTCCTTGGTAAAGGGTTGACTGAGTTCAAGATGTTTCGCGTGTAACATTAAACGGGAGGCTTTGCGGCCTCTGTAAACTGAATCGCCTAGAATCGCATGACCTAGACTGCTGAGGTGGACGCGGATTTGGTGCGTCCGTCCGGTTTCAAGCTGACACTGAACCAAAGACTCAGTTGGCAAACGTTTCAAGACAAGGACATGCGTCACCGCACGCTGACCCCCTCGAGATACCACCACCCGTCGTTTTTTATCGTGGCGATCCGTCCCAATCGCCTGATCAATCGTCAACTGATCTTTGGGGACCTGTCCAGCACATAAGGCTTGATAAGTCCGGTGAATCTGACGCTCCCGCAACATCTGATCTAAAATCGGCAGGACAAAGGGATTTTTAGCAAATAAAACAGCACCTGAAGTCTCGAAATCTAAGCGGTGAACGACAGATACAGGCTGGCCACAGGCCGCTGCGACATGATTTTGTAAGGCAATCTCATTCGCGTTATTCCCGTGTGTTTTCATATTCTCAGGTTTATTAACAATAACGAGATGCTCGTCTTCGTATAAAATCAAGGATTGGCCCAGCTGTTGGTCACCCAAAAGCAAGGGTTTAGCGGGGAAATCTTCGGCGTCAAAGATGACGGTGATCTGATCACCGGCAGTCACCCGATCAGAAAATCGCGCCACAGCATCATTGACCAAGACATGCCGCTTGGTTCTCAAAAAATGGCGTTGTTTTTTAGGGACCAGCCACTCAGTTGTTAACAGGTCTTCCACCGACATCTCTTTGAGATCGGCGGGGAGTTTCATTGTGAACTTCATGTAGTTATTATACCAAAAATAGGCGAGTCTATTTTAAAGAAACGCCTTCATTTTTCAAATGACGAGTCGTCAGTCTCCCGTCATAAACTGCCAGCACACATAGCATTTGGCAACAGGTGCTGCGCTAACACCTTACGTTAAGGTTAAAATATGGTAAAATAAGCTTATGACAGAAAAAGAAGTAAAAAAATCAAGTTTAAGTCGCTCGCAAAAGAATGCCGATCCAGAATTAGATCGAAAAGCCAAAACGAAAAAACGACAATGGCTTCCTGCCCCAATCAAACGTTTTTGGAAACGCTATAATTTGACCAAAATCACGATTGCTTTGGTCCTTTTCATGGTGCTGTCAATTGCGAGCTATCTCCTTTTTCTAGCCAAAACAGCTGATGTTGAAACGCTCAAACAATCGATGGAAGCACGGACGGAAATCATTGATAAAAACGGGCAGTCTGCAGGGGCTATGTATGGTCAAAAAGGGACAACGGTCAAATTTGATGAGATTTCAGATAATGTCAAAAATGCCGTGATTGCGACAGAAGACCGAACCTTTTATGACAATAATGGGATTAATTTTAAGCGGACCCTGTTAGCGTTGGTCACCCTTGGGAAATTTGGCGGTGGGTCGACGATTACCCAGCAGCTGGCTAAAAATGCTTATCTAACGCAAAAACAAACCGTCGATCGTAAGGCTAAGGAATTGTTCCTAGCCCTTGAAATTAATAAAAAGTACGATAAAAAAGATATTTTAACCATGTACCTCAATAATTCTTATTTTGGGAATGGGATTTGGGGGATTCAGGACGCGAGTCTGAAGTACTATGGCAAGTCTGCCAAGGATTTGTCTGTCGAAGAGGCGGCGACCCTTACGGGGATTCTCAAATGGCCTGAGGTTTATAATCCACTCTATAAGGATGGGCAATTTGCCAAGGATCGCAGGGATACAGTCTTGCAAAATATGGTGAATGCGGGCTACATGAAGCAAGCGGATGCCAACGCTAATATGCAAATCGGGATTACCAGCAATTTGGCGGATGCTTATGTCGGTAAAGACGATGATTACAACTATCCCAGCTACTTTGATGCGGTAATTCAGGAAGCGATTAATGTCTATGGCTTAACTGAGCACGATATTTTAAATAATGGCTATAAAATCTACACGGGTCTGGATCAGAATATGCAGACCGGCATGCAGACGACCTATGCCAATACCTACCAATTTCCAGTTGCTGCCGATGGTGTCAGTGCCCAGTCGGCCTCTGTTGCCATTAATCCTGGCACTGGTGAAGTGGAAGCGCTAATCGGTCGGGTGCCAACAACGGATAATGATAGTTTCCGTGGCTTTAACTTTGCGACCCAATCGGGTCGAAGTCCAGGGTCAACGATTAAACCTTTGGTTGTCTATACACCAGCGATTGAGGCAGGGTGGTCGATTAACAAGACCGTCCATGATGAGCCGATGAATTATGATGGTTGGCAGCCGCTCAATGCCGATCGACAATGGCATGGGAATATGCCCATGTATCAGGCGCTTGCCGATTCCTATAATATTCCGGCCATTAATACCTTTAAAGCTATTGGGATTAAAACGGGTATTGCTAAAGGCAAGCAATTTGGCCTTCATTTGACGGATAAAAACGATAATTTGACAACAGCGCTTGGTGCAGGCGTTGCCACCAATCCATGGCAGATGGCGCAAGCCTACGCGACCTTTGCCAATGATGGGATTATGAACGAAGCCCATCTGATTAAGAAAATCGTCAGTGCAACGGGGACAACCATTGCGACGGCGAAAGTGAAGACAACGCGCGTGATAGACAGCCAAACCGCACAAAAAATGACATCGATGATGCTAGGGACCTATACGAATGGGACAGGCATTTATGCAGCACCCTACGGTTACACCTTGGCAGGAAAAACGGGAACGAATGAAGACATTGACCAATGGGTCATCGGTTATACGCCAGATGTTGTCATGACGCTTTGGTTGGGTTATGAAAACCCCGAGAGTGAGTTGCACAGATTGGATGGGACATCTGCTGGGACAGCATCAGAAATCTTCAGAACGATGGCAAGTACCATCTTACCTTACACCAATAACACACAGTTTAAGGAAGAAAATGCCTATAGCCTAGCAGGCCTAGACCCTGTTACAAGAGCATCAGAAGATCCAGCTACCAATGACGTCGTCGAAGATGCAAAAAGTAAAGCCAAGGACATCACAGATAAAGCCAAATCATTCACAGACAAAGCTGGTAAAAAAGCCAAAGAAGTCGGTGGTAATATCTGGGATCGTGTTAAGTCATGGTTTGACTAATGCGCTATATTTTGGTAGAATAATAAACTGGAGATAAATAGATGATTAAAAAAGCAAGCTTAGCTTGCACGGTCTGCGGATCGCGCAACTATTCGATAACTGTCAGCTCAAACGGACGCGATAAACGTCTCGAAGTGAACAAATTCTGCAAAACGTGTGGAAAATATACCCTGCATAAGGAGACTCGATAATGTTTAAATTTATCAATTCAATTGTTGCTGAAATGCGCTTGGTGACATGGCCAACACGCTCAGAAGCGGTAAAAGACTTTGGCATGGTCATTCAGTACTCAGTCTTCTTCATGGTCTTCATCGTGATTTTTGACTGGTTGATTAAAAGCGGTGTCACACAAGCCGTTAAATTATTGGTACCAATGATCAAATAATGTGGTATAATATGGGAAAAGGGCGAGAAGCCTTTTTCTTGTCTCAAAAAGAGATGCTGATTTATCAGAAAAGGTCGCCCCATCGGTCAGGTGATAAGTGCCTGGCACTTGTCTATTTAAATAAGGAGAACGAACATGTCAGACGCATTCGAAGAAAACATCGAGCAACCATCGGCGCAAGAGCAAACTGTGAATTTTGATCAAGGCTGGTTTGTGATTCAAACCTACTCTGGTTATGAAAATAAAGTGAAGGAAAACTTGCTTGAGCGCGCGCAAACCTACAATATGACGGATAACATCTTGCGCATCGAGATTCCGACAGAAACGGTTGACAAGGAAGTCAATGGTAAACGTAAAGAGGTTGAGGAAAACCTCTTCCCAGGTTATGTCTTGGTTGAGATGAACATGACGGATGAAGCGTGGTTTGTTGTACGGAATACGCCGAACGTCACAGGTTTCGTGGGGTCCCATGGTAACCGGTCGAAACCAACGCCTTTATTTGAAGAAGAAATTCAAGAAATTCTGCAAGGCATGGGCAAACTCGTTCGTGAAATTACCTTTGACATTCATGTCGGGAAACGGGTTAAAATTATTGATGGAGCCTTCGCTGGATTTGAAGGCCCGATTACAGAAGTCAATGGTGAAAAAGTGAAAGTAACGGTTGACATGTTCGGGCGTGAAACACCAGTTGAGCTCGATTTGCAACAAATCGATGAGATTAGCTACTGATTTTATCAGTTTGAAAAAATAGCGTTAAAAACTTCCAAATTTTGGAAGTTTTTTTGAAATATTCTGATAATTGTGCTACAATATGACTAACTGAACTGATAATCATGAGGAGCCGAAAATGACTTTAATTTACCAATCAACGCGCGATAAATCCAATCAAGTAACTGCTAGTCAAGCCATTCTGCAAGGGCTTGCGACTGACGGTGGCCTTTATGTGCCAAGAGAAGTGCCAACTGTCGCCTTAGATTTTGAGACCTTAAAAAATGCTAGCTATCAAGAAGTCGCGACGCTAGTGTTATCAGCCTTTCTAGACGATTTTACAGCTGAAGAAATTGCGTATTGTGTCGAAAACGCCTATGATAGTAAATTTGATGATGCGGCGATTGCCCCACTCGTGAAGTTGGACGGCCGGTATAACCTCGAATTGTTCCATGGCAATACGATTGCTTTCAAGGATATGGCACTTTCTATCTTGCCTTACCTCATGACGACAGCTGCTAAAAAACACGGTGTTGATCGTGAAATTGTCATCCTGACGGCGACTTCAGGCGATACAGGGAAAGCTGCCATGGCAGGCTTTGCTGATGTGCCAGGGACGAAAATCGTTGTTTTCTATCCCAAGGATGGGGTCTCAAAAATCCAAGAGCATCAAATGACGACCCAAGTGGGTGAAAACGTTAAGGTCATCGCAATCGATGGTAACTTCGACAATGCCCAAACCAATGTCAAGGCCATGTTTAACAATGGCGCCTTGCGCGATAAAATGCTGGCCAATGGTAAGCAGTTTTCAAGCGCCAACTCGATGAATATTGGTCGTCTGGTGCCACAAATTGCCTACTATGTCTATGCCTACGCCCAACTTGTTAAATCGGGTGCCGTTGAAAATGGGACTGACATTAATTTCACGGTTCCTACAGGGAATTTCGGGAACATTTTAGCGGGATATTATGCCAAACAAATCGGTTTGCCAGTCGGTAAACTCATCTGTGCTTCAAATGAAAACAATGTCTTGACAGATTTCTTCCGGACAGGAACTTATGATAAAAATCGTGACTTCTTTGTAACCAGCTCGCCCTCAATGGATATCTTGGTGTCGTCAAATCTGGAACGTTTGATTTTCCATTTGACAGGAGATAGCGATGTGGCAACATCAGAGTTGATGACCAGTCTCAATACAACAGGCGCCTATAAAATCACGGATAAAATGTTGTCTGAACTTAATGGTTTTTATGCAGATTTTACGGATGAAGCTGAAATCTCTGCTCAGATCGCAGCGACTTTTGAAGCTGATCACTATGTTGAGGATCCACACACAGCGGTTGCGAGTGCCGTATACAAAAAATACCTGGCTGAAACGCAGGATCCGACACCAACTGTCATCGTCTCGACGGCTAGTCCATATAAGTTTCCAAAAGTTGTGGTTGAAAGCCTGACGACATTGACCGGACAAGAAGACGACTTTGAGTTGGTTAAAAAGCTAGAGGAGATTTCAGGGACGCCTTTACCTAAAGCGGTGTCAGATCTCTTTGAGGCACCAGTTTTGCATGATACGGTGATTCCAGCAGCTGATATGCAGGCGGCGGTTGAAGCCTATTTAGCGCTTGGTTAACTAAATGCCTATTACTATTATATAGAAGAAAGACCTCGGATAACGATCTGAGGTCTTTCTTCTATATAATAGATGTTTATTTTTGTTTCAATAAATCACGGATTTCTTTCAATGTTTCAACTTCTTCGTTGATCGCAGCAACTTCTTCGGCTTCTTCTGTTTTGTTAGCGGCAAACAATTTGTTAACGGTTTTAATGATAACGAAAATCACAAATGCTGTAATCAAGAAGTTCAAGACGTCATTCAAGAACTTGCCATAAGCGAAGGTTGCATTGCCCAATTTGAAACTGAGTTGGGCTAGTGCACCATCTTGAACGAAAATCCCGATGAGTGGATTGATGAGATTATCCACTAATGATTTGACGATAGCGGTGAAGGCACCCCCGATAATGACACCGACAGCTAGGTCAAGGACATTGCCTCGCAAAATAAATGCTTTAAATTCTTTTAACACGACGTTTCCTCCTAAATAATATAGTCTAATTATATCATAAACGTTGTAGGAAAGCGATATGTGAAGGCTTCAATAAAAAATAAATGAAAAGCTTGCAAATGGTCAAGCTTTCTGTTATCATAGATAAGTACCGCGTAAAGCGTGGTATGTAGCTGTGAAGCGAGAGGTTGTGATACACCCGGAGGCGTTGCCACGCATCCTGTATTAGTTTTCTCGTGGAGCTAGCCTATTCTAAGAAATAGACGAGAGGAGAAAAAATGGCAAACAAAAAAATCCGCATTCGTTTGAAAGCGTACGAACATGGTATTCTTGATCAAGCGGCTGAAAAAATCGTAGAAACTGCGAAACGTACTGACGCATCTGTAGCAGGTCCAATCCCGCTTCCGACTGACCGTTCAGTTTACACAATCATCCGTGCGACTCACAAATACAAAGACTCACGCGAACAATTCGAAATGCGTACACACAAACGTTTGATCGACATCATTAACCCAACACAAAAAACTGTTGATGGCTTGATGAAACTCGATTTACCAAGTGGTGTCAACATCGAAATTAAATTATAAGGAAAGGAACTCTAATGACAAAAGGAATCTTAGGGAAAAAAGTGGGAATGACCCAAATTTTCACCGAAACTGGCGAATTAATCCCAGTAACTGTCATTGAAGCTGCAGCTAACGTTGTACTTCAAGTCAAAACAGTCGCAACTGACGGCTACGAAGCTGTTCAAGTTGGTTTTGATGACAAACGTGAAGTTTTGAGTAACAAACCTGCCAAAGGCCATGTTGCAAAAGCAAACACTGCTCCTAAGCGCTTCATTCGTGAATTCAAGAATATTGAAGGCTTGGAAGTGGGCGCTGAATTGACAGTAGAACAATTTGAAGCTGGAGATGTTGTTGACGTCACTGGTACGACTAAAGGTAAAGGTTTCCAAGGGGTTATTAAACGCCACGGACAATCACGCGGGCCAATGGCTCACGGTTCACGTTACCACCGTCGTCCAGGGTCAATGGGTCCTGTTGCACCTAACCGTGTATTCAAAAATAAACACCTTGCAGGTCGCATGGGTGGCAACCGCGTAACAGTTCAAAACCTCGTTATCGTACAAGTTGTCCCTGAAAAAAATGTTATCCTCGTTAAAGGTAATATCCCAGGTGCTAAGAAATCACTTATCACAGTTAAATCAGCTATTAAAGCTAAATAATAAGGAAAGGAGATAAGTTAAAAATGACTAACGTATCATTATTTAAACAAGACGGATCGCAAGCTGGCGATATCACATTGAACGATGCAGTCTTTGGTATTGAACCAAACGAATCTGTAGTCTTCGACGTAATCCTAAGCCAACGTGCTAGCCTTCGTCAAGGTACTCACGCAGTTAAAAACCGTTCAGCAGTACGCGGTGGTGGTAAAAAACCATGGCGTCAAAAAGGAACTGGTCGTGCACGTCAAGGTTCTATCCGCTCACCACAATGGCGTGGCGGTGGCGTAGTCTTCGGACCAACACCACGTTCTTACGGTTACAAATTGCCACAAAAAGTTCGTCAATTGGCACTTAAATCAGTTTACTCTGAAAAAGTTGCAGAAAACAAACTCGTGGCAGTTGATGCGCTGAACTTCGACGCACCAAAAACTGCAGAATTTGTAAAAGTTCTTGAAGCATTGGCTATTGAACGTAAAGTTCTTGTCATCTTCGAAAACGAAGGAAATAAATTCGCTGAATTGTCTGCACGTAACATTCCAAATGTTCAAGTCACAACTGCTAACTCAGCATCTGTTCTTGATATCGTAAACAACGATAAAATTTTGGTGACACAAGCAGCTCTATCTCAAATTGAGGAGGTTCTTGCATAATGTCATTGTACGACGTAATCAAAAAACCAATCATCACTGAAAGCTCTATGCTTGCAATGGATGAAAAGAAATATACCTTTGAAGTTGACGGGCGCGCCCACAAACTTCTAATCAAACAAGCTGTTGAAGCTGCGTTTGAAGGGGTTAAAGTTGCTTCTGTTAACACTGTCAATGTGAAACCTAAAGCGAAACGCGTAGGTAAATACACAGGTTACACAAACAAAGTGAAGAAAGCTATCGTGACCCTGACGGCTGATTCTAAAAATATTGAAATTTTCGGGGAATAAGAAAGGAGTAATCAGTGGGTATTAAAGTATACAAACCGACGACCAATGGTCGCCGTAACATGACAAGCCTTGACTTTGCTGAAATTACGACTAACAAACCTGAGAAATCATTGTTGGTATCACTTAAAAGTAAAGCAGGCCGTAACAACAACGGACGCATCACTGTACGTCACCAAGGTGGCGGACACAAACGTCATTACCGTGTGATCGACTTTAAACGTAATCACGATGACGTCGTTGCTAAAGTTGCGACTATCGAATACGATCCAAACCGTTCAGCAAACATCGCTTTAGTTGTTTATTCTGATGGTATTAAAACATACATCCTTGCACCTAAAGGTCTTGTTGTTGGTCAAACAATCGTTTCTGGCACAACAGCCGACATCAAAACTGGTAACGCTTTGCCACTTGCAAACATTCCAGTCGGTACATTGATTCACAACATCGAATTGAAACCTGGTAAAGGTGGACAATTAGTACGTTCAGCTGGTGCTTCTGCGCAAGTACTTGGTCAAGAAGGTAAATACACACTTGTGCGTTTGCAATCTGGCGAAGTTCGCATGATTCTCTCAACTGCACGTGCAACAATCGGTGTTGTCGGTAATGGTGAGCACAGCCTTGTCAATATCGGTAAAGCTGGTCGTAACCGTTGGAAGGGTATCCGTCCAACAGTCCGCGGTTCAGTAATGAACCCGAACGATCACCCACACGGTGGTGGTGAAGGTAAACAACCAGTTGGTCGTAAATCGCCATCTACACCATGGGGCAAACCAGCACTTGGTCTTAAAACACGTAATAAGAAAGCTAAATCTAGCAAACTTATCGTTCGTCGTAAAAACCAAAAATAATCTATCCGCCAGCTCCGGCTTAGCACCGGCAGTGGTTCTAATACAAGTGATGCAAACGTTTCGTTTGAACCACTCAACATTAAAGGAGAAACCATAACACATGGGACGCAGTCTTAAAAAAGGCCCTTTCGTCGATGATCATTTGATGAAAAAGGTTGTTGCTCAAGAAGGCAACGAAAAGAAAACAGTTATTAAAACTTGGTCACGTCGTTCTACGATCTTCCCTAACTTCATCGGTTACACGATTGCAGTTTATGATGGTCGCAAACACGTACCAGTTTATGTTCAAGAAGACATGGTAGGACACAAATTGGGCGAATTCGCACCAACACGTACTTACCGTGGCCACGCAGCAGACGATAAAAAAACACGTCGTTAATTTATAGAGGAGGAAAAAAATGGCAGAAATTACTTCAGCTAAAGCAACTGCTCGTACAGTCCGCGTTTCACCTCGTAAATCACGTCTTGTAATCGACTTGATTCGTGGGAAAAACGTTGCAGATGCAATCGCAACACTTAAATTCACACCGACTAAAGCAGCAAATGAGATTGAGAACGTTTTGAACTCTGCAATCGCAAATGCTGAAAACAACTTTGGTCTCGAAAAAGCAAACCTTTTCGTTTCAGAAGCCTACATCAATGAAGGCCCAACAATGAAACGTTTCCGTCCACGGGCTAAAGGTTCAGCTTCACCAATTAACAAACGCACAAGCCACATCACTGTGGTTGTGACAGAAAAATAAGGAGGTAAAATCGTGGGTCAAAAAGTACATCCTATTGGCATGCGTGTCGGAATCATTCGTGACTGGGACGCAAAATGGTATGCTGAAAAAGAATACGCAAGTTACCTCCATGAGGACCTTGCAATCCGTAAACTTGTTCAATCTAAACTTGCGGATGCTTCAGTTTCAACGATTGAAACTGAACGTGCTGTAAACAAAGTCATCGTGACTTTGCACACAGCTAAACCAGGTATGGTAATTGGTAAATCAGGCGCTAGCGTTGATGCACTTCGTGCTGAATTAAATGCTTTGACTGGTAAACAAGTTCACATTAACATCGTTGAAATCAAAAAACCTGACCTTGATGCTCACCTTGTCGGTGAAGGTATCGCGCGTCAACTTGAACAACGTGTGGCTTTCCGTCGTGCTCAAAAACAAGCAATCCAACGTACAATGCGTGCTGGTGCCAAAGGTATCAAAACACAAGTATCTGGTCGATTGAATGGTGCAGACATTGCCCGTGCTGAAGGTTATTCAGAAGGAACTGTGCCATTGCACACACTCCGTGCTGATATCGACTATGCATGGGAAGAAGCAGATACAACTTATGGTAAACTTGGCGTTAAAGTTTGGATTTACCGTGGTGAAATCTTGCCAACTAAAAAATCAGTGAAAGGAGACAAATAATGTTAGTACCTAAACGTGTGAAACACCGCCGCGAATTCCGTGGTAAAATGCGTGGGGAAGCTAAAGGCGGCAAAGAAGTCGCATTTGGTGAATTTGGTCTCCAAGCAACAACTTCTCACTGGATCACAAACCGTCAAATCGAGGCTGCTCGTATTGCCATGACACGTTACATGAAACGTGGTGGTAAAGTTTGGATCAAAATCTTCCCTCATAAATCATATACTGCAAAAGCTATCGGGGTCCGTATGGGTTCTGGTAAAGGGGCACCTGAAGGTTGGGTTTCTCCAGTTAAACGCGGTAAAGTAATGTTCGAAATCGCTGGCGTTTCAGAAGAAGTCGCTCGCGAAGCATTACGTCTTGCATCACACAAACTTCCTGTTAAAACTAAGTTTGTAAAACGTGCTGAGGAGGAAACAAATGAAGCTTAATGAAGTAAAATCACTTTTGACAGAACTTCGTGGTCTTTCAGCTGAAGAACTCGCAACACGCGAACAAGATTTGAAAAAAGAATTGTTCGACTTGCGTTTCCAAGCAGCTGCTGGTCAGCTTGAAAACACTGTCCGCCTCAACGAAGTTAAGAAAACAATCGCTCGCGTGAAAACTGTTCAACGCGAAGCGAAATAATAGATAGGGAGAAACCTTTAAAATGGAACGTAATCAACGTAAAGTTTATCAAGGCCGCGTGGTTTCTGACAAAATGGACAAAACCATTACTGTTGTCATCGAAACAAAACGTAACCACCCTGTCTATGGTAAACGTATTAACTACTCTAAAAAATTGAAAGCTCACGACGAAAACAACTCAGCTAAAACTGGTGATATCGTTCGCGTGATGGAAACTCGTCCTTTGTCTAAAGACAAACGTTTCCGTCTTGTTGAAATCGTTGAAGAAGCAGTCATCATCTAACATTCTAAAAGGAGGAATTTGCTGTGATTCAATCAGAATCTCGTTTGAAAGTTGCTGATAACAGCGGTGCCAAAGAAATTCTTGCTATCAAAGTCCTAGGTGGCTCTGGTCGTAAATTTGCTGGTATCGGTGATGTTATTGTTGCATCTGTAAAAGCTGCAGCTCCTGGCGGAGTTGTTAAAAAAGGTGAAGTTGTCAAAGCGGTAATCGTGCGTACTAAATCAGGCGCACGCCGTACAGACGGTTCATACATCAAGTTCGACGAAAACGCTGCTGTTATCATCAAAGATGACAAAACGCTTCGTGGAACACGTATCTTTGGCCCAGTTGCTCGCGAATTGCGTGAAGGTAACTTCATGAAAATCGTGTCATTGGCACCAGAAGTACTTTAAGCTTTAAACTTAGGTTTAAAGCTTAAGCTAACAAAACACAAACACAGTCCCCTTGTATTTATAAGGGTGTCGCATGATGCGACGTAAGAAAATTAGGAGAAAATTCAAATGTTTGTCAAAACAGGTGATACTGTCAAAGTCATCGCGGGCAAAAGCCGCGGTTTGACTGGTAAAGTGATTAAAGCTTTGCCAAAAGCTAACAAAGTCGTTGTTGAAGGTGCTAACATGATCAAAAAACACCAAAAACCAAACAACGAAAATCCAAACGGTGCGATTCTTGAATTAGAAGCGCCTATCCATGTGTCAAACGTACAAGTACTTGACAAAAATGGTGTAGCTGGCCGTGTTGGTTATAAAGTTGAAGGCGACAAAAAAGTGCGTTACAACAAAAAATCTGGCGAAATCCTAGATTAATAGACACGGAAAGGAGAATATAATGACTAATCGTTTGAAAGAAAAATACACTAACGAAGTAATCCCAGCGTTGACTGAAAAATTCAACTACACATCTGTTATGGCTGTGCCAAAAGTTGACAAAATCGTCCTCAACATGGGTGTTGGTGATGCAGTAAACAACTCAAAAAACCTTGATAAAGCAGTTGCTGAATTGGCTTTAATCTCTGGTCAAAAACCATTGATCACAAAAGCTAAGAAATCAATCGCTGGTTTCCGTTTGCGTGAAGGCGTTGCGATCGGAGCGAAAGTAACACTCCGTGGCGAACGTATGTACGAATTTCTTGATAAATTGGTATCTGTCTCTCTTCCACGTGTCCGTGACTTCCATGGTGTCTCAAACAAAGCGTTTGATGGCCGCGGTAACTACACGCTAGGTGTGAAAGAACAGCTCATCTTCCCAGAAATTACGTATGATAACGTAGATAAAGTCCGTGGTTTGGACGTTGTTATCGTAACAACAGCTAACACTGACGAAGAATCACGTGAATTGCTTGCTAAACTTGGCATGCCTTTCGCTAAATAATATAGGAGGTAAATATCTTGGCTAAAAAATCAATGATTGCAAAGAACAAGCGCCCAGCGAAGTTCACAACGCAAGCGTACACACGTTGCGAAAAATGTGGTCGTCCACATTCAGTATACCGTAAATTCCAACTTTGCCGTATTTGCTTCCGTGAATTGGCATATAAAGGGCAAATCCCAGGCGTTAAAAAAGCATCTTGGTAATTTTTGACGCTGTCTGCTTCGTTGGTGTTCAGCTCACAACCGCAAGGTTGCGTCGTTTCCACCGCCTCGCAGACAACGCCAAAAACTTTTACTTAGCATTTGCTTTGTAAAGACCTTGCTTTTTGAATGATGGGCTTAGGCTACCTAAGTTGCTGAATTCTGGAATTTATAAATCTGCTAGTTTTGTTGCTAGTGGAGTCGTTAATGAACAAGTGATGCTTACATCAAACTATTCATAATAGGAGAAAAATTAAAATGGTAATGACAGATCCAATCGCAGATTTCCTCACTCGTATTCGTAACGCTAACATGCGTAAATTCGAAGTCGTTGAAGCACCTGCATCAAAAATCAAACGCGATATCGCAAACATCCTCAAAACTGAAGGTTACGTTAAAGACGTAGAATTCATTGAAGATGACAAACAAGGGATCATCCGTGTTTTCCTTAAATACGGTAAAGATGGCGAAAAAGTTATCACTAACTTGAAACGTATCTCTAAACCTGGTTTGCGTGTTTACGTGAAATCTGGTGAAGTTCCTAAAGTCCTTAATGGTCTTGGTACTGCTGTGATTTCAACATCTGAAGGTGTTGTGACTGATAAAACAGCTCGCGCTAAAAACATCGGTGGAGAAGTTCTCGCTTACGTTTGGTAAGAATTGGCTTTCAATTCTATCTGCAACTGGAAACTCGCTAGATTCTCTGGCGAAACCCGTGAAAACAGTTAAGCAATGGTGTGAGCCATTGCTTAACTGACAATTTAACAGGAGACAAACATGTCACGTATTGGTAATAAAATTATTACTATCCCTGCTGGCGTTGAGGTTAAACTTGACGGCAATACAGCGACAGTAAAAGGACCGAAAGGCGAGTTAACTCGTACTTTCTCTAAAAACATCGAGATCAAAATCGAAGGTACTGAAATTACTTTGCATCGTCCAAACGATTCAAAAGAAATGAAAACTATCCATGGCACAACGCGTGCAAACCTTAACAACATGGTAGTTGGTGTATCTGAAGGCTTCAAAAAAGAACTTGAAATGCGCGGGGTTGGTTACCGTGCTCAACTTGCTGGCAATAAATTAACCTTGTCAGTAGGTAAATCTCACCCAGATGAAGTTGTTGCACCTGACGGCATCACTTTCGAAGTACCATCAAACACGCAAATTAACGTGTCTGGTTCTAACAAAGAAGTTGTCGGCGAAGTTGCAGCCTACATCCGTGGTTTACGCCCACCTGAGCCATATAAAGGCAAAGGGATTCGTTACGTTGGCGAATTTGTACGACGTAAAGAAGGTAAAACAGGTAAATAAGCAATTTTCAAGTTTTGTAGTTTTTGGCCTCTGGTTAATCTTGCGTTCAGCGGGTGAGCTCGGAGTTATTGACTGCATGTTGATACTGCTTACTGTTTTGAGTAAAACAACCAACAATAACCTTTTGGAGAGAATTTGGCTGCGCAAAGCGGCTTGATAGCTACTAAGAGGGACTAGAAAAATAAGAGGTAAATATTGTGATTTCTAAACCAGATAAAAATAAAACGCGTCAAAAACGCCATCGTCGCGTACGCGGTAAAATCTCTGGTACTGCAGAGCGCCCACGTTTGAATGTTTTTCGTTCTAACACAAACATCTATGCACAAGTAATTGATGACATAGCAGGTGTAACGCTCGCAAGTGCCTCATCGTTGAAAGAAAACGGTACTAAATCTGAACAAGCTACAGCAGTTGGTACTGCAGTCGCTAAAGCAGCAGTAGCTGCTGGTGTTTCAGAAGTAATCTTCGACCGTGGTGGATACCTTTACCATGGACGTGTGCAAGCACTCGCTGAGGCTGCACGTGAAAATGGACTTAAATTCTAAGGAAAGGGGTAGACACTAAAATGGCTAGAAACGAAGAAGTAAAAGAATTCGAAGAACGCGTTGTTGGTATCAACCGTGTTACTAAAGTTGTAAAAGGCGGACGTCGTCTGCGTTTTGCAGCGCTTGTTGTAGTTGGTGACCGTAACGGTCGCGTTGGATTTGGGACTGGTAAAGCTCAAGAAGTACCAGAAGCTATCCGTAAAGCTATCGAGTCAGCTAAGAAAAACATGATCACAGTACCAATGGTTGGTACAACTGTACCGCATCAAGTTCTTGGTGAATTTGGCGGCGGTAAGATCTTGATCAAACCTGCTGTCGAAGGGGCTGGCGTCGCAGCCGGTGGTGCTGTACGTGCCGTCCTCGAACTTGCTGGTGTGGCTGATGTCACATCAAAATCACTTGGTTCAAACACACCAATCAACGTTGTTCGCGCAACTGTTGATGGTTTGAAACAACTTAAACGTGCTGAAGATGTTGCCGCATTGCGTGGCGTATCTGTAGCAGACTTAGCGTAAGGAGGATATCATGGCTCAAATTAAAATTACTTTGACTAAGTCTCCAATTGGCCGCTTGCCTGCACAACGCGCAACTGTTAAAGCGCTTGGCCTTGGCAGATTGTCAAGCTCAGTCATCAAAGAAGAATCACCTGCTATCAACGGTATGGTCACTAAGATCGCGCATTTGGTAACAGTTGAAAAAGTTTAATAGGCTAACTATTAATCAAAAATAAAGCGAGCCTGACACTTCCGCGATTTCCCGCGAAAGTATCTTGGCGTTTAGTAAAGGTTAACTCCCTGTGAGTAACCATAATAGGAGAAATTTATAATGAAATTAAATGAACTCAAAGCTGCTGAAGGTAGCCGTAAAGTCCGTAATCGTGTTGGTCGTGGTACTTCGTCTGGTAATGGTAAAACATCTGGTCGTGGTCAAAAAGGTCAAAAATCTCGTTCAGGCGGCGGTGTCCGTCTTGGTTTCGAGGGTGGTCAAACACCTTTGTTCCGTCGTATGCCTAAACGTGGTTTCTTGAACGTTAACCGTAAAGATTTCGCGATCGTTAACCTTGACACTTTGAACCGTCTTGAAGATGGCGCAACTGTTTCTGCTGAAACACTGGTTGCTGCTAAAATCATCAAAGATGTGAAATCTGGTGTTAAAGTTCTTGGTAACGGCGAACTCACAGTTAAAAACCTTAAAGTTGACGTAGCTAAAGTTTCTGCATCTGCAAAAGCTGCTATTGAAGCTAACGGTGGTTCAGTTGTAACTCCTGAAGCCTAAAAACAGTCATTAGTCTGACGGGATTTTCCCATCAGACTTTTGATGATTTTAGTCAGTCATTTGAATTTTAGCTTTAATTATAGTATAGTTAAAGAGATGAAACTTTCTTCAAAATATTATGAGATAAAGCTGATTTAAAATCAGAATAAAGGGGTTCTATGTTTTTTAAACTCTTATTTCAAGCGTTCAAAGTTAAAGAGATTCGAGCAAGAATCTTGTTCACGCTTGGGATTCTATTCGTTTTCCGCTTAGGGGCACATATCACGGTGCCTGGGATTAACGTTAATAACTTAAATGCCTTGAGCGATCTCCCATTTTTGTCAATGATGAATATGGTATCAGGAAATGCGATGCAAAGCTTTTCGGTTTTTGCCATGGGTGTGTCACCGTATATCACGGCTTCCATCATTGTCCAATTATTGCAAATGGATATCCTGCCTAAGTTTGTCGAATGGGGCAAGCAGGGTGAGATTGGCCGTCGCAAACTGAATCAGGCCACACGTTATATTTCGTTAGTCTTAGCCATGCTCCAATCCGTTGGGATTACAGCAGGCTTTCAGGCTATGAGTGCTCAAAATATTGTGACAAATCCGACTTGGCAGACTTATTTGTTTATCGGTGCTATCCTCACCACAGGCTCTATGATTGTTGTCTGGCTAGGTGAGCAAATCACCGATCGAGGGTTTGGTCAAGGGGTGTCTGTCATTATCTTTGCGGGGATCATCTCGTCAATTCCTGGTGCCATTAGCCAAGTTTATCAAGATAAATTTGTTAATGTCCGCTCGGGAGAAATATTCAACTCTAGCATATTTGTCGTGATTCTACTTGTTGCTATGGCAGCTATCGTATTTATCACAACCTTTGTTCAACAAGCTGAGCGTAAAATTCCAGTCCAATATACGAAACTCGTGCAAGGTGCACCGACAAGTTCATACTTGCCATTGCGGGTCAATCCTGCTGGGGTTATTCCGGTTATTTTTGCCAGTTCAATTTCTACGGCACCACAAACGATTTTACAGCTCTTGCAACATTCTAATAAGAATATAGCTTGGGTTGAAAATATCAAAAATGCCTTAGATTATAACACTTGGACAGGGATGCTATTTTACGCCTTGTTGATAGCACTCTTTACGTTCTTCTATGCTTTTGTTCAGGTAAATCCTGAAAAAATGGCAGAGAATTTACAAAAACAAGGATCGTATATTCCTTCTGTTCGTCCTGGTAAGGGGACAGAAAAATATATCTCACGTTTGTTGATTCGTTTGTCAACGGTTGGTGCACTCTTCCTCGGATTAATCTCGATTATTCCGATTGTTGCGACTAACTTGTTTGATCTGCCTAAAATGGTAGCCCTTGGTGGTACGAGCCTTTTGATCTTGATTTCTACAGCGATTCAAGGTGCGAAACAATTGGAAGGTTACATGTTTAAACGCCAATATAAAGGCTTTATGGACGATCCAATCAAATGATAAAAGACTGGTCGAAAGACCGGTTTTTTTGATACTCAAAAAGAATGCCTGCTTGATGTTGTCAAAAGGACTTGAAAACGCTAAAATAGAAGGGTAGAGAAAAATAGACAATTGGAGAACAAATGAATTTATTAATCATGGGCCTACCAGGTGCTGGTAAAGGGACACAAGCTGAAACAATCGTTGAAACATATGGTGTACAACACATCTCAACCGGAGATATGTTTCGTGCTGCAATGAAAAATGAAACTGAAATGGGTAAATTGGCCAAATCTTACATTGATAAAGGTGAATTGGTACCAGATGATGTTACAAACGGTATTGTGAAAGAACGTTTGGCACAAGATGACATCCAAGCATCAGGCTTCTTGCTGGATGGCTTTCCACGGACGATTGAACAAGCAGAAGCACTTGATGCCATGCTTATGGATTTGGGTATTAAACTTGATGCAGTTGTGAATATTGACGTAGATCCTTCTATCTTGGTTGAGCGTTTGTCAGGCCGTTTCATCTGTCGCACTTGTGGTGCAACTTATCATAAAGTTTTCAACCCCACTAAAATCGAAGGCACTTGTGACAAATGTGGTGGCCATGATTTCTACCAACGCGAGGATGACAAACCTGAAACAGTTAAAAACCGATTGGATATTAACATCAAGCAAGGTGCGCCAATCCTTGAGCATTATGGCAAACTTGGCCTAGTTAAAGATGTTGACGGTCAACAAGATATTGACAAAGTTTCAGAAGCAATCAAAGCAATTTTAGGCTAAACAAACGTTATATCAGAAGTAAAAATAAATTCGCATCATTAACTTGTAAAAGTCGGACTAGTATGGTATAATATCCTAGTCCGACTTTTAGATATTTATCAAAAATGGACAAATTTAAAGAGGAGGTAAGTTGACGTGGCAAAAGATGACGTAATCGAAATTGAAGGCAAAGTGATTGACACGATGCCTAACGCGATGTTCACCGTTGAACTTGAAAATGGACACAAAATTTTGGCGACTATTTCAGGCAAAATGCGAAAGAATTATATCCGCATCTTAACTGGTGACCGTGTTACTGTTGAGATGTCGCCGTATGATTTGACCCGTGGACGTATTACATACCGCTTTAAGTAGTCCAAACATTTTTATAGGAGGTATATACAATGAAAGTAAGACCATCGGTTAAACCAATGTGCGAATACTGTAAAGTAATTCGTCGTAACGGTCGTGTTATGGTAATTTGCCCTGTCAATCCAAAACACAAACAACGTCAGGGATAGAAAGGAAACATAAAGAATGGCTCGTATTGCTGGAGTTGATATTCCAAACGATAAACAAGTAGTAATTTCACTTACTTACGTTTACGGAATCGGTCTCAAAACGTCACAAAAAGTTCTTGCCGCCGCAGGCGTTGCAGAAAATATTCGCGTGAAAGATCTTACAACTGACCAAGAAGATGCTATCCGTCGTGAAGTTGATGGACTTAAAGTTGAAGGCGACCTACGTCGTGAAGTCAACCTTAACATCAAACGCCTCATGGAAATCGGTAGCTATCGTGGCATGCGTCATCGTCGCGGATTGCCTACTCGTGGTCAAAACACGAAGAACAACGCACGTACACGCAAAGGCCCTGCTAAATCTATCGCAGGCAAGAAAAAATAAGAAAGGAGATAAACATTGGCTAAACCTACTCGTAAACGTCGTGTGAAGAAAAATATCGAATCTGGTGTTGTCCACATTCATGCAACTTTCAATAACACAATCGTGATGATTACAGACGTTCATGGTAACGCGCTTGCTTGGTCATCTGCTGGTGCTCTTGGCTTCAAAGGATCTAAAAAATCGACTCCTTTCGCTGCTCAAATGGCATCTGAAGCTGCTGCTAAGTCTGCTCAAGAACATGGTTTGAAAACTGTAGCCGTTACTGTTAAAGGTCCTGGACCAGGTCGTGAATCGGCTATCCGCGCTCTTGCAGCTGCTGGTCTTAACGTAACAGCAATCAGCGATGTGACGCCTGTACCCCACAATGGTGCACGTCCTCCAAAACGTCGTCGTGTATAATTTCTAGAGTGCTTGTTGCTACTCTAACATTTTGCACTGAAAGGATATACACATGATTGAGTTTGAAAAACCAAAAATTACAAAATTTGATGAAGCTAATACCTATGGCAAGTTTGTCGTAGAACCGTTAGAACGTGGTTATGGGACAACCCTTGGCAACTCATTGCGTCGTATTCTTCTATCGTCACTTCCTGGTGCTGCTGTCACAAGCATCCAAATTGATGGTGTTCTCCATGAGTTCACAACGATTCCAGGCGTGCATGAAGATGTGATTCAAGTGATTCTTGCGATTAAAGGGCTTGCGATCAAATCATATGTTGAAACGGAAAAAATCATTGAACTTGACGTCACAGGTCCTGCAGTTGTTACAGCTGGAGATATCTTGACAGATAGCGATATTGAGATTGTCAACAAAGATCATTATCTCTTCACACTTGCGGAAGGTCACTCTGTGAACGCTCGTATGACTGTGAAATCTGGTCGTGGTTATGTCTTGGCTGAAGATAATAAACAATCTGATGCACCTATCGGGACAATCGCTGTGGATTCATCATACACACCTGTCAACAAAGTAAATTACCAAGTTGAACCAGCTCGTGTGGGTGAAAAAGATAACTTTGACAAATTGTCACTTGAAATCTTTACAAACGGCACAATCTCAGCAGAAGATGCCTTGTCATTATCTGCAAAAATCTTGACTGACCATTTGAGTCTCTTTGTTAACTTGTCTGAAGTGGCGCAAGCTGCCGATACATTGGTTGATAAAAATGAGGTCAAACCAGAGCGTGCTTTGGATAAGGTCATCGAGGAACTTGATCTTTCTGTTCGTTCGTACAACTGTTTGAAACGTGCTGGTATTAATACCGTCGCTGATCTTGCGGACATGAGTGAACCAGAAATGCTCAAAGTGAAAAACTTGGGACGTAAATCTTTAGTAGAAGTTAAAGATAAACTTGATAGCCTAGGCTTGTCACTCAAAAAAGACTAAATTAAAATCTAATAGGAGGAATCATGGGTTACCGTAAACTTGGACGTAAATCTGATCAACGTAAAGCAATGCTTCGCGATTTGACGACTGACTTAATCATCAACGAATATATCGTAACAACTGAAGCTCGCGCTAAAGAAGTTCGTAAAACTGTTGAAAAAATGATTACACTCGGAAAACGTGGCGATCTTCACGCACGCCGTCAAGCTGCTGCTTACGTACGTAACGAAATCGCTGAAAAAGATTTCAACGAAGAAACTGAAACTTTCCCAACTGCACTTCAAAAATTGTTTGGCGATATCGCGACACGTTATGAAGGCCGTAATGGTGGATACACACGTATTCTTAAAACTGAACCACGTCGTGGCGATGCTGCGCCGATGGCAATTATTGAACTCGTTTAATCTCTTTGCAGTCAGTTGACATCAACATTTAAATAAAGCAGTAAGGGGCACCTGTCATATATGATTTTGTGGTGTTTTCGAAACTATTTTTGAAAAGGCACAGAGTCGGTTTGCCAGCGTGACCCGATAGTCTTCATCAATCTTTTGTGGAGTGTTATGATGGTGGTGCTTGCACTTAGTCTAGCTCTTACTGTCTAGTCTTAAAAACTAGGCCGCTTATCCTAAAGGATAAGTGGTTTTTATTTTACCCTGAATTCTCTCCGACTATATACCCCAACTATGCCTCGTGATAAAATATTTCTAAGATGATTCACAGCGATTCTGTGTTAGAATAGACGTACTAAACTAAAAAGCTGTCAAACGTCTGACCTTCTCCTAAGGCTTTAGGAAAATGGAAGCGTTAAAACGATAGAGTGCCTCATATTGAGAAAGAACAGCGCTTGAGACCGCTTAAAAGACTGAGTGATGAGATGAAGGAGCAAGGATTGGATATTGCACGAGAGCTCTTGCGTGAGCGCTATTTTACAAATTTGAAACACTCAAACGACTTATTTGTCGGCATTGAGTTAGAATTGCCGATTGTCCATCTGACAGGAGAAGCGGTTGATTTTTCAGTTGTCTTTGCTTTGTTTGAGGCCTTGGTTGACCAACTTCCTCTGTCGATTGAGAAAACAGACGCTCACGGTCAAGCCATTCAATTGGTTTCTGATGAAAATGAGGACCGTATCTTGTTTGAAGTGGGCTATAATACCATAGAATTCGCTTTCGATAAGGCAGAGACAATCGGCCAAGTTGAGACACGTTTTGCAACCTATCTGGCAGTCATCCAACCATTTTTGAGAGACCGAAATCATCTTTTAACAGGTTTCGGTGTCAATCCTTTCTGGGATAAAAACGACAATCGCCCTGTCGCCAGTCCGCGCTATGAGATGCTGATGGCTTATTTGCAGTTGGGGGCTGCTCGGGAAGATGTTCAGGTGAGGCAGTCGAATTACGGCGCTTTTATTCAAGGTAGCCAGATTCAGTTAGATGTGACGGCCGAGAATTTAGTCCCAACGCTTAATAGCTTTAATGCCATAGAACCCATTAAAGCTTGGCTTTTTGCCAATTCTTATCTCTGGCATGGTCAATTAGACACCTTGATTTCACGAGATGTGTTTTGGGAAGGCTCTATGCATGGGGTCTTTCCAGAAAACACTGGCGTTTTTCCAGCGGCCTTTGCCGATTCGGAAGCCTTTCTGGATTATCTGACGCAAACGGCTTTATTTACACGAAGTTCTGAAACAGGGGCCTATTATTTTGAACCGATCCAGGCGCTAGATTATTTTAATCACGATGAAATTCCAGCCTTTGATTTAGATGGGAATGATCTGGTTTTGACGCCAAGTCCCTATGATTTTAAGGACCATCGGAGTTATCACTATCAAACGCTCACGACACGGGGCACGGTTGAGTTTCGCAGTAGCTGTGCCCAACCTATCTCAGAGTCTTTTTCAGTTGCGGCCTTCCATTTAGGCTTGATTCAAGCCTTGCCTGATTTTGAAGCCTTAGTTGCGCACCATGCTTTTTACGACGACTATGGACGAGACTATCGGCAACTCCGTCGCAGATTTTCAGCGCCAGAGTTATCCTCTGAGGAAATAGCTGATGTTGCCAACTTCGCTGAAAATTTATTGGATTTGGCAAAATCAGGCTTAGCAAAACGTGGTTTTGGGGAAGCAAGCTATTTAGCACCGCTCTATCAACGCCTTGAAACAAAAGAAAATCCAGCTATCAAAGCTCTGCATTTGCTTGAAGCTGGCAAAACACTATCAGAAATATCGGAGATTTTTGCAGATGGAAAAGACATTTAAGGTATCGGGTAATCTTGAACAGAACGCACAAAATGCTTACTGGTATATCAAGGGTGATCTGGCCACGATTACCTATCAGTCCAATCGAGACTTGTCAGCGATTTTAGCCGTCCTCAATCGGCAAGGTGTCGCAATGCAGTATGTGCAAGCACCCGCCAACGATTTCCAATTGCCAGGTTATGAAAATCTGGAATTATCGACTCAAAATTTAATTGCCGATGCCATCCAATATGGCATCCACTTTCAAGTCCTCGATGAAGTTGAACAAATCGTCAAACTAACCTATGGCTCCCATACGGAGTATGTCAAAGAAGGGAATATCACGCACTTTGACAGCGCCCTATCACATGCTTTAATGGAAAACAAGATCGTCACCAAGGAGATTCTAAACGCCGCAGGGATCCAAGTCCCGTCTGGCTTTGAATTTCACGCTATTTCCGACGCCTTGCGCCATTTTGACCAACTGCCTGCAGCCTTTGTCGTCAAGCCCAAGTCGACCAACTACGGCATCGGCATCAGCATCTTTAAGGAAACGACGACCCAAGCAGATTATGAAGAAGCCGTGAAAATCGCTTTTGAAAATGATGATGCGATTATCGTTGAGACTTATGCCCATGGGACAGAATATCGCTTTTACGTGCAAAATGGCGAAGTGTTAGCGGTATTAGAACGCTTTCCAGCCAACGTCGTTGGAGACGGGGTTCACAGTATTCAACAATTGGTGGCCATTAAAAACACCGATGTGAGACGAGGCGAGCACCATCGAACACCGCTTGAAAAAATCAAATTAGGAGACGTTGAGCAATTAACGCTCAGTTTGCAAGGCTTTGATGCGACATCCATCCCTAAAGCACAAGAACGTGTCTTCCTAAGAGAGAACTCCAATGTCTCAACTGGCGGCGACTCCATCGATCGGACAGATCAAGTCAGTCCTTATTATCAAGCAATCGCTGTTAAAGTGGCACAGGCATTGGACGTGACAATCACAGGGGTTGATATCATCATCGCAGATGCTAGTCAGGAAGGGCCTTACTTTGTGATTGAAGCCAATCAAAATCCCATGATGCAAATGCATCTATTTCCGGCAGTTGGCCAGTCGAGGCGGGTCACAGAAAGCTTGATTAGACTCTTATTTCCGGAAAGTATTACGTAAATAGCTGACCATGTGATTGCATGGTTTTATTTGACAAAATTTTCTGATAATTGCTTGACGAAAGTTTTAAAAGTGTTAAAATGGTAATAACAGATTTGTTTGAAAAGAGGAAAAATTTAAGTTTAATATCAGAATTAAACGTCATCTGACCTTTAACCCCTCGACGCAAGGCAAGTCTTTTTAAATCAAACGCTAATCATTTAAGTAGGCAAGGAAGGCACTTATGAAATTCACATATAACGGCACGACAACAGAGGTTGAGCTTAACAAATACTCTAAAACGCTCACGCAAGATCCAACACAACCTGCAACACAAGCCATGTTTTACGGCATCGGCTTTAAGGATGAGGATTTTGATAAAGCGCAAGTCGGGATCGTGTCCATGGACTGGGATGGTAATCCCTGTAACATGCACTTAAATCAACTCGGACAAAAAGTCAAAGCATCTGTTGATGCGACTGAAGGCCTTTTAGGTTTACAATTCCATACGATTGGTGTTTCTGATGGGATTGCCAATGGGACTGACGGCATGCGCTATTCCCTTGTGTCACGGGAGGTCATTGCAGACTCGATTGAGACCAATGCCGGTGGTGAGTATTACGATGGCATCGTCGGGATTCCTGGCTGTGATAAAAATATGCCAGGCACGATTATTGGGATGGCACGTTTAGATCGCCCGTCGATCATGGTTTACGGTGGCACGATTGAGCACGGTGAATATAATGGCCAGTCCCTCAATATCGTTTCAGCTTTTGAAGCTTTAGGAGAGAAATTAACGGGTAACATCAATGATGAAGACTATCATGGGGTAATTTCTAATGCCATTCCGGGTCAAGGGGCTTGTGGCGGTATGTACACCGCCAATACCATGGCAGCAGCGATTGAGACGCTTGGCATGACGCTACCGTTTTCATCAACCAACCCAGCCAAGTCTGACGAGAAACAGCGAGAAGCAGCATCCGTTGGCGAATACATGAAGACGCTCCTTGCTTTGGATATTAAACCAAGCGACATCATGACACGTGAAGCCTTTGAAGATGCGATTACAGTTGTTATGGTACTCGGTGGCTCGACCAATGCTGTTTTGCATTTGATTGCTATGGCGCGGACTGTTGGGATTGATCTGACCCAGGATGATTTTCAGGCGATTTCTGATCGCACACCTGTGATTGGGGATTTCAAACCATCAGGGAAGTATATGCAGGAAGATTTACACCGGATTGGTGGTCTACCGGCTGTTCTGAAGTTTCTCTTGAAAGAAGGCCGCATCCATGGTGACCGGATGACGGTCACGGGTAAAACATTGGCAGAAAATCTCGAAAACGCAGCAGATTTAGACTTTGACCTTCAGGATATTATCAGACCCTTTGACAAACCGATTAAAGCCACAGGTCATTTGCAAATCCTCTATGGCAACCTCGCTTCAGGTGGGTCAGTCGCCAAGATTTCAGGTAAAGAAGGCGAGCAATTCACTGGGACGGCACGCGTCTTTAATGGCGAACAACATTTCATCCAAGGGATTGAGACCGGACGCTTACACGCCGGTGATGTCGCAGTCATTAAAAATATCGGGCCAGTCGGGGCGCCTGGGATGCCAGAAATGCTGAAACCGACATCTGCGCTGATTGGTGCTGGACTAGGGAAATCAGTCGCTCTGATTACTGATGGGCGTTTCTCTGGCGGGACGCACGGTTTTGTTGTCGGCCATATCGTGCCAGAAGCCGTTAAAGGGGGTGTCATTGGCCTTGTTGAAGATGATGACATCATCGAAATCGACGCCATTAACAACACCATTAATCTGAAAGTATCGGATGAAGAATTGGCCAAACGTCGCGCAGCTTACCAACAACCAGCGCCTAAAGCCACACGTGGTGTCCTTGCCAAATTTGCAAAATTAACAGACGATGCCGCACACGGTTGTATTACAGACTTTTAAGCGATTCGATTATGACTCATAAAAAAACAACTGGTCAAATTCACCAGTTGTTTTGATTAGGATTGAAAAAACGGTTACTCTAACTTGCTTTCTTTGATGATATAAACAGGTCGATGCTTCGTTTCCAAAAATATTTTACCGATATACTTGCCGATAATACCCAGTGAGAAAAGTTGAAGACCACCGATTAAAAGTATCAGAATGATCAAGGTTGGAAAACCTTGCACAGGATCCCCAAATATCAAAGTCTTGACTGTATAGAATGCGGCAAGTAGGATTGACAGGATAAAAGAGATAAAGCCCATGAAGGTAGCAAAATTCAAGGGAGCATCAGAAAAATTGACAATGCCATCAATGGAATAACTGATGAGTTGCCAGAAACCCCAAGAAGTTTTGCCGGCTTTTCTTTCAATATTTTCATAAGTGAGATATTTTGTTTTAAAGCCAACCCAAGCCAATAAGCCTTTAGAAAAGCGGTTAACTTCGGTTAATCTTAAAATCTCATCGACAACCTGTCGGGTCATGAGTCTGAAGTCACGAACACCACTAGGCATTTCGGTGTGAGACAGGTGATTGATTACCCAGTAAAAACTGCGAGATAAGAAACTTCTAATGACAGGCTCGCCTTTTCGCGAGATTCTCCGACAGCCAACAACATCATAGTGACCAGTCAGCATTTCTTCATACATTTGCCCGAGTAAGGTAGGCGGATCCTGCAAATCAGCATCCATAATGGTCACAAAATCACCATCAGCGGCCTCCAAACCAGCTAAAATTGCGGCTTCCTTGCCAAAGTTCCGAGAAAATGACAGGTAAAAAAGATTATCATAGGTTGCCGAAAGCTGTTTCATGACCGTCAAAGTTTCATCGTTTGAGCCATCATCAATAAGTAAGTATTTTTTGGCCAATGGGAGTTGACGCGTTTCAAGGTTAACTGTTGTAATCAAGTCAGTCAAAACATCCGCTTCATTAAAGCAAGGGATAATAATCGTTAGCGTCTTCATGATTAAATTATACCAAAATTACTTGAAAAAAGACTTTAAAAGTGTTAAAATCTAAACATAATTCATAATTTTCAGAACTTTCGAAATATGAAAATCCTTGAAGGGAGAGCTAATATTGAAACAAATAAAACTTGAGACTCCAAAAAGTGGGTCGCAACTCGTCCTTGATACCCTTAAAGATTTGGGGGTTGACACAATTTTTGGCTATCCTGGTGGTGCCGTTTTGCCACTCTATGATGCCATTTATGATTACGATGGTATTCAGCATATTCTTGCGCGCCACGAACAAGGCGCAACACACGAAGCTGAAGGCTATGCTAAATCATCAGGTAAACTAGGCGTTGCTTTAGTGACCTCTGGTCCTGGTGCAACAAATGCCATTACAGGGATTGCCGATGCCAATGCCGATTCGGTTCCCATGCTAGTTTTTACTGGACAAGTGGCAACACCGGGTATTGGTAAAGATGCTTTTCAGGAAGCTGATATTATTGGTGTCACCATGCCAATTACCAAATACAACTATCAGATTCGGGAAACGCAAGACATTCCGCGCGTGATTACTGAGGCAGTTCATATTGCAACAACTGGTCGTCCTGGCCCAGTCGTCATTGACTTGCCTAAAGACATCGCAGCTCAAGAAGTGGCTTATATCAATGACACGACGATTGACTTGCCGTCTTATCATCCGACTGTTGAGCCGAATGCCAAGCAATTGAAAAAAATTGTTGACCTCTTGGCTAAGAAAAAACGGCCTTTGATTTTAGTCGGTGGCGGTGTGAACTATTCAGATGGTCACCTTGCCCTCGCTCAGTTTGCTGAAAAATATCAAATTCCAGTCGTTTCTAGCCTGCTTGGTCTAGGTGCAATGCCGGTTGAAAACCCTTTGTTTTTAGGCATGGGTGGGATGCACGGTTCATATGCTGCCAATATGGCCCTAGCTGAAACGGACTACTTGATCAACTTTGGTAGTCGCTTCGATGACCGATTGGCCTCAAATCCAGCCTTATTCTTGAAGGAAGCCAAGGTCGCGCATATCGATATTGATCCTGCAGAAATTGGCAAAATCGTTAAAACGGATTTGCCAGTAGTAGGCGATGCCAAGCGAGCGCTGGAAATCTTACTGACGTTTGAAGCACCTGCTACCAATTTTTCAAAATGGGTGAGTCAAGTTCAAGATAATGCGCAAAAAGCGCCTTACAGCTATGAACCAGAGGCCGGCTTTAATAAGCCACAGGAAGTTATCAAATTAATTGGCGAGCTGACGCATGGGGATGCGATCATTGTGACCGATGTTGGCCAACACCAGATGTGGGCAGCGCAATGGTACCCTTATAAGAGCAACCGCCAACTCATCACGAGTGGTGGCCTTGGGACCATGGGCTTTGGTATTCCTGCAGCCATTGGGGCGAAGTTAGCCAATCCAGATAAAGAAGTCATCGTTTTTGTGGGTGATGGTGGTTTCCAAATGACCAATCAAGAACTTGCGATTTTGAATGGCTACCATATTCCGATTAAGGTTGTCCTTTTTAACAACCATTCTTTGGGCATGGTGCGTCAATGGCAGGAAAAGTTCTATGAAGAACGTCGGAGCCAATCCGTCTTTGATCTAGAACCAGATTTCCAATTGTTAGCTGCAGCCTATGGCCTCAAGCATGACAAGTTTTTAGATCCTCAAACGATTGCAGAAGATTTAAAAGCGCTCACAGAAGATGTGCCGATGGTTCTAGAAGTTGGTATCTCACGTGAAGAACAAGTTTATCCAATGGTGCCTGCAGGTTGGCACAATGACGAAATGTTGGGGGTGAAATTCAATGCGTAGAATGTTAACAGCCAAACTCAATAACTCAACAGGTGTGCTCAACCGTTTTACAGGTGTTTTATCGCGTCGTCAAGTTAATATTGAAAGTATTTCAGTTGGACACACAAATGTCCCTCATATTTCGCGGATCACAATTATTATCGATGTTGAGAGTATTGATGAAGTCGAACAAATCATTAAACAACTCAACCGTCAAGTGGATGTCTTGCGCGTCCGTGATATTACGGATGCCCCTCACATTGAACGCGAGGTGATTCTGGTTAAGGTTTCAGCGCCGGCAAATATTCGGGCAGAACTCTTTGCCATGATTCAACCTTTCCGCGCAAGCGTCGTTGATGTGGCACCTAAAACCGTGACCATCCAATTAACCGGTGGCTATGATAAAATCGAAGCCTTACTCAGAGTGGTCAAACCTTATGGCATCAAAAACATTGCCAGAACGGGTGTGACGGGCTTTACACGAGATTAAAAGACAATCCTAGATGAATGCTCATATTTATCCTTGACAAATTGTCTGAAAAATCGTAAAATTGTATCATATTTAAAAATTGATTGAATTTTCTATCTTTTGCAAATTAACAGATAAATGTTGAACATAAAAGATAGACACTAACAGCTTATAGGAGATTTGAAACGATGGCAGTAACGATGTATTATGAAAACGACGTCAAAACACCAGCACTTGCTGGCAAACAAATTGCAGTAGTTGGCTACGGCTCACAAGGTCATGCCCATGCGCAAAACTTGCGGGACTCAGGCGAAAATGTCATCATTGGTGTTCGTGCAGGGAAATCATTTGATGCTGCGAAAGAAGACGGCTTTGATGTCTATCCAGTAGCAGAAGCCGTGGCAAAATCTGATGTTATTATGATTTTGGCACCAGATGAAATTCAAGCTGATCTTTATGCGAAAGACATTGCGCCTAACCTTAAAGATGGTGCAGCAATTGGTTTCGGTCATGGTTTCAACATCCATTTTGGTTACATCAAAGCACCAGAAACCGTTGATGTTTTCATGCTTGCCCCTAAAGGCCCAGGTCACTTAGTTCGTCGGACTTATACGGAAGGTTTTGGTGTTCCAGCGCTTTTCGCAGTCTATCAAGATGCAACGGGCAATGCGCGTGATATCGCGATGGACTGGGGACGTGCTGCAGGTGGTGCCCGTGTTGGGATGTTGGAAACAACTTTTAAAGAAGAGACTGAAGAAGACTTGTTCGGTGAACAAGCGGTGCTTTGTGGTGGGACAACTGCCTTAATTGAAGCAGGTTTTGAAACATTGACAGAAGCTGGCTATGCGCCAGAATTGGCCTATTTTGAAGTGTTACACGAATTGAAACTCATCGTTGACCTTTTGTATGAGGGTGGTTTCAAGAAAATGCGTCAATCTATTTCGAATACAGCAGAATACGGTGACTACATTGCTGGGCCACAAATCATCACTGCTGAAGTGAAAGCTAACATGAAAAAAGTCCTCAATGACATTCAGACAGGTGCCTTTGCCAAAGACTTCGTAGAAGACTACAAAGCGGGCAATCCGAAAATGAAAGCTTTCCGTGCTGCTGCAGCAGATCTTGAAATTGAAAAAGTGGGTGCTGAATTGCGTAAAGCGATGCCGTTTACACAAGCCAATGATGATGCAGCTTTCAAAATCTATAACTAAACCAAAAATACAGACAAGGCTGTCTATCGTTTTTAACTTGGAAGGAAGCTGAGCTTGGTCTCGGCTTTCTTTTCGATTAGTTCAAAAAATGAAGGAATCTAATTTTATGGTCACTTACAAAGATGTGCTAGCTGCAAATGACGTATTGAAGGATGTCGTCATTCAAACGCCAATGAGACGAGATGGCTATTTATCTGAAAAATATGACGCGAATATCTATCTTAAGCAGGAAAATGTCCAAAAAGTTCGCTCGTTCAAACTACGAGGGGCTTATTATGCGATTCATAATCTGCCACAAAATCAATTAAAATGTGGTGTTGTGTGTGCTAGTGCCGGTAACCATGCCCAAGGTGTGGCTTATACCTGCCAGGAACTGAAAATTCCAGCTACTATTTTCATGCCGACGACGACACCTCAACAAAAAATCACGCAAGTTAAATTTTTTGGTGGAGATTATGCCCAAATTGCATTAGTTGGAGATACCTTTGACGAGTCTGCTGCAGCGGCGATTGATTATGCCCACCGCGAAAATAAAACCTTCATTGATCCCTTTGATAATCCAGATGTGATTTCGGGTCAAGGTACCGTTGCTGTCGAAATTTTCGACGCGGCACAGCAAGAAAATCTCAAAATTGATAGACTCCTAGCTGCAGTTGGGGGTGGCGGTCTGATTTCGGGCGTTTCCGTCTATGCCAAACACGCCAGTCCCACGACTAGGGTCATCGGTGTTGAGGCTTCAGGTGCTCGGTCAATGCAAGCAGCATTTGATCATGGCGGTCCAGTTAAACTTGAGACGATTGACAAGTTTGCGGATGGGATTGCCGTCCAAAAAGTCGGGCAACTAACCTATCAAATCGCCAAGGAAAATGTTGATGAACTTGTGCATGCAGATGAAGGCTTGATATCGAGTACGATTTTAGATCTCTATTCTAAGCAGGGCATCGTCGTAGAACCAGCAGGTGCAACGAGTGTTGCAGCGTTAGAGCTAATCAAAGATGAGATAAAAGGTCAAACTATAATATGTATCATCTCGGGTGGTAATAATGATATCAATCGCATGCAGGAGATTGAAGAAAAAAGTCTGATTTATGAAGGGCTCAAACATTATTTTGTCGTAAATTTTCCGCAGAGACCAGGCGCTCTACGTGAATTTGTCAATGATATCTTAGGCCCGCATGATGATATCACCCGTTTTGAATATATCAAACGCGCTAATAAAGGGACTGGACCGGTCTTGATTGGTATTTTACTAGCCAACAAACAGGATCAGGCCCAACTTATTAAACGTTTAGCGGCGTTTGATAGTAAATTTATAGATTTGAAAGGACAAGAAAGTTTATATAACTTATTGGTCTAAAAAAAGAGTTAAAATACCTCAGAAAACTTGAACAAAAAGTTTATCTGAGGTATTTTGATTGTCGGAATCGAAGGTAGAGAAAATAATTAGGCGAGGTGTACAAAATGAAAAAGTCTTGAAAATCAATAAACGGTAGAGAAAACGGATGGTTAAGCTACTTTATCTTTAACGTTTAAAAATAAAAATAAAAAAATTTTCAAAAAAGAGTTGACACGAGGCGTTAGATTTGATAAGATAATAAAGTACTCAAAACGACAGGTCACGAACGAAAGAAAAGAAAATAAAAAAACTTTTCAAGAAGGTGTTGACAAGTCAAAAAAGTTTTGGTAGAATTAAATAGTTGTCTCGTAAGAACGAGGCAAACAAAATAGACCTTTGAAAACTGAATAAAACAGAAAACAAACCAAGTACAGCGGTTGTTTAGCAATAAACAACCAACTGTCAATTCGACAATAAATCGTTCAGAAATGAACGGACAAAAAACAAAAGCTGGAACATAGTAATATGTTCTCATTTAAATGAGAGTTTGATCCTGGCTCAGGACGAACGCTGGCGGCGTGCCTAATACATGCAAGTTGAACGCTTGATTTTCACCGAAGCTTGCTTCACCGAAAATCAAGAGTAGCGAACGGGTGAGTAACGCGTGGGTAACCTACCTATCAGCGGGGGATAACTATTGGAAACGATAGCTAATACCGCATAACAATTGAGATTGCATAATCTTAATTTGAAAGTACCAATTGGTACACTGAGAGATGGACCCGCGTTGTATTAGCTAGTTGGTAGTGTAATGGACTACCAAGGCGATGATACATAGCCGACCTGAGAGGGTGATCGGCCACATTGGGACTGAGACACGGCCCAAACTCCTACGGGAGGCAGCAGTAGGGAATCTTCGGCAATGGACGAAAGTCTGACCGAGCAACGCCGCGTGAGTGAAGAAGGTTTTCGGATCGTAAAACTCTGTTGTTAGAGAAGAACGTTGCATAGAGTGGAAAGTTATGCAAGTGACGGTATCTAACCAGAAAGGGACGGCTAACTACGTGCCAGCAGCCGCGGTAATACGTAGGTCCCGAGCGTTGTCCGGATTTATTGGGCGTAAAGCGAGCGCAGGTGGTTTAATAAGTCTGATGTAAAAGGCAGTGGCTCAACCATTGTGTGCATTGGAAACTGTTAGACTTGAGTGCAGTAGAGGAGAGTGGAATTCCATGTGTAGCGGTGAAATGCGTAGATATATGGAGGAACACCGGTGGCGAAAGCGGCTCTCTGGACTGTCACTGACACTGAGGCTCGAAAGCGTGGGTAGCAAACAGGATTAGATACCCTGGTAGTCCACGCCGTAAACGATGAGTGCTAGTTGTTTGGGGCTATCCAGCCCTAAGTGACGCAGCAAACGCATTAAGCACTCCGCCTGGGGAGTACGACCGCAAGGTTGAAACTCAAAGGAATTGACGGGGGCCCGCACAAGCGGTGGAGCATGTGGTTTAATTCGAAGCAACGCGAAGAACCTTACCAGGTCTTGACATACTCGTGCTATTCCTAGAGATAGGAAGTTCCTTCGGGACACGGGATACAGGTGGTGCATGGTTGTCGTCAGCTCGTGTCGTGAGATGTTGGGTTAAGTCCCGCAACGAGCGCAACCCCTATTGTTAGTTGCCATCATTAAGTTGGGCACTCTAGCGAGACTGCCGGTAATAAACCGGAGGAAGGTGGGGATGACGTCAAATCATCATGCCCCTTATGACCTGGGCTACACACGTGCTACAATGGTTGGTACAACGAGTCGCAAGGCAGTGATGTCAAGCTAATCTCTTAAAGCCAATCTCAGTTCGGATTGTAGGCTGCAACTCGCCTACATGAAGTCGGAATCGCTAGTAATCGCGGATCAGCACGCCGCGGTGAATACGTTCCCGGGCCTTGTACACACCGCCCGTCACACCACGAGAGTTTGTAATACCCAAAGCCGGTGAGCTAACCTTTAAGGAGGCAGCCGTCTAAGGTAGGATAGATGATTGGGGTGAAGTCGTAACAAGGTAGCCGTATCGGAAGGTGCGGCTGGATCACCTCCTTTCTAAGGAAAAATGGTTGCTTAGGCAATTCATGGATAACTGTACGAAGTTGTTTCTGTTTTATTTAGTTTTGAGAGGTTTATACCTAAAACTGTAAAAATCTTCTCTACAAGAAGACGGGGCCTTAGCTCAGCTGGGAGAGCGCCTGCTTTGCACGCAGGAGGTCAGCGGTTCGATCCCGCTAGGCTCCATTGTCAACGAAGACATTAAAATAGGCAATTAGATCATTGAAAACTGAATAACAATTTCTAAAATAACAAGAAATAAACCGAGAAGTGGCATAGTGATATGTCACCTCAAAAAAAGCGTGAGTCGCAAGACTCAATACTTATTACCAGATACTTAAATGTATCGATTTAAAGGTTAAGTTAATAAGGGCGCACGGTGGATGCCTTGGCACTAGAAGGCGATGAAGGACGTGACTAACTACGAAATTCTGCGGGGAGCTGTAAGTAAGCTTTGATCCGCAGGTGTCCGAATGGGGGAACCCAGTAGCTAATGGCTACTACTGTTTGTGTGAATACATAGCACATACAGGGCAAGACGTTGTGAACTGAAACATCTAAGTAGCAACAGGAAGAGAAAGCAAACGCGATTTCCTTAGTAGCGGCGAGCGAAACGGAAGAAGGGCAAACCAAGAGATTTATCTCTTGGGGTTGTAGGACTGCGCAGTGGACTTATATTTTATAGACGAATTACCTGGGAAGGTAAGCTAAAGAGAGTAATAGCCTCGTAGTTGAAATAGAATATATACCTAGCAGTATCCTGAGTACGGCGAGACACGAGAAATCTCGTCGGAATCTGGGAGGACCATCTCCCAACCCTAAATACTCTCTAGTGACCGATAGTGAACAAGTACCGTGAGGGAAAGGTGAAAAGAACCCCGGGAGGGGAGTGAAATAGCACCTGAAACCGTGTGCCTACAACAAGTTCGAGCCCGTTAATGGGTGAGAGCGTGCCTTTTGTAGAATGAACCGGCGAGTTAAGTTATGATGCGAGGTTAAGATGAAGAGTCGGAGCCGTAGCGAAAGCGAGTCTTAATAGGGCGCTTTAGTATCATGATTTAGACCCGAAACCATGTGACCTATCCATGAGCAGGGTGAAGGTGCGGTAAGACGCACTGGAGGCCCGAACCAGGACACGTTGAAAAGTGTTTGGATGACTTGTGGATAGCGGAGAAATTCCAAACGAACTTGGAGATAGCTGGTTCTCTCCGAAATAGCTTTAGGGCTAGCGTCCAACTTGAATGTAATGGAGGTAGAGCACTGTTTGGGTGAGGGGTCCATCCCGGATTACCAATCTCAGATAAACTCCGAATGCCATTTACATGCGTTGGGCAGTCAGACTGTGAGTGCTAAGATCCATAGTCGAAAGGGAAACAGCCCAGACCATCAGCTAAGGTCCCAAAATATATGTTAAGTGGAAAAGGATGTGGGATTGCACAGACAACTAGGATGTTAGCTCAGAAGCAGCTATCATTTAAAGAGTGCGTAATAGCTCACTAGTCGAGTGATCCTGCGCCGAAAATGTACCGGGGCTAAAACATATTACCGAAGCTATGGAATTAAATTTATTTAATTGGTAGGAGAGCGTTCTTATCAGCGACGAAGGTATACCGTGAGGAGTGCTGGAGCGATAAGAAGTGAGAATGCCGGTATGAGTAGCGCAAGACAGGTGAGAATCCTGTCCACCGTAAGACTAAGGTTTCCAGGGGAAGGCTCGTCCGCCCTGGGTTAGTCGGGACCTAAGGAGAGGCCGAATGGCGTATCCGATGGACAACAGGTTGATATTCCTGTACTAGGTTATATAGTGATTGGAGGGACGCAGTAGGCTAAGATGTGCCAGTTAATGGATTCTGGTCTAAGCAGTGAGGTTTGGTATGAGTCAAATGCTTGTACCTTTAAGATTGAGCTGTGATGGGGAAGCACTTTCGAGTGAGAAGTATCTGATGTCACACTGCCAAGAAAATCTTCTAGCGTTTAATTATAACCTACCCGTACCGCAAACCGACACAGGTAGTCGAGGCGAGTAGCCTCAGGTGAGCGAGAGAACTCTCGTTAAGGAACTCGGCAAAATGACCCCGTAACTTCGGGAGAAGGGGTGCTCTACATTTGTAGAGCCGCAGTGAATAGGCCCAAGCGACTGTTTATCAAAAACACAGCTCTCTGCTAAATCGTAAGATGATGTATAGGGGGTGACGCCTGCCCGGTGCTGGAAGGTTAAGAGGAGTGCTTAGCGTAAGCGAAGGTATGAATTGAAGCCCCAGTAAACGGCGGCCGTAACTATAACGGTCCTAAGGTAGCGAAATTCCTTGTCGGGTAAGTTCCGACCCGCACGAAAGGCGTAACGATTTGGGCACTGTCTCAACGAGAGACTCGGTGAAATTTTAGTACCTGTGAAGATGCAGGTTACCCGCGACAGGACGGAAAGACCCCATGGAGCTTTACTGCAAGTTGATATTGAGTATCTGTTGCACATGTACAGGATAGGTAGGAGCCGATGAAGTGAGGACGCTAGTTTTCATTGAGGCGCTGTTGGGATACTACCCTTGTGTAATGGCTACTCTAACCCGCATGCCTGATCGGCATGGGAGACAGTGTCTGCTGGGCAGTTTGACTGGGGCGGTCGCCTCCTAAAGAGTAACGGAGGCGCTCAAAGTTTCCCTCAGCATGGTTGGAAATCATGCGTAGAGTGTAAAGGTATAAGGGAGATTGACTGCGAGACATACAAGTCGAGCAGGTACGAAAGTAGGACTTAGTGATCCGGTGGTACCGCATGGAAGGGCCATCGCTCAACGGATAAAAGCTACCCTGGGGATAACAGGCTTATCTCCCCCAAGAGTTCACATCGACGGGGAGGTTTGGCACCTCGATGTCGGCTCGTCGCATCCTGGGGCTGTAGTCGGTCCCAAGGGTTGGGCTGTTCGCCCATTAAAGCGGCACGCGAGCTGGGTTCAGAACGTCGTGAGACAGTTCGGTCCCTATCCGTCGCGGGCGTAGGAAATTTGAGAGGATCTGCCCTTAGTACGAGAGGACCGGGGTGGACTTACCGCTGGTGTACCAGTTGTCTTGCCAAAGGCATCGCTGGGTAGCTATGTAGGGAACGGATAAACGCTGAAAGCATCTAAGTGTGAAACCAACCTCAAGATGAGATTTCCCATTCTTTATGAATTAAGAGCCCTGAGAGATGATCAGGTAGATAGGCTAGAAGTGGAAGGGTAGTGATACTTGGAGCGGACTAGTACTAATAGCTCGAGGACTTTACCTAAAAGTAAAGAAGAACGTTTTTGGTTTAAGAAAGTTAATTTAGAAAATTGTTATTCAGTTTTGAGTGTTTTAATTGAAAGATTAGATATTCAAAAGTTTGGTGCTTATTGCATGAGAGATACACCTGTTCCCATGTCGAACACAGCAGTTAAGTCTCATTACGCCGGAAGTAGTTGGGGGTTGCCCCCTGTGAGATATGGTCGGTGCCAAGCGAAGAGAAGCGACTGAGAAGCCGCTTTTATTGGGAGTTTAGCTCAGCTAACGCATAGCGTTTGTTTCGAGGATTGCATAGCAACCGAAGAAACAGGGCAGTTGAGTTAAGCTCCCACCATGGGAGTTTAGCTCAGCTGGGAGAGCATCTGCCTTACAAGCAGAGGGTCGGGGGTTCGAACCCCTCAACTCCCATTAGGTCTTTGATCTAATGGTAATTAAATAATTTGGAAGGGTAGCGAAGTGGCTAAACGCGGCGGACTGTAAATCCGCTCCTTCGGGTTCGGGGGTTCGAATCCCTCCCCTTCCATATTACCTTTACGGGCATAGTTTAAAGGTAGAACAAAGGTCTCCAAAACCTTTGGTGTGGGTTCAATTCCTGCTGCCCGTGTTTGAAATATGGCGGTCGTGGTGAAGTGGTTAACACATCAGCTTGTGGCGCTGACACTCGCGGGTTCGATTCCCGTCGACCGCCTTTCATTAGTATTATTGGGGTATAGCCAAGCGGTAAGGCAAGGGACTTTGACTCCCTCATGCGTTGGTTCGAATCCAGCTACCCCAGTTTATTGGAGCTTTCCATAAAGAATTTGCCGGCGTGGCGGAATTGGCAGACGCGCTGGACTCAAAATCCAGTGTCTTCACGGACGTGCCGGTTCGACCCCGGCCGCCGGTATCGCAAATTCAAGTTTAAACCATTGAAATCTGATTTCAGTGGTTTTTTTCTTGATTCACTGAGCCTTATCTTGGAGCATGTATAAAGTAGCTTTTCACTCTTTACTATTTAGGCCTTGTTTTTAATGGGGATGTAGGATAAGTCAGACTTTATGAGCGTTTTTTGCTATAATGAAATATAGATAAAAAATCAATGGAGAAATATGAATGGAAAATATGACGGTGACAGAATTGTCAGAAGCATTTGGCGTGACGCGCCAAGCGATGAATAATCGGATCAAAAAACTGGAAGAAGATTTTTTAGCAAAAAACGATCGAGGCGTTACGGTTGTTAATGAAGCGGGAATTAAACGATTAGAGTTACATTATGGGAAAGTGATTTTAGAGGATGCGCCTGCTAGTGAACAGGTATCAGATAAGAATGCTGTCACGATTGATTTTGACAAAATTATTTCACAGTTAATCGAGGACAAGAACACCGAAATTGCACGGTTATCAGAGCAAATTGCGATGAAGGACCATCAAATTGCTGAAAAAGATAAGCAGTTGGATCAGCAACAACAACTGACGGCTAAAGCTTTAACTGAACGGGAGCAGACCTTGATTGAGTTAGAGCAGGAAAAGTCAAAAGGTTTTTTTGCAAAATTGTTTAAAAAGTAATCTAGTACAGTTTGAATTGATGTTCTAAAAGGGCTTGAAATGCGACTTTTTTTAATTCTGTTATAATACAAGGCTGGAGTAAAATTGGTGTTTCTTCTTGCATAAATGTGATAAAAAAGGTATGATTATAATGTAAGTTAAAAGTTTAACTTTCAGTTGTTATAGGTGTTTCACACCTAATAAAAAATTACTGAATTCCATAAGGAGGATTTCTACAAAATGGTAGTTAAAGTTGGTATTAACGGTTTCGGCCGTATTGGTCGTCTTGCACTTCGTCGTATCGAAAATGTTGAGGGTGTTGAAGTTGCACGTATCAATGATTTGACAAACCCTGCTATGCTTGCACACTTGTTGAAATATGATACAACTCAAGGTCGTTTCAACGGTACTGTTGAAGTTGAAGAAAACGGTTTTGACGTTAACGGTAAATTCATCAAAGTTTCTCAAGAAGCTGATCCTGCAAACATCGATTGGGCTGCTGATGGCGTAGAAATCGTTCTTGAAGCAACTGGTTTCTTTGCAACTAAAGAAGCTGCTGAAAAACATTTACATGCTAACGGTGCTAAAAAAGTTGTAATCACTGCACCTGGTGGATCAGATGTTAAAACAGTTGTTTTCAACACTAACCATGACATTCTTGATGGTACTGAAACAGTAATTTCTGCTGGTTCATGTACTACTAACTGTCTTGCACCAATGGCTGACGCTTTGAACAAAAACTTTGGTCTTAAAGTTGGTACAATGACAACAGTTCACGGTTTTACTGGTGACCAAATGACGCTTGATGGTCCTCACCGTGGTGGTGACCTTCGTCGTGCACGTACTGCATCAGAAAACATCGTGCCTAACTCTACTGGTGCTGCTAAAGCTATCGGTCTTGTTATCCCTGAATTGAACGGTAAACTTAAAGGTCATGCACAACGTGTGCCAGTTCCAACTGGTTCATTGACTGAACTTGTAACTGTTCTTGACAAAAAAGTAACTGCTGAAGAAGTAAACGCTGCGATGAAAGCTGCTGCTACTGAATCATATGGTTACAACACAGATGAAATCGTTTCATCTGACATCGTTGGTATTTCATTCGGTTCATTGTTTGACGCAACTCAAACAGAAGTTTCTGAAGCTGCTGACGGTACACAATTGGTTAAAACTGTATCATGGTACGACAACGAAATGTCATACACTTCACAACTTGTTCGTACACTTGAATATTTTGCATCAATCGCTAAATAATTTTATTTAGTTATTGAGAAAACGAGGAATGAAAATTCCCCGTTTTTTTGTATCAAGAGATCGTCAATGCCTTAATCGACATTGAACAGTGGTTGCAATACTAGATTAATGCTTTGAGCAGACAAAGTTTGCGAATGGATTAGCTTGGTAGGAGCACAAATGGTTGTTAAGTTCAAGATTTGACGCAGTCAGATCGTAGAAGGAAGAAAAATGACGTTACCAAAATGCCCGCATTGTGGCAGTGAGTTTACTTATGAGTTATCTGATACAACCTTTGGTTGTTCAGAATGTGGCAATGAATTTACACAAGCAGATATTGAGAATGCAAGTGACAAGTTTATTGTTTTGGATTCAGTCGGGACTGAATTGTCGGATGGTGATGATGTCATTATCGTGCAGGATCTACCTGTCAAAGGGATGCCTAAACCCATTAAAAAAGGGACTAAAGCGAAAAATATCAGACTCAATGAAAATGGCAAAAATGGTCATTTCATCGATGCTAAGATTGATGGCTTTGGGGCGATTGGCTTGAAAGGCTCTGTCGTCAAAAAAGGTTAGAACTTGAAAGCGTGCAGAAATGGGCGCTTTTTTGGTATAATAAGAGATAAGAAAAGGAGACATTTATGAACATCTATGACACTATGAATCAATTAGAACGTGAATTCCGTGCTTTGCCTGAATATCAAGCAGTTGTCACAGCGCTTGCTGCTGTTAAAGCTGATGAAGCAGCGAGTGTTTTGTATGCGAAATTTATCGACATCCAAACCAAAATGCAAATGGGGCAACTCATAGAGCCAGAACAACAAAACGAAGCACAAGCACTTTTCGCTGAATTACAAGCTAATTCAATCATGTCAGAGTTACTAGCTAAAGAACAAGCACTGCAAACAATCACAAGTGATTTACAAGATATTGTCTTTAAACCACTTCAAGAGTTATACGGTCAATAATAAGTAGTCAGAGTGAGAAATCTATTTTCTCGCTTTTTTATATAAGAAGGGATTTGTCATGAGTTTGATTGTTTTAATTGGTGCACAAGCAGTGGGTAAAATGACAGTTGGCCGTGAACTCGAAAAACATATAGATGGGAAGTTGCTTTACAACCATCAAACAATTGATTTATTTGCTGATTTTCTAGGCTATACATCGACGACCTTTCAGCTATCAGACGATTTGCGAAAAATGATATTTCAGGCTTTTGTTGATCATCTCGATACTAATCCTGTTAAACATCTGATTTTCACGGTGATGATTGATTTTGCATCAGCAGATGATTTAGCTTTTTTGTCTGATACCGCTGGTATTTTTTCAGAGGTTGGTGAGTCAGTCTATTTCATAGAATTAGTAGCAGATATTGCTAAAAGACGTGAGCGCAATCGTCATCCAGAACGCTTAGCAGCGAAACCTTCTAAACGAGACTTGGTATTTTCGATGCAAGATTTAGAAGATTCAGTTGTTAAGTATCAGTTAGCATCGCAAGGTCATCAACTAGCGGAACATTTTCCAGATGTTGAGACACTGAAGCTTAATAATAGCGACCTGTCACCTGAAATGGCTGTCAAGCAAGTCCTACAAGTATTTCCTGGACTAAAATGATAAAATAGAGATATGAAACTAACGGATTCAATTCAATTCTTAAAAGGTGTGGGCCCGAAATCTGCCGAGCGTTATCATCAGCTGGGGATTTTTACGGTGCAAGATTTATTGCTCTACTTTCCTTTTCGTTATGATGATTTCTCGTCAAAGTCCATTTTTGAATTGATGGATGGGGAGAAGACAACGATTGTCGGGCGTGTGGTGACCCCGCCTAATGTCAGTTACTATGGCGCGCGCCGTAATCGCCTGACCTTTAAAATCAAGCAGGATGAAGCTGTCATTTCAGTCAGCTTTTTTAATCAGCCTTATTTGCAGGATAAGGTTGCGCTGGATGCTGAACTTGCCATCTATGGCAAATGGGATGCTAAGAAATTAAGTATCACGGGCATGAAAATATTGGCACAGGTTGACAATAGTTTTCAGCCGGTCTATCATGTCATGCAGGGTATCAAACAATCGGCTCTGGTTAATCTACTGCAGTCTGTCTTTGAGACGGGTGTCGGTGAGTTAATCACTGAGAATTTACCGGCTGATCTGCTTCAGAAATATCGCTTGGTTGATCGGAAAACGGCAGTTCACGATATGCACTTTCCCATTGATGACATCGCGCACCAGCAAGCCTTACGTCGCATGAAATTTGAGGAATTGTTTTATTTCCAAATGAAATTACAGGCTCTGCGCTACAAAGAGAAGTCGCTGACCCAAGGCTTGGTTATCGCGTTCAAGGCTGATCAACTCGCGGACAAAATCAATCAACTGCCTTACCATTTGACAAAGGCGCAAGACCAGTCTTTGCGTGAGATTTTGGCCGATATGGCGAGTCCTTATCATATGAATCGGCTTTTGCAGGGCGATGTGGGGAGCGGGAAGACGGCGGTGGCGAGTCTTGCTATGTACGCAGCGGTCACTGCGGGCTACCAGGCGGCTATGATGGTACCGACGGAGATTCTGGCGCACCAACACTATGACAGCCTCCAGACGCTCTTTCCTGAGCTGAATGTGGGCTTGCTGACGAGTGGGATGAAAGCTGCGGATCGGCGCGAGGTGCTGGCGGGTCTTGAAAATGGTCGCATCCAGATGATCACGGGCACGCATGCGCTGATACAAGAAGCGGTAGACTACCAGAATCTGGGTCTTGTGATTACGGATGAACAGCATCGTTTCGGTGTCAATCAGCGAAAGGTCTTTCGTGAAAAAGGGCAAAATCCAGATGTCCTGATGATGACGGCAACGCCGATTCCACGGACGCTGGCCATTACAGCTTTTGGGGATATGGATGTGTCAATTATCGACGAGCTGCCTGCTGGCCGAAAGCCGATTACGACGCGTTGGGTTAAGCATGAGCAATTAACGCCGCAAATTTTGCCGTGGATTGCTGATGAGGTCACAAAAGGGGCGCAGGTTTATTTTATTTCACCCTTGATTGAAGAAAGTGAAGCGCTGGACTTGAAAAACGCGACAGAGCTTTTTATGGAGCTACAGGACTTTTTCGGTTTGACAGCAAATGTCGCCCTGCTTCATGGCAAGATGAAAAATGCCGACAAAGATCAGGTCATGACGGACTTTAAGGCGCAGAAATACGATGTGTTAGTCTCAACAACTGTCATTGAAGTCGGGGTTAATGTGCCCAATGCAACGATTATGGTGATTATTGATGCTGACCGCTTTGGCTTATCACAATTGCATCAGCTACGTGGCCGTGTCGGACGTGGTGAGAAAAAATCCTATACGATTTTAGTCGCCAATCCCAAATCGGAAACTGGCAAGCGTCGGATGCAAATCATGACAGAAACGCAAAATGGGTTTGTCTTAGCAGAAGAAGACCTCAAATTGCGTGGTAGTGGCGAAATTTTCGGGACGCGCCAATCAGGTTTGCCAGAATTTTCAGTTGCGGATATTGTCAATGACTACAATATTTTGGAAGTTGCCAGACAAGAGGCGATCGCGATCTTTAGGGATGCCCACTGGAGCGAAAAGCTTGATTATCAGATGATTTTGGCGAATTTGACTGATGTTGCGGGATTTGACTAGTAGCGAAGTAGAGGAGAAAGAGATGACAAAAGTAGTCGCTATTACAGGCGCTAGTAATGGGATGGGGTTTGCGGCGGCAGAGCTATTTGCGAAACAGGGGTGGACTGTATATGGCGGTGCCCGTCGCGTTGAGAAAATTCCTGCTGCCGAGCACATCCATGCCCTCAAACTAGATGTTACAGATCATGCGTCCAACCAAGCATTCATTGACAAAATTTTCCAACAAGAAAAGCGGATTGATGTCCTGATTAACAATGCTGGCTATGGTGAATATGGGCCAGTTGAAGATATTTCGCTGGAGCATGCGAGACGGCAGTTTGAGACTAATTTCTTTGGTGCAGCAGATCTAGCCCAGCTTGTGCTCCCTATTATGCGCGCACAACAATCTGGACGGATTATCAACATTTCATCGATTGGTGGAGATGTTTATATGCCACTGGGCGCTTATTACCACGCCACAAAAGCAGCATTACAGCAATGGAGCGACTCGCTTGACATCGAAATCGCGCCCTTTGGTGTGCGTTCCCTCGTTATCCAACCCGGAGGCACACAGTCAGCTTGGAGCGACATCGCCATGGGACGTGCTAGAGTAAATTTGAAGCCGGATTCTGTCTATACAAGTTTAGTTGATAAAGTCTCAGCCTTACTAACAACGAATGAGCACACAAGCGGTGCCAGTTCTGAAGATTTGGCACAAGTCTTCTACAAAGCAGCAACAGATGCACGTCCAAAACGGCGTTATTTCCATGCCTTTAGCGACCGCGCCATGGTTTGGTTAGCTAGAAGTTGCCCACGTGTGTTTAAAAAACTATTTATGACAGCCTTAAATTACTTGGGCAATCGTGCCCTGAAAAAGAGATAAGAAAAAACGCCGTCGTTGGCGTTTTTTTTATTTTCCTAAACAGAATTGGCTAAACAACTGTGTGATTAACTCATCAGGTGCGGCATCCCCCGTAATTTCTCCGAGAATTTCCCAAGTCCGTGTCATATCGACTTGCACCAAATCAACGGGCATACCTGCATCAAGGCCATCATTAACCGTTGTCAAGGCTTCAAGCGCTTGTTCGATTAAGGCAATGTGACGAGAATTTGACAGATAGGTCGCATCTTGCTCAACAATCCCAGCATTCTCAAAGAAAAGGTCGTTAATTTTTGCTTCGATTTTGTCAATGTTGGTGTCTTCAAGAACAGAAATCTTAATGACATCGTCAGGCAGGTCAGCCGTTTCAATATTTTCAGGCAGATCCGTCTTATTGAGTAAGATGATGCGGTTACTGCCCTCGCTGAGCGCCAATAACTGACGGTCTTGATCAGTTAGGTTTTCATTGGCATTCAAGACAAGCAGGACGAGATCAGCTTCTTCTAGCGCTTTGTGTGAGCGTTCCACGCCGATGCGTTCCACAACATCGTCTGTCTCACGAATCCCAGCTGTATCCACTAGTTTTAAAGGCACACCATTGATATTGACGTATTCTTCAATGACATCTCGCGTGGTACCTGCAATATCTGTGACAATGGCCTTTTCTTCACGCAAGAGGTGGTTCAATAAACTTGATTTGCCAACGTTTGGTCGACCAATGATCGCTGTTGACAGACCTTCACGGAGAATTTTTCCACGCTTAGCTGTTTTCAGTAAATTGTCGAGTAGCGTTTGAAAGGCTGCTGTTTTTTCACGTAATAGTCTTGTCGTCATTTCTTCGACATCATCATATTCGGGATAGTCGATATTGACTTCGACTTGTGCCAGTGTTTCAAGAATTTCTTGCCGTGTTTTATTGATCAAGTTTGATAAGCTACCGTCGAGCTGTTTGACAGCGATATTCATTGCTTGATCCGTTTTAGCACGGATGATGTCCATGACAGCTTCAGCCTGTGACAAGTCCATGCGACCGTTTAAGAAGGCACGTTTGGTAAATTCACCGGGTTCTGCCATTCTCGCACCATTGCGGAGCAAAAGTTGGAGGATTTCGTTCATAACGGCAATGCCACCGTGGGTGTTGATTTCGATGACATCTTCGCGGGTAAAAGTTTTCGGCGCTTTCATGACACCGACCATGACCTCGTCGAGGACGCGCGTGTTTTCCGTAATGTGCCCGTAATTGAGCGTGTGGCTGTCGCAGTTCGCCAGAGCTTTTCCTGTAAAAACTTTGTCAGCAATGGCAATGGCTTCACTGCCTGAGAGCCGGACGATGCCAATAGCCCCTTCACCAAGTGGTGTTGAGATGGCTGCGATTGTATCAAATTCTTTAGTGATCATCTTGTTCCTATTTCTATTTTGAGGCTAAATAGTAGCTACTCCTTCAAAAGCCTGTTATCTTCTTATTTTAACGCAAAAACAGAAAAACAGCAATTGTAGTTGCTATTGATATATGAACATCAATTTTAGAGAGTCTATTCGCATAGTTCAGTGCCCTATAAAGATCATTAAAAATCTATAGATCCTTATCGATTTAAAGCTCTTAGTATTGGTGTTAATAAAAAGAATGGCTATCATTTCTTGTAATGTTGCTTGATAATCTCCGTGTTTTTCAAAAGGAACTAACACTAGATATGGTGTTAGTTCCTTTTGAAAATCTAAAAAAGCACAATATATTGTGCTTTTTTAGATTTTTTTATTTTGAAATATGTTATAATAAATAAATAGAATTATTTAAATTTTTCGTTATTTTATCGGATATCGCTTATTAGTCTAAGAAATAATATATTTCATAATGATGGCATATAGGAACAGTAAAATACGGATTATAGATTAAGTTAATTATTGTAATTTAAATAAATACTTTTATTCCAGAAAGGAGGTGATTAAATTGTATGTGGTAAAAATAAAAACCAAGAAATGGGGATTTCTTGGCAAGATGTGATAGATGAGCAATATCTATTATAGTTTATTAAGCAAATATGCAAAATAAAATCTTTAAAATTATTCTCGCATAATTTGCTCAAAATTTCAATAGAAGAAATAGGTGAATTTATGAATAAAAATCGAAAAGAAATAGTATCAAGTTTTTTCAACTTGAATAAAACGCAATCGGAACTTGAATTTTTAGATGTACGATTGGATACGGATGTAAGATTATATATTGATCCAACATCATTCTCGTTGCTTAATAATGGTTGGGGACGAGAGTGTACAAAATTAATCAGAGATTATTTTCAGAAAGTGATTAATTATATCAAGCAAGGAAATAAAAGTAAAGCATTAAAATTGCTTTCGGGGTTACGTGAGCCTAATGAAATTCATTTAGGAAATTCAAAAGGTCAATCAATTGGTAAGGGTGTAGGAAATGATCGAGCTAACAAATTATATGAATCGCTGTCTAACTCAAAAGCAGTGAGTAGTGGTTTGCTGGTAGATTTAGAACAAACTGCATTTATGATTGATGGCATTGGTCCTGATATGATTTCGGATATAGTAGCAAATATCATTCGAAAAAAATTAATTGAATTTACACAAAAGATGTGTAAGAAATATGATATACAAACATCTGAGGTTAATTCAGGACTTATTCTAAATCTAGATAAAGAATGTTGGGAAAACACACAAGTTGAATTACCAGGGTCTAAATCACCAAACGGCCATTATGAAAAATTACTTTTAATACCTAAAGATCTAGTTCGTCGTACACCCAGTTATGAGGCGAGAAAATTTAATAATGATAATATTATTCCAATTATTATTGAGAGAGAATTTAATCGTGGCCTTGGTCAGCTTGTGAATGGATCCTTAAGGCCACATTCTAAGGAAACTATAAAAAATAGACAAAGAGGACATTCGATAAAATCTATTAATAGGGATTTCTTAATGGAAAATCCTGAAGTGCTTTCAGAATATAGGGAACATAGACATTCTTTATCTCGGATGTCTGATGAAGAACTTTCTAATATTATTGATGATTTACCGGCAGTATAACGAAGTTTAAAAAAATTTAATATTGAATATTTTTGAGATTAAATATAAAAATATATTCGGGTAATAGGTATGCTATATAAATTTTAATGAACGAATCGGTAGATGAAAAACTGCTCAAAACAAAGTTTTAAGCAGTTCCTATCAATTGATTTCTAAAAGTGGTTTTGTGGAAAAATGATAAGTAATTAATTGGTTAATATCGTTTCAAAATTTTCTGTTTTATAAGGTTTACGCTCTTATAAGGCAGGGGATTTTATTTCTTTTGTGATCATCTTGTTCCTATTTCTATTTTGATGGCAAATAAGGTCTGGTCTTGTCAAAAGCCATCTCGTATTCTTTTAATTCGGTAATTTTTCCTGTATCTGAAAAAGCGACTTGTGAGAGGCCTTCAAAAACATTTGCTTGCCCTTGATAAAGGTAGTGAAAACGCCAGTTGAAGAAGGCGGTATTTTTGACGCTATCTTCAAACTCAGCGAGAATGTCCCATTTCACTACCTGGTTTTCAGCAGGTGCTGTCCAATACTGAAACCATTTTTGCGCTTCAGTTTTACCGACATAAGTCGCGCCGTAGCATTCAGTAATGACGACATCATTTTCCCAGCTCTGTGTGTATTTCGCAAATAGCGCAGCGTGTTGGCTAGTCATAGTCTTATTTTAACGCAAAATCAGAAAAACAGCAATTGGGGTTGCTTGGGACGGCAGATAACTAAAAAAAGCCCGTAGGCTTTTTTGTTTAATCCAAAAGATGTGCGCCAATGCCGATCAAACCTGGTCCGGTGTGAACGACAAGGGCGGGGGAGATTTGACCATATAAGACGTCAATGGCTTGAGGAATCGCTGCTTTTAAAGCGTCAACTAAAATCAAGGCTTCTTTAGCTGCATTGCCGTGGGCAACAAACAAGCGAACTTTTTGATGATTCCCAACAAAGTCCTTGACTAACTTGACTGATTTTTCAAGGCTTTTTTTGCGACCGCGTGATTTGGCAACGGTGTAGTAAATGCCATCATCATTACAAGAAATAATCGGGTTGAGGTTGAGCATCGTGCCGACAATGGAGCTAACGAGGCCAATACGACCGCCTTTTTGGAGGTATTCAAGCGTGGCAACGCTGAAGAAAATTTTACTATTTTTAACTTCGCTAGCAAGTACCTTTGTAATCGCGTCAAAACTTGAGCCAGAAGCGATCAATTCAGCAGCGCGAATGGCATGAACGCCTGCGCCAATCCCGATGTTTTTTGTATCAAACATGAAGGTTTCGAGCATTGGAAAATCTTGCGCCACCAATCTGACAGAGTTAAAAGTTCCGGATAAGCCGCTTGAAATGGTAATCGCTAAAACTTTTTCATAACCATCTGCCACGATTTGTTCAAAGATTTTTTGGATATAGGCCCCTTCAGGTAAAGAAGTTTTAGGAATCTCGATCGGGAGTCGATCGTAGATTTCTTCAGCAGTGATATCTAGTTTGTCGGTGTATTCGGCATCTTTATAGATGATTTTGAGTGGAATGACATAGAGGTTATCCGCTTGTGCAATCGTTTCAGGCACATCACAGCCAGAGTCAACAAGAATTGCAATTTTTTCAGATGTCATATGAGATCTCCTTATTTTCCATAATGCTTAAACCTTCTGCAAGTTCAATGTTTTTTTGGGCGAGTAATTTTGCGGCAAGTGACGAGGTGGCGGCGGTCACGATAAAATATTCGGGTGAAATTTGTTTTGAAAATAAGCCAGGTGTGCCAATCCCTTGGACTTGTTTACCGACAACGTTCAAAGTTTCTTCTAGCGCGTGACAAAAAATATTATAGGCTTCGTGAGTACCACTGACACGGCCTTGGTAGACGATGCCTGTTTTAATTTCAGGAATGGTCAGGACTTGTTTGAGCAAGGTAATGGCAATGAGGAAAGCCAGGTGGACGCGGGAGTATTTTTTCTTAACAGGTGCAGGGATGAGCTCCAACTTGACATAGTTATTGACCATGGATTTGGTGAGGAGGGCCTGCTCTTGTTTAGGTAAGATTGGCGTTAAATATTTACCAACCAAGCTGATGACCTGATCCATATAGAGTTCAATATCAGGCAATTCTTCCCAGCGGGGTAGGCTGGCGGTTTCGATTTCTTTTCCCCAGTCAATGAGTGGTTCAGACATAATTGTTTATCTTTCTAATGCGTCATTTTGATATCATCTAGTTTTAGATACTAGATATAGTTTACTACAAAATTATAAAAAAGTAAATGCTAGAAGTCGCTAACATAAAAATGCGAAATAAGAGAGAAAGACTCTGTAATTTGAGATAGGCTCTAAAGGGAGGCTAAGGCTTTCTGGTGGCTAATTTGATATTATCAACGTTATAATACGGTATTAATTTGAAAGAAGAGCGCTGATGAAAAGGAAACCATTAAACCGGATGGTCCTCCCCTTTAACTTACTGATGTTTGCTTTGTTTTTAGGTGGGTGTCAAGAAAAGCTAAAAGCAGTCAAGACGGTTAAACTATCAAGCCATCAAAAACACAAGTAGTCAAGATAGAAAGTATAAAAGAAGGCCTAAAATCGGAGGGAAAAAATCAGATGACATTTACGACAGGAAGCTTGATTCAAGCCGTTTCGGAAGGGGATATTGCACAAACACAAGCAATTCTCAAGTCGTCGGCTTATCCGATTGATGAGATCAACGAGAAATCTGAAACGCCTTTGTTACTAGCGGTTCATCAGAATCAAGTCCCTATTGCGAAATTATTAATTGATGCTGGTGCCAATATCAATCAACAAGATGCTATTCAAGACAGTCCCTATCTGTATGCTGGGGCGCAAGGTCGAACGGAGACTCTGGCTTACATGCTGTCCCATGCTACGCCTGATCAATCCGTCTATAACCGGTATGGGGGAAATGCTTTGATACCGGCAGCTGAAAAAGGCCATCTTGACAATGTGCGACTGCTTTTGGCTGATAAGCGCGTGGCCATTGATTATCAAAATAAATTTGGCTACACCACCTTAATCGAAGCCGTTGGTTTACGAGACGGGTCACAAGTGTATCAAGAGATTGTTGCTGAGTTATTAAGAAATGGGGCTAATACAAGGCTAAGGGATCATAGTGGTAGAACAGCACTAGATTATGCCAATCAATTGGGCTATGACACGATTGCGCAAATGCTCAATACGGCAAATGACTGACCCAGATCAAAATGTCCCTTGCTTTAATAAATGATAGAAAAAAAAAGAAGGATCTTGTCCCTTAAAAATAGCGCTTTTGTGTCATTTGGACTAGTATGGCTGAGCGTTTAATGCTATAATAAATCTATGAATAATCTAAAAAAACTGGTTGGCATTGAGGCGGCGAAATTTGTTAAAGATGGCATGGTTGTAGGTCTAGGCACAGGCTCAACAGCAGCTTTTTTTGTGGCGGAACTGGGGCGCCGAGTGGCAGAAGAAAATCTCCAAATTGTCGGAGTGACGACATCGAGTGTGACGAGTGCGCAAGCGCGTGAATTGGGTATTCCGCTCAAAAATATTGATGAAGTGGCAGCCATTGACCTAACAGTCGATGGGGCAGATGAAGTGGATCTGGATTTAAATGGGATCAAAGGTGGCGGTGCAGCCCTATTGATGGAAAAAATTGTCGCAACTTATAGCAAGGACTATATTTGGATTGCGGACGAGTCAAAACTGGTGTCGCATCTGGGTGCCTTTCCACTACCGGTTGAGGTGGTTTCGTTTGGGTGTGGGCAATTATTCCGATTGTTTGACAAACTTGGGTTTCAACCCACTTTCCGCCTAGATGATGCGGGTGAACGCTTGGTCACGGACATGGGGAACTATATCATTGACTTGCACTTAGAGAAAATAGAAGACACGACGCGCTTGATCAAGTTGCTAGATGAAACTGTCGGCGTAGTCGAGCATGGCCTCTTTAAAGACATGGCCAAAACGGTTATCATCGGTAGCGAACATAATGGTGTGAAAATCATCACAAAATAACTTGAAATCGTTTCCAAATTAAGGTAAAATTGAGCTTAACGGTTGTAAAAAAACTCACAAACAAATTGAGAACAACATCGCGAATTTAGAAAAAGGTTAAGTTTAATTTTATGTACACTCCAGAAGAAATTCTTGAACAAACAGCAGCGACTGCCGTTGTCAAGGTCAATAAGCCACTTCTCACAAAACTCATTTTAGGGTTTATCGGTGGTGCTATGATTTCCCTAGGCTATTTGGCTTATCTACGCGTCGGGGGAGGCTTTGTCGGGGCAGCAGTTTTCCCTGTCGGCTTAATTGTCATCTTGCTTGCCGGAGGGGAACTGATTACTGGGAATATGATGGCTGTGGCCGTAGGGTATTTTAAACAGCGGGTGACGCTGAAAGAGCTTTTGAACAATTGGCTAGTCATTACTGTGGCTAATCTGGTCGGCGCGATTTTTGTTGCCTATGTCTTTGGTGTGCTAGCGGGGACCTTGACGACAGGTGATGCCCTAAAAGAAGCGCTTCATGTGGCCCAAACCAAGCTTGACGCGACTTTCCTAACCGCTTTTTGCTCAGGCATTGGCTGTAATTGGTTCGTTGGCCTAGCGGTCTGGCTAAATTATGGGGCGAAAGATTTTTCAGGAAAAATCCTCGCTATCTGGTTTCCTGTTATGACTTTTGTCGTTATCGGTTTCCAGCATAGTGTCGCTAATAGCTTTCTGATCCCTTTTGCTATCTTTGTCGGCCATGCCTCATGGTTAGATTTCTTGCACAACTTTGTTCCCGTCTATCTGGGCAATGTCGTAGGCGGTGCGATCTTGATTGCTTTATTTTATAGCTTAGCGTATCGAAAACACTGAAAATGAAACAAAAAATAAAAGCCTGTCGTCGGACAGGTTTTTATTATAGAGTATTCAGATAGTCCTGCCAAGCCGTAACGCCCCACTTATGGCTGCCACGCTTGAGTTTTTTGATGGCCGTTTCAATTGGGAACCAATCGACATGATTGAAATCTTCTAAAGGGGCGCCTAAGATTTCATAACCAACCGTTTCATAGATATAGGCTGGATTATAATAGTAGGTATCACGATGTGACGAATAGAAGTATTCATCCGCTTGCCCCAGAAATTTACCCAGCTTAGCTTTGGCCCCTAATTCTTCGTGCAACTCACGCACCAGTGCTTTTTTATGATCTTCGCCTGATTCAATCTCGCCACCTGGTAGGAAATAGGCGCCATTTGGTGCTTGAACGAGACAAATTTCGGTGTTGTCCTTGCGCGCCACGATACCATAGACACCGTAGCGGGCTTGATAGTCTTTGCTGTCAATTTTTTTGCCAAAAGTTGGAATCATATTTTTCTCCGTTAATTTTCTTAAGTCTATTCTATCAAATTTCCTTAAAATTTGATAAAATAAAACAGTAGAAAATAAACGGTCATCAGTAAAGAGGAAAGCAACACGCAATCGTGACGTCTTGCCACTCGACCAGACTTGGAGATAGTGTCACCATTGAAAAAAATAAATATTAGTAAAATCATTATTATTGCCCTTATCATGATGATCACGGCTTGTGTCACGATTATCATTTCGGCTCGCCGTTTTAAAGACAGCCAAAAACCATCGGAGATGACCCTTGTCGTCAATGATACGGTTGGGGGATTGGATGGTATTATCGCTGCACCCTTTAACTTCTTTGAGAATAAAGCTGCAGAAGTTGGCAATTTGCTGTCGACTTATCAACAAAACGCGAAATTAAGCAAAAAAGTGACAAGTTTAACAGATAATGCATCAGAATTAGATAGTTTGAAAGCGGAAAACAAAGCCTTAAAGGTAGCCCTTGATTTACAAAATACGCTGACAAACTATGAAAAAGTCGCGTCAAATGTCGTTGTACGCAATCCCAATGCTTGGGGAGATACGATGACCATTGATAAAGGCTCAGCGGATGGTCTCAAAGATGATATGATTGTCATGAGTAATGGCGGTGTCGTCGGTCGAATTACACAGGTTAATACAACGACTTCAAAAGTTGCCCTCTTGACATCGGATAAGGTATTGGAGAATAAAATCCCAGTGAGACTGGGGTCGGCAGAAAATCCAGCTTATGGATTGATTACAGGTTATGATGCGCAGCAAAATGCCTTCATTATCACACAGATTTCATCGGATAATCAGTTCACCAAAGGAGAGCAGGTTGTGACGTCTGGCCTTGGCGGTAATTCACCGTCCGACTTGTTGGTTGGCGACATTATCGGTGAGAAAAAGAATCAAAAAGGGATGGATCGGGAAGTTTATGTCAAGCCCGCCAGCCAATTTGATGATATCCGCTTTGTTTTCGCAATCAAACGTGGCTTGAGTGAGGCGAGTAATTAAGTTAGTTTAAAATCAAAAACGCCGAGAAGATTGAGCACTCTTCGGCGTTTTTTTATAGTGACTTATCAGTTTATTTCATCTGTTCTTGTAAGGCTTTGATTTCTTTTTTGATGTCATCCTGGGATTTGTTGACGATTTGTTTCATGTCTTTGCGCTTGATAGACCAGCCAGTGATCACGCCTAAGCTATATAGGACAACAATCAAGAGGAGTAAGGGGATATTGAGCGAAAAAAAGACAAGGTTAAGAGAAACTGGCTTAAGATTTTGAAAGGCAAAAATTAAAACGAGTATTAAGATAGCTAAGGCCAAAAGACGTTTGGGTGTTGCGATTTTTTTAAATTTTTCCATAAATCCTCCATTATATGTCTGATGCGGTAAGGTGAGTGTAACTGAAAATAGCACATCACAAGATGTAAAAATCAACGATTGATAGGTTTATCATACCGTGTGTTTTATAATTTGTCAATACAATCACATTCTGCAGGATCTAAGAATAGATAGAAAAAGAAAGCAAGTCGTGCTATAATGAAGACATTGAGGATTTCCTGGTTTGTGGCTTCGCAATTCTGAGTGGAAATGACTGAAAATAGGCAGATGGAGGTAATAGGGAAAGATGTTAAGCAGCGTACACACTCAAAATGTTAAGAATAGTAGACAGAATAGCAGTTTTGGAAAGGGTAAACAAGTATGAGTCGGTTCTCCTTTCAGTTTTTCACGCCCTTCATCTTATTAGTTGTGATGCTTCTGGATGGTCAGTTGACGCGTTTGTTGAGTACAAATGTGACAACGGTGACATCTTGTCTCCTCTTGATTTTTTTGACCTATAGTATCTTGCAACATAGCTATCATTACATGGTGATTGTCGCTTTTGTCATCGGTCTGATCTATGATAGTTACTATATTGGTGTTTATGGCATTGCAAGCTTATTGTTTCCACTGATTGCACTTTTTGTCTATAATATTAGGCAAACCGTTTTTACCAATCGTTTGACGCGGATTTTTACTGTGATTATCATTGTCACGGCTTTTGAATTCTTATCAGGTGCCATTATCTTAGGGTTTCAAATTTCAAACTTTAATTTTGTCGATTACGTCATCTATGAAATGGCGCCAAGTCTATTTCTCAACATCTTCTTTGCCATTGCTTTGCAATCACCCTTGGAAAAATTTTATGGCATCACAAAAGCAAAGAAAGCGTTACAAATGAAAACTAAACTGTAATACAATCGTAACATTAATTGTACTTTGAAAGCGTATAATTAAATTTGAACCGAAAACGCGTAAGCCTTTGGAGGAAAAAGAAAACTATATGAAGAAAAAATTGATATCGGCTCTTTTGTTATCTACTGTCGTTTTAACATCCGCTTCCACAGTATTAGTTGCTATGGCCGATGAAACAGATGATAAAATCGCAAGTCAAGATGCAAAAATTGCCTCGACAAAATCTGCTGAAGCAACTGCACAATCAGAAGTCGCAGGTATTCAATCACAGGTTAATACATTATCGTCTAAACAAAGTGCTCTTAAAAAAGAGACCGACGATTTGTTAAAAGAGTCTGAAAAACTACAAACCAAAATTGGTGAACTCACTAAAGAAATTAAAGAACGTGATGAAGCACTTAAAGCACAAGCACGTTCAGCTCAGACAGATGGCTCAGCAACATCTTATGTGGATGCTGTCATCAATTCTAAATCTTTATCAGATGTCGTGACACGTGTCTCAGCTATGAGAACCGTTGTTAAAGCGAATAACGACATGATGAAACAACAAGAAACAGCTAAAGCAGATTTAGATAAAGCACAAAAAGAAAATCAGGCTAAAGCAAACGAGGGGTATAAATTGCTTGCTCAAATGGATGATCAAGCCAAAACACTTGAAACACAACAAGCACAGCTTAAAGTTGCGCAGTTGAATTTAGCAGCAGAACGCGCAACGGCAGAGGGCGATAAAGCGTCATTGCTTGAACAGAAAGCAGCAGCTCAAGCAGCAGCAACAGCAGCAGCAGCTCGCGAAAAAGCTTATAATGATCAAGTTTCTGATGCAGCCGCTAAAGCAAAAGAGCAAGCTGATAATGGTGTTTCTATTGACAATAGCGTACCTACGCCTAGTCCTGGTGGAAGTGGTAATGGCGACTATACACCTACTCCAACTCCAACTCCAACTCCAACTCCAACCCCAACCCCACCAACTGGTGGCGGTGGTGTCAATACTTATCCAGTAGGTCAGTGTACATGGGGTGCAAAAGAGTTAGCGCCTTGGGCTGGTAATAACTGGGGGAATGGTGCTCAATGGGCTTCATCAGCCGCAGCCGCAGGTTTCCGTACAGGTTCTACCCCACAAGTTGGTGCTATTATGGTTGAATATGGACCAACTGCCTATGGACATGTTGCTGTTGTTTCTATGGTTAATGGAAGTCAAATCCAAATTCGGGAAGCCAACTATAATGGTAATCAAGCAATCCGTAATTACCGTGGTTGGTTTACACCAGGTGGCGTTACTTACATCTATCCAAATTAATGGTTCAATCAAAATCGTCTTAGGACGATTTTTTTGTAATTGAAATTTAGGTTATAAAATGGTAAAATTGTTGAGAGTATATTGTTTTAAGACAATGACTAAGACTCTTTGGGAGATAAAATGGCTAACATTATTCAAAAAATAATTGAAAATGATAAAAAACAATTAAAAAAATTGCATAAAATGGCAGAAAAGGTAGAAAGCTATGAGGCGGCTTATGCGGCCATGTCTGATGCTGAACTTCAAGCTAAAACACCAGAGTTTAAACAACGCTATCAAAATGGCGAAACGCTAGATGATTTGCTTTATGAAGCTTTCGCGGTTGCTCGCGAAGGTGCAAAACGTATTCTAGGTCTTTTTCCATACCATGTTCAAATTATGGGTGGGATTGTCTTGCATAATGGGGATGTCCCTGAGATGCGGACTGGTGAAGGTAAAACCTTAACAGCGACAATGCCAGTTTATTTGAATGCTTTGGCGGGTGAAGGTGTCCACGTTGTCACGGTCAATGAGTATCTGTCAGCGCGTGATGCAACTGAAATGGGTGAGCTTTATAATTGGCTTGGTTTAACTGTTGGAATTAACTCATCAACTAAATCAGCAATTGAAAAACGTGAGGCCTATGCTTGCGATATCACTTATTCAACTAACTCTGAGTTAGGGTTTGACTATCTACGTGACAATATGGTGACGACTTTTGAAGAGATGTCACAACGTCCGTTGAATTTTGCATTAGTCGATGAAGTGGATTCAATTCTAATAGATGAAGCGCGGACACCGTTGATTATTTCAGGTCAAGCAGAAAGCTCAAGCGCCCTTTACTATCGTGCAGATCAGTTCGTGAAATCTTTGAATGGTCGTGAAGACTATGAAGAGGGTGATGATTATAAAATTGATGTGCAATCTAAAACAATTAGTTTGACAGAGGAGGGGATTGATAAAGCAGAGAAATTCTTTGCGATTGATAATCTCTATGATCTTGAAAATGCTGCATTGACTCACTTTGTAGATAATTCTCTTCGCGCAAACTATATCATGTCACTTGATTTTGACTACATGGTAGATGACAATCAAGAGGTTTTGATTGTCGATCAATTTACAGGTCGTGCGATGGAGGGCCGTCGTTTCTCTGATGGGCTTCACCAAGCGATCGAGGCCAAAGAAGGCGTACCAATCCAAGATGAGTCTAAGACCATGGCGTCTATTACTTATCAAAACTATTTCCGGATGTATAAAAAATTGGCGGGGATGTCAGGGACAGCTAAAACAGAAGCGGAAGAATTCCGTGAAATCTATAATATGCAAATCATCCCAATTCCAACAAATATGCCTATCATTCGTGTGGATCATCCAGATTTACTTTATCCTACGATTGAATCAAAATTTGCGGCTGTTGTCCGTGATGTCAAAGACCGTCATGAAAAAGGACAACCGATTTTGATTGGGACTGTTGGTGTAGAGACATCGGAGATCATTTCGCAAAAATTAGTCGAATCTGGTATTCCTCACGAAGTCTTGAATGCTAAGAATCACTTCAAAGAAGCTCAAATTATTATGAATGCCGGTCAAAAGGGTGCAGTAACCATTGCGACCAATATGGCTGGACGTGGTACCGATATTAAATTAGGTCCTGGTGTTGTGGATCATCCAGATTCTGAATATCGTGGGCTGGCTGTAATCGGTACAGAGCGTCATGAATCTCGTCGGATTGATAATCAGTTACGTGGCCGTTCTGGGCGTCAAGGAGATCCAGGTGTGTCACAATTCTATCTGTCGCTTGAAGATGATTTGATGCGTCGTTTTGGTAGTGAACGTGTAGCTGCCGTACTTGAGCGTTTCAAAATTGAGGGTGAAGATGCGGTGATTAAATCGCGCATGATTACCAATCAGATTGAAGCATCACAAAAACGTGTTGAGGGTAATAACTACGATTCTCGTAAACAAGTCTTACAATATGATGATGTCATTCGTGAGCAACGTGAAGTGATTTATCAACAACGTTATGAAGTGATCACAGCCAAAGAAAGCTTGACACCGCAACTTTTGGGGATGTTTGAGCGGACGATTGATCGCATAATTGCGGGACAAGCACCTTTAGGTAAGTTAGATGAAACGGGCACACAGGACTTGATTGTTCAAGTGGAAAGTAATTTTTTACCTGATGGCGAAATCACTGCATCTGACCTTGAAGGTCTGAGCTTATCTGATGTAAAAACGTTGATTTTTGATAAAGTTAAAGCTATCTATGCTGAACAAATGGAAAAATTGGCTGAACCAGAGCGTCAATTAAGTTTCCAACAAGCGGTTATTCTAAGAACGGTTGACACGAATTGGTCAGATCACATCGACCAATTGGACCAAATGCGTCAAAGTGTCGGCTTACGTGGCTACGCGCAAAATAACCCACTTGTTGAATACCAACAAGAAGCCTTTAATATGTTTAATAACATGGTCGGAGCGATTGAGTTTGAAGTGACACGTTTGATGATGAAAGCACAAATTCACCCGCAAACAACGATTCAACAAGATAATGGGCCTAAGGTGGTGACAACGGCTTCGCTCGAAAATCTGACAGATGTTGCGTCAGCAGAAGCGGCGACAAACGCTGAAACATCAGGTCTAGACTTTTCAAAAGTGAAACGTAATGATCCATGTCCATGTGGGTCAGGTAAGAAATTTAAAAATTGTCATGGTCGCGCGAAAATCGCTTAATGACAGACAAAGTGAGTTACAAGTTTTTCGGGGGACCTAGGTGCTTTGAGAACAATCCCTTGAGAGTAGCCCTAGGCTATTGAGTTAGAGAATGAAAGTGAACAAATGACATTTAAAGAAATTTCTAAAAAACTAGAGATAGAAGAAATCAAAGAATTAGGCAAACTTTCAGCGGCAACGAAAGCCTTGAAAGATGCCCGTGACCGTGAGTTAGAAGCCATTATCAAAGGCGAAGATGACCGGATTTTATTGGTGATTGGTCCTTGTTCATCTGATAATGAAGAAGCGGCGCTTGAATATGCGCGTCGTTTGGCTAAATTACAAGAAACCGTCAAAGATAAAATTTTCATGGTCATGCGCGTTTATACGGCAAAACCACGGACCAATGGTGATGGTTATAAAGGCTTGATCCATCAACCAGATGCAACAGCACAACCTAACCTGTTAAATGGGATTAAGGCTGTTCGTGAACTCCATTATAAGGTCATCACTGAGACGGGTTTGACGACTGCGGATGAAATGCTTTACCCAGAAAATCTGCGAATTATTGACGATTTGGTCAGCTATATCGCAGTTGGGGCGCGTTCTGTTGAGAACCAACAGCACCGGTTTGTGGCGTCAGGAATCGATGTGCCAGTTGGGTTGAAAAATCCAACATCAGGTAATTTGAATGTCATGTTTAATGGCATCTATGCTGCACAAGCACCGCAAAACTTTCTTTTTAACCGGACAGAAGTTGAGACTGAGGGGAATCCATTAGCGCATGCGATTCTTCGGGGTGCCTTGAATGAATATGGTAAAAATATTCCTAACTTCTATACCGATGATTTGTTAGAAGCGATTGGAACTTATGAAAAAATGGGTCTTGAAAATCCATTTATCATGATCGATACCAACCATGATAATTCAGGAAAACGTTATTTGGAACAAATCCGAATTGTCCGTCAAACTTTGATCAATCGCCAATGGAATCCACTGATTCAAAAATATGTGCGTGGCTTCATGATTGAATCTTACTTGGAAGATGGGCGTCAAGATGAGCCAGTCGTGTTTGGTAAATCCATCACAGACCCTTGTCTGGGTTGGGATAAAACGGAAAAACTGATTAACGAAATTTATCAGGAACTATAAGCAGGTATCAGGCTGACCTATTGGTCTGGTGCAAGTCAAATTTTTGGCGATGAAACTGGAGCTTGCTTCAGTTTTTGTTTAAATTGTTTTGTCAGAATTTTATAATAATTAGAAGGAAAATTAAAAATGGGAATTCATCAAAAAGGTGCGACAATTGATATCGCAGCCGTTAAATCACACGCTAAACTAGAAGGTGATATTTTAGCGCAAAAAGAATCGCGCGATGCGGAATTAGAACGCATTATCAAAGGCGAAGATGACCGCATCTTGCTTGTCATTGGTCCTTGTTCATCAGATAATGAAGCTGCCGTCTTGGAGTACGCCCATCGCTTGGCGAAATTACAAGAGCAGGTGAAGGATAAGGTCTTCATGGTCATGCGTGTCTACACGGCTAAGCCTCGGACCAATGGGGATGGCTATAAGGGCCTGATGCATCAACCGGATACGTCAAAATTACCGGATCTCATCAATGGGATTCAGGCTGTTCGTGATTTACACTACAAAGTGATTACGCAGACGGGTCTCACAACTGCAGACGAAATGCTCTACCCGTCTAACTTGCGCATGGTCGACGACTTGGTCAGCTACCATGCCATTGGGGCACGGTCTGTTGAAGACCAAGAGCACCGTTTTGTAGCCTCAGGGATTGACGCCCCAACGGGGATGAAAAATCCAACGTCTGGTAATTTGAGTGTCATGTTCAACGCTATTCACGCGGCACAAAATAAACAAAATTTCTTGTTTGGGAATGCAGAAGTGGACACAGATGGCAATCCTTTGGCGCACGTCATTTTACGAGGTGCAACCAATGAGCATGGTGAAAACGAACCTAATTACTACTACGATAATCTCCTCAAAGCCATTGCTACCTATGAGAAAATGGGCCTTAAAAATCCTTTCATTATGGTCGACACTAACCACGATAACTCAGGCAAACAATACCTGGAGCAGATCCGTATCGTACGTCAAACCTTAATTAATCGTGACTGGAACGCGCAAATCAAGCAAACAGTTCGCGGCTTTATGATTGAATCTTACTTAGAAGATGGGCGTCAAGATACACCAGATGTTTATGGTCAATCGATCACAGATCCCTGTCTCGGCTGGGACAAAACAGAAGCCTTGGTCAATGAAATCTATGACACTTTGGTCTAAGTTAAAAAATTGAGGCGAAAGCCTCTTTTTGCTTTGTTAAACTGTTGTGGTACAGATGATGACAGTTCAGCTTTTGACAAATGAGAAGTGTTGCACTTTTTTATAGCAGGTTGACAGAGAAAAGGTTGTAAGCTATTGAAAAGTAGCACTTGTCATTAAAAAGCTGGTATAGCACACTTGATAAATAATTGTTGCATTTTTATTGCAAACCTTTTCATTTTGTGATAAACTATTCTTGTGATGGCTTTGAACTATATCTAAAGTCAAAAAATTATCGAAAAAACTAAGGAGAATGCAATCATGGCATCTAAAGATTTTCACATCGTAGCTGAAACAGGTATCCACGCACGTCCTGCAACTTTGCTTGTACAAGCGGCTTCAAAATTCACTTCTGACATCAACCTTGAATATAAAGGTAAATCAGTTAACCTTAAATCAATCATGGGTGTTATGTCACTTGGTGTTGGTCAAGGTGCTGACGTTACAATTTCTGCTGAAGGTGCAGACGCTGACGACGCAATCGCTGCAATCAGTGAAACAATGACAAAAGAAGGATTGGCTGGAGAATAATCATGGCAGAAAAGCTTACAGGTATTGCCGCGTCTAGCGGTGTTGCAGTTGCCAAAGCTTATCTACTTGTTCAACCGGATTTGTCATTTGAGACAGTTACTGTCGAAAATACCGACAACGAAGAAGCTCGCTTGGATGCTGCTCTTGAAGCAAGCACAGGCGAGCTTAACGTTATCCGTGAGAAAGCTGTAGAAAGCCTAGGAAACGAAGCGGCAGCGGTCTTTGACGCACATTTGATGGTTCTTGCAGATCCAGAAATGATCGGTCAAATGAAAGAAACGATTCGCGCTAAGAAAACAAACGCAGAAACAGCACTTAAAGAAGTGACAGATATGTTTATTGCGATTTTCGAAGGGATGGAAGATAATCCCTACATGCAAGAACGTGCTGCTGACATCAAAGACGTTACAAAACGTGTGCTTGCAAATCTGCTTGGTAAGAAATTGCCAAGTCCTGCAACAATTGACCAAGAAGTGATCGTTGTTGCCCATGATTTGACACCATCTGATACAGCGCAACTTGACAAAAAATTCGTTAAAGCCTTTATTACAAATATCGGTGGCCGGACAAGTCACTCAGCCATTATGGCACGGACACTTGAAATCCCTGCTGTTCTTGGGACAAACAATATCACAACACTTGTGACAGACGGTCAACTTTTGGCTGTCAACGGGATCACGGGTGAAGTCATCATTGACCCAACAGAAACTGAGCAAACTGAGTTTATCGCTGCTGGTAAAGCTTACGCTGACCAAAAAGCAGAATGGGCTTTGCTGAAAGATGCGGATACCTTGACTGCCGATGGCAAACACTTTGAATTGGCTGCCAATATTGGGACACCTAAAGACGTTGTCGGTGTAAATGAAAATGGCGGGGAAGCAGTTGGTTTATACCGGACTGAGTTCCTTTACATGGATTCACAAGACTTCCCAACTGAAGATGAACAATATGAAGCCTATAAAGCAGTGCTTGAAGGCATGAATGGTAAACCAGTTGTTGTCCGGACCATGGACATCGGTGGTGACAAGGAACTCCCTTATTTCGATCTTCCGAAAGAAATGAACCCATTCCTTGGATACCGTGCGCTTCGTATCAGCTTGTCTGAAGGTGGCGATGCGATGTTCCGTACGCAATTGCGTGCTTTGCTTCGTTCATCTGTTCATGGTAAACTTCGCATCATGTTCCCAATGGTTGCACTTGTGACTGAGTTCCGTGCAGCTAAAAAACTTTTCGATGAAGAAAAAGCCAACTTGCTCGCTGAAGGCGTAGCAGTTGCTGACGACATCCAAGTGGGGATCATGATCGAAATCCCAGCAGCAGCCATGCTTGCTGACCAATTCGCGAAAGAAGTAGACTTCTTCTCAATCGGTACGAATGACCTCATCCAATATACGATGGCGGCTGACCGGATGAACGAACAAGTTGCTTATCTTTACCAACCTTATAACCCATCCATTTTGCGTTTAATCAATAATGTGATTAAAGCAGCGCATGCTGAAGGTAAATGGGCTGGTATGTGTGGTGAAATGGCCGGTGACCAAACTGCAGTCCCACTTTTAGTGGGTATGGGACTTGATGAATTCTCAATGTCAGCGACATCAATCCTACAAACACGTAGCTTGATGAAACGTCTTGACACTGCGAAAATGCAAGAATTGGCTAACAAAGCCTTGACTGAATGTGCAACGATGGAAGAAGTTGTTGCCTTGGTTGAAGCTTACACAAAATAAGTCACAAATAAGCAAAACAGAGCTAGTCGCGAAAGTGACTGGCTTTTTTTGATGTGCGCTTAACTTGAAGTGTGAGAGGCTATTTTTGGGCATTGACTGACGAAGTCAACAGAGTGTTAACTCGTTAGTATTCTGTTGTCTCTAGGCAGGCAATGCCTTGTGAATAAAGTCGTTTCGGTGGCGTAGAGGGAATGGTTTGATCACGGAGAGGCAAAAGTCAACAGAATGTTGATTTACAGCTGAAATGAGACATGCTATGCTTAAAATAGGAATTGGTCAATTCTAACATATTAATAACTGAAGCGGAAGGTTAGCCTTCTTGTCATTTGAAAGGAAACAAAATGGTAGAATAAAATTTGTTACAAGGAGTTGTCGCATTAGACCAGTATGCAACACTTACTGAAAAAGAAATGATGGTGATCGAGGGTGGTCTAGTCCATGTTGGGCATGTCGTAAAAGCTGTTGGCCTTGCTTATGCTGCTGGCTATGCTATTGGCAGTTTCATCGGTAATGTTTTTAAATAACATAGAATTAATAAGAAAGAGGCGATCAGATGAAAAAACAAACAAGGTTAGCGTTAAATCAGTTATCAGGTTTTCATGACTTATCAGAAAGTGACTTGCAAGAAATCAATGGCGGCGTTGCACCGCTTGTTGTGATTGGCGGCATTATAGTGGTTGGGTTTGTAATAGGTGCCGTGAATGGTTGTTCGAATGCTAAGAAAAAATGGTTTCAATTTTATCCAGGGGACGATCGCTATCTTGACGGTCTTGATGCTAGGTTTTGAAATCGTGACACTTATTGTTTTTCGGCAACCGCTTCATTTACCTGTTGTGATCGGTATTGCTTGTGGCCTGTCATTATTTTTTGAACAAAGAAGGGACAGCTAACATGACATTGATGCAAAAAATGCAGCAACTTTTGTCAGAGAAAAAAGGGTTTAAAGTAGTCGTACAAGCTTCAACCGCGCAAAATTGGCGGGAGTATTTTGTTTCTGATAATCCTTATCCTTCTCAGGATATCGTCGAAATTGGCGAAAATTATATCGTCATTGCTAAGCAAGGTCAACAACTCTTGTTACCTGAGTGGCGCATCTCCGCGATTATCGACATGTAAGGACAAAAAATTGACGTGACGACGGTTGCCGGATTAGAAACAATCAGGTTGACCTATCAAGGGATTAAGAAACAACCTGGCTGTTTGTGAAAACGGAGACAGGGTCTAAAAATTAAAATGATGTGGCTTGAAAAATGAGCCAACGGTCATCAGGAGGAGAATAGTTTGAAAGATATTGCATTAAATCAGCACGTTATGGCGAGTCACTTTGTTGAACTTGGTGAAAAAGAACTTGGTGAAGTCGTCGGTGGAAAAAATATGTTGTCCTATCTTTTATATCCGATTAAACCAACTATCGTATTACCATGGTTTTTTAAATAGATGACGGAAAGAAGCATTCAACTGTTAAAATGAATGCTTTTTTTTTGCGACCAAATGCGGGATAACGATGTCATTCGTGGCATATTTTGGTCACTCATACAAATTTTTGGTCATTTATGGTATATTTTCGACCATTTACGGAATATTGCAAAAATACTATTTTTTTTCGTGTAAAATAAGAGTATAAAAATTGATTCGTGAGGAAACGGCAATGAGAACTAAAAATTTAGTGATATTTCAACAATTAAAGGAGCAAGAGCTGACAAGGGTTAGTGGGGGGGCTTTAGGGGAAAATATCAGGCAAGCCCGACTTGATCATCAGATGACGCAAGCCATGCTGGCTCAAGTGCTATTTGTTAGTAAACAGGCCGTGAGTCAATGGGAAAATGGGGCACGTGATCCGAATATTGAGACTGTGGTGCGATTGCGGGAAGTGCTTCATGTCTCCTTTGAAAAATTATTGGGCTAGCACTTGAAGACTAAAAGGAATAAGAGACATTTGAGATGTTAAAAAGATATCGTTATACACCACAAGTTGATACACGAGATTGTGGTGTGGCAGCACTTGCAACGGTTGCCAAGCACTATGGATCAGATTTTTCTTTGGCACACTTACGTGAATTAGCTAAAACTGATCGGGAAGGGACGACGGCGCTGGGGATTGTCAAAGCAGCCCAAGCACTGAATTTTGAGACGCGTGTCTTGCAAGCCGATATGACGCTCTTTGATTTAGCAGAGATTCCCTACCCCTTCATTGCACATGTGACCAAGGACAATAAACTCTTGCATTACTATGTGGTATATGGCGCCAAAAAAGATAACCTGATCATCGGGGATCCAGATCCAACGGTGGGCGTGGTGAAGATGGCCAAGGAAAAATTTTCAGCTGAGTGGACAGGGGTCGCCATTTTTCTTTCCCCAGCGGCAAACTATCAGGTCGAAAAAGATGAGAAAAGTAGCCTCTTGAGTTTTCTTCCTCTCTTGACCAAGCAAAAGGGCTTGATTTTTAATATCGTGATGGCGGCCTTGTTGGTCACGGTGATTAATATTGCAGGGTCTTATTATTTACAAAGCATTATCGATGAGTACGTGCCCAATCAGATGAAGTCAACACTCGGCATTATTTCAATTGGTTTAATCATCACCTATAGTTTGCAACAAATCATGAGTTATGCTCAGACTAATCTTTTGAATATTTTAGGGCAGCGTTTAGCCATTGATGTGATCTTATCATATATCCGGCATATTTTTGAACTGCCCATGACTTTTTTTGCCACACGGCAAACAGGTGAAATTTTATCGAGATTCACGGACGCCAATGCCATTATTGACGCCTTGGCAAGTACGATTCTATCTGTCTTCTTGGATGTGACGATCGTCATGATTGTCGGTACGTTTCTCTTATTCCAAAATAGTCATCTCTTTCTATTGACGATCCTTTCACTTCCCCTTTACGCCTTACTTGTCACGCTTTTTATCAAGCCTTTTCAGAAAATGAATGCGGTTGTCATGCAGCATAATGCTGTGTTGAGTTCCAGTATTATTGAAGATGTGAACGGTATTGAAACAATCAAAAGTCTCACGAGTGAAGCCGTCTCTTATCAGAAAATTGATCGAGAGTTTGTGGCTTACCTCAAAGCTTCTTTCAAACGCGAACGCTATGAAGCGATTCAAACCGCTTTTAAACAAACGCTAAAGCTGATTTTAAATGTGCTCATCTTAGCAATTGGGGCACGATTGGTTATGCAGGACAAATTGTCCCTCGGCCAATTGATCACCTACAATACCTTGCTGGCCTATTTCACAACGCCACTCGAAAATATCATTAATTTACAGACGAAAATTCAGCAAGCGCGCGTGGCCAACCATCGCTTGAATGAAGTCTATCTCGTCGACTCGGAGTTTGCGTCGGAAAAGCTGATCACGACACTGGACCAGATCCAGACGCTTTCGCTTGCGCAAGTCAGCTACAAATATGGGTTTGGGCGGGATACTTTAAGAGAGGTGACGATTACGGTCCATGCGGGTGAAAAACTAGCCTTGACTGGTGTGAGCGGGAGTGGCAAGACGACCTTAGCCAAGCTTTTGGCACATTTCTTTGAGCCCAGTCAAGGTGTGATTAAAGTGAACCATCAAGATATCAAACAAATTGACAAAAAAATCTTACGTCAAAAAATCAATTATATCCCTCAGCAACCCTATATATTTACAGGATCTATCTTGGAGAACTTAACTCTGGGTGCTAAGCCTGATGTGACACATCAAGAGATTATGGCTGCTTGTGACATTGCCCAGATTCGGGCAGACATCGAAGCGATGCCCATGAGTTATCAGACGCAATTGACAGACGGGACGGGGATTTCGGGTGGCCAGAAACAGCGAATCGCCTTAGCACGCGCACTGTTGACAAGAGCGGATGTCCTGATTCTTGATGAGGCGACAAGTTCGTTGGATGTTTTTACAGAGAAAAAAGTGATTGACAATCTGATGCAACTGGATCAGACCATTATCTTTGTCGCCCATCGCTTAGCGATTGCTGCGAAATGTGATCGAACTATTGTGCTGGATCAGGGTCAGATTGTCGAGGCAGGGAGCCATGACGAACTGCTAGCGCTTAATCAACAATACAAACAAATGGTGACACTTTAGAAAGGAGAAAATATGAACCCCAATTTATTTGAGAGTGCAGAGTTTTACAAACGGCGCTACGGTAGTTTTTCAGTCTATCTGATTATTCCCATGGTCAGCCTGCTTGGCTTCTGCATCCTTTTTTCACTCGTTAACCATAAAGAAATTACGGTTCAATCGGTTGGCGAACTTGCGCCGGCAAATCGACTGGCAAAAATTCAGTCAACCAGTGATCAGAGCATGCTTGAAAATAACCTGTCTAATCACCAACGGGTTAAAAAGGGTCAGCCTTTGATCGTTTATTCAGGCGCCATGACCGATGCGGAAATTCAAACAATGACTGAGCAATTGACACAATTTGACAAGCAAATTTTAAATTTAGAAACATTGAAACAGGGGATTTTGACAGCTAGCCAAACTTTTGCAACACCTGATGATTTTGGCTATCAAAGTAATTTAGGCAGCTATCTGAGTCAGCGTGAGGTGATGCAGAAGGATGATGATAAAGCCAATGCCAATGTTAGCCTTCAGAATGCCACCGTCCTTAGCACACAACAGGCGATTGGGGAGGAAATCAATGGGCTGACTGCCAAACTGACAACTAAGAAAAACAAGTATCAGCTGGAAAAAGATAAGGAAAAGTGGGAGAACCTCCTGCAAGAAATCGAGCAACTAGAAAGTACGCTATCTAGTTTAAAAACGCAAGAGGCGAGTTGTGGGACTTATCAATCGCTTGATGACAGCTTACCTTCAAAACTTGATCAGCTTAAAACTGAGCAACTTGCCAATGCCGATAAAGAGCTGGTGACGGTTAAGGATAAGAAGCAAGAGTTGACGCAAAATCTATTACGTGCCGAGGAAACAAAACAAACCCATCAGATTAATGCACCAGAATCGGGGATTATTAAAATTGACGATGACATTCAACATAAGAAGATGATTCCGACGGGAGTTCAGATTGCCGAAATTTTACCGCATTTGACAGCTAAAACAAAACTTGAAATTGTGTATTATGTTGATTCCAGTGTCTTAACTGCACTTAAGAAAGGTCAAAAAATTCGGTTTGCCTCTACTAAGAAGTTAAAGCAGCAACTCATTTTGACGGGTCGAGTCAAGGCAATTGCTAAATCTGCTACCCAGATAAAAGGTCAAAATTTTTTTCAAGTTAAAGCAGAAATCCGCCCTAAAAAGTCAGAAAGAAAGCAGTTAATTTATGGGATGCAAGGGCGAATTTCGAGTGTGATTGATCGTAAGACCTTCTTCCAATATTACCGAGATAAAATTTTGGGTGAATGAGGTTGTCGGGTTTGAATTTAATGCGGTATGTTAGTTTCATATTGGCAATAAAAAACATTTGTGTTAAAATTGAGGTGTATATATGAGAAAAACTTCTTCAGATAAAGAAAAATAGTCATTTTCTGGCTGAGTTAAATACTATTTTATGGCGGAAGGAGAGTTTAGAGAAGAGTGGTCACTTGATCGTGAACCTTGTCAGACAAATGGATCTAGAGATTGCTGAGCAGGATCTTAGACCCATAAATTCAGGAGAAAAGAAGTTTGAAAAAAACGCAAAGTAGGCTCGCCCCAAGAAAAAGGGCGCACAAAAAGTATGATTTGACTTACTAAAAAATTAAGCGACATTGAACCCATGTTTTTGAGCGTATTCTATAGCCCCTTGAACCGATAGTTTCTTTGTAGGAACATCTATCCGTTTGTAAAGTTCAGGATTGTAAGCCTCATTTCTAAGCAAGATGTGGTAAATTGCGACCAGTAACCTATGCGAAATAGCGATAATCGCTTTCTTGTGTCCTCGTCTTTTTCTGAGTTGTAGATATTTATTTCTCATCTCAGGGTGTTTTTCAGAACGTACAATAGCGTTAGCGACTTGTACAAGTAAAGGTTTTAGATACTGCCCACCTTTAGAAATTCTGGTTGAATATTTCTTCCCCGCACTTTCGTTATTGGCGGGTACAACACCTGCCCACGAACAAAGTTTGCCAAGCGTTGGGAATTGTGTCATATCTACACCAATTTCAGAAATAATTCTGAGCGCCGTCATCGGATTTTTAAAACCAGGTACTGTTTGAATGAGTTCCTGTTGGTGTTTAAATTCCATACCCAATTCAAGAATCATCTCATCAAGATTATTCTTACAAAAAGTTAGGGCATCGAAATGTGCCTTGATGACTCGGAGTTTGTTTGCCTGTTCTTCTGATAAGTCACAGTCAAGAGCCCGTGTCATTTGTTCTGTAGATGCTTTCATGCTTTTGTGCATAAGGTTTTCGATATCAGGTGTCTGTTTGGGATTATCAAGGATGCTCGTGATAATATTTTGAGCACTTTTTCCGAAAACGTCGGAAACAACACTTGCAATCTGAAGGTTTAACTAAGTGAGACAATTTTGATAACGATTTTTCTCGCCAGTTTGGCAATTTGTCAACTTCATGCGATATCGAAAGAGGTCACGTAATTGTCGAATAGCGATTGGTGGTATGAAAGACCCAGCGACTAGGTCGTGTTTAAACAAATCCGCAATCCACTGCGCATCTTTCTTGTCTGTTTTCTTCCCCCGAATTGCTTTGACATATTTGGGATGTGCCAGACAGATATTGCAGGATTCCTCGAGGATGTTGTAAACAGGAATCCAATATTTTCCAGTAGATTCCATACAAACCTCAAAGCAGGAATAGTATTCCAACCACTTGCGAAGTTCAATCAGCTGATTAGTGAAAGTTGAAAATCGGTGACGTTTGTATTCAGTAATGCCTTTATCGTTGGTTATCGCAAGTACCGCCACGACAAAGGATTTGTGAACGTCAATCCCACAACAGATGTGATGCACAATTTTTAACATAGTAAATTTCTCCTCCCCAAAAATTAGAGGAGACGAAGACATTGACTGCGAAGCTCTCTACAAACGAGTCGTTTGCCATTCGACTAGCAACTTTAGTTGCGTAGCGAGAATGGACAGTGTAACGGAGTGGAATATTCAAACATAAGTTTTCGTGCTCAATGACACAGTTAGTTGTACTTGTAAAGCTAAGCTACACCTATAAAAATGCAAGGTCGAAACAAGTTTCGCACTTATTCTCCTCCCCGTAATTTGTAGTGTATCTATGCTCCTCCAAGTACATTTTAACAGAAAATAGAAGAAGGCTCCAAACTTGAAACAACACTTTTTCATTCAGTGTTGTGCCTGAGTGCGGAGTGCGAAAGGAATGGATTATAAAAATGAGTGAAACCATGCCTAAAGTAAAAAAGGCTGCTATGCTGCCTAATAATTTTATTATGCTGGATTTTGATAATGGCGAGCGACGTTACTTGCCCTCTCACTATAGCCAACAGTACGAAAATGCCTTAGCAGGGGATGAAACAGTAGCCAAAGGAACACGTCGAACGATTGCTGTATCTCCTACGCTTACTTTTTGGGGGAATCAGTTTGATATTCAGGAAGATGGGACGGTCGTCCTCAATGAAAAAGACCGCTATACAGGTGAAGAATTGTGGCAAATATTTCGGATGTCAAACGTGTCATCCCAGATGTAACCCATTGGAAACGAAATACTGTGATCGTCTTGCTTTTAGCTGTTATCGCTATCGGTGCCTTTCTGGAGTTATAAGATAGGTTGGAGAAGAACTGGCAGATGGCAAGAATAGCCTGATGGATTCAGTTAAGAGATTACTCATTTGAAAGATGAGGATATGCTAATGACAGGTTTTACTAAAGGTAACAAGTTATTTTTTCAGAAGTGATATAGAAATTTAAATTAAGGAGAATTAGTTATGAGTAAACATATCGATGAGTTTAAGGAACTTGAAAAATTCGTGGAGGTAAGCGAAAAAAAGCTTATTAATATCCAAGGTGGGGGCGGTGAGTCCATCTTAAAAAAATTATCAAATCTTTTTAGTAATAAAAAGTGATGGCAGGAGTCATGTTAGCTGTTCCAATGCTATTATTATTTGTGTTGAATGGTGCTTATATTTTGTATCGGTTTAGTGCATCTAAAATAAGACGTTATATATTTGTAATTTTCGGTTTTGTAACAGGTCTACTTCCGTTGACTTTAGTTACACTGATGGATCAAAGTAGTTGGTGTATTTTTTTATTAGAACTGATACTCTACACCTTATTTCTACAATATTTCAGAAGTAAGAATTTAAAAATCAGTGTCTTTTTGTCAATCTTTACGTTAACGTTTTGTTACTTTGTCAAAATGTTCGTCTCCATTTTTATTGTTGAGCATCTTTTTCAAGTGAAAGACGGTGCCATTGGTGGTGTGATTGGGGATTTTTGTGTTATCCCAGCATATTATCTATTGTTAAAGTGTCTGGCTATCGATCCCAAATGTTACATCATTGCAGATCAAGAATGGGACTCGGATTATTTAGAAGTAGAAGATAATACGAAAGGCACTCAGGCAGAACGTGATATCGAACAAGAGCAGAATAGACTGATTATCTTTTCAGATATTTTGATGATACTGTTTTATTTGTACAATAATTTTGTCAGATTAACAGATTTTGGTAGTCATTTTAACTTTAACTATGTGGTCTTTGTCTATGTCTTTCTATTTCTAGTGATGCTTTATTCGATTAATGTGAAATATAAGGAATGGGAGAATCAAAAATTACTTAAATACAAAGACTATTTATTGTCAGGATTGGCAACCTATACGAAAGAGGTCGATAAATCTTATCAATCCGTTCGAATGTTTCGTCATGATTTTACCAATATCCTTGTGTCAATGCGTGCAACGATTGAAACCCAGGAAATAGAAGCGGTTAGAAAGACTTACGGTGAAATTCTTGAACGGAGCCATGTCGCCCTTAATGAGAATCGAAGAGAAGTGACGAAGCTTGCCAATCTCAAGGTTCTAGAGTTAAAGAGTGTGCTCTCAGCAAAGATACTACAAGCAGAGATAAGGGAAGTCATTATTGAATTAGAAATACCAGAAGTGATTGATAATATAGGCGTTGAAAAACTAGATATTGTGAGGTTAATTGGTATTATGTTGGATAATGCCATTGATGCTGCAGTTGAAACAGAAGGGAAACAGCCAATCGTTAAAGTCGCTATCTTTAATAAGGGGACTGCTAGGTATTATATTGTGGAAAATGATATGGTTCATGAAAAGTTACCGACGCATCTGATTTTTGAGGATGGTTATTCGACAAAAGGGAACCATCGGGGTCATGGTCTGGCTAATTTAGAAGCTATTGTGAATGATTACCCAAGTGTTAGTTACCGAATACAAGCTAAAAATTATAAATTTAGAATCGAATTAGAGATGAGTTGAAGATGAAGGTCTATATATTGGAGGATGAAATTGTCCAGCAATTTCGTTTGGAGAGTCTAATTAAACAGTATTTGCAACAAAAAAAATATCCGGTTGATGAGATCGTCACCTGCGGTCGATCAAGGGATCTTTTGGCATCGCTTGAAGAGAGTTCGCGAAATAATATTTACTTTTTAGATATTGCCATTAAAGGCAATCAAAATGCTGGTCTTGAAATCGCTGAGAAAATTCGTCAAATGGATCCGATTGGCCAAATTTCTTTTGTCACAACGCACAATGAATTCGCCTCAATTACTTATGAATATAAGGTGAACGCGCATGATTTCATCGATAAAATCTTACCACAAGAATGTTTTGATCAAAGGATTATTGCCAATATCGATCATTATATCGAGATCAATCGTCAGAAACCTCTAAATGAAGTATTCTCTTATAAAACACGGACGGGTAAGCTTGTCGAAGCCGTCTATACTGATATTCGTTATTTTGAGACGACGGGGATTGCCCATAAATTGCTCCTTCAAATGGACGGTGAGACCTTGACCATGTATGGTAATCTAAATGAGATTGAAAATATGTCCAACCAGTTAGTGCGGGTACATCGGTCCTTTTTGGTGAACCAAGCTTTTATTAAAAGAGTGTATAAAAAGGAGCGAATTATTCTGCTAGATGATGATACAGAAATCCCAGTATCTCGTGCAGGTTTTAAACGTTTGGAGGAGAACGGGCTAAAAAGTTAAGGCTAAAATTTGTCAACGCTTTCAAAATAACGTAAAATAGAAGTAGGATAACTCTAAAAAATAGATTTGCTCGCTGTGAATTCTAGCAAATGCTGTTTTTCAGAGGTCTGATTAAGAAAGTGGTGATGATGATGGAAAACATAGGAGATGTGACGGGACTAATCCATTCGACAGAAAGCTTTGGTAGTGTGGATGGGCCAGGCGTTCGCTTTGTCATTTTTATGCAAGGCTGTAAAATGCGTTGCAAGTTTTGCCATAATCCAGACACATGGGCGATGACCAATAGCAAGGCAAAAGAGCGGACGGTTGATGAGGTCCTCACGGAAGCGATGAAGTTCAAGTCTTTCTGGGGCAGTCGTGGGGGGATTACGGTTTCTGGTGGCGAAGCCATGTTACAGATGGATTTTGTAACGGCTTTGTTTACGAAAGCCAAATCTCTAGGGATCCACTGCACACTAGATACCTGTGGGCAACCTTTTTCAACCAAACCTGAAATCTTAGAAAAAATCGAACGACTACTTGCCGTGACCGATTTGGTCTTGCTTGATATTAAGGAAATCAATGGGATTCGCCATCGTGAGTTGACAGGTCATCAAAACGACAATATCATCGCCTTTTCACAGTATTTGTCAGATAAAGGGATTCCAGTGTGGATTCGCCATGTTCTCGTACCAGGTGAGACGGATTTTGATGAAGATTTACAGGCACTAGGTGACTATGTTAAGACATTGTCAAATGTTCAGAAGTTTGAAGTCTTGCCTTACCACACCATGGGAGAGTTCAAATGGAGAGAGCTAGGCTGGGACTATCCATTAACGGGTGTTAAACCACCGACTAGCGAGCGTGTTGCCAATGCGAATGCCCTCCTACAGACAGAAGATTATCAAAAATATCTGGCGCGCGTGAACAGATAAGGATTAAAAGAGGGTTGAAACCGAAGTCTGATCTGTTTCGGTTTTTTAGATGAACAAGGTCTCGATTAGTCTCCTCAAGCAAAGCGTGATATAATAAAGTTAGACACTTTTTAAAATCAAGGATAGAAAGATAAACGCAATGACAAAAATAATTTTCATGGGGACGCCGGCTTTCTCAGTGCCAGTCTTAGATGGCTTGATCGAGCAGGGCTATGATGTCTTAGCTGTTGTTACCCAACCGGATCGTGCCGTGGGTCGAAAAAAAGAAATCAAGATGACACCTGTCAAGGAAGCGGCGCTCTGTCACAACTTGCCAGTTTATCAACCTGAAAAAATTTCAGGCTCTGATGAGATGGCGGAACTGATGACATTAGGAGCGGATATGATTGTGACAGCAGCTTTTGGTCAATTTTTACCAGAGCGTCTGCTCAAGTCAGTCAAGCATGCGGTCAATGTTCATGCCAGTCTCTTGCCTAAGTATCGCGGTGGGGCACCCGTCCATTACGCCATCATCAAAGGAGATGCTGAAGCTGGTGTTACAATCATGGAAATGGTCAAAAAAATGGATGCTGGTGATATGATTTCGCAACGTGCCATTCCGATTACGGATGCTGATAATGTGGGGACCATGTTTGAAAAACTCAGCCTTGTCGGACGAGAGCTTTTGTTGGATACTTTGCCTGATTATCTGACAGGCAAAATCACGCCGCAGCCCCAAGATGAAACGCTAGTAACTTTTTCACCTAACATCACACCGGAAGAAGAACGGATTGATTGGCAGCTTGCTGCGCGTGATATCTTCAATCAAGTGCGTGGTATGTCCCCGTGGCCAGTGGCCCATGCGATTTGGCAGGGGACGCGTTTCAAGCTTCACGAGGTCGAATTGGCTGAGGGGGAAGGTATTCCTGGTCAAGTCATCGAGAAAACGAAAAAAAGTCTGGTCGTTGCCACAAAAGATGGGGCGATTAGCCTAACGACGGTACAAGCAGCAGGCAAACCAAAAATGTCTATCCAAGATTTCCTAAATGGGTTAGGAAAAACTATCAATATCGGAGATCAATTTGAGTAATAATCCGCGCCGAGTGGCGCTTTCTGTCATTAATGACGTGTTAAATAACGACGCCTATGCGAATATCGCGCTCAATGAAAAAATCAAGTCTGAGCATTTGACTGAGCTGGATAAGAAGCTGGTAACGCAGCTTGTTTATGGCACGATTTCGAAAAAAATCACGCTGGATTGGTATACTAAGCCTTATGTCAAGAAGGCGAAGAAATGGGTCAAAAATCTGCTGGCCATGACGGTTTATCAGATCATTTATATGGATCGGATTCCGACGTCGGCTGCGGTTGATGAAGCGGTTAAAATCGCGAAAAAACAAGGCGATCAGCGGTTGTCGGGCTTTGTCAATGGCGTGCTTCGCAATTTTACGCGGGCTGAGCTTCGGTCTTTCGATGAAATTTCGGATTCAACGGAAAAAATAGGTATTCAATATGCGATGCCAGCTGAGTTGACACAAAAATTTGTCAAACAGTTTGGCTTTGAAAAAACGCTTAAAATTTTCAAAAGTTTGGAAGAGCCGAGTCGGGCGAGTCTGCGCGTGAATACATCGTTAACAGATGTTGACACGGAATTTAATAAATTAGCGCAAGCATTCGATGTAGAAAAATCAGAACTTTCGTCGACGGGAATTGTCGCCAAATCAGGTCATTTTGCAGATTTGTTGGATTTCAATGATGGCTTAATCACGATTCAAGATGAGTCGAGTCAATTGGTCGCGGTGGCTTTAGATGCGCAACCAACAGACAAAATTCTCGATGCCTGTGCGGCACCGGGGGGCAAGACGGTTCACATTGCGGAATATTTGTCAGAGCAAGGGCATATTGAAGCACTAGACTTGTATGATCATAAGCTACGTTTGATTCAGCAAAATGCCGTGCGTCTCCATCAAGCAGATAAAATTAGTTTGACTAAGTTGGATGCCCGTCAAAGTTTTGAAAAGTTTGGACCAGACTATTTTGATAAAATTTTAGTCGATGCACCGTGTTCAGGGCTTGGTCTCATTCGTCGTAAACCAGATATTAAATATCGGAAAGACACGACTGATTTTGTAAATTTGCAGAAAGTTCAGCTTGAAATTCTAGAAAATACTTGCAAAACCCTTGCAAATAGTGGTACTATAGTGTATAGTACATGTACTATTTTCGACGAAGAGAACTTCCAGGTCATTGAAAAATTCTTGGCTAAGCATCCGGAATTTGAACAAGTGCCGCTGACACATGAAAAAGCCGATATTGTCAAAAATGGCTGCCTCATGATCACGCCGGACGCTTATCATACGGATGGCTTCTTTATCGCAAAATTGTGCAAAAAATAAGATGTATGTAGCTTAAGGCACCCCCTTTTTTGGAAGATGCGGTAAGTCGACAGACACTTAATCTCAAATGAAATTGCGTAGAAACGATAGCGGATGACGCCAGTGTTTTTATCGCTTGAATGAGGACTTAGATGAAGTACAGTATTTTGTCAGACGTTGGGCAAAAACGCGTGAATAATCAAGACTATGCCGACACCTATGAAAATCAACAGGGTGAGCGGATTTTTCTGCTTGCAGATGGCATGGGTGGTCACAAAGCTGGTAATGTTGCCAGTAAATTGACAGTTGAAGACCTGGGGAAAGCTTGGACGACCACTGAGTTTACACATGACAGTCATCCGGATGAAATCGAAGCCTGGCTTCGTGCACAAATTCGCGCTGAAAATGAGAATATCGCCAATCTTGGGAAATTAGATGATTATAAGGGGATGGGGACAACGCTTGAAGCGGTCGTCGTCCAAAGACATCATATTATCAGTGCCCATGTTGGTGATTCTCGGACACAAGTGATTAAAAACGGTGAATTGATCCGAATCACGCGTGACCATTCGCTTGTCCAAGAATTGGTAGATGCTGGTGAAATTACGGCAGATGAGGCTGAAAAGCATCCGAATAAAAATATTATCACACGCTCGCTAGGTCAACCAACAGACATTGATGTTGATACCTTGACACTAGAAATTGATGCAGATGATATCATTATCATGAGTTCTGATGGACTGACAAATATGGTATCAGCTGAGGGCATCATTGCAACGGTCGATAATGATCAAGATGTGACCAGTCAAGCGCAGGCGCTCGTTAGCCTTGCTAATACCAATGGTGGGCTGGATAATATCACGGTGATTTTAGTCAAATTTGATAAAGGAGATCTGTAAGATGATACAAATTGGGAAAATCTATGCAGATCGTTATCGCGTCATCAGAGAAATCGGCCGTGGCGGCATGGCCAATGTTTATTTGGCAGAAGATACATATTTAGACAACCGTCAAGTCGCCATTAAAATCTTGCGGTCAAACTTTGAAAATGACAGTCTAGCGATTGCCCGTTTTCAACGGGAAGCTTATGCCATGGCAGAGCTGAATCATCCCAATATCGTTGGCATTTCTGATGTCGGTGATGCAGATGATCAGCAATACATTGTCATGGAATATATTGATGGGCTGACGCTTAAACAATATATCAATGAACACGCCCCGCTTGCCAACGAAGAAGCAATTCGAATTGGTGATGAAATTTTAGCAGCTATGGCTTTGGCCCACAGTAGTGGCATCATTCACCGTGATTTGAAACCGCAAAATATTTTAATCACCAAAGATGGTACGGCTAAAGTAACGGACTTCGGGATTGCTAAGGCCCTGTCTGAAACGTCTTTAACACAGACCAATTCGATGTTTGGGTCGGTCCACTACCTCAGTCCTGAACAAGCACGCGGGGGTAATGCAACCCCTCAGAGTGATCTCTATGCGATTGGGATCATCATTTATGAGATGTTGACTGGGGCGATTCCTTTCGATGGCGATAGTGCTGTGACCATTGCCCTCAAGCATTTTCAGGAAAATCTGCCGAGCATTATTAATCAAAATAAAAATGTGCCTCAGGCTTTGGAAAATGTGGTGATCAAGGCAACGGCTAAAAAATTGTCGGATCGCTATGCCAATGTGACGGATATGCGCCGTGATTTGAACCTGGCCTTGAGCTTGGACCACGCCCATGATCCTAAATTGACTTTTACGGAAGATGCCGATGCAACAAAGATTCTGCCTAAAATGTTGATTCCGGATAATGGCAATACGGATAAGTTGATCACGAAAGTGACGCAAGATACCGCAGCACACGGCACGGCAGGTGGCATTGAGCCACTTGTGGGGACGAGTAAGAAAAAACGGGTCCCTAAAGGGTTGGTGATTGGTGGTGTGGTTGCACTTGTCTTAGTGCTTGCGGTCGCAGCGCTGATCTGGACAACGCCTAAGGAAGTCAAAGTACCAGATGTGACCAATATGACGGTTGCCCAAGCCAAAACGGTTCTTGAAAATAACAAGTTGAAGGTCGGAAGTGAGATCAAAGAGATCAGCGACTTACCTGAAGGTAAAGTGACACGGACGAATCCAGAAGCCAAGACGGTTAAAAAAGAAGGCGCGAGTGTCAATCTTTATGTGTCAAAAGGTGGCAATGTCATCAAAATGACCAACTATGTCGGTTGGGATATCGATAAAGCGATTGATGATTTGATTCTCAAGCACAATGTGGATGAAAATCGCATCAAGAAGGAATCAGTCAAATCTGATAGTATCGATGCAGGTAAAATCATCAAGCAAACCCCTGGGAAAGATAAACTATTTGATTTAGATAGCAAGGATGACATCATCTTCCAAGTTTCTGAAGGCAATCAAGCAGTCATGCCAACTTATATGACCAATGGTCTCAGCACGAAGACCGTGGCAGCGCTCAAAGCGGAGTTGCAGAATATGGGTGTCCCAGATGCCAATATTACAGTTGAATACACGAAAACGACCGACCAAAATTCAGATGGTTATGTCATTGGTTCAACCCCTGCACAAGGTGCCGCTTTCAAGATCAAGGATACGAAGATTGTGTTGACAGCGCTGCAATTTGATTCAGCTTCTGCAAGTAAAGAAAGCTCTGAGTCAGAATCTAAATCGAAGTCAGAAAGTGACGCTAGCGCCTCTGCTTCTAAATCAGCTGAAGACTCAAAGTCTAAGAGTGAAGCGGATGCCAATGCGTCACAACCTTCAAGCACGACACCGGCTCCGTCAACGACACAACCTAAACCTCAGTAAGGGATTAAGGAATAGTCTCAGTGAGTTGACAGCGCTGAAAAAAGCTGTATAATAGATAAAGTACCAACTGCTTCTGAGCCTAGCGAACGCCAAACGTTTGGCACGGAAGCAGCTATAAAATCAATTGAGCCTCAAGCTCAATCATAAAAAGGAGAAACACAATGGCAATCTCAAAAGAGAAAAAAACTGAAATCATCAAGCAATACGCACGTACTGAAGGCGACACTGGTTCACCTGAAGTTCAAATCGCTGTTTTGACTTGGGAAATTAACCACCTTAATGATCACATCCAAAACCATAAAAAAGACCACGCAACTTACCGTGGTTTGATGAAAAAAATCGGTCACCGTCGTAACTTGTTGGCCTACTTGCGTCAAAAAGATATTCCACGTTACCGCGAATTGATCTCATCACTTGGTCTTCGTCGTTAATCATCAGAAAAAATCCTAACTTGCTTGGGATTTTTTTGTTACCACAAGATTGTGACGCTGAAAGCGTGCTAAAAATATGATAAAATAGGACTAGTTGAAACAAAAAAAACGGGATAACTATCATTATCACTAGTTACCCCCAAAAGGAGCAGTCGTGGGTCAAATACAAATTACAAATATGCGGTTTTACACGCACAATGGCGTTTTTGCAGAAGAAAAGACGTTGGGTCAACAGATTTCAGTCGATGTTGCCGTCGATTATGACATCGAGCATCAGGTTAAGGACGACGACCTCACCACGACAATCTCCTATGCGGACGTTTACGACGTCATCCGAGATTATGTGATGCAACACGATTTTAACCTCATGGAGTCGGTGGCCAATGGTGCCTTAACCGCCTTATTGACTGCTTTCCCCATGGCCGAAAAAATTCGACTCTCAGTCAAAAAATATTCGGTGCCGATTGTGGGGGTCTTTGATGATATTATTATCACTGTGGAGGGCAGCCATGCCTAAGGTTTACTTGAGCATCGGGACCAATCTTGGCGATAGACACGCTAATTTACAGATCGCAGTTAATCACTTAGGCAAGTTATATCCTGTGTTAGGTGTTTCTAGCATTTATGAAACCCAGCCGGTCGGTGACGTAGTTCAGGACGATTTTTATAATATTGCCCTAGTCTTAGAGGTACCCGAATCTTTAAAGCCTGAGGCTTTATTAAGGCAGACGCAACAAATCGAAAAAGACATGAAACGGGTCAAGACCATTCACTGGGGACCAAGAACGATTGACCTGGATATTTTGCTTTTTGGCGAGGTGAGACTGCTGAGTGAGGCGCTGACCATCCCCCACGCTGAAATGGCCAATCGTCGCTTTGTCTTGCAGCCCTTGCTGGAAGTGGCTGAGCGCATTTCTGATGTTGCAGTGGCCGAACAAACGCAGGCGTTATTAGACAAGACCGCTGACCAAAATTGGGTACAGCCCACACCCTATGACATCGCCTACTAGCCTGAACCAACGGCTTAGATTAGAAAGTAATTCATGAAAAAATTTTCTCAGGAACATCAAAAAACTCTTGAAACAGGTATAAAAAATCTACTGCAAGCGATTGGGGACGATCCCAACCGCGATGGCCTACTCGAAACACCTAAGCGGGTGGCCAAAGCCTATGCCGAAATCTTTTCAGCGACCGGTGAGACGCAGTTTGACAATTATAAACTCTTTCCGACGGACCAGGATTCAGACATGGTCATCGTCACAGATATTCCTTTTTATGCCATGTGCGAGCACCATTTGTTGCCGTTTTTTGGGACGGTAACCGTTGGCTATGTGCCCGATGGCGAAATTATTGGCTTGAGTAAAATTCCAAGATTAGTGGATTGGGCAGCGCGTAGACCGAGCGTCCAGGAAAATCTGACGGCTTTGATCTGTTCAGAAATGCAGCGCATTGTACACCCTAAAGGTGTTGCTGTTCACGTCCAATCGCGCCATATGTGTATGGAAATGCGCGGGATCAATCGCCCAGGCACTTATACGACGACCAGTCTTTATAAAGGCCTACTGAAAACGGACACCTTGTTACGCCAAGAATTGATGATGAAAGTGAGTGGCAAATGACCTTACCTGCTCGGATTGTATTTGCGTCTAACAACTCGGCTAAGACTGCTGATGTTGCAAAGTTTTTCAAACTCTATGGCATAGCGCTGATCAATTATCGTGAGCTAATGCCAGCTCAGGACTTTCCACCAGAGACGACAGATGACCAAGCCCGCAATGCGCAAATCAAAGCTCAGTTTATCCACGATCTGCTTCCGACAGAATACGTTCTAGCAGACGATTCGGGTATGTTTTTGCGCGCCTTTCCAGAGCGATTCGGCTTAACCACTGCTCGAGAATTCAAGGCCTTAGGCCTTGACACGGTAGCAGCAGAAAATCAGTACGTGCTAGACTTATATGGTGCAGATGATGAGCGCTCAGCTTACATGGCAGCGATTTTCGTTCTGATTACGCCAGACCAACACATCTTGACTGTTGAAGGCCAAGGTGGCGTTGCGATTTCACCTGACAGTCGTGGCCAATTTGGTAAAGGCCTTGATACGATTTTTCTGACAGAAACGGGTAAAACGATTGCTGAATTGACCACAGCTGAGCAGCTCAATTACCACCACCGAGGGCGTGCCACCAAACGTTTATTGGCTAAATTACAGGATGAAGATATTATATGGCAAGCCAATGGTCATGACGTGACGCAAGAGACAGGCATCATTTATGGGATCTTGAACGTCAGTCCTGAGTCTTTCTATAATGGTGAACACGTCGGAGGCGTTGCAGCATCAATAGCGCAGGCGACGCAACAATTAGCTGATGGCGCTGATGTGGTTGAGGTTGGTGGTCAGACGACACGGCCAGGCTTTGTTCCGCTCACACCTGAAGCTGAGATTGCGCGGATTGTCCCCGTGATTCAGGGCATTAAAAAAGTCCACCCATATGCGGTGGTGGCTGTTGATACTTATAAATATGAGGTCATGGTCGCAGCGATAGAAGCTGGTGCTGATATTATCAATGACGTCAATGGTTTTACAGATGATCCAAGGAAGTTGTCGCTCATGGCAACAACGGCTGTTGGGTTACTCACCATGTTTAACCCGAGGGATCAAGACCTATCATCAGATATCGCAGCAGACATGGTGGCTTGGTTTAGAGAGAATTTGGCCAGTCTTCAAGCAGCAGGGGTTCAGCGAGAACGTATTGCCTTAGATCCAGGTGTTGGCTATTCGAAAAATTCGGATGTCTATCAAGATTTAGCCATGATGCAGGCGGTGGAACGCTTAAAGGTTTTCAAGCGACCGATTATGACAGCCGTCTCTAATAAAGGCTGGGCAAAATTCCTATTTGAGTTACCAAAAGACGAGCGAGCAGATTTATCGCTGGTTGCCGCGACAGAGATGTATCGTCTAGGCGCTAAAGTCTTACGGGTTCACGATGTTACATCAGCCCGTCAAATGACAAGTTTTGTCGAACTATTAAAAAACGCACATTAAGCCTATACTGGCTCAATGCGCGTTTTTTTTATTTCAAGGTCCAACCGCCATCAATCTTAACGATTTCACCCTGCATATAACTGGCTTTTCCAGAAGCTAGAAAAGCTGTCAGTTCAGCAACTTCAGAGGGCTGTGCCCAACGGCCAACCGGTGTTTCAGACGCCACCCAATCCGCCATTTGACCATTATCGGCTTCAAAGTCTTGTCGGGTCATACCCGTTTGAACGGCACCTGGCGCGATACCAAAAATCTGTACACGTGTTCGGGCATAATCGAGGGCCAGCTGCTTGGTAAAGCCAGCCAAGGCATGCTTGCTTGTCGTATAAGCCGCACCGCCACCGCCAGCAACAAAACTGGCAATTGAGCACATGGTGATGATGATGCCGGATTTTTGGGCAATCATTTGAGGTAGAAAATGGCGTGTGAGTTTGACGACTGGCCTGAGATTATTAGTCAAAATCTGAGAAAAGTCATCATCGGATGTCTCAAGTAAAGGCTTATAATCGTCCAAAACACCAGCGGTGTGACAAATCACATCAAAGTTTTGAGGAAGTTGTGCGAGTAAAGCGGTCAAGTCACCAACTAAATCAACTTGGAAAAAAGAAAAGTTAGGGTCATCAATCGCTTGTGGCTTTTGTTTGTCAACACCGTAAACCTGATCGCCGCCATCTAAAAAGAGTTGGGTCTGAGCCAGACCGATGCCAGAGGCACAGCCAGTGACGAGGATTTTTCGGGGTGTGTGTTGGGTGACTTGGGTCATGGGGGCTCCCTCATTTGAATTTAAATATGAAAAAAGGCCTCATCAGCAACAAGCCAACAGCATTAGGACTGTTAGCCTGCTTCTTGAGGTGCTTTACTTATATTGACAGAAGCAGCTTAGTCGACAACCTGCCAGTCATTGGCTAGGACATCGCAAGGGGTTGGACTCCACATGGAATAACCTTCGCCCTCACCTGAAACATTGATCAAAAAGTAAGGCGTGACTTCTAATTTTTGACCATCTGCTAATTGAATCGTATCATAGAGTTTGACGAAATTTTCGGCGCCACCCCAGCCTTGTGTTCGAACGGCTTTTCCACCGTTTTTGAGGATTGGTAAGATTTGTTCAAAATTCATGTCTACATTATACCAAAATTTTGGTATAATGTAGAGACTACTAACTTATAATATTAGTGATAAACTCATTCTAGCATGGAATCAAAACAGATTTTAGACCTGAAGGAGTAGATTAGTGAAGTGAGATGATTATGATTAATTTATACTTGTCACCTAGTTGTACGTCTTGTCGGAAGGCACGCGCGTGGCTTGATAGTTACGGGGTGGCCTACGAAGAACACAATATATTAACGCAACCGATGACATCTGATGATCTGAAAGCCATTTTGTCTAAGACTGAAAATGGCACAGAAGATATTATCTCGACTCGAAGTAAAGTCTTTCAAAAACTAAATGTTGATGTGGATGATTTAACCATTAATCAACTACTCGTTCTGATTTCAGAACATCCCAGTCTCTTACGTCGGCCCATTATTATGGATGATAAGCGGATGCAAATTGGTTTCAATGAAGACGAAATTCGTGCTTTTTTACCGCGTTCTTATCGCCAAGCCGAATTAAGAGATGTCATGGGGTCAGGAGCTTAACAAATGCCAGCCAATAACAGCTATCAATACCCCTTGGATTTGACCTGGACAGGTGAGGAAATGGCTGCAGTCATCTCTTTTTTTAATCAAGTCGAAGCTTTTTATGAATCGAAAGTGTCACGTGAAACATTTTTAGCAGCCTATCGTCAGTTTAAAGCAGTCGTGCCATCTAAAATGGCAGAAAAGCAACTGGATCGGGAGTTTGAAAAAGCCTCAGGCTATTCAAGCTATCGTGCCCTTCAGGAGGTGACCAAAAGTGAGCGACAATTTGTTAAAGACCAAGCTTGAATTTGCTAAAACGGTCGTCCAAAAAGCAGGTGTCTTTATCAGACAACATCTGTCAGATGACCTTGAAATTTCTGAAAAAACGCATTTCGACGACTTAGTCACCAATCTCGACCGTGAGGTCCAAGATCAGATTTTGACACAAATCCAGTCGACATTTCCCAGGGATCACCTTTTAGCGGAAGAAAACGACGTGCGACATGAGATTTCGGACGGCAATGTTTGGGTGCTGGATCCGATCGATGGGACGACGAATTTCATCGTTCAAAGGGATAATTTTGCGGTCATGCTGGCTTATTATGAGGCGGGCGTGGGCAAAATCGGCGTTATCCTGGATGTCATGAACGAGAATCTCTACTGGGGCGACGGCACAAGCGCTTATAAAAATGAGGCGCAGCTTGACCTGAAGGTCAAACCTTTGCGCCAAAGTCTCATCGGCGTGAATACCTATATGTATCGGACCAATGCGGGTGGCTTGTTGGATTTGAGCCATGAAAGTTTGGGCGTGCGGGCGATTGGTAGCGCTGGGATTGAGTATGTCAACATCCTAGAAGGCAAAATCTGGGGATACTTCAGCAACCTATCCCCCTGGGATTATGCGGCGGGTGCGGTTTTGATTGCGCCTTTTGGCTATGTCACCCAGCAGCTGGATGGCAGCCCCCTTGCTTTTGAGGGCCGTCAGATGATGATGTCAGTGCCGAGCGATCAGCTGGCCACACTTAAGGCTATCTTAAATCAATGACTGTCATCAAACGTTAGCTTAGCCTAGCGTTTTTTGGCCTTGTCCGTATTTTGAACATGAAAATAAGAAATATGATATAATTTTGTATAAGATAAAATGTGAAAGTGAAATAATGGATAAAATAATAGTAAACGGTGGTCACACACGATTAACAGGTGAAATTGAAATTGAAGGGGCTAAAAACGCGGTTTTGCCGCTTCTCGCTGCGACAATCCTCCCTTCTGATGGCGAAACGGTGCTGAATAACGTGCCGATTCTCAGCGATGTCTACACGATGAATGCTGTGGTGAAACACCTCAACATCCCGCTGATTTTCGACGAAAATGAGAAACGTGTCGTGACCCAGGCTGCGACAGAGATTGAAATTGAAGCACCCTACGAGTATGTCAGCCAAATGCGTGCGTCGATCGTTGTGTTAGGCCCGATTCTCGCTCGAAACGGCCATGCCCGCGTTTCTATGCCAGGCGGTTGTACCATTGGCTCACGCCCGATTGATTTGCACATCCGAGGCCTGCAAGCCATGGGGGCAGAAATTAAACAAAGCGGTGGCTTTATCGAAGCCAAAGCGGATGACCTCCATGGCGCGCATTTTTATATGGACTTTCCGTCAGTTGGTGCGACCCAAAATATTATGATGGCAGCCACCCTTGCCAAAGGGACCATGATTTTGGAAAACGCTGCGCGTGAACCTGAAATCGTTGACCTGGCTAACCTTCTGAATAAGATGGGGGCAGACGTTAAGGGTGCGGGGACGGATACGATCATCATCAGAGGTGTTCAGAAGATGCATGGCGCACAGCATAGTGTGGTTCAGGATCGGATCGAAGCAGGGACTTTCATGGTTGCTGCAGCCATTACCCAAGGCAATGTTTTGATTTTAGATGCTGTCCGTGAACACAATCGCCCTTTGCTGTCCAAGCTATCAGAAATGGGTGTTGATATCATCCAAGAAGAGGATGGGATTCGAATTATTGGGCCTAAGACCCTGAAACCCGTGACGGTTAAGACTTTGCCGCATCCAGGTTTTCCAACGGATATGCAAGCCCAAATGACAGTAGCCCAGGCTATCGCTGAGGGTGAGTCTATCATGATCGAAACGGTCTTTGAAAATCGTTTCCAACACCTGGAAGAAATGCGTCGGATGGGACTTTTTGTCGATATTTCGAGAAATACGGCCTTGATTCAAGGCGGGGGTTGCCTGTCGGGTGCCGAAGTGCGCTCAACGGATCTACGTGCCAGCGCGGCGCTTATTTTGCTAGGCATGGTGGCTGAAGGCACGACAACAGTTGGCAACTTGCAACATTTAGATCGTGGCTATTATCAATTCCATGAAAAATTAGCCAGCCTAGGTGCGGCTATCAAACGGATCAACGATAAGGAGACTGCTTATGTTTAAGCGAACCGTTAAATTTTTGGGCTTACGCATTTCCTTGATTTTACTGGTTGTTGTTTTAGTTGTTTTGGCGATTGTGTTAGGTCTCATGTTAGGTTACGGTGGTCTGGGCGGTAAAAATCCAGCCGACATCTTTAAACCAAGTGTTTGGCACGACTTTACTACTAAATTGCGTGGCAAGTAAAAGAAATCGAGAAAAACGTCTAAAAATAGCGAAATGACGGGGATGGTTCTTGATTTTTAAGCCTGATTATGCTAAAATGAACAAGTTGAAATAAAATAGATTATAAATTTAGGAGAAATACAAATGACTGCAAGTTTTGAAAAAACTGGTGTAAATAACGGAACGTTGACATTCACAATCGGTCAAGACATGATCGCAAAAGGTCTTGATACAGCGTTTGACAAAATTAAAAAGAACCTTAACGTACCTGGTTTCCGTAAAGGTAAAGTGTCACGTACTGTTTTCAACAAAATGTACGGTGAAGAAGCACTTTACGAAGAAGCTTTGAACGCTGTCTTGCCTGAAAGCTATGAAGCAGCAGTTGCTGAAAGTGGTATTGATCCAGTTGCCCAACCAAAAATTGACATCAAATCAATGAACAAAGGTGAAGACTGGGAAATCATAGCTGACGTTATCGTAAAACCAGAAGTAAAACTTGGTGATTACAAAAACCTTGAAGTTTCAGTTGATGTAGAAAAAGACGTAACAGATGCTGATGTTGATGCTAAAATCGAAGCAGCTCAAAAAAATCTTGCTGAATTAGTGATCAAAGAAGACGCTGCTGAAAACGGTGACACGGTTGTTATTGACTTTGAAGGTAAAGTTGACGGCGTTGCTTTTGATGGCGGTACTGCACAAAACCACAGCCTTGAGTTAGGGTCAGGGTCATTCATCCCTGGTTATGAAGAACAATTAGTTGGTCATAAAGCTGGCGAAACTGTTGAAGTAACCGTTACTTTCCCTGAAGATTACCAAGCTGAAGACTTAGCTGGTAAAGAAGCTGTCTTCACAACAACGATCCATGAAGTGAAAGCTAAAGAAGTGCCAGAACTTGACGATGAATTAGCAAAAGATATCGACGAAGAAGTTGAAACTTTGGCTGAACTCAAAGCAAAATACAAAGCACAATTAACTGAAGAAAAAGAAGCGCAATACACTGACGCTGTTGAAACGGCTGCCATTGAAGCTGCCGTTGCTAACGCTGAAATCGTTGAATTGCCAGGCGAAATGGTTCACGATGAAGTTCACCGTGCCATGAACGAATTCCTTGGTAACATGCAACAACAAGGTATTTCAGCTGAGATGTACTACCAATTAACTGGGACATCGGAAGAACAACTTCACGCGCAATTTGAAGGCGATGCTGACAAACGCGTTCGGACAAACTTGGTGATCGAAGCGGTAGCAGCTGCAGAAAACTTCGAAACAACTCAAGACGAAATTGACACTGAAGTTTCTGAATTAGCTGAAACTTACAACATGCCTAAAGAGCAAGTTGAAAAACTCTTGCCAGCTGACATGCTCAAACATGACATCGCAGCTAAAAAAGCAGTTGAAGTGATTACATCTACTGCAGTTGTGAAATAAGAAAAAAGCAAACTGCTTGCTTTTTTTCTTGTCTTTTTTAGACCAAGTCCAGTCAAATTTTTTGGGCTCTTTGTCAACTGTAGTGGGTAGATGAAAAGCTAACACCTAGAGAGGACGAACTTCGTCCTCTCTTTCTTTATGTTCAATGCAATCAAAATCCGTTTTTTAAAGTTTTCAAAGTTCCTGAAACCAAAGGCATTTCTCTTAATGACTTTGATGAGATTATTGGTAGCTTCCAGTTTGGCGTTTGAATAAGGCAATTCCATGGCGTTTAAAACCTTGTCTTTATCCTTTAAAAATGTCTTCAATACCGTCTGGAAAATAGGATTAACGATGGCTATTTCCTGTTCGATGAGGTCAAAGAAATGGTCTGAGTTCTTCTCTTGGAAATGAAATAAGAGAAGCTGATAGAGTTCATAGTGTTGTCGTAGTTCCTCGGAGAAAGACAGGAGTTTTTCTAGGATTTCCTTGTTAGTCAAATGCATTCGAAACATAGGGCGATAAAATCGTTTATCGCTGAGTTTACGGCTATCTTGTTGTATCAATTTCCAGTAACGTTTCAAGGCTCGGTATTCCTGCGATTTTCTGTCGAATTGATTCATAATTTGAATACGGACACGGTTCATAGCACGACTAAGGTGTTGCACGATATGAAAGCGATCGAGTACAATTTTTGCATTTGGAAAAAGCTGTTTAGCAAGTTGATAATAGGGACTAAACATATCCATGGTAATCACTTTGACCCGATTTCTAACCTTTCTAGGATAGCGTAGAAAGTGGTTTCGGATGGTTGCTTGAGTTCTTCCGTCGAGAATGGCGATGATATTTAGGGAGTCGAAATCTTGAGCGATGAAGCTCATTTTCCCCTTCTTGAAGGCATACTCGTCCCAACTCATCACCTCAGGTAGGGTATTCCAATCCGTTTCAAACTTGAACTCATTGAGCTTTCTCATAACTGACGATGTTGAAATTGATAGCCTGTGTGCAATATGTTTCATTGCTTGATTTTCGATGAGTAATTGTGCGATTTTCTGGTTAACAGCGACAGAGATTTGGTGGTTCTTCTTGACAAGAGGAGTTTCAGCGACCGCCATTTTTCCGCAATCTTTACACTTGAAACGACGCTTTCTAAGGCGGATAAGTAAAGGGTAGCCAGCAGTTTCTAGGTAGGGGATTTTAGAAGTTTTCTGGTAGTCGTACTTAGCCATTTGTCCCTTGCATTTTGGGCATTTAGGGGCTGTGTAGTCCAAGTGACCGTGGAGTTCTAAGTGAGTCCCCATATCATATTCATCAGTGATAGTGATATTTTTGTCTTTAATTCTGAGAAAATTTGTGATAAGATTTAGTTGTTCCATATGAGTCTTTCTAATGTGAGTTTCGTCGCTTTTCATTATAGGTCATATGGGACTTTTTTTCTACACTAAAAAAGGCTCCATAATCTCTACAGTGGATTTACCCACTACAGAAATTATAGAGCCATTTTTTGTTGGTATAATTTTTTACCGATTTTTTCAATGATTGAAATGACGGGGATTTGAGAGGTGATATCATATTTATCATTTCTGTATTGCGAAATGTAGTAAGAAATATTGAGATGGCTCATTTTTGAAATCGTTGAACTTTGATTATTTGTAATGGAAATAATTTGACAATTTTTAGCCTTGAAATTATTGATATGTGTGATAATATCGCGACTTTTGCCAGAAACACTACAAATAATCACTACGGAATCGGAGTATAGATTTCCTTCAATAGGATAGTGTGGATCGTCGATGTAGAGGCTCAGCTCGCCAATGGAAGAAAAAAACGCGCACCATATTTTGCCATGACGCCACTGTTGCCACTACCGATAAAAATGGTTTGTTTGGCGTTCAAGATACTGGTTGTAATTTGATCAATTTGTTGATTAAAATCGTCACTATCACTTCTTTTCAAAAAATCAATGAGTTCAGCCGTATCATTTGTAAGATTATTTTGTGCTTTGCGCTGATTGAGCTGTTGCTTGTAGGACATTCTAAACTCAGTATAGCTTTCAAAGCCGATTTTTTTACAAAATTTTAAGATACTCGTTGTTGACACATGGCTTTCGTGGGCTAGTTCTCGAATTTTCATGTAGGCAACTTTTTCTTTATTCTCTAAGATATAACTATAGGGCACCTCTAATAACTACCAATTAATTCACCTCTTTCATTTAGAAGTGAATTAATTGGTAGTTATTAGAGGTGCCCTAAATATATTGAGTCTAGTGATCTACCTGAAGTGGCTATCGACAATAGCCCTAAAAAGCCTTTTCAGTACTATCTTGCATCATATGAATATGATCATATTAAACAAGGAAAAACGTTCCTAGGCGACACAAGAGGGCTTTCTGAGGACACTATCACAACTTTTCGTTCTAAAGGGGTGTTAGCCCAAGCTAGGCTAAAAGGTTCTGATGGTATATTTGAACCTGTCCTTGTCTTTAAATTTTTAAATAAAGATAAAAAATCATTGGCTGTAGTCTGCAAGGTATTCACGAAAACTACTTACGACATGAACATGGTCGACTTAAAAAGGTGCTTGGTGATGGTTCTACTGGTCTCAATATTGATATTGGTACACCTGAACGACTTATATTTCTTGAAGCTCCTATTGACTTAATGAGCTACTATGAGCTTAATAAAAATCGACTAGAAAACGTAAGACTTGTTTCAATGGACGGTTTAAAAGATACTACTATTTCAAGGCATCTATACGAACTTTTAGCTGAAAAAGAGGGGCTTACAGATATTAACCTTGATGATGCCAAAAAATTACTCCCTATTTTAGCAAATACAAACTTCTTTGAATTAGGTGCTAAGCGTGAATTGATCACTTTAGCTGTAGATAATGATAAGGCAGGTTTGGGCTTTATTGAAAAGTTAAAAAATAAGAATATAAAATACAACATTGACTTGCCACCGCTTGAAAACAATCAAGAAAAAATGGACTGGAACGATTTTTTGAAACAAAAAAAAGCCCTTGACCTAAGCCAAGAGCCTAACATTGGGAGCGGGACTTTTAACCGCACTTCGAGTTCTTTAGACAGTCAAGCTGTCAAGGAAGTACCCCAACCTGTTGAACAAGTTCAACCTACTTTTCCTACCAATGCTCAATTACATTTTAGCATTACTAACCCTCAAAAGTCAATAAGAAAGCCCAGCTACTACAAAGCAAAACCTAAAGATTTGACAAAAATAAATAGATACGCATCTGTTATTCAAGACTCAGCTAAATGGTATGAAGATACTCTAGCAGGGTCTAAAATATCTTATTTGTATCTTGATCATGGTGAAATCAAAAATCTTGAAGTTGATTTACTCTTTGAATATGCGACAACTATTGAGCATTTAAAATCAATTTCTGATGATGATTTTGAAACTCTAAAAGATACAATCATCAAAATTGATTTAGTATCTTGATTTCAAAAAGGGGGATTGGGGAACACCCCAAAAATTTATAAAAAAGGTAGGAGTAGTCAATTTGACTATTCCTGACCTTTTTATAAAACAGCAAGTGGCTATCCACTTGCTAGTCCTGCCAGCCAGATAAAAAGTTTACCATGGTGTAACTGCATTGTAACAAATAAAAATTACTATTTAAGGAGTAAAAATTCCAATGGATATAGTCAAAAGAGAACGTTATGTTCAAAAAATAATTCGTCTTACACCAACTGAAAATAACTACATTAAAAATAAAATGGATAATGCGGGTAGAAAAAATTTCAATTCCTTTGCACTTGAAATGTTAATACAGGGTCAAGTAAATATTGTCGATTTTAAATCTTTGAGCGACCTCAAAATTGCGATTGATAGGGTCGGAAAAAATGTCAATCAGATCGCCAAAAAAGTAAATGAGAGTGGGGACGTTTCAAAAAATGATATTGATGAAACAAAAAATCTACTTAAGAAAATAGAAGCTGCTGTCTATCAAACTATTCAAATAGAATATAAAAAATACAAATAATGAAATGGGGTTATAATGGTTGTTGTCGTTAAAACAATGCAAATAAAAACACCTGAACGTTTAACAAGGTCTGTCAAATATATTTTAAACCCTAAAAAAACAAATATACCTTATGTAGAAACTGAAAAAGATTTTCCAGTCACATTTACTGAAGATAAAAAAATGACGCAATTGGTTTCAGGGCATCAAATTTCAAATGTAAATTATGCTGATCAAGAATTTTTTCTAACAAAGATAATGGCTAATGCTAGCAATGGCAATCCTGATAATTCTGACATGAACAATCCTAATCGAGTAATGGCACATCATATTGTGCAATCATTTACCCCTGATGAAAACTTAACTCCTGAAGAAATTCATGAACTAGGGAGAAAAACAGTTTTAGAATTGACTGGTGGCGATCATGAGTTCATAGTAGCAACTTATGTTGACCAAGATCATATCCATAATCATATTATTTTTAATACAACAAATTCTATAACCCTTAAAAAATTCAGATGGCAAAAGGGTACAGCGAAAAGTTTGAAGTATATTTCTGATAAACATGCGGACATTGCAGGTGCTAATATTTTAAGTAACACAATGAAAAACTCGTATAAGAAATATTCTGCCTATCAACGAAAAAATAATTTTAAAATTGAAATAAAGGAACGTTTAAATTTTTTACTGAAGCACTCTACTTCTATTTCTGATTTTAAAGCAAAAGCTAAAGCTCTCAATCTGATAATTGATGATACAGGTAAAAATGTAAAGTATCGTCTTGCAGATATGGAACAAAAAAGAAACACACGTGATGACACTCTCTCAAAACGTGGTAAATATTTTATATCTAATATTGAAAAAATTGTCTCTAAAAATGTTTCTGTATTCTCTCAATCCGAAATAAAGAACGAATATGAAAAATTAAAGGTCGAAAAAAGTGATGATTTTGAAATGAAAACTTTAGTGGAAGATTGGCAGGTAAAAGAGGAAACAAAAAACGGTATTTATATTGACATTGATTATGGTCTACTTAATAGTGGAGCTATATTAGTACCCTCACACCAAGTCAATAAACTTGATGATGGCAACTATAATATTTTTATCAAGAAAAAAGATTTTTTCTATTTCACAAATTCTGATGATGCGACTAAAAATAAATTTATGACTGGTAACACAGTTGCTAAGCAATTGTCTCATGATAATCAGCATTTAGTGCTTCACAAAAATCAATATATATCAAAACTTGATCAGATCATCAAAGATTTTGAGTATCTCTCTTTAAAAGGTGTTTCAACTGGTCAACAGTTTTCAGATTTGAAAAATCAATTTGAAAAACAGGTTCATGAAACAGAAAAAGAACTGTCTGTTTTAGATGAAAAAATTTCTCGTCTGAACAAAATCATCAGTGCAATTGATGGTCTCAGTTCTGATGATTTGAGAAAAGTTGAAACTTCTGAAGCAATCCTATCAGACTTAAAAATTGATAAATCGACTAAGAGAGGTGATCTAAATAAAACTATCGAGGAAGTGAAATTTGAAAGACAAGTGTTAAATGAACGATTTCATGACATTGTTGAGAAATATAAAACCTATCAGAGTGTCAAAGAAAATGTTAGAGATCGAGAAAATGATACTATCAAAAATAAAGAGGTCAAGAGGTAGCCATTGTCGCCAAAATTTAAACCAGGAATCAGCCTGCAGGTTTGTAAACGTGGCGACATTTAAAAGTTGTCGCCTAATTCTGTTCTTGGTTATTGATCGACGTGCCTGAAGTTTGGCGACAAAATATCTTTGTTGACTAATTTACTTTATATCAGTATAATGTAGGTATAAAGTAAAAAAAAGAACGTGCGCTAACACGTTCCCAGTAGAACCGTTTAAGACGGTAGCCTAGTTAAAATTACAAAAAAGCAATCGTTAACTCGCTAAAGTTAAAAGACGATTACTTTTTTTTGTCATTTTTAAGCAGTTTAACAACTAAGCTAATCAAAGCAATGGTAAACATACCAAAGCCTAATATCACTTGAATTGTCTCATATGCGGACAAACAGGCATCTCCTCTCTATAGATTTTGATGTTTACTTTCATAAGCATCACCACCTTTCAAAGATAGCCACCGTCTTAACTTTTCTACAAGTGATATTATACCATAATATCCGCAAGCAATTAATTTTGATTTAAGCTTACCATACTATAATAAAGTCATTCCTAAAATATTTTTTCATAAAAACTCCCAAATAAAAAGGCTATCACTAGCCTTTTATTTTTTTGCTTTCTTCAGTTGCTGCGTTTTATACTGATGATTGTTTTGACCATTTTAGCTGACTCCAAATCTATAGTGAATTGTCTTTGACACTTTCTCATCTGGTAGAAGTGCGATGCTGCCCCATTCTGGATGATGCGGTAAATCCGGCAACTCCTGAAATTCAATCGCTAACCCCAGTTCTTTTGCCATCGGATGATCATTCACTTGAGTATCCCGATCCCACGCACTGACGCTATAAATGATCACACTCCTAGCCTCGCTCGTCACGTCTAGTCGTCTACCACTTGCTTTATCGTACAGGGTAACATGGTGGTCACCCGCATGGTCATCGAAAACAAAAGCTGTATCTAAGCCACTCGGAAGCGCATTTAGCGCATTTTCTACTGGTTTAGCTGTCGTGAAGTCGTAGGGCGTCTCTGCTACTGGTAAAAATAGTCCTGTCGGAATTAACTCGGCATCTGTGTCCAGAATGTGATCAGCTGAAATTTCAAGGATTTGTTGTCGAATATCTGTTTTCAACTCACCACTAAGGTTAAAGTAGCCATGATTGGTTGGATTAAAGAAGGTAGCAACTGGCGACTCTCCTGTGAAGGTAATGCTGAGCTGATTGTCGATTAGGTGATAAATAACCTGGGCAGCAATCGGACCAGGGAAACCAGATTTGTGATCGATATAACTGAAAGTAACAGTGATCTCGTCATCGCTTTCTTGCCAATCTAAATCCCACTCTTGGAATGACCAGCCTTGAGAGCCACTATGAAGCGAATTTGTATTGTCGTTAACTTCTAAGCTTAGGTCACCAATTTGTGCTTGTTTAATCCGGCCCGCGACTGGTCCTACAGTGGCCCCAAAATACTGTAAATCAGTGGCTAATGCGGATATTGGTGTCACATTTAGAACGACATTTTCAGCAATACCCTGCCTATCTTTAGCCAAGACACGATACAAATGTGCCCCATAGGCGACTAATTCAACTGTCAGACTGGCATTCTCCAATCTGACCAACTGGGTTGTTTTTCCCTCACCCATGCTAACTTTTTCGACTCTTACACTCATATTTTTTCCCTTTCTGCGATTTCACTTCATGAAATCTTGAAACTTGCCATCCGCTCGAATGGTAACCTGACACTTTAATTGTAACACTTTACTAGGTTAAGGGCACCTCTAAAAACGTATGAAAAGAGGTATAATAGATTAAAAATAAGCTAACGAGGTATTGAAGATGAATTTATTTGGAGATAGCGACTATCTTGAAAAATTAAGTTTAAAAGGAGACCCTCTTGAGCGGCTAGAAAAAGTGGTTGATTTCGAGTGTTTTCGCCCAACTCTTAACCGGATTTTTAAGTATGATTTAAAAAACAAATCTCATGGTGGTAGACCGCCCTATGACCTTGTTTTAATGTTGAAAATTCTAATTTTACAACGCTTATACAATCTATCTGATGATGCAATGGAATATCAAATGATTGACCGGATTTCGTTTAGAAGATTCCTTAAGATTGATGACAAGGTACCAGACGCAAAGACTATCTGGAACTTTAGAAATCAGCTATCAAAATCTAATAGAGGGAACTGGCTTTTTTCTGCCTTTCAAGAAAAACTTGAATCACAAGGGATGATCGCTCATAAAGGACAGATTGTTGATGCAACATTCATAGAGGCGCCTAAACAACGTAATCCAAAAGACGAAAATGAATTGATTAAAGCAAATAGGGTACCAGTGAATTGGACGAAGAACAAAAGAGCACAGAAGGATACAGCTGCTCGCTGGACAATTAAAGGTAATGAGAGACACTATGGCTACAAAAATCATATTGCTATAGATACCAAATCAAAATTCGTAAAGAATTATCAAACAACGCCTGCAAATGTGCATGATTCTCAAGTAATAGGCGTTCTTGTTGATCCCGATGAGATCACCTTAGCAGACTCAGCTTATCAAAATCAAGCAACACCTAAAGGTGCTGAACTTTTTACCTGTCTTAAAAACACACGTTGTAAATCTCTTAAGGCAGACGATAAAATGTTTAATAAAATCATTTCGAAAATACGTGTCCGTATTGAACATGTATTTGGCTTTGTTGAAAATTCAATGCATGGTTCTAGTTTACGTTCTATTGGATTCGATCGAGCTGTTTTAAATACTGACCTTACAAATCTGACTTATAACTTATTGAGGTACGAACAAATTAAACGTTTAAATCTCAAAACATGGAGGTAATCTGTCTAAAATAAGAATAAACAGTCAAGTGGCGTCTGTAACATAAAGAAAAACACAGTAGACTATGCTTAGTTTTCTGTGTTTTTTTCTAATTTCATTTAGAGGTGAATTAATTGGTAGTTATTAGAGGTGCCCTTTATATTTATAACGGCTTCCCTTGGCATAAAGTCCCATCAAGTGCATCAGTTTTCCAACACGTTTCGTGTTGGTCATAATACCAGTATTATGAAGTACCTTGGTAATTCTAACCGCACCATAGCGTCCCTTATGCTCATGAAAGACAGCTTTTATCTTCTCTGAGAGAATTTCTCTCTCCACTTGTTGTTTTGAAGGATGACGATGCATGTATTCATAGAAACCTGAGCGAGAAACCTTAAGAACTTTTACTGCATGCTTAATTTTTATCTTCCCATGATGTTTCAAGAGAAATTCAAAACGTTTTACTTGCTTCGCTTCAAGAAGACCCGGAACTTTTTTAAAAGTTCAAGTTCCTCCTGAAGATAACGATTTTCCTTCTCTAACAATTTAATCTTATGTTGGGCATCAGCTAGGGCTGTCCCATTGCCTGGAAAAGCACTTTCTCCATATTCTTCAACTTCTTGAACCCAGCGATAAAGACTATTGGCATGAACCTCAAGCTCTTGGCTGACTTCTTTAACAGAGTAACCCTCTTCAAGAATGAGTTTTACTGCAGAATTTTTAAATTGTTTATCGAATTTTCTTCTTGCCATAATAAACCTTTCCACGATTTCTCTTAACTTTGTGTCTAGTTTATTACAACCTTTCCATAAATTATACAATAGTGACTCTAGAATTTAAGGATAACATCACGCGGAAGCTATCCGCTAATATAAATATAAGGAAATATAATATTATTGACGTAATGAAAGCGATTGTGATATAATGGATTTGCCTTAATAAAAGCGCTTTTATTTTTGGTTGATTATGCAAACGGTTGCGTAATTTTTTTCGAATTTTTTGGAGGATTCTCAAGCTGGAATTCAATCCATAAAAGATTCTGGGGCATTACCAATTGGTGTGGGAGATAAAGAAAATTTGGGAAATGATATTGCATTAGTAGAAAGCACTGAAATGCTGACTTTTGAATATTTAAAAAAAATTTGGGAGATAAATCATTAATGTTAAGTGAAACGGTTCTGTTGCAAAGTTCAAATATGTACACAAATATTAATTTTTAAGGAGATGAGGAAATGAAAAAAATATTTAGCTTTGAGTTTTGGCAAAAATTTGGAAAGGCTTTAATGGTCGTTGTGGCAGTTATGCCAGCGGCAGGTTTGATGATCAGTATCGGTAAATCGATTCCGTTGATCAATCCTGATCTTGCACCTTTAGTTACAACGGGTGGCGTGATCGAAAATATTGGTTGGGCAATTATCGGAAATTTACATCTTTTATTTGCACTAGCGATAGGTGGTAGTTGGGCAAAAGAACGAGCAGGGGGAGCATTCGCTGCGGGGATCTCATTTATATTGATCAATCGGATCACAGGAGCAATTTTTGGTGTGACTAATGAGATGTTGGCAAATGAAGACGCATTTACGCATACCTTGTTTGGCACGAAAATCATGGTTAAAGGGTTCTTTACCAGTGTATTAGAAGCACCAGCACTAAATATGGGGGTATTTGTTGGTATTATTGCAGGGTTCGTTGGGGCGATGGCCTATAATAAATATTACAATTATCGTAAATTACCTGACGCATTATCGTTCTTTAATGGAAAAAGATTTGTTCCTTTTGTAGTTATTTTGTGGTCAACGATTGTTGCATTGATTCTTGCTATTGTATGGCCGAATGTCCAAGCAGGGATCAATAACTTTGGATTGTGGATTGCAGAGTCAAAAGAAAGCGCTCCCGTTTTAGCACCATTCCTATATGGTACATTGGAACGTCTATTGTTACCATTTGGCTTACATCACATGTTGACGATCCCAATCAATTATACGCAGCTGGGTGGTACCTATGAGATATTATCTGGTGCGCAAGCGGGAACAAAAGTATTTGGACAAGATCCTTTATGGTTGGCGTGGGCGACTGATTTGGTCAACTTGAAAGGCGCCGGCGACATGTCGCAATATGAATTCGTATTGAAGAACTGGACACCTGCTCGTTTTAAAGTGGGACAAATGATTGGTTCTTCCGGTATCTTGATGGGATTAGCACTAGCGATGTACCGTAATGTTGATCCAGACAAAAAGTCTAAATATATATCAATGTATTTTTCAGCAGCACTTGCAGTTTTCTTAACAGGAGTAACCGAACCATTAGAGTTCATGTTCATGTTTGCAGCTGTACCTCTTTACATTGTTTATTCTGTGATCCAAGGGGCAGCTTTTGCAATGGCAGATATTCTACATTTACGTGTCCATTCATTTGGGAACATTGAACTATTGACACGTACACCATTAGCGATCAAAGCAGGATTAGGTATCGACTTGCTCAATTTTGTTATCTGTGTCATATTATTTGGAGTATTGACGTATTTTGTGGCAAACTTTTTGATCAAAAAATTCAATTATGCTACACCAGGACGTAATGGGAACTATAATAACGACAGTGAAGAAACGCCGTCAGGTTCTGCAACTAATGCAGATCAACAAATCATTAAGATCATCCATTTGTTAGGTGGAAAAGAAAACATCAAGGATGTAGATGCTTGTATGACTCGTTTACGTGTCAGCGTCGAGGATCCTGGGAAAGTCGGTTCAGAAGAAGAATGGAAACGTGCTGGAGCGATGGGCTTGATCGTTAAGGACAAAGGTGTGCAAGCCGTGTATGGACCAAAAGCGGATGTGTTGAAATCGGATATTGAAGATTTACTACAATCAGGCGCTGATATTCCAGAGCCAACAGTTGAGGCAACAAATAAAAATGAGAAGAATGAAGAGAAACATGTTTTAGGTATCGAAAAAGAATTATTCACTGTAGCAACTGGTGAGGTAATTGCTTTAACAGATGTGAATGATCCAGTCTTTTCACAAAAGATGATGGGTGATGGCTTTGCTGTCATTCCTGCCACTGGAGAAGTGACGGCACCACTTTCTGGTAAAATCGTGAGTGTCTTCCCAACCAAGCATGCAATTGGCATGCAAACAGCAGAAGGAGCAGAAGTTTTGATCCATATGGGACTGGATACTGTTCAGATGAGCCAGCCAGCGTTTGAGATCTTAGTTTCTGAAGGCCAAGAAGTAGTAGCAGGAACAACGATTGCTCAGATGAATCTAGATGCAATCAAGAACGAAGGGAAAGAAACGACGATCATAGTAGTCTTTACAGATGACAAAGTCAATGGGCTGACCATCAATAAATTAGGAGACACTGAACGAGGAACAGTGATCGGGAAAATAAACTTGTAAAGAATCACAGAAGTTCATGTGTGTATTTCATATCGAAAGAATGTGTTCGATGTGTGTAACTCCTAGAAGTAAGCCGATAATCCCTGAAATAGGAAAAGCAATTTCGGGATTATTGGCTTATTTTTTGAATAAACTACTTTGGGGTCTTTACCTATATGGATCCAGAAGGTGGGAGCAATGTTTCGACCCATCCCATTAAGAAGGAGAATTATATGAAAATAATGACGTTGAATACGCATAGCTGGTTAGAAGAGGAACCACAAGAAAAATTAAAACAGATCGCTCAAAAAATCTGTCATGAACAATATGATGTGATCGCATTGCAAGAAGTCAATCAAACGATGGACGCAAAACGACTAACCAGTGAGCAGCTGAAGAATTTTAGTCAGGTGCAGGAACAAACGCCTGTCCGCTCGGATAACTTTGCCTATTGCTTGATCCAGCTCTTAGCAGAACAAGGTGAAACTTACTATTGGAGTTGGGAAATGAGTCATGTCGGCTATGCTATCTATGAGGAAGGCAATGCGCTTCTTTCCAAACAACCACTAACTAGTCAAACGCACCTAGTCTCCGAAACAAAAGAAAAAGAGGATTACCATACTCGAAAAATTTTAGTAGGTCAAACCTCTGTCAAAACACAATGTATTACTGTAGCAAGCTGTCATTTTTCTTGGTGGGCAGATGAAAAAAGCGGATTTGCATTTGAGTGGAAAGAATTAGAAGCAAGTTTAGCGCCTCTTACAACACCACTGTATCTATTAGGGGATTTCAACAATCCTGCTGAAGGCAGCGGGTACGATTTAGTGGCAAAAAGTCAGTTGCCTATTCGTGATGCTTATCCAATCGCGCAAAAAAAACAAGCTGAAGCAACGATCGAAAAGAGAATCGATGGCTGGGAAAACAATAAAGAGGGGCTACGTATCGACTATATTTATGTACCACAAGATTGCTTTGTTACAAGTTATCAACGTATTTTTGACGGGGAAAATGGCCCGATTGTCAGTGATCATTATGGGGTAGCAGTCACGTTGGAGTGAAGAGAAACGAAGGAATATTGTCACAATAAGAATATGGGACAAATCTAAAAACCAGGTTTGCTACAGACTCTCGAATAAACGACGGGAGCAGAAGCAACTCCTTCTTAAATAAGCCGAAATGAACAAAAATTTGAAAAGCAATTTTCGTTCATTTCTTCTTATTTCTCGGAGTGGTTCTGTTGCGAAGTTTGAAAATCAAACTCGCCCTTTCTGAACTCCAAATATCTTAGGCTGGTATTCCCATTAATACCTTGATTTCAGTAGACACCGAAAAGCCGAAGAGCGTTCCGTTTCTTCGGTTCTTTTTATATATTCCTCGAATGGTCTCCATGCCCTTAATCGTGGAAGAGGCTGTACGGAGACTTTGATAAAATTTATTTCGTCGTTTAATAGGTCGATGGTCTTGTTCTATTAAATTGTTAAGATACTTCACAGTTCTGTGCTCTGTTTTGGTGTATAATCCGTTTCTCTGTAACTTTCTAAATGCAGATCCTATAGAGGGTGCTTTATCTGTTACGATGACTCTAGGTTGTCCAAATTGTTTATGGAGTCGCTTTAAGAAAGCATACGCCGCCTGAGTATCTCTTTTCTTTCGTAACCAGATATCTAAGGTTAGGCCGTCCGCATCAATTGCACGATAAAGATAATGCCAACGTCCCTTAATTTTGATATAGGTTTCGTCCATTTTCCATGAATAGAAGGACTGTCTATTTTTCTTCTTCCAAAGATAATAGAGGACTTTGCTGTACTCTTGCACCCAACGATAAATCGTAGTATGACAAACATTTATTCCACGATCATATAACAATTCCTGAACTTCACGATAGCTTAGATTGTAACGCAGGTAGTAACCAACAGCGACAATAATGACGTCTTTTTTGAATTGTTTGCCTTTAAAATGATTCATTACTCTGTCCTCTCTGTCTTTTTTCTCAATTTTACACTAAAATAGATTTTTTGGAAAACTTTGCAACAGAACCGTTTCAGGTAATCTTGTTAGGCTTACGCCTTTCAGGCGGTTAGGGCTTGCCCTAACAACCCAAGAGCAGATTTTAGATAGTTAGCACAAACTAGAACGCCCATAAAATCGATTTTAAGACACTATAGAATCATTTTAATACTTTTTCCTAACAACGGACCTTAAAGTCGCTTAAAACGCAAAATAAGGCTTTTTAGGACTATTCAAAACCAAAAGAAGGCGAAACATTTAAGTTTTGAACAACTATCCGGAATAAGAGGTAAAACAAGTAAAAGTCAAATGGTATAGACAATGTTAACGCTTTACTTTTAAGGTGATTTTTAGTTAAATATAGTAAATGTCAAAATAGGTTGGCATTGACAAATCATATCTTTTTAAGAAAGAAAGTAATGTATGGACATATCAATGAGTAAAAAATCTAAATTTGTTTGTTTGGCAATGACTGCACTAATGACAGCAAGTATTTTTATATCTGCGGGGACTAGTGTGTATGCTTCTGAACAGGATCAAACGACAAGTACTTCGATGACTACTCCTACTGTAAAACAATTTTCTGAACAAGATGTAAATAACTTAGCTAATGAATTGGCTAAAAATTACCCAGAACTAAGCAAAGAATACTTAACTGAAGGTATTTATAAACAACTTAGAGGAGATTATACTCTTGAACCTCAAGGGATAATGACTCGTGCTGGTTGGCAAGGAGTAACTGTAGGTCAAATGGGGGCAGCCATTGATACAGCTATTGCTATTGGACTTGGGATTGGAACAGGAGGGCTTGCAACAGCTGTAGGTACTTTTGGGAAACATGAAGTCCAAAGTGCCATTCGAGTTGCTGTAGCTAAATTTTTAGGCGGAAAATTTTTAAATAGTGTTATCTTGGACTTCGCTATGAACCTTGCCTCTCCTGGGACATATATTGCTCAGCAATGGGATAAACATGACAAAGTACCTAACAATGGAAGGATAAATTTTTAAAATATGAATATGAAAGAAGTTGCTAAATTCATATTTGTACTCTTCATAGGGTTACTTTTATCCTTTATATTATCCAAGTTTTTTAATTATCACTTTAAATGGTGGATTACCATAGGTGCTTTCTCAGGAGTGTATTTAGGCTCAAAAATTTTTTCAAAAAAAAATAAAAAATAATAAATTATGAACAAAACGACTTGCCAATAAAAACCTTTGACAAGTCGTTTTGTTTATGCTCGTTGGTCTGCTTGACGACAGAAGCAGTCCGCTTGCAAAGCGGATAGAAACTAGAATAGCCCTAGAATGCCCATTTTAGCTTCTAAGCGTCTTTAGGTGTATTTTAATATAAACGTTCAAGTGTGAAAGAAAAAGCCCTTAGCAGGGCTTTAAAAGCGATTTTACATATGCAAGCCGTTATCTTCTTCTTGTGATTGCTCTTTCTTGTTTTTTCAGTCCCATAAACGACTATCTTTTTTATTTAGAAAATAGTCTCTTAAACCTGGGGGTTCTGTTGCAAAGTTTTAAATCTACTATCAAATAAGGTAGAATAATAGAAAAAGATAGCAGGAGGAATGACGATGAATCATTTTAAAGGAAAGCAATTTCAGCAGGATGTGATTATTGTAGCCGTGGGCTACTATCTTCGTTATAACCTTAGCTATCGTGAAGTTCAAGAAATCTTATATGATCGTGGCATTAACGTTTCTCATACGACGATTTATCGTTGGGTGCAAGAATATGGCAAACGACTCTATCAAATTTGGAAAAAGAAAAATAAAAAATCCTTTTATTCATGGAAAATGGATGAAACGTACATCAAAATTAAAGGAAAATGGCATTATTTGTATCGAGCCATCGATGCAGATGGTTTAACCTTGGATATTTGGTTACGTAAAAAACGGGACACACAAGCAGCCTATGCTTTTCTTAAGCGGTTAGTGAAGCAGTTTGATGAACCGAAGGTTGTAGTCACAGATAAAGCCCCCTCTATTACAAGTGCCTTTAAGAAACTAAAAGAATACGGCTTTTATCAAGGGACAGAACATCGTACCATTAAATACCTGAATAATTTGATTGAACAAGACCATCGTCCAGTAAAGAGACGCAATAAATTCTATCGAAGTTTACGCACTGCCTCTACCACGATTAAAGGCATGGAAGCCATCCGAGGATTATATAAGAAAACCCGAAAAGAAGGCACTCTCTTCGGGTTTTCGGTCTGTACTGAAATCAAGGTATTATTGGGAATCCCAGCTTAAATCATAGATACCGTAAGGGATTTTATTCTTTATTTAAAACTTTGCAACAGAACCGCATAGACAATAAGTGTTCGCTTTAACTTTTGCTTATCCATTTATTTTATCCCTCATTTCTTCGTAGAGTTTTTTTGCGCTTACCAAGTCTAGGTTGGTGTATTCTCGAATTTTCTTAATCGCTTTTATATCTTCTTCTGAACGAATGAATTGTTCCACGTTTTTAATTTCTTCGTCAGACATTCTTTTTGTATCCTTATTATTTTTTGAATACTTAGTGTTAATGGCTTGTAGTCCAAGCATTATGGAAATAAGTATTAACCTAATGCTCTTGAAATGAGGAACGGTATCTAAACTACTGACAAAGAAACTAATAATGAGAAACACTACCAACACAAGTATCACTATCTGAAAATGAATACTGGCTATAATGTGGATTATTTTTGCTTTCATATCATTCTCCCTTCAAAAATTTATTTAAATGGGCTGTATTCGTCCCTGCATACGCCTTGTTTTTGTAAATAAAAGTCGGCACGGTATGGATATTGTATTCATCAATATATTTTCGATTTTTCTCTTGGTTATCCATTTATTTTATCCCTCATTTCTTCGTAGAGTTTTTTTGCGCTTACCAAGTCTAGGTTGGTGTATTCTCGTATAAGTCGTGCTATCCTAATCTTAAACCACTAAGCATTAGAAAGCGCACGACCTATATGACTTATAATAGCACACTTACAAAAGTTTTTGTTTATTTACTGACAAGCATTGAAGCGATTTATCAAACAAGCGTTCCACTCGAAATACAAAATCGAAAGAACGTCCATCTTGCAACATCTGACTGTTTAGTGATTACTTGTTACCTGTGGGGAGTGCTTCATTTTAGTGAAACACTTAAAGCAAAGCACCAATTGGCTCAAAGTCTATTCCCTAATTTTCTAGAATATTCTCGCTTTGTTCGTCGTTGTAATGCACTCTTACCGAGTATTCAACTCATTCGCCAAGCTCTCGTCTTTAAAGAAGTTGAAGGGATTGATGTGTCTATTATTGACAGCTTTCCCATTACTTTGTGTCAGCCGATTCGTAATTTTAGAAGCAAAGTTTTGGGCGACTATGCAAATATTGGCTACAATGCTACCAAAGGTCAGTACTTTTATGGCTGTAAATGTCATGCTTTAGTCAGTGAATCAGGCTAAAATGTTTAATAAAATCATTTCGAAAATACGTGTCCGTATTGAACATGTATTTGGCTTTGTTGAAAATTCAATGCATGGTTCTAGTTTACGTTCTATTGGATTCGATCGAGCTGTTTTAAATACTGACCTTACAAATCTGACTTATAACTTATTGAGGTACGAACAAGTTAAACGTTTAAATCTCAAAACATGGAGGTAATCTGTCTAAAATAAGAATAAACAGTCAAGCGGCGTCTGTAACATAAAGAAAAACACAGTAGACTATGCTTAGTTTTCTGTGTTTTTTTCTAATTTCATTTAGAGGTGAATTAATTGGTAGTTATTAGAGGTGCCCTAAAAAAAGACGCCCAAAATCAGGATAAGCCCGATGCCAATCACGAGTTTCACGTGTTCTTTTAACTGTGCGATTATTGTTTGCCAATTCATATTTTCACCTCACTTATATATACGCAAAAAATCCCCGTTTGTCACAGGGATTTTGCTTATTTTTTAAGATTTTGAATAAATTGCTTAAAGATTTTTTCATCGGAATAACTTAAAACATTCTTGGCGTAAATATGTTCGCCGAATTTGGCCACGAACACAAGCGCAACCAGCTGCAAGGCCAGCGCGATATAAGCTTGTGTCAACGTCGACATTTCCATGGCCAAACGGCCCGGCATCAAGGTTGGCGAAACAAAAGGCAGATAACTCAAGATTTTGATCACGATATTATTGGGTACATTGGCCCCAAAAATACTGGCCATATAGCCAACCAAAGAAAGATAAGAAATCGGCGCGATGGCTTGCTGAACCTGACTTTGGTCATTAACCAAACTAGCGATAATCGCTGTCAAGAAGAGGTAAGCCATGAGTCCCACGATCAACATCAAGACCGCATAGACCAAGAAACTCATATCGACGCCACCGACCATGCCCTTGACGCTTTCGACCATGTCGTTGCCTTTTAGGGCAATGGCTGCAGCCACCCCTAAGATGACATAAAAAACGATATGGGTCAGAACCAATAAACCAATCCCTAGGATTTTACCAAAATATTGGACTTTGGTGCTGGTTGCTGCTAGCAAGGTCTCCATAATCCGATTGGATTTTTCATTGGCAATCTCTTGCGCCAACATATTAGAGTAAATCATCAGCAACATGAAGATAACGATGGCCACACCAACAGAAACGAGAGAGTTGGCCGCATTTTTAGCCTCACCCCCACTCGATTCCCCTTTTTTGCTCAGAGTTTTCATGGTCAGATCAGCAGGCGTTTGCAGACTAATCAATTCCTCAGGACTTAATTTGAGATGCGTGGCTTTTTCTGCTAGTTCAATCTGTGACAAGGCTGTTTTAACCGTCGTCTCATTGAATTTTGTCGTGCTATCCGTCGACGCCACTAAGGTATATTTACCATCTTCTTTGACGAGATAGCCATCTATTTTCTCATCCAATATCTTTTGCTTGGCCGTTTTGACATCCGCCACGGCTGAGATTTTAGCGTCTAAGACTTTATCGGTTTTAAGGGTTTGAACCAGAGCTGCATTGTCAACAACAGCCAATCGGGCCGGTGAATCATCACTCGTCTTAGCAATTACGAAACCAATGATTAACCCAACCAATGGCAATAAGAGTGGCGTCAACACCGTCAACCAGAAACTTGGTGTTTTAATTTTTGTCCGGTAAACTTGTCCTGCGACTAATTTCATTTGTTTAAACATTTTCAGCGACCTCCTTACGGAAAATTTCATCGAGCATTGGTGGGGCTTGCACAAAGGCTTGCACATAGCCAGATTGGCTAACACGTGTAAAAATCTCCCGACCGACGGCTGCATCACTGACATGAATCATGCGACCAGCACCCTGTTTCTCAATCGTCTGAACACCTGAAATCGCTGACAATTCCGCATCTGGCACATCGCTTTCCACATAAACTTGCGTGCGACCAAAACTATCCCGAATCCTATAAATATCGCCTTGCAAGACAACTTTACCTTTTTTAAGCATAGTCACCTGATCACTGAGCAACTCTACCCCACTCATATTATGGCTGGAGAAAATAATCGCTGCACCATTTGCCTTGAGCGTTTTGATTTCCGACATCAGGAGACTGGTATTGACTGGGTCGAGGCCAGTAAAGGGTTCATCCAAAATCAGAAAATCAGGGCGGTGAATCAAGGTCGCCATGAACTGCACTTTTTGCGCATTCCCTTTGGAAAGGGTCTGCACTTTGTCCGTGATTTTTCCGACAACTTCTAACTTTTCCATCCAACGCACGAGCTCATCTCTTGCCTCAGACCGTTTCATGCCATGGAGCTCAGCAAAATACAAGATCTGTTCTTCAATCGTCAATTTTTGATAAAGGCCACGCTCTTCAGGTAGAAAGCCTATTTTTTGCTTAATCTCCTGGGTAATAGGCGTGCCCTGCCATGTAATCTGGCCGCTATCCGGTTTAATAAAATCCAAAATCATCCGAAAAGTTGTCGTCTTCCCAGCACCATTTTGACCAATCAGCCCCATAATCTCGCCCGGCTTGACGGTCATGTCTAGCTGATCAACAGCGATTTTATCACCAAATTGTTTGGTGAGGTTTTCTAGTTTTAACACATCTACTCTCCTCTTAACTCTAGTTGCTTAGCAACGCCAACACAAGGCCATCCCCCTACTGATCATTTGAATACTTATAATAACAATTCAATTTTATCACAATTTTCTGAAGATACCAGACTTTAACTGGCTGATCCTCTTATTTTCTGATGCGATAGGCAAGATAGAGGACAAACAGTGCGAGTAAACCAACAATGTAAGCCACTGGTATGATCACTGTTTCCTCATTTATTGAAAATATAACGATACCACAACATAAAATCAGCGATACAAGGCCAATATGTGACAAAGCCTGTTGATGACTTTGTTTTTTACGTTCATCTGTTGCTTCAATTCTTTTGGCATGCAATTTTTCGGGGCTTTTAACCTGTCGATAAACTTCTAAAGCAGAGCTGATGATGGCGATGAAGAAAGGAATCGTAAACCAGAAAACTCTGAAGAACCTAGACACTTCCCCATAAGGAGAGCTTGTATTGAGAAAGACATAGGTTAGCACAGCTATACCCAATAATATAAAGGGCACCTCTAAAAACGTATGAAAAGAGGTATAATAGATTAAAAATAAGCTAACGAGGTATTGAAGATGAATTTATTTGGAGATAGCGACTATCTTGAAAAATTAAGTTTAAAAGGAGACCCTCTTGAGCGGCTAGAAAAAGTGGTTGATTTCGAGTGTTTTCGCCCAACTCTTAACCGGATTTTTAAGTATGATTTAAAAAACAAATCTCATGGTGGTAGACCGCCCTATGACCTTGTTTTGATGTTGAAAATTCTAATTTTACAACGCTTATACAATCTATCTGATGATGCAATGGAATATCAAATGATTGACCGGATTTCGTTTAGAAGATTCCTTAAGATTGATGACAAGATACCAGATGCAAAGACTATCTGGAACTTTAGAAATCAGCTATCAAAATCTAATAGAGGAAACTGGCTTTTTTCTGCCTTTCAAGAAAAACTTGAATCACAAGGAATGATCGCTCATAAAGGACAGATTGTTGATGCAACCTTCATAGAGGCGCCTAAACAACGTAATCCAAAAGACGAAAATGAATTGATTAAAGCAAATAGGGTACCAGTGAATTGGACGAAGAACAAAAGAGCACAGAAGGATACAGCTGCTCGCTGGACAATTAAAGGTAATGAGAGACACTATGGCTACAAAAATCATATTGCTATAGATACCAAATCAAAATTCGTAAAGAATTATCAAACAACGCCTGCAAATGTGCATGATTCTCAAGTAATAGGCGTTCTTGTTGATCCCGATGAGGTCACCTTAGCAGACTCAGCTTATCAAAATCAAGCAACACCTAAAGGTGCTGAACTTTTTACCTGTCTTAAAAACACACGTTGTAAATCTCTTAAGGCAGACGATAAAATGTTTAATAAAATCATTTCGAAAATACGTGTCCGTATTGAACATGTATTTGGCTTTGTTGAAAATTCAATGCATGGTTCTAGTTTACGTTCTATTGGATTCGATCGAGCTGTTTTAAATACTGACCTTACAAATCTGACTTATAACTTATTGAGGTACGAACAAGTTAAACGTTTAAATCTCAAAACATGGAGGTAATCTTTCTAAAATAAGAATAAACAGTCAAGTGGCGTCTGTAACATAAAGAAAAACACAGTAGACTATGCTTAGTTTTCTGTGTTTTTTTCTAATTTCATTTAGAGGTGAATTAATTGGTAGTTATTAGAGGTGCCCTAAATAAGGATTAAAAAACTGGTAGACTGTCTTGTGTATTAAAAGAACACTTGCTGTTTATAGAGATGATTTAGTTCATGTAAAAATTGATAAGGAGTAAATTTATAAAAAATTGTCTGAATAAATAAAACAGACTAGCCAAATCAAGTGCTGTCTATTCTGGAGTTAAGAAATTAAATATTTGACAGACAACTATCAATTTTGTATAATTAATATGAAAATAAGCGGATATGAGGATGTGTTGTGTATGGAAATAGAAAAACTATTTAAAGCGCTTTCTGATCCAACGAGAGTGAGAGTATTGTTATTATTATCTCAAAAAAAATTATGTGTCTGTCAACTACAAAAAATTTTAAAACTCCCCCAAAGTAAATTGTCAAAACATTTGGGTAAACTACGGGATTTGAATTTAGTTGTAGGATATCAAGATGGAAAATTTATAAAATATGAACTTTCTAAAAATTATTTTCTTGAAAATATTCTAGTGTTAGTTAAAGAATCTAAGAATTTAGACGAACAATTTCAAGTTGATTTGAGCCGAATTGATAAATTTGATTATTTGATTGGAGATGTTCAATAATGTGGACTTTTATTAATGATCAATTATTTAAAATGGTTTGGTTAAATGACTTAGCTGGGTGGTTTGTCGAGACTATCTTTAAATTACCAACGGATGAGAAAATTGGTGGAAGTTTACAATTTTTTATTTTTGATACCGTTAAAATATTTATACTTCTTTCTGTACTTATATTCTGTATGGGTATCATACAATCTTATTTCCCACCCGAACGCACGAAGGTGTTGTTAAGAGGAATGCGAGGATGGAAAGGGAATCTATTGGGTGCACTAATTGGTACAGTTACACCATTTTGTAGTTGTTCAAGTATCCCAATCTTTATTGGTTTTACTACGGCTGGTTTGCCTTTGGGGGTTACGTTTTCTTTCTTGATTTCATCCCCAATGGTAGATATTGCATCAATCATTATGCTGATGTCATTTTTCGGTTTAAAGATAGCTGTTATTTATGTTATAGTAGGATTATTATTAGCTATTATTGGTGGGACTGTAATTGATAAGCTAGGTATGGAAAATCAAGTCCAAGAATACATTCGAAACATGGAAGAGGGTTCTTCTTTCAAAGAAGATCTGACCTTTAAGAAACGTGTATCCTTTGGTGTAGAACAAGTAAGGGAAGTTGCTGGAAAAGTTTGGCCTTATATTCTTATAGGTGTTGGTATCGGAGCGGGAATCCACAATTGGGTACCACAAAGTTTTGTTGAAAATATCCTAGGCCAAAATAATCTTCTATCCGTTACATTAGCCGTTTTAATTGGTATACCTATCTACGCAGATATATTTGGTGTCTTACCAATTGCTGAAGCCTTGTTTTCAAAAGGTGTCCCTATTGGGACTCTAGTCGCCTTTATGATGTCTGTCACAACGTTATCTTTACCATCTTTAATTATGTTAAGTAAGGTAGTTAAACCTAAACTATTAGGGACATTCGTTATTATTTGCCTTATCGGTATTTTAATTATTGGATTTTCTTTTAATTGGTTTTTTGTATAATTTTATGCGTTTTGTTAACAAGCATTGGAAGGGAGGTGTTTATTTATAAGTGTGTTTAGTGAGGCGTTTCTTTTTCTGGGAATCCGTTTTTAGAGGTTTCAATTGAACGACTGCCCTATATTTATGTGAGTTTTTGAACTCATTTTCTAGTACAATTGATTCTAGAAAAAGACTATTGACAAAACACATTGGTAATTAGTATTATCTATAGTAACACTTCTTGTTAACAAGTATTTTCTTGTATACATGTTGCTGAAAAAGAAAGGAAGAGAAAATGATTATTAAAGTCTTAGGACCAGGTTGTAAAAATTGCAAAAATTTGGAAAAAAATACTTTAGATGCTTTGAAATCTAGCTCCGTAGAAGCGAAAGTTGTAAAAGTTACAGATATTGCAGAAATTCAAAAATATGGCGTGATGCGTACACCCGCCTTAGTTATTGATGAAGAGGTTGTCGTATCTGGTAGAGTACCAAAAGAAGACGAAATTGCACAATGGATTAATGGCTAACAAAAATGCCTCTTCATATTGATTGAAGAGGTATTTTTGTTAGCCATTTTAAAAGATGAATAGATCATAAATAGAACACATTCTTTTATTTAGAATGTTTAAAAATTTCCTGATAATTCTTGTTGCCCCCAGATAAATTATAAACTTCTTTAAAGCCTTTACTTCTCAATACATTTTGAGAAGCGTTTCCTGTCACTCCTTTATTACAATAAACAATTGTTTTCTTACTCTTATCAAATGTTGAAGCCTTTTCTCGTAATTCTGCTAATGGTATGTTAATAGCGTTAAGGACATGATTTTTTTCATAACTTTTTGGATCTCGAGTATCAATAATTGTAATATTTTCATTGTTTTTTTGAAGTTCCATTAAGTCATGAGGAGTAATAAGTGGAGCTGTTGTTAGAGCATTGGTTAATGCCATACCTGTATATGCTACTGGATCTTTTGTAGTAGAAAATGGTGGTGCATAGGCTAAGTCCATGTGGAATAAATCTTCTGCAGTGACTCCTAAAGTTATTGTTGAAGCAAAAACATCTATTCTTTTATCCACGCCTTGAGGCCCAATGATTTGCACACCCAAAATACGATGAGTGAGCTTGTCAGCCACTGCCTTAATAACCATTTCCTTTCCGTGCATATAGTCTGGTTTATCTGGCTTAATATTAGATAGTACTGCAACTTCATAACCTTCAGCTAGAGCTTCTTTTTCTGTCAACCCAGTTTGAGCAATTGTTAAATTGAAGAAACGTAAGATACCAGTTCCTAAAACACCTTGAAATCGAAGGGGACCACCTGACATAGCATCTCCTGCAATTCTCCCCATCTTGTTTGCTGTGGAAGCTAAAGGACGATAAGTAGGCTTGCCTGTAATAACGTGGAAACTTTCTGCTACATCACCCACTGCGTATACTCCAGGTATATTCGTTTGAAGTGTACTATCTGTAGCAATTGCACCTGTTTCTCCAAGTTTTACGCCAATGGATTGAGCTAAGGATACATTAGGTTGGACACCAGTTGCTAAGATATACATATCTGCAGATAGTTTTGTTCCTTTGTTAGTGATTACTTCGTCAAGTTGGGTATCACCAACTAAGCTTTGTATCGTTTCTTCAGGTCGGAAATCAATCCCTTGTTTTACCATTTCGTCCTCAATACGGATAGACATATCCCAGTCTAAATGTGACATAGGGTGTTTTCCACGTTGAAGAATTATGACCTTAATTCCACGTTCTTTAAGTTGTTCAGCGACTTCAAGACCGATATATCCTGCTCCTACAACTACAGCAGTCGTAGGTTTTTTATTTTCTATAAAGGACTTAACTTTTTTCCCACTATTAATATTTTTCACTTGAAATACGTTGCTGAAGTTACTTTCTTCAAAAGCATCAGGTGCCTTGGGTGTTGAACCTGTGGCAAACACTAATAAATCATAGTTATCTGTAAATAGGTCGCCGGTAATAAGATGCTTTCCTGAAATTTCTTTCTTCTCATGGTTTATGGCAATTACTTCATGTGAAGTAAAAATGTCAACGTTATAACGCTTTTTAAACCACTTTGCATCACGTGGTGTCAACTCTTCAAAATCTGGTATTTCTCCGCCAATTGCATAAGGAATCCCACACACAGCATACGAAATATCAGTATCTTTGTCATAAATAACAATTTCATTTTCTTCAGAGTTTCTTCTGGCTTTTGCAGCTACACTTGTGCCAGCCGCTACTGAACCAATAATCAAAATTTTCATTAAGTAAACCTACACTTATCTAATATCACGTGACTCTTCCTCTTTTGACAATCAATTTGTTGTATGATGCAATACTTTTACCAAGAATACATCATGGAGTTCTATTGCCAAGTTTATCTATGAGTCTATTTTAATATAAAATCGAGTAAGAAACTAGCTAGATGATTAAGGATTCTAGTGTAAAGTTTAAAAAACAAACTGTTAATTCGAACAGTCTACCATTAAAAAAGCTGATATTGTGTTTTGGTATTTTACTTTGACAATTAATTCAAATGTTGTTGGCTTTGATAAATTTCTTGTATACAAAGCAGAAATGAGATGGAAATAAATGATATACTATATGTAGCCAATACTTGCTTCTTTGTAAAGGGAAGTATATATGAATATTAATAAAACCAAAATATGGTAACATACTACTAGTACAAATAATGACACGATTTTTACAGGGTTGCGGGTTGGGGGAGTTCCGGCACTAATGTGGTCAAATGTTGATTTTGAAAATAAAGTCTTGAATGTAAGATATACTTTAGATGACAGCACGGTATTAAGTTCGGACTTTGAGTTATCATCTTCTAAAACAATATGCTTATACTCATATAGGAAACTTCTTGTGAGTAAACGAGTGTTTAAATCTTGAAATGGTTTGAAAAGAGAACGATAATATAAAATTAATTGATAAACATTTTTGTTTAGTTACTTGTCAAGTCAAGGAAGAGCATTTGATCCGACAACTGTTAGGACATTTTCATGTTTCTAGGTTAGCTGAAAAAGGAGTGCTATTAAAGCGATTATGTAAATTATGCGACATAAGGACACTAAAACGACTCTAAATATTTTTACAGAAGAAACAAGATGAGAAGTGGCTGACATAATAGATAGAATTGATTTTTAGTTAATAGAGATTATTTTTTATAGAGTCTCCAAAAAATTAGGAATTTTAGGGAAACATAAGGAAGAATATGACATAAGGTGGTGTCTAACAACCCTTGATACAGAAGGTTTAGGAAACATTGAGAAGAAAGAAAGGGAAATAAAGTGATTTTTGATACACATACTCACTTAAACGTTGATAATTTTGCAGGTCGTGAAGCTGAGGAAATTGAAAAAGCGCGTGAATTAGGTGTCACCAAACTTAATATTGTTGGGTTTGACACCCAAACAATTGCGCAAAGTCTGGTATTATCAGCAAGCTATGATAACCTGTATTCGACTATTGGATGGCACCCGACAGAAGCAGGGTCTTATACATCTGAAATTGAGGCTATGATTGTCCAAAATTTGGCGAACCCAAAAGTGATTGCCCTTGGTGAGATTGGTTTAGACTACCACTGGATGGAAGACCCCAAAGACGTGCAAGAAGCAGTTTTCCGTCGTCAAATCCAGTTATCTAAAACGCATGATTTACCTTTTGTTGTTCACACTCGTGATGCCATAACAGACACTTATGATATCATCAAGTCTGAAGGGGTAGGTCCACGTGGTGGCATTATGCACTCTTTTTCAGGTACTTATGAAGAAGCCATGCAATTTTTAGACTTGGGGATGATGATTTCCTTTTCAGGCGTTGTGACTTTTAAAAAGGCGATCGACCTGCAAGAGGCTGCGACGAAATTACCGCTTGACAAGATTTTGGTTGAAACAGATGCGCCTTATCTGGCACCGATGCCTTTTCGTGGTCGGGAGAATACGCCAGCTTATACGAAATTTGTTGTCGAAAAGATTGCAGAACTGCGGGGCCTTACGCCAGAAACAGTTGCTCAGGCGACTTATGACAATGCCCTGCGAATTTTTAGGATAGCACCATGAAAATCATCATTATCGGAATAGCTGGTGCTGGGAAATCAACCCTTGCACGGCGATTAGCTGATAACTTGAATTTGCCAGTGCTACACTTGGATACACTTTGGCATGCGACAGATTATTCTGCTGAGGCAGAGCGTTTGTTTTGAGAAAAACAGCAGACTTTTATTAACAGCCATGAACATTGGTTAATTGATGGCAATTATTCAGGTAGTTTGGACGAACGTCTGCCCTATGTGGACAAAATAATTTGGTTAAAAATGTCGCGGTTCAAAGCCATTTTCCGTGTGATGAAAAGAAGTTGGGCTTTTCACAAAAATCGCCAGAGTCGACCTGAAATGCCAAGTGAATTTACGGAGAAACTAGACAGTGCTTATCTTGATTTTCTGAAATTTGTCTGGGATTTCCCCAAAAAAAGTAATAAAAGATTGGCTGCTCAACTTGATCAATTTCAAATTTGGGACAAGGTGGTCGTCTTGAAAAATCAGCGAGAGATAGAGAAATATTTAACAAATGAAGCAAAAAATTTATGAAATCGTTGTCGTTGAAGGCAAGGATGATACGGCAAATCTCAAAAAATATTACGATGTTGACACCTATGAAACGCAAGGATCGGCGATCTCAGATGATGATTTGGAACGGATTGAACGTTTACATGATTTACGTGGCGTTATCGTCTTTACAGATCCTGACCATAGTGGGGAACGCATTCGCCGCATCATCATGACCGCCATTCCGACAGTCAAGCATGCCTTCCTCAACAGAGACGAGGCCCAGCCCAAATCCAAGACCAAAGGCCGTTCCCTCGGGGTGGAACACGCAAGTTTTGACGATTTAGAGAAGGCCCTAGGGCATTTAACGTCGAATTTTGATGCTGACACTGACTTTGATATCACGCATGGCGACCTGATTCGGTTAGGTTTAATCGGGCATACAGACAGCCGACAAAGACGAGAATATCTGGGTCAGACACTCAGAATTGGTTACAGCAATGCGAAACAACAGCTCAAACGCTTAGAATTGTTTGGCATCACCCTAGCAGAAGTTGAAAAAATAATGGAGAACTATTCATGCATATAGCAGATTACCGCGTTACCAAAGCCATCCTAGACCGTCATGGCTTCTCATTCAAGAAAAGTCTGGGGCAAAATTTCCTGACAGATACCAATATCTTGCAGAAAATCGTGGATACAGCTGAGATTGACCGCAAGGTCAACGTCATCGAAATCGGCCCTGGTATTGGCGCTTTGACGGAATTTATCGCTGAAAATGCGGCAGAAGTCATGGCTTTTGAAATTGACGACCGTTTGATTCCGATTTTGGCGGATACTTTACGTGATTTTGACAATGTCACGGTCATCAATGAAGATGTCCTAAAAGCTGACTTGCAGACCCACATCCGCAATTTCAAAAATCCCGATCTGCCCATCAAAGTCGTGGCCAACCTTCCCTACTATATTACCACGCCAATCTTGATGCACCTGATCGAAAGTAAAATTCCTTTCACCGAGTTCGTCGTCATGATGCAAAAAGAAGTCGCCGACCGCATCTCAGCAGCGCCTAACACCAAAGCTTACGGCAGTCTCTCCATCGCCGTTCAGTACTACATGACCGCGCAAGTCGCCTTCATCGTCCCGAAAACTGTCTTCGTGCCAGCGCCTAACGTGGATTCTGCCATCCTCAAAATGATCCGGCGCGATGCGCCAATGGTAGAGGTTTCGGACGAGGACTTCTTTTTCAAAGTCGCAAAACTCGCCTTTCTCCACAGACGAAAAACGCTCTGGAACAATCTCCAGTCAGCCTTTGGTAAAACAGAAGCAATTCGCGAACAACTCACACAAGCACTAGAAATTGCAGACATCTCCCCACAAATTCGTGGGGAAGCCCTGTCAATCCCAGAATTTGCTAAATTATCTGAAGCACTCTTGCCTTTGAAAAAATAGTCTGACCTCTCGTCAAACTATTTTTTTCATGGCGACATGCTGGATCCCTGCATCTAAAAAGGTATCGCCAAATGGCTCAAAGCCTAATTTTTCATAGAAAGGAATGGCTTGTAATTGGGCGTGGAGCTTGACTAGCTTAAACTGCTGAGACTGTAAAAAGTCCAGCACATGAAGCATCAGTTCGTGGGCATATCCCTGACCTCTGTAATGTTTGAGCGTCGCGACACGTTGGATCAAAGCCTGCTCACCATTGGCCGAAGGCAAGATGCGCAAGGTCGAAACGGCTGTCTCGACTGGGTCATCGATCAGTAAGACGAAATGGACGGCATAGGCTTCGTCTTTGTCGATTTCAAGGGAAAGTGGGACTTGCTGTTCCTTGACGAAGACGGTGTTGCGGATTTTGAGCGACTGGACATAGACATCCGATAGGGTGTCGCGGGTATGCTTGATTTTCATGGGTCTCCTACTTGTTTTGACGCGCGATGTGGGCATAACCCCCGCATTCTGGTCAAAATCTGGTATAATTATAGTAATTATATCAAATTTTTGGAGAAGATGTTCTGTCCAGCGCTCGGCGAGGGTCAGCATAAAAGGTGGGGAAATGTTTAAAAGCTCGAAATTATTTTTTTGGACGATAGAGATACTGGCCGTTGTGGCCTTGATTTGGTTGATGACGCATATTAGTTTTGTCTTCAAACCCATCACCACCCTATTTTCACTCGTTTTCCTGCCTTTTATCATCGCAGGCTTTCTGTATTACGTTTTTAATCCGCTGGTCGCCTATTTGGAGAAAAAGTTCAAAATCAAACGAATCTGGGGCATCGTTCTCGTCTTCATCTTGATTATCGGGATTTTTGTCTACACCGTGATGTCACTAGTGCCGAGCATCATCACCCAGTTGTCTGACCTGATCAAGGCCTCAGGGAATATCTACCCTCAGTTGCAAAAATGGCTGGAGAAATTGTCAGAGAATCCTGCTTTTAGCGAGATTGACTTCAAGGCGCTGTTAGATAAAGCCAACATCAGCTATATGGATATCCTACAGAACTTGCTATCGGGTGTAACCCTCAGCGTGTCTAATGTCGTTGCGGTTGTCTCGAAAATATTCATGGTCTTAGCCTTAGTGCCGGTTTTGCTCTTCTATATGTTAAAAGATGGCCAAGATATGCTGCCCTTTTTGAAAAAAACGGTCTTAAAATCTGACTGCCTCAATATCGTCGGCCTCTTAAATGATATGAATGGCACCATTTCCAAATTTATCAGTGGGGCGGCCATCGACTGTTTATTCATCTTTGTGACAGTTTTTACTTCCTACCTGATCATCGGGATTCCCTACGCCTTCTTGTTTGCCATTTTTGCGGCAGTGACCAACCTCATTCCCTATATCGGTCCCTATATCGGTGTGGTGCCGGTTATCCTGACCGTCGCCTTTACTAACCCTGTTCAAGCGGCCATTGCCGTGGTTGTTGTTCTGACCCTGCAACAAATCGATGGCAACATCATCTACCCGAAAGTCGTGGGTTCAGCTGTTGAAGTCCACCCAGTAACCATTATGGTGCTCATGCTGGTGGTTGGCAGTCTCTATGGCCTTGTCGGCATGTTGATTGCGGTGCCATTCTACTCACTGGTCAAGGAAATCGTCAAATTCTCATGGCGCCTTTGGGAAAATCACAAGGCGGCAAGGCTGGATGCGCCTGAAAACAAGAAATATGATATAATAGAGAAATAATGTCCTGACTGGCTAGTTTTGATGACGATTGTAAAGTATCATCTCGAAAATGCTAGTGGGCTTAACACATACACTGAAAAACATTGGAGGAACACAAGACATGCACCCTGACCCCGAAAGTCAGTCCTTATTATTTCAAATTGGTTTATTGATCGTTTTGACCATCATTAATGCCCTCTTTTCAGGCGCCGAAATGGCCCTGGTGTCGACGAGCCGCGCGCGTGTCGAGCAAAGAGCCGCTGAAGGTGATAAGAAATATCAACAGTTACTCGACATTCTCAATCAACCGAGTAACTTTCTGTCAACGATTCAAATCGGGATCACCCTGATCAATATCTTATCAGGGGCAAGTTTAGCCGATACCTTATCTTCAAAACTCGCACCTATTCTGGGTGGGACGCCGACAGCTAAAAACTTGGCATCGATCATCATTCTTGCCATCTTGACCTATGTCTCGATTGTTTTTGGGGAACTCTATCCCAAACGAATCGCGCAAAATCTTAAGGAAAAATATGCCTTAGCGGCCGTGACACCCCTGAAAATTTTGGGTGGGATCATGAGTCCTTTCGTTTGGTTGCTGTCGACATCGACCAATGTCCTTAGTAAATTGACACCGATGACCTTTGATGATGATAGTGAAAACATGACCCGTGATGAGATTGAGTACATTCTAAATGCAGATAGTAGTGTGCTGGATGAAAATGAACGTGAGATGTTGGCGGGTGTTTTCAGTCTGGATGAGCTCATGGCGCGTGAAATCATGGTGCCAAGAACTGACGCGTTTATGATTGATATCAGCGAAGACATCCATGACAATATCGCAGCTGTTCTCTCGCAAAACTACAGTCGAATTCCTGTCTATATCGATGATAAGGATAAGGTTGTCGGTGTTTTACATACCAAAACTTTACTGAAAAGTGCTTACGAAAAAGGCTTTGATCAACTCGATTTACGCCCTATTTTACAGGAACCCCTCTTTGTGCCTGAGACGATTTTTGTCGATGACCTCTTGCGGGAACTCAAGAAAACGCAAAATCAAATGGCTATTTTGCTCAATGAGTATGGTGGCGTTGAAGGGATTGTGACCCTTGAAGACCTCTTAGAGGAAATCGTCGGTGAAATTGAAGATGAGTCTGACATTGCTGAAAAAGATGTTTTCAAAATCAATGAACATATCTACATCGTCAAAGGTGGCTTGACCCTGAACGACTTCAATGAGTTCTTCGATACGTATCTAGAATCAGATGATGTTGATACCATTGCCGGTTATTTCATGGCGGGGATTGGTGCCATTCCAGGTGAAAAAGAACAGATTGATTATGATGTTAAGACTGAAAAAGATAATTTGACCTTAACCAGTCTTGAGGTTGACGGGACACGTCTTATCAAATTACGTGTGACCTTCCATGAAGCTACCGTTGAAAATGATAGCGAGACTGACGATAAATAATCATACGGTGGGCGTCTGGGCAGACGCTCATTTTTTTATTGAAATACAGATAGAGGTGTTTAAGACTCAAGGCAGGACAGTAAACGATGCGTTGTGCTGTCAAACGGGATGTAGAAGCTGAGAAAAGGAAAAATTAATGCAGGAACTCATGGACATTACGATTATTTTAGGCGCTAGCCTCATGGCCACAGTTATTTCTAGGCGCATTGGCATACCGGTAGTCGTTGGTCAGATTTTGATTGGGATTATTTTGACGCCGAGTATGTTGGGCGTTATTCATGGCACCCATACTTTAAAATTTTTGGCTGAAATTGGCGTGATTTTATTGATGTTTTTGGCGGGGCTCGAGAGTGATTTTGGGCTGTTGAAAAAGTATCTGAAACCTAGCCTATTGATTGCCATTTTTAGTGTTCTCGTACCGCTACTTGTCTATGCTGGGGTTACAAATTATTTGGGCTATCAATTACCAGTGGCTATCTTTTATGGTCTTGTCTTTTCAGCAACCAGTGTGTCCATTACGGTTGAAGTTTTACAAGAGTATGGGAAACTCTCTTCTCGGGCGGGTGCCGTAATTTTAGGTGCCGCTGTCGTTGATGATATCTTAGCTGTGTTGGTGCTAAGTTTTTTCATGAGCTCACAAGCATCTGGTGGCAATCTTGGCTTGACAATAGGTCTGCAAGTCATTTTCTTGATCTTTCTCTATCTCGCTTTCAAATGGTTGGTGGCCTTCGTTTTTCGTTTTGTTGGCAAACTTAGTATTTATGGTCAATACACGACGGTTAGTCTTCTGATTTGTTTTATCTTGTCACTTCTTGCTGATTCAGTGGGGATGAGTGCCGTGATCGGCGCATTTTTTGCAGGTTTATCAATTGGTCAAAAGGACATGGCTGAAAAAATTGAGGCTTCTATCAGTCAAATTGCTTATGTTTTTTTCATTCCGATCTTCTTCGTGACGATTGCCTTACCGATTAATTTTCGAGTCTATTGGAAAACCCCTTATTTTTAGTGGTGTCCCTATTCTTGGCGGTTTTATCAAAATTTATACCAAGCTACCTCGTGTCTCTTCGCTTCAAATTTTCTAAACAAGAAAGCCTGTTGATTGGTAGTGGTATGGTCAGCCGTGGCGAGATGGCCTTAATTGTGGCTCAGATAGGCCTTTCAAGCAAATTGATTGGGACAACTATCTATAGTGAGCTTGTTATTGTGATTATTTTATCGACGTTAGTTGCGCCATTTTTGATTAAAATGACTTTAGGTGAAAGGTAGACTCGTTTTGATAAATTAGGAAGAAATTGACGAAGGCAAAGAAAAAGCAGTCTAGCATCAGACATCCTGATTCTAGACTGCTTTTTTGATGCGGAGAAAGGGATTTGAACCCTCACACCCGTACGGATACATGCACCTGAAGCATGCGCGTCTGCCATTCCGCCACCTCCGCTTAACTATTCTATTATATCAAAAAAATTGAAAAAATGTCGGGAAAAAAGGGGATTAAAATTTCTATTTTTACAAAAAATGACAGAATTTGAAAGAAATAAAGAAAAAATGATTATTTTTGGAAGTTTTTGATAGAAAATGCTTGACAATGATTTGTTTTGCTTGTATAATTAACCTGTAAACGGTTACAGCAGATAGTTGACGACATGTCAGTCAAAAAATATTTACTGAATCGCTAGGAGAACGACCATGCTAAAAAATGCTAGAAAACAAAAGATTTTAGACCTTGTGAATCAAAAAGGTTATGTGACTTTGGAGCTGTTAGCACAAGCATTGGACACGAGTGAGTCAACGGTCAGACGTGATTTGACAGAGTTGGATGCCAGTCATCAACTCAAACGTGTTCATGGTGGTGCTGAAAGTTTGCTCAACCTGCGTTATGAAGAAGGTGTGGCTGAAAAATCAGTCAAAAACGTGCAAGCTAAGCAAATTATTGCCCAGCGAGCAGTCAGTCACCTCAACAATGGCGATGTCATTTTCATGGATGCCGGGACAACGGTCGCCATGATGACGGACTATCTGACAGAAGTCGACAACATCACCGTAGTGACAAATTCAGTCCATACCGCATCAACCTTGATTGACAAAAAGATTAAGACGATTATCATCGGCGGTGCGGTTAAGCCAACGACAGAAGCCGTGACTGGTAATTTCGCAGTTCAACAGTTGGTTACCTTTAACTTTAGCAAGGCCTTCATCGGGGCCAACGGGATTTCACGTGATGGTGGGATTACAACGCCAGATGAAGAAGAAGCAACGATTAAACGCTTAGTTTTGCGCCAGGCTAAAAAGAAATATATCTTAGCTGACAGTTCAAAACTAGGTCAAATCTATTTTGCCAAAATCGCAGAATTTGATGACAAAATTGAGATTATTACGGAGGACATACATGATTTACACAGTAACGCTTAACCCATCCATTGACTTTTTGGTGAGACTACCAGAATTCAAAGTCGGTGAAGTTAACCGCATGACCAGCGACGATAAGTTTCCAGGTGGCAAAGGCATCAACGTTTCACGTATCCTCGCTCGCCTCGATTCACATTCAACAGCTCTAGGTTTTCTTGGCGGCTTCACCGGCGCTTTCATCAAGGAAAAACTAGAAGCAGAAGATATTCAAACAGATTTTGTCAAAATCGCATCAGATACGCGGATTAATGTCAAAATTAAATCCAGTATCGAAAGCGAGATCAACGGTGCAGGACCGAAAATCTCATCAGCAGACCGAGATGCTTTCTTTGCCAAACTTGATGTTTTGACAGCTGAAGATATCGTTGTCCTCGCCGGCTCAGCACCTGCTAGCCTAGGACAAGATTTCTACCTCGATGTCATCAACAAAATCAAAGCTCAAGGCGCTGAATTTGTGATCGACATCGAAGGCGATGTCTTGGTTAAATCTTTGGCTAACCGCCCCTTGGTTGTCAAACCTAATAACCATGAGCTAGGTGCTATCTACGGTGTTGAATTCGACAGCGTAGAGGAGTTGATCCCTTACGGTCACAAGTTATTGGCTGATGGCGCACAATACGCCATGATTTCGATGGCTGGCGATGGTGCCCTCTTATTTGCAGATGGTAAAACTTACTTTGCCAAAGCAATTAAAGGGACGGTTAAAAATTCTGTTGGTGCTGGTGATTCGATGATTGCTGGTTTTGTCGGAGAATTTGCCAAGTCCCATGATGCGGTCAAGGCTTTCCGTCAAGGCGTTGCTTGCGGGACGGCAACAGCTTTCTCAGATGACTTGGCATCCGCAACCTTTATCCAAGAAATCGCTGACCAAGTGGTCATTGAAGAACGTTAATTCACTTTATTTTATATTTAGAAAGGTTTTCTTATGAAAATTCAGGACTTATTGCAAAAAAACGCGATGATCTTATCGCTCAACGCGACGAATAAAGCAGACGCCATCTCAGAAATGGTCCAAAAACTCGTTGACACAGGCTATGTCACTGACTTTGATACATTCAAAGACGGTATCTTGGCGCGTGAAGCATTGACAACAACGGGCTTAGGCGAAGGTATCGCAATGCCGCATAGCAAAAATGCTGCTGTTAAAGAAGCAGTCGTGTTATTTGCCAAGAAAGATGGCGGACTAGACTATGAATCACTAGATGGTCAACCCACTGATTTATTCTTCATGATTGCAGCACCGGATGGGGCGAACGACACCCATTTAGCAGCACTTGCTGAATTGTCTAAGTACCTCATGAAAGACGGCTTTGCCGATTCACTGAGAACAACAACAACTGCTGATCAAGTTTTGGCAACTTTTGACGCCGCTGAAGCAGCAACAGTCGAAGAAGCTGTTGCAGCCATCAACAATGACGAAGACTTCGTCGTTGCGGTAACAGCATGTACGACAGGTATCGCCCACACTTACATGGCTGAAGAAGCCCTTAAAAAACAAGCAAAAGAGCTCGGTGTGGCAATTAAAGTCGAAACAAATGGTGCGTCTGGTATCGGAAACAAACTGACAGCAGAAGACATTAAAAAAGCTAAAGGCGTGATCATCGCAGCTGATAAAGCAGTTGAAATGGATCGCTTCGATGGCAAACCCTTGATTTTGAAACCAGTTGCGGCTGGGATTCGTGAACCTGAAAACTTGATCAAAGAAGCCCTTTCTGGTAACCTGCCAACATACAAATCAACAGGCCAAGCCCAAGACAATGAGTCTGAGGAAAAACTCAGCATCGGTAAAGCCTTCTACAAACACTTGATGAGTGGTGTGTCAAGCATGCTCCCATTCGTTATCGGTGGCGGTATCGCGATTGCGATCGCCTTCCTCATTGATAATGCCATGGGTGTGCCGAAAGATCAACTCAGCAACCTCGGTAGCTACCATGAACTGGCATCCGTCTTCAAACAACTCGGTGGCGCAGCTTTCGGCTTCATGCTCCCAATCCTTGCGGGTTACATCGCCTACTCTATCGCTGAAAAACCAGGTTTAGTAGCCGGTTTCGTCGCTGGTGCGATTGCGTCAAATGGTCTTGCCTTCGGTAAAGTACCATTTGCTAGTGGTGGTGAGAAGACATTAGCTCTGGCTGGTGTACCGTCTGGTTTCCTAGGCGCGCTTGTCGGTGGTTTCTTAGCCGGTGGTGTCATCATCCTACTTAAAAAAGTCTTTGCTAACGTCCCACGTTCGCTTAACGGGATTGTTTCAATCTTAATCTACCCAGTATTTGGTGTTTTGATTACTGGTTTCCTCATGCTCTTTGTTAACATCCCAATGGCAGCCATCAACAGTGGTTTGACAAACTTTTTGAATAGCTTGTCAGGAGCTAATGCCATCTTGCTTGGTGCCTTACTTGGTGGTATGATGGCCATTGATATGGGTGGCCCATTCAACAAAACAGCTTACGTCTTCGGTACAGGAACACTTGCAGCGACTGTTGCTTCTGGTGGTTCAGTCGTCATGGCAGCCGTTATGGCTGGTGGGATGGTCCCACCACTTGCAGTCTTTGTCGCAACTTTACTCTTTAAAGACAAATTCACTAAAGAAGAACAAAACTCAGGTTTGACAAATATCGTCATGGGTCTGTCATTTATCACTGAGGGTGCCATTCCATTTGGTGCAGCTGACCCTGCTCGTGCGATTCCGTCATTTATACTCGGTTCTGCTGTAACAGGTGGTCTCGTAGGTGCGCTTGGGATCAAACTCATGGCACCACACGGTGGTATCTTCGTTATCGCTTTGACAAGTAACCCAATCATGTACTTGGTAGCAGTCGCTATCGGTGCCGTCATCTCAGGTGTTGTCTTCGGTGCTCTTCGTAAAGCAAAATAAGTTTTAAACTTATCCTCAGTTTTTATCAGGAAAAGAGAAAAGCAAACTGGTCATATTATTGACTAGTTTGTTTCTCTCTTTTTTGGTATTGTTTTGTCAAAACAATGCGAAATTCACACACAAACAGCACTTTTACCAATTTGGAATTGTTTCTCAGAAAGAATGCGAAATTGGTATTTTTGATGACGGTCAATCTTGCTACTCACCATTTCATCCATAGCCTCTTTTTTATAATTTTCTGATACCATTTTCTAACGGACAGGGTAAGTTGTGCCTCTATGAAACTAAGAGAGAATTTCAGGGACACCTGAAACTGGAGAAATTATGGTAGAATGTGAGGAGAATTGGATTGATAGATAGAGGAGAAAGTTGAAATGATCGCAATCATGCGTGAGCTGTCAGAGGAGATGACGCAACACTATGAGGCCTTGTTTTCAGAGCGGTTGATAAGTGTGGATAAGCAGCTATCGGTGGCTTATCCGGAAGTTACCATTTTAATTTCAGAGCCGAGTGTGACGCCGGAGTTTTTGGCACATTTTCCTAACCTCAAATTGATTTTCGCCCTATCAGCCGGGGTTAATAACATGCCTTTTGATTATTTGAAGGCCAATCAGATTATGTTGACGAATAGCCGAGGCCTTCATGCGGAGCACATGTCAGAACACGCTTTAGCGATGATTTTAGCGCAGACGCGTCAGATTAACTTAGCCGTTAAAAATCAGCTGCGACATCATTGGGCATATAACGAGGGCGTGTTCACGACAGTTCACGGCAAGACGCTGTGTGTAGTGGGCGCAGGAACGATTGGTCATGCGCTAGCTCGAAAAGCCATCGCGATGGGGATGCAGGTGACAGGTGTTTCGCGAACGGATAGGCAACAGGAAAATTATCAGACCATGTATCCAACAGATCGGCTCATCGAAGCCGTTGCAACGGCAGATGTTGTTGTCTTACTGCTGCCCTTGACACCTGAAACGTATCATTTATTTGATCATCAGCTTTTTCGGCGATGAAAAAAGGCAGCACATTGATTAACCTCTCGCGTGGCGGAACGGTTGACGAAGCAGCGCTGATCGATGCGCTGAATCATGGACAAGTTGGTTTTGCAGGCTTGGACGTTTTCAAAGATGAGCCATTGGGTAGCGAATCAGTCTTTTGGGAGATGCCAAATGTACTGGTTACACCACATGTTGCAGGCGATATTTCAGATTATCTCGACCGTGCGCTGGACATATTTACGGGCGTCTTAGCGGATTTCAGAAATGGTACAGCAGTCAGAAATCGTGTGGATTTGGATCTGGGTTATTAGATGAAGCCGATTAAAAATCACTGATGACTGCTTAAGGTCATCAGTGATTTTAATATTATGTCATTGTTGGAAAACATTAGAATTGTTCAAAGCGTTGCCAATACGTTGTTTTCATGAGTCATTCAAGTGTTTTACTCGGACGATCTACGATGTTTTCAAAGTGCTATCCAATTTGATAGATCACTTTGAATCATTTGAAAATTTTTTTCCAATGGTAAACTGCCATCTACCAAAATAGTCTGACAGCACAGTTTCAGTTGCCAGGCATCATGCTTTGCTTTACATCTCATATCGATACCGCCGTCGTCATATGCCGCCGCCCAGTTTAAAAATTCTTGATGATTTTCATACATATCTCCTCCTCTATCAATCCTGTTCCCAAAATGCTCTCGTTCTCTTCTCATCAATCTTTCAAGTCGTCTCTTCGTATCAGTTTCTACTCGAATAGCTAATGAAAATAAGGGGATTAACTCATCGCCCCAGTCAACAAGTGACCCTGATATAACAACTTTTTCATGTTCAGTTATATCTTTTTTCATCATAGATAATCGCTCTGAAATATTTCTTTTGAGAGTATAGGGTGGATTTGTTGCTTGCCAAAAATAATCATCAGTATCCATAAAATAGAACCCCAATTTATCGGAGATATATTTACCAATAGTTGAGGTCCCAGAACCAGATGCGCCATAGATATGAATCACTTGTTTGCCTATGATATTCCCTCCTGCATAGTTAAATTTGTAAGGTAAGTATATCATAATTCTTTTTGATTTCCAGTCATTTATCAACAAATTTTAAGCCATTTCAAAATCATCTGTTTTAGAAACAAGTCACACGCTGTGGCTTGTTTTTTGCTGCCTCAATCACCGCTCAGGTCCAGCACGGTCGTTTCATTGGTGTGATAGGTGGTATGCCAGCGACATAAAAAATCGCTGACTCAGAGATGATCTGAGAAAGCGATTATGATTTTGGGTTATTTCATTGTTGGGAAAAGCAGTACATCACGGATAGATTGGGCACCTGTTAGGAGCATGACCAAACGGTCAATCCCGATACCAAGTCCGCCAGTTGGTGGCATACCGTATTCTAATGATTCAACGAAGTCGTAGTCAACGCCAGTCGCTTCGTCATCACCATTTGCCGCATCGCTCGCTTGTTTTTCAAAACGTTCTAGCTGGTCAATCGGATCATTCAATTCGGTAAAGGCATTACCAAACTCGCGGCCGACGATGAAGAGTTCGAAACGGTCAGTGAAGCGGTCGTCTTCTGGATTCTTCTTAGCCAGAGGTGAGATGTCTACCGGATGTCCGTAGACGAATGTCGGTTGAATTAAGGTTGCTTCGACATATTTCTCGAAAAATTCATTGACGATATGGCCCCAGCGGAAATGTGGTTCAACCCGGATGTCATGTGCTTCAGCGACTTTAACCGCTTCGTCGAAATCGAGGATATCAAAGAAGTTGACGCCTGTTTTTTCGTTGATGGCATCGACCATGTGGATGCGTTTGAAGCTGTCTGCGAGGTTGATCGTTTGTTCGTCATATTCGACGACGTTTTTGCCAACAGCCGCTTTGGCAACGTGCTGGATGAGGCCTTCGGTCAAGTCCATGACGTCGGTATAGTCGGTGTAGGCGGTGTAGACTTCAAGCATGGTGAACTCAGGGTTATGGGTTGTATCCATGCCTTCGTTACGGAAAACGCGGCCGATTTCATAGACTTTTTCCATGCCGCCGACGATAAGGCGTTTGAGATGAAGCTCAAGCGCAATACGAAGGACCATGTCGATGTCTTGCGCGTTGTGATGCGTGATGAATGGTTTTGCGGCAGCACCACCGGCTTCGTTGTGAAGAACGGGTGTTTCAACTTCCAGGTAGTCTTGGCTGTCGAGATAGCGACGAACTTCTGAGATGATTTTGCTACGCGTCACGAAACGCTCAAAGCTTTCGCGGTTAGAAATCAAGTCCAGGTAGCGTTTGCGATACTTGGTTTCAGTATCTGTCAAACCGTGGTATTTTTCTGGCAATGGACGTAGGGATTTAGATAGGAAAGTAATCTTATCTGCTTTGATAGACAACTCACCCATGTCTGTCCGCATGACTTCACCTTCGATACCGTAGAAGTCGCCGAGGTCAGCGTGTTTGAAAATATCGTAGGCTTCGTCACCAACATTATCCTTGCGGACATAGATTTGGATTTGACCTTCGCGGTCTTGGATGTGGGCGAAAGAGACTTTACCTTTACCCCGTTTGGTCATGATTCGACCAGCAATCGTTGCGCGTTCAGCCAATTCATGCAAGTCTTCTTTCGACTTGTCAGCGTATTTGGCATTAAGGGTTGCCGAGTTGGCATCACGCTCAAAACGTTTACCAAATGGGTCAAGTCCAGCTTCGCGAAGTGTTTCTAATTTCTCGCGACGGACCAGCATTTGGTCGTTTAATTCTACTGTATTGTCATCAGTCATTGTTTTCTCCCATTTAAAAGTTCATTGCTTTTATTTTATCATATTATAGTAGATTTGTGTACCTGATGGCGCGAAACTATTTTTAGTAGGGCCTGTTTTACGGCCTGTTGACAGTTGCCGATTGATGTTAGCGCTTGCATCAGGCTATTTTTTATGGGACAATAAACGGGTAGGAAAGTTAAAGATGGTGGCTATCTTTGAATGGAGGTGATGCTTATGCGAATAAGTACTCAAATCTATAGAAAGGATATGCCTATTTGTCAGCATTAGAGACGATTGAACTTTTATTAGGCTTTGGTATGTTTACCATTGCACTGATTACGTTGATCGTTGACTTGCTAAAAAACGACAAAAAATAACCAGTCTTTCAACTTTGACAGATTGACTGGTTACTTTTAATCATTAAACTGTCACCGTCTTATACGGTCTTACAGGAGGAGCTTGTTAGCGCAAGCTCTTTTTTGTATCTCTATTATATCAGTGCCCCGTTTTCTTGTCAAGGGAGGCGTAAGATCTGCTGGGTTTAGGTCAATATTTGGCTAAAAAGGCAGCGACCTTGGCATAATAGCCGGCCTTGTCGGTCTCGAGAGCCTTAGCGTGCTTGGCGCCCTTGACGATGAATTTTTCGCGTGGGCCTTTCGTTGCAGCATAGTTTTGATCGACCATTGCCGTCGGCACAAAATCATCCGCATCGCCGTGGATGAAGAGGACCGGCAGTTTGTTGTGAGCGAGCGCCTTGACGGAGCTTGCGCCCGCTTCGCCATAGGCGAATCCCGCGCGGACTTTGGAGAGCGCCGACACCTCATAGAGCAGCGGAAAGGCTGGCAAGTTGTACATGTCCTTAGCTTGGAACGTCAGCTCATCCCAGACCGAGCTGTAGCCGCAGTCCTCGATGATGTTGACGACGTTTTTGGGCAAATCTTGACCCGACGCCATCATCACGGTGGCTGCGCCCATAGAAAGGCCAAAGTAGGTAATCTCTGACTTAGGGTTAGTTTTGATCAGCTGATTTGTCCATTTGATGAGGTCGCGTTTGTCCGTCACCCCATAGCCAATCAAGGTCCCGTCAGATGCCCCATGCGCGCGGTTGTCAGGCATGAGCACGTTATAGCCAAGTTTATGGAAGAGCATGCCGTAAGCCGCCATTTGCTCCTTGCTGCCGTTGAAACCGTGGACCACGATGACCGTTTTATCTGTTTTATTTTCAGCCGGCACATACCAAGCCTTGAGGTTTAAACCGTCATTTTTTAGGGACAAGTTTTCCTTGTCTAGTTTGAGAAAATCTTTCTCATCCTGATAAACGAGAGAAGACTTAGGCGTTGCAGCATGACTGATAAAGGATTTATCACCACGAACCTGCGCCACGTGGAAGAAGTAAAAGCTAGCACCGATTGAAGCGATGGCTAGGAAAGCGACGATACCTGCGATTATTTTATAAAGTGTTTTCATTTTTATCATTGTTATATTGTAACAAAAAATGGGGGATTGGTCTTGTTTTTGGACTGGAATGTATGGCGTGCAGGCGTGATTGCCTTTGTTTTAGCTGTCATTCATGGCATATTTTGGTCACTCATACAAACTTTTGGTTATTCGTGGCATATTTTCGACCATTCACGGCATATAGGATTTTTCTCTAAAAATTCGAGGTATACTATAAACAAGTAATAGCTTCATGTCAGAAAAAAAAGAATTTATAATTAGAATTGTTTTGAAAGTTGCAGATATTCAACTTTTGAGAGATAGAAAATTTCTGTGGTAAAATCATGTGTAAGACGCATAGTGTTTTAAATTACTAGAATTTATTGGTGCAAATATATACTTTTAAAAATTAGAATGTTTTTCCATGATGAAATTATTTCATTGATTATTTAATAAAATGCTATCTTAGAGAAAGGTACTTACAAGAACAGTGGAGATTATTGATAATAGTCAGTTAAAACAGCAATCAAAAAAATAAAGAAGAGGAAAAATGTTGAAGTTTAAGAAATATCCAGTCGTCCTACAACATGATGAGTCAGACTGTGCCGCAGCGGCACTTTCAACAATTTGTCAGTTCTACAAAAAGGAACTGACAATCATGAAAATCCGTGAAATTATCGGAACAGATGCTTATGGCACAAGTGTTGATGGTATTGTAACAGGTGCAGAAAAATTGGGCTTTGAAGCAAAGGCAATCAAAATTCAGATTGATGATATTGATAGTGATTATACTTTGCCAGCAATTGCGCATGTGATAACAGATACTGGCTTAAATCATTTCATTGTCATTAACAAAATCAAAAACGGCAAATTCTGGATTTCTGACCCTGCTCGTGGTGCAATTGAGCTGACCAAAGAGGAGATGACAAAGCAGTTTACAGGCGTTCTCGTTTTGCTATTACCCAAAAGTGAGTTTGAAACCAACTATCTCGCTAAAACAACCATGTGGCAACTTTTCAAAATAGTTATGTTACCACATAAAAAGATGTTGCTAACGGTTATTTTAACTTCTTTTGCGTTAACGCTTTTAGGGATTTTATCTAGTCTATTTTCAAAAGTTGTCTTTGATGAAATCATTCCCTTCCAGTTAAAGAAAACGCTTTATGTCTATTTGGTCGTTTTCGGAATGGTTGGGCTAATTCAAATTTTTCTCAGCTTTTTCAGGTCGCACGTCTTATTATTTTTATCTAGAAAGATTGATATTCCAGTCCTTCTGGGTTATTATAACCATGTCTTGCGATTGCCTTATCAGTTCTTTGCGACAAGACGAGTTGGGGATATTTTAACACGTTTCCAAGATGCGATGACGATAAAGGATATATTCTCTCAAGTTTCAGTGTCGTTAGTGCTTGATTTAAGTCTGGCAGTCTTTACAGGAATCGCCCTTATCAAAATCAACCTCACTTTATTTTTCCTTGTGCTAATCGTTGTTTTGGTCAATGTTGCTTTAATTTATCTGTTTAAGAAAAGTTATAAACGCATTAACTACGAGCAAATGGAGGCGGGCGCCATGATGAACTCGCAGTTGATTGAGTCTATACAGAATATAGAAACCATTAAGGCATCAGCTCATGAAGCAGTGCAGATTGAGCGACTAGAAAATAAATTTGTTAAAGTCCTCAAATTGGGGTATGAGGAAGGCAAACTCAGTAATCTGCAAGGTTCACTATCATCACTGGTGCAAACCCTAAGTGGCATTTTCATGATTGGTATTGGGGCGATTGCGATTATTGACGGGAAATTAACTTTTGGTGACTTCATTGTTTTTCAAACTTTATCAGGATATTTCACGAGTCCCATTCAAAGTTTGGTATCTCTACAATTAACTTATCAAGAGGCACAAATTTCTATGAATCGTTTGTCTGAACTCATGGACTTGGAAACTGAGGAAATGAAAGATAGGGAACTGTTAGCTGATGTTAGTCTTAAAGGAAATATAACTTTTAAAGATTTGACATTCCGCTATGGCAGTCGCCCACCGATTATCAAAGAATTCAATTTGAAAATTAAACAAGGACAGCGTGTCGCAATCGTTGGCGAAAGTGGCGCAGGGAAATCAACGCTTGCAAAACTTCTTTTGAAATTTCAAAATGCGGATAGTGGCAAACTCACGATTAACGACTATGACATCGAAGATATTGAAGTCAAATACCTTAGACAATCAATTGGCTATGTCCCACAAAATATCGAACTGTTTACAGGGACGATAATGGAGAACATCAAACTTGGTAATGAAAGTGCAACTTATGAACAAGTAATAAAGGCTGCCAAATTAGCAGGTTGTCACGACTTTATTCAAAAGTTGCCCAATCGTTATTATGCTTTTATCGAAGAAAATGGCTCAAATTTTTCAGGTGGCGAACGACAACGAATTGCCATAGCTAGAGCTTTTCTCAAAGAAAGAGACCTGTATATCTTTGATGAATCAACCAGTAATCTGGATTCGTTCAGTGAACGCTATATCCAGAAAGCCATGTTACAGGCGACAAATGGCGCAACGACAATCATAATTGCTCATAGACTATCGACGATTATTAACTGCGATTTGATTGTTTTCATGGAAAATGGTGCGATTATTGAACAAGGTAGTCATGATGAACTGGTAGCCTTAAATGGCAAATACGCTGAAATGATTGCCTTGCAGTATGGTGGTAGAATTGTCAAAACAAATCAAACTGAAGCTATTGAACAGGAAGAAATCAGTTATTAATTTGAAAAATTGGGTTAGGTCATTCACCCGACGCGAAAAGTAATGAAAGTAGCTTTAAAACCGCAAGTTGAGAAGTCGCGTGTGTCAAAAAAATTAAACTTAGAAAGTAGGAAACGACTATGGAAATGGTTATGCCAGTGAATTATGTCGAAATGACAGATGATGAAATGATGTATGTTGATGGTGGAGGATACAAATACTACGGTAATGGTCTATATGTAGATGTGAAAAATGGAAAATATTATGTGAATTGGGGGCAAACAGTAGATGCTCAATTCAATAGATGGGCAACTAATGGGAATGGGAGAGCTTAAAAAATTATGACTACTATTGAAAAAGAATTAGTCAATAATTTATATAAGATGTTGGAAAAACGTACTAATAAATCAAAAGATATTTTAGATATTCTTGATGTATTAGTACAGGTTAATAAAAAACTTGACAAGGAAAAAACACCCGAAGTTTTAATAAATAAGCTAAATCAATATATCCGCATTACTGCATCCACAGGAAAAATTCACTTTTCAAATGAAGAAGAAGAGTTAACAATTAAATTGAGTATTATTGGACAAAAAGCAGGAATAAATGGTTCATACATGGCTGATTTTTCTGACAAATCACAATTTTATAAATTTGGAGAAGAAGTTCCTCTTCGATAAAACGTATTTCGTTTCATTCTAAATTGTTGCATGATTACAACTGCGGTGATTTTTTGATTTCCAATACGCATAAACGTTTAAAAAAATAAACATCTGACTTCGGAAACACACAATTTCCGAAGTTTGATAAGAGAAATTAGTGATTAAATAATTTCTTTTATCAAACTTTGATATTTAGAAGTCAAATCAAAAATAGGAGAAGTATTGAAATAATGCCCAAAATAAAACAGAAGAGAAAGGGATTTCAAAAATTCCCTCTGACGATTATTTTGCTAGGACCGATTCTATGGGTTATTTTTGCCAAAATATTAAAAATAAGTTAGGATAAGTTATTTCTTTGTTCTTTACTTAGTATCCTATGTTCATTTATTTTGTGTTTTTTATGGATAGCAGATTTTTATGAAAAAGTACTTTTGGATTACGATGATGAAATTATCAAACTTCAAGAAGAACTTTTGAAAAAAGATAAAGAAAATTTGGGGTAATTTTTACTAATCTATAAATAACGAAAGTTTCAGAAAAGGAATATTTCTTTTCTGAAATGTATAGAGATGATAAAATCATTTGTCTTTTGTTACGTTTCAGAAAAATTTAAAAGCAATGGTTAGGAGGGCGTCTTTTCTTTGGTCATAGGTTTAATTAAGATAAATGGTATTAGAAAATGATGATATTGATAAATGGTATGTTTAAGATAATAGTCATGTTTCTTTGCATGATTGTGATTACGTGGCTTGATTTTCGGGTAATCAAATATTTAAAGCGTTGGATTGCAGTTGAAAAGCTGACTATTATCCCTAAAAAATATGCCGTAATAGTTTGGACGGTGCTTGGATTTATAGTCTATGTTTTAATGGGGAAGAAATTAAATTTTCACTTTATTGTAGTTTACACACTAATGCTACCTTTGATAGATTACTTTCTTATAAAGAGATTTTCGTAAGGAGTTATTTAAAAATGAAAAAAACTCATCACTATTTACTCTTACTTAATCTTGCCATAACAGCTTTCTGTATTGGCCTATTTATTTTTATCTTATGGACAATGCAGATGAATAATAAGCAGATGATTAGTTTATTTATTGTTTTGAGTTTATCACTATTTCTTGGTTTCTTATGGACGAGCTATTTTGATTTAAAAAAAGAATTGGCTTATCTATTGAAAATTGATAAATTACTGGAAAAAGAGCAAGGATAAATAGACCATATGAACAATTTTAAAATCGGTTTTATCTTATTTGTAATAGGCGTTTTGATACTATTATTTAATTTCTATGTCCAAGAGTGGTTACCAAAACCAATAAAAGATTATTACTTACTGACATTCGCAGTTGGTTTAGTTATTTGCTTACTTGGCACTTTAATGATGTCTAAAAGCCGTAAGACTTAAATTTTGAAAAATAGACAATTTTTCCGAAGTCTGAAAAAAGAAATTAGTTGTTAAATGATTTCTTTTCTCAGACTTTAGAAGTCAAATAAAAAATAGGAGGATTTTCATGAAAAAATTAACAACATTAACGCTTGCTTTGGGTGTAACTTTGCTACTAGGTGCTTGTAGCGGCGCAAAGGAAGAAACGACGGTATTTAAGCAGGCTATTCCTGAATTACAGGGTGAAAATTTGGGTGCATCATCGATTAAAATCACCCACAAGGGTGAAAAAATCAGTGAAGTGGTCTATGAGTCAACGACACCATTAACCATGGGCGTAGTATCTGCTAACCATGGGCGTAGTATCTGCCGAAGAAACGCAAAAAGCGATTAAGGAAATTGAGGCTGATGCCAAAATGGCTCAGGAAGAAAAAGATAAACTCATCGCTGAGATGCAAACGATGAGCGCTGGAAATCCAGAAGAACAGGCGGCAGAAATGGCTAAAAATTTAGATTTGCTTTATGATAATATGCCGTCTTCTAAAGGGATAGCAGTTAAAACGAAGAAAAGTAAAGCGAGTTATTCTGTTACGATTACGGTAGATTTAGCCAAAGCTGATAAAAGTAAATTAGGGCAAGTCTTTTTACCTGTTGATTTTTCTAAAGTAAAAGACTATAAAGATGCTGAAAAAGAATTGAAAAATTTACAATTTAAGGCAGAAAAATAAATCAGATTGAGTAAGAAAGGTAGTTATGAAAGGACTAGTTAGATTATATTGTCTTCTCATGCTAGGTAGCTTTTGGGCAGTGCCTACTTTAAATTTTATTTTTGGTGGTTTCAAAAATTTTGGCTATAATATCGCAGATATTTTGCAAGCAAATATTATGACAATGTGGGGAAGTGTCGTTGTAGGAAAATTTAAGCGCTTCAATGTTTTAAAGAAATTTGCTATTTATATAGTTACTGTTTCGTTAAGCCTTTCAACCAATTGCTCAGGTGGATAAGGGAAAAGATTCAAAGTTGATAGGGGAAATCTACATTTCTGCGCAAGATAGGAGTAAGATAAAGGTTGGCAATACGACAAAATTATCACTTGTAGGTGTTAATCAAACTAAATATGGCTTATTGACAGGGAAAATCAAGAGCATCAGTGACGGTACGATTACGCAAGGGAGTGGAGAAAATTCTCAGGTACTTTATCAAGTAGATGTGGCGCTTGATAAGACCAAATTGACAAGTGGTGATGAAGAAATTTTAGCCAAAGCTTCTATGCCAACAGTTGCTAGCATTGTTTACGAAAAGGAAAACTATATGGCGTGGTTGATGGAGCAGCTGAATTTTACGAAAGAAAAATAATGAAGATTGCTCAATATGGGCGATTTTTTTAATTACAAACAAGAAAATGCAAAAATATACAAAAAACCGCTTGACAAATGTATTTTTATGCAGTAAACTGTATATATAATCAAAAAACAAAGAAAATTGAGGATTGAGACATGTCAAAAGAAAAAATTGTACTTGCTTATTCAGGCGGTTTAGATACATCAGTTGCGATCAAATGGCTCGTTGACGAAGGCTATGATGTTGTCGCAGCTTGTTTGGACGTCGGCGAAGGCAAAGACCTCGACTTCATCAAAGAAAAAGCCTTGACCGTTGGTGCTATTGAGTCCTACGTGATCAACGCCAAAGAAGATTTCACTCATAATTATGTCGGTTACGCCATCAAAGGTAACCTCATGTATGAGCAAAAATATCCACTCGTTTCAGCCTTGTCTCGCCCGTTGATCTCAAAAGCCTTGGTTGAAGTAGCGCGTGAAACAGGCGCTACTGGCATCGCTCATGGTTGTACGGGTAAAGGCAATGACCAAGTTCGTTTTGAAGTGGCCATTCATTCACTTGCTCCTGATTTGAAAGTCCTAGCGCCCGTTCGGGAATGGAAATGGTCGCGTGAAGCTGAAATCGAATACGCTAAAAAAAACGGTATCCCTGTACCCGCAGACCTTGATAACCCGTATTCTATCGACATGAACCTCTGGGGACGTGCAATCGAAGCAGGAATTCTCGAGAATCCATGGAACGAGTGCCCAGAAGATGCTTTCTTCATGACAACGTCTATCGAAAATGCGCCAGATGAGGCTGAATTTATCGAATTGACCTTTGAAAAAGGCATCCCAGTCGCTTTAAATGGTCAAGCGTTGCCATTATACCAACTCATCAATGACGTTAATATCATTGCCGGCAAACACGGTATCGGTCGGATCGATCACGTAGAGAATCGTCTGGTTGGGATTAAATCACGTGAAATTTACGAGTGTCCAGGCGCGACAGTGATTCTGAAAGCCCATAAAGACATCGAAGATATTACCTTTGTTCGTGAAGTATCACATTTCAAACCCGTCATCGAAAACGAACTCTCAAACACGATCTACAATGGTCTCTGGTTTAATCCAGCAACGGATGCGCTTAAAGCCTACATCGACAGCACACAAGAAGTTGTCAATGGGACAGTGAAAGTGAAACTTTACAAAGGTAATGCCACCTGTATCGGACGGAAATCACCTAACTCACTTTACGATGAAAATTTGGCAACTTATACATCAGCTGATGAATTTGACCAAGATGCAGCGGTTGGCTTCATCAAACTTTGGGGCCTACCCTCACAAGTCAATGCCCAAGTTTGGGATAAACTCGACAAAGAAAAATAAACAGTCATCAAATAAACCAAGTCAGAGAACTGGATTTGAGACATTTAAAACCAATAATCGCTACAGAGATGGCATTTGGTCTGGTTAAGAAATTCCGTGAGATTTCACCATCTAGAAATTAAAAGTAATCAGAGAGTTACAATTTCGCTTAAAGGCGCTAGACTAGGCGCTTTTTTGATATAATGAACTAACGGCTATAACTCAAGTTGTTAAAGTTAATGACGGTGGCTCAAAAAAGGTGATTTACTACCAAATTGGTATTCTTTCTGGGAAACAATACGAAATCGGTCAAAAATCCGTTGATTTTCTACCAAAACGGTATTCTTTCTGAGAAACAATACGAAATCGGTTAAAAACACCATAATTAAAATCACTATAAAATCAGCTGATTAACAGACAGCGACCAAGATAAACTAAGGGAGATCAACATGGCAAAACTATGGGGCGGTAGATTTGAAGAAGGCTTGGATAAGAAAACGGAAACTTTCGGGGCATCAATTACTTTCGATCAAAAAATGGCACGCCAAGACTTGAAAGGTAGTCTAGCGCATGTGACCATGCTGGCTTCAACAGGGATTTTAACGGCTGAGGAAGCTGAACAAATCAAGGCAGGCATTCAAAAAGTCGAAGCGAAATACGAAGCAGGAGAAATCGACTTCAAAATCGAAAACGAAGACATTCACATGAATATGGAAACCTACCTCCATGCTGAAATCGGACCCGTTGCAGGGAAACTTCACACGGCGCGTTCACGTAACGACCAAGTGGCAACGGATATGCACCTGTGGATGAAAGACACGCTTTCAGAAACCATGGCTAAGTTGGAAAACTTGCGAGAAGTTCTGGTCAATTTGGCCTCAGAACATGTTGAGACAATCATGCCGGGTTACACACACTTGCAGCATGCGCAGCCGATTTCATTCGGTCATCATCTCATGGCCTACTATAGTATGTTAACACGCGATTTTGATCGGTTTGCCTTTAATATGAAACACGCTGATATTTCGCCGCTAGGAGCGGCGGCACTTGCCGGAACGACTTTCCCCATTGACCGGAAAGAAACGGCGGCGCTCATGGGCTTTGGCGATGTTTATGTGAATTCGATGGATGCGGTCAGTGATCGGGATTTCATCCTGGAATTTCTCAGCAATGCTAGCATTCTCATGATGCACCTGTCGCGTTTTTGCGAGGAGCTCATCCTTTGGTGTAGCAACGAGTTTCGGTTTGTGACCTTGTCGGATGCTTTTTCAACGGGCTCGTCGATCATGCCGCAGAAGAAAAATCCGGATATGGCTGAGCTGATCCGGGGTAAGTCTGGCCGGGTTTATGGTAATCTCTTCGGCTTGCTGACGGTCATGAAATCCCTGCCTTTGGCTTATAACAAGGACTTGCAGGAAGATAAGGAGGGCATGTTTGATACGGCCGATACGATTTTGACCAGCTTGGATGTCATGGCAGGCATGCTCTCCACCTTGTCGGTCAACGAAACGGTCATGGCTGAGTCGACGGAAAAAGACTTCTCGAACGCCACAGAACTTGCCGACTACCTGGCTGCTAAGGGGCTACCTTTCCGTCAAGCCCATGAAATCGTTGGGGAAATGGTGCTAGCATGCACGAAGGCGGGCTATTACTTGCAAGATGTGCCCTTGCCGCGCTACCAAGAAGTTTCGCCCCTGATCGAAGCGGACATCTACGAGACTTTGAAGTCGCGGACTGCTGTTCAACGCCGTAACTCTTATGGTGGGACAGGCTTTGACCAAGTCAAGATGCAAATTGCTTTAGCCAAGGCTGCTTTAAATCAAGCGGATTCTAATAAAGGATAGGCCGGTTAGTTTCAGCCGAACAGATGAGAAATGTACCATTGAAATGGTGCATTTTTTGCATATTTGTGGTAAAATTGATTAGATAAATTACCGTAGGAGAAACCATTTTGGCAATCAAAAAAGCTTTACGCATTAAGAAAAAGATTGATTTTGATAAAATTTTTTCTGCCAGAAAATCAACGGCGAATAAAAAATTCGTCGTCTACCAATTGCCTGCCCAAACGACACATTTTAGAGCAGCAATTTCAGTGAGTAAGAAATTAGGCAATGCGGTCACTCGAAACCGTGTCAAGCGGCTCGTCAGGCACGCTTTAATGCCACTCTCAGCCAATTTATCCCAGGTGGATTTTGTCATTGTTTGCCGAAAAGGGGTTGAAACCTTGACCTTTGATGAGGTGCAAAAAAATCTGACCCATGTTTTGAAGGTCGCAAAAATTTATCAAAAAACGCAAACTTAATCAGTCCCATGTTTAGGAATATTGTTATAGAAAAGGAATATTGTGAAGAAAAAACTTAAATTAGTCGCCTTATCAGGATTAGCCATCCTTGTGTTGACAGGCTGTGGTCGAACAGATATTACAGGACACACAAGTGGCCTTTGGGAGCAATTCGTTTACGGCTTTGCCCAAATCATCCGCTTTCTCTCATTCGGTGGCTTGGTCGGTCTAGGCATCATCTTATTCACCCTGATCATCAGAACCTTCTTGTTGCCCTTGATGCACGTGCAAACGAAATCAACCCGTAAAATGCAAGAAGTGCAGCCTGAATTGAAAAAAATTCAAGCCCAATACCCCGGTAAAGATGCGGAAAGCAAGCGCATCGTCGCTGAAAAAACACAGGAACTTTATGCCGAAAATGGTGTCAACCCTTACATGGGCTGTCTCCCCTTGCTCGTCCAAATGCCGATTCTCTGGGCTTTGTACCAGGCCATTACCCGGGTTGATTTTCTGCGCGATGGCCACTTCCTTTGGTTCGACATTTCGGGTCACGACCCTTACTTTGTCCTCCCCATTCTTGCGGCCCTCTTCACCTTTGCTAGTTCATGGTTGACCATGAAAGCAGCACCTGAAAAGAATGCCATGACGACCAGTATGACCTATGTCATGCCAGCGCTCATCTTTGTGATGGGGGTTAGCGTCGCAGCCGGTGTCGCCCTTTACTGGACCGTCTCAAATGCCTACCAAGTCTTCCAAACCTTGCTTTTGAACAATCCGTTCAAGCTTCAAGAAGAACGTGACGCTAAGGCGAACGCAGAAAAAAATAAAGAAAAAGCCCGTCAAAAGGCATTAGCAAAAGCTAAGAAGAAAAAGTAAGCTAAGCTTTAAAGCAAGACAGCAAGGCTTGCTGTGAGCAATCAGAAAAGTGAAGTACTTGTCCTAGACAAGTGAAGCAAGTTTAAAGTAGGACTTAAGTTATACCTAATAAAGGAGTAGTTAACGAGATGGCTATTTTTACAGGAAATACAGTAGATGAAGCGATTGAACGCGGGTTGAAAAAACTCGGTGTCAAACGTGAAAATGTCCATATTCAAATCGAACAAAAAGATAAAAAAGGTTTTCTGGGCATCGGGAAGAAACGGGCTCGCGTTAATATCGATGCCATTCACGAAGAAACAGTCCGTCAGGCTGACCGCCTTGCCACACGAGGCTTAGATGCTGACTTTATCGCAGACTCGCCAAAAGTTCAGTCCGCTATGGAAGCGACGCTTGAATTGTCACAAGTGGTCAAAGCAGTGAAAGCTGCTGAAAAAGCCAGCACAGGTGATTTAAGCCAAGAAGACAAAGAGGCGATTATCGAAGAGGCTAAAAATGAAATCGCTGTGAGAAAACAATTTGAACTCACAAATGTGTCTGAACCTGCGGCTGAAGTGGAAGCCTTGACACAAAATCAAAGTAAAGTCATCAAAGAAGTTTCGAAATATTTGACCCTGATCACCCAAGATATGGGAGTACCAGCCTCTGTTTCAGCCCAAAACGATGGGAATCTGATCATTTTCAATCTCAAATCGACACAAGATGGTTTATTGATCGGCAAGCATGGTAAAATTCTTCAGGCTTTACAAGTCCTGGCTAAGGCTTACGCCAATAGTTTGACGGCAGAACGTGTCATCCTAGCGATTAATGTTGGGGACTATCATGAAAAGCGTAAAGTTTATATTACCAGTCTAGCCCATCACGCGGCCAAGCGTGCCCGAAATGGCGAAACGGTATATATCAATGACTTACAAAGCAATGAACGTAAAATCGTCCATGCCATTATCTCGCGCGAACCAGGCGTTGCCAGCCGTTCTGTCGGCCGTGATAGTGGGCGCTATATCGTCGTCACAAAAGAAAATTGAGATAAAACTTTAGAATACCTTGACAAGTCTCGATAAAAACGATAGAATATTATGGTATGTTTAGTAACTGATCAAAAGCCTAGGCTAGACATAAGATCACCGGTTTACCGGTTATCAAAAATTCTGTACAGGAGGAAGAAACATCATGAAACGTACTTTTCAACCAAGTAAACGTAAACGTCAAAAAACACACGGTTTCCGTAAACGTATGTCTACTAAAAACGGCCGTCGCGTCGTTGCTAGCCGTCGTCGTAAAGGACGCGCAGTTTTGACTGCATAAAATACGATAAAAAAAACATAGATACTCGAGCCTATGTTTTTTTTGTTGTCTTTTTGAGATGAAAATTAAGGATAGCTGGATTTGAAAGCAAAATGTGTTAACTAAACTTAATAGAATTAAAAGATATATAGTTTTTGTGGACAATTTTGCCAAACTTTTGATACAATGGTAGTGGAAACGATTACAAACACACAAAGAAAGGCTCACACCATGAAAAAAATTCAAATTGCCAATACGGACATGACGGCTAGCCAAATCATTTTAGGTTGTATGCGGATCAACGAAGCGGGAAAAAATCCTGTTGAAATTATTCAGACAGCCTATGATCATGGGATTAACTTCTTTGATCATGCGGATATCTATGGTAAAGGCGAATGCGAAACGATTTTCGCGCAAGCCTTGAAAGCAACCAGTATCTCACGCTCAGATATTTATCTGCAGTCCAAAGTTGGGATTCGACCGGGGATTGCTTTCGACTTTTCCAAAGCACATATCATTGAAGCAGTAGAAGGGTCACTGAAACGCTTAGACACGGATTACTTGGATGCGCTCCTTTTACATCGTCCAGATACCTTGGTTGAGCCGGAAGAAGTTGCAGAAGCATTTTCACAGCTTGAAAAAGCAGGTAAAGTTCGTGCTTTTGGGGTATCCAATCAAAATCCTGGTCAGATTGAGCTCTTAAAAACAGCAGTCAAACAACCACTCAATATCAATCAACTTCAATTTGGTCTCAAACACACCGGCATGATTGATGCTGGTATCAATGTCAACATGGAAAATCAAGCGGGTCTGGTTCGGGATGGTGGTATTTTAGAATATTCACGTCTTCACGACATGACGATCCAAGCTTGGTCACCTTTCCAATATGGCTTCTTCGAAGGTGTCTTTGTTGGCAATACTGAAAAATTCCCTGAACTTAACGCGAAATTGCAAGAGCTTGCCGACCAATACAAGGTGACACCATCTGGTATCGCTGTGGCCTTCATCAATCGCCACCCAGCTAAGATCCAAACGATTCTTGGTACGATGACACCCTCACGGATTATTGAGGCGACAGAGGCTGCTGATATCGTCCTGACGCGTGAAGAATGGTATAGCCTCTACATGGCAGCAGGCAATATCTTACCTTAAAACTAGAGAAGGCGAGAAGCATTCCGACAAATAGGAAAGCTGCTCGCCTTTTTTTATTTTCCTATAAGATAAATCGCTAAAACGGTGACTATTGTTTGAATTTTTAGCAAAAATACCTTATAATGAAACTAACTCAAAAACTACAGAAGTGAGGTGACAGATATGAGTTTTACAGATGAAACGGTACGTTTCGAGTTTGATGACTCGAGCAAAAAAGAAATTGGCGAAACACTTGTCAGCGTCTACAAGTCTCTCGGTGAAAAAGGTTACAACCCGATTAACCAAATGGTCGGCTACGTCTTATCAGGCGACCCAGCTTATATTCCGCGCCATAACGATGCCAGAAACAAAATCCGTCGTTTTGACCGGGATGACATCGTCGAAGAATTAATTAAAAATTACCTCAAGGACCAAGGTGTCTCACTTTGATGCAACGGTTAATGGGGTTAGACGTCGGGAGTGTGACTGTCGGCGTGGCCGTCAGCGACTTGTTAGGTTATACAGCTCAGCCTGTTGAGACGATTCGGATCAATGAATCAAAAGCAGATTATGGGTTTGAGCGTTTGGCAGAGCTGGTCGCAGAGTATCAACCTGCCAAATTTGTCTTGGGCTTACCCAAACACATGAACAATGACGAAGGCATTCGAGCGCAAGCTAGTCGCCACTATGGTGATTTACTGTTCGAAAAATTTGGTATTCCGGTTGCCTATCAAGATGAACGGCTCACGACCGCCCAAGCAGAGAAAATTTTAATTCAAGGCAACACCCGTCGTGAAAATCGCAAAAAATATATCGATAAATTAGCAGCTGTGCTGATTTTGCAAAACTATCTGGATAGCCATACCTTATAAGCTAAGCCATCAAATCGTACTGAAACTAGGAGTAAAAAATGACTGAACAGACACATCATCATGACCACGATCACGATCATAACCACGAACATGAGCAGGAATTTATCACGTTGGTTGATGACCAGGGCAATGAAGCCTTGTTTGAAATTCTTTTGACAATCGACGGTCAAGAAGAATTTGGTAAAAACTATGTCTTAGTTGTACCAGCTGGTGCAGAAGAAGACGAGAATGGTGAAGTTGAAATTCAAGCCTACGCTTATACGCAAAACGAAGATGGGACTGAGGGTGACCTCTTACCTATCCCTGAAGATGCGGATGCAGAATGGGATATGATCGAAGAAGTCTTCAATACGTTTGTTGAAGAACAAGACTAATCTGACTTAAATAAAACTCTGGCAATATGTCTGTCTGATGCTTATCAGAACAAACATATTGCCAGATTTTTTTGTATGTCGAGATCAAGCGAGAGAGTTAGAGGTCATCTATCATCTCATCAGCATCCGTCATAATCACCAGATGATCTAGTTTCTTGACATCAGGCAAGAGCAGGCAGACGATACTGCCGATAAAGATACTGCCACCCGCAAGAATGAGCAGAGGTGGGATGCCTAAACTTTCAGCTAGAGGTGCCGCAAAAATCAATCCAATGGGACTGGCGAGGGAAGTCATAGCTTGGGTAATGCCCATAACGCGTCCCGTTTGCTTAGCGGGAAAGGCTTGTTGGATGATTGACGTGAAAAGACCATTTGCGGCCATAAAACCGATGCCACCAGGCAACTGTAGGGCGATGAACAGCCAAAGTCCATGTTGATTGTCAGGTAAAAAGCCCATGCTCGTAAAGGCCAGGCCAGCTAAAAAATACCACATGACAGCAATTGTCAGTCGGCGCTTGGTCGTCGCGAAGAGACTGATGAGTAAGCCGCCAAGCAGAGAGCCGAGAAACCAAAAAACTTCAACGATAGAAGCATCAGAAATACTACCATGAAAATAAGAGGTCGTAATCAAAGGGAAGAGTGAAAAAGCAGGCCAAGAAAACATGCCAATCAAGGTCGTAATGATCAAAAAATGAAAAATGCCTTGATGGTGTCGGACGAGTTTAAAGCCTTCAACCAATTCATGAAGATAGGAGTTTGGATTATCAAGATGGTCAAAACTTGGAATCCGTGTCATCAGGACGGTGAAGGTCGCAATAATAGCCCCCACGACATCTACTAGCATGATTTGAGAAATAGGTAAAAAACCGTAGAGAAAGGCACCAATGACTGGTGTGACAACCAATGAAGCGCTATTAAAAGCGCCGTTGAGGCCACTAATTTTAGGGACGAAGTCCTCAGGTACAAGAGTCGGGATGATGGATTGGGCGGTTGGCGTCTGAATGGCGCCCGCCAGACTTCTGATGAACATGGCGACCCCTAATAACCAAAAAGGGAGTGGGCCGCCACGACCATAAATCGCAAAAATAATCGCAGCAAGGGCGACAATCCAGTCACCGGATAACAAGAGAATTTTCTTGTTGAGACGATCGATTAATGGCCCAACCAAGGGGGAGACAATAATACCGGGAATAAAGGCGATGAGCGTATACATGGCAAGGAACGTCGGACTTTTAGAACGATCCGTGATGTACCAAAGTAAGGCATACTGGGCAATCATGCTCGTAAAAAAGGATAATTGTTGGCCGACAAAAAGTGTGAAAAAATTCTTTTTCCAATTTGTTTTCATATCTTTTTAATTTTATCAAAATTTTGACAAGACGGAAATACCTTTGATGATTTAAATTGAAAAGTTTAGCTAGAGATGAAACGAGGTGAAAAAAGATTAGATGTGTCATGGTCGCGACTAACATGTTTTATCCGATGTTAAAAAGTGTTCTGGATGATCGAGGTCTAGCTTGACAAATATCTCTGTAAGTAGTAAACTAACGTTAGTTTACTAAAAACTAACGAGGTGGAGATGACAATCAAGAATAAATTAACGATATTACGAGAGCAATCTGGCTTTAGTCAGGCAGCCGTTGCCAGGAAAATCGGCGTTTCTAAGCCAACCTATTGGGCTTGGGAGAAAGGGAATGCCAAGCCCAAAGCAGAAAGTCTTAAAAAACTGGCAGCATTATATGACGTAAAATTGGATGACCTAACGGAAAAAACTAACGAGAAAGTGGCGACGCCTATGACAACATTTGAAAAATCTCAAAAACTTGACCATGTGGCCTATGATATTCGGGGTCCTGTCTTGGACGAAGCCAATCGTATGCGGGCTAATGGCGAGAAAATTTTGCGCCTCAATACAGGGAATCCAGCCGAGTTTGGCTTTACGGCTCCTGATGAAGTGATTCGGGACTTGATCATGAATGCGCGTGACAGTGAGGGGTATTCAGACAGCAAAGGGATCTTTAGCGCGCGTAAAGCGATCATGCAGTATTGCCAAGTCCTAGGTTTTCCAAATGTTGACGTTGATGATATTTACACCGGCAATGGTGTGAGTGAACTCATTTCCATGTCTATGAATGGCCTGTTAAATACGGGGGACGAAGTCTTGGTCCCAATGCCAGACTATCCGCTTTGGACGGCGTCTATTAGCTTGGCGGGTGGTCAAGCGGTGCATTATCTCTGTGATGAATCAGCAGAGTGGTATCCAGATATTGCGGATATCAAGTCGAAAATCACGTCGAATACCAAGGCGATTGTCATCATTAACCCCAATAATCCGACGGGTGCTGTTTACCCACGTGAGGTCTTGTTAGAAATCGTCGAAATCGCACGTCAGAATGATTTGATTATTTTCTCGGATGAAATTTATGATCGGATCATTATGGATGGCATTAAGCATGTGCCAATTGCGACGCTTGCGCCCGACCTGTTTGTCGTGACCATGAATGGGTTGTCAAAATCACATCGTGTGGCTGGCTTCCGAGTGGGTTGGATGGTGCTGTCAGGTGATAAGAGACGGGCCCAAGGCTATATTGAAGGCTTAAACATGCTGGCCAATATGCGCCTGTGTTCAAATGTGCTGGCGCAACAAGTTATTCAAACGTCATTAGGTGGCATACAGTCTGTTGATGAATTATTGTTGCCAGGTGGTCGCATCTATGAGCAACGTGAATTTATTTATAAGGCCATGAATGAAATTCCCGGGATTTCAGCAGTGAAACCGAAAGCGGCTTTTTATATTTTTCCTAAAATTGATACCGCTAGGTATAATATCCGTGATGACGAACAATTTGTATTAGATTTTCTCAAACAAGAAAAAGTCATGTTGGTCCATGGGCGTGGCTTTAATTGGAAGGATCCTGATCATTTCCGGATTGTTTATATGCCACGTGTGGATGAATTAGCTCAAATTCAAGAGAAAATGACGCGATTTTTGTCTAAATATCGCCAGTAAATTGTTTTAAAATAGAAAACAATAAATAATTTTCTGAATATTGTTGTATTTCTGATTTGTTATTGTTATAATAAAGCTATAGAAACTTTTTTGAAAATAGGAGAAGTATGACGACTTTATTAGAAAAAACAAGAAGAATTACGGCGATTTTGCAAGAAGGGCTCAATAATTCTAGCGAAGAGCTACCCTACAATGGCTTATCAGAACGCTTATCAGCGGTCATTGATTGTAACTCTGTTGTCATCGACGGCAAGGGTGTTGTGCTTGGCTATGCTATGCCTTACAAGACAAACAATGATCGTGTTGAGGCGATGTTTGATGAACGCAAACTATCAGATGAGTACGTTCAAGTCGCATCACGTACGTATGATACTGAAGCTAACCTGCCTGCAGATGCCATGTTGTCACTTTACCCACAAGAAGTGGTTAAAGATCATCCACATGGTAAAACAACGGTTGCGCCGATTTATGGTAGTGGCTTGCGTTTAGGGACTTTTATCATCTGGCGCAATGAAGAAGCTTTCAGCGATGATGATTTGGTCTTGGTTGAATTGGCAACAACGGTTATCGGGATTCAATTGTCAAATCTTCAAATCGAGAAGATGGAAGAGAACATCCGTAAAGCGGCAGCTGTGAATATGGCTGTTAGCACCCTGTCTTATTCTGAAATGAAAGCTGTTAAAGCAATCCTTGAAGAATTAGGTGGGATTGAAGGCCGTTTGACAGCGTCAGTGATTGCTGATAAAATTGGGATTACACGTTCAGTGATCGTCAACGCCCTTCGGAAACTTGAGTCAGCTGGGATTATCGAATCTCGCTCACTCGGCATGAAGGGCACTTACCTTAAAGTGGTCAATTCAGGTATTTATGAAAAGCTGGAAGGCCGTAACTTTTAAGTAATAAATAGGAGTAAGCACAATCAAATCAGTTAAGAGAGCGCTTGAAGCTGGGAATAGCGCCTGATGATTGTGGTGAAGAACACTATGGGTATACTACAATTAAATAAAGCATAATAAGGTTGTCTGTTGACAACGAATTAAGGTGGCACCACGAATTTCGTCCTTTTCTGACGATATTTGGGGTGCTATTTTTTGTTAAGTTTCTGTAGGTCAACTGCTAAATCAGTGGTCTAGTGTCTAGCGGTGCTTCAAAAAACACCGTTGCGCTAGGGTCATACACCATTGCCGCAAGGGGCTAAAAAATTCTAAATTTTAAGAGAGATTGCGGTCTGCCTATGGTAAAATAGGGTAAGTCCGATAACAAGTAGAGGGAAAATATGAGAACAAAAACGATTGAGACAATTTCAAAGCAGGGCGAAACCGTGACGGTAAAGGGGTGGGTGAACTCACGTCGTGACCATGGTGGGGTTATTTTTATTGATTTGCGTGACTTTTCTGGTCTTTTGCAAGTCGTGATTCAGCCTGAAAAAGTTGCCAATTTTACGGCTGCGGAACATTTGCGTGATGAGTATGCGATTTCAGTCACTGGGACGGTTCGTTCGCGTGGTGAAGGTCTTGCCAATCCTAATTTGGCAACGGGTGAGATTGAGTTGGTGGCAGATGAGCTGGCGATTTTAAATGCGTCACAACCTTTGCCGATTTCACTCAATGAAAGCAATCAATCAAGCGAAGATTTACGTTTGAAATACCGTTATTTGGATTTGCGTCGGCCTAAAATGCAAGAAACTTTGAAACAACGTGCGAAATATTTATCATTTATCCGTCGTTTCATGGAAGATCAGGACTTTTTGGAAGTGCAAACGCCGATTTTGGCGAATTCTTCACCGGAGGGTGCGCGTGATTTCTTGATTCCTAGTCGGATTCATGCCGGTAAATTCTATGCCTTACCGCAAGCACCGCAACAGTTTAAACAGTTGCTCATGGTCGGTGGGATTGATAAATACTATCAAATCGCGCCATGTTTCCGTGATGAAGATCCACGTGCAGACAGACTTTATGGTGATTTCTACCAGCTTGACTTAGAGCGCGCCTTTGTAGAAGATGGCGAAGAAATTCGTTCAGAAATGGAAGTCTTGATTCAAAATCTGGTTAAAGATTTTGCGGGTAAAGCGCTTGTTTCAGAAGACATTCCACGTATTGCTTATGAAGATGCCATGAACATCTATGGTAGCGATAAACCTGATTTGCGTTTTGGCATGACTTTGGTTGACTTAGATGAAACGCTTGCGACGACTGATTTTGCTGTCTTTAAAAACGCTAAAAAAGTTAAAGCGATTTGTGTCAAAGGTGCGGCTAGCTTGTCTCGCTCACAAATTGATGCCTTCACGGAGATTGCTAAAAAAGAAGGCGCTGGCGGTTTGGCTTACTTGACTTATGTCGATGGCGGCATCAAATCACCGATTGCTAAATTCTTGACAGAGGCTGAATTGGCTGACATTACTGCCAAAACGGGTGCTGAAGATGGCGATATCGTCTTCTTTGGTGCGGGTAAACCTGCCATCGTTAACCGTGTCCTTGGTCGGATGCGGAATGAATTTGCGGATTTCTACGACCTCAAAGATAAAAATAAAGTCGCACTTTGCTGGGTGGTTGATTTTCCATTTTACGAATACGACGAACAAAATCGCAAAGTTGACTTTGGTCACAATCCATTTTCATTGCCAAAGGGTGGCGTTCAAACACTTGAAGCGGCGAAATCTGATGCGGATAAGTTGGCCATCAAGGCAGACCAGTATGACATGGTCATGAATGGTTATGAGATTTGTTCTGGTGCTGTTCGGAACTATAATCCAGAAGTGATGTATAAAGCTTTTGAAGTGATTGGCTATGACAAGTACTTTGTGGAGCAAAAATTTGGGGCCATGTTAGAAGCCTTCAAATTTGGTGCGCCACCACACGCTGGCTGTGCCTTTGGTCTTGAGCGTATCTTCATGGTCTTGACGGGTGAAGAGAATATCCGCGAAGTGGTTGCCTTTCCGAAAAGTGCGGCAGGCGTTGACTTGATGATGGCTTCACCGAGCGATGTTGACCCGAAACAATTGAATGAATTGAAATTAGTTTTGGATATTGATTTTGACTAAAAGTGTCAAAAACTGATATAATATACTCAATTAACCAAATAAAACAAACATTTTTGGGCTATTTTCCGCCACTTCATCGTTGATAAGTCTTGCCGTACACCTGTACGTCTTCGCCTTATCGCCTTGCATTGGCAAAAAACTAGCTCAAAAATTTGTTCCTTTTCTTGAGTTAAATGAGTATAAAACATGAAATTATAGGTTTGATTCCCGAAAAAAACAGAGGAGAAATCAATGGAAATCACAAAAGATGACGTGAAACACGTTGCGAATTTGTCAAAATTAGCCTTTGATGAAGCAGGAACTGCTGAATTTGCTGGCACATTGACAAAAATCGTTGATATGTTTATGAAATTAGAAGAAGTAGATACAACAGGTGTCCCATTTACATCAAATGTGGCAGATAATATTAATGCTTGGCGTGAAGACGTTGCGGTTGCAGGATGGGATCGTGATGAGTTGTTCAAAAACGTGCCAGAAGCTGAAGATGGCTTTATTAAAGTACCCGCAATTATGGAGGATAACTAAGCATGACAACGATTAAAGCACTCCATGATAAATTGGTCAATAAAGAAATTTCAGCAGTTGAACTTGCCCAAGCAACCCTGAAAGACATCAAATCTCGTGAAGGTAAAGTTGATAGCTTTATCACGATTACAGAAGAACAGGCACTTGCACAAGCTGCTGCCATTGACGAGCGTGGGATTGACGTGTCAAACCCGATGTCTGGTATTCCGATTGCTGTGAAAGATAATATTTCGACTAAAGGGATTTTGACAACCGCAGCATCAAAAATGCTCTATAATTATGAGCCTATTTTCGACGCGACTTCTGTCGAAAAATTATACGCCAACGACATGATTATCGTCGGTAAAACCAACATGGATGAGTTTGCTATGGGTGGCTCGACTGAAAATTCAGCTTTCAAACCAACGAAAAATGCTTGGGATGAAACGAAAGTACCGGGTGGCTCATCAGGTGGTTCTGCAACAGCTGTTGCGGCTAATCAAGTCTTGCTCTCACTAGGTTCTGATACGGGTGGCTCAATCCGTCAACCTGCATCATTCAATGGTGTGGTTGGTCTCAAACCAACTTATGGTCGTATTTCGCGCTTTGGTTTGATTGCCTTTGGCTCATCACTTGACCAAATCGGACCATTTTCACAAAATGTTGAAGATAACGCCCTCTTGCTCAACGCTGTGTCAGGTTACGATCCAAAAGATTCAACCTCTTCAAAAGTTGCAGTGCCTGATTTCACATCTAAAATCGGTCAAGATGTTAAAGGCTTGAAGATTGCCTTGCCAAAAGAATATTTAGGTGAAGGGATCGATCCTCAGGTAAAAGAACAAGTCTTGGCTGCGGCTAAACACTTTGAAAAACTCGGGGCGATTGTTGAAGAAGTAAGCTTGCCACATAGCAAATATGGCGTGGCTGTTTACTACATCATCGCTTCATCAGAAGCCAGCTCAAACTTGCAACGTTTTGACGGCATCCGTTATGGTTTCCGTGCAGAAGATGCGGTTGACTTAGAAGATATCTATGTGAAAACACGTTCGCAAGGTTTCGGTGAAGAAGTGAAACGTCGTATTATGCTTGGGACCTTTAGCTTGTCATCTGGATATTATGATGCTTACTTCAAGAAAGCTGGGCAAGTTCGGACTTTGATCATGCAAGACTTCCAAAAAGTCTTTGAAAACTACGATCTCATCATCGGCCCAACAGCACCAACAGTTGCCTATGATTTAGATACACAAGGACATGATCCCCTTGCTATGTATTTGGCTGATTTGTTGACCATTCCAGTCAATTTGGCAGGGTTACCTGGTATTTCAATTCCTGCAGGTCAAGTTGAAGGCTTGCCAGTAGGTTTGCAAATCATTGGTAAAGCCTTTGACGAAGCAACGATTTACCAAGCAGCAGCAGCTTTTGAAGCGACGACTGATTTCCATAAAAATAAGCCAGTCATTTTTGGTGCCTAAAGATGTCAGTTGACCAATTGATTAAGCGGTTGAATGCGATTGCTGATGCAGGTTTGATTTATGGCAAGAATGCCTTTGATTTGGAACGCTATCAGGATATCAAAAGTGTCTTGCGTGACTTAACAGGCGATTTGTCAGATTTAACGCCAGCAGAACTTAGTGATTTATTTTTGCCGACTAGCCATTATCCAACACCGATGATTGATGTCCGAGCCTTTGTCAAAAACGAAACTGGCCATGTCTTGCTTGTTCGTGATCAAGCCAAAGGGGACTGGACTTTGCCCGGTGGGTATGGTGAAATTGGTTTTTCACCTAGCGAAAATGTCCTCAAAGAATTAGTTGAGGAAGCAGGTGTCACAGGTGAAGTGGTTCGCTTGCTAGCTATTTTTGATAGTAACAAGTGGCAACCACAAGGGCGACAGTATTATAAGTTTGTCTTTGAATGTCGTGCTTTAAGTCAGGATTTTAAAGTGAATAGTGAAACGTCAGAAATCGGTTATTTTAACTTGGAAACTCTAACTGTTCCTTTGTCTGAAAAGCGCAATACACGCTCACAACTGAACTTGCTAGATGAACTATCTCAGACAGGTAAGCAATACATCGATTAGGCATTGATCCGAATAATAAATGGAGAAAAATAAATGAATTTTGAAACAGTCATTGGACTTGAAGTCCATGTCGAGTTGAACACCAACTCGAAAATTTTCTCACCAGCGCCTGCGCACTTTGGTGCAGGACCAAATGAGAATACCAATATTGTCGATTGGAGTTTTCCAGGTGTTTTACCTGTCATGAATAAAGGTGTCATCGAGTCTGGGATTAAAGCAGCGCTTGCTTTAAACATGGATATCCACCAAAACATGCACTTCGACCGTAAGAACTATTTCTACCCGGATAATCCCAAAGCCTACCAAATTTCACAATTTGATGAGCCGATTGGTTATAATGGGTCAATTGAAATCGAGTTGGAAGACGGGACTAAGAAGATACTTCGGATTGAACGTGCCCACTTAGAAGAAGATGCAGGAAAAAACACACACGGTACAGACGGTTACTCTTACGTCGACCTAAACCGTCAAGGTGTCCCTTTGATTGAAATCGTATCAGAAGCCGACATGCGCTCACCTGAGGAAGCATACGCTTACTTGACTGCAATTAAGGAAATTATCCAGTACACCGGCATCTCTGATGTGAAGATGGAAGAAGGCTCAATGCGTTGTGACGCCAACATTTCTCTACGTCCTTATGGTCAAGAAGAGTTTGGTGTAAAAACTGAGTTGAAAAACTTGAATTCCTTTAACTTTGTTCGCAAAGGTTTGGAATATGAAGTGGCGCGTCAAGCTAAAGTTTTGCGCTCTGGCGGTGTGATCCAGCAAGAAACACGTCGTTACGATGAAAAAACGGGTGAGACGACTTTGATGCGTGTCAAAGAAGGCTCGTCAGATTACCGTTACTTCCCAGAACCTGACCTACCACGTTTTGAGATTTCAGATGAGTGGATCGATGAAGTTCGGGCGACCTTGCCAGAGTTTCCGAAAGCACGTCGTGCTAAATATGTGGCTGAGCTAGGGCTTTCTGACTACGATGCGGCACAAATCACAGCAGCAAAAGACACGGCTGATTTCTTCGAATCCGCAGTTAATGCGGGTGCGGATGCGAAATTGGCATCTAACTGGTTGCAAGGTGAAGTCGCACAATACCTTAACGCTGAGGGTAAAAAGCTTTCAGAAATTGGTTTAACACCAGAAAACTTGACTGAAATGCTCAAGCTCATCGCTGACGGCACGATTTCATCAAAAATTGCCAAGAAAGTTTTCGTTGAATTGGCGAAAAATGGCGGTTCTGCTGAAGCCTTCGTTAAGAAAGCTGGCTTGATTCAAATCTCAGACCCTGCTGTTTTGGTACCAATCATTACAGACGTCTTGGCTAAGAATGAAAAAGCTGTCAACGACTACAAAGGCGGCAACAAAAATTCTGCCAAAGCCTTGATTGGTCAACTTATGAAAGCAACTAAAGGACAAGCCAATCCACAAGTTGTTCAAGAGTTGTTGTACGCTGAACTAGATAAATAAATATCATAATCATCTTGTATATTTTTTAAGATGAAAAAAGAGAGACTGACTCAGATCATACAATTTGAGTCGGTTTTTCTTTATAAAAAAGTTTGAATGTGGTATGATGAGGAGATGGCTTTAAGATAGTCTGCTTGTTTCATCAAATAAGTCGCTATCCGCTAGAATAATAAGCTAGGATAAAAACAAGGAGGTTCAAAAAGAAACATGATGACAGATAAGACAAACGATAAAATATCGCCCAAGTTAATTGCGGCGATTTTAGCAACAGGTATTCTTAACTTTGCCGGCATTACAGTTGAAACGGCGATGAATATCACTTTTCCGATTTTGATCGAGCAATTTAATATTGGGATTTCAACCGTTCAGTGGATGACGACGCTTTATTTATTAGTCGTTGCAGCAACTGTTCCAATCTCTTCATTTTTGAAACGTCGTTTCACGCTTAAAAAATTATTTATCGTGGCCAATCTCTGCTTTATAGCAGGGGTGGTGCTCGATATTATTGCACCAAGTTTCTCGATTTTATTATTGGGGCGTTTTGCTCAGGGTGTTGGGACAGGGATTGCCTTGCCTTTGATGTTTAATATTATCTTGGAACAAGTACCACGTCAAAAATTAGGGACAATGATTGGACTTGGAACCTTAATTACAGCAGTTGCGCCAACGGTTGGTCCAACCTTTGGTGGCGTTATGGCAAGTTCACTGGGATGGCGTTATATTTTCATCTGCCTGCTACCAATCTTGATTTTCTCTTTTATCTTAGGGATTATGACTATTGAGCAAAAAACCGAGCCTCAGAAAATTAAATTGGACGTGATAAGTTTCATTGCAATCGTTGCGACACTGGTTGGTTTTATTTATAGTCTCAGTAACTTGAGTGCTATGCCATTTATGAGTTTACACGTTTTAGGTGCTTTTGTGATGGGTGCAATTGGACTTGGGGTATTCATTTATCGTTCCAATCGTCAAGAGAGTCCTTTGGTTAACTTAGTTGTGTTCAAAAATGTATCTTTTGATGGACATGCTATCAGTTCTTTTATTTTATTGGCCTCTTTATTAGGACTTAATCTTGTGCTGCCTAACTATATCCAGTTGGTGAATGGTGACTCAGCAGTTGCAGCAGGACTAGCAGTCTTGCCAGGCACGATTTTGAATGCGGTCTGCGTTTCTTTTAGTGGTCGCATTTACGATGCGATTGGTGCAGCTAAACCGATTTTATTTGGTACTTCGCTTTCAATTATTTCTTTAGTTCTCTTTTGTGTCATGAGTGGGAATTTGACTAACTTAACGATTTCAATTCTCTTTGCTATCTACTGTATTGGCTTTGGTTTGACCTCAGGTAATGTCTTGACAAATGGTCTAGCTCAGTTGCCCAAGGACTTACAAACAGATGGTAATGCAGCCATTATGACGCTGCAACAATTCGCGGGTGCTTTTGGGACATCAATCACTGCCATTATTATTGCCTTTAGTCAAAAATCAGCCATTTCTAAAGTTATTGGTACCCAACATGGCTCACGAAACGCCTTGATTCTATTCTTAATCATGGCAGCTTTGGAATTTGCGATTTTATATTTTGTGATTAAGGTTTATCGTCAAGAAAAAAAGGTTTCATGAGTTTGTGCAGAATATCGAATGATTAAATAAGAATCCTTAACTTGAGGGTTCTTTTTTGTGGACAAATAACTGTTAAAGTGTGAAAATTTAAGTAATAGAAGTTATCATTAAAATGGTGATGACACAACTCAAACAATTTATTATCAATAAAAAAATAAAAGTGTGACTTAATCAATCTATTGAAAGCGATTACAATTGAACTGTAAAGAAAAGGAGGCATCTTAAATGTCAGATTGGTTAAATATCGCAGGAAAAGTTTATGTTGTGACAGGTGGGTCGTCAGGTATTGGTAAAGCAATTGTTGATGAGTTACTTGAAAGTGGTGCTAATGTTGCAAATTTGGACTTGAATGAAAATGATACAAAAAATGAACACTATCTGTTTATTAAAACGGATGTGACAAATCATGAGTCCGTTGCTGCAGCAGTATCAGAAATTGTTGCTAAATTTGGAACGATTAATGGATTGGTAAATAATGCAGGTATCAATATGCCACGTTTACTTGTAGATGTGAAACATCCTGGCGGCGAATACGAATTATCAGAAAGTGCATTTGATAAAATTTTCTCGATTAATGTTAAAGGTGCTTATATCGTTGCTCAATGTGTCTCACGGGTTATGGCTACTCATGATGGTGGTGTTATCGTTAATATGTCATCTGAAGCTGGTCTTGAAGGGTCAGAGGGTCAGTCTCCTTATGCTGCTTCAAAAGCTGCTATTAACGGATTTACACGGTCATGGTCTAAGGAATTAGCCCGTCATGATATTCGTGTGGTCGGTGTTTCACCTGGTATTATGGAAGAAACTGGTTTGCGTACCCTTGCTTACGAGGAGTCTTTGGCTTATACACGTGGTAAAACGGTTGATGAATTACGATCAGGTTACAGTAATACAAGTGCAACACCGCTTGGTCGTAGTGGCAAATTATCTGAGGTTGCGGATTTGGTAGCTTACTTTTTGAGTGACCGTGCAAGTTATATTACAGGTGTGACGACAAATGTTGCGGGTGGTAAATCACGAGGATAATCAGGAATTAGATTGAGGTAGAAAGTGGCATTAGTCGTAAGATTTACACAAATTTTAGAATTTTTGGTGGCTAAAGGTCAAGCGACGGAAATGCAGCTTTCTCACTTGATCAAAGCGAGTGAGCAGACGGTTAGATCTGTTATGACGCAATTAAATCAAGCGTTGGAGGATGTGGCGGTCATCACGCGTGACAAAAAAATGTACCGACTAGTCGTTAAGGATTATGATGAATTGGCTTTACTACTAGGGGGAGGTATTAAGGCGATAGCAGATTTTAATTCTTCGGATAAGCGGATTGCTTATATTTGCAAGGTTATGATTGAGCTAGGAGGTTATATTTTAATTGATGATATTGCTGATGAATTGGTAGTTTCTCGTGGGACTATTCAAAAAGATTTAAGAAAATTGGGTCAGTTGGTGACTCTCTATGATGGTCAACTTGAGAGTAAGCCAAATTGTGGTGTTAGATTACTTGCGAGTGAGTTTGGTAAACGGTTGATTTTTCTCAACCATGTTTATGATTATTATCAATATGAACTTAAATTTGATTCGGATTTCTTTGATTTATTAGATAACTTGTATGATAAGCTGAAGCTCAATCAAATACAGGTGACAACATTTGAGAGGGAGTTGTTACTGTCAATTAATCGGATTCAAGCAGGGCATATCATTGAAACTGAGATTGATAATTATTGTAATCTTGTTAATCATAATGAATTTTTAAACGATTTCTTTATTAAAATTGAAAATAAGTTAAATCGTAATTTAACGCAATATGAACAAGATTTTATGGCATATCCTCTGAATATGAACAATAATTTTCCGTTTGATGCCACACGAATTGATTTCGCATTTATCAATCGATTAATTCATCAAATCGTTATGGATATTGATGAAGAGTATCCGATTCAGATGAATCAAACAACCTTGTTTGAAGCTTTAAAATTTCACGTGACTTTCTTACTCAATCGTACAAGATTTCAATATCAAGAGAAGAATATTTTCTTCAAATCAATTCAAAATCGGTATCCTTTTGCCTATCAATTAGCAGAAATAGCTAAGGAGAGTATCAAAAAAGTAACGGGTCTTGTCATTTCTGACATTGAACTCAATACACTAGCCATTTATTTTGAACTTTCACTTAGTAAGGTTCGGATTGATAGTACAAAAAAAGTTGCTTTGATTGCTAATGTTGGTACTGCAGCAAAGCAAATGTTATATTTACAAATTCGTGCTATTTTGGGTGAGGACATTGTGATAACAGAGTTGACTGAGGAAGCGGCTAATCAAGATTTTTCAGAATTCATGGTTGTTTTTACGACGGTTCCTTTAAAAGCTATCTCGTCAAATGTGATGGAAATTCAAGTCGCAAATTTACTGGATGATGATTTTATTACAACACGACTGAGAACACTAAAAAATAGTATTTTACTTGATAAATCAAAAGTCAGAATGACAATGACGCATTTGAATCAGACCTATTCAGAAAATTTAATACAAATGATGGGTGACCTAGAACAACAAGGTAAAGTAGACTCTCAATTTGCAGAACGAATTTTAGCTCGGAATCAGACTGCCTCAACGATTTTTGAAAATACTTTTGCTTTTCCCCATACGATAAATGTTGGTTCAAGTGATATTGTACTGAGCATTGGTTTGGCACCAAAAGATGAGATTAGTTTGATTTTTATGCTTGCTGTCCCTGAAAATTTGCTACCTAATTGGGAAAGTGATCTTGTTAAAGTTTATGATATGATTTTTGAAATTGTTGGTAAGCCAGAACTTCAGTATGAGATTTTGAAAATGGAAAATTTAGAACAGCTACAAGGATTGCTTAAAAGAAAGGGATTAATCATATGAATACTTGGCTACTCATTGGCATTATTGCTGTTATCGCTTATGTCATACAAATTATTTTTGGTTTGCGTCAAATTAAGCATTTTAATCAAGTCTATCAAAAATTGAGGCAACAAGGTCGTGTTGCTATTGGTCGCAGACCAGGTCGTATTAAATCAGGAACGATTATGCTGTTTGCGCTTGATGCTAATGGGGTCATAACCGATACGCAAAAAATGCAAGGCATAAGTGTCATTTCAAAATTTAAACAACTTAATCAATTTAATGGTATTGAATTACAAGCGTTGACATCTTATCATCCTTTGGTTTCAAAGGAATTAAAAATTACACGCCAGACGATTGAAAATGCACGTGAGCTTTATCTACGTGTTCAGTCTGGTGACTATCAGGAATCATCGCCTTTATCATTAGTTGATAAGTTAAGAATGCACGCAATGGTTGTTAGAAAACAATTATTGCATAAATAAGATGTGTTTGCTTTACTGCATCAATCTTTGGTTTGATGCGGTAAGTGAGAATAAACAAGACGATCATATTAGAGGAGAAAAAAGATGGATTTAATTATTAAATTTGCGGATGGCTTTATGAGCCTCTTTAAAACTGGTGGGGAGACCTTTATTAGCTGGATGACTGGCATTGTCCCGGTTGTCTTAATGCTACTTGTCGCAATGAATGCGCTCATTGCCTTAATTGGTGAAGATAAGATTCAAAGAGTTGCACAAGCATCAACTAAAAATCCTATTGCGCGTTACTTGGCCCTACCATTTTTATCTGCTTTTATGCTAGGTAATCCAATGAGTCACACTATGGGGCGCTTTTTACCAGAATATTACAAGCCAAGCTATTCAGCGGCAGTCATGCAATTTTGTCATACAAGTAATGGTATTTTTCCTCATATCAACCCAGGTGAATTATTTGTTTGGATGGGTATTGCACAAGGTATTCAAAAATTAGGTTTGAATCAAACCGAACTTGCCATTCGTTATCTCTTGGTTGGATTAGTGATGAATTTCATTGGCGGTTGGGTAACAGACTTGACAACTGCTTTTGTTTCAAAACAACAAGGGATTACATTAAGCAAGACAGTTGCTGTTAATCCGGACTTGGCATCGTGATTGTATTTTGAGAGGAAAAAAGAAATGACTGAATATAAAAGTATTGTAGTAACTAAAGGTGCTGGTGGATATGGAGGGCCCTTGACAATCACACCAACAGCAGAAAAGCATAAATTCATCTATATCACAGGTGGTGGGGAACGTCCAGCTATTGTTGATAAAATAGAAGAGCTGACAGGGATGATATCAGTGAACGGTTTTAAAACATCTATTCCAGACAGTGAAATTGCGTTAGCTATTGTTGACTGCGGTGGAACACTTCGATGTGGTATTTATCCACAAAAGGGAATTCCAACGATTAATATTGTGGCGACTGGAAAAAGTGGTCCCTTGGCACAATATATTAACGAAACAATCTATGTCTCAGCAGTTAAAGCAGAAAATATCCAACCAACGGATGCCAATGTCGTCATATCACACAAACAAGATGCGGCGCCAAAAGACGCGGCAGCATTCGATACATCTAAAAAGATTACGGAACAGCGCGCAGAAGGTGGGAGTTTTATCGCTAAAATCGGAATGGGTGCAGGTAAGGTTGTCGCGATTTTCAACCAAGCAGCGCGTGAAGCGATTCAAACATTAATTCAAACAGTCTTACCATTTATGGCTTTTGTATCTCTTTTAATTGGGGTTATTCAAGGCTCAGGTGTTGGTGATTTGTTTGCTAAAGCGATGATTCCATTAGCGGGTAATACAGTTGGACTATTTGTGATTGGTTTCATTTGTTCTTTGCCATTCCTATCACCGCTCTTAGGACCAGGTGCAGTCATTTCTCAAATTATCGGAACATTGATTGGAGTAGAAATCGGTAAAGGAAACATTCCGCCACATCTTGCTTTGCCAGCCTTGTTTGCAATCAACACACAAAATGGTTGTGATTTCATTCCGGTCAGTCTGGGTTTGATGGAAGCCGAATCTGAAACAGTTGAAGTTGGTGTTCCCAGTGTGCTTTATTCACGTTTCTTGAATGGTTTACCGCGTGTTGTTGTTGCTTGGTTAGCAAGTTTTGGATTATATAGATAAGGAAGAAAAGATGACGGTTTTTACAACTCAAATTAAAGCGATTGGTCCCGAAGCACAAAGCTTGAGAGAAAGTCAAATGATGATTTTATTTGGCGAAGAGGCACCCGCAATGTTAGCTGAATTTTGTTATACGATTGAGGTCAAGTCGATTCATGATGCTATCAAAGTCGGGCAAAATATCATTTTTGATGATGTTCCCTACTTTATTACAGCAGTTGGTGATGTAGTTAAACAAAATTTAACATCGCTTGGTCATATTACGATTAAATTTGATGGGGCGCGTGAAGCTGAATTACCTGGTACGCTTTATGTTGAGGGAAAAAGCTTACCAAATGTACAGGTTGGTTCAACAATCGAGATTGTTTAACCAAAGAATATCTCAGTCGTTAAAATATAAGAAAATTGCATTTAAGGCTACATTATGTGAGTAGCTAGAAAAGCAATTTTTTGTTAATTGTCGTTTTTTGGGAGAGATAGAAAATAAGCAAATTTGTTACTTTTATAAGACTAGCGTATTAATGAATGACAGATAAATAAGAGGTTTTGATTAATGATAAAAACAGTAATATTTGATATGGATGGTGTTTTAGTTGACTCAGAGTATACCTTTTTGGAAACGAAAACAGATATGTTAAAGACAGCTGGTTTTCCTATTATATTAATGACATGAATGAAAGACGTGAGGTGATGATAGCAAGAGATGGTATTCGTGCTATCAAAGGGGCGCAGGATTTAGTGAAACGACTTTTTGAAGCTGGTTTCAAATTAGCAGTTGCCTCTTCTTCTCCTAAATATGAGATTGTGCGAGCAATGACTGAGTTAGGACTTGTTGACTATTTTGAAGTGTTGGTGAGTGGAGAAGAAGTGGCGCATTCTAAACCAGCACCTGATGTCTTTTTAGCAGCAGCAGAAAGGCTAGGTGTTTCTGCTCAAGATGCGATAATTATTGAAGATACGAAAAATGGCAGTTTAGCTGCTAGACGAGCTGGTGCTTATGTGATTGGCTTTGAAAATCCTAATTATCCAGCTCAAGATTTGAGCAATGCTGATATCATTGTTACAGATTATCAAGAACTGACAATTGAGAAACTCCAGAATTTAAAAGTAATTTGAGAGTAAGAAATTGTGGAGTTGGGATAAAAAAACTCCTAAAATAGGCTATGAATGATTTCTAATGTTAATAGAAATTGTTCATAGCCTATTTTTGTATCATTTTCCGAGAAAATTGTAAAATAACATTATGATTCATTGAGAACAATTACGAAATTGGTATTCTTTTGCCAAAACAATACGAAATCGGTAAGAAAAGTGCTGTTTTTGTGCGAAATTGGTATTCTTTTGGCAAAACAATGCGAAATTGGTAAAAATAAACTGGTAGGTTTACTTTTCTTTTTTGATGACTGAAGATTTTTATCCCAGTTTCTTTATAAAATTTTTCATAAAAGCTGTAAATTATTGGGTGAAACTATTTATAATCGTAATTTAATATAATAAATGTTTTTACTTTTTAAAGATAAAATAAAAGTATTATTTATGTGTTATTTACATTATTTTTTCTTAATATTTACTGTATTTTTACATTAACTTAACTTTCCTCATGATAGAATGAGTGTATTAGTGAAAGGGTGGTGGTAGTTAGAGTCGGAAATAGAGGCACGTATATAATAAAATAATAATGATATTTTACATGTGTCTATGTGAAAAAATAAAAGGAATATTTAAGGGCACCTCTAATAACTACCAATTAATTCACCTCTAAATGAAATTAGAAAAAAACACAGAAAACTAAGCATAGTCTACTGTGTTTTTCTTTATGTTACAGACGCCACTTGACTGTTTATTCTTATTTTAGACAGATTACCTCCATGTTTTGAGATTTAAACGTTTAACTTGTTCGTACCTCAATAAGTTATAAGTCAGATTTGTAAGGTCAGTATTTAAAACAGCTCGATCGAATCCAATAGAACGTAAACTAGAACCATGCATTGAATTTTCAACAAAGCCAAATACATGTTGAATACGGACACGTATTTTCGAAATGATTTTATTAAACATTTTATCGTCTGCCTTAAGAGATTTACAACGTGTGTTTTTAAGACAGGTAAAAAGTTCAGCACCTTTAGGTGTTGCTTGATTTTGATAAGCTGAGTCTGCTAAGGTGATCTCATCGGGATCAACAAGAACCCCTATTACTTGAGAATCATGCACATTTGCAGGCGTTGTTTGATAATTCTTTACGAATTTTGATTTGGTATCTATAGCAATATGATTTTTGTAGCCATAGTGTCTCTCATTACCTTTAATTGTCCAGCGAGCAGCTGTATCCTTCTGTTGGACCAATGTCAAATATTTAGACACAAAATGAGCTATATTTTCTTAAAATAATTTTCTTCTTTCTGATTTGGAGTTAAACCATTGTTGGCGGAATGAGGATTATAATTGTTATAAAATTGTTCGATGTATTCAAAGCAAGAGAGTTGTACTTCATGGAGTGAGTGATAAGTTCTTCGATTAATCTCCCGTTGTTTAAGGTACTTAAAAAAGACCTCGGTTACTGCGTTGTCGTAAGGATACCCAGGTTTAGAGTAAGAAGCAAGCAATTGATGCTCATCTAATATTTTTCTAAAGGAAGCAGCTTTAAATTGACTGCCTTGATCAGAATGAAAAATGATTGGTTCCTTGGGTCTTCTCTTGTTCAAAGCCATCTTAAGTGTGTCACAAGCGAGCCTTGCATCAATCTTATCACTTACTTTCCACGCAATACATTTTCTCGAGTAGAGATCAAGGATGGCGCAGAGATAAACGTGACGCTTAGGACCAATGGAAATATAAGTAAAATCAGTTGTCCACACTTGATTGGGAGACTTGGGATTAAATTCCTGTTTAAGTAGATTATCAGAAGAAAATACAGGAGATGTGTTTGATTTAAAGCGAGGTTTTAGGGTTGACATTTTAGGAAGTGTCATTGACTTGAGGAGTCGTAAGATACGCCCTTCAGAGACATTGATGCCATAGTCACGCAGGAGAATAATTTTAAAAGCTCTTGTTCCAATTCTTTTCTTAGCTTTCATATAAATCTCAAGAAGTATTTTTCTCAAGCGTTGATTCTCTATTTCACGCTTCGAAGGCTTCTTGTTTATGAAGTTATAGTAAGTGGAACGATTGACATGTAAAACACGACAGAGGATAACTGTCGTGTGTTCAAATCGGAGCCGATAGATAGCTTTTATTCTTACTTGGAGTTTTGCATGAATATGGCACTCGCTTTTTTTAAGATGAGATTTTCTTCCTCTAGTTGGGCATTCCTTTTTTGTAATTCTTGAATCTGTTTAGCAGTCAAGACCGTATTATCTTCAAGTCGTACTTGAGAATACTGCTTGATCCATTTTGCGAGTGCAGAAGCGGAGACACCATAATCTTTACAGAGTTCGGCTTGAGTTTTACCTGTTTGATAGAGGTTGACGAGGGATTGTTTAAAGTCCTCATCGTAACGTTTAAATCCTGACATAAAAGTCCTTTCGTTTTTGTGTCTTCTTAGACAGATTATAGCACACAAATTGGTGTCTACTTTTATAGTATAGCTCCAGTACATTGTGAAACGACAACAGGTATTTTAAATGATATTCAAGCCATTAGCCAAGTTGCTAAAGCGCGTCAATTAACCTTTATCGTTGATGCCATGAGTAGTTTTGGTGGCATACCGATTGATGTGGCCGACTTAAACATTGATTTCTTGATTTCCAGTGCCAATAAATGTATTCAAGGGGTACCGGGATTTTCGTTTATTATTGCTAAAAAAGAGGCTATGTTAGCAACAAAAGGCAAAGCAATCTCCTTATCTTTGGATCTTTATGATCAGTGGGAAACCATGTCAAAGGATGGTAAATGGCGTTTTACAAGTCCAACGCATGCTGTCATCGCTTTTGAACAAGCGCTGCAAGAATTAGAAAAAGAAGGCGGGGTGAAGGCGAGATATGCACGATATCAAGCTAATATGACGCAACTGGTGTCGCTTTTTAAAGCAAATGGTTTAGTGGCCTATATTTCTGAAGCAAGACAATCACCAATTATTGCAACTTTTCAACTGCCGAGTTATGAGATTGATTTTAATGAGATGTATGAGTTTGTTAAGTCGCAAGGTTATGCCATTTATCCAAGTAAGCTCCTTGATTTGAATACCTTTAGAGTTGGGGTGATTGGTGAGGTTTATCAGGCGGACATTGAGCGCGTATCAGGTATTTTTGATACCTACTTGACGAATAAGAAAATTGAAAGGTGATAAGATGATTGAAGCAGTGATTTTTGATTGGGCAGGTACAACGGTTGATTATGGGTGTTTTGCTCCCGTACAAGCTTTTATCGAAACGTTTAAAAATGAAGGGATTGAGGTGTCTTTTGATGAAGTTCGTCAGCCAATGGGCGCTTTGAAACGAGATCATATTAGAGCTTTACTAGAAATGCCACGAATTACGAACTTGTTTGAGAATGTGCCCATAGAGCTTTTACTGAGCAAGATATTGATGCCATGTTGGCAGTTTTCACTGATAAATTAATGGCAGAAATTTCCAGTCATACGCTATTAAAACCTGATGTTTTAGAAACGGTTGCTTATTTAAGAGACAAGGATATAAAAATTGGCACAACAACTGGTTACACAGCAGAAATGCTTGAACCAGTGGCGCAAGCAAGCAAAAACTCAAAGCTATGAACCGGATCTTTTGATGACACCGGATGATGTCCAAAACATAGGACGCCCTGCTCCTGATATGATCAATAAAAATTTAGAACGGCTAGCTATCCAAAACCGTCAAACAGTTATTAAAGTCGGAGACACTGTATCTGATATCCTAGAAGGAAAGAATGCCAATGTTTTGTCTGTTGGTGTGATTGAGGGGAGCTCGGTCATGGGGCTAACTGAGTCAGAATATACTCAGTTATCAGGAGAGCAAAGGCAGTCAGAAATAGACCGTGTGCGACAAGTATTTGAAACAGCAGGAGCAGATGCAGTCATTTTGAATTTAAGTGAATTAGTAAACTTAATTGAAAAGACGAATCAATAGCTTGTGTCTAGCATTTCAAAGTGGTGTGTTTTGTTATAAAAATAAAGTAAACGCTCGTCATCAATCTGATGCGAGTTTTTTTATGTTAAAATAGAACCATGACAACTACAGAAAAAAAACTACTATTAATAGACGGCTCATCCATTGCTTTTCGGGCCTTTTTTGCGCTTTACACGCAGATTGACCGCTTTGTTGCGCCATCTGGTTTGCACACTAATGCGATTTTTGCCTTCCATACCATGTTGCGCAACGTCTTGGATTCAGTCCAACCCACACACGTGCTCGTCGCTTTTGATGCTGGTAAAACGACGTTTCGGACGGAAATGTACGCTGACTATAAAGGTGGGCGTGCGAAAACGCCCGATGAATTCAGAGAGCAGATGCCATTTATCAAAGAAATGCTAGAGGCCCAAGGGATTAAGCACTATGAACTGGCTAACTATGAGGCTGATGATATCATCGGAACTCTGGCGACCCAGGCCGAAAATGGTGGCTTTGATGCGGTAACGGTTGTTTCAGGCGATCGAGATTTGACCCAGCTGACCACAGATAAAACGACGGTGGAAATCACGATTAAGGGTGTGGCTGAACTTGAAACCTACACGCCGGCTTACCTGAAAGAAAAACTAGGCTTAACAACGGCACAATTTATCGACTTGAAGGCCCTCATGGGTGATAAGTCAGATAATATCCCTGGCGTAACCAAAATCGGTGAAAAAACCGGGATCAAATTACTGTTAGAATACGGCTCGCTCCAAGGCATTTATGATCATGTCGATGGCATGAAAACGTCTAAAATGAAAGAAAACTTGATCAATGATCGTGAGCAAGCTTTCTTGTCAAAAGAACTGGCAACGATTGATCTGGATTCACCAATCGAAATCCAACTGGACGATACGATTTTCCAAGGCGCTGACTATGACAGACTCAAGAAATTTTATCAAGAGATGGGTTTTCAGAAATTTTTGGAAGACCTCGAAGGTGTGACTGAAAAGGTAATCGAAGAACTGGCCTTTACAGTTGTTGAAGACGCTGTGACGCTTGACATGTTTCATGATGATCAATTTTTCTATCTGGAAATTCTGGGTGAGGATTACCAACGTGAACCGATTATTGGTTTTGCTTGGGGTGATGACAAGACGATTTATGTCTCAAAAAACGTCGATCTACTCAAAGACTTCCATTTCCCTAAAAACACCTTTGATTTCAAGAAAAACAAGGTCTTACTAGGCCGCCATGGCATCGACTATCCGCTGGTTGCATTTGATACCATGCTTGCCAAATACCTCTATTCGACGATTGAAAATAATAAAATTTCAACGATTGCAGATTTATTTGGTCTGAATTTACCAGACGATGATGTGGTCTATGGTAAAGGCGCTAAGCGTGCGGTGCCATTTGATGATGTCCTTTATGATCATCTCGCTCGAAAAGTAGATATCCTTGTCAAAACAAAAGCAGCCTTGCTTGATAAGCTACGAGAAAATGATCAGGAAAAACTCCTATCGGATATGGAGTTACCGCTCGCCAATGTCCTTGCCAAGATGGAAATGGCAGGCATTAAAGTGTCAGGCGGTGTCCTAAGTGAAATCGGCTTGGAAAATGAAAAAGTCATTGCTGATTTGACGGCAGAAATTTACGAGCTTGCAGGTGAGACCTTCAATATCAACTCACCGAAACAACTAGGTGTCATTCTATTTGAAAAAATGCAGCTACCGGTCATTAAGAAAACCAAAACAGGTTATTCAACGGCTGTTGACGTCCTGGAACAGTTAGCACCCCAAGCACCAATCGTTGATAAGATTTTGAAGTTCCGTCAAATTTCTAAAATCCAGTCAACCTATGTTACAGGTCTGCTCGGTGAGATTATGGCTGATGGCAAGATTCATACGCGCTATATTCAGGATTTGACCCAAACGGGTCGTCTGTCAAGTGTGCAGCCCAATCTCCAAAATATTCCAGTTCGATTGGCTGAAGGTCGTAAGATTCGCAAGGCTTTCTTACCTGAAAAATCAGAGTCAGTTTTACTATCAAGTGACTATTCACAGATTGAATTACGGGTTCTTGCCCACATTTCAGGGGATGAACATTTGATTGCGGCCTTTAACGATGGTGCTGACATCCATACGGCAACGGCGATGCGCGTGTTTGGTATTGAGAAACCAGAAGATGTGACGCCAAATGACCGTCGTAATGCCAAAGCCGTTAACTTCGGTGTTGTCTACGGTATTTCTGATTTCGGTCTGTCTAATAATCTGGGGATTACTAGAAAAGCTGCCAAAACGTATATTGACACGTATTTTGAGCGTTATCCTGACATTAAAAAATATATGGAAGACATCGTTAGAAGTGCTAAGGATAAAGGATATGTCGAAACCCTCTATCACAGAAGACGTAATCTACCAGAAATCAATGCAAGAAACTTCTCTGTCCGTTCATTCGCAGAGCGTACAGCTATTAACAGCCCCATTCAAGGATCAGCAGCTGATATCTTGAAAGTGGCCATGATCAACCTTGATCGCGCCTTAGCAGCAGGTGGCTACCAAGCCAAAATGTTGCTACAAGTACACGATGAAATCGTATTGGATGTCCCACATGATGAACTAGATGCGATTAAAGCCTTGGTTAAAACAACCATGGAAGAAGCAATCGACCTAAAAGTCCCACTCTTAGTTGATGAAAATAGTGGCAAGACTTGGTATGAAGCGAAATAAATCAGATGACTATGATCTGATTAAAACGAAAGAAAAGTGAGCTTTTGAAAGCTTGCTTTTTTTATGAGTTAAAACTTTACAAGCAGGTACTTAATTGGTACAATGAACCTGTCTGCGCCTTAAAAAATGGCAGCGCTTACTTTTAGCAAGATAGAAAATATGTTATTATTTCATTGTTTCAGCAGGAATTAGTAGGAGAATTTATGGATAGTATTAAATGGGTCTGGCAATATGCCAAGATCTACAAGTGGCGTATCTTTTTTGCGCTGATCTTGGTCATCATCACCTCTGCATTAGCAATTGTTTTCCCGCTTTTTGGCGGCAAATTAGTGGATCTCGTGATTGATCAAGGAAAAACCAATCTACTGGTGCCCATTTTGGCAACCATGTATGGCGTTGTCATTGCTCGGATTATCATGCGCTATACCTATCAAATTTTGTTTGAGCAGATCGGTCAGAATACACTTTATAAAATTCGTGAGGATTTGTACGTCAAACTACAAGAGATGGATTTTAGCTTCTTTAATCAAACGCGCGTTGGTGATATCATGGCTCGGATGACTGGGGATACAGATGCGATTCGGCATTTTGTTTCTTGGGTTGTCTATACCATGTTAGAAAATGCCCTGCTCTTCATCTCGGCAGTGATTATGATGGCGACGATTGATTGGCGCTTAATGTTGGCTTTACTTGTGGTGACACCGCTGATCGGCTACTTAACAACTAGAATGTCACGCCAAGCGCGTCCCTTGTTTTATGAAATTCGGGAAAGTTTTTCACGTCTGAATTCAATGGTCGAGGAAAACATCAGCGGAAATCGCGTCGTCAAAGCTTTCACCCGTGAAGGTTTTGAAATCGAAAAGTTTAATCAGCATAACGATGACTTTAGACAACGCAATATTGACTCTGCCAATGTTTCTAGAAAATTCTTACCCATCTTAGATGCCCTAGCGGGATGCTTAGCGGTGATTACGCTTGCTTTAGGTGGATATTTCGTCATCAGTGGTCAGATGACATTAGGCGATCTGGTGACGTTCAGTGGTGTCTTATGGATGCTGGATATGCCCATGCGGATGAGTGGCTGGTTGATTAATGACGTCCAACGTTTTATCGCCTCATCTTTCAAAATTCGGGATATGCTTAAGGCAGAAACACAAATTCCGGTTCAGTCGGAGAAATCTGCCAAGGATCTAAAAGGTTATGTGGCATTTGAAGATGTCTCTTTCCACTTTCCAGATGCGCCAGAGGTGGCAGCTTTATCACATATTTCATTAAAAGCTGCACCAGGTCAGACCATTGGGATTCTTGGAGAGACGGGATCTGGTAAGTCAACCTTGGTCAATTTGATTGCCCGCTTTTACGATCCAACTTCTGGCGTTGTTAAGATTGATGGGGTTGATGCTCGCAAATGGCATGTGCGGGAGTTACGCGACCATATCGCGCTCGTCATGCAGGATATCTTCTTGTTTTCTGATACCATTGAAGAAAATATTGCCTTTGGTGTGCCGGGTGCTGATCGAGATGAAGTTCGGAAAATGGCGCGAATTGCGGATGCCAATCGCTTTATTGAGCAGATGCCGGATGGCTACGATACCATTGTCGGTGAGCGTGGTGTTGGTTTGTCAGGTGGTCAGAAACAGCGGATTTCTTTGGCGCGTGCCTTGATGAAAGATCCATCTATTTTGATTTTGGACGATACAACGTCAGCTGTTGATATGGAGACCGAGACCAAGATTCAGGAAGAGTTGGATAAAATTACGACGAATAAGACGACCTTTATTATCGCCCATCGGGTTTCTTCGGTTAAGGATGCTGACGAGATTATTATCATGGCGCACGGTAAGATTGTCGAGCGAGGTAATCACGAGAGTTTACTGGCGCAAAAAGGCTATTACTACGAGGTTTATAATAAGCAGCTAGGAAATTTTGATTTAGAAATGGGGGTGATGGACAATGGCTAGAAATAAATTCGATGTCGATGAAGAACTAGAAGAAGGCTTTAACGCCGCGCATTTTAAGCGACTTTTTCGATATGTCACGCCTTATAAAAAGTCTATTTTTAGGACCCTAGGCGTCATCTTTATCGCGAATATTGCGTCCATGCTAGGTCCTTTTTTCACAAAACTAGTGATTGATGATGTCATTCCTAAGAAAAATCTGGGGATGCTTTGGCTGATCACAGCGGCCTTCATTGTATCCATCATTGTTATGGGCTGGTGTATGCGTTATCGGATTAAATCGATTACCATCATTGGTCAGGATGTACTGAAGGATATGCGCTTTGATATCTTTCAGCATTTGCAAAAGCTTCCTTTTTCTTACTTTGATAGTCGGCCTCATGGGAAGATTCTCATTCGTGTGGTCAATTACATTAATTCACTGAGTGATCTCCTGTCCAATGGTTTGATTAATCTGATTTCAGATATGCTCAGTGTTATCGTGACCTTGATTTTCATGTTTGCTATTGATTTTAAACTGACCTTATATAGCTTGATTTTATTGCCGATCTTGTTCGTCTTTGTCATGGTTATTAAAAATGCCCAACGCAAGGCCTATCAAAGGTTGAGCAATAAACAGTCTAATATGAATGCCTATATTCATGAAAGCATTTCAGGGATCAAGGTTACGCAGTCATTTTCACGTGAAGACGAAAACTTTAAAATATTTTCCAAGGTGAGTCGTGCCTATCAGACTTCTTGGATGAAGGCGATTTATATCCAGTTTCTCATGTGGCCTGGGGTACAAAATATTTCTGTCATGACGACCTGTTTGATTTACTTTATGGGGATTAAAGGGATTGGTGTGGACGTTTCGACGGGAACCCTGATTGCCTTCATTGGGTATATTAATAACTTTTGGAATCCTGTCATTAATATCGGGAATTTCTATAACTCACTCATTACCGCAACAGCTTATTTAGAGCGGATTTTCGAGACCTTGGATGTCGAGCCAGACATTCAAGATGCCCCAGATGCGTTTGAGCTACCAACGATTAAGGGAGATGTCGTCTTTGATCAGGTGACGTTTGGCTATGAAACTGGAAAAGAAATTCTCAAAGCCATTTCCTTCCATGTGCAGCCAGGTGAGTCTATCGCGCTAGTTGGGCCTACCGGTGCAGGGAAAACAACCGTGATTAACCTCCTCAGCCGATTTTATGATATCAATTCAGGTGAGATTTTGATAGACGACATCGATATTCGGCGCGTGACCTTGCAATCCCTACGTAAGCAAATGGGCGTCATGCTACAGGATACCTTTATCTTCTCGGGCACCATACTGGAGAATATTCGCTACGGTAAATTAGACGCAAGGGAAGAAGAGGTTATCGCAGCCGCTAAGATTGTGCGGGCACACGATTTCATCGTCGACTTGCAGGACGGTTATCATACCGAAGTCAAAGAACGGGGGAGCACCCTATCTGCTGGCCAGCGTCAATTGATTTCCTTTGCGCGGGCGCTTTTAGCGGATCCTAAAATTTTAATCCTAGATGAGGCGACCTCTAGCATTGACACCAAAACAGAAACCTTGCTACAAGAGGGGTTAGATCAACTGTTGGTTGGGCGAACGTCCTTTATCATTGCGCATAGATTATCAACTATCAAAAATTCTGATCGCATTTTCTACATTGATCAAGGCAGTCTGCTGGAGTCGGGCAGTCATGAGGATCTGATGGCAGCCAAAGGCGCCTATTATCACTTGTATCAGTCGCAATTTGACTTGTTGCAGCGGGATTAAAAGATTAAAACATAACTGTAGCTCAACGTCTGAGGTGCAGTTTTTTTGAGAAATTGAAAAAAATTCGTGAAAGACTTGACAAAATAAAAATCTCAGGTTACAATGGCAGTGTAAGTTAGTTCGGAAAACGAACTAAAATAGTTGTGAGACGAAAGGATAGTATATGGCATATGTATTAGGCATCGATTTAGGGACGAGTTCGCTTAAAGGTCTTTTGATGACTGAAACAGGCGAAGTCGTCGGAGAAGCAAGTGCAGCTTACCCGATTTTGACCCCGCAGACAGGATTTAGTGAGCAAGAGCCAGACCAATGGCTTGAGGCAGCGAAAAAAGTAATCTCAGCACTGATTCAAGCGACCCCAGACATGACAAGCAAACTTCAGGGCATCAGTTTTTCAGGTCAAATGCACAGTTTGGTGGTGCTAGACGAGAACAAACAATCGATCCGACCTGCCATTCTCTGGAATGATGTGCGGACAAGCAAGCAATGTCAGGAAATTACTGAAAAAGCAGGCGATTTAGTCTTAGGTATAACCAAAAACATCGCCCTAGAAGGCTTTACCCTACCCAAAATCCTCTGGATTCAAGAAAATGAACCCGAGAATTGGGAAAAAGTCCGCTACATGATGTTACCAAAAGATTATCTAGGCTTCTGGTTAACGGGCACTTTTGCGACAGACTTTTCAGATGCAGCAGGAACCTTACTCCTTGACATCGTCAAAAAAGAATGGGCACAGCCAATCTTGGATACCTTTGATATCCCGATTGAACGCTTGCCAAAACTCTTTGAATCACAAGATCAGATTGGTGTGTTGACAGATGACATCAAAGCATTGTTCGGCTTTGAGGTTGATGTGCCGGTCTTCGCAGGCGGGGCGGATAATGCGTGTGCGGCTGTTGGGTCGGGTATTATTCAAGATGGTGCAGGCATGTGCTCTATTGGGACGAGTGGTGTCTTCTTATCATTTGAAAGTGGTGCACTTGCAGATTACCAAGGCAAGCTCCACCTCTTTAACCATGCGGCCAAGGGCGACTACTACTCGATGGGTGTGACATTAGCTGCTGGTAATAGCTTGGATTGGTTCAAAAATACTTTCGCAGCAGATCAAAGTTTTCCAGAATTGCTCGGTGGCATTGCTGATCTCAAACCAGGTGCAGATGGTTTGTTATTCACACCTTATATTGTTGGGGAGCGGACACCACATGTGGACAGTCAAATTCGCGGGTCATTTATCGGCATGGATACGCATCACACTTTGACGCATTTTGCTAAGGCGGTGCTTGAAGGGATTACCTTTTCGCTCAAGGATTCCCAAGTGATGATGGAAACAGTTGCTGGTCGTCATTTTGATCGCATCGTTTCTGTCGGAGGTGGTGCAAAAAATCCTGACTGGTTACAGATGCAAGCTGACATTTTCAATGCAACGATTGTGAATTTGACAGTTGAACAAGGCCCAGGACTTGGCGCTGCGATGCTTGCTGCCATTGGTGCAGGTTGGTTTGATAACGCTGCTGAAGCTGCGGCAGTCTTTGTCCATTATAAAGATGAGTTCACACCAAACCTTGAACATGTAGCGGCCTATGCCAAACTATATGCCCTTTATTCTCAGGTTTATGGCGTAACCAAAAACCTGAGTCATGACTTATTGGCTTTAAACTAAAATTTATAGATAATTTACTTACTATTTGAGGAGAGAGAAAAGAAAATGACAGATTATAACTCGGCAACCTATCTTGGGAAAGTTGATGCTTGGTGGCGGACAGCTAACTATATCGCTGTTGCTCAAATGTATCTGAAAAACAATCCTTTATTAAAAACAGAAATCCAAAAAGAAGATGTTAAAAATCATCCGATTGGTCACTGGGGAACAATTGCCGGTCAAAACTTTATTTATGCCCATCTTAATCGTGCCATTAATAAATATGACCTCAATATGTTCTACATTGAAGGCCCAGGTCATGGTGGTCAGGTCATGGTTGCCAATTCCTACATTGATGGCAGCTATACTGAAATTTACCCAGAAATCACACAAGATGAAGCTGGTTTCAAACAGTTATGTAAAATTTTCTCATTCCCTGGTGGGATTGCTTCCCACGCTGCCCCAGAAACACCAGGTTCTATCCACGAAGGTGGCGAGTTAGGCTATGCGCTTTCTCACGCAACAGGTGCGATTTTAGACAATCCAGACGTGATCGCAGCGACAGTTATTGGTGATGGTGAAGCTGAAACAGGCCCGCTTGCTGCAGGTTGGTTTTCAAATACCTTCATCAATCCAGTCAATGATGGTGCAGTTTTACCCATTCTTTACCTCAATGGTGGTAAAATCTCGAATCCGACAATCATGGAACGTAAATCGGATGCTGATTTAACCAAATATTTTGAAGGGCTCGGTTGGGATCCGATCTTTGTGTCAGGCACTGATGCGACGCAAGTCCATCCTGTTATGGCGGAAAGATTGGACCAAGCAATTGAAAAAATCAAGGCCATTCAAACAGAAGCGCGAAAAGGCAAAGCAGAAGAGGCAACAATGCCAGCTTGGCCTGTCCTGATCGTTCGGACACCAAAAGGTTGGACAGGACCAAAATCATGGGATAACGAACCAATTGAAGGGGGCTTTCGTGCGCACCAAGTCCCAATTCCAGTGGATGCCCACAATATGGCAAAAATTGATGCCCTCGTTGATTGGTTGAAATCTTATCGGCCAGAAGAGTTATTCGATGAAAATGGGACAATTCGCGATGAAGTCCGTGAGATTTCGCCAAAAGGTGATCGTCGGATGTCAACTAATCCCGTGACAAATGGTGGAATTGATCCGAAACCGATGGTCATCACAGATTGGAAAAAACACGCGCTTGACTTTGAGCCAGGCAGTATTTCAGCGCAAGACATGGTTGAGTTTGGTAAATATGTCAAAGACTTAATCGTGGCTAATCCTGATAATTTCCGTATTTTCGGACCAGATGAAACCAAGTCAAACCGACTAACATCAGTCTTTGATGTGACCAACCGCCAATGGTTGGGGGCTAAAAAAGAAGACTATGATGAATGGGTCTCACCAGTTGGTCGTGTCATTGATGGTCAATTATCTGAGCATCAATGTGAAGGATTCTTGGAAGGTTATGTCCTAACAGGGCGTCACGGATTCTTTGCTAGCTATGAAGCTTTCTTCCGTGTTGTCGATTCGATGATTACCCAACATTTCAAATGGTTGCGTAAGGCTAAAGAACAACCTTGGCGTAAGCACTACCCATCGCTTAACTTGGTCGCAACTTCAACTGTTTTCCAACAAGACCATAATGGCTATACCCATCAAGATCCAGGTCTCTTGACGCATTTGTCTGAGAAGAAACCAGAATTTATCCGGGAATACTTGCCAGCAGATACCAATACCATGTTGGCTGTCATGGCTGAAACTTTGGCATCAGAAGAATTGATTAATTTGATTGTCTGCTCGAAACAACCACGTGCGCAATTCTATTCGACTGAAGAAGCTGAAATCTTAGTTAAAGAAGGCTTGAAAGTGATTGATTGGGCATCAACTGTCGCTGAAAACGAAGCACCTGATTTAGTCATTGCTGCTGCAGGTACAGAGCCTAACTTAGAGGCGCTTGCTGCGGTAACGATTCTTAAAGCGGCTTATCCTGAGCTTAAAATTCGCTTTGTCAATGTCGTTGATTTACTCAAATTGCGCCATCCAAATGTTGATCCACGCGGTTTGACTGACGACCAATTTGATGCTTACTTCACGGCTGATAAACCGGTTGTCTTTGCCTTCCATGGTTATGAAGGCTTGATTCGTGACATCTTCTTTGATCGTCATAACCACAATGTCTTTATCCATGGTTACCGTGAAAATGGTGATATCACAACCCAATTTGATATGCGTGTCTTTAGTGAAATGGATCGTTTCCACTTGGCACAAGATGCCGCAAACGCCGTTTTTGGTGATGAAGCATCAGCATTTTCACAAAAAATGACCGATACCATTAACTTCCACCATGACTACATCCGTGCCAACGGTGAAGATATTCCAGAAGTTGAAAACTGGCACTGGTCTTAATTTAACCTGATTGTTCTAGAGAATGGTAGTCCACATCAACACCTAACCACTTGTTGATAACTTGATTGCGATACAAATATTGTGCCTCCTTAGCTAATTTTGATAACTAATCAACTGCGATTCTCTATTCAATATTTATTATATAATCTAGGTACTAGACGACATAATGCAAAAGATATGCGTTCCCTGCTGTCAAGGGAGTGCATATTTTTGTTAACCATCAACCGAACCAAGAGTGGATGTTGAGTTTCAAGATTTCACAGGGTGAAATCGCAGAAAGGTAAAAATATGAGTGTAAAAGTCGAAAAGGTTAGCATGGGTGAGGGGAAGACAACCCAGCTAGTTAGAATAGAAAATGAGCGTCTTACAGTTGAATTAGTTGCTTATGGGGCACATTTATATCGTGTCTTGGCTAGGGATAGGTATGGTATAGCTGAAAATGTCGTTCTCAATGTGACACCAATTTCAGCATTAGCCACTGATTTACAGTATTTTGGTGCGACCGTAGGCCCAGTCGCTGGTCGAATTAAACAAGCGCAAATTGGCTCACTAAGCTTAGAAGCAAACGAAAATGATAATTCACTCCATAGTGGGTCGCAAGGCTGGTCATTCCAAGAATGGGACTTGGATTGGCAAGAAACAGATGATGAGATTACTGTCATTTTCAGTTATATCGATCATCAATCTGGTTTCCCTGGTCCGATTACGACACAAGTCATTTATCATTTGATTGATGAGTATCTCAGCATTACTTTTACTGGAGAATCACCGGTTGACACCTTTTTCAATCCGACTAATCATGGCTATTTTAATCTTAGTGGTGAGTTGAAAACGGATATTCGACAACAAATCCTTGAAATTTCGGCCGACCATATTTTAGAAACAGATGCTGAGCTGATTCCGACAGGCACATTCTTACCGGTAGCAGAGATGGCCTACGATTTCACCACAGCTAAACCATTAGAAAACGCGCTAAACGAGCTGCCAAACGGCTTGGATACAGCTTTTGTTTTTGATGACCATGCGGGTGAAAACCAAGTCACCTTGTACGATGAAGTGAGTGGCAGACGACTGGACGTGATGAGCGAGGCAGGAAGTGTTATCATTTACAGTGCAAGTGGCTGGAATCGCGATACCCAAGTGAATTATCATCCAATGGCTAAAGAACTGGGGTTAGCAATTGAGTTTCAAGAGTTGCCTGATCTACCACATCATCCAGAATGGGGAAGTATCGCACTTCCGCCAGATGAAAAAGTTGCCAAGACAATTCATTATAGATTTGGAGTCAACTAAAATGGTCAAAACAATCATTAGTATTACAGGAGATTATTATCATGAAGGAACGGACACCGATCAGTATCTTCAGCGTGTTTTAAGTTTGCTAGATGAGCCAGTTATCTATGAAAATATCCCTATAGATGCTTTAGCTGAAGCACTTTCTAAAAATCCAGACCTCATGATCCTATCGGTTGAAAATCAACGGACGCCTCGACAAACAGACATAAGTGAATGGCTGACGCCGGAAATAAGTGATTTGATCACGACTTATGTCGATCATGGCGGCAGCTGGCTTGCGCTACACTCAGGTATGTCTAACTATCCGATTGATTCGGGCTATATTCAAATGCTAAAAGGCTATTTTATCCAGCATCCGGAGGCTATGCCGGTCACCTACAAGTGTGATTTAGCGGAGTCGCCAAATCAATTTGTTATTCAGGATGAACATTATCAAGTGGGTCTTGTTGATGATTATACGCATATTTTCCTACGGAGTTTTTCGGATGCGGGTGAATCCGTTGCGGGTTGGCGACATTTTTATGGCAGCGGAAAAGTGGCAGGATATGTGCCTGCTCACGATATTGAGGGCATGCTAGATGAGCAAAATTTAAATTTGTTAAAAACGGTTGTCGACTGGCTGCTGAAGCATCAATCAAGTGTCAGGTGGAAACACTACCTCAAAGGGTAAATGGTTATTAAAGCACGGTAACTTGCGGAGGAAATAAGAAGAGGTTGAGAGGATGCAACCTCTTTTTTGAAGATTGAAAGACTTGAATCGATGAAAATATTAAAATATAATGAAAGTTCGTTGACCGAACTAATAAAAATTGCTATAATATAACCTATAGAGGATTGGACGAGAGGTAAGTAAAATGGTTAAAAAAGCAAATCTAGACGTTGTTAGAGAAAATAATCGAAAGTTAGTTCTACAAACACTGTTCAATTCAGAAAAAACATCGAGAAGTTCGATTTCTAAAGCAGTTGGGTTACAAAAGTCAACGGTCTCATCGATTTTTCTTGATTTGGAAGAAGAAGGTTTTGTTCAAGAATTAGGGATTGGCGAGTCGTCAAATGTTGGTGGTCGCAAACCAAGTATGATACGTTTCAATCGAGCATACGGTTATGTACTAGCTTTCGATATGGGTGTGAGACATCTACGTTATACCATTAATCGCTTGAGTGGCGAAATAATCAGTGATGGTGCGATTGAGATTCAGTCAAAAAAAGTTGCCCCCGTTTTTGAAGAGATGAAAAAAGTCATTGAATCGATAGACATTCAGGATATGATTGAGAACTTAGTTGGCATTGCGGTAGCCGTCCATGCACCAGTTTTCAATAATCACATTATCTACAGTCCTTTCTTTGAATTTGAAGACTTTGATTTGGTGGGTGAACTGGAAAAATTGACATATGTTCCCGTCCTCATCGAAAATGAAGCCAATCTGGCTGCAATTTTCTACCGTGATTATCATGTTTATAATAAGGAAGTTGACTATAAAGATTTCGTTGCCTTAAATATCCATAATGGGATTGGGGTTGGTATCATCTGTGAAGGTTATGTTTTCAGAGGGGTTGATGGTTTAGCTGGTGAAGTTGGTCGCACGATTGTCTATGATGCGAAAGCTAATCTAAACAGTGCCGGAGATTTACCGAGACTAGAGGATTTGTATTCTGAAAATGCGATTATTGATCGCGCTGCCGTGATAAAAAAAGTGGACAATTTTTCTCGAGAAGCATTTTTGGAACTGCTAAAAGACAGAGATCCCGAAATCATGCCTCTAATCAAAGAGTGGGAGATGGCGATTGCAGCCTTTATCTACAATCTCAACCAACTCTATGCGCCACAAGCTATCTTTATCACCTCACGAATTTTCGATAATTTTCCAGAAATTGCCCAAGAAACTTTGCTTAATGTTGAACAGTTCAATAGTGTGCATAAACCTGATTTGATCTTTTCTGATTCATCTGTGCAGGATGCCTCAATGTTAGGTGCTGTGGCGCTGATTTCAAGACATGTATTGGGATTACAAGATCATATGTTAAAATTTACTTTATAAAATCATGCTAGAAGTCACTTCTGGCATTTTTTTATTGCACAAGTCAGCGCTAACCTGTTGTGATAAATGATTGATAGTGGATACAGAAAAATATTTAGAAAAATTATCAAAAAGTGCTTGACAAGTCATTTGAAAACGATTATAATTATCTTTGTAAGTTAGTTCGTCAAACGAACTTAAAAATTTAAAACTAAATTAAGCTCAAAAATGAGCAGGAGGAAGAAAAAATGGCCTATTTTCCAGAGATAGAGAAAATTCAGTATGAGGGTGTTTCAAGCAAAAACCCTTTCGCATTCCGTCACTACAACCCAGAAGAAGTTGTAGAAGGTAAAACAATGAAAGAGCATCTGCGTTTTGCGATTGCTTACTGGCATACCATGACGCAAGATGGTTCTGATCCATTTGGTAATGCGACTAACCAACGCCCTTGGTTTGGTGCAACACCACTTGAAACAGCCAAAAATCGCGTTGAAGCTTTCTTCGAAATCTTGGTCAAACTCGATGCGTCTTATTTCTGTTTCCACGATATCGACATCGCACCAGAAGGCGACACACTTGAAGAATTTTTCTCAAATTTGGATATCATCACTGATTTAATCAAAGAAAAAATGGACGAAACAGGCATTAAATTGCTTTGGAACACGGCTAACTTGTTCTCAAATCCACGTTTTGTCAATGGTGCAGGTTCATCCAACAACGCCGATGTCTTTGCTTACTCAGCAGCCCAAATCAAAAAAGGTTTGGACATCTCTAAAAAACTTGGTGGCGAAAACTACGTCTTCTGGGGTGGTCGTGAAGGTTACGAATCACTCTTAAATACAGACATGGCACTTGAACAAGACAATATCGCCCGTCTCTTCAAAATGGCGATTGCTTATGGCGAAAAAATTGGTCATAAACCACAATTCTTGATCGAACCAAAACCAAAAGAACCAACGAAACATCAATATGATTTCGATGCGGCAACAACCCTTGCGTTCATCTTGAAATACAACTTGCAAGATGACTTCAAACTCAACCTTGAAGGGAACCACGCAACCTTAGCAGGTCATACTTTCGAACATGAATTGACAGTGGCCCGTATCAATGATGCCCTCGGTTCAATCGATGCCAACCAAGGCGACGTTTTATTGGGCTGGGACACAGATGAATTCCCAACCAATGTCTTTGATACAACGCTTGTCATGATTGAAATCTTGGAAAACAATGGGATTGCACCTGGTGGGATTAACTTTGACTCTAAAGTCCGTCGGTCATCATTTGCACCAGAAGATTTATTCTTGGCACATATTGCCGGATTTGATACTTTTGCCCGTGGTTTGAAAGGTGCGGCAGCGATTCGTGCTGATAAATTCTTGTCAGATTTGAAAGCGAAACGCTATGCTAGTTACCAAACAGGGATTGGAGCCAATATCTTGGCAGACAAGGAAGACCTTGAGAGCTTGACTGAATACTCACTTAAAAATGGTGCTGCGATCACAAATGAATCAAGTCATATTGAACTTGTGAAGTCACATCTTAACGATTATTTGGTTTAATAGACTTAGGTCCTAAATATATCGAGTAGTTGAGTCTGTTATAGGCATTCAAGCATAAAACTAGTACAGATTTCGGCTAGTTTCAGATTTGAACGAGTATAGACGACAACTACTCCCTTATGTTTAGGAAAATTAATGGAGGAAAATTAATATGAAAATTCAAAATCCAGTTTTACCTGGTTTTAATTCAGATCCGTCGATTATTCGCGTTGAGGATACTTATTATATTGCGACATCAACATTTGAATGGTTCCCAGGTGTCCGGATTCATACATCAAAAGATCTAGTACACTGGAATTTGGAAGCGCACCCATTATCAACCGTTGATTTACTCGACATGCGTGGCAACCCAGCATCTGGTGGGATTTGGGCGCCTGATTTATCCTATGCCGATGGTAAATTCTGGCTTGTTTATACCGATACCAAAATTACAGATGGCTCATTTAAAGATATGACCAATTATTTGACAACAGCGACTGATATCACAGGGCCGTGGTCTGAACCGATTAAACTAAACGGTGTTGGTTTTGATGCATCACTATTTCATGATGATGATGGTCGAAAATACCTCATCCAACAAACTTGGGATCATCGTGAGTACAAACACGCCTTTGATGGGTTAACCTTGACAGAATATGATGCCAAAGCTGAGCGACTTTTACCTGAAACTGCGCGTACAGTTTATCGCGGGACTGAAGTGAAATTAGTCGAAGGACCGCATATTTATAAAATAAATGGCTATTATTACATTTTTGCGGCACAAGGTGGGACTGTTTACACACACGAAGAAGTCGTTGCACGTTCGAAAACGCTAGATGCGCTATCATTTGAAACGCAACCGGGTGAAGTTTTCTTGACGAATTTCGACACGCCATTTAACTATATTCAAAAACAAGGACATGGTGGCTTAGTGGATACGCCTTCTGGCGAATGGTACTATGCTTCCTTATGCGGTCGGCCTTGGCATCATCCGAATGAAAGTATCACAGAGCCACGCGGTTGGTGTACTTTAGGACGCGAAACGTCAATCCAAAAAGTCGAATGGGATGAAACAGGCTGGCCTCATATTGTGGGTGGCCATGGTGGCACGACAGAAGTTGACGCACCAAAAGATGCCATCTTCACAGAAGCGCCAGCCAATCATAACCAATTTAATGAATTTGATGAAAAAGAACTAGACATCAATTTCAATACCTTGCGTGTGCCATTTGATGCCAAAATGGGCAATATCAATGATGAAGTCCCTGGTCATCTCCGATTATATGGTCAAGGCTCACTTGAAAATTTCTTTGACTTATCCTTGGTCGCAAGACGTTGGCAAGCCTTTAACTTCAACGCTGAAACGAAAGTCAAATTTAACCCGACGAGCTATCAAGCCATGGCTGGTTTGACCAACTACTATAATGATAAACATTACTCATGGATTTTCATCACTTGGAATGAAATCAATGGTGCCGTCATTGAAATCGCACAAAATGATCGCGGCAATTACACTTCATTCTTAAAAGATGATGCCATCAAAATTCCAGAAGGGACAGACTATGTTTGGTTCCGGACAAAAGTGCGTAAACAGACCTATACTTATGAGTATTCCTTTGATGGTCAAACGTATTTTGAAATCCCTATCGTTTTGGATGCAGCCATTCTTTCAGATGATTATGTCAATCAAACCATGGGAGGCTTCTTTACAGGTGCCTTTGTCGGTCTGGCGGCAGTAGATTATGCTGGTTATCGGACACCTGCTGATTTTGATTATTTCAACTATGAAGAATTGGAAGATTTGGACGAAAAAGGATATACTGGTGCTGGATTGAAATAGTAGCTTTCGGTATCATGAAAAGGTAGAGTACGTAATTTTTATCAAAACGGTATTAATTTGTAAAAAATAAGCTATGATAAGCGTAAAAGGAGGGTGCGATGGCTGATGACGTATTGTTTTCAATGACTGGCATCGAAAAAAGTTTTGGTCCCGTACATGTTTTAAAAGGAGCAAAACTTGAAGTCAAAAAAGGCGAAATTCATGCTTTTATGGGTGAAAATGGTGCTGGCAAATCGACTTTGATGAACATTCTAGCAGGTCTGTTAGAAAAAGATGCAGGCAAGATAGTGTTTGATGGAGAAGAAATTCCCAAAATGACACCTAAAAAAGCAGCAGAACTTGGCATTGGCTTTGTACATCAAGAGTTAAATTTAGCCGAGGATTTAACGGTAGCAGAAAATATTTTTATTGGTCGACTACCGTATAAGAATGAATTTTTAGGCTTAGTTGATTTTAAAAAATTGCATGAAGAAACGACCTATTGGCTAAATATGTTAGGGGTCAATGTGCAACCGACGGATTTGGTGTCTAGTCTATCAACTGCCAATAAACAACTGGTCGAAATTGCAAAAACATTGAGCCTGAATGCGCGTGTCATCATCTTTGATGAGCCGACGACGTCCTTGTCTGATAAAGATGTTGAAGTACTTTTCATCATCATCAGAAGATTGAAAGAAAAAGGCTTCTCAAGTATCTACATCTCTCATCGAATGAAGGAAGTTTTTGAGTTGGGCGAACGTATCACCATCATGCGCGATGGAGAATATATTGCGACAGACGATGTCAAAAATTTGACGGAAGATGAGATCATCACCATGTTGGTTGGTCGTGAAGTATCAGACCTTTATCCAAAAGCGGAGAAAGAAATCGGTGAAGTTTCGTTTGAAGTTGAAGATTTGTCTGATAAAAAAGGTAAAGTTGAAAAAGTATCTTTTCATGCTAAAAAAGGAGAAGTTGTTGGTTTTTCTGGGTTGGTCGGTAGCGGTCGGACTGAAACCATGCGATTACTATTTGGTGCGGACAAGATGAAATCAGGTGTTATAAAAATCAATGGTACACCCTTAAAAATGAAGACGCCTACAGATGCCATCAAGCATGGTCTGAGTTTATTAACTGAGGACCGCAAAAATCAAGGTTTGGCTCTAGGACTTTCGATTAACGATAATCTGAATATTGCAAGTCTGAATGATTTTGTTGTTAATCATAAGAAGATGAGACTGACGTCAGATCGCTTTATCAAGGAATTGAATATCAAGGTTTCTGATATTGAAAATCCTGTGTCAAGTCTATCTGGTGGTAATCAGCAAAAAGTGGTTCTTGGCAAATGGTTAAATACCGATAATGATTTTTATATTTTTGATGAACCGACAAAAGGAATTGATGTTGGTGCCAAGTCTGAAATTTATGATATTATTTCAAAATTAGCACAGGCTGGGAAAACGATTCTCATCGTGTCATCGGAGATTCCAGAATTATTAGGCACTTGTGATCGTATTTATGTTTTCCACGAAGGTCAGATTACCGGAGAGCTAAATATTGCGGACTATGTCGATAAAAAAGATCAAGCACAAGAGTTGATTATGAAATACGCCACTGCGACACATCAAGATTGTTAATAATGGCGTGCGGTTTTGCAGCTAGAAAAAAATTAATCCAGCTAAGCGCACAATAGCTTATCCAAAGGAGTAAATGATATGAATAAAACGTCTAAGAAGTTGGATTTACGAACCCTCTTCATGAATTACTCGGTATATATTGTACTGATTGTTTTACTAGGGTATTTTTCAATCGCCAACGGTGACTTTCTAAGTACCTACAACATCGAAAACTTTTTACAACAAGTACCACCTGTCGGTATCTTAACAGTTGCCTATACTATGATTCTGATTTGTGGTTATGTAGATCTTTCTATTGGTTATGTCGGAATGGCGGCAGGGATGTTAGGTTTGTATGCTGCCAATAAAGGGATACCAGCACCAATTGTTTTAGTAATTGTTTTGGCAACGGGTGCAGCACTAGGTACCATGAATGCTTTGTTGATTAAGAAATTTGATCTCCCTTCATTTATCTTGACTTTGGGGTCGAGTTATGTGATCAAAGGGATGCTGGGTTTTTTCACCAATGAACAATTTATCGGTTCGGATAAAGCTTGGTACAATGCGATAGCCACAACTCCCATCATAGGAGATATTTTTAAAAGCAATGCCCTGATCTTCGTTGCAGTCATCTTAATATTTGTTTTCGTGATGAAAAATACACGATTTGGTAAATACACCTATGCAGTCGGGTCCAATCCAGAGGCTGCACGTCTTTCGGGTATTGATACAGATAAACACGTTATTAAAGTATTTATTATTGAAGGCATGCTTGCGGCAGTTGCGGGACTTTTGATTATTTCAAACCTTCAAGGTGGTGCTTCGAAAGACGCCAATGGACTTGACTTATTTGCTATGGCGGCAGCAATCATGGGAGGAACATCCTTCTCGGGTGGTATCGGAACAATTGGTGGTGCCGTAGCAGGTATTCTGACACTGCAAGTCTTTAAAAATGGTTTAACTTTAATGGGTGTCAATTCATTCTTACAAGATACAGTCACAGGTCTTGTCATTATCCTTGCGATTATCGTGGATTACATTAAACGTAAAACGAGTCGCAATGCTTAAATTTAGGTAATATTGTTATTTTTATAAATTACTTTTCATAAGGAGAAAACATGAAAAAAGGAAAATTTATCGCAGGTGCACTATTGGCCGCTACTTTACTTGCAGTAGGTGCTGGATGTAGTGCCAAAAAATCGGATGGAGCAAGTTCTGATGCTAAAAAAACACTCTATTTTGTACCAATCGTTGATACTGGCGCCTATTGGAATCCGATGAAAAAAGGTGCTGAAGATGCCGCTAAAAAATTGGGTTATACTTTAGTGACTAAGACATCACCTTCTGCTGAACCAAGTAAAAAAGAAAAACACATTGGCTTTATTAAAGAAGCAACAGCTAAAGGTGTCGCAGGTATTGCAGTTGCACCAATTGAGAAAAAAGCTTTTGTGAAACCGATTAAAGAAGCGATGAGTAAAGATATTCCAGTCATCACATTTGACGCGGACTTAGCTAATAAAGATGACCGCACAGCCTATGTAGGCACTGACAATGTTTCAGCTGGAAAAGAGCTTGGTAAAAAAGCTGCCGAAGAAATGAAAGCTAAGGGGATCACGAAAGGTTCAATTGCAATTGTCTGTGTGGATGTGGCACAACCTACGATGATTGACCGTGAAAAGGGACTTAAAGAAGGCTTTGAAGAAGTCTACGGCGCAGATGCTAAGAATTTCAAATTTCTAGCTACGATTCAAGATAACGATCAACCATCAGAATCTAAAAAACAATTAGAAGGTTACATTTCTGCAAATAAAGATTTGGTGACAGTCTTCTCTTTAGGTTCAGAAGGACCTGACGTTGGTGTCATGGGTGCGATTGAATCACAAGGTAAAGCAGGTCAAATTCTTCACTATGGTTTCGACTATACAGATACATGGTTGAAAGGTGTTGACGATGGACGTATCACAGCTATCGTAGACCAAGATGCTTACCAAATTGGCTATCAAGTTATTGAGGATTTGGTTAAAGCAAGCAAAGGCGAAAAGCTTGATAAAACAATTCCGATTGATGTTAAATATGTAAAAGCTGCAGATCTTAAAGCTTATGGCGTCGAAAAGAGCAAGATTAAAACAACTGAAACGGATAAATAATCCTTTCTAAACTCCTACCAAATTATTTTACAAGAAGTGAGGGCTATCTCCGGGTAGCTCTCACTTTTTGACCAATGGATTGAAAATCCGACAAATTCAGAAAATGAAATAGTAAGCGAGAGATGAAGCGTGCATTTTAAAAACGATATACTTTTGTTTGAAAAAGTGTATAATAAACCTATCTGATTTAAGTCTTTTGAGACTTAATTAATCATTAAGAAACATAAAAGGAGTACCAAACCATGAACAATTTCAGAATGTACGTCCCAACGGATATCCGTTTCGGTAAAGACCATTTAAATGAATTACCAGAAGTTCTAGCCTCCTATGGGAAACGAGTCTTACTAGCCTATGGTGGTGGCTCAATCAAACGTTTTGGACTCTATGATAAGGTTGTCAACCTACTTGAAAGCAATGGCTTTCAAATCGTTGAATTGACAGGCATTGAACCTAATCCAAAGATTGCCTCAGTTCGTGAAGGGGTAAAACTCATCCGTGAGCATGCCTTAGATGTCATTTTAGCAGTCGGTGGCGGTTCTGTTGTGGATGCCGCTAAAGTTATCGCAGGTGGTGTCTACTATGATGGAGACGCTTGGGATCTTGTCGAAGACAGTAGCAAAATGGGCAAAGCTGTCCCAATCGTTGATATCTTAACCCTTGCAGCGACAGGCACAGAGATGAATCGCAATGCGGTGATCTCAAACCCAGAGCGCAATGAAAAACTAGGCACAAGTGGCTGGGAGTTATTACCCAAAGTCTCTTTCCTAGATCCAACCAACACCTTTACAGTGCCTGCCCATCAGACAGCCGCTGGCGCTGCTGATATTCTAAGTCACCTCTTTGAGCAGTATTTTAACCGCACAGCCGGCGTGACCGTTCAGGACAACATTGCCGAGGGCTTGATGAAAGCTGTCATTGAGCACGCGCCAACTGCGATTCAGACACCAGATGACTACATCGCTAGAGCCAATATCCTCTGGGCCTCAACCCTCGCCTTAAACGGCATCCCAGGCAACGGCCGTGCGGGTGGATGGACCTGCCATCCCATTGAGCATGAATTATCCGCTTACTATGATATTACCCACGGCATTGGTTTGGCCATCTTAACGCCACGTTGGATGACCTATTGTCTTAATCATGATGCCACGACAGTTGCGAAATTTGCCCAATATGGCCGCAACGTTTGGCATCTCGAAGGCGAAGATAACACTGTCGCCCATCAAGCCGTTAAAGCGACCCATGATTTCCTCAAATCCCTAGGCATCCCCATGACCTTGCCAGAAGTCGGCATCACGACCGATGAGCTGGTCCCAGAGATGAGCGCCCAAGCTGTGCGCCACGGTCATCTAACTCAAAATGCCTATGTCTCACTTGATAATGAAGATGTGGCTGAAATCATCCGTGCTTCATTTGTAGAGATGACTGATTTCTAAACTCAGAAAAAACGTTTGAAATGCTTGAATTAACAAGGGTTTTCAAACGTTTTTTGAGTTGTTGCATTATGTTTGACAAACGAAAATGTTAGCAGTATAATTGTTATCGCACTAATAGTTATGCAGCTAACAATATAAGGAAGAGGTCAAATGAAAAAAGAGAATATCGGGGCAGAACTACGAGAGCTGAACATCTCGCTGTTGCGTCACCTGGCCAAAAATAAAGCTAAGCCCAACAAGGAAAAGCCTGACTGTCCAGATGAAACCCGCGGTCTACAGGTCTGGGTCATCGATTATTTGATTAAGCATCAAGATGAAGACGTCTTTCAAAGAGATCTAGAAAAAGAATTTGTGATGCGCAGACCTACGGCCACTAACTTTATCAAAAAAATGGAGCAGGCAGAGCTCATCAGACGCGAACCTGTTGCCTATGATGCCAGACTAAAGAAGATCATCCTAACGGACAAAGCTTTCAAACTACAAGCTGGGATGATGGCGAAAAAGCAAGAATTTGAAACGCTTCTGCGTGATGGTTTATCAGATGAAGAGATTGGCCAATTCATCACAACGATTCAAAAAATTAAACACAATTTACGTGAGCAGTGATGACTTAATATGAGATTAATCGTTTGTTCACACTCAAAATCGTCATTTCAATAACATAAAGGAAGTAAACATGTTTAAAATCTTAAAAAAAATCACTGGAAAAGAGCTCAGATACGTCGGTATCAGCCTGATTTTCATTGTCATCCAGGTGTATTTAGACCTTAAATTACCGGATTACATGAGCAAAGTGACCAAATTAATCCAAGAAAAAGGCACAACCGTGTCGCAAATCTTTGATGAAGGTCGCTGGATGGTCCTCTGTGCCTTTGGCTCACTCGTCGCCGCAGTCATTGTCGGCTTCTTTGCTGCCAAGGTAGCCGCTGGCTTATCACGGACGCTGCGTCATGATGTCTACCATCAAGTCTCAGAGTATTCAATGGCTGAAATCAACCAGTTTTCAACTGCCAGCCTGATTACCCGTTCAACCAACGACATTACCCAAGTCCAAATGATCGTGGCTATGGGGCTACAACTCAGTATCAAAGCTCCGATCACTGCCGTTTGGGCCATCATGAAAATTGCCAACAAATCATGGGAATGGACGACCGCTTTAGGTGCTGCTGTTCTCTTCCTTCTCGTCATGATCAGTATTATCGTGACGCTTGCCATGCCTCGTTTCAAGATTATCCAAAAATTAACGGATAAACTAAATTCCGTGACCCGTGAAAACCTGACTGGGATTCGTGTGGTCCGTGCTTATAACGCTCAAAAATATCAAACCGATAAATTTGAAAAAGCCAACGACGATATTACGTCAACCAACCTCTTCATTCAACGCGCTATGGCCTTCATGATGCCCATGATGTCTCTTGTGTCATCTGGCCTGTCAGTTGCCGTTTACTTGATTGGTGCGACCATTATTAAAGCTGCAAGCGTTGGGACACCTGCTAATTCACCTCGGATCAATCTCTTTTCAGACATGGTCGTGTTCACGTCTTATGGAATGCAAGTTGTGATGGCCTTTATGATGTTGACCATGATTTTCATCATGTTCCCGCGTGCCAATGTCTCTGCTGGTCGGATTAATGAAGTCATCGATACCGCCTCAAGCATTAAAAACGGGACAAAAGATGGTTCAGCAGCTAAAGAAGTTGGGACTGTCGAGTTTAAGAACGTCTATTTCCAATACGCTGATGCCTCTGAACACGTTCTTGAAGGTGTTTCTTTCAAGGCCAATAAAGGCGAAACGGTTGCCTTCATCGGCTCAACCGGTTCTGGTAAATCAACATTAATCAACCTCATCCCGCGTTACTATGATGTGACAGCCGGTCAAGTCTTGGTTGATGGCGTCAATGTTAAGGAATATACAGAAGAAGCCTTGCACGATAAAATGGGCTTCATCCCGCAAAAACCAGTGATGTTTAACGGAACGATTCGGTCAAACTTGGCCTTTGGGACTAATGCTCATGGTGACATGAGTGATGAAGACTTAATGGCAGCTGCACGGATCGCCCAAGCTGAAGAATTTATACTGAAAAACCCTGAAGGCTTAAACGCTGAAGTATCTCAGGGTGGTCTTAACCTGTCCGGTGGTCAAAAGCAACGGCTAGCGATTGCTCGTGCCATTGCCCGCAAGCCTGAAATTCTCGTCTTTGATGACAGTTTTTCAGCTTTGGACTATAAGACTGACCGTGTCTTACGCGATACCTTGAAACGTGAAACAGCAGAAACGACGAAACTGATTGTTGCCCAACGGATTGGCACGATTATCGATGCCGATCAAATTATTGTTTTGGATAAAGGGAAAGTCGTGGGTCGTGGGACACATGATGAGTTGATGGCTAGCAATGAAGTCTATCAAGAAATCGCCTATTCACAACTGTCTAAGGAGGAATTAGCCTAATGCCGACAACAAAAAATACACCTAAAAAATCTAATGGCGGTGGCTTTGGACCAGGTCGTGGCTTAGGTCGCGGAGGTGAAAAACCCAAAGACGTCAAAAAAGCCTTGGGCGACTTAGCGAAATATGTCAAACCTTGGTATCCGGCGATTCTTGTCGCAGCCATCGCTGCCTGTGGTGGTGCTTATCTGACCATTATCGGTCCTGATCGCCTATCTGAAATTACTAATAAAATCATGGCTGGTTTGAGAGCCAGCTTCATCCCCAAAGGCATGCCAGGTCATGGCGACATTGATATGAAAGCCATTACGGCGATTGGTGTGACTTTGATTGCCTTCTACTTGGGTTCAGCGCTTTTGAGTTACACCCAAGGTTTCATCATGGCGACTGTAACCCAACGGACATCTAAGAAACTACGTCAAGATATTTCGACGAAAATTAACAAATTACCTTTGCGCTACTTTGATAGTCATCCTTATGGCGATACTTTGTCGCGCGTGACAAATGACGTGGATGCGATCAGCCAAGCCCTTAACCAATCTGTTGGGAGCTTGGTCTCAGCCTTGACGCTCTTCTTTGGTACGATTATCATGATGTTTAAAACCAACGTTGAAATGAGTCTGACTGCCATTGCCACAACGGCGATTGGCTTTGGCTTAATGATGCTCATCATGACTAAGTCACAAAGATTCTTTAACGCCCAACAAAACGGCCTCGGCGAGGTTAATGGTTTTGTGGAAGAAGTTTACACGGGTCATAATATCGTGAGAGTGTCCAATGCGGACAAGTCTAAACAAGATGAGTTCGATGAAATCAATGAACGCCTTTATAACTCAGTTTGGAAATCTCAATTTCTGTCAGGCTTGATGATGCCACTCATGCAATTCATCGGTAACTTTGGTTACGGTGCTGTCTGTTTGGTTGGGGCGATTTTAGCCATCGATGGTAAAATCGAGTTTGGCGTGATCGTAGCCTTCATGATTTATATTCGTTTGTTCACCCAACCCTTGACACAAATCGCCCAAGCGGTGACCTCAATGCAATCAGCAGGCGCAGCTTCTGAGCGGATTTTCACATTCCTTGCGGAACCTGAATTAGAAGACGAAACGGGTAAGGCAACGACATTGGTCAACCCTAAAGGGGCTGTTGAATTTAAAAACGTTCATTTCGGCTATAACGCTGATCGTGTCATCATCAATGACTTCTCAGCCAAAGCTGAACCTGGTCAGAAGATTGCCATCGTTGGGCCTACGGGCGCTGGTAAATCAACCATGGTCAACTTGCTCATGCGTTTCTACGATATTGATTCTGGTCAAATCATCATTGATGGGACACCGATTAAAGAGGTGACGCGTGAAGCGGTCCACGATCAGTTTTCAATGGTCTTACAAGACACGTGGTTGTTTGAAGGGACAGTGAAAGAAAACTTGATCTATAATCAATGTGATATCACGGATGAACAGGTTGTTGCTGCTGCTAAGGCAGTTGGTGTCGATCATTTTATCAATACCTTACCAAATGGCTATGACTCAGTCTTGAAAGACGCTGATGAATTATCAGTTGGTGAACGTCAGCTCTTAACCATTGCCCGTGCGCTCTTGAAAAATGCACCAATGTTGATTCTTGATGAAGCGACATCATCAGTAGATACGCGGACTGAAGAATTGATCCAAAAAGCCATGGATAAACTCATGGAAGGTCGGACAAGTTTTGTCATTGCCCACAGACTGTCGACTATCAAAAATGCCGACTTGATTCTTGTCATGAAAGATGGCGATATCATCGAAAGTGGCAATCATGAAGCCTTGTTTGCACAAGGTGGTTTCTACGCTGATCTCTATAATTCACAGTTTGAAAGCGTGGCTTAAGTAAAATATCGAAAACATTAGTTTGGACATTTGTCTGAGCTGATGTTTTTTTGAAACAGACAGGTATTTACCGATTTTGATACCATGAAGTTAACGAATTTAAAACGGGACGTTTAAAACCTGCGAGACGGAGGCGCTGAATTTTGAACAGCTCAGTATTGCCTATCTGCATAGGATATTGTTGACGGAATAAGGGTGTTGTAAATTTACAGCAACATGGTATAATGAGTTTAAAGAAGGGAGTTGATAAGAGATGGAAATCATACAACCAAGCACAATTTTAAGAAATTATAGTAAAGTGATTGATGAGGTTCAAGATGGTGAGCCTTTGGTTTTGACAAAAAATGGCGTTGGAAAAGTTGTCATGGTCAATATTGAAGAATGGCAGCGTAAAGAAGCAGAAATTTGGCTATTAACTGAATTGAACCAAGCTGAACAAGAATTTGGCGAAGGGGAAGATATTGATGACTTTGCGAAAAAATATCAATTAGGAGGATTCAGTGACTGAGTATCAAGTCAAAAAAAGTAAAGCATTTGACCGAGATATAGAGCGTATTGCTGCCTATTTATCAAAAGCAAGTTATTATGATGCGACAATAAAAGATATTTTTGAGATGCTTTACAAAGATATAGCCCGCTTGCGTACTAGTCCGATGATTGGGGCTAAACTAACTAATAAGACAACGATTGCTAATGACTATCGTTATCTTGTTAGCGGGCAGTATTTGATTTTTTACAAAGTTATTGAGAGAGAAAAACTAGTTCGAGTTTATCGTGTTTACCATGGCAAAGAGAATTATTTGACAAAACTCAAGTTGCTATAGTCTTAAAAAACATGCTCGATTAAAAAACGGCATCAATGAAAAAATAATGTAAAAAAAGTAAAAATAGTAAAAATAGTCTTTACAACCCATCACTTTTGCGCTACAATAAACCTGTAATAAAAATAACAAAAAAATAATCATTGTTAGATGAGGCTCCTATACTGGAAATATGCTACTGCCGCGAAATGTCGAGAGACGCCAAGCTGGTCAAACAAAATAAATCGTGAAGGTTTATTTCAATGTAGCTAGAAAATTTTCTTACGCCGTATAGTGCTAAAGTTCAACGATAGGCTAATGTGCGCAGATAAATGATCGAGGAATCTTGTGCATCAACTTATTGTTGGTGCGCGGATTCCTTTTTGTTTGCTCTGACTATTTCAATCGTTTAAGTTCGGCCGACCTAGATAAATCGAAACAGTCAGATCAAACCAGGACACCTGCCATCAAAGCAGTTTATGAAACTTAATTGAATACAATGGTTCAACGAAAGAGGCCTGAAATGGAAAAAAAGACAAAAGCGTTTGAATTACAAAAACTCGCCCTTCAAGCGACACAACAGTTGTTTGGTGACTACCAAACGACACGAGAAGGTCTGGAAACAGCAGATGCCAAGGCGCGTCTGGAAACTTATGGCATGAATATCGTGGCATCGCAAAAACCCTTGCCCGCATGGAAAATCTGGCTGAATGCCCTTAAAGACCCTTTTGTTATCGTCTTGATTTTACTGGCCATCGTGTCCTTCATCACGAATGATATCGAAGCGGTTATCGTCATGAGTTTGATGGTCATCTGTTCAGTTTCGATCAGTTTCTACCAAGAATATACCAGTCAAAAAACCAGTATCAATCTCCGTGAGATGATTGAAAATACAGCAGCTGTCATTCGTGAGGGTGAACGCCAAGAAATCCCCATGGATGAAGTCGTGCCCGGTGATATCGTCAAACTCCATACGGGTGACATGATTCCAGCAGACGGCGTTCTGCTCGATTCCAATGACTTGTTTATCAACCAAAGCTCACTGACAGGCGAATCACTTCCAGTCGAAAAACTACCTTTAACCGATGATAACCGTACAGACAATGCCGATAAACCAGCGGTTGATTTGCCTAATCTTCTCTTCATGGGAACAGACGTCCTGAGTGGACAAGGTACCATTCTCATCTTGAAAACTGGGAAGGAAACTTTCTTCGGAGACATCGCAAAGAGTGCCACAGGCAGTAAGGCTGAAACGGCCTTCGAAATCGGTCTGAAACGTGTCAGTGCCCTACTCTTGAAGATGATTGCTATCTTGTTCCCCATCGTCTTCATCCTCAACGTCATTACCAAGCATGATGTCAATAACGCCTTTTTCTTCGCCATCGCCGTGGCGGTTGGCTTAACGCCTGAAATGTTGCCGATGATTGTCAATTCAAATCTGGCCAAGGGTGCACAAAAACTCGCCAAGGAAAAAGTAATCGTCAAGAAACTGTCTGCCATCCAAAATCTGGGTGCCATGGACATCTTGTGTACGGATAAAACAGGGACAATCACCGAAGACCGCGTCGTCCTCATGCACTATGTCGATCCTTTCGGAAATGAAAACGAAGACGTCCTCAACTATGCCTACCTCAACTCCAAGTACCAAACCGGTTGGCGTAACCTCATGGATGTCGCGGTGCTGGATTACTTTGCGAGCAAGAAAAAGACCTTGCTTTTTACAAATGTCAGCAAGATTGACGAAATTCCCTTTGATTTTTCACGTCGGAGACTATCTGTCGCTTTATCTCTGGCTGATGAGCGTGTCATGATTACCAAAGGTGCCGTTGAAGAAATGGCAGAGGTCTGCTCATCTGTCCTTGTTAATGGTGAAAAAGTTGCCTTAACGCCTGACCTCATTGAGCAAATGAAGGCAGTTAATATCAAGATGAATCAGGACGGTATGCGCGTGATTACCGTGGCGCAAAAAACGATTGACAGTGATGTCATTCGCATCACCGATGAAAATAACCTGACCATTATCGGCTTTATCGGCTTCCTTGACCCGGCCAAGGCATCTGCCATCACCGCGATTTCGTCTCTCCAAGCCCACGGTGTGACGGTCAAAGTCCTGACTGGCGATAACGCCATTGTGGCCCAAAAAGTCTGTGCGGATGTCGGCATTAATGCCGAGCACTATCTGCTTGGTAGCGATATCGACGGCATGAGCGATGCTGAACTGACCGAGCAAGCAGAACATCTGCACCTTTTTGCCAAGCTCAACCCCATGCAAAAAGAGCGCGTCATCAGCCTGCTCAAGCAAAAAGGCCACACCGTTGGGTTCATGGGTGATGGCATTAATGACGCCCCTTCTTTAAGAACGGCAGACGTTGGGATCTCAGTCGATACGGCAGCGGATATCACAAAAGACGCCAGCACGATTATCTTATTAGAGAAAAGTCTCCAAGTCTTGGAAATCGGGGTTCAAGAAGGCCGCAGCGTCTTCATTAACATGATGAAGTACATCAAAATCACCCTCAGCTCCAACTTCGGCAACGTCTTCTCGATTTTGATCGCCAGCGCCTTCCTGCCCTTCCTTCCTATGCTATCCATGCAACTCCTCGTGCAAAATCTCATCTATGACATCGCCCAACTGGCCATCCCTTGGGACAATGTCGATCAGGAAGAAATCGAAAAACCTGTCACTTGGAACATGAAAAATTTACTGCACTTTACCTTTTTGATTGGACCAGTTAGTTCTATCTTCGATGTCTTGACCTTTATCCTGCTCTATTTCGGCTTCCACTACCATACGGTCGCAAGCCAAGGCACCTTCCAAAGTGGCTGGTTTATCGTCGGTCTCATCACCCAAACACTGGCCTTGCATATCTTGCGGACGAAAAAAATACCCTTTATCAAGAGCAATGCCAGTTTCCCAGTTTGGTTTGCAACGACGGGTGTCTTTGTTGTCGGGGGGATCCTGAGTTTGACTACTATCGGTCATTTCTTTGACCTTCACTTACTGCCAGTGGCTTATTGGATCATCTTCCCCTTCATTATCATCGGCTATCTGGTGACCCTGCAGTTTGCCAAGATGATCTATCAAAAAAATACCTAAATCTTTATTATCAATCATTAATTTGATATAATAAACGTTGAAAATAAATATTGAAAAAGAAATCAAGAGGAATGTTTAACATGTCTAAAATTTTAGTTTTTGGTCACCAAAATCCTGATACAGATGCCATCGGCTCATCTTATGCCTTCGCTGAATTGTCACGCTTGCGTGGCCTTGACGCAGAAGTTGTGGCCCTTGGTGAAGTCAACGAAGAAACAGCTTTTGCCTTGGACTACTTTGGTGTCACAGCACCACGCGTGGTCACATCTGCTAAAGCAGAAGGTGTTGACACCGTTATCCTGACTGACCATAACGAATTCCAACAATCTATCTCAGATATCCGCGACGTGACCATCATGGGTGTTGTGGACCATCACCGTGTGGCAAACTTTGAAACAGAAGCGCCATTGTTCATGACTTTGGAGCCGGTTGGTTCAGCCTCATCTATCGTTTACCGTCAGTTTAAAGCTGAAGGTCGCGAGTTGCCAAAAGCAACTGCAGGCTTACTCCTGTCAGGTTTGATTTCAGATACTTTACTGCTCAAATCACCAACGACCCACCCAACTGACTTTAAAGTCGCTGAAGAACTGGCTGAGATCGCAGGTGTTGACCTTGAAACTTACGGTCTTGCCTTGCTTAAAGCCGGTACCAATTTGGCAAGTAAATCAGCCGAAGCACTCATCGACATCGATGCGAAAACATTCGAGCTTAATGGCAACGCTGTTCGTGTTGCGCAAGTCAACACCGTTGATATCGCTGAAGTTTTGGAACGCCAAGCTGAGATTGAAGCTGCGATCACTGCTGCTATCGCAACAAATGGTTACTCTGACTTTGTCTTCATGATTACTGACATCGTCAACTCAAACTCAGAAATCCTGGCTTTGGGTCAAAACATTGGCAAAGTAGAAGCGGCCTTCGACTTCGAACTGAAAAACAACCATGCCTTCCTAGCAGGTGCCGTGTCACGTAAGAAACAAGTCGTGCCACAATTGACGGAGTCATTTAACAAATAATCATAAATAGAAGAAAGTGGTGACGCGCCACTTTTTTTGCTGTTTTAAAAAAATTTTGCTATAATAAGTTTACAAATGTAAACAATAGTCGAGGAGAAAAATGGCTAAACAATCAAAAATCGCAAAATACAACAAACAAAAAGCGCTCATTGCGCGTTATGCGGAGCGTCGTCAAGCCTTGAGAGCAGCAGGAGACTTAGAAGGCTTGCGTCAATTACCCATCGACAGTAACCCCAATCGTTTGAAGAACCGTGACTTGCTGGATGGTCGGCCGCATGCCTACATGCGAAAATTCGGTATGAGTCGGATTAACTTTCGTAGGTTAGCCTACCTCGGCCAAATCCCGGGCGTTAAAAAAGCCAGCTGGTGATGGCTTAGAACAGGCTTGTTTGTGGTCACAACCATTGGCACAAGGAAAATAAAGTAGAAAAAAATCCTGGGGTGCTCAGGATTTTTTAGGTAGGACGAAATAGGCCTTGTTGATGATGTTGACCGAAACAGGCATCTGGTAGAAGTCGCTGAGGGTTTCTTCGGTCAAGATTTCAGGTGGTGTCCCGTGGTTGAAGACTTGGCCGTCACGCAATAGCATGACTTTTTTGAAATCAGTTGTGATTTCATCAGGGTGATGGGTGATGTAGAGTAGGGTCGGGCCATTTTCGAGTTGGGTGATATGATGGAGTTTTTCGAGCAGGCGCTCCTTAGCAAAAAGGTCCAGGCCGCTGGTAGCTTCGTCAAGAATCAAGATTTCAGGATGAATCATCAAGCTTCGGGCGATCAGCAGGAGCTGTTTTTCGCCCTGAGATAGGGTGCCGTAGACACGCCCGATAAGGGGAGCGGCGCCGATTTGACGCATGAGGGTTCGTGCGGTGTCTAAATCTGCTTCTGAAAAGGCGCGATAGAGCATGGAGGCGTTATAGCGACCAGTCAATACGAGGTTTTCAGCGACAATATCGGGTCTGAAGCGCTCGGCAATAAAAGAGCCAACGATGCCGATTTTGGCACGGAGTTCAGAAATCCGATCAATCCCGAAGCGAGTGCCAAGGACAGTCAGTTCACCGTGCGTTTTCCAGTTTTCGGCCATGATCAGCTTTAAAAGGCTGGATTTACCGGAACCGTTGAGCCCTAAAATGGCCCAATGCTCCTTTTTTTCAACCGTCCAGTTGATATCTTTTAAGATGTGTTGCTGATTCCTAACAAAATCAACGCTTGTCATGTTAATGATCGCCATAGGTCACCTACTCCCGCGCTAATTTTATGCGCTAACTACTATCATTCTTATTTTAATTATTATACAATAATATCAAGGAGAATAACAAGATGAAATGGTCGTTACAGGAATTAAATAAAAAGCATTCGGTCGAATTTGAGACCGCTTTTAACTTGAAGCAAGAATTGACATCTCGGGAGCCTGAGATTTTAGACGTCTCTGAGGTCCTGGTTAATGGTCGTGTGGATGCAGATGGTGGCATTTATAGCTTGAATTTTACAGCTGATTATACCTTAACCATGCCGTCAAGTCGGAGTCTGGCGCCAGTAGAAGTACCGATGATGGTGACCGTTTCAGAGTTATTTGCGACACAAGCCTATTTTGAAGCTAATCAAGCCGATCTAGATGCGGATATGCTCTTTATTTTAGACAAGGACTTGATCGATCTGGCAGAATCAGTGGCAGATAATATCTTGCTGGAAATCCCTTTGCGTGTCTTGACAGACGAAGAAAAACAATCAGATGAGTTGCCTTCGGGATCAGCTTGGCAAGTCTTGTCAGAAGATGATTATGCAGCCTTACAAGCGCAACCAGAACCAACAGAAGTTGAGAAAAAATCACCTTTTTCTCAACTCGATGGTCTATTTGACTAAGTCGCAGCGGTAGTGAAAAATAGGACGTCAATCCAAGTGATACAGTTAAAATTGTATCGCTTTTTTGATAATAAAATGGTAAAATACAGTCAAATAAGAAGTTTGAAAAAGAAAGGTGATGATAGAGTGGCTAAAATCTATCAGTTCCAAGCAGAACTGAAAAAAGTCCCAGATATCAATGCAGCTTATGTTGACATCCCATTTGACGTCAAGGCGACATTTGGGAAGGGCCGTGTGCCCGTTATTGCGACATTTGATGGTGTCTCTTATGAGGGCAGTCTGGTTAAAATGGGGACACCCGGCCATATTATCGGTGTGCGCCAATCTATTCGAGCCAAGATCAACAAGCAACCAGGAGATGTCATCACCGTAACCCTAAAAGAGAGGGAGGAACCGATGAAGTAAAGTTTTGAGACCATTGATGCCTACATTGTAGCGCAAGCTGAAGATATCCAGCCCATTTTACAAAAAATCCGCACGATCATCAGAGAAAATGCACCAGATGCCATAGAAAAAATAGCCTACCAAATGCCAACATTTTGGCAAGGAGAAAACTTGATTCATTTTGCTGTCGCCAAACGACATATTGGTATCTATCCAGGAGGTGAGTTAGTGGGTCTCTGGGGAGATAGGCTGTCGGGATATCAAACCTCAAAGGGGACAGTCCGAATGCCACTGAATCAGCCGATAGATTACAAGCTGATTGGCGAAATGGTGAGATTTCGGCTGGCACATCGACGTTCAAAGTCGAGCCGATAAGATTTTGAGTTAATTCATGGGATTTTGACTGTTTTTTGGGAAGTCAACAAGCAAGAATTTGTCCTATTTTTCAAGGATTTTGGGGAATTTGATGATGAGACGATGGGCAAAAAAATATTTTATATTAAAATGTTAGAATTTCAGACTTTTAGGCTTGAAAATATATTAAAATTATATTATAATAAATTATTATAAAGTATAAATTTTGTAAGATTCGATAGGAGAATGGTCAATGATACAAGCAAACTTTGGTGTAGTCGGCATGGCAGTGATGGGACGCAATCTAGCGCTCAACATTGAATCACGTGGCTACACAGTCGCAATTTTCAATCGCTCAAAAGAAAAAACGGAAGATGTGATGGCTTCACATCCAGACAAAAATTTCGTACCGAGCTATGACATTGCGTCATTTGTTAACTCGATTGAGAAACCACGTCGTATTATGTTGATGGTTCAAGCTGGACCTGGAACAGATGCAACGATTCAAAATCTCTTGCCCCATTTGGACAAGGGCGACATTCTGATTGATGGCGGGAATACCTTCTATAAAGATACAGAACGTCGTAACGCTGAATTAGCAGATTCAGGTATTAACTTTATCGGAACGGGTGTTTCAGGCGGTGAAAAAGGGGCGCTTGAAGGGCCTTCAATCATGCCTGGTGGTCAAAAAGAAGCCTATGAGCTTGTCAAAGATGTTTTAGAAGAAATTTCAGCTAAAGCGCCAGAAGACGGCAAACCGTGTGTCACTTACATTGGCCCAGCAGGTGCTGGGCACTATGTCAAAATGGTGCATAACGGTATTGAATACGGTGATATGCAGTTAATCGCTGAGTCTTATGACCTCATGCAACGTTTGCTTGGTCTCAGTGCTACTGAGATGCAAGCAGTCTTTGCGGAATGGAACAAAGGCGAGCTAGACAGCTACCTCATCGAAATCACAACAGACATCTTGACACATCAAGATGACCAAGGTCAAGACGGCCCAGTCGTTGACTATATCTTGGATGCTGCGGGTAATAAAGGAACTGGTAAATGGACAAGCCAATCAGCGCTTGATTCAGGTGTGCCACTACCTTTGATTACTGAGTCAGTCTTTGCCCGTTATATCTCAGCCTATAAAGAAGAACGTGTGGCAGCAAGTAAAATCTTGAAAGCACCAGACTTTAAGTTTGAAGGCGATCAAGCAGAATTGATTGAAAAAATCCGTCAAGCCCTTTACTTCTCAAAAATCATGTCTTACGCCCAAGGTTTTGCACAGTTGCGTGTGGCTTCTAAAGACAATAATTGGGATCTCCCATTTGGTGAGATTGCTGCCATTTGGCGTGCCGGATGTATCATCCGTGCTCGCTTCTTGCAAAAAATCACAGATGCCTATGGTCGTGACGAAGATTTAGCCAACCTCTTGTTGGATGAGTATTTCATCGACATCACAGCTAAATATCAAAGTGCTGTGCGTGATGTCGTGGCTCTTGCGGTTCAAGCAGGTGTCCCTGTGCCGACCTTCTCAAGTGCCATCGCCTACTTCGACAGCTACCGTTCAGAAAACTTGCCAGCCAACTTAATCCAAGCGCAACGCGATTACTTTGGCGCGCATACCTATGAACGCAAAGACAAACCAGGGATCTTCCACTACTCATGGTACGACGAAAAATAAGCTTCTTGCTGACTCACTTACTTTAAACTAATTTTAAATAGAAAAGAGAAAATATAAAATGGGAAAAAAAATTCTAGTCATTGAAGATGAAAAACAACTCGCACGTTTTGTATCACTTGAGCTGGAACACGAAGGCTACAGTGTTGAAACACGTCACGACGGCCGTAGCGGTCTCGAAGCAGCCATGACCCAAGAATGGGACATGATCCTCTTGGACTTGATGTTGCCAGAATTAGACGGTTTCGAAGTTGCTCGTCGCTTGCGCAATGAAAAACAAACACCGATTACAATCATGACAGCCCGTGATAGTACAATGGACAAAGTCGCTGGTCTTGATATTGGTGCAGATGATTATATCACAAAACCTTTCGCGATTGAAGAGTTGCTGGCGCGCCTTCGTGCCAATTTCCGTCGTCAAGATCGTGAAGTCCAAAAACGTAAGAAAACTGACGGGACCACTTTCCGTGACTTGATCATCAACAAGAAAAACCGTCAAGTTCAACGTGGCGAAGAAATTATCGACTTGACAAAACGTGAGTACGATTTGTTAACAACCTTGATGAAAAACGTTAACGACGTTGTGACCCGTGAACAACTCGTTCAAAACGTTTGGGGCTACGAAGAAGGGACAGAGACAAACGTTGTCGATGTCTACATTCGTTACCTCCGCAATAAACTTGACCAAAAAGGTAAAGATTCATACATCCAAACCGTTCGTGGCTTGGGCTACATGTTACGCGAAAATAACTAAGCAACATTTCATAGTTTCAAGAGTGATAAGCTGACGAAAGTCAGCTTATTGGTGTACATAGCCGATCCAAACTTATCAATGGGTTGATGACCTGAGCTCAAATAAGGCTTTTTGTCATGTTTGAGGCGAGTGTGAAGCTGTCTCGGGCATTAGGGAGCCAGGGAGAGATGCTGTTACGAGGTAAGCTTGTGCTGAAAATTTCCAGGGTTAGTAAGAGGCGTCGGCCAAGAGCAATGTGTTAGTGTGATAGCGAAATATGAAAAAAGATTTAGGAGAAGGTATGGCAACAATACCATCTGATAAAAAGCAACCTAAAAAGCGAAGTATCATGCTCAAATGGTCTTTCGCTAATATGCTTTTTTGTTTCTTGGTTTTTACAGCATTTGTAACGATATCTTACCAGACCTCTGTCCTCTATTTTTTGGATGGTGAGAAAAACGGTCTGATTAGTGTGGTCGATAGCATCGCGACTAAACTGGAGACAAGCAGTGCTCAGTTAACGCCAGATAATATCTACAAATATTTGGGCTATCAAGAGGCAAGTGTGCTTGATAATCTTTATGATGAAGATGGTCATGTTATTAAATCTGCTGAGGCGGTTGGGATTCCTGGTGTGGGCTGGCGTTCTTTTCAGGTTTATGATGTCAGTGGCCAGATGATTTTTACCACGCAATCCGCAAGTTTGCCTCTGGCCAACAAAAAATCAACAGCACCTGTGATCGTGACGATTGATGACCAATCGGGTTATATCACAACACGGCAGATTAAGTCTAAAAAGACAGGTCAAGTCATTGGCTATCTGCAGTCCTTTAATAATCTAGGCTTTTACTACAATATTCGCAATAAACTTTTATTTATCCTCATTGCGCTAGAGATTGTTGCCATGTTCTTGGCTAATTTCATTGGTTACTTTGTTTCTAATCACTTTTTGAAACCCTTATCCAAATTGCATGTGGCCATGAAAAAGGTGACCCATTCGCCTTCTAGTAACTTTGAGAAGGTTGAGATTCATTCTGGAGATGAAATTGAAGAGCTAGCCGATGTTTTCAACCAGATGATGTATAAGACACATGACTACATTGAGGGGCAAGAGCGATTTGTATCAGATGTCAGTCACGAGTTGCGGACCCCACTTGCGGTATTAGATGGCCATGTTAATCTCTTGCTCCGTTGGGGGAAGGATGATCCGGATCAATTAAAAGAGTCTCTGGAAGCCTCTCGACAAGAAATTCAGAAAATGTCGAGCATGATCCAGGATATGTTAGACATTACCCGTTTGAAGCAGTCAGATGAGTTTAAAGCAGAAACAACCGTGGTTGCGGATAGCGTGAGTGACTTGATTCATAATATGGAGATGATTCATCAGGCCTGCCATTTTGATTTTGAAGATAAGCTAGAGGATTTTCAGGCTAAAGCGCAAATCTATCAAAATCATTACGTCCAAGCTTTGACGATCTTGATTGATAATGCCATCAAGTATTCTGGTGAGGGGGAAAGTTTTGTCAAGCTGACTTTGTCTGAAGATGATAAACACATTATTACGTCAGTTGCTGACCGAGGTTTGGGTATTTGTGAAGAAGATCAAGCGCATGTCTTTGAACGCTTCTTCCGTGCGGATAAAGCGCGCAATCGCGAGATTGGTGGCACTGGTTTGGGGCTGTCGATTATTGCCAATATCGCCCAAATGTATAAAGGCTCTGTTTCTGTTAAGTCAGAACTAGGAAAAGGCTCTACGTTTACACTGGTACTGCCCAAAGCAGCACTAAAATAAAGACTTAAAACGTTGCCAAGGCAGCGTTTTTTTTTTTTTTTTTTGCACCCTTTAAATTTTGTTTGAATTTTTTGAATATTTCCTATTTACAAGTTTAACTTTCTATGTTAGAATATATAACATAGCTTAGATGTTAGGAAATCTAACATCAAAATACCTACTGAGCGGGAGCTCATCTTTTGATACGATTTTAGGAGATATCTATGAATTCAGGAAGTATTGCATTTATCATTATCTGTGCTGCTCTGGTTTTCCTTATGACCCCAGCACTCGCATTTTTTTATGGTGGTTTAGAACGGCGAAAGAACGTGATTAACACCATGTTGGCCAGTGTCATTCCGCTTGGTCTGGCTTCTATTCTTTGGGTGGCGATTGGCTATAGTTTATCGTTTTCTGGAGATGGCGCTTGGCTTGGTAATCTGGGTCATGCTTTCTTTAACGGTGTGAGCACTTCTAACAACGCCTTGCATGGGCTTGAAATTCCAGATGCCCTCTTCGGTGGTTTTCAGATGATGTTCTCAATCATCACCGTCGCCATTCTGACAGGATCTGTTGTGGGTCGGATGCGTTTTACGCCGCTCGTCATTTTCATGGCTTTCTGGTTAATCCTCGTCTACTATCCATTGGCACACATGGTTTGGGGCGGAGGCTTCTTAGCTCAGATCCATTCAATTGACTTTGCAGGGGGTAACGTTGTCCATATTTCATCGGGTGTCAGTGCCTTAGTCTTAGCGCTCGTTTTGGGTCGTCGCCGGGATTACGCCCGTTTAGATTATCGCCCACATAACATTCCCTTTGTCTTATTAGGTGCTGGATTGCTCTGGTTTGGCTGGTTTGGTTTCAATGCCGGTTCAGCGCTTGCGGCTAATGGTCTAGCCGTACACGCTTTGATGACGACCAATACTGCAGCAGCGGCAGCCATGTTGTCTTGGGTATTGATTGAAAAAATCATGAATGGGAAACCGACCTTGGTTGGGGCATCGACTGGTTTGGTTGTGGGGCTCGTTGCCATCACACCGGGCGCAGGTTTTGTCTCGCTCTGGTCCTCTCTCTTGATTGGGGCGCTTGTATCGCCAATTTCATATTACTTCATTTCAGTCATCAAACATAAATTTGGCTATGATGACGCGCTGGATGCCTTTGGTGCCCATGGCGTCGGTGGTATCTTTGGGGGGATCGTTACAGGGATCTTCACGATGCCGTCACTTGCTTTAGAAAAAGGTTATGATGGTCTGATTTACGGATCAGGCAAACTATTTCTAGCCCAACTGGAAGCCATCCTGTTCACCATTGTTTTCAGCGCCATTGCAACCTTTGTTATCATTAAAGTCATCTCACTCTTTATGGCCATCCGTGTCAGCGACCGTGAGGAGGCCATCGGCCTAGATGACAGTGAACATGATGAAACGGCTTATCCGACATTTATGGGCTTGGATAGCTAAACGCTGAGATTGTAAAAGGAGATTCTAATCATGAAAAAAGTAGAAGCGATCATTCGCACTGAAAAACTAGAGGACTTAAAAGATGCCTTGGTCAAACATGACTTGGCAAAAGGCATGACGGTCACGCAAGTCTTGGGCTATGGCAATCAAAAAGGCTTTGTTGAGTATGTCCGAGGGCAAAAATTGCACACGACCTTGTTAGCTAAAATTAAAATTGAGATTGTGACTGTTGAAGAACGTGTCTCAAAATTAGTTGACGTTATTCGCGAAACGACACAGACAGGTGAAGTCGGAGATGGTAAAATCTTTGTCTTGCCAGTTGAAAATGTCATTCGCATTCGGACGGGTGAAGAGGATGGTGATGCTATCTAAGATCACATGACCAGTGATCACCTCTTGTCGCGCATTGATGACACCTGTCATCAAATTTTAAACGAAACTTAATAATCATCGTAACCACACACAACCACACAAAATAAAACGCTTAATCGCTGGCTTTTCTAGAGCTGTTTAGAAGAGACTTGCGGTCAAGCGTTTTTTTGTGGGCAGGATTTGTCCGCGTACAGACAAATGGCTGAGTATTGAAAAATTGGGATAAAAACGGTAGAATTATAGGATATGAAGACAAGATTCAGGTAAAGCTGACCGAAAAGTTAATATAAGGAAAACAATCATGAAAACAATCACAAATTTTGAAAATAAAAAAGTATTGGTCTTGGGTTTGGCTAAGTCTGGGGAGTCTGCGGCGCGGGTGCTGAATCAATTAGGAGCGATTGTCACGGTCAATGACGGCAAGCCTTTCGATGAAAATCCAGCAGCTCAAGATTTATTGGCTGAAGGGATTAAAGTCGTGACAGGAGGGCATCCGCTTGACTTGCTGGAAGAAGATTTTGCGGTCATGGTCAAAAATCCGGGGATTCCTTACGAAAATCCCATGATTGAGCGGGCGACTGCTTTAAAGATTCCGATTATCACGGAAGTTGAGTTGGCTTATTTGATTTCTGAGTCGCCGATTGTTGGCATTACAGGGACAAATGGGAAGACGACTACGACAACGCTGATTGCGGATATTTTAAATGCGGATGGCAAGGTGGCTAAATTGTCAGGTAATATTGGCTTTCCTGCCTCTGATGTGGCCTCAAAATCGACGTCTGGTGAGACCTTGATCATGGAGCTGTCAAGTTTCCAATTAATGGGGATTGCAGCCTTTCGACCTAAGATTGCGGTCATTACCAATTTATTCTCAGCGCATTTGGACTATCACGGCTCACAAGATAATTACGAAGCGGCCAAATGGCGGATTCAAGAGAATATGACTGCCGACGATTTTTTGGTGCTGAATTTTAATCAGGCCAAACTTCGGGACAGAGCAAAAATGACAGCAGCGCAAGTTGTGCCTTTTTCAACGACTGAAAGTGTTGCAACAGGTGCTTATGTGTCAGAAGGTGATATCTATTTCAAGGGTGAAAAAATCATGGCGGTGGCCGATTTAGCTTTACCAGGCGACCATAACGTCGAGAATGCCTTGGCTGCGATCTGTGTTGCCAAGTTATCCGGTGTCTCAAATGCTTCGATTGTACGCGTTCTGACGACATTTTCAGGCGTCAAACACCGTTTGCAATACTTGGGTCAGAAAGCAAACATCAAATTTTATAATGACAGCAAGGCGACCAATATTTTGGCGACGCAGAAGGCCATGTCAGGCTTTGACAACCGCACACTCTGGCTGTTAGCTGGCGGTTTGGATCGTGGCAATGGTTTTGAGGCGTTGGCGACGGATGTTGCCGACTTGAAGGGAATGATCGTCTTTGGTGAAACCGCGCCGAAACTTCGCGCCCTAGCAACGTCTCTTGCGATTCCTGTCTTTGACAGCGAGAATGTGGCGACAGCAGCGGTACTGGCTTATGACAAGGCTGAGGCTGGCGATACGGTGCTGTTAAGCCCTGCCAATGCCAGCTGGGACCAATACAAGACCTTTGAGCAACGCGGCGACTTATTTATTGATGCCTTTACTGGATTGGAAGAAAAATAATCATGAAAATCATTGTTAGTGGTGGGGGTACGGGTGGCCATATCTATCCAGCACTTAGTTTTATCAACTATCTGAAGACGGTTGAACCAGATGTGTCTGTGCTCTATATTGGCACACAAAAAGGGTTAGAGTCTAAAATCGTTCCAGAAAATGGGATTGCCTTTCAAACCATCGATATTCAAGGCTTTAAACGGTCGTTGTCACCTGAAAACGTCAAAACAGTTTATAAATTTTTCAAGTCTGTCTCAGATGCCAAAAAAATCATCAAGGCTTTCAAACCTGATGTGGTCATCGGTACAGGTGGCTATGTGGCAGGTCCTGTGATTTATGCCGCAGCCAAGCTAAAAATTCCAACGATTGTTCATGAGCAGAATTCTATTCCGGGTGTGACCAATAAATTTTTGAGTCGCTACGCGACACGTGTTGCACTGGCTTTCCAAGAAGCGGGGTCATTTTTCCCGTCTAAGAAAACGGTCTTTACAGGGAACCCGAGGGCTCAGGAAGTGGCTGATTTAACTGACACGAGTCATGTGCTGTGTCAATATGGCTTAAGGACAGACAAGAAGACCATCGTTATCTTTGGTGGGAGTCGCGGGGCACTCAAAATCAATACCGCAGTCGTCGAAGCACTGCCCGAGCTGGCAACGAAAGCTTACCAGATTCTCTATGCCTCCGGTGAAATTTACTACAACGACCCGGAATTTTCTGATATATTCACAGCCTATAACGAAAAAGAAAATATCAAAATCGTCCCTTATATTAAGAACATGGTCGAGGTTTTAAATGATGCCAATCTGATTTTATCAAGGGCTGGCGCGACGACGCTGGCGGAAATTACGGCACTTGGCCTACCGTCTATCTTGGTGCCGAGCCCTTATGTGACGGCGGATCATCAGACCAAGAATGCTGAGGCGCTCGAAAATGCGGGGGCTGCCATCATGATTAAGAATGCGGACTTGACGGGCACGAGTATTGTGGGTGCCATCGATAGCCTCTTGTTGGATGATGTGACCTATCGACAAATGGCGGAAAATGCCTTGCGCGAGGGTGTGCCAGACGCAAGTAATCGCTTATACCGGGTGCTTAAGGATGTATTAAATGGCAGATAAAGAGAAACAACCTGAACTCACGCCCTGGCAGAAGCAGCATGCGGAATTCCAAAAGAAAAAACAGGAAGAAGCAGCGAAATTAGCCCGAGAAGAAAAACGGAAGAAGCAGCCGGCCAAGGTCGAATCGGTCATTGAGAAATATGAGGCGATTCCCAATCAACCACCAGAAGTAGCCCAAATACCTTTTTATAAGCGGTTTAAATTTTGGACGGCGCCAGATGAAAAAGGTGAGATTTCTGAAGTTCTGGGTAAAATTTGGCCCTTTATCTTGGTGACAGCCTTGGTCTTTCTGGGCAGCATTTATGTCATCTCACCGCTCAGTAAAATCGCTAGTTTCACCGCGACGGGCAATGGGCATGAAACAACTGAGCAAATTGCCGAAGCGACAGGGATCAAAACCAATGACCATGTCTGGCAAGTGATCCAGAAATCAGCAGCCATTTCCACTAAAATCGAGCAGCAATTTCCACGTGTTAAAACGGCGAAAATCACTTGGGCCTTTCCCAATAAATTTAGTGCTCAAATCGTCGAATACGGAGAAAGTGCCTATCTCAAAACGGGCGATACCTATCAGCTCGTCTTATCCAATGGCGAGGTTTTGACACAGGAGCCTGTGGATGCCCAAAAATTAGCAGGCTTGCCAGTCTTAGATGGCTTTGACGCCAAAGCGGTCAAGACCTTTGTGACAGCTTATGAAACGCTCAAACCCGAGCTTAAAGCCCAAATCACAACGGTAACCAAGGTCCCAACCAAGGTGACGCCAGACTTCATCGCACTTGAGATGAAAGACGGCCACCAAGTCCGCGTGCCGCTAAGCCAAATGGCCGAAAAACTACCTTATTACACTAGTGTCGCCTCGAATCTGACAGAACCGAGCGTCGTCGACATGGAAGCCGGCGTCTATGCCAAGTCTAAAGCGGCCTACCAGCAGGACTTGGATGATGAAAAGGAAAAAGAGCAGAAAGCCAAAGAAACGGCTGCCGCCAATCAAGCTGCTGCCAATGGTAGTGGCACGACACCTAGTGATGAAACGACTAGCAACGCTAGCACACCAGCCGCTGGACAAACTGAAACGACGCCTTCGGGGTCGCAGTAAGGTGACTTAGCTGGATAAGTGGAGAATATAATTTACTTCCTATCTTGGGGTGGCTAAAATTTTCGAAAAAATAGTTTCTTCGCCAAATTAACTGATAATGACAGCGTTTTGCGATAACAACTATATGTTATTTAAAGGCATAGTGAACCGTGCGGTTAAGGCGAAAGTTCTAATTTAAAAAAGAAATGTCTGAATTTCTTGACATCTAAGATAAAATTAAGTAAACTAACGGAGTGGTTACTTTTTATTAACTCAATATTTTATGGGAGAAAAAAATATGACAAAAAAGACAAAATTGATGAGCATCGGCTTGATGTCTGTTGCAGCCTTGGGCGTTTTCGCAGCCTGTGGTAACAAATCTGATTCAAGCAAATCAGAAGGTAAAGATTATTCCTACTACTATACGAATGATCCAGAAACCTTAGATTATACCTTCTCAGGTCAACGTTACACAGCTGAAAATACAGCCAACTTTGTTGATGGCCTTGTATCTTATGACCAATATCGTCAAATCGTGCCAGCCTTGGCTAAATCTTGGGATGTTTCAGAAGATGGTAAAACATACACTTACCACATCCGTAAAGACGTCCCATGGGTTGATGCTGACGGCAATGAATATGCGACAGTGAAACCTTCAGACTGGGTCACTGGTTTGAAACATGCAGCTGATACCAACTCTGAAACACTTTATTTGGTGACAGATTCAATTACTGGCCTTGCAGACTATGCGAGTGGTAAAAACAAAGATTTCTCAAAAGTTGGGATCAAAGCAGACGATAAAGCTGGCACGTTGACTTATACATTAAATGCGCCAGAATCTTTCTGGAACTCTAAAGCAACTTATGGTATCTTGTACCCAGTCAATGCTGAATTCTTGAAAGAAAAAGGCAAAAACTTCGGTAAAGTCGCAACAGATGGTATCTTGTATAATGGTGCTTTCATCGCAACTAAATTTGATAATAAATCAGCGATTGAATATAAAGCCAATGATACTTACTGGGATAAGAAAAATGTCCATATCAAGAATGTTAAATTGTCATTCTTCGATGGTAAAAAACCAGAAGACCTCTACAAGGGCTACACAGATGGTAAATACAATAAAGCACAACTTTACCCTAACATGCCTTACTTCAAAAATGTAGATAAAGCTAACGTTGTTTGGACGGCACAAGAAGCCACTAGCTACTTTGGTTACTTTAACCTCAACCGTCAAGCTTATAACAACACAGCACACGATACAGACGCTAAAAAAGCAGCAACTAAACAAGCGATTCTGAATAAAGATTTCCGTCAAGCTGTCGGTTTCGCCATTGATAAAGCGAAATACAACGCGCAACGTGTGGGTGAAGAAGGCGGAGAGAAATTGACGCGTAATACCCTCGTGCCTTACGATTTCGTTAAGATTGCTGGTAAAGATTACGGGACTGCTGTTCAAGCCAATCTCCAAGAGATCGACAACGATAACTGGTCTAAAGCATCCGTTGAGCAAGGTAAAAACTCAACTTACAACGTTGACTTGGCTAAAGCAGCATTTGCTAAAGCGAAAGCAGCCTTGAGAGCAGAAGGCGTTGAAATTTCAAAAGAAAACCCAATCGTTTTGGATTCACCAGTCTTAGATACAAGTACCATCAACATTGCTGGGGCAGCATCATTGGAAAACTCTTTTGAAAAAGCTTTTGATGGCGAAGTGAAGTTGAACTCAATCAAACTTGCCATGGATCCTTATATGCAAGCAACCTTCTCATTCAAGACAGCTGCTGAAGCTGATTACGACTTTGAATTGTCAGGATGGGGACCAGACTATGCTGACCCAGCGACTTACCTCAATATCTTATCTCCTAAACAAGGTGACATCGCAATTAAAATTGGTCTTGAACCAGATGTAACACTTGAAGGTGAAGATAAAGGACTTGCTGCTAAAGCGGCAGTGAATATTGCAGAATACCAACAATTGTTAGATGCAGCGAATGCTATCACAGATAACAATGATGCACGTTATGAAGCCTTTGCCAAAGCTGAAGCGTGGTTGATTGATAATGGTATCATCACACCGATGTATGCAATGGGTGCTGTACCACAGATGCAAAACGAAGTACCATTTACAAGAATTGATTCTAATAGTGTTGGATCAACGGCTTACTCTTATAAATATTTGAAAGTAGGCGATAAAACAGTATCAGCTAAAGAATATGAAAAAGCGTTAAAAGAGTGGCAAGCTAAAGTTGAAGAAAAATCAAAAGCGGCTGACAAATAAAGCAACCATGCATAGCGCCTACCCTACGTAAATGGTAAATAGGAACTTTTGAACGCCTTATTATCTTGTTGGATAGATGAGGCAATTCCCCCTTTACAAGAGGGAGCGAAAGTGGTTTGATTTTATGCTTGATTGAATAGAGTGAGTATAGGATGAAGCAAAGGTGAGACTAGATATTTCTGGTCTCAGTTTTGCGTTTAGAGAGACTATCTGTTTTGTCTCTCTAAATTTGTTGTTAGCAGTCTCTCTATCCATCAACTTGACGTAAGTACCATAATTCTTAATATAGAACGGTTTGAAATAGATGAAAAAATATATCTTTTTTAGAGTGTTACGAGCTCTCTTGTCCATCGTTATTGTGACAACGATTGTTTACGCACTCGTCTTTAGTTTAATTCCACGTCGTCAGATTTTTATATCAGATGAGCAATATGCGCGTGTTGCCGGTAAAGCAGACGCACGACGTGAGTATGAAAATACAGTCTTTGAGCGTCAAGGTTATATCGATTACTTGAACCAAAAAGGTTTGCTCAACAAAGTCGAAAAAATTGATCCTAATTATGACGGGACAGACAGCAAAGCCAATTTGCAAGCGGCTGAAAAATGGGCAAAATCTGCCAAAGGCGATTGGAAAATTGAGCAACTGCCAATTTCTAAGAAGATTTATGCCACGCGTGAAATTCCCATTTGGCAACGTGTCGGGAAGTTTTATGCTAACCTGATTCAGATTGATCACCCTTGGAAAATCCAAGATAAGTCTAATCCTAATCTCAAGCGCTTTATCAAGTTCACTTGGGAAAAAGGTGGCGGTCCGGCTATCATCGGTTCAGGGACGGAACATAAATATTTGTTGTATTTTGATGGCACCTTCCCATTCATTCATCAAAAATTTATCACCATTAATTTGGGACAATCTTACCCAACCTTCAGCGGTCGCTCAGTTGTGGATGTTTTAATGAGCGGTCAAGGTGAAACGGTAACACGTGAAATCACACTCGAAGACGGCAAGACGATGAATACCGCTATGAACATTCATACGGCAACTTATCAAAGTCCTAAAAATCAAAGTGATCGGATGAAACGGATTTTCAAAGATGATTACACAAATGTGAAGAATGTGTATAAAGATCCGTCGATGATTGGTAACTCAGCTAGAATTTCAATTCTAGGAACAATTTTAGCCTATCTCATTTCAACCTTCCTTGCGGTTTATCTTAGCCGTCATGCTGGTGGTAAGATTGATCGCTTTGGTCTAATTTTCATCACAGCCTTGATTGCTTTACCAAGTTTGGCCATCATCTATACCGACAGATTCCTTGGCTCATTAGTTGGCTTGCCTGGTGCCTTCACGACACTCGGTGCCGGAAATCCTATGACTTACGTTATGCCAACACTGATTATTGCCTTGATATCCACACCACCATTGACCATGTGGACACGTCGTTACATGGTCGACCAACAGTCAGCTGACTATATTAAGTTTGCGCGTGCCAAAGGCTTGTCTGAAAAAGAAATTTCACGTAAGCACATCTTTAAAAATGCAGCCATCCCAGTTGTCAATGGGATTCCTGCAGCGATTGTCGCTTCCATCGCCAATGCGACGATGACCGAAACGATTTTCCTCATCCCAGGTCTTGGTAAAATGTTACCAGACTCGATTGGTGCCAATAACAGTCCGATGGTTGTGGGGATTACCTTCATCTTGACGACACTAGCCGTCTTTGCCGTCTTGTTAGGGGATATCATCATGCAAATCATCGATCCACGGATTCAATTTGCAACGAAATCGAAAGCAAAATCAAAAAATAAATTAGCGAAAGGAGAAAAGTAAGATGTCAGATAAAGAATTATTTTCATTCGTCCCTGCTAAAGGCGACGAATCTGAAGTCATCAGTGCCCCCCTTTACTCTTATTGGAAGAGTGTGGGACGCAAATTCCTTTCTTCAAAACTCGCAATTGCCATGCTCGTTTTATTGATTGCTTTGCTCTTGATCAGTTTCTTCCAACCCATCTTTTCAGGATATACCGTCATTAATTCAGGTAAAATCGATGATTTTAGCCTGCGTTATAACTATCCCAACTTTAAAAATTGGTTCGGAACAGATGCCACAGGTCAATCCCTCTTTGATGCCGTATGGGCAGGTGCTAAGACGTCGATCTCAATCGCCATGCTTGCGACACTCATCTCAACGGTTATCGGTGTAATCGTAGGGGCTGTCTGGGGCTTGTCAAAATCAATCGATAAGTTCATGATTGAAGTCTATAACGTTGTCAATAACGTACCACAAGTCTTGGTTCTCCTCGTGCTATCTTATGCCTTTGGCTCAGGTTTCTGGAATTTGTTGTTTGCCATGTGTGTGACATCTTGGGTCAGCATTGCCTACAGCATTCGTGTCCAAGTCATCATGTATCGTGACCGTGAGTACAATATCGCCTCTCGCACACTGGGCACAAAACCAGTGACCATGATCAACAAAAATATTTTGCCCTATTTGATCTCAGTTATCGTGACGATCATCAGTAACCAAATGCCAGTCTTTATCTCTTTGGAAGTCTTCCTAGGCTTCCTAGGCGTTGGTTTGCCATCTGATACACCGTCCCTCGGTCGGATTATCGCAGACTATACAGACAACATTACCAACCATGCTTATCTCTTCTGGATTCCAGTCTTGATCCTTGGAATGGTAACTGTCTCACTTTATATCGTGGGCCAAACACTTGCTGATGCAAGTGACCCACGGACACACCAGTAGAAAGGAAGCGTTTATTATGTCAAATAAAAAAGTTATCCTTTCTGCAAAGGATATTAGTGTTGAATTCCAAGTCCGCAATCGCACTTTGCGTGCGATTCGCAATATTTCTGTTGATTTGCATGCCGGTGAAACCTTAGCCCTCGTAGGAGAATCAGGCTCTGGTAAATCAGTCTTCACGAAAGTATTTACGGGGATGTTAGAGACCAACGGGTCTGTTGCCACAGGAACAGTCACCTATGGTGACATGACCTTAACAGATTTGAAAACAAATGCCGAATGGGAAAAAATTCGGGGAGGTCAAATCTCGACTGTCTTTCAAGACCCCATGACATCACTCAATCCGATTAAAACAATCGGTAGCCAAATCTCTGAAACGGTCATCAAACACCAAGGTAAAACGCCTGAAGAAGCTAAGGCCATCGCCATTGACTTGATGAACCGTGTTGGGATTCCAGAAGCTGACAAACGCTACGATGAGTATCCCTTCCAATATTCTGGCGGGATGCGTCAACGGATCGTCATCGCGATTGCTTTATCGTCACGACCAAAAGTTTTGATCTGTGATGAACCAACAACAGCCCTTGATGTGACCATTCAAGCACAAATCATCGCGCTATTGAAAGAGTTAAAAGAAGAGTACGGTTTTGCTATGATTTTCATCACCCATGATTTAGGTGTGGTGGCATCCATCGCGGATAAAGTTGCGGTGATGTATTCTGGTGAAATCATTGAGTACGGCACGGTAGAAGATATCTTCTATGACAGCCGTCACCCTTACACCTGGGCTTTGCTGTCTAGCTTGCCACAGCTTGCAACGACCGAAAAACTCTACTCGATTGCAGGCACACCACCTTCTCTTTATTCTGAGATTAAAGGGGATGCCTTTGCGCCGCGTAATCCAAAACCGATGGCGATTGACTTTGTCGAAAACCCACCGAAATTCCCAGTAAGTGACACACATTGGGCTAAAACATGGTTGCTAGATGAACGTGCACCAGAATTAAAGAAACCAGAAGGCATCCAAGATTTGCATGCCAAAATGGTTAAAATATATGCAAAAGAAGAGGGGGCTTAAGCATGGCTGAAAAATTATTAGAAATCAAAGACCTCTCGATTTCCTTTGGTGAAGGTAAGAATAAAAACGTTGCGGTTAAAAACGCTAATTTTGATATTTACAAAGGTGAGACTTTTGCGCTTGTAGGAGAGTCTGGCTCTGGTAAAACAACCATTGGTCGAGCGGTCATGGGCTTAAATAATATCGAAAATGGTGACATCATCTTTGACGGTAAGAAAATTAATACCAAATTATCTAACACAGAAAAAGAAGAACTGACCAAAGATATCCAAATGATTTTCCAAGATCCTGCAGCATCACTTAACGAGCGGGCAACAGTGGACTACGTTATTTCAGAAGGCTTGTACAACTACCATATGTACAAGGATGAAGCAGATAGAAAAGCAAAAGTAGAAGCCATGCTAAAAGAAGTTGGCTTGTTACCTGAGCATTTGTCACGTTACCCACATGAGTTTTCAGGTGGTCAACGTCAACGTATCGGGATTGCACGTGCGCTCGTCATGGAACCGCGTTTGGTCATCGCAGATGAACCAATCTCAGCCCTTGATGTGTCGATTCGTGCGCAAGTCCTTAACCTCTTGCAACGCTTGCAAGAAGAAAAAGGCTTGACTTATCTCTTTGTAGCGCATGACTTGTCAGTCGTGCATTTCATCAGTGACCGCATTGCCGTGATCTATCATGGTGATATCGTGGAAATGGCTGAGACAGAGGAATTGTTTAACAATCCGATCCATCCATACACAAAATCACTCTTGTCAGCTGTGCCAATTCCTGATCCAGCACTTGAACGTCAGAAACAGCTCATCGTCTATGATGATTCAATTCATAACTATGAGACTGACAAACCAAGTTTCCAAGAAATTAAACCAGGCCATTTTGTTTGGGCTAATACTGAGGAAGCTGAAAATTATAAAGCACAACATTAAAATAAAAAAACGAGCCTAGGCTTGTTTTTTGTTTAATCAGGCAGTCTATACCACAGTTTGTGACTGTAAGATAATATATTCGTAACTAATGATAGAAGACGTGAGCGAAAGCTCGCGTTTTTTGTTATAATAGAAAGTAACTATAGAGTAAAATACAGAAAATCAAGGTGACAACATGTCAATGTTTTTAGATACAGCACGAATTGAAGTGAAGGCCGGCAAAGGTGGCGATGGCGCCGTTTCTTTCCGTCGAGAAAAATACGTACCAGATGGTGGCCCTGCCGGTGGCGATGGTGGCCGTGGTGGCGATGTGATCTTTGTCGTCGATGAAGGACTACGCACACTCATGGATTTCCGCTATAACCGCCATTTCAAGGCTAAACCAGGCGAAAAAGGTATGAATAAAGGCATGCACGGTCGCGGGTCAGAAGACTTGATCGTCAAAGTCCCACAAGGCACAACAGTCAAAGATTTTGAAACAGATAAGATTTTGGTCGATTTACTAGCACCGGGTCAAACCTTTACCGTGGCTCATGGTGGTCGCGGCGGTCGTGGGAATATTCGCTTCGCGACAGCTAGAAATCCTGCACCTGAAATCGCTGAAAATGGTGAGCCGGGTGAAGAACGTACCTTGTTATTAGAACTTCGTGTTTTGGCAGATGTCGGCCTCGTAGGCTTCCCATCAGTTGGTAAATCAACGCTACTCAGTGTGATTTCAAACGCTCGTCCAAAAATTGGTGCTTATCACTTTACAACCCTAGTCCCTAATATTGGGATGGTACGTGTTGGTGATGGCGAGAGTTTCGTCGTTGCTGATATGCCTGGGTTGATCGAAGGTGCCAGCCAAGGGATTGGTCTAGGGACACAGTTCTTGCGTCATATCGAACGAACACGTGTCTTACTGCACGTCATTGACATGAGTGGCATGGAAGGGCGCGAGCCTTACGATGATTATGTGGCTATCAATGATGAGTTGGAAGGTTATAACCTGCGTCTTATGGAGCGCCCACAAATTATTGTTGCCAATAAAATGGACATGCCTGACGCAGAAGAAAATCTGGCTGAATTTAAAGCAAAACTTTTTGCAAATTATGAAGAGTTTGAAGATAAACCACAAGTCTTTCCAGTTTCTGGGATTTCACGTCAAGGGTTACAGAACTTACTTGAAGCAACAGCTGAATTATTAAGTGAAACACCTGAATTTCCATTATATGAAGATGCAGACTTTGCTGATGACAACAAAGAAGCTTACTATGGCTTTGATGAAGGTACGCGTGAGTATGAAATTACGCGTGATGATGATGCGTCATGGATTTTATCTGGTGAGAAACTTGAGAAACTCTTTACCATGACGAACTTTGACCATGATGAGTCTGTCTTCAAATTTGCCCGTCAATTACGTGGTATGGGCATTGATGAAGATCTCCGTGGTCGTGGTGCCAAAGATGGCGATATTGTCAGAATTGGTAAATTCGAATTTGAATTTGTGGATTAATCAGATACATTTAAGTCTGAAAACCAAATCTGGTTTTGTGCTTGAAGGCGATTAAAACACTGATAGGGATGATTTGGAGGTAGTAAGTGGGATTTAAAATTATCGGAAATCGAGATGCAGAAGGCAATTTTATCGCCTCTGCGGATGCTTGGCCACCAGAAAAAATAGCTGAGCTATTTGATAAATACAATCCCAATCGCAAGTTGCGGTTGGCGCGTGAAGCAGCAGAAAAAGAAGATAAGAAAGAAGACAAAGCCATTTGAACTCTCTTGAAATCAAACTTAATCACCCTGATGATGGGGCCAATCTTTTTGGCGCTCAGGAAAAACACTTAAAATATCTGGAAGAGGCAATCGGTGTCACCATCCATTTCCGCAGTGAAGTGGTTCAGGTGGTGTCGGAATCTGACGAAAAAAATGAACTAACTCGCTTAGTCTTACAAGCCTTACTTGTCTTGGTTGGGCGTGGTCAGACGGTGAATACACCCGATGTTGTCACAGCACTAACCATGGCACGAAACGGTGAAATCAACAAATTCATCGCCCTCTACGAAGAGGAAATTACCAAAGATAGTAATGGGAAACCGATTCGAGTTAAAACTCTAGGTCAAAAAATCTATGTTGAAGATATTTTGCATCATGATATTACCTTTGGCATTGGCCCAGCCGGAACGGGGAAAACCTATCTTGCCGTCGTATTAGCGACCACTGCCCTTCGTCGCGGTCAGGTCAAGCGCATTATCGTCACACGACCTGCCGTTGAAGCCGGTGAAAATCTAGGTTTCTTACCGGGTGATTTACAGGAGAAAGTCGATCCATACTTGCGCCCAATCTACGATGCCTTGTACAATGTTCTTGGCAAAGTAACAGTGGAGCGTATGTTAGAGCGAGGGACGATTGAAATCGCACCTCTCGCCTATATGCGAGGTCGTACCTTGGATGATGCTTTTGTCATTTTAGACGAGGCACAAAATACCACCACCATGCAGATGAAAATGTTTCTAACACGACTTGGCTTCAACTCTAAAATGGTTATCAATGGTGATATTAGCCAGATTGACTTACCGAGACATGCCAAGTCGGGTTTGATTGATGCCAAGGATAAACTCGCTAAAATTAAGCAGGTGGCCTTTGTCTATTTCTCAGCAAAAGATGTGGTGAGACACCCTGTTGTAGCAGAAATTATTCGTGCTTATGAAACCGATGATCAGGAACAAGTTCAAACGAAACGAGATGCGAATGAGTGATTGGCGGGAAAACCGAATTGAAGCAGCCCAGCAAGGCAAAAATCCGATGGTGATGGTAGAGTTACCATCTGGTTTTGCTTGCATTGGAGATACGCAATTTTTAGAGGGCTATTGTGTGCTTTTGCCCAAGCGGGAAGTATTCAGTTTAAATGATTTGACCTTAGCAGAACGCAGTCAATTTCTGACGGATATGTCATTGATTGGGGATGCTTTGCTATCTGAAACAGATAGTTTGCGGATTAATTACGATATTCTAGGGAATACAGATAACTATCTTCATGCCCATATTTTTCCGCGCTACCTCTCAGAAGCCCCTGATCGCTTGAAAAAGCCCGTTTGGCTTTACGAAGCGTATCATTGGTCTGATGAGACCTACGCTTATGACGAGCGCAAACATGGCGATCTACGTTCAAGGTTAACAACTTATTTGAAAGCCCACAAGCAACCATAAGTTTGCGAGTGCACCCGCTTGGACGGCGTAAAAACACAGAAGGGAGAGACGTTTAGCATGTATATTGAGATGCAAGATAAAACAGGCCAAGTGTCTGAAGCATTGCAGCAGGATACGATTAAGTTGCTAAATTTTGCAGCAGATTTCATCCATCTGCCTGAAAATAAAGAAATGGCCATCACCTATGTCTTGAATGATGAGATCCAGGAGATTAACCGAGAATATCGCGGTAAAGATGTACCGACGGATGTGGTCAGCTTAGAATACGAACCAGAAGATATCGCTTTTGGTGAAGACTTTGAAATGCCGGAAGAACTTCAGGCTGAGTTAGAAGACTTTGATAGTTTTATCGGGGAGCTTTATATCTCTATCGAAAAAGCGCAAGAACAGGCTGATAATTACGGTCATCGTTATGAGCGTGAGCTGGGATTTTTGGCGGTACATGGCTTTCTCCATATCAACGGCTACGACCATATGGTTCCCGAGGATGAAAAAGTAATGTTTGCCCTACAGGAAGAGATTTTGACTGCTTATGGCCTTACAAGATAAAAACACAGGAAAAAAATGGAAAAACCGAACGGTTTATGCCTCACTTGAGTTTGCCTTGACTGGGATTATCACTGCTTTTCGTGAAGAACGTAATTTGCGTAAACATGCAGTAAGTGCCAGTTTAGCCATCATTTTTGGGTTCATCTTCAGCATTTCAAGGATTGAATGGCTTTTCTTGCTTTTGGCGATATTTCTTGTGATTTTCGGTGAGATCATTAATTCAGCGATTGAAAATGTTGTCGATTTAGCTAGTGAATATCACTTTTCCATGCTAGCAAAAAATGCCAAAGATATGGCAGCGGGAGCGGTTTTATTCATCTCTCTTTATGCTGTGATCGTTGGCTTGTTGATCTTTTTACCAAAAATTTGGGCGCTAATCTTTTAAGGTTAGCGAAATAATGAAAAAGTAGAAACGTGGGCGCAGCCTGCGTTTTTTAATATGCTTGCACCATTTTTAAGGGTCGTCCCTGTCGTGAAAATATCATCTACGAGAACCACGTGCTCAGGGATGGTAACATTTTTCTTGAGATGAAAAGGATTTTCAGAAGCTAAGCGCTCTGCACGATTTTTGTGAGATTGGTGCCGCGTTTCTTCTTTGGTCAGGAGTTCAAGATAAGGAAGTTTAGCGCTACTTAAAAATCCCGTGACTTGATTAAAGCCTCTACTTTGTAGTCGTTCAGGTGAAACTGGCACAGGCACGAGAGTTTGGCCTTTCAAACTGCTCGTAAGGACATGATCAAAGGCGCTTCTAAGTCTGAAATCACCTTGAAATTTATAGTTCTGAAAAAAGTTTTTTGCAAAATCATTATAGTGAAAAATGGCCTGATGTAAGATGGGGTCAGTGATGGCCTTACAGTCACGACAAATGTCATCACTATCAGGTTTATAACAAACTTGGCAGTGTCTATCTGAAATCACTTCAAATTTTACCCAACAGTCTGGGCAGACAGTTTCTCTTGGTTTTCGAGAGAGAAAAATATCAGAGAATTGAAAAAGTGGTGTCATCGTATTATGACAAAGTAGACAGGCGCTCATGTAAATCCTCCCAGTCGATTCATCTGCCGAATTTCGGAGATGGCCCGCGTCATCTCTCGGGTTAAACCCGCATGAAATAAATAGACCAGCCCAGTCGGCCGCTCAGGACTTCGGCCAGCCCGCCCCGCGATCTGTATCAGACTAGACTTGGTAAAGAGACGGTGGTGGCTGTGGACCACAAAAACGTCGACTTTCGGGAAGGTCACGCCGCGCTCTAAAATAGTGGTCGAAATTAAAATTGTGAGTTGCCCCTGTCGAAAACGCTCAATTTCCTCAGCACGCTCCTCACTCGTAGAGGCCACAAAGCCTATCCTTTCATCAGGAAAGAGACGGCGCAAGCGCTCAGAGAATAATGTCCCAAAGGCAATCACGGGCGCGAAAATGAGGAGTGGAAAGCCAGTTTGGCGCTGTTTTTTGATGTAACGGTAGATGAGCTTTTCGCTGCTATTAAAGATGGGGCGGGGGACGACGAGGGGATTGCCATGGAAGCGGCGGGACAAAGACACCTGTTTTAACTGGCCAGTCTTAACCAATTTATCCAGTTTGTCAGTAGATGTCGCGGTCAGATAAATCAGCGTTGCAACAGGTTTTCGGGACTGCTCAGCCGCAAAGTAAAGGGCGTCATTATCTGCGAAGGGAAAGGCATCCACTTCATCGATGATCAGGAGATCAAAGGCATGGCGGAAACGCAAGAGCTGGTGGGTCGTCGAGATGACGAGTGGCGTCGGAAAATAAGGGTCGGAGCCGGCGTGCAGCAGGGCGATCGGAATCGAGAAATCACGAGATAACCTGGCGTGGAGTTCACGGGCAACGTCGGTTCTGGGCGTCGCAATCCCAACAGCGCCACCTTTTGAGATGACCCTGGCCACGGCAGCATAAATCATCTCAGTTTTCCCCGCCCCCGTGACGGCATGGACTAAAATCTGAGATTTTTGATCAACCGCCACGATTAGCTCCTGAGAAATGTCGGCTTGGTAGGGCGTGAGCTGGCCAGTCCAAAGGAGGGTGTCTTGGGGTGGAAAGTCTTGCTGTGGCAAGTGGTAGAGCCATTCATCAGACCGCACCCGCCCCAGATGCAGACATTCGGGGCAAAAGTAGGCGGGGATTTCTAGCTTGACCTCTTGAAGCGCAGAAGTCGTCCCGCAGCGATGACAAGTGACAGATTTATTGGTGACTGTCATGCCAGGGAAAGTCACGGTATGGTTAGGCAGGCGCGCAAAGTCATCGCCCAATTCTTGTCGCGTCAAAAAGCGACCAAATAAAGTCTCCATACTTTCTTATACGTATTTTATCAGAAAATGTTACAATATTTTTATGATGATAACGATAAAAAATGATGTTAGATTTGAAGAAGAGATCAAAAAGTCTCGTTTTATTTGCCACCTCAAGCGTGTGACGAGTGAGGAAGCGGCGCGTGAGTTCATCACGGCGATTAAAAAACAGCACCATAAAGCCAACCATAACGTCTCAGCCTTCACGATTGGCGATCATCAGGAAATCCAGCGCTCCTCTGATGATGGCGAGCCCTCTGGCACTGCAGGTGTCCCCATGCTAGAAATCCTTAAAAAACGTGAGCTCACCAACCTTGTCGCCGTCGTGACCCGCTATTTTGGCGGCATCAAACTGGGCGCTGGCGGCCTGATTCGCGCTTATGCTGGCAGCGTTAACCACGCCATTGATGCCGTCGGGCTCGTCAAAATCGTCGAGCAAACGCAATTAGATCTCGCCATGGATTACGGGCTTTTTGACCATGTTTCCAGACATCTGGCAAGTGCTGGTCTGGCTATCGCCGACTCAGTTTTCACCGATAGGGTCGTCATCTCTGTTTTTGCGGACACAGCTGAGATTGAGCTGCTTAAAGAAAATCTAACAGAGCAGTTTCATGGCAAGCTAGACCTAATTGTCGGCGATAAAAAACTTGTAGAAGTCGACATTTAGTGCTATAATAGGTTTCCAAGAGATCGCTTGCTAGATGTCTTGGGACATAAAAGTCAAATTGTGCCAGTCACAGTGACTTAGAATTCGGGGTCGTTCTGGATTCGACAGGTGTTGTCGCGTATGAGCTGCGATTAGTGAGGCGCCACTCTAAACCGCCGCAGATAAATATAACTGCTAAAAATACACAAACTTACGCATTAGCTGCCTAAACCACAGCCTGCGTGCCTGACTTTCGCTCGCCTATGGCGATTTGATGGCCTAATTTAGTAGGATACGATTTGACGGTGTCTTGACGTCAGAGAAGAGATTCAGAGACTCGCAAGCTAACTTTGTTCGAGGATTGTCTCGTTAGCTTGTTAAATTTAGACAGTCCCTATGATTGTAGACGCTGATATAGCAAGGCATTTGGACAGGGGTTCGACTCCCCTCGGCTCCATCTAATTAAAAAGAACCCTTTGTTTATGAGGGTTCTTTTTTAGGTCTGTTTTAGGGGGATTAGGGAGTCTGTAAGTTTAGTTGGCTATATCATTACCTATGTTTTTTGTTAACGATATGTTATAATCTTTTTCGACACCTCTTTGTCTAGGGAGGAGGTGTTTTAAATGTTAGATTTTGCAATCCAAGCATTAGCAAATGTCGTTGCAGGCATATTGCTTAACATCATTGAAAAAATGATGGATCAGGACAAATAACCTAGACAGGTTGTCCGCACACGCTTAACTAAGTGCAAAAAAAGAGCTATGTACAGGAATACATAGCTCTTTGTGCTAGATTCTAGCAATCCAAGTTATGACTAAATTATATCACAAATAGTTCTGGTGTCAAATTAGTCATTTCGATTATCTTCAGCATTATCATTCGAAAGTGATAATGTCTTAAGTCATTTCTATTATCTTCAGCACACGATATTCTTGATAAAAAGCAACTCTAGACAGCCATCAAGAACCCGCCCACTTTTTATGGTATAATGGAGAAAATTGCATCTATTTAATCAACGAGAAACGAAACTAAAGAGGATACTATGACAGATTTAAATGCCATCATGGCAACTAAGATTACCGGAAAAATCACCGACGAAAATGAGCAAAATTACTACATGCAAAAAGACGGCTTGATTTTCAGATTACCAAAAACGGAAGGCGACTTTACCATTGGTGACGACGTGACAGGTTTCGCCTACACGGATAAGGCCGGCAAACAACGCTTGACTTTAACAGAACCTGCAGCCACACGAGACACTTACGGTTGGGGGACGGTGACGGACGTCAGAAAAGACCTGGGTGTCTTTTTGGATGTCAACATCCCTGAAAAAGATGTGGTCGTTTCCGTTGATATTTTGCCTGAACTGAAAGAGTTGTGGCCGAAAAAAGGCGATAAGCTGTACGTTAAACTGGACGTAGACAATAAAGACCGCATCTGGGGTGAGCTAGCCTATCCTGAAACCTTTGTTGAGATGGCTGGCAAGGCTTATGATAACATGCAAAACCAGAATTTACACGCCATTGTCTACCGCAATAAACTCTCAGGTAGCTTTGTTTATCTGCCGGAAAATAACATGCTTGGCTTTATCCATCCCAATGAGCGCTTTTCTGAGCCGCGCTTGGGGCAAGAGCTGGATGTGCGCGTGATTGGTTATCGTGAAATTGATAAAACCTTGAATCTCAGCCTGAAACCACGCTCTTACGAGATGTTGGATGCCGATGCCCAGCTGATTATGACCTACCTCGAGCAACAAGGTGGGCACATGCCTTTCTACGATAAGTCAGCACCAGAAGCTATCAAAGCAACGTTTGCCATTTCTAAAGGTCAGTTTAAAAAAGCACTAGGTGGCTTGATGAAACAAGGCAAAATCAAACAAGATGAGACAGGAACAACATTACTATGAGCCAAGAACGAGCAATTTTTGCGGGTGGCTGCTTTTGGTGCATGGTCCAACCCTTTGAGGAACTGCCAGGCATCCTCAGTGTCCTCAGCGGCTACACAGGCGGCACCACCCAAAACCCAACCTATGAGGCTGTTTTGACCCATCAAACCGGCCATACTGAAGCCGTCGAGATCATTTTCGATAACGACATCGTCAGCTATAAGGAACTAGTCGGACTTTACTGGACGCTGACCGATCCGACAGATGCCTTCGGGCAGTTTCAAGATCGCGGCGATAACTACCGCCCAGTGATTTTCTATGACAATGCTGAACAGCAACACATCGCGACTGAAAGTAAGGCACAACTAGAGGTTTCAGGACGCTTCGATTTTCCGATTGTCGTGGCGATTGAGCCGAGTCAGACCTTCTGGCCAGCGGAAAGCTATCACCAAGACTTCTATAAAACGAATCCAGTACGATACGCCCAAAGTGCCCAAATGCGACATGACTTTTTAGCCAAACAATGGGGGGAGTCATGAGTTTTTACACCTTTTTGATGAAATTTCGGGCTTATAAAGAAGTCGATGACATCACCAAACTTGCCAATCTGGTTTATGAAGAAACGACCTTTCCAAAACAGTCATCTGATTTCAACGAGATTTCGACTTACATGGAAACCCATGCCAATTTTGCCTTTAATCTGTTAACATTTGATGAGATTTGGGAGCAGTATTTGGCCGGTTGAGGTCACTGATAGATTAGTTAAAGAAGTCGCCAGTCAGGGTGGCTTTTATATTTTTAGAGCAACTTAAAATATTAACAGGTTCGAATGATGAATAGATACTTACTTCAGCGAGCAATCACTTGACAAGAAACAAAAATAGCGGTACAATATTCTGGTATGCTTTAATAAGAAGCAGACTGCGTGGGAGGGTATTCACCCATTAAACCACATCACGAGAAGTGATTTCGTAAGAAATCAATATTAGGAGGAAATTATCGTGGCTAAAGAAGTACAAAACATCGTTAAATTGCAAATTCCAGCCGGAAAAGCAACACCAGCTCCACCAGTAGGACCAGCACTTGGTCAAGCAGGTATCAACATCATGGGCTTCACAAAAGAATTTAATGCACGTACAGCTGACCAAGCTGGCATGATCATTCCAGTTGTGATCTCAGTATACGAAGATAAATCATTTACTTTCGTAACGAAAACACCACCAGCAGCTGTTTTGCTTAAAAAAGCAGCAGGCGTTGAAAAAGGTTCTGGTACACCAAACACTGTTAAAGTGGCAACTGTTACCAAAGCACAAGTACAACAAATCGCTGAAACAAAAATGGAAGACCTTAACGCTTCATCTGTCGAATCTGCTATGCGCATGATTGAAGGAACAGCACGTTCAATGGGCTTCACTGTCGAAGGTTAATTTTCGATTTTTCTCTTGTCACTTCGGAGTCATTCAAAGTGAGAGAGAAGGTCAAAAATGCTGCATTCAGACTGAGGTCTGAATGATGTCAACCACCGATCGACTATGATGAAGCGGTGGAAGGTTGCTTGCAACCGCTAAAACCACAAGGAGAAATATATAATGGCTAAAAAAAGCAAACAATTGCGTGCTGCTTTGGAAAAAGTAGAAGCAACTAAAGTATACACAGTTGAAGAAGCTGTTGCATTGGCACAAGAAACAAGCTTCGCTAAATTTGACGCGACTGTTGAAGTGGCTTACAACTTAAACATCGACGTTAAAAAAGCTGACCAACAAATCCGTGGCGCAATGGTATTGCCAAACGGAACTGGTAAAACAGCTAAAGTCTTGGTTTTCGCTAAAGGTGAAAAAGCTGAAGAAGCTAAAGCTGCTGGCGCTGACTATGTTGGCGAAATGGAATACGTTGAAAAAATCAACGGTGGCTGGTTTGACTTCGACGTTGTCGTTGCAACACCTGACATGATGGCTGTTGTTGGTCGTCTTGGACGTGTCCTTGGACCACGTAACCTCATGCCTAACCCTAAAACTGGTACGGTCACAATGGACGTGACGAAAGCAGTTGAAGAAGTTAAAGCTGGTAAAGTGACTTACCGTGCTGAAAAAGCGGGTATCGTACACGTTGCCATCGGTAAAGTGTCATTCGAAACTGAAAAATTGGTTGAAAACTTTAAAGCAATCAACACTGTTATCGCTGCTGCTAAACCAGCAACTGCTAAAGGAACTTACATCCAAAGCTTGACAGTCACAACGACTTTCGGTCCTGGTATCAAAGTAGATCCAAACTTCTAATGTAATCGAATTGATAAAAAAGTGATTCAGTCATGAATCGCTTTTTTTATTGCCTTAAAATGAGGGCTGACTAATGGGAATAGCTTCCTAGATGAGCGTGTGTGATGCGATTACTTGAAAGGTATCAAAAATAAAAGAATTTTATTAAAAGAAAATAGATATAGTATTTTTAAAAGTTTCAAAGATATGCGCTGTGACTGGCGTTGTAATAATAAGGAAATAATATTATTTCCTTATTTTTATTTTGGTTTACATTGGGGTAAAGTTTGGATAAGATTTAATAAGACTAAGATATTTAGATTTCAAGCGGAAGCTTGGCTGACCGTCCTAGACCTTTGTGTCTGTTGGGACTTGGCTATCGTTTGAGACGGACGTGAATCGTGTTTGTTTATTTTTATAATATCATTTGACCAATAACTAGAGTTTTGATATTATGAATAGTGAAGGGGATGTTATATTATGTTGAAATTTATCTGGGGATATTTGTCGGTAGCTTTTGCTATTTTGTATGCTTTTCAATCGCTGGGGATGTTGGTCATTGGCGATTATGCGATGTTTGTAGGGATGTTATGTTTAACCTTCGTCTTGATCAAAGATGAGAAAACAAAAGAGGTGATTGTATCAAACATCTGCCTGTTAGTTGTTATTTTAATTCTTTGGTTTTCTGATGATACTTTTCAGGGCACCTCTAAAAACGTATGAAAAGAGGTATAATAGATTAATAATAAGCTAACGAGGTATTGAAGATGAATTTATTTGGAGATAGCGACTATCTTGAAAAATTAAGTTTAAAAGGAGACCCTCTTGAGCGGCTAGAAAAAGTGGTTGATTTCGAGTGTTTTCGCCCAACTCTTAACCGGATTTTTAAGTATGATTTAAAAAACAAATCTCATGGTGGTAGACCGCCCTATGACCTTGTTTTAATGTTGAAAATTCTAATTTTACAACGCTTATACAATCTATCTGATGATGCAATGGAATATCAAATGATTGACCGGATTTCGTTTAGAAGATTCCTTAAGATTGATGACAAGGTACCAGACGCAAAGACTATCTGGAACTTTAGAAATCAGCTATCAAAATCTAATAGAGGAAACTGGCTTTTTTCTGCCTTTCAAGAAAAACTTGAATCACAAGGGATGATCGCTCATAAAGGACAGATTGTTGATGCAACATTCATAGAGGCGCCTAAACAACGTAATCCAAAAGACGAAAATGAATTGATTAAAGCAAATAGGGTACCAGTGAATTGGACGAAGAACAAAAGAGCACAGAAGGATACAGCTGCTCGCTGGACAATTAAAGGTAATGAGAGACACTATGGCTACAAAAATCATATTGCTATAGATACCAAATCAAAATTCGTAAATAATTATCAAACAACGCCTGCAAATGTGCATGATTCTCAAGTAATAGGCGTTCTTGTTGATCCCGATGAGATCACCTTAGCAGACTCAGCTTATCAAAATCAAGCAACACCTAAAGGTGCTGAACTTTTTACCTGTCTTAAAAACACACGTTGTAAATCTCTTAAGGCAGACGATAAAATGTTTAATAAAATCATTTCGAAAATACGTGTCCGTATTGAACATGTATTTGGCTTTGTTGAAAATTCAATGCATGGTTCTAGTTTACGTTCTATTGGATTCGATCGAGCTGTTTTAAATACTGACCTTACAAATCTGACTTATAACTTATTGAGGTACGAACAAGTTAAACGTTTAAATCTCAAAACATGGAGGTAATCTTTCTAAAATAAGAATAAACAGTCAAGTGGCGTCTGTAACATAAAGAAAAACACAGTAGACTGAACAGCTCCTGGTAAAATGGACATGAAATAAAAAAACTATTTCAATCATTTTATCAAGGAGCTTTTTCATGCGTAAAAATCAGAACTACACGGGCGACTTTAAAGTAAAGGTTGCACAAGCTTATCTTTTTGACCACTTAGGTGGCTATCAATCAGTGGCAGAACATTTTGGTGTCACCAATCGCTCACAAGTACAACATTGGGTTAAATTGTACGAGAACAATCCTCAACTTCTCTATCAAGATAATCGTGGTAGACCGGCACAACTTAAGTCAGAGACGATGACTTTAGAAGAACAAGTCAACTATCTCAAAATGGAGGTAGCTATTCTAAAAAAGCTCAGAAAGCTCTTGTAAAAATCTCTACAAGAGCCAAGTATCAAGTCGTTGATAGTTTAACAGGACAGTATGCCATTACTGCTCTTTGTCATTATCTTGGTATTTCAAGGAGTGGTTATTATAGCTGGATTAAGAAAAACCGCCCCCTTACAAAATCTTGGAATTCTCAGCTGGCAGAGAAGATTCAACTTCTCTTTGATGCCTCTTTTAAGGGCTATCGCTATATCTGGATGCAACTTAAGCGACTTTATGGTATAAGCGTCAACCCAAAGACTGTCCTTCGCTATATGCAAGTTCTCGGTTTGAAATCGCCAATACGCAAGAAACGCTTTACTTCTTGCACGAGGCAAGAAATGAACAAAAAAGCGAGAAAGGTTTCGCCAAACCTTCTCGCAAGACACTTCGTCGCCACACGACCTCATGAAAAGTTAGTGACAGATGTTTCTTATGTGTATCATAAACAGGGTAGACTGTACTTAAGTATTATCAAAGACCTGTATGATAACTCTATTTTAGCTTACAATCTATCAAAATTCAATGATAATCAGTTAGTTTTTGAGAATTTAGACCTTGTTTTCAGAAAAGATTGGGACAAATCAAAATCTTGTCTTTTACATTCAGATCAAGGATTTCAGTATACGAACAAGCAGTATCACAAAAAACTTGAAACTTTTAATGTGACGGTTTCTCATTCTCGTAAGGGAAACTGTTATGACAACGCTTGTTGTGAAAACTTTTTTTCTCATCTTAAAAGTGAATCTTTGGAATTATTTGTACCTGAAAATGAGACGGAATTGATGCAGCAGATTGACGATTTCATTACATGGTATAACTTTGATAGACCACAACTCAAACTAAAAGGCATGACTCCTATTGAATATAGGCAGACATACCTTTGAGTGGAAATGTGTTTTTTTTGAACTGTCTATTTTATTTGGGGCTTGACAGACTATGCTTAGTTTTCTGTGTTTTTTTCTAATTTCATTTAGAGGTGAATTAATTGGTAGTTATTAGAGGTGCCCTAGTTTCAAGATAAGGTTTTAAGTACATAGAAAAAAACGAGTTCTCAATTATTTTGAGAGCTCGTTTTGAATTTTAGTTGAACGTGCCTTGATCGCATCAATTCTTGGCTGTGCTTGGAACTGATATGCTTTGATGTCTTTTTGGATATCAGCCATGACAAATTGGGCATAGCCAAGTTCGAACTTGACCGTGTCCAAATGTTTCTTAGCCTCAGCCGTCTCTGAAATTAAGTCGCCACCGATAGCTTTCAAATCTTTAAAATAATCAATCATGCTCATGTCAGTTCTCCTTTCTGCGATGTCACTTTGTGACATCTTGAAACTTTCCCTCCGCTAGCGCTCCGTCCAAGCGGGGTCATTCGCGCCCTTCGTCCGCTCAAAGGCTTCTTCCTCTAAGCTCATGCTGCTAGATGTCTGATGCCATTGTCCGCATATTAAGGGGTGGTTAGCGTGCTCTGAAGTGCCTTTAGGTCGATGTCGTGTTCGGTGAAGCTGGCCGTGAAACCGTCGTCTTTGCCATAGCGTGGAATCAGATGAACATGGGCGTGGAAAACGGTTTGGCCTGCAATCGCTTCGTTGTTTTGGAGGATGTTCATGCCACTTGCGCCCAGGGTTTCGGTAATGTGAGCCGCGATCTGCGGGATCTTAGCGAACAAGGTTGCAGCCTCTTCAGCAGACATTTCTAAAACGTTTCGGATGTGTTTTTTGGGTACGACCAAGGTATGACCCTTGGTCGTTTGCGTGATATCAAGAAAGGCTAGGACATCGTCGTCTTCATAAAGTTGATAAGAAGGGATGTCCCCAGCGATAATTTTACAAAAAATGCAATCTGTCATGAATTTTACCGTTTCTTTTCTGAATTTTGTTATAATTATAGTATAGCATTTTATGTAAAAAAGAGTATAGAAAGCGCATATGACATTAAAAATAAAAAATTTAACAGGTGGTTATTTCGGGACGACAGTTCTGAAAGATGTAGATTTTACGGTCAATGCCGGTGAACTTGTCGGCTTGATTGGCCTAAACGGAGCCGGAAAGTCGACGACAATTCAGGAGATTATTGGGTTGCTGACACCTTATCAAGGTCAGATTTTGTTGGATGGTTTGAGTATCCGTGAGGACGCTGAAAGCTACCGGAAGAAAATTGGTTTTATTCCTGAGCAACCATCCCTTTATGAAGAATTGACCTTGCGTGAACATATTGAGGTCACTGCCCTAGCTTATGATGTTGCACCCGATGTTGCATTGACACGTGCTGAAAAATTACTGAAAACATTCAGACTTTCTGATAAATTGGACTGGTTTCCAGCGAACTTTTCTAAAGGCATGAAACAAAAAGTGATGATTATCTGTGCTTTTTTAACGGAGCCATCCTTTTATATTATTGATGAACCGTTTTTGGGGCTTGATCCACTTGCCATCAATGATTTGATTGACCTCATGTTAGAGATGAAAAAAACAGGGGCGTCTATCCTGATGTCCACGCATATTTTATCAACTGCAGAGAAATTCTGTGATAAATTTATCGTCCTGCATGAGGGGCAAGTCATCGCAGATGGTGATTTAGCAGCCTTACGTGCTAAGTTTAACCTGCCAGAGGCAAGTCTTGATGAGATTTATGTCGCTTTGACTGATGGAAGTTGGCGGGCGCATGGCTAAAGACATCAATGATTTATTTGCCAAACGGCGTGCGAATTGGCGAGCACAAAATCTCAAATATCTCCGTTATGTGTTGAATGACCATTTTGTCCTCATTCTCATGCTGCTTATCGGCTTTCTGGCCTACCAATACGCTGATTTCTTGAAAAGTTTACCGGCGCATTGGTTACCGGGGTATGTGATAGCTGTCCTAGTCTCTCTCATGGTCTTGTTTTTCGGGCGACTAGCGACATTTGTCGAACGGGCAGATCAACAATTCCTCTTGGCAAAAGAAAAGTCTGTTCAAGCTTATCTGATAAGCGCTGTGAAAAAATCTCTGATCTTTCCAGCGATTGTGATTGTTTTGGTGACGCTTATCATTAGTCCGCTTGTCAAAAGTCCCCTTCCTTTCACGCTAGTCTGGGCTATCGTCTTAATCGCCCTTAAATATGTCCTGCTCACGAAAAAAGCGCAGTCCTTTGTGCAAGATGATCTGATTCAGTGGCAATCCCTGATCCAGTACGAAAAAAATCGCCAAAATGCGGTGCTCAAGGTCTTTAGTCAGTTTACCGATGTCAAGGGCTTACAGCAACAGGCTAAACGTCGCAAGTATCTGGATATCTTGCTGCCCAAGTCAAAAATGATCTACGACTATCTGTTTATCAGAACTTTTTTGCGCAGTGGGGATTACTGGCTGCTCATGCTGCGTTTGCTAGGACTTGCGGTGCTGTCGCTCATCTTTATCCCTACGGCTATTTTCGCGCTCTTACTCGCCTTAGTGTTTGATTACTTACTTGTTTTTCAGCTGTTGCCGATTCGTCAATCTCAGGATTATCAACTCTTGACCCATCTTTATCCGCTGAAAGCAAGTGCTAAAAATTTAGCAGCGGGCAAGTTGATTCGGTATCTGATGTTTGCGGTGTGTCTGCTTGAGTTGGTGGTGAGTCTGCTTACTTTCCAGGATAAGCTGCTAGCAGCTGTTTTTGTGCCAATTGCTGTCTTTCTGGGTGTCCTCTATCCAAAATGGAAACTCAAATAAAAAATAGCGCTTGAAACGCTATTTTTTAATACCTGATTTTCCCAATTTTTTCGTAGTCTGTGATTTTGTCGACTTTGTTGTCGTCTGTAACAAAGACGACTTGTGGTTTGAGAGTTCGTGCTTCTTCTGGTGTGACTTGCGCATAGGCCATGATGATGATTTTATCCTGAACTTGGACTTTTCTGGCAGCTGCACCATTGAGGCAGATAACGCCTGTGTCTGCTGGGCCTTCTATCACATAGGTTTCAAAGCGCTCACCGTTATTAATGTCCACGATGTGTACTTTTTCATAGGGTAGTAAGCCTGACGCTGCTAATAAGTTAGCGTCGATGGTGATGCTACCGACATAGTCCAATTCGGCTTGTGTGACGGTGGCGCGGTGAATTTTGCATTTCAGCATATCTAGTAGCATGGGTTAGGCCTCCAAGTGGATGAGTGTGTTGTCGATCAGTCGCGTGTGGTCGACGTAGACGGCGAGTAGGAGCAAGACCTTATGGTCGATGACGGCCATGTCTTGTAGGGTGGTAGGGTCGACGATTTTGATATAATCGATTTTGGTTAAGGGCTGGCTTTGGATGAGTCCTTCAAGGGCGGCGATGATGGTGCTGGTTTCACGCTCGCCATTGATAATGAGGGTTTCGGCAAGTGTTAGCGCTTGGGATAAGATGACGGCCTGCTGCCGCGCATCTGTGCTGAGATAGGTGTTTCGGGAGCTTTTCGCTAGACCGTCTGGTTCGCGGATAATCGGGCAGACTACTAGGTCAAGGTTTTGGTTGAGGTCTCGCACCATTTGTTGGAGCACGGCAACCTGCTGGGCGTCTTTTTGTCCAAAGTAGGCTTTGGTGGGTTGGACGAGGTTGAAGAGTTTGGTGACGATGGTTGTGACACCGCGAAAATGTGTGGGCCGGCTCTTGCCTTCTAAGAGGTCGCTGATGCCTGATGTGGTGACGTAAGTGTTAAAGCCTGACGGATAGAGCTCAGAAACATCAGGTGCGAAGATGAGGTCAGCACCTGCCTCTTGGCATTTAATTTGGTCTTGCACCAGGTCTCTGGGATAGGTGTCTAAGTCTTCTCCTGCAGCAAACTGGGTAGGATTGACAAAAATGCTGACGACGACACGATTATTGTCGTTAGCAGCTTTTTTGATAAGGCTTTGGTGGCCTTCGTGTAAAAAGCCCATGGTTGGTACCAAACCAATCGTTAGCTGATCGTCACGCCATGATGTGAGCTGTATTTTGAGTTCTGAAAGGGTTGTTGCAGTAGGTATCATGTGTTAGGGTCCTCTTTTAAGATAAATTCTTGCTTTAAGGTTTGGATCATCTCGGGATCGATGGGATAGCTTTCACTGTCATTTGGAAAGTCGCCAGACTGGACCTCCCTTTGATAGTAGGCAACGGCTTCCTTGATGAATGTCCCACCCTCAGCAAAACGGCGGACAAATTTGGGTTGTAGGCTATCAATCATGCCGAGCATATCTTGATAGACGAGCACTTGACCGTCAGTCGCCTTGCCTGCACCGATGCCAATGGTCGGAATGTGTAAAAGTTGGCTAATGAACTCGCCCAATAGCGCAGGAATCCCTTCTAGGACAACTGCAAAAGCACCGGCATGTTGCACGGCAAGGGCATCTTGAATCACTTGACGGGCAGCGGCTTCGGTGCGCCCCTGTACTTTGAAGCCACCAAAGGCATTGACGGATTGTGGCGTCAAGCCGAGATGTGCGACGACAGGGATAGCGGCTCTGGTGATAGCGGTGATGACATCGGCGAAAGCCTCGCCCCCTTCTAGTTTGACGGCATTGGCGCCCCCTTCTTGGATCAGGCGGCCGGCATTAGTGATAGCAGCTTCAGTACTGACGTGGTAGGATAAAAAGGGGAGATCAGCTACGACAAAAGCGTTTTTTGCGGCGCGTGCCACCGCTTTGGTGTGGTGAATCATATCAGCCATCGTCACCTTGAGGGTATCCTCGTAGCCCAGCATGACCATCCCGAGCGAATCTCCAACTAAAAGCATATTAATGCCAGCCTCATCGAAAAGTTTGGCTGTTGTGAAGTCGTAGGCAGTCAACATCGTGATTTTCTGCTGCTGATTTTTTTGCTCTTGAAGCGATAGGACTGTGTTTGGCATATTTGGCATATTGGACTCCGTATTCTGAAATGTCGCATGCGACTTTTTTCTTTCTCATATCTTACCACAATCATGAGCGTTTTAGGCCAATAAAATGTGTTTTATTTTTAAAAAAGTCGTGAATATTCGGATAATTCGGGAAATGGGCGACAAAAACCTTGTCTGCGATAGAAAACAGCGAGTAAGGTGAGATGATGAAAACATTAAAAAATCGGCTAAGTCTGCTAGTTTTGATCAGGAGACATCGTATTTTTTGGACTGCAAGCTTTAAGTATCCGACCAAAATATGGTATGATAGATGAGATAGCGTTTGACATGAGCTGAAGGTGCTTATTTTCAGACAACCGTTTTGCCAGTCTATGCTATCTTTTAAAAGAGACATTCCCTAAATTCTTCGCGAGAAAATCTCGCTCATCATTAAAGGAGTTGCCATGATGAAACATCTTGACTACAGGCACCAAGAGAAATGGGCGCTTGCTAATAATACGTTGATCCCTCAGTCGCCGATTGATGTGCAGACGGATCAATTGGTGGCCGAGGTGGATACCTCGTTACAGATTAACCTCCCAAGTGACCAAGAGGTCATTGTGAAAGATACGCCGATCGGGATTCAGATCTATGCGGATGGTGATTTGCAATGGCGGGGGCATGAATATATGCTCAACCGTTTCCATTTTCATGATGGCGCTGAGCATTTGGTCAATGGTAAGAGACACGCAGCAGAGATCCATTTTGCTTTTGAGAGTGTTGATATTAACCAATTGGTCCTGGCTGTTTTTGCTGATGTCGATGAAGATTACACAGATGACAGTATCTTGACCTTGTTAGATGCGCCCCATAAGTTGGTTGACTTTGATATCAATAAATTGTTACCCAAAAATCAGACTTTCTGGACTTATAAGGGCTCCATGACGACACCGCCATTGAACCAAACGGTTACTTGGCTGATTTTAGAAGAGCCAATCAAAATTTCACCAGCTGAAAAAGATTTGTTACAGGATAAATTGCGGAGCAATTATCGTAATATTCAAGAAACGAAAGATCGCGATGTTTATCGCATTGAAGATTAAATAGATACTGAAAGAAAGTCGAGTAAACGAACGAAAAAATGAAAATTATTATGGCAAGTGATCACGCAGGGGTCGAGTTAAAAGCAGAAATTAAAGCATTACTAGAAACAATGGGGCATGAGGTCGATGATATGGGGCCTTATGACACGACTGCGGTTGATTTGTCAGATTTCGTTTATCCAGCAGCGCTTAAAGTCAGTCAGGAAAAAGTCCGCGGTATTTTCGTCGATGGCGTGGGCTATGGTTCTGCTTTGATTGCTAATCGGATTTATGGTCTTGATGCGGTTGTCTGTCAAGATCCTTTCTGTGCGAAATTGGCGCGTGAGCATACGGATAGTAATGTTCTGTGTTTGGGCGGTAAAATCATCGGTTCAGCACTCGCTTTGGAGATTGTTCGGACTTGGATGACGACTGATTTTCTACCAGAAGAAAAATATATGCGTCGTGTTGAAAAAGTCAAAGCCATTTCAGAAAAACATTTGGTTCAAAACTTTTAAGCGGTTGACAGCTAGAATTGAAAAATCCCTCAGACTTCAAGTTGAAATCTGAGGGATTTTTGATGTTTAAAGTGTCACAATTTTTGTACCATGCACATAAGGACTACCAGTCTCAGCTGAAACGGTTTCAGCATTGGTAGCAGTGACGCCACCACCTGCTAAAATCTGGATGCGACCAGCTGCATAGCTGACGAGTTCGGCGATTTTATCCGTATTGATAGGTTGATCGAGACTGTCGCCGTGCATGAGGATTTTGTCAAAGCCGAGTGTCACGAGTTCATCAAGGGCAGATTTTTGTAAGTCTGTGGGTATCTCATCAAAGGCCATGTGAAAGGTCACAGGGAGGCCCTGACTTGCGATCATTAGCGTTTCCAAGGCTTCTAAGTCTAAACTGTTATCATCTGTTAGCGCACCGAATACCAGCTCACTTGTGCCAGCATCAACGGCTTTCAAAATGTCAGATTCCATGATGCGAAGCTCGATGGAGTTGTAGACGAAGTCGCCACCACGCGGGCGAATCATGCTGGCAAAGGTTGTTTTGGTGTCCTTGAGGTAGTCGGCGGTTTCCTTGATGACGCCGTAGCTCGGGGTCGTGCCGCCAACTGCGAGGTTGTCGCAGAGCTCAATGCGTTCAGCACCAGCAGCCACGGCTCGGGGGATATCGGTAAAGTTTTCAGCACAAAATTCTCTGATTAACAAGGGGTGTCTCCAATCTTTTTTTCGATTACTTTGATTATACCATACCTGCTTCAAGCTTTCAGAGCTTTCGTGTTAGGAGTACCCTCTAGCGGGTTGCTGATAATCACTGATACGCACAAAAATGATTGGTTTGATCGGACAATTGATTCAGGAAATAATCAAGATCCGTTTTGTTCCAGTCTGAGTAGAAGAGAGAAGTTGAGAAGAAAGGGACATCGGCATACTGCCGATCTGGCATCCAGTTCGAAATGATGGCATCTGGTTTTTCATTTTTAAGTTGATTAAAGGTCACAATATTGATGGGAACCGGTGTCGCATTGCGAATTTGAGAAATCAGCATTTCACGATGAATGGGTGAGGAATTTGTTTGAACTAATACTTTAAGAGGTCGTCGATGTTTTCTCAGGATGTTTTTAAAGAGAATGAGGTAATGCCAATATAAATTGGGGAAATTTTGAATGAGTGTTTCGAGCTTATCGTTACGTTGACAGAGGTCTTGAACGAAGGTATTGATAAAGGTGTAGGTTTTCGCCTCAGTCCGGAAAATCTCGTTAGCTGTTTCTTCGAGATCAAAAATCTTATTGCTTCCCTTAAAAATTTTTGCTTCTTGGTTCATGAGGGTGAGGTTGTAGTGAAGATAATTTAATTCTGCTTCGGAGAGTTGGAAATTGATATGATTCTGAAACTGTGAGATCAACTTATTGACTTCAGGGCATTGCGAGTGCTTGATTTGAAAATCAGTCGCTTGCCAAGTTTCTAGCATGATTAAATTAGCACGACAAAAGATGAAGTAGAGATAGCGACATTCCCGTTCTTTGATGGTTAAATCTGGACAAGTGTCCAAAAAGCCAGTCGCTTCAAGTTTGTTGAAAAAGTCAGCATAGGTCACATAGGGAGAGTCAGGCGTTGTGAACACCTCTTCTTCTGACAAGAAGAAACCATGTCGCGTATTTACTCTAAAAATATAAAAACTCAGTTTGATCCTTAAAAAAGTCGAGTAGTCGAGGGTCGGTACAAACTCGAGTAAGAGGTTGCTCGCGGCTTCAAGACTGGGCGCTTTTTCGATAATGCCATCCAAATCCAATCCCCAAAAGAGGTTATGGTAGATAAATCTAATCTGATGCTCGTCACCCTGCATCGGCTTTCTTTGTAGAAAATTGATGTGGCAGTCATAGTCAGCCAAAAAATCATTTAATTCTTTAATATGAACCGAGCATTTGCTTCGGCTAATGCCTAAGGCTTTTTGAAGGCTTGTAAAAGTTGTCGAGGTATCGGTAAAAATACGCAGCATCATTTGATATTTAACAGATTTTTGAATCAAATAATGATGGAGTTTGAAGAGATTAAAAGCCGTCCCAGGTGTCATTTTGAAGTGATTGGCGTCAACGGAAAAAGTCGTTAAGTCTTGGTCATGGCAATAGTCAAGTAGCTTGTTGAAATAACTTTTAACGGTCTGCTTGGCGAGACCAAGCGTCGTTTCTAAGTCGGCCAACGTCATTTCATGATTTGGGGCATCGTTGAGTAAGCTAATCATTTTCAAAATGTATTGGGAGTCTTTGTCTAATAGAAAGTTTTTCATAAAAATGGTGTCCTTTGTTTTGAAGTCATGCTATTTGGCAGTCTCTAACATCTTATGTCTTTGATTAGAGGTGTAACAATAGTAATTAAACTATATTATAGCGAAAAAAACTGGAAAATTCTAATGATAAAAGGAATGTTTATTATATTTTGTTCATAAAAAGTGACTGAATCGTGATTTTGCGGTCTGCTTGTCAAAATCAAACCACTTATATGTTATAATAGACGAAAGAATTTATTGAAAGGACTGTTGATCACCATGTATAATTATTTGAAAGCTGACTTGTATCTGATTAAGATGATGCTAGACCATGTTCAGCTGGTGAAAAAGACAGTCGGTCACAAGATTGATGCTGATTATATGGTTGGCTTAGAACATATCGCTTATCATCTCAGAGAGATTTCAGACGAGACCAAGCGGACCTTGCCAGAACTGGATTGGGCCTGCCTAGCTAAACTTCAAGATTTGATAGCCTATGAGGTTTATCATTTTAAGCCGGGAGATACGATAGAGACCGTTAGTGACGAGCTGTTGCTGCTAGAGGAGTTGCTCCCACAGCTTCAAGCGCATCTCACACAAGAAGTAGAAAGTACCAAACAAAAATGCTAAAGAAAATAGATAAATCCGCCCAATATTTAGCGCAAAACATTGACCTCTTAAGGTGCCCCCTGTGTCACAGCGCCTTTCACCTCGACCACTATGCCCTCATTTGTGACAAGCGCCACACCTACAACCTCAGCAAAAAAGGTGTCGTCAACTTCCTGACGATTAAGCCAGACACCACCCACTACACGCGCAAGATGTTTGAACCACGCCGCAAACTGATCCAAGCCGGCATGTACGCCCCCGTGCTACAAGAGATTCAAACCCTGCTCACGCCAGGTAACCTGCTCGACGTTGGCAGTGGCGAAGGCAGTTTTTTAGACCTACTCGATGTTTCTGGCCATAAATTTGGCTTCGACATCGCCCTCGATGGCGTCAACATGGCGACCGACTTGACCGACCTGCAGGCCTTCTTCAGCCTGTCCGACCTGACCAACCTCCCCTTTGCCGACCAGAGCATGGCGACCGTTTTGAACATCTTCACACCGTCTAATTACCGAGAGTTTGATCGCGTTTTGGGACATGGTGGTCAGGTGATCAAGGTCATCCCCGACCGCTATTATCTACAGGAACTGCGCACAGCCTTTGGTTTACCGGTAGACTACGATAATCGTGATGTCTTAGGAAAATTTGCTGAAAATTTCCCAGACTTCACGCAAAAGGAAAGTCACTATGAATTTGACCTGCCAGAACAGCTGCGACAAGACTTTTTATCCATGAGCCCCTTAGAATGGCGAATTTCTGAAGCCGAAAAGCTAGAAATTGCTAAAAACCCGCCCAAAAAAGCAACGATTCACGTGCAGATTTTACAAGGTTATAAGTCTTGACACAAATTATTGTGTCAAGGCTTTTATTGTCCCCTATCTTGGAAACGGTTACAATGAAGGTGTAAGTAACCGATGCTTGAAACAAAAATGCTATTTTTATTGAACATGTTCGCTTGTTTCAGGATCAGACTTAACTATCGTGTTCACGCACAAGGAGAATATTATGAACGAGTCACAATTCAACTTAAAAGTTGCAGTTCAGCGTTTAGGAACGGCACTCTCGGGCATGGTCATGCCAAATATAGGCGGCTTTATCGCTTGGGGGATTATCACTGCCCTCTTTATTCCGAAAGGTTATCTGCCCAATAAAAACTTTGCCGAATTAGTCGGTCCCATGCTCACCTATCTTTTACCCTTATTGATCGCCTATACCGGTGGTAAAAATAGCTATGGTGATGGACGTGGCGGTGTGGTTGGGGCAATTGCTGCCATGGGTGTCATCGTCGGGACCGACATCCCCATGTTCATCGGGGCCATGGCTATGGGACCACTTGCCGGTTGGTTGATGAAGAAATTCGACCAAGCGGTTCAACCTAAAATCAAAGCCGGTTTTGAAATGCTGGTCAATAACTTCTCAGCAGGAATTCTAGGTTTCATCTTGGCGCTCTTTGGCTATACCTTAATTGGCCCAATCGTTGAAGCCTTGACCAATCTCATGGCCAAAGGTGTTGAAACGATTATCAATGCCCATCTGTTGCCACTTGCCAATATCTTTATCGAGCCAGCTAAAATTCTCTTCTTGAACAATGCCATTAACCATGGCATCTTAACACCAATCGGAACAGAACAAGTGGCGGCGACAGGTAAATCAATTCTCTTCTTACTAGAAGCCAACCCTGGTCCAGGTCTTGGTCTCTTACTTGCTTTCATGTTCTTTGGTAAAGGGTCAGCTAAAGCAACGGCGCCTGGTGCTATCATCATCCATTTCTTGGGTGGGATTCATGAAATCTACTTTCCTTATGTTATGATGAAACCTGCGCTCTTCCTTGCTGTAATCGCAGGTGGTGTGACTGGGACATTTACCAACTCAGTTCTTGGGTCGGCTTTGACCTCACCCGCTTCACCAGGCTCAATTATCGCCATTGAAGCCATGGCACCGAAAGGGCTCTGGCCACACGTGACCGTTTTACTAGGTGTCCTGGCTGCCGCAGCTGTTTCATTCTTAGTGGCTGCTGTCATTCTTAAAAATGATCAATCAATGGTAGACGATACCGCACTCGCCACTGCACAAGCTGACCTTGCGGCCAATAAAGCCGTTGCTAAAGGGCAAGCGCAACCATCAGCTGCTCTTGCAACACTTAGCAACTTAGGCGGCATCAAACACATCATCTTTGCCTGCGATGCAGGCATGGGCTCTTCAGCCATGGGGGCGTCAATTCTTCGCGATAAGGTCAAAAAAGCTGGCCTCAGCATCGATGTGACTAACCGAGCGATTGCCAATTTGTCTGATGCGGCGGATACACTGGTCGTGACCCAGGAAGAATTGGCGGCGCGTGCGGCTCAGATGGCACCGAGCGCTACACGGGTGGCGGTCGCTAATTTCTTAAATTCGCCGAAATACGATGAGATCATCGGCAGCTTGACGGTCGGCGGTGCCGCAGCGCAAGCGTCGGCTGATCAAGCGGTCGGCGACATCGATTTGAGTTTGATTGATGAGGTCGTCTTCGCCCATGACGCCGCATCTGTCGGTAGTGCGACCATGGGGAAAGAAACGATACTATCGATTTTTAGAAATCATGATGTCAAGATTCCAGTATCAGACGTCGAGTTTCTGGCCCTGGCAGCCTATAATGCACCGAATATCGTCATTGTCACGACAAAAGACAATACCGAAATTGCCCGACATCATGCGCCAAATGCCCAACATCTCAGTGTGGACAGTTTGATAACCACACCTGAGTATGATAAAATGGTAGCAAGAATGCACAAATAGTCAGAACTTTCAAATAACCTAAAACCCGCCTGTCGGGTTTTTGTGGTCTGTGTCTAAGACCTCAAGTAATCAGATTTAGCGACTATTTCAGTCAGGATATGACTCATTAAAGGAGGCGTCATGCTCGTCACGAAACGCGAACAGCAGATCATCGATGAAATCGTCAAGAAAGGCCAGGTCAGCATTGCTGATCTCCTTGACGTTGTCGGTGTGAGTCGCAGAACGCTTTACCGAGACCTACAAAATTTGCAGGATTTCCTGCCAAACTATCAAGTTAACCTGATCAAAAACGATCAGTTTTACACCCTTAAAGGGGAATTATCAAATCTAACCGATAAGCGCGTGGTCGAAGATTACAGTCAAAATGAGCGCCATTTTATGGAGCTAATCTTGTTGATTTTCGAGCAGGCCAAACTGGCAGACTTCATGGATCGCTTTGCCATCAGCCAGCCGACAGCCACAGGTGACTTGAAAATCATCGAACAAAATCTCACGTTTGCTGGCAATGGTCTTGTACGGGAAGGGGGCCTAGAAGTCATCGCAAGCGAGTACAGTAAACGAACCCTCCTCGTTTCTTGTCTGGTCAGCAACCTATCAACCCGTGATATTTTTAATTTCTCTGAGACCCTCTACCAGGACAATAAAATCGTGCAGCTTTTTCAGAAAGCCTATTTTGACAGTGTGACCACCGCTTTCGAGCGCTCTAAAATTACCAATATTTCAGACCGCACCCAAGGCATTTTACGACTCTTTTTCATTGTGACCCTAGAGCGCCTGGGCCAGCAACATCTGATTGAAAATCATTATCACTTTAGACCTTCGAAAAAAGCGCTGGATTTTGTGACTAAAATTGTCCAAAACCTGCCTGAGTTCCGGGTCAACCTCCCCGAAATCATGTATCTGTCCCACATGGTAGACATTTTGCATTTTGATAAGGGCGGAGATTTTCTGTTTAATGAAAAATACGATACCAGCTTTTCTTATAAAGTCCGCCAATTTATTGAAGCGGTTGGGGTGACCACAGGCTTGAATTTCAGCCGAGATGAGAAAATTTTTACCCTGCTCAACACCCACTTACGCAGTAGCTTTACTCTCCCGCAACTCTTCTCCGATGATAAAAATGATCTGGTCATCAATGTGGAGGAGGAACATGCGGCACTCTTTAAGGTCATCAGTCGCAGCCTGGCCGAGGTTTTCGACAAGAAGTTTTCTAAGCATGAAGTTGCCCTCATCACCCTCCATTTTTTAGCCACACTTGAGCGGTCCAGTCGCGTTTTCCCGATGACGGCGCTTTTGATTACCAGCCGTGGGCGCGTGTCAATGGCCATTCTCGCGCGTAACCTGCAAACCCAGTTTCCCTTTATCACGTCGATCAAGATCATTCAAGTTAGCCAGATGGGGCAGGAAGAGTTGGCGCATTTTGACCTGATTTTCACGACCGAAAAGATCGAAGATGAGGCCTATGAGACCGAGACCTTTATCCAGATTAGCCCGACGATTGCCTTAGCCAATGTTTCAGACATTACGCAAGAGATTCGTAAATTAAGAGGGAAGCGGACGCCACGCCAAGAAAATGACACGACGGTTGAAAATCCGCTTGATTTTCAGGATTTCTTTCTGAAAAGTCAGGTCATTTTACAGAATTTTAGTATTTCTCAACTGGCCAATATCGCTGATTTTAATGAAACGATTTATGACCTCATGCGGGCGGATAATCTGATCGACTGGGACCTATTAGAACGCTTCAGACGGACTGCCTTTGGGATTCCCAAGACCAATCTGGCCTTGATTCATGGGGTTTCTCAAGTCGTGCCACGTCCAGAGTTTAAAATTTTTGATTTGACCCATGAGATTGAAGTCGTGGGCATGGATAAAGCCCCAATGATGGCGAATCGGATTTTATTTCTGACAGCCCCCCAATCAATCGATGAGATTTATAATTATATCCTGGGTAAGATCTCAAGTTCCATCATCGAAAATACGCTTTACACCACCATTTACAGCTCGGGTAATGACGATATCGTCTATGAGTTATTAAATAAAATCATCGGTGAAAGTTTCGCCAAATACACCAGAGAAGAACACTAACATATAGCCATTTGGACTAAGTCTTGTCACAAGTTTTTGTGACAAGGCTTTTATTTACGCCAGAATAGAAAGCGATTACAATTAAGGTATCAAGAGAAAGTTAAATCGAGAAGTTACAGAGATAAAGGTTGAGCGGACAAAGGTCGCAAATGACCTAGCATGGTCGGAGCTTAAGCGCAGAAAGAGGTAAATCATGGAGATCCAAACGAATTTAATCAAACTAGGACAGGCTTTTGAAACGCAGGAAGCAGCCATTACATTTTGTGGCGAACAGCTCTTAGCAGGTGGCTATGTCACAGCAGACTACGTGCCTGCTATGTTAGAACGGAACCGTGAACTTTCGGTCTATATGGGCAATTTCATCGCCATCCCACATGGCACAGATACTGCAAAAAAAGAAGTTCTGAAAACAGGCATTACCATTGTGCAAGTCCCGCGTGGCGTGAACTTTGGGGATGCGGCAGATCCGAAAATCGCCACGGTACTTTTTGGGATTGCAGGTGTTGGTAATGAGCATCTGGACTTGATTCAGAAGATTTCGATTTTCTGTGCGGATGTTGACAATGTCGTCAAACTAGCAGATGCTCAGACAGCAGAAGCAATCGCAGACTTGCTGAACTCAGTAGAAGTTTAGGGCGTCGGCCGTAGGGTAAAAAATAGCAACTTTAGCGTCACTTGAAAGTTGTTTTATTTAAAATTTACTTGTGAAATTATTCACAAAAATGAGAAAGAGACTTTGAGCGGACAAAGTTCGCGAATGACCCATCTTGGCAGGAGCGTAAGCGGATGTCAAGTTTCAAGCTTTTATGAAATAAAAGCGCAGAAAGGAAAATTATCATGAAAAAAGCAGTACATTTTGGTGCAGGCAACATTGGTCGTGGCTTTATCGGAGAAATCTTACACAAAAATGATTTTGAAGTCATCTTCGTTGATGTCAACGAGACAATCATCGACGCCTTAAACGACCGAGGCAGCTATGACATTGAGTTGGCAGAAGATGCCGCGACACGGATTCCGATCAACCACGTCTCTGGTCTTAACAATGCCAAACAACCCCAAGCGGTCATCGAAGCCATTAAAAATGCCAACATCGTCACGACCGCCATCGGGCCTAATATCCTGCCTTTTATCGCAGAACTCATCGCCCAAGGCATCCAAGCCCGTCAAGCCGCTAACATACTGGCACCCCTGGACTTCATCGCCTGCGAAAATATGATCGGCGGCTCAGAATTTTTGAAAACCAAGGTAGATGCTTTTCTGACAGCAGAAAATAAGGCTTACGCCGAAACATACATTGGGTTTCCAAACGCTGCCGTTGACCGCATCGTCCCCGGCCAAACCCACGCAGACACCCTGTTCGTCGTCGTGGAACCCTTCAGCGAATGGGTCATCGACCAAAGCCAAGTCCGCAACGCCCTAATTCATTTGACCGGCGTTCACTACGCGACGGACCTGGAGCCCTTCATCGAGCGTAAGTTATTTTCAGTCAATACCGGCCATGCTACAGTGGCTTATACCGGCTTCTACTATGGTCATGACACGATAGATGCGGCTTTGCAGGACGAGCGCGTGATGGCCGCGCTGGTGGCAACCCAAAAAGAAACGCGTGCCCTTTTGTTGGCCAAGTGGGACTTGTTTGACGAAGCGGAATTAGTCGCTTATCACGAGAAAATTCGGGGGCGTTTCGTCAATCCGCACTTGTCTGATGATATCTCTCGGGTTGCTCGGACACCCATTCGTAAACTCGGCTACGATGAACGTTTCATTCGCCCCATCCGAGAATTAAATGACCGACATCTATCTTTTGCCACCCATCTGGCAACCGTTGCGAAAATCTTCAACTATAGAGACGCCACAGATGATCAAGCGGTTGACCTGCAAAATCGTCTGGCGACAGAAGACTTGACTGAGGTGATTCAATCTGTCACAGGACTTAGTGATCTCAAGTTGGTGACAGCGATTCAAGCTGCAGTTGAAGCACTTGACTGAAAGAATTAAAATCCCAGATAAGATGGGATTTTTTTGTGCGCGCAATACAGCGTGCCGTACTCTCAAGTGTGACAATTTTTCAAAAAGGGACGCAAAAATAGACGATGACCGATTTCCGATTAACATCGGAAATCAGTCATCGTTTCTTTTTTAGAGGACTTTTATCTCAAATTCCCTTCATATCATTTTTTTATTATCAAAAAAGTGGTATAATAACTTTATAAGAAATAACTTTGAAATACAAAAGTATAAAATAAACCTTGACAATAGGGGTTAAATATGATAATATACACAGGGGTATAATCGCCACTGCGGTTTTATAGTGATGAGAAAGCTTATTTTCAGTTGTCTGAAAATAAGCTTATTTGCATTTCGGCCAGTAATTGTGACAGTCAGCTAAGAGGGGAAGAGGATGAAAATGAAACATGACCAAAAAATAAATCGGTCGCTGAGTCAGCTAGCGCGTGGCATTATGATTGTTGCCTTACTGATCAACTATTTACCCGTGGCGGGCTTGCCAGGCAGTCATGATGCGCAAGCAGTAACCACACCAGCAGCAGCGCCAGTGATTCAAAAGGATATCGACCACACCAGCCTCTATATTCAAAGTGGTAACGGCTATCAACGTGGGGTGCGCGAATACGTGACCGCAGCCAGTCTTGACGGTGGCGTTTTGACCTATGCCTGGTTTATCAATACGACCGATAACTATCTGGACGGGACGGATAATGCGACATCAGGTACCTTTGGGGACAATGGTGAAGGTGATGGTAATACGACCTACAAAGGCAGTTATGGGACACAATCAGCCTCAAGTAATATTTTGATGGCTAATTCACCGATAACAGCAGGGAAACACTATACCTATGTCGAAATCACAAATACCACATTTGAAGGAGAAAGTAAGACAGTTCGGTCTAAACGTGCAATTTTAGATGTTAGAAGTGGGACTAAAGCGGATAAACCTAATATCAGTAGTGCAGGACAACTGTCAACGACCATTCCCGATGCTGTTGGTGCTATAACGGCGAGTGCTAAACTTAGAAAAGATTATGCACCAAATTATTGGGATGGCACCATGTTTCCAATAAACACAGGACCCGCTAGTCAGTTTCATGTCTCACAAAACAATCCTAAGAATGGAACTTTTCAAGTGGAGTATGGACACTCTACTAATCCAAAAGCAGTAGATACATTTGGTATTTCTAATCATTCCAAATATGCTGATTTTTCTACATTACCAGGAGCGATTTATGAATTAGCCTATGTTCATGAAGCGGGAAATGTTGATAATGTTGGGTATTCTGGTCATAAGCGGGAAGATTATGTAGCAGTTACACTAGCACCATCTAAGTTTAAAGCACAAGATTATTCAGAAGGTCAAGTATTACGTTATTGGGATAGCACATCGGGTATTACTGCACAAATGGCATCAGGTTCTGATCAATACATTTTTAATCATAATAATAGTAATACGTATAATGAGACAGCCTATCGACAAGAAATGGTGCAGAGTTATAATTTTGGGAAATATCCCTATGGAATTAGTGCAGGGGCACATAGCTCGACATATACAGAAACGAAGTCTGATCCAAATTTAAATTATGATTTATCAAGTTCTCGATATTCAACCGACTTTTTCTCAGATGCTATAAAAGCGATGTTATTTGGGAACAGCTTTACGAGTACAGCACCAAAAGATGCCAATGGTAATCCGACTGCGTCTGGTGTCCATGCCTTTGATTTGGCGCATGCATTTAATGCGAATGCCAGTGCCCTGATTGATACCAACAAAGTTAAAGCGGAGATTATTGCAAAAGGGACTAGTGTCCTTAGTAAATCAAGTGCCTATACTTATGGAGATGATAAAATCATGTCCTATGTCTCTAAGAGTTCACAAGTTAATCAAAACGAACATGGATTTCTGACGATTCCAGAGGGACAAGGGGCTATTGCCATTGCAACAACTTGTGTTGTAATTGATCCCGCAGCAGCGAACGGTGCCTATATTAGTGGCTTTTCAGTTAAGAAAATCACTAAACCGAACATCAGTCGAACCCAAGATTATAGTGGGGGTGCTTCTCTAACAGTCACCACCAAACCAGACTACGCCTATGCCTTAATCAACGTTTCTTACGGCTACAGTCAATTGATACCAAACATCCAAAACTACACCAGTGATGCGTCAGTTGACCCCAGCCTAGGCAAAGGCAATAACTGGTTCACGACATCAAATTCGAGCATTACTTTCAAAGGCTTGGCGTCCGGTGAAACCTACCGCATCATCGCCATTCCCAAAGCTGCGATTCAGACTGAAACCAATTCAAACGTGACACCGCTTGATGTGCTAGACACCGATGCTTGGGTTGATACGACCATCGGGATTCCAAAAGATCAAGGCCAAGTCTTGGCTGGTGCTTACAAGAGTGGGACAGAAATGAAGGGGCGCGTGATGTTGCGTCAAGCTAACCCCAATAACTATTATGCCCTCTTAGCGGTTGATTCAAAGGGGCGTCCGATTACAGGAACCCCTGTCAAAGCTTGGGCAGCGCCAGATGCCAATGGTGAGTTGGAATTTGATGAGCTCGATCTATTAGCTAATGACAATAAATATGTCGTAATAACCAAACCACAAGCCTTCTTCAGTTTTGACTACGCGCAAGCGACTTACTCACCAACAGAAGTTTATCGGTCTGGTGATGTCATTCCATCAGGCTTTGCGCTCAATGAGCCAGTCATGACAGCGACCACGGTAACCATCACCAATAAACTCGATTATCAAGCTTTGAGCGTTAGCGAGCTGACACGAACCCCAGGTCAAGCGGGTAACGATACCCTAACCATTGTTAATTATACTGTCGCATCCAATTATACGGTTGTCATTCCGGCCACTTTGACGGTATCTGCACCAGCAGTTGATACGACTTTTGTAGGTGATGATAATAATGTATTTATCAATAGTAACTCAACGATTGAGGCTGACAAAAAAATTACGGTGACATTACCAACCCAAGACTTTGAGGCTGTCTTAGGCGCGACTTCAAAGATTAAGTTTAATGTCAGGACAGGTGCTAAGATTGGTGATGCTGCTAGAGATGTTAAGATAACAACTGAATCTCTTACAACAGCGCTAACCTTGTTAGAACAAAGGAGTGCTGATATTGCATCCGTATCGACTGAGGATGCTGTCGATGCCACGACTGGGACGGCTCGTCTGTCTGCACGTGTTGAGGCAAATATTACAGCGAATCAAGCAGCGAAAGCAAATGTTGCGGGGACTCACACCGGTCCCATTACTTTCGCAGTTGGTTTAAATGATATCGTATAAACGCATAAGAAAGGATATGATGATGACTAAAAAAACAATTAATCAGCCTAGCAGGTCTTGCTTTGGGCGTGACTTTACTTTCGACACCAGCTTTTGCGGATACGAATACACCTGCTGGCTGGGCAACAAACAACGGTAAAACAGATGTGACGGTGACAGTCGGACCGAGCTATACGATCACAATCCCTGCATCATTTGGTTTTTCAGCCGCAACTGTTAATACGCCACAAACGGCTAACGTTTCAATCTCTAAAGACTCTCAGCTTAACACGGATGGTAGCCTAGCGGTTAGCCTGACTAGTACACTTGAAGCGACTAAGGCTTATAGCGGCAATACCTCTAGGATTCCCTTCACCCTTGCATATGGTCCGGCTAGTGGACAAACGGCCTATACTAGCGCTAGCAGTAATGTGACAATTCTTACCAAACAGGTGCGGAAATTGGTGCAGCATCGGCTGATTTGACAGAGGCTATCTCTGTGAATGTGCCTAGTCTTGCACCTGCAACTGTTGCTGGCGCACATACTGGTACAGTTGACTTCTCAGTGACCTACACCCCAGGTAGCTAACAAACCTCATGCAAATAGTAGAAAGGAGGGGCTTGCTTTGTTCAAACAAAAAAAGAGACAAAGTCGACTCTTCTCTTGTGTTTTGCTCATGGGGCTGATGTTGACGCACCCGGTGTTGAGTCTGGCTGCAACACACGATTTAACGCAGGATAGCCCAACATATAGGGCACCTCTAAAAACGTATGAAAAGAGGTATAATAGATTAAAAATAAGCTAACGAGGTATTGAAGATGAATTTATTTGGAGATAGCGACTATCTTGAAAAATTAAGTTTAAAAGGAGACCCTCTTGAGCGGCTAGAAAAAGTGGTTGATTTCGAGTGTTTTCGCCCAACTCTTAACCGGATTTTTAAGTATGATTTAAAAAACAAATCTCATGGTGGTAGACCGCCCTATGACCTTGTTTTAATGTTGAAAATTCTAATTTTACAACGCTTATACAATCTATCTGATGATGCAATGGAATATCAAATGATTGACCGGATTTCGTTTAGAAGATTCCTTAAGATTGATGACAAGGTACCAGACGCAAAGACTATCTGGAACTTTAGAAATCAGCTATCAAAATCTAATAGAGGAAACTGGCTTTTTTCTGCCTTTCAAGAAAAACTTGAATCACAAGGGATGATCGCTCATAAAGGACAGATTGTTGATGCAACATTCATAGAGGCGCCTAAACAACGTAATCCAAAAGACGAAAATGAATTGATTAAAGCAAATAGGGTACCAGTGAATTGGACGAAGAACAAAAGAGCACAGAAGGATACAGCTGCTCGCTGGACAATTAAAGGTAATGAGAGACACTATGGCTACAAAAATCATATTGCTATAGATACCAAATCAAAATTCGTAAAGAATTATCAAACAACGCCTGCAAATGTGCATGATTCTCAAGTAATAGGCGTTCTTGTTGATCCCGATGAGATCACCTTAGCAGACTCAGCTTATCAAAATCAAGCAACACCTAAAGGTGCTGAACTTTTTACCTGTCTTAAAAACACACGTTGTAAATCTCTTAAGGCAGACGATAAAATGTTTAATAAAATCATTTCGAAAATACGTGTCCGTATTGAACATGTATTTGGCTTTGTTGAAAATTCAATGCATGGTTCTAGTTTACGTTCTATTGGATTCGATCGAGCTGTTTTAAATACTGACCTTACAAATCTGACTTATAACTTATTGAAGTACGAACAAGTTAAACGTTTAAATCTCAAAACATGGAGGTAATCTGTCTAAAATAAGAATAAACAGTCAAGTGGCGTCTGTAACATAAAGAAAAACATAGTAGACTATGCTTAGTTTTCTGTGTTTTTTTCTAATTTCATTTAGAGGTGAATTAATTGGTAGTTATTAGAGGTGCCCTATACTGCACCTCTGGAAGTGATCGTGCCGTCGTCTTATACAATTACGATACCTCAAAAGCTGAGTTTTGACCACTTGGCGACTGAGAAACAGTATCTGACAGTGACGGTGGATGCGACGCTTCAAGAGGATGAGCAAATTCAGCTGATGGCGGCGAATGCCACCCCTGATGGGCTAGTTTGCTTGACAAATGGCAGAGAGACTTTAAATGTAGCGCATCGACGTGCTGCCGATGATAGTAAGATCACGGCATCTAACTCAGTTATCGACATGTTCAAGACGGGAAAAACGACGCACGTATCGGTGATGCAGGTAGTCGACTGGGACAGCATCACGACGGGCGGGGCTTTTAGGGGCAATTTCAGTTATTCGGTCAAGGTTGTGAAGGAAGGAGGCTAGGCCATGAAAAAGAATGTGATGCGTTTTCTGGTGCTGCTGGCAGCTTTTCTGATCGCGGGGCTGGCTTCGGCTGATACGCTGGACGAGGGGGATGCGAATAAGGTCGCCAACCTCGCGGTGGAGACGGTGGTGCCTGAGCAAGTGACGGTCACGGTCGTCATGACGGGCGGTAGTTTTAAGATCGGCGATGTGACCTACAAGGATCAAACGACGGTCGAGCTGCCCTATGCGAGTGACTTAGCGGTGTCGCCGGTGGATGCGCAGTTGACGAAAGCGGACTTAGACTTTGTCAATGTGACACCAGCCTATCATTTAGAGGCGAGTGTCTTGAAAGTGTCGAAAATCCGGACGGATGGGACGGTGACACTGACGTTTGAAAAGGCGCCAGTCCAGTCCAGCCTACCGCAGACAGGTGTGCCACAGCCAATCCAAGAAGGGCTAATAGCTCTTCTGCCTAATACGTCGGATAGCCAGGATGTCTGGCTTAGTTTCGTTGGTCTAACCCTCGTGCTAAGTTTGGCAACCCTGACGAGTTATCGCCGCCGCACAGGTCAAGAGAAGTGATCAAAGTAAAAATCTGTACGCATGGTTGTGGGCAGGTTTTTTGCTGTCTAAGGCGAGTGGGGCGTTAGGGGGGATTTGCACTATTTTCAGAGAATGTAATTGATTTTCATTCATTTTACATTTTATTGTGAATATTATCGCTTTTTATGTTAAAATAGGAGTGCATGGAGTTTGTCTTGACGCAAGTCAAGTATAGTTCCAAATAATAAAATTTAGAGGTGGACTCATGTCACGTAAACCGATTATCGCTGGTAACTGGAAAATGAATAAAACTTTGGATGAAGCACAAGCTTTCGCTGAAGCAGTTAAAGGAAAAGCACCTTCTGCTGACCTTGTGGATACTGTTATCGGTAGCCCAGCCTTGTTCCTTGCACCACTTGCTTACAACTTGAAAGATGATGTCATCCAATTGGCTGCTCAAAATGCATACTTTGAAAATGCTGGTGCATTCACTGGTGAAAACTCACCAGCAGCAATCGCTGACCTTGGTATCGAATACATCATCATCGGTCACTCTGAACGTCGTGAGTACTTCCACGAAACTGATGAAGACATCAACAAAAAAGCAAAAGCAATCATCGCAAACGGCGTGACACCAATCATCTGTTGTGGTGAAACACTTGAAACTTACGAAGCTGGCAAAACAGGCGAATGGGTTGAAGGTCAAATCACTGCAGCTTTGAAAGACCTTACACCTGAACAAGTTTCTAACCTTGTCATCGCTTACGAACCAATCTGGGCGATTGGTACTGGTAAATCAGCTGATGCCAACACTGCTGATGAAACGTGTGGTGTTGTACGTGCAACAGTTGAAAAACTTTACGGTAAAGCCGTTTCTGAAGCCGTTCGTATCCAATACGGTGGTTCAGTTAAACCTGAAAACGTTGCAGAATACATGAGCAAAGAAAACGTTGATGGCGCCCTTGTTGGTGGTGCATCACTTGAAGCAGAAAGCTTCTTGGCCCTTTTGGACTTCGTTAAATAAGCCTTTTAAATGGTATCAAACAGCTAGGATGAAAGTCCTCAGCGACTAAGAGAGAAAAGCAGACCAGGCAATGAAATTAAAATTGCCCGTTTGCTTTTCTTTTTTCGTATTGTTTTACCAGAAAGCGTAGGAGTTCGTCCAAAACTCAACATTTGGTAAAGCATCATCGAATTTTGGAGTTCACACTAGATTTTTTAACCAATTTGGTAATGTTTCCCAGAAAGATTACCAAATTCACAAGAAACAACGATTTTTTGACCAATTTCGTATTATCTCTTACAACATGATTATCCTACTTTACAATGTATCAAAAAGTGATACAGAAATAGACGATGCCAATTCCATTTAACATTGAAGCGTGTTCATCGTTTATTTTTGTGGATTTTGTCCCAGCATCTTTGTTAAGTGACCCCTATATAAGTGTTGAGAAAGCAAAAAAAATAAGCCACAAGGCTTATTTCTTTATAATCCGTAGGAAGGTTTTGATTGCTTTTTTTGAAACTTGTAACATCGTAAGGGATAATGCAATCGATAGTAGCACGCTCAGGAAACTTGACATAAATGCCGAAAGTGTGGCGCAACTTAAAATCATGAGGATTGAAAAAACAGCAATATTGAAGAAGAAGGCGATCTCGTTAAATCTTTCGGCCATCATCTTATCATCAGATGCCTTTTCTTCTCTGTAGTACTCGCGCGTAGGCGCTTGCCAGTAATTTAAATCCTCATCGTATTTAGGTGCTTCCATACTGTCTCCCTTATCGTACTTCCTTATGATACCACGCTAAATCAGAATATGATTTTACAATTCAGTTAAAATATTACGGGTAGGTTACAATGTTGTGTTGTTTATAAAAATTCTGATTATTTAAAACGAATAGAATCCCTATTGCCATCAAATTCAATAAAAAAATGTCAGACGAAAAGGCCTTTTCTTGTTATAATAAAATCATGACTAAGAAAATAAAGATCACAGCAACAGCAGAAAATCTAGCCCAAGCCAAGGCCTTACTGGATTTGGGGATTGACAGCCTCTATATCGGAGAAAGAGACTACGCTCTTCGCTTGCCTCACGCCTTTACCTGGGATGAGATCCGCGAACTCACTGAATTGGCACACGCCGCAGGTGCGCAAGTGACCGTGGCGGTCAATGCGCTCATGCACCCTGAAAAAATGGCGACGATCAAGCCTTATCTCGACTTTTTACAAGCCATCAAAGTCGATCAAATCGCAGTCGGTGATACCGGCGTGATTTTCGTTTTGAATCGGGATAAGTATCAGCTTCCTTACATTTATGATGCCTCAACCATGGTAACCAGCAGCCGTCAAGTCAATTTCTGGGGCCAGCAAGGCGCCATCGGTGCTGTCTTATCACGTGAATTGCCCAAAGCAGAGCTGATCAAAATGGCAGCCAACCTCGAGATTTTCGGCGAAATTTTGGTCTACGGCGCAACGATCATCCATCAGTCCAAGCGCCCCCTTCTGGAAAATTACTATAACTTCATCAAAACCGATGAAGAAAAATCCAAAGCCAGAAACCTCTTCTTGAGCGAGCCAAAAGACGAGACAACCCACTATTCGATCTACGAAGACAGCCACGGCACCCACATTTTCGCCTCCGACGACGTCGACATGATGACCGAACTCGCTACCCTGAGCGACCTCAACTACACCCACTGGAAACTGGACGGCATCTACACGCCAGGCGACACTTTTGTCAAGATTGCTGAACGCTTTGTTGAGGCGAGACAACTGCTAGAGGCGGGCGAGCTGACACCCCTTCAAGCCTTCGCCCTCGACGACGAAATCCGCAACCTCCATCCGGCAGGCCGAACCTTGGGACATGGCTTCTATGATTTAGAACCAGATGCTATTCAGTAAACGATAAGGAGTTTAACCTAAAAAACGCCTAACAGTCTGATAAAACTGTCGGCGTTTTTGTTTGGAGCGTATTCAAAAGACAAATCCTTACCTAGTAAAGCATGAAGAAGTCTAGTAGATAGACTGAGTTTTCATCAACTTTACTCGTACCGCAAAGCAGCAATCGGATCAAGTTTTGCTGCCCTTCTTGCGGGTAAGGTACCCGCAAGGAAAGCAATAAACATGATGAGACACATGATACCTAGAATGGCGATGGGATTAAGGGCGATGAGCTTAAGGCCTTCCATGCCTTCCAAGAACGACTTGGCGCCTATGTCGTTGATGAGATTACCTGCCGCCATCGCAGCAAGAATGCCAAACAAAGAGCCGAAGAAACCAATCAAAATCGCTTCGATACTGAAGAGTGAGAAGACCTTACTGCGACTAAGTCCCATGGCTTTCATCAATCCGATTTCGCGCGTTCGTTCTTGGACGGACATGAAGAGGGTGTTGATAATGCCAAAACTTGCGGCAATGAGGGCGATAGAGCCAAAGAGAATCAGTGTACCTGTAATGGCGTTGACAACTGTTCGAATTGTTGCAATTTGTTCTTCAAGCGTTTCTGCGCGGTAACCGAGCTTGATGACTGAATTTTTGATTTTGGTCATGTCTTTCTTAGACGTGCCAGCCTTTGCATTTGTGAAGAAACCAAAGTAGGTGTTTTTCATAGCGTCAGGTAAACCTGCTTCATGAAGCGTGGTGGTCTCTTGATCAAATGCTTGATTAACGGTTGACAGCCCACCTTGGACAAGGGTGAATTTCTTGATGCCTACGACTCTAGCCTTAAATGTTTTTTGTTCCCCTGTTGCAGGCGAAGTCACGCCAATTTCAACGGTTTGGTTTAGTGCCGCTTTTTCAGATTTGTAGCCTAAAGCTTTAACCAAATTTTTTTCTAGTGTAATTTCTGCTTCTTTAGATTTTTGATCGACGCTACGTCCAGTGGCGATTTGATTTTTAGCCCCGACATCAACCATTGTAGAGAGGACGTATTTTTGTTGCGTCGGCCCAACGATGTAGTCTGCACTAGACATTGGAATGACCGTAACAGAATCAATGCCTTTGACTGCTTTAATTTTTTCTAAATCCTCAGGCGTCAGGATGGCCGAGCCACCCGTATCAGTCGTTTTAGCCTCATATTTTTGAGGCCCTTCCTCACTTGTTCCGGCATCAGGTGTTACAATCAGCGTCTGCTCACCACCCACACTCCCGACTTGCTGGGTAACAAAATCATTGACCCCGATATTCATGCCAACGGTTATGGCAATGGTGAATGCACCAATGAAAATGGCTACCATTGTCAAGATGGTGCGTGTTTTACTTCTCAGCAAATTAGCGGCGGCTGTTTTTAATAGATCTACAAATTTCATTTAAGCCACCTCGACAATCTTGCCATCACGCATGCGAATTTTTCGGTCACATCTAGCCGCTAGCTCTTCATCATGCGTTACGATAATTAGGGTAATCCCTTGTGATTGATTGAGCTCAAATAATAAATTTTCAATGCGTTCACCTGTCGTACTGTCTAAATTACCAGTTGGCTCATCTGCGAAAATCACTTGAGGCTGATTAATAATGGCGCGTGCCACACAGACCCGCTGTTTCTGTCCGCCAGATAAATCATTGGCTTTACTCTTTTCTTTTTCTGCCAAATCAACTTGCTGCAAGGCTTTCAGGGCCAATTCTTTGCGCTGTTTAGCAGGAACACCCGCAATTTTTAAGGGAAGGGTGACATTATCCAGAACGCTATCTTTAGCATTCATGAAAAATTGTTGGAAGACAAAGCCAAACTGATGATTGCGAACATCGTTAAGCTGTTTTTCTTTAATTTTAGTGACATCTTTGCCATCTAAGATGATTTGACCGGTAGTGGGGCGGTCTAACAAGGCTAAAATATGCATCAGAGTAGACTTGCCAGAACCACTTTTGCCAATAATTGCGACGGATTCTCCTTTTTTAATGGTGAGTGAAACATCGTTTAGTGCAACGAATTCGGCTTCTCCCTTGCCGAATACACGTTGGACATTGTCAACTGTCATGAGTGTCATAATACATCCTCTATTTTTATTTTTTACAATATTGTCACTTTATTGTAACTTTTATTAGACTAAAATTAATCCGTCTTAAGACTTAATTTTAAAACAGATTGCTGACTTTTTCGAGCATTTGATTGAAATATGGTATAATGATTGAGTTAAAGTAACAGTTTTGGTCTTTTATGTCCTCAATTTATGACAATAGAAATGAGCATTGAGATCTTTTCAACTTACTCACTATCTTGAAAATAGGAGAAACATGTCATGTCACACAAACAACTCACACGTCCTGAGGTATTGGCACCTGCCGGGACATTAGAAAAATTAAAGGTTGCCATTAGTTATGGGGCAGATGCGGTCTATATCGGCGGCGATGCCTACGGTTTGCGCTCGAGAGCTGGGAATTTCAGTTTTGACGAGATGCGTGAAGGCGTGGCTTTCGCGCAAGCGCACGACGCAAAAGTCTATGTCGCGGCTAATATGGTTACACATGAAGGCAATGAAGCGGGTGCGGGCGAGTGGTTCCGCACCCTGCGTGATCTCGGTATTTCAGCCGTGATCGTCAGTGATCCAGCCTTGATCGCCATCGCAGCCAGTGAAGCACCTGGCTTACCCATCCATCTGTCAACGCAGGCCAGTGCCACCAACTATGAGACTTTGGAGTTTTGGAAAGGTCTTGGTCTGGAACGTGTCGTCCTAGCGCGTGAAGTCTCGATGGCAGAACTGGCTGAAATTCGCAAGCACACAGATGTAGAAATCGAAGCCTTTGTCCATGGTGCCATGTGCATTTCCTACTCTGGCCGCTGTGTCCTCTCAAACTACATGAGCCATCGGGATGCCAACCGTGGCGGCTGTTCACAGTCTTGCCGCTGGAAATATGACCTCTATGACATGCCATTTGGGGCGGAACGTCGGTCCGTTCAAGGCGAAATCCCTGAGGATTTCTCAATGAGTGCGGTTGACATGAGCATGATTGAACACGTGCCAGATTTGATTGAAAATGGCGTCAATTCCTTTAAAATAGAAGGTCGGATGAAGTCCATTCACTATGTGTCAACTGTCAGCAATGTCTATAAAAAAGCAGTGGATGCTTACTTGGAAAGTCCAGCAGCTTTTGAAGCCATCAAGCCAGCCTTGGTCGATGAGCTGTGGAAGGTTGCCCAGCGTGAATTGGCGACAGGCTTTTACTATCAAACACCAAGTGAAAACGAGCAATTGTTTGGTGCCCGTCGGAAAATTCCACAGTACAAATTTGTCGGTGAAGTCGTCGCTTTTGATGCCCAAACCATGACGGCAACCGTTCGGCAACGTAATGTGATCACAGAAGGTGATGAAATCGAATTTTATGGTCCAGGCTTCCGTCATTTCACCGCGACAGTTGAGAATCTGAAAAATGAAGAGGGTGAACGGATTGACCGTGCGCCCAATCCAATGGAACTCTTAACCATGATTGTTCCAACAGCAGTTGAACCAGGCGATATGATCCGTAAAAATGGATCAGGCCTGATTAATTTATATGAAAAAAATGGTTCAGCCAAAACGGTTAGAGCCTAAAACATTAGAAAAGCGAGAAACCTCGCTTTTTTTGTATCAAAAAATAATGAATTTGTTAAGATAGATACCATATGATGGGATGCAAAAGGTTTACCTTGATATTTAAAAATGATATAATTGTTTTAATAAAAGAATGAGAGGAGGAGATAATGGTTACAAGATTTAAAATAGATCCTAAAGTTCTTGAGTGGGCTATCAATGCTACAGATCTGTCTAGTGAACAAATTGAAGAAAAGGCGCAAAAATTTGAGTTAATCAAATGGAAAAGTGGCAAAAAAGACCCAACAATTCATCAAATTCAAGCTTTTGCAATAGAATTTCACATTCCTTTCGGCTATCTGTTTCTAAAAACTCCTCCTAAAGAAGATATTTCGATTCTTGCATTTAGAACAGTTGAGAATAGGCCTGCAGAAATAAGCCGTGGATTCCAGGAAGTTATTCAAAAAATGCAAACACGTCAGGAGTGGATGCGTGATGAACTGATTGAAGCTGGTGTGACTAACTTAGGAATAGTGGGTAAGTTTTCTAATGAAAAGCGGACGGATACAATAGCTGATTATATTCGTTCTCTACTAAATTTTCCGGCACTACAGAAAACGACAAATATTGATCTGTTTTTTAAAAAATTAAAATATAATATTTCAAATCAAAATATTATGGTGATGCAAGACGGTGTTGTGAACGGAAATACTCAAAGATCTTTGAGTATTAAGGAAGTGAGGGCTTTCGTTCTGATTGATGATTACGCCCCGTTGATTTTTTTGAATACTCAAGATTCAAAACCTGCAAAAATATTCTCTTTACTTCATGAATTTGTCCATATCCTTAGAGGAAGTGATGAAGTCCTCTCTACAGAGAAACAAACTTGGGAAGAAAGATTTATTAATAAAGTTGTTGAAAAAGTTCTGATGCCTAAAAAAGAATTTGAAAATAAGTTTAGCTTATCTGGTATTGAAGATACTGCGCATATGTTTCATGTCAGTGTTTATGCAGCTGGCATAAGGGCTAAAAATTTGGGACTGATGCAACAAAAAGATCTTGATGAAATAATTCGAAACTCTCATTATATGAATAAAACTGAGGGGAAGAAAAGTGACGGTGGTAATTTCTATTATACAGCCCTCTCGCGTACGGATCCAGTGTTCACCAATAGGGTAATAAACTCATATAATGCTAGAAAAACCAGTACTACTGAAGCGGCGTCGCTTATGGGTGTTAGTTTGAAGTCGTTTAAAAAATTTATAGTGAAATTTCAAGAAAGGTATAATTAGTGAGAAAATATTTATTAGATAGTAATGCCTTGATTGATGCCTATGATAAGTTATACCCAATAGGCGTATTTGGAGGAGTTTGGAAATGGATAGTAGATTGTCATAAATTTTAGGGCACCTCTAATAACTACCAATTAATTCACCTCTAAATGAAATTAGAAAAAAACACAGAAAACTAAGCATAGTCTACTGTGTTTTTCTGGCTCTTTGTCAACTGTAGTGGGTAGATGAAAAGCTAACACCTAGAGAGGACGAACTTCGTCCTCTCTTTCTTTATGTTCAATGCAATCAAAATCCGTTTTTTAAAGTTTTCAAAGTTCCTGAAACCAAAGGCATTTCTCTTAATGACTTTGATGAGATTATTGGTAGCTTCCAGTTTGGCGTTTGAATAAGGCAATTCCATGGCGTTTAAAACCTTGTCTTTATCCTTTAAAAATGTCTTCAATACCGTCTGGAAAATAGGATTAACGATGGCTATTTCCTGTTCGATGAGGTCAAAGAAATGGTCTGAGTTCTTCTCTTGGAAATGAAATAAGAGAAGCTGATAGAGTTCATAGTGTTGTCGTAGTTCCTCGGAGAAAGACAGGAGTTTTTCTAGGATTTCCTTGTTAGTCAAATGCATTCGAAACATAGGGCGATAAAATCGTTTATCGCTGAGTTTACGGCTATCTTGTTGTATCAATTTCCAGTAACGTTTCAAGGCTCGGTATTCCTGCGATTTTCTGTCGAATTGATTCATAATTTGAATACGGACACGGTTCATAGCACGACTAAGGTGTTGCACGATATGAAAGCGATCGAGTACAATTTTTGCATTCGGAAAAAGCTGTTTAGCAAGTTGATAATAGGGACTAAACATATCCATGGTAATCACTTTGACCCGATTTCTAACCTTTCTAGGATAGCGTAGAAAGTGGTTTCGGATGGTTGCTTGAGTTCTTCCGTCGAGAATGGCGATGATATTTAGGGAGTCGAAATCTTGAGCGATGAAGCTCATTTTCCCCTTCTTGAAGGCATACTCGTCCCAACTCATCACCTCAGGTAGGGTATTCCAATCCGTTTCAAACTTGAACTCATTGAGCTTTCTCATAACTGACGATGTTGAAATTGATAGCCTGTGTGCAATATGTTTCATTGCTTGATTTTCGATGAGTAATTGTGCGATTTTCTGGTTAACAGCGACAGAGATTTGGTGGTTCTTCTTGACAAGAGGAGTTTCAGCGACCGCCATTTTTCCGCAATCTTTACACTTGAAACGACGCTTTCTAAGGCGGATAAGTAAAGGGTAGCCAGCAGTTTCTAGGTAGGGGATTTTAGAAGTTTTCTGGTAGTCGTACTTAGCCATTTGTCCCTTGCATTTTGGGCATTTAGGGGCTGTGTAGTCCAAGTGACCGTGGAGTTCTAAGTGAGTCCCCATATCATATTCATCAGTGATAGTGATATTTTTGTCTTTAATTCTGAGAAAATTTGTGATAAGATTTAGTTGTTCCATATGAGTCTTTCTAATGTGAGTTTCGTCGCTTTTCATTATAGGTCATATGGGACTTTTTTTCTACACTAAAAAAGGCTCCATAATCTCTACAGTGGATTTACCCACTACAGAAATTATAGAGCCGTTTTTCTTTATGTTACAGACGCCACTTGACTGTTTATTCTTATTTTAGACAGATTACCTCCATGTTTTGAGATTTAAACGTTTAACTTGTTCGTACCTCAATAAGTTATAAGTCAGATTTGTAAGGTCAGTATTTAAAACAGCTCGATCGAATCCAATAGAACGTAAACTAGAACCATGCATTGAATTTTCAACAAAGCCAAATACATGTTCAATACGGACACGTATTTTCGAAATGATTTTATTAAACATTTTATCGTCTGCCTTAAGAGATTTACAACGTGTGTTTTTAAGACAGGTAAAAAGTTCAGCACCTTTAGGTGTTGCTTGATTTTGATAAGCTGAGTCTGCTAAGGTGATCTCATCGGGATCAACAAGAACGCCTATTACTTGAGAATCATGCACATTTGCAGGCGTTGTTTGATAATTCTTTACGAATTTTGATTTGGTATCTATAGCAATATGATTTTTGTAGCCATAGTGTCTCTCATTACCTTTAATTGTCCAGCGAGCAGCTGTATCCTTCTGTGCTCTTTTGTTCTTCGTCCAATTCACTGGTACCCTATTTGCTTTAATCAATTCATTTTCGTCTTTTGGATTACGTTGTTTAGGCGCCTCTATGAATGTTGCATCAACAATCTGTCCTTTATGAGCGATCATCCCTTGTGATTCAAGTTTTTCTTGAAAGGCAGAAAAAAGCCAGTTTCCTCTATTAGATTTTGATAGCTGATTTCTAAAGTTCCAGATAGTCTTTGCGTCTGGTACCTTGTCATCAATCTTAAGGAATCTTCTAAACGAAATCCGGTCAATCATTTGATATTCCATTGCATCATCAGATAGATTGTATAAGCGTTGTAAAATTAGAATTTTCAACATTAAAACAAGGTCATAGGGCGGTCTACCACCATGAGATTTGTTTTTTAAATCATACTTAAAAATCTGGTTAAGAGTTGGGCGAAAACACTCGAAATCAACCACTTTTTCTAGCCGCTCAAGAGGGTCTCCTTTTAAACTTAATTTTTCAAGATAGTCGCTATCTCCAAATAAATTCATCTTCAATACCTCGTTAGCTTATTTTTAATCTATTATACCTCTTTTCATACGTTTTTAGAGGTGCCCTTTATATTACCAAACAAGTTTATCATGGACTAGTCGCTTATGAAGGGGGCTTAAAAGAGTGGGTTAAAGCATATTTTGATAAATCCTTATTACTTGATGAATATGTTGCAGTTCAAGAATACTCAGTAATAGCAAATTTTTTAACGACTAGTGGCTATTGGTCAGAAGCGGGTAGCAATTTATGGTTATCTAAATCTAAAGCTGATCCTTGGTTAATCGCGTACGGCAAATACGATCCAGATTTTATCATCGTAACTCATGAAAACACAAGTAATCCTAGTCTAAATGCTCACTCTAAAAAAGAACCTAAAATCCCTTTTGTAGTAGAAAAACATAATGTTCAAGTTTTGCATTTATGGGAAGTTTTTGTAAAAGAAAACGCAGTCTTCTGACACATGGTGCTATAAACATGTATAAAGTAGGTTTATAGAGAACAGTCAAAAAGCGAGGTTCCTCGCTTTTTTTGGTATAATAGTCTTAAAAATCAAGAGAAATTGGGCGAATATGATCACAAACAACATCTCAAAAGGCAAGTTAAACGGCAAGAAAATCGGGGTCTATTTTGGCACCTTTGCCCCGCTCCATACCGGACATCAGCAACAAATCTATAAAACGGCCGCTCTAAATGAGGGCGTTTTACTGATTGTCTCAGGCTATGATGGCGACCGGGGCTCGCAGATCGGTCTGCATTTGGAGAAGCGTTTTCGGTATCTAAGGGAAGCCTTTAATGATGAACCTGTGATTAAGGTAGCCAAACTCGATGAAACGGGCCTTCCTGAAATGCCACATGGCTGGGATGACTGGACCAATCGCCTGTTTGACCTGATTCGGGCCAACACCACGTCAGAAAATCTCGAGATCACTTTTTACGTTGGTGAAGCAGATTACGTCACTGAATTGGGCAAACGTTTCCCCAAAAACGATGGCAATACCTACGCAGTCGAAATCGCTGATCGCAGGGATATCCAGATTTCTGCCACCATGATCCGGCAAAACCCGCAGGCCTACTGGCAGGAAATTAACCGTGTTTTCCGCCGGCAGTTTTCAAAAGTCGTGACCCTTATGGGCTCGGCTTCAACAGGCAAAACGACCCTCGTGCGCCGACTCGCGCGCGCCATTAATGCTCCATTTTCTGAAGAATATGCGAGAATTTATGAAGAGCAGGCGAATCTCGATGATGATGAGCTGGGGATGGATGACTATGCCCGCTTGATTACAGGCCAGTATGATGCGAATTCACGCGAGATCAATTCACAAGCAAACCAAGGCATCGTTTTTCTAGATACGGACGCCATTGTGACACGGGTTTATGCCAAACTCTATCTGAGTCAGGCGGAGCAAGATCAGCTAGAGCCACTCTTCCAACAAACGATCCGCAATGAGCAGATGGATTTGATTTTGGTCATTCCACCGATGACGACTTATGTCAATGATGGCTTTCGGAACATGGCTTGGGAAGCGTCTCGACAGGCTTTTCATGATGAACTCATGCGTCAATTGGCTGAGTTTGACCTTATGGACAAGGTGGTTTTGCTAGATGATACTGGCGATGGTCGCGATCAAGGGGGCTATCTCAGTCGTTATCACCATGCCATTGATGCCGTCAAAGCACGAACAGGCATCGAAATAAAACGCCTAGAATTTTAAAATTCTAAGCGTTTTTTTGATCTATCATTGATTTTCTGACGTTTTCTGGCACAAAGGTCACTTTTTTGATTTTACTTAAGAGAATAATCCGAATCTGATTGGACTGAAGGTCTTTGACGACGACTTGTCGCTCGGTAATGCTAGAAATGCTACCTGTAAAACTCACAAGGTTACCATTTTTTTCATTGAAGTGAAGATAAACGGCATGATTAAAGGAGTGGGCAAGTTCGAGATTGGCCAGAACTTCAAGATTAATAGCAGTATCATCCTGTTTTTGACGCGCAGACTGCTTAGAAAAGAAGTTGCGAATCCCCTTAAATATAGTTTTCATAAAAAAATTATAACATATTTTGTGATAATTTGTCCCAGATTTCGTATAATAAGATAGAGGCTAAAACAAAGGAGTGATGATTACACATGAGCGAATTTAAATTTGAAATTGAAGAACACTTGATTCTTCTGTCGGAAAACGAAAAGGGCTGGAAAAAAGAGTTGACCCGCGTGTCTTGGAATGGGGCACCCGCTAAATTTGACATCCGGCAATGGTCACCAGACTACACCAAAATGGGTAAAGGCGTCACCTTGACCAATGAAGAGTTCCAGAAATTAGTGGACGAACTTAAGAAATAAAAAAATGCGTCAGATGATTGAAATCTGATACATTTTTTAAGTGGTAAAGATGACATAGACCATACAAATATAGAGCAGTAAGGTCATAAAAAAGGTCACCCGCCAGAAAAAGTGAAGAAATTTCTTAGCGCTGAAGTCACGATAATAGAACAAATCAAGTAAAAGCAAGATAAGCGCCAAAGCTGATATGAGCAGTAAGAAATAAGGCAAGATACTGACATGCGTCACTTGGCGTGAAAAATAATGAAGACCGAAAATCAAAAAGAAAGTCACAATATCCGGCACATTCAGCGGAAGGTGTTTTCTGATTCGGAAAAAATTAAAAAAGATCGCGATGAGCGTAAATATGATAATCGGATAAAGCGTAATCAATAGTTTCATGAGCATATGACTATTTTAACTTTTTTAACCTGAAAATACAACTCAGCTCCCGCCATCGTCATCAATACGATTTACGCTTTTTCAGTTGTTTCAGGTTCCGTAGGTTGTTTGCTAGATGCTGCTGCAAAATAAGGGTGTGTCTTCAAAGCGCGACGGAGTGCAAAGCCAATAACCGCTGCCAAAATCGCTTTGACAAGACCTGGTAGAATGAAAGGCAGGAACCCAGATTTAAAGGCAACTTGAAGGGATAGGCGGGCAACGAGCGATAACCAAATCGTCCCGAGTGCTAAACACCAAGCCGCACCAATGATGTTGGCTGCACTATATAAGATCAATTTGCCGCGTGTGCTTTTGACCATGAAAGCTGTCTGACCGAGTAGTGAAATTTGCTGCGATTGGAGTAAGAAACCAATCAAAAAGCCACCTGTTGGGCCAAGAATGACACCAAAACCAGCGGCACCCCCAGCAAAAACGGGCAGGCCAATGGCACCAAGAATAAGATAAAGACAAATCGCTAAGATACTATCCAGTGGTTTGAGTAGCGTTGCAATAATCCCAACGGCGAGGGTTTGAAGGGTTAGTGGGACGAGGGGTAGTGGAATTGTCAACTGACTTGCGACGGCTAGAAAAGCTGTCGAGATCGCGATAATAGCCAATCGTTGTACTTTATTGTTTGTCATGTCTTGTGATAAGATGTCTCAAAATGATTCGCATGCTGAGACATTTTCCTTTCTAAATGGGGTTTAGGGTTATTTGTAAACCTAAACTATTTTTTAAGTATACAATAAAAGGTTGGGATTTGCAAGGCCTCTATTTGATATGGCATATGTTAGCGCTTGCATCGTGCTGTTTTTTATGGGACAATAAGTGAGTAGAAAAGTTAAGACGGTGGCTATCTTTGATTGGAGGTGATGCTTATGCAGATAAGTGTTCAAATCTATAGAGAGGAGATGCCTGTTTGTCAGCATTTGAAACAATTCAAGTCCTATTCAGCTTTGGTCTATTTACCATTAGCTTAATCGGCTTGGTTGTTAAATTGCTTAAAATGACAAGAAAAAATAACCGTCTCTTAACTTTAGCAGGTTAAACGGTTATTTTTTAACATAGAAACCAGCTACCGTCTTAAACGGTTCTACTGGGAGCACGTGTGATCAGCACGTGCTCTTTTTTATACTTTTATTATACCAATCTAAAAATCATTTGTCAAAAGCCAGGTCAGTTATTCTGAAATATCCGCAAAACTGGCGGCTACAAAATCAGCTAAAAGTTGCGGTTGAATCCGAATACTGCGGCCGACTTCACCAGCAGAAACAATCATGAACTCCTTGCTCAAGGCAACCTCATCAATAAAAATCGGAAAAGGATGCTTCTGGCGAATGCCGACAGGATTGTTGGCACCGTGGATATAGCCGGTCGTTTTCTGCAAGTCTTTCTGGGGAATCATGCTGACTTTTTTATTGCTGGAAACCTTGGCGAGTTTTTTCTCAGATAAATGCTGCGTGAGCGGGATGATCCCGATGACCGGCCCCGTGTTGCCCGTCAAAGCCAAAGTCTTATAAATATCTGCTTTAGCAATCCCATCTGGCAGGTCGTCTTTTAGCGCATTCAAGGCCAGCGGCTCATGCGCGATCCCTGCCTTGTCCAAGATCTGCTCGACCAGTGTTTTCTTCAACTTCCCTTTTTTCATTTGTAGCGCTCCTCGAGTTTGCTCATCCATAGGCCTAGCCACAGCCCAAGGGCTGTGAAAATGGCAGCTAGCACGAGGGTTAGGAGGTTACTGCCGGCATAGCTGATACTTTCAGCGCTCTGGCTGTTTGGGACGAGGATGAGGACGGTAGAGGCAGCCACGATGCCTAAAATGAAATGAAAGACCCGTGAATGTTGTGTTTCGAGGAGATGCTCCATGGTTTTGGCAAAAAGTAACATGGCAAGAATCCCACCAATCGCGATCGGAAGGAAAACATTGACCAAATCAAAGTTTTTGAAACCGGTCAACATAGGCGAATAGAGGCCTAAGATCAAGAGCAGGTTGGATGGCGAAAGGCCAGGCACTAAGACGCCCAAGGCAATCAGGGCACCTGCTAAGATAAAGGTTGCAAAATTAGCGGGTAGCGTGCCAAAGATATAAGGCAGGGCATATAAAATGATAAGACTCGCAACAAAGGTGCCGATGAGCCAAGTCCAGTCGATTTTATCGCGCTGTGAGCGACTTTCAGCTTCTTGCCAAAGGGCAGGTAAGCTACCCACAATAGCGCCCGCAAAACCCCAGAGAACGATGACTTGGTAGTGGGCGAGCAAAAATTCAAGCGGGCGAGATAGGAGACCAATCCCTAGAATGCCACCGATCCCAACCGGTAAGAAGTAGAAGAAATCTGTCTTGAAGTTACGACGAATGTGGGCAAGAAAAGACAACATCCGCTCGTAAATGCCTAAAATCGCTGCGAGGACGCCACCTGAAACACCAGGTAAAATGAAACCGAGGGCGATGATCACCCCTTTAATGAGCCTAATAAACCATGACATGTTATGTTTAACCACCTTTAATTTAGTTTGTCTTTATCCATTATATCAAAAAGTGTCGAAAAAAAGCGCTGGTCTGCGCTTTTCGATTAGACGTTGAATAATTTAGGGTAGGCTTTCTTAACGGCAATGAGGATGATAATCGCAGCAAAGGCTGTCATAATCCCACTCACACCGTTGATAATCAAGGAGTAGCTGACCGCTCCCCAGCCTTTCCAAGCGTAGTCGCTCCAGAAGATGACACCGGCAACAAAATGCCAGAAGTATTTGGCAAAGGCGGCGATGAGAACCGCAAAAATGATGTAGCGATCCTTGCCTGTTTTGGCAAAGGGTTTCTGTACTAGTCCCGCAAATCCCGCAAAGGTAAAGGCGAGGACGTACTCGATCAAGACTTGGGGCACACTGAGAAAGTAAATTTTGCCAAGTGCGAAATGTAGCAACCCCCAGATGAGGCCGGTGATCAGACCGATGGCTGTCCCGTGGCGTAGTGAGATCAGGACGATAAGCGCTGTGCCCAGGCTAATTTCGAACCAGGCGACCTGGAGTGGGACAAATGAGAGCGCCATCGCTAGCGCAGCGACAATCGCTACCTCAGCCAAGGTGCGAATGCTGAAAACTTGAGTTTGTGACATAAAAAAATCTCCTTATAGTTTCACAAGGAGGGGTCATCAGAAGTCATTCGATTTAGTCATCAAATTGACACATCCCTACGGCGGTATTAACCGCATCAGGTTCTGAGGGTAAATCTCAACCGCGTTTGCGGTACCCCTTGTGTTTGTATTTTTTACATCATTAGTTTATCATGATACTAAAGTAATTGCAAGCGCTATTATGTATTAATTGGCGCGCTGTTATTTAAAAATGTCATAGGTGTTATTTAAAGGTAGCTAGGCGCTAGTGACGAAAGAAACGAAAGTGAGGAAAATAGGATGAAAATAGGGATTATCGGGATGGGACACGTGGGGGCAACACTGGCTTACACCCTTTGTTTACAAGGGTTGGCTGATAGCTTGGTCTTGATCGACACAAATGATGCAAAGGTTGAGGCGGAGTATCTGGAGTTATCCGATACCCTGCAAAATTTAGATCACCAGGTTACCTTGGTGAAAAATGAGTATGCTGCACTCGCTGATGCGGCGATTGTCGTTTTTTGTGCAGGCGATATCACCGTCTTGGAAACGGCGACAGATCGGCTGGCGGAACTGCGCGTGACCTCGAAAATCGTTGCGGATATCGCCCCTAAATTAAAAGCCACTGGTTTTTCAGGCCTGGTCATCTCGATTACTAATCCCTGTGATGTCATTGCCTTGTATTTGGCCAATCTGACTGGCTTTGAGAAAGCAAAAGTTATCGGAAGTGGGACACTGATTGATACCAATCGCTTGAAGAACAGAGCAGGACGGGAAGATGTCCTCGTCATTGGGGAGCATGGGGAAAGCCAAGTCGGCCTCAATGTGACGCCTGAGGTTGAAAAATTAGCAAGGGGCACAGGCTGGGAGATTTATGCCGCCAAACACCATACCGCTTTTGGGATTGCATCTAGTGTGGCACGGATAATTCGTGTCTTGGAAACGGGCTCAAAAGAACTGCTCCCTGTCTCGTCTTATGATCCGGCAGCTGACTGTTATTATGCCGCCTTAACAGAGCTTGACTTGAAAACAGGGGTTGTCCGACGGCTTATCCCGTCATTAAATCACTTAGAAGCCGACCGTTTAGCGCAGAGTATCCAAACGATTAAGCGAAATTATTTAGAGATTTGATATAGAAAAAATTGAAGTCTGTTATAAAATTTTGGTAAGACGAGGATGGTCAAGTTAGTGTTATACTAGTTTTAGTTAACTAAATGACATACAAATTTTGGAGGAATGATAGATGAAAAAATGGACAAAAGTATTGACAGGACTTGTTGCTGTCTTTGCAGTAGGAACACTCGCAGCCTGTGGTGCGAAAAAAGAGGGTGCAACTAAAGATAAAGATGGCGTCAAAACTTATGTTGTCGGTGTCGCAAGTGACCAACAAAAAGAAATCTGGGAAAAAGTCAGTGAGTCATTGAAAGCTGACAAGATTAAAATTGACGTGAAATTATTCAGTGGTTATACAGAAGAAAACCCAGCTCTTGCGGATGGTTCACTTGATTTGAACAGCTTCCAACACGTGGCTTACTTGAACAACTACAATAAAGAAAACAAAAAAGATTTGACTTATATCGGTTATACTTTGATCTCACCATTTGGTCTTTATTCTGAAAAATTGAAAGATCCAAAAGACTTGAAAGATGGCGATACAGTGGCGATTCCAAATGACCCAACCAATGGTGGTCGTGCCCTTCAAGCGCTTGAAGCCCTTGATATCATCAAACTCAAAAAAGATGCACCTGATTCTCCAGAGGTGAAAGATATTGCATCTTATAACACTAAAATTGAGATCAAACCGATTCAAGCTGACCAATTGGTTGCAACCTTGCCAGATGTGACCGCTGCATTCATCAACACCAACTATGTGACAGACCAACTGCACACAACGCCTAAAAAATCAGCCATCTATATCGATACTGACCACCTGGAAAAAGTGAGTGATCTTTATAAAAACATCATCGCGGTTCGCAAAGCAGACAAAAACAAAGAAGACTTCAAGAAAATTGTCAAAGCTTATCAAACACCAGAAATTGCGAAATTGATTGAAAAAACAAATGACTACCCAGCTTGGGAAGGCGCAAAATAAGACGTGTAAAACTGTTACACCTTTAATGCTTAAGGCTTGAGTTTTATACTCAGGCTTTTTTGCTTGGTTGTCAACGTCAAATAGGGTATCATCTATCAAAAAGGGCGACAGATTGTCTCAGAAAATGGTAAAATAATGGATATGATAAATTTAAATGATATTAGTGTAAAATTTACACAGAAAGATCGTGACGTTGTGGCGGTTGATAATGTCTCACTGAAAGTTGACAAAGGGGATATCTACGGGATTGTCGGCTATTCTGGTGCAGGGAAATCAACGCTTGTTCGGGTCATTAACCTCCTCCAAAAGCCAAGCCAGGGCGAGGTGATTGTTGCAGGTAAAAATCTGGTTGCCTTGTCCAACCGTGAACTGCGTGAAGAACGTAAAAAGATTGGGATGATTTTCCAACATTTTAATCTCATGGCATCACGGACGATTGCTGACAACGTTGCTTTTCCTTTAAAAGGGTCAGGCTTGAGTAAACAAGAGATTGAAGCTAAAGTGGCACATTTATTGGCACTGGTTGGGATTTTAGACAAAAAAGATGCCTATCCGAGTCAGTTATCAGGTGGTCAAAAGCAACGGGTGGCGATTGCCCGGGCCTTGGCTAATGACCCTAAAATTTTGCTGTGCGATGAAGCGACGTCTGCCCTAGATCCAAAGACAACCTTGTCAATCCTGGAGTTGCTCCAAGAGGTCAACCTTAAACTTGGCATTACCATTGTCATCATTACCCATGAGATGCAGGTGGTCAAGGAGATTTGTAATAAGGTGGCGGTCATGGAGAATGGTCGTGTGATTGAGCGTGGCGATGTGATTGATATTTTCAATGCGCCGAAAGCTGATTTGACGCGTGATTTTATCAGAACGGCGACCCATGTCGAGCAAGCTGAGAAGAAACTGCTGGCGCATACGGATCAGCCGGTTTATGAGCTGAAATTTTCAAATGCGACGGAGCCTGTCATTATCGAGCTTTACAAGCGTTTTGGGGTGACGGCGGATATTCTTTATGGCAATATCGAGTTTTTGCAACATGTGCCGATTGGGACAATGATTGTGACGCTGGAAGGCGATAATGGTAGTGAGCCAGATCTTGAGGTTATTACTGCTTACCTAGCAGAACGACAAGTGCGAATTTCTGAAATCAAACGTACAGAAGTAAAAGAAGTAGAGGTGCCAGAATGATTAATCAACTTTTTCCAAATGCTGCTGACTTGTGGCCAGATTTTTGGCAAGCATCACTTGAAACACTTCAAATGATGTTTGTGACCGGTATCATTGCGGGTGTTCTTGGCTTGATTCTTGGCATTATCTTATTAATGACAGATGAAGGAGGCTTGACGCCGCAGCGTTTCATTTATGCAGTTCTTGATAAAATTGTCAATATTGGTCGTTCTATCCCTTTTATCATTTTGATGGCAGTTATTGTGCCTTTGACACGTTTGATTGTTGGAACCTCTGTTGGAACAGCTGCCGTGACGGTGCCATTAGTTCTAGGCACCATTCCTTTTTATGCTCGTCAGATTCAAAATGCTTTACTTGAGGTTGATCCGGGAGTTATTGAGGCAGCACGTGCGATGGGTGTCGGTAATCTGGGGATCGTTTACCGTGTCTATCTCAAAGAAGGTCTGATATCCATTATTCGAGCCTCTAGTTTTACAGTCATTAACTTGATTGGTCTGACAGCGATGGCGGGAGCTATCGGAGGAGGAGGTCTAGGTGCCATGGCGCTACAACAAGGTTACCAGCGTGGACGCGGAGATGTGACTTTCTTGTCACTTGTCTTTGTTTTGGTGATTGTTTTCATCACACAAATTATCGGTAATCTGGCAGTAAAAGCGGCCTCTAAAGGTCGTCAGCTTTAAAATATGATGTGATTTAGAAAAGGGGAGAGCTAGATGACCAAATATGATCAAAAAGAACTCAAGAAACGTTTGACACAGGAAGAATATGCTGTCACACAAGAGTCAGCAACTGAGCGAGCGTTTACTGGCAAATACGATGATTGGTGGCAGGATGGTATCTTTGTGGATGTTGTTTCGGGCAAACCCTTGTTTTCATCAACGGATAAATTTGATGCGGGGTGTGGCTGGCCGGCCTTTAGCAAGCCCATTGATGCCTTAGAAATCATTGAGAAACTGGATAGATCCATTATCGGGATGCCTAGAACGGAAGTTCGTTCAGCTGATGCGGATTCACATCTTGGACATGTTTTCGAAGATGGTCCTAAAGCAACTGGCGGTTTACGTTATTGTATCAATTCTGCAGCCCTTCGTTTTATTCCCAAAGCTGAGCTGTTGGAGGCTGGCTATTCAGACTATCTTAAGTTATTTGAAAATGTGTCAAATTAGCATTTGAAGCGCCTATTTCTGGATGGGTTTAGTAAACGAAACTGAATTTCTTGTCAAAAACACGAATTTATACTACAATGAAAATATGTAAAGGTCGTTTGACAAGACACATCGAAAAATAGATTTAAGAAGGAGGTTCCATGGAGAATAACATCAAAAAATTGCGCAAGGCGATGAAATTTTCTCAGGAAGACTTGGCGCGTTTGACGCATGCCACTCGGCAATCCATCAATGCGGTGGAAAATAATAAATACGATCCATCCCTAGATTTGGCTTTTAAAATCGCCAAAGCTTTAAATGTTGAGGTGGATGACATTTTTATCAAGAATACCAAGTCAGATGAAGCAGATTTCGAACTCTGGTGTGAAAAATATAGCTGTGAGCTCTGGAAAAATCAGAAACAAAAAACCCCTGCTTCATAAAAATAGGTGAAGGGAGTCTGGTAGATGAAAGAGACAGATATTTGTGCTTATGCAGAGATATTCTCGGCAGCCCATACGGATTATAAAGCAGAATGGGGCGCGACGCGTCTATTACTCGATGATAAAATGTTTGGCATGCTAGGTCAGGATAAGGCTGGCAAACGAATCCTAACGGTTAAATTGCAACCCGAAGACGGTGAAGTGTTACGAGAGCAATACGCTGAGATTGTACCAGGTTATTATATGAATAAAGTACATTGGAATTCGATTGACCTAGCAGGTCAAGTCCCCGATGACACGATTAAAACCATGATTCAAAGTTCTTATCAGCTGATTTTACAAGCCCTGTCCAAGAAAAGACAAAAAGAAATTGCTGAGTTGGCATCAGATGCACCTGCAAGCTAGCAGCTGTCAGACAGCAGATTAACCAGATAAATAAGCAAAAAAAGTGTATAATATAAGTTATACACTTTTTATTGGAGTAAAAATGAACATTAAGCAATTAAGATATGTCGTCGCAATCGCCAATACGGGCACTTTCCGAGAAGCCAGTGAGCAGCTCTACGTCAGCCAACCGTCAATGTCTATCGCCGTTAAGGATCTTGAAACTGAATTGGGCTTCAAGATTTTTGAACGCCTCAATACGGGGGTCAACTTGACGATTTCTGGGGAGCGTTTTTATGAACAGGCTCAAAGCGTTTTGCGTGATTTTGACACTTTTGAAGCCAAGTATTTAGCGCCAACGGCCATGCAGCATAGCTTTTCTGTTGCCAGTCAGCATTATGATTTTTTGGCACCCGTTTCTGTCGAGTTTTCTGAAAAAAATCCTGAGATTAAAAATATTCGTTTGTTTGAATCGACAACTTATAACATTTTAAGTGAAGTTTCTGACGGTCTGTCGGATGTCGGCATTGCCTACTTAAATAACCATAATCGCTTAGGGATCACACGGATGTTGGAAAAATTGGACCTTGACTTTGAAGAGTTGATGACCTTTAAAACGCATATTTATCTGCGCCAATCTCATCCTTTGGCGGACAAAGATTTTGTGACCAATGACGACCTGAGACATTTAAGCCGAGCACGATTTACGCAAGAAAATGAACAGTTTCTTTACTACTCGGAAGACCTCGTTGAAACATTTGAGAATACCAAGATTTATAATGTGACAGACCGTGCGTCGCTCAATGGGATTTTGGAACGGACGGATGCCTATGCGACGGGATCAGGCTTTATTGACAAAGAAAGTGTCCATGGCATCCGAGTGATTCCACTAGAAGATGGGAATGCCAATACTTTAATTTTTATCAAGAAAAAAGGTCAGGTCTTATCAGAAGTTGCTAAATCTTACAAGCGCAGTCTTGAAAATTATTTTGAACAGAATAAATTTTGAGATAAGGCTTGAAAAAATCATGAAAATGCCCTTAAAAATGGTGGCAAATTATCCAAAAATAGTGTAAAATAATAGGGTATTGTTTTAAAATCAGTTGAGTTTCGATCTGCTACAGTTGCTTGATAATATGACAGTTGATCGTCAGGTCAGTGCCATTTGCCAAGGACTTGTAGCGGCGGGACTCAATAATCTTACAGGAGAAATTAAAAACATGGTAAAATTAGTATTCGCACGCCACGGCTTGTCTGAATGGAACGAAAAGAACCTCTTTACTGGTTGGGCTGACGTTGATCTTGCTGAGCAAGGTGTTGCAGAAGCCAAAAAAGCTGGTGAATTGATCAAAAATGCGGGGATCGAATTCGATATCGCCTTCACATCAGTTCTTAAACGTGCGATCAAAACAACTAACTATGTCCTTGAATATTCTGACCAACTTTGGGTGCCAGTTGAAAAATCTTGGCGTTTGAACGAGCGTCATTATGGTGCTTTGACAGGTCTTAACAAGGCTGATGCAGCTGTTCAATATGGTGATGATCAAGTCCTTATCTGGCGTCGTTCATACAACGTGAGCCCAGATCCAATGGCGCATGATGCTGAATTCACATCACACGGTGACCGTCGTTACGCACACCTTGAAGATTCAATCGTGCCAGATGCTGAAAACCTTGAGTTGACACTTGAACGTGCTTTGCCTTTCTGGGAAGACCAAATTGCACCAGCACTTAAAGATGGCAAAAATGTTTTCGTTGGTGCACACGGTAACTCAATCCGTGCCCTCGTGAAACACATCAACAAAATGAGCGCTGACGAAATCTTGAAATTCGAAATTCCAAACTTCCCACCATTGGTATTCGAATTCGACGATAACTTGAACAAAACAGCCCAATATTACTTGGAAGACAAATAATAGCGGTTAAACCATTACAGAAATGTAGTGGTTTTTTGATTCAAGTAAGGCTGTTTTCCTGTCGCAACTTAAGGCAATCTCAACTGTCAATTTTAACAAGTTTGGCAGTTTTTTTTTAGGCAAAAGTATCGTATAATGGTAAGTAATGAAATCAAAAAATAGTAGTTCAAAAAATAAATCCTCTAAAGTTTTAGAAAATCCATCAAAGGCCATTTTAAAACGTGTCAATGTCCTGTTTTTCTTTATTTTTGCCTTGTTCTTAATTCTAGTCGGTAGGCTCTATCAGATGCAAATCGCCAATAAAAGCTTTTATGATAAAAAACTTGAAACATCCGGTTCTTTGTCAACAGTTACTGAAGGCACAGCGCGTGGTCAGATTTATGATGCCCAGGGTGTGCCTTTGGTGTCTAATCAGGCAGTACAGACCATTAACTTCACGCGCAGTAATATGATGACAGCTGAAGAGATGCGGCAAGTCGCGATTAAACTGGTCAGTGTCATTCCAGAGTCGGTCAAGACAGATTCCTTAACTGAACGCGACAAAAAAGACTTCTTCTTAGCTGATCCTGAGAATTTAGCCAAGGTCCAAGACCGTCTGTCCGCCAAAGAACGCATCGATCAGAAAACGGGTGAGAAATTATCTGAGGGTAACCTCTATGCTAAATACGTCAAAAAAGTGACGGATGAAGAGATTGCTTATGATGCGGACACAGAATTAGCTGCTAAGCTCTTTAAACGGATGAATGCGACCTCAAATTTTGCGACGACCATTATTGCCTCAGGCAATTTCACGGCTGAGCAACAGGCGACCATTGCCGAAAATGAGCGGTCATTTAAAGGGATTACGGTCGGAACGACTTGGGAACGAGAGTACGCTAACTCGCCTTTGACCAGTATTTTAGGGACAGTAACCAGTGAGAAAACAGGTATTCCGGCAGAAGATCTTGACGACTATCTGAAAAAAGGCTATTCTCGTAATGACCGTGTCGGCACCTCTTATTTGGAAAAAGGCTATGAAGACGACCTTCGTGGCAGCAATGCGGTCAAACAAGTGATGGTCGATAAAAATGGTAAAGTGACGGGTGAGAAAATCCTGAAGCCAGGTGAAAAAGGCAAAAACCTGAAATTGACCATTGATTCTAAATTCCAGCAGGGTGTGCAGGATATTTTGCGGAATAACTTTGCGGCACTCCAAGCCGAAGGTTTTGGTGGCTATTCCGAAGGGGCTTACGCCGTCGTCATGAATCCAACGACAGGTGCTATTTATGCCCTGGGTGGGATTAACTATGACCTCAAAACGGGTGCGGTAACAGATAATGCCTTGGGAACAATTCAAAACGTCTTTCCCCCAGGGTCTGTGGTCAAAATGGGGACGATTGCAGCTGGCTGGCAAACAGGTGTGTTGTCAGGCAACCAGGTCTTAAATGATCAACCGATTCAAATTCAAGGGTCGCAAGTGAAGGAATCTTGGTTTACCCATGGAGGGGTCACCTCAATTTCAGCTGTTCAAGCCTTGGAGTATTCTTCTAATACTTATATGATTCAAACGGCGCTAAATATTCTAGGTCAGCCTTATCACCCCAATATGACGATTTATACCTCTAAACTCGAAGATTCGTTTCAAAAAGTTCGGAAAACCTATGGGGAATTCGGCTTAGGCGTTATGACTGGGCTAGATATTCCTGGTGAAGTCCCAGGTTATAAAGGTGCAGACGAAACGGCAGCCAACTACTTGGATGAAAGTTTCGGTCAGTATGATAACTATACGCCTTTGCAGTTAGCCCAGTATGCGGCCACCATTGCCAATGACGGCAAGCGCGTCGCGCCTCATCTAGTAGAAGGCATCTATGACAGCAACACAGACGGGTCTCTAGGCGCTCTGACGAAAGCGATCGAGACTAAATCGCTGAATGTGGTCGACATTTCACTTGAAAATGTGAGCTTACTCCAGCAAGGCATGTATCAAGTGACGCATGGCGGTGGTATGGCCACAGGTAAAGATGTCATGGTCAATGCGAGTGTGAATATTAATGCGAAAACGGGAACATCAGAGACGTATAAACTCGATCCTAATGGCAATCAAGTCTATCTGTCAGTGAATAACGTGGTGGCTTATGCCCCGTCTGAAAACCCACAAATCGCGATTGGCGTCATGGTACCGGATACGATTATCAAACCAGACGGTACCACAACGCATGCCAATCAAAATATCACACGAGATATTGTCAATCTCTATCATTCAATGTACGGTTTTAAATAACCTTTAAAAGGAAAGGCTCAAATATGGCTTATTACCCAGAACCAATTGCCAAGCTGATCGAGTCTTACGCCAAATTACCCGGTATTGGTCAAAAAACGGCAACGCGTTTGGCTTTTTATACGATTGGCATGTCAGATGACGATGTCAATCAGTTTGCAGCTAATCTTTTGTCGGCTAAACGTGACCTCCACTTCTGTAGCATTTGCGGGAATCTGACGGATACGGATCCTTGTAATATCTGTAGTGACGAATCGCGCGATCAAACGACGATTTTTGTGGTTGAGGAATCAAAGGATGTCCTTGCCATGGAGAAAATCCGAGAATATAAGGGGCTCTACCATGTCCTGCATGGGACGATTAGCCCCATGAATGGTGTTAGCCCCGATGATATCAATGTTAAAACTTTGATCACGCGGTTGATGGATAGCCGGGTCGCGGAGGTGATTATTGCGACCAATGCGACGAGTGACGGTGAGGCGACTGCTATGTATTTGGCGCGGATGATTAAGCCCGCGGGGATTAAGGTCACGCGTCTGGCGCGTGGTCTTGCTGTTGGTAGTGATATTGAGTATGCTGATGAAGTCACGCTCAGTAAGGCTGTCGAGAATCGGCAGGAGATTTAAAAAACTAATAAAAATAAAATGCTCTCCCAGATACAAGGTCTGGGAGAGCATTTTCGTTTATTTAGTCAAGCTTGCCTTGTCTAAGTCGTTCATGATTATAAATGCCAACTAGACGAATTTCGTGTTTCGCTGTGACATCTGCGTAGACAACTAGCACATCATCAGCAACATGAAATTCCATAAAGCCAGCCCAAGGTTCATCCTCTAAACGATGCAAATAATAGACATATTCCTGTGGCAATGTACCAAATTCTTTTAGAATGTCTTTGGCGACTTTGATTTCCTCAATAACAGACATAATCTCATCAAAATTTAAACCTAAACGTTTGTCTAAGGTAGCTAGATGTCGGTCAAATCGGTTTGTTGTTTTGATGGTAAACTTAGTCATGCGTGTACTTTGCCTTTACTTTTTCAAAATAATCCTCAGGTATCTCTTTAGCATCGTCTTCAATGATACCTAGTATTTTTTCTTGCTCTTCTTGCCACAACTGCTTATAAACTTTATTTTGGACTCGGACTTCAAAAGGAGCACCCTGTTCAGTAACAGCTTTTTTGACAAACATTGTTAAAAATGATGTTGTTGTTAAGCCTAACTCTTTTGATAGTTTTTGAAATTCTTTTTTTAATTCATCATCAATTTTAAAATTAATTGTACTTGTTGTCATATCTTTACCTCCTGATATATTTATACACTAATTATATCATTGTGTGTATTGTTGTCAAGATATATAAAATATTTCCCTCAGTATGATAGTGTCATGCTTGTTAAATTTTTATCAAATCGCACCGTCGCTTTTGTGATATAATAAATTTGACTAGATTATTTCAAGGAGACAAGATGTCCAAACAAAGTTTGATTTTATTATATGGCGGTCGGAGTGCCGAGCGTGAGGTGTCGGTTTTATCAGCTGAGAGTGTGATGTTTGCGGTCAATTATGACAAATTCGTCGTGAAGACGTTTTTCATCACCCAGACAGGTGAGTTTGTTAAGACGCAGGTTTTTACAGAGACGCCTGTTCAGGGGACAAAATTAATGACCAACGCCACGATTATTGCGGCTGATGTTGTCTCGCCTGCCAGTATTTATGAAGCGGGAGCAGTTGTTTTTCCTGTCCTTCACGGTCCCATGGGTGAAGATGGCTCGATTCAAGGCTTCCTTGAAGTGCTCAAAATTCCTTATGTTGGCCCGAATATTACCTCAGCCAGTGTGACCATGGATAAAATCATGGCCAAGCATGTTTTTGAGTCGGTTGGTGTGCCGCAAGTCCCTTATGTGGCCTTGACGGATTTGGCTGAGCTTGACGCCAAAATCGCTGAAGTGACGGCGACCTTGACTTATCCTGTTTTCGTTAAACCAGCCAATATGGGGTCATCTGTCGGTATCTCCAAAGTCGCGTCTGAATCTGACTTACGTTCTGCCATAGAAGAGGCATTAAAATTCGACAGTCGCATTCTCATCGAGCAAGGGCTTGATGCGCGCGAAATCGAGGTGGCGGTGCTGGGCAATTCTGATGTGATGACGACCTTGCCGGGCGAAGTGGTCAAGGATGTGGCCTTTTACGATTACAAGGCCAAATATATCGATAATCAGATTACCATGGCGATTCCTGCCAGTATTCCAGAAGCGACCATGGCGGCGATGCGGAAATACGCTGAGATTGCCTATCGCGCCGTTGCGGGAATGGGCTTGTCACGCTGCGACTTCTTCATGACGGCTGACCAAGAGATTTACCTCAATGAAATTAATGCCATTCCCGGTTTCACACAGTTCTCCATGTACCCCCTCCTGTGGGAGAACATGGGACTGGCTTATGCAGATTTAATTGAAAAATTGGTCGATTTAGCGCTTGAAGCCTTTGCGATTCGAGAGAGTAAGTTGGCAGATTAAGCGGATTTTAGACGATGTCTGATGATGCCTCACAGAAAGCGCGAAAGGACCCCTCATGTTTGAAATTGAAAAAATCAAGAAACTCAACGAAACAGAATTTCAAATCTACAATTTTTTGATGGATCATGTGGCTGAGGTCAGCAAGATGACGATTCGGGAATTAGCTCAAATGACGCATGTGTCAGCTGCAACCATTGTCAGATTTTGTCGCCATCTGGGGTTTGCGGGGTTCTCAGAGCTTAAGTTTCACATGACCCAGTCTAGTGAATTTGAGCCATCTATCGAGAGTTATTATGCCAACTTCTTAGCCTTGAATTCTTTTCTGAAAGGCTTGACGGGTGCTAAATTTCAGGAGGAGTTAGCCCAGGCCTGTCAGATCATCGAGTCTTGTGATTATACTGTGTTTATGGGTATCGGCACAAGTGGTGCTTTAGCCAAATACGGTTACAGGTATTTTAACAATGTCGGCATCCAATCGGCGGTGATTACAGACCCGTATTTTCCGATTGTCGGCAATGGTTACAAAAATGCTTGCATGATTGTTCTGTCCGTTTCTGGTGAAACTGAGGAAATCATCGAGCAGTTGGAACAACTTAAGAAAAACTGTGTCAAGATTATCTCCATTACCAATGATGAAAATGCCACGATTTCAAAAATATCAGATTTAAATTTTTCCTATTACATGATTGATGAATTTGCCAGTACCAAGGCAATCAAGCTGACAACACAGCTACCGGTGCTGGCCTTAATCGAGATTTTGGCGCATCATGTGAAGATGACTAAATAAATCAAGACTCAGCTTGTCAAAAGAGCTGAGCCTTTTTTGTTTCAACTTATGAAACAAATTTCTTTGTGGTCAAATGCGCTTCCAATTTGAAAAGATGTGTTCTATACTAAGGTTAAGTAAGCGCTTGCAAAAAAATTCACTCATTGAGTTTCGGCTTCTTGAGATTAGGAAAAAAGATAAAAGGATATACGAACGTGTTTCGTTGCTATCTTTTCCTATTTTTCAAAGTCTCAAGGCAGTCGCCTCAACAACTTTTAATGGAGAACACGAATGAACGACTTTATTAACGGGACATTGATTCCGAAAATCATGAAATTTGTCTCTACCAAGCCTATGGTGGCTTTCAGGAACGGGATGCTTTACACCATGCCCTTTTCAATTATTGGCTCGGTTTTCTTACTACTCGCTAATATTCCAATTCCAAGTGTCGCTAAGGCGGTTGAAAATGCGGGGTTAGCAACTTATTTTAATCAGGCGTTCGGTGCGACGTTTGCGGTTATGGCCTTTTTCGCAGCGATTGGGATTACCATTTCTTATGTCAAAGAACAAGGGATTGAGGACACACTACCCGCTGGTATGATTTCTTTTGCTTCATTTTTGCTCCTCATGAGCTCAGAAGTTGTTGAAACAAAGAGTGGCAATTTGGTCGGCAATGTCATTAACAAAGATTGGACAGGTGGCAAGGGGATGATTGTTGCCATTATCGTTGGTCTCTTTGTCGGAATTGTCTACTCTTGGTTTATCAAACACGACATTCGGATTAAGTTGCCTGATGGTGTGCCACCCAATGTCGCCAGTTCTTTTACAGCCTTGATCCCAGGTTTTGTGATCACAGTCATGACTTTAGTGGTTTATATTCTCTTTGATCAATTACACACGACATTTTTCGATTGGATTTACAAAGTCTTACAAACTCCTCTGCAAGGCATGACAACGACCTTACCTGGCGTCATTTTATTAGGTGTTTTAATCCCACTATTTTGGTTCTTTGGGATTCATGGCTCAACCATTGTCGGCGGTATCATGGGGCCACTCTTGACCGCAAATTCTCTTGACAATAAAGCAATTCTTGATTCAGGTAAAGCCTTGACTTTGGCCAATGGTGGTAAAATTGTGACCCAACAATTTTTGGACCAATATATGACCGTAACAGGTGCAGGGATGACGATTGGCTTAGTTATCTTCATGGTTTTCTTTGCTAAATCTCAGCAGTACAAGGAACTTGGCAAATTATCGATCATTCCAGGCTTATTTAACATTAATGAACCAGTGATTTTTGCCACCCCCATTGTGATGAATCCGATTATGCTCTTGCCCTTCATTTTGTCGCCTTTATGTTCAGGCTTACTGCTGTATTTCTCAATCTACACAGGTATCGTCCCAATGTTTGCGGGAGTTGTTGTACCATGGACGACACCACCCATTGTCTCTGGATTTTTAACAAATGGTTGGCAAGCAGCCATTTTACAAGCGATTTGTTTGGCCATGACGTTCTTCATCTACTTGCCGTTTGCTAAGAAGATGGATCAACTCACAGTCGCACAAGAAAATGAAACAAGCGTATAATATAAGTTAGACACTGTCAGGATCGCACAAGTGATCCGTGTCAAGGATATTGGAGGTAAAAAATGGCTTTAAGAAAAGATTTTTTATGGGGTGGTGCAGTCGCTGCCCATCAACTTGAGGGTGGTTGGCAAGCAGATGGCAAAGGCGTTTCAGTTGCGGATGTCATGACGGTTGGTGCCAATGGCGTTGCCCGTCGGATTACAGATGGCGTTGTACCTGGTGAAAATTATCCCAATCATGAAGCAATTGATTTTTACCATCGCTATAAAGAAGATGTCGCTTTATTTGCTGAGCTTGGGCTCAACTGTTTTCGGACGTCTATCGCTTGGACACGGATTTTCCCACATGGTGATGAGTTAGAACCAAACGAGGCTGGTTTGCAATTTTATGATGACTTGTTTGATGAATGCTTGAAAAATGGGATTGAACCTGTGATTACCCTGTCGCATTTTGAAATGCCTTATCACCTCGTCACTGAATATGGTGGCTGGCGGAATCGTCAACTGATTGACTTCTTTGTTCGCTTTGCGGAGACTGTCTTTAAACGCTACAAGAATAAGGTCAAATATTGGATGACCTTTAACGAGATTAATAATCAAGCCAATTATGTCGAAGATTTTGCTCCTTTTACAAATTCAGGGCTTAAATTTACTGACGGTGAAGAGAGAGAACCCGTTATGTATCAGGCTGCTCACTATGAGCTTGTAGCAAGTGCCAAAGCTGTCAAAATCGGTCATGAGATCAATCCTGAGTTTCAAATCGGGAGTATGATTGCCATGTGTCCGATTTATCCGGCCAGCATGAATCCGCGGGACATCATGAAGGCGCAGGTTGCCATGCAGCGTCGTTACTGGTTTAGCGATGTGCAGGCGCGTGGCCATTATCCGAGCTACCTGACGGCTTATTTCAAGCGTCGTGGCTTTAATCTCGACATCACTGAGGGCGATCAGCGAGATTTGGCAGCGGGCACAGTGGACTACATCGGCTTTTCTTACTACATGAGCTTTGCGGTGAAAGACACGGACAACGGTGCTGGGTTTGATTACGATGAGGCCAAGGAGTTGATTCGTAATCCTTATGTTGATGCAAGCGAATGGGGGTGGCAGATTGATCCGCTTGGCTTACGCTATGTGATGAACTGGTTTAATGAACGCTATGAACTGCCCTTGTTTATCGTGGAAAATGGCTTTGGTGCAGTAGATGAGCTTGTCGATGGCAAGATTCACGATGACTATCGCATTGCTTATCTGCGTGCCCACATTGAACAAATGATAGATGCCGTTGAAATAGATGGCGTTGACTTGCTTGGCTACACACCGTGGGGCTTTATCGATTTGGTTTCTGCCGGAACGGGCGAGATGAAAAAACGTTATGGCATGATTTATGTCGATAAAGATAATGATGGCAATGGCACGCTCAATCGCAGCAAGAAAGATTCCTTTGACTGGTATCAAAAAGTGATTGCAAGTAATGGGGAAGTGTTGTAAGTTATTCTTAAATCAAAGATATGTCGAGTAATCTCGGCATTTTTTTGATAAAATAATAGATATGAAAAAGAATCAGGTGCAATTATGAACTTAACCCTACATGAAATAGCAAATGCCGTCAAGGCGCAAAACGATGTCTCAAAATATGAGGATCGTGTGCTTGGCAATATCGAGTTTGACAGCCGGCTCATCCAGCCTGGCGACATTTTCCTGCCCTTAAAGGGGGCGCGTGACGGCCACGATTTTATCCCGACGGCTTTCGAAAATGGTGCTGTTGTGACGCTCTCAGAGCAAGAAGTGGCTGTTCCTCACATTTTAGTCGACAATACTGAACAGGCTTTTCAGGATTTAGCCCGCTATTATCTGGCAAAAACGGCGGTCGATGTCATCGCCATCACCGGCAGCAACGGTAAAACGACGACCAAAGACATGACCGCGCAAATTCTGGCAACGACTTACAAAACTTACAAAACGCAAGGTAACTACAACAACGAAATTGGCCTGCCCTACACCGTCCTCCACATGCCCGACGACACTGAAAAACTAGTGCTCGAAATGGGGCAGGATCACATGGGCGACATCCACTTGTTATCTACCCTCGCCAAACCAAAACTGGCGGTCATTACGCTGATTGGCGAAAGTCACCTCGAGTTTTTCGGCACACGCGAGAAAATCGCTGAAGGCAAGATGCAGATTATCGACGGCTTGGTCAATGGCGGTGAACTCATTGCACCAGCTGATAAAATTATCAACGCCTATTTACCTGAAAATCAGAAAATCACGCGCTTCGGTGCAGACGCAGATCTTCATTTGACAGCCCTTTATGAGCACAAAGACCACCTGAGCTTCACGGTTAATTTTCTGGATGAAACGTTGACAATCCCAGTCCCTGGGAAATTTAACGCGACCAATGCTATGGTGGCAGCCTATGTCGGGACTTTAGAAGGCGTGTCACCCCAAAATATTAAGGCCGCGCTAGCTAGTCTCAATCTGACCAAAAATCGAGTCGAGTGGCTTAAAGCCAGCAATGGGGCCGATGTTTTATCCGATGTCTATAATGCGAATCCAACCGCAATGCGCCTGATTTTGGAAACTTTCCAAACGATTGACCGCAATCCTGAAGGCCGTAAACTGGCAGTCTTGGCAGATATGAAAGAACTGGGCGAACAATCAGCCCAACTCCATGCAGCCATGATTACGGCACTCAATCCTGATAAGTTGGACTTACTCTATCTTTATGGTCAAGAGATGTTACCACTGGCGCAATTGGCTCAGGAAATTTTTCCGCCTGACACAGTTAAATATTTCCGAAAAGATGATAAAAAAGATGAACTCGACAATCTGGCACAAGCCTTGCTTGCTGACCTGAAACCAGCGGATCAAGTCCTGCTTAAAGGCAGTAACTCTATGCGTTTGGCGGAAATTGTCAAACAATTATAATATAAGTTATTCCAAAATACGAACTAACGGTAAAAAGACGATAAAACCTTATGATAAAAGGTTATGTCGTCTTTTTTGTCTTTATAAAAATAACAAATAATATCTTTTTGTTCGAAAAATATTTCAAGAAATATTAAAAAATAGATCAAAAAAAGCTACCAAAAAGACAAAAGTATTATATAATAGACAGGTAGTCAAATATCACGGAATTGTCCCTGATCTTTAGGTTACAAAAAATATTGAGGAGTATCCATTTTCATGAAAAAAGGATTGACACGTGGTCTCGTTATAGCAGGTGTTGCATTGTTTGCAGTTGCAGCATTGGCAGCTTGTGGGAGTAAAACTTCTGATACAAAATCAGAAAATAAGACAATTGACGATTTGAAAATTTCGTTTGTCCCATCTAGAAACCCAGATGATATTGCCGTCGCAACAAAACCGATGGCATCACTGTTACAAGACGAGTTGAAGAAACAAGGCTATATCGTGAAGAAAGTTGACGTAACTGTCGGCACAAACTTCGAAGCAGTTGGGGAAGCCTTAGCTTCTGGCGCTGCTGATGTTGGTTACGGTGTACCAGGTTCAACTTTTGCCTTGTACAAAGACGACGTGAATGTGATCTTGACAGCGACACGTGATGGTCTCAATAAAGACTCAAGTGACGCTAAAGATTGGAATGATGGTAAACCAACTGAGCCAACGGATAAACAAGCGACAAGCTACCGTTCAATCTTGGTGACAGGGCCATCAGAGAAAGGTCAAGCCTTGGCTAAAAAAGTCAATGCTGGCGAAAAATTAACCTGGAATGATTTAAAAGATGCTAACTGGGGACTTTCTTCAACAACCTCAGCAGCAGGCTATGTTTACCCATCCCTTTGGTTAAACGACAACTTCAAACACACGGTGACTGACTTGGCACACACTGTCACCATTGATTCTTATGGTTCAGGTTTGGCACGTCTTGCTTCAGGTCAAATCGATGTCTTGCCAATGTATGCTGACGCGCGTCGTGATTTCGCTGATGCTTGGACATCAACTTACGGCCAAAAAGACTCTATCTGGGCTGAAACAAACGTCATTGGTGTGACACCAGCCATTTATAACGATGGGATCTTGGTTTCAAAAGAATCTAAAATCATGACACCAGACTTCCAAAAAGCATTGAAAGCAGCCATTAAAGATATGGGTACGACAGAAGAAGGCAAAAAAGTCCTCGCTGTCTACTCACATAAAGGATACAAAGATGCAAAAGAATCTGATTATAAATCAGAATTTGCGGCAGAACAATTGTCGCAAAAAAACGCTAAATAAGCTAACCCTTAGCGTGACGAACTAAAACGCGAAAAGCAAGCAGTCCGACAAGCGTTGACTGTTTGTTTTTCGTGTCTAGGCCAGCTTCATCGCTTTGCTGACGCAATGGTTAAAAAAACGCAGCAACGGTGTATTTTTCAGCAAGTGCAGACAAGGTCACCTCAGCAAAGCAGTCATCTTATCTACTTATAATTAAGGAGCAATCAGCTAAATGATTAAGTTCGAAAATGTTTCAAAAGTTTACCCCAATGGTACGCGCGGTCTTGAAGATATCAATCTTGAAATCCAACAAGGCGAGTTTGTCGGCATCATCGGGACCTCTGGTGCTGGGAAGTCAACCCTTATCCGCACCATTAATGCCTTAAATAATATCACAGCAGGCACACTCATCGTCAATGACATAGATGTTGCCAAACTTAAAGGCAAAGGCCTGCGTGAGTTCCGCAAACATGTCGGCATGATCTTCCAGTCTTACAACCTCGTGCCACGTGTGTCAGTGATTCGTAATGTCTTAAGCTCTCGTGTGCCTAATATGTCTTTTCTCAAAGTCTGTTTTGGTCTCTTTTCTCAAGAAGACAAACTCAAGGCCCTCGACGCCTTAAATCGTGTGGGGATTTTGGATAAGGCTTATATTCGTGCCGATCAACTCTCTGGTGGGCAACAACAACGGGTCTCATTGGCGCGGGCTTTGGCTCAAGATGCTGACATTCTTTTGGCGGATGAGCCGGTTGCTGCACTCGATCCCGTGACAGCTCGGGAAGTCATGGATGATTTCAAACGGATTAATCAAGAGTTAAATAAAACAGTCTTGATCAATATCCACCATGTAGAGTTGGCGCTTGAATATACAGACCGCATTATCGCTGTGAAAAAAGGTAGAATTGTTTTTGATGGCCCATCTAGTAGCGTGACGCAAGAAATTTTAGATGATGTCTACAGAAAAGAGGCTTAGAATGTATGATAAAATTTTCAAGCCTAATAAATTAGTCTTGGATTCGGGTGAGGTCGTTTATGAAAAAGCGACGCGCACACCAATCGTCTGGCTCATTTTTATTGCGCTCTTGATTTTCTCTCTTAAATTCACGAATTTCCAGTTTTCAGCGCTCATCGAACGTGGCTCGAACTTCTTTGATATGTTGAAAAGAATGGTACCACCAGATACAGGTTACCTACCTAAGGTTATCAAACCCTTGCTTGACACGATAAAAATGAGTTTTATCGGTTCAATTCTCGGGAGTGTTCTGGCGATTCCATTTGCGATTTTGGCATCTAGTAACATCGTTCACAACATTTGGCTTAACAAAATCGTGCGCGTGCTCTTTACTTTCTTGCGGACACTGCCAACCCTTGTGACAGCTTTAATCGCCACTTATATTTTTGGTCTCGGTACTTTTGCAGGAACGCTTGCCATCTTCATCTTCTCGTTTTCTTACATGGGGAAACAGATGTTCGAAGTGATTGAAACGGTTGATATGGGGGCTTTTGAGGCTATGGAATCAATGGGGGCGACGAAATTGAAAGCCTTCACCTTTGCTATTGCGCCACAAATTATGCCGATTTACCTGTCAACAACACTCTTTAACTTTGAAGGAAACGTCAGATATGCCGCGATTTTGGGGTATGTCGGTGCCGGCGGTATCGGGATGATTTTGAATGACCGGGTCAATAATCGAGACTATACGAGTGTGGGCATGATCTTACTTGCCTTACTCGTGACCGTGATTACGATCGAGCTGGTAAGTCAAGTGATTCGTCGCAAGTTGACCTAAGGAGGATGACATGACAGATTTAATAAAAGAAAAATATGCACAGCGTCCTCGTCGTTGGCCTTATTACCTGGTGATTTTCGCGATTGTAGCGGGTATCTTCGTCTGGTCAATGACCGTGATGAACATGTCTGGGATGTCAGAAAAAGGCACTGCGATTGCAGGGAATATCTTCAAAGGGATTTTCCATCCAGACTTGAAATTCCTCTTTGCACTTGACACCTCAGGCGTCGGCTATCTCTTGCTCCAAACCATTGCCATTGCCATCTTAGGGACTTTGATTGGGGCGATTATCGCGGTGCCCTTATCGTTTTTATCAGCAACCAATATGATGCCGGCTTGGGTTGCCTACTTGATTCGTTTTTTCATCATGGCTTTGCGGACAGTTCCACCATTCGTTTACGGCTTGATGTTTATCCGCGTGACAGGTCCTGGACCATCTGCGGGTGCTTTGACTTTAGGCCTCATGTCGATCGGGATGATTTCTAAACTCTTCATCGAAACCATTGAGGACTTGGATCAAGGGATCTTGGAGTCAATGGAAGCAGCAGGTGCGACAACCTTCCAAAAAATTCGTTTTGGCGTTATGCCTCAGCTCATGCCTGATTTCTTGTCTATCTTGCTCTATCGTTTGGATATGAACTTGCGGGATGCTAGTATTTTAGGTCTTGTTGGGGCGGGCGGTATCGGTGCACCGATGATTTTCGCCATGAGTGCTTATAAATGGCCACAGGTTGGCTCTATCTTGATTGGTCTCTTTATCTTAATCCTTGTGATTGAGCAAATTTCTGATCAAATTCGGTCTTATTTGTTGAAAGGATAATCTTTTCATGAAAAAAATGAAGATTTATTATACCAGTGATGTGCATGGCTATCTCTACCCGACCGATTACCTCTCAAATGAGGCGCAAGGCATGGGGCTCATGCAGGCCATCACTGACTTTGATAAGGATGAGAACACCCTTGTGATTGACGGTGGTGATATTTTCCAAGGCTCGCCGTTTATCAATTATTTTCAAAATCAAAAACGGTCTGACAATGGTATCGCTAAAGTCATGAATGCCGGTGGCTATGATGTCATTACACTAGGCAATCACGACTTTAACTACGGTTTTGATTTTCTAAAAGAAAATCTCTCAAATCTAGATGCCCAAGTCACAGCAGTCAATGTCTTAGACAAGTCTGGTGCGCAACTCTTTCCAGCTCAGATAAAGACATTAGGCAATGGCTTGAAAATTGGCTTGATTGGTGCTGTCACGGATTATGTTAATATCTGGGAAAATCCTGAAAATATCGCAGATATTCAAATCACACCAGTTTTTTCAGCCATGAAAGCTGAGCTTGAGCGTTTGAAACCTCAAGTTGACTTTGTGGTTGGGATTTATCACGGTGGCTTTGAGTCTGACTTAGCAACAGGTGAACGCTTGTCTGATACCGGCGAAAATGTTGGCTATCAACTTCTAGAAGAATTGGACTTTGACCTCCTTTTGACTGGCCATCAGCATGCAACAATCGAGGGTCAATCTGTCCACGGGACTTATACCTTGCAGCCACCCAACATGGCACGCAAATACTTTGAAATTGCCGTTAATTTTGACGATAAGCTGCAACCGAGCATTACGAGTGAGCTGAAAACGCCAGGGATTGAACAATCTCCTGACTTGAAAGCAGCCTTGGACGACCTCCAGACTGAGGTTAATCGTTATCTGGATAGACCTATCGTTCATCTCGATACAGAAGTTGCGGCGCAAAGTCATCTAGACTTGGCACAAACCAGCAACGCTATTCTTGCGCTCACTGCCCATGTTCAAAGGCTTGCGACGGGTGCTGACATTTCAATCGTCAGCATGAATAACAATACTCTGTATTTGCCGCAAGATGTGAAAGTCCGGGATATTCTGAGAAATTATCCTTATGATAATACCCTCTTTCTGATGCAGGTGACGGGTCAGCAACTCAAGCAAAATCTTGAGAAAACAGCCGAGTATTTCGCTTTAGAATCGGGGGAAATCATCATCAATCCTAAGTGGTTGGTGCCGAAAACGGAGCATTATAATTACGATTTCTATTACGGTCTGGGCTATACACTTGATGTGTCTCAGCCAGTCGGTAGTCGTGTGCGTGAGCTGACATACCAAGGTCAGCCAGTTCAAGACACGGATGTCCTGAGTGTTGCACTGAATAACTATCGAGCAGTCGGTGGTGGTGAGTACAATGCTTATAAAGCAGCAGAAGTCGTGCAAGATACAGGTTTGACGATTCAAGACTTGATGATTGCCTATTTGGAGAAAACAAGGCAATTGCAGGTGGATGAAGCCTTGACGTTTGAAGTTGTATCATCATAATCAGCACACCCATTAAACGCCACTTGGCGTTTTTTTGGTAGTCTATGAAAATGTAGCTTGACTTGATGAGCTGAAAGTAATAGTGTGTCCTATAGATAAATAGAAAGTGAGGTGTTCATGGTAAAAGTAGTCGAGCAACCACAGGTGATGATTGAAGACTTGTTTCAAGATTATGATGGCGAGAGTTTTCAAGCGCAACCGGTCCTATTTGAACGGGTAGGAGAAGAGAAATGGTAAAGGTGGTAAACCTTAACTATCGCAAATCTTTTAAAAAAATGTTGTATTAGACAGGCTTGACATCACTAATTTTAAAGTGGACAATCAAAAAAATAGGCGATGAACCATTTCCGAAGTTAATTGGAATCGGTCATCGTCTATTTTTGTGTCACTTTGATGAATGGTTAAGATAGTAGGATTGCTCGTTAGAAACAATACCAAATTGGTAAAAACCGTTGATTTCTTGATCAACTCATGCGCTTTCAGCAAAACCGTACGAAAAAAGAGAAAAGAAAACTGGCCGTTTTGATGTGATTGCCTAATCATCTTTTCTCTTTTAATGATTGAGACTTTTGTCCCAACTTTTTTTGCTATATCTTTTTGTCTTGCTTTAACTGGTTCAACACTGTCGTATCGTCAAATGTTAAAAAATAGAAGCGGAGGAGTATTGAGATAACAGAAAACGGGGGAAGTGTCTCTTTTATTTTTTAAACAGAAAGGCTTTAAGGATATGATAAACACCGGGTATGATAAGAACGGCCAACATGAGTGGCAGTTGTAGGTTGGCAAGTGCAAGGGGGATTTCAAATTCGAACATTCGAATATCAAAGGTTCTTTCAAAAGTTATGAGGAAGATAAGGATAAGTAGGCAGATGGTGAAGCCAAAGATACCTGGTATCAAGAGGTTCCCGTTTCTTGTGTTTGTAAAACTAATAAAATTGATAAACTTAAATATAAGGAAAACGAATAGGAGGAGGGAAATTGGTGTGATGATGAGAGATAAGACTGAAAAATAGGCATGTTCTACATCCTGAATCGTGCGAGTGCTCATACTTGATAGGATGCCGCTTATCACGATAAGGTATAGGATTGATAATGAATATCTTTTAAAGAGTTCACTAACTTTTTGGTTTGGAATGGCATTCATTATTTCATTGGCAACATTTTTGGGTTCATTGCCAAAAAGATCTATCGCTGAAATACCGTCAATTTCGGCTTGTGCGATATCATTGAGTATTTCATTAATTTTCAGAACGATTGTATTCTCATCTTTGAAAAAGGATTTTGAAGTCATAAAAGCGATTAAGTTATCAGCAAATTTTTTATTTTTTTTATTAAATGTCTTCATAATGGTGTAATCGATTAGCGCTGTCGTTGTGTTGTTTTTTGTCATGATTTTTTGCCTCCTATATCTTCAAAAATGGCTATAAAGGTGCCAAATCTAGCTTTGAAATCTTCTCTGGCTAATTGCCCAGTATCAGACAGCGCATAGTATTTGCGGCTTGGTCCCTCGTCAGATTTTCGGGTTTCTGTTGTGACCCAGTCGTTTTTCTCAAACTTGGTAAGAATCGGGTATATTGTCCCCATAGACACATCGTCAAACCCAATATCAGCAAATTTTTGTGAGATTTCGTAACCGTATAGGTCATCGGACTGGCCGATAATCATCAGCAGAAATCCTTCAACAATGCCTTTCCGAAGCTGACTTTCATTGATATAGTCGATAATGATCACTTCCTTTACTATTATGTCTAACATAATAGTAACAAAAAAATAGCTATTATGCAAGACATAATAGCAGAGGGAATGCAAAAAAAGCGCTCCTCGAACGCTTTTGTTAAATGTGTTTTCAGTTGTTGAAAAATCAATACCAACCATTGGCCAAGTGGAACTGCCAAGCAGCTTCCCATGAACCGTAGCGGCCAGCGACATAAGCGTCGGCAACGCGTTCTTGGTTAGCAGGTGAGAAGTCACCACCAAGATAGGAAGAAGTCAGTTGGTAACGACCGTAGTATTGACCGTTTTGCGCGGTGTAAGAGCCACCGGACTCGGTCATGGCGATCGCCTCTTTGGCTGAGTTTGCGGTAAAGCCGTTGTTGGTAGCAATGCTCGCAGCAGGTTGTGCAACGGCTGCGACTGGCGCCACAGCAGGGGATTTAGGCGCTGCACTTGCTGGTGCGGGTGCTTTGCTGTCAGTCTTCGTGTTGGTGTCGAACTTGAGTGCTTCACCGACGTAAATCAGGCTGATGTTATCTATTTTGTTTGCTGTTGCAATCGTTTGAATGTGTGCTTGATCATGATAGAATTGATCTGAAATGCTTGAGAGGGTATCACCAGGTTGAACGGTGTAAGTGATTTGATCAGCGTTAGCTGTTTGGCTTGTCATGAAGAGGCCACTAGTAAAGAGTAGTCCAGCTAGAAGTGCCACTGCTTTAAGCGACAGTTTAGCTGCTGTGCTGTTGGTGTTGCTATAATAAGTTTTCATGTTCTTTATTCTAACAGATAAGTGTATCGCTAATATGAAAGATGTGTGAACTTTTAATGACGAATATGACAATTTATTACAAAAGGACTTTTATAAATGTGTTATAATAGAAGTAATTGAGCTAAAATATGAGGTAACGAAGAATATGTAAACTAGACCCCATGCTAGACAGGACAAGAGTTAAGATAAAACACTTAAAGGAAGAACAATGACTTTAGAAACAGATATTAAACGCAGACGCACTTTTGCCATCATCAGTCACCCGGATGCTGGTAAAACGACAATTACTGAGCAATTGCTCTATTTTGGTGGTGAAATTCGTGAGGCAGGCACCGTTAAAGGTAAGAAAACCGGTCATTTTGCCAAGTCCGACTGGATGGATATTGAGAAACAACGTGGAATTTCGGTGACCTCATCAGTGATGCAGTTTGACTATGCCGGCAAGCGTGTCAACATCCTAGATACACCTGGGCATGAGGACTTCTCAGAAGATACTTACCGGACTTTGATGGCCGTTGATGCTGCGGTCATGGTCATTGACAGTGCCAAGGGTATTGAGGCACAGACTAAAAAACTTTTCCAAGTTGTTAAACAACGTGGGATTCCAGTCTTTACTTTCATCAATAAACTTGACCGTGATGGCCGTGAGCCGCTTGATTTGCTGGCGGAGTTAGAAGATGTCCTAGGCATCCTTTCAACGCCGATGAACTGGCCAATCGGGATGGGTAAAAACTTTGAAGGTCTCTATGACATGCATAACAAACGTTTGGAGCTCTATAAGGGCGACACACGTTATGTTGATTTTGAGCAGGGCGACCAAGTGTTTGCGCTGAATCCTTTCTATCAACAGGCCAAAGATGATATTGAGCTGATGACGGAAGCTGGGAATCCTTTTGATGCAGAAGCGGTTCTGGCTGGTGATTTAACCCCTGTCTTCTTCGGGTCAGCCTTGACGAATTTTGGGGTGCAAACTTTCCTCGATTCGTTTTTAGACTACGCACCAGAGCCGCAGGGGCACAAGACCACAACTGATGAGGTGGTATCACCTACGACCCCTGAGTTTTCAGGTTTCGTCTTTAAAATTCAAGCCAACATGGACCCACGTCACCGTGACCGCATCGCTTTTGTTCGGATTATTTCTGGCGAGTTTGAGCGTGGGATGTCGGTGAAGCTGGCGCGGACGGGCAAGGCTGTGAAGCTCAGTAACGTGACGCAGTTTATGGCAGAGGCTCGTGAGAATGTGGAAAATGCCGTGGCAGGTGACATTATCGGGGTTTATGATACGGGCACTTACCAGGTTGGCGATACCCTGACGACGGGGCAGCTTAAAGTAGAATTTGAGCCACTCCCAACTTTTACGCCGGAACTTTTCATGAAAGTTTCAGCGAAAAATGTCATGAAGCAAAAATCTTTCCATAAAGGGATTGAGCAGTTGGTACAAGAGGGTGCGATTCAGCTCTATAAAAATTACCAGACTGGCGAGTACATGCTAGGTGCGGTTGGTCAACTTCAGTTTGAAGTTTTCCAACATCGCATGGTGGGCGAGTACAATGCTGAAGTGGTCATGACGCCAATGGGTAAAAAGACGGTGCGCTGGATTAAGCCAGAAGATTTGGATGAGCGGATGTCTAGTTCACGCAATATTTTAGCCAAAGACCGTTTTGATCATCCTTTGTTCTTATTTGAGAATCAGTTTGCAGAGCGTTGGTTTGCCGACAAATATCCGGATGTTGTCTTGAGTGATACACCGTTTGTTGAGAGATAAAAATAAGTAGTCAACTTCTGATGTGTGAACGTCAGGAGTTTTTTGGAAGAAGTCTAGTCATCTCTCTTTTTATTGCATAGAGTGGCAGGCAGCTTGTTTGAAAGTCTGCTATACTGTTTTTGTAGATGAGTTTCTAATTGATTGCGTCTAGAGAAATAGACGACAGATCTACAAACGATAATGACGGTCTGTTTTCAAGAGTTCAAGAAATGAAATCGTAGAAAGCTTTGAGTGGACGTAGTTCGCGAATGACCCCGCTTGGCAGGAGCGCCAGCGGATGTCAAGTTTCAAGACTTCAAGAAGTGAAATCGTAGAAAGGCTTTGAGTGGACGTAGTTCGCGAATGACCCCGCTTGGTAGGAGCGTAAGCGGATGTCAAGTTTCAAGATTTCAAGAAGTGAAATCGTAGAAAGGAGAAAAGATGGATTGGTTTAAACGCATGAATGATGCCATCACTTATATTGAAGAAAATTTGGATGATGAGATCGATTATCATCAAATTTCAAGATTAACGCATTGCTCAGTTTATCATTTTCAACGGATGTTTTCGTTCATGGCCAATATCAGTGTTGCGACTTATATTCGGCTTCGGAGACTGACGCTTGCTGCGATTGATTTACAGGCGAGTGAAGAAAAGGTCATTGATATCGCGATGAAATACGGCTATGACTCACCTACGGCATTTTCACGTGCGTTTCAAAAGTTTCATGGATTTGCACCCTCTCAGGCTAAAAATGAAGGTGTTGAATTTACGTCTTATCCACCACTGGCTTTCCAAATAACAATAAAAGGAGTGACTGCCATGAACTACAGAATCGAAAAAAAGAACGCCATCCGAATCGTTGGCGCAAAACTAACAACAACAACACTTGATGACAAAAACTTACATGACATTCCAGAATTTTGGACACAATGTAACCAAAGTGGCTTATCTATGAAAATTGCGAGTTTGATTGATACAGTTCCTTTGGATGGCGAGCATAAGCCTAACACCCTCGCTGGATTATTAGGGGTCTGTGTGATGCCACCGGATGGCGGTGAAGTATTTGATTACTATATCGCTGCTGCGACTGATAAACCTGCACCTGAGGGGATGGCAGAGCATGTCATACCTGCGGCCCAATATGCCGTCTTTCAAAGTATTGGACCGATGCCGCATGCTTTGCAGGACTTGACCCAACGTATCTTTACCGAATGGTTGCCATCTTCTGGTTATGACTATGGAGACGGTGCGGACATCGAAGTCTACAGTGATGGCGATACCCAAGCGGAGGATTACAAGTCTGAAGTCTGGGTACCGATTGCGAAAGGCTGATAGCTTGTGCGATACACCGTTTGTTGAGAGTTAATAATGAAAAGAAATGTCGATGCTTGTGTGTCGGGATTTTTTTGCGCGATAAAAAATCGTGTGGGAAAAATACCAATTTCGTATTCTTTCTGAGAAACAATACGAAATTGGTAAAAATCGTTGATTTGATGTGACCGTATTCGTCATTGGATTAGGTTAGAAAAAAGCAATCTGTCCGCTTAAATTTCTTGTCAGGTTGATCGATTAAAAAGTTACATTTATGATGAAAACGTATTCTTAAATGCTTCCCTATCATTTACCCTAAAAATGTGCTATACTGATTAAGTTGTCCAATTGGGGCAACCGTCACCCAATGGAGTATTTGGATTGATAGACGACGTTTGAATTTAGACTGATGAAGTCTAGAGTTATCTATTGTATTTAGCGTTTTGAGCTTGTTTGCTTGAAATGCAGACAAGTTTTTATATATTGATAGGTCGTGAGATGCCTCAAGTTGAGGACGTCGATTGATTAGCAGCCTATCGAAGATGTGGCACACTCGCATCTTCTCACAGAAAACTAGAAAAAATAACCGAAAACTCCACTTCTATATGAATGGAGAAACACTTGAAATTTACAGAACTCGGATTGTCAGAAGATATCCTATCAGCCATCGTTAAAGCTGGCTACGAAACACCAACACCAATTCAAGAACAAACAATCATGCTCGCGCTTGATGGCAAAGACGTGATTGGTCAAGCCCAAACAGGTACTGGTAAAACAGCTGCCTTCGGTCTGCCAACCTTGAATAAAATCGATACTAACGGTGGTTTACAAGCGATTGTCATTGCACCAACGCGTGAACTAGCAGTACAATCACAAGAAGAACTTTTCCGCTTTGGTCGCGATAAAGGCATCAAAGTTCGTTCAGTCTTTGGTGGTGCTAGCATTGAAAAGCAAATTAACGCCCTCAAATCTGGCGCGCATGTCGTTGTTGGTACGCCAGGTCGTATGGTTGACTTGATCAAACGTCGTGCTTTGAAGCTTGGCGATATCGAAACCTTGATCCTTGACGAAGCAGACGAAATGTTAAACATGGGCTTCATCGATGACCTTGAATTCATCATCAAAGCGACACCAGCTGAGCGCCAAACCCTTTTGTTCTCAGCAACAATGCCTGATGCCATCAAGAAAATCGGCGTGAAATTCATGAAAGACCCACAACACGTCAAAATCGTTTCGAAAGAAATGACATCTGATTTGATCGATCAATACTATGTTAAAACAAAAGAATTCGAGAAATTCGATGTCTTGACACGTTTGATTGATGTGCAAAAACCTGAATTGGCAATCGTCTTTGGTCGGACTAAACGTCGTGTTGACGAAATCACACGTGGTTTGAAATTACTCGGCTATCGTGCTGAAGGTATCCATGGCGACTTGGCTCAACAAAAACGTTTGGCTGTCTTGCGCGATTTCAAAAATGATAACCTTGACGTTTTAGTCGCAACTGACGTTGCAGCACGTGGTTTGGATATCTCTGGCGTAACTCACGTTTATAACTACGATATCACACAAGACCAAGAATCATATGTTCACCGTATCGGCCGTACTGGTCGTGCTGGTAAATCTGGTTTGTCAATCACTTTCGTGTCTAACAACGAAATGGGCTACTTACGTGCCATTGAGCGTTTGACTAAGAAAGAAATGAAAGGCATGAAGCCACCAACACGCGAAGAAGCATACCAAGCTAGCCTCGCTGTTGCTTTCGACGAAATCAAACGTGATTTGACTGATCCAAAAATCTCAGCTAAATTAGATAAATTTGATCAAGATGCTGAAAACTTACTTGCTGAATACGATGCGAAACTTTTAGTTTCACTCTTGTTGCAAGCCAAAGTTAATGATCCTGATACACGTCCTAAAGTAGAAATCGCTGCTGAAAAACCACTACCATTTAACGGTGAAGGTGGTAAAGGCGGCGGCCGTGGCGGCAATCGTGGCGGTGGCCGCGGACGTAACGATCGTCGTGGTGGCGGTGGTTATAACCGTGACAAACGTGGTGGTGGTCGCGACCGTGATGATCGCAACAAAAAAGATTACTACAAAAAAGATAAACAAAAAGTTCACCCTAAAGCGACTGAAAAGAAACCTGGTTTCGTGATTCGTAATAAAGGCGACAAATAAGACGAGAGTAAATGACTCCCGTCACAAAACTGAAAAGTCGGCAACGGCTTTTTATGTTATAATAAAATAAGTCTGTTCAATCTTGGATAGGCGTAAAAGACACCTGCAGTCGTTGACAGAATATATGTCAAGATTACCTCAAAACAGAAAGAAAAAATATGACCTTTAAATCAGGATTCGTTTCAATTATCGGCCGACCAAATGTCGGGAAATCAACCTTGCTTAATCACGTGATGGGGCAAAAAATTGCCATCATGAGTGACAAAGCGCAGACGACACGTAATAAAATCCAAGGGATTTATACAACAGAAAACGAGCAAATCGTTTTCATTGATACACCGGGGATTCACAAACCCCATAACGCATTGGGCGATTATATGGTTGAGTCTGCCTATTCAACTTTACGTGAAGTGGATACGGTTTTATTCATGGTGCCAGCTGATGAGGCGCGTGGTAAGGGCGACAATATGATTATTGAGCGCTTGAAACAAGCCAATGTTCCTGTGATTTTGGTTGTTAATAAAATCGATAAAGTCCATCCAGATCAGTTATTAGCACAAATCGATGATTTCCGCACACAAATGGATTTCAAAGAAGTCGTGCCGATTTCTGCCCTTGAAGGTAACAATACAGAAAAACTCCTTGAGATTCTGAAAAGTAATCTCGAAGAAGGCTTTAAATACTTCCCAGATGACATGATTACAGATCACCCAGAACGTTTTCTGGTAGGTGAGATGATCCGTGAAAAAGTCTTGATTTTGACACGTGAAGAAGTCCCACATTCAATCGCTGTAACGGTTGATTCGATGAAACGTGATGAAGACACAGGAAAAATCCATATCATGGCGACTATTTACGTTGAACGTAAGAGCCAAAAAGGGATCATTCTTGGTAAAGGTGGTGATATGATCCGTAAGGTTGGTAAGATGGCCCGCCGTGATATCGAAGTCATGTTAGGCGATAAAGTTTACCTAGAAACTTGGGTCAAAATTAAAGCTAACTGGCGTGATAAAAAAATTGATATCCAAGCAATGGGTTATCGTAAAGATGATTTTTAAGGGTGACTGTCTAAAATGGAAAATGCAGAGTTTATAGAAGAAGAAATTTCTAGCTCACAAAATCAGCAGAATAAAATGCTGGCAGGTACTTTTTGGATGACGGCAGGTGATTTCCTGTCGAAAATTTTGGGTGCTGTCTATATCATCCCTTGGTATGCGTGGATGGGCAGTCATGGTGACCAGGCCAATGCACTGTTTTCCATGGGCTACAACGTCTATGCCCTCTTCCTTTTGATTTCGACGGCTGGTATTCCAGTCGCCATTTCCCGGGAAGTGGCCAAATATAATGCGCTCGGTGATCGCAACATGTCCTACCGTTTGGTTCGCCAAATGTTGGTTTTCATGGTCATCTTGGGAGCTGTTTTTGCAGGGGTTATGTACTTGCTTGCGCCATTTTTTGCGGCGCTTTCGGGTGGTGGTAAGGATCTGATTCCGGTCATGAAATCCCTGTCTCTAGCTGTTCTTGTTTTTCCGGCCATGTCGGTGATTCGAGGCTATTTCCAAGGGCTGAGCAATATGAAACCCTACGCTCTTAGTCAGCTTTTTGAGCAAATTGTGCGCGTGATCTGGATGTTAGTCACAGCCTTTATGATCATGAAACTTGGCTCAGGCGACTGGGTGGCGGCGGTGACACAGTCAACGACTGCCGCTTTTATCGGGATGATCGCAAGTTCTGTTGTATTGATTTTAGCCTTGATGAAACAGGGCGATATTGCTAACATTGCTAATCCTGGACCGTCCAAACATCAGATTAATGCGGTGAATCTCCTCACGCAAACCTTGACGCAGGCCATTCCCTTCATCGTGATTGGCTCTGCGATTCAGATTTTCAAACTGATCGACCAAACGACTTTCCCACATGTCATGCGGATGGTTGCCAACTATACCGATGCACAATTGGCGATTTTCTTCTCATACTTTTCTGCTAATACAGATAAGTTGACCATGGTCTTGATTGGTGTGGCAACGACTCTGGGTGGGGTTGGGATTCCCGTCATCACCTCATCTTATGTCAAGGGTGATAAAAAAGAGACGGCGCATGTGATCAGCTATAACCTCCAGTTATTTGCTGTCTTCATGTTGCCAGCTGTTGTGGGGATGAGTATTCTGGCGCGTGAAATCTATACGATCTTCTACGTGTCACCAAGCCAACTCCAGCTCAATTTGTTTGTCTTTGCCTTTCTACAGAGTTTCCTTCTTGCAAGCTATGCCTTGTTATCACCGATGCTTCAAGCCTTGCGCCATAGTCGCGTTGCGATGCGGTACTTTGCCTTGACGCTAGTGATCAAGTTAGTGCTTCAGGTACCGGCGATCTTGCTTTACGAGGCTTACGGACCGATGATTGCGACGACCATTGCCTTTGGTATCGGGGTCTACCTCTTCTTGCGCAAAGTCCAGCAAGTCTCTGAGTTTTCGATCAAAGTGACCTTCCGTGGCTTCTTGGGTATCGCCACGATGACCTTAATTATGGCCATCATTGTGAGCCTGGCCAAATGGTTACTGCCGAACCATGTCCTGCTGAAAACTGTCGTAGCGGGAGGCTTTGGGTTCACTGCTTACTTAGTCATGGCAGCGAAACTAGGCTATTTAGAAAAATTATTTGGTGCAAAAGGCACATCCCTTCGCCGGAAATTGCATATTTAAAGTTTATATAGAGGTGAAAAATGGGTAAATACCAATTAGATAATAAGGGACAACAAAGTGTCCAAAAGTTCCACGAAAAAAATATCGGAAAATCCGATAAACAACTGAAACTTGAAGCGATTAAAGCGCAGTATCTCAACAAAAAGAAATCAGGCAAAAAATGAACAATCCCAAACCACAAGAATGGCGTGCTGAAGATTTATCTCAGGGTTATATCGCAGATTATAAACCGCTCAATTTCGTTGACGGTGAGGGTGTGAGAAATAGCCTCTATGTGAGTGGCTGTCCTTTTCATTGTGAAGGTTGCTATAATGAAGCAACTTGGAACTTTAGGTTCGGCGTACCTTATACGCTTGAACTAGAAGAGCGGATCATGGCAGATATGGCACTGTCTTACGTACAAGGTTTGACCTTGTTAGGTGGCGAGCCATTCCTTAACACTGGCACGGTTTTACCGCTTGTGAAAAGAATCAAGTCTGAGCTGCCTGGCAAGGATATCTGGTCATGGACTGGCTATACATGGGATGAGCTCATGTTAGAGACGCCAGATAAACTCGAGTTGTTAGCCAATATTGACATCTTAGTTGATGGCCGTTTTGACCTCTCTAAGAAAAATCTCTTGCTACAATTCCGCGGCTCAAGCAATCAGCGGATTATTGATGTTCAAAAATCTCTGAAAGCAGGAAAAGTTGTCATCTGGGAGAAACTCAATGATGGTGAACAAATCGTGGAACAGTTTCATAAAGAAAAATTAATCTAAAGTGCTACGGCACTTTTTTTTGATTGGCATAAAATTTCAAAAATCTGAGTTGCTTTGCTTGTTTATATTTATAAATATCGTTATAATAACTTTATGTTTACATTTGTAAACTATAGATGATATCATCCATTGTTATTATTATAGAAAGAGAACATCATGTATTCCTATCAATCCAAAGTCCGCTTAGGCGCAGTTACTCTAAATGTGAGTAATTTAGAACTTGAAATTCAGTATTATCAAAAAGTCTTAGGACTGGATATTATAAGTCAAACGAGCACAGACGCTATCTTGGGCGTTGTGTCAACTCAGACAGAATTGGTCCGCTTAAAGCAAGTGCCGGCTAATCTATCAAAAACTTTTGGCCTGTATCATATCGCCATACTTGTACCAAAGCGTTCGGATCTAGGTGATTTTCTCAATCACTTAATTCAAAACAAAGTCCCAATTATTGGTGGTGCTGACCACGGCTATAGTGAGGCCATCTACTTAGAGGATCCAGAAGGAAATGGGATAGAAGTTTATCACGATAACCATGAAACAGTCTGGGATAAACAAGGGGAACAAATCATTGCCATCACCGAAGAACTTGACGTTGCGGGGGTTCTAGCAGATGCGACTGGTCAATCGAGTGACTTTCACATACCAGCTCAAACGAAAATGGGTCATATTCATTTGAGTGTGAAGTCAGTCGCTGAGACATCTCATTTTTATCAAGTCCTATTTGGTATGACTGAAAAATTTGCAGTGCCCTCTGGTAGTTGGATTGCTTCTGGTGATTACCATCATCATTTTGCTTTCAATAGTTGGGAAGGCACAAATCTAGCCAATCATCTAGATGATACGCCGGGATTATTTGGTTTCACAGTCTATGTTGCGACTTCAGATGATCTAGCAAGGATCAAAGTAAAAGCTGACGAATTAGGACGGCTGCAATCTTACACAGATCACAGTCTTGTAATCGAAGATCTTTCTAACAACCAAATTTTGGTCAAGCTAGAAGCCTAGATAGAGTCGTTAATGCTAAAACGTTTTCATGCTTAAGTCGTGCGGTTTGAAATGTGTGTGGCTTAGCAATTTTTAAGACCCGCTTTTGCTTGATGAGTGTGTTAAAATATAGACATGAAAAAAATGAAAATTGCCTATGTTGGTTTTGGCAAATCAACCAACCGTTATCACATTCCTTACTTGCAAACACGCGACAATTTTGAGATTGTCCGAATCGTGACGCCAACCTTAATGAAAAATCCTGAGGCGCAGCTTGCTTTAGAAGCAACTGGTACGCTTTTTTCGACAGACATTCAGGATATTATCCAAGACAAGACCATTGATCTGGTTGTTGTCGTAACACCTGCTAAATCTCATTTTGCCTTGGCTAAACAATTATTACAGGCGGGTAAAAACGTCTTACTAGACAAGCCTGCTGTTGAAAAATTGACTGAAATGCAAGAGTTAGTAGCGCTTGCCCAGGATGCCAATCTCTTTTTCATGCCTTTTCAAAATCGCCGTTTTGACAGTGACTTTTTGACGGTTAAAAAAATGATAGAAACTGGTTATCTGGGGCGCGTGATCGACATTCAGGTACACATGGATCATTTCCGACCTGATGACACAACCGTCACTGGATCGAACTTCGATGGCGCTTTCTACGGTCATGGTGTCCACTTGGTGGACCAAATGGTCAGTCTATTTGGTAGTCCTGAAAAGGTGCAGTACGATATTAGAAGTACCCGCCAACCTTTGAGCACACTCGACGACCATTTTGCCGTGGACTTGTTTTATCCCGATCACTTGAAAGCTAGCGTGCATGCGACAGAGTCAGCGCTTGTGCCTTATCCAAAATGGCTGATACAAGGTACCAAAGGTACTTTCATCAAGCAAGATGTTGACCAGCAGGAAAATGATCTGAAAGCTGGCATTATGCCAGGCGCACCAGGATTTGGTGAGGATAGCCCGCAAGCCTACGGTCATCTGACTTATCTCAACCAAAACGGTGACCGAATCGAGAAATATATCCCATCAGAGCTGGGGGATTACGGTCGAATTTATGATGCAGCATACGAAACTGTGATCAATGGTGCAGAAAAACTGATAACGGATGCGCAGATGTTGCGCGTGATTGAAATTTTAGAAGGTGGTTTTGAGAATGGTTAGAATTCAGGATGATTTATTTGAAGCAGTCAACGCCGAGTGGTTAGCGGAAACAGAAATTCCATCAGATCGCCCACGAATTGCAGCCTTTGATGAACTTGTCATTAGTAATGAACAAACCTTGATGCACGATTTTGCGACGATTCATGAATTTGATGAACCTGTCATGACTGAATTTGCAAAATTCTATAAAAAAGCAGGCGATTTTATCGAACGTTTCGAGTTTGGGACAGAACCTGTTAAACCAGAGTTAGAAAAAATTTCAACCATTTCAGATTTTGAAACCTTGACCAGCAAATTTGCGGACTTGATTTTAAACTCTCAAGTGCCAGTACCTTTTGGTTTGTCAGTTGACACAGATATGAAAGATGCTGTGCATTATGCCATGACTTTCTCTGGTGCTGGCTTGATTTTGCCTGATACAACGTACTATGCGGATGAACATCCACGTAAGGCTGAGTTGCTTGATTTTTATAGGACGAATACTGTAGAAATTTTGCGTGAGTTTGGCTTTTCAGCAGAAGCAGCACAGCAACAAGTGGAGAACACAGTCAAATTTGATGCTATTTTAGCCCAGTACGTCAATACATCAGAAGAATGGGCCAAGTATGCTGAGCTCTATAATCCTGTTGTCATCAGTGATTTCACGTCGCACATCAAGTCTGTACCATTTGCCCAAATCATCGAAGCGCTGATCGGCAAGTTACCTGAAAAAATTGTTGTGTATGAAAAACGTTTCTATGAAAACTTTGATCAAATCGTTAATGTGGCTAATTTTGAGCTGATTAAGTCATGGATGTTGGTCAAATTACTGAGAGGTTCAACCCAGTACTTGTCTGATGATATGCGGATTTTGGGAAGTGACTTTTCACGCAAATTATCAGGGACTTCTGAAGCGCGTAGCCAAGAAAAACATGCTTTTGATTTGGCAACTGGTCAGTTTTCGCAAGCTGTTGGTTTATATTATGGTCACAAATATTTTGGTGAAGCAGCCAAGGCAGATGTGAAACGGATGACCTCTGAGATGATCAAAGTTTACCAAGAACGTTTGGATAAAAATACTTGGTTGAGTCGTGCGACGATTGATAAAGCTATCAAGAAATTGGATGCCATGACGGTCTTTATCGGTTTCCCTGATAAACTACCAGAAATGTATGAACAATTTACTGTGTCACATGATAGCCTTTATACGAATGTTGTACGCTTTGATGCGATTCGTACCCAGCATCACTTTGCCAAATTCAACGAAGATGTCGATAAGACTGAGTGGCACATGCCAGCGCACATGGTCAATGCCTACTTTAGCCCAGATAGCAATACTATCGTTTTCCCTGCAGCCATTTTGCAAAAGCCCTTTTACTCTGCGACAGAGCAAACGCCTAGCCAAAATTATGGCGGTATCGGTGCGGTGATCGCCCACGAAATCTCTCACGCCTTTGACAATAACGGCGCCCTCTTTGACGCCTTCGGCAACATGAATAACTGGTGGACAGATGAGGATTTCAAAGCCTTCGAAGCCAAGCAAGCGCTGATGATTGCGGAGTTTGACGGCCTAGAAATCGCCGGCGGTAAGGTTAATGGTCAGCTGGTCGTTTCAGAGAATATCGCCGATGCCGGCGGATTGACAGCTGCCATGACCGCAGCACTCAGAGAACCTGATGCCGATCTGAAAGCCTTTTTCACCCAGTGGGGAGAAATCTGGCGCCTCAAAGCCTCAGAAGAATATCAACAGATGTTGCTCTCAATGGATGTCCATGCACCAGGGAAACTCCGTGCCAATGTCCAAGCCAGCAACTTAGATGAATTCTTTGCGACTTTTGGTGTCAAAGAAGGCGACGGCATGTGGCGTGCTGAAGCGGACCGCGTTAAAATTTGGTAATCTCCTTCTAAAACTTGTGACTTTTGATCTGCAATGCGGATCAGAAGCCACAAGTTTTTTGTCTGCCAAAAATAAACGCCATCAAAAGATTTACAAATTTTTTGAAAATTTCGATAAAAGGCGTATAATAAAATCATGAACGTGTGGTGAGGACGAGTAATCAAGGAGGCTATCAGATGACATCTATCGGAAAATACAAAATCAAAGACATTCAAAAGAAGAATCCCTTATTTTCGGCGATTAGAACGACAGTCGAAACGGCTTTCTATGCCAATAATGTCGAGAAGATTGAGACGGTTGCTGAGGCCTATGATTTAGCCAAAGCAACATCAGGTACCATTGTCACTGATTTACCTGTCTATGAACCGGAAGCCCACGGTTTTCCAGAAAACAGTCAAGTTCTGGTTTTCAATGATGGTGAAGTCGTCGGTCGCACTTCAGCGGCTAGAAAAATCATCGGCCAACCGGGTGTCGACATCGCTTATTTTTCACGCCTCGTGCGTGAAGCGGTGTTTGGCATCAGTCAAAAAAAAGTTTATACCACCGAAGTCTATGTCGGGCTGGATCCCGAGTTTATGCTCAAAAGTCACCTTTTGTTGCCCGCGGCCTATGCCAACACCATCTTAAATTACTTACTCAATTTCCAGCGGGAAACGACGGCTTATCAAGAGATGTATGCTCAGTCTAAGGCCTATGCGACCGGCGATTTATATGTCTTTGGCGATCCGGACTGGCAACATCCGGACTACCCCAACGGCTTAGCCCTCTTTGATCCTAAGCATAATGTCGCTGTGATTTTGGGGCTACGGTATTTTGGCGAGTATAAGAAGGCGACTTTGACACTGGCTTGGGCGACGGCGCATGACAACAATTATATCGCCTGTCATGGGGGCATGAAGCAGTATACGCTAAGCGATGGGAAAAAATACACGATGGCAGCCTTTGGCCTATCTGGTTCAGGCAAGTCAACGATCACCCTGGCTAAGAATGATAGCAAGTACCATGTCACCGTCCTGCATGATGACGCCTTTATCATCAATCACGAGGATGGCTCAACCACAGCCTTGGAGCCGGCATATTTCGATAAAACGCAGGACTATCCCATGACCAGTGAGATGGTCAAATATTTTCTAACCTGCCAAAATGTCGGGGTCACCTTAGATGAAAACGGTAGGAAAATCATCGTTACTGAAGATATCCGAAATGGCAATGGTCGAACGGTCAAGTCTAAACTGGTCACGCCAAATCGTGTCGACCATATCAAAGAAAAGATCAATGCGGTTTACTGGATCATGCAGGATGAAAGTTTGCCACCAGTGGTCAAAGTCAGTGATCCCAATCTGGCCTCGATTTTCGGTTTGACCTTGGCGACTAAGCGTTCAACTGCCGAAAATATCGTGGGGGATATTGATGTCAATGAGATCGTCATCGAACCTTTCGCCAATCCTTTTCGATCTTATGCCTTGGGAGAGGATTTCACCGCCTTCAAAAAGTTATTTGAAGATCAAGCGATTGACTGTTATATTCTGAATACGGGCTATTTCAATGGGGCCAAAGTCAAGCCACATCACACATTAGGTGCAATTGAGGCGATTATTGATGGCATCGGTAGTTTCGTGCCTTTTGGGCCGATCGAAGGCTTGTCTTATCTGCCCATCAAGCATCTCAATCCTGACTTTGAACATGAAGGCTATGTTGCGTCGTTAAAAGCGAGTATGACCGAACGCCTGCGTTTCATTGAAGCTAAGAAACTGGAAATGCATGCTTATCATGCCTTGCCGCTTGGGACGGAAGATGCTGTCAAGAAAATTTTGGCGGCGCTTGGTTAATCAAAAAAATCAGGATAGTAACGTTTTATCACGTTTATCCTGCTTTTTTTGATAATTTAGTGTGTTAATCTAGTCGTGATTAACTGCGAACATGAAAGACTTTATCCTTCAATTCATAAGTCACATCGCTACGTTTGGCAATATCGTTATCATGGGTGACTAAGATGACGATTTTATTTTGTTCATGGGCGATTTTTTCAAATAAGGCGATCATTTCGCGGCCAGTTTCTTCATCAAGGTTACCTGTCGGCTCATCAGCGACGATGATATCAGCCCCAGTAATCATGGCTCGAACAATGGCGACCCGCTGTTGTTGACCACCAGATAATTGGGCGACTTTTTTGTGCCACAAATCTTCGGTGATGCCAACTGCTTCGAGATTTTCAGTAATAAAAGTGCGCTTATTTTCTTTTTTGATACCGCTGATTTCAAGTGCGCAATTCACATTTTGGTAGGCGGTCATATAAGTCAGGAGATTGTAAGCTTGAAAAACAATCGCCAAATGATGTCGTCTAAAACGTGTTAGACCGATTTTATCCAAGTTTTCTGACTTGTAGAGAATTTCGCCTTCTTTTGGAGATTCAAGCGCAGAAATGAGTGACAGAAAGGTTGTCTTACCGCTCCCACTTTTCCCTAGAATGGCATACATTTTGCCGGGTTTGAATTGTAAATTAACGTCCTTAAATAAGGCGTTTTCTTGATTTTGATACCAAAACCCAAGATTTTTAGTTTCTAACATCTGTCTTCCTCCGATGGTTGATCTGTTTAAATGATTACTAGTTAGTGGTCAGGATGGCCTTAGGTTCCATCCTTAAAATACCAATAGAGGCGACTAATATCGCCATTAAAACAATCCCCAAAGCTAAGGCACCGAGTAAATAAATTATTTTTGGTGTCATTTTGATAGTCATCCGCTCAATTTGTTTGACTTCTTGCTTATTTGGTGTAAAGGGTCCACCTAGATCACCCATGAAACCACCACCGCCTTGAGAATTTCCCTTATTTTGTACCTGTTCTTGCTGTGTTGTATTTTGTTGACTTAAAAGTTGATTACCAATGACATTACCGATGACATTGCCTGTTAAGCCTGCAAGACTGACACTGACTAGCATAATGACAAAAAGTTCTATGAAAAATTGACCGATAATCTTGATTTTATTTTCACCTAAACTCATCAAGACGCCAATCTCAAAACGACGTTCACGAATACTTAAAATGACGATTAAACTGAGAATGATGACACCAGCTACGGCAACAAGAACCACGATATTGGTTGCAAAGCTTGCGACATTGTTCAATGGTGTCAGCATTTGTTGATAGGCTTGGTCATTAGCAGTCAAGGTCAGGGTATCAGTATCCAGTTTTTGACTCGCTGTGCTTACAAATGATTTCATTTTTGAAGGATCTTTGAGGTAATAAATGGCACTGTCAATCGTTTGTTCGCTTGTCTCTGTTGCACCCTCTTTGAAACTATTGGCGAGTGTGTAGTAGGTGTAGAGGGTATTGGCTGGATTGATTGACTTCATTCTTTGTGCCATACCATCAGCGACTTGAGAGGTCTTATAAATGCCGACAACTGTTAGATCATGTTCTGTCTCATCTTCATCTTTTAATTTAAAAGTGCTACCAACTTTTAAATCGTTGGCAGTGGCAAGTTGACTTTCAATCACAACATTGTTGGTATCTTTGTCTGTTGCGTCAATGGCACGGCCAGATGTTAGCTTTGCTGTGCCATCTTGAAATGCTGGCAGGCTTAATAAGGCATTAACACCTGTTAAGCGGAAATCTGGGTTCATGGCAACAGTACTTTTTTCGGTATCTGTTGCTTCATTCATCGGGCCATTTGGCCGTTCTTGTACTTGTGACGATGCGGTATCAGAAGTCTCTGTGCTACTCGTAACGGGTGTGATGCCAGTGCTTACAACAGCACTAGCGCTTGTTGAAAACGAATAAGTTTTCACACCACTCATTTTTGAGACGGCTTCAGCCTGACTAAGTGATACTGGCGTTTCTTTTATTCTGACAGGTGAGCCGTCAGTGCTTGCGGTAGACATCGCTTTTTTCATCATTTTGTCACGGTCTACTGATAAAGTGACAGATGCTCCGACTTCTTTTTTAGCATTCTCCGTTGCTTTCATTGCAGCTTGCCGTATGGTCAAACCTGCTAAAACAAATACCATAATGGCTGTGAAAACGAGCATTAAAATAGCTGTTTTCCCCACTTTTGCTGTCAAATACAGCCATGCTCTTTTGAAAAAATTCATGTATCCTACCTTTCAATTTGACACTCCGTGAGTGTTTCTATGATGACAAGCTTAAGTGTAAACGTTTTAACTTAAAGTATCCTAAAAAATAAATAAGATTTTAGCGTTTTTGATGAGTAGCTGCTCTTAAATCACTCCCTCCTAAGCCTTCAAGGACAAGTCAATTAAGGTTTTATCCCTTGAAACCAGCACGAAAATATGCTATAATAATCTAAAGAGTTTGTCGGCAAAATGCTAGGAAATATTGTCCCTAGTGCTTTGTGAGCAGCGAGAAGGTTTATTTTCGTTGCTTTTTTTGACGTCTGAAGCAGGCAAAACTGCCATTTGTAACGTAAAAAAAATGTTTCTGAAAATTCTTAATGTTTTCAGAAAGTATACTTCATTAAGTATAACAACGACAAACTAAAAATGGTCAATGATTGCAAAATCAATTGACCGCATTGCATATAATCCACTGTAAAGGTCATCTCTCAAATCCTAGCAGAGATGACCAGAAGTATTAGAGGAGAAGATCTTGGCAGGACATGACGTAGCATACGGTAAACACCGTACTAGACGCAGCTTTTCGCGAATCAAAGAAGTACTTGATTTGCCGAATTTGATCGAAATTCAAACTGACTCTTATCAACGTTTCTTAGACCAGTCATTGGCTGATGTTTTTAAAGAAATGTTACCAATCGACAACTTTGCAGGTACAAAAGACCTGGAATTTGTTGGTTATGAAATGAAAGAACCTAAATATACGATTGAGGAAGCGCGCGCCCATGACGCCAACTACTCAGCACCATTATTTGTGACTTTCCGTTTGGTTGACAAAGAATCTGGTGAGTTGAAAACACAAGAAGTCTTCTTCGGTGATTTCCCACTCATGACAGAAATGGGGACCTTCATCATCAATGGTGCGGAACGGATCATCGTTTCTCAGTTGGTGCGCTCACCTGGTACTTATTTCCATCCAAAAGTTGACAAAAATGGTCTGGAATCATACGGCCATACAACAATCCCTAACCGTGGGGCTTGGTTTGAGTTAGACACTGATGCCAAAGGGATCGGTTATGTCCGCATCGACCGCACGCGTAAATTGCCATTTACGACCATCATGCGTGCCCTCGGTTTCGGCTCTGATGATGCCATTTTTGAAATCCTTGGCGATAGCGAACTGACGCGCGCAACAATCGAAAAAGACATTCATAAATATGCCGGTGACACACGGACAGAAGAAGCTCTTAAAGACATCTATGACCGCCTCCGTCCCGGTGAACCTAAAACTGCTGACAGCTCACGTAGCCTGTTAACAGCGCGTTTCTTCGATCCACGTCGTTACGACTTTGCACCCGTTGGTCGGTACAAAGTTAACAAAAAATTAGCCCTTAAAAATCGTCTTTTGGGACTCACACTTGCAGAAGCATTAGTTAGTGGTGAAACTGGCGAAATCCTAGTTGACAAAGACACAGAATTGACACGTGACGTGTTGGATAGCATCGAGACTGAACTTGATAACGGCTTGAACACTGTCACACTTTATCCGTCAGATGACGCGGTGATTACAGAACCTATCGAGATCCAAGTCGTTAAGGTTTACTCACCAAAAGATCCAGAAAAAGTGATTAACGTGATTTCAAATGGTCAAATCGCACCAGAAGTCCGTCATTTAACACCTGCTGATATCATCGCAAATGTCAACTACTGGTTAGCGCTTAACGAAGGTATCGGTCGTGTGGATGATATTGACCACTTGGGTAACCGTCGGATTCGCTCAGTTGGCGAATTGCTTCAAAACCAAGTCCGTATCGGTTTGAGCCGTATGGAACGTGTCATTCGTGAGCGTATGAGTTCAGCTGATGATGAAAACATGACGCCACAATCTTTGATCAACATCCGTCCTGTAACGGCAGCTATCAAAGAGTTCTTTGGTAGTTCACAGTTGTCACAGTTCATGGACCAACATAATCCACTGTCTGAGTTATCTCACAAACGCCGTTTATCAGCCCTCGGACCTGGTGGTTTGACACGTGACCGTGCCGGCTATGAAGTACGTGACGTGCATTATACCCACTATGGCCGGATGTGTCCGATTGAAACACCTGAGGGACCAAATATCGGGTTGATCAATAACTTGTCATCATTTGGTAAAATCAATGAATATGGTTTCATCATGTCACCTTACCGTCGGATTGACCGTGCGAATGGTGTCGTAACTAGCGAAATTCATTATTTGACAGCTGATGAAGAAGATAACTACATCGTTGCCCAAGCCAATTCACCATTAACAGAAGATAATCAATTCTCTGGTGAAACAGTGATGGCCCGTACACGTGGTAACAATATTGAAGTTGAAGCGGACAAAGCTGACTTCATGGACGTTTCTCCTAAACAGGTAGTCGCAGTCGCAACCGCTTGTATTCCTTTCTTGGAAAACGATGACTCCAACCGTGCCCTCATGGGTGCCAACATGCAACGTCAAGCAGTCCCACTGATTGATCCGCACGCACCATTTGTCGGAACAGGTATGGAACATCAAGCAGCGCATGATTCAGGTGCTGCCATCCTGTCTAGACATGAAGGAACCGTTGAATTTGTTGACGGTGGTGAAATCCGCATCCGTCGGACAACTGGCGAACTAGACAAATATACGGTTACAAAATACCGTCGTTCAAACTCAGGAACGTCTTACAACCAACGCCCACTTGTTGAAGTTGGTGACAAAGTTGATAAAGATGAAATCATCGGTAACGGCCCTTCAATGGAAGGTGGCGAAATGGCCCTCGGTCAAAATCCACTGGTTGCCTATATGACTTGGGAAGGCTATAACTTCGAGGATGCCGTTATCATGAGTGAACGTCTTGTGAAAGATGACGTTTATACCTCAATTGCCATCGAAGAATACGAATCTGAAACACGCGATACAAAGCTTGGACCAGAAGAAATCACACGCGAACTGCCAAACGTTGGTGAAGAAGCCATGCGTCATTTGGACGAATTCGGGATCATCCGTATTGGTGCTGAAGTAAAAGAAGGTGACATTCTCGTTGGTAAAGTGACACCTAAGGGTGAAACAGACCCAACACCAGAAGAACGTTTGCTCCGTGCGATTTTCGGTGAAAAAGCGCGTGAAGTTCGCGATACGTCACTTCGTGTGCCACATGGTGCCGATGGTATCGTCCATGACGTGAAGATTTTCCGTCGTGAAAATGGGGATGAACTTCAAACTGGTGTGAATACACTTGTTCGTGTCTTCATTGTTCAAAAACGTAAAATTCATGTTGGGGATAAAATGGCCGGTCGTCATGGTAATAAAGGGGTTGTATCCCGCATCTTGCCAGTAGAAGACATGCCTTACTTGCCAGATGGCACACCAGTCGACATCATGTTGAACCCACTGGGTGTCCCATCACGGATGAATATTGGACAAGTTATGGAGCTCCATCTAGGGATGGCAGCTCGCACACTGGGTATCCACATCGCAACACCTGTCTTTGATGGGGCGCGTGATGAGGACATCTGGAATACCGTTAAAGAAGCAGGCATGGCAGATGATGCTAAGACTGTCCTCTATGATGGTCGGACAGGTGAAGCCTTCGATAACCGTGTGTCAGTTGGTGTCATGTACATGATCAAACTTCACCACATGGTTGATGATAAACTCCATGCCCGTTCAGTCGGACCTTACTCACTCGTTACCCAACAACCACTCGGCGGTAAAGCGCAGTTTGGTGGCCAACGTTTTGGGGAGATGGAAGTTTGGGCACTGGAAGCTTATGGTGCCGCGAATATTCTGCAAGAAATCCTGACTTATAAATCTGATGACGTCGTGGGCCGTACTAAAGCCTATGAAGCGATTGTTAAAGGTGAAAAAATTCCTGCACCAGGTCTACCTGAGTCATTCCGCGTCTTGGTAAAAGAGCTGCAATCACTCGGTTTAGACATGAAAGTCTTGGACGTTGATGACAATGTTCTTGAACTTCGTGAATTGGATGATGATACAGATCCACATAACAACGACAAAGTCGAAGTGACCGTGGACATGTTAGAAGCTCAAGAAGCCGTCGTTGCTGCAGCAGTTGGTGCGGAAGAAACGGCAATCGAAGAAGCTGGTCAATAAGCTTTTCTTGTCAATGCTTCTGAACTTGGTGTCAGAACAGAAAATCATAAACGAAAAGCAGTTAGCCAGTATTTTTAAAATTTGACTGACTTGCTTAGTGAAGTTATCTTGAGACAGCCAGTCTGCACCTAGGTGCAAAATGCGTCACGCAAGATAACCTCAATTTACAGGAGAAAAAATGGTCGATGTAAATAAATTTGAGAGTATGCAAATTGGGATTGCGTCTCCTCAAAAAATCCGTTTTTGGTCTTTTGGTGAAGTCAAAAAACCTGAAACAATTAACTATCGTACACAAAAACCAGAACGCGAAGGACTCTTTGATGAACGTATTTTCGGACCATCAAAAGACTGGGAATGTAGCTGTGGTAAGCTCAAAGGCGTTTTCTATAAAAACCAAGTCTGTGAAATTTGTGGTGTCCAAGTCACACGTGCGAAAGTTCGTCGTGAACGCATGGGCCATATCGAATTAGCAGCGCCAACCTCACATATTTGGTACTTTAAAGGGATTCCATCACGTATGGGATTGGCCTTGGACATGAGTCCTCGCTCTCTTGAAGAAATCATCTATTTCGCAAGTTATGTGGTCATTGACCCTAAAGAAACAGCACTTGAGAAAAAACAACTTTTGACTGAACGCGAATACCGCGAACAGATGCTCAAAAATGGTTTTGGTTCATTTGTTGCGAAGATGGGTGCAGAAGCCATTCAAGATTTGTTGATGAATGTCAACTTGGATGTTGAAATCTCAGCCCTTAAAGAAGAGTTGCAAACTGCAACCGGTCAAAAACGTGTCAAAGCCATCCGTCGTTTGGATGTCTTGGATGCCTTCAACAAATCAAACAATAAATTAGAGTGGATGGTCCTTAATGTTTTACCAGTCATCCCACCTGATTTACGTCCGATGGTCCAACTCGACGGTGGTCGTTTTGCAACCTCTGACTTGAATGATTTGTACCGTCGTGTGATCAACCGGAATAACCGTTTGAAACGCTTGATGGAATTGAATGCCCCAAATATCATCGTTCAAAACGAAAAACGGATGCTGCAAGAAGCCGTAGACGCGCTGGTAGATAATGGTCGCCGTGGTCGTCCGATTACTGGTCCAGGTAACCGGCCGCTTAAATCCCTCAGCCATATGCTGAAAGGGAAACAAGGGCGTTTCCGTCAAAACTTGCTCGGTAAACGTGTCGACTACTCTGGTCGTTCGGTTATCGTCGTAGGGCCAACACTTAAAATGTACCAATGTGGTGTGCCACGCGAAATGGCGATTGAGCTCTTCAAACCATTCGTCATGAGTGAAGTTGTCAAACGTGATATGGCACCGAATATCCGTGCTGCGAAACGTAAAGTTGAACGTCAAGATCCAGATGTTTGGGATGTCCTTGAAGATGTGATTAAAGAACATCCAGTGCTCCTTAACCGCGCACCTACGCTCCACCGTCTCGGTATCCAAGCCTTTGAACCCGTCCTTATCGATGGTCGTGCGATTCGTCTTCACCCACTTGTGTGTGAGGCCTACAATGCCGATTTCGATGGTGACCAAATGGCGATTCACTTGCCACTTTCTGAAGAAGCCCAAGCAGAAGCACGTATCTTGATGCTAGCTGCTGAGCATATCCTTAACCCGAAAGATGGTAAACCAGTTGTCACACCGTCACAGGATATGGTCTTGGGTAACTACTACATTACCATGGAAGAAGCTGGTCGTGAAGGTGAAGGCATGGTCTTCTCTAACGCTGATGAAGCTGAAGTGGCTTGGCGCAATGGTTACGTTCACTTGCACACACGTGTCGGGATCGCAACCAAATCATTGAACAAACCTTGGACGGCTGATCAAAAAGATAAGATTATGGCAACAACTGTTGGTAAAATCCTTTTCAATGCGATTATGCCAGAAGAGTTCCCTTATCTGAATGAACCAACGCAAGAAAACTTGACATCACAAACAGACGCCCGTTTCTTCATGGCGCCTGGTGAAAACGTCACTGAATTCATCCAAAACCTTGACTTGGTGCCACCATTCAAGAAAAAACATTTGGGTAATATCATCGCAGAAGTCTTCAAACGCTTCCGGACAACTTTGACATCAGAAATGCTTGACCGTCTCAAAGACCTCGGTTACCACCATTCGACTAAGGCTGGTTTGACTGTGGGTATCGCAGATATTCCTGTCGTTGGAGATAAACATCTCATCATCGAAGAAGCGCATGATAAAGTGGCACAAATCACGAAGAAATTCCGTCGTGGTGCCATGACAGATGATGAACGTTATACCATGGTAACAGACGTTTGGCGTGGTGCTAAAGAAGAACTTGAGCGTCGATTGATCGAAGCCCAAGATATGGCAAATCCAATCGTTATGATGATGGACTCTGGTGCCCGTGGTAACATCTCCAACTTCTCACAGCTCGCGGGTATGCGTGGGTTGATGGCAGCGCCGAATGGTAAAATCATGGAGCTCCCAATCATCTCAAACTTCCGTGAAGGCTTGTCCGTTTTGGAAATGTTCTTCTCTACCCATGGTGCCCGTAAAGGGATGACCGATACGGCCCTTAAAACAGCCGATTCAGGTTACTTGACACGTCGTCTCGTTGACGTTGCCCAAGATGTCATCATCCGTGAAGATGACTGTGGTTCTGACCGTGGTCTTGTGATTAGCGATATTGCGACCGGTAAAGAAATGGTTGAACCTTTATCTGAGCGTCTCAATGGTCGTTACACACGTAAAACGGTTGTACATCCTGAAACCGGTGAACAAATTATCGGTGAAGATGAGTTGATTACAGAAGCCATTGCAGCGCAAATCGTTGCAGCTGGTATCAAAGAAGTCACTATCCGTTCAGTCTTTACATGTAAAACACGTCATGGTGTCTGCAAACATTGTTATGGTGTCAACTTGGCAACTGGTGATGCCGTTGAAGTCGGTGAAGCAGTCGGCACAATCGCTGCCCAATCCATCGGTGAACCTGGTACACAGTTGACCATGCGTACCTTCCACACGGGTGGTGTAGCATCATCTGAAGATATCACACAAGGTCTCCCTCGTATCCAAGAAATCTTTGAAGCCCGTAACCCTAAAGGGGAAGCGGTCATCACTGAAGTAACGGGTGAAGTCGTTGAAATCACTGAAGAAGCAGCGACGCGTAAGAAAGAAGTAACCGTCAAAGGTGAAACAGATACACGGACATACGAAGTGCCATTTACAGCGCGTATGCACGTTGAAGTGGGTGATTTCATTCACCGTGGAACGCCTCTGACAGAAGGGTCTATTCAACCCAAACACTTGCTTCAAGTTCGCGATACACTTTCAGTTGAAACTTACTTACTTGCAGAAGTGCAAAAGGTCTATAGAAGCCAAGGGGTTGAGATCGGCGACAAGCACGTTGAGGTTATGGTCCGTCAAATGCTCCGTAAAGTCCGCGTCATGGATGCCGGCGATACAGATCTCTTGCCTGGTACACTCATGGACATCGCTGATTTCGAGCAAGCCAACCAACAAATTCTCTTTGATGGTGGCGTCCCTGCGACATCTCGTCCAGTTCTGATGGGTATCACTAAAGCATCGCTTGAAACGAACTCATTCTTGTCAGCTGCATCCTTCCAAGAAACAACACGTGTCTTGACTGATGCTGCCATTCGTGGCAAGAAAGATCCATTGCTTGGTCTTAAGGAAAATGTTATCATCGGTAAAATCATCCCAGCTGGTACTGGTATGGCACGTTACCGCAACCTTGAACCATTGGCAAAAGTTGCTGAAACACCAGAAGTTGTGGCAGAAGTCACTGAATAATCAATCAAATAGCTACGCATTAGGGCTCTGAATTAAGGCTCTATCATGAATCGCTTGGGAAAACATGCCCAGGCGATTTTTGATATGGAATTAAAATGCTTTAAAATCGTTAAACATTTTTTAGAAATATCCGAGTTTGCGAAGGATTGGGTATTTGGGGTTGGTAAATAAATATGTTTGACAAGGTATAAATTTAGTAAATAGACTTTTATTTTTCTTGATTTAGATTGTTAATGTTTTTAGATTACTGGACAATTGAAAATAATGTTACAAGAATTATTGAAATAAACTTTATTTCTATACCCAATAGAATAAAATAATTCTTAATTACTATTGATTGACTAAACTCTATGAAAGTACCATTGAGATCTCTTGGATCCTTTTATTATATATGAGAAATTTGGTAGCTTGACTGCGAATGTACAAGAAAATGAAGGCTCTTCCCAGAATTTAATAGATAGCTTTATTAAGGGCACCTCTAAAAACGTATGAAAAGAGGTATAATAGATTAAAAATAAGCTAACGAGGTATTGAAGATGAATTTATTTGGAGATAGCGACTATCTTGAAAAATTAAGTTTAAAAGGAGATCCTCTTGAGCGGCTAGAAAAAGTGGTTGATTTCGAGTGTTTTCGCCCAACTCTTAACCGGATTTTTAAGTATGATTTAAAAAACAAATCTCATGGTGGTAGACCGCCCTATGACCTTGTTTTAATGTTGAAAATTCTAATTTTACAACGCTTATACAATCTATCTGATGATGCAATGGAATATCAAATGATTGACCGGATTTCGTTTAGAAGATTCCTTAAGATTGATGACAAGGTACCAGACGCAAAGACTATCTGGAACTTTAGAAATCAGCTATCAAAATCTAATAGAGGAAACTGGCTTTTTTCTGCCTTTCAAGAAAAACTTGAATCACAAGGGATGATCGCTCATAAAGGACAGATTGTTGATGCAACATTCATAGAGGCGCCTAAACAACGTAATCCAAAAGACGAAAATGAATTGATTAAAGCAAATAGGGTACCAGTGAATTGGACGAAGAACAAAAGAGCACAGAAGGATACAGCTGCTCGCTGGACAATTAAAGGTAATGAGAGACACTATGGCTACAAAAATCATATTGCTATAGATACCAAATCAAAATTCGTAAAGAATTATCAAACAACGCCTGCAAATGTGCATGATTCTCAAGTAATAGGCGTTCTTGTTGATCCCGATGAGATCACCTTAGTAGACTCAGCTTATCAAAATCAAGCAACACCTAAAGGTGCTGAACTTTTTACCTGTCTTAAAAACACACGTTGTAAATCTCTTAAGGCAGACGATAAAATGTTTAATAAAATCATTTCGAAAATACGTGTCCGTAATGAACATGTATTTGGCTTTGTTGAAAATTCAATGCATGGTTCTAGTTTACGTTCTATTGGATTCGATCGAGCTGTTTTAAATACTGACCTTACAAATCTGACTTATAACTTATTGAGGTACGAACAAGTTAAACGTTTAAATCTCAAAACATGGAGGTAATCCGTCTAAAATAAGAATAAACAGTCAAGTGGCGTCTGTAACATAAAGAAAAACACAGTAGACTATGCTTAGTTTTCTGTGTTTTTTTCTAATTTCATTTAGAGGTGAATTAATTGGTAGTTATTAGAGGTGCCCTTTATAAGACGAGAGAAGGAAAAACTATCCAATGACAACTTTAAAAAAATTACTAACCGTTTCATTCATCCTAGGACTATCGGTGTTAACCGTTGCCTGTGGCAAACAGTCTGCGACTGAAGATCAAAAAGCATTACCAACGACAGTTGGAGCAAAAAAGTCGGACCCTGATGACAAAGGGGGGCAAAATCAGAGTGGCCTATGGGGCTGGCCTTTGCCATGCGCCGATTCATATCGCCCTTGAAAATGATTATTTTAAGGATGAGGGGCTGGATGTTGAAGCCAGTCAGATGGATTCTGCCGTGATCGCTGAAGCGGCTGGGAGTGGGCATCTGGATGCGAGTTATGGCCTGGTCGGGAAATTGATTCCGAGTATCGAAAATGGTCTTGCCATCAAGTTGACGGCGGGGATTCATACGGGTTGTATTCAGGTTGTGACGCGAAAAGATTCTGATATCAAGACCTTGCGTGATTTGAAAAAGAAAAAAATTGGGGTCGCAAGTTTGACGGATTCACCGGCCGTGATTGCGAAGCGAGGCTTGGCCGCTCAAAAAAATGGGGTGTCGGCGGCTAATATGGAAGTTGAGTTTGAGACAACTGAGTTTGAATCAATCCTCTCAGGCTTAGATACAGACCGCTATCAGTTAGGTGCGAATAATTTTTCATATAATGCAGAACGTGCGAAGAAATATAATTTTTCACTGCCTATTACTAAAAATCCATATGTCCTAGTTGTCCGTGAAGACGATCAGTCAATCCAATCACTGGATGATTTGACGGGTAAAAAAGCCGTGACAGAAGTGGGCAACAGTGGGGCAACATTACTCGAAAATTATAATAAGAGTCATGATAAAAAAATCGATATCCAATATACGGATCAAGACTTTATTAAACAGTTTCAAGATATTGAAGATGGCAAATATGACGTTCGGATTATCAGTACCATCTCAGCCTTACAAGCCATTAAAGAACATGGTTTTAAATTAAAAATTATTCCTTTTACAGATCCAAGTGTTTATCCAGATGCTTATCTGTTATTACCTAAGACAAGTGATGGCGATCAATTGCTGAAAGTGGTCAACGCGCAAATTAAAAAAATCTATCAGAATGGCACATTGGAGAAAATTAGCAAAGAACAGTTAGGCGCAAGCTATCTCCCTGACAAAGCTGACATCGACAAATAAAGTCAGGTTGGGTATTACTGAATCAGTCTGCTGCTGAGCCAAAACCACAGCCACAGCAATAACCACAACCACAGTAAGGAGAGACTATTGAAATTTATCATCGCTGGTGATGCCCTATTTTCGAGTCGCAATTTAAAAGACACCATTGATCACAAGATTGTCGATTTATTGAAAGATTCAGATGCTGTTTTTGCCAATGCAGAATTTGTGACACCCCAAAAAAAGACGCCACCTGCAGCTGGTAGAGGCTATGTGACAGCTGTTAGACCCGAAACCTTGGATGAATTCACTGATTTAAACGTGCACTATCTATCTTTTGCGAATAACCATACTGGCGATTTTGGCATTGCAGGCATGACCGATACCCTAGAAGCAGCCAGAGACCGTGGCCTTCAACCATTGGGCGTCGGAGAAAGTCTGCACGATGCCAGGAAGCCCCAGTTTATCGACACACGCGACGGTAGAATTGCCATCATCACGATCGCCATTACGCGCAGTGAGGTATTTGCCGCAAGCGATGCCGGAAATGGCGTGCCAGCAAGACCAGGCGTTAATCCGCTTCGGTGGGAAAGACGGTATGTTCTGCCCAAAGCAGCTTTTGACGCATTGTCTGACATTGATCGTAAACTTGGGACGCGCACAAGCGCTGAGCAGGGCAGTCGCATTGAGACTTGGGCGGGACCGAGCGAGACCTTTTTCAAGTTTGGCTCGCTATGGCAAGAAAACATACCGATCGAGCTGGGCGATGATTATCAGGTCAAAACCTTTGCCAATGAACAGGACAAAACAGAAATTCTCGCCAACATTGCGGATGCTAAAAAGCGCGCAGATTTCGTCTTCGTCAATTTCCACTCCCATGAAGGCCTCAACGAAGACTGGTACGCAGATGAGCCAGTAGCCTTTATCGAAGCATTTTCAAGGGACGCGATTGATCAGGGTGCCGATATTGTCGTGGGACATGGTGCTCACTTTTTAAAAGGGATAGAAGTCTATCAACAGAAGCCGATTTTTTACAACATCCACACTTTAATCATGGCATTTGAGTCGGGAGAGTCCATCATTCCGCCAGAAATGTATGAAGCCTATGGCTATCCCGTAAACACAAAACCATCAACCCTGCATGGCAATCGTGCCAAGGATAAAAATGGCAAGTGGCAAGGCTTTAACAGTGAGGCGCGTTTTAGCCACAGTGTCTTACTTAATTTTGAACTGAATGCAGAGACGAAGACCTTCGACTACCATTTAATCCCGATCGATCTCCAGTTGACCCATGACCGCCCAACAAAACGTGGCCTACCCGTACTGGCTGATGAAGCAACTGCTCAACAGATCAGTGATCGTTTAACAAGGATCAGCCAACGATTTGGTGTTCAAGTCGTCAATGAAAATGGTCGTTTAATCGTTAAAACAGCCAAGTAAAGGTGTCTGATTGGATTCAGAATCTCGTTTAGAAAATCAATGAAAAGACTTGCCTACCGCGCTCTGGTAGGCAAGTCTTTTGATGTTACGACTATCAATCGGGATACGACTCATCAGCCATTTCGTCTGCAATATCTTGCAAGGTATCAAACCGCAACATCTGAACAGGAAAATTTTCGGTTTGGTTCAGCTGTGCGACGAGATACTTCAATTTAGTTTCATTTTCTTCATCGTAGAAGATAAAGGCACCGTTGGCATTGCTGATCAGAAAGTGGTGATACTCACGAAATTGACCGGCATTTTGGTAGTCATCATAGGCGTATTGGACAAAGTCGACTTGCTTAAAGCGGGCTAGCTTGGTTTGATTGGCTTCATTCCAATTTTGGCCATGCGTTTTAAATGGGAAAATGGTCGCAAATTTAAAGCCATAATCTGCTTGCATCTCTTTAGCCACTTCAAGGACCCAGTATTCAAAGCCTAGGTTACCACCAAAAATCAACCATTCTAGCCCATCAGCGGCAAAAGCTTCCAGATTTTTGCGAATGGCCCGCTTAATCACGGTTAATTTCAGATCCTCTTCGTCAAAAATACCTAAATCAAAGGCACTATAGCCGACAATGAGTAATGTTTTCATATTTGGTGATTATCCATTTCTAAATTATACGATATCCCATTATACCGCAACAACAGGGGAAGCGGGCATTTCAGCAAGAATCAGACTATTTTTTTTGATAGTGGGGAGGCATTTGCTCTATTCTGTGTTAAGTGTTGTGTTGCATTATTCGGCATTCCCTAAAATTTAACAACGTTTTAACGCTTTATACGGCAAGATGCTTGTATATTCCACTATAATACTGTAAACTTATGATAACTGTATTTTATTAAAAGCGGGTAAGAAAAGACGTTTGATATCATCATCAAGCGTCTGACCTAGCCAAACAAACGCAGTAAGCGCTAAAGTGTTAGAGAGGAAAATCATGGTCAAATATCCTGGTGGTGTGGCGATTGCACGAAAACAGCAAATCAAACAACCCAAAACGGTTAGATTTGGCAAACGTGGCATGAATTTTGAAGCTGAAATCAATGCCACGAATGATTACTATTTAATGCATGGGCTGGCAGTCATCCATAAGAAACCGACACCTATTCAAATTGTTAAAGTGGATTATCCCCAGCGGAGTCGTGCGAAAATTACGGAAGCCTATTTTCGCCAAGCGTCAACAACCGATTATTCAGGTGTTTATCAGGGACATTATCTTGACTTTGAGGCGAAAGAAACTCAAAATAAAACAAGTTTCCCCCTCAAAAACTTCCATGACCATCAAATCGTGCACATGGAAAACGTCTTAGCGCAAGAGGGCATCGCCTTTGTTCTACTTCATTTTTCGACCCTATCAAGGACTTTCTTGCTCAAAGCAAGCGACTTAATCCCATTTTTTAAGACAAATAAGGGTCAAAAATCGATTGCATTAGCATTCATCGAAGCAAAAGGCTATGAACTGCCGACCAATCAAATTCCTAGCATCCCATATCTCGACTGCATTCAAAAAATTTTAGGAGGTGACTCACATTTCTAATTTACGACAAAATAAACGAAAAATAAATTTGCGCGTCATCAGAATCATCAAATGGTGTCTCATTTCAGTTTTCATGCTCATTATCCTCGGTTTTGCTGCCGGCGTTGGCCTGTTTGTTTATTATGCCAAAGATGCGCCAAAGTTGGAAGAATCTAAACTGCAATCGAAGCCGTCATCCGTCATCTACGACAAGGATGGTCAAGTGTTGGTCGATCTCGGCATCGAGAAGCGAGAGCTGGCTGACACCAAGGACATTCCTCTGGAGCTGGTTGATGCGGTGACCTCGATCGAGGACCACCGATTTTTCCAGCATCGCGGCGTTGACCCGATTCGGATCATTTCATCGGTTATTCATAACACGCAAAATGACAGCATGCAGGGCGGTTCGACCCTGACCCAGCAGCTGATCAAGCTCTCTTTCTTCTCGACCAAGGCTGAAGACGCGACGATCAAGCGTAAAGCGCAGGAAGCCTGGATGGCGGTTAACCTTGAGCGCCAGAACACCAAAGAAGAGATCATCACCTACTACATTAACAAAACTTATCTGGGCAATGGTTACTATGGGATGTTGACAGCGGCTAAAAGTTATTTTGGCAAAGACCTCAAGTCTCTGGATTTGGCGCAAATTGCGTTGCTTGCAGGGATGCCACAGGCACCTAATTCCTACGATCCTTATGCCCATCCAGAAGCAGCAAAAGAACGACGCGATATGGTCCTAGGCGCCATGTACCGCTACAAAAAGATTTCTAAAAAGCATATGAATCAAGCTATCGCAGAACCAATCACCGAAGGCCTACAAGCGCCACCAACTAGCAAAGCGATTCCAAGCTATCTTGATAACTATATCAAGCAAGTGATTCTAGAAGTAGAAGCTAAAACAGGCCTGGATGTCAATAAAGCCGGCCTTAAAATTTATACCCCCTTAGATAATGCAGCGCAACAAAAACTCTGGGATATCTTTAACACGGATCAATATGTGGCTTTCCCAGATGACCTTTTCCAAGTTGCCTCAACCATCGTTGATGTCAATTCTGGCGCTGTCATTGCGCAACTTGGCGGTCGAAAACAGCCAACGGATGTCACCTTTGGGCTCAATCAAGCCTTTGAAACCAACCGAGACTGGGGCTCAACCATGAAACCACCAACAGACTACGCGCCTGCTTATGAATATGGCGTCTATAAATCAACGGGGGATATCATTGGGGATACCTGGTATGTCTATCCAGATGGTAGCAATATACCAGTCTATGACTGGGACAAGCTCTATCAAGGCAATATTACGGTGCGTAAAGCGATTTGGGGCTCGAGAAATATCCCAGCCGTCAAAACCTTAGCGGCTGTTGGTCTTGATAAATCACAAGCCTTCCTGGAAACCTTGGGGATCAAATATCCAAACATGCACTATTCAAATGCCATTTCAAGTAATAATAATGGAGAAGGTGCTGGCTGGGGGGCGAGCTCTGAAAAAATGGCCGCAGCCTACGCAGCTTTTAGTGCTGGCGGGATTTATACCAAACCTTACTATGTCAATAAAATCGTTGATGCAGAAGGCAAGGAAACGACGATGAAACCTGAGCGCAACCGTGCGATGAAGGCAACGACCGCCTATGTCATCACGGATATGCTTAAAGGCGTCATCACAAATGGTACCATGACTAATGGTATCATTCCCGGCCTCAACCAGGCTGGTAAAACGGGGACATCCAACTATGATGATAGCCAGTATGACCAAGCCATGGCCAATCTAGATGGTCCTTATGACGGCAGTTCACTCGCACCAGATGAAAACTTCGTCGGCTACACGCCTCATTATTCAATGGCCGTGTGGTCAGGTTATGATAATCGTATGACACCAGTCTGGGGATCAAAACTCTACCTCGCTCTCGATGTCTACCGTGAAATGATGACCTACCTCGCGTCAACGACAGATAACACAGACTGGACCATGCCAGAAGGCGTTCACAAAGTCGGGAATGAATTAACCATCAGCAATTAATCTCTGAAAATAGCGCAGGAAATCTCTGAAAATAGCTCAGAAATATCTTGACAAAACCTATCATTCTATTATATAATGGAATGGTTGTGGCGGTATAGCCAAGTGGTAAGGCACGGCTCTGCAAAAGCTTGATCGTCGGTTCAAATCCGTCTACCGCCTTATGTTTACATGAAGTCACATAAAGTTAAAACCGCATAACAGTGCGGTTTTTGCTTGTTCAAAAATCAAACGAAGTCATACGAAATCAAAAATTTAGGTCAAAATTAGGGACATAAAGGACTTGATAATTTACTAGTCTCCATGATATGACAGGAGCGATTAACAAAGACATATCAAAGCAGTCGCAAATTAGAACGACTGTATCTCAAGATAAGGCAAACTGTCATTTAAAATTGAGTTGTTACGTGTTTAAGCGTCTAAAATGCGTGTGTCACCCTACCATCATCTGTCACATTTTCAGCAAAAAAGTGTAAAATAGAGATATGAAACGGTTAATCGTACTTTTAATATTAGGAGTCAGTCTGATGGCAAGACAAGTTAAAGCCGATGGCGTAATATCAGGTTATATCAAGACCCATGATGGCGAAAAAATACACTATGTCCGAAAAGGCACGGGAACACCGCTGATTTTACTGCATGGCAATGGTCAGAGCGCCCGTTATTTCAAGCCACAGATGGACTTGCCCTTTGACACGATTGCCATAGATTCTAGAAATCATGGCAAATCCAGCAGCTCACAACAATTAAATTTTGAACTGATGGCCCAGGATGTCTTAGAAGTCATGGATCAGCTCAAGCTACAGAAAGCCGATATGTTAGGCTTTTCTGATGGCGCTAATTTGGCCATGGTCTTTGCTAAAGAGCATCCCGATCGGGTCAATAAACTCATCTTAAATTCAGGAAATCTATCTCTGTCAGACCTCCATTTTTTTCCAAAATTGACCTCTATTTTGCAAAATATCTTCTTTAATACGCCAGTGTCAGAGCTGCTGGTTAAAGATGTCGGCGTCACAACAGCAGATCTCAAAAAATTCAACATGCCCGTTCTCGTGATTGCCGGTCAATATGATCTGATTAAGCTATCGGCGTCTCGAAAAATCGCCAAAGCCTGTCATGGTCAGTTTATAGAGATTCCGGATGCTTTTCATAAGGTCTCTCAATCTCGCCCTAAAACCTTTAATGCCGTCGTTACTAAATTTTTACAAGCACCATCTTAAACATTAAAGATGAAACCTTAACCGTAAAACACGAAACGCTCATCCCAATCCCTAATCCCTAATTTTTAACAGTAGAAAGAGACCGGAATGATCCAGTTTTTAAAGAAAAATCAAAAGTATTTCAAACTCATTTTTGTCATCGCAGTGGCCTTTATCGCCCTGACCCAAATCACTGGCCTACTCAAACAAGTCCAACCCGATAAAATCAGTCTAATTTTTGATCGCCTCAATTTCTTTGATGTCGTGCTGGTCATCCTCACAGGTCTCATCAGCATTGTCCCCATGCTCAACTACGATCGCGTGCTCAACCGCCTCGTCGGTACCGACTATCCGCTGCCCAAGCTGGTCGAAATGTCTTGGTTGATCAACACACTCAACAATATCGCAGGCTTTGGTGGGGCGGTTTCCGTCGGCCTGCGCAGTCATTATTACGGCAAAAACGTCAAAGAAAAACTCCTCGCTAACATTTCTAAAGTCTTTTTCTTTGCCCTCTCAGGCCTCTCAATCTACGGGCTCATCGGCTTTATCCTCGTCCGAACAGGACGAGTTGACCGCTTCCTCAGTCAGTACACCATTTGGCTCGTCGGCGCAGCCGTCTACTTCGTCCTCGTCCTCCTTTTTACCCGAAAAAATCTCGGCGGCCTCAAAAAACGCCTCCAAGCAGAGCTATTACTGACCAGCTTTCTCGAGTGGAGCGGCGTCATGCTCACCTTCATCGTCATCGGCCACGTCCTAGACGTCAAAATTTCAGTCGCCAGCCTCATCGTCCTAATCACCGCCAGCTCAGTCATCGGCATCCTCTCCATGATCCCAGGCGCCCTCGGCTCCTTCGACGTTATGATGATGCTAGGCCTCCTCCACCTCGGCGTTCCGCGCGAAATCGTCCTCGTCTGGCTCCTGCTCTACCGCCTTGCCTATTACCTCCTGCCACTTGCCCTCGCCTTGCTCTCTTGGGTCATGACGACAGGCCGCGAGTTTGATGCCCGCTTCAGCGGGATACCGATTAACCTGAGCCGCGAGATCCTGCACAAAGTCGTCACCTTCATGACTGCTGTAACCGGTGGCTTTCTCGTCTTGACAGCCACAGTCCCTGAAGCCTTCCTAGAACTGCGGTGGTTACGCCAAATTTCGCCCTGGAATGCCAACCTCATCGCGGAATCGCCCAAAATCATCCTTGGCTTCCTATTGATCATCACCAGTCGCGCCGTTAAAAATCGCGTGTCGCGTGCCTATATCCCGACACTGATCATTGAATTACTCACCATTGTTTACATCTTTTTAGATGACTTCTCCTGGTATTCGATTGTTCTGATGACAATCTTGCTCTTATTAACCATTTTCATCAAAAGTGAACTCTACCGTGAGCAATTGGTCATAAGTTATGAAACGATTATTTTCGATAGTTTCTTAGTTATTGTGCTCATGGTCCTCTACATCGTCGTCGGCACCATGTCGCGCCCGGCCTACCATCTCCACCACAAAGTCAATGAATTTCTCTTCTTCCCATCAGAAAAAATATGGGCCAGCGGCCTGATTGCCAACTTTATCGTCGCAGCCGTATGGTTGCTCTACATGCGCTATTTACAGGGCAAGTTCCAAAAGCTTGGGACAGAACTGGACGAAACAGTGGCCCTCGATATTTTGGCAACCCATGGTGGTAACACGCAAAGCCAGCTCCTCTTTATGGGAGACAAGCGGATGTGGGTCTATGACAACCGTCTCCTGATCCAATTCGCCATTCGTCAGGATAAAGTTTTAGTCATGGGGACACCGTCAGGGGATCACACTTGTCTGTTAGATGCCTTGGCAGCCTTTATTCAGGAATCTGACCGTTTGGGTTATCTGCCTGTCTTTTATGAAATCGACAAGAAAACAACCTTGATCCTGCATGAATTAGGCTATCATTTTATCAAGCAAGGTGAAGAAGGTCATGTGAGTTTGACTGATTTTACTTTGACAGGATCTAAAAATAAAAGCAAACGCCAAGCTGTCAATCAAGTTGAGAAAGCTGGTTTTACCTTAGCCATGATTGCGCCAGACGACTTGACACCAGACCTGTTTGCCAGACTGCGAGCCATTTCTGATGAGTGGTTGGACGGCAGACGGGAAAAAGGCTTTTCTCTAGGCTATTTTGATATTGACTATCTGGCTAAGGCTCCGATTGCCATCGTGCGGTCAGAGGATGAGATTGTTGCCTTTGCTAATATCATGCCGACCTATACCCAGGATTTCATTACCATTGACCTCATGCGTCACAGTAAGAATGCGCCAAAAGGGGTCATGGACTTCCTTTTCATCAAACTTTTCGAGCATTTCCAAGCAGCAGGCATCGCTAAGTTTGATTTGGGGATGACACCTCTTGCCAATGTTGGGACGGCTCGCAGTGCTTTCGTTTCAGAAAGAATTGCCAATTTGATTTATCAGTTTGGGGATTCCCTTTACAATTTCGAAGGCTTACGCAACTATAAGAAAAAATATGTCACTTCTTGGGAGTCAAGATATACAGCTTACTCGCATAGCTCTAACATCGCTTTCGTCATGTTAGCCCTATTGCTCCAAGATAATCAAACAATTAAATGAGGAGGATTGAAATGACGAGACTAGCAAGTGTTAGAACACGGATGCAAGCTGAGGGTTTGGATGCCGTGATCATCACGAATTTGAAGAATATTTATTACCTGAGCGGTTTCTGGGGAACGGCGGGCACGATTTTAATGACCCAGCAGGCCCAGTATTTACTGACGGACTCACGCTATAGCATTGCGGCGCGTGAGGTTGCGGTGGATTTTGACATCATTGAAACACGAGAAGCCTTCGTCGAGATTGCCAAGCTGCTGAAAAAAGAAGCGGTGACACAAGTCGGTTTCGAAGATGGTGTGACTTATGCAGAGTTTCAAACAATGCAGAGTCAGTTAGCGGGCCTAACACTCAAAGCGACGACTAACCTCATCGAAGTGCTGAGACAGATTAAAAGCCCGGATGAAATCGCGACGATTAAAAAAGCCTGCGTCATTTCTGATCAAGCCTTTAACGATTTGTTGAAGTTTGTCGAACCGGGTACGACGGAAATCGAGATTGCCAACTTCCTGGACTTTAAGATGCGTGAGCTAGGCGCTTCAGGCATTAGTTTTGATACCATTGTGGCTTCGGGGCAGCGCAGTGCGCTGCCACATGGTCGTGCAACGCATAAGCCGATTGATTTTGGCGATACGGTGACAGTTGATTTTGGCTGCTATTATAACCATTATGCCAGTGATATGACGCGGACTTTCTTTGTCGGCGAAGCCAGTCCTCAAATGCAAGAAATTTATCATGTTGTACAACAAGCTCAGCAAGCTGTAACGGCTGTTAGCAAACCTGGTTTGGCTTATGGAGAGTATGACCGTGCAGCGCGTGACATCATTGAGGCGGCAGGTTACGGTCAAGCCTTCTCACATGGCATCGGTCATGGGTTGGGGCTTGATGTCCATGAAATCCCTTATTTTCCGAAGGCGTCTCAAGAACGTCTGGTCGAAAATTTGGTGATCACCAATGAACCGGGCATCTATCTCGAAAATCTTGGTGGGGTCAGAATCGAAGATGATTTACTGATCACAAGCCAGGGTGTCGAAGTCCTGACCTTGGCACCAAAAGAGCTAATTATCCTCTAAAGCCACTCAAATGGATTCAAATCAACTGAAATGGTTGAATATCTAGCGAAATGGTTGAAAATATGATAAAATGGAGAGAACCTATAACTCTGCAAAAAATGAAAGTGAGAACATAAAAAATGGTAGCAGCAAACGAACTCAAGGCGGGCATGACTTTTGAAACGGACGGCAAACTTTTGCGCGTTTTGGAGGCGAGTCACCACAAACCTGGTAAAGGGAATACCATCATGCGGATGAAACTTCGTGATGTCCGGACTGGTTCGACTTTTGATACGTCTTATCGTCCTGAGGAAAAATTTGACCAAGCGATTATCGAAACACATAACGCCCAATACCTCTATCAAATGGATGACACGGCTTATTTCATGGACAATGAAACTTATGACCAGTATGAAATTCCAGTGGCAAGTGTCGCAGACGAATTGAAATTTATCCTTGAAAATGAAGAAGTGAAAATCCAATTCTTCGGTACAGAAGTCATCGGTGTTCAAGTGCCAACAACTGTTGTTTTGACAGTAACTGAAACGCAACCATCGATCAAAGGTGCGACTGTAACAGGTTCTGGTAAACCAGCGACGATGGAGACTGGTCTTGTGGTTAACGTCCCTGACTTTATCGAAGTGGGTCAAAAACTTGAAATCAATACTGAGACGGGTGCTTACTTGAAACGTGCTTAATCACGTTCGTGATGGCGCCAATTGGTGACTTTTAGTCTCTCCGAAACCAGTCGTCACCGCATCACCTATGTCCTAAGAAACGGGGAAAGAAATTATGACAGATACAAAACAAATGACCAATGCCGAAACACTCGGCGAAATCGTCATTGCACCACAAGTTGTTGAAACCATTGTTGCCGTTGCGGCAGCAAAAATTGATGGTGTCTATGGCCTACGCAACAAAAGTTTTGCAGACCGAATCGGCAAAAAAGCAGACGGTCGTGGCGTTTATGTTCACCAAGATGACGATAGAGTTGTCGTGGACATCTATGTTTACTTGACTTACGGCGTTTCTGTGCCAAATGTGGCCATGGAAATGCAACGTGTGGTTAAGGATAACGTCCTTGACATGAGCGATATTGAGATTGACGAGGTCAATATTCATGTCGCGGGTGTTGTGCCTGAGAAGACACCAAAACCTGACTTCAAAGAACTCTTTGATGAGGACTTTTTGGATGTCGACTAAGCCCTTAAGCCAGCATGAAATTCGCATTCGTGCTGTACAATCCCTCTACCAACTTGAAATGACGCCTGATGAAACGGTCGAAGATGCCATGGTGTTTGCCTTGACCAATGACGACAGACTGGCAAGTCAAGAGCTGGTGGCCGAAAAGCCAGTAGCCGTTAAGCCTAAACGTAAAGGGTCTGGAACAGTCTACTCTTTCACACCTAATCGCGAAGGTGGCGTGACCAAGCAAGCTTTGGGGTCAGGTGCTGAAACCAGTCCAGAACCAACGGTTGTCATTCCGGCTGCGGCCTATATTTTAACCGATCGCTTTGACGATGCCCATAAGCCTAACCTAGAATTTATGATGGCCTTGATTTATGGTGTCCGTGCCAAGAAGACAGAACTGGATGAAAAAATCACGGCTTATTTAGCGAAAAATTGGTCGATTAAACGTCTATCACCCATTAATCGTGTGATTTTAAGATTAGGTGCCTTTGAGATTTTGTTTGCTGAGACACCACGTATCGTGGCCATTAACGAAGCTATCGAATTGGCTAAAGCTTTCAACGATGAAAAAGATGCTAAGTTTATCAATGCGATTTTAACTAAAATCGGCGAGTAATCAAGTCGTATGAACTCAAGAAAAATCCCTCAACAGTCATCAAAGCTGTTGAGGGATTTTTTAAAATCAACAGCAGTTACTTTATAAAAAATATAAAAAATGTCGTATTTACTTTTGTTTTGTGTTATAATGAGTAAAATACGATTAGGAGAACTGTCATGATAGCTGAAATCTTTACAACGGAGCAAAGTCAACAGATTGTGGATACAATCTTATTAGGCTATAACAGTTATATTGCGGAGCGTCAGCAAAAAGCAAACGAGATGGCTGTATCGGATGGCTATGCTTGGACTCGTTCGAACCACATTGATGATGCGTTTGCAAAGGCTAAGTTGAACTTTATCGAAAGTTATGAAAGAGATCGGGCAGGTGAATCTTGGGGCTATTTAAAATTTACGGGCCAATCTAGTGAGCTAGGGAAAGTGCTGTTGATGATTAAAAATGCTTATCGTCTTAAACAGACTTTTAATCCTGATAAAACATCAAGTCAATATCTGGTTGATTTGTCTGAGATTAGTAGTAGTTTTGTCAAGAAAATGAAGAATGACACGACAATTACGCCCGAAGGTGGGATTCAGCTTGATATTTTTAGTACAGTTAGTCTTTCCGATTTGGAAGGTGTGAAGTCTGATTTTGATGAGTTTTTTGTCATTACTTATGAAACGGATGCTAGTAAGCAAGTTGTCGCAATTTCTATCGTGGTTCTTGATAGAATTGAGAAGCAAATAATTTTAGTTCAAAATTTATCTGCGTATATCCATACTTCTGGGATCACACCAGTAGTTCTTGAAAGTAATGAGATATTCGTAGAACCTGAGTTAGTTGAGCCACAAACTTTTCCGTATGGCATTCCAGCAGAAAAGCAAGAAGAGGCAAATTAATTTTTAGATTGGAAGTAGAACACTATGTTTAATGGAGAAAAGCTAACTGAGCTTCGCTTATTATGTGGCTTCAGTAGGGCAGAGCTCGCAGAAAAACTAGACGTAACAGAGCAAGCGATTTGGCAGTTTGAGACGAACAAAATCCCGCCTAAAATCAATCCCACTCAGTTTAAATTAGCTAGATTGTTTAATGTTGACTTATCTTATTTTGAAGAAGAAACAGAAAAAGTTGTGGTTAATACCTCGAGGATAGCATTTAGAAATGCGGATATAAACTCAAAAAAATCTATCAAGATTCAAGCAGCATATCTTAACAAAGCTCACAATTTTATTCAATATATAGAATCTTTTTTGATAGCTCCCGAATGGAAGTTTTATGATTTGGAAAAGGAGCTTGAGCAAGAACTATTGGATAAGGTAGATGTTGAAAAGATAGCGGCTATAGCAAGAGAAAAACTTGCTATCTCAAATGATAATAGTGATTTGCTATATAGATTTGAGTTCTCAGGAATTAACATTCTTGAGAGACTAATCAATGGAGAAGCAGATGCTTATAGTCTTTGGACTAACGATAATACACCATATATTATTTTAGGAAAAGGAAAAACAGCTGTTCGTAGAAATTTTGATCTCGCGCATGAATTAGGACATCTTTTATTGCATAAAGATGTGGATTTTGATGAACTTGATAAATATGACTATCAAAAAAAGGAACAAGAGGCTAACCAGTTTGCATCTTTCTTTTTACTGCCCAAAGAGAGTTTTGAACAAGATTTTCGAATGCTTGTGCGAAACCGATTAAGTAATCCAGATAGTTATTTAACATTGAAAGAAAGATACAATGTTTCGATACAGGCCTTAGAAATGCGTGCTTTTAAGCTAAATCTTTTGAGTACTTCTGAGAACAGTTATTTCTTCAGACTTCTCAATAGCAAGTATAAAAATTATAAAGTAACAGAACCTCTCGATCGACAGATGCCACTAAAGCGACCAACAAAAATAAGAAGCATCCTTGATACTTTATTTTCAAGTCGTTTAATCAGTCTACAAGACTTGCTTCGAAATAAAAAAATTCAAGTTGGCTATTTGAGTTATTTGCTAGAAATTGAATTAGACTTCTTTGAAAAATATCAAACCGATATAAATGATTTTTCGGGCGTTATAAAACTAGATAATTATCGAAAATTGGGATAGGTATACAAAATCCCTCAACAGTCATCAAAGCTGTTGAGGGATTTTTTGTTGTTATCGAGTTAGTCTTCTCGATGGGCCTGATGTTCCTGTAGATTTTCATCGACTTCAATAGCAGAGTAGGCAACATCATGCTTTTCTAGAATCGCCCGTGCTGCTGACTTGGCTTGGGCCTGATCGGCAATGGTGATGGTCATGTGTAACATGGCAGCATGTTTTTCACCATCAATGGACCAGATGCAGAGCTCCGTCGTTTGATCAATTTCAGGTGCGCTTTCTAACTCAGCAACCAAGGCCGCGTAGTTGACCGTTTCTGGTGCGGCTTCCATTAAAATCCGCAGGGTGCCGACAAATTTTGGAATCGCCTTGGTCAGGATAAAGATGGAAATCGATAGCGATAAAAGTGGGTCTAACCAATACCAGGGTTGGAAGTGCATGACAATCGACAAAATCAGGACTGCGATCCAACCGAGGACGTCCTCTAACATGTGGAGGGTCAAGATGCTTTCGTTGCGAGATTGTCCTCTCGTCATCAAATAGGCCCCGTAACCATTGGCAATAACGGCGATAACGGCGAGCCAGAACATCCCGGTTGTTTGAACGGGCGTCGGATGTAGCAGGCGTGGCACGGCTTCTAGGATGACGAGGGTGGAGCCGAAGAGGAGAATGACGCTGGTGATCAGGGCGCCGAGCAGGGAAAAACGGCGGTAGCCCAGAGTGTAGGACGGGTTGGATTTCTTACGGGAAACCTTCTCGAAAAACCAGGCAAAGCCGACAGCAATCGCGTCGCCCGAGTCGTGGACGGCATCGGAAAGGATGGCGACAGAGCCGAACATGGCGCCAAAAATAAACTCGAGGACGGCGAAGACGATATTGAGGACAAAAACAATCGTAATCCGCTTGCCGGATTCGGTGTCAGGCGTCATGTGAGGATGGTTGTGAGTCATGGATGTGGTCCCTTTCTATCTCTTGCGCATGGGCAATGGAGACATTGAGGAGTTGGAGGATGTGGCTGTCGCCAAGCTGATAATTGATGGCTTTACCATCTCTGGCTTGGGTCACGAGCTGATGGGCTTTGAGGATTTTCAGCTGATGGGAAACGGCAGACTGCTCTAAGCCGATGGCTTCTGAAATCTGCGAGACGTTTTGTTCTTGATCGGATAAGAGACATAAAATTTTAACGCGAGAAGGATTGGCCAAAATTTTATGAATATGGACAATTTCTGTCAGGAGTTCATTTGAAATATTTTTCATATGAATATTTTATCATATGTTTTGGAAGAAAACAAGACCCTCTCGTATTAAAATTTTTTAAGAATAGTTGGGATCAATCCCCTTTTTTTCAGGGAGATTTGGTAAAATAGAAGTAGCATAGATGCAAATATCAAAACAGAACAGGAAGACCTGACACATGACACAACCATTATTTCTTAACTCAGTTTTTCAGGAAAAAATTTGGGGCGGCGACCATCTTAAGACTTTTGGCTATGACTTGCCATCGGACAAAATTGGTGAGTATTGGGCAATTTCTGCCCATCCTAATGGTCGATCAACGATTAAAAATGGTGATTTTGCGGGTCAGACTTTAGATGTGCTTTACAAAACTCATCGGGAGTTATTTGGCAACTCTCAAAAAGCAGTGTTTCCACTCTTAACCAAGATTTTAGATGCCAATGACTGGCTCAGTGTCCAAGTCCATCCAGACGATGCTTATGGTCTGGCCTACGAAGGTGAGTTAGGGAAGACGGAGTGCTGGTACATTATCGCGGCGGAGCCTGACGCTGAAATCATCTACGGCCACCATGCCAAAGATAAGGCTGAATTACGAGCCATGATAGAAGCGGGTGACTGGGACCATCTGTTGACGAAAGTTAAGGTCAAGGCAGGCGATTTCTTCTACGTGCCAAGCGGGACCATGCACGCCATCGGCAAAGGCATTATGATTTTGGAGACGCAGCAGTCGTCAGACACGACGTATCGGGTCTATGATTTCGACCGCAAAGATGCCGCGGGCAATCTACGTGAGCTACATATCGATAAATCTGTCGATGTTCTGAACGATGGTGCCCCAGCCAATACGACACCAGTTGTGACAGAACGCCCGCATTTTGTTAAGACAACGTATGTCTCTAACGCCTTTTTCACAGTTGAAAAATGGGAAATTTCGGGTCCTGTCGCCTTTATCAAGACAGCGCCTTATACCTTGTGTTCAGTTTTAGACGGTCAAGGGAGTTTGAGCCTTGCAGGTGTCAGCTATCCGGTTCAAAAAGGCGATCATTTCATTTTAACGAGTGATATTTCAGACTGGCAATTCGATGGCCAATTGACGATTATTGCCAGCCACGATGGGGAATAACTATGGCTGAAATCACCTATAATTCCTGGCTTCAGGAACATAAACGACCCTTCGGTGCTGTCCTTGTTGGGACAACAGTTGAGTTTGATTTGATGATTCAAACCAACCATCAGGTTGCGGTTACGATCGTTTTGCAATTTGAAAATGGCTTTAAGTCTTATGAAAAAATGACGGCGATTTCAGACGGTCTTTTTCGCATGACCTTGCCCAACCTGACAGAAATTGGCTATTATAACTATTATTTTCAAATTACGGAGTTTGACGATGCCCATGAGTACCGGTATTTTTACGGTGCCACGGACATTGGCGGTGGACCAGGGACGACTTATGCGGATGAAATTGCGGTTATCCCCTATACCCAAACGATTTTCCTCAAACGCGAAAAAGCGCCTGATTGGTATCGCCAAGCCATTTTTTATCAGATTTTCCCAGATTCTTTTGCTAAAAAAGGCCATCCAGAAAACCCTAAGGATGACATTTTTTTCTATGGCAAGGAGACAGATCCGCCCTATTATATCCGAGAACCCAATGGTGACATCACCCATTGGACCTATTATGGTGGGAATTTAGCAGGCATTATCGACAAAATTCCTTATCTTAAATCCTTGGGCGTCACGGCGCTTTATCTCAATCCGATTTTTGAATCTAGAAGCTCACATCGCTACGACACCAGTGACTACTTGAAAATTGATCCCGTTTTAGGCTCTGAAGCGGACTTTAAACAGCTGGTGGACACCTTGCATCAGGAAGGCATGCATCTGATCTTAGACGGCGTTTTTTCCCATGTCGGTAGAAATTCCAAATACTTTGATTTTGATGGCAAGTCAGGCCATCAAGGCGCTTATCAAACGACGCAATCTCCTTACTTTGATTGGTTTACATTTAATCAATACCCTGATGATTACAAATCTTGGTGGGGAATCAAAGATTTACCAACCATTGACAAAAGGAATGCCAGCTTTCAGCAGTATATCTATGGTGAAAGCGATAGTGTACTCAGCAAATGGCATGGCCTGGGGATTGATGGCTGGCGTTTGGATGTGGCGGATGAGTTGCCGGATTCCTTTATTAAGGGGATACGCGACACGCTGGAAAATTATCCCGAGCAAGTTTTGATCGGCGAGGTCTGGGAAGATGCGTCGCGCAAGGTAGCCTATGATCAGCATCGCAAATATATCTATGGCGATGCCCTGCATGCGACCATGAATTACCCATTTCGAGATATTATCTTGGGTCTTGTCAGAGGAGAAATGACGCCTGAAACGGCTGCAAGAAAGCTCATGCAGCTGTCAGAAAACTATCCTCCAGATGTCTTTTTAAATAACTTCAATAACATCGGCACCCATGATACCGAGCGTATTTTGACGCAGTTGGGGCAAAATCTGACGAAATTAGACTTGGCTGTAGGTTTATTGATGACTTTACCAGGCGTTCCGACCATTTATTATGGCGATGAAGCAGGACTTATCGGTCACAAAGACCCTGAAAATCGGGCTTTTTTCCCTTGGGCAAATATCAATGCGGCAACGCTCAAAATTTATCAAAAATGGATTAAAATCAGACAATCTACCCCTGTTTTAACAACAGGCAATCTGTCGTTGTTCTATTCTGACAGAATTTTCGGATTTATTAGATCGGATTTTCAGGAGACTGCTGTCTTTATCTTTAATATATCAAATCAAGGCATGATGGTTGATTTTAATGAGCTCACTTTTTTAAGCAAAAAAGTTGATCGCCCCGCATTCTTTTTGGGTGCATTTGAAAGTGTCTATAAATTTAAATAACAGAAAAGAAGACTGTCTGAAAAGACTGTCTTTTCTAATATTTTACAATATGTTTTGTCATAACGGAGATAAGATGATAAGATGAGTATATAAAATAAGAAATAAATGTCGAGAAGGGGGACAAGAATGAATCAAAGATTAACAGATGAGGCCCTGAGGACGTTCACAACGGGAGAAAACTTCCATGTGCAACATTATTTAGGTTGTCATCAAACTGAAAATGGGCGAGTTTTTCGAGTTTGGGCGCCCAATGCGCAACAGGTCCAACTCATTGGGGACATGACCAACTGGCGAGAGCAGCCCATCGCGATGTCGCGTAATGACCAGGGTGTCTGGGAAGTGACCTTGCCTGAAATACAAGCGAAACTAGGCACTTACTACAAGTATTTAGTAACCCGCGCATCAGGGCAAGTGATTGAAAAAATGGATCCTTATGCTATTCGTTTTGGCGAGCGACCGGATACAGCGGCCCAGATCTATGATGTCCAACCCAAAGTCTGGCAGGATGAGACTTGGTTGACAGCGCGTCGCAAGGCCAATATGTTCAGCTCACCCCTGAATATCTATGAAGTCCACGCCGGTTCTTGGCAGCGCCATGAAGATGGCAGCCTGTATACCTTTGCAGATTTGACCACCACCCTTATCCCCTATGTCAAATCACTCGGCTATACCCACATTGAATTTATGCCACTCATGACCCATCCCTTGGGCATGAGTTGGGGCTATCAGCTGACCGGATATTTCGCCTTGGAACATACCTACGGGACACCGGAAGCATTTCAAAACTTTGTCGAAGCCGCACATTTAGCAGGCTTGGGGGTTATTGTCGATTGGGTGCCAGGACATTTTTCACAAAATGATGATGCCCTCGCTTATTTCGATGGGACACCGACCTATGAGTATCAAGATGGCAATCGTGCCCGCAATGTCGGCTGGCAGGCCCTGAATTTTGATTTGTCTAAACCGCAAGTCCAGGCCTTCCTCATTTCATCTCTTAAATTTTGGATTGATTTTTATCATATTGATGGGGTTCGGATTGACGCGGTGTCTAATATGCTTTATCTGGACTATGACCAAGGCCCTTGGACACCCAATCCCGACGGTTCCAACACCAATCATGACGGTGTTGAATTTTTCAAAAAATTAACCAGTGTGATCAAACTGGCCCATCCCGATGTCATCCTAGCAGCAGAAGAAGCCAGCAGTCAAATTAAGATTACGGGCATGCTAGAAATGGGCGGTCTGGGCTTCGACTTCAAGTGGAACATGGGCTGGATGAATGATGTGCTGAGATTCTATCAGATGGATCCCCTCTATCGTGGGGAACATTTTAGTCTCCTGACTTTTAGCTTCATGTATATGATGGATGAAAATTTCATCCTGCCATTTTCACATGACGAAGTCGTTCACGGGAAAAAATCGCTCATGCATAAGATGTGGGGAGACCGCTATCAGCAGTTTTCAGGCTTGAGAAACCTCCTGGCCTATCAAATCTGTCATCCCGGCAAAAAACTCCTCTTTATGGGACAAGAGTTCGGCCAATTCCTAGAGTGGAAATATGACTGGCAACTGGAGTGGGCCGAATCTGACGAGATGAACGATCAGATGCAGGCTTTCACGACAGCATTGGCGCATTTTTATCAGACATCGCCTCAGTTATTTGAACGCGACCATGATTATGCAGGGTTTGAAGTCATCGACGCCGATAATACCGTGGAGAGTGTCCTGAGTTTCATCCGGAAGGATGCGTCAGGCAATCAGTTGATTTGTGTCTTTAATCTGGCACCGATTGAACGTCAAAACTTTACCATTGGGGTCCCGTTTGCGGGAACCTATACGGAGCGTCTTAACTCAGAGATGGCAGAGTTCGGCGGGTCGTGGCTGGCCCATAATCTGGATACGGCCACGCAAAAAGGGCTGTGGAAGGCTTATCAACAGACGCTGAGCTTTACTTTGCCAGCGCTGGGTGCCGTGATTTGGCAGCTATCGGAAGATGATGGTGCCAGCCAGGATAAATCAAAAAAGTCGACCAAAACTTCAACTCAGACATCGACTAAAAAACCGGTCAAAAAAGCGGTCAAAAAACCAGTCAAAAAACCAGTCAAAAAACCAGTCAAAAAACCAGTCAAAAAACCGGTCAAGTCAGATGCTGAGGTGCATCAGCTGACAGATGCCGAATGGACGCTGTTGGCTGAGACTTTCCCGGTGGGAAGACGCTCGAAATATGAGAAGCGCTTGCTAATCAATGCCGCCCTCTATATCGAGCGGACCGGGACAGTCTGGGCCAAATTGCCTACGATCTACCCGCCTTTTGGGACGGTCTATGCTTTTTATAAGCGGTCTTTAAGAAATGGTAGCTGGCAAGAGGTGTTGGCTGTCTTGGACAAAATAATCTGATCTTAAATTTATCTGGTAGCGCCTGATCTTGTTTGAAGACGTGGCGTGTCTACCTGGATAGCTATGTGAATAAAAAAGGAGAAAGTATGAAAGAAGAAATGCTTGCGCTGATTTTAGCAGGGGGGCAAGGCACGCGTTTGGGTGCCTTGACATCAACGGTTGCTAAACCAGCCGTTCAATTTGGTGGTCGTTATCGGATTATTGACTTTGCACTGTCAAACTGTGCCAACTCCGGCATTAAAAATGTTGGTGTGATTACGCAGTATGAACCGCTTGAACTCAATGCCCATGTCGGCAATGGCTCTGCTTGGGGTCTTGACGGGATTAATAGTGGCGTGACCATTCTGCAGCCCTATTCTGCAACAGAAGGCAATAAATGGTTTGAAGGAACCAGTCATGCCATCTATCAAAATATCGGCTACATTGACAAATTAGATCCGGATTATGTCTTGATCTTGTCAGGTGACCATATCTATAAGATGGATTACGATAACATGTTGCAAGCACATAAGGATAGCCAGGCTAACTTGACAGTGGCTGTTATGGATGTGCCATTAGAAGAAGCTAGCCGTTTCGGAATCATGAACACGGACACGTCGAATCGCATCGTTGAATTTGAAGAAAAGCCAGAAAATCCGAAATCAACCAAGGCGTCGATGGGGATTTACATTTTCAACTGGAAAGAATTACGTCAAATTCTGGAAAGTGGCGAAAAAAATCAGATTGATATGTCTGACTTTGGTAAAAATGTCATTCCAACCTATCTGGAAGCTGGCGAGCGTGTCTATGCTTATGAGTTTTCAGGCTATTGGAAAGATGTCGGCACGATTGAGTCTCTGCATGAAGCCAATATGGAATATATCTCACCAGATAATGACTTGGATAGCCGGGATCGCAGCTGGAAAATTTATTCTCACAATGAAATCGCACCACCTAATTTCATCAGTGAAACTGCAAAAGTCCGAGATTCTCTCGTCGTCGATGGGGCCATTGTGGCAGGTTCGGTGAAACATTCGATTATCTCGACAAACGCTCAGATCCATGAGACTGCTCAAGTAGAAGACTCATTTATCATGACGAATTGTATCATCGAGCCGGGCGCAGTTGTGAAAAACGCGATTATTGGTGAAGGCAGCAGAATCGGTGCGGATGTTAAAATCATCGGGACCAAGAAACAAATCGCAGTCGTCGGTTATAAAGAAAAAGTGGGGTTAGAAGATGAAGATCGGTAAATATTGTGCTATTTTAGGAAATGCACTGGGAACACATAAACTAGACCAATTGGTGAATTCACGGCCACTTGCCACCCTACCCTTTGATGGCAAGTATCGTTTGATCGACTTCCAACTCTCTAATCTGGTCAATGCTGGCATTACCAATATATATGGTGTTTTTTCTCAAAAAAATGTCCCATCTGTATTGGACCATATCAGAACAGGCCGTGAGTGGGGGCTTAATACGCTTTTGGATCACTTCTTCGTTGGTTTTTATAACAATGGTGACACGGGTGAAACCGTTTCGGATCCAACCTACTATCCCCAATTGTTGACTTTCTTGCGTCGGTCACACAGTACCTATACCGTCTTTTCAACCGCTGATATTCTCTGTAATATCAACTTGAAACAGCTGATTCATGTTCATGAAGTCAATCAACGGAGCATGAGTGTGGTCTATAAAAAAATGCCTAAAGCACAGATGAGCTCTGTTAATAGCGTTCTGGACTTGGATGACACGGATACGGTGTCATGCGTGACCGACTACGATGCTAGCAAATACGCTGAAGATGAGTTGATTGCGATGTCTACAGGGATTTATATCATCAACACCGAATTCTTGATTGGCTTGATGGAAGTTGAGCAACATCAGGAAACACCGCGTAAATTGCGCTATCTCTTGCTGGATAAAATGGTGGAACTTGAGGCACTCGGTTATGAGTACGCGGGTTACATGAAAAATATCCATGATGTCAAATCCTACTATGATGCCAATATGGACATGCTGGATCCTCAAAAATTCACGTCCTTGTTACATGCGACGCAAAAAGTTTACACCAAAGTGAAAAACGAAGAAGCGACTTATTTTGCCAATTCATCTGAAATTTTTAATTCACAATTCGCCTCTGGCTCAGTCATCAAGGGATTCGTCGAAAATGCCATCATTTCTCGCCGTTGTCAGCTTGACGAAAACGCATCGATCACGGATGCCATCATCTTCCCTAATGTCAAAATCGGAGCTGGTGCGCGTGTGCAGTATGCCATTGTCGACAAAGAAGTGGAGATTGACCCAGGTGTTCAAGTCATCGGGACAAAAGAAACGCCTATTATTATTGAAAAACATGGTCATGTGACAGAGGATAGAACCCTATGAAGATATTATTAGTGGCAGCTGAGGCTGCACCGTTCATCAAAACGGGCGGCTTAGGTGATGTGATTGGTGCCCTGCCCAAATCACTGAAGCAGGATGCGACGACGGAAACGCGGGTCATCTTGCCCTACTATCAAAAAATTGCTGAAAAATACGGCGCCCAAGCTGAAGATGTCTTTTGGACTTTCATCGATGTCGGCTGGCGGCACCAGTATGTTGGCATCAAAAAAATCGAGTTGGACGGGACAGTTTTCTATTTCGTCGACAATGCCGACTATTTTGGTGGTCGCAGCGAGGTCTATGGCTATGATGATGATGGCGAGCGTTTCGCTTTCTTCCAACTGGCGGTCGCAGAAGTCATGGAGCGCCTAGACTTCGTCCCTGACATTCTTCATGTCAATGACTACCACACGGCTTTGCTGCCCTTCCTGATCAAGGAAAAATACAAGTGGATTCAGGCTTTCTCTCAAATTAAGACCGTTTTAACCATCCATAATATCGAATTCCAAGGCTATTTTGATCCCAACATGTTGCCCGATCTTTTTGGCATGGGCACAGAACGCTACGCTGATGGTACTGTTCGCTTGGCCGACTGTTTTAACTGGTTAAAAACAGGGATTCTTTACGCAGATCGCATCACGACGGTTTCGCCGACTTATGCTGAGGAAATTAAGACGCCTGAGTTTGGCAAAGGCTTGGAAGTTATCTTGCGGATGGAGTCCGGCAAGTTAACGGGCTTGATTAACGGGATCGATACAGCCCTTTATGATCCGATGACGGATCCCAATCTGGCTGTTCCCTTTCATGCAGGTGACTTATCTGGTAAATATGCCAATAAGCAAATCCTCCAAGAGCGTCTTGGGTTGCCAGTTCGAGCGGATGTGCCGGTGATTGGTATCGTTAGTCGGTTGACGTATCAAAAAGGCTTTAATCTAGTCGTTGATGAGATGAGTCATCTCTTGGCACGCGATGTGCAGGTCGTTTTATTGGGCACGGGTGATCCGAAATTTGAGCATGATTTCGCCTACTTTGGTCAAGCTTATCCAGATAAATTCTCTGCTAATATCACCTTTAATTTAGAACTCGCACAGATGATTTATGCGGGCAGTGACCTTTTCTTAATGCCATCAGCCTTTGAGCCTTGTGGTCTATCACAAATGATGAGCATGCGCTACGGTACCCTACCCTTGGTGCATGAAACAGGCGGCTTAAAAGATACTGTGCAGCCTTATAACGAATTCGATGGTAGCGGGACAGGCTTTAGCTTCCATGAGTTTTCAGGTTACCAAATGACACAAACGCTCTTTTATGCTTTAGATGTTTACTTTAATCAGCCAACTGCTTGGGCAAACTTGCAAAAACAAGCCATGATTGCTGACTTTTCTTGGGATACGGCAAGTCTTGCTTATCTTGAGCTCTATCGCGGACTATTGGGCTAAGATTACGCGCAACTGTCGAGTAGCAAATGTTTGAGAGCGGGTCTTACCCTAAAAGTATGATAAAATAAGATAAATGTGAAGTTAACACATCCCAAACAGACCAAATAAGATGAGGTGGCTATCGTGATGCAATTAACTCAAGAAAAAATTATCGAAGATTTTAAGCTACGGTTACATGAAGATTTCATGATTAAAAACGTTGAAGCGACTGCTGATGAACGCTTTATTGCCTTAGCAAAACTGATTAAATCTTACGTGATGCCGGACTGGCTCCGTCATCGCGCCGAAATCGTTAAAGAACAGAAAAAAACAGCCTACTATTTCTCGATCGAGTTTTTACCCGGTAAGATGCTCCAGACCAACCTTTTGAATCTTGGCATCTATGACCTCGTTCAGGAAGCCTTGGCAGAGCTCGATATTGACCTCATGGACTTGGTCGACGCTGAGCGTGACATGGCGCTGGGCAATGGTGGCCTGGGACGTTTGGCGTCCTGTTTTATGGATAGCCTACCGACCATCGGTGCCCCAGGCTTTGGGAACGGGATTCGTTATAAATATGGCTTGTTTAAACAAAAAATCGTCAATGGCTACCAAGTCGAACTACCAGATGCTTGGTTAGCTTCTGACGGTAATGTTTGGGAGACCAAGAAACCCCATGCGGCTGTCGATGTGAAAATCTATGGTAACGTCTACCTCGTGCCCCAAGAGAATGGCGATTTAAAACCTGTCTACGAAAATGTTAAGACCCTGCATGCCGTGCCTTACGACATTACGCAAATCGGTTTTAACAATGACGTGGTTAATAATCTGCGTCTATGGGATGTGGAGATTCCGGAGCAATATGAGCTGGACTATCCGACGTTGGCGGATCGTCGGCATATCGAGGATATCACGAGTGTCCTCTATCCGGATGATGCGACGCGTGAGGGTCAGTCGCTGCGTTTGATTCAGGAATATTTCATGGTGTCGGCTGGTTTACAGACGATCGTTACATCTTATGCGAAGATGGGGCTGCCCATGGAACAGATTCATAAAAAAGTTGCGGTGCATATTAATGATACGCACCCCGCTATGGCGGTGCCTGAGCTCATGCGTATCCTAATCGATGACTACAGTCTAGAGTGGGAAGCGGCATGGGCGACGACGACGCAAGTCATGAGTTACACCAACCATACTGTCCTTTCTGAGGCCCTGGAAAAATGGGAAGCGGGACTCTTTAAAGAAATCGTCCCTCGGATTTATCAGATTGTCGGTGAGATTGATCGTCAGTTTGTTACCACTTGGGCGGGTAAAGTGGATGCGGCGGTGATTGATCATACGCGCGTCATCCAAAATGGTCAGATTCACATGGCTAACTTATCGATTATCGGCGGACACTCGGTCAATGGGGTGGCTAAACTCCATACCGAGTTGTTGATCGAAGATGTCCTCAAAGATTTCTATCTCCTTTATCCAGAGAAGTTTAACAATAAAACCAACGGGATTGCCCAACGTCGTTGGAGTCAGATTGCCAATCCTGGCATGTCTGCCTTGTTAGACAAGCAAATCGGCAAAGGCTGGCGCTCAAATGTCCATGAACTAGTTAAACTAGAAGAATACTTAGATGATGCGGCTGTTCAGCATGACTTTTACCAAGTCAAGCAGGCCAATAAACAACGTTTGGCAGATTATGTCAAGAAAACGCAAGGGATTGACCTGCCGATTCATGCCATCTTCGATGTCCAAGTCAAGCGGCTTCATGCTTATAAACGCCAGTTGCTTAATGTCATGCACATCATCAAACTCTACCAAGACTTGAAGGATGATCCGACGTTAGACATCACACCGCGCGTCTTCTTCTTCGGTGCCAAGGCTGCGCCTGGCTATCACTTTGCCAAATCCGTGATTAAAATCATCAACGAATTGGCCAACTTGATCAACCAGGACGAAAGCCTCAGAGATCAGCTCAAAGTCGTTTTCCTAGAGAACTACAATGTCAGCCTAGCAGAACTGATCGTGCCTGCGGCAGATGTGTCTGAGCAGATTTCGACAGCTGGAAAAGAAGCCAGCGGCACCTCAAACATGAAATTCATGTTAAATGGCGCCATCACTCTGGCGACGCTTGATGGTGCCAACATCGAAATCAAAGACGCTGTCGGTGAAGACAACATCGTCATCTTCGGCATGGATAAGGATGCGGTTTATGACCACTATGCGCATCATGACTACAATTCTCGTCACATCTATGAGACGAATCCGAGACTCAAACGGGTCGTGGACGCCTTCACAGATGGCACGATTCCCAATACCCAATATGAGGGTTACGAAATCTGGGATGCCTTGATTTCCTATAATGACGAGTATTTCTTGTTAGAAGACTTTGACGACTATGTGGCCAAACAAGCCGATATCTCAGAGCTTTACAAGGATAAAAACACCTGGCAAGCTAAAGCCATGAAGAACATCGCCAACTCAGGCCGCTTCTCAAGTGACGATACGATCGAGCTCTATGCGCGTGAAATCTGGGGTATTCTTTAAAGCTGAAGCAAGGCTAGAAAATAACAACTCAGGATACTGAGACAAAAGTCCTTTAAATAATAGGTGAGGAACGATTTTTGATTGACATCTAAAATCGTTCCTCACCTATTTTTGTGTCACTTTTAGATCAACTATCAAACAGCACGATGGCTCATCAGAAACAATACGAAAATGGTAAAAAGTGCTTTTCTCTATTGGTAACTGATGGCTCTTGACCCAGTCACTTTTTATTTCATTTTTTATTATCATATTAGCTTTATAAATAAGATTAATGTGTCAGAATGGAGATATAAAATAATAACATTTTCACATCAAGTGATGAAAATAAGTCAAGTCAGATAGAAAAATCTATCAAAATTTCCATAGTAAATACTTGACAAGAAAGGCAGACCAGCGTATGCTTAGACAGATAGACAGATAGACAGATAGACAGATAGACAGATAGACAGATAGACAGATAGACAGATAGACAGATAGACAGATAGACAGATAGACAGATAGACAGGGCTAGATTTCTGCCTTGTTTTAAGCTACACTTTTTTCGATGATACTTAAAACCCTATTTGGGGTGGACTTTTAGTCTGCCCCAAATAGGGTTTTGCTGTTACTTTAAAATAAAACGCTTACAAATTAGAAAGGGCGTTCAAATGACAAAAGAAGGACACAAGTTGCGACCGCCATAAGCACGCAACGCATTGCAGGTAAACATTTACATATCAAAACGGAGGAAACGAATATGACACACACTAACACACACAACAAAAGAAAAGTCCGGCTCATTCTAGTCGCACTACTCGCAACCATTGTCATCATTACGGGTTCAATCTTTGCCTTCTTTAGCGATGTTGTTACCCATAACACAACCATCACAGCAGGGACACTAGATTTGGTCAAAGACACAACTGTCATCACCCAAAATGGCGTCGATATCACAACACTCGGGAATCAAGATGGTGTTGTTGACAACTTTAATCCAGGAGATGTCGTAACTTTTAGCGTTCCAGTCGAAAACAAGGGCAGTAAATCAGCTTGGTTGCGCGGTAATTTGACTCTAACAGGGACAGCCATTACAGCTAACGATGTTAGTGGCACTGATAAGACAGATTTCTCAGATCATTTTGTTGTTTTCTCAGGGACAGTCGCACAGAGTGCAGCCGCAGACGCAGTTGGGAAATCAACTGATTTATCAACACTTACAGGTTGGACATTCGCGGACGGCACATCTGCAACATTCGTAGACCCAATCCCAGGTGTCATCAATGGGGATAAAAACAAAGCTGATTTTGAGGCAGAGAAATTGGTCGCAGATGGTGGAACAGTTCCTACAGGAAGAACGATTTACAACGGTGGAGTAGATGAAAATAAAGGGACACTGACTTACACCATCTACTTTAAACCAACGGGCTTAAATAAATGGCAAGGTAAAACAGTTATCATCAACTACAAGGCAGAAGCGATGCAATACAGAAATAATGCCACACCAAGCTGGACGAATTTGGAAACCAAATAAGAATTACGGATTTACACATTTTTACGGAGGGTGCTATCCCTCCCATCTGGAAAGTTTGGCAACATCAAGACGGGTTCGATTCCTATCATTTCCACCAAAATAAGCAAACAGAAACAAGTACATAGAAAAGAAAACACAGGAGGGAAAGAAATGACACTTAGAAAATATAGGAACTGGCTAGCGGTACTGGCAGCTGTATTGTTTTTACCAGCCCTTCCTGTGCAGGCGGCCAATAAAGATTATCGCATCGACATTACAGACGGTTGCAACAAGTCATCGGTATCGCCGACTGGGACACCACCAAGGTGACCAACCTGTTCCGTATGTTCCAAAGCGCCGGGACAACCGCGCCCGGGCTGACCACGCTCGACCTGCACACGCATGGCACATCCTGGGACGTGTCCAACGTCACCACCATGTCGTATATGTTCAACAACGCCAACAAGCTGGTCAGCCTCGACACCACCGGCTGGAAGATCGGCACGAACAAAACCAATGTTACGCTGGACAATATGTTCGGTAACGCAGTCTCGCTGACCACCATCACCGGCTCGGAAACCTGGGACACCAGCAAAGTGATCAATATGTCGAACATGTTCGACTCCACCACGGCCTTGCCAACGATGGTCGGCATCAAAAAACTGGGATGTTGCGAACGTCACGACCATGGCGAGCATGTTCTACGCCTCAGGGATCACCACGCTCGACATCAGCGGCTGGAACGCAGCCAAAGTCACCACCATGGTGATGATGTTCTACCAGGCTGCAAGCTTGACCGTCCTCGACGCCGTCGGCCTGGCGCCTGGCTCGGGCACAGCCACCTCAGCGACCAACTTGCAGCAAATGTTTGACGGCACAACCGTGCTGCGAAGTGTGACCGGTATCGAGGATTGGGACGTGTCCAAGGTGGCGAATATTTCCTATATGTTCCGCAACTCGGGCAGAACCGCGCCGGGCTTGACCACACTCGACCTGCACAAGTGGAATGTCGCGAACGTGACCACCACGCAGAACATGTTCAACGGCGCGAACCGGATGACCACGCTGAATTTGAGCGACTGGAACCTGGGCAAGGTCACCACAATGGTCAACATGTTCGCCAACGCGACCGCGCTGACCACGGTCGACGCCACGGGCTGGAATCCCGGCGCGCTCACCGCCACAGCCGGAACCACCATGACGACGATGTTCCAAAACACAACCGCGCTGACGAACGTCATTGGCATCACCAACTGGAACGTCAGCAAGGTGACCAGTATGTCGAATATGTTCGCCGACTCGATGAAGACCACATCGACCACGCTTGATCTAACTGGCTGGGATGTGTCCAACGTCACCGCGATGAATCTCATGTTCTGCCGGGCCACCAAGCTGACCGCGGTCGACACCACCGGCTGGAACACCGGAAAGCTGGCCAATATGCAGCAAATGTTCGACGGCGCAACCACCCTGGCCAGCATTCCCGGCATCGAAAACTGGAACACCGCCGCCGCGACCAATATGAGCTATGTCTTCCGCGACGCAAAAGGCCTGATCACCTTGAATCTCAGAGGCTGGAACACAGCTGCTGTGACGACCATGATTTACATGTTTAATGGGACGACAGCATTGACGGCTCTCGATATGCGAACAGCTGTCTTCACAAAAGCAGCAACTGCTTACACGAATATGTTCACGGGTAGCAATAACGCTAGCCTGACGATGATTGTGAAAGATAGTACGGCCATCAACGATTTGACGGTAAGGCTTGACCTTAATCCACGTCCTGCAACCATTGTCACACCATGACCTTAGGGTGAGGTGTTGCTGCTTAAACTATTCAAAAACGGTGGGAGAGAGTCTCCTACCGTTTTTTGTTGGGTTTAAACATGACGAAGTGGCACCAAGGTTTCGCTTAAACCTAAGGCTTTGAGTACTTTCATGACGGTGAAATAACTCGGGTTCCCTGTTGTGCTAAATTGGCGGCTTCTTTATACCTCTTTAAGGTCGTTCCCATTTTATAGGTTTTATCAGTGTTTCTGAATGTATCACGATAACCATTGATAATTTCGTAATAGCCAAAATCACTAAGTTTACTTGCTACATCAGCTTCATCGATAATAGTAAGACTTTTTGATTTGAGCAGTTCTATTTGTTCAGCCATGCTTTTAAATGTTTTTTCTGTCATAGTTATTCATCCTAAAATACACGAAAACCCGAAAACCATTCGGTAATCGGGTTTTGCTGGTACTGTAACGCACCTTTTAAATTGATTACCATAATTATATGATTTGATTTTGTCAAGAAAATCTCTTTTGATTTTTTCTACTAGCCTATTGGACATCATTTAAATCAATCTCAAAAGCTGAAAGTAATCTTTCTGTAGATTTTATTCTTGATCGACTTAAGTGCTGAGCAAATCTCATATCCGTCAACTATCATGAAATTTCAAGTAACCAATCAAAGACATTGATCACTTCGATACCCTTTTCATCGATACCGGATAGACCTCGATCTCGTGTAAGAATTATTTTTGGGAAAGCGTCTTTAATGGCGAGTAAAGATTTAAATTCCCGAGTTCTCGTTTTTTCATCTAGTAGACTTTCAGTGACTTGGATGTAATTAATTTCGCCACTTGCTTTTCTGGCATAAAAATCAACTTCCAAATCATCGATATGACCGACATAGACTTGATAATTGCGTCGTAACAGCTCTAAATAGACGATGTTTTCTAAAATGTGACCTGTATCCCCTGAGTTTTGGGGCAGTAATAAATGTCTCAAACCGACGTCAACGACGTAATACTTTTGATTGGTGGTCAATAGTTTTTTGTCTTTAATCTGATAGCGTTGGGCTCGGTATAACAAGAGGCTATCAGTTAAACCTTGGAGATATTTATTAACTGTCTTAACGTGAGTTTTTTTCTTGTCACGTACCAAGGATTTATTGCTGGCTAAGGTGTTGGCGATATTTGTGGCTGACAAAGTGCTACCGATATTGCTGAGGACAAAAGCGAAAATCCTTTCCAGGCTGTCAATATCTGATATCCCTAAACGGTTTACAACATCATTAAGCAAAATCGTGGCATATAAACCACGTAAATAGTCTAAAATCTCTGATTTGTCGGTTAAATGTGCCGTATATGGAAAGCTACTCATCAGATAATCTTGATAGAAGGCTTCTACAGTTTTGTTTTTTGTGTTAGGTTGAGCTGAATAATATTCTTTAAAGGATAAGGGTAGAATTTGCAACTCAACATAGCGACCGGTTAAATTAGTCGCTAAGTCACTACTCATGAAATAGGCATTTGATCCTGTCAGGTAGAGATCGACATTATCCTTGATGAATAGGCTATCAACAACCAACTCGAATTGATCGACATGCTGGATTTCATCCAAAAAAATGTAAGTTTTTTGGTCTGTCAACTGATCACTGATATACTGATACAACTTTTTAAAATCCCGATAGTCGTAATAGTCTAAATCCTCAAAATTAATTGAAATAATTTGATTTTCTAAAATCCCTTGGGCTAACAATTGTGACTTATAAAGTGAAAAAAGTGTCGATTTACCACTCCGTCTGACGCCAGAAACGACTTTAATGATTGGTTTATCACGATGTTTGTTGAGCCACTTAATATAAGTTAATCGATTAATCATTTTGTTCCCTCCAGTGCATGTTTTTATCTATAATAACATTTTTTGTGCACTATAGGGAACAAAAATACTTATTTAGGTAAATTTGTGCACTATAGGGAACAAAAATACTGGTTTAAGTAAATTTGTGCACTCGAGGGAACAAAAAAACTGACGGGCAATCCCGTAAGTTTTTTGATTTCAAGCAATTTAACTGATCCCAGCCACCCAACCGGTCGCGAGGGCTGAAGTGATATTATAGCCCCCTGTGTGGGCGTTGATGTCCAGGACTTCACCTGCAAAGTGCAGGTTTTCCACGGTTTTACTCATCAGCGTTTTAGGCTTGATCTCGCTCAGGTCGACGCCGCCTGCTGTGACGAAAGATTTGGCCAGGCTCATGGTGCCCGTGACTTTGATCGGGAAGCTTTTCATGAGATGGTAGAGTTCAGTTAATTTTTTAACCGGGACTTGTTTGACTTTTGCGTCTAGATCGATCCCTGCTGTGGTGATCAGAAACTCTGCTAAACGTTCTTGGAGCAGTAGTTTTGCGACGTTCTTCACAGACTTGTCTCGGAGGTCTTCAAATTTGTCAGAGAGCTTGTCCTCAGACACTGTCGGTAGAAAATCGAGTGTGACGTCATCAGTCCCATTGCCCGTCACAAAGGTTGAGGCGCGCAGGGCTGCGGGGCCAGAGAGGCCAAAGTGGGTGAAGAGGAGGTCGTGGGTGATGGGGTGGTGGTTGATGGTCAGGGTGATTTCACGCAGGGAGATGCCCTGTAAGGTTTTGTGGGGGAAGTCTGTCGTCAGCGGGCTTTCGGCGGGTTTGAGGTCGGTGACTTTCAGCTTGAAGTGTCGCGCGATGTCGTGGCCGTAGCCGGTCGAGCCGGTTGAGGGGTAGGATTTGCCGCCGGTCGTGACGATGAGTTTGCGGCTGGTGTAGGTGGTGTCGGCTGTTTTGACTAAGAAGTTGCCGTCGTCTGCTTTGGTGGTTGAGAGGACTTCAGACTTGGTTGCAATCGTGACCCCTTGTTCGACCATCTTAGCCTGTAGGGCGGAGATAATGGTTTGTGATTTGTCGGTCGTCGGAAAGACGCGGCCGTGGTCTTCAATTTTGAGAGGGGTGCCGTTGTCCTCGAAAAAGGCGATAATGTCGTGATTATCGAATTGGGCAAAGGTGCTGTAGAGGAACTTGCCGCCGTGTGGGATATTTTCAAGGATTTCTTCCAGCGTGCCGTTATTGGTCACGTTACAGCGACCGCCGCCTGTCATGGACAGTTTCTTGCCGAGTTTTTTATTTTTTTCTAGCATCAGTGTCTTGTGGCCGTAGTAGCTGCTGGCAACGGCTGCCATCATGCCTGCGGGGCCGCCACCGATAATAATCGTATCGTAATTTGTTTTCATATCTTTTATTGTAGCATATCTTGGGCTTGGCTGAGGGGGAATCGTTCCCGCTCGGATAGGATGACATGACTTTTTTTTTAAGATAATGAGTTTATAATTGACAAAGTTTGTTGTACTATATATAATAGTACACATAGAGCAAGGCTGTATGAGACCGATAGTTGAGGCGTTTGATTCAGTTATACCGATCAAAACGTGTCACTTTGACGACCACCTTAAATGATAGGTGAATGAGGAAAATAAGGAGTATTATGAATTTCTTTAAACGAGCAATCCGCTCAGTCACACGACAAAAATCGAAATCACTGATTTTGTTTGCGGTTATTTTCATACTTGGCAATATTTTGGCAGGGAGTGTGATCATTCAGCAATCGACCCAAAATGTTGAAAAAACGACCAAGGAACAAATGGGCGCGATCGCCACAGTGGGTATTGACTGGAGTGATCCTAAGAAACAAAAAGAAATGGAAAACATGACCAGTGCGGACTATTCCGCCTTGACTGAAAAAATGATCCAAAAAATTGCGGCTAGTCCTTATGTTAAAAACTATGATTATTCTGAGCAGACGGGCTTTGAGTCGAAGTTGCTGAAGCCTTATGATCCATCAGCAGATAAAAAAGCTGGGGATAAAGAGGGAAGTGACAGTGATGGCAATGTTGCCTATGTCAACACCTATATCCCGATTCGCGGGGTTCAAGATCCTAAAATTATGGATATTGCCTTAGGGAAAATTAAATTGGCTGAAGGTAGTGTTTTCACAGCAGATGACATGACAAAAGGCTCAAATGTTGTCTTGATTTCTAAGAAATTTGCTGATAAAAATGGCCTCCATGTCGGAGATGAGATGACCCTGGACCAAAGTACACAAGGCTTAGGAAATATGGACACGGAAAATGCTGAAAGCAAGCCAGAAAGTGCCAAGACATTTGATACGAAAGTGAAAGTCGTTGGGACTTATGATGTCCTTGAAGCTGTTCAGAAAAAATCAGGTCAGTCTGGCAAAGCCTCTGGTGGTTCAGTTGTCCATGCGGCGGCTTTCCCTGGCGGTTCAGGACAAGAAGCCTTTGATTTTGATAACTACAACACGATCTATATGCCCAATAAAGCTGTTCACACCATGGAGCAAGGCTTTAGACAAATGATCATGACTGACTTTCCTGACGCGATGGCTGGTATGAGTGAAGCGGATGCAGAAGCTGCCTCTAAGCCTTACTATATTCCGATTTTTCAGTTGAAGTCAGTAGATGATCTTGAGAAGTTCAAAGCTGATACTAAGCCTTTGCTACCAAAATACTTTTCGGTGATGGCGTCTACTGATGCATTTGACAACATTGCGGGGCAATTCAGCAAATTATCTAAGATTGCCAAGGCTGTGATTATCGCTGCGATCTTACTGTCAATTGTCTTAATTCTACTGGTTATCTTACTCTTTATGCGGGATCGCAAACGTGAGCTGGGCATTTATTTGTCACTGGGTGATAAAAAGTCTAATGTCATTTTGCAGATCATGGTGGAAGTTTTGACCGTTGCCATCGTGGCACTTGTCATTTCACTGATTACAGGGAAGTTCTTAGGTAGTTTTGCTTCGGAAGCCTTTCTCAGTTCAGACAGCGGGAAGTCGGTAGACAATATGATGGGGGGCAGTATGATGAATTCATCTGCCATGTTTAATACGGGCGTGACAGTTGATGCGAAAACGATCGCGGATAACTACGCGGTTTCCTTCACACCTTTCTACATTGTCACCTATCTACTGGCAGGTTTAGGCACGGTGATTGTGTCCGTCCTGTTGTCAACGCTTTATATCTTCAAATTAAAGCCAAAGAAAATCTTGTTGGGGTAAACAGCTATGTCAATTATTGAAACTAAAAAACTGAATTATTACTATCAAGATGGTGACATGCAACGTTATATTTTGCGTGATGTCTCAGTTGACTTTGAAAAAGGTCAATTTTATACGATAGTAGGGGAATCAGGCTCTGGCAAAACGACATTTTTGTCGATGATTGCGGGCTTGGATGTGGCCAAGGATGGGCAAGTCCTATTTGAAGGGACAGATATACAGACGATTGGCCTTGAAAACTACCGGCGCAATAAGATTTCGATTGTCTTCCAAAATAATAATCTGGTGCCTTACTTAACAGCGGCTGAAAATGTCTTGGTGGCCATGGACATCACGGATAATGCCTTGCCTGCGGATCAAAAAACGGTGGCTTATAATCTCCTAGATTATATCGGGATTACACGTGAAAAAGCGGATCGTCTCGTCAGTGAGTTATCGGGTGGTGAGCAACAACGGATTGCCATTGCGCGTGCCCTTGCAACTAATAGTGATGTCATCCTGGCTGATGAGCCAACGGGTAACCTTGACGAAGAACGTGAAGGTGAGATTGTAGAAATTTTCAAACGTTTGGCCCATGACAATGATAAAGCGGTGATTGTCGTGACCCATTCCCAAGAAGTAGCGGAACAATCAGATGTGACTTACCGGTTGAAAAAAGGAAATTTAACACATGAGTGATTTTTTATCAAACTTTACCAACGATAAATACAAAAAAGATGCCACGACACTTAAGGACGTCACACCAGAAACAGAGGCATCAGCGCTAGCATCAGAGGCTACGTCGGTCGAACCGCCTGCTCCAGAGACTTTTGAAACTGTGCCAAGGTCAAACGATGCTAAGTCAGAAGCTGAAGTTAGCCATGACAGACCCATTGCTGACAGTTTGAGAAATAAAGCAGACGAGGACTTAGACGCGCTATTGACCACTCTAGCAGCGTCAACTACCGATGATGAGGATGACTTGCTGGTCAAAGATCAATCTTTTGCCAAAAAACAAAAAATTAAACGTGCCATTATCTCAGGTGTCAGTCTTTTGGCGGTGATCGCGATTACTTGGTTTTATTATGGTCAGACGCATCTTAAAGTGCCTGATTTTACAGGGAAATCTGTGAGTACCGCACAAACTTGGGCGGATGAGCATAAGATCAAACTCGACATTAATCGTGTTTATAACTTTGACAAAAAGGTCAATCAAGTCATTCAAGCATCAGACAAAAATCGGACGATTTCTAAGAAGAAAACGGTCAAACTGACGGTTAGTTTAGGAGCTGATCCCAAGGAAAAAATTGAGCTGCCTGACTTTTCTAAGCTATCCGTTGACCAAGCGCGTGAGTTTATTAAAAAAAATAAACTTGAAAACACAGTCGTGCAACTGGATTATTCTGAAACCGTCGCTAAAGATGCTTATCTCAAGCAAACTTTTGCCAATCAAGCGGTCACGGCTGAGACTTTTAAGCGGGAAGATAATCTGACCCTTTATTATTCTAAAGGCAAGGAACCTGTCGTTCAAAATATTGATGTCCCTAATTTTTCGAGTCAGACCAAGGATCAGATCAATACTTGGAGTAAGGACAAGGGCGTCAAAGTCACTTTTGAGACAGAGGGCAGTGAGACGATTGAGGCAGACAAGGTGATATCACAGTCGGTTGCTAAGAGCCAGAAAGTATCCAAAGCCGATACGATAACGATCAAGCTGTCACTTGGCAAGCCCATGACGGTGCCTGATTTTTCACAGTTTACTTTTGACGAATCGAGTGGCGCAGCGAAAAATCTGCCGGTCATTTCAAAACAAGTTTATAGCGATACCATCCCCTACGGTGGCTTTATCAGCCAGTCTGTGGCTGCGGGCACCCAGTATTTTGCCAAAGATACGATACCAGATATTACCGCAGTTTATTCGCTCGGGCGCGTTTACCTCAAGGATTTAAAGGGGCAGACTGAGGGTGAGTTGCAGGGGACCTTCTATAATGAGTATGCGTCCAAGGGCGCGAATATTACTTATCGTGTGCAATACGTGAATAGCCCTGAAACCAAGGGCCTTGTTGTCGGTCAGAGTGCGCTCAATGACTTTGTGCCGCTGACTTACACCGTCATCGTTCAGATTAGTAATGGGCATGAAAATTAAGCAAAAATGGACAGGCTGAGGGTCTGTTCTTTTTGCTACCAAGGCTGCTAGGGGCAAATGGTTGTGGCACCTTTGAAAAATATGTCACGAATTCGTGATAAAATCCTTGAAATAATCCCTAAAAAGCGGTAAAATGAAGCAAATTGAGTTTTTAGTGAAAACGATAACAGTTGGCTAAAAACTCAGCTTGAGGCATAAGCGTCAAGTGAAGCGTGTGGTCCCACACCAATTAATTAAGGAGAAAACATGTCACACATTAAATTTGATTACAAAACAGCTTTACCATTCGTTGCACAGCACGAATTTGACTACTTACAACCAGCAGTAACAGCTTTTGATGCTGCCTTGCGCGATGGTTCTGGTCAAGGGTCAGACTTTACAGGCTGGATTGATCTGCCAAAAGATTATGATAAAGCAGAATTTGATCGTATCTTGGCATCAGCTGAAAAAATCAAATCTGACAGTGATGTTTTAATCGTCATTGGGATTGGTGGATCATATCTCGGTGCGAAAGCAGCGATTGACTTTTTGAACAGCTCATTTGTTAACCTTGACTCAAAAGAAAAACGTCAAGCACCGCAAATCTTGTACGCGGGTAACTCAATTTCATCTACTTACTTGTCACAACTCGTTGAATACGTTAGTGATAAAGACTTCTCTGTCAATGTCATCTCAAAATCTGGGACGACAACAGAACCTGCCATTGCTTTCCGCGTCTTCAAAGAACTTTTGATTAAAAAATATGGTCAAGCAGAAGCCAACAAACGCATTTACGCCACAACTGATAAAGCAAAAGGTGCGGTTAAAGTCCAAGCTGATGCTGAAGGTTGGGAATCATTTGTCGTACCAGATGCTGTTGGTGGCCGTTTCACAGTCTTGACACCGGTTGGTCTTTTACCAATCGCAGCAAGTGGTGCAGATATCCAAGCTTTGATGGATGGTGCAGCAGCAGCCCGTGAAGCATACAGCACACCAGACTTGAAAGTCAACCAAGCTTACCAATATGCTGTTCTCCGTAACATCCTTTACCGTAAAGGCAAAACGATTGAAATCTTGGCTAACTACGAGCCATCATTGCAATACTTCAGCGAATGGTGGAAACAATTAGCTGGCGAATCAGAAGGTAAAGACTTCAAAGGGATTTACCCAACATCAGCTAACTTCTCAACTGACTTGCACTCAATCGGTCAGTCTATCCAAGAAGGTAGCCGTAATCTCTTTGAAACAGTGATTAAGATTGAAGAACCAACATTGAACATCAATATCCCAACAGAAGCTGAAGATCTTGACGGTCTTGGCTATCTTGAAGGCAAAGATGTTGACTTCGTCAATACCAAAGCCTTCCAAGGTGTGCTCCTTGCCCACACTGATGGTGGTGTGCCTAACTCAGTCGTGACCATCAAAAAACAAGATGAATTCACATTAGGTTACCTTATCTACTTCTTTGAAATCGCGATCGGTCTTTCAGGCTACCTCAATGGTGTCAATCCATTTGACCAACCAGGGGTTGAAGCCTACAAGAAAAATATGTTCGCCTTGCTTGGTAAACCAGGCTTTGAAGAGTTAGGTGCTGAATTAAACGCTCGTCTCTAAAAAAAATAGTTGGTCAAGTATAAAATCTGTGTTGATTTTGTGCTTGAATAAATATCCAAGTCGTTTGAGTATAGACTCAAGCGATTTTTTATTATAATGAAATCAAAGAGAATAAAGGAGCGAACAAATGATTATTACAAGAAATGGTGAAGACTTTACTGAGATTAACCCATTGACAACAGGTCAAGCACCTGACTTCAGCTTGAAAGATCAACACAATAATGTTGTGAGCTTGTCCCAATTGCCAAGCCCGATTATTATCAGTGTTTTTCCAAATATTAATACCAGCGTCTGTTCAGTCCAAACGCGTCGTTTCAATCAAGAAGCTGCAGCGCACAAAGAAATTGCTTTCCTATCAATTTCTAACAACACACCAGAAGAACAAGCCAACTGGTGTGCGGCAGAAGGTGTTGACATAACGATTTTATCTGATGCTAACAATGAATTTGGTCAATTCTATGGTATTGTCATGGCCGAGGCCAACCTCTTAGCCCGCAGCGTCTTTGTCATCAAAGACGGTCAAATCATTTATGCTGAAATCTTGTCTGAGATGACAGATGAGCCAAATTACGATAAAGCCTTACAAGTTGCGGATGCAGCCATCTAATTAAGGTAAAAGAAAAGTGAGCCGAGCGGTTTACTTTTTTTGTTTGGAAAGTTAGGTGTTATACTTCCTATTTTTTGTAATTTTATAAAAAGTAGAACTATACTTCTGTTTATGGTATAATTATTGTAAGAAAGGAACTATAAGTATGATAATTAGAGAGAAATATTTAAATTGGATTGTGTCAGCTAAAGGTTCCGAGTTTATCAAGGTTATTAGCGGCGTCCGACGTTCGGGTAAGTCCTTTTTGTTAAAAATGTTTAAAGAGCATCTGGAGAGTGAAGGGGTAGCAGCAGAAAATATCGTCTATCTAAATTTTGAAGATATGACTTATGATGAGTTGCTCACTGCGACATCACTTTTTGCCTATCTAAAAGAAAACGTTGTTGATGGAGAGATCACTTATTTTCTATTTGATGAAATACAACTAGTAGATGATTGGGAAAAAGTAATCAATAGTATTCGGGTTACATTTAATAGTGACATCTATGTGACGGGTTCAAATAGTAAAATGCTCTCTGGTGAACTCGCCACATTACTATCAGGAAGAACCATCACAATCGAGATGATGCCATTATCCTTCAACGAATATCTAACCTTTACGCATCAAAATAATGATTTAACGAGTCAGCGTGAGCAATACGATAATTATCTTGAATTTGGAGGATTTCCAGCAGTGATTCAGCAAAATACTGATTCGCTCAAAATCAGTGCCCTTCAAGGTATATTTGATACAATTCTGTTAAATGACGTTGCCCAAAGAGGAAATATTAGAGAAGTCAATGTGCTAAAAAGAATTGCGAAATTTTTGTTAGATAATATTGGACAATTGGTGTCAGTCAAAAAAATAGCTGACACGCTGACATCTGCTAACGTTAAAGTTTCAACTAAAAGTGTGGCTAAGTATCTAGATTTACTCGAGGAAGCTTTTCTATTCTATAAAGTGGAACGTTATGATATCCGCGGAAAAGAGCGTTTGAGAAATGGTGCTAAATATTTTGTTTGCGATCTTGGCTTACGTCATAAAATTTTAGGACAATTTGCTGGTAATCTTGGTGGTCAACTTGAAAATTTGGTCTATCTAGAGCTGCGTCGTCTTGGCTATGAAGTATTTGTAGGACGTCTAGGGGATAAAGAAGTTGATTTTGTCATCGCTAAAAATGGTATCACGAAATATGTTCAAGTGGCACTAGAGCTGCCGAAAACAACTCGTGAGACAGATAATTTAAATGAAATTCGGGACGCCTTTCAAAAAATTGTTGTAACTGGCAATCCATATGATGTCGGAATGGTAGATGGCATTCCGATTATCCATATCATTGATTTATTGACAAATGGTTTGCCTAGGTATTAAGATTTTTTGGGATGACTAGTTTTTACAGTCTAAATTTTTGAAAGGGACAAAACTGACACGCCAATATAATTATAAAGAGGCTGGGACAAAAGTGAACAGTCACAGAAAGAAAAAAGCAAGCTAATCCAATCCATTTTGATTGTGCTAGTTTGCTTTTTCTCTATTCTATGTTCGACAGGTTACCATCAGTTTTCTGAGATTAATCGCCATCAAAGCTAAACCAATCTCCTGCCTAACTTTGTCTTTCCCTCTGACCGAAAATCGACTGAAGCCCAAATTAGCCTTCAGACGTGCAAAGGCAGGCTCTACATCAATCTTACGTTTGCCGTAGAGTTTTCCTGTCTCTTTTTCTGAAAGCAATTCTTTGATCGTTAATTTAAACGACTCCCACTTAGGATTAATTTGAAGCTGTCGATTATTGTCACTTTTAGCTCGAGTACATGATTTGCGAACCGGACAACCTTGACAATCTTCGCATTCATAGATTTTCAAATCTCGTGTCAAACCATATTTATCCGTTCGGTGGCTCTCATATCGATAAGTCACTTTTTGATGATTCGGGCAGATGAAGTAATCTTGTTCAGGGTCATAGGGCCAATTCGCTGTTTTAAAGAGGTCTTTCTTGAATTTTCGTTTTTGTTCTTTTTCATAAGCATTGTAGGTAATCAGAGGTGTGCGTTGATAAGTCTCTAAGACGGTTTGATAATTCTCTTCCCCACCATAACCCGCATCCGCTATGATATAGTCAGGAAGTTGTTGGTATTTATTTTGATAATGTGCTAAAAAATCGGGCAAAGTTCTGGTATCAGTCGGATTAGGATAGACTTCATAGTCCAAAACATATTGATTTTCCGTCGCAATTTGAAGATTATAGGCTGCCTTAAGTTGACCATTCCTCATATAGTCATCTTTCATCCGCATAAATGTCGCATCTGTATCTGTTTTGGAATAGCTATTTCTTGCGCCCATTATCTCGAAATCTAGCTTGTATTTTTCTTTTCTTAAGATGAAATTAGCGACTTGTTTACGTGCTAATTTGATTGGTTTTCTTTGAGAACGCAAGGCTTTACGTTTCTGTCCGTTTGATTCCTTATCAATTTCTTGTGTGAGCGTCTCAACTGCTTGAGATAACTCGTCTTCAATGACCATCAATTCTTGTGTTGATAATTCAGCTTGATTATCAATTTCAATCGCAGGAATAATTTCATTGCTCAAAAGCTCTTGATAAAGGGCTTTTGACTTTTCGATAAGGGCATCGCTAAAACGTTGAATAGATTTTTTCCAGACAAAAGTAAACTTGTTGGCATTGGCTTCAAGTTTTGTACCATCAATAAAAATGGCTGTTTCATCAATCAAATTTTCTTGAACAAGGAGATTTCTAAATTGCACAAAACAATCTTGAATGATCGGTGCCATCAAAGGATGGACACGATAACGATTGATTGTCCGATAAGAAGGGGGCTCGCCTTGCGCTAACCACATCATGCGGATACTATCTTGAAGCGCGTTCTCAATCTTTCTTCCCGAAAACATTGATTGGGTATAGGCGCACAAAATCAATTTGAGCATCATTCTAGGATGGAAAGAGGGGCGACCTGTTTCTTGCTTAAATGTTGTGAATTTTTCCTCAGGCATGCTTTCAATCAGTTCATGAATGGCAAAACAAATATCATCTTCTGGCATCATTATTTCTAAATCAAGTGGTAAAATGACTTGTTTCATGTTATAATTTTTATGCATAAAGAACAGCTCCTGACTTTTGGGATTAGACACTTTAATTGTACAGGATTTTATTCTTTTTGTCGAAAAGTTACAGAGAAATAGGCTATGAAAGTTTCCGATTAACATCGGAAATGGTTCATAGCCTATTTTTTTAGAGGACTTTTGTCCCAGCCTCTTTTTTTGTATTTAAGCAATCAGCGTTAATTGACGGGCTTCACAATACCAGTTTGTTTGGCGACGCCAGATGCTAGTAACAGCAAAACTCTGATCATTCTCGAAATAGTGGTAGGTGATGACAAAAGTTTTCTTGGAAATGCGATCAGGTTGATAGCCTGCGATGGTCAAGTGTTCATGTTGCTCCAAAAGTTTCTGGGATTTGTCGATCTCAACACCATCAGCTCGGATTTCTGTGAAGTGTTCAGAAAGTAGCTGAGGATCTGTGCCATTCAAGACTTTTTCTTCCAAGCCCAGAATGACGAGTGCCAGACTGGCATCGCGTGCCTCGTCAGGTAAAATCGCTGGCTCGACATGCACATCTACATCAAAGACTTCGAAATCTTGTTTTAAAGAGTTTTCAATCACTTCCGTTGCTTCGTGACTTTCGAACACAGAAAGGTCAGGCGACATTTCGACGACGACGTCGAGGAAAATGTTACTGCCATAAGTCCTCCCGCGGATAAACTTAACGGCCATGACTTCGGGTAACTGGCTAATCGCGGCCGTGTAGGTATCGATTTTGGTTTCATCGAAGCCATCGGAGAGGCTGAAGACCGCCTCAGTAAAAATGTCATAGGCTGTTTTGAAGATAAAAACGGTGATGACGATGGCCATGAGGCGGTCGATGATGATGAGGTTGAAGCTGGCTGCAAAAATGGCGATGGAGGTGGCGATGGAGGAGACGGCATCGGACAAGTTATCTTTGGCGGCACTCATCAGGCCTGAGCTTTTGGATTTGAGGGCGAGCTTGCGATTATAGAGGTAAATGACCAGCATGACCACTGCTGAAAAAATACCGACGATAGAACCTGAGAGGTCAACCGGCGTATGCTCGTTATTGATAATGGCTGTGATCGTGTCTTTCAAGACGAAGAAGCCAACGACGAACATGATGAAGCTGGTGATGAGGGAAGCGACAGATTCGACTTTCCAGTGGCCGTAGGTATGGTCATCATCTGCTGGCCGGCGCGCGATTTTCAGGCCAATCAGGACGGCGATATTGCCCATGATGTCTGTGATATTATTAAAACCATCCGCCCGCAAACTTTCAGAGTGCGTGGTGTTGGCAATGACAAGTTTAAGAATCGAAAGAATGAGGTAGGCCCAGATACTGATGAGGGCGCCACGTTCAGCTAATTTCAGGTCTTGATAGCGTGTATTTTTCATCTTCCCATTATATCAGATTTTGGACGCTATAAGACAGAAAAAATTCACAGAATATGTTAGAATGAGGAAGATACTGTGGGCGTCTAAACAAAAGGTTATTTTTTGTCTAGATGCCTGATACTGAAAGTACAGAAGGGAAAGCTATGCTAATAAAAGCAATTAAACAATATAAGTTTTGGGCGCTAGGATCGCTTGCCATGGTCATTTTGGTCGTTGGCACGACACTCTGGCAGCCACAAATCTTAACAAAAGTCCTTGAGGCTGTTTCTAACAACGATAAAGAGAAAATCACGGATTACGGGATTCAGCTGATTATCATCGCAGGGATTGGTCTGATCGCAGGTGTTGTCAACACGATTTTTGCAGCTAAGATTGCCCAAGGCGTCTCAGCTGATTTGCGGGAGCAGACTTTCCGCAAAATCCAAAGTTTCTCTTATGCCAATATCGAGAAATTTAATGCCGGCAACCTCGTTGTCCGCATGACCAATGACGTCAACCAAGTCATGAACTTGATTATGATTTTGTTTCAAATCTTGCTTCGTGTCCCACTTTTATTTGTCGGCTCCTTTATTTTAGCCATTCAAACTTTGCCTAAACTATGGTGGATCATCGTCCTCTTGGTCGTCGTGATTGTCCTAATCACCGGTGTTTCCATGGGTAGCATGGGCAAACATTTCGGGGCTTTTCAAACCTTGATGGATAAACTCAACGGCATTGCCAAGGAGAATCTCCGAGGTACGCGCGTGGTGAAATCCTTTGTTCAAGAAAAAGAACAAGCGGCTAAATTCGATGCCAATTCAGATGAGTTGCTGGGTCATAACTTGATCGTTAGCTACATTTTTTCTGCCATGATTCCAGCCTTTACCTTTGCGGCTTATCTCGCAATCTTTGGGGCGATTTGGTTTGTTTCAACTTATGTTCAAAAAGAACCTAAAGATTTAGCCAGTATCGCTTCATTTATGACTTACATGATGCAAATCATGTTTGCCATTATCATGGGTGGGATGATGTCGATGATGGCATCACGTGCTTTTATCTCACTTAAACGGATCGGCGAAGTCATCAACACGGAACCAGCCATGACCTTTAAAGATGTCCCTGACCAAGATTTAGCCGGTGACCTTGAGTTTGACCACGTCACCTTTACCTATCCAACAGATGATGAACCAACCTTAGAAGATGTTTCCTTTAGCATCAAAGCTGGTGAATCAGTTGGTGTCGTTGGGGCAACAGGCGCTGGTAAATCAACCCTTGCCCAACTCATTCCACGATTGTTTGATCCAACAGAAGGGACGATTAAAATCGGCGGTCAGGATTTACGGGACGTCAGTCGAAACACCGTGCGTGAGACCGTTTCGATCGTCCTACAACGTGCGATTCTTTTCTCAGGTACGATTTCGCAAAACTTGAAACACGGTAAAGCCGATGCAACAGTTGACGACATGAAACGTGCCAGTGCCATTTCACAAGCCCGTGAGTTCATCGAAAAAATGTCGGATGTCTTTGAGAGTCCGGTTGAAGAACGTGGGACCAACTTCTCAGGCGGCCAAAAACAACGGATGTCCATTGCCCGAGGTGTCATTGGTGAGCCTAAGATCTTGATCCTAGATGATTCAACCTCAGCACTAGATGCCAAATCTGAAAAATTAGTCCAAGAGGCTTTGGCGGGCAAACTGCCAAACACCACCAAAATTATCATTGCTCAAAAAATTTCATCAGTTGTCCATGCCGATAAGATTCTCGTTTTGGATGCCGGTAAACTCATCGGTGTTGGCAAACACAAAGATCTTGTCGAAAACAATGCGACCTACCGTGAAATCTATGAAACACAGAAAGGAAGTGATGACTAATGAAAGAATATCGTAAAGCCATCAAATTTTTCTGGAACTATTTCAAGAAATTCAAACTCTCACTTTCAGTCATTACGTTGACGATCATCATCGCCACGTATTTACAAGTGAAAGTCCCAGTCTTTATCGGTGATGCTTTAACAGAGCTTGCTGAATGGGTCACAGCTTATTTCAAACACCAAGGCGCTGAAAAAATCGTCGCATCCTTTAATGGTCATGTGCCGGCAGAACTGCCACAAGCCATGCTTGGAGAATTAACTAAAAATGGGATGCCGACCAATGTCACAGCCTTGGTTGACTTGGCAAAACACACGCCAGAGAAAACAGTTTTCTTCAGCATCATGTGGAAATTACTCCTATCTTATGTCTTCATGACCATTGCTATGCTCATGTATGAAGTTCTCTTTGGCCGCATCGTTTCTCATGCGACCAACTCAATGCGTAAAGGGTTATTTGGTAAACTGGAACGTTTGACGATTTCATTCTTTGACCGTCATCAAGATGGGGATATCCTCAGCCGTTTTACATCGGACTTGGATAACATCCAAAACTCGCTCAACCAGTCTCTTGCGCTTGTTGCGACACAGGTTGCCATGTTTATCGGTGTGATTATCATGATGTTCCGTCAAAATGTCTCGCTTGCCTGGGTCACCATTGCCTCAACGCCAGTCGCCATTTTACTGGTCGTAATCATCATCCGTCAAGCCAAGAAATATATCGACTTGCAACAAGATGAAGTTGGGAAGCTCAATGCCTACATGGATGAGAAAATTTCAGGCCAAAAAGTGATCATCGTTGAAGGCTTGGAACAAGATGCCATTGACGGTTTTGTCAAACAAAATGACAAAGTCCGCCAAGCGACCTTTAAAGGTCAAGTCTATTCAGGCATGTTGATGCCCGTTATGAACGGCATGAGCTTTGTCAACCTGGCCATCGTTATTTTTGCAGGCTCGATGATCGCCCTCAATGATAAATCCATGTCAACGGCTGCTGCACTGGGCTTAGTCGTCATGTTCGTGCAATATTCACAACAATACTACCAACCCGTGATGCAAATTTCATCGTCATTTGCCCAACTCCAAATGGCAGTGACCGGCGCGCGTCGCTTGCAGGAAATGTTTGATGAACCAGAAGAAGTCCGCCCGGAAAACGGCGTCATCTTCGACGGCATCAAAGACGGTGTTCAGATTGAACATCTCGACTTTAGCTATCTACCAGGCAAACCCATCCTTAAAGATGTCAGCATCAACGTTAAAAAAGGCCAAATGGTCGCCGTTGTTGGTCCGACAGGTTCAGGTAAAACAACCATCATGAACTTGATGAACCGCTTTTATGACGTGGACAATGGTAGCATTAAATTTGACGGCGTTGATATCCGCGATATGGACTTGGACTCACTGCGCCGTGGCGTCGGGATTGTCCTGCAAGACTCAGTTTTGTTTAGCGGTACGATCAAGGATAATATCAAGTTTGGCTTTGATGCAACAGATGAAGAAATCATCACAGCAGCCAAAACAACGCATATCCATGAGTTTATTGATAGCCTACCTGATAAGTATGAGACCATTGTGGATGATGATGAAAATGTCTTCTCAACAGGTCAAAAACAGCAGATTTCGATTGCTCGGACGATTTTGACCAATCCAAAACTTTTGATTTTGGATGAAGCAACGTCAAACGTTGATACCGTCACTGAGCAACAAATTCAATGGGCGATGGAAGCAGCGATTGCTGGACGGACATCATTTGTTATCGCCCATCGCCTTAAAACGATTTTGAATGCCGATAAAATTGTCGTGCTAAAAGATGGGGTTGTCATTGAAGAAGGCAGCCACCATGAGCTCTTGCACGTACCAAACGGTTTCTATGCAGAACTCTATCATAATCAATTTGTCTTTGAGTAAATGTTAAAAATGACTGAAAAAGTAGACCACCTTGGTCTGCTTTTTTTATTGGCCTATCGGGTGTTAAATTTGTTTTTTTGTGGTAAAATAGATAAGCATGAATTTGAATTTTAAGAATTGGACTATAAAAAATAAATGAAAAAAATAGTGATTAATGGTGGGAAACGCATTTCAGGCGAAGTGACGATTTCTGGTGCAAAAAATTCAGTCGTTGCCCTGATTCCTGCAACCATTTTGGCGGATGATGTGGTGACTTTGGAAGGCGTGCCGGATATTTCCGATGTGGCGAGTCTGATCGAGATTTTGGAAATTATGGGCGCTAAGATTGAGCGTGACATTGAGGCGGGGATCGTCGTGATTGATCCGCGTGGTGTTGAGTCGAAACCGCTCCCTTATGGGAAAATTAATTCTCTACGTGCGTCGTACTACTTTAATGGGTCTTTGTTGGGTAAATTTGGTGAAGCGACGGTTGGCTTACCGGGTGGTTGTGATTTGGGGCCTCGTCCGATTGACCTACATATCAAAGCCTTCGAAGCCTTGGGTGCTCGCATGACCTTTAAGGAAAATGCCATGCACTTGACGACCGATGGTGCGCCTTTGCACGCTGCGACGATTTTCATGGATATGGTTTCGGTTGGCGCAACGATTAACACCATGTTAGCCGCTGTTAAGGCTGAAGGCCGGACGATTATCGAAAATGCAGCGCGTGAACCTGAAATTATTGACGTGGCGACCCTGCTTAACAACATGGGGGCAAAAGTCCGTGGTGCAGGGACGGATGTCATCCGGATTGATGGCGTTCAAAAACTAGGGGGTGCGCGTCACACCGTTATTCCTGACCGAATAGAAGCGGGGACTTATTTGAGTCTTGCGGCTGCTTTTGGTGATGGTGTTATCGTCAATAACGTGATCTACGAACATCTAGAGTCCTTTATCGCTAAACTTGAAGAGATGGGCGTTCAGATGATCATCCGAGATGATTCGATTGAAGTCTTGAAATCAGAAAATCTCAGATCAGTCAGCATTAAAACTGTCCCATATCCAGGTTTTGCCACGGACTTGCAGCAGCCGATTACGCCCCTCCTTTTGATGACCAATGGTCGTGGGAAAATCATCGACACCATCTATGAAAAAAGGATTAACCACGCAGCAGAACTGGCACGTATGGGGGCTAATATCGTGGCCAATAACGGTGAAATTACCTATCATGCCCCGAATGACTTGCATGGCGCAGAAGTCATGGCGACTGACTTACGTGCAGGTGCAGCCTTAGTCAATGCCGGTGTGATGGCAGACGGTGAAACAAAAATCTCAAATGTTGAGTTCATTTTGCGTGGTTATGATAACATCATCGAAAAAATGACCTCACTAGGTGTTGACATCAAATTAGTTGATGAAAATTGAGACTAAGTCTTGAAATTACCTCTGAATTTTGATAGAATAATCTAGTATTGATTACTTTGGACTGGCAAACAGCCCAAGGCAGAAAGGAAATATCGAACATGAAAGCAGACATCCATCCTAATTATGGACCAGTTGTATTTATGGATACTTCAACAGGCTTCAAATTCTTGAGCGGCTCTACAAAAAGCTCAAAAGAAACTGTTGAATGGGAAGATGGTAACACATACCCATTGATCCGTGTGGAAACATCATCAGATTCACATCCATTCTACACTGGTAAAGCTAAATTCACACAAGCCGATGGCCGTGTGGACCGTTTCAACAAGAAATATGGCTTGTAAGCCATATTTCTCTGCGACGAGCGAAAGCGAGAAAGCAAAAAATACGGTTTATAAGAAAGTACGCGCAAGCGTGCTTTTTTGTCTACATTCTAACCAAGAAAGGCAACACAAGCACTAGAATTTTGGTATAATGAAAATGATGACATTTGAAATAAAACCAGCTGACTTATTATTTGTCAAAACGCTCCCAAATGATGCGACCGAATTTGCGACGGCCATTTCTGAATCTACGGGCGCCTATAGCCATGTCGCCATTGCCAGTAGTGAAACAAGTGTCATTCACGCAACGACTCGATATGGCGTGGTCGAACAAACGATGACTGATTTTTTAACAGAAAATCAGCCAGTAGACGTTTTGAGACTGGCCGACCTGGATGCAACAGCCGTGCTAGCTGACGCTAGAAAGCATCTAGGAAAACCATACAACGACAGCTTTTATCCAGATGCCGCGGTTTTTTATTGCTCTCAGTTGGTCGTTTCGGCTTTCGCCAATCAGGTCAAGCTACCAGAAACGCCCATGTCTTTTGGCGACGGAGCAGAGGCTATCTCGGACTATTGGCAAGCCTATTATGACCAGCTTGGACTGGCCGTGCCACTAGGTCAGCTCGGCAGCAACCCAGCAGCCCTAGCAAAATTTTCAGCTTTAGAATATATAGGAACCCTATCCGATGCAAATTAAGATTTTCAACCATAATCGCTTAACCCAGCGACCCTTTTTCCAAGACTTGATCAATTACTTGGCTAACGATGACGATGTCACCTTACGTCAAATTAAAGCAGCTTTTGGAGACGTTCAAAATTTAGAGCGTCAGATTGAAGATTTTGTCCAAGCAGGCTTGATTTTACGAGAGGACAAGCGCTACACCAATCAGTTTCGAGTCTTTACCGATACTGATTTTGACTTGATTTTACCAGCAATGGCACCGCAACAGTTAAGCTTTGATCAGCCTTTTTTTGTGGCCGAAGGAGCTGAGTTGATTGCAAAACTTCAAGCCTCACAAATTCAGCAAACACTGGCTAACCAGACCAATGGCATTGCACTCCATTTTTCATCTGATTTTGGACGAACAGCTGAGAATTTAGCCAATTATTTTTACCATGTTGAAAAACGTGTCGCTTTGACACCATTTGAACAAGAAATCTATGAAATCATCGGTGATGTTGATCCGGAATATGCCCTCAAATATATGACGACATTCTTACTCAAATTTGTTAAAAAAGAGGTCGTCAAACAAAAGCGTCCTGATATTTTTGTCAAGACACTTGAGGCTTACGACTACATTGTCAAAATTGATGAGGAAAGCTATCGTTTCAATTTGAGATTTGATGACCGTGAGTTTGAAACACTAGTGTTCAATGACGCGCATGATTTTATAGCTGCTCAGATTCGACAATGTGAAGCGGTATCAAGCTTTGTTAAGATTTAGCCAGGTAATTTTGATAAACCTCAAGAAAGCGTCTAGACCATCATTTTTGATGGCCTAGATTTTTTTTTTGTAAATATCTTGTCAAACAACTGATTTTTGGGTAAAATAGATAGGTAGGGTTTGAAAACGCTATTCAACAATCGTTTTATTCGATGATACATTTTTTTCAGTCAATAATCCTGCTGGAATAGCTCAGTCGGTAGAGTTCGAAGCACTGCTTCGAATCGGTGGCTAAAGAAATTCGTAGAATTTCCACCGCATGTTGCTCTTTCAAAATTAGCAACGTATCTAAAATCTTAACTTTAAATAGTATTTAATCCTGCTGGAATAGCTCAGTCGGTAGAGCAACGCACTCGTAACGCGTAGGTCGCAGGTTCGATTCCTGTTTCCAGCATTAGGATAGTCGGTAGAGTTCGGGGCACTGCCCCGAATCTGTGGATAAGGGAATTCGAAGAATTCCCTCCTCATGCTGCTCTTTCTAAAAAAACAGAGGGAGCAATAATTCTTAACGATTTAAAAACTATAATCACGCCGCAATAGCTCAGTCGGTAGAGTTCGGGGCACTGCCCCGAATCTGCAGATAAGGGAATTCGAAGAATTCCCTCCTCATGCTGCTCTTTCTAAAAAAACAGAGGGAGCAATAATTCTTAACGATTTAAAAACTATAATCACGCCGCAATAGCTCAGTCGGTAGAGCAGCACCATGGTAAGGTGAAGGTCGTAGGTTCGATTCCTATTTGTGGCATCTAAAGTTTTAAGCACAGTAAAAAGCCGTTTGTAGGCTTTTTTTTGTTTTTTTGTCAGAAATTGCCTATTTTTGTCGGCTCTTTGTCAACTGTAGTGGGTAGATGAAAAGCTAACACCTAGAGAGGACGAACTTCGTCCTCTCTTTCTTTATGTTCAATGCAATCAAAATCCGTTTTTTAAAGTTTTCAAAGTTCCTGAAACCAAAGGCATTTCTCTTAATGACTTTGATGAGATTATTGGTAGCTTCCAGTTTGGCGTTTGAATAAGGCAATTCCATGGCGTTTAAAACCTTGTCTTTATCCTTTAAAAATGTCTTCAATACCGTCTGGAAAATAGGATTAACGATGGCTATTTCCTGTTCGATGAGGTCAAAGAAATGGTCTGAGTTCTTCTCTTGGAAATGAAATAAGAGAAGCTGATAGAGTTCATAGTGTTGTCGTAGTTCCTCGGAGAAAGACAGGAGTTTTTCTAGGATTTCCTTGTTAGTCAAATGCATTCGAAACATAGGGCGATAAAATCGTTTATCGCTGAGTTTACGGCTATCTTGTTGTATCAATTTCCAGTAACGTTTCAAGGCTCGGTATTCCTGCGATTTTCTGTCGAATTGATTCATAATTTGAATACGGACACGGTTCATAGCACGACTAAGGTGTTGCACGATATGAAAGCGATCGAGTACAATTTTTGCATTTGGAAAAAGCTGTTTAGCAAGTTGATAATAGGGACTAAACATATCCATGGTAATCACTTTGACCCGATTTCTAACCTTTCTAGGATAGCGTAGAAAGTGGTTTCGGATGGTTGCTTGAGTTCTTCCGTCGAGAATGGCGATGATATTTAGGGAGTCGAAATCTTGAGCGATGAAGCTCATTTTCCCCTTCTTGAAGGCATACTCGTCCCAACTCATCACCTCAGGTAGGGTATTCCAATCCGTTTCAAACTTGAACTCATTGAGCTTTCTCATAACTGACGATGTTGAAATTGATAGCCTGTGTGCAATATGTTTCATTGCTTGATTTTCGATGAGTAATTGTGCGATTTTCTGGTTAACAGCGACAGAGATTTGGTGGTTCTTCTTGACAAGAGGAGTTTCAGCGACCGCCATTTTTCCGCAATCTTTACACTTGAAACGACGCTTTCTAAGGCGGATAAGTAAAGGGTAGCCAGCAGTTTCTAGGTAGGGGATTTTAGAAGTTTTCTGGTAGTCGTACTTAGCCATTTGTCCCTTGCATTTTGGGCATTTAGGGGCTGTGTAGTCCAAGTGACCGTGGAGTTCTAAGTGAGTCCCCATATCATATTCATCAGTGATAGTGATATTTTTGTCTTTAATTCTGAGAAAATTTGTGATAAGATTTAGTTGTTCCATATGAGTCTTTCTAATGTGAGTTTCGTCGCTTTTCATTATAGGTCATATGGGACTTTTTTTCTACACTAAAAAAGGCTCCATAATCTCTACAGTGGATTTACCCACTACAGAAATTATAGAGCCTTTTTGTCGTGACCTATGGGGTATTGTTGTTATATTAATAGTGTTGAGAATCATTCTGATGACCTTAAGTTAATCAAAGTGTTTTCCTACATCTGAAGAAAAAACAACCGATTTCACTTTTTTTGTTTTCGAAAATATGCTAAAATACAATTAATCATCAAATTTAATGGGTGTTTTTTATCGTCGACCACACATACATGTCTATTGGTCCGACACGAAATAGGATATAATTTTAAAAAATAACAGCTTATTTATGCTCGTAATTGGTCGAGCGTCTCTACTTGGCACCGTAATGCCAAACAATAAGCAAGGAGTCAGGCTCTTTGCGATCTTTTTTCGCAGAGCCTTTTTTAATGGATAGAAAGTTGAAAATGGAAGCATTAGTTTCAAGAATTAAACGTGATGGCACAGTTTTGGGGGACGATATCCTCAAAGTCGATAGTTTTTTAACTCACCAAGTAGACCCTAAATTGATGCGCCAAATCGGGCAGACCTTTGCTCAAAAATTTGCGGACAGTGGCATCACTAAAGTTATCACCATTGAAGCCAGCGGCAATGTCCCTGCAGCCTATGTGGCGGAAGAACTCGACGTGCCCATGATTTTCGCCAAAAAAGCTAAAAATGTGACCATGAATGATGAGTTGCTAACGGCAGAAGTCTACTCGTTCACGAAAAAAATCACATCGACCGTACAGATTTCTCGCAAGTTCTTGTCGGAAAATGACAAAGTCTTGATCATTGACGATTTCTTGGCAAATGGGCAAGCGGCCCTTGGCTTGATCAACATTTTAAATGAAGCGGGCGCGCAAATCGCAGGCGTCGGTATCGTGATTGAAAAATCATTTCAGACAGGCCGTGCTTTGGTCGAAGAAACAGGCATCCCTGTTGTCAGCCTAGCTAGAATTGCAGGCTTTGATCAAGGACAAGTTGTCTTTGCGGAGGCGGACCTATAACATGCAAACTCAAGAAATCAAACATTCCAAATCAGCAGTCCTAGGTCTACAACACTTGCTCGCCATGTATTCCGGCTCTATCCTAGTGCCAATCATGATCGCAGGCGCACTCGGTTACTCGACCAAAGAGCTAACTTACCTGATCTCGACAGATATTTTCATGTGTGGCGTTGCGACATTCCTACAACTCCAAGTCAATAAATACTTCGGCATCGGCTTGCCAGTCGTCCTAGGCGTTGCCTTCCAATCCGTCGCACCCCTTTCAATCATCGGGGCTAAACTCGGTTCGGGTGCCATCTTTGGCTCCATCATCGTTTCAGGCTTGATTGTTATTTTAATCTCAGGCTTCTTCTCAAAAATCCGCAAGTTCTTCCCGCCGCTTGTGACAGGTAGCGTCATCACAACGATCGGCCTCACGCTGATTCCTGTCGCCATCGGGAACATGGGCAACAATATCCCCAAACCAGAACTTTCCAGCGTGATTTTAGCGGTCGTGACGATTCTCGTCATCCTGTTCATCCATGCGGTTACGACAGGGTTTATCCGCTCCATCGCCATCCTCATCGGCCTCATCATCGGTACAGTCGTCGCAGCCTTCATGGGCGTCGTCGACTTCTCACCGATCGCGCAAGCACCGCTGATCCATATCCCAACGCCATTTTTCTTCGGAAAACCGATCTTTGATTTCTCATCGATCCTGATGATGACGATCATTTCCTTGGTGTCCATGGTGGAGTCTACGGGCGTTTACCTGGCGCTTTCAGATATCACAGGTGATGAGATCTCTGAAACACGATTGAGAAATGGTTACCGGGCAGAAGGTTTGGCCGTGGCATTAGGTGGGATTTTCAACACCTTCCCTTATACAGGCTTTTCACAAAATGTCGGTTTGGTTCAGTTATCAGGGATCAAAACGCGCCGTCCGATCTTCTACACGGCAGGTTTTCTTGTGATTCTAGGCCTGCTGCCTAAATTTGGTGCCTGTGCGCAGATTATCCCAGCACCGGTTTTGGGTGGTGCTATGTTAGTCATGTTTGGCATGGTGACGATTCAAGGGATTCGGATGTTAGGCCGTGTTGATTTTGACAATGAACACAATCTACTCATCGCAGCAATGGCAGTCGCATCAGGTGTCGGCTTTAACGGCACAACACTCTTCCAAGCGCTGCCAGATACAGTCGGGATGTTTCTCAATAACGGGATCGTCATGGCAACCCTTGTGGCGATTATCTTGAACTTGATTTTTAATCGTGGCAAATAAAAAATTGAAAAAGCTGACAATTTCTAAACTTGTCAGCTTTTTTGCTTACTATTTAACGCACACCTTTAGTTTTGATAGATATTAATCATATCAGATAATCTGCGTCGCACTTCTTGACGGACAGCCAGGGGTGCTAGACATTCACATTGATCTCCAAAACTGAAAAGCCGATCATAGTAGTAGTCGTTTTCTATGAATGGAAAGTCCACAAGGTAGTGCACTTCACCGTCTGGGGTGCAGTGGTCATAGGGACAGAATGCCAAAACTCTGTCCAGAATTGAGTGATGGATCCGAAGCTTGATAGGTGTTTGCATCGTGGTAATCTCTGTCGTAAAATCCAACTGTGGTTTTTGAAACGCTCGGGGTAGAAAATGTTCTGTATTTAGCTGCAAGTTTCGTGCGCGTGATAATCTAAATAATCGAAAATCATGTCTTTCAAGGCAAAAGCCATACAAGTACCAATGGCTGCCCTTTAAGACAAGTTGATAAGGTTCAACCGTTCGCGGTGATTGTTGATATGTCGATCGACATAGGTAAATGAGAGGATTAGGTTTTCCTGTAAAGCTTGTTTGATCAATTCTAGCGCAGGCTGGATATTTTGATTGCCCAACCATGGGTTTAAATCGATATGAATTTGGTTTGTTTTAACTTCAATAGCTCTTGAGTGAGTAGCGGGGATAAAACTTTTAACCTTGGCAAGCGCATTAATCAGCTCCTCCCCTTATCATGTTGGATAGACCTGAGAGGCCCATCAAAATAGCGGAAAGGTCTGCTGTTGAAAAAACCTGTCGATCAATCTTGTAATCAGGCATAATTTCAAAGCCACCGCCTACGCCGGAAGTGGCATGAATGGGAATACCAGATTTATTGATTGTCTCAATATCACGGTAGATGGTTCGAAGAGAAACTTCAAAAGTTTCGGCTAAGGCTTTGGCGCTTATACGTTTTTTATCAAGGAGCATTATCGTGATACTCATCAGTCTTTCAAGTTTCATCTCTGCATCACCTTTCAACATGTTTTATTTTTATTGTATATTGTTGACATACAGATGTCAACAATTGTTTGATAGACTAAAGACAGAAATAAAAAAAGAATGAAAATAGAGAAAAATGATGCAAACAATTTATATTTACGTCCTTGATACTTTGGCTGACTGGGAAATTGGTTACCTTACCTCAGAACTGAACTCAGGTCGCTTCTTCAAAAAAGATGCGAAATAAATTGAGATTAAAATGGTGAGTGACACTAAATCTCCCATCTCTACGATGGGGGGGTTGACAATCGTGCCAGACTGTTTAGTAGCTGATATCCTTGTTAATCAAGCCAGTCTATTAGTGCTACCAGGTGCAGAGACTTGGCATGACCCAAAACATGTGGCCATTATCGAAAAAGCGTCTGCACTTTTAGCGGTGGGTGCAACAGTAGCGGTGATTTGTGGCGCAACTGTTGCAGCGGCTAATGCTGGTTTATTGGATAGTCGTCGACACACTAGTAATGGGCCAGGATTTCTTGATATGTTTTCCCTTGACTACAAAGGACAAAGTTACTATGTAGAAGCGCCATCTGTTGCCGATGATCATCTGATGACAGCAAGTTCTACTGGCGCTCTATTGTGGACAAAACAGATCATCGAACAGTTAGATGTTTTTCAATCCGATACATTGGCCTACTGGTATGATTATTTTAGGACGGGTGATGTGTCACATTTCTATGCGCTGATGGCAACTCTACCTGTTCAGTAGGGAGTTGTAGATTGAAGCTTGGGCAGAGTTTCTCTAGCAGAAAGTTGACAGACTCGTCTAAATTTAGTATGATTTTCTTATACATTGAAAAGAGTAGCAGACTGATAAGTTAACAGGGAGAATGGTGATGACTGAGAGCCATTTAGCGGCAGGTTTGTGAAGTTCACTTCAATCAGATATTGATGGGACTGTTCTAAGGAGCAGAAATTCAATTTCTCAATGCAATTAAATAATGATAATGAAGCTAGAGATAATCTAGGAATTAGGATGGTACCGCGGTTTTCGCTCCTTTACGTTGGAGTGATGACGGCGGTATTTTTTCTTGTCATTACCTATCATTACTTAACGACCAAAAGTAAATGCCAAAATAGAAAGAAGATAAAAAATTGACTTTACAAGAAAAAATCGCTGATTTGCGTACGAGTGCACTTGAAAAATTGCCCAAAATTGCTGATGAAAAAACCTTAAATGATTTTCGAGTTTCGGTTCTAGGTAAAAAAGGTGAGTTGACGGATATTCTCAAAGGAATGAAGGACTTATCAAATGAAGAACGCCCTAAATTAGGCACTCTGGCTAATGAGTTCAGAGATGAAATCACCAGTCTTTTAGAAAGCAAAAAGTCTGAGCTTGAAGCCTTAATCATTGCCAAAAAGCTTGAAAATGAGACGCTTGATGTGACTTTGCCGGGTAAAAAAGTAGCCAAAGGCAATCGTCATATTTTGACGCAAACGACGGAAGAAATCGAAGATATTTTCCTTGGCATGGGTTACCAAATCGTTGATGGGTACGAAGTTGAGACGGATTACTATAACTTTGAGCGTATGAATTTGCCTAAGGATCACCCGGCGCGTGATATGCAAGATACTTTTTACATCACGCCTGAGATTTTGTTGCGGACGCACACAAGTCCTGTTCAAGCGCGGACGATGGATGCCCATGACTTTACTAAAGGACCGCTTAAAATGATCTCACCGGGACGAGTTTACCGTCGTGATACAGATGATGCGACCCATAGTCATCAATTCCACCAAATCGAGGGGCTTGTCATTGACGAAAATATCGCCATGAGTGACCTCAAAGGGACTTTGGATACGCTTGTTAAGAAAATGTTTGGTGCAGAACGTAAAATCCGTCTGCGTCCAAGCTACTTCCCATTTACAGAGCCATCTGTCGAAGCGGATATTTCATGTTTCAAATGTGGTGGTAAAGGCTGTAATGTTTGTAAAATGACCGGCTGGATTGAAGTCCTCGGTGCGGGTATGGTGCATCCAAATGTCCTTGAAATGGCTGGTATCGACAGCAAAAAATATTCAGGTTTTGCCTTTGGTTTAGGTCAAGAGCGGATTGCCATGCTGAGATACGGCATTAACGATATCCGTGGTTTCTATTTAGGTGATGCTCGGATGAGTGAACAGTTTAAATAAAATGATACGGAAAAGCGGTGCGACATCGTCGTATTTCTTAGAAGGTTAGCTTGAAGTTCAAATAAGGAGAAAGTCTAAAAAATGCAAGTATCATACAATTGGTTAAAAGAGCTCGTCAACATCGACGTGCCATCACATGACCTATCAGAAAAAATGTCAACCAGCGGGATTGAAGTTGAAGGCGTTGAAACACGAAGTGAAGGATTATCAAAATTAGTCGTTGGTGAAGTGCTCAGCACGCAAGAAATTCCAGAAACACACTTGAATATCTGTCAAGTTAATGTTGGCGAAGACCAACCGACACAAATCGTCTGTGGCGCGCCCAATATTAAAGCGGGGATCAAAGTCATCGTTGCCCTGCCGGGTGCCCGAATCGCAGGCAATCACAAAATCAAAAAAGGGAAAATCCGTGGCGTTGAAAGTCTTGGCATGATCTGCAGCCTCCAAGAAATTGGTTTCCCAGAAAATATCGTGCCTAAAGCCTATGCAGATGGGATTTATTACCTGCCAGCTGATGCTGAAAATGGGGCAGAAATTTTTGATACCCTAGAGATGAACGATGACGTGTTGGAACTTTCCATCACACCAAACCGTGCAGATGCGCTATCTATGCGTGGTGTGGCCCATGAAGTGGCAGCAATCTACGACAACAAACAAGTCAAATTTGATGAAAAAGTTGTCACAGAATCTGACACCAAAACATCAGAAAAAATCGCAGTGGACGTCACGACAGACAAAGTCTTGACTTACAAAATGCGCATCATCGAAGGCATCACCGTTGCCTCAAGTCCACAGTGGCTACAAAACCGCCTCATGAACGAAGGCATTCGCCCAATCAACAACGTCGTGGACGTGACCAACTTCGTCCTCCTCTACTTCGGCCAACCGCTGCACGCCTTTGATTATGCTAAATTTGACGACAAGAAAATCCTCGTCCGTCAAGCTGAAAATGGTGAAAAACTGACAACATTGGATGGCGCGGCGCGCGATTTAGCAGCAGAAGACATTGTCATCACAGTTGGCGGTCAGCCAGTGGCACTTGCGGGTGTCATGGGAGGCGAAAACACTGAAATCACTGACAGTTCAACCAGTGTTGCGCTTGAGTCAGCGATTTTTGACGGGACAAGTATCCGTAAAACGTCTCAAAAATTCAACTTGCGTTCTGAATCAAGTGCCCGTTTTGAAAAAGGCATCAACCATGCTGATGTAGAAACAGCATTGGACTACGCAGCTGCCATGATCGTTGAATTGGCCGGCGGTACCATCACTTCAGGCGTGGTTTCAAGCAATGACTTTGTCGCGCAAGATGTAACCGTATCGATCACACTTGATAAAATCAATCGTGCACTTGGCTTGAGTCTCAACTTAGCAGACGTTGTCGTAATTTTCGATAAACTCGGTTTTACAACAGCTGTCTCTGGTGAGACTTTCGCAGTGACAATCCCACCACGCCGTTGGGATATCGCAATCGAAGCTGACCTTGTCGAAGAAGTGGCACGGATTTATGGCTATGACAATATTCCCAATACCTTGCCACAAGCTGGTAATACAATCGGTGAATTGACAGGTATGCAAGCCTTCCGTCGTGATGTTCGCACTAACCTTGAAGGTACTGGTCTGTCAGAAGTTATCTCTTATTCCTTAACGACGGCTGAAAAAGCAGTGCAATTCACAAAATTGCCAACAGATAACTTAACAGCACTTGCCATGCCAATGAGTGAAGAGCGCAGCACACTTCGCTTGAATCTTATCAGTGGGATGTTAGACATCGTGCGTTATAACTTGGCGCGTGGCAATGACACGTTGGCAGTCTTTGAAATCGGTCAAGTCTTTGCGAAATTCGGAAACGAAACAGACAATCGCCCAACAGAGTTACCACAAGTCGCGATTGCCATGACGGGTAAAGGCTATGATTTTTATGCTGCCAAAGGTGTGGTTGAAAATCTGCTTATCAAATTTGATGATGTGCGCTTTGAGGCTGATCAGTCTATTGTTGAACTTCACCCAGGTCGGACAGCACGTATCTTAGTTGATGATGTTGAAGTTGGTTTTATCGGTCAAGTTCACCCAACGACTGCTAAAGCCTACGACATTCCCGCAACTTATGTGGCGAGCCTTGATTTGACTGCCTTGTTAGAAAAACAACCCGCACAAGTCATCTTTACAGATATTCCGAAATTCCAAGCGTCTAAACGGGATATCGCGCTCTTAGTTGACCGAACAGCGACGAATCAAGCAGTTCTTGATGTGATTACGTCAAGCAAGGTCAAAACTCTGATTAAAACAGAACTTTTCGATGTTTACACAGGTGACAATGTGGCGGCTGATAAGAAATCATTGGCCTATACTTTGACCTTCCAATCAGCAGAAAATCAATTAACAGATGATGAGATCACAGCAGCTATGACTAAAATCACGAAGAAATTAGTCGAATTTGGCGCTGAAATTAGATAACAATCTGATGTTATCAAGTTCACCCAGACTATAAACCGCAAGGTAGACACGTTGATAAAACGGCTATCCAGCGGTTTTTTTGTATCTTATATTATCTCAAAAGAAAATATGGTATGATAGAATTATCACGACTGCAAGCACAAGGAAGGTCATCAAGACGAAGATGGCTCGGCATAAAAATGAGGACTTGAAATGACTTATTACGACCAACATTTGCATACCCACCATTCCTATGATTCACAAGCTGATTTTACGGACTATCTCGACAAGTCAACCGGCTATGTGGTCACAACAGAGCATTTCGATGTGGCAAATCCCGTTACTGGTCACACAGATGCCCCTGATTATGTGTCTTATTCGGCTGAAATTGACCGACTGAATCTTAAGTATGACAACCGGATTTTAAAAGGCATTGAAATCGGCTATTATCAGCCGAAAGAAGCTGAGATTTTAGCTTATTTAGCAGATAAAACCTATGACTTGAAGTTGTTATCGGTTCATCATAATGGTGAATTTGACTACTTGGACGATTTTGTCGCGGACATGGATTTTGATACGGTATTCAGTCGCTATCTGGATGACTTAAGTATTGCGATTGATCAGAATGACAAACTTCAAGCGCATGTCCTTGCGCATTTTGACTATGGCATTCGCTTATTTGATGTCACACCAGCTGATCTCGAGAAGCATGAAAGTAGATTAATCGACATATTTCAGAAAATGATTGCGGCTGACTTAGCCTTTGAAATTAATGCCAAGTCGACGCATTTATACCATCATCTTCCCCTTTATACTTATGCCTTGAAAATGGTACTAGAACTTGGTGGGACATTGTTTACACTAGGGTCAGATGGCCATAAACTCGAACACTATGAGTTGGCTTTCGATGAGTTAAAGACCTGGCTTAAAGCACAGGGTGTCCATCAACTAGTCACTTTTGAGGGCGGCAGTCGGCACCTTGTTACAATTTAGCAACATTTGACGCCAAAATGCAATGTTTTGGCGTCTTTTTTGTGGTAGAATAGCAAGATATGAGAAAACGATTACTAGGAATGACCCTGTGTCTGATACTTTTAGCACCGTCTATTGGGATGGTCTTTGCCGAGGATTCAAAACCAGATTATGATGCGGCAATCCAGGCAGCGCAAAACAAGGCTAGTGGGATTCAAGCGGAGTTAGAGGCGTCGTTGACAACGGTCAATCAGGTCTACCAAAAAGCCTATGCAAGTAAACAAGCAGTCGCTGATGGGGAAAGTAAAATAGCTGAACTGACCAGTCAGATCGCCAAAACAGATGACGAAATCCAGGCACGCCAAGCAGTCATGGCGGTGCAAATGCGTCAGGCCCAAACTGAGAATGTGACGTCAAGTTTCATCACGACGATTATGTCATCGAACAATTTTTCGGATATGATTACGCGAATGGTGAGCTTAACCACTTACCGTCAGATGCAAAATGAAAAAGTTGAGCAGTTAGACCAGCTGAAAACAGCGTCAACTCAACTGAAAGCTGACTTGGAAAGTCAACAGGTACAGCTTAAAGAAAATGCCAAGGCTTATGCGTCTGAATATGCTCAATTAGAATCGAAATTGGACGGTCTTCGCACGCAAATGGCAGATAATCAAGCTCAAATGACTGAGTTATCTAGCTCAAAAGCGGCAGAAGAAAAACGGCAAGCTGACGCGGCAGCACGAGAAAAAGCGAAGGCAACCGCTGAACCTAGGCCGAGTCAACCTGCAAATACAGGGCAAGCCAATCCTAAGCCTGATACAAACAACAGCGGTGGTAGCAGTCCTGCGCCCATTACGCCGGACACGCCCACAGGCAATAGCATGACGGTGTCAACAACTGGCTACTCGTCAGATGGTGCCGACGGCATGACGCCCGGGCATATCACGGCGACGGGGATTGACCTCTGGGTGAATCCTATGTGTGTAGCGGTCGATCCGAGCGTGATTCCTTTGGGGTCAATGGTGGAAGTGCCAGGTTATGGGATTGCGATTGCTGGCGACACTGGGGGTGCGATCAAAGGCTATAAGGTCGATTTGCACTTCAAGACGACCAAGGAAGCGATCAACTGGGGGCGACGGTCCGTGACGATTAAAGTGTTAGGCTAACCGTAAGCGATTTGCGGTTTTTTTGTTGCCTTGAAAATGGTAGCAGTCAAATGGGACGATTGTGATTTTTTGATGCGCGCTGGTGATAGTTATGGCTACTGTCGCCTCGAGGAATGTGCTATAATTGAGATATGGTAAAATTTGGCAGAATATTAAAATCATTGAGTGGCTTTTATTATATTAAAGACGAGACGGATGGTCTGGTCTATCAAACACGGGCGAGAGGGAATTTCCGTCAAAAAGGGACGAAACCAATCGTGGGGGACTTTGCAGAGTTTTCTGCCGAGGCCAATTCAGAAGGCTATGTTCTGGCTATAAAGGCGCGTGAGAATAGCTTAGTGAGACCACCGATTGCCAATATCGATCAGGCTGTGGTCGTGATTTCTGCCGTTGAACCCAATTTTTCACTGAACTTATTAGACCGTTTTCTGGTGTTATTGACCAATAAAGGGATTGAACCTTTAATTTATTTGTCTAAATTAGATTTAGTGCCTGATTTGGCAACCTATGAAAAAACACAAGCAGACTATGAAAAAATAGGCTACAAATTCTTTATGAATGACTGGCAAAAAATTCTACCAGAATTTTCTGGCAAGGTCACTGTTTTTATGGGCCAAACAGGTGTCGGCAAATCAACTTTGCTTAATAAAATCGCACCAGAGATGTTACTGGCAACTCAAGAAATTTCTGATAAGCTTGGTCGCGGTCGTCACACAACTCGACATGTGGAGTTGTTTGAGGTATATGATGGCTTGATTGCAGATACGCCAGGCTTTTCATCTTTGGACTATGAAATTACGAATCAGCCTGATTTAAATGCTGCATTTCCAGAGATTTTACGGGAGTCCTTTGGCTGTAAATTCCGAGAATGTAGCCATACGCATGAGCCTAACTGTCAGGTCAAACCTGCAGTTGCAGCAGGCGATATTTTACAATCCAGATACGATAATTACTTGTTATTTTTAGCAGAAATACAAGGCAAACGAGAAACCTATAAGAAAGTGGTGAAAAAATGAAACTTGCACCTTCAATTTTAGCGGCGGATTTTGGTCATTTTGCGCGTGATGCCAAGCGGCTTGAAGTCGCTGGCGCTGATTATCTCCATATCGATATTATGGATGGTCATTTTGTCGAATCGATTACGTTTGGGGCAGACGTTGTTAAAGCCATTCGACCTGAGACCAAGTGTCTCTTGGATTGTCATTTGATGGTTGAGCATCCAGAGAAATATGTCGACAGTTTTGCTCAAGCAGGGGCAGATAGCATGACCATCCATGTTGAAGCGACCCGCCATAGCCATGGAGCGTTACAAAAAATTAAGGCGGCTGGCATGCGACCTGCTATTGCCATCAATCCAGGGACAGATATCTCGGCTATTAAACACGTCCTGAGTCTCGTTGACATGGTCTTAGTCATGACCGTTAATCCAGGTTTTGGCGGCCAAAAATTCCTACCCGAGTGTCTTGGAAAAGTCAGAGAGTTAGCAGAGATTCGGGATTTTCAAGGCTTAGACTTCGAAATCGAAGTCGATGGTGGTGTGGATGATCAGACGATTGTCGCCTGTCGTGAGGCAGGAGCAGATGTGTTTGTGGCCGGGTCTTTCGTTTTCAATGGCCATAATGGCAATATTGAAGAAAATATCGAAAAATTGCGAGCAAAATTGCTTTAAAATCGGATACTCGTGCAAGTACAAAATCAAAGCGTAAGATTTTGAGATAGTTTTAGACAAATCAAGGAAAGTATTCGTAAGCGTATAGGCATACGATAAGAATGGTTGACGATGAGTTGGCTAAAACTAGCCGAAATATGTTTTGATTTTGTGCTTGTACGAGTACAAGTTAAAAGGGGATGCTAACTTACAACTTACCAAGGGATTAGAAAGTCAGTTATGAAATTTATACATACAGCAGATTTACATTTAGATCGGGAATTTGAAGGCCTAGTACAGGAAACGCCTTTTCAGCCCTATCGTATCTTAGAAAAAATTATTGATCTAGCCATTTCTGAAGCAGTTGAAGTGGTGCTTTTTGCTGGGGATAATTTCCATCAATCACAGCCTAGTATCAAAATTCAGAATTATTTTATTGAGCAGTTAACACGCCTGCAGGCCTATGATATTCAGGCCGTGATTATTTTCGGTAACCATGATTATTATCGAGAATCCGTCTATTGGATTGATTTTCCGGACCATGTGACGGTCTTTAAGTCGGAGACTGTCGCCACACAAAAGTTAACCTTAAAAACGGGCGAAACACTTGCAGTATCAGGCTTTTCATATCAGCATCCCCATCTATCTGTTAATAAAATTGAGGCTTATCCAGAAAAAGATGGCAGCTGTGACTATCATATCGGTCTCTTTCATGGCGAGTTTTCAGGTCAGTCCTTTGCACCAGCCAATCTGACGGATATGCTGGCTAAAGACTATAATTACTGGGCTTTAGGCCATATTCATTTGGCCAATCAAGTGGCTGACACAGTTATCTACCCTGGGACACCACAAGGTCGCAATAAAAAAGAAACGACCAATTTGGTCGTTCTAGGTGAAATGGCACCAACAGGGAATTTGATCTACTTCCGTGACTTGGCAGAGGTCCATTTTGAAACCCTGACGCTTGATTTGTCAACCTGCCAGACTTTGGTTCAAGCTTTGACTTTTATCAAATCGAATTTGGTGTCTACCGCAACTTTTTATAGTTTGAATCTTGAAAACTACGAAGCGATTGCTGATAATTTGCAAGAAGCAGTTGACAATGATGAATTGCTAGAAGAATTGCGTCAAAGTCATGTGATTGTCAAACTGAAATTGATACCACTCTCGTCTGAGACAGGAGAGGTGCCGAAGATTATCGTGCCTGATCTGACCTTGCCAGCCACAGATTTAGAGCAAGTTTACAGTCTCTTGCCCCATAAACAAGAAATTCGTGCTGTCTTTGAAGATGCTGATTTTCAGCAAGAGGTGCAAGAAAATTTGGCATTATTTGCCAGTCAACACTTTGAGTTTGGAGGGACTTTAGATGAAAATTAAGCAACTCAGAATCGAAGGTTTCGGCAAACTTGTCAATCGGACCTATGATTTAGACGATTTCACGACTTTTTTAGGTGAAAATGAAGCAGGGAAATCGACCATTCTAGCCTTTATCAAGTACATGTTATTTGGCTTCGAAAATGCGACCACTTCCAATCAAGAGTTTAATCCTTTAAATTTTAAAACATATGGTGGGCAGATTTTTCTGACTCACAACAATAAATCAATCCGAATTGAACGTCTTAAAATTTTACGCAGTGGTAGACCAAGCTTTGTTTGCGAAATCAACGAGAGTAATCAAGTGACCATGCTTGATGAGTCGTCATGGCGTGACTTTATTAGACCGATTACGGCTAAGACCTTCTCTGAAATTTATTCCGTGACTCAAGAAAATCTGCAAATCTCTACGGTTAGGGATTATAATGCTGAACGGTTAGATGAGGAATGGCGGCTGTCTGCTACGACAGGTTCAGTGGCGCTATTTGATCAGATTCAAATCCTATCTAAAGCAAGGGATGAGATTTTTACAACAACCCGGGCAGCTAAGAAACCGCTTAATCAGGTGCTATCTGACATCGCAGCAGTCCAAGTCGAGATTCAGGAAAAAACGACTGAAGAACAGGCTTTGTTACCTTTGATGACTGAAAATGATCGACTTCATGATGAGATAATTGCTCGACGTGAGGCTCAAGAAAACTTGGATGCTGAGATTAACCAAATCAGACATCGACTCAGCTTTTTAGCAGAATATCAAGAATATGCAGAGCTGGAAAAGCAAGATTTAACTAATATTTTATCGGCTGATGAGGCTGAAAATCTACGTCGTAAGCACGCGCTACATGAAAAATACACTCAGGAAATTAGTGTCTTAAGTCAAAAAATCGCTGAAAATGCCATCGCCTTGGAAAAATTAGCCACACCGAAAAATCAATTCTTACAAGCGCCTAAAACGATTGATTTATTGAAGCGGTTAAAAGCAGACTATCCACAAGCAATTGCTGCCGAACAGCGCATTGATGAGCTTAAATTTACAAAAAATTATCTCATTTTAGCCGTCATCAGTCTTATTTTTATGAGTATCAGCTTCACTTTCAGTCCTATTCTCGCAATCGTCTTTTTGGTGATTAGTGCTGGTCTAGGTTTATGGCAAGTTAAAACCAGTCGTCAGGATCGGGAAAAATTAGATGAGAATCAAGTTGTGCTATCACATTTTGATGATAAGCTGGCTTATTTTAAAGATTGGCTTCCTTCTGAAAGTCAAGATGTTGTTGGAAAAGTTGCTGATCTGACCCAACTTGACGAAGAAGCTCAAGCCTTACATTTGATACTGAGTCGTTACGATCAGGTGGCAGATACTGCGAAATTAAGTGGCCTACAAGCATTGGATGAGGCAATTTTTGCTGAACTTCCAGATATTGATACAGCACCGAAATTGTTAGAACAATGGGAACAGCAATCACGTGATTTAGTGCGCTTAACGCGTTTGAAAGAACAGTTATCGGGCATTATTGATCTGACCAAACCTTTTAATGGAAATGTAGAGCAACAGATGTTAAATCAAAAAACGTCTGAAAAGATTCAAAAGTCAGATGAATTGAATCGTTTAATTGATAGACATTCTAAAAACACAGCTATCATTAACCAACAAAAAACAGATACGACACTTGCAACGTTAGCTGCTAAATTAGCTCGGAAAAAAGAAGTGCTTCGTGATTATCTGATAGACTTTGCAACAAAAACAACTGAAATTGCTTTGACTGAGCAAGTTATGGCAGACTTATCATCTGAAACTCTCCCTGATATTTTAAACCGTGCAAGTGGGATGTTAGCCATCTTGACTGATAAGGCTTGGCAAGAAATTTATCTGGATAAAGAGATTTTATGGGTCAAAAATGCACAAGGTCAAAGTTTAAGACTGATTGATTTATCAACTGGTACACGAGACCAGCTTCAGTTGGCACTAAGATTAGCCTTTATTCAGTCTAAAAATTTAGATTTCCCAATTTTCTTAGATGATAACTTCTTAAGGTTTGATCAAAAACGTAGACTTAATTTTTCAAATATGCTAGCTGAGATTGCTAAGGAACGACAAGTAATTTTGTTAACGAGTGATCAAAATTTGGTACCTGAAACGAAAGGAACGATTAAACTATGACACAGCTCAAAGATTTACAGGTTGGTGATGCTTTTGAAGGCTTGTATTTGATTAAACAAGCTGATTTGCGTCAAACACGGGCGGGAAAGCCATTTTTGGCCATGATTTTCCAAGATAGAACGGGTCAGATTGGTGGTAATCTATGGGATGCTGATGATCACATGGTTGAAACCTTTACTAAAGGGAAAGTCGTCTATATGCGTGCGGTGAAAGAACTTTATCAAGGATCACCACAAGTCAACAAAATCTTTTTACGTTTGCCTGAAAATACTGAACCCAATAACCCAAAAGATTTTAAGCCAAAATCACCGGTTAATGAACAGGAATTACGGGATTACATCTCCAAAACTATTTTTAAGATTGAGAATGCGACTTGGAATCGCATCGTTCGTCATATTTTCAAGAAATATGATAAAGAATTTTTCGAGTATCCAGCTGCTAAAACCAATCATCATGCATTTGAGGGAGGTTTGAGTTTTCATACGGCAACTATGGCGCAGCTTGCTGAAAAAATCTGTGAAGTTTATCCTGTTTTAAACGAAAGTTTGATGTTAGCTGGTATTCTATTGCACGATATGGCTAAAGTCATTGAGTTTTCAGGTGCTGAAAATACGACCTATACTTTAAAAGGAAATTTAATTGGGCATATTGTCTTAATCGATGAAGAGGTCTCAGAAGCAATACGCGAACTGGAAATTGATAACGATAAAGAAGACGTGACCATTTTGCGGCATGTGCTCTTAGCTCATCATGGCCTGCAAGAGTATGGAAGTCCAGTTAGACCGCAAATTATGGAAGCAGAAGTCATTCATCAAATCGATATGATGGATGCTAGCATTATGATGATGCAGACAGCGCTTAATCAGATTGTTCCAGGGGAGATGACACCACGTATTTTTCCATTGGATAATCGTAATTTCTATAAAGCCGACTGGAAATCAAATTAATTATGACATTAAAAAAACCTTCAAATGTAAGATTTGAAGGTTTTTGATTGCTCTGAGTTTGCTTAAGATTTAGCAATTTCCATCTTAAGAACATCATTTATCGCATCCTTTAGGAAGGAAATGATTTCAAACTGGCTGGGATGAATTGTGTTACTTGCGATAAGATTAGCAAAACCAGTTGAGACAACCCATGTACCAGTCAAGAGAGAATTGATTTTTGTTTCTGGTAGTTTAGAATAGGTCGGATCATCTTTGATGAGTGTCCGGAAAATATTGTAAGAAAATTCATTGACGGAGTGATTATCTTCGCCGTGTTTTTCCAAATAAATGGTTCTAAATAGTTTTGGATTCTGACAAGCAAAGTTAATATAATTGAGACAGAGGTTAATAATTGGATCATCATGTGTTTTTTTATTAAAAACCTCGTTTTGGAGCTTATAGTAAATCTGAGAGAATAGCTCGCGTTTGAGCGCTGCCATATTTTCGAATTCAGCATAAAGTGGTTGAGTTGAGATGTTCATATATTTAGATAGCCCGCGAGCAGTCAGTTCGTTAGGGCTTTTCTCGATGATAAACTGCTCAGCTGCACGTAAAATGTCTTCTTTAAAGATAGTCTTATTTCTAGCCATGTAATTTCACCTTTCTTAGTTATTTATTATATAATATAAAAGCTCAATTTACAAGTAATATGATAATTATAATCATGGTATAATGGAAGAAGGCAAGTTTAATCGCTCAAAAGGCCATCCATTACTGAGGAAGTGAGCATCTTTAGAACGGTTGAAACGCGTCAACGAATCCCTAGGTTGATCCTAGAAAAGCGAAAAGGAGTCAAGATGACAACGACAAAACTTTCAAATGATGTATTAAGCATCGAAATTCAGGATTTTGGTGCCGAATTACACTCGATCAAAAAAGATGATGTGGAATACCTCTGGCAAGGCGACCCTGATTTTTGGGCACGTCAAGCCCCAGTACTGTTCCCGATTGTAGGTAAATTGAAAAATGGGAGCTACACCTATGATAACGAAACCTTTAAATTAGGTGGTCATGGTTTTGCCCGCGATCAAGTCTTTAAGTTACTTGAAAGCGAAGCAGATGAAGCTATATTCGAACTGAGAACCAGCAGAGAAACACGCGCTGTTTATCCTTTTGATTTTCGACTCCGAATCACCTACAAGTTAATCGGGAATCAGTTGACGGTGAAATGGGAAGTCAAAAATCTTGATGATCAGGAGATGTACTTTGGTATTGGCGCCCATCCCGCTTTTAATGTTCCGTTGGAAAATGGAACATTTGAAGATTATCGTTTAACCATCAGTCCAGCAAAGTCTCGACAATATATTCCGCTCAATCCAGCAACTGGTGTTCTAGATTTATCTCAAAAACATGCTGTGGATCAAAATGACTTTACTTTGACACGGGAACTCTTCAAGGATGATGCCCTAGTTTTTGAAACACCTGAAGCAACGGAAGTTTGCTTATCTAGTACAGTCAATGACCGCTCAGTCAAAATTTCATGGGAAGATATGCCTTTTGTCGGTTTATGGAGTCCATACCCTGCTGAAGCACCCTTTGTTTGTATCGAGCCATGGTGTGGTATCGCAGATGACCAAAATACAGATGGTGATTTAACAACCAAGTTTGGTATCAACACCCTCGCCCACGGTAAAAAATTCAAAGCAAGCTACACCATTACAATCAACTAGCTTAACGTTTAGTGACGTTTAAATAAGGGAGTAAATATGCGGATTACAGACTTACAAAATGGTTCAGACATTCGAGGTATTGCGATTGCGACGCCGGAAGATACCATCACCTTAACACCAGAAGTTGCTCAAGCAGTTGGCCGTGGTCTAGTGAATTGGCTTGTTGCTGAAAAGCAGTTGGGGCCCCAACTTGAACAAGAAAAACTGACCGTTGCCGTGGGCCAAGACAGCCGCTTATCCGGAGACGCCCTCAAAGCAGCCTTGATAGCAGGTATCACATCACAAGGAGCACATGTCATTGATACAGCCCTATCAACGACACCTGCCATGTTCAAGGCAACCCAGTTTCCTGATTTTGATTGTGATGCAGCGGTCATGCTCACAGCCAGTCACCTACCTTACTATTTTAATGGCATTAAAATTTTCAGCCGTGATGGCGGTGCGGAACATGAAGACATTCACTATGTCTTGACGCATACGGACAATAACGCACAGACAAATTCAGGCCACGTGTCCCAAAAAGACTTACTCACACCTTATGCGCAAGATCTGGTCAATCAGATTATCAAAGGAACAGGTCTCGCAGATCCACAACCTCTCACAGGCTATCACATCATTGTTGATGCAGGCAATGGTGCAGGAGGCTATTTTGCTGAGAAAGTTTTGGCAGTCTTAGGCGCTGATACAAGCGGCAGTCAATTCTTGGAGCCTGATGGTCATTTTCCAAATCATATCCCGAATCCTGACAATCCAGAAGCCATGGCAAGTATCCGTCAAGCTGTTTTGGCACATCAGGCGGATCTTGGTGTTATTTTTGATACAGACGTTGACCGTAGTGCAGTCGTCGATCAATTTGGCAATACCTTGAATCGTAATAACTTGATTGCTGTACTGTCAAAAATTGTTTTGGACAAAACACCAAAAGCGACCATTGTAACCAATTCGCCGACGTCAACGCATCTGAAAAAGTTCATTACGCAACTTGGTGGTAAGCAAGTCCGCTATTTATGTGGTTATCGCAATGTCATCAACAAAGCCATCCAGCTCAACCAAGCAGGCATCGACACGCCACTCGCCATCGAAACAAGCGGACACGCCGCTTTCAGGGAAAATGACTTTCTAGACGATGGTGCTTATGTCATTGCCAAGATTTTGATGCTCTTACCGCAACTAAAAGCAGACAACCGGCAACTGAGCGACCTGATTGCAGACTTGCAACAGCCTGTCGAAACGCAAGAAATTCGTTTTAAAATCAACCTGGCCGATTATCGGCCTTATGGCGAACAGGTGATTCAGGATCTCGAAGCATTTGTCACAGCAACAGCAGACTTTGACACTGACACGGATAATGAAGAGGGGATTCGGGTTAATCTGACAGGTGACTATGGTCAGGGGTGGTTCTTGCTTCGCATGAGCCTTCATGAACCCTTGCTTGTCTTACAGGTTGAAAATGATGTGCTTGGCAAAAATCATCTGGTCTTTGAAACTTTAGCAACCTTTTTCAATCAGTTCCAACCATTGGACAAATCTGCTTTGGCAAAGATGTTAAAGTAAACTAGGCTAAATCGCGTAGACATTTAAAAATTGGATGTTGGTCATTTAAAAATTTTATGACTAGGATCCATTTTTTGCATCTCAAACGTGCTAAAATAATAGCAACTATAGATAAGATGAGGTGAAAGATGACCAAGCAAACTGAACACAAGACACCAAAAATGGATACGATTTTATCTCATATCGGGATCAATCAAGATGAAGCAACGGGATCTTTGATCTCGCCCATTCACATCTCAACGACTTACCAGCATCCTGAGTTTGGTAAGTCGACAGGTTTTGATTATACACGTACGAAAAACCCAACGCGCGCCAATTTGGAAGAAGCTTTGGCAGCGATTGAAGCGGGAAAGTTTGCGATTGCGACAAGTTCAGGCATGGCAGCGATCGTGTTGGCGCTAGAAATCTTCCCTGTTGGCTCGAAAATCGTCGCCTCACGTGATTTATATGGCGGCTCTTTTCGTTGGTTTAACGACCAGCAAAAACGTGGGATTTTCGACTTCACTTATGTGGTGACGGAAGCCGATATGCTGGCTGCTATCACGCCAGAAACGGACATTGTCTACATCGAAACGCCGACTAACCCACTCATGATCGAAGTCGACATTGCCAAGGTCGCTGAAAAAGCACATGAGAATGGCGCTAAAGTAATCGTTGATAATACTTTTTATACCCCAATTTATCAGCAACCATTAGTACTGGGTGCAGACATCGTTGTCCATTCAGCAACTAAGTACTTGGCAGGCCATAATGATGTCTTGGCGGGTACTGTGATTGTTAAGGAGCAGGACTTGTATGATCAACTGATCTATAACCTCAACACAACAGGTCCTGTGCTGTCACCTTTTGATAGTTTTCTGGTCATGCGGGGGTTGAAAACTCTGGCGCTACGGATGCGCCAAGCAACGGCTAATGCTAATCAAGTGGCTGATTTTCTAAGGCAGCACAAAGCTGTTAAAGAAGTGCTCTATACAGGATTGGGCGGGATGATCGCTTTTAAAGTTCAGGATCAAGCTAAAATTCCAGCCCTGATCAATACTTTAGAGGTGATTACCTTTGCGGAAAGTCTTGGTGGTGTAGAATCTTTGATTACCTACCCGACGACACAGACCCATGCGGATATTCCAGCAGAAGTCAGAGCAAGCTATGGTTTGACAGATGACTTACTACGTTTGTCGATTGGTATTGAAGATGCGACTGATTTAATTGATGATTTGGCAAATGCCTTGAAAGTGTGATAATAAATGGCAACAACTTATAATTTTACAACAGCTCCAAAACGATTGGGTAATCACTCCATAAAATGGCAGGCCACTGAAAAAGATGCTGAGATTTTACCGATGTGGATTGCTGATATGGATTTTGAAACTTTTCCCGAGATGACTGCAGCGATTGAAAAATTTGCGAGCTTTGGGGTTTACGGCTATGCCTATCCAGCAGATTCTCTTTTTGAGGCCATTGTGGCTTGGGAAAAAGAGCAGCACGGCTATACGATCCAAGCAGATGATATTACTTTGATAGAAGGTGTCGTACCGGCCTTATCTGTTAGTATCCAGGCGTTCACGCAGGAGGGTGATGCTATTCTCGTTAACACGCCACTCTACCCGCCTTTTACCCGTTCGATTAAGCTCAACAATCGCAAGGTCGTGACAAATTCGCTTGTTGAGCAGGACGGCCGCTTTACTCTTGACTTTGAGCAGTTGGAACAAGACATGATTGACAACGACGTCAAACTCTATGCATTTTGTAGTCCGCATAATCCTGGTGGTCGTGTTTGGCGTAAGGAGGAGTTGGTGCGCGTGGCAGAACTCTGCCGTAAGCATCATGTCATCCTTGTGTCAGATGAAATCCATCAAGACTTAACCCTCTTTGGACATCAGCACCACAGTATCAATACTGTTGGTGATTACAGTGACTTTACGGTCATCCTAACTAGTGCTACGAAGACCTTTAATATCGCTGGCACGAAAAATGCCTTTGCCATTATCGAAAATCCGACCCTTAAAAAACAATTCAGAGACCGGCAACTGAGAAATAACCAGCACGAGATTTCAACGCTTGGCTTGATTGCCACAGAAACAGCGTTGACCTATGGTCAACCATGGTTGCAGGAATTGAAGCAAGTATTGGCAGAAAATATCAACTACCTCATTGCTTATTTTGCTGAGCATGCACCCAAGATTAAAGTCATGAAACCAGAAGGCAGTTACCTAGTCTGGATTGACTTCAGTGCCTATGGCCTGTCTCATGATGCTTTGCAGAAACTCTTGCGTGACCAAGCTAAAGTCATCTTGAATGATGGCACAAGTTTTGGCATTGAAGGCAAAGGCCATGCCCGCTTTAATGTTGCAGCACCACTTGACCACGTTAAACTAGCAGTAGAACGCATTGCTGCTGTCTTGCCGCAATAAAAAGATATAACAAGAAAGACAGCCTTGATAATTTGTGATAGGTTGTTTTTCGTTTTGGTTTATAAGTATAAGGAATTAGAATTCGTCATGGTAAATAGCCAATTTTTTTGTTATAATGTTTAGTGAAGAAAATATCAGAAAGTTGGTTTATTAAAATGGGAAAATTTCAAGTTGTGACGCATCCGCTAATTCAGCATAAACTCACTATTTTACGTCAAACATCGACAGGGACTAAAGACTTCCGTGAACTTGTGAATGAAATCGCCATGCTCTTGGGCTATGAAATTTCACGTGAATTACCACTGGAAGATATTGAGATTGAAACACCAATTACAAAAACAATCCAAAAAACATTGTCTGGTAAAAAATTAGCTATCGTGCCAATCTTACGTGCAGGTATTGGCATGGTTGATGGGATCTTGTCATTAGTACCAGCCGCAAAAGTAGGTCACATCGGCATGTACCGTGATGAAGAAACGTTGCAACCTGTAGAATACTTGGTTAAATTACCAGAAGACATCGATCAACGTCAAATTTTTGTCGTTGACCCGATGTTAGCGACAGGTGGTTCAGCTATTCTAGCGATTGACTCACTTAAAAAACGTGGTGCGGGCGCTGCCAATATCAAATTTGTCTGTCTTGTAGCTGCACCAGAAGGGGTTAAAGCCTTACAAGCAGCACATCCTGATATTGATGTCTTTACCGCAGCCTTGGATGAAAAATTAAACGACCATGGCTATATCGTCCCAGGTTTGGGTGATGCAGGCGACCGTTTATTCGGTACAAAATAATCAGATGGATCAACTCGAATTTGTCTTAACACATTTTGGTGCCAGTAGAGAATATCTTGACGATGGCTATTATCGGGTGCAAGACTTTGGTGATGGAAGTTATGAACTTGAGTTTTCTACTGCCGGTTACTGTAGTACCTTTGATAGTCATCCGGCCATAAAGTTTCGGATTGATGCTGAAACCAAAGCCGTGACTTTCTTGCTTTACCGGGATATGGTCGTGAGTCCTATCAAGTTTTTCAAACCAGAATCTGAAGCAGATATCACTTTCGTTCAAGGGCGTTTTGATCAACTTTTGGCTAAATTTCACCAAGTTAAACAAGCAACGTAACACTGCCATTTGGCGGTGTTTTTTCATGAAAAGTTGCAAAAAATACTTTAATTTCATACTTTTTGGTGTTATAATGGTGAGATGAGTCAATGTGATTAAAAGCGGCATAAAATTTAACTTGGGAACAACTACTGAACTACTTTATACGTTAGGTAGCGTGAAAAGTTTTGGCATGACTTTTAAAATATAGGACAGACTCAAACGGAGTAATCTTGAAAAAACTAAATGTGAAGCAGATTTTGGTCGGGAAGCCTTTAAAATCAACAGATGATGACAGTCATCTTCTCACAAAATTCCAAGCTTTAGCGATGTTATCAAGCGACGCTTTATCATCAATCGCTTACGGGACGGAGCAAATTGTTACAGTGCTCTTGACCTTGTCTGCAGCTGCCATCTGGTATAGCTTGCCGATTGCGGCTCTGGTGCTCGTCTTGTTGGTTGCCCTGACGCTGAGTTATCGTCAAATTATCCACGCTTACCCACATGGTGGCGGGGCTTATGTTGTTTCGACAGAAAACTTGGGGGCTAATGCCGGCTTGATTGCAGGTGGGAGTCTCCTTGTCGACTATATGTTAACGGTTGCAGTATCAGTTTCAGCGGGTGCTGATGCCATCACCTCAGCACTCCCATCTCTGCATCCTTATAATCTACTGATTTCGATGATCTTGGTTTTATTATTGATGTTGATGAATCTCCGTGGTCTTCGTGAGTCAGCTGGCTTCTTATTAGTTCCGGTTTATACCTTTGTGACGATGACAGTTTTACTGCTAGTCGTCGGTTTATTTAAGGTGGTGACAGGGGATTTATCTTATCATGCTACCAGTCATATCGGGTCTACAGTGCCAGGTATTTCGATCATTCTTTTACTTAAAGCCTTTTCTAGTGGCTCAGCCAGTTTGACGGGTGTTGAAGCAATCTCAAATGCTGTCCCATTCTTTAAGAAACCTAAGGCGCGTAATGCAGCTGGGACATTGGCTTTGATGGCCATGATTTTGGGGCTATTCTTTACAGGCATTACCTTCCTCAACTATTACCTCGGTGTGGTACCTAACGCACATTCTACCGTGTTGTCGCAAGTTGCCCATACGATTTTTGATGGGAATGGTATTGGTCGTATTTTCTATTATGTTTTTCAGTTCTCAACTGCGATGATTTTAGCAGTAGCTGCAAATACAGGGTTTTCAGCCTTTCCTATGCTCAGTTATAACCTAGCCAAAAATAAATATATGCCGCACATGTACATGGAAAAAGGCGATAGACTTGGCTACTCAAATGGGATTATTAGTTTGGCTGCGGGTGCTGTGATACTCCTTGCGATTTTTAATGGCTCAACGAGTCGTTTGATTCCGCTTTATTCGATTGGTGTTTTTGTACCTTTTGCCCTGTCTCAAACGGGGATGGTTGTCAAGTGGCGTCGGGAAATGGGCAGCAAGTTCTGGCGTCATGCTCTGTCAAATATTATCGGTGCAGCCATTTCAGCGATTATTGTTTTGATTTTGCTGGTTTTCCGCTTAGCTGATATCTGGCCTTTCTTTATCGTCATGCCTATTTTGATCGGAATTTTCTATGCCATCAAGCGCCATTATACGGAAGTCGCGCATCAGCTTCGGCTTGAAGATAAGGTTGTGGATCATGTCTATTCGGGCAATGTTGTCATCGTTCTTGTTGGCAATGTAACCAATGTCGCTGTTGGTGCCATGAGCTATGCTCAATCTATCGGATCGGAAGTCTTAGCGGTTCATGTGGCAACCAGAGAGACTTACCGGAAAGATAAGGAAGTTGAAGCTGAGTTTAAGGCTTTGTATCCCAATGTCCGTTTTTCGATTGTGGAATCAAGTTATCGTGATATCGTTAAACCAGTAGTCCGCTATGTCGATTTAGTGTCGAAATCAGCAGAGAAGAAGAACCATACGGTGACGGTTATCGTACCACAGTTTGTACCGAAACATTCTTGGCAAAATATTCTCCACAATCAAATGTCCGTCCGCATGCGTTACTATCTCAGCTGGCGTGATAATGTGGTGGTGTCTAGCTATTCTTATCATTTGAAGAAGTAAGATGGAAACAGTCGAATCCGACTGTTTTTTTTGGTGCATCCTGATATTGAAAAAATCTGTGAAAGCCTATTGTTTTTCAAGTTTTGAGGCAAGCATCCATACCAGTTGCAATAGCCATGCACACTTTCAAAAATCTGATCTCCTTTCCAAGCTGATGTAGGTGGCTTAAGTTTAATAGGCGCAGAAAATAGAAAAAAAGCACTGCAAGAAGCTATAAAGATAGTGCCACAATGCCAGTTCAGATGTTCAAATGATAGCATCCCTAGATCTATCACCATAAAAAATTAAAACGTTAGATGTCACTCGTCTCTTTATCCCAGACGATAGCGTGTATTGATTTTCAGTAACAGTGTTTCAAAAAGAATATCTGCAATGACCTCAAGTTGTAATCTGGAGCGTAGCCGTTTTCTTTTTGGGGTGCTTTGAGAAGCCACGAGACTGTTATTACAGATCTGGAAAAGTTCACTGTCAGAATTGCCACTGATTAGGCCACTTTTTACGTTTTTAATTGCGCTAGAAAAAATGGCTTCTGTGACATAATCTTCATGACCACCGAGCGAGAAAATTAAGATATAGTCATTTTCATTTGCAATAAACGGGATATTGGAAATGGGAGAATGCTCAGTAAAAGCATTAGACCAAATCCCACTTTGCTGAATTTTTTTAGAAAAAAATTTCGCAATCCCTGAAGAACTGCCAACGCCGATAATAAAACAACGATGGGCTGAAAGAATATTTTTCACGATGTCATTTAATTCATTCGGGTCAATATTTGCCGTTGTTTTTTGCGTATCATTTTGGATATTCAAAATGATTTCTTCAACACTTTCATACGGTGCGTAGTCATTTGCTGAAGAATCAGCAAATGCTAATTCATGTTTAAAAACGGTGAAGCTCGTATAACCGATTTTATTGATGGCTCGCATAATAGTTGGTGCTGAGACATGTACTTCCTGTTCAATCATCCGTAGCTTTAAATCAATCATCTTTGTATTCAAACAATAGTTGATGACTTGTTGTTCAGCTTCAGATAAGCGATGGTAATTATTCTTAATTTGAGATAAAACAGTAATTGCCATAAGAACACCTCCTTATAACTCATTTTCATTAGGCTGCTACATAACTGAGTAGTATTTTACTAATGGCAGAAAAACCATTGATTAATAATTTAAATCTATTATAATTATAGCATAAACCAATAGAGCGTTCTTGTATAACACTTTGTTTTCTGATTTTAATTAGGTTGCTACGTAAATGAGTAGTAAATTACTAATGGCTTGAAAGTCATTGATTAATAATTTAAATCTAATATAATTATAGTATAAACCAGATGGGTGTTCTAGAAAACTCAATAAAAATAAGGAGATTCTTACCATGAAAAAAAGAAGCGGTTTAGTTAATGTGTTTGAAACATTCGGTCGAAGTTTTTTATTGCCTGTGTCCGTACTACCGGCAGCGGGTATATTAAAAGGCATTGGCTCAGCGTTTACAAATTCTAGCACAATTGAGATGCATCCTTGGATGGCAAATCAAACACTACAGATTATCATGGGTTTTATTACCATGATTGGCTCAGTTGCCTTTGATAATTTACCGGTTATTTTCGCGGTTGGTGTTGTCGTTGGTTTAGCAAAACAAGAAAAAGGTTCTGCTGCACTTTCTGGTTTATTGGGTTTTCTAGTTTTGCATAATACACTTCACTACCTACTCTCGGTAAGTGGTCAATTAGTTGATAAGGCTGCTAAAAATGGGGAAGAACTGATAAGTTTGCATATGCAGACGAATGTTCTGGGCATTCAGACAATGGACCTGAATGTATTCGGTGGTATTATCACAGGTATCGTAGTTTATTTAGTCCATAAAAAAGCCATCAAGATGCAAGTCCCACAAGTATTTGGTTTCTTCAGTGGACCGCGTTTGGTACCGATCTTGACAATTCCAGCAATGGCACTTGTTGCACTTGGTTTCTTCTTTATTTGGCCTTATGTTCAAGTTGGTATTACAGCATTATCATTCGCAATTCTTAAATCAGGTTATTTTGGTACTTTTGCCTACGGTGTCATTGAACGTCTCTTACTGCCATTTGGTTTGCATCATGGTTTGAACTGGCCAGTCCGGACAACAGAATTAGGTGGCATTTTTACAATCGATGGCCATCAATATGCAGGTACAATTAATGCCTATATGGCAGCACCTCAAAGTAAACTACCAATTGATCCAATGATTACAAGATTTTCTAGCGGTAAATTTGTCTATAATATGTTTGGTTTACCAGGTGCAGCATTGGCAATGTACATGGCTGCTAAACCTGAAAAGAAAAAAATGGTTGGTTCTTTACTACTAGCAGCTGCCTTGACGTCTTTCCTAACTGGTATAACTGAACCTCTTGAATTCACATTCTTGTTTGTTGCACCAGCACTCTACGGTGTACATGCTGTCTTAGTGGGTATTACGATGGTTATTACAAATATGGCTGGCGCTGCCTTCTTAACACCAACTGGACATGGTTTAATCAATTACTTGATTTATGGTGTGCTACAAGGTCCTAGAACACATTGGTGGTGGTTATTCATTCTTGGTGTTCCTTGCTTTATTATGTATTTCCTAGTCTTTAGTTTTGTCATAAAAAAATTCAATTTCAAAACACCAGGTCGTGAGGACGATGAGGAAACTGTTGCCTTGCACGGTAAAGATGAAGTCAGAGCTAAACTTGGTGTCAAAACACAAAAAGATCGGGATCAAAAAAATAATATGCCACCAATCCACGAACATGCGCTGGCATTGATTGAAGCTCATGGTGGTGAGGAAAATATTTCTGCAGTTGATGCGTGTATCACGCGCTTGCGGATTAATGTTAAAGACGAAGATCTAGTGGAAAAAGACAGAATTGTTAATCAGCTTAAAGCTATGGGATTCACCAAAAGTGGGATGCAAATGCAATCAATTTATGGTGGATACGCCAACCAACTTAAAATCGAGATTCAAAGTATTCTTGGATTAGGGGAATAGTAAATGAACAGTATAATCATCACCGATTTAGATGGCACTTTTGTTAAGGATAGTATTTCTGTGTCACCAGCGGATATATTAAAAATGAAAAAAATGCAGGAAGAAATGTTGATTGGTGTTGCAACTGGTCGAAGCCTAAAAGAAATCACCTATATCGAAGAACAGACAGGTATCAAATTTGATATAAAAATCGGATTTAACGGTGCTATTGTTGAAAGCTTTGGAAAAAAAATCGTAGACACAGCATTAGATGAAACTCTAAAAAATCAAATCATTGCGTTTTTGGTGGAACATCATATTAAGTTTGATGCTCTGGATGGTGAAGCGAGAATTGGCACATACTCTTCTGAAAACTTATCCAAAAGTTGGAATATGTCATTTCACTTACCGCCAAATGTCAAAGAAGCCTTAGAAAACACGAGAATTTATAAAATCAATATTAGGCCAAATCAAGATGAAGGCATACAAATTTTGGAGATGCTAAAAACAAAATTTGACTCAGTTGAAATTTGTCAATCTGGACCTGAACGGATTGAAATTACACCATTAAACATCACAAAAGGTAAGGCAATTGAACTTGTAAAAAAAAGTCATGAATTAAAGGTAGTCGCAGTTGGAGACTCTGAAAATGATATTGATATGTTAGCGTGTTCTGATTATGCCATTTGCATTGCGCATGCTTCTGAAGCAGTTCAAGCAGTATCCGATACTGTTGTGAATAATTTTTATGAAATTGATCTGTGATCTGACTCTCTAGAAAGGAACAAACTAAATGTTTTTCTCAAAAAAATCGAAAAGTTTACAAATTATGTCCCCGGTTGATGGGATTGTAGAGGCGATTGAAACTGTTAATGACCCAGTCTTTTCACAAAAAATGATTGGTGATGGCTTTGCTATTTTTCCTGAAAGTCAAGAAATTTATGCCCCAGTAAACGGGGTCATCACAAACATTTTCCCAACTAAGCATGCCTTAGGCATGGTTTCTGAAACGGGTGTTGAAGTGTTGCTTCATTTTGGCATTGATACAGTTGAGTTGAAAGGTGAACCATTCGAAATTTTGGTTAGAGAAAATCAGACTGTGACAGCTGACACGAAAATTGCTCTAATCGATTTAGAAAAAATTGCTGAGTTTGACAAAGAGCCTGATATCCTCGTGATTTTGACAAATCAAGATCAGTATTCAAGTATTGAGTTAGTCGCTTCTAATAAAGTAGCACATCAAGACACCGTTGCGAAGGTTTCTATAAAGTAAAGACTTTCAGATTTGATTAGTGCATCGCTCGACATTTCTAATTCAAAACTGAACCAGTCAACTAAAAGTCTAGAAGTTGTCATAAATGAAATATCTCAAGTTTGGATAACACACAGTTCAAAAAATACTTTGATGATACAAAGTATGCTATGAGATGATATGAAAACAGATTCGTAATCAACAAAAAATGCCTGATCATATGATTGTGATCAGGCATTTTAATATATGATTTTATTTCAACAAACCACGTTCACGATACCAGTGGTCTGGTTGCCAAACCCAACTCGTGTCATACTGTTCTAGTAAATCGAAACTTTCATCAGGACCCATTGAGCCTGATTGATAGGGATAAAGCGGAGATTTATCTGCTTGCCAAGTGCTAACGATTTGATCGATTAAGGTCCAAGAAGCCTTAACTTCTTGCCAATGGCTGAAATTCGTTGCGTCACCATTTAAGACATCATACATGAGCTTTTCATAAGCCTCAGGCGAATTGCCAAGCGCTTCTGCATCATGACGGAAGTCTAACTTAACTGGCTCAACTGCAAAATTCTTACCAACTTCTTTCCCGTTAACTTGAAGCGAGAAGCCTTCTGTCGGTTGAATGTATATTGTTAGGATGTTTTGTTGAATATCTTGATTGAAAATATTTTGATCGTTTTTAAAGAGGATGTTGATCCGTGTCCCTTTTTCAGTCAAGCGTTTTCCCGTTCTAAAGAAGAAAGGCACATCTTTAAAACGATCCGTTTCAATGAAGAAGACACCACTTGCAAATGTCTCGGTTTTTGATGCAGGGTCAACAGACGGTTCATCAACATAGGACGGAAAATCCTGTTGATTGATACGACCAGCTTGATATTGACCTCGGATGAAATTTTTAGCAATTGTTGCTTCATCGGGAATACATAAGCTTTCAAGTACTTTTATTTTTTCAGGCAAGACGTCTGCGCTCGAAAAAGATGCAGGTTTGTCCATAGCCAAGATAGAGAGGACTTGTAAGATATGGTTTTGTACCATATCTTTTAACGCACCGGACTTATCATAGTAGCCACCACGATCTTCAACTCCGATAGACTCCGCAAAAGTAATCTGAATGTTATCGATAAACTCTCGATTCCAAACATGTTCAAACAAGACATTGGCAAATCTTACGGCAAAAATATTTTGAATCATTTCTTTACCTAAGTAATGATCAATTCGGAAAATTTGATTCTCGTTAAAAGTTTCAGATAGCGCTTGGTTAAGTGCTTCTGCAGTTTCTAAGCTAGTGCCAAAAGGTTTTTCGATAATTAAACGTTCGAAACCAAGACCGTCGACAATATTTTCAGATTTGAGATGGCTGGCAATTGTGCCAAAAAATTCAGGTGCCATGGCTAGGAAAAAAACTTTGTTGTGGCTTGTCTGATATTTTTCGCACAACTCATCTTGCAAGTTCTTCAAAGTAACATAGTGGTCAGCATCTTCAACGTCATGGCTCTGGTAATAGAAATGTGATGCAAACTTTTCAGCTTCAGTTTTAGAAGTTGTCAGATCAGAAATAGCATCTAAAACTACGCCCTCAAAATAAGCCTTAGTCCAAGGGCGTCGTGCTGTCCCAATGACAGCGAAATGTTCCGATAAAACACCAGATTTATAGAGACGAAACAGCGACGGATATAGTTTGCGCTTAGCCAAATCGCCACTCGCACCAAAAATTGTAAAAATTACTTGAGTCATATTGTGAGTTCTCCCAAAATTTCTTTTGCTTATTTAATAACAATTATATCAGAAAAAGCCTCAGAAGTTCCGATAAACGTATGGATTTGACGGTTTTTCAACCTTGTCAATCTGATCAGGCTTGATAATCGGCATTTCTCGCTTAAATGGCGTGTAGTAAGCTGTCTGAATTTGGCCTGTAATCTTCAGCCAAGTATTATCAGGATAAGAGACACCATCCGTTAGAGTCCTCAAGCCAAATACGCCTGAATCTGCTATACAGTGTATAATTCCAAATCGAAAGAGGAACTGTGCACTGGCATCTGTAGGGTCATTATAGACGAATCCAGTGTAAGTGACGGTTTTACCTTCAAAAGTACCAGGGAAATTATAGATCAACTCCATGACTTCCATGTAATTGTCAGAAGTAATCGAAATCTTAGCTAGATTTTCGTACTTGGCCAATTCCTTTTTCATGATCTTATCATAGGCTGATTTGGTAAAGTAAACACTGGTATTAGGTTGTAAATATTGAATTTGCGTGCCGTCAGAGCTATCACCAGATCCTTCAGCTAAAGGGAAATTAAAGCCCTTAGCTGAGACAATTGTCGCATCTAAGGATTTTGATGGAATGAAAACAGCAGCAAGCAGTGGTGTGGCCAGCAAGACCAGGGCAAAACCTCTTGCAAACTTAGTCTGTAGATGGTGATCATGCGTTTCATGCCGAATCCAATTCACCAATTGAACAATAGCAAAGCCCGATGATAAGATGGCTGATAAGACAGCCAAATAGCTATAGTGGGTATTGATATATTGATTGAGTTTGCCGGTCAGTTGTAAATACATCATCAGCTCAAAATAACCGGACAAAATAAGAAACCGAATCATAGCAAGCTCACCCCCAAACTAATGGTTAACACTAAAACTGAGATTACAAGGACATAGCGTACGATAAATTTTGGTTTAAAATAGGCGCTCATCATCAGCAAATTCTTCATATCAATGACAGGGCCATATAAAAGAAAAGCTAGAATCGGTGCCGGTCCAAATAGACTAATCAAGCTCGCGCCGATAAAGGCATCCGCCTCACTACAAAGCGAGAGCAAGAAAGCGAAGACCATCATCACGATAATGCCGAGTAATGGCGTATGGGTCACAGTCGTCAGCAGTTTCGTTGGCACGAAAACTTGAATAGATGAGGCGACTAAACTCCCGAAAATGAGGTACCGACCAGTATCAAAAAACTCGTCAACGGCGTGAGAGAGTGCAGCCCAAATCTTTTGTCCCCGAGATAACTTAGCTACTGGATGATCGTGTTCGCTAACTCTTGGTCGATTGAGTAGTATTGGCTCATCTAAGCGATAAGCAAGCAGTAAACCAACGACTAAAGCCATCACCATAGCGCCGCTTAGGCGCAATAGCGCAAATTTGAAAGAATTGCCAAAGGCGATAAAGGTTGCAAGTAAAACGACGGGGTTGATCATGGGCGCTGCGATGAGAAAGGGTATACCGGTATAGGTTGGTACTTTCTTTTCGAGGAAGCGATTGACGATGGGCACAATCCCGCACTCGCAGGATGGAAAAAAGAAGCCTGCCACGATGCCAACGATAATACGCCAGAAACGGTTTTTCGGTAGAAATCTGTTGACTAGTTCAGGTGATAGGTAGGTTTCGATGATACCTGAAATGAGGCAGCCAAAGAGGACGAAAGGCAGAGCTTCAATAATGATCGAAAGAAAGATCGCAGCGAGTTGAGAGAGCGCATCTGGTAGATGACTAATCATGGGCAGCCTGGTCTTTTTCAGTTAGAGGTGCTTCGAATTTTTTTAGAAAATCTTCTGGGGATTTGATCTTCTTATCGGACGTCTTCTCGATTTTATCAGGGTCAGTGAATTCGACTTGTGGTGGAAGTGCTGCTAGGTCTTCTAAGACCTTATCTAGATCATCACGTTTTTTGAAAGTTAAGGCCATATGTTTTTACTCTTTTCTATAAGAAGTGATATGCTAAATTAACTCAATATAGCTAACATTTTTGACTATTTTCGCCACTTCATTGTTGATAAGTCTTGAAATTAGTAAAAAAAGCTCAAAAATTTTGTTTCCTTTATTCAGTTAAATGAGTATACTTACATTTTACACCATTTTTCATGAAAATATTTGATTCCAAACAAAAAACATCTTTTTTTGCGGTGAAATACTTGCTTTTTTTCAAAAAACCTTTATAATTAGATAGTAATGGTAGATTGTCGTATTGCGCGGTCTGTCTAAAAAAAATATATTTTTTATTCTAAAGGAGACATTTTTAAAAATGGCTAAAGAAAAATACGATCGTTCGAAACCACACGCTAATATCGGTACTATCGGACACGTTGACCATGGTAAAACTACACTTACTGCTGCAATCACGACTGTATTGTCACGTCGTTTGCCTTCATCAGTAAACACACCTAAAGACTACGCTTCAATTGACGCAGCGCCAGAAGAACGCGAACGCGGTATTACAATCAATACTGCTCACGTTGAGTACGAAACTGAAGCACGTCACTATGCCCATATCGATGCCCCAGGTCACGCGGACTACGTTAAAAACATGATCACTGGTGCCGCTCAAATGGATGGCGCTATCTTGGTAGTAGCTGCAACTGACGGACCTATGCCACAAACTCGTGAGCACATCTTGCTTTCACGTCAAGTTGGTGTTGGTAAATTGATCGTTTTCCTCAACAAAAAAGACCTTGTTGATGATGAAGAATTGATCGAACTCGTTGAAATGGAAGTTCGTGACCTCTTATCAGAATACGACTTCCCAGGCGATGACACACCAGTTATCGTTGGTTCAGCACTTAAAGCCCTTGAAGGCGATGCTGAATACGAAGACATCATCATGGAATTGATGGATACTGTTGACTCATACATCCCAACTCCAGAACGTGATACTGACAAACCTTTGCTTTTGCCAGTCGAAGATGTATTCTCAATCACTGGTCGTGGTACAGTTGCTTCAGGTCGTATCGACCGTGGTACAGTTCACGTCAATGACGAAATCTCTATCGTTGGTATCAAAGAAGAAATTTCAAACGCTATCGTAACTGGTGTTGAAATGTTCCGTAAACAACTTGACGAAGGTCTTGCTGGCGATAACGTTGGTGTTCTTCTTCGTGGTGTTCAACGTGACGATATCGAACGTGGTCAAGTTATTGCTAAACCAGGTTCAATCACACCTCACAAACAATTCAAAGGCGAAGTTTATATCTTGTCTAAAGAAGAAGGTGGCCGTCATACGCCATTCTTCGACAACTACCGTCCACAGTTCTACTTCCGTACAACTGACGTAACTGGTTCAATCAAACTCCCAGCTGGTACTGAAATGGTAATGCCTGGTGACAACGTTTCTATCGACGTTGAATTGATCCACCCAATCGCCGTTGAACAAGGTACTACTTTCTCTATTCGTGAAGGTGGCCGTACTGTTGGTTCAGGTATCGTTGCAGAAATCGAAGCTTAATTCATTTAGACTTCCAAATCTATTTATTGGTCGGACAATAAATAGAAAAGCACTCAGAGTAATCTGAGTGCTTTTTCTGTATTATTTTGAGTTCTTGAGTGGGTGAGTCATCTTTAAAAGGAGAAAAAATAAGCTCATATGAGCTTATTGGCACTAGTCTTTAACGAAAACACCACGATCAACAAGCGCATTCATTTGGAAATAAAATTTTTCTTGGATCATTTTGTTATCTTCAGATTTGAAGATGTTCATGTTTTTCAGACCTGATTTATCTGTGATAGATAGTTTAAATCCGGTTAAATCTGAGTTAACGATGATTTTAAGCAAGGGGCCATCACCTGAGTTAGGTACGCTTTCTAAAATGCGTGTAAGCTCATAGTTGCCAAGTCTATTTTTGATAAAAGTTGTATCCATGAGGGTATACTTTTTGATGCTAGGTGATAGCTTGTATGTATATTGACTATCTTCCAAGTGTTTTTCTGTGACAAATGCCATGTTTAGATTTTTGATTGGTCTGATAAGTTAGACCAATCAAATCTCCTTTCTAGTTATGTGATGAGTTTTGCGTAATAATTGTTTTTAAAATATGGACGAAGTCAGTAATCTCTTGAGAAGTTGTTAGATCTGATAAAGAGATTCTAACAGATTCTTTGAGCTTGACAGATGCTTTGCCGTAAACTGCTTCAAGAACGTGCGAAGGTTCAATTGCACCAGCGGTACAGGCAGAACCTGTGGAGATTGCGACGCCTTGAAGGTCAAGTTTCATTAGTAAGAGGTCTTGGTTAAAGCTAGGAAAACCGAGGTTGAGGACGTGAGGCATAGTTTTGCCGAACTCGTTAACATAGTAGTTAAGACCATCAAGTTCTGATAGCAGTTGTGTCTTAAGTGCTGAGACTTTGTTATAATTGGCGTCGAGCTGTTCAGCGGATACTTCAAGTGCTTTGGCCATGCCAACGATGTTATGGATACTTTCAGTACCGGCACGTCGACTGTTCTCTTGATCACCACCGTGAATGAGGTTATCAAACTGCAAGTCACCATGGTAGAGGAAGCCAACACCTTTAGGCCCGTGGAATTTATGGGCGGAAGCGGATAGGAAATCGATGCCTAGTGCTACTGGATGAATGGGCAGTTTACCCATAACCTGAACGGCATCGACATGAAAGACAGCTTGATGTGTTTTGAGACGGTCGGCGATCTCAGCGATAGGCAGAATTTGACCTGTCTCGTTATTGGCGTACATAGTTGAAACTAGGATGGTGTCATCTCGAAGGGCGTTAGTAATGAGGTCAGGGGTAAAGCTACCATCGGGGTTAGGTTTGACAAGCGTAACATCAAAGCCGTGGCGGTCTTGTAAGTATAGAACAGTATGTAAAACGGCGTGGTGCTCAATGGCCGTCGTGATGATATGATTGCCTTTGGCTCGGTTAGCCAAGGCGTAACCGATGAGGGCTTGGTTATTGGCCTCAGAGCCGCCAGAAGTAAAGATAAGGTTTCTGGCTGGGACATCTAGGATGGTCGCAATTGTTTTACGGGCCTCACGAATGATTTTTCCAGCTGAGCGTCCGTAGCTATGAATGCTAGAGGGGTTGCCAAAAGTCGTATTGAGTGTCTCTAACATGACTTGTGAGACTGCGGGTAGAACAGGAGTGGTTGCTGCATTATCAAGATAAATCATGGGATTACCTATTGTATTAAGGCTCAGGCTTTTGACCGGGAATCGGACAAAAAACACTGAGCCTTGTCTATCATTTCTATGTCAGTTAATCAGCTGCTTTGTTGTATTGAAAGAGAGGGCTGACAGGTTTGTTTTCGTGGATACGGATAATAGCGTGGGCAAGTAATGGTGCTGCACTGAGATATTTAATCGCATCAGGTTTAGGGGTTTCAGTTTTAACAGAGTCAGTTACGAGGACTTCTGAAATTGGTGCAGCATTTAAGCGGTTAGCAGCACCTGGTGTGAATAGACCGTGAGATGCAACGGCATAGACATCCATAGCACCAGCATCTTTTGCGATAACAGCAGCACTAGAGAAAGTTTTACCTGTGTTTAAAATGTCATCAATCAAAATGACGTTCTTATTTTTAACATCACCAATAATATAGCCATTCTCACGTTTTTGATCATCATCTGCATAATCAACAATCGCAAGTGGACTCTCAAGATAGTCTGCCAAAGAACGCGCACGCTTGATACCTGAGTTTTTAGGTGCAACAACGACAACATCATCACCGACTAGGCCTTGTGACTGATAATATTCAGCAAACAAGGGCACAGTATAGAGATTGTCAGCAGGAATATCAAAGAAACCTTGCACCTGAACTGCATGCAAATCAAGGGTCAAAATACGATCAGCACCTGCTGTTGTCAGCATGTTAGCAACGAGTTTAGCCGTAATGGGTTCGCGTGGTGATGCCGTTCTATCTTGACGTGCATAACCATAGTAAGGCATCACGATATTGACAGTATTAGCACTGGCACGTTTACAAGCATCAATCATGATGAGTAATTCCCACAGGTGTGTATTGACAGGATAAGATGTGGACTGTACGATGAAGATGTCGTAACCGCGGACACTTTCTTCAATATTGATTTGAATTTCACCATCAGAAAACTGTTTAGATTCGATTTTACTGAGGGGAATACCAGCACATTCAGAAATTTTTTGCGCCAATTCTAAGTTTGAGTTAAGTGAGAAGAGTTTGATATGCTTGTCTTTGTAAGTCATTTTCGTCCATTTCTACAAATAAATTTACTGATTCTATTTTACCAAAAAAAAGACAAAAAGAGTAGTCCTATCTGATCGTGGGATAATTTTGCATATGGCAGTGCATAAAATATCCATTTGTATCTAAGAAAATGGTAAAGAAGCTGAAAGATAGGGGGAATCTTCAGACGATAGAAGGCTTGAATTCTCTGCTATGATGCGGGAACCGAGCGATTAGGATATGGCTTGACTTTAAAATTAGGAAGTGCTAAAATAACAAGTGTAAACGATTTCATAAAAAGATGAGTTTTTTCTGAAAGTTTATCTATACCAAAATTAAATTTAGGGCGAGTATCACGATCAACTTGATTGGTGAACTTAAAAAAGGAGGCCTATCTCATGAAAAAATCAAAAATCATCTCACTTTTAGCAGTTTCTGCATTATCAGTGACATTCCTGACAGCTTGTGGTGGCTCAGACGACAAAAAAGCAGAAGACAAAACGACGGATTCAGCTAAAACTGCTGAAGCTTTCACTGGTGCCACTCAAGGAACAGATAGTTTTGATACTTTGTCAAAAGGTTTCGCAGCTAATGGTGCTTGGTTAAATGCGGCGACAAAAGATATCGATGCATCTGATAAAGTCTTGACAGTCGAAGGTTTATTTGCAGGAGATGGTCAAGTCAACCGTGAACTTGCCCTTTACAAATCAGGTGCTGATCATAAACCAGAAAAAACTTATACCTTGACAGTTAAAAAATTAGTTGTGAAGTCACCAGGTTTTGCTATTGCACAAGGAACTGTTAAAGGAGATGTTTATGTCAATGCAACTGGCTTCAAGTTTGAAGGTACTGGTAAAATTGATGGGAATCTAATTTTTGCTTCTGAAGATTTGAAAACAGCTTATGAAGCACTTGATGCTGCTGATAAAGGTAGTGTAACAGGAGAAGTGAAAGTTGAAGCTTCTGATGTTACAGCTGTTAAACCAGGTGCGATTACTGTTGCTACTAAAGGTGGCGCAATCAGCTACGATAAAGTTTCTGACGTTAAAACAGGCGCAACTCATGGCACTGAAAAATTTGCTGACTTAGCTGATACAATGGGTAAAGATGGTGCATGGCTCGGTGCAGCAACTGCTGATATTGATGCTGCTGACAAAACTTTGACAATCGATGGGACTTTCCTTGGCTCTAAAGGTGAAATTGCTCGTAAAGTCGGTCTTTATACACAAAATGACAAACACCAAGTCACTAAAACATTTACAGTGACTGTTAAGAAAGTCGTTGTTAATTCACCATTTACTGTAATTTCTAACGGTGGTATCAAAGGTGATGTCTATGTAACTAAATCAGCGATTGGTTTTGCTGCCCAAAATGGTAAAGATGTAGATGGCAAACAAGTCACTGCTAAAATTGATGGTAACCTCTACTTTGCGACACAAGATCAACTTGATGCTTATAACAAATTAGACACAACAGCTAAATACGACGTCACTGGTAAAACAGAAGTCAAAGCAGCTGAATAAGTTTAGAAAACTGAAGTCTACTCAAAAAACGTCTTTCTGGCGTTTTTTTGTTAGTCACTAATTTCATGCCTTGATGTAAAAAAATAAGGCATTTTTATGGTAAAATAGGACTATTAATATCAAATAGACCTTTGTCACTTATTGAGCTCCCAATGAAGACTTTGAGAGCGTTCGTAACTGACAAATCAACCAGAAATGAGAAATAATGACTGATTACCAATTTAGCCCAGAACTTGATGAACGCCTCCGTGATTTTATTGCCCATTCAGGTAATTTTGTGGCTGATATCGGTTTTGTTCACGCGCTCCATGCTTATCCTGTTGTCGGTATTGCAGAACCATTTGCCTTACCGATTGAAGATAAAAATGTGATTCCTGTCTTTACAACCGCAGCAGCACTTGCTAATTTTCAAGAACGTGTGACAGAACCATTGACTTTTGTTAATCAACCGTTTATGTCAGTTGTTGACAAGCTATTAGCTCAGGAATTTGATGCCATTGCTTTTAATCTACAGCCTGCTGGTCAAGATTCTGATAACGCTATTATGTTAGGCAGAAGCGATTTAGTCGCCTTTCTAAATTACTATACAGATGTCTTAAATAAACTTTTAGGGTCTGCTAGTCAAGGAAAAACAGTGGCAGATCGTTATTACCTCATGCCTGCATTTGTTAGAACAACTGCAGAAGGCGAGACTGCACGTATTTTTGCGACACTTTCTAAACCGAATGGTGAAAGTTTTGTTCCGGTTTTTAGCAATATTTTGAGTTTTGCCAAATGGTACAACCATGCTGACTTTGGTGTGCCATTTCAAGAGCATGATGGTTTAGTTTTGGTTTGGCAACTTAAGGACTTGCAAGCGCCAAGTACAGGGATTAATGAACTAGAAGACGTTTTAGGGGTCGCAGTTGACCCCTTCGATGCGGTAGACTATGAGAAGTCAGTTATCCTTTGGGAAGCTTTAAGCGATTTAGACGGCGCTAATGGTTAACAAGATTATCAACATGTCTTGGCATTTTCGATTAGGGATACAGGAGGTTTAGAACACGATGGGGTTTTGGCAAGAGGCCTTTGAGGCAGTGAAAGAAAATGATCCAGCAGCGCGTTATAATCTGGAGATACTTTTGACATCTCCCGGCATTAAGGCGCTTGCGGCGCATAAAATTTCGCATTTTTTATGGTGCCATCATTTTAAATTATTGGGTCGGATGCATTCGCAATTTTGGCGTTTTTTGACGCAGATTGAAATACATCCAGGTGCTGTGATTGAAAATGGTGTGTTTATCGACCATGGCTCGGGTCTTGTTATTGGTGAAACGGCGATTGTTGAATCAGGTGCTAAGCTCTATCATGGTGTAACGCTAGGTGGAACGGGTAAGGATACAGGGAAACGTCATCCTAGTATTAGGCGTGGTGCCTTGATTTCGGCTCATGCCCAATTATTAGGGCCGATTGAGATTGGTGAGAATGCCAGAGTTGGTGCTAGCGCTGTCGTGACAAAAGATGTGCCTGAAGCCGTGACGGTTGTTGGGGTGCCTGCTAAGATCGTCCGCGTTCATGGCCCAGCAAGTCCTGAACGAGATCGTGTGAAACTAGAAAGTGAACGCCACGTCAGTTTTTATGACCATATGGGCGGGATTTAGTAACGAAAGAGCTTATCGAGATGTTTCTTTTACAGATTGTCTGATAAGCTAGGAGAAAAAATGATTAAACTATATAATACCTTAACGCGTGAAAAGGAGGACTTTGTGCCACTTGTTTCAGGTGAGGTTAACATGTATGTCTGTGGTCCAACTGTTTATAACTACATTCATATCGGGAATGCACGGTCAGTTGTGGCCTTTGATACGATTCGAAAATACCTAGAATACCGTGGTTATAAGGTGAATTTTGTATCCAACTTTACAGATGTAGATGATAAAATTATCCAAGCCGCTAAAACGGCCAATATATCAATTGAGAATTTAGTTGAGACTTATATTCAGGCTTTCTTTTCAGACACGCAAGCGCTCGGCGTTAAACCGGCGACAAGAAATCCGCGTGTACTAGAGTTTATGCCTGAAATCATTGATTTTATTGAAGTATTAGTCGCAAAAGACTTTGCCTATGTGTCAAATAATGATGTTTTTTTCCGCGTGAAAAAATTTGCAGACTATGGCCGTTTGGCTAATAAAAATCTAGATGAACTAGAGGCGGGGGCTTCAGGTCGGACAGATACAATAGAACTTAATAAGGAAGATCCGCTTGATTTTGCCCTCTGGAAATCAAGCAAGCCAGACGAACCTTCATGGGAAAGTCCATGGGGCGCAGGACGTCCGGGGTGGCACATTGAATGTTCTGTTATGGCGACGAGCATCCTAGGTGATACGATTGATATCCATGGTGGTGGTGCTGATTTAGAATTTCCGCATCATACCAATGAAATCGCACAATCCGAAGCTAAAACTGGTCATACCTTTGCCAAATATTGGCTCCACAATGGTTTTGTAACGGCAGCAGACGGTGAAAAAATGTCGAAATCTCTGGGGAACTTTAAAACAGTCCATGAGATGTTACAGGCAGTTGATGGGCAAATTCTCCGCTTTTTCTTGGTGTCACAACACTACCGTAAGCCATTGGCTTTTAGTGATGACACGGTTAAAGATGCTGAAAATAATCTTAAGAAAATCAAAAATGCCTATGATAAATTAGCTTTTGAAATTGAGAAGAATCCAGTTGCTGCCCAGATTCCTGATCAGGAAATCGATGGCTTTCGTCAGGATTTCATCAAAGAGATGGACAATGATTTCAATATTTCAAATGGCTTAACTGCTTTTTATGAGCTGATCAAGTATGTTAACCAAGGCAATTTTTCTATGGAAGCACAAGCCTTATTTGATGAAATTTTGAGTATTATTGGAATTGCGTTTGCGCCAGCTGAAATCTTAGATGCTGAGATTGAGCAATTGATTGCTGAACGTCAAATTGCTAGAGAAAATCGAGATTTTGTCTTATCAGATAAAATTCGAGATGATTTGAAAGCGCAGGGCATTGCCTTATTGGATACGCCAGATGGTGTGAGGTGGACACGTGACTGAATTTAGAGCAGATTTATTAAATGGCATTGCCCTAGCTTACTCGGGCGATGCAGTATATGAAGTTTTTGTCCGCGATTATTTGTTGTCACAAGGCATCACGAAACCTGGTGAACTTCAAAGAACTGCGGTCAAGTATGTCAGTGCCAAAGCGCAAGCATTTCTCATTTCTGAAATGGAAAAAGATGCGATCTTAACAGAGGAAGAACTCACCTATTTCAAGAGAGGTCGTAATGCGCATAGTAAAACGACGGCCAAAAACACGGATGTTGTCACCTACCGAATCTCGACTGGCTTCGAGGCAATTTTTGGTTTTAATCATTTGACCGGCAAGCATGAGCGGGTCGCCTTTTTAGCGAATTATTGTATTGAGAAAATCTCTGAGCAAATTTGATGAAAAATCTCAATGTTTTCTGTAAAATAGAGAACATATAAGAGGTTAGGAAATGTACAGAGTAGTTGAGATGCTTGGTGATAACGAGCCATGGTGGTTTTTTGAGAATTGGCGAGATGATATTATCGCTAAATATGAATTTGAAAATTTTTACGAGGCATTGAAGGTCTATAAGCAAGAGTGGCAACGCCTAGCACAGGATTACCCAGAGTTTAAAAGTCAGGAAGATTTTTTATCTGCTTTCTGGGTAAAGTCTGAGAAACGTTGGTGTATAGAATGTGCAGAAGACTTACAACAATATCATGGTCTTGCGCTTTTAGAAGAGTGGCATCCAGTTGAGACCTTTGAAAATCGACTGCCCTATGCGAAAACATCGGGTACGAATCCTCATAAGCATTGTCAATTTAAGAGTTAGGAAACTAACTCTTTTTTCTATAATTTGGAGGATTTGAAAAGTAAAATTTTTTTGCGATCTAAATAGTTTACAATTGTAAATTATTGTGTTAAAATTACATTTGTAAACGTGAGGCGAAGGTATTAAAGTGTTCGAGATAGTAAATGAAAATCGAACCCACATAGAAGACGTCTCCTAAAATATTAAATTTATTTAACGGATGATACTAAAAGCGGTGCGACGTAGTCGTAAACTTTCGTAGAAAATTAGGGATTTAAAGTTTCTACGCTTGCGTAGGTTCTACAAATCATTTATTTTCCTAGGAAGTTAGCTTGAAGTTCAAATTAGGAGAAAAATTATGTCATTCTTGGAATCATTAGCAAATCGTCGTTCTATCTATGCATTAGGCGATGCAGTAGATGTTGAAAAAGCAACAGCAACCATTACAGAAGCAGTTAAGTTATCACCTTCAGCATTTAACAGCCAAACATCACGTGTTTTGATTTTGGCGGGTGCTGAACACAAAAAACTTTGGCAAGAAATCATTGCCACTGACCTTAAAGCTGAAATGGATCGTCAAGGTGTTCCTGAGTCAGCTTGGGAAGGCACTAAAGCTAAATTGGACAGCTTTGCGGCTGCTGGATTGACAGCGCTCTTCTTTGAAGATACTGATGTGGTGAAAGGTTTGCAAGAACAATTCCCACTTTATGCTGAAAATTTCCCAGTTTGGTCTGAACAATCAACAGGTATTGCTTCAGTTAATGCATGGGTAGCTTTGAGTGAACTTGGTCTAGGTGCAAACTTGCAACATTACAATCCAGTCATCAACGCAACTGTTGCTAAAACTTATGATCTCCCAGCTTCATGGAATCTCCGTGGTCAACTCGTTGTTGGTTCACCAGAACAAGAAGTCGGTCCTAAAGAATTTATGGCTGACGAAGATCGTTTCAAAGTATTTGGTGCCTAAGCTGAATAAAATTAAGTTAAAGTTCAAGTTAACAGACAAAAAGTTAATCATACGGAGTCAATGTGATTAGCTTTTTTTGTATATTGGATTGTTTATTGATTTTATCTTTTCGCAGAAACAAGATATTTTATCCAATTTCGGATTGTTTCTCAGAAAGAATGTCGATTTGGTCAATAATCAAAGGATTTCCAACCAATTTCGCATTGTTTTGCTAAAAGAATGCCGAGTTGCTAAAGAATCAGAAGTTTTTCAACTAATTTCGTAATGTTTTTAACGATGAATCTGGCACCATACAGTTTTTAGTAAAGTTTACACACAGAAATAGGCTATGAAAATTCCAATTAACATGGGAAATCGTTCATAGCCTATTTTTTTATTACATTCTTGATTATCCGGCTGGATAAAAGAATGATTTGACATTTTGAAAAGTAGTTTCATTTCCGACGAAGTAGACAGTATCACCTTTCTCCAAAATCGCATAGGGACCAGGAGATAAGACCAGTTCATCATGATTCAATATTGCAACAATGGTTGCACCTGTCGTTTGCCAAAAATTAAGCTGACCGATAGACTGCCCAATCGCGTCACAATCTTCGGAAAGTAAGAGTTCGTGTGGTGCCAAGGGGCTTTTTTTCTGTACACGAGCTGTCTGTTCAAATAAGGTAGCAAGTGACTCTGATAAATTGTCAATAGCCGTTTTTTGAACGGTCATGATATTATCGATTTGCGCATGTAAGGTCTGGATCGTTGAAGTTTCTTCAGCTTGATTCAAGAAATTTTTGGCTTTCTCCTGAGATAAAATTGTGACACCAGAGCCATGAACAGGTTGGACGATATCCAAGCCATTTAAAATGCTTATGGCTTTACGCGCTGTCTCGGATGACACACCAAACTGTGCCGAAAGAGTAGATCTAGCGTGGAGTTTGGCTCCAATCGGGTAGGTACCATCAGCGATCTTTTCAGCAATGGCATAGGCAATTTGACGGTAGCGAGGTTCGCGAACTGTTTTCATATGAGGGTCTTTCTATTATCAAAATCTACAAAAAATAAGTGGCAATGTTTGACAAAGTGACAATTTGTGTGTATCATTAGAATTGTCACTTAGGTGGCAACTTGTTTTTCAATAAAGGTTGTCACTTGTAAGCTAATTTTATCACAAAAGCGGAATAAAAAGGGGGAATTTATGCCGAAAGTTGAAATTAAACAATTGACTAAAATATTCGGAAAGCGTCGGAAAGCGGCACTCGAGTTAGTCAAACAAAACGTCAGAAAGGACGAAATTCTTAAAAAGACAGGTAGCACTGTCGGTGTCTATGATATTAATCTAGCCATCAATGAAGGTGAAATCTTCGTCATCATGGGGCTCTCAGGGTCAGGTAAATCGACCTTGATCCGACTCCTGAATCGCTTGTCTGAGCCAACAGCAGGACAACTGATCATTGACGGACAAGACATCACCAAACTCAATAAAAAAGAATTGCTAGAAATCCGTCGTCGCAAGATGTCTATGGTCTTCCAAAACTTTGCCTTATTGCCACATCGGACAATTCTCGAAAACACGGAGTTTGGCCTTGAAATTCAAGGTGTTCCAAAAGAAGAACGTCAGAAACGTGCTGAACACGCGCTTGAAAATGCCAAATTATTGGCCTTTAAAGACCAGTATCCAGATCAGTTATCAGGCGGTATGCAACAGCGTGTTGGCTTGGCGCGAGCTTTGACCAATGATCCAGATATCTTACTTATGGATGAAGCCTTCTCAGCGCTAGATCCACTGGTTCGTCGAGAAATGCAAGATGAACTTTTAGACCTGCAAGCCAACGTCCAAAAAACGATTATCTTCATTACACATGACCTCGATGAAGCTCTGAGAATCGGCGATCGCATCGCCATCATGAAAGACGGCAAACTCATGCAGGTCGGCACGGGCGAAGAAATCCTAACCAACCCTGAAAATGACTACGTCAAAACCTTTACAGAAGGCGTTGACCGCTCTAAGGTCCTAGTCGCAGAAAATATCATGATCCCAGCTTTGACGACCAATGTTGCAGTGGACGGGCCAACGGTTGCCCTTCGCAGAATGCAAGAAGAGGAAGTCTCAGGACTTGTTGCGGTGGGTAGACATCGAAGTTTCCGAGGTTATCTATCAGCGGATGCAGCAGTTCGGGCACGTAAGGCACAATTGCCATTATTAGATGTCATTGTTGACATGCCAATCATCTCGCCAGATACTTTAATCTCAGATATTCTACCGATTATCTACGATGCCACAACGCCAGTTGCCGTTGTCGAAGATGGCCGTTTGCGTGGTGTTGTCATTAGAGGACTCGTCCTTGAAGCTTTAGCGGATACAGATTCTGACACAACAACGTGTGAAACGCTCAAGTCTCATGAAGCGGAGACACTCGTGACAGAGCCAGTCAAAAAGGAGGAAGCATAAGATGAACACTTTACTTATTGGTCAACTCCCTGTTGAAAAATGGGTGTCAGATGGTGTGGACTGGATAACCCAACACTTATCAGGTCTTTTTAATGTCATTCAAAGCGCAGGTAATACGATCATGACAGCCATGACGGATGGTCTTTTGGCCATTCCCATGTTCTTGATGATTGCAGGTATCTTTATGATCGCTGTCATCACATCACCTAGAAGATGGGGCTTTCCAATCTTTACGCTGGCGGGCCTATTGTTAATTGCTAACCAAGGACTCTGGCAAGATTTGATGAATACCATGACCTTGGTCATCATGTCAGCCTTGATATCCTTAATCATTGGCGTGCCACTTGGGATTGCCATGGCCAAATCTGATCGAACACAAGCTATTGTACAACCGATTTTAGACTTTATGCAAACCATGCCAGGTTTTGTTTACTTGATTCCTGCTGTTGCCTTCTTCGGGATTGGTGTGGTACCAGGTGTCTTTGCCTCGATCATCTTTGCCTTGCCACCAGTCGTTCGGATGACCAATCTAGGGATTCGCCAAGTGCCAGTTGATCTGGTTGAAGCGGCGGATTCATTTGGGTCAACCTCTTGGCAAAAATTACTGAAACTTGAATTACCCAATGCCAAAAATACCATTCTAGCAGGTGCCAATCAAACGATTATGCTTGCACTATCAATGGTTGTGACCGCAAGTATGATCGGTGCACCGGGTCTCGGTCGCGGTGTTCTAACAGCTGTACAGCACGCAGATATCGGCGCAGGCTTTGTAAATGGTCTAGCCTTAGTAATTCTTGCCATCATCATCGACCGTTTTGCTCAAAAATTAAACACCAAACCTGGTCAAAAATTACCGCAAAATCAAAAACGTCGTTGGGCTGTCATCGCAACGCTTTTGATAATGATCGGTGGAGGCGTCGTCAATTCTTTTGCGACAACGAATCAAAGTCATGAAAAAATTAGTCTAGGTTATGTCGAGTGGGACTCAGAAGTTGCCAGTACAAATGTCATTGGACAAGCGCTCAAGGCGCATGGTTATGACGTTAGTTTAACACCACTTGATAATTCAGTGCTCTGGCAATCAGTAGCCAATGGTCAAATTGATGCTTCTTTATCCGCTTGGTTGCCGATAACACATGGTCCATTGCTTAAAAAATATCAAAATGATCTAACAGTCGTTGGGACAAATCTGACCGGCGTCAAAACAGGACTTGTCGTGCCAGATTATATGTCAGCTAAGTCTATCTCAGATTTGACAGATCAGGCCAAGCAAATCATCACTGGCATTGAACCAGGTGCAGGCATGATGGTCGCGACTGAAAACACAATCAAGGCCTATCCAAACCTTTCGGATTGGAGCCTCCAAGCTTCGTCAAGTGGGGCCATGGTATCAGCACTCGAGAAAGCCTATAAAAATAAAGAAGAGATAGTCATAACAGGCTGGTCACCGCACTGGATGTTTAGTAAGTATAAATTGCATTATCTAGAAGATCCTAAAGGTGCCATGGGTGGCAAAGAAACCATCAAAACAATCGCACGTAAGGACTTGAAATCTGATCACCCAGAAGCTTACAAAGTTTTGGAAAAATTTAAATGGGGAACAGCTGACATGGCGAGTGTTATGCTAGATATTCAATCTGGTATGAAACCTACTGAAGCAGCTGATAAATGGCTCAAAGCCAATCCTAAAATTGTTGATAGCTGGTTTGAGTAAAGCGATTTTGTTAAGCTTACATTAAAGTCTGACGACAAGTCAGGCTTTTTTGGCTCTTTGTCAACTGTAGTGGGTAGATGAAAAGCTAACACCTAGAGAGGACGAACTTCGTCCTCTCTTTCTTTATGTTCAATGCAATCAAAATCCGTTTTTTAAAGTTTTCAAAGTTCCTGAAACCAAAGGCATTTCTCTTAATGACTTTGATGAGATTATTGGTAGCTTCCAGTTTGGCGTTTGAATAAGGCAATTCCATGGCGTTTAAAACCTTGTCTTTATCCTTTAAAAATGTCTTCAATACCGTCTGGAAAATAGGATTAACGATGGCTATTTCCTGTTCGATGAGGTCAAAGAAATGGTCTGAGTTCTTCTCTTGGAAATGAAATAAGAGAAGCTGATAGAGTTCATAGTGTTGTCGTAGTTCCTCGGAGAAAGACAGGAGTTTTTCTAGGATTTCCTTGTTAGTCAAATGCATTCGAAACATAGGGCGATAAAATCGTTTATCGCTGAGTTTACGGCTATCTTGTTGTATCAATTTCCAGTAACGTTTCAAGGCTCGGTATTCCTGCGATTTTCTGTCGAATTGATTCATAATTTGAATACGGACACGGTTCATAGCACGACTAAGGTGTTGCACGATATGAAAGCGATCGAGTACAATTTTTGCATTCGGAAAAAGCTGTTTAGCAAGTTGATAATAGGGACTAAACATATCCATGGTAATCACTTTGACCCGATTTCTAACCTTTCTAGGATAGCGTAGAAAGTGGTTTCGGATGGTTGCTTGAGTTCTTCCGTCGAGAATGGCGATGATATTTAGGGAGTCGAAATCTTGAGCGATGAAGCTCATTTTCCCCTTCTTGAAGGCATACTCGTCCCAACTCATCACCTCAGGTAGGGTATTCCAATCCGTTTCAAACTTGAACTCATTGAGCTTTCTCATAACTGACGATGTTGAAATTGATAGCCTGTGTGCAATATGTTTCATTGCTTGATTTTCGATGAGTAATTGTGCGATTTTCTGGTTAACAGCGACAGAGATTTGGTGGTTCTTCTTGACAAGAGGAGTTTCAGCGACCGCCATTTTTCCGCAATCTTTACACTTGAAACGACGCTTTCTAAGGCGGATAAGTAAAGGGTAGCCAGCAGTTTCTAGGTAGGGGATTTTAGAAGTTTTCTGGTAGTCGTACTTAGCCATTTGTCCCTTGCATTTTGGGCATTTAGGGGCTGTGTAGTCCAAGTGACCGTGGAGTTCTAAGTGAGTCCCCATATCATATTCATCAGTGATAGTGATATTTTTGTCTTTAATTCTGAGAAAATTTGTGATAAGATTTAGTTGTTCCATATGAGTCTTTCTAATGTGAGTTTCGTCGCTTTTCATTATAGGTCATATGGGACTTTTTTTCTACACTAAAAAAGGCTCCATAATCTCTACAGTGGATTTACCCACTACAGAAATTATAGAGCCGCTTTTTTTAGCATTGCCTAAAAAATAAGGTTGTAAAAAAGATTAGCACATGTTAAATTATTCGTTCAGAATAGATCAGTTATTAATTAATTGAAGTTAGGGAATCAATCAACTAATAGACCAAACACGGTATTCACCTAGGAAAGTTCTGATAGATCAAACTGAAAATGCTTGACAAATAATTTAGGTAGTGCTAAACTATTGACTATAAACAATTAGAAAGTACGATATGGACGAATTTTCAAAAACAGAACAAGATTATCTGAAAGCCATTTATCAGCTAGAAGAAAAAACGGATAAGATGGTTGGTATCACAGATGTTGCCAACTATCTCAAAGTTTCGGCACCTAGTGCAACAGAGATGATAAAACGCCTGGCTAAGAAAAAGTTAGTCGAGCATAAAAAATATTACGGGGTACTCTTAAAACCTGAGGGTTACCGTGAAGCTAGATTTATTATTAAGTCCCATCGTGTTTGGGAGACGTTTTTAGTTGAACAAGCCGGTTATCAGATTGATGAAGTCCACGAAGAAGCTGAGAACTTGGAACATTCCTCATCTAAAAGATTGGTGGAACGCTTGTATAGTCTCATGCAGTTTCCAAAAACTGATCCGCATGGTTCAGAAATTCCTGCAGAGAGATTTTGGGAAGGTGAGACGATCACCCATGACCTCAACCAAGCTAAAGTCGGCTATCGTTATGAAGTAGCATCGCTTACACAAGAAGCCAAAGATTTTTTGATCTGCCTAAATCAGACACCTCCCAAATTCATTACCCTTACGAGTGTTTTGACTGATGGGTCAGTCATCGCTAGAACAGATGACGATGCTAGATTCGTCATTCCGCATTTTCAGAAAAAAGACTGGCAGTTGACCTACTACAGTCATTAATATTTTAACTATCAACTAGGAATAAACCGAGTTCAGGTGAGGCCTTGCCTGAATATCTTAAATAGGAGCAATCATGAAAGAACACAAGAAATTTGTCAAGTATGCCAATGGTCCAAGTTTGGCAGAGATTAATGGGACAGTTGAAATCCCTAAAAACAACAGCTTTTGGAAAAATATTTTAGCCTTTTCAGGACCGGGTGCCTTAGTTGCAGTAGGCTATATGGATCCAGGTAACTGGATTACCTCAATCGGTGGGGGTGCTCAGTACGGCTATCTTCTCTTGTCCGTCGTCCTCGTTTCAAGTTTGATCGCCATGCTTTTGCAATACATGGCCTCTAAACTTGGTATTGTTACTGGTTTGGATCTGGCACAAGCCACACGCAAACATACTGGCAGAAAACTTGGTTTCGTCCTTTGGATCATCACGGAGCTTGCGATCATGGCAACAGATATCGCTGAAGTCATTGGTGGCGCTATTGCCCTGAATTTATTATTTGGTCTACCTATCATCTGGGGCGTTATCCTGACTGTTTTTGATGTCCTGCTTTTACTCTTCTTGATGAAGCTCGGCTTCCGAAAAATCGAAGCCATCGTCATTACCCTAATTTCCGTCATCATGATTGTCTTCGTCTATGAAGTCGCTATTTCTGACCCCGTCATTGCGGACATGCTTAAAGGCTTTATACCACAAAAGGAAATTTTTGATCGTAGTCAGCTGACGATGGCACTGGGGATTGTGGGGGCAACCGTTATGCCACATAATCTGTATTTGCATTCATCGATTGCTCAAACCCGAAACTATAACCGTCAAGATGAAGACGATGTGGCGCGTGCCGTTCGTTTCTCTACCTGGGATTCGAATATCCAATTAACGGTTGCCTTTATCATTAATACGCTCTTGCTTGTCTTGGGTGCTGCCATGTTCTTCGGTCGTGGTGAAGGTCTGGGTACTTTTACCTCGCTTTACAACGCCTTACAAGATAACAAATTAGCAGGTGCCGTAGCAAGTCCTGTACTCTCTACTTTATTTGCGGTTGCGCTTTTAGCATCTGGACAAAATTCAACAATTACAGGAACACTCTCTGGTCAAATCGTCATGGAAGGCTTTATTAATTTAAAAATGCCAACTTGGGCCCGTCGCTTGATTACCCGTGGTCTGTCAGTCATTCCGGTTTTGATTGCAGCGATTTATTACCACGGTCGTGAAGGTGGTTTGGACTCCTTGATGATCCAGTCACAAGTCTTCTTATCCATTGCCTTACCTGTTTCAATGATTCCTCTAGTATATTTTACCTCTAATGAAAAAATCATGGGCAAACGCTTTAGAAATAATAAAGTCATCGCAGCATTGGGTTGGATTGCAGCCATCGCTTTGACGATTTTGAATATCAAGTTGATCGTAGATATGTTTCATTAAATAAATCTGGTTTAGAAGGTAAAAAATGTTTGAGATCAAAAATTTAACAGTAGCATACCAAGGGGAGCTGATTTTAGATCAAGTGTCATTAACAGTTCAAAAGGGAAAAATTACAGGGATTATCGGACCGAATGGTGCTGGTAAATCAACCTTAATCAAAGGGGCACTTGGATTAATTAAATGTCAAAGTGGTCAAACTTATATTCAGGGTGAATCTCTAGCAAAAGTTAGAGATCAAATTGCCTATGTCGAACAACGTTCAGCGGTCGATTTGACCTTTCCGATTAATGTTTTAGATCTTGTATTGACGGGCACATATCCTAAGTTAGGGCTTTTTAAAAGTCCAGGTCCGCTCGAAAAGCAAGCTGCTCTTGAAGCGTTAGCACAAGTTGATTTGGTTGATTTTAAAGAGCGTCAAATTGGCAGTTTATCAGGAGGTCAGTTGCAGCGTGTTTTTGTTGCGAGAGCTATTGTTCAAGATGCCACAGTTATCATCCTAGATGAACCTTTTGTCGGGATTGATATGTCCAGTGAGCAAAAAATTATGGGAATCCTAAAAAAATGGTCTGATGTTGGAAAAACAATTATTGTGGTTAATCATGATTTGAATAAAGTCACGCAATATTTTGATGACTTGGTGATCATTCAGCGTGGTATTGTCGCGCAAGGTCCAGTTACTGAAACCTATCAAATGGCTAATATTCAAAAAGCCTTTAGTTTGGATTTTGGGAAACTCTTATTTGAGCAAGACATGACAGGAGATAGTGAAGACCATGGCTAGTATCAGTCAATTTTTATCAGCATTGGGGCAGTATAATTTTTTACAAGCAGCCTTGATTACCTCAATCTTGGTTGGTGTTATGAGTGGTGTGATCGGCAGTTTCATCATTTTGAGAGGCTTATCTTTAATGGGGGATGCCATTTCTCACGCCGTGTTACCAGGTGTAGCAGTTGCTTATATGTTAGGGATCAACCTGCTTTTAGGAGCTTCCATTTTTGGGATTTTAGCGGCCATGTTGATTGGTTATGTTGCGAGTCACAGCAAGCTCAAAAATGATACAGCGATTGGGATTGTCTTCAGTGCATTTTACGCGCTAGGTTTTGTTTTAATCTCATTGGCAGAGAGTTCTAGTAATTTACACCATATTCTTTTTGGGAATGTTTTAGCAGTCAGTGATAGAGATTTAATTACTACGACTTGTGTATTGATCGCTGTGATTTTGTTTATCGTTATCTTCTATAAAGAATTATTGATCACGTCATTTGATGAAACTTTTGCGCGAACTTATGGGGTGAGAACTCAAATGGTGCATTATGCTTTGATGCTGATGCTAACCTTAGTGACAGTTTCGTCGCTACAAACCGTTGGCATCATCTTAGTGGTTGCTATGCTGATCACACCGGCGGCGACAGCTTTTCTGTGGACCAATAAATTACATTGGATGCTTGTTGATTCAGCAATTTTTGGTGCACTTGCTTCATTGATTGGTCTGTTTTTGAGCTATACACTGAATTGGTCATCAGGTCCAGCTATTGTCCTTGTGGCAGCCTTCATTTTCGGTGTATCTTTCATCTTCTCACCCAAACAAGGCTTGGTCTTTAAACTGAAACAAGCATAGATTAGAATAGGACTTTCATTTGATAAAAAAACTTATCCTGACAGTTATCCCCTTGGCCTTATTACTTGGCGGTGTCCTTTATTTTGTCAACCATCATAAATCGGCTGATCAGCAATCAAGTAATCAATTACGTGTTGTGACGACTAACTCAATTTTAGAAGATATGGTGCGTCAAGTTGCAGGTGATAAGGTTGCGCTTCACAGCATCGTTGCACGTGGTGTTGACCCGCATGAATACGAACCCAAGCCCACTGATATTTCTGAAACGACCCAGGCTGATGTCATTTTCCATAATGGCTTGAATCTTGAAACTGGTGGGAGTGGATGGTTCAGTAAACTGATTAAAACTGCCCACAAAAAAGATAGGGAGCAAGTTTTTGAGGCGAGTGACGCTGTTACACCACTATATCTAACGACGAATCAATCCGAACAAGATCCCCATGCCTGGTTGGATTTAGGCAATGGGATCAGGTATGTTGAGACGATTACAGCTGTTTTAAAGGCTAAAGACCCGAAACATGCCAATTATTATCAGGAACGCTCAGATACTTACCTTGCCAAACTTAAAAAGTTGGATGCTGCAGCCAAAGAAAAATTTCTGGATATTCCAGAAAAGCAGCGATTACTGGTTACATCAGAAGGGGCCTTCAAATATTTTTCAAAAGCCTATCACGTGATACCCGCCTACATCTGGGAAATCAATACAGAATCTCAAGGTACCCCAGAGCAAATGGCTGAGGTGCTCGCCAAAATTAATGCGTCAGAAGTCAAGGCACTCTTTGTTGAAACATCTGTCTCACCTAAGTCAATGGCACAAGTATCAAAAGAAACGGGCCTACCAATTTACTCTAAAATATTTACTGATTCTCTGGCTAAAAAAGGGGAAATTGGTGATACTTACTACGATATGATGAAGTGGAATTTAGATAAAATTCATCAGGGATTGTCTGATTATTAAATTTTGCGATGCTGATGTTAATTAAAAGACGATTTGTTTTTGACAAAGAATCAATAAAGTTTTATAATGAAACAGTAAAGACAAGTTAATATTGATTGATTTGAGGTGTTCTCACAAAGATATGTGGGAGTATCAACTAGCGAGCAGTGGATGGTGAAAGCACTGTGAAATCAAGATATTAATACTACTTTATTTGAACCTGATTTTGAAAAAAATCACGTGTGGCCACGTTACGGCTTGAGAGTTTTTCATCTTTTTGAGGTGGAAATAAAGTCAGGTGGTACCACGTGTTAGCGTCCTGTGTTCATAATTGAACGCAGGGCGTTTTTATATTTTTAATCAACTGAGTTTCGGCTCCTTGGTGTTAGGGAAATAGATAAAAAGTACGCACGAACTTCGTTCGTTTACGTCTTTTTCCTAATTCACTCCTGCGATTACTCGTCGCGGGGAAAAATTCTACACACCAAAGCAGTCGCCTCAACATCTTAATTAAGGAGAAATAAATCATGATACAAATCATATTCCCAGACGGCGCTGTCAAATCTTTTGATCGTGGCGTGACAACTTTTGAAATTGCTGAGTCGATCAGTAAATCACTGGCTAAAAAAGCACTTGCCGGTAAATTTAACGGTAAATTGATTGACACAAACCGTGCGATCACTGAAGACGGGGCGATTGAAATCGTGACACCTGATCATGAAGATGCCTTGCCATTGCTTCGTCATTCAGCCGCTCACTTGTTTGCCCAAGCAGCACGTCGCCTTTTCCCTGACATCAAATTAGGCGTTGGCCCCTCTATCCAAGACGGTTTCTATTATGATACAGACAACGCAGCAGGTCAAATCTCTAATGAAGACCTCCCACGTATCGAAGCTGAAATGATGAAAATCGTCAAAGAAAACCTGCCGTCTATCCGTCGTGAAGTGACCAAAGCTGAGGCGCAAGAAATCTTTGCAGCTGACCCTTATAAATTGGAGTTGATCGAAGAGCATAATGAGGACGAAGGTGGCTTAACCATCTACAGTCAAGGCGAATATACAGACCTTTGCCGTGGCCCACACATTCCATCAACTGGTCGCATCCAAATCTTCCACCTCTTGAACGTGGCGGGCGCTTATTGGCGCGGGAACAGCGACAACGCCATGATGCAACGTGTCTATGGCACAGCCTGGTTCGATAAAAAAGACCTTAAAGCCTACCTGAAAATGCGTGAGGAAGCTAAGGAACGTGACCATCGCAAGCTCGGTAAAGAGTTAGAGCTGTTTATGGTGAACCCTGAGGTTGGATCTGGTCTGCCTTTCTGGTTGCCGAATGGGGCGACAATTCGTCGGACGATTGAACGTTATATCGTCGATAAGGAAATCGCGCGTGGCTACCAACACGTTTATACACCGATTATGGCCAGCGTTGACTTCTATAAAACATCTGGTCACTGGGATCACTATCATGAAGATATGTTCCCGCCAATGGACATGGGTGACGGTGAACAACTCGTCTTGCGTCCTATGAACTGTCCGCATCATATCGAAGTCTATAAAAACGACGTCCATTCTTACCGTGAATTGCCAATTAGAATTGCCGAGCTTGGCATGATGCACCGCTATGAAAAATCTGGCGCGCTTTCTGGTTTGCAACGTGTGCGTGAAATGACCCTTAATGATGGGCACGTTTTTGTTCGTCCTGACCAAATCAAGGATGAATTCAAACGGACCCTGCAACTCATGACGGATGTTTATGAAGACTTTAATGTCACAGACTATCGTTTCCGTCTGTCTTATCGTGACCCAGCAGATACTGAGAAATATTTCGACAATGATGCCATGTGGGAAAATGCTCAAACCATGCTAAAAGCTGCCATGGACGAGCTTGAATTGGACTACTTTGAAGCCGAAGGCGAAGCAGCCTTCTACGGACCAAAACTTGATGTGCAAGTTAAGACAGCGCTTGGTAACGAAGAAACACTGTCTACCATCCAACTTGACTTCTTGCTGCCTGAACGTTTTGAGCTTGAATATGTCGGTGCGGATGGTGAAGGCCATCGTCCAGTCATGGTTCACCGTGGCATCGTGTCAACTATGGAACGTTTCGTGGCCTACCTGACTGAAGTTTATAAAGGTGCCTTCCCAACATGGCTCGCCCCAACACAAGTGACTGTGATTCCAGTCTCAAACGAAGCACACGTTGACTACGCTTGGGAAGTAGCTGATGTCTTGAAAAATGTCGGCATCCGTGTCAATGTGGACGAGCGTAATGAAAAAATGCAGTATAAGATTCGCCAGTCTCAAACCAATAAAATCCCTTATCAAATCATCGTGGGTGATAAAGAACAAGCTGACAACTCTGTCAATGTTCGCCGCTATGGTAGCAAAGATACAGCAGAATTTAGCCTGACTGACTTTGTCGCAGCCATCACAGCAGATGTCGCCAACTACTCGAAAGTTGTCGCATCGAACGATTAATGATAGGAAAGCAGAGAATGATTTCGGATTATTTTCTGCTTTTTTCATGTCTAGAAATATGATAGCGAATGTGCTATCATAAGATGTAAAGAGAACAAAAAGGAAACCAAAGTTTGAACTAAAGCATGGTTTATCTATGCGACATCGATTTAAGGAGGCGTTAAAATGAGCGCAATGACTGATTTGATTTCACAAGAGATCGAAAAAAATCCAGAAAGTGAAAAGTTTTTTGTTGCTGAAGGAGAGCGTCTTGATGCGGCTGTTGCTTTGATGGCATTGCGAGAATCGCAAGGTCTGACGCAACGGGAACTCGCTGAAAAGGTTGGGAAACCACAATCTACGATTGCACGGATTGAGAACGGTACGATGACTATTTCTTTTAAAGTGATGAGCGAAATCGCACATAGTCTGGGTAAGGAAATCAAAATTCAGTTTATATAAGATTCAACTTAAAAGCAGCGAACGGTGTCAAATCGTTCGCTGCTTTTTTTAGATGTTCACAAAGCTTGAAATTCTAACATATCCAAGACTAAAATTTGGTTTTTATTAATAATTGTTGCTTGCTTTAAAATGTTAAGAGTGCTTGAGAGATTTTTAGAGGCTGTTTTATAAAGCATATCATGAAAAAATGACTCAGTTTAATGCTAGGCCAATATACTAGAATACCTTCAATTATGGAAAAATGGGTTGTATTGTTTTTCAACACCGATTCGGGTTTGTGTGCCGTGTCCTGGGAAGACGCGGAAGCCATCAGGGAGTGTGAACAGTTGCGTTCTGATAGATTCTTTGAGTGTGACCATATCGCCTGTATTGAGGTCTGTTCGGCCGATGGTGCCTGAGAAGAGGGCATCTCCTGTGAAGACGAGCCGTTCCTTTTCAAAAACGAATGACACCCCACCCTGGGAGTGACCCGGTGTCGCACGAACAGTGAATTCAAAGCCACCGATGTGATAAGTTTCACCTACTGAAAAAGTGTGTTCTGCCGCATTGACCACAACGTCAGGTAGATCATCGTCGTGATGGGGGAGTCCCGATAGGTTGAGCGCTGGCGTGTAGAGCCAGTCTGCTTCTAGGGGGCTGACGTAAACAGGGGCGCCGGTTGCTTTGCGGACCTCTTCAACGCCCATGATGTGGTCGTAGTGGGCGTGGGTCAACAGAATGGCTACGACGGGATTACGCAGTTCGCGGATGGTGTTAAGGATGGCATCTGTTTCGTTACCTGGATCGATGACGATGGTCGAGGTATCGTTGGTCAAAAAGTAGGTGTTTTCATAGGCGATTTCGTTTGTTAACACGTTGATTTCCATAGTTACTCCTTCAAAGTGTTGCAGCGACTGCTTGGGTGTGCGGAAAATGAGAAAAAGCAGTCGAGACAGGTGCGTGTCTGCCTGTTTTGCATCTCTTTTCTGCCACCAAGGAGCCGAAAGTTCAGTTAAATTAGCCATTTTAGGCTTTGGCTTGCTTCCTCCATTATATCAAAAAAATTATGTGATATAATAGATTAAACTTTAATTTTAGATAGAAAACGAAAATGATGACCAAATACGCAGTAGTGGACCTAGAAGCGACGAGTGCTAGCCACACGAGTAAAATTATCCAGATCGGCATTGCCGTGGTCGAAAACGGCAAGATCACACAGACCTATCAGACCGACGTCAATCCCCATGAGGCGCTAGACTACCATATCACCATGCTCACAGGCATCACGACGGCCCAAGCCCAAGCCGCGCCTGATTTTTCTGCTGTCCTATCGGATGTTGCTGCCATCCTGCGCGACTGCGTCTTCGTCGCCCATAATGTCAAATTCGACTATCATCTCCTCGCTCGTACCTTTGCGCAACATGGTGCCAGCCTTGACATGCCGAGAGTCGACACGGTCGAACTGGCAAGAGTTTTCTTCCCAACTCTGGAGAAATATGGGCTAGAGACCCTCTCGCGTGTCCTGAACTTGCAGCACGACAAGCCACATGAAGCCCTGTCAGACGCTTATGCAACGGCTAAACTTTTGATTAAGTTACAGGAAAAGATGCGCCACCTGCCCAAAAATGTCCTGTCAGAAATCGTGCAACACGCTGACAACCTCATCTATGAAACCAAGTTAGTCATCACAGAACAGCTGCCAGAAGCCAAACGCAAGCACGCTGATATGCTCAAGGTCAATCATATCTCGACCTTGAAGCCCTATTTCTCAGAAAATAAAAACTTAGTCAAAAAGAATTTTAGACAGAATTTGAAGCTTCTAAAATTAGCCGAACGCCCGCAACAAAAAGCATTTGCAGAAGTTGTCAAAGCACGTTTAGGAGATGACGCAGCCTCCTTCATTGAGGCACCGACAGGCATTGGCAAGACCTATGCTTATTTATTGACGCTCTTAGGTCAGGGGAAAAAGCTGATTTTGTCTGTGCCAACGAAGCTTTTACAAGACCAACTCATGCAGGATTTAGCGCCTGTTTTCAAGGCGAAATTTGGCGTGAACTTTGCTAAAGTGCTTGGAACAGCCAACTATATCTCGCTTGAAAAATTCAGTAAATTGCTTTACAAGGCAGATGATGGCAAGAATTTTGAGATTTTCAAAATGAAAGTCTTGGTCTGGCTGACAGAGACGAAAACAGGGGAACTGGATGAATTGAGCCTGACGATGACGAGCCATGCTTATCTGGAAAGCGTCCGCCATACAGGCCTTGTCAGCCCTGGCCAACTCTATTTTGAGCAGGATTTTTGGCAGCTCACGCAGAAAAGAGCTGAGCATGCTCAGGTCATTGTCATGAACCACGCTTATTTGGCGGAGCGAATCGTTGACCAAACGGCCATGTTTGAAGACAAAGTCTTAGTCGTAGACGAAGCCCAACAGCTTTTTTCCATCTTAGAAAATGCCCAACAAAAATCAGTCAAACTCCTAGACGAGCTGGTCAAGGTCAATCGCCACACCTCTCAGCTTCACAGACGCCTGCTAGAGAGCCTGACCCATCAGTTGTCACGTCGTCAGCTCAATATCGATAAAATCCGTCTGGATGCCCAGGAACTGGGCTTAACCGCCATCACAGATGTCCTCGCCAACCCAGAATATTTTGTCTGGATGCAACATCATGTCCTCAAGTCCAGTCCGACAGACTTTCTGAATTTTGCGGCCATGATTCCCCAAGCGACCAAGACCTATTTAATCGGTGCGACCTTGTCCATGTCCGAGAAAAAAGCTGTTTTTCCAGAACTTTTAGGCTTTACGGACTACACCTTTGACACCCTTCCTCAGGAAAAAATCGACAACCAGCAGGTTTTTGTCGCGACAGACAGTGTCGATGTAACCAGCCTCTCTCCTCAAGTCTATGCCGACTTTATCACTGAGCAGGTGCAAACCTTCGCCAAACTCGGCAAGCCAATGGTGGTTTTATTTACCAGCAATGACAGCCTAGCGCTGACCGCGCAGGCTTTAGAAGCAGCGGGAGTTGACTTTCTCCAAGCTGATGCAACAGGAGATGCCAGTCGGATTAAGAAAAAATTTGATGCGCGACCTCATGCTATCCTTCTGGGCAGTAAAAAATTCTGGGAGGGGGTTGATTTTGAGCGACAAGACGAGCTGATTTTGCTCATAACAAGACTGCCTTTTACAGTGCCAGATGATATTTTAATCCGAAAATATGCCAAACGGTTCAAGAATCCTTTCTATGATTTTTCTGTGCCCCTGGCAACCTTGCAGCTCAAACAAGCGATTGGGCGTGTCAACCGTCGAACAGATCAGAAATCAGTGGTCATCATCCTCGACAAACGCTTGGCTGGCAAAACCTACGCGAAAAAAATGGTTAAGAACTTACGACAAGCCAGTCGCGTGGACTTCGCCAAGCTAGACGATATTTTACAAAAAACCAAAGATTTTTTATAGGGAAAGGCAGTTATGAGAAAAAAACGCATGACAAAAATCAGTCAAATTTGGATTGGGGGGCTGTTAATTATCCTCTCGCTTTTGGTTGGGACGATTTTCTTTTATATGCAAGCCATGAGCCCCTATAGTCGGGCGAAATCTGATGCCATTCGCCTGGCTCAGGCAAAAACACCTGTCAAAAAAGTTACGAATTTTGAGATCACGACGACGACGGTAACGACTTATAGTCTCATCGGTCAGGATAGTAAAGGTCAGGCGCTGGGTGTTTTGATGCCTGCTCAGGGCGGTGAAATGAAGGTTGTCAAACTAGCCGATAATCAGAGTGATTTGACTGAAAAAACGGCCAGCCTAACTCTTTATGAGGGCAAGGTTGCTTGGCAGACCCAAGATATGGCTGTCTATGCTTTTGAGACGGGTGAGAAGTTGAAAGGCTAGGCCAGGACAACTGGTCTTGTTTGGTAGGCTAGGCAGCTACCTGATCAGATTAAAAAAACGTCGTTATATTTGAGGATAATTTGAGAATATCGCTAGGAAAGGCTGATTTTTCGAGCTAATTTTGGTATAATTTTGAGGTAAACGCAATTTTCTGTAGATCAAGTTGGGAGAAGACACCTTATGAAATTATCAAGCCTAGTCAATAATTTAGAAGAATCGGTGACATTAGCAGCGTCTGCGCGTGCCAAAGCTTTACAAGCGCAAGGCCGCGATATTCTCATGCTCACGATTGGTGAGCCTGATTTTACAACCCCTGACAATATCGCAGCAGCAGCAAAGGCGGCGATTGATTCAGGAAAAGCAAGTTTTTATACCCAAGCAGGCGGTCTACCTGAGCTGAAAGACGCTGTCGGGACTTATTTTGAAAACTATTATGGTTATGGTGTTGCGCGTAACGAAGTCGTTGTGACGGCGGGGGCGAAATTTGCCCTCTATGCTTTCTTTGCCAGTGTTTTAGATGCAGGTGATGAGGTCATCATACCAACACCTTACTGGGTTAGCTATGCTGATCAGGTTAAAATGGTCGGTGGTGTGCCTGTCTTCGCCGTTGGGACACAGGAAACAGACTTTAAAGTAACAGTTGACCAGCTTGAAGCGCTTAAGACGCCTCAAACACGTGTCTTACTCCTTAATTCACCGTCAAATCCGACAGGGATGATTTATAGCGCAGACGAATTGTTGGCGATTGGGAATTGGGCGGTCGACAACGACGTAATCATCCTAGCTGATGATATCTACGGTCGTTTGGTTTATAATGGTCATGACTTTACACCAATCTCTAGCCTTTCAGAAGCCATTAGAAAGCAGACTTTGATTATCAATGGCGTATCAAAAACTTATGCTATGACAGGTTGGCGGATTGGCTTTGCTGTGGGGAACCCTGAGATTATCAGCGCCATGAGTAAAATCGTCAGTCAAACAACTTCTAATCCGTCTGCAGTGGCGCAGTACGCAGCCATTGAAGCCTTAACCGGTGACCAAACCGATATTGAAACCATGCGAGCGGAATTTGAGCATCGTTTAAATACGATTTATCCGTTAGTCAATGAAATCCCAGGTTTTGAAGCCATTAAGCCACAAGGGGCATTCTACCTCTTTCCAAAGGTAGCCAAAGCCATGGCTATCAAAGGCTTCACGGATGTCACAGCTTTTTGTGATGATATCTTAGAAGAGACTGGGGTTGCCGTTGTAACAGGTGCAGGTTTTGGTGCCAACGACAATCTTCGAATGAGTTATGCGACGGATATGGCAACCTTAAAAGAGGCCGTCAACCGTCTCAAAGCTTATATGACAGCTTAAGTCAGAAATTTAAAGGGGATTTTAAGATGTTTCAATCAGAATTAGCCATCATGCTTTATGTTGACAACATCAACGATGCCTTAGCCTTTTGGCAGGGCATTGGTTTTGTCGGGCAAAAAATAGATGATAATGCCGCAACCATTAAACCAGCTGTAGACAGTCAAGTCACGCTGAATTTGTATGCCAAGGCTTTTATTCGGGAGGTCTCACCAGAAGTCGTTGACAATGTGCCGTCACTCATGTTTCAGGCTAATGACTTTGATGCCTTGCATGCCAAAGTGACAGCGGTTAGTGATGCAGTCGGTGATATTGTAGCAGTACCAGGCCTGGGTCGAGTCTTTAATTTCGCAGACCCAGATGGTCATTATTATGCAGTTTGTGAAGTCAAATAAGTTTAATTGAGACTTTGAACGGGCGTAGTTCGTGAATGACCCCGCTTGGACGAAGCGCCAGCGGAGGTCAAGTTTCAAGCTTTCACAACATGAAAGCGCAGAAAGTAGGAAATAGAAAAAATGGGAAACTTTGTATCAATCATTGACGTTAAAAATTATGTCGATCAAGAAATCACCATTGGCGCTTGGGTGGTCAATAAATCAGGTAAGGGTAAGATTGCTTTCTTACAATTGCGTGATGGGACAGCTTATTTTCAAGCCGTTGCTTTCAAACCAAATTTCATCGAAAAATTTGGCGAAGCAGAAGGCCTGGCTAAGTTTGATATCATCAAACATTTAGCCCAAGAAACTTCTGTGAAAATCACAGGGACGGTTAAGGCCGATGATCGTAGCAAATTTGGCTACGAACTTGATGTGACAGATATTGAAGTCATTGGTGAGTCAGTGGATTACCCCATCACACCGAAAGACCATGGGACAGATTTCCTCATGGATAACCGTCACCTATGGTTGCGTAGCCGTAAACAACACGCGATTATGCTCGTTCGTAATGAAATCATTCGGGCGACTTATGAATTTTTCAATGCGCGTGGCTTTATCAAAATTGACAGCCCGATTTTAACGGGGTCAGCACCAGAAGGCACGACAGAATTGTTTGAGACAGACTACTTTGGTCAGCCAGCTTTCTTGTCACAGACTGGTCAGCTCTACGCTGAAGCAGGTGCCATGGCTTTTGGTAAAGTCTTTACCTTTGGCCCAACTTTCCGTGCTGAAAAATCTAAAACACGTCGTCACTTGACAGAGTTCTGGATGATTGAGCCTGAGATGGCTTTCACGACACATGAAGAATCTCTTGACGTCCAAGAAGCTTACGTGAAACACATCATCAAAGCGGTGATTGATAATCAAGCTTACGCTTTAAATGAACTTGACCGTGATGTAGCAGTCCTTGAAAAATACATCGAGACACAATTTAAAAAGATTACTTATGATGATGCTGTTGCTTTGTTACAAGAACATCAGGCTGACAACGACTATGAAAAAATCGAATGGGGTGATGACTTTGGCTCACCGCATGAAACATGGATTTCAAACCATTTCGGCGTGCCGACCTTCATCCTCAACTATCCCAAAGCCATAAAAGCTTTCTACATGAAACCACATCCAACACGTGATGACGTGGTCATCTGTGCGGACTTGTTAGCACCAGAAGGTTATGGCGAAATCATTGGTGGTAGTGAACGTGCGACGGATTATGAATACCTCAAAGCCAAATTAATCGAATTCGGACTTTCCGAAGAAGAGTACGCTTGGTATCTTGATCTTCGCAAATACGGTAGTGTGCCACACTCAGGATTCGGACTCGGATTAGAACGTGCTGTAACTTGGATCACAGGCAATGAACATATCCGCGAAGCGATTCCGTTTCCACGTCTCCTCCACCGTTTGAAACCTTAAAAGGAATCAGTTGCTATGAAAAAAGTGTTACGAGTCTCGATAGTGGTTATCCTCCTTGCCCTAGTAGGTGCGATTTTTTTCAAAATGGTATCAGGAGAATCAGCAAAGTCGGATAATCGGCCAGTCAAGGTGACCAAGTCAGTGGCTAATAAGGTCGTTGGCGAGAGCAGCGAGCAAGCGCAACCGTCAAGCGTTAGTCAGGAAGCAACCGCAAAGCCGGAGCCCAAATGGATCAAGTCAGAGACGCCCATCAAGTTTCCGATTTTGATGTATCATCATATCGCCGATGTCGTCGATGGCAATACCTTATTTGTGCCGGCGGATGAGTTCAAAATGGAGATGACGGCGTTGAAAAATGCCGGGTATTATACCTTGAGTCCTGAGGAAGCCTATCGGGTGTTGACGACCAATGAAAAGCCAGCTGAGAAAATCGTCTGGGTGACTTTTGATGATGGCTATAAAAATGCACGCGATACAGCTATGCCGATTCTAACGGAACTTGGCATGAAGGGGAGTTTCTTCATCATCACTGGGATGCTGAACGATGCCGATAAGATGGCGGATGATGGCTTGTTAACCTTAAAAGCTAATCTGCTCATGTCTCTAGGCAGTCATACGGTCAACCATCCAGATTTGGAATTTTCAAGCAACGAGGCAGCCAATGCTGAGTTGGTGGAGTCTAAGCACTATCTGGATAACTTGTTGCACCAAAACACGTCGGTTATCTGTTATCCAGCAGGTCGCTATAATGCGCAGACTGGTGCCCTTGCTGAGGCAGCAGGCTATAAGCTTGGTTTAACGACGCATCCGGGTCTTGCCAGCAGTGCAGATGGGCTATTTGCCCTTAACCGTGTGCGCGTGGCTTATGGTCAAAACGAGGCGAGTTTTATGGCCTTGATTGGTGATCAGTAATCAAATCAAGTTGATGTTGTCAAGCATCAGCTTTTTTTGTTAGGCTTTTTGACACAATTTTCTGATAATTTGGTATACTAGACAGTAGGACAGTTATCATAAAAATTAGAGGAGAATTGCTATGCCAATCAAAACAATCGCAACAGATCAAGCACCGGGTGCTATTGGGCCCTATGTTCAGGGGAAAATTGTAGGAGACTTCCTGTTTGCATCAGGTCAGATTCCCTTGGATCCTGCAACAGGTGAGATCGTCGGTGAAACGATTACTGATCAAACGGAACAAGTGATGAAAAATGTTGGGGCGATTCTTGCTGAAGCGGGGACAGATTTTGATCATGTGGTGAAAACGACTTGCTTTTTGAGTGATATGGCAAATTTTGTGCCCTTTAATACTGAATATGCGAAGGCTTTTGACGCTGAGTTTCCAGCCCGTTCTGCTGTCGAAGTTGCTCGCTTACCAAAAGATGTCTTGGTTGAAGTTGAGGTTATCGCTTACTTGGGATAATTAATAAAAAGTGTCTGAATAAGACGCTTTTTTAATATAGTAAGAAATAAAGGCGTTTTAATCAAGTAAATTATTGGAATTTAGCAAGAAGTGGTGTAAGATGAAGATAGCAATAGATCAAAAGCAAAGTAATACTCGAGGAGGATGGAAATGAAAAAGAAACATATCAGAATAGGAGTGGGCATACTGCTAGCAGCAAGTCTGTGTTTACTTGTGGGCTGTAGTTCAGGAAATAAGAAAGGGGATAAATCAAAAGAATCAAGTTCAAGCAAATCGACTCTTAGTAAGTCTAGTTCTCAGTCAGAATCTGAAGTGGCATCATCAGAGAATACAGGAATAGACGCTTCCGACTCATCAACAACTGTACCAGAAACTACCCAAGAATTAACGACACTTAAAGCGACAACTGAGGGAAAAATCGCTTTAGCCTTAGCTAAAATGGCTAGTTTGAAACCAAACGCTGTGAGCGCAGAACAAATCAAAGCAGCACAACAGCTAATTTTCAGGTGTTTTACTACAAATTTTGGTCATGTAGAATATTCGATTGGCGATAGGGAATTGAATAATCCAAATGATGGAACAGTTGGTGGTTATATCTACTGTTTGATTCTACAAGATGAAGGTTTTGTTCAGTATGGGACCCAAAGCGTCTCAGAAGAAGATCCTGTAACGAAATATCCAACTTACACTTATGATTCGGTAACAGCTGATGAAATTCAGCTGGCATCTACTTTAAAGGATAAAATTGTCATCAACTAAAAGAGACTGGGACAAAAGTCTCAGAAATATGAAAACCGCATGAAATTCGTTTTTAAAAACGTTGATTTCATACGGTTTTTGTATTTTAACAGTGTTTAAAAACTAGCGAATTTGGACTTTTGTCCCAGCCTCTTTTCATTTAACAAATTTAGTGAGAATCTTTTTCAGGGGCAGATATAAAAGCGTCACGAGGATAATCGTGCCAAGACCATTGATGGCAGTGGCAAGAAGCGATGTAAAAGCAGCAGCCGCTGCGGGTTCGAAGCTGGCCCCAGCAACTAGAGCCCGAATCAGGCCTTTCAGAAAATCAGTGAACAGTTTCATCAAAACGCCAGATGAGACGGCGACAGTGATGACCCAAAGTCTATCACCGACAACTCGCTGTAGCGCCCGATAAACGAGTTGGAGGGTTAACGCAACCAGGACGTTACCCAGAAAAACAAGCGGCATTTCAAGGGCATAACCATTGACAAGATCGAAAATAGCGAGACCAATAGCGCCAGAAAAGGTGCCATAGCCTAGGCCCAAGTAGAGGGCAGCGAGTGCGACGACGGCATTGCCGACGTGGAAAAAAGGGGCGCCGATCGGGGCGAAAATCGCAACGTGGAGCGACTGGATCGAGACGTAGGCCAGTGCAGCGAATAGGGCGGCTAGGATGATTTTTTTCGTTTTATTTTGGGTAATGGTAAGAGAAAGTGTCGTTTGGGTATGTTCTGATGGTGTCATAAGTGGCCTCCTTTTTAGCGCTTAGGGCGTGCTGAGTTTTAAAACGCGATGTAGGGTCGGCACGAGTGCCGTTGCGATGATAATCCCTGAGATGTTTTGCAAAAGGTTAGGGATTAGGCTGGGCAGAAAACTACCAGGTCCGTAGAAGAGAATGTTAGCGAGACCATAGCTGATGACCATGAGGCTGGTCGCAAGCAGGTAGTTGAAGGGACGTGATTTGGTGCTGGCAGCTAGGTAGCCTTGTGCACCGTGAATGACAAGTGACAATAGCATCCATTGCGGGTAGCCGCTCACGATATCGAGTAAAAAGCCACTGAGTCCACCGACGATTGCGCCTTCTTTTTTGCCGAAAAGCGTTGCTGCAGTAAAGACTAAACCATCCATCACCGTTATAAATCCTCCAGGTGTTGGGATCAACAGGAGTTTAGAAATTGCCACATTTAAGGCAATCAGGATGGCTAAAAAGATCATTTTTTTATTGTGAGTCGTCATAAATCATCTCCAATTCATTTATCTGTTATTTTTGTGTGCTTGTGCGGGTTGATCATTAAACGATGAAACAGTTTCATCATTTAGTAGACCTTGGGTAGGAATCGTCCTTGTGCCACTTTGGCTTGAACGCCTACTAAACCACTGAAAATGATTCTGGTAGATCAGGGGTTGAAACGGCCCTGATCTCGGTAAGCACCGTGCCAGATGTGTCCGAGATATTGGTTGAAGGGCTGGCCGTTTGTGATGGCGGCATGGACAAAGGCTTTGGCAGTCGTTACGGCTTCAAGGGTCGATTGGCCATTGGCAAGGCCTGCGGCGATGGCAGCAGCAAAGGTACAGCCGGCGCCGTGATTATTATCGGAATGGACGAGTGGACGCTTAAGATGATGAAAGTCTTGACCATCATAGCAGACATCTAAGGCTTCGTCGTGCTGATTATCAAACCGACGACCGCCTTTGATAATCACTGTTTTAGCGCCATAGCCGTGGATGATTGTCGCGGCTTTTTCGATGTCCGCAACTGTTTTCAGGTCGCCAAGTCCAGATAAGATGCCAGCTTCAATTAAGTTAGGTGCGGTCACGTCTGCAACAGGTAGGAGGAGCTCACGGATGCTCTCTGCATTTTCAGAATGCAGAATGCCAGCCGTCCCTTTACAAGCCAATACTGGGTCAATGACAATATTTTTCGGTTGATAGCGATCAATCGCGTCACGCACGACAGCAATCGTCCGAATATCGCCCAACATACCAGTTTTAAGGGCATCAGGCTTGCCGCCCGCAAAAATCGTCTCTAGCTGACGCCCAACGACTTCAGGTTCAATCGTTTCAATGGTATGTGACCAATTATCATGAATGTCCATGGTGACGATGGACGTGATGGCACTCATACCAAAAGTGCCGTATTCTTGGAAGGTTTTTAGGTCAGCCTGTAAGCCAGCGCCACCTGTGGTATCACTTCCGGCGATTGTCAGTGTTTTTTTCATTTGTCTGTCCTCTATTTGTGATTTATCTGGATTCAAACTACTGTCTGAATATTCTTACTTGCAATCTATTCTAGCATTTGATATCCTAAATGAAACAACCAATTGGATTGTTTTTTAACCATCCAATTGACTAGAAAGGCTTGCAAGATGAATTGGGATATTGAGAGAACACCAAAAACACCTGTTTACCAGTCAATCATGAAGCACATCACCCAAAATATCCAAAACGGTCAGCTATTACCAGGCCAAAAACTCCCCTCTGAGCGAAAACTGGCGACTTTGATCGGTGTTAACCGCTCGACGATCGTGCGGGTCATGGCTGAGCTTGAAGCCAAAGGCATTATCAAACGCCAACAAGGCAGCGGGACCATGGTCAATGACGATAAATGGGGCTTAAGTCAAGAACCAGTAGTAGATTGGCACCAGTTGATTCAGGGGCAGCAGCCTGATGCGCATCAGTTGTTGATGGCACAGCTCAAGGAAAGACTGAGAGACGATTCGGTGATCGATGCCTATACAGGTGAATTGCCACTTGATTTAGTCCCGGCTTTTGATTTGCCTCAGTCCAATTGGCGGGATTTTATTGAAGCTGATAAAAATCAAGATGCCCTAGGCTACTTTCCGCTTCGTCAAGCGATTTCAACTCTCGTGGCACAGGAGTACCCGTTGACCCTGCCAGTTGAACAGCTGATGATTACCTCAGGCGGTCATCAGGCGATTTTCTTGATTGTTCAAGCCTTGCTCAATAGTGGCGATGCCGTGGCAATTTGTCAGCCGTCATTTTTATACGCCTTGAATTTATTTCAGACAGCAGGGATTCGTCTATTTGGTGTGCCAATGGACGAACAGGGGATGCGCTTGGATCTGCTGGAAAATGAAATCTTAAGGCATCGTGTCAAGTTAGTCATGCTCAATCCAACCTTTCAAAATCCAACTGGCAATACCATGTCTTTAGCACGTCGTCAGGCTTTAATTAAACTATGCCAGACTTACAAGATTCCGATTATTGAGGACGACGCTTTTGGTCTGCTACCATTTGACAAGCGAACGACAGTTCCGCCTTTGAAGCAATTAGACCCACAAAATGTGATTTACATTGGTTCCTTGTCTAAAATCATCGGTTCTACGACGAAAATCGGTTGGATTAGTGCGCCACTAGCCGTCTTGGAGAAATTATCCACTGCGCGACAAGATTTGGATTTGACACTCAGTATTTTTCCGCAAGTTTTGGCTAATTATGCCTTATCAGATGTGACTTTTCAAGATAAGCTTGCCAGTTTGCGGGCGCAAATCAGTGCCAGAATGATTTATTTCTTCGACTTAATCGGTCATGATGTCACCTGTCATCGGCCGTCGGGTGGTTTTTATGTCTGGCTGAAATTGTCGACGGATACGCTGACGAAAAAACAGCTAGATAGTTTTTTGGCCGCAGGGATTTTGTGTCTGCCTAGCTTTATTTTCGGTGATAAAACGCCTGCCATTCGGCTTAATATTGCGCGCCTCAACTTCGAGGAGATCGCCCGATTGGTGGAGAAATTACAGGCGTTAAAAGCGGCGGGAATTTGTTAGTGCGGAGACTCAAATGCTGCCGATTCAATTGTTAAAATGTTATAATAGAAGTAGCTAATTATCGCTTGTCAGTTAAAAGTGATACCAAATAAGATGCGTGAAAGAGGCTAACTTGGCACAAGAAAATATCATCATTCATGGCGCTCGCGCCCACAATTTAAAAAACATCGACGTCACGATTCCGCGGGATAAATTAGTCGTGATGACAGGTCTTTCAGGCTCGGGGAAATCATCTCTGGCTTTTGATACGCTCTATGCCGAAGGACAGCGACGCTACGTTGAGAGTCTCTCGGCTTATGCTCGCCAGTTTCTTGGGAACATGGATAAGCCAGATGTTGATAGTATCGACGGCTTATCGCCTGCGATTTCGATTGACCAGAAGACGACTTCTAAGAATCCACGCTCAACGGTTGGCACGGTAACTGAAATTCATGACTATCTGCGTCTGCTTTACGCACGGATTGGCACCCCCTACTGTGTCAATGGTCATGGCAAAATCACAGCACAATCTGTCGAAGAAATTGTCGACAGTGTTTTAGCTTTGCCTGAAAAACAACGGCTCCAGATTTTAGCACCCATTGTCCGAGCAAAAAAAGGTCAGCATAAGAAGATTTTCGAGAAAATCCAAAAGGACGGCTATGTCCGTGTGCGGGTCAATGGCGAGGTTTATGATGTGTCTGAAGCGCCTGAGCTGGAGAAGAATAAGAAGCATGATATTGACATCGTGATTGACCGGATTGTGCTTAAGGACGGGATTCGTGGGCGTTTGTTTGACTCAGTTGAGGCGGCTTTGCGTCAGGGTGACGGCTATGTCAAAATCGATACTATGGATGGCAATGAGCTCTTGTTCAGTGAATATTATGCTTGTCCGATTTGTGGTTTTTCTGTGCCTGAGCTTGAGCCGCGTCTGTTCTCCTTTAATGCACCACAGGGTGCGTGTTCCGACTGTGATGGCCTTGGGATGCGTCTGGAAGTCGATCTTGATTTGGTTGTGCCAGATGGGACGAAGACAATTCGTGAAGGTGCGGTTGTGCCGTGGTATTCAGGGACTTCGACTTATTATCCTGCCGTTTTAGAGCAGGCCATGACGGCTTTTAACGTCAATTTAGACACGCCTTTTGAGCAACTAACAGAAGATGATAAAACCTTGATTTTTTATGGGTCAGGCGACAAGTTATTCCATTTTTATCACGAGGGAGATTTTGGTCTGCGTGATTTGGACATGGCTTTTGTTGGGATTGTACCTAATATTTTCAGACGTTACGAGACGGGTTCTGATAGTACGAAAACGCAAATGCGGGCTTATATGAATGCTTTACCCTGTCAAACTTGTCATGGTAAGCGGTTGAATGAACAGGCCTTGTCTGTGAAGTTGAATGGTGAATCAGGTTATGATATTGCGGACTTGTCCAATTTGCCCATTGGTGAGCATTTGTCGCTGATTCATTCACTGATTTTATCAGAAAATGAAGAGATGATTGCCCGTCCCATTGTCAAAGAAGTTGGCGATCGCTTGAGTTTTCTGAAAAATGTCGGCTTGGACTATTTGACCCTATCTCGTAATTCTGGGACCTTGTCAGGTGGTGAAAGTCAACGGATTCGCTTGGCAACGCAGATTGGGTCAAACTTATCTGGCGTGCTTTATATCTTAGATGAACCGTCGATTGGTTTGCATCAGCGTGATAATGACCGCTTGATTGAATCTTTGAAGAAAATGCGTGATTTAGGGAATACGCTAATCGTTGTCGAACATGATGAAGACACGATGATGGCAGCGGATTATCTGATTGATATTGGGCCCGGTGCGGGTGATTTAGGTGGAGAAATTATCGCTGCCGGCACACCAAAACAAGTCTCTAAAAATAAAAAATCAATTACCGGTCAATATCTGTCTGGTAAGCGAAAAATTCCAATCCCAGAAGTACGCCGGCCACTGGATTTAGAGAAAGCTGTTGTCATTAAAGGGGCAGCAGAAAATAATCTTCAAAACTTAGATGTTGCCTTTCCTTTAGGTGTGATGACAGCCGTAACCGGTGTTTCAGGTTCTGGTAAATCAACCTTGGTCAATGCTATTCTTAAAAAAGCTTTGGCACAGAAACTCAATCATAACAGTGATAAGCCGGGTAAATATAAGTCAATTTCAGGTTATGAAAAAATTGAGCGCTTGATTGATATTGATCAAAGTCCAATCGGTCGGACACCGCGTTCCAATCCCGCGACTTATACTTCAGTTTTTGACGATATTCGAGATTTGTTTGCCAATACCAATGAAGCTAAGATTCGTGGTTATAAAAAAGGTCGCTTCTCCTTTAATGTCAAAGGTGGTCGTTGTGAAGCCTGCTCAGGTGATGGGATTATCAAAATTGAAATGCACTTTTTGCCAGATGTTTATGTGCCTTGTGAAATTTGTCATGGTAGACGCTATAATTCTGAGACATTGGAAGTGCATTACAAGGAGAAAAATATCTCAGAAGTGCTTGAGATGCGCGTGTCTGATGCCGTTGACTTCTTTAAGCACATTCCAAAAATTGAGCGGAAATTGCAGACGATTGTCGATGTCGGCTTGGGCTATGTGACTTTAGGACAGCCTGCCACGACACTCTCAGGCGGTGAAGCCCAACGGATGAAACTGGCAAGTGAGCTGCAAAAACGCTCGACGGGTAAGTCATTCTATATCTTAGATGAGCCAACGACTGGTCTGCACACCGAAGATATTGCCACCTTGCTTGAAGTCTTGAATCGCTTGGTTGAGCAAGGTAATACGATTGTCGTCATTGAGCATAATCTTGATGTGATTAAGACAGCTGACCATATCATTGACTTAGGGCCAGAAGGCGGTATCGGTGGTGGTACGATTTTGGCAGTCGGTACACCTGAGGAAGTGGCTGAGGTTGACGCGTCTTATACGGGTAAATATTTGAAGGAAAAATTGCGATGACAAGACTGGAAACTGAGCGTCTGATGCTCAGACCTTGGTTAAAACGGATGCAGAAGATCTTTATCGCTATGCAAGCGACCCTGATATTGGGCCAATAACTGGTTTTCCTGTTCATACGAGTGTCGAGAATAGTTTAGAGATTATTGCCACTGTCTTTCAAGAGCCGGGTAATTTTGCCATCTACTTAAAAAGCTAAAACCGTGTTGTCGGTAGTATTAGTCTAAAGATTGGGCAACAGAGTAGCCTTGATTTGACGAATCAAGAGGCTGAGTTTGGTTATTGGATTGGCAAACCATTTTGGGGGCAAGGCTTGATGCCTGAAGCGGTTGAGGCTGTCATTGATTATGCCCTGACTACGCTCGAATTGACTGATTTGTGGTGTGCTTACTATGACGGTAATGTCAAGTCTCAGCGAGTTCAAGCAAAATGCGGTTTCCGTTATCATCATACAGCATATGACGTTCCAGTTCCTCTGATGCATGATGTCCGAACAGCCCATGTTACACATTATGTTGGTAGAGAAAAGTAGTTTCCCAATTTGGGTACTGCTTTTTTCGCAATTTTTTAGAAGAGATTTGGCAATCGGATTTTAGAAAAAAAGAGGTCATTCGTGGCATATTGATGTCGTTCATACAAGAAAAATGTCATATTTGGCATATTTCAGGTCATTCGTGGTATCTTGAGTTTTAAACGCTACATTTTTAGTATACTAAAAATGTAAATGAAGTGAGTTGACTTTGAGTTGACGCCGACAAAAAGAAAAATCTTGTTTCGTTACTCACTTATCGCAGTAAGTGACAACTTACAACATTCTAAAAGACCAACTTTTTTCGGAAATGTTGGTTTGAATCAAAGGAGAAAAATAATATGACAAATAAAAATTTGAACAATATCCTTACATTGGATAAATTTTCATCACTTACTGAAGATGAACTGATGATGGTTGAAGGTGGATTTGTTATCCTTGGTATTACAATCGCAGGAGCGTTGGCAGTAAAAGTTGCTCTGGCAGGAGCAGTAACAGGAGCAGCTGCTGTTGCACTTTATTATAATAATAAATGATACAAGGGGAAGAAGTCATGGAAAAATTCAATGAAAATACTTTTAAAACACTTTCAACAGAAGAATTGGAAAATTGTACGGGTGGGATAGTTCCTGTTCTAATTTACGCTGGGATTTATGTAGGAGGTGCAGCTTTGAGCGCCAGTGTAACGATTGGTATTGTTAAATTTTGCCAGTGGATAAAACTTTAATCTAGAGAATTGGAAAAAATATGTTAAAGAATATCATACCGTCCATTTCAAAATATGGTAGTATCGTGTTTATTGCAGGTATCTTAACCGGTGTATTTGCTGTGATTATTTACATGTTACTTGTGAAAAAATAAGAATTGTAGTCTATAATCAGTATGACAAGATTGAATGATTATAATTCAATAATATAAGGAGAGGAAGTTTGAAAATCAAAAAATCAGCCTCAAATCTACTAACTAGGCATTTTTGTGAGTTAAGTGACAAAGAAATGACCAAAGTAGTGGGGGGGAAGAGCGTTTCATGGTATATTGTTGGTGGAGGTGCTAGTATGATCCTTCTACCGTGGCTTTTCAAGTGAGTTAAAGGACAGTCAACCATCAGACTTGATTGTCTTTTTATGTCTTAGTCAGATGGTTGAATCTGGAAGTTATGATGAGTTGATGCTTTGGGTTAAGGGCACCTCTAATAACTACCAATTAATTCACCTCTAAATGAAATTAGAAAAAAACACAGAAAACTAAGCATAGTCTACTATGTTTTTCTTTATGTTACAGACGCCACTTGACTGTTTATTCTTATTTTAGACAGATTACCTCCATGTTTTGAGATTTAAACGTTTAACTTGTTCGTACCTCAATAAGTTATAAGTCAGATTTGTAAGGTCAGTATTTAAAACAGCTCGATCGAATCCAATAGAACGTAAACTAGAACCATGCATTGAATTTTCAACAAAGCCAAATACATGTTCAATACGGACACGTATTTTCGAAATGATTTTATTAAACATTTTATCGTCTGCCTTAAGAGATTTACAACGTGTGTTTTTAAGACAGGTAAAAAGTTCAGCACCTTTAGGTGTTGCTTGATTTTGATAAGCTGAGTCTGCTAAGGTGATCTCATCGGGATCAACAAGAACGCCTATTACTTGAGAATCATGCACATTTGCAGGCGTTGTTTGATAATTCTTTACGAATTTTGATTTGGTATCTATAGCAATATGATTTTTGTAGCCATAGTGTCTCTCATTACCTTTAATTGTCCAGCGAGCAGCTGTATCCTTCTGTGCTCTTTTGTTCTTCGTCCAATTCACTGGTACCCTATTTGCTTTAATCAATTCATTTTCGTCTTTTGGATTACGTTGTTTAGGCGCCTCTATGAATGTTGCATCAACAATCTGTCCTTTATGAGCGATCATCCCTTGTGATTCAAGTTTTTCTTGAAAGGCAGAAAAAAGCCAGTTTCCTCTATTAGATTTTGATAGCTGATTTCTAAAGTTCCAGATAGTCTTTGCGTCTGGTACCTTGTCATCAATCTTAAGGAATCTTCTAAACGAAATCCGGTCAATCATTTGATATTCCATTGCATCATCAGATAGATTGTATAAGCGTTGTAAAATTAGAATTTTCAACATTAAAACAAGGTCATAGGGCGGTCTACCACCATGAGATTTGTTTTTTAAATCATACTTAAAAATCCGGTTAAGAGTTGGGCGAAAACACTCGAAATCAACCACTTTTTCTAGCCGCTCAAGAGGGTCTCCTTTTAAACTTAATTTTTCAAGATAGTCGCTATCTCCAAATAAATTCATCTTCAATACCTCGTTAGCTTATTTTTAATCTATTATACCTCTTTTCATACGTTTTTAGAGGTGCCCTTAACACTATAGACAAAGAGTTCATAATGGTTATATGTTAATAGCTTGCCAAAGGAGAAAGTGTGAGCGGATGTGTTAACCTAGCGGATCCGCTCAATGACTGATATTTGAGTGAAAAATTGATTTCTCGTGGTAAAAACTTGACCTACCAAGTCATGCAAAATGAATCAATAATAGCCAAGTTTTCTAAAAAAGAAACAGTTCCAATAGAATAGGGACATGGCAAAGGTATTAAAGGGGAGATTGACACGAAAATCCATTTCTGGCGTTTTCTCATTTTTCGTGTTTTGCTTGATAATCAATAAAATTCAAATTTACCAAGGGTTGATAAATATGTCAAGGGTGTTTGACATATTAAAAATAATCAAAATTTTAATCTAAAAACACTCAAAATTACCTCAAAAAAGTGTTAGAATAGACAAGTATAACTTAGTCAAAGTAAGCATACTCATAGACCTGATTTTAACATCACAGAAAGACTTTGAGCGGACGCTAGACTCCCTCAAGCACAAAATCAAAATAGCTTTCGGCTAAGATAGTCAACTCATCGTCAACCATTCTTACCGTATATGGATACGCTTTCGAATGTTTTCCTTGACTTGTCTATCTTAGCACAAAATCTTGTATTTTGATTTTATACTTGAATGAGTCTGTTCGCGAATGACCCTGCTTGGGCGGAGCGTTAGCGGAGGTTAAGTTTCAAGATTTCAAGAAATGAAATCACAGAAAGAGGTAAACATGCGTAAAACAATGGACGGGAATATGGCAGCGGCACATGTGGCTTATGCCTTCACAGAAGTGGCGTCTATCTATCCAATTACACCATCTAGTCCCATGGCAGAATACACAGATGAGTGGCAGGCTGCAGGGCGCAAAAATATTTGGGGCGATACGGTCTCGATTAGTGAAATGCAGTCTGAGGCGGGTGCCGCAGGTGCGATTCACGGCGCACTCAAAGCGGGGGCGCTTGCGACGACCTATACAGCGTCGCAAGGCTTGCTCCTGATGCTACCCAACATGTATAAAATCGCAGGGGAATTACTGCCTAGCGTGATTCATGTGGCGGCGCGTGCGGTGTCGACCAATGCTCTGAATATTTTTGGTGATCAGTCTGATGTCATGAGCGCGCGTGCAACGGGGTATGTCATGTTAGCAGAGTCTTCTGTTCAAGAAGTCATGGACTTGTCAGCTGTGGCACATTTAGCGACGATTGAAGCATCTGTGCCCTTTATGAACTTTTTTGATGGCTTTAGAACCTCTCATGAACTACAAAAAATTGAGGTTCTAGACTATGCGGATCTCGGTCAACTGATTAATCAAGAAAAGCTGCAAGCATTCCGTGATAGAGCCATGAATCCTGACCATCCAACGGTTTCGGGGACTAATCAGAATGCTGACATCCATTTCCAACAGCGTGAAACGACCAATGGTTACTATGACAAAGTGCCTGCGATTGTCCAAAAATACATGGGCAAGATTAACAATTTGCGTGGGACAGATTACGATTTGATCAATTATTACGGGGCAGTGGATGCGACGGAAGTGATTGTGGCGATCGGCTCTGTCGGTGAAACAATCGAGCAAACGGTGGATTATCTGAATGCGCAAGGTCGCAAGACAGGTTTCTTAAATGTGCATCTCTATCGGCCATTTCCAGCAAAAAACTTCCTTGAAAAACTCCCGAAAACGGTGAAAAATATCGCTGTCTTGGATAGAACCAAAGAACCGGGTGCTGATGGCGAGCCACTTTATCTGGATGTTAAGTCTGTCTTATTTGACCAGGCAGCTGACATCAAAGTAATCGGTGGCCGTTATGGGATTGGGGCCAAAGATACGACACCAAGTCAAATCGTCGCTGTTTTTGATGAATTGGTTAAAAATGCGCCTAAAAAACGCTTCACAATCGGAATCACGGATGATGTGACGAATTTGTCGCTCAACTTAGGACCTTCGCTTGATTTGACACCAAGTTCAACCTTCCAAGCCAAGTTCTGGGGATTTGGTTCTGATGGCACTGTTGGGGCTAATAAATCGGCCATTAAAATTATCGGCAACCACACGGATAAATATGTCCAAGGTGCTTTTGCCTACGATTCTAAAAAATCTGGTGGCTTGACAGTCAGTCACCTGCGTTTTGGTGACACACCGATTAAATCAACCTATATGATTCAACACGCCGATTTTGTCAGCCTGTCAACAGCCAGTTATGTCCACCAATATGATGTCCTGAAAGGCCTTAAAAAAGGTGGTACTTTCTTGCTCAATACGGTCTGGACGGATGAGCAGCTTGATCATCATTTGCCAAGTCGGATGAAACGTTATCTCGCTGAAAACGATATTCAGTTTTATACCATGAATGCCGTTGAAATTGCGGGAAAAGCTGGCCTTGGTAGACGGATTAACACCGCCATGCAAGTTGGGTTCTTTAAATTATCACAAATCATGCCATTTGATGAGGTCTTTAGCATTCTCAAACAAGATGCGCATGACAGTTATGCCCGCAAATCGATGAAGATTGTTGAGCAAAACTGGCAAGCCATGGATTTGGCAGTGGATGGCTTGCACAAAGTGACGATTCCAGCCGATTGGGCAGTGGCTAAAGCGCCACAAGCCATTGAAGTTGGCGGTGAAAAAGTGAAGAAATACGTCTTCCAAATCGTCAATAACGTAAACGCGCAAGAAGGCGATAACCTGTCAGTTGGGGATTTAGTTGACAATGACATGACAGACGGTCGTATGCCACTTGGCACAACGGCTTCTGAAAAACGTGGCGTTGCTTTAGAAGTACCCATCTGGGATGTTGACAAGTGTACCATGTGTAATGAGTGTAGTTTTGTCTGCCCACACGCAGCGATTCGACCTTTCTTATTGGATGAAGATGAAGTCAACGAAGCGCCAGAAGGCTATCTCGTCAAAGATTACCGTGGCGCAGACGGCCTCATGTATCGCATTCAGGTTTCTGTCGAAGACTGTACGGGATGTGGTCTCTGTGTCGAGGCTTGTCCTGCCAAAGGTAAAGCACTCGAAATGAGACCTTATGAAGAAGTGCGTGCAGAAGCAGCGAACTGGGCCTTCTCGATGACCCTGAAAACCAAAGCCAATCCAGCCAAAGCCAACACAGTGATCGGCACCCAGTTCAACACGCCCTTACTCGAATTCTCAGGCGCCTGTGCCGGCTGTGGCGAAACGCCTTACGTGAAACTCCTCACCCAAATGTTCGGCGACCGCATGATGATTGCCAATGCCACAGGTTGCTCCTCTATCTGGGGCGGTGCAGCACCTGTCAGCCCTTACACCACAAATGATGCCGGCCAAGGCCCCGCTTGGTCTAACTCCCTTTTGGAGGACAATGCGGAATTTGGCTATGGCATGTGGTTGGCGTCGCAAGCGCGCCGCACGAAATTAGCCAAGGATTTGACAACTCTGCTGAATGACGTGTCAGTACCAGATGAAGTAGCAGCCCTGATGCAAGACTGGATTGACCATAAAGACGACTCTGAAGGCACACGCCAACGTGCTGAAAAACTCAAGAGTGTCCTAGCAGACTTAGGGTCAGCCTTTGACAGTATTCGAGCGCGACAAGACCAATTTGTCAAACCGACGCAATGGATGATTGGTGGTGATGGTTGGGCTTACGATATTGGTTTTGGTGGGATTGACCATGTCATCGCCTCAGGTGCAGATGTGAATATGCTGGTCATGGATAATGAAGTCTATGCCAATACCGGTGGTCAAGTCTCTAAAGGGACACCACGCTCTGCGATTGAGAAATTCTCAGCAGCAGGGAAAGCCGCAGCCAAAAAAGACCTAGGTTTCATGGCCATGACCTATGGTAATGTCTATGTCGCACAAATCGCCTCAGGTGCTAATAAAATGCAAACGATTAAGGCTTTTGAAGAAGCAGAACGCCATAATGGTCCGTCCATCATCATCGCCTATACACCATGTATCTCACATGGTTTACGCGGTGGCATGTCACAAACCATCCGAGAAGCCAAAGAAGCTGTTGAGTCTGGTTATTGGCAACTTTACCGCTATAATCCAAACTTGGAAGATATAGGGAAAAATCCCCTCACGCTTGATTTTAAGAAACCTGATTTTGATAAAATGACAGAGTTCATGACCCAACAAGTCCGATTTGCAAGTCTGCAACGAATCAAACCAGAAGCAGCGCAAGCCTTGTTTGATAAAACAACCGCAGATGCACGACGGAAATTTGTTCGTTATGCCAGAATGTCTGGTGACTTAGATAAATTCCTAGCCAAGGAAGCTAAGGCTAAAGGTGAACAACCAGTCCTTGTTACTTCGGTCAAAGTAGAACGTCCAAAACGTGAAAAAGACCCTGAAGCAGAAGCTCGCCGGGCTGCCAAACGTGCGGAACGTGCCGCAAAACGCACAGGAAATTAACATATTAAACATCGTTCAATGACTGAATGGTGTTTTTTGTTCACTGTCAAATTCATTGCAACTATCATTTGTCGGTGGTCTAGTCCTATGTTATAATAAAGATTAGAAAATGATTTCAAATTAATGAAAGAGGATTGGGTGAAAAATGTTTGTTTATATTTGTTGTTCAGGTGGGATGTCATCCAGTCTATTTTGTATCAAAATGGTGACCGCACTGGAAGCAACCTATCCCGCTTTAAAAGTAAGGTCAGCGCATTTAGATACTGTTATGGCGAGAGAGACCATTTATCGAGAAAAGTATGACTTGATACTTATCTATGGCGGGATTGAAATCATCCGCCCTGAGAATGCTTTCGATCTCAATCAATTGATTGATGTTATTTTAATAGCGCCTCAAGTGGCTTATCTATTGCCTTTAAAACAAGAGATATTGAAGGACTATCCGATTATCATCAAATTAATTGACAAGAAAATATTTGGGACAGTGGCTGGTGCACAGGCAGCTGGTGATTTATTAGATGAACTTGTCGCCTTGGATTTGGAACGTTCATATTTGTCAGCTACCTTGATCGAGACCAAAATTGCTGATAAAAATATTGAGCTTTTGTTAAATGGGTTGGATCGAAAGGGTGATTGTGCCAAGCAATTGATTCAGTCCTTTGAAGAGATGGGATTAAGAGTTGTACAGGAAAAATATGGTCTAGATACGCTCTATCAATTTCATCCCAAAGCTGATTATGATATCAGGCTTTTGTTTGGCTACAATCATATGTTGGCAGCAGAAGACATGGGCAAACTTTCTCGAAGGATTGATGGTTTGATTTATTTGGAAAGTCCCTTAGAGAATCCCAAGATAAACTGGTTTCAAGACTATCAAATCCCCTTGTTTAAGCTTAGCCGTGATAGTAATTATGGCCAGGCAGTTGAACTGTCTGATATTCAAGACTTCCTTTTAACAGTCGCCCAACGATCAGAAGCGATCAGTGAGACTTACGTTGCTAAATTTGAAGCAGCACCACCTGAAAAGCGCAGACACCATTTTCTAGGGATTTTATCATGGGAAACCTGAGGATCTATTTTCATGCGTCTTAGTTAATAATTTAAATAGAATTAACCCTTTTCCCTGTTAAAAAAAGTCAAAAATGGTAAAATTGAAACATGAATGATTTTAATCAGATTTTTAACCTGCAGTCTTGGCAGGAAATAATTCAGCTGAATCTGACGCCGTGGCGCCTTTTTATCGCCATCGTCGATATCAGTTTGATTACCTTTTTGATTTATAGCGCCTTGCGAAGCGTGCAAGGAACCAAATTGATGACATTGGTGCGCGGTGTCCTCTTATTTATCATGCTCAAAATCATCAGCGGTTGGCTGGGGCTAGGGACTTTCGAGTGGCTCCTGAACCAAGTCATTACTTATGGGGTGATCGCGGCTGTTATCGTCTTTCAACCAGAAATTCGTCGTGGTCTTGAAAGTCTTGGGCGCACCACAAATATTTTTAGTTTTAGCTTATTAGATGATAAGAAGAAGCAATCGAGCAACATTAAAGCCTATGAAAAATCATTCGACTACATGAGCGAGCGAAAAATTGGTGCACTAATTGTTATCGAGCAGTCTCAAACACTGGAAGAGTACATCTCGACCGGGATTAAACTGGACGCCGATATCACCGCAGAGTTGCTCATTAACATCTTCATTCCCAATACCCCCTTGCATGATGGAGCAGTCATCATTCAAGGGGACAAGATTGCGGTGACGTCAGCCTACTTACCCCTAACCGAAAATGGTAAGATTTCTAAGGAATTTGGAACCCGTCACCGTGCGGCGATAGGGATCTCTGAAGTATCAGACGCCATTACCCTGATTGTTTCTGAAGAAACAGGAGGCCTATCGATTACTAAAAATGGTGAATTTTACTCTGACCTCTCTAAAAGTGAGTTTCATGACTTTTTGATCAAAAATCTAGAAGATACTACTAAACCTAAAAAACGAGACAGACTCTTGAAGAAATTGAAGACAAAGAGAGGTCAAGCAAATGAAAAATAAAGATTTCGTGTCATCAAAATTTATCTATGTTCTCGTCAGTTTATTCTTTGCTATTGTACTATTTTTCAATGCCAATGCTGTCTTATTGAAAAATTCTAATGACCGAACCAATGCCTCAGAAACACATTCAACAACCTTATATGATGTTCCGATTGAGCTGAAATATGATCATGATAAGTACTTCGTTTCTGGCTTTGACGGCAGTGCTAATGTTTATTTGACCTCTTATAATTTAGTTCGACTTAATGCAGAAAAATCGCCAGATACGCGTAGTTTCCATCTCGTCGTCGACTTGACGAAAGTCAAAGAAGGAACAGTTGAAGTACCCGTTAGAGTTGTTGAGTTAGCAACAGGTGTCAATGCTCAAGTGGATCCAGGTAATATCTCAGTGACAGTGGAGAAAAAAGCAGAAAAGACCTTTGACATCACGCCTGTTGTCTCTCTCAAGTTGTTGCCAGAAGGCTACCAACTAAAAAATGTCAGCATTGATAAAAATACAGTTAAAGTAACCTCTGGTGCTTCTATTATCACACAGATTGATAAGGTGCAAGCAATTCTGCCGAGTGACGTTATTTTGGATAACAATTACTCGGGTAAAGTCTATCTGCAAGCAATCGATAAGGCAGGTAAAGTATTGCCGGCAAAACTATCGCCAACCTCTGTCAATATGAAAGTGGATGTCGAATTACCACACAAAGATGTTCCGATAGTCGGTAAGATTACGGGTAAAAAAGATGATAGTATCGCAAGTTATAACTTCAAACTGTCTAAAGATACAGCAACTATTTCAGGTGAGCAAAAATTCATCGATGAAATCTCCAGCATCACCGCTAATATTAATGTGGCCAACATTACAAAAGAGACAACAATCAAAGTCCCGCTATCACAAGATAATGTGACGATTTCACCAAATGTGATTGATGTGACGGTTACCCCTGTTAAAAAATAGGTAATGATGGTGATAAAATAAAAAGTAAGTTATAATAGATATAGCAAAAAATAATTGGAAATGAGAAAAAAACATGGGTAAGTATTTTGGAACTGATGGTGTACGTGGTGAGGCAAATGTTGAACTAACGCCAGAATTAGCCTTCAAACTCGGTCGCTTTGGTGGCTACGTGCTCTCGCAACATGAGATTGGCACGCCGAAGGTTTACGTTGCGCGTGATACGCGGATTTCAGGTCAAATGTTAGGGTCATCATTGATTTCAGGACTTTTGAGTGTCGGGATTGAAGTTTATGACCTCGGTATCATTGCTACACCTGGTGTCGCCTATCTGGTGAAAAAAGATGGTGTATCAGCGGGAGTCATGATCTCTGCTAGCCATAATCCAGCCTTGGATAATGGCATCAAATTCTTTGGGGCAGATGGCTTCAAACTAGAAGACAGTCAAGAACTTGAAATTGAAGCTTTGTTAGATGCTGAAAGTGATACCTTGCCACGTCCTTCAGCGCAAGGTCTTGGTATTCTGCATGACTATGCAGAAGCAGTTCGAAAGTACGATGAATTTTTGAAAAATACAGCAGAAGGTAGTTTTGATGGTTTCGAAATCACCCTTGATACTGCTAACGGTGCGACGTATACAAGTGCTCGTACGGTTTTTAGTGACCTATCTGCGACAATCAACGTGATTGGTGAAAACCCTGATGGTCTAAATATTAACCTAGGTGTTGGCTCTACTCATCCAGAGAATCTGGCAAAAGCAGTCGTTGCGAATGGCTCAGATTTAGGATTAGCTTTTGATGGAGATGGCGACCGCCTTATTGCCGTAGATGAAACAGGTGCCATTGTTGATGGTGATAAGATTATGTTCATCGTTGCGAAACACTTGCATGAAAAGGGTTTGTTAGCTCAGGACACAGTTGTGACGACTGTTATGTCCAATCTCGGTTTCCATAAAGCTTTGGAAGCTGCAGGTATCAATAGTGTGATTACAGCCGTTGGTGACCGTTATGTTGTTGAAGAAATGAAGAAAAACGACTATAACTTTGGTGGCGAGCAGTCAGGTCATATCATCTTCCTAGATAATAACACGACTGGTGATGGCCAAGCTTCAGCGATTTTACTTGTCAAAGTCATGCGTGAAACTGGTAAAAAACTATCAGAATTGGCAGCACAAGTGACGATCTACCCTCAGAAACTTGTCAATGTGCGTGTTGAAAATAGTATGAAATCGAAAGCCATGGAAGTCCCTGCCATTGCAGAAGTCATCGCTAAGATGGAAGAAAAAATGGCAGGTAATGGTCGTATTCTTGTTCGCCCGAGTGGGACAGAACCTTTGTTACGTGTTATGGCAGAAGCACCAACAGACAAAGAAGTTGATGATTATGTTGATACCATTGTCAATGTTGTTCGCCAAGAAATCGGCATTGATTAAATGGAATTTTAAAATCAGAATCTGTTAGAGGTTCTTTTTTTGTACCTGTCAAATTAAGTATTGAATGGCTGACATCAAAAAACACCCGACGATAGCCAAGTGCTCATCTGTCAGATGTTTTTCAGTTCATTACTTAGCGCGAAGGGCAGCCATTGTAATGTAGTTATAAGGTTGGTTGAAATGTGGCAAGAAGAAGATGTCCAATAGTTTCAATTTATCAATCGTCACGTGTTCTTGGACTGCCAAGCTGAACATGTGGATGTTAGCTGAGATATCCTCAGTCGACGCAAGTTGTGCGCCAACGATACGACGTGATGATTTTTCGTAGACGATACGGATTTTAACCGGTGCATTTTCCTTGATGAAACCAGGTTTTTGTAAGTCTTCGTAGTCAGTGTAGTCAACGTCAATTTCAGCTTTTTTAGCAGCTGCGACAGAAAGACCTGTTGATACCATGTTATAGCCAAAGATTGAGATACCGTTACTGCCTTGTACACCAATGGCATCTAGTTCAGTACCGCCAACATTATGACCCGCAATGATACCGCTACGTACAGCGTTTGTTGCAAGCGCGATATAAGTCGTCGCTTCAAGCGCGTTTGAGTAGATTGTCGCACAGTCACCAACAGCATAAACGCTGTCGTCGCTTGTTTTTTGATGATTATCTACAAGGTAAGCACCATTACGGAAAGTTTCCAAATGGTCTTTACCGAGATCTGAATTCGCTGTGAAACCGATAGCATTGATGACCATGTCAACATCGTAAGTGCCTTTATCAGTCACGAGTTGTTCAACGCGTTTATCGCCTTTGTATTCAGTTGCGAGTTCACCAAAATGGAGCTCAATACCGTTTGCTTCAAGGTTTTTGTCCATGTGTTGTGTGAATTCAGGGTCGTAGTAAGACGCGAGAGACGTTGGCATGGCGTCAAAGAGGAGGACGTTTTTGCCACGACGTTTAGCCGCTTCAGCAATCTCAACGCCGATGTAGCCAGCACCGATAACGGCAACAGTTTGAACATCATCACGTGACATATCGCGGTCAACTTCTTGGCCTTCTTGGAAAAGTTTCAAGAAGTGCAAGCCTTCGAGGTCTTTGCCTGGAATATTTGGAATGATTGGTTTACTACCAGTCGCCAAAATTAATTTATCGTAGCTTTCTTCAGATTTTTCACCAGCTTTATTTTCAAAGTGAACGATTTTTTCATTGAAATCAATACTCGTCACACTTGACTCCATGAAAATTTTAGCGCCTTTTTCACGGAAAGTTGCTTCATTTGTGTAGAAGAGATCTTCATAACCATCAATTTGACGGCCAACCCAAAGTGCTGTACCACAGCCTAGGTAACTAAGGTTTGTATTGCGGTCAATCAAGACAACTTCAGTGCCAGGATAATTGTCAAGGAGTGTATTGGCAGCAGCGATTCCTGCGTGGTTTGAACCAATAATAACTGTTTTCATAGGTAGTAGGTTTCCTTTTCTTTTTTAGAGGTGCACTTGATACGTTTAACATGAGACAGATTGTGATGAAAATCAGTTGTCCATAGACAAATTTGACTCATCGTCACTGTCTGAGTGGCCTCTTTTATTTTTGATGACATGGCCCGAGATGACAAGGTCATCTGAACAAATTTTGTTGCTGAAGCTTAATTAAAAGTAATCGTTTCACCTCCGTCTGGATCCGATAATTTTTAAAATTGTGCATTATTTAAGCACATGAGTATTAATAATACCACACTTATTATAAACCATAAAGAAAGCGATTGCAAAAATAGTGAATCGGAAATTGTAAAAAAAGTAGCAAACTTTAGTCAATCTTACTAAAGTTAAAGCAAATTCAACGTTTTTGCCGTCTGGCAAATTCAGTGAACCGGAATTTATCAACTTGATGTCGACTATCCGTGTATTGAAAGACGCTTGCATCATTGAGAAAAACATGGCTTTTGACACTGACGATATGGCGGTCCAAGAGATTCAGGTCCAAGAGTTGCCGATCTTCGTCATTAACGAAATCAATGGTAATTTCTTTCTGAGCGAAGGAAATCTCAATTTTCAGCTGTTTTTCAAGGTAGTCGTAGAGTGAATAAGCGACATCTGTTTTGGTCATATTGGGACAAATATCATATTTGACGAAGTCATGATCAAGCACGACGGCTTCACCGTCAATCTTACGAACGCGTATGATACGCCACACAGGGATTCCGATTTCAAAAAGTGTTTTTGCAGCAAGTTCACTGTCAACTGTGATTTTGTCAAATTTGATGACTTCAGTGACACTTTCAAATCCGAGTGAATTTTGTAGTTCCTTGTAGCTGGTTAAGCCAGAAATCGGAAAATTAAGTTTGCTAGAAGCAATAACCACAGAGCCTCGCCCTTTTTGTTTCTGAATTAACCCCTTTTCTTCCAAAATTTTCAGCGCTTGGCGAATCGTTGCTCTACTGGCGTCGTAGATTTTGACCAATTCATTTTCACTAGGCAGGAGGTCGTTTTCCTGATAAGTCTTATTTTTTATTTTGTATTCCAAATCGTGTAAAATTATTTCATATTTTTTCATATCTTTATTTTACCAAAAATCAGTGTAAAATATGTTAAAATTAAGGGGAAACGTTTACAAGTTAATTTGAATAAACAGAATTTTAAGGAATGGTGGTAAAGAAAGAGACATGATTCAACTTATTGTATCAGATATGGATGGCACACTGCTCAATGATAGTATGGAAATTTCATCAGAAAATATTGCAGCAATCAAAAAGGTACAGGCAGCAGGGCTTGAGTTTGTAGTTGCAACTGGTCGCTCAATTGAAGAAGCACAGCCAATTTTGCAAGCTGCTGGGATTAAATGCCGCTATATTACATCAAACGGTGCGCAAATTTTTGATGAAAATGGTCAAAATATCTTTACCGTTGGTATTGAAAAGAAAAAACTTGCTTTAACAATGTCAATATTACGTCATCATCAGATTTACTTTGAGCTCTTTACAGATCATGGTGGCTATACAGAAAATATTGACGATCGGATTGCTAGTGTGGCACACTGGCTAAAAAGTACATCACCTAATTTATCAGAAGCTGAAGCCATTGAGATTGCAGAAAGTCACATGGCTACCTTGCCAATTAACTTCGTGGCTGATTTCAAAGAGGTTCTGGAAAATCCTGAGGTGACGGTTTTGAAAATCTTCGCGATGGGTCAGATTGATGATCCTGCGTTGTTGTTGGCTAAAGAAGAATTATCACAGATTACAAATCTTTCAGTGACCTCATCAGGTGCCAATAACATTGAAGTTAATCATGAGTCGGCTCAAAAAGGTCGATCACTCCAAAAAGTGACAGAGTTACTAAACCTTCCCTTGTCAAATGTTGCAGCGCTAGGCGACAATTTCAACGACATGAGCATGATTGAAGCGGCGGGTGTTGGTATTGCGATGGCAAATGCTGAAGCAGAAGTTAAGGCAATTGCCAAATATGAGACAGTGACGAATATTGACAACGGTGTGGCTTATGCTATCGACCGTATTTTAGCGGAAGAATGGCAGTAAATCAAATGTAAAGAACGTTAGCAGCGTTTTTTTATATTAAGATGGGAGCGCTATCAGATAAAAAGAGACTTTTCGCTTTTTTTTCGTTATAATAGTAAAGATAGAGTACACAGATGATTGCATAGAAAAATAGGTAAAGCAAGATGACAAAAATAAGCGATGTTGCTGAAAAAACGGGCTATTCGATTACAACCATTTCCAGAGCGATAAATGATCATCCTTATGTTTCCGATAAGACAAAGAAGAAAATCTTTGATGCCATGAAGGAATTGGATTATTATCCCAACAATGTTGCCCAACAGCTGAGAGGCAAAGGAACAAAATTGATAGGTGTGATTATCTCCTTTGTAATCAATCCTTTTTTTACTTACTTGGTTGATGCAATTGAGAAAGCGGCTTATCAAGTCGGGTACCAGATTGTTATTTTGCAGACATTGGAAGAACCTGAGCGTGAAAAAAAATTTATCGAGATGCTGAAAAAACGTCAGCTGGATGGCTTAATCATGACCAGTCTTGATGATGATAGCCCAGAAGTCTTAAAACTCATTGAGGCGGGAAAAATTGTTGTCTGCAATCGTTATTTAGGTGAGCAAAATATCCCACTGATTCATGTTGACGAAAAAAAGGCGACCTATGAGGCAACCTATTATTTGCTTTCTAAAGGCCATCGGAAAATCGGCTATGTGACAGGTAACAGAGGGAGTATGTTACCTGTAGATCCACGTTTTGAAGGGTATGTGCAGGCACTGAAAGAGTTTGATATTGAACCAAATTCAAATTATATCTTTCCGAGACGGCTAACGATTAGCGACGGAAAAAGTACGTTAACAGATGTTTTAGCCCTAGGAGAGGAGCGACCTGATGCGCTTTTAGTTATCAGCGATGAAGTCGCCTCAGGGATTCTAAGTCAATGTCATCTATTGAATATTAAAGTACCGGAAACTCTAGCGATAATTGGCTTTGATGACCAACCGATTGCGGAGGCCTTGTATCCAGGATTGACAACTGTTAGGCAACCGATAAAAGAGATGGGTGAGTATGTGGCGGCGCTTATAATTGCTAATATTGAACACCGTGAACACCCGGAAAGGCCAGAGTTAAATACAAAATTAATTATCAGAGGAACAGCCTGAGATTTTCAGCTGTTTTTTTAGAATCAAATATGAAAACGTTTATCATAATAATGGTTTTTTTCTGAAATAAATAATTTGAAATAAAAGTATCAACAGTAAAACTAGGATGCTGTCTTTTGAAAAGATATTTAAAATAATAAATTTCAAGTTTTTAATGATATAGTATGATAGTAAGATGATGGCAGTAAAGAATAGTTAGTGGCATATTTTATAAAAAACATGTTATTTAAATGGGGACAGAGGATGGAGAGATACAATTTCTACTTTTTGACCTAGTTTGAGTTTATCAATAAAATATATGAAAAGGGTTGACATAAAAATGAAAGTATAGTAAAATTCATCTATAAGCAAATGAAAACGTTTGCAAAATTGATGGAGAGGAGATTCAGAAACAGTTTTCAGAATTTTAAACGACAGCTCAATTCTATCTCAGCTAGCAGGATAGAAATGAAACAAGGATAAAATCTGGCGGTTTATGAAAACGGTTGACAGAAAAGTTTAGATGTAATATTTGTGATAATTACCATTCGTATTTTTAAGGAGAATTAGAATGAAAAAATGGCAAAAGTTAGGTTTAGGTTTGCTGACAGTGGCAGCAGTAACGTCATTGGTAGCATGTGGTAATGCAGGTTCAAAAGGTGGTGGAGATGATTTCTTATACGTCTTTAATGGCAAGGGAGAAATCGCTGACCCACTCAAAAAAGTTGTAGAAGAATACGGTAAAGAAAATAATATTAAGGTTAAAACTTATACTTTATCTGTTGGAACAACCAATGGTAATGAAGTCCAAACGACAGAATTTGGCTCTAAAACACCACCGACTATCTTCTCATCAGGTACCCTCACTAACTGGGGACCTGATTCAGGCGATTATATGCAAGATATCAATAAAATTGATAATGCTAAACTTAAAAAATTGGCAGATGAGATTCCTGCAGCCCAACGTTTAACAGCTAAAAACGGCGAAAACTTCGGCTTGCCTTATAATATCGAAGGCTATGGTTATCAAGTTGATAAAAATGTCTTGAAAGATTTGTTTGTTGGCGATACAGATGCCTTGTTAGCAGACTTGAAAGCTGAACCTGACTATATATCGTGGCAAAATTTTGTCAAAGCAGTTGATACTTACATCAAAGAAGGTACAGTCTCTACCATTACTGTTAATGGTCATCCTTATACTTTTGTAGCTGAGAAAAAAGGGTTAGCAAAAGAATTGAATGGTGTTTTCGTTGAATCTGGCGCTGAACTTTGGACTTACCAAAACCACTGGGTATCATTCCCACTCAATACAGTCTTTGAAAATGTATCTGCAGCTTACTATGCCAAAGGTGATGAAGGCATTAAAGATGCAAAAGCAGCCCTCAAATCTGAAATCAAAGGACTAGACTTTGAATATTCTTACATGGCCGGTAAAAATGGTGCCGTTAAACGCGGACCAGATTTTATTGATAGTGCTACGGGGAGCTATGATGCATCACTCGCAAACTTTGTCGCACATAAAGGTTTATTCTTAAAACAAGGAAACTGGATTTATCCGAACCTTTTAAAACTTGATAAAGGCATCATTGACACGATGGATTTGATTCCAGTAAAATGGCCAGTCCAAAATAGTGACATCAAAATCAAAGAACGAGATCCGAAACTTTTTAATACAACAATTCCAGCCTTCGTACCAAACTACTTTATCATCAATAAACAAGCAAGCAAAAAACAACAAGAGATTGCAGCTGACTTCCTTGCTTGGCTTTATACGTCTGACCGTGGTAAAAAATTCCTCAAAGAAGAGGCTGGTTTTATCATGTATAACGATTTGAAAGACACAACATCGCCAAATAAACTTAATAATGCAGTTGCAGCTTATGTCGCAGCAGGTCCGACACTTGGCAATCCATTTGATGGCACACCAGGTTCATTCAATGATACCATTGGTGATTTCTTGAAGAAAAACTACATGACGAAAGAAAAATGGACCGAAAAAGACTACGACGATTATGTCGATAAATCAGTTAAAACTTGGGTGGACTTCAAGGAACAAAGTGGTCAATAATTAAATGTTACTGCTAAAGCAGTCTTGGCTACCCGTATTGTCTAACGCAGTACGGATGTTCAAGTTTATCAGCCTTATCAGCTTATCTTTCGTATCTTCTAGTGATGTTCGAACTGAATCAAGGAGAGTTTAATGTCAAAATTATATAAAAAATGGTTCTTTCCATTTGTTTTGCCTGCCTTTGCTATCTTTCTGATTGTTGTTTTAATTCCTTTCATAATCGGAATTTTCTATTCATTTACAGGATGGCGTGGCTCATTCTTTATGGGACCAAATGGTCGGACGACCAATCCCTTTGAGTCCTTTCTCGGCTTAAAAAACTATATCGCAGCTTTCAAACAAGAATCGTTTCGCTCAGCATTTCTATTCTCGGTGAAATTTACAGTCCTCGCGGTGATAGCAGTCAATGTGGTTGCACTGGCGCAAGCACTCTTGGTTAATGCTATCGGAAAAGCCGTTGGTGTCTTTCGAGCAACCTTTTTTCTACCGAACTTATTAGGGGGGCTGTCTTTAGGGTTCATTTGGCTATTCATCTTCAACAACATTTTCACAAAGGTTTTGTTTGGTAAAGAAGGGGTGATTCCGATTAAGTTCTTGACTTATATGACGGATAAAGACCCCAACAAACTGATGTTTGCGATCCTCATCATGGCAGTTTGGCAGATGTCGGGTTATATGATGGTCATTTACACGACGGGACTTGCTAATATTTCAGACGATTACTATGAAGCAGCATCGATTGACGGTGCCAATGCCTTCCAGAAATTCTTTAAAATTACCATTCCCATGCTTATGCCAAGTTTAACCATCGTCTTCTTCCTGGTTTTATCAAGATGTTTCATGTTGTTAGACCAAAATATCGCACTGACGAATAACGCACCGCAAGGCTATCGAATGTTAGCCGCACAAGTCTTGAAAGTGACCAACGATACAAATGGTAACTATGGGATTGCCCAGGCAGAGGCTGTGATATTCTTCCTTGTTGTCGCAACAATTTCAATTACACAAACCGTGATTTTGAAAGGTAAAGAGGTGGAGATGCAATGAACAATTCCGTACAAACAACTGGACAAAAGCTGGGCAAAGTTGTCATGTTTATCGTCCTATTAATCATGGGCTTGGTGACGATTTTCCCGATTGCCTTCATGTTTATGAACTCTTTCAAATCACAGGCTGAAATTGTTGATTCACCTTTAGCTTTGCCTAAAGAGATTACTTTTAAGTATATCTCCCATGCTATGACTGAAATCAAGCTTGTGCCATCCATTTTATTAACTGTTTTAATTACTGTTTTAGCCGTAGGTTTCATCGTTATCTTGTCTTCAAGTGCAGCTTGGATGATGGTACGTGTGAGAAGTAAATTTGCCATGTTCGTGCTCTTACTTTTCACCTCGTCAATGTTGATTCCATTTCAAGCGGTGATGTATCCTCTCATTTCAATGTTTGAAAATGTGGGCTTGAAAAATGTGCCGGGCTTGATTATTATGTATGGTGGTTTTGGTCTAGCCATGTCAACCTTTTTATACCATGGCTTTATGAAGAGTGTACCAGCTTCGTTGGAAGAGGCTGCAATCATAGACGGTGCGAGTGTTTTCCAAGTCTACTTTAAAATCGTTATGCCACTTGTCAAGCCGACGACGGTAACAGTCATTATCCTTAATGCCATGTGGGTTTGGAATGACTATCTCCTACCATTCTTAGTTTTAGGGGATTCAGAAAATAAAACCTTAACACTCGCACTTTACTACGCCAAAATGAAGGATGGCCCCTACTCAGTGCCATGGGATTTGATGTTCCCTGCTGTCCTGATTACTGTAATTCCAGTCATCATTCTCTTCCTATTCTTGCAAAAACAAATTATCAAAGGAATGGCAGATGGTGCTGTGAAGTAAACCATTAACAAGACGGAGAAAAAAATGAGCCATTATATCGAGCTAGTCAAATTTGATAGTCCTGTCAATCTGAAAATTTTTAAAAATGAAAACACCTTAGCTAGTTTTCCGCATTTTCATAAAGAAGTCGAAATAATCTATGTTAAAAAAGGCTGTGTTAATATCGTCTACCAAAACGAGATGATTGCGCTACAAGAATTCGAGATGATTATTTTTCCAAGTGGTGCGACACATGCCTTTCTATCTTCACCGAATAGTGAACGCTATGTCTATCAGTTTGATTTAGCGACATTCGATGAAAAATTACTAGGCGTTAGTCAACTCCACTTAGTGCAATTATTTGATCACGCGCAAGTTTGCAGTAACATTTGGCCAGATGATTTGGCCCAGACTGTGGCTGAATTATTGGATTTGCTTTTTCAAACCACGCTAGCACCCACAATTGCGGTTCACTATTTGCAGTTGGGGTATTTGATGCAACTCATGGGGCTCTTTTTAGATCAGCTCCCACAAGAAAAGATCCAAAAGGTTGCGGGTCATCATGCTGAAGTCAAATATAAAGAAGATCTAGTCTTGCTCAATCGTATTTTTGGTTATATCGAGACACACTATCAAGAAGATATCACGCTTGATGCCATTAGTGATTTGGTGGGGTTTAGTCCTTATTATTTCACACGATTTTTCAAGAAACATATCGGTCAAACCTTTATTCAGTTTCTCAGTGACTATCGTTTGGAGAAGGCTAGATATATCTTGAGCCAAGAACGGTTGCCAATGGTGGAAGTGGCGGAGAAATCTGGTTTCTCAAGTGTTAAAACTTTTCATCACGTATTTAAAAAGTCACAGGGGATGTCGCCATTGCAATATCAAAAAAGTCTCACTGGTAAATAAAGACAGTTGCCATTTAAGAGAAAAATGAGTGCAAAATCTGGGAATTTTTGGTTAGGAAATTGGGAAGTATTATTCAAGGATTTTTACTAAAATAAAGTTATCAAATGAAACACAAATACAAACTATTCTGGAGGTTATCATGGTTTTAAAAGTTGGGGTTATCGGGTGTGGCGGAATTGCAAATGGTAAACATTTACCAGCGCTTGCGCAGGTAGAAGCTGTTGAATTGGTCGCTTTTTGTGACTTAGAGATTGCGCGTGCAGAAAAAGCGAAACAAACCTATGGGACAGCGGATGCGGCTGTTTTTAAAGATTATCAAGAGTTGTTAAAGCTTGATTTAGATGCTGTGCACGTCTTAACACCTAATTCATCACACGCACCATTAACGATTGCGGCGCTTGAAGCAGGCTGTCATGTCATGTGTGAGAAACCCATGGCAAAAACGTCTGAAGAAGCTAAGGCCATGATTGCCGCAGCTGAAAAAACAGGTAAGAAACTGACGATCGGCTATCAAAACCGTTTCAGAACAGATTCGGAGTATCTACACACCGTTTGTGAAGCGGGGGATCTCGGTGAAGTCTATACGGCGAAAGCTCATGCTATCCGCCGACGTGCTGTACCGACTTGGGGCGTTTTCCTCGATGAAGAAGCCCAAGGTGGTGGTCCACTTATTGATATCGGCACCCATGCCTTAGATTTGACGCTATGGATGATGGATAATTACAAGCCCAAATATGTCGTCGGCAATGCTTACCATAAATTATCTAGCACGAAAAATGCTGCTAATGCTTGGGGGCCTTGGGATCCTGAGAAATTCACCGTTGAAGATTCAGCTATTGGCTTTATCGTCATGGAAAATGGTGCAACAATTTACCTCGAATCAAGCTGGGCCATTAATTCCTTAGATGTTAAAGAAGCTAAAACAACTCTCATGGGTACCAAAGCGGGAGCAGACATGAATGACGGTCTTACAATAAATGGCGAAGACCATGGTCTTCTTTACGAGAAAAAGGTTGAGCTGGAAACAGGGGGCGTTGATTTTTATGATGGGACAGGTGATGATCCCGCTTTAAAAGAAGCGGAGAGCTGGTACGCAGCCGTGGTTAATGATACTGAGCCGCTGGTGAAGTCTGAACAAGCCTTGGTTGTCACGCAAATCCTAGAAGGCATTTACAAGTCTGCCAAAACAGGCGAACCTGTTTATTTATAAGTATTTAAAAATAGAGGAGTTTTGATATGAAATTAGGCGTTTTTACACCATTATTTAACAATTTAACATTTGATGAGATGATTGCTGAAGTCGCTTCTAAAGGCTTGCAGAGCGTTGAAATAGGTACTGGTGGTAGCCCAGGCAATGCCCATTTGGACATTGATAAACTGTTGGCTTCAAGCGATGCTCGCAGGGAATATTTAGACAAATTATCAGATAAAAATCTGGAAATTTCAGCCTTATCTTGTCACAATAACCCGATTTCTCCCCTTACAGATGTTGCCAAAGAAGCAGATGAGTTGCTTCATAAAACGATTAAACTAGCAAGTTTGATGAATGTGCCGGTAGTAAATGGCTTCTCAGGTGTGGCAGGTGGTAATGCGACTGACACACAAGTTAACTGGCCGGTACTGCCTTGGCCAACAGAGTATGATGATTCTTATAACTATCAATGGGAAAAGAAATTGATTCCCTACTGGCAAGGTATTAACACGGATGCGACTGCTGCTGGTGTTAAAATTGGGATTGAGTTACACGGTGGCTTTTTAGCACACACGCCTTATACCATGCTTCGCCTGCGAGACGCTACTGGGGATGCGATTGGCTGTAATCTCGATCCAAGTCATTTATGGTGGCAAGGAATTGATCCTGTAGCTGCCATCAAAATTCTTGGTGAGAAAAATGCCATCCACCATTTTCATGCTAAAGATACCTATCTGAATCAAGATAACATCAATATGCATGGCTTGACTGATATGCAGCCATATGACAATGTGGCGACGCGAGCATGGACTTTCCGCTCGGTTGGATGTGGGCATGATTTGAAAGTTTGGTCTGATATCGTGTCAGCTTTGCGGATTTATGGCTATGATTATGTTTTGAGTATTGAGCATGAAGATCCGATCATGTCAATTGATGAAGGACTCAATCGGGCCATTACAAACTTGCGTTCTGTGATGATTCATGACCAACCTGCTAATCCATGGTGGTTGTAAGTTCAATTGAAAAGGGGGAGTAAAATGGCAGCTATTAGAATTGTGATCATCGGTTACGGTGGGATGGGGAGCTATCATCAAAAAGAGTTAATACCGCAAGAACTAGTTGATGTGGTTGGTATTTACGATATCGCACAGACGGCGCAGGATAAGGCACGTGAAGCTGGCTTAACGGTTTACGACAGTCTTGAGCAGGTTTTAAATGATGAGTCTGTTGAAGCTGTTTTGGTTGCTACGCCAAATGATGTGCATCAAGACTTGTCAATAGCTGCGCTTCGTGGAGGGAAGCAAGTCATCTGTGAAAAACCTGTCGCGATGAATGTTAGTGAACTTGACGCCATTCTAGAGGTTGCGGCTGAGACTGGTAATACTTTCATGGTCCATCAAAACCGACGTTGGGATCCTGATTTTCTAGTTATTCGTGACTTGTATCAAAAGGGACAAATCGGTGACCTTTTCCAAATTGAGTCTCGTGTTCATGGTGCTAACGGAATTCCAGGTGACTGGCGAGAACAGGCGGCGCATGGTGGAGGGATGTTGCTAGACTGGGGCGTTCATTTGATCGACCAAATCCTATGGTTGGTTGACAGTCCAATTAAAAGCATGGCGGCTGACTTTTCTTATATACTTGGTAATGAAGTTGACGATGGTTTCATCCTTTACCTGACATTTGAAAATGGGATACATACTTTGATTGAGGTTGGGACGACTAACTTTAGCCAGCTACCACGTTGGTATGTTAAGGGGCTCAATGGTGCTGCTAAAATTGAGGATTGGGATTTATCAGGCGAAATCGTAGTGGCGACTCATCAAGATGATCTTGTAGCACCGAAACCGATTAAGGCTGGTGTTGGCTTGACCAAAACGATGGCACCGCCGTCAGAGGAAGCAACCAAAAAAGTGGCAATCAATGAAATTTTGCCAGAGTTTCCATCATTTTACCAAAACTTTTATGATGTTGTTAAAAATGATGCAGCACCCATCGTCAAAAATGAAGAGGTTCGAAAGGTGCTATATCTGATTGACAGTGTGTTTGAATTAGTTGGGCATTAAATAAGAAAGGATAATCGAAATGGTTATCTTTTTTGCTGTTTCAATAAAGTGTAAAAAATGATTTTTGAAAAAAATGTAAAAAAAATGAAGAAAACGCTTGCAATAATATTTTTTTATGATATGATTAAGGCATAGGATGACTTGTACGTACAAGTTATTGAAAAGATGACTCAGTTGTCTTAATTGCCATTTTTGTTTCACAATCTTAATCTGAGTTGAGCTGCTTTAATCAAAGCTTGTAAATGCATCAACTCAAACTTTTAAAGAAGGAGCCCTACCATGGGAAAATTTGAAAAACAAGCTCAAGAGTTGTTAGACGCGATTGGCGGCAAGGAGAATATCTCTGCTGTTACGCATTGCGCGACTCGGATGCGTTTTGTCTTAAATGACGATGCAAAAGCTGACAAAAAAAGAATTGAAAACATCTCGACAACTAAAGGGATGTTTACCAATGCCGGCCAGTTCCAGGTCATTATCGGAAATGACGTCGCAACTTTCTACAATGATTTCTCTGCAGTCAGCGGGATTGAAGGTGTGTCGAAAGAAGCAGCTAAATCTGCCGCTAAATCGAATCAAAATGTAATTCAAAAACTAGTTGGAACGTTATCTGAAATATTCACACCACTTTTACCAGCGATTATCGTCGGAGGTTTGATTCTTGGTTTCCGTAACATTCTTGAGGGAGTGCAAATTCAAGCGCTTGGTCAAGTTGTTGAAGATGGGGTTAAGAAAGTCACATCAGAAGGTGTACCAGTTTGGAATACTATTACGCAAGTGTCTCCATTCTGGAATGGTGTCAACAGTTTCCTCTGGTTACCTGGTGAAGCAATTTTCCACTTCTTACCAGTTGGGATTGCTTGGTCAGTAACACGTAAAATGGGTACGACTCAAATTTTAGGTATTGTCCTAGGTATTACGCTCGTATCTCCACAGTTGCTTAATGCCTATGCTGTAAATAGTACATCAGCAGCTGAGATTGCTAAAAATTGGTCATGGGATTTCGGTTTCTTCACCATGGATAAAATTGGCTATCAAGCCCAAGTTATTCCTGCCATGGCTGCAGGTTTCCTGCTCGCTTACTTGGAAAAATTCTTCCGGAAACATATTCCAGAAGCAGTATCGATGATCTTTGTGCCATTATTTGCTTTGATACCAACGATTATTGCATCTCATGCCATCATTGGTCCAATCGGTTGGAAGATTGGTCAAGGGATTTCATTTGTCGTGAATACTGGTTTAACCTCATCACTTTCATGGCTCTTCGGTGGTATTTTCGGGATTCTATATGCACCACTCGTGATTACTGGCCTGCACCATACAACACTTGCGATTGATGCACAACTGATTGCAGACTATGGGTCAACTAACCTTTGGCCATTAATCGACTTATCCAATATCGCCCAAGGTGCATCTGTTCTTGCAATTTACTTACTTCACAAGAAAAATAAAAAAGAAGCAGAGATTTCAGTTCCAGCGACTATCTCAGCTTGGTTGGGGGTTACAGAACCAGCCATGTTCGGGATTAACTTGAAATACCTTTATCCATTTATTGCAGCCATGATTGGTTCTGGTGTGGCAGGTATGGTGTCGACACTTATGGGTGTCCGTGCTAACGCAATTGGTGTCGGTGGCTTACCAGGTATTCTAGCTATTCGTGGTGAAGATATGTTGAAATTTATCTTACCGATGGTGATTGCGATTATTGTGCCAATTGTTTTAACTTTCTTCTTCCGTCAAGCTGGCATTTTTAATAAAAATGATTTAGTTGGTGCGGGCGATGTAAACTATACGAGCGACTCAGCAACTCTAGAAGGTGCCCAAAATATTGCCAAAACTGAAATCTCTAAAGGTACTTTGGTCAATGTGACTAGCCCTTTAGCAGGTGAAGTTCGTGAGTTAGCAACAGCAACCGATCCTGTTTTTAGTCAAGGTTTGATGGGGCAAGGTGTAGTTATTGAGCCAAGTGAAGGTTTATTGACAGCACCGTTTGATGGTGTCGTCTCAGCCTTTTTCCCAACCAAACATGCAATTGGTCTGATCTCTGATGCTGGTACGGAGATTCTGATTCACATCGGAATGGATACAGTGAAGCTAGACGGTAAGGGATTTGAAGCATTTGTCCAGCAAGGTGATCAAGTGAAACAAGGACAAAAGTTACTCACATTTGATATTGACTTGATTAAAGGTCAAGGATTGATTGTTGAAACACCAGTTATCGTAACTAATCAAGATATTTTTCAACCGGATGTAGTGGGTCAACTCCCGCGCCATATCAAATCAGGGGAACAATTACTGACAGCAACAAAAATTTAACCGCATACCAAAGGGCTAACCGAAAGGATAACGCCCTTTTGGCATTTCATGAACGCATAGACTATTTGTAGCAGATGGGGAAGTCGCTAAGTCGTTTGTTGTTGATATGAACTGCCTTAGAAATAGAAAGCTTATGACATTTAAAAATCAAGTAATATATCAAATTTACCCGAAATCTTATCTCGACACGACTGGGAATGGTGTCGGAGATCTTCGTGGTATTATCTCAAAACTAGATTACCTAGCTGATCTCGGAATTGATATGGTTTGGCTCAACCCTATTTATCCAAGTCCACAACGTGATAACGGCTATGATATTTCAGACTATGTAGCAATTGATCCTGTTTTTGGAACGATGGATGATTTTGAAACACTCATCCATGAGGGTAAAAAAAGAGGCATTGATATCATGTTAGATATGGTCCTCAATCACGTGTCGACTGAGCATGAGTGGTTCCAGAAAGCCTTGGCTGGAGATCCATATTATCAAGACTTTTTCTTCATTCAAGATGAACCCACGGATTGGGTCTCTAAATTTGGCGGCAGTGCTTGGGCGCCTTTTGGCGATACTGGAAAGTATTATCTCCATCTCTTTGATGTCACTCAGGCTGATTTAAATTGGCGCAATGAAAATGTTCGACAAGAACTCTTTGATGTTGTTAATTTTTGGCGTGAAAAAGGTGTCCATGGCTTCAGGTTTGATGTGATTAATTTGATTGGTAAGGACGCATTACTTAAATCAAACCCTGTCAATGAAGGCAAACCAGAATACACAGATAAACCTTTAACACATGACTATCTTCAGATGCTAAATGTCGCAAGTTTTGGCAAGGATGAAGCAAGTGTAACGGTCGGAGAAATGAGCTCGACAACGATTGATAATTGTATTTTATATAGTCGACCTGATCGTCAGGAATTGTCGATGACCTTTAATTTTCATCATCTGAAAGTGGATTATGCTAACGGTCAAAAATGGACTAAGTCGCCTTTTGATTTTGCACAACTCAAACAACTCTTTCATACTTGGGGTGAAAAAATGAGCCAAGGCCAAGGCTGGAATGCTTTATTTTGGAACAATCATGATCAGCCACGTGCCATTAACCGTTTCATCGACTTCAAAAATTTCCGAGTTAAAGGTGCAACGATGCTGGCAGCCAGTATCCATCTCAGCCGGGGGACGCCTTATATCTATATGGGGGAAGAAATCGGGATGATTGATCCGGATTTTGAAACTATGGCGGACTATGTCGATGTGGAGTCAATCAATGCTTATCAAGCTTTACTTGATGCTGGACATACACCAGAAGAGGCTTTTGATATCATTCAGATTAAGTCGCGTGATAATTCTCGGACACCGATGCAATGGGATAATACAGCTAATGCTGGCTTTTCGACAGGTTCACCATGGCTAGCAACTGGTAACCATGACGAAATTAATGTTGAAAATGATCAGAGTGGCGAAGTGTATCAGTTTTACAAGCAGTTGATACAGCTGAGAAAGTCTGATCGGTTGATTTCGAATGGTACGTATCAGGCAGCTTATCAAGATGCTGAGCATCTTTATGCCTTCATCCGTGAGTTTGATGACCGTAAACTGCTTGTTTTGACAAACTTTTCAAATCAAGTGGTTGACTTTGAGTTGTTGACTGATTTTTCAAATAGTGAAATTTTGGTTAATAATTATTCAAGTTATACAAATAATCAATTACAACCTTATCAAGCGATTGCTTTTGTTATCTAATAACACTTGACTTTTGCATAAATATACAGTAAAATAGACTTATTATTCACTCTAAGTTGTCGTATTTGTAAAAGATAACGCGCAGCTGACGACAGAAAGATAGGTCTATTCTATGTTCCAAGGACGTTCATTACTGAAAGAAATTGATTTCACCCAAGCCGAGTTAGCGTATTTGATTGATTTTGCAATTCATTTAAAATCAATCAAAAAACAGCGTATCCCACACCAATATTTGGCGGGAAAAAATATCGCGCTCCTGTTTGAAAAAACATCGACTAGAACACGCGCTGCCTTTACTGTCGCAGCCAATGATTTAGGCGCACATCCAGAATTTTTGGGACCAAACGATGTACAATTTGGCAAAAAAGAATCAACAGCTGATACGGCAAAAGTTTTAGGTTCAATGTTTGATGGTATCCAATTTCGTGGTTTCAAACAGACGGATGTGGAGATTTTAGCAGCCGAGTCAGGCGTGCCAGTCTGGAATGGACTGACGGATACTTGGCATCCAACACAGATGCTTGCTGACTTCATGACCATCAAAGAAATTTTTGGTGATTACACGGATAAAAATCTTGTCTATGTCGGTGACGGTCGAAATAACATGGCCAACTCACTTTTAGTGACGTCCGCAATTCTAGGTGTTAACATCACGATTTTGGCACCCAATGACCTCCAGCCAGCACCAGAAATTCAAGCGATCGCTACAGAAAAAGCAATTAAGTCAGGCAGTCAGATTACGATAACTGATGATCTTGCTACGGTAAAAGGGGCAGATGTCATTTATACTGATGTCTGGGTCAGCATGGGTGAAGAAGATCAATATGATGAGCGGATTGAGAAGCTCATGCCTTATCAGGTCAATGCTGCGCTGTTTGAAAAGACTGAAAATCCTAATTGTATTTTTATGCATTGTTTGCCAGCGTTTCATGATTTGGAAACAACAACGATGCAAGCCATCCATGCGAAATCAGGACTGACGGAGTTAGAAGTCACAAATGATATTTTTAATGCCCCACAGTCTGTCGTTTTTCAAGAAGCTGAAAACAGACTGCACTCGATCAAGGCAGTCATGGCTGCAACGTTAGGGCATCTTTTTATCCCGAAAGTCTGAGTTTAAGTTAATACTAATACGACATCGTCCATTATATCCGAAATGGGCGATGTTTTTTGTCGAAAGACGAACAAAATAGAAAGGGGGCAGAAATTTTATGATTCATTTCAGTCATCTACTGTAAATAATTGTATAATAGAGTTGGAAGGCTTTTTTGAGTGTATCAAATAAAGTCAGGGACTAGACGCGCAAACACAGGCAGATAGAAGGAAAGACATGAATATCAAAGCAGTTTTTTTTGATTTAGACGGCACACTTTTTACCAGTACGCGAACTGTCGCTGCAACGACAAGACGCGCTATTGTAGAGTTACATAAGAACAAGACATTGGTTGGCGTTGCCACAGGGCGGGGACCGGCTTTTGTGCTCCCTTTAATGGAAACATTAGGGCTTGATTTTGCGGTGGCTTACAACGGTCAGTATATTTTCACACCAGATGCGATTCTTTCAACTTCGCCGATTGATAAGAAAACACTGCGCGACATCATTGATTTTTCACGTAAACATGGTCGAGATGTTTCTCTCGGTATGGCCGATGGTGTCCATGGCAGTGGGCTTGTTAAATTCGGTGAGACGCGAACAGCGCAAGTGATTGCAGGCCTATTACCACAAAAAATGTCAGGATTAACAAAAACCGGTTTTCAAAATATCGTTAGAAAAATCAAACCCCAATCTAAAAACCTTGTTGATAACATCAGACAACCTGTTTATCAAGTCATCATGGTTGCGACAAGTGATGAAACCGATGAAATTATGATTAATTTCCCAGAATTACAAGCCACACGCTCTAATGCCTATTCAGCTGATTTGATTACCAAGGGTAACTCTAAGTTGAAAGGTATTGAAAAAGTTGGGCTAAAATTTGGCTTTGATTTATCACAAGTTATGGCCTTTGGAGATTCAGATAATGATTTAGAAATGCTGTCTGGTGTTGGATTAGGCGTTGGCATGGGAAATGCCACGCCAGCCGTGAAAAAAGTTGCTAGCTACATTACTGATAATAATAACTCAGATGGTATTGCTAAGGCGCTGTCACATTTTGGCCTGATTAACTTCAAACATGCAGCAAGTTTCATCAGTAAAGATGATCAGTTTAATAAAGTCAAAGAATTCCACCGGGTCATGGATGGTAAAACTCAGGAAATGCCACGGGTCTTTCTACCAGAAGAGGCGGGCCATCGGGCGGATTTCAAGGTCGAAGAAATTGTCGAATTTCTCTTTGCAGCGTCTAATGCTAACGTCCCAGTCTTTGACGAGTTGACACAGAATCTTCACGAGGCAATTGACAAAGCAGCTGATAAGGTTAAATCTAAACCGATACCTGAGAGAGAAAATGCCTTAACAGGTGAAGTGGATGCCCTTTTAGATTTGTTGTACTTCACTTATGGCTCATTTGTCCTTATGGGCATTGATCCTTATGCCATTTTCAATGCTGTTCATCAGGCTAATATGGGGAAAATCTTCCCTGATGGTCAGCCACATTTTGATCCAGAAACGCATAAAATCATGAAACCAGATAACTGGGAAACGGATTTTGCACCAGAAGCCAAAATCGAAGCAGAACTAGAGCGTCAAATCCGTGTCGCCATGAGTAAATTAAGTCAAGCAAAAGACGAGAAGTGATGATGGTAGATACCATGAGGACTTCTCGTCTTTTTTTGATAGTTTGAAATTTAAGCTTCAAAAAAGGCTTGATAGAGCGCTTTAATTGCGGCTTTTTCTTGGTTTGATTTGACGATGAACATGACAGAGACTTCTGATGAGCCTTGGGATAACATTTCGATATTGATGCCTGCTTTGGCGAGTGCATTTGCCGCACGCGCTGTAACCCCGATATGCTCGTTCATATCTTCACCGACAATCATGATGATCGAGAGATTTTTTTCGAAATGGAGGATGTCAGGTTGCAAGCTTTCAGTCAAATTTTGAATGACTGAACGTTCGATTTGCTTAGTCAAGTAGCGATTTCGCATGATGACACTCATATCATCAATTCCTGTTGGCATGTGTTCGAAACGGATGCCAAGTTTTTCTAAGATGTGTAGGACTTTGCGTCCGAAACCGATTTCTCGGTTCATGAGATATTTAGAGATATTGAGCGAGGTGAAGTCACCATCGGCTGCAATACCAACGACTGGACTACCTGTAACACTACGTTTGGCAACGATTCTTGTTCCGGGATGTTCAGGATTGTTGGTATTCTTAATGACAAGCGGCACACTTGCTCTATAGGCAGGTAATAAAGCCTCGTCATGCAAAACAGAGAAACCGGCGTAAGCGAGCTCACGCATTTCCTTGTAGGTAAGTTCAGTGATGGATGCGGGGTTGTTGATGATGCCTGGGTGGGCCGCAAAGATGCCGTCGACGTCTGTGAAGTTTTCGTAAAGTTCAGCGTGGACGCCGGCTGCGACGATAGAGCCTGTGATGTCGGATCCACCTCGAGAGAAGGTACAAATATCACCTTTTTCGGTGACGCCGAAGAAGCCAGGAATGACGAGAGTTTCCTCAAGTTCGTTGAGGTAGTTGATTTTCTCGTTACTCGATGGGAGCAGGCGTGCGTTTCCAGGTTCTGGCGTAACGATGATACCAGCATCTAGCGGGTGAATATATTTGGCGTTAATGCCATTTTCTCTGAAATATTCAGCGATAAGTTTGGCGTTGTTGTTTTCGCCAGCAGCTAAGAAGGTATCGTAGAGGAATTTGTTACCTTGGATGGGCAGGCTAGCAAGTGCTTTGATATCAGCTGAAATATTAGCCATGACTGCACCGGGGATTCCAAGTTCATCACAAATACTCTGATAGCGTGCAATGATCCAGCTTTGATTTTCTGTGACATCGTCACCATTTTTGTAGGACTTGTAGTAAGCAATCAGAGCATCTGTGACTTTGGTGTCTGTGTCATTTCGCTTACCAGGTGCTGAGACGACGACGAATTTTCGGGTAGGATCATTTTTGACGATGTTTAGGACTTTTGTGAGTTGTTCGGCGCTTGCGAGTGAAGAGCCACCAAATTTAATAACTTTCAAGATGAGATTTTCCTTTGAGTTTTATAAGATGTTGTGACGATGATGCGATGTAATCTAGCAAAAGACTACACGTCATTGGATGGTATTGCCTCATAATACAGAGTGACTGCTCTGCTTTGATTGTATTACACCTATTTTAGCGAAAATTCTGAAAATTTTCAACACGAAATCTTAAAAAATTTGGTAAAATAGACTTTATGAGTAAATTTAAAGCAATTATTTTTGATATGGACGGTGTTCTCATTGATACCGAGCCATACTACTACACTAGGCGTCAGACTTTTTTAGATAGTAAAGGCATTTCGATTGCCCATCTGTCGCCACTTGATTTCATCGGGGGCAACATGAAACAAGTCTGGTACATGATTTTAAGAGGTGATTATGATAAGTGGGATGTGCCTGCTTTGCAGGCAGAATACACCCAATATAAGCTGAACCATGCGATTCCTTATGACACCCTCCTATTTTCAGATGCTAAGTCGACTTTAGTTGCTTTGAAAGCCGAAGGCTACAAACTTGGCTTGGCGTCTAGTACCATTAAACTAGAGATTTTGAGGGCGATGAAGATGACGGGGCTTTTGCCGTATTTTGAGGTGGTGTTATCGGGTGACGATTTCGAGGAGTCTAAGCCTAATCCGGAGATTTATCAGGTGGCCATGGCGAAACTGGGGGTGGCGCCGGAGGAGAGTTTGGTCATCGAAGACAGTGAGAAGGGGATCGATGCGGGGGTTGACTCGGGGGCGACAGTCTGGGGGATCAGGGACCATAGGTTTGGTTTGGACCAGTCGCGGGCGGATGAATTGTTTGAAAATTTAACCGAGATCGCTGGGCGGTTAGCCATCGGCGACCAACTTGCGCCTTGAATTTTTGAAAAGACGGCTAAAATATGGTAAAATGAGGCATTAGAAATGCGTCCTTAGCATCAAAAACGCTGATGGGTGCTCGCACAGCATCAGCTATATGAGATCGGAGTAACTAAACGTGAGACGTTATGAAAGATTTTTACCACTTATCATCATCGCCATGACAGCGGTGTATTTATGCGAAGTGCTCATCTTGCGCCTGGCTGAATTTCAACAAACTGAACTGGTTTTATTGCTGGTTGTGAACGTGATTGTGACCCTGGTGTTATTGGCGCGCGCCCGCGTCCTGACGGCCAAAAGCCTCGATAACATTCGGGCGCTCAACGAAAGCGCCGAAAACTCGCTCAACGCCACACTCGACACCATGCCCATCGGCGTCCTGCGCTATTCGGAGTCGGATTACACACCCGAGTGGTTTAACCCCTATGTCGACATTATTTTTGCCAATGACGAAGAAAAATTACAAGCCGATAAAATCAAAGAAATCGTACAGGATATCGATGATCAGGGCATGCAGTACCTGCCCGTCGGACAGAAAAAGTATGCGGTTAAAGTTGACCATAAAAAGAAACTCCTCTATTTTATAGATGCGACAAGTGAGGTTGTTGCCAAAACGATCACACGGGAAAGCCGCCCGGTTATTGGGATTATTTCAGTCGACAACTACGATGATGCGACAGATCTGATTTCAGACAGTAGTCGCACCATCATCAATAATTTTATTGCGACAAAAATCGATGCTTTTTCAAGCAAATATAACGTCTACACCAGCCGTTATAACGCCAGCCGTTATTATATCTACACCAATTATTTAACCTTGAAAAAAATCATGGACGATAAGTTTGAGTTTCTAAACGCCTTTCGTGAGGAAGCAACGGAGAAAAACTTTTCATTGACCTTATCGATTGGCATGTCTTACGGTCTGGAAAACTTTTCGAAGATCGGGAAAACAGCGCTGGATAATTTAGAGCTGGCCCTCGTTCGTGGGGGTGACCAAGTCGTCATCAAAGAAAATATCAACACCGCCAAACCGATTTACTTCGGTGGGAATTCTGCTAGTCATACTCAGAAATCCCGGACCCGCGCCAGAGCCATTGCCACAGCTCTTCGAACCATCGTGTTAGAATCTGAGAACGTCTTCGTCATGGGCCATAAATACCCGGATATGGACGCCCTCGGTGCCGCGGTCGCGACGAAAATTTTCGCCAACATGAACGACAAAGAAGCCTTTATCGTTTATGATGACAAGCAACTCTTGCCAGATGTTGAGCGGGCCATAGCCAAACTCAATGAGTCGAAAGATGGGTTTGCCCACATTATCCGGATGGATACGGCGCGAGAATTGAAGAAATCAAACTCGCTTTTGATTATGGTCGACCATTCTAAGACCAGTCAGACCATGGATTTCGACTTTTACAAGAGCTTTGATAAAGTCGTGGTCATTGACCATCATCGCCGCGATGAAGACTTCCCGAAAAATGCTTTGCTGACCTACATCGAAAGTGGGGCGTCATCAGCGTCTGAGCTGGTCGTCGAAGTCCTGCAATATCAAAATGACCAGAAACAAAAAATGTCCAAAGTCGAAGCCTCGATCGCTCTTGCGGGCATTTCTGTGGACACGCAAAAATTCTCCAAAGGCACGACCGCTAGAACCTTTGAAGCCGCCTCTTATCTGCGGTCACAAGGGGCAGATAACAATCTCATCAAAAAATTCCTGGCGACAGAGTTCGACAAATACAAGAAAATTAACGAAATTGTCCTCAATGCTGAATTTCATGACAACATTGCCGTCGGTATCGGGCTTTATCGCAAGATGTATGACAATGTGACCATCGCTAAAGCAGCGGATACCTTGCTGAATATGGTGGGGATTGATGCCTCCTTTACGATCGTTAACCATGAAAATGGTTATGTTGCGATCTCAGCCAGATCGTCTGGAGACTACAACGTCCAACGGATCATGGAGAAATTTGGCGGTGGCGGGCATTTCAATAATGCGGCCGCACAGATCTACGAGAAAACCCCCAATGAAGTCAAAGAAGACTTGTTGAAACTTTTAAATCGCGCAAGTGAAGAGAAATAAATAACGAAACAGTGATCATATAAAACCTTTGAGTGGCCGAAGTTCGCGAATGACCCTGCTTGGCAGAAGCGCAAGCGGCTGTCAAGTTTCAAGATGTCACGCAGTGAAATCGCAGAAAGGAGAGACACATGACTCGTAGAGATAGAGAGAAAACGTCACGGTCAATTGCCAGCAGTGGTATCACATTTGGCTGTGCGCTAGCTATTGTCATATCCTATGTCAAATGGCACAGCATCGCTTGGGCCTGTATTCACGGTCTGTTCAGCTGGGCCTATGTGATTTATTTTATAATCAAAGGTTATTAACTTAGTTCAAAAGAAGGAGAGATACAATGAAAGTTATATTTTTACAAGATGTCAAAGGCAAAGGCAAACGTGGCGAGGTCAAAGAAGTCCCAACTGGTTTTGCCCAAAACTTTTTAATCAAGAAAAATCTTGCCAAAGAAGCAACAGGCCAGGCCATGGCTGAACTGAAAGGGCAAGTCAAAGCAGAAGAAAAAGCAGAAGCTGAAATCTTGGCAGAAGTCCAAGCCCTCAAAGCAGAACTTGAGAAAGAAACAACAATTGTTGAGGTTAAAGAAAAAGTCGGGGCAGACGGTCGTCTCTTTGGCGCCATCAATTCTAAAAAAATTGCGGATGCCCTCAATGCCCAGTTCAACCTTAAACTGGACAAACACAAAATCCAGTTAGAATACCCCCTCAAAGCCATCGGCTTGAAGGACGTGCCAGTTAAACTGCACAAAGATGTAACGGCAATGATTCGCGTTAAAATTTCGGAGAAATAAATGGCAGATATTGATGTGCTCAAGGCCCCGCCTCAAGATTTAGCAGCCGAGCAAGCTGTCCTTGGGGCGATTTTCCTTGATAGTGAACGCTTGATTGAGGTATCAGAATATGTAACAGCTGATGACTTTTATAAGACATCACACAAGATTATTTTTCGTATCATGTTGCGCCTGCAAGATGATCGTAGCCCGATTGATGTCCTAACCGTCCATTCTCTTTTGGAAAATCAGGGCGATTTGGAAACAATCGGTGGTATTTCTTATATCGCTGAATTGGCAACGAGCACGCCAACGGCTGCCCATGCTGTTTTCTATGCCAAAATTGTGGCTGAAAAATCCTTACTTCGTAAGTTAATCAGCCAATTAACCGATTCAGTTGAGCGCGCATACTCCCAAGAAGAGTCAGCCGACGATATCATTGCTGAGGCTGAAAAAGGCATCGTTGCCGTTACAGAAGGTCGGACACGTTCAGGATTCCGTAAAATATCTGAAATCATTGACACCAACTATGATGAAATTGAACGTTTATCTAAGATGAAATCAGCAGTAACTGGGATTTCGACCGGCTTTCCATCTCTTGATGCCAAAACGACCGGCCTCCACGAAGGCGAGCTAATCATCTTAGCCGCACGTCCCGCCATGGGGAAAACCGCCTTTGCTCTCAATATCGCCTCAAATATTGGTAAACTTGGTGAAACCGTCGCCATCTTCTCACTGGAAATGGGTGCAGAAAGTTTGGTCAACCGGATGGTTTCATCAGAAGGGTTAATTGATGCCCATTCTTTACGAACTGGTAAGTTAACCGATGATGACTGGAGCAATTTGATCATTGCACAAGGCGCCTTGGCGGATAGAAGTATTTACGTGGATGATTCGCCCGGTATTAAAATTACAGAGATTCGAGCAAGATCACGAAAATTAGCCCAAGAGCAAGGCAACCTCGGCTTGATATTAATTGACTATCTGCAATTGATTTCAGGCACAGGTAAAGAAAACCGGCAACAAGAAGTATCAGAAATTTCACGACAGTTGAAGGTCTTAGCCAAGGAATTAAAAGTGCCTGTGATTGCCCTCAGTCAGCTCAGTCGTGGCGTTGAGCAACGTGAGGACAAACGCCCTAAATTGTCAGATTTGCGGGAGTCGGGTTCCATTGAGCAAGATGCGGATATTGTTGCCTTTATACATCGTGAAGCATATTACCAAAACGCCAATGATCCCGAAGTTGAAATTGATAATAAAGCTGAGATTATATTTGCTAAGAATCGGTCAGGTGAAACCGGCACTGCTGAGTTAATGTGGGTCGGACAATTCACCAAGTTCACGAGCATTGACACGCAACATGAGGCAGGTCAAGGCTACTAAAATCTAGTGTAGATTTTAGGTGGCCTTTCATGTTATAATAGAAATACTGTAAAAGTTCACACCTTGTGAACTAAGGAAACCAAAGAAACGAGAGCGATAATGGATAGTCAAGAAGTTGGAAAAATCATTGAAATCAAAAAAGAAGTAGCTTCACATTTAGGTGAAGATGTGGATATCACGGATCACTACGGTCGTAAACGTGAAAACCGTCATAAAGTGACCTTGACAGAAGTTTTTGATACGCATTTTGTCGTTGAAAAAACATTGCCACGCGGTCAAAAAATCGTAGAATCTTATATGTATGCTGACATTTTAACGCAGTCTATGTTGATTCATTATAAAGGGTAAGGCAGTCATTTGATATCAGAAAGAAAGGAGGGGTCTATCAGTATGATGCAAGGCAATGAAGCGGATTGGCACTACGTGCCATTAAATAACTCGTTTGGTCAAAGTGTGAATAACGTTTTTTATGCAACTTTTGGTAGCCAAAAGGCATTTGTTAAAGTTAATGCTAGCCCTCTTCTGGCATCAATTTCACAAGTGGGTTTGACACCAAAAATTATCTGGACCAAGCGTAATAGCAATGGTGACATGTTAACGGCACAATCTTGGGTCGACGGTGTCGTCCTTGCGGCAACTGAAATGGGTGATATGCAGGTCAATCAAACACTTGCCACGCTGCATCACAGTAAAATGCTGGTAGAAGCTTTCAAAAAATTTGGCAATGATGTGACCACACCTAAACAATTGGTGGATAGATTACATCAACATGCCCATAGAAGTTTGATTCAAAATACCTACTTGTCGAATGCCCTATCGGAATTACGCGAAGCAACACCCAAGTTTGAGGCGCAACATGCCGTCGTCGTCCATGGGGATGTGAACCATCACAACTGGTTAAAAAATGACCACAGTGGTAAGATTTACTTAGTCGATTGGGACACAGTTGCTTTATCAGACGCCTTTGTGGATGTTGCCCATCTCTTGAGTCACTACATTGCCCCAAATCAGTGGCGGGAATGGTTAGAGTACTCAGGCTATCGGGTAGATGACGAAACTTTTGTTAAAATAAAATGGTATGGCACCTTATCATTTTTAAAACAAATCAACGAAAATTTATGGTCTGATAATTTGCAGGCCGCAAATTTAGAAATTCTAGGTTTGCGAAATTTTAGTGACATTTTTAAATAATGTATGGGGAGACTAGCGTCTCCTTGTTTCAGTTAAAAGGAAAAAGTTTAAACCGTGCGTTTAGGCTTTTCTACTCAAAAAAATAAGACATGTGATAGATCGTAAGAATTAACAAAGGAGTGAAACATGCGAGTCAGAAATCGTAAAGGCGCCCCAGAAATGATGGCAGCCAATACCCAATACGTGGTTGAAAATCCAGAGGCCTTTAAAGGCAAATGGGCAGAAAAATTTGGTAATGATCATCCCATCCATATTGAAGTTGGATCAGGCAAAGGGGCTTTTATCACAGGCATGGCAGAACGCCATCCAGAGATTAACTATATCGCCATTGACATGCAGCTGACTGTTTTATCCTACGCCTTGGATAAGGTCTTAGAAATGGACTTGCCCAATGTGCAACTCTTGCATGTTGACGGCAGTAGCTTAACCCATTATTTTGCCGATGGTGAAGTGGCCTTGGTCTACCTGAATTTCTCAGATCCCTGGCCTAAGACACGTCATGAAAAACGTCGCTTGACTTACAAGGATTTTCTGAAAACCTATGAAACAATTCTAGTCAAAAAAGGGCAAGTCCATTTTAAAACGGATAACCGTGGCTTGTTTGAGTACTCGCTCGCTTCGATGAGTCAATATGGCATGACCTTGCAAGAAGTGTGGTTGGATCTACATGCTGATGCCACATTTGCCGAAAAGAATGTGATGACAGAGTATGAGGCGAAATTCTCCTCAAAAGGCCAAGTCATCTACCGTGTGGAGGCGCAGTTTTGATATGAAATGTCCAAAATGTCAATCAGAAGAATCGAAAGTCGTTGATAGTCGTCAGGCTGAAAATGCCATCAGACGTCGTCGCGAGTGCGAAAATTGCGGCAATCGTTTTACAACTTTTGAACGTATCGAAGAAATGCCCTTGTTGGTCATCAAAAAAGATGATACCCGCGAAATTTTCAATCGGGATAAAATCATCACAGGGATCGTTCGGAGTGCCCGTAAACGGCCAGTGTCTTCAGAGTCGATTGAAAAAGCGGTCGAACGTGTTGAGCGCAAGGTGCGGATGCTTTCCGAAAATGAAGTGCGCTCTGAAACGATTGGCGAGTTTGTCATGGAAGAATTAGCAGAACTCGACGAAATCACTTATGTGCGTTTCGCCAGCGTGTATCGCAGTTTTAAAGACGTCAGTGATCTTGAAGACCTCTTGCGTAACATTACCAAAAAGAATAAGTAGAAGTTGATTGTGAGTCTTGCTCAGGACAGGATCAACTGAAAATTGGATTGAGGAAGTGACCATGCGGCCCATTGATAAATTCACAGTAAAAAATGCTGACAAAACCAGCTTTGATGCCGGTGTTTTTGTCATGTTCTACCAACCGATTATCGGACGAGATGGCTTTGCCTTATACCAACTCCTCCGTGCCTTCCCAAGTCAAAAGGGGCGCTTGTCAGACTTGCTTAACCACATGGACTATGGTTTGAATGAGTTGATGACTGGCTTTGATCAGTTATCCGCCTTGCATTTGCTAGAGATTTATGACGACCATGGTGAGCTGACCCTAGATTTACAAAGCCATTTGACGCCGGAGCTTTTTCTAGCAGATGGCCTTTACAAGCAATTATTAATGGCTAAAATCGGTCAGCCTGCCGTTGACAGATTAGCAAGAACCACCAACTTTTCTGGTCAAAAAATCTCGAAGAAGTTTTCAGATGTTTACCGTGTAGCGGAAATCCCTGAAACATCAGTCCTGTTAGCACCGACAGATACGAAATTAGACCTATCCGCCTTCAAGGCAGCCATGCAAGATCAAGGCGTCAAGTTTTCAGATGAAACTAAAGACACGCTAGCGCTCTATGCCTTGGCAGATAAATTTGATCTGGATTGGTACCAACTCTTTAAAATCGCTGAAACGACGAAAAATCCCGACCAAACGTTGAACACGGCCAATATGTCTCGTCATTTAATCATGCAAAACCAAAAACAGCCACGCTTACTCGATTTTTCAAAAGCCGAACAAGCCTTGATTAGAACAGCCAAATCTGAAAAACCAGAAGCGCTGCTGACACAAATCAAAAAACGCCGATTTGATGGTCATCCTACCCAAAAAGAAAAGCAACTCCTCGTCCGCCTATCACGTGATGGTGTTGCACCAGAAATCCAAAACATGCTGATCATCTATTTCTTGGAAATTCGGGGCTATTCTAATGTCTCAGACTATATAGAAGAGCAAGCCAACCGCTGGAAGAAAGATCAGGTGACCTCAGCCGAGCTCGCCGTTAAGTGGTTAGCAACCTATCAGCGCAAGCAGACCGAGAAAGTACAGCAAAAGACAAAACCCCAACAAAAAGCGGCACCCGTTGGGAGTAAAACACCGGATTGGTATGATCCTGATTATAAAAATGAAACCAGCAGGGATCAACAGGCAGAGCTAGAAAAAATCAGACGTCAAGCACTAGAAAAAATGAATGGTGGTGAGTAAGATGGCAATGGAATCAATAGCAGATGCGATGGCAAATCGTTTAGATATCAAAAAATATCAGGAATTGACAGCCAAAATTTTGGACAACCCTGAAATTCAAGCCTTTATTCAGGACAATGAATTTGACCCGACACAAGTCAACAAATCTCTGTCAAAATTTAACGAATATTTAAAAGAAAAAGCTAAATTCGACGCGGGTGAGCCCACTAAAATAGCTGGCTATGAGCCGATTCTCTTTAACAATGAAGGCTTTGCGGATGTGACCTATCGTGCCACAGCAGAAACCTTAGCTAAAGAAGCCGAAATCAGCAAAAAACGCCGCGTTAAATTGATTGGCATGCCGAGAGATTTTGCTAATATCACATGGGATGATGTCCTTTTAGATGATGCTAATCGTGTTGCGGCTTATCAAGCGATTACCGAATTTATCGCAGATTATCCTAATCAAAACGGGATCTATCTCTACGGTCAATTCGGTGTGGGTAAGAGTTTTATGATGGCTGCTATGGCCAATAAATTGGCAGAGAAGGGGATTTCGACTAGCTTGATTCACTATCCTTCTTTCATCTCTGACAACACTGGCTTTGATGAGTTAAAATGGCAGGCTAATGAAATCAAAAAAGTCCAAGTCTTGGTTTTAGATGACATTGGCGCCGAAAGTAATAACGACTGGATTCGAGATAATATTTTGCAAGTCATCTTGCAGTATCGGATGCAGGAAAATTTGTCGACATTTTTCACGTCGAATTTAACCATGGAAGAGTTAGAAAAACACCTCGCCATGACCAAAAAAGGGGATGAGACGTGGCCGGCCAAGCGGGTCATGGAACGTGTCCGTAAGCTATCAAGAGAATTTCGTTTGGAAGGAGAAAATCGGCGCAATGGTTAATGACATGGTTAAGGTGATGCAAGCACATGCATCGGTCAGAAATTTTACAACTGAGAAAATTCCTGATGAGGTGTTAAAAGTAATGATCGAAGCAGGACGAGCAGCGTCAACTTGGAAAAATTTCCAGTCTTATTCGATTATCAATGTCCACACGGATGAGACCAAGGCTAAGATTTTTGAGTTGCAACCACAAAAGTCAATAAAAAATGCGTCTCATTTTCTCGTATTTGTCGGTGATTTAAATCGAGCTGAGAAAGCAACGAAATTGCATACAGATGCGTTTTACCCAGAAGGCACCGAAAATCTTCTGATTTCATCAGTGGATGCCAGTCTAGCCGCGCAAAATACCTTGCTTGCAGCAGAAAGTCTGGGCTATGGTGGTGTCTTTGTCGGCTTGATTCGGGATCAAGCAGCTGAATTGTCAGCGCTTTTAAACTTGCCTGACTATACCTATCCTTTATTTGGCTTAGCCATAGGTGTGCCAGCGCGTCAAAATGCTGTCAAACCACGCTTGCCTTATGAAGCAGTTGTTTTTGATGAACGTTATCAGGAACAAACGGCGCAAGTGATTGAAGATTACGACCGCTTACAAGCAGAATTTGCTGGGGAACGTCGCCTTTCTAGCGATTGGAGTGAACGCATCGCCGCCCAATTTGGTGTCCCATCACAAACAGCGACATTGACGAATTTACAAGATAAAAAGTTGATGAGATAAAAAAAGTTCGAGGCATTTAAGCCGCGAACTTTTTTTTACTGTGCATCTGTCTTGAAGTTTTTCAAGCTTGCGAGCTAGAGTGCGCCACCAATGATAGCAACGATACCACCAGCGATACCCATGAATGGGATCAAAGCGACAGCGCCACCAACGATTAAAAGAACATGTGGTGCTGTTTTAACAGGTCCTGTTCCTTTATAATAAACGATAGCAACGATTCCAAGAACTAGAATTGCAATCTTCACTAAGGTGAGGATTAGAGTTGCGCCAATTGTAGAAGTCGCACCTGTATCACCATTGATCATATCATTGGTTACACCACCAAGAATGAATAAGGGAGCGAAAATAAGGGCAATACCACCGACAAGTCCGAAGATGCCGTTTGTGAGTGCGAGAGTTTTAGATTTCATAAAATCTCCTAACTTAGCTTTTAGTGAGGATCAAGGCTTGCTCATAGGTGATAAGTCAATTATAGAATGAGTGCTGTTATACTATCTAGCGTCTTATGCCATGTATCACGGTATGTTATTGGATGCTTGGCTCAATCTATTTTTTTAGCCTCTCATTTTAAATCAAGTAAGTATGAGGCAAAATGAGATATTAATATGGGCAACAAAATTTTTTATAAGTCTCTTTTAGAGATATAAAGGGGATTTAGTTTATTAAATAAGTTATATAAGTTAAATAAATTATTTAACGGTTAGATTAATATTGTCATATGTCGTGGTAAATTGCACTGATATGCTTATTATAATCACATCTTTTTAAGTGAAGGTAATTATCCTGTTTGATCGTCAAAAAAGATGAGCAGGAGTAAACATATTATGTTATACTTAGACTTGAGTGCTTAGCAAGTGGACAGGCACGGCAACATAAAGGAGAAAAGAAAACAATGGCATTACCTACAGTAGCAATCGTCGGCCGACCAAACGTCGGTAAATCGACAATTTTTAATAGAATCGCAGGCGAACGGATTTCGATCGTCGAAGATACACCCGGCGTGACGCGTGACCGGATTTACACAACCAGTGAATGGCTCAATAAAAAATTTGCCATGATCGATACAGGTGGTATCGAAATGGCTGACACACCATTCATGGCACAAATCAAGGCGCAAGCTGAGATTGCCATGGATGAAGCTGATGTCATTGTTTTCGTCGTAGACGGTGAAAACGGCGTGACAGATGCAGACGAGTATGTCGCACAAATCCTCTACAAGACGGATACACCCGTTATCCTCGTCGTCAATAAAATCGATAATCCCGAGCGCCGTATGGAAATCTTTGATTTCTACAGCCTAGGTTTGGGCGAACCTTACCCCGTATCAGCGGTTCACGGGATTGGTACAGGGGACGTCCTCGATGCCATCATCGACAATCTACCAGTTGAAACGGAAGAAGAAAACCCAGATATCATCAAGTTTTCATTGATTGGTCGGCCAAACGTCGGCAAATCAAGTCTGATCAACGCCATCTTAGGCGAAGACCGCGTCATCGCAAGCCCGATTGCCGGCACTACACGCGATGCCATCGACACCAACTTCACCGATGCCGAAGGCCAAGAATTCACGATGATTGACACCGCAGGTATGCGCAAGCGTGGGAAAGTCTACGAATCGACCGAGAAATATTCAGTTATGCGTGCCATGCGTGCCATTGACCGTTCGGACGTCGTCCTCATGGTACTGAACGCTGAAGAGGGCATCCGAGAATACGATAAAAGGATTGCAGGCTTTGCCCATGAAGCAGGCCGTGGCATTATCATCGTTGTCAACAAATGGGATGCCATTGAAAAAGACAACAAAACGCTGCAAAAATGGGAAGAAAAAATTCGTGACGAGTTCCAATACCTCAGCTATGCACCGATTATTTTCGTCTCTGCTGAAACCAAACAACGATTGAACAAATTACCTGACTTGATCAAATCAGTCAGCCAAGCACAAAATATGCGGATTCCATCTGCTGTACTTAACGATGTCATCATGGATGCCATCGCCATCAATCCAACACCAACGGATAAAGGTCGTCGACTTAAGATCTTTTATGCGACACAAGTGGCCATTAAACCACCTACATTTGTCGTCTTTGTCAATGAAGAAGAGCTCATGCACTTTTCTTACGCTCGGATGCTAGAAAATCAAATCCGTAAAGCCTTCGTTTTTGAAGGGACACCAATTCATTTGATCTCTCGTAAACGGAAATAAACTGATGGCTTTAGAAAATTATCCGATTGAGATTACCAGACAGGCATCAGCTATCTCGGTAACAAAATCGAGTGGCACCCAGGTTGATTATTATCTCTATCCCGAGTTTGAAATCCATGCGAATCTCTTGCCTGCTGGTGTTGTCCAAGATTGGCACAAGCATAGACAGCTTGATGAAAATATTATCGTGACCTCTGGTGAAATCACGGTTGAGTACATGGAAAATGGTCGTATTTCAAGTCAAACAGTACAAGAAAATGATGTCTTACGCGTTAAGCAAAGTATTCATCGGCTATTAAATCAATCAAGTGAACCAGCTCAATTTATCGTTTTTCGTTTCATCTCAACTGGTCAAGATCAGTTGAGATGAAACAGGATAAAGTTGACTGTGAAAATGAGATAAAGTAAGTCTTTAGGACAAGAAAAAACTTCTGATTTTTTAATCATCAGAAGTTTTTTTGTTTACAGACTTAACCGAGTAACACGACCATGTACCCAACAAAAGCAAGAATGAGGATGCTGCCTTCGAGGCGGGAGAGGGTGTTGCGTTTGCCGATGTAGGAGAAGACCCAGATCAGGAAGGTGAGGCCGAAGAGGAACATGAGTTCTAGGTTGAAGATCGGGAGGTAGGTGAGGGGGTTAATCACGGCACCTAGGCCGATAATCAAGAAGAGGTTGAGGATGCAAGAACCGATCAGGTTGCCGATCGCGAGGCCTTCAGTTCCTTTAAGGGTTGCGGTGATGGAGGTGATGAGTTCGGGGAGGGCTGTCCCCATGCCAACGATGGTCAGCCCGATGATGCTGTCGGGAATGCCGACGGCTTCGCCAATGATTTTCGCGTTGTCAACGGCGAAGTCGGCACCGAATTTGAGGGCGATAAAGCCGAGGACAATGAGGAGCAGGGACTTAGGCATAGAGATAGATGCCGTATCGGGGCGGGTGTTGTGCTTGGTCAGCTGGATGCGTTGCAGGGATTTGTAGGCGGGGACAGTGAAGTAAACCACGCTCATGCCGATTAAAAGCCACCCCTGCAAGCGAGAAATCATTAGATGCTCGCCAATCAGACCATTGCCCATAAAAGCCAGCACGGCAGTTGCCATGATCGCGAGGGGTAAATGAATGTTTTTGGTTTCGCGATCTAAGTAGACGGGTTTGATCAGGGCGATAATGCCTAAAATTAAACCGAGGTTAACAATGTTTGAGCCAAGGGCGTTACCAAAGATTAAATCATGGTATTCGTTTTTGGCAGAGGTAATGGTAATCATCATTTCGGGAAATGAGGTACCCAGTGAGACAATGGTCAAACCAATGACAACGTCTGGGATTCTATATTTTTTGGCGATATTGCTTGCGCCAGTGACGAGGACGTCTGCGCCGAAAATAATCAGCGCAAAGCCCACTAAGACAAGTAATATTTTTATAATCATAACTCTATCATATCATGTTATGTAAAAAAACTCAAAATTCACAATTTCTCATAACTTAAAAACAAGAGTAGAAAACCTAAAATAAAGACATAAATTTGCATTCTGTCAAAATTATGGTATAATGTTTTTAAAGAACAAAGAAAGGAGCGCTCACATTGGGCGCTCCTGTTGTTTGAATTTAAATAACTGATTTAGAAGGTCATGTGCGTAGAAAGACTTTGAGCGGACGTGAGGTCGCGAATGACCCTGCTTGGTCGAAGCGCAAGCGTAGGTCAAGTTTCAAGATTTTACGCAGTGAAATCGTAGAAAGGAACATTATGTCTACAACGATTACAGAAGTTGTGTTGGACCATCTTGAAGGACTCTTACCTGAGCCCTTTGAGTTAGTAGATGTCGAATGGTCGAAAATGGGGGCAGATCATGTTTTATCTGTCCTTGTTGATAAACCTGAAGGGATTACACTCCAAGACACAGCGGATTTATCAGAAATCATCAGTCCTGAACTGGACAAGATTTCACCAGATCCTTTTCCCTCGGAATACCTACTTGAGGTAGCAAGCCCTGGTGCTGAGCGACCCCTTAAAAAAGCAGCTGATTTCGAAAAGTATCTCGGTGCTTACGTTTTTGTTAAACTCTACCAAAAGGTAGCGGGAGAAAAAGAATTTGTCGGTTATTTAGTCGCTTTTGATGGCAATCTTATCACCTTGAATTACCTTGACAAAACGCGTCAAAAAACAGTTGAGCTTGAGCTATCAAATATTGCCAAGGCACGGACGCAAGTCAAACTATAAACCTATAACGAACGCATTTAAAATTAAAAAGAAAGTTGGAGACACATGAGCAAGGAAATGCAAGCTGCATTCACCCTTTTGGAGGAAGAAAAAGGCATCTCGCCTGAAGTTGTTATCGGCGCAATTGCTGAGGCTTTAACAGCAGCTTACAAAAAACAATACAATCAATCACAAAACGTGACGATTGAGTACAATGACGCCAAAGGTGACTTTATCGTTTACTCAACACGTGAAGTGGTAGACGAAGTGTTTGATAGCCGTTTGGAAATGAGCCTTGAGGATGCCCTCGCACTCAATTCACACTATCAAATCGGAGACAAAATCCGCTTTGAAGAAAAACCGAAAGATTTTGCACGGACAGCAGCAAACGCAGCCAAACAAGTCATTATGAATAAAATGCGTGAAGAATCGCACACGATCATCTATAATGAATTCAAACGCTACGAAAATGAAATCATCCAAGGCACAGTAGAGCGTGTTGACGATCGTGCCATCTTTATCAATCTTGGTAAAGTTGATAGCATGCTCGGCAAACGTGATCAAATTCCTGGTGAACGTTATCAGATTGGCGACAAAGTCAAAGTCTATGTTTCAGCTGTTGAACAGTCGAAAAAAGGCCCAATCGTCTATGTCAGCCGCACACATCCTGACTTGCTTAAACGCATGTTTGAAAAAGAAATTCCTGAAGTTTACGATGGTACAGTTGAAATTGTCAGCATTGCGCGTGAAGCAGGCGATCGTGCGAAGGTTATCGTTAAATCTAACGATGCCAATGTTGATGCCATTGGTACAATCGTCGGCCCACGTGGGTCGCGTATTCGGACCTTGGTTGATGAGTTGCATGGTGAAAACATGGATATCATCGAATGGGATGATGACCGTGCAACCTTGATCAAAAATGCCTTGAAACCAGCACAAGTCACTGATGTGATCATTGATGAAGCAACGGGTGAAACGGTGGTTGTCGTACCAGATGACCAATTGTCATTGGCAATCGGTAAACGTGGTCAAAACGTTCGTTTGGCAGCTCACGTGACCAATAACAAAATCGACATCAAGTCTCAAACAAAATTTGATCAAGAAGCAGCAGATGTTGAGGCTGAAGATCTTGAAGCAGACTTTGCTGACGAAGTGCTTGACTAAACTGATCAATCAGGAGAGGAGTGCATTACCATGGTGAAAACCAAAAAAATTCCTTTACGAAAATCCGTCGTCTCAAACGAACAATTTCCCAAAAAAGAACTGTTGCGGATCGTCTATAATAAAGCAGGCGATATCAGTATTGACCCAACAGGAAAAGCAGCTGGCCGCGGCGCTTACATCGCCATTCAAAACGATGAAGCCAAACAAGCCAAGCAAAAACGGATTTTTGATCGTGTGTTTCAAACGGAGATTGCAGATCGTTTTTATGACGAGTTAATCGTTTACGTTGACCATCTGGTCGAACGTGAAAAATTAGCAACGGTGACCTACTCGATCGATGAGGCACCAGAAATTTAAGGCTAAACTATGACTGAAATAACAGATTTCAATAAAACAAAGCTGGCAAATTCCCTCGGAATGGCCAAAAAAGCCGGTAAGATTGTGACAGGTGAAGAACTTGTCATCAAATCGATCCAGGCAGACCGTGCAAGATTAGTGTTTGTGGCCCATGATGGCGCCCCTAATCTTGTCAAACGCATCACTGATAAAACAACCTATTATGAAATTCCCATGCTAGACATCTTTTCTGCGGCCGAACTTTCCCACGCTATTGGTAGCGACCGGAAAGTCATCGCTGTTCAAGATAAAGGATTTGCCAAGAAAATGGAGAGTCTTATGAAATAAGAATAAAAAGGTGATAATGAGTGTTTAGCGCCGTATGAAAATAGGAAATCACAAGGTTCGGCGCTTGCGCAGGTTCTGGGATTTATCTTTTTCACTAGGGGCTGCTCATTGTGAACCGGATTAAGAAGGAGGACATGATCATGTCTGAAAAAAAACGTATTAACCAAATTGCTAAAGAGAGCGGCTTAACCAATAAAGAACTTGTCGACCACGCCCAACAAATCGGTTTACCCGTTAAATCGCATAGCTCAAGCATCGACGCTGACCAAGCCAAACAACTGTTAAGTTCTTTTAAAGCTGCTGGCAATGCTAGCAACCACACGAAACCTGCCAAGGCTACGCCGAAAGCAACGACAGAACCCAAAACTCAGAACCGAGTGATTGTGGCTGGCGGTAAAAAAGTAGTGACTGAAACTGAAACAGGCAACCGTCCGATTGTGGTCGGTGGTAAAAAAGTCTTATCAGACGAAGAAGTGGCAAGTGGCCGCGTCATCTCGGTAGGTGGCAAAACAGTTGCCCCAACCCCAGCACCAAAAGCTGAGGCTAAATCAGTTGCACCTGCTCAAGAGAACAAGGTAGCCCAACAGGCTGCACAACCTGTGGCAGAAAAACATGCTGAAAAACAAGCTGACAGTAAATCAGAAAAGAAAGCGGATAGCAAAGTAGAAACGAAAACAGTAGCGGAAACACCTAAGAAAACGGAACGTCCGGCCAATGGTGGGATTAAAGTGATCAAGCGCGCAGAAGATATTAAACCGAAAAACGGTGGCATCAAAGTCATCCAACGCGCCGCTGACATCGCACCAGCAAGCCAAGGCAATGCCAACGCTAACCGCAATAAAAACAAGAAAACGCGTAATAACAACAATGCACAGGGCCAAGGTCAAGGCCAAAACGGTCAAGGTGGCGGCAATCGTCAAGGCGGTCCGTTACGTGTCAATGATAACCGGAACCAAGTTCGGAATGCCCGTAATTCTAACTGGAACAGTAACAAGAAGAAAAAAGGCAAACGTGGTGGGCAACAAGTGGCGCCACAACCAGTGGTTCAACGTAAATTCCATGAGCTGCCTGAAAGTCTCGTTTATTCTGAAGGTATGACCATCGCAGATTTGGCAAAACGTTTGAAACGTGAACCAGCTGAGCTTGTGAAAAAATTGTTCATGATGGGGATCATGACGACGCAAAACCAATCTTTGGATAGCGATACGATTGAACTCTTGCTTTTGGATTATGGTGTTACACCTGAGAAAAAAGTCGAAGAAGACAAAACAGATATCGAACGTCTTTTCATCGAAGACGGTTACCTCAACGAAGCTGAATTGATTGAACGGCCACCCGTTGTGACAATCATGGGTCACGTCGACCACGGTAAAACAACCTTGCTTGATACCCTCCGTAATTCGCGCGTGACAAGCGGCGAAGCGGGCGGGATCACACAGCATATCGGTGCCTACCAAATCGAAGAAGGTGGCAAAAAAATCACTTTCTTGGATACACCAGGACATGAGGCCTTCACAAGCATGCGTGCGCGTGGTGCGTCTGTCACAGATATCACGATCCTTGTCGTGGCGGCTGACGACGGTGTGATGCCCCAAACCGTCGAAGCCATTAACCACTCAAAAGCAGCGGGTGTCCCAATCATCGTTGCCATCAACAAAATCGATAAACCAGGTGCGAACCCACAACGCGTGATTCAAGAGCTTTCTGAATATGGCATCATGAGTCAAGCATGGGGCGGGGAATCTGAATTCGTTGAGATTTCAGCCAAATTCAACACGAATATCGATGCCTTGTTAGAAACAGTCCTCTTGGTTGCAGAAATCCAAGAACTCAAAGCTGACCCAACGGTTAAAGCCATCGGTACGGTTGTTGAAGCCCGTCTTGACAAAGGAAAAGGTGCTATCGCAACCCTCCTTGTCCAACAAGGAACCTTGCATCAACAAGACCCAATCGTGGTCGGGAATACTTTCGGACGTGTCCGTGCCATGGTCAATGACTTAGGTCGTCGTGAAAAATCAGCTGGTCCTTCAAGTCCAGTAGAAATCACTGGTTTGAACGATGTGCCACAAGCGGGTGACCATTTTGCCGTCTTTGAAGACGAAAAAACAGCGCGCTCAGTCGGTGAAGAACGTGCCAAACGTGCCCTCTTGAATCAACGGAACAACACCCACCGTGTCAGCCTTGAAAACCTCTTTGATACCCTTAAAGAAGGTCAAATCAAGTCTGTTAATGTCATCATCAAAGCTGACGTACAAGGTTCTGCCGAAGCTTTAGCAGCCTCACTTCAAAAAATTGAAGTTGAAGGCGTTAAAGTTGACATCGTCCACAGTGCTGTTGGTGCCATTAACGAATCAGACGTTTCACTTGCCGAAGCAGCTAATGCTGTCATTGTCGGTTTCAATGTTCGCCCAACACCACTTGCGCGCGTCCAAGCTGAAAATGATGACGTTGAAATCCGTCTCCACAGCATCATCTATAAAGTGATTGAAGAAGTTGAGACGGCCATGAAAGGCATGCTTGATCCTGAATTTGAAGAAAAAGTTATCGGTGAAGCCATCGTTCGTGAGACTTTCTCAGTTTCAAAAGTCGGGACCATTGCCGGATTTATGGTCTTGTCAGGTTCAGTTAAACGTGATGCCAGTGTCCGTGTGATTCGTGACGGCATCGTTATCGCAGATGGTAACTTATCATCTCTTAAACACTTTAAAGACGACGTCAAAGAAGTCAGAAAAGGGAATGAAGGTGGTCTCATGATTGATGGCTACAACGATATTGCCATTGATGATACCTTTGAAGTCTATGAAATGGTTGAGATTAAACGTTAATCAGACTTTTAAGTTAGCACAATCCAAAAATGCTTGCAGGAGCAGGCGTTTTTTGACAGACATATTTATAGCTATCGTATAGAAAGGAAAAGTTATGTCTAATACACATCGCAGTGATCGTGTCGCGGTTGAACTCATGCGTGAAATTAATGATATTTTACGTCTGAAGATTCGTGACCCACGTGTCCAAGCCGTCAATATTTCTGACGTCCAAATCACAGGTGACCTCAGTCAAGCGACCGTTTACTATAGTCTGTTATCAGATCTTGCATCAGATAATGAAAAAGCTAGAATTGGCCTTAAAAAAGCCACTGGCGCGATTAAAAGTGAATTGGCCAAGCGCATGACGCTGTATAAAATTCCAGATTTGACTTTTGCAAAAGACGAATCCGTTGCCTATGGTGGCAAAATTGATGAACTCTTGCGTAATTTGAATCAAGACTAAATATAAAAAACGAACGATTATTTAAGAATCGTTCGTTTTTCTGTTGTCACGCGTAATTTTTGATGGGCGTTCAGGTGGTGTACTTCACCATCAATTTGCACTGGCTGATCACTGTCGATTTCTAATTCAAAGGTCTGATTGACCAGATGATGGACGTTTGGATGCGCTAAATGTTTGGCTTTCAGCACTTTAGGAATCAGTGCAAAAATCCTCAAGAGATGAATGCGATCCACCTCAACCAGATGAATATCAGTAGCCATGAGACTGGCATTTGGGGCAAGTGGGACACCGCCACCGAAGAAAGGATGCTTGGTTAAAGTAAATAGAAAAGTTTTGGCAAAAGTCACGCCATTGACAGTGACTTGAAAAGGTTTCTTGAACAAAATAATTCTTAAAGCCGTGATGAGATAGGCCAACTGACCTAATTTTAAGGTGTTCAGGAGGCCTTTGGTCAGGCTTTGATTGGTCGCTTCGACAATCGCCGCATCCAGTCCAATCCCGAAATTATTGGTGGCGAGACCTGATAAGTCTTCAGATTCATATTTCAGAACATAAATCGTCTGGGGTGTCGCCTTGTGGATGTTGTCAAATGTCTCAATCGTCTCTTGTAAGGACACCTTAAGCCCTCTGGCAAAATCATTGCCTGAACCTGCAGGGATGTAGGAAAAAGCTTGATCGGCGGGTAAAGCATTGACAGCGAGCGAAATCGTGCCATCCCCTCCGATAATGATGAGGCGGTCATCCGCGGTTTTTTCTGCCAAAATTTCTATCACCAACCGTGGCTCGTCAAATGGCTGATGTGTATTAAACAGATGATAGGTTATCTGTTGTTGCGACAAGTAAGCTGTCAGTTGCTCCGTCACCTGCTGCCCATGGCCATGGCCCGCATGGGGATTGGCTAAAATGTAATAATCCATACCCTCTATTTTACCAAAAAAATAGCGGAGGTGTTGAGAAAGGGTTAGAAATCGGGTATAATAAAAGTTAGAATAGTCTAACAATAAAGCCGTTCAAGCGGCCAAATCCCGATAAAACAACAAACCGTGTCCAGCGGTTTTTAATGTAGAAAGTCTCTCATGAAAGAAAATACGCGCCGCCTGATCGATTACTCCCTTCCCGCTGTGTTTGAAAACATCCTGCAGACGAGCGTCGGCTTTGTGGATAGCATTTTGATTGCTAAAATTTCCCTCGTCGCCGTCTCTGCGGTCAGCCTCGTCAACGGCGTCATGGCAGTTTATCAGGCCGTTTTTATCGCCTTAGCTGTCGCTGTGGCAACCGTCGTCTCCAATGCTGCAGGCGCCAGATCAGGGACTGACATTTCTGAAAACGTCAGGCAATCGATCGCTCTGTCTTTGCTGATAGGGGTGAGTTTATCCGTCTTGTCCTTGATTTTGGCCCATCCGATTTTACGTGCCATGGGCGCAAGTGGCGCGATTTTACAGCAAGGGGTTATTTTTTTTCGAGTGATTGCAGGCACCAGCGTCCTCATTGTCTTGATGACCGTCCTTGGTCAGCTGATTCGGACTGCCGGTCAAACCAGAACGCCGTTAACCATCAACCTCATGGTCAATCTTTTAAACTTTTGCCTAGATGTCGTCCTTATTTTCGGTTTATTTGGCTTGCCAAGACTTGGGATTCTGGGCGCTGGGATTGGCACCGCCCTTTCAAGATTGATTGGCGTTGTCCTCCTTTTTCAAAAGTTACAAAAAACGACCCATCGTCTGCAAGGGCCAATCATCAGTTGGCAACCGCACCTTTTTAAGACAGAAATTGTCAAGAGAGCCCTTCCGATAATGGGAGAACGCTTGATGATGCGACTTGGTGATATCGTGATTTTTATCATTATCATCGCTTACGGCAGTAAGGTTTTTGCCGGCAATGCCATCGGTGAGACGATTACAGCCTATAACTATCTGCCGGCCTTTGGTTTTGCGACAGGGGCCAGTATTTTAATCGCGCGAGCTTACGGGGCAAAAGATAGCCTGGAGCTACGTGCTTTGACCAAGACATCATTTGTTATGACCGCGGTCATCAGTACCCTCCTAGGTGGCCTTATTTTCGCCTTCTCAAGCCTTATCTTGAATTTTTTTACCAATGACCCTGTCGCCATCTCAGCCGCCCAGGTTGTCATCCTGATTTCATTTGTCAGCGAACCCATCGTTGCCGGCGTTATCATCTACACCGCCGCCCTACAAGCTATGGGTGATGCCAAAACACCATTTTACGCGACCATGGTCGGTATGTGGGGCATCCGAATCGGCGTCGCTTGGCTTTTAGGCACCGCATTTGGCCTAGGGATTTGGGGCGTTTGGATTGCCACGGCTCTAGATAATATTTTCCGCCTGATTATGTTAAAATTAGTGTATGACTATCGAATTAAAAATCAAAACATTAACCGAGCAACTTAACCACTATGCGCACGCCTACTATACATTAGATAATCCAGCCGTCGAAGATGCCGAATACGACCGCCTCTACCGCGAACTCGTCGCTTTAGAGGCTGAAAATCCAAACCTAGTACGTGCAGATTCGCCAACCCATCGAACCGGCGACGTCGTCCTGTCGGGCTTTCAAAAGTACACCCACGACTACCAGCTCTACAGTCTGCAAGACGCCTTTTCGAAAGAAGAGCTCGAAGCCTTCGACGCCCGCGTGCGTAAAGAAATTCCAGCACCTGAATATATCTGTGAACTCAAAATTGACGGTCTATCTTTGTCTCTAGTTTATGTCAATGGTGTCTTAGAAACTGCAGCAACACGTGGCGATGGCAGTATCGGGGAGAACATCACAGAACAGGTTAAACGGATCAAGGATGTCCCTTTAGTCTTGAGCGACCCCATTGATATCGTAGTGCGAGGCGAAGCCTATCTCCCGCGTCGTAATTTCCAAAAGTTAAATTTAGAGCGTGAAGAAGAAGGCCTACCGTCATTTGCTAATCCACGCAATGCCGCAGCAGGTACCTTGCGACAACTTGATACAAAAGTTGTCGCCAAACGCGGTCTTGCCACTTTCCTCTATCAAGAAGCAAGTCCAGCAACCAATGAGACGCAAGAAGAAGTCCTCGAGTATCTCGAAACATTAGGCCTAGTCGTTAATGAACAACGGGCTTTCGCGACGAATGTAACAGAAATTTGGGACTTTATCGAGAAGGTCGCCGCACAACGTGATGCGCTACCGTATGATATAGACGGCGTCGTCATCAAGGTCAATCAATTAGCCCAACAAAACGCCTTAGGATTCACCGTGAAATTTCCAAAATGGGCCATTGCTTACAAATTTCCAGCCGAATTAGCGGAAACAGAAATTTTAAGTATTGATTGGACAGTTGGTAGAACAGGCGTTGTGACACCAACAGCCAATATGACCCCCGTCTTATTGGCTCAGACCACCGTTGCGCGTGCAACCCTGCACAATGTCGACTATATTCAGGAAAAAGACATCCGCCTAGGCGATAAAGTCGTGATTTATAAGGCAGGTGATATCATCCCAGCTGTTCAACGCGTTCTTCTGGATAAGCGACCGTCAGATTCTGTCCCGCTTGATAGTCCCAAACATTGTCCAGAATGTGGCTCAGATTTGTTGCACTTTGAAGACGAAGTCGCCTTGCGCTGTGTCAATCCGCTCTGTCCAGCACAGATTCGGGAAAAATTGATTCACTTTGCCAACCGTGGTGCCATGAATATCACTGGTCTTGGTATTGCCGTCGTGACACAACTTTTTGATAAAAAATTGATCACTGATGTTGCCGATTTGTATCAACTCACGATAGATGATTTGTTGACACTAGATAAAGTCAAAGAAAAATCAGCTAAAAAATTGTATCAAGCTATCCAAGCGTCTAAAGAAAATTCAGTTGAGAAATTGATTTTTGGCCTAGGCATCCGTCATGTTGGCTCGAAAGCAGCGAAAATTATCGCTGAAAACTTATCGAATTTGACTAACATTGCGCAGGCATCTGCGGAAACCTTATCAGCCATTCCAACGATTGGTACCGTATTGGCTGAAAGTTTGACCAAATATTTTGCCCTTGAAGGCACGAAAAAACTCATGGCAGAATTACAAGCTGCGGGTGTCAATTTTGACTATCTAGGTCCTGTTAAACGAGAGGATGCCCCCTTATCAGGTAAGACAGTCGTCTTGACAGGAAAATTGTCACAGTTAACCCGAACAGAGGCCAAGGAAAAATTGGAGAATCTGGGCGCAAATGTCAGTGGCAGTGTCTCCAAAAAAACAGATATTGTGGTTGCCGGTAGCGATGCAGGTAGCAAATTGACAAAAGCACAGGACCTCGGCATTGAGATCTGGACAGAAGAGGAGTTAATCCAATTATGAGAACAAGACTAATCTACAACCCAACCTCTGGGCAAGAAACGATGAAAAAAAATATCGCTGAAATTTTAGATGTGCTTGAAAATTTTGGTCACGAAACCTCTGCTTTTGCAACAACAGCTGAAAAAAACTCTGCTAGAGATGAAGCACGACGGGCAGCAGAAGCCGGATTTGAATTACTTATTGCTGCCGGTGGCGATGGCACGATTAATGAGGTCGTCAATGGCATTGCCCCACTAGAAAATCGGCCGAAATTGGCGATCATCCCTGCGGGAACGACCAATGATTTTGCGCGTGCCCTAAAAATTCCTCGTAATAATCCTGTAGCTGCTGCGAAAATCGTCGGCAAGGCACAAACCCTCAATATGGATGTCGGCTGTGCGGGGGATGATAAATATTTCATCAACATTGCAGCAGGTGGTTCATTGACCGAATTAACTTATAGCGTCCCGTCACAGCTCAAAACAGCCTTTGGTTACTTGGCCTATCTTGCCAAAGGTGTGGAATTATTGCCACGCGTCAAGGCAGTGCCGCTCAAAATCACCCATGATGACGGCGTCTTTGAAGGCGAAACTTCGATGTTTTTTGCTGCCTTGACCAACTCAGTCGGCGGTTTTGAACAAATCGCCCCCGATGCCCAATTGGATGATGGCCTTTTTACACTGATTTTAGTTAAAACAGCCAATCTATTTGAGATGATTCGGCTCATTGGTCTGGTTCTCAATGGTGGCAAACACATTGATGATAAAAAAATTGAATATATTAAAACAAGCAAAATCAAAATTGAACCCCAGTCAGATGACCGGATGATGATCAATCTTGACGGCGAATACGGCGGTGATGCACCCATTACCCTGACTAACTTTAAAAACCACATTGAAATGTACGCCAATCTAGATGAAATTAGTGATGAAAACTACACAGGCGATGAAGAAGACCTCGAGCTTGAAGCAGTCGTCAGCAAATTTTCTGAAGAAGCCGAAAAAACGCACGAAATTGAAGAATAATTTGGTACAATGGAGTAGACGTTTTACAACGGTGTTAAATCAAGCAACAATATAAAAATTTTTAATAGAAAATTTTTATATGGAAAGTTACCCAAGTGGCTTAAGGGGATGCCTTGGAAAGGCGTTAGACGTGGAAACGCGTGCGCGGGTTCGAATCCCGTGCTTTCCTTATGTAATAGAAAGTCTAAAATAATTGTATCCCGTGACACCCGATTTAAAAATTGGGTGTTTTATTTATCGCCAAAACTTCTCAATATAGTCCAGAATCTTCTTCTTGAGGCGATACTTGAGATTGCGATCAATCTTCTCGCCACTTTTAAGCGCGTCAAACAAAAGAACTTCTTTGGGTGTCAAAACAAGATGAATCTCCTGACAGAGGAGTTGGTAAATGACCTGCTCAGCCACATCCTGCTTCTGATCAAAGAGATTGAGCGTCTCAGACAACTGACAATAATCCAATTGATTGAACTTGCGCTTGACCGTCATGGCCTTGCGATACTGATCAATCAAAAAGCAAGAATACTTGACCTTAAAGAAGACATAGAAATTAAAGGCGTCATCCTCTGGGGGCTCTAAGAGCAATTGATGGTACATCTCCAAAGCAATAATCATCCCCTCCTGCACATAATCCTCTGCTTCCCAGGAAGGAATTTTAGTTTTCTTGCGACAATTCGTAATAATCGGTTCAATGTGGTTGAGAATGTGTTCAATTTTATCCAAGTGTCTACTCCATTTTTTCTAAACGATCGGTTAGTCCCAGTATAAAGAAAAAAATGACAAAAAAATCAAGATGCCGTGAATGGACGAAAATATGCCCTAAATAACCAGGATATACCACGAATGACACATGGTAGAAATCAAATTTTAATAAAAAAGAAAAATAAACGAAAAAAAGAGTTGACACGAGGCGTTAGATTTGATAAGATAATAAAGTACTCAAAACGACAGGTCACGAACGAAAGAAAAGAAAATAAAAAAACTTTTCAAGAAGGTGTTGACAAGTCAAAAAAGTTTTGGTAGAATTAAATAGTTGTCTCGTAAGAACGAGGCAAACAAAATAGACCTTTGAAAACTGAATAAAACAGAAAACAAACCAAGTACAGCGGTTGTTTAGCAATAAACAACCAACTGTCAATTCGACAATAAATCGTTCAGAAATGAACGGACAAAAAACAAAAGCTGGAACATAGTAATATGTTCTCATTTAAATGAGAGTTTGATCCTGGCTCAGGACGAACGCTGGCGGCGTGCCTAATACATGCAAGTTGAACGCTTGATTTTCACCGAAGCTTGCTTCACCGAAAATCAAGAGTAGCGAACGGGTGAGTAACGCGTGGGTAACCTACCTATCAGCGGGGGATAACTATTGGAAACGATAGCTAATACCGCATAACAATTGAGATTGCATAATCTTAATTTGAAAGTACCAATTGGTACACTGAGAGATGGACCCGCGTTGTATTAGCTAGTTGGTAGTGTAATGGACTACCAAGGCGATGATACATAGCCGACCTGAGAGGGTGATCGGCCACATTGGGACTGAGACACGGCCCAAACTCCTACGGGAGGCAGCAGTAGGGAATCTTCGGCAATGGACGAAAGTCTGACCGAGCAACGCCGCGTGAGTGAAGAAGGTTTTCGGATCGTAAAACTCTGTTGTTAGAGAAGAACGTTGCATAGAGTGGAAAGTTATGCAAGTGACGGTATCTAACCAGAAAGGGACGGCTAACTACGTGCCAGCAGCCGCGGTAATACGTAGGTCCCGAGCGTTGTCCGGATTTATTGGGCGTAAAGCGAGCGCAGGTGGTTTAATAAGTCTGATGTAAAAGGCAGTGGCTCAACCATTGTGTGCATTGGAAACTGTTAGACTTGAGTGCAGTAGAGGAGAGTGGAATTCCATGTGTAGCGGTGAAATGCGTAGATATATGGAGGAACACCGGTGGCGAAAGCGGCTCTCTGGACTGTCACTGACACTGAGGCTCGAAAGCGTGGGTAGCAAACAGGATTAGATACCCTGGTAGTCCACGCCGTAAACGATGAGTGCTAGTTGTTTGGGGCTATCCAGCCCTAAGTGACGCAGCAAACGCATTAAGCACTCCGCCTGGGGAGTACGACCGCAAGGTTGAAACTCAAAGGAATTGACGGGGGCCCGCACAAGCGGTGGAGCATGTGGTTTAATTCGAAGCAACGCGAAGAACCTTACCAGGTCTTGACATACTCGTGCTATTCCTAGAGATAGGAAGTTCCTTCGGGACACGGGATACAGGTGGTGCATGGTTGTCGTCAGCTCGTGTCGTGAGATGTTGGGTTAAGTCCCGCAACGAGCGCAACCCCTATTGTTAGTTGCCATCATTAAGTTGGGCACTCTAGCGAGACTGCCGGTAATAAACCGGAGGAAGGTGGGGATGACGTCAAATCATCATGCCCCTTATGACCTGGGCTACACACGTGCTACAATGGTTGGTACAACGAGTCGCAAGGCAGTGATGTCAAGCTAATCTCTTAAAGCCAATCTCAGTTCGGATTGTAGGCTGCAACTCGCCTACATGAAGTCGGAATCGCTAGTAATCGCGGATCAGCACGCCGCGGTGAATACGTTCCCGGGCCTTGTACACACCGCCCGTCACACCACGAGAGTTTGTAATACCCAAAGCCGGTGAGCTAACCTTTAAGGAGGCAGCCGTCTAAGGTAGGATAGATGATTGGGGTGAAGTCGTAACAAGGTAGCCGTATCGGAAGGTGCGGCTGGATCACCTCCTTTCTAAGGAAAAATGGTTGCTTAGGCAATTCATGGATAACTGTACGAAGTTGTTTCTGTTTTATTTAGTTTTGAGAGGTTTATACCTAAAACTGTAAAAATCTTCTCTACAAGAAGACGGGGCCTTAGCTCAGCTGGGAGAGCGCCTGCTTTGCACGCAGGAGGTCAGCGGTTCGATCCCGCTAGGCTCCATTGTCAACGAAGACATTAAAATAGGCAATTAGATCATTGAAAACTGAATAACAATTTCTAAAATAACAAGAAATAAACCGAGAAGTGGCATAGTGATATGTCACCTCAAAAAAAGCGTGAGTCGCAAGACTCAATACTTATTACCAGATACTTAAATGTATCGATTTAAAGGTTAAGTTAATAAGGGCGCACGGTGGATGCCTTGGCACTAGAAGGCGATGAAGGACGTGACTAACTACGAAATTCTGCGGGGAGCTGTAAGTAAGCTTTGATCCGCAGGTGTCCGAATGGGGGAACCCAGTAGCTAATGGCTACTACTGTTTGTGTGAATACATAGCACATACAGGGCAAGACGTTGTGAACTGAAACATCTAAGTAGCAACAGGAAGAGAAAGCAAACGCGATTTCCTTAGTAGCGGCGAGCGAAACGGAAGAAGGGCAAACCAAGAGATTTATCTCTTGGGGTTGTAGGACTGCGCAGTGGACTTATATTTTATAGACGAATTACCTGGGAAGGTAAGCTAAAGAGAGTAATAGCCTCGTAGTTGAAATAGAATATATACCTAGCAGTATCCTGAGTACGGCGAGACACGAGAAATCTCGTCGGAATCTGGGAGGACCATCTCCCAACCCTAAATACTCTCTAGTGACCGATAGTGAACAAGTACCGTGAGGGAAAGGTGAAAAGAACCCCGGGAGGGGAGTGAAATAGCACCTGAAACCGTGTGCCTACAACAAGTTCGAGCCCGTTAATGGGTGAGAGCGTGCCTTTTGTAGAATGAACCGGCGAGTTAAGTTATGATGCGAGGTTAAGATGAAGAGTCGGAGCCGTAGCGAAAGCGAGTCTTAATAGGGCGCTTTAGTATCATGATTTAGACCCGAAACCATGTGACCTATCCATGAGCAGGGTGAAGGTGCGGTAAGACGCACTGGAGGCCCGAACCAGGACACGTTGAAAAGTGTTTGGATGACTTGTGGATAGCGGAGAAATTCCAAACGAACTTGGAGATAGCTGGTTCTCTCCGAAATAGCTTTAGGGCTAGCGTCCAACTTGAATGTAATGGAGGTAGAGCACTGTTTGGGTGAGGGGTCCATCCTGGATTACCAATCTCAGATAAACTCCGAATGCCATTTACATGCGTTGGGCAGTCAGACTGTGAGTGCTAAGATCCATAGTCGAAAGGGAAACAGCCCAGACCATCAGCTAAGGTCCCAAAATATATGTTAAGTGGAAAAGGATGTGGGATTGCACAGACAACTAGGATGTTAGCTCAGAAGCAGCTATCATTTAAAGAGTGCGTAATAGCTCACTAGTCGAGTGATCCTGCGCCGAAAATGTACCGGGGCTAAAACATATTACCGAAGCTATGGAATTAAATTTATTTAATTGGTAGGAGAGCGTTCTTATCAGCGACGAAGGTATACCGTGAGGAGTGCTGGAGCGATAAGAAGTGAGAATGCCGGTATGAGTAGCGCAAGACAGGTGAGAATCCTGTCCACCGTAAGACTAAGGTTTCCAGGGGAAGGCTCGTCCGCCCTGGGTTAGTCGGGACCTAAGGAGAGGCCGAATGGCGTATCCGATGGACAACAGGTTGATATTCCTGTACTAGGTTATATAGTGATTGGAGGGACGCAGTAGGCTAAGATGTGCCAGTTAATGGATTCTGGTCTAAGCAGTGAGGTTTGGTATGAGTCAAATGCTTGTACCTTTAAGATTGAGCTGTGATGGGGAAGCACTTTCGAGTGCGAAGTATCTGATGTCACACTGCCAAGAAAATCTTCTAGCGTTTAATTATAACCTACCCGTACCGCAAACCGACACAGGTAGTCGAGGCGAGTAGCCTCAGGTGAGCGAGAGAACTCTCGTTAAGGAACTCGGCAAAATGACCCCGTAACTTCGGGAGAAGGGGTGCTCTACATTTGTAGAGCCGCAGTGAATAGGCCCAAGCGACTGTTTATCAAAAACACAGCTCTCTGCTAAATCGTAAGATGATGTATAGGGGGTGACGCCTGCCCGGTGCTGGAAGGTTAAGAGGAGTGCTTAGCGTAAGCGAAGGTATGAATTGAAGCCCCAGTAAACGGCGGCCGTAACTATAACGGTCCTAAGGTAGCGAAATTCCTTGTCGGGTAAGTTCCGACCCGCACGAAAGGCGTAACGATTTGGGCACTGTCTCAACGAGAGACTCGGTGAAATTTTAGTACCTGTGAAGATGCAGGTTACCCGCGACAGGACGGAAAGACCCCATGGAGCTTTACTGCAAGTTGATATTGAGTATCTGTTGCACATGTACAGGATAGGTAGGAGCCGATGAAGTGAGGACGCTAGTTTTCATTGAGGCGCTGTTGGGATACTACCCTTGTGTAATGGCTACTCTAACCCGCATGCCTGATCGGCATGGGAGACAGTGTCTGCTGGGCAGTTTGACTGGGGCGGTCGCCTCCTAAAGAGTAACGGAGGCGCTCAAAGTTTCCCTCAGCATGGTTGGAAATCATGCGTAGAGTGTAAAGGTATAAGGGAGATTGACTGCGAGACATACAAGTCGAGCAGGTACGAAAGTAGGACTTAGTGATCCGGTGGTACCGCATGGAAGGGCCATCGCTCAACGGATAAAAGCTACCCTGGGGATAACAGGCTTATCTCCCCCAAGAGTTCACATCGACGGGGAGGTTTGGCACCTCGATGTCGGCTCGTCGCATCCTGGGGCTGTAGTCGGTCCCAAGGGTTGGGCTGTTCGCCCATTAAAGCGGCACGCGAGCTGGGTTCAGAACGTCGTGAGACAGTTCGGTCCCTATCCGTCGCGGGCGTAGGAAATTTGAGAGGATCTGCCCTTAGTACGAGAGGACCGGGGTGGACTTACCGCTGGTGTACCAGTTGTCTTGCCAAAGGCATCGCTGGGTAGCTATGTAGGGAACGGATAAACGCTGAAAGCATCTAAGTGTGAAACCAACCTCAAGATGAGATTTCCCATTCTTTATGAATTAAGAGCCCTGAGAGATGATCAGGTAGATAGGCTAGAAGTGGAAGGGTAGTGATACTTGGAGCGGACTAGTACTAATAGCTCGAGGACTTTACCTAAAAGTAAAGAAGAACGTTTTTGGTTTAAGAAAGTTAATTTAGAAAATTGTTATTCAGTTTTGAGTGTTTTAATTGAAAGATTAGATATTCAAAAGTTTGGTGCTTATTGCATGAGAGATACACCTGTTCCCATGTCGAACACAGCAGTTAAGTCTCATTACGCCGGAAGTAGTTGGGGGTTGCCCCCTGTGAGATATGGTCGGTGCCAAGCGAAGAGAAGCGACTGAGAAGCCGCTTTTATTGGGAGTTTAGCTCAGCTAACGCATAGCGTTTGTTTCGAGGATTGCATAGCAACCGAAGAAACAGGGCAGTTGAGTTAAGCTCCCACCATGGGAGTTTAGCTCAGCTGGGAGAGCATCTGCCTTACAAGCAGAGGGTCGGGGGTTCGAACCCCTCAACTCCCATTAGGTCTCGTAGTGTAGTGGTTATCACGTCGCCCTGTCACGGCGAAGATCGCGGGTTCAAGTCCCGTCGAGACCGTTAAAGCATGTCTATGTTTTAAACCCACAAGAGATTGTGGATACCAAGTATTTGACTCGTTAGCTCAGTTGGTAGAGCAATTGACTTTTAATCAATGGGTCGCTGGTTCGAGCCCAGCACGGGTCATCAAGCGGATGTGGCGGAATTGGCAGACGCACTAGATTTAGGATCTAGCGCTTAACGGCGTGGGGGTTCAAGTCCCTTCATCCGCAGTTTAGCCGGCTTAGCTCAGTTGGTAGAGCATCTGATTTGTAATCAGAGGGTCGCGTGTTCAAATCATGTAGCCGGCATTAATTGAATATATAGATATGCGAAAGTAGTTCAGTGGTAGAACATCACCTTGCCAAGGTGGGGGTCGCGGGTTCGAACCCCGTCTTTCGCTTATGCTAGAGGTAAGCCGGGGTGGCGGAACTGGCAGACGCACAGGACTTAAAATCCTGCGAAGGGTGACCTTCGTACCGGTTCGATTCCGGTCCTCGGCATCGCTAGGAATAGCGATGGATTTTACTTTAAGGAGCACCCTTGGCTCAACTGGATAGAGTACCTGACTACGAATCAGGCGGTTGCAGGTTCGAATCCTGCAGGGTGCATCAAAGTTTTGAAGTGTCAAAAGCTTGCTTTTGTAAGCGAAGAAACTTTGATGTGAAATAGTTTGTGATTGCGACAGCAATCCGAGCGTAGTGAGCTTAACGAGGTTAAGACAAACTATTGAACATGTCACAGGAGATATAAAAAGATAGATTGGACGACAAGTTCCAATACATCAAAAGTTCGGGAAGTAGCTCAGCTTGGTAGAGTACTTGGTTTGGGACCAAGGTGTCGCAGGTTCGAATCCTGTCTTCCCGATTGATGGTCAACCATCATTTATTACACTTAGGCGGTGTAGCTCAGCTGGCTAGAGCGTCCGGTTCATACCCGGGAGGTCGGGGGTTCGATCCCCTTCGCCGCTATTTTATTTTTTCAGTTGGACCTTTAGCTCAGCTGGTTAGAGCTCTCGGCTCATAACCGAGCGGTCGTTGGTTCGAGCCCAACAAGGTCCACTTTTTTATGGAGGATTACCCAAGTCCGGCTGAAGGGAACGGTCTTGAAAACCGTCAGGCGTGTAAAAGCGTGCGTGGGTTCGAATCCCACATCCTCCTTTTGTTTATTTGTATAAACTATTTTGGCTCGGTAGCTCAGTTGGTAGAGCAATGGATTGAAGCTCCATGTGTCGGCGGTTCGATTCCGTCTCGCGCCATAGTACGTCTTAATTATAAGACTTTGCGGGTGTAGTTTAATGGTAGAACCTTAGCCTTCCAAGCTAACTACGCGAGTTCGATTCTCGTCACCCGCTTTACCATTTTTATTGCAGGAAATGGTTCCTAATGTGTAAACTTAGGGCGCATAGCTCAGCTGGTTAGAGTGTTGAGCTTGCGAAATCGAAAAAAAATGATCTAGTAGATGATTTTTGTGAAGGTGCCTCTTAGCAGCGGTATCTATACTCTAGCAACCTGAGTGTATGAATCATATTATTGTTTCTGTGCAAACTTAGGGCGCATAGCTCAGCTGGTTAGAGCGCACGCCTGATAAGCGTGAGGTCGGTGGTTCGAGTCCACTTGTGCCCATTTTTGAAAGATAGTCAAAAGATTATGGCTTTCAAAAAGATTTGATAAATGATATAATAAAGAAGTTGGGGAAGTACTCAAGAGGCTCAAGAGGACGGTTTGCTAAATCGTTAGACTGGGAAACCGGTGCGCAGGTTCGAATCCTGTCTTCTCCGTCACATACGTCTATTGTTGAATAGACGTTTTTTTTCCTATGTAATGGCGTTTCCCAATAGTTAATAGTGTCTGATTAGGACAAGATTGGAGGTAGCATGGCGCTTCTTGACAAAGTTAAGATAGAAGAAATCAGATCCAGTGTCAATATTGTCGATGTGATTTCACAACATGTGCACTTGTCTAAAGCGGGCACGAACTACCTAGGTCTCTGTCCATTTCACGGGGAAAAAACACCAAGTTTTAATGTCAATGCCCAAAAGCAATTTTACCATTGTTTTGGCTGTGGCAAATCGGGAGATGTTTTTAAATTTCTTGAAGATTACAAGGAAATTCCCTTTCGTGAGGCGGTTAAGGAAGTTGCTGATCTTGTAGGTATTCCGCTTGAAATTGAGACACGTCCTGATCAGGATAATCCCAATCAAGCGATTTATGACTTGCATAATCAAGCGGCGAGAATTTATCACACGGTTCTGACGGCGACTGAAGAAGGTGCTAAGGCTCGGGCGTATCTGACTGATCGTGGGATTTCTGACGCCATTATTGAGCAGTTCAATATTGGTTTGAGCTTGTCAGACAATGATTTCCTCTACCAGAGTGTTAAGCAGAAATTTGAAGAGTCTGTCTTGACAAATTCTGGGTTGATTACCTTTGCTGAGAATCGCATTTTTGACAGTTTTCGTGGCCGAATCATGTTTCCGCTTAATAATGAGCATGGTCAGGTCATCGCTTTCTCTGGGCGTATCTGGCGGCCGGAAGATCTTGACAACAAAACATTAGCGAAGTATAAAAATTCTACGACCACACCAATTTTCAACAAATCTGAAGCGCTGTACAACCTTGACCGGGCGGCTAAAAGCATCAAAAAAACGCGTGAAGTTTACTTGATGGAAGGCTTCATGGATGTGATCGCGGCTTATGAAAATGGCGTCAGCAATGCGGTGGGGAGTATGGGAACGGCATTAACGGAGGGACATGTTCGCAAACTTCGGGCCTATGCGCCTAAATTTATCCTCGTTTATGATGGAGATAAGGCTGGTCAGAATGCCATCTATAAGGCTTTGAATTTACTGGCTTCGGATGATGTCGAAGTGGTCCGGATTCCGGATGGCCTAGATCCAGATGAGTATAATAAAGCCTATCCAGGTGCGCTTGGCACTTTGATGACGACTGGTCGGATGGCGCCTGTTGAGTTTTTGATGGACCATTTAAGGCCAGCGAATTTGACCAATCTGCAAGCGCAATTAGAGTTTATTGACTTAATTGGGCCTAAGATTGCGGCGATTGCTTCTTTGACGGCGCAAGATGCGTATATAAAGCGATTAGTTGAGATTTTACCAGATTTCGAGTATAATCAAGTAGAGTCTGCCGTCAATCAAAGACGTGAAAATGTGGTGGCGTCACAGCCAACTTATGACGAGTCCTTTATGTTTGATGATGGCATGGCACCGCCGCCTCCACCTGAGGATGATAGCTATTCATATATCGAACAGACACCTGTAGCGCCTGTTCAGGTGACGGGCGCTAAGAAGTTGTCGCAGATTGAGTTGTCAGAGTTGCAGTTGCTACATCGGATGATTTATCATCCCAGTGTTTTGGCACGTGTGGCAGCAAGGCCTGATTTTCAGTTTATGCATCGGCGTTACCAGCAGCTTTTTGAACTGATGGCGCGCATGGGAGAGGTAGATGAAGCGAGTTTAATGGGACAGTTGACGGGGGAAGACGCGGAAACATTTTATGAGGTTTTATCCTCTGTCAATCTCCCAGATGACATCTCAGATCAAGAAATTGACGACTTATTGACGAATTTCGTGAAGGCAGCTAAAGGCTCCCAATTGCAGGCACTGAAAGATAAGCTGGTACAAGCTAAGCAAACGGGTAATCGAGCCTTAGAATTACAATTAACCTTGCAAATTATTGCTCAGAAACAACAAGATGGGGTATAAAATTGGTAGAAACAAAAAAAGATAGTAAAAAAATCTTCTCAGTATTTGACGTGACGGTGGCAGAATTTATTCGCGACCATAAAAAATTAGGTCAAGCTGTCGATGATGATATTACGGTTGAACTCATCACGGAATTTGGGTTAGATGCTGATGGTATTGAAGCACTACTGACAAAAATTCAGGATGCGGGTATCTCAATCGTTGATAAAAAAGGTGAACCATCCGTGATGGCCCTTGAATCGACTAAAATCGATGAAAAGGAAGCCGAAGAAGAAGTCGAAGAAATCGTGACCAATGTCCGCATCGATGATCCGGTTCGGATGTACTTGAAAGAAATCGGTCGCTTCCCACTGTTGACGTTTGACGAAGAAACACGTTTAGCCGAAGCGATTGTGGCGGGTGGTGAAGAAGGCGAAATGGCTAAGCAAATGCTGGCCGAAGCCAATCTTCGTCTCGTGGTCTCTATCGCCAAACGTTATTCTGGCCGTGGTATGCAATTTCTTGATTTGATTCAAGAAGGGAATATGGGGCTGATGAAGGCCGTTGACAAATTCGACCACACCAAAGGCTTCAAGTTCTCAACTTATGCGACGTGGTGGATTCGTCAAGCTATCACACGTGCCATTGCCGATCAGGCACGGACGATTCGGATTCCAGTTCACATGGTCGAAACGATCAACAAATTAATTCGGATTCAACGCCAACTCTTGCAAGATTTGGGCCGCGACCCATCTCCTGAGGAAATTGGTGCAGAAATGGATATCAAGCCGGAACGCGTGCGAGAAATATTGAAGATTGCTCAGGAACCAGTATCGCTTGAAACGCCGATTGGTGAAGAAGATGATTCGCATTTGGGAGATTTCATCGAGGATGATGCGATTGAAAGTCCAGTTGATTACACCAACCGCGTGATGTTGCGTGAGCAGCTTGACGAAGTCATGGATACCTTGACTGACCGTGAAGAAAATGTCCTTCGGATGCGTTTTGGCCTAGATGATGGTCGGATGCATACCCTTGAAGATGTTGGCAAACAGTTCAAAGTCACACGCGAACGGATTCGTCAGATTGAAGCCAAGGCTTTGAAAAAATTACGTCATCCAAGACGCAGTAAACAATTACGGGATTTTATGTAAGCGGATAGAGAACGTCAAATGACGTTCTTTTTTGGCTCTTTGTCAACTGTAGTGGGTAGATGAAAAGCTAACACCTAGAGAGGACGAACTTCGTCCTCTCTTTCTTTATGTTCAATGCAATCAAAATCCGTTTTTTAAAGTTTTCAAAGTTCCTGAAACCAAAGGCATTTCTCTTAATGACTTTGATGAGATTATTGGTAGCTTCCAGTTTGGCGTTTGAATAAGGCAATTCCATGGCGTTTAAAACCTTGTCTTTATCCTTTAAAAATGTCTTCAATACCGTCTGGAAAATAGGATTAACGATGGCTATTTCCTGTTCGATGAGGTCAAAGAAATGGTCTGAGTTCTTCTCTTGGAAATGAAATAAGAGAAGCTGATAGAGTTCATAGTGTTGTCGTAGTTCCTCGGAGAAAGACAGGAGTTTTTCTAGGATTTCCTTGTTAGTCAAATGCATTCGAAACATAGGGCGATAAAATCGTTTATCGCTGAGTTTACGGCTATCTTGTTGTATCAATTTCCAGTAACGTTTCAAGGCTCGGTATTCCTGCGATTTTCTGTCGAATTGATTCATAATTTGAATACGGACACGGTTCATAGCACGACTAAGGTGTTGCACGATATGAAAGCGATCGAGTACAATTTTTGCATTCGGAAAAAGCTGTTTAGCAAGTTGATAATAGGGACTAAACATATCCATGGTAATCACTTTGACCCGATTTCTAACCTTTCTAGGATAGCGTAGAAAGTGGTTTCGGATGGTTGCTTGAGTTCTTCCGTCGAGAATGGCGATGATATTTAGGGAGTCGAAATCTTGAGCGATGAAGCTCATTTTCCCCTTCTTGAAGGCATACTCGTCCCAACTCATCACCTCAGGTAGGGTATTCCAATCCGTTTCAAACTTGAACTCATTGAGCTTTCTCATAACTGACGATGTTGAAATTGATAGCCTGTGTGCAATATGTTTCATTGCTTGATTTTCGATGAGTAATTGTGCGATTTTCTGGTTAACAGCGACAGAGATTTGGTGGTTCTTCTTGACAAGAGGAGTTTCAGCGACCGCCATTTTTCCGCAATCTTTACACTTGAAACGACGCTTTCTAAGGCGGATAAGTAAAGGGTAGCCAGCAGTTTCTAGGTAGGGGATTTTAGAAGTTTTCTGGTAGTCGTACTTAGCCATTTGTCCCTTGCATTTTGGGCATTTAGGGGCTGTGTAGTCCAAGTGACCGTGGAGTTCTAAGTGAGTCCCCATATCATATTCATCAGTGATAGTGATATTTTTGTCTTTAATTCTGAGAAAATTTGTGATAAGATTTAGTTGTTCCATATGAGTCTTTCTAATGTGAGTTTCGTCGCTTTTCATTATAGGTCATATGGGACTTTTTTTCTACACTAAAAAAGGCTCCATAATCTCTACAGTGGATTTACCCACTACAGAAATTATAGAGCCTCTTTTTTGACATCAAAATAGGATTTAAAATGAGCATTTTTCTTGAAAATAGATTACAATAAGCATATAATAGGATTAAAGGTCAAATTTGGTCAAACACTAAATTGGCTTTTAAAGAAACTAAAATAATCAAGTCTTTTTAAGTGTTTAAGGCTTTAAACATGAAGAAGAATTTGCAAACTGTAAAGGAGTTACTAGCTATGCTCTGTCAAAATTGTCAACTTAATGAAGCAACGATTCACCTCTACACCAATGTAAATGGTGTGAAAAAACAAAACGATCTCTGTCAAAATTGTTACCAAATCATGAAGGCCGGTGGTCCTAAAAATCTTTTCGGTGGTGATGCTGGTCAAGGCGCAACCAACCAATCAGATGCCAACTACAATCCCTTTGATGATCTTTTTGGTACCTTAGGAGACAGCCTAAACCGACCTAATGGCCGCCCAGATAGCCCCCCATTGCCAACACAGTCTGGCCGTGGTGGCAATGGGGGGCAGCCGCCTCGTGGTCGTGCAGGAAACGCCCAACCTAAAGGCATGCTAGAGGATTTCGGTTTTAACGTAACTGAAAGCGCTCGTAAAGGTGAGATAGACCCAGTCATTGGGCGAGATCAAGAAATTACACGCGTGATTGAAATACTCAATCGTCGGACTAAAAATAACCCCGTCTTAATTGGCGAACCTGGTGTTGGTAAAACCGCTGTTGTGGAAGGTTTAGCCCAAAAAATCGTTGATGGGGATGTGCCTCAAAAACTTCAAAATAAAGAAGTCATTCGATTGGATGTGGTGAGCCTGGTTCAAGGAACAGGCATCCGTGGTCAATTTGAAGAACGGATGCAAAAACTGATGAAAGAAATTTCTGATCGCAATGATGTGATTCTTTTCATCGATGAAATCCATGAAATTGTGGGTGCTGGTTCTGCTGGAGATGGCAATATGGATGCGGGTAACATTTTGAAGCCTGCATTGGCACGTGGTGACTTACAACTGGTCGGTGCAACGACCTTGAATGAGTATCGGATCATTGAAAAAGATGCGGCATTAGAACGTCGGATGCAACCGGTTAAGGTTGATGAACCTTCTGTTGATGAAACAATTACCATTTTACGTGGGATTCAAAAACGTTATGAAGATTATCACCATGTCAAATATACAGATGAAGCGATTGAGCAGGCAGCGATTTTGTCTAATCGTTACATTCAAGACCGTTTCTTGCCTGACAAGGCCATTGACTTGTTAGATGAGTCGGGTTCTAAGAAAAATCTGACCTTGAAATTTGTTGATCCTCAGGAAATTGCCAAACGGATTCAGTCTTCTGAAGACGCTAAAAATGACGCTTTACGGTCGGAAGACTTTGAAAAAGCTGCCCATTTCCGGGATCAAATCGCTAAGTTAAGAGAATTATCCAACCAAGAAATGACTGATGAAGAAACACCCGTCATTACTGAAAAGGATATTGAAGGTATTATCGAAGAGAAAACGCACATTCCTGTCGGTGATTTGAAAGAGAAAGAACAAACACAGTTAATCAATCTAGCCGATGACTTGAAAGCACACGTTATCGGTCAAGATGATGCCATTGACAAGATTTCTAAAGCGGTTCGTCGAAACCGTGTGGGGCTTGGTAAGGCTAATCGCCCAATCGGTAGCTTTATGTTTGTCGGCCCAACTGGTGTTGGTAAAACAGAACTTGCTAAGCAATTGGCACTAGAGCTTTTCGGTAGCCAAGACAGCATGATTCGTTTCGATATGAGCGAATACATGGAAAAACACAGTGTGGCGAAACTGATTGGGGCGCCTCCTGGTTATGTGGGTTATGAAGAAGCAGGGCAACTGACTGAAAAAGTCCGTCGTAATCCGTATTCACTGATTTTACTGGACGAAATCGAAAAAGCGCATCCAGATGTCATGCATATGTTCTTGCAAATCTTGGATGATGGTCGTCTGACAGATGCTCAAGGTCGCACGATTAGCTTTAAGGACACGATTATCATCATGACCTCAAATGCTGGGACGGGTAAAGTAGAAGCCAATGTTGGCTTCGGTGCAGCACGTGAAGGCACGACAAACTCTGTCTTAGGACAACTAGGTGATTTCTTCAGCCCTGAGTTTATGAACCGTTTTGACGGTATCATTGAATTCAAAGCCTTGAGTAAAGACAATCTCCTGAAAATCGTTGATCTGATGTTGGCGGATGTTAATGCTCAAATTGCACGCAACGAGATTCATTTAGACGTGACCCAAGCAGTCAAAGAAAAATTAGTTGATCTTGGCTATGATCCGAAAATGGGGGCGCGACCACTCCGTCGGACCATTCAAGATCACATCGAAGATGCCATCGCCGATTTTTATATCGAACATCCCGAACATAAAATGCTGGCAGCTGACGTCATTGACGATCAAATCGTCATTGTCAATCAGTCTGATGACGCAACAACGGACGATGCAATAGCAGAAACAACAGCAGATGCAGGCGATGCTGACGCTTAAGGAAATGAAAAAGAGCTGGATGAGCTCTTTTTGGCTCTTTGTCAACTGTAGTGGGTAGATGAAAAGCTAACACCTAGAGAGGACGAACTTCGTCCTCTCTTTCTTTATGTTCAATGCAATCAAAATCCGTTTTTTAAAGTTTTCAAAGTTCCTGAAACCAAAGGCATTTCTCTTAATGACTTTGATGAGATTATTGGTAGCTTCCAGTTTGGCGTTTGAATAAGGCAATTCCATGGCGTTTAAAACCTTGTCTTTATCCTTTAAAAATGTCTTCAATACCGTCTGGAAAATAGGATTAACGATGGCTATTTCCTGTTCGATGAGGTCAAAGAAATGGTCTGAGTTCTTCTCTTGGAAATGAAATAAGAGAAGCTGATAGAGTTCATAGTGTTGTCGTAGTTCCTCGGAGAAAGACAGGAGTTTTTCTAGGATTTCCTTGTTAGTCAAATGCATTCGAAACATAGGGCGATAAAATCGTTTATCGCTGAGTTTACGGCTATCTTGTTGTATCAATTTCCAGTAACGTTTCAAGGCTCGGTATTCCTGCGATTTTCTGTCGAATTGATTCATAATTTGAATACGGACACGGTTCATAGCACGACTAAGGTGTTGCACGATATGAAAGCGATCGAGTACAATTTTTGCATTCGGAAAAAGCTGTTTAGCAAGTTGATAATAGGGACTAAACATATCCATGGTAATCACTTTGACCCGATTTCTAACCTTTCTAGGATAGCGTAGAAAGTGGTTTCGGATGGTTGCTTGAGTTCTTCCGTCGAGAATGGCGATGATATTTAGGGAGTCGAAATCTTGAGCGATGAAGCTCATTTTCCCCTTCTTGAAGGCATACTCGTCCCAACTCATCACCTCAGGTAGGGTATTCCAATCCGTTTCAAACTTGAACTCATTGAGCTTTCTCATAACTGACGATGTTGAAATTGATAGCCTGTGTGCAATATGTTTCATTGCTTGATTTTCGATGAGTAATTGTGCGATTTTCTGGTTAACAGCGACAGAGATTTGGTGGTTCTTCTTGACAAGAGGAGTTTCAGCGACCGCCATTTTTCCGCAATCTTTACACTTGAAACGACGCTTTCTAAGGCGGATAAGTAAAGGGTAGCCAGCAGTTTCTAGGTAGGGGATTTTAGAAGTTTTCTGGTAGTCGTACTTAGCCATTTGTCCCTTGCATTTTGGGCATTTAGGGGCTGTGTAGTCCAAGTGACCGTGGAGTTCTAAGTGAGTCCCCATATCATATTCATCAGTGATAGTGATATTTTTGTCTTTAATTCTGAGAAAATTTGTGATAAGATTTAGTTGTTCCATATGAGTCTTTCTAATGTGAGTTTCGTCGCTTTTCATTATAGGTCATATGGGACTTTTTTTCTACACTAAAAAAGGCTCCATAATCTCTACAGTGGATTTACCCACTACAGAAATTATAGAGCCCTCTTTTTTTGGTCACAAAAAAACGTTCTAACAGTCAAAATCTGTCAGAACGTTTTTGTCTTTATTCAATAATCAACAGACCATCTTTCATCGCAAAAGGATCGACTTCGTTGATGCGGTCGTAGAACATGATACCATTGGTATGGTCGATTTCGTGTTGGACGACCATGGCATCGTAACCTTTAAGCTTGAGGCGTTGTTTGTCACCGTTTTTATCGATATAGTCGATGGTGACGCGCGCGTGACGGACGACGTAGCCGGGGACATCGCGGTCAACAGATAGACAGCCTTCGCCATCAGCAAGGGCTGCATCTTGAACGGAATGGGCCACGATTTTAGCATTGTACATAATCGTTGCTAGGCTGTAGGCTTCGTTAGCTTTTTCAGCAGCTTCTTCGCTTTCAAATTCTTTGGGAACGAGGCAAGCGATGATTTTTTTAGAGACATCGAGTTGTGGTGCAGCAAGACCAACGCCACCACGTAGGCCCATTTTTTCGGACATGACAGGATCTTGCGAGTTGCGTAAGAACTCCAGCATTTTTTCGCCTAAGATAATATCTTCGTCAGAGAGTGGTAGTGCAACGTCGGCACCTACCGCGCGGAGCGTCGGATTGCCTTCACGGACGATATCGTCCATGTCGATTAAATGACTGGCTTTGATTAAATTTTCTTGTATTGACATGATAACCTCTTTTTAATGAATTCACATTCATTATACCACAAAACAGAGGCTAAACATGATAAAATAAACCTATGATAGAAAAAGATACGTCGAGAAAATTTGCCTTAATTTCAAAGTATGAGCCGTCTAGTGACCAGCCGACAGCGATTGAAGCGCTAGTTGAGGGCATCGAAAATGGTGAAAAGGCGCAAATCTTGCTGGGAGCGACGGGGACTGGTAAGACCTATACCATGAGTCAGGTGATTGCGCGTGAAAACAAGCCAACACTGGTGATCGCCCACAACAAAACCCTTGCCGGTCAGCTCTATGGCGAGTTCAAGGAGTTTTTCCCCAATAATGCGGTCGAGTATTTCGTGTCCTACTACGATTATTATCAGCCAGAGGCTTATGTGCCCAGTTCTGATACCTATATCGAAAAAGACAGCTCGGTCAATGACGAAATCGACAAGCTCCGCCACAGTGCGACGAGCTCGCTTTTAGAGCGCAATGATGTCATCGTCGTCGCATCGGTCAGCTGTATTTACGGTTTGGGGAATCCCAAGGAATACGCTGATAATGTCGTCAGTTTGCGACCGGGTCTTGAAATCACACGAGATCACCTGCTCAACAGCTTAGTTGATATCCAGTTTGAGCGCAATGACATTGACTTCCAGCGTGGTAAATTCCGTGTGCGTGGCGATGTGGTCGAGATTTTCCCAGCCTCTCGTGATGAGAATGCCTTTCGTGTGGAGTTTTTCGGTGATGAAATCGAGCGAATCCGTGAGATAGAAGCTTTGACAGGTCATGTCTTGGGTGAAGTCGAACATTTGGCGATTTTCCCTGCAACCCACTTTGTGACCAATGACGACCACATGGAAGAGTCGATTGCTAAAATTGAAGCCGAATTAGAGGCACAACTCAAACACTTTAACGAGGAAGGTAAGTTGTTAGAAGCGCAGCGTTTGGAGCAGCGGACTAACTATGACATCGAAATGTTGCGTGAGATGGGCTATACCAACGGTGTCGAAAATTATTCACGTCACATGGATGGTCGGACTGAAGGTGAGCCACCTTATACCTTGCTAGACTTCTTCCCTGATGATTTCTTAATCATGATTGATGAAAGTCACATGACCATGGGTCAAATCAAGGGGATGTATAATGGTGACCGGTCACGTAAAGAGATGCTGGTTAATTATGGTTTTCGTTTACCCAGTGCACTTGATAACCGCCCACTCAGACGAGAAGAATTTGAAAGCCATGTCCATCAGATTGTCTATGTTTCTGCGACGCCTGGTGATTATGAACTGGAGCAGACGGATACGATTGTTGAACAGATCATTCGGCCGACGGGTCTACTTGACCCGATCGTAGAGGTTCGCCCCATCATGGGTCAGATTGATGATCTCCTAGGCGAGATTAATCTGCGCGCTGAGCGCAACGAACGGACATTTGTCACGACCATGACCAAGAAAATGGCTGAGGATTTGAGCGATTATCTCAAGGAAATGGGTGTCAAGGTCAAATACATGCACTCGGATATTAAGACGCTTGAGCGGACGGAGATTCTGCGTGATTTGCGGCTAGGCGTGTTTGACGTGCTGGTCGGGATTAATCTCTTGCGTGAGGGGATTGATGTGCCTGAGGTGTCCTTGGTAGCGATTCTGGATGCCGACAAGGAAGGCTTTTTGCGCAATGCGCGTGGCTTGATTCAGACGATTGGTCGCGCGGCGCGAAATTCGGAAGGACGCGTGATTATGTATGCCGATAAGATGACGGAGTCGATGCGAATCGCAATTGATGAGACTGCCCGCCGTCGCGAGACGCAGATGGCTTACAACCTTGAGCACGGCATCACACCGACAACGATTATCAAGGAAATTCGGGATAAGATTGGTCTGACCAAGGTTGCGGATGATGGGCAAGTCGTCGAAGTGGACTATGAAACGATGAATCGGAAAGAGCGTCAGGCAGCGATTAAAACGCTGACTGAGCAGATGAATGAAGCGGCTGGTAATTTAGATTATGAGTTGGCAGCACAAATTCGGGATACGATTTTGGAGATTAAGGCGATTGACTAGCCATTACAGGCCATAAGCATCTGAAAAAAAGTTTAGGCAGTCTGCCTAGACTTTTTTTGAAGTAGAAATTCTTGACATTTTTTCATAAAAATGTATAATTATACTGATAAATAATAAATATTCAGAAAAGAGAAGACATGAACTTGAAAAAAATAGCTTTAGGCTTTCTTGCTTTGACCTCAATCGTAACTTTGGCGGCTTGTGGGTCATCCTCATCAAAAGATACATTGACTAAAATTAAGGACAAAGGGACTTTGACTGTGGCCTTGAGCCCTGACTATGCGCCTTTTGAGTTCCAGATGCTAAAAGATGGCAAAAATGAAATCGTTGGTTCAGATGTTGATTTGGCCAAAGAAATCGGCAAGGCTTTAGGCGTGAAAGTGAAAATTCAAGCCATGGACTTCAATAATGTCTTGGCGAGTGTGACGAGCGGAAAAGCGGATATTGCCATTTCAGGGATTTCTTCTGATCCTGACCGAGCAAAATCTTATGACTTCTCAGATAGCTACTACACGGCTAACAATGTCATCGTAGTCAAAAAAGAACACCAAGATAAATTTGCGACAATAGCTGATTTTAAAGGCAAGAAAGTAGCAGCTCAAAAAGGCTCAGTGCAAGAAAAAGTGGCAACTGATCAAGTCAAAGATGCCTCACTTGTGTCTTTGATTAAAACTGGTCAAGCCATCAATGAGTTGAAAAATGGCACTGTTGAAGGGGTCGTCTTGGAAGAACCAATCGCCAAATCTTACATTGCGGCCAACTCTGATTTGGCTTTATCAGGTGTTAAACTTGATTCATCAGATACGGATAGCTACTGTGTGGCCATGCCTAAAAAATCTGATCAATTGAAAAAAGAAATTGATGCGGTCATCAAAAAATTGAAAGCGACAGATGCCATTAATAAATCTGTTGAGAAAAACTTTGAGCTCGCACAAAGTGCCAAATAATTTGTTGACCTGTTAACATCTATAGACTTCAAATCTATAGGTGTTATTTTTTTAGTCACTTGAAAATGAAAAAATATGCAAAAAGCTTGACAAGTATCTTAAAAAGTGTATAATTATACTATAAACTAATAAATATACAGAAAAGAGACGAGATATGAAAATGAAAAAAGTGATTTTAGGATTAGTAGCCGCGACCGCTGTAATGGCATTAACTGCTTGTGGGTCAAATAAAAAGGCTGAGCCCAACCATTATGTCGATCAAATCAAAGACAAAGGGACCTTGACCGTTGCCTTGAATCCAGAGTTCGCACCGTTTGAGTTTCAAATGATTAAGGATGGTAAAAATACAATTGTGGGGTCGGATATTGATCTGGCCAATGAAATCGGTAAGGCTTTGGGGGTTAAGGTCAAGTTCCAAGCCATGGACTTTAACAATGTGCTCGCCTCTGTTGAATCAGGTAAGGCAGACATTGCCATCTCAGGGATTTCAGCAACGCCAGATCGGAAGAAAGCTTATGATTTTTCTACGCCTTATTACACAGCGAAAAATGTCATGATCGTTCAAAAATCACAAGCTGATGCTTATCAAAGCCTGGCAGCATTTGATGGCAAGAAAGTGGCCGCGCAAAAAGGGACGGTTCAGGAAAATATCGTCAAGGAGCAGGTCAAAGGCGCTAATCTGGTCAGCTTGACTAAAAATGGGCAGATGATTAATGAGCTCAAAAATGGGACGGTTTCGGGTGTTGTTTTTGAAGAGCCAATCGCCAAAGCTTATGTGGCGGCTAATCCTGATTTAAGTATTGTGACTGATATTAGCTTCGACTCATCGAAATCAGACAGTTATGCCATTGCCATGCCTAAGGATTCCGGCAATCTGAAAAAAGAAATTGACAAGGTGATCACGCAACTCAAGGCTGACGGTAAAATCGACGCATTTGTTAAAACGAATTTTGAATTATCTCAAGCAGCTGCAAAATAAGGTAATCAAGTAAAACACGAACAATCCCTAAATTTTTCGATGAAATAAGGGATTTTTGTGTATAAGTTTTCACAATATGATATAATAGTATCAATATTTAGTTTATTCTAAATATTATGGCGAGTTTAATGATGAACTCACCGCTAAAATAAATCGGAGGTTTCTACCAAATGACAGTTTACAATTTTTCAGCAGGACCTGCAGTCTTGCCAAAACCCGTGCTGGAACAAGCACAAAAAGAAATGCTAGACTACCGCGAAAGTGGTATGAGTGTTATGGAACTGTCCCATCGCTCCTCCGAGTTTGATGAAATTATCAAAGCTGCTGAGTTGCGTTTGCGTGACTTGATGGCGATTCCTGATAATTATAAAGTCCTTTTCCTACAAGGCGGTGCTTCACTACAATTCTCTATGATTCCACTTAATTTGGCACAAAAAAAGAAAAAAGCCTATTATATCGTGGGTGGTTCATGGGGCAAAAAAGCTTATACAGAAGCTGTTAAATTATCGAAGACAATCGACTTCCAACCGGAGCTCTTAGCCTCTTCAGAAGCAACAGTTTATAACCATATTCCGACTTTCGATGCAGCAACGATTGATCCAGATGCGGCTTATGTGCATTTGACGACCAATAATACAATTGAAGGCACAACGATTTATGATTTACCAGATACAAATGGTGTACCGATCGTTGCAGATATGAGTTCAAATATTTTGGCAGTTCGTTATAATGTCGCTGACTTTGGCTTGATTTATGCTGGTGCACAAAAGAACATTGGACCTGCTGGCGTAACCATTGTCATCGTTCGCGAAGACTTACTTAACGATGAGCCGGTTCTCTCTTCAATGTTGGACTACCGTATCCAAGCGGATAACGACTCACTCTACAATACCCCACCTACTTATGGCATCTACATGGCACGTCTTGTGTTTGACTACGTGGCAAGCCTAGGTGGTGTTGACGCCATGCAAGCTAAAAACATCGAAAAAGCCAACTTGCTTTATGACTTTATCGATCAGTCTGAGTTTTACTCAAATCCCGTTGCAACAAAAGCAGACCGCAGCATCTGTAATATCCCATTTGTGACCCCAACAGATGACTTGGATAAGTTGTTTAACAAAGAAGCACTGGCACATGATTTTAAAAATATCAAAGGTCACCGCTCAGTTGGGGGCATGCGTGCGTCGATCTATAACGCCTTTCCACTTGAAGGGGTACAAGAATTGGTAGCCTTTATGAAAGCATTTGAGGCTAGAAATTCAGCTTAAGTTTGTTTACCGTTTAGCGTTTGATTGCGTCCTTTAAATGTGACGCATGGTTCAGTTAAAATAGAAAGCAAGTAGATGACAACATTTTCAGTAAAAACTTATAACAATATCAATAAAATCGGTCTCCGTGAACTTGGCAATGCCTTCCAGATCGATGGGGACCATAAAGAAAATCCAGATGCTTATATCATCCGCTCTGAAAACTTACATGGCACTGACTTTCCAGAAAATCTCAAAGCCATCGCTCGTGCCGGAGCTGGGACCAATAATATTCCCATTGATGAAGCGACAGACAAAGGGATTGTGGTCTTCAACACGCCGGGCGCTAATGCCAATGCCGTGAAAGAAGCCGTGATTGCCTCAACGCTTTTGAGTGCGCGTGATTATATCGCTGCTAACGAATGGGTGAATACCTTAACTGGTGATGATGTGCCCAAGCAAGTCGAAGCTGGTAAGAAACAATTTGCAGGCTCAGAAATCACAGGGAAAAACTTCGGTGTTATTGGGCTTGGGGCGATTGGTGCCCGTATCGCGAACGATGCCTATCGTTTGGGCATGCATGTTTATGGTTATGATCCCTATGTGTCGATCGAAACTGCTTGGAATATTTCAAGCCATGTTCGTCGGGTCAATGATATCAAGGACATTTTCAGAAACTGCGATTACATCACGATTCACGTGCCTTTGACGGAAGAAACTAAGGCGACTTTTAACCGTGATGCCTTTGATGTCATGGGGAAAGATGTCACGATTATCAACTTCGCGCGTGGTGAACTGGTTGACAACGACGCCTTGTTTGACGCCATTGAAACGGGTGTTGTTAAGCGCTATATCACAGACTTCGGAACAGAGGACTTACTCAATCAAGAAAAAATCACTGTTCTCCCGCACGTGGGTGGCTCGACTGAAGAAGCTGAGCTTAACTGTGCGATTATGGCGGGGCAAACGATTCGTCGTTTCATGGAAACTGGTGAAATCATCAACTCTGTTAATTTCCCTAACGTGAAGCAAGCCTTGACGTCACCATTCCGAATTACTTTAATTAATAATAATGTCCCAAATATCGTTGCCCGCATCTCGACACGTGTGTCAGAAGCTGGTATCAATATCTCAAATATCATCAACCGGTCTAAAGATCACCATGCCTACACCCTGCTTGATTTGGACGAATCAGATGAAGCGAAAGTGCGGGCACTGGCCGCTGAGTTTGATAGCTCAGACAATATCGTGAGAGTGAGAATTATCAAAAAATCATGAAAACATTTTACTGGTATCCTAGATGTTCGACTTGCCAGAAAGCGCATAAAGAACTAGATGCGCTAGGTGTGGCGGTTCAAGACATTGATTTGAAAACAACGCCGCCCAAGGCCGCGCTCATCTTATCATGGCTCGAAACTTCAGGGTTTGATAAAAAGAAATTTTTCAATACGTCAGGCATCAGTTACCGTGAGCTTGGCTTGAAAGATAAGATCGCTGACCTCTCCCTTGAAGCGGCAGCAGACTTACTAGCTTCTGATGGGATGTTGATTAAACGCCCAATCTTGTTAGACGAAGACGGCAAAATTCTGCAAATTGGTTATCGGACTGATTACGAAACCTTGCTAGCCTAAGAATCAAAATGAGGCCAGTCAATGGCTACTAAAAAAATAAGCTATGAATGATTGTCGATGATAAACGTTCATAGCTTATTTTTGTGTCATTTTTGACAAATTGTCAAGCAACTTGATAAATCGGAGGCAGAATACCAAATTGGCATTCTTTCTGAGAAACAATACGAAAATGGTAAGGAATGTGCCGATTTTCGACCAAATTGGCATTCTTTCTGAGAAACAATACGAAAATGGTAAGGAATGTGCCGATTTTCGACCAAATTGGCATTCTTTCTGGGAAACAATTCGAAATTGGTAAGGAATGTGCTGATTTTTAACTATATTGGTATTCTTTCTGGGAAATCATGTCAAATTTAGGAAATTTAAGATTTGAGTTTCAGCACACAATCGTGCTGATTAGGAAGTTTTGCTAGCCTAAATATAAAGGGCACCTCTAAAAACGTATGAAAAGAGGTATAATAGATTAAAAATAAGCTAACGAGGTATTGAAGATGAATTTATTTGGAGATAGCGACTATCTTGAAAAATTAAGTTTAAAAGGAAACCCTCTTGAGCGGCTAGAAAAAGTGGTTGATTTCGAGTGTTTTCGCCCAACTCTTAACCGGATTTTTAAGTATGATTTAAAAAACAAATCTCATGGTGGTAGACCGCCCTATGACCTTGTTTTAATGTTGAAAATTCTAATTTTACAACGCTTATACAATCTATCTGATGATGCAATGGAATATCAAATGATTGACCGGATTTCGTTTAGAAGATTCCTTAAGATTGATGACAAGGTACCAGACGCAAAGACTATCTGGAACTTTAGAAATCAGCTATCAAAATCTAATAGAGGGAACTGGCTTTTTTCTGCCTTTCAAGAAAAACTTGAATCACAAGGGATGATCGCTCATAAAGGACAGATTGTTGATGCAACATTCATAGAGGCGCCTAAACAACGTAATCCAAAAGACGAAAATGAATTGATTAAAGCAAATAGGGTACCAGTGAATTGGACGAAGAACAAAAGAGCACAGAAGGATACAGCTGCTCGCTGGACAATTAAAGGTAATGAGAGACACTATGGCTACAAAAATCATATTGCTATAGATACCAAATCAAAATTCGTAAAGAATTATCAAACAACGCCTGCAAATGTGCATGATTCTCAAGTAATAGGCGTTCTTGTTGATCCCGATGAGATCACCTTAGCAGACTCAGCTTATCAAAATCAAGCAACACCTAAAGGTGCTGAACTTTTTACCTGTCTTAAAAACACACGTTGTAAATCTCTTAAGGCAGACGATAAAATGTTTAATAAAATCATTTCGAAAATACGTGTCCGTATTGAACATGTATTTGGCTTTGTTGAAAATTCAATGCATGGTTCTAGTTTACGTTCTATTGGATTCGATCGAGCTGTTTTAAATACTGACCTTACAAATCTGACTTATAACTTATTGAGGTACGAACAAGTTAAACGTTTAAATCTCAAAACATGGAGGTAATCTGTCTAAAATAAGAATAAACAGTCAAGTGGCGTCTGTAACATAAAGAAAAACATAGTAGACTATGCTTAGTTTTCTGTGTTTTTTTCTAATTTCATTTAGAGGTGAATTAATTGGTAGTTATTAGAGGTGCCCTAAAGATGTCCTATCGTCAAATGACAGGACATCTTTATTTTGCTTATAAATCGATTTCAAGTAAGATTGGGGTGTGATCCTGTCTGGCACCAGAATCAATCATCTCAGAGGCATTGATCTGATCAGCGATACGGTCTGAGGTGATGAAATAATCAATCCGCCAGCCTGCATTGTTGAGTTTGCTTGTTTTAGAGCGTTGCGCCCACCAAGAATAAACATTTGGCACTTGTCCATGCACATGGCGGAAAGTATCTGTAAAGCCTGCCGCAAGTAAGCTAGTGAAGCCTTGACGTTCTTCGTCTGTAAAGCCCGGTGAATTGCGATTGTTATTGGGATGGGCCAAGTCAATTTCAAAATGGGCAACATTGTAGTCACCAGTCGCGATGACTGGTTTTTTTGCATCTAATGCTACCAGATAATCTCGATATTTTTCGTCCCAAATTTGGCGTTCTGCTAGGCGCTTCAAGCCATCCCCTGCATTGGGCGTATAGACTTGGGTCAGGTAGAAGTTGTCAAATTCTAACGTGATAATGCGACCTTCACTATCCATTGTCGAAGGGGCACCGATTTCTGGCGTTTCAATGGTAACAGTCAGGTTTTCTTTATAGAGAAACATGGTCCCAGCATAGCCTTTGCGAGCGGGTTCAACGGATGAGCGCCAGGCGATGGCGTAACCAGGAAAACGCTCAGCTAGGATGTCTAAGTGCTTTTTGGTTGGGCCTTTGGCGGAGAGTTTGGTTTCTTGTAGGGCGATGACGTCGGCGTCCAGCTTTGCAAGCTGGGTTAGGACGGCTTGCGAGAGTTGAGCGCGTGGGGAATCGCTGGTTAAGGCGGCGTTGAGGGAATCGATATTCCAAGAGATAAATTTCATTTTCATAGCTTATATTATACCAAAAATCTACTTGTTTTAAGTCTTCAAGTCCTTTGAAATGTGTGCAGGTATAGGTGACAAGCACAACTATCTTTTGTGCTTGTGACATGGTGACGCTTATTTTTTAAAGTGTCGATATAAATATTTAGACAGGTAGGCTAAGCCTAAGATAAGGATGGCGACTAGCCATTTATTGAGATGTAAGCCGACCAAAAAGTTAGCAAGTACCAAAAGGACACCGACGGTTAACATAATAAAATAATTTTCTTTCATAATTTCTCCAGTTTAAGACCTTTATTAGTTAAGTTTAGCAGAATTTTCTGACTTGTAAAGCAACAATCTTTTTTCTCTGGGTGTATTCAATTTTCAACAGTCTAATCCACACTTGAAAAAACGACTATTTGTTATTTAAAAGATATTTGTTGAAACTGATTTACCAGTCCATAAGATAAAAATATAGAGAATATAGCGATTCAACAGAATTGACAAACGTTTGATGTTTTTATATAATTTTTAGTAACGTTAAATTTACAGATAGTATTAGTTATTTATTGTATGTAAGTATCTGACACCTGTAACAATTAAAGGGGAAAAATGCTAAAAAAAATTCAAAGTCTATTAGGTATCGCGATTGTGATACTCTCACTATTCAATACGAGTTCAGTGGCGCTTGCGACAACACTTGGAGATAGGGCGCCCAAGGACTGGGGAGATCAGTTTATCACAAATGCAAATTTATAGGATAAATCTGGTCAGGTTAAAAACTCTTCCGACTTGTATGCTAAAGATTTATCAGCACATTGGTATTTCGAAATACCAACAGGAGAAAATGTTGCGCCTGGTGATACGATGACTGTTAAAGTGCCAGAAGTGCTGGCCTTACAAAATACCACATCGTTTAACATTTTGGATGAATCAGGTGAAATAATTGGGACTGCAGTCGCAAGTCCTGATACCGGCAATGTCGTCATTACTTTTACAGAAGCAATTCGAAATGCTCAGAAGGTTAAAATTAGCGGTCAGTTTAACCTTGACGTCCATTGGGATCATCAGAAGGTAAATTTTGGTGAGACGACACAGATTGATTGGACCGCAAACATCACGTCAACGGTTCAGATTGATGAAGGGACTGATAAACCAGACGAAAATGAAGGGATTAAAAAGTGGGGCTATATAGATGCTCAAGACCCATCTGTAATCCACTGGACAGCGCGTGTTAATTTTTCAGAGAATCTGGACACAACGATTAAAAATGCCATTTATCAAGATGAATTAGGTCCGAATCAAGAACTTGTCGCTGGCTCAATTTCTGGTTTTTATGTGAGCGGTTGGGAAGATAATTGGTTTGCTAAAGCTGGGGCACCAATTCCTAGCGAGATGATTGATCAGTCGGATGAGACACATTTTAAAGTGACATTTGGTGACTTAACCGGATGTGTCTATATTAACTATTCAAGTCGTATCACAGATGGTGTTGCTTCAGACCAATATAGTAATCTTGGCACCCTAACTGGTGATGACTTTGGTAGAAAAGATTATGAGGACTTTGTCCAAATTGCTGGTGGTGGCGGTAACAGTGCGACTAATATTTTAGTAGCTGGTGAGAAAAGATGGCGAGACAACGATAACGCAGCAGGGATGCGACCAGAATCGATTGTGCTTGAACTTTATCAAAATGATGAGAAGATTGCGACGCAAACGGTGACAGCAGATGCTGATTGGCACTTTGATTTTGGAGAATTTCCAAATTATGACAACAATCAAGTCAAATATCGCTATCGTGTGGAAGAGGTTCCTGTTCCTAACTATACCGCAACAACAAATGGCTTTAACATTACCAATACCTAGCATCCGACAGAAACCTCTGTGGTTGTAGCGGCACATAAAACGCTAAATGGCAAAACACTAGCTGCGGGTGATTTTAGCTTTGCTTTAAAAGATGCAGCAGGTCACTTGCTTCAGACGCAAGCCAATGATGGTCAGGGCGCCATTCAGTTTGATACCATGACTTATGATCAAGCGGGTGATTTTGTTTATACGATCAGCGAAGTCAAGGGTGACGTCGCGGGTATGACTTATGATACGCATGAGGTGAAAGTCATTGTTCATGTTGTGGATGTGAAGGGACAACTTGTTGCGACACCGATTTATGAGGGTGAGGCAACATTTGTTAATACCTATCAACCCCTTGATCCCGAGAAACCGGTAGATCCCGAGAAACCGGTAGATCCCGAGAAACCAGTAGATCCCGAGAAACCAGTAGATCCCGAGAAACCAGTAGATCCCGAGAAACCAGTAGATCCCGAGAAACCAGTAGATCCCGAGAAACCGATAAACCCCGAGAAACCGGTAGATCCCGAAAACCCAGTGGATCCAGAAAAACCGATAGACCCAGAGAAACCGATAGACCCAGAGAAACCGGTAGATCCCGAAAACCCAGTGGATCCAGAAAAACCGGTAGAACCCGGAAAACCGGTAAATCCGACACCGCCGACTCAGCCTTCAAAAGAGCAGGCACCAGGTGTGGCAGATCAAACGCGTCAACCTACTCATTCGGGCAATACGTCAGCAAGTCAGGACACCGGTCTTTTACCAGAAACAGGTGAGGCTAAAGGACTTTGGCTGAAAGTGTTAGGTGGTGTAATTGTGGTTGTTCTATTGATCGCAGTTTACGTCAAAAAGAAACGTTAAAGTAACACGATTAAACCAACAATCGCTATCTAAGAGGATGGCGATTGTTTTTAAAATATGGTATAATAAAAGGGATTACGGCGTCTCATCTGACGTCTTGAAAGAGGATTGAACTTTGACTGACACTAACGCAACAAACTCAAAAGAAACTTTTTATATCACCACGCCGATTTACTATCCATCTGGTAAATTGCACATCGGTAACTCTTATACAACCATTGCTTGTGACGTGCTGGCACGCTATAAACGCTTGATGGATTTTGACGTGTTCTACCTGACAGGAACAGATGAGCACGGTCTGAAAATCGAGCAAAAAGCCAATGAACTCGGAATTTCACCTCAAACATACGTAGATGGTATGGCTGCCGACATGAAGAAATTATGGGCAACGCTTGATATTTCTTACGATAAATTTATTCGGACGACAGATGATTACCATGAAAAAGCGATTGCAGATATGTTTGAACGTCTGATTGCACAAGATGACATCTACCTTGGTGAATATGACGGCTGGTATTCAGTTTCTGATGAAGAATATTTCACAGAATCTCAACTTGCTGAAGTTTATCGGGATGAAAACGGTGTGATGATTGGCGGGAAAGCGCCAAGTGGTCACGAGGTTGAGCGCGTTAAAGAAGAATCTTATTTCTTCCGGATGAGTAAGTACGCTGACCGTTTGTTGGACTATTACGAATCACATCCTGACTTCATCCAACCTGAATCACGTAAAAATGAAATGATCAACAACTTTATCAAACCAGGCTTGGAAGACTTGTCACTGTCACGGACAACCTTCACTTGGGGTGTGCCAGTCAAATCAAATCCGAAACACGTCGTTTATGTTTGGTTTGATGCCCTCGCAAACTATATCACAGCACTTGGCTATGGTAGCGATGAGACAACGAATTTCGACAAATTCTGGCCAGCCAATGTCCACATGGTCGGCAAAGAAATCGTGCGCTTCCACACCATCTACTGGCCAATCATGCTAATGGCACTTGGTTTGCCATTGCCTAAGCAAGTCTTCGGACATGGCTGGTTGCTCATGAAAGACGGCAAAATGTCTAAATCTAAGGGCAATGTCGTTTATCCAGAAATGTTAGTAGAACGCTATGGTCTCGATGCTTTGCGTTATTATCTCATGCGTGCTGTACCGTTTGGTAGTGATGGGATTTTCACACCGGAAGATTTTGTTAACCGTGTCAATTATGACTTGGCAAATGACCTAGGGAATCTCCTTAATCGGACGGTTGCGATGATTAACAAATATCAAGCGGGCGATATCCAAACACCAGAAACACAGACAGCCTTTGACGGCACCCTGCAAGCTGTCATTGAAACAGCCATCACGAACTATCATGCGGCAATGAATAAGATGGAGTTCAATGTTGCGCTCAATGAAATCTGGACGATTATTTCACGTTCTAATAAATATATCGATGAAACAACGCCGTGGATTCTAGCTAAAGATGCGAGTCAATCAGGTGAGTTGAATAGTGTTATGTACCATTTAGCGGAAAGTTTACGCATCGTTGCGGTCTTGTTGCAACCTTTCATGCGCACAACCTCTCAAGCTATTTTTGCGCAACTCGGTCTTGACTCAGCTGAACCGAAATTAACGGACTTGGCATTTGGACATGAATTTACAGCACCGGTTGTCAGCAAAGGTGAGCCAATCTTCCCACGTTTGGATGCGGAAGAAGAAGTTGCTTATATCAAAGCACAAATGCAAGCCACTTCACCAGTTGCTGAAGCAACCGAATTTGATCCAGCCGCAACGACTTTAGTGTCTGAGAAAAAAGCCATTAAACTTGATGACTTTGAAAAAGTTGAAATCAAGGTAGCGGAAGTCATCGCTGTTGAAAAAGTTGAAGGGTCAGATAAACTCTTGAAATTTGAACTGGATGCAGGCGATGAAGGTCACCGTCAAATCTTGTCTGGTATTGCCAAATTTTATCCCAATCCGCAAGAATTGGTCGGCTTGAAATTGCAAATCGTGGCCAATCTGAAACCCCGTAAAATGATGGGCTTATTGTCGCAAGGGATGATTTTGTCAGCAGAATCTGATGATAAATTGACCCTCCTGACAGTAGCGCCAGAAGTTGCCAATGGTAGCATTGTAGGTTAAGTAACACGAAAAGTATCACGGAAATTTGTGAGTTTCTGATTCTGGCCATGAGTACGGTGGCCGTTTTAGTCTTGATTTGTGGTGTGATGAAAGCAACGGTTAAGTTTGTCAAAAATGAAATCAGTCATGCTGATAAAGCCAGTGTCTTGCGGACGATCAAAAATGAGCTTGGTGCCTATGTGCTTTTCTCATTAGAAATTTTGATTGCGGCCGATATTGTTGAAAGTATTATCAAACCGACTTTTGAAGATATTGGTAAACTGGCAGCTTTGGTCGTGATTCGGACAGTCATTTCTTACTTCTTAGGTAAGGAAATTGATCAGGAAATAGAGAGTAGATGAGAATAAGGAGGCGACTCCTTATTTTTGGTATAAAAGATGATTAGAGAATTGAAACAGGGTGAGGCCCTACCTTGGGATTTATTGTTAAATGCTGACCCAGATCGCGCAATAGTCACCACTTATCTCTCAGCGTCTCGTGTGTTTGTCGCTGAAAATGGTGAACAGGCGATTTTAGGCGTGTTGGTACTGATGCCATTGCCAGAAGCGCATCACTATGAAATCATGAATGTGTCTGTCGACCCAGCCCACTTTAGGCAAGGGATTGGCAGAGCGCTGATGACGCATGTCTTGGCGGACATTCAAGTGCGTGATAGGCAAGCGGTGATTTGGATTAAAACCGGTGACATTGGCGTTGAACCGATTGGCTTATATGAATCTGTCGGCTTTGAAATTGTAGACGTGGTCAAGGATTATTTTGTCGACCACTATGCTGAACCGATTTATGAAAATGGCCAATTGTTGCGTCATCAAGTGATCATGAGGTTAAGGAAATGACTTTATATGCTGATATCAAAGCGAACTATTTTAATGTGCCCTTGACAGGCGATTTATTTGAAGATGTTGAGCGGGTCTGTGAGGCCAATCAAGCAAGACACGCCTATCTTTGGGGGCATTTATTGGATGTTGCCAATGAGGCCAAAAGTCTAGCCAAGCGGTTTGGCTTGGATGAAACTGCAGCTTTTACAGGCGGTTTGCTGCATGATATCGGAGGTTTAGTCCCGGAACAGCAACGGGTTGCACTTGCTGAGGAACTTGGGATTGACGTCCTACCAGAGGAGCGCACCGTACCCATACTCCTTCATGGCAAATTCTCAGCCTATTTTGCAGCAGACATTTTTGGCGTGACGGCTCCAGAAATTTTGACTGCCATCACTTATCATACGACCCTGCATGCCAATCCAACAGACCTCGAAAAAGTGGTGTGTCTGGCGGATAAGGTCAAGTGGGATGGCGAGGGGACGCCGCCCTATCTAACAGACTTGCTGCGTGCTTTTGATCAGTCACTTGAGGCAGCAGCAAAAAGTTTTACTGCCTATTTATACGATAGTAATTTATTGGTTGTCCATCCCTGGTTAGCTGAAGCGCATGATGATTACTTTGCCAAGTCTTAGAAATAATAGTCCCTTATAACACTTGGCGGGAAAGTGCGAAAGTCGGGACTTTTTGATATAATAGAAACAATGGAAACTTTACAAGAAAAATTAAGAGATTATCAGATTAGTTTTAATAAGCCTGAGTTATTAGCAGAGGCGTTTACACACAAATCTTATTATTTTGAGCATAAAAGCTCAAGCGTTTTTCATAATGAGCGCTTGGAGTTTTTAGGGGATGCGGCGCTAGGATTTATCATTGTCGAATACCTCTACAAGGCTTATCCGCATGAGCGTGAGGGCGTTTTAACTGAAAAGAAAATTTCAATCGTTCGCAGAGAATCTCTTGCGGACTTTTCGCGTAAATTAGGCTTTGATCAGTACCTCAAGCTTGGGAATGGCGAAGAAAAAAGTGGCGGGCGTGAAAATGATGCCAATCTAGAAAATCTCTTTGAAGCCTTTCTAGGGGCACTTTTGATGGATAAAGACTTGGCTGCTGTCAAGCAATTCATCTATGATGTGATGATTCCTGAGATTGAAAATGGCTCTTATGATAAAGTGACGGATTACAAGTCGGCTTTGCAAGAAATTTTTTACACAGCCGGTCAGATCGACAAAAATAATAAAATTCCACTCGAATATGTCGTCATTGGGAAAAGTGGCCCCGTGCATGCGCCTGTTTTTGAGGTGGATGTGGTATTTGAAGGTCGCACCATTGGGCACGGTAAAGGGAAATCTAAAAAAATAGCCGAACAAGATGCCGCACGGTCAGCTTTCTTAAAGCAGAAAAATCAACAAAAGGATAACTAAGATGTATTTGAAACAAATCGAAATGGTCGGTTTTAAATCTTTTGCTGATCGGACCAAAATTACTTTTGATACAGGTGTGACGGCGATTGTCGGACCAAATGGGTCTGGTAAATCAAACGTCACTGAGAGTTTGCGCTGGGCACTGGGCGAGCAGTCGGCTAAAAGCTTGCGTGGCGCGAAAATGCCAGATATTATCTTTGCCGGCACGCAAAAACGCCGCGCGCTCAACTATGCCGAAGTCATCGTGACCTTTGACAATGCCGACGGCTACCTACCAAGCGATGCGACCGTTGTCATTACCCGTCGCCTGTATCGCAATGGCGATAGCGAGTTTTTGATCAATGGCAAAAAAGTGCGCTTAAAAGACGTCCATGAACTCTTCACCGATACCGGACTTGGTCGCGAGAGCTTCTCGATCATTTCCCAAGGGAAAATCGAGTCGATTTTTAATAGTAAACCAGAAGAACGTCGCGCTATTTTTGAAGAAGCTGCGGGTGTTTTAAAGTACAAAAATCGCAAGAAAGAAACAGAATCTAAACTCTCCGCAACACAAGAAAACATGGATCGCTTAGAAGATATCATCTATGAGCTGGACGGTCAGTTGACGCCTTTACGCGCTCAACGGGATGTCGCCTTGAAATTCCGGGAACTCGATGCACATCGTACGCAACTTGATATTTCTGTTCTAGTCGCGCAAATCATTGCTGAAAAAGTCAGCTATGAAAGTGCGCAAGCGCAATTTAAAGACGTTCTGCAGACCTTAGCGCAGCTTGATGAGGCACAAGAAGTCTTTGAGCGAGAGGTGCTTAAACTAAAACATGCACGATCAGCTGTTGAATCAGAGCAAGAAAAATTACAGGCTGAGATTTTACAATTGACGACAGCTAAATCTGATTTTCAGTCTAAAATTGATATTTTCCACAGTCAAGCCCAGATGTCTCAAAAGTCAGCAGCAGAGCGTGAGGCACGGATTTCAAGTCTCACAAGTAAACTGACAGACGTATCTGAGGCCTTGACGAGCCTGACTGCCAAACTGACTACCAATCAAGCGCAAAAAGCAAGGCTAGACGCACAAATTCAGACGCTACAAGGTAAACTAGATAATTTTTCTGAGAATCCAGAGGATGTCATTGAACGTTTACGGGCAGAGTTTGTGGACTTGGTGAATCAAGAAGCGCAACTCTCCAATGCCATCACGAAAAATACCTCAGAGCTAGATAATATCAGGGCTAACGCCGCTAGCAAGTCTGATGAAAATCAAGCATTGGCTGAAAAATATGCGAGCTTAAAAATCGAGTTAGACGCAACGACGCAACGTTCTGAAACGCTAAAATTAGACTTAGCACAACTTTTAGCCCAGTACAAGACATCTGATACCGAGCTTAAAACTCTAGAAACAGCTATCAGTCAGACCCAGAAACGCTTGTTTGGCGCCATGGATGAATTAAATAAAGGCAAGGCACGTTTAACAAGTCTGGAAAATATCCGAGCTAGTCATGCCAATTTCTATCAAGGCGTCAAAGCGGTCTTACAAGCTTCTGACAAGTTGCCAGGGATTATCGGTGCTGTCGCTGATTTGGTGAGTTTTGATAAACAGTACGCGACAGCAATGGATATTGCCCTAGCAGGTGGTGCTCAAAATATCATCGTCTCAGACGAACAGGCTGCCAAATCAGCCATTAATTTCCTGAGAGTACAGCGCCTGGGACGTGCGACATTCTTACCTCTGACGACGATTAAACCCCGTCATTTTAGTAAGACCAATCAAGTTGCCAATCTACCAGGTTTTATTGATACAGCGCAAAATCTAGTCAGCTATAATGAAAAACTTGCACCAGCCATTTCAAACTTATTAGGCAGTGTCTTAATTGTTGACACGAATGATAACGCGACACAGATCGCACGAGCGCTGAATTTTACAGCGAGAATTGTTGCCTTAGATGGGACAGAAATCCGTCCTGGTGGCTCTTTCTCAGGTGGTGCGAATAAGAAAAATTCGACGACTTTTACCAATGTCGAAATTGATGATTTGACGCAAAAAGTCGCTGTTTTAGATCAGACTGTTCGTAATTTTGAAAAAGACTTGCAGGATTTGCAAGGTCAGAAAACGCGTTTGACCATAAGCTTGACTGACTTGCGTCAAAAAGGTGAGGCAGCACGCCTAGAAAGTCAAGAATACAATATAAAAGAACAAGCACTTTTGGAAAACAAGCAAGACTTAGAAAGTCGTTTGGCGCTCTCCAATGCGTCTGACGAACAAGCCATCATCGACAAGCTCACGCTTGAAAATGCTGGGCATGACTCAGCTCTCCTTGCGATTCAAGAGCAGAAAGCACAGATTAACACCGACATTTCTCAAGTGAAAAGTAGTCAATCACAAGTCAAAACGCTGACGGAAACCTTGCGTCGAGACTTGCAAGACAGTCAACTGAAACTTTCTGAAATCACGTCTGATACTCGTCATACAAGCGGTGAAATCAAGCGGTTAACCACTGAACAAGCCAATCTAGAGGCTGAAATTCAAGCCTTGGCCAGCCAACAAGAGACGACTGCATCTGAGTTAAATGATGAGACACGTCTCGAAAGTCTGACGGCGAATCTCGCACAAGTTTCGGATAAACTAGAGGCGGCCAACATTAAACTGGTTAGCCTGCGTTTTGAACGCGAAGATTTGACTGCTCAAATCGAAGATTTGGATGACGCCAATACGGTGAACATCAAGCAACGTCAGGACCAATTAGCTCAGAAAACAAGACTGGAACTCTCACTCGAAACGTCTGAAAACAAATTGAGAAGTCGCCAAAACAAACTGGTCAATGACTATCAGATGAGTTTTGATGCCGCACAAGCACAGGCAGAAGACTTAGTCAGTCTGGCGGAAAGTGAACGTCAGCTCCAATCACTTGAGCTGCAAATCAGAAGACTCGGTCCGATCAACCTAGCAGCCATTGAGCAATTCGATGAAGTCAATGACCGCCGTGAGTTTCTCAATACGCAAAAAGAAGACTTACTCAAGGCCAAAGCACTGTTAGAGTCAACGATTCATGACATGGACGATGAGGTAAAAGTCCGCTTTAAATCGACTTTCGAGGCCATCAGAGGTTCTTTTCAAAAGACCTTCACGCAAATGTTTGGTGGCGGTCAGGCTGATTTGATTCTAACATCAGAAGATTTATTAGATGCGGGGATTGAGATTGCCGTTCAGCCACCTGGCAAAAAACTCGCCAGTCTCAACCTCATGAGTGGGGGTGAAAAATCCCTAACGGCTCTGGCTTTGCTGTTCGCTATCATACGGGTTCGAACAGTCCCATTTGTCGTCCTCGACGAAGTGGAGGCGGCGCTAGATGAGGCCAATGTCAAACGCTTCGGCGATTATATGACGCGTTTCGATGAAAGCAGTCAGTTTATCGTCGTGACCCACAGAAAAGGGACGATGAAGGCGGCCAAAGCCATGTATGGCGTGACCATGCAGGAAGGCGGCGTCTCCAAAATCGTTTCAGTCAAACTGAAAGATTTCGTTGCGGCGGATCAAAAATAAGAAAGAGGCCCTTAAGATGTCGACAATAAAATTATTAGCGCTAGATTTAGATGGGACTTTGCTGACACATGATAAGCAGATTTCTGCCGAAAATAAAGCAGCCATCAAACAGGCGCAAGCTGCGGGAGTCCATGTGGTCATCACGACCGGGCGCCCCTTAAAAGCCATCGAGCACATTTTGAAAGAGCTGGATCTGCTAGTGGCATCGGAATACTCGATCACTTTTAACGGCGGTTTGGTGCAGCGCAACAACGGCGAGATTCTCTCTAAGAAAACTTTTTCCTATGATGATCTAGTCGAGATTCATGACGCGCTCGCAGCCCTTGAGCTACCGATGGATGTCATCTCTGAAGGCGTCGCTTACGAAACTAATCCCAACTCGCTCTATCAAGGCTTCAGTCCATTTCTGAGCTTTGTCGAAGGGCCATTTGACACGATTCCTCGTGATCTGATTTTCAACAAGGCGGTTAGCGCGATTAACGCGGACTTTCTGGATCAACAAATCCCTAAACTACCAGCCGCTTTAAAGGCAAAATACGAGATTTTCAAGTCTCGGGATATTTTGTTAGAAATCATGCCTAAGGGCGTGATTAAGTCATTTGGACTTGAAAAATTAACAGGTATTTTAGGTATTGATCAAAGTCAAGTCATGGCCATGGGCGATGAAGAAAACGATCTGGCCATGCTAGAATGGGCGGGACTAGGCATCGCCATGAAAAATGCAACACCAGAAGTGAAAGCACTAGCAGATGTCGTCGCACCAGCGACAAATGATGAACACGGCGTTGCATGGGCAATTCAAACCTATATTTTGGAGGATTAAATGGGCTTATTTGATAAAATTTTTGGTAAAAAAGTTGAAGAACAAATCGAAGAAAATGCCTCAGCTGATATTTTCAAATTTGACTTATCAGAAGTTGCGGCAGAATCAGAACTTGATGTTACCGATGTTCATGAGTCGGACTCAGAAGCTGAACTAGAAATTGGGACTGAAACTGAGCGTACGCCTGAACCTGAAGTGGCATCTGAACTAGCTATAACAGCAGATGAAGCAGTCGAGCTTGAACCTGAACCTGTTGCCGAAATCGAGGTTGTATCCGAGCCTGAACTCGAACCTGAAACGCCGCAACAAATCGAAGCTAAATACGAGAAATCCTTGAAAAAAACGAGTAAGTCATTTGGCGCCCGTTTTAATGAATTTTTAGCAAATTTCCGTTCAGTCGATGAAGACTTTTTCGAAGACCTAGAAGATACCTTGATCATGAGTGATGTTGGTGTTGATGTTACGACCCAGTTGACAGATGATTTGCGTCGCGAAGTGAAGCTTCAAAATGCCAAGTCAAAAGACGACGTGAAGCGCGTGATCATTGAGAAAATGGTTGACAATTTTGGAGAATCAGGCCTGAATACACAACTTAACCTTCAAGAGGGGTTAACCGTGATGCTATTCGTTGGGGTCAATGGTGTTGGGAAAACAACAACGATTGGGAAACTGGCGAACCGTTTTAAAAATGACGGCAAAAAAGTCCTACTCGCAGCTGCAGACACTTTCCGTGCTGGGGCAAGAGACCAATTGGTCGAATGGGCGCGTCGTAGTGGCGTTGACGTCGTTGTTGGGAAAGAAAACTCTGACCCAGCCTCTGTTGTCTTTGATGCGGTCAAACGGGCACAGGCAGAACAGTTTGATGTCCTCTTGATTGATACAGCGGGACGCTTGCAAAATAAAGACAACTTGATGAAAGAGCTTGAAAAAATGGGCAAAATCATCAAGCGTGAGCTACCAGACGCCCCACATGAAACCCTATTAGCATTGGATGCGACAACCGGTCAAAATGCCATTTCTCAGGCCAAGGAATTCTCAAATGTGACCCCATTAACTGGGATCGTCTTGACAAAACTGGATGGTTCAGCCAAAGGTGGCATCATCTTAACCATCCAACAAATCTTACAAATTCCGGTTAAATTAGTCGGACTTGGTGAAGGCATTCAAGATTTGGAAAACTTTGACGAGGCGCTATTCGTTAGAGGTCTTTTCCAAGATTTAATTTGACCTCGTCTATCGTCTTATCAAGAGCATTTACAAAACACTTGAAAAATAGTAAAATGGGAGAGTATCCTATAGCGGGATAGTGTTCAAATTATTCTAATCCATACCTGTTAGCCAGAGGTAACAAGCCTAATCTTGAATGTTCAAAAGGGTTCAAATGATTAGCTTAGTACCATTTGGCTAGGTATCAAAAATCACGGAGGAAGTCATGTCGTACGCAAACCTGAAGTTATTTGCACTCAGCTCAAACCAGGAACTGGCTAAAAAAATTGCTAGAAACATGGGACTCGATCTCGGAAAATGCAATGTTAAAACTTTCAGTGACGGTGAAATTCAAATCAATATTGAGGAGTCAGTTCGTGGCAGCCATGTCTATCTGATCCAATCAACGTCTAGTCCGGTCAATGAAAACTTGATGGAGTTGTTGATTATGGTGGATGCCTTGAAACGCGCCTCTGTTGGCTCTGTCAATGTTGTCATGCCTTATTATGGTTATGCGCGTCAAGACCGCAAAGCACGGCCGCGCGAACCGATTACTTCAAAATTGGTCGCCAATATGCTTCAAAGAGCTGGCGTTGACCGCTTGGTGACGATTGACCTCCATGCGTCACAAATTCAAGGTTTCTTCGATATTCCAGTTGACCACCTCATGGGTGCGCCGCTGATTGCGGATTACTTCGAGCGCAGCGGTTTGACTGGTGCTGAAGGAGACGTTGTGGTGGTCTCACCTGACCACGGTGGGGTTACCCGTGCGCGTAAATTGGCAGACTTCTTGAAAACACCGATTGCGATTATCGACAAGCGTCGCCCACGTGCCAATGTCGCTGAGATCATGAATATCATCGGCGATGTCAACGGAAAAAAATGTGTCCTCATTGATGATATGATTGATACCGCAGGGACGATTACCCTTGCGGCCAATGCCCTTAAAAAACTTGGGGCAACTGAGATTTATGCCTCTTGTACGCACGGTGTCTTGTCAGGCCCAGCGCTTGAGCGCATCGAAAATTCATCCATCACGCAATTGGTCGTCACAGATACGATCGAGTTGCCAGATAGCATCCGCAACTCTGAGAAAATTACGGAAATTTCAATCTCAGCTTTAATCGCTGATGCCATTGTCCGCATCCACGAAAATCGTCCTTTGTCACCCTTGTTTTCAATGCGTGTCAAATCAGAAGATATAGTCTAAACGCCTCTTGGCGTTTTTTGGTAAAGTCATGAAAATCGAAGCATTAGCCAAACTATTCCCGATTAAAACAGGGACTAGTGACAACACCTCAGACCTCAACTTTGAAAGCAATGGTCACCCCTTTCACATCGCCAAAAACGAGCTGACCCAACGCGAAATCAGCCTCTTTCACGACGTCTTGTTTCCAACCCAAACGCTTGATTTTGACCAACTTCCCAATGGTACCTACCGCGTCATTCAGTTCAAATCCCAAGACTTTGACGAAATCGCCGAAAACCTCTCCCTGATTTTCCCAGGCATCGTGCGGGTTAAACAAATCTCACCCGTCTACGGCATCGCCATTGAAAAAATGTCGGCAGACCGCCTAAGCGAGGGAGAAATCAAGCAAGTTCTGGGGACCTTAACCCAGGATTTAGGGGTCAAATGTGACTATTATTTGGGGTTGTTTGCAGACCAGACAGAACTCAGCACCCTCTATCCGACTGAACAAACTAACTTTGATCAGGGCCTCAGTTTTTCAGAGTCCCTGATCAAAGCAGGTTTGCGACAGGTCACCAGTCCGCCATTAACCAAAATCAAGCAAGGCCTGTTAACCGATCTAGACGCGCAAGATTTGATCACACAGCTTTACCAACATGACGGCAACCAACTGAAAACAGCCAAGGCCATGTATATCCACCGCAATACGCTGACGCAGAAAATCAAGAAATTCGAGCGACAGTATGGTTTGACCTTGAGCGGGAGTGATCTGGTCTTGCTTTATAGCCTGATTTGAGATGGCAAGTTGAAAAAACGATGAAATTATCGTAAAATAAAGACTACTAACACTAACCAACAGAAAGAATATTATGACTTTTAATCATCAAGCAATTGAAAAAAAATGGCAAGCTTTTTGGGCTGATAATCAGACCTTCAAAACAGGGACTGACAAAACTAAACCGAAATTCTATGCCCTAGATATGTTCCCTTATCCTAGTGGTGCTGGTCTTCACGTCGGTCACCCAGAAGGCTATACAGCGACGGATATTCTCAGCCGGATGCGTCGGGCGCAAGGCTACAATGTCTTGCACCCAATGGGTTGGGATGCTTTTGGTCTCCCTGCTGAACAGTATGCCATGGATACAGGTAATGATCCTACCGAGTTCACAGCGAAAAATATCGCGACCTTCAAACGTCAAATCAATGCCCTTGGTTTCTCATATGACTGGGATCGCGAAATCAACACGACGGATCCAGATTATTATAAATGGACACAGTGGATTTTTACTAAGCTTTATGAAAAAGGCCTAGCCTATGAAGCAGAAGTCGCGGTTAACTGGGTGGAAGAACTTGGGACTGCTATCTCAAATGAGGAAGTCCTGTCTGACGGCACATCAGAACGTGGTGGCTATCCAGTCGTTCGCAAACCCATGCGCCAATGGATGCTAAAAATCACAGCCTATGCTGAACGTCTTTTAAACGACCTTGAAGAGGTCGACTGGCCAGAGTCAGTCAAAGATATGCAACGCAACTGGATTGGTAAATCAGTCGGTGCCAATGTTGCTTTCAAAATCAAAGGCTTTGACCAAGACTTCACCGTCTTTACGACACGCCCTGATACCCTTTTCGGTGCGACCTATGCAGTTTTAGCACCTGAACACGACTTGGTCAACCAAATCGCAAGCCCAGGTCAAGCCGAGTTTGTGAAGGAATATCAACATCAAGCCAGCCTCAAATCTGACTTGGCGAGAACAGATCTTGCAAAAGAAAAAACAGGCGTTTGGACGGGTGCTTATGCCATCAATCCAGTTAATGGCCGTGAAATCCCAATCTGGATTTCAGACTACGTCCTTGCAAGCTATGGGACAGGTGCCATCATGGCCGTACCAGCGCATGACCAACGTGACTGGGACTTTGCGACAACATTCGATTTACCAATCATTCCGGTTATTGCTGGTGGTGATGTGACAAAAGAAGCTTATACAGAAGACGGTTTACACGTCAACTCAGACTTCTTAGATGGTCTTGATAAGTCAGAAGCCATTGCTAAAATGGTCGAGTGGTTAGAAACCCATCACTTCGGTCAAGAAAAAGTGACTTATCGTCTGCGTGACTGGCTCTTTAGCCGCCAACGTTACTGGGGTGAACCCATCCCAATTATTCATTGGGAAGATGGGACATCAACGGCTGTACCAGAGCAAGATTTACCACTTGTTTTACCAAAAACAAGTGACATTAAACCGTCAGGGACTGGTGAGTCACCACTTGCCAACTTAACAGACTGGTTATCAGTCACACGTGAAGATGGTGTGAAAGGACGTCGTGAGACCAACACCATGCCGCAATGGGCGGGTTCTAGCTGGTATTTCCTACGCTATATCGATCCGAAAAACAGCGAGCAGTTGGCTGACCCTGAACTCTTAAAAGAGTGGCTACCGGTTGATATCTATATCGGTGGTGCTGAGCATGCCGTACTCCACTTGCTTTATGCCCGCTTCTGGCATAAATTCCTCTACGACATTGGCGTAGTGCCAACCAAAGAGCCCTTCCAAAAACTTTATAATCAAGGGATGATTTTGGGCACAAGCTATCGCGATGGTCGTGGTGCGCTTGTGGCGTCTGATAAGGTTGAGGCGCGTGATGGGAAGTTCTATAATCTGGAAAATGGTGAAGAGCTCGAGCAAGGGCCTGCTAAGATGTCGAAATCATTGAAAAATGTTATCAATCCGGATGATGTCGTTGAGCAGTACGGCGCGGATACCTTACGTCTTTATGAAATGTTCATGGGGCCACTGGATGCCAGTATCGCTTGGTCAACAGAAGGTCTTGAAGGGTCACATAAATTCCTCGAGCGTGTCTATCGTTTGCTGACTGAAAAAACAATTACAGCTGAAAACGATGGCAAACTCGACCGTGTTTACAATGAAACGGTTAAGTTAGTGACTGAGCATTTGGATGCCTTGAAATTTAATACGGCGATTTCTCAGCTCATGATTTTTGTCAATGCGGCGAATAAATTACCTGAATTGCCACTTGATTATGCTAAGGGATTCATTCAGTTATTAGCGCCATTCGCACCGCATTTAGGTGAGGAATTATGGCAAACCTTGACCGGTGAAGCAGGCATTTCTTATGTGGCTTGGCCAACATTTGACGACAGCAAATTGCAAGATGATGAAGCCGAAATCGTTCTTCAAGTATTAGGTAAAAATAAAGCTAAAGTTATGGTGCCAACGGGTGCTTCAAAAGACGAGCTTGAAAAAATTGCCCTTGAAAATGAGGTGATCAAAGACTTAATCTCAGGGAAAACAGTTCGTAAAGTGATTGCTGTGCCTGATAAATTAGTGAATATTGTGGCGAATTAAGCGTCAAGAAAAGACCATCTGAAAAAAATGGTTATCATCAACCATCTATCATCAACCATCAATCATCAATCGTTTGGAAAAATTTCCAGGCGATTTTTTTTAGGCATGAAAAAACCTTTCCTTAGATTTCTAAGTTAAAATGATATACTTTTCTAAGTTGAAGTGGTATACTTTTCTTAATTTAAGTGGTATAGTATAGTGTATTGTGACAAAATTAGGAGGTAATTGTTAAAATGAATGATGAACGTGCTCAAATAGTTTGTGATAAAAATAGGGGTCACCGTATTCGGATAGTTAAAGCAAAAGCTGCGATAGATTTAGATGCGACTAAGAGATTTTGAAGGATTAGGACTGTTATGATGAAAAAAATATAAACTATTACTTGTTGTTCTGAGTACCCTTGTCCTCTGTATTAACTTCATTTTTATTCTGAATTTGAATCGATTTTCAGGTTATACAGGCGATGATTTTCTATATCATTTTGTCTACACCGGTGCTTGGCCTAGTCAAAACTTGAGGGAATACCATAACTTGTGGGATTGGATTTCGGCGGTGCATACGCATATGACGATTTGGAATGCGCGAATGACCTCGATTATATTTGAAATTTTTGCGATGCAAATTCCCAAAGGCTTGTTCAATATCCTTAATTCCGTTATCTATGTCTTGGTAGGTTTTTTATTCAATGTCCTTGTGAGTGGCAAACAAGCCTTTTTAAAACCTGTCCGGTTGGCTTTGACATTTCTTTTAATGTGGTTTTTTATTCCCGGCATGGGATCAACAATACTTTGGGTAAGTGGCGCAGCAAATTATCTCTGGCCAAGCCTAGTGATTCTTCTCTTTTTCTTACCTTTTCGATTTGATATCGCTGTTAGCAATAATTGGATCAGTTTAGGGCTCTTTATTTTAGGGCTTTTGACAGGACTAACAAATGAAGTGGGCGGCTCGACTGCTGTTTTACTTGCCCTTCTTTTTATGGTTGTTAATTATAAAAGATGGCCCAGTGGACGTGTCCTGACTCAGGCTGCGGGTGTATTCGGCGCTGGTATTGGTTTTGTTGTTCAGCTGACGCTCTCTTCGGGCTCCGCGGAAACACAAAATTATGGCAAGTCGGCAGGGCTATTACAGCGTATAAGTGATGTTTTTTTAGGTACCATTCAGCATTCGGGGCTTTTGATATTGGCCATTCTTTTGCTTGGCGGTCTACTTTAGGGCACCTCTAAAAACGTATGAAAAGAGGTATAATAGATTAAAAATAAGCTAACGAGGTATTGAAGATGAATTTATTTGGAGATAGCGACTATCTTGAAAAATTAAGTTTAAAAGGAGACCCTCTTGAGCGGCTAGAAAAAGTGGTTGATTTCGAGTGTTTTCGCCCAACTCTTAACCGGATTTTTAAGTATGATTTAAAAAACAAATCTCATGGTGGTAGACCGCCCTATGACCTTGTTTTAATGTTGAAAATTCTAATTTTACAACGCTTATACAATCTATCTGATGATGCAATGGAATATCAAATGATTGACCGGATTTCGTTTAGAAGATTCCTTAAGATTGATGACAAGGTACCAGACGCAAAGACTATCTGGAACTTTAGAAATCAGCTATCAAAATCTAATAGAGGGAACTGGCTTTTTTCTGCCTTTCAAGAAAAACTTGAATCACAAGGGATGATCGCTCATAAAGGACAGATTGTTGATGCAACATTCATAGAGGCGCCTAAACAACGTAATCCAAAAGACGAAAATGAATTGATTAAAGCAAATAGGGTACCAGTGAATTGGACGAAGAACAAAAGAGCACAGAAGGATACAGCTGCTCGCTGGACAATTAAAGGTAATGAGAGACACTATGGCTACAAAAATCATATTGCTATAGATACCAAATCAAAATTCGTAAAGAATTATCAAACAACGCCTGCAAATGTGCATGATTCTCAAGTAATAGGCGTTCTTGTTGATCCCGATGAGATCACCTTAGCAGACTCAGCTTATCAAAATCAAGCAACACCTAAAGGTGCTGAACTTTTTACCTGTCTTAAAAACACACGTTGTAAATCTCTTAAGGCAGACGATAAAATGTTTAATAAAATCATTTCGAAAATACGTGTCCGTAATGAACATGTATTTGGCTTTGTTGAAAATTCAATGCATGGTTCTAGTTTACGTTCTATTGGATTCGATCGAGCTGTTTTAAATACTGACCTTACAAATCTGACTTATAACTTATTGAGGTACGAACAAGTTAAACGTTTAAATCTCAAAACATGGAGGTAATCTGTCTAAAATAAGAATAAACAGTCAAGTGGCGTCTGTAACATAAAGAAAAACACAGTAGACTATGCTTAGTTTTCTGTGTTTTCTTCTAATTTCATTTAGAGGTGAATTAATTGGTAGTTATTAGAGGTGCCCTTGAGATCAAGATACCCGTTTTGCGACGACGTTAGATGCGTCAGATCGTCAGCAAGCCTTTGCCTTGAGTTATGGGGATATCCATGGTCATATGGGCGTCCCAGAAGCAGATGCTAGTGTGCCCCTATTAGATTTCTCTAACATTGCGTCCAAGGAGTTTTGGCTCCGCTCGGCCGGCAGCAACTCTCCTCGTGCGGGCTTTGTCTACGCGGGCACGATCAACGACTACAGCTACGGTATTGTGGATAGCACCCTCCCTGTCCGTCCCGCTTTGTCTCTCTTAATTCAATAATCTGACATCTGTTTTGAATCAGACTTAACAAAGAGTTTGTGAAAGATATGGAATAACAGAAGAAACTAACTAATTAAACGATTAAAGCGATTAATCAAAGACAGCCTTTCGAATGTGAAAGGCTGTTTTTGTGGTGCACCAAGCTCACGAGCAACGAAAAAGTGATGATCAGCGGATACGGTGTGTTTACGTTAAGTTTAACCATTTCTTGCTTAACAAAACAGCCCCTCGGTTTGAAGGGCTGTTTTGTGGTTTTTAACATGGGTTAAGTCTCATCTGTGACCATTTTCCCGTCGAAAAAGGGGGAAAAGTGGGTTATTTAGCTTGTCGATAATCTAGGATTTGGACGTTGCTGTCGATGACTTCGCCTGAGGCTTTGAGTTGGACGCGTTTGTCGGTATTTTCGGTGATTGTCATGTCGTTTTCGAGGAACATTTCACCGTATTTTTTGAAGTGTAGGGGCGCGAAGTTTGAGTCAATGATGATGTCAAAGATCTCGGGCACGGTACCTTTATCGATGGCAATCAAGCGGTAGTTGGTGCCGATCGAGCAGCCTTCGACGGGGCGGCCAGTTTCGCCAAGGGTGTTATCGAAATCTAGCACGAGGTCGGCGTCGGTCCAGTCTGCCAGTCTTGCGAGCATTTTGTCGTCAAATGTAATTTTCATGAGAATACCTCCTAGGGTTATTATACCGCTCTGGTCGGGATTTTACAAAGGAAAGTGATTGTGGATGGCAAAACAATGGGAAAGTTGGTGGTTGATGATGCAAATCTGACAGATATCAGGCTTTTTGCTATAATAAAAAGATGACAACTGCACACGATATATTAAAAACGATTTATGGTTATGATCGCTTTCGAGAGGGGCAAGAAGCGATTATTAACAGTGTTTTAGCGGGTAAACGGACGCTCGGGATTATGCCGACGGGTGGCGGGAAGTCGCTGACTTATCAGATTCCGGCGATTTTATCAGACGGCCTGACCATGGTCGTCTCACCGTTGATTTCTTTGATGAAAAACCAGGTCGACGAGTTGGTCGCGGCGGGTGTTTCAGCGACCATGATCAATAGCTCGCTCGATTTTGAGGACATTAAAACCCGCACATCTGACATTCGCCAAGGCGTTTATCAAATCTTTTTTGTTGCGCCTGAGCGGCTAGAAGACCCTTACTTTTACAACTTTTTGCAGTCCTTAGATTTGACCTTGGTGGTCATCGATGAGGTCCACGTCTTGTCCCAGTGGGGGCATGATTTTAGGCCGGCCTATCTGCGGGCGGTGGACTTGATTGAAGGCTTAACCAATCGACCCAATGTCATGGCACTGACTGCCACAGCGACTGAAAAAGTGCAAGCCGATTTGGTTCGTATCCTCAACATTGACGAAACGATTGTCACTGGATTTGCCAGAGCTAATCTGGCCATCAAAATCGAAAAAGGCCTGACGGACGCTGAAAAACGGAAATATGTGGTGTCCTATGTCAAAAATCACCCCAACGATGTCGGGATTATCTATGCTGGCACGCGTAAAAAAGTTAACGAAATTTGTGATCTCCTCAAACAATCGGGCCTTTCAGCCGGTCGTTATCATGCGGGGATGACCGATTTACAGCGCGAAACCGCTCAAAATGGCTTTCTCTATGACGACTATCAAGTCATCGTCGCCACCAACGCTTTTGGGATGGGGATCAACAAAACCAACGTCCGCTATGTCCTCCACCTGACCATGCCAGGTGCCATCGAAGCCTATTACCAGGAGATTGGTCGGGCGGGTCGTGATGGTCTGCCCAGTGAGACCGTGTTATTATATTCGGCGCGAGATATTCAGCTCCAACGTTATTTCATCGACATGGCTGAAAACCAAGACCCCGCTTATCGCCATAAAGAACTCGCTAAATTACAGGAGATGACCGCTTTTGCCAGCACGCAGATGTGTTTACAGCGTTATATTATCCAGTACTTTGGTGAAGAGATGCCGGATTGTGGGATCTGCTCCAATTGCACCGACGACCGGGAGTTGATCGATGTGACCGTAGACGTCCAAAAAGTCCTCTCAAACATCGTCCGGATGCGCCAGATGCGCGACGGCAGCTATTCTCGGACCCAGGTGGTCAACGTCCTGCGCGGCAAATTGCCCGACAAGATGCTCTGGACCGGCTTCGACACCCTCTCGACCTACGGCCTCATGTCCGACTGGTCGCTCAAAAAGCTCAATAGCTTTGTCGATTATTTGGTGGCGGACGGCTATCTCGACGTTGCGGGCGAGTATAATGGCCTCAGTGTTTCTGAAAACGGTATCCAAGTCTTAAAAGGCCAGTTGACCGTTACCATGCGCGAAATTAAAGTCAGAGAAACGCTAGAGAAGTCCCGTTCATCGAAACGGGAAGTCGGCGGCGAACTCTTTGAACTCCTGCGACAACAACGCACCGTCTTCGCCAAAGAACTGGCCATCCCACCTTTCATGGTCTTTTCAGACCAAGTCTTGATGAACTTAGCAGACGCCAAACCTTTATCCTTATCCGATATGCTCAATGTTTCAGGCATCGGTGAGAAAAAAGCCGACCAATTCGGTCAAGCTTTTCTAGCAGTCATTCAACATTATGTGAATTAAAACGTCTCCTCATGAGTTATCACGAGCAGGCGTTTTTTAATTTCTCACATCAGTCAGCACTTTTTGCGAATTTGGACATCTTTCCCAGAAAGATGTCCAAATTCACACCAAATAGCGATTGATTGACTAATTTTGGTGATTCATTGAGCAGTCAGACAGAAATAGGCGATGAACGACTGTCGATTGATATCGCCGATCGTTCATCGCCTATTTTTAAGAGCAAGTGTTTTTATCTATCTGTTTATTTGGCGTCCAATAGTTCCGTTGCTTTAATTTCAGCAACAGTGTGTGTACCAGCGAGTTGCATGGTGATCAGGAGTTCTTTTTTGAAGTGATTGAAGACGTCGGTCACGCCTTGGCTGCCACCGAGGTTAAGGCCCCAAAGCATGGGTCTACCGATGCCGACTACATCAGCACCACTTGCCAGCGCTTTGAAGATGTGTTGGCCACGTCGGACACCTGAGTCGAAGACGATGGGCACACGTTTGTTGACGACTTGGGCGATGTCAGCCAGGACATCAAAACTCGCTGGGTCACTGTCGAGTTGTCGGCCACCATGGTTAGAAATCCAGAGGCCATCTACCCCGGCCTTGATCAAAGGTTCAACGTCTTTGGGAGACTGAACGCCCTTGACAAAAACGGGCAGGTGGGTGTAGTCTTTGATGAAGGTGATGTCTTTCAGGCTCAGGGCTTGTTTGGCCTTGGCGTAGATGGCGGCGATGCCTTCGCCGGAGCCTGTTTCGCCGTCAGCTGACAGTTTTGACCATTCTTCGAGGTTGCGCATGACGTTTGGGAAGGTGAAGTTGTTGACGATGTCGGCTTCGCGGTAACCACCGAGGGTGGAGTCGGCGGTTAAGATAATGGCTTTGTAGCCGCCTTTGACGGCTTTATCGAGGATCCAGCGGTTGAAGTTGTCGTCTTTGCTCATGTAAAGTTGGAAAAATTTAGGCGATTCAGGTGCGACTTTTGCCACATCATCAACGGTTGCATTGCCGTAAGTTGACAGACTGAAAATGGTCCCCGCATCGGCAACACCTTGCGCCGTATCTAGTTCAGCACGTTCATGTACGAGACCATGTGCGGCAATCGGGACAGCAATAATCGGCGCTGAGAGTTTGAGACCGAGAAACTCAGTTGTCAAGTCAGGATTTTCGATAGCCTGCAGGACGCGCGGGGCAATCAGCTTATGGTTGAAAGCAAGGGGATTGACTTTTAAGACGAGTTCATCTTCGGCGGCACCGGAGAGATAGCCGAAAGCACCCGTTGCCATGTTGGCTGCAACCTGGGCTTCAAGTGCTGGAATATCCAAGATGTCAATGTGGCGTTCTTGTGTTGAGGTAATGTAGCGCATAATGTGCTCCTTTTCTACGAAATAAGAAAGACGACTGTTCACTGTTCTTGCGATGGGTCTTGTAAGTTAGGCCATCCTGAGCGGCTAGGCTTAGTCAAGTGATGCTAGTTTTTAGCCAGACAAGACTCATCAAACTGTTACAATTTTATTATGAGCTTATTTATCAAATCATTCAAAAATTAACTCACTTTGATTTTACTTTTCTGACTAAATGAACTATAATTAAAATGTAGGTTTTTACAAAAAAATTAGAATTTATAATATTTAGGAGACGTTAAATGTCTAAGCAGAAAATTATCGTCATTGGTGCTGGCTTTGCTGGTGTCAAGGCGGCTAAAACCCTATCGAAAAAACTGAAAAATGAAGCAGAAATCACCTTGATAGACAAACACAGCTATCAAACGATGATGACGCAGTTACATGAAGTAGCAGCTGGCCGTGTGCCGTTTACCAATGCCCAGTATGATTTGCAAAAATTATTTGCCCATCGTAAAAATGTCCAAATCTTGACCGATGAAGTCGTCGGATTGGATAAGGCAGCGAAAACAGTTACAACCAAAGCCAGCGGCGTTTTAAACTTTGACTATGTAATTGTTGCCATTGGTGGCGAGCCTAACGACTTTGGCGTGCCAGGCGTGAAAGAAAATGCCTTCACCCTCTGGTCAATGGCAGATGCGCTTGAAATCAAGCGCCATTTAGAGATGGTCGTTGAACAAGCATCGCTTGAACATGATGACGCGAAACGCAAGGCCTTGCTTAATTTTGTTGTCGCAGGGTCAGGCTTTACGGGGATCGAAATGGTCGGTGAGTTAATCGACTGGCGCGAAGTCGTGGCGTGTGACTACAAGCTTGATGCTTCTGAAATCACGCTCAATGTCGTTGAAATGATGCCAACGATTCTTAACACCTTAGACCGTTCTGATGCCGATAAAGTGGTCAAATATCTCGGCAAGAAAAACGTTAACCTCCTCTTAAATCACACGATTACAGAAGTCGCACCTGATCACATCAAAATCAAAGATGGCGCGGACATTCCAACCCACACCTTGATTTGGACAACAGGTGTCCAAGGCAATACCCAAGCCGCAGCCTACGGTCTTGCTGAAAGCGAACGTGGTCACCGTTTGACTGCCAACGCCTACATGGAAGCCCAAGGCTTTGAGGGTCAAGGCATTTATGTGGCGGGGGATGTGTCAGGCTTCATCGAAGAAGCAACCGGTCGGCCAACCCCACAAATCGTTGAAGCAGCTGAACAGACAGCGCATACTGCTGCTGAAAATATCATCGCAGCTATCAAGGGCGGGGAAAAACACAAGTTTGTTGGTAAGTATCAAGGCACCATGGTATCCGTCGGCTCTAAATGGGGCGTTGCCTCCCTCATGGGCAAATTCCATCTGTCAGGCTTCTTTGCCATGGCCGTTAAACACTTGATTAACATCCTCTACATCTTTCAAATTGGTAGCCTTTGGTATTTCTTCACCTACCTGAAAAATGAGATTTTCCACACATCAAATGAGCGGAATATTTTCCGTGGTCACACCTCTCGTTTGGGCAATGTCCTCTGGTCAGTTCCTTTACGTATTTTCTACGGCCTTGTCTGGTTGGTAGAAGCGTCTGCTAAAGTCGTCGGTGACGGCAAACTCTTGAATCCGACCACTTGGTTTGGTAAAGGGTCGTGGTTTACCAATGACCTCCATTTCCCATTTGCTTGGCTCAAAGAAACGGCAGCTACAGCAGCCGACGCCGCAGCTGGTGCTTCAACAGGCGCAGCTGAAACCGCGACAAAAGCGGCAGATGCCACAGCAGCAGCCAGTGGTGCCGCAACATCTGGTGCCGCTGAAGCAACAAAATCTGCCGCTGAATTCGGCCTGTCTTACTCATACGGCCACGAGCCGATGGCAGTTCTTGACAAAATCCCTAACTGGTTGGAACCTGTCTTCAAATTCATGATTCCAAACAAAGAAGTCGCCCTCTTCATGCAGAAATTCATGTCGATCGTCGAAGTCGCGCTCGCCCTTGCTCTGATCGTCGGTGCCTTCACTTGGCTCGCCGCAGCCGCAACCGCAGCCCTGACCGTCATGTTCTCCCTTTCAGGTATGTTCTACTGGGTTAACATCTGGTTCATCTTCGCCGCGATTGCCCTGATGAATGGGTCAGGCCGGTCGTTTGGTCTTGATAAATGGCTTCAGCCTTGGCTCCAGAAACATTTCTTTAAGTGGTGGTATGGCAAGTCTAAATCACTTTATAAATAAGATGGTATAGCAATCAACCAGAATCAAACGTCTTTGGGCGTTTTTTTGGTATAATGAGACTTATGAAAATAGTCATTCTAGCAGGAGGACCTGCAACAGCTTTCGACAGGTTAATCCAAGAACAGGTTAAAGATTCTGATGCTTTTTTTATCGGTGTCGATCGTGGCGCTTATCGCTTGATGCAGGCTGGATTTCCTGTCCATTTGGCGATTGGCGATTTTGATAGCTTGACGCCAGAGGAATTGGTGGCAGTCCGTACTTATGCAGATCAGATCGCCCAATCACCTGCTGAAAAAGATGATACAGATTTAGAGCTTGCCGTCTTAACTGCCATGACACAGTTTCCAGATGCCAGTGACATTCTGATTTTAGGCGGATTGGGTGGTCGTTTTGACCATGAAATTCAGATTTTTTATCTGGTCTTACAAGCTAGATTTTCTGGTCTCTTGTCTAAAATCACTCTGCTAGATGCGCAGAATGTGATTCGATTTGTCGGGCCTGGGCGCCATCTCTTGACGAAAATCCCTGAGATGACTTATCTGGCCTTTGCTAGCCTGACCCCCGTGATCGGCTTTTCGATTCAGCAAGCCAAGTACGACCTGCCAAAGACTGATTTTCCGTCAAACTTTTCGCTATCGTCAAATGAATTTGTTGCTGATGTGCCTGTAACCATTGAGCATGCGTCGGGGATTGTCGCGGTGATTCAAGCCAAAGATTAAGATAATGTCGCAAGTTAAGGGTTGAAGATGAGAGTGGTTTGACTTGACAAGTTGAGTTTACAGTTGTAAACTATAAATAGAGGTGATGATATGAAAGTAAATATATCAGACTCAGAGATGATCGTGATGCGAGCGATTTGGACTTTGGAGCAAGCATCCGTTGACCAAATCGCCTGTCAAATCGCGGCGTCTAATGACTGGTCTGTGGCAACGATAAAGACCCTTTTAGGGCGATTAGTGAAGAAAGAGATGCTTGCAACGACGAAATCGGGACGGAAGTTTATCTACACCCCGACCATGTCAGAATGTCAGGCAGTCGGCTTGATGGGGCAAGAATTACTGGATAAGGTCTGTGCGCAAAAGCATGTCGATGTTTTGGTGAATTTAATTGATGACGCCATGTTGACGGCTGAAAATCTGCAAAAGATTTCAGAAGCTTTGGCTGCTAAGGCGCCAGCTTGTCATGTGAATTGTGACTGTTTAGAGAAATTCAGCGCGTGCACGTGTGATCATGACCATGCGACTGAGGATTTGGAAATAATGGAGACGGTATAATGGAAAAAATACATTTAAAAATTGAAGGCATGACGTGTCAACACTGTGTCTCACACGTAACAGAAGCACTTGAAGGAGTTCCTGGTGTCGCAGCTGCTAAAGTTAACCTTAAAAAAGGTGAGGCAGTCGTGAAATCAGAAGCGACATCGCTTGAAGCACTCAGTGCAGCCGTTGCTGCCGCTGGCTACAAAGTGGTTTAGTCTGGTCAAGTGATGAAGCGGTGGCGCTCAGATAGGCCAGAGCTTTTTTTGAAAATAGGAAAGCCGTTTGCTATGAAAACACAATCTTTTGTCATTACCGGTATGACCTGTGCCAACTGTGTCATGCGAGTCGATAAGGCACTCAATGCCTCGGATCAAATCCTGGAAGCCAGTGTCAACTTGGCCACAGAAAAAGCCAAAGTCGTCATGCAAGATGACTGCGATCTTGAGACCGTTATCGAGACCGTCCGTCAGGCAGGCTATGGCGCGATTGTTGACGATAAGGCCCATCGTGAGAAAATTCGCTTAGCGAAAGCTCGCGCTGAAAAAAATCTCTTCTGGTCCTTTGTCCTCTCTGCGATTTTAACCTTGCCCATGTTACTGGGGATGTTTGCAGGGACGCTACACATCCATAGTTTGATGATCTTTCACAATCCCATGATCCAGTTTCTCCTCGCGACACCTGTCCAGTTTGTCTTTGGCGCTAGATTTTATAAGGGCGCCTACATGGCCTTGAAAAATAAGTCAGCTAATATGGACGTGCTTGTCGCACTCGGCACAAGCGTTGCCTATGTTTCCAGTCTCGTTTTTGGGTTGTTCATGGGCAATATGTCAGCCGTCAATTTTGAGTCAGCAGCGGTGATTATCACGCTGGTTTTGCTCGGTAAAAATCTAGAAAATCGTGCCAAGAAAAATACATCAGCCGCCATTTATAGCCTGCAAAAGAAACAAGCTAAAACGGTGCATCTCCTAAAGGATGATCAGGAAAGGGACACGCCCGTTGAGACCATTGCTGAAAATCAAGTCATTCTTGTCAAACCAGGTGAGCGTGTGCCGCTAGACCTAGAAATTTTGACCGGACGGGCGAGCTTCGATGAATCGTCATTAACGGGTGAAGCGGTTCCGGTAACAAAAACTGTCGGACAAACCGTCATGGAAGGCGCGGTCAACTTGGATGGCATCATCACGGCGCGGGTCATCCACACACTGGATGATTCGGCCATTTCACAAATGATGGCAGCCATGGCAGAAGCTCAGGCCACCAAGCCAGAAATTCAGAAAACAGCAGATCGCATTTCGGCCATTTTTGTCCCAGTCGTTTTGGGCATTGCCCTGATCACCTTCATCCTGACAGCCATTTTCACCCAAGACATCAGCCAAGCCCTCCTACACGCGACTAGTGTCCTCGTCATTTCTTGCCCTTGTGCCCTAGGCTTAGCGACACCCACAGCGATTATGGTGGCAACGGGACTGGGCGCGAGAAACGGTATTTTGATTAAAGATGCCAACGCACTTGAACACAGCAAACACATTTCGACTGTGATTTTTGATAAGACCGGTACGATCACGACAGGTCACTTTCAGCTGGCTGATTGGTCAGGGTCTGACGCCGACTTTCAAATTTTGACAAGCCTAGAAAGTTTCTCTAACCACCCCTTGGCACAAGCCTTGAAAGGGACAGATTTATTGCCTGTTTCAAACTTCCAAGAATTGGCTGGGCGTGGTCTGACAGGCGTGATTGCTGGTCAAGTTTATTTTGCAGGAAATGCGGATTTAATGGCAGAGCAAGGGATAGACGTTGCCGCATCTTCAGACACGAGTATTTATCTGGCTACTGCGACGGCTCTACTGGGTATCGCGACCTTTTCTTCTGAAATCAAAGCAGACGCTGCGCAAACGATCGCCGACCTTGCCCGAATGGGCATCAAAACGACCATGCTGACGGGAGATAATGAAACTGCCGCCGCCAAAATCAATGCGCTAGTCAAGGTGGATACGGTGATCGCGCAGGCCAATCCGGTCAAAAAAGCGCAGGTCGTAAGCGCTACAGCAGACGCCATGATGGTCGGGGATGGGATCAATGATTCGGTCGCTTTGTCCAGCGCCTTGGTTGGCGTGGCCATGGGGTCAGGCAGCGATATCGCCATGCAGTCGGGAGATGTGGTCATCACGTCTGAGAATTCGCTGGCGAAAATTATCAGCTTGATTCGCTTGTCTCAAAAGACGGTCAGAAAGATTCATCAAAATTATTTCTGGGCCTTTATCTACAATCTTGTGGGAATTCCGCTTGCGGCATTTGGCTTGTTAAATCCGATGTTTGCGGCCCTTGCCATGAGTTTATCGAGTGTGAGTGTGATTGTGAGCTCGCTCTTACTGAATACGAAGAAAATCTGACCCTGTGTTGGATTTTTTGTTGGACTTGGGCCTAGGAAATTTTGCCTGGTCTGGTCTTGGACTGCTGCGTGGGGTGTGATATAATAAAGCATAATGAAAAAACAAAAATTAACTTTTGATAGCAGAATAGATTACGCCTTGATTTTACCCGCCTTTTTACTCAATTTGATTGGGTTGCTGGTCCTTTATATTGCGACCAATCACGATTATCCAGCGCGTGTCACCAAAGTCATGACCCAGCAGATTACCTGGGGTATCGCAGGGGTTGTGGTGGCGCTTGTCGTGATGCATTTCAATGCCAAGATGCTTTGGAAATTGACACCGATTTTATATGGCCTGGGCATTGTGCTCATGATTTTACCTTTGAAGTTTTATGATCCTTTAACAGTTTCATTGACAGGTGCCAAAAACTGGGTTTATCTGGGCGGGACCAATCTTTTTCAACCGTCGGAATTCATGAAGATTTCCTATATCTTACTCATGGCACTAGTTGTCGTGAGTTTCCAAAATCGCCTGAAGAAGCGTTTGTTGAAAGATGACATTTTGCTAATCTTGTTCATGTTTCTGGTGACGGTACCGGTTATGGCCCTTCTAGCCGCTCAAAAAGACTTCGGGACAGCGCTTGTTTTTATGGCTATTTTTGCTGGGATTGTCGTCGTATCAGGTGTTTCTTGGCGGTTGATTTTGCCTGTTGTGCTTGTCGTTGGCCTCCTAGGTGGCGGGATTATTTATCTCACAACCTTTGACGCCGGACGGGATTTCTTAAAATCAGTTGGCATGGATCAATATCAAATTTTGCGGATTGATGCCTGGCGCGATCCATTTGCCAATGCCCAAGGCTCGACCTATCAGCAAGCTCAAGGCTTACTAGCGATTGGGACGGGTGGTTTGTTTGGGAAAGGCTTTAATGTTGCCAATATCAGTGTTCCCGTGCGAGAGTCAGATATGATTTTCACGGTCATCGGAGAGAACTTTGGTTTCCTAGGTTCGGCATTTGTTATTTTATTGTATTTCATCCTCATCTATCGCATGATTCGTGTGACGATTCGTGCTAATAATCAATTTTACATCTATGTCTCGACTGGGATTACGATGATGATTCTCTTCCACGTTTTTGAAAATATAGGGGCCAATATCGGTGTTCTGCCCCTAACCGGAATTCCCCTACCCTTCATCTCTCAGGGCGGTAGCTCACTCATCGGAAACCTGATTGGGATAGGCTTGGTGCTGTCTATGAAATATAATCAAGAACCGAATTTTCCACTGGAACCTATCCAAAAACGCTCAAGCAATCTTAGGTATTCTAGAACAGATAAACTGTCTCAAAACAAATAAACTATATACTACTTTGCAAAGTAGTATTTTTGGTATATAATAAAGTTATCAAATAAAAGAAAGCGTTTGCAATGACAAAACATTGTAAACGGAGATGGTACACACACTATGACAACTACAGTAAAATTATTCTGTTCAGCAGGCATGTCAACATCACTTTTTGCACAAAAAATGCAACAAGAAGCTGAAAAACGTGGTCTTGACTTTGACGTTAAAGCTTACGGACTTGCAGAAGTTGATTCAGAAGGGCCTAAAGCAGATGTTATCATGATCGGCCCACAAGCCCGTTACATGGTTGACGAAGTGACTAAAAAATTCCCTGAAACACCTGTTAAAGACATCCCAATGCAAATGTATGGTTTGATGCAAGGTGACAAAGGTCTTGATCTTGCCATCGAACTTAAAGGATAAAAATTTAAGAAAATCACTTGAAAAAGTGGTTTTTTTGTGTTAAAATGAGAAAAATAAAGAAGGTATCGGCCGCCAAAGGCGATAAGGTGGGGTCCATTGCGCATTTAAGTGATTGAAAATTTTTAACGAATTTTTTCTTAAGCTTATTTGTGCGGACTTTTCACCTTGAACACCTGATTCACCATGACCTCTTTTTGTCGTGCTGATCAGGTCGTAAAAACAAGGCTTTTTAGGGCACACTCTGCTTAAGTAATTTAAGTCAATGGAGGTGCTTTTTTTGATAGAAATAAAACAATTGAGCTTTGGCTACGATGACAAGATGATTTTTGAAGATGTCTCTGTCACGTTTGATGCCAGCTGGAAACTAGCCCTGGTCGGGCGAAATGGGCGTGGCAAGACGACGCTGATGAAACTTCTCCTGGGTGATCTCCCCCACGCTGGACGGATTCGTTCGGACGTGAAGTTTGTCTATTTCCCACAAACCATCACAGACAAAACGCAGCTGACCAAATTTGTCTTGGATGACTTATACGATGCAGAAGATTGGCAGATTCAAAGAGAGCTGAACTTGCTAGGGCTACCCGAAGATATCCTATGGCGACCTTTCGATACCCTATCTGGTGGCGAACAAACCAAGGTTTTACTCGCGGGACTTTTCCTAGATGAGGGAAATTTCCCCTTGATTGATGAGCCGACCAATCATTTAGATGCCGCCAGTCGCGCTAAAATCGCTAACTATTTAAAACGAAGCAAATCCGGCTACATCGTCGTCAGCCATGATCGCCAGTTTTTGGATGACGTCTCCGATCACTTACTTGCCATCGAGCGCAATGGTCTGGAACTCCTAGCAGCAAATTTCTCGACTTATGAACAGCAGAAGAAACAGCGCGATGACTTTGAGTGGGCGCAAAATGATAAACGCAAGTCAGAAATTGGTCGCCTGAAACAAACGGCGCGTGACAAGGCGGACTGGTCACGAAGCCGAGAGAAGGATAAATACGGTGATCCTCGTAAAAAAGGCAGTGGCGCGATCGGTGACACAGGCTTTATCGGGGCTAGAAGTGCCCGTCAGATGAAAAAAGCCAAAGTCCTAGAGCATCGGATGCAATCAGAGATTTCTGAAAAAGAAAAATTACTGAAAAATATCGAGAAAGTAGACGCCTTGTCCATGATTTATGCTCCCAGTCACCATCGAGTTTTACTGACTGAAAAAGCGTTAACCGTGGCGTTTGAGGGACAGGCCTTGTTTACACCTATTGATTTACAACAAAACGCAGGGCAAATCACTGCTATCACAGGCCCCAATGGTGTTGGTAAATCACAACTCCTAGAAAAATTGGTCAGCCTAGCTGAAAGCAAAGGGCTTAAAATCTCTCGCGTCCGTCAAATTTATGACGATAACCGTGGGGATTTGGCAACATTTGCGGCTGATCATCACTTAGATTATAGTCTCTTTCTCAATAACCTGAGAAAACTAGGTATGGCACGCATAGTCTTCCATCAAAACATAGAAGCTATGTCCATGGGCCAACAAAAAAAGGTCGAATTGGCTAAATCTTTGTCTCAATCCGCTGAACTTTTCATCTGGGATGAACCCCTGAATTATTTAGATGTCTTCAACCAGGAACAGATTGAGGACTTGTTAAAAACAGTAAAACCTGCGCTATTGGTCGTTGAGCATGATGTCACCTTTGTCAAAAATGTCGCTGACCAGATTATTGCTCTTACGCCTTTCAAGAATGATGTAAGTCAGTGAATAAAATCTCAAAATATATGTTAAAATAAAAGAATGAAAAATAGCAACTCTCACATTTTTAAAGGCACAATTTATGCCATTTTAGCAGGTGTTCTATGGGCATTTTCAGGGGTCTTTGGTCAAATCTTTTTTGAACAGTATGGTGGGAATGCGCTATGGATAACAACTTTTCGCTTAACAGTCGCAGGCATTATTTTGCTAACGATTTCATTGATACAAAAGCCGTCCGAGTTTTTTTCAATTTGGCAAGATAAGAAAAATTACGCCCCTCTATTTGGTTATGCCATCTTTGGCGTCCTCATGGTTCAGCTGACCTTCTATGCCTGTATTCAGGTAGCAGGTGCAGCGACGGCAACGGTGCTTCAGTTTACATCGCCGATCTTCTTGCTGGCCTACTTAGCCATTTTTCGACGTCAGAAACCCAACCTCAAATCATTGATGCTAGTCTTGATTGCCATGACAGGGATCTTTTTCCTGACAACCCACGGTAACATTTCAACCATGGCTTTATCACCACTCGCCTTGCTCCTTGGCGGATTATCAGCAATTGCGGTGGTGTCTTATTCCTTGATTCCCAAGCGCCTCTTGCAGACCTATGATGTCATGAATGTGACCGGTTGGGGGATGATGATCGCAGGCTTTGTCATGAACTGTGTCCATCCCGTCTGGTATCTCGACTTCACGCTGACGCCTGAAAGTTTCCTGCTGGCTCTTGGTGTCGCAGTCGTTGGGACAGCTATCGCCTTCATGTTTAACATGAGTGCCATCAAGTACGTCTCGGCCATCGTCGCAGAAGTCTGTGCGGCCATGGAGCCGATTTTAGCAGCAGTCTTTAGTATCTTTTTATTCGATATGCCATTTGACGCGGTGGTTGGCATCTCGATGTTGGTGACCTTGGTCAGCGTTATCTTACTGTCATTAGAAGAAGGAAAATCATGAGTTATACAGCTTACATTTGGGATTTAGGCGGCACCTTACTTGATAATTACCAAACCTCAGCGACAGCTTTCCAGGAAGTCTTACTAGAAGACTTTGGGGTCAATGTCGCTTATGACGCAGTCTACGATGCCCTTCGGGTATCGACAGAGTTTGCAGTCTCTCAATTTGCAGCTGGTCTGCTGGATTTTACAGCACTCTACAAAAAAAGAGAGGCTCAAACCCTGACCACGCCGGTTTTATTTCCTGACGCTGAGCGTGTGCTTGCGACCATTGTCCAAAGTGGCCATCGGAATTTTATGATTTCACATCGCAATGATCAGGTCTTAGAAATTCTTGAGACGGCTGGTATCGCGGCATATTTCACTGAAGTCGTGACGTCTAGTAATGGTTTTGCTAGAAAGCCGAGCCCGGATTCGATTCATTATTTACTAGACAAATACGCCCCAGCGCAACCTGTTATGATCGGGGATCGTGATATTGATATTCTAGCTGGTCAAAATGCGGGGATTGAGACGATTTATTTTGCACCAGAAAATCAGGAAACGGTTCAAGCCACCCATCATGTCACGCAATTACTTGATATTTTAGACTTATAATAGACGAAGCATCTTGTGCCAACCGCGCAGGATGCTTTTATTCTTGACAAGCCTGGCGCAATTGGTTACATTGGAGATAAAGATAAAAGGCTCTTTGTCAACTGTAGTGGGTAGATGAAAAGCTAACACCTAGAGAGGACGAACTTCGTCCTCTCTTTCTTTATGTTCAATGCAATCAAAATCCGTTTTTTAAAGTTTTCAAAGTTCCTGAAACCAAAGGCATTTCTCTTAATGACTTTGATGAGATTATTGGTAGCTTCCAGTTTGGCGTTTGAATAAGGCAATTCCATGGCGTTTAAAACCTTGTCTTTATCCTTTAAAAATGTCTTCAATACCGTCTGGAAAATAGGATTAACGATGGCTATTTCCTGTTCGATGAGGTCAAAGAAATGGTCTGAGTTCTTCTCTTGGAAATGAAATAAGAGAAGCTGATAGAGTTCATAGTGTTGTCGTAGTTCCTCGGAGAAAGACAGGAGTTTTTCTAGGATTTCCTTGTTAGTCAAATGCATTCGAAACATAGGGCGATAAAATCGTTTATCGCTGAGTTTACGGCTATCTTGTTGTATCAATTTCCAGTAACGTTTCAAGGCTCGGTATTCCTGCGATTTTCTGTCGAATTGATTCATAATTTGAATACGGACACGGTTCATAGCACGACTAAGGTGTTGCACGATATGAAAGCGATCGAGTACAATTTTTGCATTCGGAAAAAGCTGTTTAGCAAGTTGATAATAGGGACTAAACATATCCATGGTAATCACTTTGACCCGATTTCTAACCTTTCTAGGATAGCGTAGAAAGTGGTTTCGGATGGTTGCTTGAGTTCTTCCGTCGAGAATGGCGATGATATTTAGGGAGTCGAAATCTTGAGCGATGAAGCTCATTTTCCCCTTCTTGAAGGCATACTCGTCCCAACTCATCACCTCAGGTAGGGTATTCCAATCCGTTTCAAACTTGAACTCATTGAGCTTTCTCATAACTGACGATGTTGAAATTGATAGCCTGTGTGCAATATGTTTCATTGCTTGATTTTCGATGAGTAATTGTGCGATTTTCTGGTTAACAGCGACAGAGATTTGGTGGTTCTTCTTGACAAGAGGAATTTCAGCGACCGCCATTTTTCCGCAATCTTTACACTTGAAACGACGCTTTCTAAGGCGGATAAGTAAAGGGTAGCCAGCAGTTTCTAGGTAGGGGATTTTAGAAGTTTTCTGGTAGTCGTACTTAGCCATTTGTCCCTTGCATTTTGGGCATTTAGGGGCTGTGTAGTCCAAGTGACCGTGGAGTTCTAAGTGAGTCCCCATATCATATTCATCAGTGATAGTGATATTTTTGTCTTTAATTCTGAGAAAATTTGTGATAAGATTTAGTTGTTCCATATGAGTCTTTCTAATGTGAGTTTCGTCGCTTTTCATTATAGGTCATATGGGACTTTTTTTCTACACTAAAAAAGGCTCCATAATCTCTACAGTGGATTTACCCACTACAGAAATTATAGAGCCAGATAAAAAAGATAAGAAAAGAAAGTGAACGGCTATGAAAATTATCATTATTGGTTCCGTTGCCTCAGGAACAAGTGTCGCGACCAAGGCACGCCGCAATTCTGAAAGTGCGACAATTACGCTCTATGACAAGGATACAGATATTTCCTATGCCGTCTGTGGGATTCCCTATGCCATCGGTGGAGAAGTGGGCGACTTCGATGAATTAACGCCTCGCGATGCCCAATGGTTTAAGGCACGTCACAACGTTGACGTTCACACGTCACACGAGGTCTTGCGGATTGATCACGCTATTAAAACAGTTTGGGTCAAAAATCTCTTGACGGGTGAGACCTTTGAAGATACTTATGACCTGCTCGTCTTTGCGACAGGTGCGCGTTATCAAACGCCTGAAGTGTTTCAAGGCCATGATTTTGACAATGTTTTTCAGGTTAGAAATATTCAGAGTGGGAAAATGATTAAGTCCTATATCGCGGCGCATCAGCCCAAAACGGCAGTCATTGTCGGTGCTGGCTATATTGGCCTAGAAATGGCAGAGCAGCTGAAAACGCAAGGGATTGACGTGACAATTTTGCAACGCAGTCAACATCCCATGCCACATTTGGACTGGGATATGTCGATTCGCATTGAAGATGAGATGCAAAAGCAAGGCATTCAGTTTCGACCAGAAGAAACGATTGCTGAAGTCAGCGGGACAACGTATCTTGCATCAGCTATCACGACCAAAGGAACTGTCCTTCAAGCTGACCTCTATATCATTGCGACAGGTGTGATGCCAAATACAGGGCTTGCAACTTCTATTGGTGTTGATTTGGGTGAAACGGGGGCGATTGTGACAGACGCAACCATGCAAACCAATCTTGAAGGGGTTTATGCAGTTGGCGATGTGGCTGAGAGTTTTCATGTGATCACAGGGAAACCCATTTATCGCCCCATGGCGACAACTGCTAATAAAATGGGCAGAATCGCAGGCGATGCCATGACAGGGGGGATGCTACGTTTTCAAGGTATTCTGGGGACAGGTATTCTACGCTTCTTTGACTTAACCATTGCCCAAACGGGTTTGACTGAAACAGAAGCCCGAGCTGAAGGCTATGAAGTTGCTGTCTTGTTTAATATCAAACCAGATAAGCCAGCCTATATGGCAGGTCAAGACATGGTCATTAAAGCGATTGCGGATAAACTGACGCATCGGATTTTAGGCGTTCAAATCATTGGCTCACAAGGGTGGATAAGCGGATTGATGTCTTTGCCTCGACCATTACCCTAGGCGTGAAAGCAGAAGATTTATTCCATCTGGATCTAGCCTATGCGCCACCTTTTTCAACGACCAAAGATGCGGTTGCCTATACGGGTATGGCGCTGTCCAATGCTTTAAATACGGCATTGTTGATGACCCCTCAGGAATTACTGGCTTTACAAGAAAAGCAGACAGATATGACACTTATCGATGCGCGGACAGCCGAAAGCTACGCAGCAGGTCATATTCCTGGGGCGATTCATGTTCCTTTGTCAGCACTTCGTGAGCAGTCGGCCAATCTAAATAAAGAGAAGTTGACCATTGTTTATTGCTATAAAGGCGTTGCGGGCAATGCGACGCAACATATTTTACAGCATGAAGGCTTTAAAACCGTCTACAATTTGACCGGTGGCAATGATCATTATCAGGAAATTGCCAAACAGGCTAGGTTAGAGGATAAAGCAACGACCTAAGTGAGTCAAACTTTAGCTGATAGTTCAACTGTCTGTCAAGGCTGTTTAAGGACATCTGGCATCATTGGAAAGATCAAGCAAAAAATCGTGAATTGTGGTATAATTATATCAATGTGTTGTGTATTGAATCCCTTAAAAGTCGCACATTTTTAGGTTATTTGATGACAAATTGATTTTCTGTGCGAGAAACGTTAAGCCCTAGTCATGAACTGGGGCTAGCAGAAAGTGATCTTCCTGATTGAACGGGTTGTCTGTGATTTTTAACGGGCTTGAATATAATGAAAGAGGCGAGAGTTGACAACAGAAGAATTACAAGCGATAGAAGATAAAAAAGAAAAAGCAGCGGAGTATGACGCCAGTCAGATTCAGGTCCTAGAAGGTCTTGAAGCGGTTCGGATGCGCCCAGGGATGTATATCGGATCGACCTCATCAGAAGGGCTGCATCATTTGGTCTGGGAAATCGTGGATAACTCGATTGATGAAGCCTTAGCTGGCTTTGCCTCACATATTGAGGTTTTTATCGAGCCTGATAATTCGATCACCGTTGTGGATGATGGCCGTGGTATTCCAGTTGATATCCAAGAAAAAACGGGTCGGCCAGCGGTTGAAACGGTCTTTACCGTCCTCCATGCCGGTGGTAAATTTGGCGGTGGCGGCTATAAAGTATCGGGTGGTCTGCACGGCGTTGGCTCATCTGTCGTTAATGCCTTGTCTACCCAACTAGATGTCACCGTCTTTAAACAAGGTCAAAAATATTACCAAGAATACCATCGTGGTGTTGTTGGTAGTGACTTGAAGATGATTGGGGAGACCGACCGTCATGGGACAACGGTTCATTTTACGCCAGACCCAACGATTTTCACGGAAACAACTGAATTTGAGTTCCAAAAATTGGCCAAACGTGTCCGTGAATTAGCTTTCTTGAATCGCGGTTTGCGCATTTCAATCACCGATAAACGGCCAGATGAAGCTGAAAGTCTTCACTATCACTATGAAGGTGGTATTCAATCCTATGTCGAATACCTGAATGAAGATAAGGATGTTTTATTTGAACCTGCCATTTTCACAGAAGGTGAGATGGATGGAATCGCAGTTGAAGTTGCCATGCAGTATACGGGTGGCTATCATTCGATGATCCTGTCTTTTGCCAATAATATCAGTACCCATGAGGGCGGGACGCATGAGCAAGGCTTTAGGACGGCCTTGACGCGCGTGATTAACGCCTATGCTAAAACGAACAAGCTCCTTAAGGAAAATGAAGAAAACCTGACCGGTGATGATGTGCGGGAAGGCTTGACAGCCGTGATTTCGGTTAAACACCCCAATCCGCAGTTTGAAGGTCAAACCAAGACCAAACTTGGCAACTCTGAAGTCTCGGGGATTGTCAACAAGCTCTTTAGTGAAGAATTCGGCACTTTCCTTTTGGAAAATCCACAGGTCGCAAGACGTATCGTGGAAAAAGGGATTTTAGCCAGCAAGGCTAGAATCGCAGCTAAACGTGCGCGTGAAGTGACGCGTAAAAAATCTGGTCTTGAAATTTCAAATCTACCAGGGAAGTTAGCGGACTGTTCATCCAATGATCCAACGCAAACTGAAATTTTCATCGTCGAGGGAGATTCGGCCGGTGGATCAGCTAAGTCTGGTCGAAACCGTGAATTTCAAGCCATCTTGCCAATTCGTGGTAAAATCCTCAACGTTGAAAAAGCCAGCATGGAAAAAATTCTAGCTAATGAAGAAATTCGGTCACTGTTTACAGCGATGGGGACAGGATTTGGGGCTGATTTTGATGTGTCTAAAGCACGCTATCAAAAATTGGTGATTATGACCGATGCCGATGTCGATGGGGCCCATATCAGAACCTTGCTTTTGACGCTCTTTTATCGCTATATGCGGCCAGTCGTTGAAGCAGGTTACGTTTACATCGCGCAGCCACCGATTTATGGGGTTAAGCTTGGCGATAAGATTACCTATATCCAGCCGGGTGTCAATCAGGAAACAGAACTCCAAGCTGCTGTTCTAGAGATGACAACGGGGAACCGTAAGCCAATCGTTCAGCGCTATAAAGGGCTTGGGGAAATGGATGATCACCAACTCTGGGAAACAACCATGGATCCTGAGCATCGGACAATGGCACAAGTTAGCGTTGAAGATGCCGCAGAAGCGGATCAAATCTTTGATATGTTGATGGGGGATCGCGTGGAACCACGTCGTGACTTCATTGAAGCCAATGCCCAATATTCAACGATTGATATTTAATGAAAATGGCCTTCGTGGTCATTTTTTTGCTTATTAGGTTTCTAAACACTGCGTGTTAGTTGTTGAAACTAACGAAAAATGGTAAAATAAAGTTATGTTAGTATTCCCACTCATCAATGATACCAGTCGTAAAATCATCCATGTTGATATGGATGCCTTTTTTGCGTCAATTGAGGAGCGGGACAATCCAGAACTAAAAGGCAAGCCTGTTGTCATTGCTAGAAACCCTCTGGAAACAGGGGGGCGTGGTGTCGTTTCAACGGCTAACTATGAAGCAAGAAAATACGGCATTCATTCTGCCATGTCGGCCAAAGAAGCTTACGAGCTTTGTCCGCAAGCGATTTTTGTATCAGGGAACTATGCTCATTATCAAGAGGTTTCACGCCAGATGCATGACATTTTTCATCGCTATACCGATGAGGTTGAAGGCATGGCCCTAGACGAAGCTTATCTGGATGTGACGGTCAATAAAATCAAGGCGGCGAGTGCGGTTAAGATTGCTAAGATGATCCAGCATGATATTTTTACGGAACTGCAGTTGACCAGTTCTGCGGGTGTTTCCTATAATAAATTTTTGGCTAAAATTGCCTCTGACATCGAAAAACCGAGAGGCCTGACCTTGATCGCACCAGAAGAGGCTTTGGCTTTTTTGGCCGACTTACCGGTGGCCAAGTTTCATGGGGTTGGCGTGAAGACAGCGGAGAAATTGGAAAGATTGGGCATCACCGAAGGCCAAGACATTCAAAATAGTTCACCGCAATTTTTAGCCGAAAAATTAGGGGTCTTTGGCTGGGAGTTGTACCTCAAGGCCAATGGCATTCATCGGTCACCGGTCAAACCGAATCGGATTCGGAAGTCCGTTGGCAAAGAAAAAACTTATGGCAAGTTACTTTATTTGGAAGCCGATATCAAGGCTGAAATTAGTAAACTGTCGGAAAAAGTGGCCTTGGTCTTACAGGATAAAAAGTTGAAAGGACATATCATTGTCCTCAAAATTCGCTATGCGGACTTTACAACCTTTACCAAGCGACTTTCTTTAGATGAGAAGGTGGCTGATTTTGACACCATCGACCAAAGTGCCCAAAAATTATTGGATGATGCCTTGCGTGATTCTATTGGCATTCGGCTTTTAGGTGTGACTGTGACCGGCTTATGAGGCAAATAAAGTTGCTAATTTTTTAATTTGTGATACAATGTTAGCAAATAGGGTGGGTCACAATATGAAAAAAATAATTGAGAATAAGATTGTCTATCTTATCGAAATTGCCCTGATCATTATTGGGCTATTGTGTATTGCGGTTGTCGTTCAAAATAATAAGGAAGATGCACTTAATCGTGGCAAACAAATCCTGTTACGCCGAGAGAGTCATCATACTGTTGTGCGCTCAAAAAGGCAAGCGCCTTCCAAAAGTATGTCGAAAGCTGTCTCGACATTTGTGACCCTTTTACCAGATGAATGATGTCCAGGATCAAGCCTTAAACAACATGAAAAATAGCAAGTCAGATCATCAGAAGACTGCTGCAGAGATAAGCGATGAATAGAAAAGGGAGAAAAGGAATTTCTGCCTTTTTTTGTTTGGGATTTAAAGCATAGTAAAGAAGCCCGCCAAGACTGGCGAGAAATAAACAAAGGGTGAGGTGGAAAAAGTCTACCGAAAAAGAGACGAGACTTAAATAAAGCCAATCACCACTACCCATTTTAAAAGTCGAAACTTCTGTTAGGCCTGCGATGAGGAGGCAGAAAAAAACAGGTGCCTGGTAAGGATTCGTGAAGCTAAGGAGTAGGAAAAAGATCAGCCAAACCCACAAGGGAAAAGCGTGACTTTTAAGATCAAAGCCCACCATTAAAAAAGAGGCCAGACAAATCAAGCAAAAGGTGAGATCAGCCTTTCCTAACCAGCCCATGACAAAGAGGCCCCCACAAAGGCATTCTAAAACGGCATACCCATAAGGTAACTTGATATCACAATAGCGACATCTGCTACGACTGATACACTGTGACACGATGGGAATGAGATCACGCCAACTCAGTGTTTGCCCACATTGCCCGCAATGAGATCTGGGACTGATGATGGAATTGTCTGGTGAGCGATCAAGGACCAACCCAAAGAAGGACCCCCAAATGGTACCTACTGTAAAAATAAAAAAAATGTCCATACTTTCTTATACGAAAAAAGAACCTAAATGTTTGATAAACTGGCTGTTTTTTTCTATAATGAAAGTGTTGGGGTAATCTTTAGCACTTGCTGTTAAAGAAAACCTTGAGCAGAAGTTTCTGATGTCATCAACTTAGCAAGATGATTGGTCAACCCCTGTTTCTTAGGAAAAATGGTGGATCAGTCCTGAAGGAGGAGAGAAAATGTCAAGAGAAAAAACAAAAGCAGTTTTGAATCAATCCGTTGCAGACCTATCTAAAGCAGCCGCTTTGGTCCATCAAGTCCATTGGTACCTACGTGGTCCTGGTTTCATGAAATTGCATCCTAAAATGGATGAATTGATGGATGGCTTGAACAGCCATTTAGATGTTTTATCAGAACGTTTGATTACCATCGGTGGGTCACCCGTTTCAACGCTGAAAGAATTTGATGAGTTGTCAAAAATTGAACTTGAAACAGCGACTTGGGATAAAACGACCGAAGAACGCTTGACAGAAGTGGTTAAAGCCTACAAATATCTATCAGACCTTTTCCAAGACGGTGTTCATGCGACTGATGAAGAAGATGACGATGTGACCAATGGGCTCTTTGCAGATGCCAAAGGTGACATTGAAAAAACAATTTGGATGTTGGAATCTGAACTTGGTTTAGCACCAGGGATCTGATGAGAAAATAAGACTAATGAGACTCGCAATCAGGCGAGTCTTTTTTATTATTGAACCGCAAAATAGGGTGTTAGAACAGTGTGATCAGTCAATCAACTCATGTTTGAAAATGTTTTCAAAATATGATAGAATGTGGAAGGATGAAAACTTTATATGATGTTCAGGAATTTTTGAAAAAGCATGGGTATATCAACCTGTTTAGCAATCGACTTGATGCTATTTTTTTCATGGCACAAGAGCTGAAAACCTTATACGATGCTGGCCTGATTCCAGATCAGAACGATTATTTTACCGCAGATTTAATTCTACGGCGAGAACACAGACTTGAAAGCGAGAAGAAGACTTATGACGAAAAAAATTATCGGGATTGACCTTGGTGGAACAACGATTAAATTCGGGATCTTGACAGTAGCTGGTGAAGTTCAGGACAAATGGGCGATTGAAACCAATATTATGGGTAACGGGCAACATATCGTCCCTGATATCATCGCATCCATCAACCATCGCTTAGAACTCTATAAGCTTGATAAAGCTGACTTTTTAGGGATTGGGATGGGTTCGCCAGGGTCTGTGGATATCGTCAAAAATACGGTCATTGGTGCCTATAATTTAGGTTGGGAAAGCTTGCAAGAAGTTGGCGCAGCCATTGAAGCTGGCGTCGGCCTACCTTTTGCCATTGATAATGATGCCAATGTGGCAGCACTTGGTGAACGTTGGGTTGGTGCGGGTGACAATAATCCTGACGTCATCTTCATGACACTTGGGACTGGCGTCGGTGGTGGCATCATCGCCGCAGACAACCTGATTCATGGTGTGGCTGGTGCCGCAGGTGAAATTGGTCATGTCACCGTTGATACGAGTGCCAATGCCTTTGCCTGTACCTGTGGCAAAGCAGGCTGTCTAGAGACTGTCGCATCAGCAACAGGTGTTGTCCGTGTTGCCCGTCAATTGGCTGAGGAATATGAAGGTGAGTCAACGATTAAAGCAGCCATCGATAATGGCGATGCGGTGACTTCAAAAGATATCTTTATCGCAGCTGAAGCAGGTGATAAATTTGCCGATTCAGTGGTGGAGCAAGTCAGTCAATATCTTGGCTTGGCATCAGGAAATCTGGGCAATACGCTTAATCCAGACTCTATTGTCATTGGTGGCGGTGTTTCGGCAGCGGGTGAATTCTTGCGTGCACGGATTGAAAAATATTTCAACCTCTATACCTTCCCACAAGTTCGCAATTCAACTAAAATTAAAATCGCCCAATTGGGCAATGATGCTGGGATTATTGGCGCAGCCAGCCTAGCTTTGAAATATACTGAAACTGAGGCTGTCTAACATGTTGTTATACGTTAATCTTTTACTACTTTTAATCGTGATTGGCCTAGTCGGCTATCCCTATGTGAATAAATTGAGAATCAAATCTGTCGCTAAAATTGTCGATAGTGCAACCTTTGCTGAGCACCTGACTGGGGCACAACTGATCGACTTACGGGAGTCGTCGGCTTATCGGATTGTCCATATTTTGGGCGCGAGAAATTTGCCTTTTTCACAATTTGACCAAAGCATCTCAGCCATCCGTAAAGATAAAGCTGTTCTCTTATATGAGGATGCAAAGCCAGTCTTTTCTGTGCGCGCAGCGCTCAAGCTCAAAAAAGCGGGTTATACCAACATTGTTATCCTGAAAACGGGGATGAAGGGTTGGCACGGCAAAACGAAAAAAGGAGCTTGATCCCCCATGGAAACAAGAAGACGACGTGCCGAGCGCATACCTGAAAAGAAAGTTAAAACGAAGACTAAGAAAAAACATCGGGGCCTTAAAATTTTTGGCCTGATTATCTTGCTGATTGTTTTGATTGGCGGTGCGCTTGGTGGTAAAGCCTATTTTGATGTTAAAAAGGCATCGGAAAAATCTTATCAAGCCATTGATCGGAAAACGACGGCGAAACTGCCAAGTCTTAAAGCAAAATCGTCCTTTAGCTTCTTATTTTTAGGTGTCAATGGTAAAAATGCCAATGATATCTTGGTCTTAACGGTTAATCCCAAGCAAAATAAGACGACAGTCCTGAGTTTAAATCGCAATATCTATTTGCCATCTGAGGCGACGACTTTGAAAGAGCTCTACGGGACCAAAGGTGCAGCAGGTGAAATTGATGCCTTACAAACGCTGTTAGGTGTTGAAATTCCACGTTATATGACGTTTGATATGCGGGGTCTAGGCGATTTTGTTGAGGCTGTCGGTGGGGTTGAAGTTCAAAATGATACCAATTTTATATCAAGTGGTTATGAATTTAAGCCGGGTACCTTAAGTCTGAAAAAAGCAGATGAAGTTAAGGCCTTCCTCACGAAAGTTTCAGCTCCTGATGAGGATCCAGCTAAAGCTGAAGCAAGCTTGATTGACCGCGAACAAACGGTGCTCATTGCGATCATTCCTAAGATGAAATCTGTGAACACGGTTGCTAACTACAAAAAATTTGTGACGGCTTTTGGCAATACGATCAAAACAGACTTTGTTTTTGGGAATATTAAAGCCCTCGGCCTGAATTATAATGGTGTGCTTGGTACTATCACCAAAGAAAACTTGAAGCCAGTCGAAACGACGATTGATGGTAAGACGCAAAAAATTCTATCTGAAGCGCTTATTAATAAAGCTCACGATCGAATTGAAGCCGCTTTAAATGAATAAGTGGCCGATAGTAGATGAGGTTAAGCAACATCTTAACCTGATTTCATAAAAAACGACCAATACCCTATCAATTGTGGCATTGGTCGTTTTTGTGAGTTTAAAAATCATGAGTTAGCGTTGCCTGACCTACCGTAGGACGATAAAGTCGGCAACTGGTCGGCCGTCTTGACTGGCGAAGATGGTTTGACCATTCAGAGACATTTGGGACGAGCCACCCCCATCAAGGACGACGAGGTTTTTGAGGTTGAGATTGGCAACTGCTGCCATGGTCCCATCATAACCGACACTGGTATCTGAAATGATGAGGTAGATATTATTATCAGCATCATTCCCAATATAAGAATGAATCATCCAGTTGACAGAACCATCATTTGGCAAAATCTCACCATTTTTAATGAGGATACTGCCAAAGCCGTAACTTTGTTCGCCACCTTTTTCAAGGACTTCTGTTGCCGGAGTTGTCAAGTCATAGCCGTTGGCAGAACCATTTTTATTGATGACAAAAGAGGCACTGCCATAGGCGGTATTTGACCAGTTGGAAAATAATTGACCGTTGTTAATTTGGAAGCCGACAATTTGACCGGTGTTCATATCAAAGCCAGAGGTATTCATAATGAGTGCGTCAGGATACTGGGCGACGATATCAGCCATCATGAAAGTTCCTGGGATTTGTGCCGCCGCTGTTTTCAAGACTTTCGGATTATTGGCACGGTAAATGGTCACGCCAGGCACTGATAGATCGGTGAATTTTTCAAGTTTCGTTTTGGATTTGACCTGTACCCAACCGGCTTCACCTGTATCTTCCACCTCAGGAGCAGGTGCAATTGAGACAGAGGTCGGTAGGACAATGGCATCAGGTGCGGTTGTCTTAATCGGTTTGAGGGCTGAAGAAGCCGTTTGCTTAGGTTTGAGGAGGACATAAGTAATGCTTGCCCCGACCAAGAGCAGGATAAGAATCGTGATGACCAATGGTAGTTTCTTCTTTTTTTGACTTATCGATGTGACTTTAGTGGTGCTACGTTTAGCTTGTTTAGTATTTTTCATTATTATTTTAGGACAATAAAGTCTCCCACTTGGCGATCATCCTGACTTGGTACAATGGTTTGACCTTTTAATCCCATTTGGGAAGAACCACCACCATCCATGAGGACAAGGTTTGTTAGATTAAGGTTAGCAATTTGAGCCATGATCGTGTCATAGCCAGCACTTGTTTCGCTGATCATGAGGTAGAGATTATTAGCTTGATCATTACCGATAAAACTATGAATCATCCAATTGACAGAGCCGTCATTTTCTTGGACTTGACCATTTTTGATTAAAATTTTACCAAAACTGTAAGATTGTTGCGCACCATTGGCAAGAATTTGACTGGCAGGGGTTGTGCTGTCGTAGGTCGTCATTGACCCATCGTTGTTGATGACAAAGGCTTCATAAGAACGTTTGTTTTCTCCCCAGTTGGTCAAAAGTGCCCCGTTATTGATTTGGAAACCAGTAATGTCACCTGTTGCCATGTTAAAACCAGAAGCATTCATGATGAGCGCGTCTGGATATTGGGCCATGATATCGGGTAAAACGGCTAAGGTTGGATGTGCAGAGGTGGCTATTTTTAAGACTTGAGGATTATGGGCTTTATAAATGGTGACGTTAGCCGTTGAAACATCGGTGAACTTGTCACCTGTTCCTTTAGACTGAACTTGAACCCAACTCGCTTCACCCGCATTTGCCACTTTTTCCGTGGCATCTCTGGCAACAACTGAACTAGAGGTGATGATGGCAGCACTTTTAGAGGGATCCACTTTAATGGGCGCATTCCCAGTTGTTTTTTTGTCGAATGGTTTAATAAAAATAACAACTAAGATAACTAAGATGATGACGATCAAGAGACCTATTAACGATCCTAGTCTGTTTTTTTTAGTTTCTCTATTCATTATTTCATTATAAAGGGCTTTTGAAGTTAAGTCAAGGGAATAACGACTGAAAACGCTTAATATAGGCGTTCCTGTTGCATTTTACTAAAAATATGTTATACTTATAAAGTTGAAATAGAATAAAGATCATCTCTAGAAAATGTTCAAGTGGCAGCGTATGACAGTCGCAATAGGATTTTTAGACATGATCTCAAATTATGAGGTATAAATCTTGACTAAATTACGCGAAGACATTCGTAACGTCGCAATCATCGCCCACGTCGACCATGGTAAAACAACACTTGTGGATGAACTTTTGAAACAATCTGATACTTTGAGCGCGCGCGCACATCTTGACGATCGTGCTATGGACTCAAACGATATTGAAAAAGAACGTGGGATTACCATCCTTGCTAAAAATACAGCGGTTAAATATAAAGACAAACACATCAACATCTTGGACACCCCTGGTCACGCGGACTTCGGTGGCGAAGTTGAACGGATCATGAAAATGGTTGATGGCGTTGTGCTTGTGGTGGATGCTTATGAAGGGACCATGCCACAAACACGTTTTGTATTGAAAAAAGCCTTGGACCAAGGGTTGACACCAATCGTTGTTGTTAATAAAATTGACAAACCATCAGCTCGTCCTGAAGAAGTTGTCGATGAAGTCTTGGAACTTTTGATCGAACTTGGTGCTGACGAAGACCAATTGGAATTCCCAGTTGTTTACGCATCAGCGATCAATGGCACATCAAGCCTTTCAGATGACCTTGACACACAAACGCATACAATGGAACCTTTGTTTGAAACAATCATCGACCATATTCCTGCGCCAGTTGATAACTCTGATGAGCCTTTGCAATTCCAAGTATCATTGCTTGATTACAATGACTTCGTTGGTCGTATCGGTATCGGACGTGTGTTCCGTGGGACGATTAAAGTGGGTGACAGTGTCACACTTTCAAAACTTGATGGCACAAAACAAAACTTCCGTGTGACTAAACTCTTTGGTTTCTTCGGTCTTGACCGTGTTGAAATCCAAGAAGCCAAAGCGGGTGATTTGATTGCTGTATCTGGTATGGACGATATCTTCGTTGGTGAAACGGTGACACCGTCTGACCACATCGATCCACTGCCAATCCTGCACATCGATGAACCAACTTTGCAAATGACTTTCCTTGTCAATAACTCACCTTTCGCTGGTCGCGAAGGGAAATGGGTGACATCACGTAAAGTGGAAGAACGTCTGCAATCAGAATTGCAAACTGACGTCTCACTTCGGATTGATCCAACTGATTCACCCGACCGTTGGGTCGTTTCTGGTCGTGGCGAATTACATTTGTCTATCTTAATCGAAACAATGCGTCGTGAAGGCTATGAGCTCCAAGTGTCACGTCCAGAAGTGATCGAACGTGAAATCGATGGTGTCCGTTCAGAACCATTTGAACGTGTACAAATCGATACACCTGAAGAATACCAAGGCTCAATCATCCAAGCGCTCTCAGAACGTAAAGGGAACATGCTGGATATGGTCAATACGGGTAACGGTCAAGTGCGTTTGATCTTCCTTGTCCCAGCTCGCGGTTTAATCGGCTTCTCAACTGAATTCTTGTCAATGACACGTGGTTACGGAATCATGAACCATACTTTCGACCAATACATGCCAATGATTCATGAACAAATTGGTGGCCGTAGCCGTGGTGCCCTTGTCTCTATCGATACGGGTAAAACAACGACTTACGCGATCATGGGTGTTGAAGAACGTGGGACGATCTTTGTTAATCCAGGAACTGAAGTCTACGAAGGCATGATCATCGGGGAACATTCTCGTGAAAATGACTTGACTGTTAACGTGACGAAAGCTAAACAAATGACCAACGTCCGTTCTGCCAATAAAGACCAAACCAACGTCATCAAAACACCACGTATCCTGACTTTGGAAGAATCAATCGAATTCATGGCTGATGACGAATACCTAGAAATCACACCAGAATCAATCCGTCTGCGTAAACAAATCTTGAACAAAGCTGAACGTGAAAAAGCCAACAAAAAGAAAAAAGGTTAAGCAGTAGTCAGCTAAGCGGTTAAATAAGGGAGAGGATAAGATGTTTTATTTAGTGGCATTGGGACTCTTTGTCTTGTGTTATCTCTTTCTGGCTTCTGATGAAATCAAAAAAAGCCTGAATCTTTTTGTCGGCATCATCGGAACAGTTTTAGCAGTGACGATTGTGATCTCACTCATTGTCCAAAATAAAACGAGCATTCTGCAGGGCCTCGTAGTCCTCGCAGGCCTCGTCCTGATGGTCGAAAGCATTCGTGAAATTAACCAGTTATAAGAAAAATCAGTCGAGAGGCTGTTTTTTTTGATCCCTTAATAGCCGATTTTATTTCAAACAGGATCCTAGCAGCTCCGATCCCACACTGCGATATGGTATAATATACCTATGAAATTGAACGAAAAACAAATGTTGGCTTATGCTGAAAGCTTAGGCAAAAAGTTGCAAGCAGGCGATATTATCGTCTTGACCGGCGAGTTGGGAGCGGGTAAAACGACCTTTACCAAGGGCCTTGGTAAAGGTTTAGACATCCATCAGATGATCAAAAGCCCGACCTACACCATTGTTCGGGAATACGAAGGCCGCCTCCCCCTCTATCACATGGACGTTTATCGCATCGGAGATGATCCCGATTCGATCGATTTAGATGAGTATTTATTTGGCAATGGTGTCACCGTGATTGAGTGGGGCAATCTCTTAGCGCAAGATCTGCCGAGTGCGTATCTGGAGATTTTATTTGACTACCAAGACGATGCACGAGAAGTGACACTTGTCGCACATGGCCATCGCTATGACACCTATCTAGACTAGACCTTAGCCTGTTGCCACCAAAGGAGCCCTATGACTGAAATTATCGTAAGAGAAGCAACACCACAAGACGCCCAAAACTTGATTGCCTTTTTAAACCAAGTCGGTCAAGAATCGCATTTTTTAACCCTAGATGAAGCAGGGATCTTGCTGACAGTCGAACAAATGTCAGACTATCTGGCACAAGTCGCTGAAAAGGATAATAATGCCTACCTATTAGCCTTAGCAGATGACCAAATCACCGGAGTGATTAGCTTGACAGCAGATTTTCATGAGCGCATTCGACATATCGGCGATTTATTTATCGCTGTCAGCCAGGACTTTCAGGGCTATGGGATCGGTCATATTTTAATGTCAGATCTGCTAGATTTCATCCAGGAAGTAGGCGTCATCAAACGCTTGGAACTCCAAGTTCAGAAACGCAACGAGAGAGCTGTTCATCTTTATCAAAAACATGGGTTTGACATTGAGTCAACTCGAAAATTCGGAGCAAGAGATGAAACAGGGACTCTAATTGATGTATTAGAAATGGTAAGATTTTTTTGATTAAGGTTACAAGTATGTAACATTTTATACGAATTCGGGTTTGGACCCAGTTTTTTTGGTAAAATGGAATAATGAAAAGAAGTCAGAGAATTAATTATGAAGCCAAGCATGGCGCTCAAAAAACTAGAAATAGGAAGCTAAAGAAAAATGGCAAGCCTAAGATGCGACTTTGGAAGAAGGTGTTACTTGGTTTTTTAGCGACAATTTTAGTTTTTGCAGGCCTCGTTTTTGCCTATGGTACCGTTGTCTTAAATCGAACAGAAAGTGCTTTTAAAACCACTTTTTCTGATTTAGGCTTGAGTTCAAGTAAAAAATCAGATGAGATTATCAAGGCGACCCAACCCTTAACCATTCTACTGATGGGGGTTGATACAGGAGATGGGGCGCGTACGGATCTATGGTCAGGCCAGTCAGATACGATGATTGTGATGACGATTAATCCTCAGACCAATACGACGACCATGGTTTCCTTGGAACGAGATATGTTGACCAGCATCATTGATAAAGACGGTGATGTTGTCGAGACAGCCAAGTTAAATGCGGCCTATGCCAGTGGTGGCGCTGTGACCGCAGTGTCAACGATTCAGCAACAGATTGGCTTAGACATTGACAAATACGCCTTAATTAACATGAACGGCTTGAAAGACCTGGTTGATGCGGTTGGTGGTATTGAAGTCGATAACAAATTAGGGGCAACGATTTCGATTGAAGAAACGGAACCTGATTACACCGCAACAGTTGAACCTGGTAAGCAACATATCAATGGTGACCAGGCTCTAGTATACGCTCGGATGCGCCATCAGGATCCAGAAGGAGATATCGGTCGGCAAGCACGCCAGCGTGAAGTCATTACCCAAATTATGGGTAAAATTTTAAGTCTGGATTCAATTACCAAATATGAAAAAATTCTGACCGCCATTTCAGGGAATATGAAAACAGACTTTGCGGTCAATGGTAACTCTTTGAAAAGTTTGTTAGGCTACAAAGATGCCTTCCAAAAAATACGATCAATCAAGCTGCAAGGTCTTGGTGAAATGATTGATGGGATTTCTTATCAGGTCATGCCAGCTAATAACCTCTTGAGCGTTCAAAATGCCTTGCGATTATCGCTTGGTAAGCCAGTAGAGAAAATTCTGTCGCCTCATATCGTAACCTTTGAAAATTATTACGGGGGCTATGCGCCAAATGCCACCTTGCCGACCGTGATGACAACGGTAAATGGGAAATCTACTGAGAAAACCTTGCTGACAGATGGTGAAGAAGCCTCTGCTGACAAAGCTTCAGAAGAAAGCACATCAGAAACAGCGCCTACGTCTGGCACGACTTATGGCGGGCAGACCTCCGAAACCCAATACGACGTCTATGGTAATCCGATTGAATAAAATTTGACTAAACTGCTGAATTTTGGTAAAATTTAGTAGTTGTGTTTGGTCTCATAGCTCAGCTGGATAGAGCATTCGCCTTCTAAGCGAACGGTCGCAGGTTCGAATCCTGCTGGGATCACTAATGAATAAACTTTAAAACTTCTTGCTAACCGAGAAGTTTTTTTGTTAGTCTGGGTATAAATATAAGCTATAACCTTATGAAACCTTTAAGTATAAGGCGAACATTAAAAACTATGCTATCATAAATTTAAGAGAAAAATGGAGACGTTATGCAATATCTACCCTTGGAAAAATCAGAAGTCTTGCGCTATCTGGGTTACCGACGCAAACAAGAGCTCACACCCGCTATCTCGACGCTAGTGGACGAGATGATGCGAGAAGTGCAGGACGTGTCAAATGCCCGCTACCTGTATCAGGCCTATGATTTCACCCTGGACGAGACCAACCAAGCCATCTATCTCACCAATACCGACCTGGTGCTCCAGTCCAAACAGCTCTATAATCACTTAAAGCACGCCAAACAAGTCGTCTTGCTGGCAGCCACGCTAGGGATTGAAGTCGAACGCCAAGTCAGACGCTACGAACTGTCAGAGCTGACCAAGGCTTTTGTGCTAGATGCGGCCTGTGTTACTTACATCGAAAAGATCTGTGATTTAGCAGAGGTTGACATCGATACTCAGTTTTCCGATCGTGTGTTGAATCGCAGATTTTCGCCTGGGTATGGGGATTTGTCCCTAGAGGTTCAGCCCCAATTTTTAAAAACCCTAGGCGCTGATCGCCAACTGGGTCTCACTTTGACGGAAAATTATTTGATGATCCCTCGAAAATCAATCACTGCGATTTTGGGACTCTTTGAAGATGAGAAAGTGGCGCGACCGAGACGCAAGCCACCTCAAGATTTGACGGTGGAGATGGTTAAAAATGGCAACTTTAATGTGACAGGTGTGCGCCCATGATGACGACCAGACTAACCCGCCTTGCAATTTTAACGGCGCTTGCCTGTGTCCTTCGAATCGCTTTTGGTGCCTTTCCCAATGTCAAGCCGATTACCGCCCTATTTTTTGTCTTGGTCTTGGTTTATGGCTTAGCTGACGCCATCATCGTCAGTAGTTTAACCATGGTGGTGACTGGCTTTTTGATGGGGTTTTCGGTGATTATTTTGGGGCAGATGCTTAGCTATGCTGTAATTTTGAGCTTGGGGGCGCTAGTGTTTAAAGGGGTTAAGCCGCTGGTCTTTCGGACAGTCGTGATTTTTATTCTGACCATGTTTTACGGTTTCATCATCTCGATTTTTTCAGCTCAGCTATTTGGTAGCCTTTTTTTGCCCTTTTGGCTCAGTGGCTTGACGTTTGACCTGGCGCATGCCGTGTCAACGGCCCTCTTTTTCCCAATTTTAGCAACCATTTTCAAAAATATCTTAAAAACAGGATACTGAAAGCGGTGCGACGCAGTCGGAAACTTCTGTAGACAATTAGGGATTTATGGTATTGCGCTTGCGCAGGGTCATAAATCATCTATTTTCCTAAGAGGTTATCTTGAAGTTCAAATAAAGGAAGACATGTCATGACGATTTTAACGGCTTTAGAAACGCAGCTTTTGCTTTTTGACGGGGCAATGGGGACGCAGCTTCAAGATCGAGGCTTGCCGATTGGGGGGATTCCTGAGCATTTTAACCTGTCGCATCCGGAGGTGGTAGCAGCCATTCATCGAGACTACGTGGCGGCGGGGGCGGATGTCATTACGACCAATACCTTTCAGGCCAATCCGACGAAAATGGCGGCAGATAAGCTGGCAGAGACGATTCGGGCGGCCGTCAAGCTGGCGAAGCAAGCGGCGCCTAAATATGTGGCCTATGACATGGGGCCGACTGGGCAACTCCTGCAACCCATGGGGACCTTGTCCTTCGAGGCGGCCTATGAGATGTTCGCAAGCCAAGCCATGATTGCGGAAGCAGCAGGGGCTGATTTGGTCATTATCGAGACGGTAGCGGATTTATTGGAAGCCAAAATCGCGGTCTTAGCAGTCAAAGAAAATACCAAACTACCGGTCTTTGTGACCATGACTTATCAGGAAGATGGCCGCACTTTTGTCGGGGTCGACCCGCAAACGGCGACCTTGACCTTGCAAAATTTGGGCGTGGATGTCTTGGGTGTCAACTGCTCGCTGGGGCCAAAAGAATTGGCACCGATTGTCGAGACGATTTTAGACTATGCCCAAATTCCAGTCATGGTCCAGGCCAATGCGGGTCTGCCACAGATGGAAAATGGCGAGACGGTCTATAAGATCACACCCGAAACCTACGTCGCTTATACGGAAAAATTGTTGAATCAAGGCGTAGCTGTTGTGGGTGGCTGTTGTGGCACGACGCCAGAATTTATCCGGCAACTGCGCGCGCTCATCGATCAAACGGAAAAAGTCTATCCAGAACCAAAATCTGGGACTTTTATCACCTCAGGCTTGAAGACGCTAGAAATTGGTCAGGGTCTGAGCTTGATCGGTGAGCGGATTAATCCAACGGGCAAACCTCGCCTGAAAGAAGCCTTGCGACAAAATAATATCAACTACATCATTCAGGAAGCAGTCGCCCAGCGTGATGCAGGTGCCGATATTTTGGATGTCAATGTCGGCCTGCCTGAGATTGATGAAGCCCAGATGATGGTGAGAACGATTGTCGAGTTACAGGGCTTGCTTGATCTGCCTTTGCAGATTGATTCGTCAGAAGTGGCGGCTTTAGAAGCGGGGGCACGCCATTATAACGGCATACCCTTGATTAATTCGGTCAATGGTAAGCCGTCTAGCCTGGCCAAGGTTTTTCCAATCGTCGCCAAATATGGCGGGGTCGTGCTAGGCCTCTGCCTGGATGAGGCTGGGATTCCTGAAACGGCTGAGAAACGCTATCAGATCGCTGAAAAAATCGTCCATGAGGCCGGTAAATATGGGATTCGGCCCGATCGGGTGATGATTGATCCCCTGGTCTTGACCGCTTCTGCCCAACAAGATCAGGTGCCAGTCACATTGGACACCATCCGCCTGGTTAAAGAACGCCTGGGCTGTAAAACGGTGGTCGGCTTATCCAACATTTCCTTTGGCCTGCCCAATCGCGCCCTCTTAAATAGCACTTTTCTGGCGCAAGCGGTTGGCGCGGGGTTAGATGCTCCGATTATGAACCCCCTGTCAGACGAGATGATGCGCGTGGTTCGGGCCCTCAGGGTCTTTAGCGGACAGGACACCAACTCAGCAGCCTACATCGCCAAAGCCCAAAACGAGACCGTTACGGTGACGGCATCACATGCTAGTGGGGATCAAGCGCCGACTGATGCTACCCTAGATTTGAAAGGGATGATTGTCAAAGGCCGTAAGGAGCTGACAGCTGCTGAAACCCGGAGATTGCTTGAAACACGGACGCCGCTTGACATCGTCAACACCTATTTCATTCCTGCCTTGGATACAGTTGGGGCTCAGTTTGAACAAGGGGCACTCTTTTTGCCCCAGCTCATGCAGTCCGCTGAGGCGACCCAACAGGCCCAGGAAGTCTTGAAAGCCGCCCTTGCCAAGTCAGGTCAACAGTCAGCCTCTCTAGGTAAGCTATTGCTGGCGACAGTTGAAGGGGATATCCATGATATTGGGAAAAATATCGTCAAGATGATCCTGGAAAATTACGGTTATGAGGTGGTTGACCTAGGGAAAGATGTGCCGATTGAAACCGTGGTTGAAACGGTGGTCAAGCAAGAAATTAAGCTGGTTGGCCTGTCTGCCCTGATGACGACAACGGTTCAAAATATGAAAAAAACGATTGCTGCCATCAAAGCAGTCGCACCGGACACGGTCTTTATGGTCGGAGGTGCCGTCCTCAATGAAGACTATCGGGAGTTTGTCGGTGCTGACTACTATGCCAAGGACGCTATGGCTAGTGTTGAAATTGCTCAGAATTTTTTTAAACAAGTGAAATAAGCAGCTTTGCCTCATTAGCAGAGATGCTTTTTATCTGCTAAAAAACTAATGATGACAGATCAATTCTTACTAGTTTATTACATAAATTATATTATTTAATAAAATATAATTTATGTTACAATGGTTGCGAGGGGAAAAATATTTGGAGGAAGAAAAATGAAGTTTAAGAAATTAGGAACAGTCATCGCTCTAGTCGTTAGTGCCCTGACACTAACAGCCTGTGGGACTGATAATCAGGCAACATTTATCAAAAATAATGCTGAACTGGCTAAATTATCAACACAAACATTTGAGTTGAAACTGGCTGACTTAAAGGCGATATCAAGTGGGGATGCTAAGGCTTATGTCCCAATCATCAATGGTTATTTATCAAGTACCAAGTTTTCTGGTAAATCAATGCAGGACGGCAAAAATGCTCAAGTTAATTTAAACCTCTCGCTTGCTGGTCAAGAGATTCCTTTGGAAATTGTAACCCAAGATACCAATACTTACCTCAAACTTGAAACATTGAAACCCATCCTTGATATGTATCTCCAGTATGCAGGTGTTGGCGAAGTCAGTAAGGGATTAGACCTGGCAAAGATCAGAGGGAAATACTTAGATATCAATGCCATTTCTAAAGAAAGTGGCCAAAAGACGGAGGGCGTCTCTGCCCTGACTTCTGAAGACGCCAAGAAGGCATTGGATAAGGCTTACCAATCTCTCGGTAAATCTGACTTTAAAAAAGAGGGTTCAGCGATCACCCTGACTTTATCTGGTGAACAAGTAGCTAAATTTATCAAGGTTTACCTAACGGGCCTCCCTAAAGAAACAAGCCAATCATTCGAGGATCTGACAAAGGATAAAGAGTTTGAAAAAAACTTATCAAAAATCATCAAATCAATGGTTATGACTACTGATATGCAAAAGAAAACGTCAAACCTTGAACTCAATTTTACTGGCAAAGAAGTAACTGGTTTTGGACTTGATGGGAAAGTATCTTTCCAAACCACTTATACGAATGCTAAAGTAACCGTTAAAATTCCTACGCAAGCTAATCGTATTGACAGTACCAACGCTTTGATGCAACTGTTTTCAGGCAGCGCTCAAATGAATTGAGATCTAAAATTAATGACACAACTAAAACCACCGCCTATATCCAGTAGGCGGTGGTTTTCAGGAGTTACTTATGAAAAAATTTTTTAGGAATGATTTGATTATAGCCTATCCTCCTTAAAGTAAACTTAAACCATTTGTGTTAAAATAAAAGAGACAAATACGTGACACAAGTTACACGGAGGAAATCAAATGAAATTAACAGCTTTAGGTGTTTGGGGAGGCTATCCCTATCAGGACGCGGGGACGACGTCCTATCTCCTGACCAGTAATTCTGGGTTCAATCTCATGATCGATGCCGGCAGTCGTGCCGTGACGGAGTTGGAACATGAGGTCTCGCCACTCTGTATCGATGCGGTGATTGTCAGTCATTATCATCAAGACCATATCGCTGATCTCGGCGTCTTGCGACAGTATCGTCAGCTCTGGCCCAAAACAGATCCCGATTGGGACAGCGCCATCCTCAAAATCTATGGTCATAACGAAGACACTCATGAATTTCAAAACCTGACGCTTGATGGTGTCTCTGAAGGCATCGCTTACGATGTGACTGGCGTGGAGAAAATCGGCCCATTCGATATTACCTTTACGAAAACGGTGCACCCGATCACCTGTTATGCCATGCGGATCACAGAACGTAAAACAGGTCAGACCCTTGTTTTCACTGGCGATACCGGCTGGTTCAATAGTCTCGTTGACTTTTCAAAGGATGCGGATATGCTATTAGCAGATGTCTACTTTTTCTCAGATAAATCAAACATGCCCAATCACTTGTCGAGCGGAGAGGCAGGACGTATCGCGCGTGAGGCGCAGGTCAAGCAATTAGTCCTCACGCATTTACCGCAGTTTGGGGATTTGGAACAGTTGCGACAAGAAGCAGCAGACGCAGCACAGGGTGTGCCAACTGACCTCGCCACACCACACAAGACATGGGATTTTAATACATTTTGATAGCCTTTACAGAAGAAGAAAAAAATTACTTTATGGGACAGGCTTTGATCGAAGCCCAGAAAGCAGCAGATCATGAAGAAGTGCCCATTGGTGCTGTCATTGTTAAGGATGGCGAGATTATTGCCCGCTCCTTTAATGCGCGTGAGCTCCATCAAAAGGCGACACACCACGCTGAAATCTGTGCTATTGATCTGGCCAATGAGGTTGTCGGCAATTGGCGCTTGCTTGACTGTGCCTTATTTGTGACGATAGAACCCTGTGTTATGTGTTCGGGGGCGATTTCGCTTGCTAGATTACCACAGGTTTATTTCGGTGCGACCAACCCTAAATTTGGTGGGGCTGTGTCCCTTTACCAAATCTTAGAGGATCCGCGGCTCAATCACCGCCTCCATGTCGAAGCAGGCATTTTGGAAGCAGAATGTGCCGAAATGATGCAAAAATTTTTCAAAAATCGCCGCAAAAAATAAATTTTATGATATACTTATAGGTGAGGCAATAGTAATGTTATGAAGTGGGTCAGGTGCGGAAGCAAGCAGCCCTAAGTAGCGTTCCTATGTGCCTTATTTTGATACGCTAATTTGGATTGAAGATCAAGAAGGATTGCTGATGTATTATCAAACAACTTATCTCTCACCAGTAGGTCGCCTGACTTTGGCTAGCGATGGTGAACATCTCGTCGGTCTCTGGCTAGACCATCAGAAACATTTTGCTGAGCATTTTCCAGACCTAAAAGCAGACAAGCCTGATTTGCCCGTATTTGAAGCGACGAAAAAATGGCTAGACCGTTATTTTGCAGGCCAAGCGCCGCTCATAAGAGACTTACCTTTAGCACCTATCGGCAGTTACTTTAGGCAAGCGGTCTGGCGGTTATTGCAAGAAATCCCCTACGGTCAAGTCATGACCTATGGCCAGATTGCCGAGACAATCGCTGCAGAAATAGGCAGACCAAGTATGTCCAGTCAAGCCGTGGGTGGGGCTGTCGGTCATAATCCGATTTCAATCATCATCCCTTGTCATCGGGTCGTCGGAAGTGATGGCAGTTTGACCGGTTATGCTGGTGGTTTGACCAATAAAATCAAGCTGCTGACCCTTGAAGGTGTTGATCTGTCTGATTTATACGTGCCCAAGCAGGGCACAGCACTTTAAACATCACCCAAAAAACCACAGACAAGCATTGCGCTTCTGCGGTTTTTTTAATCTATCTACTTTTTTCACCATTTAACCAAAGAGCTTGGCGAAAAAGCCTTTTTTCTGAGGTGGGCTTGCGGGTGTTTCTTCCGATATCAGATCAGGAAAAACATCTGACAGGTCAATCTTATCTTGATTGATGGCATGGTCTGTGTGGATGACGATGCCGTATTGATCAGAAGCAGCTTCAGTTAAAATCTGCCCTTCAAAATGATGGTCAGTCGCTAACTTCAGGTAATAGCCAGTTAAGTCATCCGGTAAATCACCACAAATTTTGACAAAAATCGGCTGTTCTGCCATGTCAAAATGGCTCAGAATACGATCAAAGGCTGCTTTGACCTGGCGTGTCTTAGCATCCTCAAAAGTAATAGCAAGAAAAATGCGTTCACGAAAAGTGTTCAGGTACAATTTTTGTTCATCGGGATTTAGTCGATATTCACCGCTTGAGGCGCGATCAAGCCTATTTTCTAAATTCGTCATACTGTTATTCTACCATAAATAAACCGTTTTCATGACAAAATACTGTTTTTCTATGCGACGAGCCAAGCAATATGTTATAATACAGTCATGACGATCTACGAGAAATTGGCGACTTTCAATGTTATCGAAACCCCGCGGCTGCTCTTGCGGCCGCTCTCGATGACGGATGCAACAGATATGTTTGACTATGCCAGTAAACCAGAGAATTTGGTTTACGTTTTTCCTGCGCACCAGAATCTAGCGGAAACACGTGAGACGATCGCGACATTGTTCATGAAAGCACCTTTGGGAAAATGGGCCATGGAACTGAAGGCAAGTTCTGTGATGATCGGCACGATTACCTTTGTGAAACTAGATGAAAAAGCAAGAACGGCTGAAATTGGCTACACACTCAACCAGACCTATTGGGGACAAGGGCTGATGACAGAAGCCGTGCGAACCCTGGCTGAGATCAGCTTAACAGAGTTTGGCTTGCGTTCTTTAGACATCGTCGTCGATTCAGAAAACATCGGCTCCTGCAAGGTCGCCGAAAAGTCAGGATTTAGCCTGAAAGAAAACTATAAAGCACTCAATCCCTACACCAAAATTTTGAGAAATTTCAAACGTTATACGCGTTTAGGTCAAAAAAGTGACCAAAATTTTTGAGATATTTTTCCGTCAATTCTAGGCGACAAGGCGCAGGCCTACAGGTGTACGCCAAGTCTTGGGAACGAAGCCGTGACGGGAAAATAGCCCAAATAGTTTGCTTTAGTTGCTTAAATGCGCATCATAGAAAGGGCCATCAGGTAGAACATGAGTAAACATCAAGAATTGCTGGATTACATCGATGATTTGGAAATTGGCAAGAAGGTCAGTGTTCGTGGCCTTGCGACCCGCCTCAAAGTCTCTGACGGGACAGCCTATCGCGCGATTAAGGAAGCACAGGCGCGCGGACTGGTTTCCATCAATGACCGCTCAGGCACAACGCGGATCAGCACGCAGGAACAGCGCGTGATCGAAACCCTGACCTTTGGCGAGATTGCCAAAATTGCCAGTGCCGAAGTCATGGCAGGAGAAGCCGGCTTAACGCAAGCCTTCAGCAAATTCGCCATCGCCGCCATGACCAAGGAAAACATCCGGAAATACCTGACCCACGGTGGTTTAGTCATTGTAGGGGATCGGACGTCCATCCAGTTACTAGCCCTCCAAGAGGGCAACGCGGTTTTAATTACAGGGGGCGTTGAAATTGAACCACAAGTGTTAGCTTATGCCAACGCTCACGCAATCCCCGTCCTTCGAACAGATTTTGATACCTTTACCGTCGCCAGTCGGATTAACCGAGCCCTGTCTAATGAACTGATCAAGAAAGAAATTGCGACAGTAGCAGATGTTTATCAGAGCCAGGCTCCAACCCTTTATGAAATTTCGACCGTCAAAGACTATCTGGATTTAGTCAAGAAAACCAATGGATCTAGGTTTGCGGTCATCAATCAACATCAATTAGTCGTAGGTGTGGTGAGTATGCGAGATGTCACAGGCAAGAAAAACAGTACGACGATTGATAAGGTCATGACTCGCAATCCCAAACTGGCCAAATTTGAGATGACCGTTGCCTCGACCAGTCAGAAGATGATTTTTGATGGCTACGATATGATGCCCGTGGTCAACAGTGACAGTACCTATGCCGGGATTATCAGTAAGTCAGACATGCTGCGGAGTATGCAGGAGTCTTCTGAACAAAGTCAGTTTTCACACACCTTGACTGACGATGTGGCTCGCGCTGTAAAAGAAGTGCAATCGTATTACACTTTTACAGTGGAACCATTCATGATGAATAATGTTGGCAACATTGCCAATGGGATGATGGCGGAAATTATCAGTAATATCACGGATCGCGTCATGACCAAGACGAAAAATAAAAATATTATCATCGAGTCAATGAGTATTTATTTTATGGGTGCTGTTGCCATTGACGATGAGCTGGAAGTTTATCCGAAGATTATCAGTGAGTCAAGGCTTGGCGCGACCATTGATTTCGAGGTCTATCTGGACTATCAGATCATCAGCAAGATTTTAGTCACCCTGCAAATTAACTAGAAAAGGACACACATGAACGATATTTTAGATAAAATCAAAGCCTACGATGAGATTGTGATTCACCGCCATAAGAATCCTGATCCGGATGCTTTAGGGAGTCAGTTAGGTTTGCGGGATATCTTGCGGACGAATTTTCCGGATAAGACCGTTTCAGCTGTTGGGTTTGATGAGCCGAGTCTGGCTTTTATCGGTCTCATGGATCAGCTACCCGATGAAACGTTCAAGGGGAAATTGGTGATCGTGACGGATACGGCGAATACACCTCGTATTGACGATGCGCGTTTTCAGACGGGGGATTTTCTGATTAAGATCGACCATCATCCCAATGATGATGCCTATGGGGATTTATTAGCCGTTGAGACGACAGCCAGTTCTGCATCAGAAATCATTGCGAATTTTGCTTTTGATCATGACCTACAGATTTCTGATGATGCCGCAAGAGTCTTGTATGCAGGGATTGTGGGCGATACGGGGCGTTTTCTCTATCCCGCAACGACACCCAAAACGCTTTATACCGCTGCTAAATTAGCCGATCATGACTTTGATCGCTCAGGCCTCATGCGAGAAATGGATTCTTTCGACATGAAAATCGCCAGACTCCAAGGCTATGTCTATGAAAATCTCGAGATTTCGCCAGAAGGTGTGGCGCGCATTTTGATCACACAAGACTTGATGAAAGTCCATGGTATCTCAGATTCTGAAACCTCTGCGATTGTTTCGGCACCCGGAAAAATTAAAGAAATCCAAACCTGGGCGATTTTTGTTGAGCAGGCAGACGGGCATTTCCGAGTTAGAATGCGCTCAAAAGTTGCCCCGATTAATACCATTGCTAAAGGACACGCTGGTGGCGGTCATCCGCTGGCCAGTGGTGCTAACAGCTATTCAACACAAGAAAATGATATGATCTATCAAGAATTAAGAAATAATTTAGTTGCTTTTAAGAAATAGTGGTATAATTGTTTTATGACTAAAAAAGATTTCCCCTGGCTGTACGATGCTGAGTACATGTCCTATGTCGGTGGGCTCTTAGAGACACCAGAAGTTCAAAAATTAAATGAGTTTACACATCACTACATTTCAACGCGCTTGCTCCATTCTTTGAATGTCAGCTACACGTCTTACAAAATTTCCAAAAAATTTGGTTGGAACAAAAAAGCAACGGCGCGTGCTGGTCTTTTGCATGACCTCTTTTACTATGACTGGCGGGAAACCAAGTTTGCCGAAGGCAGTCATGCCTATGTTCATCCAAGAATCGCCTACCAAAACGCCCAAAAATTGACGACGATTTCAAAATTAGAAAAAGACATCATCATCAAACATATGTGGGGCGCAACCATTGCACCACCACGTTATAAAGAAAGTTTTGTCGTGACTTTCGTTGATGATTATGTGGCCATTAAGGAATGGACACAGTTGATGAAGATGAAATGGAAACATCATAAACTGTTCAAGAAAGAAAAATTAAGTTAATGAAATTGCAAAATCAAGACATCAAAATAGGTAAAACGATTGATGAACTAGTGGAAGGCGAGACCTTTAGTCTGTCTGAAACGATTAAAAATCGAGAAATTTTACTTTATCTCGGTCTTACGAACGATGACAATCCGCTTTATTCGCAGTATGATTATATTAAGGAACTTGGTTTGACCAAGCCAGTGGTACCAACTGCTCTGATTTTCGGCATCATCACCTCAACGATTAACAAACATCTACCAGGTCCTGGTAGTCATGTGGTGAATGTCAATCTCAACCTCATTGAAAAGATTTTTCGCAATGACTTGTTAAGTTTCAATTTTGAAATTATCAAAATTGATACTAACAAGGATTTGGTAACGATTAACATTGAAATCATGAGAGATGAGGAACGAGTAGCAGATGCCATTGTCTTGGTGCAACCACCTTTAGAAGAGCTCACTGAGTCAGAGTAATCAAGGCTTAGCGATAGCACAAAAAAAGTTCCCAAATAAACAGAGAAGAGTTTTCAAAAAGGAGGATATTATGGATAATCAAATTTTCGAAACAAATCAAAATACAGGTAAATTTTCACTCGCTGATTTCTTCGCGCGTATCTATGCTTTAGTTGGCATGGGGATTGCCGTCAGTGCTGTGGTAGCATTCATCACATTGACAATGTTTGCTGATAATATCTCAGCAATCTTAACGGGTCATACATGGCTGTTAGTCGTTTTATGGATTTTGGAAATGGTATTGGTCGTTGCCGTAACACCAATGGCTGCTAAAAATTCACCAATGGCCTTACCAGCCTTTATCGGATTTTCAGCCCTCAATGGCTTTACCTTGACCTTTAGCTTAGCCTATTTTAATCTCAGTAGCATTGCCATTGCTTTTGCCATTACGGCTGGTATGTTCTTCGCCCTTTCAGTCTTTGGTAAAACGACCAAACGTGACTTATCAGGCATGGGTAAAGCCATGTTTGCAGCCTTGATTGGGATTATCATCGCAAGCCTCGTTAACCTATTTGTCGGTTCTTCAGGCATGGACTTCATGATTTCAATTCTTTCAGTTATCGTCTTCTCAGGTTTGATCGCTTGGGATAACCAAAGAATCGAAGCACTTTACAACCAAGCCAACGGCAATGTAACCGACGGCTGGGCAGTGAGCATGGCCTTGAGCCTCTATCTTGACTTCATCAACCTTTTCATCTCAATCTTGAGAATCTTCGGAGTTGGTGGCAGCAGAGATTAAGCATAAAAAATCATCCGAGAAAGATGATTTTTTTATTTTAAGGTCATTTTAATGTGAAAAATGGGGGAGGAAAATAAGCAGAATGTTAAGCTACCAAAAAGTAGAGACGACAAAAACACTAGCACACTTATCAGATTTGATCCAAATCATTTGGCCGGAAGTCTTTACACCAGTGATCGGGGAAGCGCAAGTCGCCTATATGCTAGCGACATACCAGTCAGTCGAGCAAATCAAAAGGGAAATCAGTCAAGGCGTCCAGTATGACTTGATCTTATTAGATGACCAGCCTGTCGGCTATCTCGCTTATGATCTTCAAGACAGTCAGCTTTTTATCAGTAAAGTATACCTCTTATCAAGCTGTCGGGGTCAGGGACTATCGCGTCAAGTCTTTAAGCGTCTTGAGAACACCGCCAAACAATTTGGCAAGCATCAGTTGCACTTGCATGTAAATCGTTACAATGTGCGTGCTGTTGCCGTCTATCAGCACTATGGCTTTGAGATTGTCAAGACAGTTGATACGCCCTTAGGTGACTTTATGCTGAATGATTACTGGATGACTAAAAGATTGCCTGATTAAAACAAGAAAAAACTGCCGAAAAATCGACAGTTTTTTGATTTATTTAACAATCGCATGACTTGAAAGTGTTTGACCCGCTTGATCTTTGAGGATCAACCAAGAATTTGTCCCCGCAAAATAAAGCAAGTGACCAACTTCATTGACTGATTTTAAATGAATATCAGCTGTCGTCACAAAATCAGACCCGATGGCATCCGCATGTTCTTGACGCAAGGTTAGAGCAAATTTTTGAGAAAAACCAAGAGACCCATCTTGATTCAATGGCATATCTTGTTTCAGGACAGCACCTTTTTTGATGACCATGTCGTTACGTTTTAGCCAGTAAACCTCAGCTTTGGCACCCTCATAATCGACATAAAAAGGGATGTCAGCAATTGCCTTGGTAAAGCGATACTGAGCCTTACCTGAGCTTTTAGCAGGTTCAGCAGGTGTTTCTTGCACGGCTTTGAATTGATAGCCAAGGAGATCCAGATAGGGCGTGAGCTTGTCCAGATAAGCTGTCAAGACTTTCGTTTTATGAATCGGAACTTTTTGATCCGTCAGATATTTTTTAAAATAAATGGGCTCAATATCTACTGGTAGGCTGAAAACGAGGGCACGATCAGCTTTCGCTTTTTGCATGACAAGGTTTGGTCCCTTGAAGTAGAGGATCGCTTGAGACTTGTTCGCTACTAAGGTAGTCAAATCAAGCACCTCAAGCTGTCCCAATTCATCTGGAAAGACAAGGGTCAAGCCCTTGTCCCCAAAACTTGCGGTCATCATTTGATCACGTCAACGCCGCCAAGATAAGGGCGAAGGACTTCAGGAATGGTAACAGACCCATCAGCATTTTGGTAGTTTTCAAGCAAGGCAGCGACAGTACGTCCAACTGCTAAACCAGAACCATTGAGGGTGTGAAGAAGTTGTGTTTTACCTGCTTCATCACGGTAACGAATTTGGGCACGACGTGCTTGGAAGTCTCCCGTATTAGAACAAGAAGAGATTTCACGGTAAGTGTGTTGAGATGGAATCCATACTTCTAAGTCATAAGTTTTAGCAGCAGAGAAGCCCATATCACCAGTTGATAAAGCCATCACACGGTATGCCAAGCCTAATTTTTCAAGAATATTACCAGCGTTTACGACCATTTTATCAAGTTCTTGGTATGATGTTTCTGGCTTAGAAAACTTAACCATCTCTACCTTGTGGAATTGGTGCAAGCGAATGAGACCACGTGTGTCACGGCCAGCTGAACCCGCTTCAGAACGAAATGATGGGCTCATGGCAGTGAAATAGATTGGTAGTTCGCTACCGTCAATAATTTCATTGCGATAGTAGTTAGTTAAAGGGACTTCAGCAGTTGGGATTAAAACAAAATCGCTATCTGCTAATTCAAAGGTATCTTCCTTAAATTTCGGATATTGACCTGTACCGTACATTGAGTCGTGATTAACCATGTAAGGTGTGATCATTTCGGTATAGCCTTCTTTGGCATGCTCATCCAACATGAAGTTGTAGAGTGCGCGCTCAAGACGTGCGCCCAAACCTTTATAGAACAAGAAGCGTGAGCCAGTGACTTTAGCGCCACGTTCCCAGTCCAAAATGCCTAATTTTTCTCCCAAATCCCAATGCGCTTGTGGTTCAAAATCAAAGTTTGGCACTTCACCCACTCGTTTGACTTCGACATTATCATCTTCGTCAGCACCGACAGGGACATCGTCAGCAGGGATATTAGGCAGTGTTTCGAGAAGTCCTGTTACTTTTTCATCAAAGAAAGTCAACTCAGCGTCAAGTGCCTTGATATGACTTGCCACTTCCTGCATTTGCGCGATCGCAGCACTGGCATCTTCCTTGTTGCGTTTGGCAAGGCCAATGGCTTCAGACGCCTCGTTACGTTGCTTTTTGAGGTCTTCCGTCTCGATGATTAACTCACGTCTTTTGGCATCGAAATCACGTAATTCATAGAGTTTTTCGGATGCCACACCACGTGTTTTGAGTTTGGCCTCTACCGCATCAAATTGGTTGCGAATTTGTTTAATGTCTAACATAACTGTCCTCCGAGTAATGAAAAAGATGCCTTCAAAATGAACAGGGCGTTTTTCAACACGGTTCCACCTGTCTTGCTTTGAAAGCATCTCGTTTTTTATTTTAAGCTGTTTAAGGGCGGTAGAATTTCACACTAACCAAGGAGTTGCTTACATCAACCGCAACCTTTCTAAACCAATGGTTCGTCTTACTTATCCGCTAAACACATTATAGCAAGATAGCCTAGAATAATCAACTTTTTCTTTTAGTCAATAATTTCTTGACTTTGCTAACCAGTGTTGGGGCCTTAACCACCTTATCATTGCCTAAATGTTCACGAACCAGTTTCAGGACTTTACCTGCGTCTTTTGAAGAAAAACGCAAATTGTTTTGTCGCTTGCTGTTGCCTTGTTTTTTTAAAACAATGACAAATTGTCGTCGGACTTTATGCTGACGTGTCACGACCCCTTCAACATGGTGAATTGTTTCCCAAGGAATTTGAATGGCATCAGCAATATTGGCATCATTAAAAAACTCAAATGCTTTATCACCAATGAGGAGTTTACCATAGACGCTACCAAGGCCGACATAGGCAATAGCTTGAAGAGGAGCGGAAGTTTGTGTATTCAGTGATTGTATCATAGTTATAGTATACCAATTTTTTAATAAAAAAACCTGCCATAACTGGCAAGCTTTTCAAAAGCAGAAGTGCTTAGGCTTACATTACACCAAGGACGTGCATCACAACACCAAAGATAAATAGGCCGATGATGATCGCGATTGGTGAAACTTTTTTCTTAAGTAACCACATACATAGGAAAGTCAAGAGCAAGCCAGCAAGACCTGGAATCAAGCCATCCAAGTTTTGTTGTAAAGTTGTCACTTTATCAGGTGTTTGAGAAAGTCCTTCACCAACTTTTTGGAAGGCTTCTTGGATACCTTTGCCACCTGCAGGGAGTTTGTCCCATTCGATGTATGCACCTTCAGAGAGTTTGACTTTAGAAACATCAAGTGCAAATTTGATAGATACCCAACGTTCTACGAGAACGGCAAGGATAAACATACCTAAGATTGATGCACCTTTAGTGATGTCTTGCAACAATCCACCAGACAAGTCAGAAGTAATTGAAGAACCAGCTTTATAACCGAATTCTTGTGTGTACCAGATAAATGCCCAACGAATTACGTTCCAAAGGACGAAGAACAAAATAGGTCCAAGGATGTTACCGCTCAAGGCAAGTGAGGCACCGATCGCACCCAAGATAGGTCGAACAGTAAACCAGAAGACAGGATCACCGATACCGGCAAGAGGACCCATCATACCAACTTTAACCCCTTGGATAGCAACGTCATCAATGGGTGCACCATTGGCACGTTCTTCTTCGAGGGCAAGTGTTACACCGATAATTGGGCTAGCAACGTATGGGTGTGTATTGAAGAATTCCATGTGACGTGTCAAAGCAGCAGCACGGTCTTCTTTAGTTGTGTAGAGCTTTTTAATCGCTGGGATTAAAGAGAAAGCCCAACCTAAGTTTTGCATCCGTTCGTAGTTCCAAGAACCTTGAAGGAAAGTAGAACGCCAAGCAACGGCTAAACGGTCATTTTTTGAAAGTTTAATTTTTTCACTCATAATAATCTTGTCGTCCTTTCTAATAGTCATTCAAGATGTCGCCGATAGGATCTGTACTACCAGAACCGCCACCAGCGTTGTTACCGTTACCACCCATTTTAGAAAGATTGATATAGATGAGGGCAAGGGCAACACCGATCGCACCAAGGGCGATAAGTGTCAAATTGCTAACTGCGGCAAGGGCGAAACCAATGGCAAAGAAAGGCCAAACTTCACGTGACGCCATCATGTTGATAACCAAGGCATAACCTACGGCAACAACCATACCACCACCGATGGCCATACCATCAGTCAACCAAGCTGGCATTGCTTCAAGCGCATTTTGTACGGCTTGAGTTGGTACCAAGATAAGGGCCAAAGCAGGGATAACGATACGAATACCTTGTAATAAAAGTGCGACGAAATGGAAACGTTCAAGACCCGCAAAGTTACCTTTTTTAGCTTCAGCATCAGCACCATGAACCAAACCGACAGAAATCGTCCGAACGATCATTGTCAAGAAAAGACCAGCAACTGAAAGTGGGATAGCTGTTGAGAAAGCGACTGTGATACCTTTTGTATCAAAGTTACCAGATTGAACCATGATAATGGCAGCGGCAACACCGGCAAGGGCAGCATCGGGTGCAACTGCAGCTCCGATATTAGCCCAACCAAGTGCCATCATTTGAATTGTACCACCAAGGATAATACCAGCTGTCAAGTGACCAGTTACAAGACCGATCAATGTACAAGAAATAATTGGTTGGTGAAATTGGAACTCATCGAGGATGCCTTCAAGACCAGCGAAGAAAGCAATGATGAGAACTAAAATAATAGAGATAATAGACATGTTTAGTTCCTTTCGTTTTACTGAACGTTAGCTTTTTTGATCAAATCGAACAAGTCAGCTCTAGAGTCATTTGGTACTTTACGCACATCAAATTTAACTCCCAAATCACGAAGTTTTTCAAAGGTTTCAACGTCTTTTTTGTCCATTGACAACACTTTGTTAACCATTGTTTTACCAGTTGAATGTGCCATTGACCCAACATTGATTGACTCAATTGGTACGCCACCTTCAACGGCTGCCAAAACATCTTGTGGATTTTCAAATAGTAAGAAAGCATGTGTGTTACCAAAACGAGGGTCTTTGGCAATCTCAACCATTTTAGAGATTGGGATAACATTGGCTTTCACGCCATTTGGAGCAGCTTGACCAATCAATTGTTTACGCAAGTCGTCTTTAGCAACCGCGTCAGAAACAACAATGATACGATCTGCTTTAGAGTCTGGTGTCCAAGCCGTTGCGACTTGACCGTGCAGTAAACGTGTATCGATGCGGACAAGATTGATTTTAATCTTGCCATCACCGATGACAGTACCTTCAGGAATAGCAGATGCAGTTGCTGTTTCAGCTGGGGCAGCAGTTGCCGTTTCTTCAGGTTGAAGCGTTTCTGGTAAAATTCTAATCCCGTCTTTCGCTTCCTTGAGGATGTTAGCAACGACTTTTTCTAAGCCTGCTTCAGCATCCATCATACGTTCAGTGTAGGCTTGAATCAACATTGGTAGATTCAAACCTGTGATAATAGCGATGTTGCGATCTGGATTTTCAGCCAGAACAGCACTTGCTTGGTTAAATGGAGAACCACTCCATAAATCCGCAAGCACCAAAATCTCATCATCAGCGTCAAATGTCGCGATGGCTGCGTCGATTTTAGCACGCAAGTCATCAGGACCTTCGCTAGGCATGAAAGTCACTGTTTGGACTTTTTCTTGCTCACCGAAAATCATTGAACCTGATTGATGGATACCTTCGGCGAATTCGCCGTGGCTCGCAATTACGATTCCGATACTCAAATTTGAGTTCCTCCTTATAAGAAATTGTAAATAAAAAAATTATTACACTCTATTATGCCCCTATAAGAAACAGTTTGTCAAGTCAAAATGTGGAAACGTTTTCCTTGTCATCATATTGTATTATTACAGACTATTTAAGAAGATGAAAAAATAATCTGATAAAAAATAAACGGTTTCCCTAGGTATATTGGTAAAAATGTTATAAACTATAACTATAAATAAAATTAGAATCTGAATAGGAAATCACTATGAGAATACAGCAATTAAAATACATTATCAAAATCGTTGAAACAGGCTCGATGAACGAGGCGTCAAAACATTTATTCGTGACCCAACCCTCGCTTTCAAACGCAGTCAGAGAGCTAGAAGAAGAGATGGGGATTAAAATTTTCACGCGTTCGACCCGAGGGATCACTTTGACCTCAGACGGCGTTGAGTTTCTATCTTATGCCAGACAAATTGTGGAGCAGACGGAGCTTTTAGAGGAACGTTATAAGTATAATCGTGAGAAAAAGGAATTATTTGCCGTTTCTGCGCAACATTATGCCTTCGTTGTCGAAAGTTTTGCCAGCATTTTGCGGGAAAATGATATGCGCAATTATGAGCTGATTCTGCGGGAGACACGGACCCATGAAGTCATCGATGATGTGCGTGATTTCCGCTCTGAAATCGGCGTCTTGTATCTTAATGATTTTAACCGAGATGTCCTGACCAAGCTGTTCTTGGACAACAATCTGGAGTTTACACCCCTTTTTCAAGCGGTACCGCACGTCTTCATCTCCAAGCACCATCCCCTCGCCAGTAAAACGTCGGTCACACTTGATGAAATGGCTGCCTTTCCCTACCTCAGCTATGAGCAGGGTGAGCGTAATTCCTTTTACTTTTCTGAGGAGATCCTGTCGACCGCTCGTCATGACAAATCGATCGTTGTCTCCGACCGTGCGACCCTTTTTAATTTGCTGATCGGACTCGACGGCTACACCATTTCCACGGGGATTTTAAACAGCGACTTGAACGGCGACGACATTGTCAGCGTGCCGCTGCTAGTGGATGAGCAAATCGAGATCGGGTATATTTGCCACAAAAAAGGGCTCTTATCCGAACTCGGCCAACGGTTTTTGAAGGAACTTAAAGCTAAGGTTTAAACCTTGAGGGGGATGAGAAGATGCCTGAAACGACTTTTTCAAAGCAGGAGATTCGGCGGTATTTGCTTCATCATTTTGGGTTAGATCGGCTGGATGCTTATGGTGAGGGGAAATCAGGAGTTTTGGCTTATGTCAAGCAAGTGACGAGTCTGCAGCAAGACCCGATTAATATCGTGGGGACCAATATCGATATTATTTTGGCGAGTCGATTTTCAGATTATTCGCCTCAGATCTTGGCTGAGCTGCTTTATCAGGATGAGGTGTTGATCGAAGGGGTTGATAAGGAAGCCTGTCTTTTTTCACGAGACGAGTGGGGCCAGTTTGCTTTTGCTCGAGAACAACGAGTAGCGGCTAATCTCAGAACGCTGAGTTATCGTAATCAAGAGACGGCCTTGGATTATTTGGATGAGGTGTCGAAGATTTTGCAGCAGAGCACTGAGCCGATTGCTCCTCAGGAGTTGAATCTAGGAAAGCTTGCTGACAGTCGTTGGGGGAGTTCAGATTTGGGCAATGCTGTCTTATATCATCTGTGGTATCAAGGTGTTGCTGTTATCGCTGAGAGAAAAGAGCGGCGTAAACTATATCAACACTGTGACCAAGCCAAGGGACTGACGAATTTAGCGACATTTGAGTCGGAGGCAGATTTTTTAGACTGGTTCATTTATAGAAGATTATCTGGTTTGGGTGCTTATTGGTTGAAATCTGGTGCTGGCTGGTTGGGGCAGTCTATGAAGGCACGCCAAGCGGTGATTGCGCACTTTCTTGCCCAAGGCAAAGTGGTTAAAATTCAGGTGACGGATATGAAGGACGCGCTCTATCTGACCCAAGAGAACTATCAGCAATTATTAGCAGTTAAAAATCAGCCGCTTAAAGCGGATGAGGTTAGATTTATCGCACCATTAGATAATGTCATTTGGGATCGAAAGTTTGTCCAAGCCATTTTTGATTTTGAGTATGTTTGGGAAGTCTATAAGCCAGAAAAATTACGGCAGTACGGCTATTATGTGCTCCCTATTTTGTTAGGAGATACCTTTATCGGCCGATTTGAACCAGACCGCGACAAGACACGTCAGGATACTTTGCAAATTAAGGAAATTTGGTTTGAATTAGAAGCTTATCAAACACCTGAAATTGAAGCCATGATAAGGGCAGAAGTTAACCGGTATAATCGCTTGCTACCAAGCAAGTAGGTAAAATATATGAAAAAAAGTAGAACAGAAGCTTTCACAGACGCCGTTATAGCGATTGTGATGACGATTTTGGTTTTGGAATTTCCACATGTTCAGGGGTCTACCTTTGCAGATTTGATCGTCCTCAAAGGTATTTTCCTAGCCTATGTCATCAGTTTTATCTTTTTGGTGATCTACTGGAGTAATCATCACCACATTTTCCAAATGATCGATAAAGTGAGTGGGCAAACGCTTTGGTGGAATAATGCTTTCATCTTTTTAATCACCCTTTTGCCTTTTACGACTAACTGGTTAGGGGATAATATCTGGGCACATGATCCCGAAATCCTTTATGCTGCCTTGTTTTTATTGGCCAATCTGACTTGGTTGTGCATGATTAAAAATCTAGTCAAGGTCAATGCCCATAATGCGTGTGTGACGAAAATTTTGGGAGATTATCGGAAGTCTTATCGAACCTTGTTATTAAATGTTTTAGCCCTAGTGGTGGCTTTCTTTATCCCAATCGGTGGTTTAATAATCAATGTTCTTTCTTTCCTCCTTTGGGTTGTGCCAGATAAATGAATCGAAAAAATTAAAAATAAGTAAAATTTTAAAATGTAATCAGTTATAATACAGAAATCATGCGACATCTTGAGGATGATTTTTTATGAAACAGGACATTCTTACGCTATTTTTTATGTTTTATTTCAGAAAATATGATAAACTTAGTGTAAGGACTTTGATAAGGAAAGACTTTGAACGACCAACGTTCGCGAATGACCTGTTTGGCCGGAGCGCAAGCGTAGGCCAAGTTTCAAGGGTTTATGAAATAAAATCGTGGAAAGGGTGTTAGGTGTATGATTAAAATATTCGGTAAATTACGTTATCATTGGCAACCAGAGTTGTCCATCACGATCACGTATTGGTGCTTATCTATTGCGCCTATTTTCATTAGCTTGGCTTTATTATATGAGAACACCAAAATATCAAGATCGTCATTTATTCTCTTTATTATTTTTATCGTTTTGGTCTGGCTGGGTTTCCAACGCTACTTTGAAATTTCGGATGATAAAGACTTGCTGCTATCACGCGGTTTAGTGCCTGGTTATGCTGGAAAGACAGTGATTTCAAGTATCTCGATGATTAAAATTAGTAAACGTGCCATTATTATTTATACCAATCACAATGTCAAGGGTAAAATTTTTTATATGCGTAAATGGCCCAAAAAATATTTTGTGGACACCTTGATAACCAATCCTTATTTCCAAGGAGAAGTGGAGCTCATTGGTCAGATTGACCATTATTTTGAGAGCTATGCGACTGACAAAAAAAGCAAACTGAGTCAAATTTAAGACAGTACCCAAAAAGCACAGGCTAGCTGTGCTGTCAGTTTAGTTTTTTTTAACGACGATGGCTCTGGTTGGACATTCTTTAGCCGCTTGTACAAGACTAGTATCAGGTGTGACGTCGATTTCGGTGTCGCCGGTATCAAAGCGGACTAAGCCATCCACATCATAGTTAAAAATCGGATTATAGGTGTGGCATAGGCCACAAGCAATGCACTGCTCAGGAAGTATTTGAATGATCATACTACTAGTATAACAAAGAAAGGACATCATGACTAAGAAAAACGAACCATGGAATAATGAAGTTTATGGTGCCATGCAGGAATCTCGTGGTGACATGCCACCTAAACGGTCATCTAAGAAAAATGAGCCCTCTACCAATTTTTTAACTTTTTTAGTGGTGCTTTTATTCATGATTATTGGGGGCATTGTTGTGATTATTGTCTGGAATAATCGCTTAGTCGATAACACCAAAATCTCGTCAAGTTTTTATACCAGTAAATCCAGCGTTTCGAATTCAGCATCTGCTAGCCAGTCAAATGGCGCTTCTGAAGAAAAGCCCGCTGAGTCTCAACCTGCTGAATCCAGTTCAGCTGCCGCTGGTGGAACGACGACTGTTGAAGCAGGCGAAGGGCTTTATGCTATCGCTGCTAGAACAGGTGTAGATGCCCAAACTATCGCCAAGGCCAACGGCATGACTGTTGAAAATTGGTATGCTAACCCAGGAGATGTCGTTAAGTTAAAATGAATTTAAAAGAGATTAGAATTGCCATTGACGGCCCAGCTTCCAGTGGTAAATCAACGGTGGCTAAGATTATTGCCAAAGATTTTGATATTATCTATCTAGATACCGGTGCCATGTACCGAGCGGCGACTTATGTGGCCCTCTCTAACGATTTGGATGATGATTTCGCGCAAATCATTGCCATCTTAAAGGAAAATCCGATTTCATTCGGGACCTCATCGGAAGGTCAGCTGGTTTATGTCGGTGAAGTGGATGTGACCCATGCCATCCGCCAAAATGATGTGACCAATGCCGTGTCCAAAATCTCAGCCATTCCTGAGATTCGTGCCTATCTCGTCGACGCACAGCGTGAGATTGCAAGCCATGGCGGTATCGTCATGGATGGCCGCGATATCGGAACAGTCGTCTTGCCCGATGCCGAACTTAAAATCTTTTTGGTCGCCTCCGTCGAAGAACGTGCAGAACGCCGTTATAAGGAGAATTTGGCGAAAGGGATCGAGACGGATTACGCGCAATTGAAGTTTGAGATTGCTGAGCGAGATCGGAAAGATTCCACACGGGAGGTCAGTCCCCTCAAACAAGCCGAAGATGCCATTTTGATCGATACGACTGGCATGGGGATCGCGGCTGTGGTTTCTAAAATTGAAAGTTTTGTTAAAAAATTCTGATTGGTTTCAGTTTTTTTTTACATTTAGTCAGGATTTTGATAAAATAAGGGAATGGACCAACGAATAAAATTAAGAATTGAATATTTACGGGCTAATCTCAAGTATCTTAACGATGTCGAGTTAGCAGAATACAATCGATTGACTGGTCATCATTTGACGCACCAGCACCAGCAACGCCCACAACAAACACAGCAGCAGGCGCAAGTGCCCTATCAAACCCAACAGTCTTATCAAGCAGATCAGGCTTATCAGCGGGGACCTGCCTATGATGCTCAAGGCAGTACGTCTGGTTATAACAAACATCATCAGTCGCGGCCAGTGAAAAAACCTAAAAATAAGAAAAAACGTAAAAAAGTGAGTTTCTGGAAAAAATTGCGCCGCTTTCTTTTGCTCGTTCTCGTTTTGATGATTGGTTTCTTCATCTATGGGTATCAACGTGGTAAAAGTCGGGCACCAGAAGGCTTACAAACTGAGAAGTTTTCCGGTCAAAAAACGGCATCTGGTGCAACCAATATCTTAATTTTGGGAACTGACCAGCGAGATTTCCAGACGACTGGTGATGCGCGGAGTGACTCGATCATGGTCATGCAGATCAATGCTAAGGATAATAAAGTCAAGCTGGTAAGCTTTATGCGGGATACCTTGGTCTATCAGCCAGGTGTTAGCCAATATGGCGCTGATACCAAAATCAACGTGGCTTATAACATTGGGGAGCAAGATCATCATCAAGGGGCTGAGTATATGCGTGAGGTTTTGAAGAAAAACTTTGACATTGATATTCAGTATTATGCCTTAGTCAATTTCAATAGTTTTGCGACGGTCATCGATTCCCTCTACCCCATGGGTGTTAAGATTGATGCCAAGTTTTCAACCATTGATGGGCAAGCAGTTAAGGCAGTTGAAGTTCCGGATGATTTGAACTGGACACCAGAGCATCAAGATCCGATTCAAACGATTAAAGTCGGGACACAGCGGATGGATGGGCGTACATTGCTGAATTATGCGCGTTTCCGTAAAGACGATGAGGGCGACTTTGGTCGAACCAAGCGTCAGCAGCAAGTCATGCAGGCGATTATGTCGGGCGTTAAGAGTCCGATGACCCTTTTCACAGGCAGTTCAGCACTTGGCACGATCAAAGGCGTAACTTCGACTAATGTCAGTGATTTCTTTATGCTGACGCATGCGCCTGGCTTGGCTTTAGATGCAGCTAAAGGAATTGAAAGTTATACAGTGCCTGAAAATGGCGACTGGGTTGAAGCCTTAGACCAATACGGTGGTTCTGGGTTACTGATTGACTTTGATAAATACCAAGCTAAGTTGAAAAATTTGTTAGGATAAGACGTAGCCAATATTACAAAAAAAGTCTAGCTAATCGCTAGGCTTTTTTGATAGCAGTAAAAATGGATAGGCAAAGAAAAAGCCTGCCAAGTCAATGGCAAGCTTTTTTGAAGATTAACCTTTATCAGCCCCAGCAGTAATCCCATTGACATAGAATTTTTGCATGAAGATGAAGAGTAGGGTAATCGGAATGGCGATGATCACACAACCTGCGATAAATTGAGTAAAGTAGGTTGTTGCAGAGCCTTTTGAGTTAAAGACCATGGTATAAAGACCATAGGCAATGGTAAATGATTTTGAATCATTGTTACCTAAGATAATACCTGAGAAGATAAAGTCTGTCCAAGGCGCAATGAAAGCCATCAGCGCTGTATAGACGATAATCGGTTTTGAAAGTGGCAAGGTAATATTGGTAAAGACTTGCCATTTGTTAGCACCATCTATTTTAGCAGCTTCATCGATTGACGGCGGAATCGTATCAAAGAAGCCTTTAGCGATGTAGAAACCAAGTCCTGCGCCACCTGCATAGACCATGACCAAACCACCGATACTCAGCATATTGAAAGACTTCAAGATGTAGTACAAGGCAATCATTGACATGAAGCCAGGGAACATACCGAGTACCAAGGCAATTTGTAAGAAAGGTTTACGGAAGGCAAATTTCAAACGTGAGAGCACGTAACTCATCATGATGATGATGAGGGTAGAAATCACAGTTGATAGAACAGAAACGATCAAGGTGTTCACCAACCAGTTGACAAATGGGAAGACGCCATTTTTATTTTGGAGTAAAGTCACATAGTTGTCGATTGTAAAACTATCTGGAATGATCGTGTCAACGAAACCTGTTGAGTTTTTAGTAAAGGACACGAGGACAATCCAGACAATCGGGAAGAGCCAGATGATGGCTAGGAAAATAAGTAAAGCGTAGCGTCCGACTAATGATAAGAGACGTTGATGTGCATAAGATTTCATGATTTACCCCTCCTTAAATGCATTAGTACGGCGATAAGCAACAAGTGAAATGCTGGCATTAACGATAAAGATTAAGATACCGAGCGCAGCAGCGACGTTGTATTGTTGCGTCTGACCAAAGACGAGTTTATAGAGCCAAGTGACCAGCAAGTCCGTCTCACCGGCTGAATTGTAGTTGGCATTCATCGGCCAGCCACCCGTCAAAAGGTAGATGACGTTGAAGTTGTTGATATTCCCGATAAACTGTTGAATCAAAGCGGGTGTCATCACAAACAAAATCTGTGGGAAAGTAATTGATTTGAAGATTCTAAAGCTATTGGCACCATCAATTCTTGCTGCCTCAATTTGGTCTTGTGGTAAATTTTGGATAATCGCAGTTGAGGTTAACATGGATACAGGAATCCCAATCCACATATTGACAACAATAACGGTAGCACGTGAGACCCAAGCATTTGAGTCGGTTGTGATAAATTTGATTGGTTCAGTGATGATATGCCAATCCATGAGCAGGTTATTGAGCGCACCTTGCGTATTTAGGAACTGTGCCATCAAAAGCAAGGTCACAAATTGTGGGACTGCAAAGACAATCACAAAAATTGTTCGCCACATCCCTTTGCCTTTAATCCCTTTAGATTCGATCAGCATCGCAAGTAACACACCACCGAGGAAGGTTGTTAAAGTTGCAAGGACGGCCCAGATGAGTGTCCAAATCAGGACTGGGAAGAAAGTACCAGCCAAATTACCAGAGAGAATTTTACCAAATGATTCAAAACCAGTCCAAGAAAAGGCAATGGCGTGGTCTTTATTATAATTAGTAAAGGCCATGGTAATCATATAAAGCGTTGGTAAAATCGTGAAGAGAAAGACGCCCAAGAGTGGCACAGCCATCAAGGTTTTGTGCAAGTTGCTATCCAAAAGTGACGCTAATTCTTCTTTGTTAGTTGGCACGTGCTGGCCAGTCTGTTTCAGATAAACTAAGTGTTTGTTTGACTTGTAATTTTGAGTGACAAGTATAATGAAAGCAGCGATGATGAGTATCGCAAGGACGCCCCAAAGTAGGATGATGACAGAGTTATCTGGCTGAATCGTGATAGGGATACCATCTTTATCAAGACCAGTTGTCATTTTCTTATTTGGACCAAGCGTTGTCATGAGGGACAAGGCACTGATCCCACTAAAGACGAGCCAACCGAGAAAGGCAACTTCTAATAACAAGAACATGGCGCCTTTGGCAAATTGTTTGTGTTTGAGCTGATTCAGACCCATGATGAAAAAGGTCAGTTTTTCTGCACTGCCGGCGTTCCAAACATCGCGAATGGATAGATGACGCTCAGCTTCCGAAATGATGGATTCTGGGTTAATTTTTCTTTTTTTAGCCATAATGTTTCTTCCTAATTTTGAGTTAGTGAAATGAATTGAATAAGACCGAGCCCGCATGGCGGGCTAATATAGGTTAGCACGAGCCATGATGACTAGGCTAACCTAAAGTATAAAAAGTTAGTTTAAGCTAACTCTTTATGATTGTTTTATCACGGATCGATTTGATTATTTATTAATATCTTTAGCGAATGCTGCTAATTGTGTTTGGTAGTCAGATTCTTTGATTTGACCAGTATAGGCACCGTTGATAAGTGGTGTTGCTTTGTCCCAGAAGATAGACATTTGTGCTAATTTAGGCATCAAAGTTGAGTGACCAACTTGTGCCATTGTGATGACTGTTTTAGTCAGGTCTGACGCTTGCACATCTGGATTTTCTTGCGCTTTAACGTTTGTTGGTACGAGTCCTTGATCTTTAAAGAGAACAAGTTGTGCTGCTTCAGAAGTGAGGTAAGCAGCTAGTTTTTGTGCACCAGCTTGGTTAGGTGCTTTAGAGTTGACAGCGATTGATTTAATACCGAGGAAGGCTTGCATTTGTTTTTCTTCACCACCGATATTAATTGTTGGATAAGGTGCTACTGCCATGTTATCACCAAGGATTTCTTTAACAGAAGTTGATGACCAAGGGCCATCAATGATTGCAGAGACTTTACCAGATTTCAATTGGTTAAGTGTATTGTCTGTATTCATCACGCCTTTGTTAGATTTTTGAGCAGCAAACCATTTCATAGCGTTGACACCCTTGTCTGAATCAACAGACATATCACCAAGTGTTTCACCATTTTCACCAAAAAGTGTTGTTCCTGCAGAGAAGAAGATGGGGTAAACGTTATATGGCACAGCAAAGTTTGTACCGAGGACGCCTTTAGATGTCAAGGTATCCCAAGATTTCACGTCGTCAGCTGTGAGTTTTGATTTATCATAGTAGATGAATTGTGATTGTTCTTCATAAGGCAGAGCGTAAACTTTACCTTTATAATTCACAGCGTTGAAAGCCAGTTCGCTGTTTTCTGTTTTAGAGACATCTGAATATTTAGGTGCGATTTCATTGATATAACCTTTTTCTGCCATATCACCAAGTTGGTCATGTGGCACTTGGAAGACATCAGCATATTTTGCTGGGTCTTTAGCAATGTCAGTTTTAGCATTTGAAGCACCTGAGTTGTTCGCTTTAACCTCGACTTTGATATCTTTATTTTCTTTTTCAAAGTCAGCCACGATTTGATCATAAGCTTTCTTTTGTTCAGTATCAACATAAAGACGGATCGTTTTGCCATCAGTTTTAGATGACGAGCCACCATCAGATGATTTAGACGAGCCACACGCAGCAAGTGTGATAGCTGCAGTACCAAGGATTGCTGTTGAGAGCAAAGCTTTTTTCCAAGTTTTCATAAGTTAATCCTCCATCGCTTTTTTGAAAGCGTTTTTATTTTACATCTCTATTATGCAACCGTTTGTCTAAAAAGTCAAGCATTATTTTTATTTTTTTGAAAAGTCTTCCTTTTTTCTCTCTTTATCCAGTAATAGCGCCTATCTGATAAGGTTGTCACATTTTTTAATATCGTGGGATGATAGAGTTTGACTCCTATATAAATAAAATATTGACCATTCTATGTGCAAACGGTTGCAATTTAACTTTATTATGTTAAACTATTTTTGAAAGCAATTACATTTCTAAAAATTGACAGAATACCTGTCTATATAGAGGAGATCATAATGATGAACTTATCAGCAATTTACCACAGACCCGAATCTGAGTATGCCTATCTCTACACGGCAAGTGAAATGCGAGTCCGTATTCGTACCGCTTTAAATGATATCGCCAAAATTGTCGTCGTATATGGCGATCCCTATGACTTTTCAAATGGGGTATGGCAAAAAGAAGCCGATATTGAAATGATGCGAGGACTTGCAACAGAGACCCATCAATACTGGGAAGCCAAGCTACAGGCGCCCCATAATCGACTGAATTACGGTTTTAATATCACAGGACTTGATGGAGAGGAACTCTTCTTTGGCGATCAAGGCTTTGAACCATTAATTGATGAAACGGCTGGCAGTGATGGTCTCATGGGCTCTAATGCTTACTTCAAAATGCCCTATTTCCAAGAAATTGATCGCTTCAAAGCACCTGAATGGGTCAAGGAAACCATCTGGTATCAAATATTTCCTGAGCGTTTTGCTAATGGCGACCCGTCTAATGATAATGAAGGCACACTGCCATGGGATCCAGAAGCGCATCCAACACGGGAGGCTTTTTATGGCGGTGATTTACGTGGGGTAATTGACCATCTCGATCATCTGGTAGATTTGGGCATCAATGGTATCTATTTCACCCCGATTTTCGAAGCACCTACCAATCATAAGTACGACACTAGAAATTACTTAGAAATAGATCCGCATTTTGGCACCAAAGCTGATTTTAAAGAACTGGTCGATAAAGCCCATGCGCGTGGCATTAAAGTCATGTTAGATGCAGTCTTTAACCACATAGGGGATGAAAGCCCAGAATGGTTGGATGTACTGGAAAATGGTGAAAATTCTAAATATGCGGATTGGTTCCACATTCATTCTTGGCCAATCACAACGACACCAAAAAGCGAGTATGACGATAATTCTAACTATGAAACCTTTGCCTTCACGCGCCACATGCCGAAACTCAACACGGCCAACCCTGAAGTTCAAGATTACCTATTAGATATCAGTACCTATTGGATTCGTGAATTTGGCATTGATGCTTGGCGAATTGATGTGGCCAATGAAGTTGACCACCATTTCTGGAAAAGATTTTACAAAGCAGTCACTGCCATTGATCCAGATTTTTATATTCTAGGTGAGATTTGGACTAGTGCCCAGTCATGGCTTAATGGCGATGAATTTAATGGCGTGATGAACTATGCCTTTACGGGTTCAATTATCGATTATTTCGCCAATAGAAAAATTTCAGCAGACAAACTTGTCAGCAATCTCAATGCCCAGCTCATGCTCAATCGTGATCAAACCAATCAAATGATGTATAATTTATTGGATTCTCACGATGCTCCGCGTGTGCTCGGTCTTGCTAATGGTGATAAAGACATTGTCAAACAAATGTATGCCTTTATGTTCCTGCAACAAGGGACACCGGATATTTACTATGGTAGTGAATATGCCATGACTGGCGGTAATGACCCCGATAACCGTAAGCCCATGGAATGGCGTCCTGAAAAGCAGGATCACGATATGTATGCTTTCATGAAGGCCTTGATCCAACTTCGCAAGGATCAGTTGGCGGTTCTTGTTGATGGTGATTTAGCTTGGCAGGTTGAGGGTGATGTCGTAAGCTTGACGCGTTGTCTATCTGGCAAGCGTTTGACCGCTGTTTTTAATGCGAGTGAAGTTGCCTATGAGATGCTAACTGTCGGTAGCCAAGTGATTTTTGCTAATCATTTTAATGACGGCAACTTAGAACCTAAAGGATTTGTTGTTATTTTAGAAAGCGAGGCCATTTAATGGCAGTAGATACACCTAAAACACTTCGAGGGCAAGTCATTTATTCGATTTTCCCACGTAATTTCAGCGAGGCTGGCACTTTTGCGGCGATTGAGCCTGAGCTTGACCGCATCAAGGCCTTAGGGACAGACATCATCTGGCTCATGCCCATTCACCCGATTGGCGCCGTCAACCGTAAGGGTTCTCTCGGCTCACCCTATGCCATTCAAGACTATCGTGAAATCAATCCAGAGTATGGCACAAAAGCCGATTTTATCCACTTAACTGAAGCGATTCATGCTAGAGGCATGAAAGTCATCATTGATGTCGTCTATAACCATACCTCGCCAGATTCTTGGCTCATCCAGCATCATCCTGAATGGTTCTATCGCAAACCTAACGGAGATTTTGGTAATAAGACTGGTGATTGGACGGATGTCAAAGACTTGGATTATAGTCTGAACCATGACCTCTGGGATTATCAGATTGAAACGCTTCAAATGTGGGCAGAATTTGTGGATGGTTTCCGTTGTGATGTCGCATCTCTTGTGCCGCTGAATTTCTGGTTAGAGGCCCGTCAAGGTGTCGCTAAAGTACGTCCTGATGCTATCTGGTTATCCGAATCAGTCGAAGAAAGTTTCGTCAGCTATAACAGAAGTCAAGGTCAAACGGCGCTTTCAGAATCTGAGATCTTCCAAGCCTTTGACATGGCTTATGACTATGATGTCTTTGAGGTTTTTAACGGTGTCTTGACAGGCAAACGTAGCTTGGCAGAGTATGCTGAGGCTCTGGCACGTCAAACCGTCATTTATCCGGATAATTATATCAAGATGCGCTACCTGGAAAACCATGATAATTTCCGTGCCGCAGCCCTGATTCCTGACCCTGAAAAACTCACTACTTGGACAGCCTTCATGTACTTTCAACAAGGCACAACACAACTTTATGCCGGCCAAGAAGTGCATGCCAAACACATCCCAAGTCTTTTTGATGCGGACAAGGTGGAGTGGCAAACTGGCCTTGATCAGAGTGACTATCTGGCAAGGTTAGCAGAGATTACCTCAGCAGAAATTTTTAAGACTGGCTATTATACGATTGAAGCGGATGGTCAAGCTTTGATTGGCAAATATGTTCTAGGCGCTGAAGAAATCGTGGGTCTTTTCCCAGTTCAAGGCATTGGCATAGCACATCTCAATGGCAAGTATGAGGATCTTTTGACCGGTGATATCGTTCAAAGTAATAATGGTAAGGTCGCCTTTCATCAGGCTATGATTTTGAAAGAAGTTTAGTCAAACGTTTGAAAATAAAAATTGAACATAGATACTGTTGCGTATCTGTGTTTTTAGTATTTTTGAATCTAAAACTGTCAATTGAGTCACTTGACCATAATTTTATATATGGTATAAATATATCAGAAATATGGAAACGTTTACATATCAAAAGACTTGTGTTAAACTGTACTCGTATCCTAAAAAAACATTACAAACGCCTGAGGAGGGTAGAAAATCATGACATTCGAGAAAAAATGGTGGCAGACGGCTGTTGCCTATCAAGTTTATCCGCGGAGTTATCAAGATTCTGATGGCGACGGGATTGGCGATATTAAAGGGATTACTAGCCGCCTTGATTATCTGGAAAAGCTCGGGGTGACAGCCATTTGGCTCAGTCCGGTGTATGCGAGTCCTATGGATGATAATGGCTATGATATCTCAGATTACGAAGATATTGCTGGCATTTTTGGCGATATGGCAGCCATGGATGAACTTTTGGCGGAAGCTGATAAGCAAGGTATTAAAATCATCATGGATTTAGTGGTCAACCATACTTCTGATGAGCATGCGTGGTTTGTTGAGGCTAAAAAATCTAAGGATAATGCCTTCCGTGATTACTACGTTTGGCGCGATCAACCCAATGATTTAACGTCAGCTTTCTCAGGTTCTGCTTGGGAACTTGACGAGGCAAGTGGCCAATATTATCTCCATCTCTTCTCTAAAAAACAGCCCGACTTGAACTGGGAAAATGAGAAAGTGCGTCAAGCAGTCTATGATATGATGAATTTCTGGATTGATAAGGGCGTTGGCGGTTTCCGCATGGATGTGATTGATTTGATTGGGAAAATACCTGACGATGAAATCACAGGAAATGGTCCCAAACTGCATGATTACCTCCATGAAATGAATCAAGCGACTTTTGGCGATAAAGACTTATTGACAGTGGGCGAAACTTGGGGGGCAACACCTGACATTGCTAAACTTTATTCAGCACCTGAGCGTGAAGAATTATCCATGGTCTTCCAGTTTGAACATGTCAGTTTGTCACACGAGCCTGATCAGCCTAAATGGGATGTCATCGACTTGGACAAGGCTAAATTTAAAGCGGTTATCTCTAAATGGCAGACAGATTTGGCGGTCGGTCAAGGCTGGAATTCACTCTTTTGGAATAACCATGACCTGCCACGTGCCATCTCGATCTGGGGCAATGATGGAGCATATCGTGTACAGTGTGCCAAAGCCTTTGCGATTTTGCTCCATCTCATGCGTGGGACGCCTTTCATTTATCAGGGTGAAGAAATTGGCATGACCAATTATCCCTTTGAAACGATTGACCAAGTCGAAGATATCGAATCACTCAATATGTATGCGGAACGTCTGGCACAAGGCTACAAACCAGAAGACATCATGGCCAGCATTCGTGCCATAGGTCGCGATAACGCCCGCACACCCATGCAATGGGATGCGACTGACCAGGCAGGTTTCACAACAGGGCAGTCCTGGCTAGCAGTCAATGCCAACTACCAAACCATCAATGTTGAAGCAGCTTTAGCCGATAAGGACTCCATTTTTTATACCTACCAGAAATTGATTGCCCTGCGTAAACAAAATGATTGGGTGGTTTATGGCGATTATGAGTTACTCGACACGTCTGATAACGTCTTTGCTTATCTCCGCCATTTTGAAGGCAAACAATACCTAGTCGTTGTCAATTTCTCTGATGAAGTGGCACATTTTGACAGTCAGTTTGTGGGTGGAAAAGGCATCATCGCCAACCGTCAAATTCCTAAAGATTTGACGCACGTAGCGCTTCAACCATGGGACGCTTTTGCAATTGAAGTGGCTTCAGAATAAGTTTGACAGTTTAACATAAAAATTGAGACTGGGACAAAAGTCCAAATTCGCTAGATTTTGGACACTGTTAAAATACAAAAACCGTATGAAATCAACGTTTTTAAAAACGAATTTCATGCGGTTTTCATATTTCTGAGACTTTTGTCCCAGCCTCTTTTTTGTCAGAAAAAAATGGTCAGACTGTGGTGAAGCAATATATAAGTTTTAAATGATAAGAGTTTTCCTTGACAATGCAATCGGTTGCATAGTATAATGGTTGCAAACGATGACATAAAAAATGGAGTGACACATGAAAAGTAATTGGTTTAAACAAGCAGTAGGCTATCAGATTTATCCCAAATCATTTCGCGATACTAATGGTGATGGCATTGGGGATATCAATGGAATTATCGAAAAGTTGCCTTATCTAAAAGACTTGGGCGTTGATTTTATCTGGATCAATCCAATCTATAAAAGTCCACAGTTTGATGGGGGTTATGATATTTCTGATTACTATGCCTTGGATGAAGAACGTTTCGGGACGATGGCTAATTTGCAAAACTTGATCATGCAAGCGCATTCAATGGGTATGAAGGTCATCATGGATTTAGTCGTCAATCATACGTCGGATCAACATCCTTGGTTTATCGAGAGTCGCAAGTCCAAGGACAATCCTTATCGTGACTATTACCATTGGCAGCCAGCGACACCGGATCACTTGCCCAATAACTGGATTTCATTTTTTGGTGGTAGCACTTGGACCATTGATGAAACGACGGGCGAAGCCTATTTTCACGTTTTTGCTAAAGAACAGCCCGATTTGAATTGGCATAATCCTAAGGTGCGCGAGGAGATTTATGCCATGGTCCGTTGGTGGCTGGAGCAAGGCATTGATGGCTTTAGATTAGATGCGATTAGTCATATTGAAAAAGCGCCTTGGGATTTTGAAATTAAATCCTTTAAAGATAATGACCCTTGGGAACCTTTCATGAATGTCGCTGGTATCGAAGCTTACATGGCAGAATTTAAGAAGATTTTTGATGAATTTGATGCATTGACAGTCGGAGAAGCTAGTGGTGTCTCTAGCAAGGAAGCGCCAAATTGGACGGATGATCAGGGTTACATTGATATGATCTTTGAACTGGAGCATACTGTTAAAGATGACGAAGGTCAAGGTGATCTCATCAGTTTTAAAGACACGATTATGCGGTGGCAGGAAGACTTACTGGATCGCGGATGGAATGCGCCTTATTTGGAGAATCATGATCAACCGCGCGTAATTGATGTTCTAGGAGACGGTACGAAAGCATCGGCTAAAGCACTAGCGGTTGCTTATATGTTACTTCGAGGCACGCCTTTTATCTATCAAGGCCAAGAAATCGGCATGACAAACTTTAACTATACAAATATCTCACAAGTCGATGCTACTGATACGATCTACTTATACAATGAAAAACTAGCAGAAGGCTTATCAGAAGAGGCAGCGCTTAAGGCAGCAACAGTGAATTCTCGTGACCACTCTCGGACACCAATGCAATGGGAAGCAACTGAAAACGCTGGTTTTACCGATGGTAAACCTTGGTTAGTCATCAATCCTAATTATCTGGAAAGAAATGTCGCAGCAGCACAAGCTGATCCAGACTCAATCTTAAATCTCTACAAATATCTGATTCAACTTCGTCATGAGCACCAAGATATCTCCGATGGTGGCATTAAATTTTTATGCCCAGACCATCCGACTGTTTTAGCCTACGAGCGAGGTGATTTCTTAATCGTGACAAATTTGTCTGAAACACCTACAAGTATTAGCTTTGATGCACCTTTGCATGACTATCAAGATATGATCACACAAGCACCTGTACCGGATCAATTAGCTTTATCTTTAGCTGGCTGGGATTATCGTATTTACAGGAAAAATAGAAAAACAGCTTGACGTGCAAACGGTTGCGTGGTAAACTATAAGAGTGAAACCGATTGCATTAAAAAGCTCCTAATCCGGCGTAACAATGCCGAAAGAATTGAAAACACCAAATGCAATTAATGCACTTAAATTAAAGTACTTAAAATGAATGAGTGAGGAAATCAACAATGAATCAAATCAAACGTATTATGGCGATTGACCCATGGCAAATTAAATCAGACACACTAGAAATCGAAGATAGACGCTTACAAGAATCTTTAACAGCCATTGGCAATGGCTATATGGGCATGCGTGGTAATTTTGCTGAAACTTACTCTGGTGATATGCACCAAGGTTTTTATTTAGCAGGTGTTTGGTATCCTGACAAAACACGTGTTGGTTGGTGGAAAAATGGCTACCCAGAATATTTTGGCAAGGCAATCAATGCCCTCAATATTGCTAAAATCAAACTCGTCATTGATGGCGCAGAAGTAGATTTGGCAACTGAGTCGATTAGCGATTTTAATATCTCGCTTGATATGGCAAAAGGCACGCTCAGCTATACTTACGTTGTGCGTGGTGTCAAAGTTTCTGCTGAACGCTTTTTCTCAGCTGATATTTTAGAGCTTGCCGTTTTTGCCTTTATGTTTGAAACAGTTGATGGCCAAGACCACAAGATTCAAATTGATGCGATCATCGATGCGGACGTTAAAAATGAAGATGCCAACTACGATGAACAGTTCTGGAACATCCTAGATAAAGGTCAGACAAATAACGGGTCATACATCGCAACGCAAACAATCGAAAATCCATTTGACGTGGACCAATTTACCGTTGTTGCCAGTCAAACCTTTGCAGGAAACTTTGAGGCAGTTGGGCAAACGACAGCTGAAAAAACAATCTTCAACAGCTTTGAACAAACAGTCACAGTTGGTGACGTTTTAACATTTGAAAAACGTGTTGTTGTGACGACAAGTCGTGACTATGCTGATTTAGCAGAAGTTAAAGCTGGTAACCAAGCTGTCGTTGAAAAATCTGTTCAAACGCAAGATTATAACAGTCTTTATCAAGCACAAGTAGCTGCTTGGGGCAAACGTTGGGACATTGCAGATGTCGTGATTGAAGGCTCTGATGAAGCCCAACAAGGTATTCGCTTCAACCTTTTCCAACTTTTCTCAACTTACTACGGTGAAGATGAACGCCTCAACATTGGACCTAAAGGATTTACTGGAGAAAAATATGGTGGCGCAACCTACTGGGATACAGAAGCTTACGCTGTCCCACTTTATCTCTCTTTAGCAGATGAAAAAGTGACGAAAAATCTCTTGAAATATCGTCGCCAACAATTGCCGCAAGCCCAACATAATGCCCGTCAACAAGGCCTTAAAGGTGCCTTGTATCCAATGGTAACCTTTACAGGCGTTGAGTGCCATAACGAGTGGGAAATTACCTTTGAAGAAATCCACCGTAACGGCGCGATTCCATATGCTATTTACAACTATACCAACTATACAGGTGACGAAACATACTTGGCGCATGAAGGTCTCGATGTCCTCGTCGAAGTGGCTCGTTTTTGGGCAGACCGTGTCCACTATTCAGCACGTAATGACAAATACATGATCCATGGTGTCACTGGACCTAACGAGTATGAAAACAACATCAACAACAACTGGTATACAAATACACTGGCTGCTTGGGTCTTAAGCTATACATCAGAAAGTTTGGCTAAACACAGCCGTGCTGATCTCAATGTTACAGCGGAAGAATTGGCAAAATGGTCAGAAATCGTTGACAAGATGTACTATCCATATGATGAAAAAGAAGGCGTCTTTGTACAACATGATGGCTTTATGGATAAAGACCTTCGACCAGTTTCAGCCTTGGATGCGACAGATTTACCACTCAACCAAAACTGGTCTTGGGATAAAATTCTGCGCTCACCATTTATCAAACAAGCCGATGTGCTACAAGGCATTTATTTCTTTGGTAACCAATTCTCATTAGAAGAAAAACGCCGCAACTTTGATTTCTATGAACCAATGACGGTGCATGAAAGTTCACTTTCACCATCCATTCACGCCATTCTTGCTGCTGAACTTGGCAAAGAAGCCAAAGCAGTAGAAATGTATGGTCGGACAGCACGTCTTGACTTGGATAATTATAACAACGATACAGAAGATGGTCTGCACATCACGTCAATGACAGGTTCATGGTTAGCCATCGTTCAAGGCTTTGCCCAAATGAAAACATGGGACGGTAAACTCAGCTTTGCACCATTCTTACCAAGCGATTGGACGGGCTATACCTTCCACATCAACTATCGTGGTCGCCTTTTGAAAATTGAAGTGACTGAAAATGTCACGGTCAGCTTGCTATCTGGAGAAGCTTTGAACCTGGAAGTCTATGGTCAATCAGTTGAATTGACGTCTAGTTATACTGTGAAAGTAGGTGGTTAAGATGTTTCAAGCAGTATTATTTGATCTCGATGGTGTCATTACAGACACTGCAGAATATCATTTTTTAGCCTGGGAAAAATTGGCCCAGGAAATTGGGATTAAGATTGACCGTGAGTTCAACGAAAATTTAAAAGGTGTCTCACGTGAAGAATCCTTGCGTCGTATTTTAGAACATGGTGGCAAGGAAAATGACTATACAGCAGAAGAATTTGCTGCTATGGCCAAACTTAAAAATGATAACTATGTTGAGATGATTCAAGCGGTGTCACCAAAAGATGTCTATCCTGGTATTTTACAACTACTTCAGGATTTACGGGGACAAGGCATTAAAATTGCTCTGGCATCCGCTTCAAAAAATGGCCCTTTCTTACTCGACCAGATGCAATTGACAGATTATTTTGATGCCATTGCCGATCCGGCCAAAGTGGCCGCAAGCAAACCAGCACCAGATATTTTCATCGCTGCTGCTGAAGGTGTTGGCGTAGATGTGAGTCAAGCCATCGGGATTGAAGATGCTTATTCTGGCATTGCAGCGATTAAAGCGGCGCATGCCTTGCCGATCGGTGTCGGGAAAGCAGATGTCTTAGGTGCAGACATCGCGCTAGTTGCGGATACTAGCCAATTAACCCTTGATTTTTTAAAGAAAGTATGGGAAAATAAATAGTTAGAGAACGGAAACGCTTTCAAGTCGTTTTCCGTTTTTCTGCTTATTATAAAAAAGATAGATGTTTTAATTAATAACAAATTGAAGTGATGATAAGAAAGACTTTGAGCGAACTATGGTTGATAAATGCTCTCGTTTGGCTGCAGCACAAACGTAGGTCAAGTTTTAAGCTTTTTTATCATGAAAGCGCAGAAAGGGGAAATATGGCAGTTACGATAAAAGATGTGGCCAAGCGCGCAGGGGTCAATGCGTCAACGGTCAGTCGGGCGATTCATAATCACTCGTCGATTTCTGATAAGACCAAAGAAAAGGTCAAGAAGGCTATGGCTGATCTGGGCTATTCGCGTAATTCTGCAGCACAGATGTTAGCCAGTGGTAAGGCAGGGGCGATTGGTGTGATTTTTCCACCGATTGCCAATAAGTCTGAGCAGCCCTTTTTCATGAAAATTTTGACAGCCATTAACGAAGAAGCGCGTGAAAACAAAATCACGGTTTCAATCGCTTCCGGCCATACCAATGAAGAGCTCTTGAGTCAAGTCAGAGTCATGTACCAGGAAAAACGTGTCGATGGCTTTATCGTGCTCTATGCTGGGGAAGCGGACGATGTGCGAAATTATCTTTTGGCCGATGAGATTCCTTTTGTCATTGTTGGGACGCCTATCGAGCGGGCCAATGAGATCACGGCGGTCGATAATGATAACAAACTGATGGGAGCTGAGGCTGCCCAGTATCTGGCGAGTTTGGGGCACAAAAAGTTAACTTTTGTGACAAATACAGATCAGAGTGAGGTCTTTCGTGAGCGCTATCGTGGTTTTGCGGATAAGGTGCAGGCGCTTGGGCTTAGCGGTCAGTTGCTAAATACGACAGAGCAGCTGACGAAAGGCGGTGCCACAGCGCTTGTCGTTTTAGATGATATTCTCGCCATTAAAGTGATTCAAGGACTGACAGAGCGTGGGATTACGGTGCCTGATGATATTTCGGTGATTTCCTTTAATAATTCTGTTTTTGCCAGTCTGATTCACCCTTATTTGACGACTTTTGACATCAATATCACGCAACTGGGGCATCGTTCCGTGCAGAAACTCCTGCATTTATTGGCAGATCCAGATGATTTTAAAGAAAAAGTGACCGTGCCTTTTGAACTTAAGGTGCGCGAATCAACAAAAGCTGTCGACTGACGGCTTTTTATGTTTATCTTAAGTCTTTTAAGGTAAAATAGTGTAAAATGAAAAGAAAGCAAGTGGATCAAAAAGGCCATCAGAGCCCGATGATCTAAGAGAGGTGACCCCATCGATGATCAAAATCCTATTAGTAGAAGATGACCTATCTTTATCCAATTCCGTCTATGATTTTCTGGAAAATTTTGCAGATGTCGTCCAAGTTTTTGACGGCGACGAAGGTTTATATGAAGCAGAAATGAACATCTACGACATCATTTTGCTCGACCTCATGTTGCCCGAGAAAAACGGCTTTGAAGTTTTAGGCGAACTACGGGCCAAGGGCATCAAAACGCCTGTCCTGATCATGACCGCCAAGGAAAGCCTAGATGATAAAATGCACGGCTTTGAAATCGGTGCAGACGACTATCTGACCAAACCCTTCTATCTGGAAGAGCTGAAAGCCCGAATTCAAGCCCTGCTCAAACGCTCCGGTAAACTCGAAGACACCTCGACCATCAAATATGGCGACACCCTCGTCGTCAATACCGCCAATAATCAGGTGACCATCTCCGGCAAACCCGTCGAAATCCTCGGCAAAGAGTTTGTCCTGCTCCTCTATTTCCTGCAAAACCGCAACGTCATTTTGCCCAAAGAGCAGATTTTCGACCGGATTTGGGGCTTTGATAGCGACACCACCGTCACCGTCGTAGAAGTCTACATGTCGAAATTACGCAAGAAACTCAAAGGCACAGAGTTTGCGGAGAACCTTGCCACCCTGCGCAATGTCGGTTATATTTTAAGATAGGACCTGACCTTATGACAAAAGATAAAACACAGAACGCATGAAAAAAATCGTCAAAAAAATCGCCAGTCGTCACCTGTTTCGCTTTGATGTGAAGCATTTTTTGCATTTTTTCGTCGTCTTTACCGTCATTTTCGTGGCCCTGTCCGCCATTATCCTGCAGACGATGACATCAGGTATCTATAAGTCAACAGATGAAACCATCGATCGACTGGCTAAAAATCCCCTCATGTTGACCAATCTGGCCTTACATGGCAACAATAACACGACTATTTTCTCCGACGAGGCAGCGGATAATTCGGACAATGCAACGTCGGGTCCGCAATTTTCTGTTTTTTCACCCAACCAAACGGTCATCCTTTATGATCAAAAAGGTGCCATTTTAAATGCGGATACCAACCTCGAGACGGCAACCGTCGCTGATAATCTGAAATTTAACAAGTCAAATATCGGCAAAATGGGCACGGTGACGATCAAGACGGCGTCGGGTGATGCGCTGCTTTACCGGACTAAAACCTTCAAAGTCACTTTCGATAAAAGTATCACGACCAACATCGCCTATATTCAGATTTTTGTCAATGTCGATCAGCTTTCCGATAGTCTCTCTCGGAGTCAATTCATTATCTTAACGACCATGGTCAGCTTCTGGCTGATTTCACTGGTCGCATCGATCTATCTGTCGAGATGGTCCCAAAAGCCGGTCTTGGCCGCTTATGAGAAGGAGAAGAACTTCGTCGAAAACGCCAGTCATGAGCTGAGAACGCCGCTTGCGATTTTGCAAAATCGACTAGAACTCTTGTTTCAAAAGCCGACGGCGACGATTATCGATCAAAGTGAAAATATCTCCCAAAGTCTCGCCGAAGTCCGCAATATGCGGCTGCTGACCAGTAACTTGCTCAATCTCGCCAAGCGTGATGGGGGGTTGAAAGTCGAGCTGACCTCGGTCGATTGCACTTATTTTGAAAAAATATTTGAAAATTACAAGTTACTTGCTGAAAACTCAGACCGCGTCTTTACTAGTTCAGTCAACTTGAAAGATCGCGTCAAACTGGATGAAAGTCTGATCAAACAGGTCCTCACGATATTATATGATAATGCCGTCAAATACTCAGATGTTGGCAGTCACATTGACATCAAAGTCGAAAAAACCGGTCAAATGCTGGTCATCACGACTTCAGACAATGGTTACGGCATTTCAAATGAGGATAAAAAGAAAATTTTTGACCGCTTTTACCGCGTGGACAAGGCAAGAACCCGTCAAAAAGGTGGCTTTGGCCTAGGCTTGTCGCTGGCCAAGCAGATCATCGACGCCTGTGGCGGTAAGCTAGACGTCCAAGACAATCCCCCCCAAGGCACCAAATTTATCATCAAACTCCGCGCCTAACCTCGCAAGCCCCACCATATCAAACGAAAGAAAAAGCGCATCATGTTCAAAACTATCATCAGGCGCGTGCTCATCGCACCCGTCCGCTTTTACCAAGTCGCCATCTCGCCCTTGCTACCAGGTGCCTGTCGCTATCACCCGACCTGCTCCAACTACATGATCACAGCCATTCAAAAACATGGCTTTTTAGGTGTGATAATGGGCACAGCACGCATTTTACGGTGCAACCCCTTTGTTAAAGGAGGAGTAGATTACGTCCCAGATCATTTTTCCTTGAAAAAAAATCCGGTTAATCCCTATCAAAAACAAGGGGGAAAGCAGCACCTCAAACACAATCATTCAAACTGAAAAACTTACAGGCAAAATGTCTGTAAGCTTTTAAATTGACATCATATCAGATGATTTTCAATAAATTTGATTTTTTAATTTGTCAAACCCCATGTGGTTGAACATTTTGTGTTATACTAAAAACCAAAGGGGGCTTGACTATGTTTTTAGCGCTAAATGAAATGCGACATTCGAAATTACGGTATGCTCTGGTGGTTGGCGTGACCTTCCTCATCGCCTACCTCGTCTTTTTCCTGACCGGCCTATCCTATGGTCTGGCCCAGGAATATCAACAGGCCATCAATAAATGGCAGGCGACTGACATTCTCCTGTCGGATAAAGCCAATGACAGCCTGTCCATGTCTCAAATCAATCCCAAAATCCTTGACCAGGTGACCGCTAATAAAAAGGCGGTGCTGGCTCAGACACCTGGGATCATCATCGACAGCAAGGACGACCAGAAGAAACAAAATGTCAGTTTCTTCGGCATTGATGCGGGACAATTTCTCAGACCCAATATCATCGAAGGTAAACTGTTTCAAACAAGAGGTGATGTTGTCGCTGACAAGAGTCTAGAGACCCGCTACGGTTATCAGCTAGGGGATAAAGTCAGACTGGCGACCAACGATCAGACTTTGACCATCGTCGGTTTTACTGATCAGGCCAAATTTAGTGTGGCGCCTGTCCTTTATACGTCATTAGAGACTTTTCAGCTAATCCGTAATGGTGCCAGCATGGCTGGCCAACAAGCTGCAAGTGTTAATGCCATTGTCACCAAAGGGACGGCTGGCGAAACAGCGGGCTTGAAAAACCTATCGATAGGGGCGTTTATCTACAAGCTGCCGGGCTATAGTGCGCAAGTGATGACTTTCAGCTTTATGATCGGCTTTTTGGTGGTAATCGCGGCCATCGTGATCGGGATTTTCATCTATGTTTTGACCATGCAGAAAATGGCGATTTTTGGTGTGATGAAGGCGCAGGGGATTTCGAGCGGCTATATCGCGCGGTCCGTGGTGGCGCAGACTTTTGTTCTGGCTTTCACGGGTGTGCTCGCGGGCTTGGTCGCAACGGTACTGTCTGCGCTGGCCCTGCCGGATGCTGTGCCTTTTCAAACTCAGCCGCTATTTTTCGCGGGTATCGCCGTATTAATCGTGGTCGTCGCAATTTTGGGTGCCCTCTTCTCGGTGCGCTCGATTGTGAAACTGGATCCTTTGAGAGCGATTGGCTAGACTGGAGTAACGGATGTATGCAATAGAATTTAAAACGGTCACCAAGTCTTTTCAAGACGGGGATGACGTCATTGACGCCTTGAAACCCACTGATTTTGCGGTCAAAAAAGGCGAGTTTGTCGCGATTATTGGCCCGTCGGGATCAGGCAAGAGTACCTTTTTGACCATTGCGGGTGGCTTACAGGCGCCGTCCAATGGTGAAGTCTTGATTAATGGCAAGACCTTCAGTGGTCAAAAGGAAAAAGAACGCGCCAAATTGCGGTTTGATGAGATCGGCTTTATCCTACAAAGCTCAAATTTAGTCCCGTTTTTAACGGTCAAAAACCAGCTCAAACTGGTCGACAAAGTGAGTAAAAGTAAGGCCAGGACAAAAGGTGATGAGTTGCTAGCGCAACTCGGAGTGGCGTCTCTAGTGAATAAGTATCCAGAGGAGTTATCAGGTGGAGAAAGACAGCGCGTTGCAATCGCTCGTGCGCTCTACCATGATCCCTCAATCATCTTAGCGGATGAACCCACAGCAAGTCTTGACACCGACAAGGCCTTTGAAGTCGTGAAAATCCTCGCGGAAGAAACCAAGAAAAAAAATAAAGCCACCATCATGGTAACCCATGATTTGCGGCTGGTTGACTATTGTGATAAGGTTTATCTGATGGCAGACGGTGTCTTGCGTGAGCAGAAGTAGCTGGATTTGGAATACCCTATGAAGCGCTGTGTCGGTGGAGACATGGTGCTTTTTGTTTGGATGTTTATCGTTTAATTTTAATCAAAAAACTGCCTAATTCAAAAGTTAGACAGTTGATGTGGTCGCACAGCAACCATTTATTAAGATTAGGATGAATATCATATACAATAGTCGGAATTATCAGACTTTATATGTTTTAATATTATTATGTTATAATATTCATTGGCACCTCTTTGTCTAGGGAGGAGGTGTCTTACATGTTTGACTTCTTATTGGAAGTATTAGCAGACGTCATTGCAGGCGTATTGCTCATCGTCATTGCAAAAATGACGGACAAGGGTAAATAACCTAGACAGGTTGCCCGCACACGCTTGACATAAGTGCAAAAAAAGAGCTATGTACACGAATACATAGCTCTTTGTGCATTTAACTCTTATTGGAAGTTATGAGTAAATTATACCATAAAAGGTTAGGTTGTCAAATTTTATGCAAAGCTAAAATAAATAAAATCGTTGATAATGTTAACATTCTTTTGTGTATGATAGACAAAAGAAAGAATGAGACTAATATGAAACGATAAGAACTGAGTAAACAGATTACGTGTTAAAATGATTTGTTGATTGTAATACAGAATAAGTGGCGTGAGACGGTATAATCGGATAGACTGGAATGCTCTGTAAAATAAAAAATGGTCTTTGATTTTCAAGGACCATTTTGGGTTCACAAGGGCAAATATTGAATAAAGAAGATTTTCTCCATTTTTTGTTGCCGTTTAACTTTTCCATTATTTCAGCCTTATTTACAAAAGTTAAGTGTACTCACAGATTTTACTTGAAGCGTGAGTGTGCTTGTTTAGTCTGTCAAAATTTCAAACCAATCATCTGGGAAACCTATTTCTTTTATGTTTATATACTTTGAATTTTTGGCTATGAGTTGGTTTAATTGAACGATTCTTTCTGTCCAAGACACCTTATCTTGGATTAAAATCTTGAACAACAGTATTTGAGCAAAAACTCTATTAGTATTATTGACATTTTTAATTTTACCAGATAGTCTTGGACTATTACTGAATGTGTTCCCATATATCCGCATATTATGAGCTGTCAAATTTCTCGTAATACGCAAGTTTTCAATCCAGTTATCAAGAGTACTATGTGGTACATCAAATACTTGACTAATTCCTTTCCTGGTTCGATGAGGTAAATTCTTGTAAAAATGTTTGATATTACCAAGCGTAAAAAGTTGAATGGCAACCCAAATAGGGAACTTCCCATCATAGTTTGTTACGTGATGTTTTACAAATTTAGCATCTTTATTATTTATGACTGCTTTTTTAAAGTCTGAAATGAAGCGTTTATGCTCTGAAGGGTTTTCAAAATTAATCTCTTTAGTATAAAAATAAGGATCTTCTGGAAAATCAAAAGCTGAGATATAAGCGATTTTCGTTTTTAAAGTCTGTTCTATTTCAGTTAGAAAGTACATGATGATTGAACTTAATTCTTGATCGAATTTATATAACGCCACCCCTTGTTCAAAAGTAGTACCTGGACGATATTCACCGTTTTTGTCTTTAAATGGATACAGGTAACCGGTTAAGTTATAGTAATTTATACTTGATAGTGATATGATGGCATTATTTCTATCCTCTATTGTCAAATTACGTTTTTCCAGTATATCTAGTTGTTCAACATATGTTTTGGCTAATTTCACAGGTTCTCCTTAAAAATAAAACGACCACGTCAAGGAACGCTTCAATCAGAGGCGTGACGTGGTCTTTATCATACTTTAATTGTATCTTTTAACGCCCACATTGTCAATAGAAAATACTTGGCATGGAAGCATACAGAAAAATATCTTTTAATAAGTAATAAGCTACACGACTAGTTTATGTTTAGTTGCTGATTTCAAACTTCTATAATTAGTAATATTTATTAAACTTTTTCAAGTTAAAGATTGATGGTATTTGAAACTGATAGATCCTTTATTGCTTTTTATAAAGTGTTACAGTATCCTGAATAATTTTACTAATTCAGTTTTAACCGTATCGTACAGATTGTGACTACTGTGTTAGAAATTCAAAAATCCGTAGATATTGAAGAGCTCAATCGTGTCCAAGTTATTAACGACAGACAATGGCGAAGTCGTTTAACTATTTTTTAATATCTTAGCTGTGCTTTAATTTTACACAAATGTATAAATGTAGTCAAGTTGAGATAAATTAAATGACAGGAAGTGTGTTTTACTTCATAAAAAGCAACTTCGGTTGAAGCTGCTCATGTAAAAGAAAAGGTATCCTTTTAATCAATAAGGGTTGTGCCATACGAGTTGTCTATCGCACATAACCATTTCTCATCAATCTTTCGAAAAACGTAGGTTGCTCTTCTTTCCATTGAGAATTCAGATTTTTTAGTTGCAGATTGATTTGCCTCTAAAAATGTTTGAGCTAAGACAAGGACTGTATCGCCGGAAATGAGATAGACTATTTTACCTTCTATAGGTTTAATAGAATTATCGAAATAAGTTGCTATTTTGATAAAGGCGGATTTAATTTGTTCGCGTCCTTTAGCGTTCATGCCAGGTTTTACAACTAAAACAGCATCTTCTGTGTAAAAATTGACAAGATCATCGTATTTTTCTTCATGAATGAGCTTGTCACAAGTATCAATAACTGTTTTGATTTCATTTTCAATTAAATCATGGTTTTGCATTTTTAAATTCCTCCGATGTATTACTGAGTATTATATCAAATTCTATTTAAATAGTGTTTTTGGGGAAAATATAAAGGTGAAATCGTAGCAAAAGCCCTGCGGTCGTATGAAATCGTGGGCTTTTTGTTATCTTTAAAAAATAATTTGGCACATTTTTGGCACATGTAAAACAAAAACCCTTATTTGACAAGGGTTTTCAGCATATAAAAATGTCCCCCGCCGGAATCGAACCAGCATCAAACCCTTAGGAGGGGCCCGTAATATCCGTTATACTAGAGGGACGGATAAATGGCACATGGCCATTTAGTATTATATCATTTTAGTCTGATAAATTCACCAGCTTTAAGGCTTTTTTCAGGTTGTTTTTGATATTTTTTGACATTTTTTTCGTCGAAGGAGTTGCCGACGATGTTGATGACAGTGCCTGATTTGCCCATGCGACCTGTTCGACCAGTCCGGTGGGTATAACTTTCAAGATTAACTGGGATATCAAAGTTAATCACATAGTCGAGGTCGTCAATATCAAGACCGCGCGCTGCGATATCAGTCGCAAGTAGAAGTGTGATCTTACCATTCTTAAACTTCTCGATAATCGTTTTGCGGAAACGACCATTGACATCGCTGGCGATAGACACCGCTGCGATATTTTGGAAAGTTAGTTTTTCTTCGGCATTACCGAGGTCTTCCAGACGGTTAAAGAAGACCAGACCGCGCATACCAGGGATGTGTGCGATTTGTCGCAAGAGGTCAATTTTCTTGCGGTTCTCGACTTTGACCATGAAATGGTCAACCGTTGCCTCCGTATTGTCGACATTAATCTCAACCAAGTTAGGCGCAAAACTCGCCATGGTCTCATAAACTTCGTGGGCCGTCGCGCTAGAAGCGATAAACTGGTAAGCCTTAGGCGTGCGCGTGATAATCGGCTTGACAAATCGCCACTGAGAATCCTCAAGCAGGTTATCGACTTCATCGAGGATAATCGTATCAATGGCGGTCATCTTGATTTTCTTGTCCTTAACCAATTCTAGCGCACGACCAGGTGTCGCGACGATAATCTCAGGCCCTTTTTTGATTCGTTCAATCTGGCGTTTAATACTAGCACCGGAAATCACTAGATTAGCGGTTAGGCTTAGAGGCGCTGCTAATGATTTGACGACTTCAAAAATTTGACCGGCCAGCTCACTATTGGGGGCTAGAATCAGGAGCTGTTGCCCCTGTTTTTTTTGTACTTTCAGAAGACTTGGCAAAAGATAAGCCAAGGTTTTACCTGTCCCAGTTGGGCTAGTGGCAAGCACGTTTTGTCTAGATGAAATGACATCAAAGGATTGTTGTTGAATCTCTGTAAAGTCAGAGACAGTGGCTAATACATCTGCCCAAACGTCGGGTAGATCAGTTTTTGTCAGCGTCAAATTTAATTCCTGCACTTTCTCTCATGGCATAACTTGTTGCAGCAACGTTAATCGCCATGCTTAGCCAGTTTTCATAGTCTTCATAATGTTGTGGGGTATTGGGTTTTTCAATTACTCGAGCAAAATCAAGCGCTTCTTCCTGCATGTTATCTTGAGATGTCTTAATCGGCAGTTCAAGCGTCGTGCCATCTAATGCAATGAAACGTGCATAGTGGATGGCATTGACCGCATCGAGCACCAGCGTGCCAGTTGTCGTATAAATTTCATTGGGTAAAAATGAATTGTAATTACCGCCTGTTTTAAGGGCGACTTTAAAGCCATCATACGATAGGACACCGACGCCAGAAACATCGATCCCTGATTCTAGTAATTCGGCGGTATATTGGGCGTATTTTGGCTTGCCGAAAAAGGCGTGGGCTGCATAAAGTAGGTAAACACCCAAGTCAGCCAATAAGCCACCTGAGAATTTAGGGTTGAATTTATTGGGTAGCTCACCATTTAGTAAGGCCGGCATTCTAGATGAGTATTTGGCGTAGGTGAAATCTGCCCCAACGATGACTTTATCAGATAGAAAGTCTCTGATAATCTCAAAGGATTTTTCATGTAGATTACGCGCTGCTTCAAAGAAAAGGACTTTTTCTTGTGCTGCTAGTTTGATGATCTCATTTAGTTCAGTTGGATTTGAAAAGGCAGGTTTTTCCACGACGACATTTTTACCAGCTAAAATCGCAGCTTTGGCTTGCTCAAAATGTAGAGAATTCGGACTCGCAACATAAATGACATCCAAATCTGCCCCGACAAATTCAGTCAAATTTTCAAAGACATCGACATGATGAAAGTCTTCAGTGAAGGTGACACCACTCGCTAAATTACGCGTATAAATCGCAGAGAAGTGATACCGCTTTGTCGATAATGCTGCATCGATAAACGCACGAGAAATCCAGCCTGTGCCAATTACACCAAGTTTTAATGTCATAATTTATCTCCTTATTATGATGAGGCCTGTTACCCAAGCCATTGACAACGCGCATCACCTATCGAAAGGGATTCCAAAGCCGACCGCCATTCACGATAATCAAGATGAGACTCATGATAAGCGCCAAGCCAGCCAGCCCGATGGCCCGTTTATCGCGCTCGGTAATCGGGCGCATCTGAAGCCAAGTTCTTTTTTGTTTTTTGCCAAAATGTCGGCTGGCCAGTGTCTTTTCGTGCTTTGCTTTCAGCAAAAATCGAACAGCGTCAAGCCTTGAAAACTTTTGATTTTGAGCGACAGCAGCAGCACGAAGTTTGACCGCCTTTGCTTTTAACTCTGGTCCAAACCCGAAAAGTCGACCGATTTTGTAAGCCAGTCGATAAGGTAGGCCAATCGCATTGAGACTGGCAGCAATCTCTGAAGGCTGACTGGTCAGTAAGAAAATCTGTAAAAATGTCAGGATGATGACATCTTTTAGGAAAATGTTGAGCAGATAAAGGGCTTCTTGAAGGGTCAAGTCTGTGATCCAACTGATATTGTAGTGGTAGAGTGTCACACCATAATCAGGATTGAGACTAAACATGATCACAAGATGCAGGCCAACCAAAAGCCAAAGCCACTTGGCAAACTTAAGTTTCGCAGGGATAAAACAAGCCAGAGCGATCAAAGCCAGTAGACCCAAGAAGCGGGTGTCGTTAGAAACAAGGGCAGCGACCATGGTCAGGATAAAGATGAGAAATTTCGTAAAGGGGGTCAGGGATTTGAGCATCAGAAGACCTCCTGTCTATCCATGAGGGGGAGGAACTTGTCCTGATCTGTGATGAGGATGAGGGTCACGCCTTGGCGGTCGAGGTAGGTCAGAATTTCTGAGAAGTCCTCAAATTCTGGTTGGTCGATGAGGACAATTGGCGTGGCTTGCATGAGGATGCAGGCGGTTGTGAATCGGCGTTTTTGGCGATGGGATAAGTCAGATAGGCGGGCCTCTTTGACAGCAGTTAAGTGACAAAGCTCGAGAAGGGCATCAGAAATGCCAGCTTCACGGACACGCTTGACAAAAATCATATCGTCAGGATTGGCCATGATGTAACCGATTTTGCGGCCGCGCTTATCGAGGGCTTGCTGGGTGATGTCTTCGTAGTAGAAGTCAATCTCGCCTGATGTGGGGCGAAAACCAGCTAGCATATCCGCAAGGGGGAGCTCAGCTGAAGCGGTGATCGCGACTTTTTCACCTTCGTAAATAGCAAAGGACATCCCGTCAACAAGTTCAGTCACTGAAAGAATTGCTTTGTCAGGATTGATGTGACGGTTGAGGTCAAGCTCAAGTGTTTGATTCAGCGGTAGGCCTTCAGATAAGTCAATCACGTGATCAAATGGGTCTGGATCAAAATCACCTGCCACAATCAATGTGCCTTCAAAGGCTTCTGGTAAAAATAAAGGCTCATCTAAGATTAAAATGTCAGTGGGGCAGATTAGGACTTGCGCCAAAGCCAGGACTTGTTTTTGATAGGTCGTCAAGTCTGAAATGTCAGTGTTAAGGTCATCTGTCAAGTGGTAGGTTTCAGCACTTGCTAGGATGCTTGCCTGCATGTTCGCGAAAGGGACGGCGTTGTTTTCGAGGTTAAAGGCAAGATTTTCGGCGACGGTGCCTGGCACGAAGTTGTCGTCTAGCGTTTGGAAGAGGCGATCAAACTGATATTTGGGGAGTTTGGCGGCTATTTTGTTGAGGTGGGTCGTTTTGCCGCTGGCTATGGGGCCTGTGATCAAGAGTTTGTCGCCGGTCTGGATGGCGAGTTGGTCATCTTCTAATGTGACTAAAGTGTGCTTTGTGTTCATTATAGTTTCTATTCTACCAAAAAAGGAGAAAAATTGATATAATAGAGGTTATGATGAAAAAACCAATGATAATTGGTGTGACAGGAGGGTCTGCTTCGGGCAAGACTTCTGTTAGCCAAGCCATACTGACTAACTTTTCGAATGAGCAAATCGCTTTGATTGAGCACGATTCTTACTATAAGGACCAAAGTCATCTGGACTTTGAGGATCGCTTGAAGACCAACTATGACCATCCTTTGGCATATGATACAACTTATTTGATCAGCCAGCTTGAGGAGCTTCAGGCGGGGAAAGAGGTCGCGATTCCGATTTATGATTATACCAATCATACTCGCAGTAAGGAAACTTACTGTCAAAAACCGGTCGATGTGATCATCGTCGAAGGGATTTTGGTCCTAGAAGATGAACGCTTGCGTGATATGATGGCCATTAAAATCTTTGTGGACACAGATGATGATGTGCGGATTATTCGTCGGATTAAGCGGGATATGTCAGAACGCGGGCGGAGTTTAGATAGCATTATCACCCAATATCTGGGGGCGGTTAAACCCATGTACCATGAATTTATTGAGCCAACCAAGCGTTATGCGGACCTGATTATTCCGGAAGGCATCAGCAATTTAGTTGGTCTGGATATCATTAATACGAAGATTGCGTCAATTTTGGAAGAAAATCAGTAAGAAAACGTTTACAAATCTTTGTGAATTATGCTATAATGTGTCGGTAAACTAAATTAAGTAAGGATGAAAGATAGATGAAAAACGATTTGTTTGACGGACTCAAAGCGAAAATTGCAGGGAAAAATTTAAAGATAGTTTTTCCGGAAGGGATTGAGCCGCGTATCATTGGTGCGGCTTACCGTTTGCAAGCTGAAGAACTTGTAACGCCAATTCTCTTGGGCAGTGTCGAAGAAATTTCAGCGACATTACGCGCACGCGGCTTGCAGTCGTCACTTTTTACGATTATCGACCCAGCAGACTATGATCACTTTGATGAGATGGTCGAATCTTTTGTGGCACGTCGTGCGGGTAAAGTGACGGAGGAGCAGGCACGTGATATTTTACTAGATGTCAACTATTTTGGGACGATGCTAGTCTACATGGGCTTAGCTGATGGCTTGGTATCAGGTGCAGTTCACTCGACTGCTGATACGGTTCGACCAGCACTTCAGATCATTAAAACGAAACCAGGCGTGTCACGAACATCAGGCGCTTTCTTAATGGTGCGTGCTTATGGGAAAGAAAAATATATTTTCAGTGACTGTGCCATTAACATCAAGCCAGGTGCACAAGAATTGGCAGAAATTGCCATTGATTCAGCAGCGACGGCGACCTTGTTTGACATCGAACCACGCGTGGCCATGCTCAGCTTTTCTACCAATGGTTCTGGTGCTTCAGAAGACGTGACGAAAGTGGTTGAGGCAACTCAAATCGCCAAAGATTTGCGACCAGACCTTAAAATTGATGGTGAAATGCAATTTGATGCAGCCTTTGTTCCAGAAGTGGGTCGCTTGAAATTCCCAGATTCTCAGGTTGCCGGGAATGCCAGTGTCTTTGTATTCCCTGATTTACAATCAGGGAATATCGGTTATAAAATTGCCCAACGTATCGGGAATTTTGAGGCCATTGGTCCCATTCTTCAAGGCTTGAACAAGCCAGTCTCTGACTTGTCACGTGGCTCAAATGAAGAAGATATCTATAAATTATCGATCATCACAGCTGCCCAAGCTTTGATGTAAGGTAATCCAAAAAAAGTCTACAAGCACTGGACCATGTGTCCGAGGCTTGTAGACTTTTTGTTTTAAGGTAGAAAGGTCCGAGATTATAGCCATCCCCAATGTTTAAAGGCATTGACGATACCGTGGTCTGTATTTGCCGTTGAGACAAAGTCAGCGATGGCTTTGAGGTCGTCGATGGCGTTGCCCATGGCAGTTGCGTGGTCAACGGATTTCAAGAGGTGGAGGTCATTGGGACCATCGCCAAAACCGTAAGTTTGGCCTGTAAAGCCTAATAACTCAACGACTTTTTTGATACCGGTACCCTTGTTGGATCCGGCATTAATGATGTCGATCGAGTAGGGTGTGTTCTTGAAATAATTGAATTCAGGGACTAACGTTTGATAGTAGGCGACGTCAGAAACTTGATCCGTGAAGACGAGGAGCATGTTGATTTCATCGGTCAGGTAGCGCGTGTCGTTGACGGTTGGCAGGGGAGCGTCCGTATAGCCATAGGCATGCTTAACGAGATCGGTCATCTCAGAAACCCAATAGCTGTCCTTGTCATAAAAAGCAAGGGCTTGATCTTTAGCATCTGCTAGTGTTTTCAGCTTCTCGATACTAGCCACCGCCATTGGCTCATGGTAGATCGTTTCGCCTTCGACGATGATGAATTGGCCGTTCATGGCAACCGCACTGGTGATGCCAGACTGGGCCATGAGCCCCTCAAGTTCAAAATGCCCACGTCCTGTGGCGATGACGGGCAAAATACCGTTGTCGCGGATATGGTGGAGGGCTTGGATGACCTCTTCGTCAAGTTGGCTCTGTTGGTTCAACAGCGTGCCATCCAGATCGAAAAAAGCCATAGCATGATATGTCTTGTTTATATTTTCCATAAGAATAGTATACCAAATTATGGTATAATTATAGTAACTATGGCTAAAAAAACTCAGAAAAAAACACCTAAAAATAGAAAAATATCCAAAAAAGCGCAGGCTGAACAAGCAGAAAAACGGAAACTCGTGGCCCTGTTTGTTGCCTTATTTTTGCTGATCTTCGCAGCAACACGTCTCGGTATGGTCGGCATTTCGCTCTATAACTTGATCCGCATCGCCGTCGGCAGCCTGGCCTATCCCGTCATTATCGCCGGCATCTTCATGATCATCCTACCCATCTTCAAAAAAGAATTTTCAGCCGCCCACCGCAACTCTGTCATCGGTCTGATTTTAATCTTTTTGGCCATGGTGCTAGGCTTTCAGGCACATTTTGATCAAGTGATCGGCACCAACCACACCTGGACTCTGGTTTCTAGTCAGCTTCTTAAACTGAAAGTGACTGAGTTTGTGGGCGCGGGGATGCTGGGACATGCTATCTATTCTCCTTTGAAACTCCTTTTTTCAGTCATCGGCGTTTATTTGATTGCGGGCTTGTTATTCCTACCAGGTTTGTACTACTTGTCGCCACAATTTTGGCAGACTATTTTTGCCAAACTGAAAGCCAGTTCAGCAGATCGGCAAGCCAAACGTCAGTCTGAAAAATTGAAGCGTCAGGAAGCACGTGAAGCCGCAGCCCTCGCCGCTGTGGCAGCCGCGCCACTTGAAACAGCAAGTCTTAATCCGGAAGAACTAAAAGCGCCGAGTGATTATGATGTGTTGCCTTACAGAGAACCTGAAATCGTCATGCCTGACTACGAGCCAGAAACGGGTGAAATTTTGACGCCAGAAATTGCTACTGCTGATGTGACACAAACAGATGAAACAGACGATAATCTGCCTATTGATTTTGCAGCAACACCAGAAATGTCACGCTACCAATTGCCAGATGCGTCCTTGCTTGCTCCAACACCCATCAAAAATCAGGCCAATGAACGTAAAAATGTTCAACATAATATTAAAATCCTTGAAACAACCTTTAAAAGTTTTGGCATTCAAGCCACAGTTGAATCGGCTGTCGTTGGGCCATCCGTTTCAAAATATGAAATCAAACCAGCCACCGGTGTAAAAGTCAGTCGTATTTTGAATCTCCAAGACGACTTAGCCCTAGCCTTAGCTGCAAAAGATGTCAGAATCGAAGCGCCAATCCCTGGTAAATCAGTCGTCGGCATTGAAATTCCCAACTCTGAAGTCGCCATGGTTGGCTTCCGTGAGATGTGGGAAAATGCCCAGACTAACCCAGAAGACCTCTTAGAAGTCCCACTTGGGAAAGCAGTTGACGGCTCGATTAAAACTTTCAACCTCGCCAAAATGCCTCATATCTTAGTTGCAGGCTCAACAGGTTCTGGTAAATCAGTCGCGGTTAATGGCATTATTACCAGTATCCTGATGAAAGCTCTTCCGAGCCAGGTTAAGTTTCTCATGGTTGACCCTAAAATGGTCGAGTTGGATGTTTATAACGATATTCCCCATCTCCTCATTCCGGTCGTTACCAACCCACGTAAGGCAGCAAGAGCCTTGCAAAAGGTCGTGGACGAAATGGAAAATCGCTATGAACTTTTCCGTCGTGTCGGTTCGCGTAATATCGAAGGCTACAACGCTAAAGTCGAAAAATTCAACGCTGAAAATCAGGAAAAACAGCAAACCTTACCACTCATTGTCGTTATCGTGGATGAGTTGGCCGACTTGATGATGGTCGCTTCTAAAGAAGTCGAAGATGCCATTATCCGGATTGGACAAAAAGCGCGTGCGGCTGGGATTCACATGATCCTTGCGACACAGCGTCCCTCTGTTGATGTCATCAGCGGCTTGATCAAAGCCAACGTCCCAAGTCGTGTTGCCTTTGCCGTTTCTTCTGGGACCGATTCACGAACGATCATCGACAGTAATGGTGCTGAAAAACTACTCGGCCGCGGTGACATGCTCTTCAAGCCAATTGACGAAAATCACCCGATTCGCTTGCAAGGCGCCTTCCTCTCTGATGATGATGTGGCAAGCGTCGTTGATTTCATCAAAAACCAGGCCAGTGCAGAGTATGACGAAACCTTTGACCCAGGTGAAGTCGCAGAAGATGATGCGAGAACCTTTGACAGCAGCGGCGGTGCTAGTGCCACCGACTCTGGCGACCCTCTTTTTGAGCAAGCCAAACAGCTCGTTATCGAAAGTCAAAAAGCCTCAGCCTCTATGCTGCAACGTCGCTTATCGACAGGCTTTAACAGAGCCACCCGCATCATGGAAGAGCTAGAAGCAGCCGGCATCATTACACCCGCTGAAGGAACGAAACCACGTAAAGTTTTAGTTGCCCATCTGGAAGAGCCTACGGCTGATTCGGAAAATGGAGGTAATCATGACAGTATTTGATGAGCTATCTCGAGTATCAGCAGAGAACCTGCCTCAATTCACTGTGATTTCAGGGGAAAATGACGATATCATTTCTGAGTTGAAGATACAGATCTTCCAGAAAGTCGGCTTTGACCCATCTGACTTATCTCAGGCCTATTTCGACATGACCGAGTCTGATCCCAATCTAGCCCTCGAAGAATTAGAAAGCCTCCCCTTTTTTGGGGACGGCATGCTTGTCGTCCTTGAAAATCTTTGGGATTTGACGACTGCTAAAAAATCAGTCTTGACAGAAAAGCAGTTAACCCGTTTGGAAAGTTTTCTGGATAATCCACTTGAGACAACCAAGGTCATCTTTATCTTTCATGGTAAGTTGGACGGTAAACGTCGGATTGTTAAGAAACTCAAAAAACTCGCTTTTGACTTGGAAGCAACCGATCTGAAGTTAAATGATTTGACCAAGTATTTTGTAACGGATTCAGGTTTGCAACCTAATATCATCAATTTAATCATTGAAAAGTCAAATGCTAACTTTTCCATCATCAGACAGAATATCGAGATGGTCAAAACTTATGCGGATGGGAGAGCAATCACGCCTGACGATGTCCAAGCAGCAGTTCCCAAATCCCTATCTGACAACATTTTCGACCTGACGGATTTGATCTTGAAATCGAAATTAGTCGAAGCCAGAGCCTTGGTTGCTGATCTGGTGTTGCAGGGAGAAGATGAGATTAAGTTGCTGGCGATTTTGACCACTAATTTTCGGCTGTATTTTCAAATCAAACTTTTGCTGGATAAGCACTATACTGACCGCCAGCTGGTTGAGTTTTTGAAAATCAATCCTTTTCGTTTGAAATTTTTGGTTGTGCCAGCGCGTGCCAGAAGTAAGGTATTTTTGGCTCAAGCCTTGCGACAGTTGATTGATACCGACTTCAAAATCAAGTCAGGTCAAGCCGATAAGAAATTTCTTTTGGATATGGCCCTGATTCGTTTAGCAGGTATAAAATAAGCTAGATGCCGTGATGCCAAATAAGCGTCACGGTATTTTGTTTGGCAAAAGGGTGGACTAGACCATTTCTTTGTTAAAAGCTACTCAAACATGATACAATGGACTGGAAGTTATCTCTATTTTGAGGATAAATGACACAGAAAAGGAAGAGCTACAGATGACCATTTCAGCAGACCACTATGACGAACTCGTTACCATCCGCCATCATATTCATGAAAATCCTGAGTTATCAGGTCAGGAATTTGAAACGACGGCCTATCTTAAAGCCTATCTGGAGGGCTTAAATATTGAGATTTTAGAGACAGGTCTCAAAACGGGGTTGGTGGCTCAAGTTGGTCAGGGAGAGACCGTGATTGCTTTGCGTGCAGATATTGATGCGCTCCCGATTTTAGAAAATACTGGCTTATCATTTGCCTCTAAAAATGCTGGTGTCATGCATGCTTGCGGTCACGACCTGCACCAAACAAGTCTGTTAGGCGCTGCTAAAATTTTGAAACAGCGTGAAGCTGAGTTAAAGGGTACGGTCAAACTGATCTTTCAACATGCTGAAGAAGCACATTTTGGTGCAAATGAAGTTTTAGATACAGGTATTTTGTCAGATGTCCAAGCCATCATAGGATACCATAATATGCCGACTTTACCTGTTGGTCAGATTGGGATCCGTGCCAAAGGGGTCATGGCTGCAGTTGATCAATTTTTCGTGACCGTTACGGGCGTCGGTTCCCATGCAGCCTATCCGCATGAAGGGGTGGATAGTATTGTGGCGACCAGTGCGATTGTATCGAGTTTACAGCAAATCGTGTCGCGTAATATGGATCCGCAACGTGCTGTTGTTGTCTCTGTTACACATATGACAGCAGGTAATACATGGAATGTTTTGCCGGATACTGCCATTTTTGAGGGGACGATTCGGACCTTCAATCAAGCTGATCGGCTACTTGCTAAACAGCGTTTTTATGACATCGTTGAACATGTTGCCAAAGCTTATGGGGTGACAGCTGAGATTGACTGGATTTTAGGGACTAATGTGACCTATAACGATCCAGAATTGTCTAGCTTTCTATTTGATGAGACAAGTCGTTGGCATGATGATGTCGTGGTGCCTGAATTGTCAAATGCAGGTGAGGATTTTGCAGCCTACCAAGAGCATATTCCAGGCATTTTTGCCTTCATTGGCAGTAATGCACCAGGAAGTCCAGGCCTCCATTTTTCAGATATGACAGTTAAAGATGAGACACTTCCTGTTGCTGTTGACTATTATGTGAATAATACCTTTGCTATTTTGGAGAAGTTGGGAAAATAATGAAGAAAATAATCAGGATAAGATAATTATCTTGGGTAATTTTGACAAGCAAGCGTAAATTTGTTAAAATATCATAAAGCAATGAAACCAAGTGGCGCGGGTGGAGCTTGAATTGAATATGAGCGCTTGATTGATAAAGTAATCAAGAATTCAGGTGGAACCGCGTCGATAAGGCGTCCTGATACTAGAACACCATGTGTTTTTAGTGTCAGGGCGTTTTTTGTGTTGATAATGCCAAGAGAAAGGAAGTGATTGTTTGGTTAGAAATATATTCATAACGAATGATAATCAAGATGATATTTCAATTTATGAGAAAGAACCCATCTATGTTGTGAATTTCAAGCGTGATGATTTTAAAAATTTAAGACGAGTTGAGGAATCTCAAAAGCCTGGCATTTATATTTTGATTGGTGAAAGTAAGCGCTATGTAGGTCAAGCGAGTGATGCTGTTTTTAAAAGATTGGATAAACACGAAACGATTAAAAGTTGGTGGACGAGCGTTTTATTCTTTGGTCGAAATGATGGCCTGATAGATAAGTCGCAATTAGACTATCTCGAAAGATTTTATATCAACAGCTTCTCAGAATCTGGTTTTGATATGGACAATAAAACTGGTGGCAACAATAGTAAAATTCAGAAATTGAATAAGATTAAGGCTGATGAGATCAGAACTATTTTCGAAGAGATTATTGAAGATGTTGCTAATATTGATTTATATGACAACCAGGTTATTGAAGAACCACTCAATGATGAAACGAATTACTACGTCAAAATAGAAAATAAGGTATTTTCAAATAAGTCGTTAAGACAGATAGAGATTCAATTTGTTACTTATTTGCTGAAAAAATATCGGGAGCAACTTGAGGATTATATTGTTGAAGGCAAAGCAACTGCTAAAAATAACCTAGGAAGATTACCAAATCAGTTCCCTAGTGGTCAAGTAGGCACGAGAGAAATTCAGCCAGGTATTTATTTGTTTGTCAATCAATCTAAAGCACAGATAAGTTACGCCATCAGAAAGATTTCAAAATGGTTGCATTTAGAAAATAAAATAGAAATCAATTTTTAAAGTGAGGGAAAAAATGTCGAACAAACTATCATTTCAAGAAATCATCCTAACACTCCAAGAATTTTGGAGTAAGCAAGGTGCTAATCTTATGCAAGCCTACGATAACGAAGTAGGTGCAGGCACCATGTCGCCTTATACTTTTTTACGTGCCAATGGTCCAGAACCGTGGAATGCTGCCTATGTTCAGCCTTCACGTCGCCCAGCAGACGGTCGCTATGGTGAAAATCCAAACCGCCTGTTTCAACACCACCAATTCCAAGTGGTGATGAAGCCTTCTCCTAAAAATATCCAACAGCTCTATTTAGATAGCCTCGCAGCATTGGGCATTAATGCCCTAGAACATGATATTCGCTTCGTCGAAGATAACTGGGAAAACCCTTCTATGGGTGCTGCTGGGATTGGCTGGGAAGTTTGGCTGGATGGGATGGAAGTGACGCAGTTTACGTATTTCCAGCAAGTCGGCGGGATTGAGGTCGATTCTGTGACGTCTGAGATTACCTACGGTCTCGAGCGTTTGGCGTCTTATATCCAAGAGGTTGAGTCGGTTTATGATCTTGAGTGGGGCAATGGCGTGCTTTATGGCGATATCTTTACGGAGCCTGAGTATGAGCATTCTAAATTTGCTTTTGAGGAGATCGAAACGGATACTTTCTTGACGCTTTTCGATACTTATGAAGCACAAGCGACGAAATTACTTGATTTGGGTCTCGTGCATCCGGCCTATGATTTCATCTTGAAATCAAGCCATACCTTTAATTTGTTAGATGCGAGTGGTGCAGTTTCTGTAACTGAGCGTGCGGGGTATTTACATCGTGTTCGGACGATGGCGCGTCAAGTGGCGCGTACTTTCATCAATGAGCGCGCGAAACTTGGTTTCCCGCTCTTGAAAGATTCAGACCTACGCGATAAATATCTGGGAGAAAACGGCAAATACACAGAAGTTGCTGGAGGTGACAAATAATGGCAAACTATTTACTCGAAATTGGCTTAGAAGAAATGCCAGCGCACCTTGTAAGTGCTGCATCTCAACAACTTGCGACACGCATGGCAGACTTTTTGGCAGAAAACCGTGTGACATTTGAAAGTGTCACGAAATTCTCAACACCACGCCGCTTGGCCGTCTTGGTCAATGGTCTAGCGGACGCTTCAGCATCAATCGACGAAGAAGTCAAAGGCCCATCAGCCAAAATCGCCAAAGATGCAGAAGGCAACTGGTCTAAAGCCATCCAAGGTTTCTCACGTGGTCAAGGCGTCACCCCAGACGATTTGGTCCTAAAAGGCGATTACTACTACGCCAATAAACACATCACTGGCATCGCAACAGCAGATATTTTAACCAAAATTGGCAGCGACGTCATCAGCAAAATGAACTTCTCGACCTATATGAAGTGGGCCAACAATAACTTCCTTTTCGTCCGCCCAATCCAGTGGCTCGTCAGCTTACTCGATACAGACCTCGTGCCATTTGACCTGCTTGACGTCACAGCAAGCAACGTGACGCATGGTCACCGGTTCTTGTTCGACGATACCATCGTTTTAGAAAATGCGTCAGATTATGAAGCAAGTCTGAAACAAGCTTTCGTCGTAGCAGATGCAGACGCTCGTAAAGCGACTATCCAAGCACAAATTGCAGCGATTGCCAAAGCAAATAGCTGGGAGATCTACCTAGAACCAGGCCTCTTAGAAGAAGTCAATAACCTAGTAGAATATCCAACAGCCTTCGTGGGTGATTTTGATGCCAAATATTTAGAAGTGCCAGAAGAAGTTTTAGTCACATCCATGCGCGAACACCAACGTTATTTTGAAGTGCGCGATTTGACTGGTAACCTCCAACCACATTTCATTTTAGTCAGAAATGGGAATGCTGAGCACATTGAAAATGTTGCCAAAGGGAACCAAAAAGTTTTAGTTGCGCGTCTTGAAGATGCTGAGTTTTTCTGGCGTGAAGACCAAAAACTTAAAATTTCTGATTTGGTTGAGAAACTCAAAAAAGTCACTTTCCATGAAAAAATTGGTTCAGTCCATGCCCACATGGGACGCGTGAAATTAATCGCTGAGAAATTACGTCAGCAAGCCAACTTGCCAGCAGATTACGATGCCAAACTTGACCGCGCTGCTGATATTTACAAATTTGACCTTTTAACAGGAATGGTCGGTGAATTTGACGAGTTGCAAGGTGTCATGGGTGAAAAATATGCCCTACTTGCAGGTGAAGATGCAGCAGTTGCAACCAGTATTCGTGAGCACTATATGCCAACATCAGCTGATGGTGCTTTGCCCCAAACTGAAATCGGTGCCGTTCTTGCCATCGCAGATAAATTAGACACGATTTTAGCCTTCTTTACGGTTGGCTTAATTCCAAGTGGTTCAAACGATCCCTATGCCCTTCGTCGTGCGACAGCAGGCATTTTACGAATCATTGAAGTACAAAACTGGGATATTGAGCTCGATGCGCTTATTGACGAACTCTATACCCTAGACTTGAATGGTTTCAATTATGACCGCAAAGCTGACGTCATGACCTTTATCAATGGTCGTGTGGCTAAGATGCTTGAGGGTACAGCACGCTATGATATTATCGAAGCAGTTTTAGCGACTGGTTCGCTTGATGTGGCAGCTTTAAGAGCAGCAGCTCAAGTCATTGATAGGAAAACAAGTGATGCTGACTTTAAAACATCAGTCGAAAACTTGGCGCGTGTCTTTAACTTGGCAAGTAAACTAGAAACAGCACCAGCACTTGACGAAAGCCTCTTTGAAAATGCGTCTGAAAAAGCTTTATTTGCGGCTAATCAAGCCTTGGCCTTGACAGACGACAGCACACAAAATATCAGTGCCTTATTCGCCTTATCAGCACCAATCAGTGATTTCTTTGAGAACACCATGGTCATGATAGACGATCAAGCCCTTAAAAATAACCGCTTGAGTTTGCTTGCTGCTATTGCAGGAAAAGCAGGACAAATCGCTGATTTCACCTTGCTTAACACCAAATAATCAAGCCTAAAGTTTGAGCCTTTGAGCGGACAAAGTTCGCGAATGACCCCGCTTGGCAGGAGCGTAGGCGGATGTCAAGTTTCAAGTTTTCACGAAGTGAAAGCGCAGAAAGGAGAAAAAATGGTAACACCTCAAGATATCGCAAGAATTAATGAACTCGCCCGCAAGAAAAAAGCAGCAGGCCTGACAGAAGCTGAGAAAGTCGAGCAGGCTGAACTCCGCCAAGCCTATATTTCTGGCGTTAAATCTAGCCTGCGCCACCATGTCGAGTCAATCAAGGTCGTAGACCCTGAGGGCAACGACATCACACCTGAAAAAGCAAAAAAAGCACAGTTCGATAAAGGCTTGCGCGATACTTTATAAACACCAAACATGAAAAATGGATGCTGGAAGTTAAATTCTGGCAACTTTTTTCATTGGCATATGTTGATTGAGCCTAATGCTTTGATGCGAGTTAGAGTGTCTTAATAGATTGCTTTTTGGATAAAATAGGTATAGATACATAGGAGGAGTTCACTAGCACCAACTGAAGATGATGGCAGTTTGGGATACCTATAAAAAGTAACCATCTATCTAGAGATGCAGACTATTTATTTTAGCGAATATTTGACATAAAAAATCCCCAGAGTTTTGCATGACTCAGGGGATTTTGATTATTTATCTTTTGGGTGGGCGGTAGCCAGCCGCTTCGGCTTCAGATATTGTTTTAAACATCGCAACAGGGTTTGTTGTTCTATCATAATAGGTACTGCCAGGAACATGATATATTCGAGAGCTACTACCCTTAATCGTACCATTGCCATTGGCATCGACGTATTGTTGTTCTGCTGGCTGTTGCGCGGCAGCTTCGGCTTGCGCAGCTTGTTCAGCAGCTACTCGTTGTTGTTCAGCTTGTGCGGCCTGTGCGGCTTGCTCAGCAGCTATGCGTTGCTGTTCGGCTTGCGCAGCTTGTTCAGTTGCTTGCCGTTCTTTTTCAGCATTGGCTTTTTGCTGTTCAGCTAAGGTAATTGTTTCGTTGACAGCGTTCAAACGTTTACTTAATGCGACATCGCCACCATCAATCGCATTGATAGCTGAAACCGCTAAATCATAATTTTCTTTAGTGGGTGTTTTTTCGGCTAACTTAAGCGCTTTTTTCGCTTTTTTTGTCAGAGATTTGACTTGTTTATCAGAGGTATATTTTTTAGTTTTGAAGCCAGTCTTAGTTGCGTAACCTTCAACACGCCAAATGCCTAGTTTTTGCTTTTTAGCATTTTTTTCAGCTTTTTTCAGCGTGTCAAGTTGCGTTGTATTTGTCTTGTTACTAGTCGTAACTCGTGCCAAGCCTTCTTTGACCAAAGTTTCTTGTAGTAATTGATCATCTACCCAGACATACAGCAATTCATGATTATTTTTATCTTGATGATCGCCTTTATCGTATGCAATTTCAATTTTTTGAGCAGACTTGAGTAAAGCCTCACTACGTTTTTTAGCCTTGTCGGCATAAGGTTGATCCCTGCTAGTTTCAGGTGTATCGATGAGCAGATACTGAACTGGCTCAGATAAACCATTGTAAGTGAGTGTTGCAGTATCACCATCTTCGATTTTATCAAATTTGGCGACAATTTTTGATGTATCAGAACTAGCTGTTTCAGCTTTAACGCTAGTCGTCAATTTATGGGGTGACAAACCAAGACTTAAACATAAAACAGTCGCTGTCATGATAGCAGCAGATACTAACCTATTTTTTTTCATAAGAACTCCCATTCATCATTTAAAAGAATTAAACATTCAAAACCTTATTCAAAAAGTCTTTCAAGCGTGGGTGTTGCGGATTTTCAAAGAGTTGATCGGGTGTGCTGTCTTCTAAGATTTCACCACCATCTGTAAAGATGACACGGTTGGCAACCTTACGCGCGAAGCCCATTTCATGCGTCACGATCAGCATGGTCATGCCTTCTTTGGCGAGTTCTTGCATGACTTCAAGGACGTCACCAACCATTTCTGGGTCAAGGGCTGAAGTTGGCTCATCAAAGAGCATGAGATCAGGATCCATGGCCAGTGCGCGGGCAATCGCCACACGTTGTTTTTGACCACCCGACAAGCTCTCGGGCATGGCATCAGCCTTATCAGAAAGCCCAACTTTTTTAAGTAAGTCGAGGGCTTTGGTGCGCGCCTCGTCCTTGGTCAGTTTCTTAAGCTCAAGTGGTGCATACGTGATATTATCAAGCACCGTCATGTTTGGGAAGAGGTTGAACTGTTGGAAAACCATGCCGACTTCTTGGCGGACTTGGTTAAGATTGGTCTTTTTATTGGACAAATCATAGCCATCGACGATGACGGTTCCAGATGTGATTTCTTCTAAGCCGTTCAAGGTTCTCAGAAAGGTTGACTTACCAGAACCAGAAGGACCGATGATACACACGACATCCCCTTCATTAAAGCGTGTCGTAATCCCTTTTAAGACTTCATTATTGCCATACGATTTATGCAAATCAGTGATATCGATTTTTAATTTTGCCATTATTTCATATTCCTTTCAAGTCGACGCGCAAAGATGGTTAAAGCAAGGATCACGACGAGATAGATCATTGCGATCAAACCGTAAACTTTAAATGACTGGAAGTTGCGGGCAACGATAATTTTACCTGTTTGGAGTAATTCGATCAAACCGATAGCTGAGATAATGGTCGTGTCTTTCAGTGAGATGATGAATTGGTTAACCAAACTCGGAATAGTAATCTTAACGGCTTGCGGGAGAATCACGCGGCGCATCGTTTTCACATAAGAAATCCCAAGCGAGCGTGAAGCTTCCATTTGGCCGATAGGCACAGAATTGACCCCACCACGGACGATTTCAGCAATGTAGGCTGAGGCGTTCAGCGTGAGGGCGATGACACCTGCGACATAATCATTTAGCGGACTAGAGTGACCTGTAATCGATTCGATTAAGTTAGGCACACCGTAGAAGATGAAGATGGCCAGCACCATCAGTGGGACACCACGGACAAGGTCAACATAGACTCTCGTGAAGCCTTTCAGGAACTTGCTTGGTGAGACGCTAAAGAGACCAAAGATGACACCGATGAGTAAGGCTAAAACAAAGGAAACGATGGTTAATGAAAGTGTATAACCAAGCCCTTGAGCCAATTGTTGCCAGTTGTTTTTGATAATCCCAATCATCGTTGATTCGTCGACTTTATTGTCATCAGAATCTGCATTGCCCATATATTTTCCGACGATTTTATCGTAGTCGCCACTTGCTTTGAGTTTGGTAAGGCCGGCATTGAACATGGCGATGAGTTCAGGATTGGTGCCTTTTTTAACGGCAAAGCCATATTCTCCGATTTTTTCAGGTTCGATCGGTGTCGCAAATTTCTTACCTTGTAAAATGGCATATTTGACGACAGGTTCATCGTCCATGAAGGCGTCAATGGAGCCAGTATTCAAGCTTTCGTACATGGTATCCGCAGCGTCGAAGACTTTGACACTGTAACCATATTTGTCTTTATTTTTATCGATAAAGGCTTGTGATGCGGTACCGTTTTTGACACCGACGGTTTTATTTTTCAAGTCCTTGTAAGATTTGATGTCAGTGGTAGTACTTTTCACAGCAATCGTGGCATTGGCTGTGAAATAAGGATCAGAGAAGTCGAAAACATTTTTACGTTCATCTGTGATCGACATCCCAGCAATCATGCCATCAGCATGACCAGCCTGTGTTTGGTCAACAGCAGTTTGGAAGCCAACGAAATCCATACTGATATTGAATTTCTGATTTTTGGCAATGGCTTTCATTAAATCAACGTCAATACCAACGTATTTTTTAGCTGAGTTTTGGAATTCAAAAGGGGCAAAGAGTGAATCAGAAGCGATACGGTAGTCTGACTTGACAGGTTTAATGTCAGTGTGAGCAGACGTTGCCATATATTTATCGAGGATGGCATCATAGCCACCATTGGCTCTGAGTTCTTTTAAGGCTTTATTAAAGCCCGTGATGAGATCGGCATGGGTCCCTTTTTTGACAGCAAAACCGTAGTCGCCGATTTTTTCGCCATCCATGTTGATTTCAAAGGCCTGCCCTTGCGTGATCGCGTATCTGAGGACGGGTTCGTCGTCCATGATGGCATCAACAGCACCAACTTTTAGGCTCTCATAGAGTTGAGACCCTTCATCGTAGGTCTTGATGGTATAGCCATATTTAGCTTTGTTTTTCGTCAAGAAGTCTTGTGACGCTGTGCCGTTTTTAACGCCAACTGTTTTGCCTTTGAGTTGCTTGTAGGCCGTGATTTTGTTGCCTTGTTTCGTGGCAAGGGCGACTGATGAGGCGTAATAAGAGTCAGAAAAATCAAAGACTTTTTTGCGCTCATCTGTGATCGACATCCCAGCGATGACGGCATCTGTCTGACCCGCATTAAGCTGATCGAGGGCAGCTTGGAAGCCTGGGAAGGACTGGTCGAGCTGCCAACTATTCATCTCTGAGATTTTTTGCATCAAATCAACGTCAATCCCGACGTAATTTTTATTGGCATCTTGGAACTCGAAAGGTGCATAAGTCGAGTCACTGGCTACTTTTACCACTTTATCTTCGGCTTTAACAGCAGTTGCCGAGCACAAGGCGATGAAAACCGTAAGGAGTATTAATAATTTCTTCTTCATGTTTGGTTCCCTTTCAAAATATTCAAACTATATTCTTTACAATTCTATCATAAAAATGCGAGAAAATAAAGAAGCTTTATTCGAGATGTGAGTTTTTCTGACATCTTAATCAAAAACAAACCTTGATCAGTCTTGCGGGTCCTCTGCAACCATGGGCAAAAGGCAAAAGGAAAAGCACCTGCTGGCACAGTGCTTGACGGGAGTTTAAAAGATTAACAAGTCTTTTGACGTTTGGGTGAAGCTTTTCGCGCCTGTTTCGGTGACATAGAGGCAATCCTCGATGCGCACGCCCACTTGATTGGGGATGTAAATCCCAGGCTCAATCGAGAAGCACATGCCTTTTTCGATGGTAATATCTTCGCTCCCGCCGATAGACGGAAACTCATGCACGTCCATGCCGATACCATGACCGGTGCGGTGGGTGAAATACTCGCCGTAACCCGCTTTAGTGATCACATCGCGCGCCACTTTGTCCACCTCAAAGGCTGTCACACCGGGCTTGACAAAGTCAAAGGCCGCCTGCTGCGCTTCACGGGTAATCTCGTAAATCTTCCGATCAAAATCGCTCGGCTGTCCGATGGCAATCGTTCGACTGGCATCCGACGCATAGCCTTGCGCCATGACACCCAGGTCAAAAAGCAGCAGTTTATTTTGCTGAATGGCCACAGCCTCCGGTACCCCATGCGGATTAGCCGCACGCGCCCCAGTCAAAACCATGGTTTCAAAACTCATCTCAGAAATGCCCTGACGCTTCATCTCAAACTCAATCTTCGCGACCACATCCATCTCCGTCAGCCCAGGCTCAGACGCCGCAAACCGAAAACCGATATCAAAACAACGATCCGCATAGTCGCCCGCGACGATCATTTTTTGGATCTCATCATCTGACTTGATTAGGCGCATTCGGTTGAGCAATGGTGTCAGATTTTTAAAAGAGAGACCGTCAAAGACGGAGTTCAAACCGTCAGATTTACTGAGAATCAGGTGATCATATTCGACTGCGATTGTTTTAATTTGGCGTCCCGCCAAGTGTGCCTTGATTTTAGCCCAAGGATTTTCACTGTCCGCATAACCGATGACATCAAAATTAACATAGGATTTGGCTTTTTCAACTTCAAGCTCAGGCGTGAAAAGTAGTGGTGCCTGGTCAGGAAAAATCATGAGGCCTAAAATCCGTTCATGAGGATCCATCCCAAAACCTGTCAAATAATCAACAGTCGTTGGATTGGTGATAAAAGTCATATCCCAATTTTCTTTGCCGAGATATGTGGCAATTTCAGTTAGTTTTGTCATACCTCTATTTTGCCACTTTGTGCCCTAAATTACCATCCTAAATTCCGTAATAGCCATCTAATAAAGTTTGAAAATTGGAACAAATAACATGGTATTTCGGCGGATGATATGCTATAATAAATCTGTCAATCATGTTTTACAATTTGAAGGAGGCCTTATGTCACAAACAACGACAACACTCGCAGCACTGCAAGCTAAGATTCATGCTAAAGATCCCAATCAGCCAGAATTTTTGCAAGCTATTGATGAATTTTTTGCCAACCTCACACCTTTTTTGGATCAACATCCAGAAATTTTAGAACATAATTTAGTCGAAATGATTACAGAGCCTGAGCGCGCCATCCAATTCCGCGTGCCTTGGCAAGATGATGCTGGCAAATGGCAAGTCAACCGTGGCTTCCGTGTCCAATTCAACTCAGCCATTGGGCCATATAAAGGTGGGTTAAGATTTCACCCGTCTGTTAACTTGTCTATCCTGAAATTTTTAGGCTTTGAACAAATCTTTAAAAACGCCCTAACGGGTCTCCCGATTGGTGGCGGTAAAGGTGGGTCAGATTTTGATCCTAAAGGCAAGTCTGACGCTGAAATCATGCGTTTTTGTCAGAGCTTTATGACAGAATTGCACCGCCATATCGGTCCTAACCTCGATGTCCCAGCTGGTGACATCGGTGTGGGTGGCCGTGAGATTGGTTATCTATATGGCCAATATAAACGTTTGCGTGGTAACGACCAAGGCGTTCTCACAGGTAAAGGTCTGACTTTCGGTGGCTCTTTAGCCCGGACAGAGGCGACGGGTTATGGTCTCGTTTATTTTGTTAAACATCTCTTAGCTGATCAAGGCGATAGCTTTAAGGGTAAAAAAGTCATGGTATCAGGTAGTGGGAATGTGGCTATCTATGCGATTGAGAAAGTCCATGAATTGGGTGGTCGCGTTGTGACTGTTTCAGATTCTTCTGGTTATATCTATGATCCAGCTGGGATTGATTTGGCGCTTTTGAAAGACATTAAAGAAGTGAAGCGTGCGCGCTTGACGGAATACGTCAAAGCAAGACCTGAGGCCATCTATGTTGCAGACCAGTCTGTTTGGACGCATCAAGTCGCTGCTGAAATTGTACTACCATGTGCCACACAAAATGAAATCTTAGCTGACTATGTGGCTGGCTTGATCAACAACGGGATTAAAATCGTTGCTGAAGGGGCCAATATGCCAACAACGCTTGAAGCGGTTGAGCTGTTACAGGCTGCTAAAGTGGTTTACTGTCCGGGTAAAGCGGCAAATGCCGGTGGTGTTGCCGTGTCAGCCTTGGAAATGAGCCAAAACTCAGCACGTTTGTCATGGACATTTGAAACGGTCGATCAAGAATTAGACAAGATCATGAAAATGATTTATGACAACTGTCGCGATACAGCTCAAGCTTTCGGTTTGGGCGATAACTTACTGGCAGGTGCCAATATCGCTGGTTTCAGAAAAGTTTCTGAAGCGATGTTAGCCCAAGGCCTCGTTTAAAAACAAAGATAAGCAATTAACAGACACGTCGTGTGAATCAGGTGTTAGGGTGATTTGTTTGGATCACGATGACACTTTTGCAGGCGTGTTTTTGTGTTTTTTTGAGAGCTAAGCGGTCTGGTAGTGGGGAAAAGTCATGTCTTTAACGTTATTTTTATTAAAAATTGTCTTTTATTGAAAAAAAGGTGCAAAAGTTCTTGAAAACCTTTTCATAAAGTGATAAAATAGATAGGAATGAAATGAAAATATTATTTTCATGAAAAGTGACACAACAACAAATAAGGAGCAGGTCATAATGGAAAGCGAAACAATTACAATATACGACGTCGCGCGTGAAGCGGGCGTCTCGATGGCAACGGTCAGCCGTGTCGTTAATGGCAATCAAAATGTGAAAGAGACAACACGCCGCAAGGTGTTAGACGTCATCGAACGTCTGGACTACCGCCCAAATGCAGTGGCTCGGGGTCTGGCCTCTAAAAAAACAACAACGGTTGGTGTGGTGATACCCGACATTGCCAACAGCTATTTTGCGAGTTTGGCACGTGGGATCGACGATATCGCGACCATGTATAAATATAATATCGTCATCGCGAATTCGGATGGTGATGATGCCAAGGAAATCAACGTGGTCAATACCTTGCTGGCTAAGCAGGTGGATGGCTTGGTTTTCCTCGCGCATAACTTGTCTGACAAGATTCGTGCGGAATTTTCACGGACACGGACGCCGATTGTTTTGGCGGGTGCGGTTGATCCGGAAGATCAAATTCCGTCGGTTAACATCGACTACACGGTAGCGACTAAGGAAGTGACCTTGGAGCTTGCCAAAAACAATGAGAAAATCGCGCTGGTTGCGGGTCCCATGGTCAATGCCATCAATGGTAAGGAACGTTTGTCTGGCTACCAAGCGGCTTTGTCTGAGGTTGGTCTGACTTTCTCTGAAGGTCTGGTTTTTGAAACGACCTACAGCTATCCGGCTGGGTTGAAGTTGGCGGAACGGGTTAAGGCTTCTGGCGCGACTGCAGCTGTCGTAACGGATGATGAAGTAGCCGTAGGCTTGTTAAATGGCTTGGTTAACAGTGGTGTCAATGTCCCTGAGGACTTTGAAATCATCACAGCCAACAACTCAGTCATCACAGAATTCACACGTCCGACACTGTCATCGATCGAACAACCCTTATATGACTTAGGTGCTGTGTCAATGCGTCTCCTGACTAAAATGATGAATAAAGAAGAAGTCGAAGGCAAGCGCGTGATATTACCACACGGTTTTGTCAAACGTGGGTCTAGTAAATAAAGTAAGCTCATAAAGCAAGAATAAAAGCTTTGTGAACAATAGGCGATGACTGATTTTCGATGTTAATCGAGTATCAGTCATCGCCTATTTTTGTGCCGTTTTTGGATAGTTTGGGTAGCAGTGCGTTTGATGGTGAGCAATACTGCGAATTTGATCATCTTTCTGGGAAACAATACGAGATTAGCAGAAACACTATGCCCATTGAAAAGATAAGCCAATTCTTGTAGAAGGATAGTGTAACAATGGGAGAGCATAAAGATGGGAGCACAATGCTCTATCATATTTATAAAATTGAAAGAAAAATGACTGATACTCGTGTTATAATGATAGAAAGCACTTTATTGCGTTTCTTAACTCCCCATAGATTGACAGAGGTTATCATGTTTAAAAAAGTCACACTTTCGACGCTCGTCGTTTTAAATTTTATCATTTATATTTCTCTAGGGTTGCCGGATTCTATTCTCGGGAGTGCCTGGCCCAGTATGCGTCAGAGCTATAGCATGGGCGCCAGTCAAGTCAGCTACCTGACAACAATCATGCTCCTCTTTTCATTCTTCTCCAGCATGCTCTACACCAAAATCGCCAGAAGGCTAACAGTAGCCCAAGTCATCTTGATGAGCATGCTCAGTGTCATTATTGGCTTGCTTCTCATGGTCGTGAGCTCAAATCCCATCGTGCTCTTCCTATGTACACCCTTCATGGGGATTGGTCAAGGGGCGATCGATGTCACGGTCAATCACTTTGCGGCCAAACATTTACCCAGCTCACTCATGAGCCTCCTCCATGGCTTTTACGGCGTCGGCGTCAGCATGAGTGCCGCCATCCTTACCTTTTTCCTCTCCACCTTTTCAAGCTGGCGCTTTGCCATTGGCGCCATTGCCTTGCTGGAAATTTTGATCTTGCTGCTGATTTTTGTCTACCGCAGTCACTTCGCTGAACGAGATGATGCTGCCATTGCGCATGAGGGGAAAACAGATGCGCCTGCCAGTCAGAAATTCCAACTCAGCCATCTCATCAGTCCCATCTTTTATTTCTTTTATGCCATCGAAGCGGTCATGGGCATTTTCCTCGCGACCTACTATGTCGAAAATTTCCAAGTCAACAGTGCCCAAGCTGCCTTCTATACGACATTGTTTTGGCTCGGCCTGATGGTTGGGCGATTCGTAACCGGCGCCCTAACCCGCTTCATGGCGGATAAAACAATCATTTACAGTCACCTAGGACTCTTGCTGCTGATGAGCGTGACCCTCTTCCTCCCACCTGGTTTTTATACCATGGCAACAGTCTTTTTGATAGGGTTGGCGATGGCGCCCCTTTATCCGTTGATGATGATGTTACCCAATCAAATGTATCCAGAGCCCATTGCACAAAAGGTCATCTCATATAATGTCGGATTCTGTATGCTAGGCATTCTGGTTTTCCCCTTGTTATTCGGGGCCTTATTTAAAATCATGAGTTTTAGCATTTTTCCAGTCTTAATCTTGCTTTTAACGATCATTTTATCAGGCTTAGCCCTCTTGATTGATCAACAACAGAAAAAATAGCCTGCCAAAGCTATTTTTTTTGACAATCTATTTCACTTTTATCGAAGTAGTGCTATAATCTATTTAGAGATAAAACGAAATAGAAAGGAAATGAGAGCTGATGAGTTTACAAGTAACCCTTAAGGCGATTTCAAACCCTGTGCGCCGAGAGATTTTGACGCTGTTAAAGTCAGGTCGATTGTCTGCTGGCGAGATTAGTGACCAGTTTAGCTTGAGCAGCGCCACGATTTCGAATCACTTGAAGCAATTAAAAGCTGCCGATTTGATTCGTGAAAGCAAGTATAAAAATTTTATCTATTACGAGTTGAACCTCAGTGTGTTTGAAGAAACCATGTTGTGGTTGAAAGGTTTTACAGGAGAAGGAGAGCGTGATGAAATTTAAAAAATTATTATGGCCAACAGTGGTTGGCTTACTTCCCATTTTAATGGGGGTGGCTGTCTATTCAAAATTGCCAGAAAAAATGCCTATCCATTGGGGATTAGATGGCGAACCGAATGGCTTCGCGACGAGATGGGTTGGGATTTTGATTCTGCCTTTGATTATGGTTGTGGTTAACCTAATCGTTCAACTTAGCCTAGAGACGGCACCAAAAACAAATCTCAAACTTGGCAAACTGATGCTTTGGTTGCTGCCGATGATGTCGGTGATTTTTCAGACCTTAACCCTGAGTGAAGCACTCGGCTATCACTTAGATATCGCTTTGATTACCATGGTGATGGTTGGGATAATTTTCATTCTCTTGGGCAACTATATCCCTAAAACGCAACAGAATAGGGTCGCTGGCTTTCGTTTTCCGATGACCTTCTCAAATCCAGATAACTGGCAAAAAACCAATCGTTTAGGTGGGATCATGTTAGTCATTTCAGGACTTGTCATGATTTTGGGTGGCATCATCAGTATTTGGTATCCAATAGTTGTTATTTTAACTTTTATCGTCATTTTAGTCTTAATTGTCCTCGTCCCTTTATGTTATTCGATTAGCTTAGCTCGGAAATGACACTTTAACAGACTGTCAATTTAAAAACAGCTCAGAGTCAACAGGTGAGCTGTTTTTTAATGCTTTCGGGTCATGTTTATACTTGACATTATACTATATTAGGTATAGTATAATGGTATATGATAAATAGTATAGAAAGGTATATAATATGACCATTCAAATCCCAACGGGTTTATTGGACGGTAGTGTGCTTGCGATTCTTGACACCCAAGATATGTATGGCTATCTTTTGACCAAGGAAATCCAGAAACACGTCAATGTGTCAGAATCCACCATGTATCCCGTTCTGCGCCGGCTCCAAAAAAATGGCGACTTAATCACCTACGACGAAGCTTTTGAGGGACGGATGCGGCGGTATTATCAAATTACACCATTGGGCCAGGCCCATTTGCTAGAGATTAAGCAGGAGTGGCGCGCCTTTTCAAGGGGCATCAGTGAGATTTTAGGAGGTACAGCATGAGTTATTTACAGGATTTGGAGGCGAATTTGAAGGCTTTACCCGAGGCTGAAATCAAGGATGCCATGCTCTATTATGAGCAGTATTTCTATGAGGGGCAGCTAACGGATGGCCAGGCTGTGGCGGAGTTTGGCACGCCTAAGAATTTGGCGCGGCGCTTGGTCGCGGATTATTATATGGACGAGGCGCGTGATGTGCCAGAGGAAAATCAGAAATCGCCGCTTGGCCTGGCTAAGATTATCATTCTTGCCTTGCTCGCGTCGCCGATTTTGATCCCCGTTGCGATCACAGTCGTCGCTCTGATTTTCGCCATCGTCGTGACCTTTGCAGCTCTCGCCTTTTCACTTGTCGTGACCCTCGGCGCATTCGGCTTCGCAGCGGTCATCAGCGTCATCGGCGGGGTCATCATCCTCACCCAATCCCTTCTCGGTGGCCTTTTCTATATTTCAGCAGGCATTGCGGTGATTGGCGGCTTTATCTTGCTTTGGCCGGTCGTTATGGCCATGGTCACAGGCTTGAAACAAGGTGTGTTCGTGATGATTCGTTGGATAGGGAAGCAAACAGTGGGCAGAAAGGGGGTTCAACATGACGCATAAAAGAAAAATGAGGTTGATTGGGGCGTTCTTGCTCATAGTGGGGGCACTAGCCGCCCTTGTGATTTGGCAATTTGAGAAACCAGGCAGTCTGGTGTGGGATCACGGTTTTAAGTATCAAACGGAATCAAAAATGGCCGGTGAACTTGTGACGCATGACCTGCCAGTTGCGCCGTCAAAGATTACCGCGCTTGCGATTGATGTGAAAAATGCGGACGTTAAAGTGGTCAAAGGAGATCAATTTAAGGTGACAACACAAAACTGGTCATCAAAAGTTGCTACTCAAATCAGTTTTGATGCCGGTCAATTGACGGTTAAAGATAGTGAGAGTGAAGCCAATCGTCCTAGTTTTGGGTTTGGCATGGTCATTAGATCGAACCAAATTATTATTAGGCTACCGGAGTCACAGCATCTGTCATCTCTCCTTGTCAAAAGTAGCAACGGTGATCTGGATTTTGACCATGTGTCGGCTAAGACGGCAGAAATCACGGCTACGAACGGGGATACAAAGTTTGCGCGTGCTGCCTTTGGTGACTTGGCGATGACGAGTATCAATGGTGAGATTCTGTTAAACCGAACCAGCATCGAAAATGGCGGTGAAATTACTAATCAAAGTGGCGATATTGCGATTAAAGACAGTCGCCTGCCCGTATTTTATGCTAAGACGAGGTGGGGCGATGAGAACATCGCGTCGAATCATGACTTGAGACAATCTAGTCAAAGTCAGGCTAAGTTAGTGGTAACAACTCAAAATGGCGATCTTGAAATCGATTAAGCAAACGCCCAACTGATGTGACTTCAGTTGGGCGTTTTTCTGCCTCTTTTTTTTATGCTATTAGGAAATATTAGTAGAAAATTACGAAAATTCAGAAAAATGTAATAAATAACTATATCTTTTTATTTTGATGTGCTATAATATTAAATAATAGATGGCAATCACAAGAGATTGTCTGACAAAAGTTTAACTATCTGAGGAGAAGTAGCGTGAAAACAAAGAAAATATCGTTTGGTGCTTTATTTTTAGCGCTGTCCTTGCTCATCCCGCAGATTTTTCATCAGATTGGTTATCTGCAAGCGGGCGAGACCTTACTGCCCATGCACTTGCCGATTTTCTTATGCGGGCTCTTGCTTGGTGGACTTTATGGTGGGTTCGTGGGAGCAGTAGCGCCTGTCCTCTCCTTTTTATTAACGGGTATGCCACCGCTGACAGTCATGGTTTTCATGTCTATCAAACTTGCCGTTTATGGCTTGGTTACTGGTCTTTGTCTGCAGCGAGGCTTTGTTACCAAAGCCCATGGTATCTGGCTAGCTTTAGTGCTTGCCATGGTAGCTGGGCGACTGGCTAAGGTTATCGCTATTTACCTTGCTTTGCCTCTCTTTGGCATTTCTGTTGGCGGTGTCGATACCGTTGTGACTGCAACACTGACAGGACTACCAGGCATCTTATTGCAATTGTTTTTGATCCCATTGATCGTGATGAAATTAGAAAGGAATGGCTATTTACATGACCTTAGAAAAGTGGCGGACAGAATTTGAAGCGGGCCAATATAGGGCACCTCTAATAACTACCAATTAATTCACCTCTAAATGAAATTAGAAAAAAACACAGAAAACTAAGCATAGTCTGTCAAGCCCCAAATAAAATAGACAGTTCAAAAAAAACACATTTCCACTCAAAGGTATGTCTGCCTATATTCAATAGGAGTCATGCCTTTTAGTTTGAGTTGTGGTCTATCAAAGTTATACCATGTAATGAAATCGTCAATCTGCTGCATCAATTCCGTCTCATTTTCAGGTACAAATAATTCCAAAGATTCACTTTTAAGATGAGAAAAAAAGTTTTCACAACAAGCGTTGTCATAACAGTTTCCCTTACGAGAATGAGAAACCGTCACATTAAAAGTTTCAAGTTTTTTGTGATACTGCTTGTTCGTATACTGAAATCCTTGATCTGAATGTAAAAGACAAGATTTTGATTTGTCCCAATCTTTTCTGAAAACAAGGTCTAAATTCTCAAAAACTAACTGATTATCATTGAATTTTGATAGATTGTAAGCTAAAATAGAGTTATCATACAGGTCTTTGATAATACTTAAGTACAGTCTACCCTGTTTATGATACACATAAGAAACATCTGTCACTAACTTTTCATGAGGTCGTGTGGCGACGAAGTGTCTTGCGAGAAGGTTTGGCGAAACCTTTCTCGCTTTTTTGTTCATTTCTTGCCTCGTGCAAGAAGTAAAGCGTTTCTTGCGTATTGGCGATTTCAAACCGAGAACTTGCATATAGCGAAGGACAGTCTTTGGGTTGACGCTTATACCATAAAGTCGCTTAAGTTGCATCCAGATATAGCGATAGCCCTTAAAAGAGGCATCAAAGAGAAGTTGAATCTTCTCTGCCAGCTGAGAATTCCAAGATTTTGTAAGGGGGCGGTTTTTCTTAATCCAGCTATAATAACCACTCCTTGAAATACCAAGATAATGACAAAGAGCAGTAATGGCATACTGTCCTGTTAAACTATCAACGACTTGATACTTGGCTCTTGTAGAGATTTTTACAAGAGCTTTCTGAGCTTTTTAGAATAGCTACCTCCATTTTGAGATAGTTGACTTGTTCTTCTAAAGTCATCGTCTCTGACTTAAGTTGTGCCGGTCTACCACGATTATCTTGATAGAGAAGTTGAGGATTGTTCTCGTACAATTTAACCCAATGTTGTACTTGTGAGCGATTGGTGACACCAAAATGTTCTGCCACTGATTGATAGCCACCTAGCGTGGGGGGCTGTCCTGTCAATGTCTGGATTCCGGAATTTATCAAGCTTGTTGCAGCAGGAGATTTTGCGGGCGCCTATGATCAAATCAAGGCGACCAATAATTTGCCAGCCGTATGTGGGAGAGTCTGTCCTCAGGAAATCCAGTGTGAAAAATTTTGTGCGCGTGCTAGACGAGGCGAACCTGTCGCAATTGGCCGGTTGGAGCGCTTTGTCGCAGACTGGAACTTAGCCAATCGCCCTCTTAAGGCAGAAGCGATCCCATCAAATGGTAAAAAAGTCGCGGTGATCGGGTCAGGCCCTGCGGGCTTATCTTGTGCCGCTGACTTGGCTAAGGCAGGCTATCAAGTGACCATTTTTGAAGCCTTCCACGTTCCTGGGGGTGTGCTCATGTATGGTATTCCAGAGTTTAGGTTACCCAAAGCCTTGGTTCAAAAAGAAATCGATGCGCTCAAACAGCTCGGCGTGACCATTGAAACCAACATGGTCATCGGTAAGGTGCTGTCTTTAGCTGACTTAACTGAAGCAGGTTATGACGGGATTTTTATCGGTTCAGGAGCAGGTCTGCCTAGCTTTATGAACATTCCAGGTGAAAACCTCAATGGTGTTTATTCGGCCAATGAATTTTTGACGCGAATTAATCTGATGAAAGCCTATCAATTCCCAGAAACGGACACACCGGTTAAAGTGGGCAAGCGTGTCGCAGTCATTGGTGGTGGGAATGTGGCCATGGATGCTGCCAGATGTGCCAAACGTCTGGGCGCTGAGGAGGTCTATATCGTTTACCGTCGGTCAGAAGAAGAAATGCCTGCGCGATTGGAAGAGGTTCATCACGCCGAAGAGGAGGGCATCATTTTCAAGATGTTGACCAATCCAACGCAGATTATCGGGACAGAGGACGGGTGGATTAAAGCCTTGGCATGTGTTGAGATGACCTTGACAGAACCTGATGAGTCAGGCAGACGTCGCCCTGTCGAGAAACCAGGGTCAGAGCATCAATTTGAAGTGGAGACTGTCGTCGTCGCCATCGGGCAGAGTCCTAACCCTTTAATCAAAGCAACGACTACAGGTCTTGACACGCATGCCTGGGGCGGGATTATCGTCGAGGAAGAAACGGGCGCTAGCAGTTTGGCGGGAGTTTATGCGGGCGGAGATGCGGTGACAGGGGCTGCAACGGTAATTTTGGCCATGGGGGCAGGTAAGAAATCGGCTCAGGCGATCGATGCGTATTTGCAAGGTCAAGGGTGAGTCACATCTGCTATCAAGGTCTATAGAATTTAGAAGAAATCGCAAGTCGCGGCTTCTTTATGTGGTTCAGAAAACGCATATCCTAGCCTTTTGTGATATAATAATGCTATGATTATCACGATTTTAATTTTAGTACTTTTAATTTGGGCTTACCTGGTGGGTCAGTCGCGCGGCCTTGCGCTTCAGGGCTTCTACACGCTAGGCTCATGGGTCGCGATTTTTCTCGCCCTCAAAAATTACCAAGCCTTGGGTGAAAAAATAAGCTTGTGGGTGCCATTTGCCTCCGCCACATCAGAAAGTAAGCTCGCTTTCTATCCTTCAAAACTGCTTTTTGAGATCGACCATGTCTTTTATGCCGCCCTGGCATTTATGGCGATTTTTCTTGTTGTCTACGGCATCGTGCGCCTGATTGGTATTTTCCTCGGTGCCCTTGATAGTAAAATGATCCTAGGTCGAGCAGGCAATATCATGGCAGGCGCTTTAGCGGTTTGCTGCGTCTATTTTGTGTTGTCGCTTGGCCTGATGATCCTGTCGACCATTCCGGTTCCCCTAGTTCAAAATCAATTGGCGGCAAGCGGGCTCGCCCGCTTCATGCTAGTGAACACGCCGTTTTTCTCTGCTTGGCTACAAGAAAGCTTTATCACACAGATCACCCACATTAAAGTATAGAAATTTATCATGAATAAAAAAATATTAGATATTTTAGAGTTTGACCAGATCAAAGCACAGCTTGCGCAGTCATTATCGACATCACAGGGTCAGGCTCAAATGGCACATCTATCGCCCATTTCTGATAAAGTGCGCATCCAGAAATGGTTTGACGAGCTGTCAGAATTTGGGACGATTGTCCAAGAAAATGGCCCAGTCCCCTTGTCCAACACCGCTGATTTGACGGAAATCCTCCGTCGCATCGAGTTGGATGCCAGTCTGGCCAGTCAAGAATTTGCGAAAATCAAAAAAGTTCTGCGTTTAGCCAATGAAACGCGGCGTTTTTTTGAGCAAGCCGTTAATGTCAGCTTTCCGGTTCTAGGACAGACCATCGACAAATTTGTGGATGTCTCATATCTTTTAGGCCTCTTACAAGTCATAGATACTGCAGGCGCGCTTTCTGATACCGCATCAGATAAACTCTATACCCTGCGCCAAAACATTAAAAAAGGGGATGCGGAAGTCAAGAAAATTCTGGCTGATATTTTATCGAAATCTCAGTCTAGTTTGACAGAGAGTATCATCACCATTCGTCAAGGCCGCCCCGTTCTTGCTGTTAGAAGTGACAGTAAAAATAAAGTCCCTGGGATAGTCCATGATATGAGTGCTTCGGGTCAGACTTTCTATATCGAGCCTAATCGTGTTGTCCAGCTCAATAACGACATTGCCCAAAAGAAAATTGAAGAGAAAAATGAAGTTGCGTGCATTTTGCGGGAACTGGCTGAAGCGATTAAACCACACATTGATGACATTCGTCAAAATACGTGGTTGATTGGTCAGATCGATCTCATCAATGCCAAATATCGTTATCAGGTTGCTCAAAAAGCGTCAGTGCCACTCATTTCTGACCATAAAGCCATCAAGCTCTATGCTGCAAGACATCCCTTGATTGATCCCAAAGTCGTGGTGGCAAATGATCTCTTTTTCGATCAGACGCTTGAAACGATTGTCATTACAGGACCCAATACTGGTGGTAAAACGATCACTCTGAAAACATTAGGTGTTGCCCAGTTGATGGCCCAGTCTGGTTTGCCCATTCTCGCTGATCTGGGCAGTCAAGTCGGCATCTTCACGGAGATTTTCGCTGACATTGGCGACGAGCAGTCGATTGCCCAAAGTCTGTCGACCTTCTCAAGTCATATGACCAATATCGTCAACATTTTGGGTCAGGTGGATGCCAAGAGCCTTGTCCTCTTCGATGAACTCGGTGCCGGAACCGACCCTAAAGAGGGCGCAGCCCTAGCGATTTCAATCCTAGACTTTCTTAAAGCCAAACACGCGAAAACGCTCGCTACCACGCATTATCCTGAATTAAAAGCCTATGGGGTCGAGTCGGACGGCGTGGAGAACGCCTCAATGGCCTTCGATTTAGATAATTTCAGGCCGACCTATCGCTTGGTTCAAGGCGTACCGGGACGCTCGAATGCGCTGGAAATTTCGCGGCGGTTAGGCTTGCCAGCTCAGATTTTGACGGAAGCAGCAGGCTTTTTGACCGAGGATGAACACGATGTCAACGTCATGATCGCTTCACTTGAGCAAAAAAATCAAGAGATGACGGAGTCAGCGAGACAGATTAAGGTGCTCGAAAAAGACAATGAATTCCTGCATCACGACTTGTCGCGAGCGCTTGAAACCTTTAACCGCGACCGCGAAAAAGAGCTTAATAAAGCGCGACAAGAAGCGCAAGACATCGTTAAAGTGGCGGTTGAAGAAGCCGATAACATCCTGAAAAACTTGCAGGAAAAATCGCTGTTGAAGCCGCATGAAATCATCGATGCCAAGCACCAATTAGGGGAATTAGCACCTGAAATTGTCGACTTATCGAAAAATAAAGTCCTCAAAAAAGCCAAGGCCAAACGCGGTCTCAAGCCCGGTGTTGAAGTCTTGGTGCTGTCCTATAACCAACGCGGGAACTTGGTCAGACTGGCAAAAGACGGCCGCTGGGAAGTTCAGATGGGTTTGATTACGACCAAGCTCTCAGAAGACGAATTTGAGCCGATTGAGCCAGAAGAGACGGTTAAGAAAGTTAAGACCAAGGCTGTTAAAAAGACAGTTACCTCTAATATCAAAGCCCAACTTGATCTCCGTGGTGTCCGCTACGAGGAAGCACAGAAGATGCTGGATGACTATATGGATCAGGCGCTGCTCGCTAATCTCCACCAGATTACCATCGTCCATGGTATTGGGACGGGTGTGATTCGGGATATGGTAAGAGAGTATCTGCAACGCTCACGCCATGTTAAGTCCTATACCTATGCCCCGCAGAATGCTGGGGGGAGTGGGGCTAGTATTGTGACATTGAAATAGAGAATTGAATAGGAAGACTGGATTATTTTCCAGTATTTTTTATTACGATTATTTATTGTTGAAAGTCCATTTACAATTGCTTCTATTAATGCAATCTATGCTTATATTTCTAAAAGAAAAATTTGTGATGATTTAAAAGATTTAAACCTGAGTGATAAAATCAATATCTTATTTGAAATCCAAATTCCTGGAGAAAATCAGATAAGAACTTGGGAAGATGAAAATCTATTCAATGCATGGCATCAATACTTCAAAGCAGATGTAGCGGCTAAAATAAAGGCAGTCGATACAGGTGACGGTGTCTTAGCCTTTGTGGATTTATTTGGCGCATCGCCTTATAATGCCGCAATGAAACTTTATCCGGCATTTAAAGCAGTCGACAGCGAAGTTCGTGTCGTGACTGGCCTGAATTTTCCGATGATTATCGAAAGTCTGAGCATGCGTTCGGTAGAGCTGTCAGTTGAAAACCTGGCCAAACAAGCTGTTTTAGCTGGTCGCGATGGCATTCAAGAACCGATTTCGGACTTACTGGCCTCACTTGAAAATAATACGGAAGAAGATGACGGTTATTAAAAAGAAAAAAATCAACATGGCAAACATCATCTAAGGGCAATCTGCTTTGACTTAGATGGTCTTTTGCTTGATACGGAACAGACTTATCGAGATGGCTGGTTGGCTGCTTTTGAAAAGATGGGGATTGATCAAAGTGCCTACGACCTTGACGCTTGGTCAGGTCTTTCTTGGCTACAAACCCGGAAGATATTAGAAGCAGCATTTGGCGCTGCTAGGGTAGCAGAAATTCGTGAGGTACGTGAAACTTATATTTTACAGCAAATAACCGAAGGGCAGATACCAGTCAAAGCTGGCGCCCTTGAAGTCTTGCAAGTGGCCAAGAAAAAAGGTCTGAAACTTGCAGTTGTTAGTTCAACTGTGAGTAGCAGGGGCCTGCCTTTACTTGAAAATGCCGGCTTATTAACATATTTTGATGTTAAAATTTTTGGAGATGAGGTGATTAAGCACAAACCTTTACCTGATCCCTATTTGACTGCTCTGTCGAAATTAGGTGTCCATGAGTTTCAGGCCATTGCTGTAGAGGATTCTCTGCCAGGTGCGCTTTCAGCGACACAAGCCGGTTTGAAAGTCTTTCTTGTGCCTGATTGTAGCTTTGATAAAGTTTTTTCTGATGCAGAATTAACACAGCTCAATCTTTTTGGGATCGGCAAGGACTTGCATGAGCTTGCGGATATGATATGATTAAGAGGTAAATAAACTAAGGAAAAAGACATGAATTATTGGATAGGCATAGACATGGGAACGACAGCAACGAAGGCTGTCTTGTACACAGACTCAGGGACAGCAGTAGCGACACAATCAATCGCCTATGAACTTTACCGAGAGCCATCAGGCATGGCCGAAGAAGCACCCGAAGACATTTTTGATGCTGTCGTGGGCACCATCCGTGCGCTTTCTGAAAAACTGACGGCTTCCGATAACCTTTGTGCCATTGGTTTTTCAGCTCAGCAACATTCGTTGATTGCAGCATCAAGTGATTTCAAACCCTTGACGCGCGTGATGACTTGGGCAGATACCCGTGCCAATGCAGCAGCAACCGCCTTAAGAAACTCTGACCAAGGACACGATATCTTCATGCGGACGGGTACACCTATTCAACCCATGTCGCCCTTGTCTAAATTGCGCTGGCTCAAAGATGACCAGCCGGATCTCTTTCAAGCGGCCCATCACTTTATGGATATCAAGACCTATGTCTTCCATCGCTTGTTTGGTGTCTACAAGCTCGATCTGTCGCTTGCTAGTGCGACCGGCCTCTATCATTTAGAAAAGCAACGGTGGGATCAGGACATTTTGGCATTACTGGACATCACGCCGGAGAACTTGCCGGAGATCGTCTCACCTTACGCCTTTGAATCTGGCTTGACTTTAGCAGATGCTCAGAGGATGAACATTCCACGAGAAACGCCTTTCGTCTGGGGTGCAGCTGATGGTCCCATGTCCAATCTCGGCGTAGCTGCCAGTCAACGCGGCATCGCGGCTTTGACCATTGGCACATCAGGCGCCATTCGCGTCATGACCGATCGTCCCATCGTTGATGAAAAAATGCGGACCTTTACCTACGCCCTAGATGAAACCCATTGGGTCGTCGGCGGTGCGACCAACTCAGGTGCATCCGTGCTGGCTTGGTTAAAAGCACAGATTTTTGATGATCGAATCACTTTGGATGCCCTGACACAACTGGCGGCAAGCGTCCCTGCGGGCAGTAAAGGCTTGATTTTTCATCCCTATCTGGGTGGTGAACGCGCGCCGATTTGGGATGCGACAGCAAGGGGCTCATTTTTCGGTCTAGGCTATGAACACGGTCAGGCAGAAATGACCCGCGCGGTTTTAGAAGGCGTCATCTTTAATCTACACGCCATTGCGCAGGCGCTGGAAGAAGTCGTCGGTGAACTGAAACTGATTCAAGCAACGGGTGGCTTTACCAACTCTGAACTTTGGTTACAGATTTTGGCTGATATTTTTGACATGCCGATCCACATCCCCAATAGTCAAGAAGCTGGCTGTTTAGCTGCTGTGATTCTAGCGCAAAAGGCACTGGGGGTGATTTCAGATATCGATGACGTGAGCCAACAAGTGACGACGCAAGCAGTCTACGCACCGGTAACAGAGCATTTGTCGACTTACCGGGAACTAGAAACCCTCTATACTGACTTACTCACGCATTACCAAAAGACCTATGGCAAACTCTCTGAATTTAAAAGAAGGTAAATTTTTGGCCTTGTTCTGAAAATTCTGTAAAAAAATATGGTATAATTTGAGTAACTTTAAAAAATGAAAGGCTTTCCAAACATGACTTTTGACAACACTGATCAACTCGCGGTCAATGCGATCCGAACCCTGTCTATCGATGCCATCCAGAAGGCAAATTCAGGTCATCCTGGACTTCCAATGGGAGCTGCACCGATGGCTTACGTCCTTTGGAGTAAGTTTCTGAATGTCAATCCCTTGACACACCGTGATTGGTCAAACCGTGACCGTTTTGTCCTCTCTGCTGGTCATGGTTCTGCCATGCTCTACTCGCTTTTGCATCTGGCAGGCTATGATGTGACGATTGACGACCTTAAAAACTTCCGTCAATGGCAAAGTAAAACACCGGGTCATCCTGAAGTGGATTGGACAGATGGGGTTGAAGCAACGACTGGCCCATTAGGTCAAGGGATTGCTAACGCCGTTGGTTTGGCTATGGCTGAAGCCCATCTGGCTGCGACTTATAACCGGCCGGGTTACGAAATCGTTGACCATTATACCTATGCGCTCAATGGTGATGGCGATTTGATGGAAGGTGTTTCGCAAGAAGCCGCATCCCTTGCAGCTCAGCTTAAATTAGGCAAGCTTGTTTTGTTATACGATAGCAATGACATTTCATTGGATGGTCCAACATCGAAATCATTCCCAGATGATATCAAAATGCGTTTCGAATCTTATGGCTGGCAACATCTTTTGGTCAAAGATGGCAATGACTTAGAAGAGATTGAAGCAGCCATTACACGCGCAAAAGCTGAAACGGATAAACCAACGATTATTGAAGTGAAAACAATCATTGGCTTTGGTGCTGAAAAACAAGGGACATCAGGTGTCCATGGTGCGCCATTAGGCCCTGATGGTGTCGCTTTTGCTAAGAAAAACTATGGTTGGAATTATCCTGACTTTACAGTGCCTGCTGAAGTTAACAAACGTTTCCTTGAAACGCTTCGTGCGCGTGGTGAAAGCCTTGAGCAAGTTTGGCGCGAAACCTTTGATGCCTATGCCAAAGACTATCCAGAATTGGCTAAACAATACGCGGATGCTTTCAGTAACGTGACACCAGAGCTTGACTTGCCTAAGTATGAGCTCGGCACATCAGCTGCCAGCCGTGTGACGTCCCAAGAAACGATTCAAAAATTATCAGCACAACTGCCAAATCTTTGGGGTGGCTCTGCTGACCTTTCTGCCTCAAATAATACCATGGTCAAAGTCGAAAGCGATTTTGAAGCTGGCAATTATGCGGGTCGCAACATCTGGTTTGGTGTGCGTGAATTTGCTATGGCAGCGGCCATGAATGGGATTGCCCTTCATGGTGGGACACGTGTTTATGGCGGGACATTCTTTGTCTTCTCAAACTATCTCTTGCCAGCTGTTCGGATGGCTGCCTTGCAAGATATCCCTACCGTTTACGTCTTGACACATGATTCAATCGCTGTCGGTGAAGATGGTCCAACGCATGAACCAGTTGAACAATTGGCAAGTGTCCGTTCAATGCCAAATCTTAATGTCATTCGTCCTGCGGATGGCAATGAAGTGATTGCGGCTTGGCGTCGTGCGGTAACAGAAACCAAACGGCCAACGGCTTTGATTTTGACGCGTCAAAACTTGCCAGTTTTGCCAGGTACAGCTGAATTGGCTGAAGCGGGTGTTAACTTTGGTGCTTACATCATTTCACCTGAGCAAAAAGAGGCTGATTTAGACGGTATCATCATTGCGACAGGTAGTGAAGTGAAACTTGCCATTGACACACAAGCTGAGCTTGCCAAAGATGGAACGAATGTGCGCGTGGTCTCAATGCCTGCACAAAACATCTTCGATGAACAATCTGCTGCCTACAAAGAAGAAATTTTACCACTTGCCGTGACAAAACGTCTGGCCATTGAAGCGGGCACAAGCTTTGGTTGGGGTAAATATATCGGTCTTTCAGGTAAAACGTTGACCATTGACACTTGGGGCGCTTCAGCACCAGGCGATAAAGTCTTCCAAGAATATGGCTTTACCGTTGAGAATGCTGTTAAGATTTATCGTGATTTGTAAGCTATTTCCTAGTAGAACGAACTATTGTCAAACTGGCAATAGTTTTTTTGAGAAATTTAAGGTGATTAAAGATTTGAAAAGGCACAAGTTTTACATGGTCTATAGTGATGTAAAAAAGAAAGTTTGGTAGCAAAAATGGCAAGTGAAAAATCATCACAGGAAAAACTGTACAGTACAACTCTTCAACTCATCGGAACAGTCTCTAAATTACCAATTGTTAGAGTAGACAGGGAAACGTTTCTCAGGAAACAATTTTCAAATTCAGAGTTTCTCGACAAAATTATTCAGGATGGCCCGCAGTCTGTTTATACAGTAGAAAGTCTGCGAAAAAAGGCTGATGGTATCATTAAAACTAGTACCAATAAAACATCACTCACATCTTTCGTGACAGGTTTGCCTTCAAACCCGTTAACAATGACCCTTGCTGGTAGTGCTGATGTTGTTCAATATTTTGGCTTTGCATTGAATATGGCACAACAAATTGCTTATCTATTTGGTGAAGAGTCTCTTTTTGAGGGAAGAACAGATCATGTATCTGAGAAGACGCAAATACGTGTGATAGCCTATTTAGGCGTTATGCTTGGTGCGGGAGGTGCGGCATCATTGGTAGCTAGTACTTCAAAAATTGCAGGACAGAATTTAGGGAAAAAAATTGCGGCAAAAGCCTTGACTAAAACAGCCTGGTATCCACTTGTTAAAAAGATTGGTGCAATTATCGGGCAAAAAGTGACCAAGAAAACTGTGGAAAAAGTCATATCAAAATCTATTCCGATTGCTGGCGGTGTCATCTCTGGCGGGCTTACCTATCTAACTTATAGACCAATGGGAAATCGATTAGCTGATACATTGGTCAGAAATATTAAGGGTGATTTTGATAAGGACTTAGAATTGAATCCAGACTTTCTGAAGAGAGCAGCTCAAAATGATGAGCTGATTGGGGAGTTTACAGAAGTTGATTCTGATTGATAATGTCATAAAGACAATGATATCAAAACTAAAAAGAGGCTGGGACAAAGTCTCAGAGATATGAAAACTCCATGAAATTCGTTCTTTAAAACGTTGATTTCATGCGGTTTTTGTATTTTATCAGTGTCTAAAATCTAGCGAATTTGGCTTTTTTCCCAGCCTCTTTTTTTTGCATTTTTGGAAGAAAAATGATTTATCTTCGTTATTTAAAGCTATTATTTGTTAAAAGCTCTAAAGTAGTTTATAATAATCTAGCGGAACCGCTTACGACAAATCTGCAGGCGGCGAAAATAGGAGACAAATGAAACAAGAAAAAACGCGCAAGTTTGGCCTTTTGATGTCAATTGCGATGATTATCGGGATTGTGATCGGCTCAGGTATTTTTTTCAAGGCTGATGATATCCTAATCCAAACTAACGGAAACGTCATGATGGGCTGTCTGGTCCTCTTATTAGGGGCGCTTGGGATTATATTTGGTGGGATTACCATTTCAGAATGGGCCAAGCTGACGGATGATGCGGGTGGCTTGATTGCCTATGCTGAAAAAGCTTTTGGCAGACTGTTTGCCTTTTTACTGGGCTGTTTTCAAAGTACGGTCTATTTCCCAGCGCTAGTTGCGATTGTTGCCTTTGTCGCAGCGAATTATACCTTGGCGCTTTTTCCTTTCTTGGGTAGTGCTAAATACGGCGTCTGGCTCATGACTCTCGTTTATTTAATGGCGATTTATGCCATGAATCTTTTATCAAGTAAACTTTCAGAAATTTTTCAGACATCGTCTATGTTTATTAAGCTGATTCCGCTTTTTTTGATTGCCACTTGTGGCTTGATTTTTGGGGACCCACACGCCATATCATCACATACGATGACTTTGCCAGCTGTCTTATCGTCAACAGGTGCCATCGTTGCGGTTGCTTTTTCTTATGACGGTTGGGCTGTTGCGCCTTCCATTGGTCATGAAATCAAAAACTCGAAACGCAATTTACCCTTGGCACTCATCATCAGTCCGCTGATTATCTTGGCAGTCTATGTCAGCTATTTTGTCGGCATTTCCCTAATGATCGGGCCTGAAGAAATCATGAAAATGGGGGATTTAGCCTTTTCTGCCGCGGCTGACCGCTTGTTTGGGCCGGTGGGTCAACAGCTCATGTTGGTGGCGGTAATTATCTCTGTTCTGGGCACGCTTAATGGCTTGGTGGTTGCAAATATTCGTGCGCCTTACTTTCTGGCTTTGCGCCAGGAGCTGCCGTTTAGTCATAAAATCAGTGTCTTACATCCGAAATTTAACCTGTCGATTCTCTCGACTTTGATGAGTTTTGTCGTGACTTTGATTTGGTTGGGGATTCACTATTTGTCGATCGCGGTGCCCGGTATCAGTCGGTATGGGATTGATATTTCGTCGATTCCCATTGTCATCATGTATCTCTTTTATACGGGGCTGTATGTCGGCGTGATGATCCGAACGGCTAAAGGGCTGATTCAAAATAAGCTCATCGGTTATGTCTGTCCGATTCTCGCGATGCTAGGGGCTTTCATGATTTTATACGGCGGCTTAACCGCCGCCAATGGTGTCATCTACTTGATCGTCTCAGGTTTGATTTTAGTCAGTGGATTAGGGCTCTATCAATTTGTCGGTTGCAAGAAAGCTAAAAATAGTGTATGATAGGGTTATGCGATGAGTCGATTTGGAACGCAAGTTCCTTATTTACGCTGAGAGATTCGGGGCCTAGCCCGTCAAGGATTGATGGAATCTTGTCAAGAAATGTGAACTTTTTGGCACGGCTATTGTTAAAATAGTTGCTCTGGGGAATCTCCTTTGTCTATGACAGAGGGGATTTTTTTAATGCGGCGTTTTTTAATCAAAAAGGGCTTTTATTTTTCTTAAAAACATGATAAAATAGGGCTATTAAAATTTTTTAGAAAATTCAAACGAAAGCAAATGGAGTTAAGCTGCGATGATTTGTGTTGCAGTTTATGAACTGGATTAGGAGATACCACATGTCAAAAGAATACGTTGTTGCAGTTATTGGTGCCACAGGTGCTGTCGGAAGTCGCATGATTGAAATGCTTGAATCATCAACCCTTCCCATCAAACAAGTTCGCTTGTTTGCGACCATTCGTTCGGCTGGCAAAATTTTGAGCTTCAAGGGCCAAGAGATCATGGTTGAAGAAACAACAGAAAATTCATTTGAAGGGATTGATATCGCCCTCTTTTCAGCAGGTGGTGGCGTCTCTGCTAAGTTTGCACCCTATGCTGTCAAAGCAGGTGCAGTTGTCGTTGATAATACCTCAAACTTCCGTATGAATCCAGACGTGCCACTTGTCGTACCAGAAGTGAATGCCCATGCGCTAGACGCGCACAATGGGATCATTGCTTGTCCGAACTGTTCTACGATTCAAATGATGGTAGCACTCGAGCCGATTCGCCAACAGTTTGGTTTGGAACGCATCATCGTTTCAACTTATCAAGCGGTATCAGGAGCTGGTGCTAAAGCTATTGCGGAAACAGAACGCGAAATCAAAGAAGTGGTCAATGATCAGATTAATCCTAAAGATGTTAAGGCGGATATTTTACCAGCTGGTGGTGATAAAAAACACTATCCAATTGCTTTTAACGCCTTGCCACAAATTGACGTCTTCACTGACAATGACTACACTTATGAAGAAATGAAAATGACTAATGAAACCAAGAAAATCATGGCAGACGATACGATTGCCGTTTCAGCGACCTGTGTTCGGATTCCAGTCATCTTGGCACATTCAGAGTCAGTCTATATCGAAACAAAAGAAATCGCACCAATTGACCAAGTAAAAGCAGCGATTTCAGCCTTCCCAGGTGCTGTATTAGAAGATGACCCAAGTCAACAAGTCTACCCACAAGCCGTCAACGCTGCTGGACATCGTGAGACCTTTGTCGGCCGTATCCGTAAAGACTTGGATGCTGAAAAAGGCATTCACATGTGGGTTGTGTCAGATAACTTGCTCAAAGGTGCTGCTTGGAACTCAGTCCAAATCGCAGAAACCTTACACGAACGTGGTTTGGTTCGCGCAACGGAAGACTTGAAATTTGACTTGAAATAAATGATTAAAAAAATAGGCTATGAACAGCGAAAATGTTCATAGTCTATTTTTTTGTAATTTAATCTGAGCATTTGGCATTCTTTTACGTATAGATTAGTAAGAGGAAATACAATGAAAAAAATAATGATGATTCTTTTTTGGGGTTTATGTTAATCGGACAACTGTCAGTGGCATATGCACTTGATGTTGAAGAAAATCCACTATTACAAACGAGCCGTGAAAAATTAGTCAAAGTGAACTTAGATGAGGCAATTTTGACCGTATTTTTGATTGATACATCCCGAACGATGAGAGGGAATGGCATTCAAACAACGATAAACCTGATTAATCGTTTTGCAACTGAAAGCGATGAAACGAAGATTTCAGTTATCAGCTATGATGATGAGAGTCGAACGATTATCGAGCCGACTAAGGATAGAGCAGTCATTCAAGAAAAGCTCACGACCCTTACTTGTCAGGGGAAAAGTGATTTAACTGCTGGCTTGAAAACTGTGGGAAAACTTGTAGAAAGCAAGCAATTTAGCAAAACTAATCTCATTATTATCAGTGATAATGCCCCGACATCTGGCGAAACGCTACAAAAAGGGACATATAAAAGCAAAGATATTTATTCTTATAAGTTTGCCAATGCGTCAGATGACTATGCAAAAGTGTTAAAATCAGCCAAAGTGTCGATTAGAACACTGGCTTTTATGAATCATGTGGCTAGTACGACAAGAGATTTTACGCAACGTTTTTTTGAAAATATTCAAAATGACGGTTTTGTCGATATTTCTGAAGGTATCGATTTTCTATTTGAATATAGAGAGCCAAACCAAACGCTTTTGTCAGGTCAATTTGACTATGGAGTTGCGGTCGAAGATCACACTGAGAAGCGTGATGCGAGTACACAATTTTATTATACAGATGACTATTTTAAACAGCCTAGTGATGTGACACCAACGCAAGGTTTGTCCTATGATCCAAGTCTAGCCACCATGTCACTTAACCTAGAGTTGTCAGCTTGGGGAAGTCCAACTCAAGCTGACTATCTGTTCAAAAGTAATAATGCTAAAGCCTTATTAACCAAGCTTGATTTTAAAGATTTTGAAGCAAATGACGACTTTAAATTCAAGCCGACCAAAGATTCTATTGGCGCAGTGCTTGCTAATAAAAATTTAAAAGTTGGTAAGGAAGAGTACACCCTATTAGCTCTAGCTACTCGTGGTGGCGGTTATGAGTCTGAGTGGGCAAGCAATGTCACGCTAGGAACATCTGGACAACACCAAGGATTTGACAAAGCAAGTCAAGATGTTTTAACATTTTTAGATAACTATATCATCAAGCACAAGATTCAAGGTAAAATCAAACTTTGGTTGACAGGTTATAGTCGGGCTGCAGCGACAGCAAATTTGGTCGGAGGTAGTTTGAACAATGGCAGAGTAATGCCACAAGTAACACCACAAGTAACACTAAGTCCCACGGATATGTATGCTTTCTGCTTTGAACCACCTGCAGGGACACTTGAAACTTTTGATGCTAAAAATGATAAACATCATAATATTGTGAATATCGTGAATTTGAATGATGTTGTGACAAAGGTGGCACCAAATGCTGAGAATTTTGAATTTGTACGATATGGCGAAGATACAACATTACCGACTAAAGAAAATGTAGGAGACACACAATACAATTTGCTGCGGGACAGAATGTTAAGAGAACTAGAACAAATAGAATCTCTGAATGATTATCTTTTAGATGATTTTAAATGGAAAAAGATAAGTCTGACAACCAAGTCTTGGATTGTTAATGATACTAATGAAAGACAAATTTTAGCTGAATATTTAGATAAATTTTTTAACACTTTTGCAACAGAAGAACTCCGGAATCGAACTTACTATGTGCGTCATCACCAGGAAAACTTACGTGCAATAATGGCTGTGCTATTAGGAAATGCCTCAAATAAAGATATGGTTTACGGAAAAGAAGCACTCAAAATATTATTGGATTTTAAAAAAATATCACCTACGAATTTAGTTTTGAAAAAACCATTGCTTCAAAAATTTGGTCAGCTCATTGGGATTGATGATCTGACAGAATTAAACAGCAGCGCACTTGAACTCTTCTTAGATTTCGCGGTTAAACATCCAAATTTAACCATCACTTTATTTGAAAATCTTCAAATTATCGGCAATGCCCACCAGCCTGAAATTTGTTTAGCTTGGCTACGTTCTCAGGATAAAAATTATACAACACCGTTGCCATTACTACAACATACAAGGGATGATTCGGATAATCATCAAGTAGAAAAAAACTATTATAAAACTAATGTTGTAGTGGATGGTGAACAATATGGCAATATCTTAGGTGGTGGTATGACACCAGAAAATGAAAAAGCTGAATTATATGCTATTCCTTCTGAAAATGGTCAATTTGAAGGTTGGATTAAAGATAATGAACGCATATCTACGGATTTAGCATGTGATTATACAGTGACAGGTGAAAGTACACTTATAGCAAAATTCTCAGCAAGAGGTGATAACAATGATGAAAAATAAAAAAATAGTCATCATCATATTGGGATTGGGAATTTTAGCTCTGAGTATCTATGGTGGACAAAAAATGGCTATTAAAAGTAAGTTGCCAATAAAATCCCCACAAATTCTAAGAGATCTAGCCTATGATCGTAATAAACGCTTAGGTTATACCATTTATATCCCAGAAAGTGGGAAGCTAGAGCCCTATTATGTGTTGACAAAAAATTATTACAAACAAGGGAATGTGCTCTTGATGCGGAAATATGTGTTAAATTCGGCAATTCCTTATAAACATGAGCACAGTACCTCTTATTATGGCAATAGTTTGCCGGATAAATTTATGAACGAGGTATTCATCAAAGAATTTCCAGAAAAATTGCAAGATGAGATACCGGTGACTTCTATCAATATTACTGATGAAAAATCTGTTATGAGTCGTAAAGACACAGAAGTAGTTAAGAGAAAAATATTTTCATTTCTTCAAAAAGAGTTGGGACAAAATGATTTTAACATAAGCGACGAAGAAAAAATAACATATTTCAGTGATGGTAAATTTAAACGCTCACAAGGTAGATTAAAAACAGGAGATATTGTCTCATGGTGGTTAAGGGGTGTTGATTTATATCGTAGAGATAATTTTGCAGCAATCGCAAAATATAATGGTTATATCGAATATGCAGAGGTCATGTCCCCAATCTATATCCGTCCTAGTTTTTGTTTATCTCCTGACACAAAAATTGCCAAAAAGAATGTAGCGGGTAAGGAAATCTATGTTCTGAAAGACTTTCAAGACTTACCAATCAAACCGGAGATTTTAGTTGAAAAAGTTGGTTTAAAATATCCGGAGTTGCAGGAATATTATGTCAAACATGATTATGTTGGGATTGATGTCGACATCAGTAATCCCCAGTACGGTGCTTATCTAAGCGATAATCCAGTCGTTCCTCGAGCTGAAACTGTTGTCGTCCGTGCTCTGCCTTACTCAGAGGGTCAATTTGAGGGGTGGTATAGTGGTGATAGGTTAATTTCGCATGACCCGGTACTCACTTATCAAGTAGATAAAAATGAAACGCTGATAGCAAAATTTTCAGCAAGAGGTGATGGTAATGCTGAAAAATAAGAAATATTTATCATCATATTCAGGATTTTAGCTTTGATAAAAAGTAAAGGGTAGCAATATCAGCTCACTTTTTACTTTTTTTGTTAATTTTCAACTACTATGCTTTACAAACTAGATAAAAGATGATAAACTAAATCTATCATGTAATAGGTAATACAAACTAGTTGATAAGAAAGGGGTGAGTATGTGAAAGAAACGCAGTTATTAAAAGGAGTTTTAGACGGTTGTGTCTTGCATATCATTGCCAATAATAAAATATATGGTTACGAACTTGTTCAAAAATTAAAGCAATATGGGTTTGATACGATTGTTGGTGGCACAGTCTATCCCCTTTTGCAAAAGCTAGAAAAAATGAACTTGATTGAGGGAAAAACAGAAAAATCATTAGACGGCCCAGACCGAAAATATCTTTATATCACGCCTGAGGGCAGAGAATATTTAACACTTTTTGATGAACAATGGTTGGCTTTAGTTGGCAAAGTTGCGGATATTATTAAAATGGAAAGCGAAGGAACCTATGAAAACTGACAGTGTCAATCTGTTGATTGAAGAAAATAATCAATTAAGAGAAGAACTCAATGAGGAAAATAAAATCTATTATGATAAAATTCTATTGTATATGCGCAGTACCTCTCTGTTAAAAACTGAGCAAGAAGTCGAAAATATCTTGATTGATTTATTACGAGATTTATTGGAAGTTCAAAAAAATGGTGAAAGTGCCAGTGATTATTTTGGGAAGAACCCACAAGAAATGTGTCAAGAACTGCTAGATAATACCAGCCAAGTGTCACTCAAAAATATCCTGAAAACACTAGTGCCAATAGTAGTAGGAGGGCTTTTAGCTTCTGCCTTTTTCGGGGTGCTTAGTCCGGTTTTGATGATTAATCTTTTCCAATTAATTCTGGAAATGATAGTTGTAGCGTTTGTGGTTTGGTTAAGCTTTAGATACATGAAAAAAACTGCTTTTAAGCGTCAAGAGAAATTTAAACTGCGAGATTTTGTGCCTGTCTTTATCAATTATAGTTTAGTGTTTCTAGTTATTTCCGGTATCTATTTGCTTTCACTTCTTTTTATGCCAGATTTCCTTATTCTGACAATTCCTGCACCCTATGATATGTTTTTAATTATATTTTTAACAGCTATGCTATTTGTTTGGGCAGTGATGGCTAAAAGTGAGTGGTTCAAGGGCTTACTCCCTACATTTCTTCTCATGGGAACAATTGCAATAATAGCTCGTACGACTTTGGGTAAGGGATTGCTGGCTTATGTTAGTGAATCAGAGATGAGAATGCTCATTGTTTCACTAATTGTATCTATTATCGTGATGTTAGCCTTTAGTGTTCCTGTCTTGCTATCTATAACGCGAAATAAAAAGCGACAAGAAAGAAATGTTAGCTAAAAAATACTTTACAAAAATTCAAACAATATGTTACAATATAAACTATATTAGAGGTTGCAGATATGAAGAATGATAATCGAGTGGTGGACACGATGACATTATCAAGCGGCGTAGATGCCGAAAGTCACATTTCACCACAGGAATTTGGCTTGGGGCGTTGGGTTAAATCCCGCGAACTGTCTCTTGTCCATCCGGACAAGAGGTGAGCTAATCAAATGACAATTTGACTAACTTGACAGCCTTTAATTTGTATTGAGGGCTGTTTTTATATCCTCGAAAACTTTGCTGACTGTCTTATTCCACCTCAAAATCTCAATGAGGTGCTTGCTTATCAAAAGAAAAGAGCGCTTATGTCATTAGAACAATTGAAAAATGCCCAAATTATCACTGCCCTAGTCACGCCATTTAAAGCAAACGGTGACATTAACTTTGAGGCGCTACCAAAATTGATTGAATATTTACTTGCGCATCACACGCAAGGCTTGGTTTTGGCTGGGACAACGGGAGAATCCCCAACTTTGACCCATGATGAAGAGTTAGAGCTTTTCAGAGTGGTACAGGAGATTGTGGCTGGACGCGTCCCCTTAATCGCGGGTATCGGCACCAATGACACGCGAGATTCCGTCATTTTCACGCAAGAAGTTGCAGCATTTGGCGGTTTTGCGGCAGGCCTTGCGGTCGTGCCTTATTACAATAAACCAAGTCAAGAAGGCCTTTTCCAGCATTTTACAGCCATTGCGGATGCTTCTGACTTGCCGATTGTGCTCTACAATGTCCCAGGCCGTACCGTCGCTCAACTGACACCCGAAACAAGCCTGCGTTTGGCGCAACATCCCAATATCATTGCCATTAAGGAATGCACCGGCGTTGAAAACCTGACCTATCTGATCGAACAGGCACCTGAAGATTTCTTAATCTATACAGGTGAAGATGGGCTCGCTTTCCATGCCAAAGCGCTGGGTGCACACGGTGTCATTTCAGTTGCGGCGCATACTAATGGTGATGACTTTTATGAGATGTTTGACCAACTAGAAAAGGGTGATATTAAAGCCTCAGCACGCGTGCAACGACAACTCTTACCTAAAATCGATGCCTTGTTTTCACTGCCAAGCCCTGCCCCAGTCAAAGCAGTGCTCAATCATCAGGGATTTGAAGTTGGACCATTAAGATTGCCACTTGTGGCAGCAACGCTTGACGAAGCCAAGACCATTATTCAGGTGGTTGAAAAAGGGAATTGATATTTCGGTGGTAAATAAGTAAAGTTTGATATAAAGCCAAATAAATGGTACACTTATTGTAAGTGTAACTGTACAAGATAAGTCGGAGCTGCACGGTTTCGACTTTTGATTTGCAAAAATATCAATTATTGGAGAAAAATTATTTATGAGTAAGATAAAAATAGCCGCGCTAGGTGGCGTGCGCGAGTTTGGTAAAAATATGTATGTCGTTGAAGTTGACGATGTTATTTTTGTTTTGGATGCGGGCTTGAAATACCCAGAAACTGAGATGTTAGGGGTGGATTTTGTCATTCCTGATTTGAGTTATTTGGTAGAAAATGCGGACCGTGTCGCGGGTATTTTTCTGACACATGGTCATCCAGACTCTATCGGTGCTTTGCCTTATCTTGTGTCTGAAGTCCCTGTCCCTGTTTTTGGCAGTCAATTAACAATTGAACTGGCTAAAATTGGCGTGAAAAACTTTGATGGCAGCAAGAAATTTGACGATTTCCATGTGGTTGATGAGTCGACTGAAATTGACTTTGGAACAGCTGTCATCTCATTCTTTGCGACGACCCATACGATTCCAGAAAGCCTGGGTATCGTTGTCGGTACGCAAGATGGCAATATCGTCTATACGGGTGATTTCAAGTTTGACCCTGCCGTTGGGGAAGGCTACAAAACGAATATCGGTCGATTGGCTGAAATTGGCACTCAAGGTGTTTTGGCCTTGCTCAGTGAATCAGCTAATGCCTTGACCAATCTCCAACCTGCCAGTGAATCAGAAATCGCTGATAAAATTTTTGATACCATTGCCGACTGGGAAGGCCGTGTCATCATTGCATCTGTTGCCGGAAATTTAGCACGCATTCAACAAGTCATCGACAGTGCCATTAAAGTCGGTCGTCACATCGCTTTCACCGGCCATGACATGGACAGAATCGTTAAAACAGCTAGCGATTTGGGCAAGTTGCGCATCGATGATGCGCAAATGATTATCAACCCTAAAGACATTAACAAATATGCAGATCGTGAGATCTTGATTTTGGAGACTGGTCGTATGGGTGAGCCCCTTAAAACTTTAGGGGACATGGCGACAGGCCGTCACCGTGCCGTTAAAATCAAAGATGGTGACTTGGTCTACACGGTCACGAGTCCAACGATTTCTTACGAAACGATGGTCGCTAAAACTGAAAATATCGTCTATCGCGCAGGCGGCATCATGAAGATGCTTTCAAGCGATTTGACCGTTTCAGGCCACGCGAATTCCCGTGATTTGCAGTTCTTACTAGATATCTTGCAGCCTAAAAACTTGATGCCAGTCCAAGGTGAATACCGCGAATTACAAGCGCACGCAGAGCGTGCCATGGAAGTGGGGATTTTACCAGAGAATATCTTCCTAGCTAAACGTGGGGAAGTTATCACTTTTGATGCCAATGGGAATTTTGAACCCAATGGTGTGATTGCGGCTGAAAACGTCATGATTGATGGCTCTGGTGTCGGTGATATCGGTAATATCGTCTTAAGAGACCGTAAAATTTTGAGTGAAGATGGCATCTTCATCGCAGTGATTACCATTTCTAAGCATGAGAAAAAAATCATCAGCAAGACAAAAGTTCACACGCGTGGCTTTGTCTACGTCAAAAATTCACGTAATTTGATGAAAGAAGCAGCGATCAAAGTAGACGAAAAAGTCAAGACTTACTTGGCTGGCGATAACTTTGATTGGGCTGAAATCAAATCTGAAATTCGCGATACCCTTGGTAAATTCTTATACGATCAAACCAAACGTCGTCCCGTTGTTTTACCAGTTGTCATGGAAGTCCGTCAAAATGATTTCCGCCAAAAACGCCATGGTAAAAATAAGAAAAAAGTTGAGAAATAAGTCAAAGAGCAAGACGACGCATGAGTCGATCTTGTTTTTTATTTTGACCTGATAAAAACTATCTGAGGAAAAGTATAGCCAAAGTTTAAAAAATTTGATATAATAATGACAATCAGCAACAGAAGAGGCCACCAAACCTTTCGGGGTAGTGCTCTAGCCAATAAACCTTTAAATCGTCCAGAGAGGCGGCAAGGCAAAATGACTGTTTTTTATCATTTCTCCCTGCCCATACTGGCAGGGATTTTTTGTTGAAAGTATAGGAGAGATTATGTCAAAAACAAAAGAAATCATTGATGACGTCACGATGAAACGTGCGATCACACGGATCACTTACGAAATTATCGAGCGCAATAAAGAGTTGGATAAATTGGTCATCGTTGGGATCAAAACACGCGGTGTCTATATCGCAAAGCGGATTCAAGAACGTTTAAAACAGTTAGAAAATATTGACATCCCGCTCGGTGAATTAGATACAAAACCATTCCGTGATGACAAGAAAACAGAAGAAAACACGACAGAAATCCCAGTTTCGATTACTGACCGTGAAATCATCTTAGTCGACGACGTCTTATATACAGGTCGGACAATCCGAGCAGCGATTGATGGCTTAGTTGCGCTAGGTCGTCCGTCTAAAGTGAGTTTGGCTGTCCTTGTTGACCGTGGTCACCGTGAGTTGCCAATTCGCGCAGACTATGTTGGTAAAAATATTCCGACTGCGCGCGATGAAGCAATCATTGTCCATGTTTCTGAAATTGACGACGCCGATAGTATTTTGATTAAGAAAGAGGATTAAATGTCTGCCAATAAAAATGACGTGATTTATGATGTCCACGATAAACCGCCAGTTGGCATGTGGGTAGGCCTATCCTTTCAACATCTCTTCGCCATGTTTGGGGCAACCGTCCTAGTCCCAATCCTAGTCGGTATCGATCCAGCCATCGCCCTTTTTTCAAGTGGTCTGGGTACCCTAGCCCACTTAAGTGTCACCAAGTATAAAATTCCAGCCTACATGGGCTCTAGTTTTGCCTACATCCTTGCCATGCAAAGCCTGATGAAATCAGACGGCATTGCAGCCGTTGCGCAAGGGGCAGTCGTTGGTGGCTTCGTCTACCTCCTTGTCGCCTTGATCGTTAAATTCGTCGGTAAAGGTTGGATTGATAAAGTCCTCCCACCGATTGTCGTTGGGCCAATCGTCATGGTCATCGGCTTGAGCCTGGCAGGGACAGCTGTCAATGACGCCATGAATAAAAATGGTGAGTATAATCTGACCTTCCTGATGATTGCCCTTGTGACCCTCTTTGCGGTCCTAGCCTTTAATATGTTTGGCAAAGGCCTGACCAGCCTGATCCCGATTTTACTCGGCATCATCGTTGGTTACGTTTTTACCCTCATCGTCCAAAAAATCACCGGCACGACGATCATTTCATTTGACGAAATTAGCAAAAGCGCTTGGCTAGACGTGCCCAAATTCGATATCATGTTTGTCGATTACCACTTCAAACTCTATCCGTCAGCGATTCTGACCATGGCACCGATCGCCTTTGTGACCATGACCGAACACTTCGGTCATGTCATGGTGCTGAACTCTTTAACCGGTAACGATTATTTTAAAGACCCGGGATTGGAACGCACCTTAACAGGTGATGGCGTGGCACAAATCATTGCCGGATTCTTTGGCGCACCGCCAGTGACATCTTATGGGGAAAACATTGGCGTGATGGCGATTACAAAAATTCATTCCGTCTATGTCATTGCTGGCGCTGCAGTCTTTGCAGTTGTCCTCAGCTTTGTCGGAAAAATCTCAGCCCTTATTCATTCCATTCCAACACCCGTTATAGGCGGTGTCTCTATCGCGCTCTTTGGTGTCATTGCCTCAAGTGGGTTGAAAATTTTAGTCGATAATAAAGTAGACTTTGATGACAAGCGCAATCTCTTGATTGCCAGTGTGATTCTCGTTTCAGGTATTGGTGGTTTGACCTTGAATGTTGCAGGTATCTCCATTTCAGGTGTTGCCTTCTCAACCATTCTCGGTATTCTCATGCACTTAATTTTACCTAAAACTATTGATAAGTAACTGAAAATTTGCTACAATAATAAAAACGAATAAAAAATCCTTTAACAACAGTCCCGTGAGGCTGTGAAGGTTGTCCACGAAAACGTCCGGCTTTTTGAGCGCGGCGAAACTATGGCTACCTTTAGGGTAGCCATTTTTTTGTGAAAGGAATCTCAACTTGACAATATCACCCGACGGTATCGTGTCCATCAAACACTTGACAAGTATGGCCTTACTCAGTAATGACGAGGTCTTGGGCTTAATCAAACGCGCCCAAGATTTCAAATATCAACGGATTAAACCTGTTTTTAATCGGCAATTTTTTGTGGCCAACCTTTTTTTTGAAAACTCAACACGTACCCACAAATCTTTTGAAGTGGCCGAGAAAAAACTGGGTTTGGATGTCATCGAATTTGATGCCTCTACCAGTTCGGTTAAAAAAGGTGAGACCTTGTACGATACGGTTTTGACCATGAGTGCCATTGGTGTGGACGTCTGTGTCATTCGACATACGGATGAACATTACTACCAAGAGTTGGTCGATAGTCGGACGATTCAGGCTGCCATTGTCAATGGTGGTGATGGCTCAGGGCAACATCCGAGCCAATCCTTGCTCGATTTGATGACGATTTATGAAGAATTCGGGACATTTGAAGGCCTGAAAATCATGATTGCGGGTGATATTACCCACAGTCGGGTGGCTAAGTCAAACATGCAAATGCTTAAACGATTAGGCGCAGATATTTATTTCACAGGGCCAGAAAGTTGGTACTCAGATGAGTTTGACGTTTATGGCCAATATGTCGCCTTGGACGACCTCATCGACAGGGTCGATGTGCTCATGCTACTTCGGGTACAGCATGAGAGACATGAGTCTGGCGAAACATTTTCAAAAGAAGCCTACCATGACCAATATGGTTTGACGCATGCCAGGTATGCGCAGATGAAGGTGTCGGCCATCATCATGCACCCAGCGCCGGTCAATCGCGGGGTAGAAATCGCAAGCGACTTGGTCGAGGCACCAAGATCTCGGATTGTGGCGCAAATGACCAACGGGATGTTTATGCGAATGGCGATTTTAGAAGCCATACTCAATGGCAAGGCTTAAGCACATGAAAGACTTTGAGCGGGCGAAGTTCGCGAATGACCCTGCTTGGCCGGAGCGCAAGCGTAGTTCAAGTTTCAAGATTTTACATAATGAAATCGCAGAAAGAGGAAAGAATGAAACGACTTTTAATTTTAGAAGATGGCACAATTTTTGAGGGGACAGCCTTCGGTGCAGATATAGAGGTAACGGGTGAAGTCGTTTTTTCTACAGGGATGACGGGTTATCAGGAGTCTATTACTGACCAGTCCTACAACGGTCAAATTCTGACTTTTACTTATCCCTTGGTCGGCAATTACGGTATTAACCGAGATGACTATGAGTCGATTGTGCCGACCTGTAAAGGCGTTGTCGTGCGTGAAAATGCCCGTTTGGCGAGCAATTGGCGCAATCAAATGTCTTTGGATGAGTTTTTGCAACGTAAAAACATTCCGGGGATTTCAGGCATTGATACGCGGGCTTTGACACGAATCATCCGCCATCATGGCACGATGAAAGCCACACTTGTCAATCCAGGTGATGAGCTTAAACATGTTCAAGATCAACTTCGGGCAACGGTTTTACCGACCAACCAAGTCGAGCAAGTCTCAACAAATACAGCCTATCCAAGTCCAGGGACTGGTCGCAATATCGTCGTTGTCGACTTCGGTCTGAAACATTCGATCTTGCGCGAATTATCAAAACGTGAGTGTAATCTGACGATTGTCCCACATTCAATCACAGCTGAAGAAATCATTGATATGAATCCTGACGGTGTCATGTTGACAAATGGTCCTGGTGATCCGACAGATGTGCCAGAGGCTTTAGACATGATTCGTGGCATTCAAGATAAATTTCCAATTTTCGGGATTTGTCTAGGACACCAACTCTTTGCCATGGCCAATGGTGCCACGACCAGCAAAATGAAATTCGGTCACCGTGGTTTCAACCATGCGGTTCGTGAAATTGCGACAGGTCGTGTTGATTTTACCAGTCAAAACCATGGTTACGCTGTAGATGCTGACTCAATTGACAAGACTGATTTGATGGTGACCCATATCGAAATCAATGATCTATCCGTCGAAGGTGTCCGCCACAAATACTTGCCAGCTTTTTCAGTTCAATTTCACCCAGATGCTGCACCTGGTCCACACGATGCAGACTACCTCTTTGATGAATTTATGGAAATGATTGATGCAACTAAGCTTGAGAAAGGTGACTTTTAATGCCCAAACGTAACGATATCAAAAAAATCATGGTCATCGGCTCTGGACCAATCATTATTGGTCAAGCAGCTGAGTTTGACTACGCTGGCACACAAGCTTGTCTAGCTTTGAAAGAAGAAGGTTACAGTGTTGTCTTGGTCAATTCAAATCCGGCGACCATCATGACAGATAAAGAAATTGCAGACAAGGTGTATATTGAGCCGATCACAGTTGAATTTGTCACACGGATTCTGCGTAAAGAACGGCCAGATGCTTTGCTGCCAACACTTGGTGGGCAAACTGGTTTGAATATGGCAATGGAATTGTCAAAAACAGGTATTCTGGAAGAATTAAATATCGAGCTTCTTGGGACAAAACTCTCAGCCATTGACCAGGCAGAAGACCGTGATTTGTTTAAACAGCTTATGGAAGAGTTGGACCAACCGATTCCAGAGTCTGAAATTGTTAATACGGTTGAGGAAGCTGTGACTTTCGCCAATACCATTGGCTACCCCATTATCGTTCGCCCTGCCTTTACCCTTGGGGGTACTGGTGGGGGTATGTGTGATAATGAAGAAGAATTACGAGAAACTGCTGAGAACGGCTTGAAACTTTCACCTGTGACGCAATGTTTGATTGAGAAATCCATCGCTGGCTTCAAAGAAATTGAGTATGAAGTCATGCGTGATGCAGCTGACAATGCCATTGTCGTTTGTAACATGGAAAACTTTGACCCAGTTGGGATTCATACAGGGGACTCTATCGTCTTTGCACCGAGTCAAACCTTGAGTGACATTGAGTATCAAATGTTGCGTGATGCGTCTTTGAAAATCATTCGTGCGCTTAAAATCGAGGGTGGCTGTAATGTACAGTTAGCGCTTGACCCAGATAGCTTTAATTACTACGTCATCGAAGTGAATCCACGTGTCTCACGGTCATCAGCGCTTGCTTCTAAAGCAACAGGTTATCCGATCGCTAAATTAGCAGCGAAAATTGCTGTTGGCTTGACCTTGGATGAGATGATTAATCCAGTAACTGGGACGACTTATGCCATGTTTGAACCAGCGCTTGACTATGTGGTTTCTAAAATTCCACGTTTTCCATTTGATAAATTCGAATCTGGTGAACGTCGTCTTGGTACACAGATGAAAGCGACTGGCGAAGTCATGGCGATTGGTCGTAATATCGAGGAATCTTTCCTCAAAGCGGTCCGTTCGCTTGAAGTCGGCGCTTATCATAATGAAATGCCTGAATTAGCAGACGTGCCGGATGATGCCTTGGTTGAAAAAATCGTGAAGGCTCAGGATGACCGCTTGTTCTATTTATCAGAAGCGATTCGTCGTGGCTATACGATTGAAGAATTGCACAGTCTGACCAAAATTGACCTCTTTTTCTTGGATAAATTGCTGCATATCGTTGAAATCGAGCAAGCATTAACTGTTAATGTTTTCAATCCTGAAGTGCTGAAAGACGCTAAGCGAAACGGTTTTTCAGACCGCAAAATTGCGGATCTTTGGCAAATAGATGCGGCGGAAGTTCGGAAACGTCGTTTAGATAACAATATTGTCCCAGTTTTCAAAATGGTCGATACTTGTGCGGCTGAGTTTGAGTCGACAACGCCTTATTTCTATAGCTCTTATGAGTTTGAAAATGAGTCAATCCGCTCTGAAAAAGAGTCTGTCCTTGTCCTTGGGTCAGGTCCAATTCGGATTGGTCAAGGGGTCGAGTTCGACTATGCCACGGTCCATTCAGTCAAAGCGATTCAAGCTGCTGGCTATGAAGCGATTATCATGAACTCAAATCCAGAGACGGTGTCCACTGACTTTTCAGTTTCTGACAAACTTTACTTTGAGCCACTGACATTCGAAGATGTGATGAATGTCATCGACCTTGAGCAGCCTAAGGGCGTGATCGTCCAGTTTGGTGGGCAAACAGCTATCAACTTGGCAGAGCCTTTGTCTCAAGCGGGTGTGAAGATTTTAGGGACGCAGGTTGAGGCGCTTGACCGTGCAGAGGACCGAAAACTCTTTGAAGCAGCACTACAAGAGCTTGAGATTCCGCAACCGATTGGTGCGACTGCAACAAACGAAGAAGAGGCAGTGGCCAATGCGAATGCGATTGGTTATCCTGTGCTCGTTCGCCCATCTTATGTCTTGGGTGGACGTGCCATGGAAATCGTGGATAATGAGTCTGACTTGCGTAACTACATGCAAACGGCGGTTAAGGCGAGTCCGGATCATCCTGTTTTGGTCGATTCTTATCTGCTTGGGCGTGAATGTGAAGTGGATGCGATTTGTGATGGTGAAAATGTTCTGATTCCTGGGATTATGGAGCATATTGAGCGTGCGGGGGTTCACTCGGGCGATTCGATGGCCGTTTATCCGCCGCAAAATCTGTCGGCTGACTTGCAAGCGACGATTGCTGACTATACCAAACGTTTGGCGCTTGGCCTCAACTGTATCGGTATGATGAATGTTCAGTTTGTTATTTTTGACGACACGGTTTATGTCATCGAAGTCAACCCACGTGCGTCTCGAACGGTGCCTTTCTTGTCTAAAGTGACGGGCATTCCGATGGCACAGGTGGCGACACAGCTGATCTTAGGTAAAACCTTGACTGAGTTAGGCTATGAAGATGGTCTCTTCCCTGAAGACAGTAAGGTTCACGTCAAAGCGCCAGTCTTCAGTTTTACCAAACTGCAAAAAGTGGATGCCTACCTCTCACCTGAGATGAAATCGACAGGTGAAGTCATGGGCTCAGACACGACCCTCGAAAAAGCCCTCTATAAAGCTTTTGAGGCCTCATACCTCCACTTGCCAACCTTCGGCAATATCCTCTTTACGGTAGCAGATGATGCCAAGGAAGAGGCCCTGGCCCTAGCGAAACGTTTCCACGACATCGGCTACGGCATTTACGCGACTTCTGGTACGGCTAAGTTCTTCGCTGAACATGGTGTCTATGCGGAAATCATCGCTAAAATTGGCGAAAGTACAAATGGTCAAGCCAACATCGTCGATAGTATTCGTGCAGGCCGCATTCAAGCGGTTGTTAATACCATGGGGAAAGACAGAAACGACCACAATACAGATGGGATGACCATTCGTCGCGAATCCATCGAGCATGGTGTGCCTTTGTTTACCTCACTTGATACGATTGCTGCCATGTTAAAAGTTTTAGAAAGTCGCTCATTTGTGACACAAGCCATTTAATTGTTTTATTAACAAAAAATGAGAACATACGAGCTAAGGCTGGTATGTTTTTTAATGTCAAAGTGTTTTGACTTATTTTTCGAAAACGTCAAAACGTTTTGACGTTTATTCTAGAAATCCATAAGTTAGGCTTTAGACTGCCAATTTCAGGGCATTTGTGCTATACTAGTCTAAGAGATTTTTAGAAATGAGATAGGACAACTTATGAAAAATTGGCAAAAACTAACCCTGACATTTATGATCGCAATCATTGCGATTATATTAGATTTTGGCTTTAAGCAACCAACCTTGACACGTTTACTTGTGACAGTGACTGGGGCCATCCTAGCCATCTCGATGTTTATTGAGATGATTAAAACGCTACGCAGCGGACGTTATGGCGTCGACTTACTCGCCATCATCGCGATTGCTTCCACTTTGATTATTGGTCAATACTGGGCAAGCTTGATTATTATTGTCATGCTTGTTGGCGGAGAGTCTTTAGAAGACTATGCCGCACACCGTGCCAGTCGTGAACTGCATAAGTTGCTAGAAAATTCACCAACTTTCGCCCACAAAAAAGTTGGCGATAGCTATGAAGATACACCCATTGATGACATTGACATTGACGATGTCTTGCTGGTTAAAGCAAGCGAAGTCGTCCCGATTGATGGTGTCGTTTTAGAAGGTGATAGCTGGTTTGACGAATCATCCTTAACTGGTGAATCAGAACCTGTGACGAAAGCTATTGGCGATGAGGTTTTATCGGGTAGTATCAACGGTGAAACAGCCGTCTTGATTCGGGCCAGCAAAAAAGCATCCGACAGTCAGTACCAAAAAATCGTTCAGTTGGTCAAAGAAAGTGAAGCAACGCCTGCCCAGTTTGTCAGATTAGCAGACCGTTACGCGGTGCCGTTTACCATTGTATCGCTGCTCATTGCGGGTGCCGCCTGGCTTATTTCGGGTGACATGACCCGTTTTGCTGAAGTTTTGGTTGTGGCAAGTCCATGTCCCTTGATTTTGGCAGCACCGATTGCCTTTGTGGGTGGCATGAGTCGGAGCTCCCGTAATGGCCTCCTCGTTAAAAATGGCACAACCATCGAAAAACTATCGCTCGCTAAAACGGTCGCTTTTGATAAAACAGGCACCTTAACGACAGGGATTTTACAAGTCAAGTCTATCGCCCCTGAAACGGCCACGCATTCAGAAGATGACTTGCTTCAAATCGCAGCCTCTTTGGAAATTGGTAGTAACCATATTTTAGCGAAATCATTAGTGAAACGTGCAGCAGAAAAAGACTTAGCACTTTTAGAGGTAACAGATTTACGAGAGTCTACAGGACTTGGTTTAAGTGGTGTTATCCAAACTAAAACCTATCGAATTGGTCGGGCTAACTTTGCCAATGCCGAAGATGCAAAAGTGAATGGCACAGCTGCTTTTATCAGTGAAGATGAGGTCTTTATCGGTAAAATTTTATTTGAAGATAAAATCCGGCCAGAATCTCAACACGTGATTGAACGACTGAAAGCACAAGATGTGCAACACATTTTGATGCTGACAGGTGATAATCAAAAAACAGCTGAACTCGTCGCAGGCGAACTCGGCATTACAGAAATGCACGCTGGTTTGATGCCAAGTGAAAAAATTGGCATCTTAAAAGAATTGCCAGAAACGCACCGTCCCATGGTCATGGTCGGAGATGGTGTCAATGATGCCCCCGCCCTTGCCTTATCAGATGTCGGGATTGCCCTTGGGGCCAGTGGCTCAACGGTTGCCAGTGAGAGTGCTGACGTTGTCGTTTTAAGAAATGACTTAAATCTCGTCCCTGAGAGTATCAAAATCTCTCGTGAAACGATGAAAGTCGCTAAAGAAGCTGTTTTGATTGGCATCTTCATCTGTATTGCGCTCATGTTAATTGCTTCAACCGGTGTCTTACCAGCCATCATCGGTGCTTTGCTCCAAGAAGTCATCGATACCGTCTCTATCCTCTATGCTTTGAAAGCCTTGAAAGATAGAAAATAATCAGTTGCGTCATTGAATTTTAAATGATATCAATCAACTAGAACATGAAGTATATCTAAGATAAAAGGGAATAGAAAATCTGTTCTCTTTTTTTGGTAGTCAAAATCTGTTGAACTAGAAAAGTAGAAAAGTAGAAAAGTAGAATTTTCTACCCAAAAAATCCATCAATATGGTATCATATAGATAATAATTATAGATAGTAAGGATGAAAATGGATCGGCAGTTATATTTTGAGCAGTTGATGGCGTTAGTTAAAATTTTGACCCGTAAATATATTGAGTTTCCCACTTCGGGGCATCAATCAAAATATTCTGTGGTCGCTAAAAATGAGCATGACGAACTTTTCGAACTGATTGTTAATAGAAAAGGTCATATTCGTCAGGATATTTTGACTTATGTGATGCGGTCAAAAAATTATGGTGGTATCTTGATTCGTATAGATATGTCAGGGGTACCGCATGAAAATAAGGCTGGTGATTTAGTTGAAACACCCCACCTTCACATTTACGATGAAGCACATCAAAATGGGGCTGAGGCAATTGCCTTATCAGAAGTAACAGATCTTGCATTGCTGACAGAAATAACAGATAGTTTTCTGTTTTTCTTGGAGAAAAACAAAGTTGATCAGACGGATATTTCGATTAAATCAAATTTAGTGTAAAGGAGGCGTTGATATGGATCTAGGAGTTAAACTTGTAAGCGATTATTTGGACTGGTATCGCGAAAATACAATCATAAAAAATATTAAAGAGAGTGTCGAGCTGACAACACCTTTTGTTAATCATATCAACGACAGAATCCGAATATATATCACGCCGAAAAATGACGGTTTTCTATTATCAGATGATGGTGTTACCTTGAATGAATTGGATTTGGAAGGTATCAATCTGACGACAGAGACACGTCAGAAGATGGTGAAAAGTATTCTCAATTTTCACGGAATTAGGCTTGATGAGGATGTTTTGTATATAACTACTTCACAACAAGATTTTCCCAAGAAAAAACATCAGCTTGTTCAAGCGATATTGAAAATCTATGATTTATTATTGACTAAAAGAGAAAATATCTTGAATCTATTTAATGAAGAAGTTCAAGATTATCTCTATGATCATGATTTTGGTGGCACACCTAACATTAAAATGACAGGTCAGTCAGGCATCGATTACTCTGTGGACTACTCAATAGGGGCTACTAAAAATAGACCTGAAATGTTAATACAATTTGCCAATAAGCTAACTTTTAATTCTATCACAACCTATGATTTTATGTTTGATGATGTCAGAGGGATGCGGCAAAGCGAAGAAACGCAAACAAAATTTATTATTATAGCCAATGATAAAGAAAATAAGATTTCAAGTAAAGCTTTGAAGGCGGCAGATGCGCATGGTGTGAGCGTTATTCCTTGGAGTACAAAGGAAAAGATTTTGAGTTTAAAAGAATTGAAAAAATAAAGCACCAACATCATTTTGAAAATGTCTTGGTTTTTAGCCATAAATTTGTTATAATGGATAAAAGTCCTTTAAGTCATGCCGAGAGCATGACAAGGTTGCAGCGTCAGACGAAAGCAAACCGCAGGATTTTTCTTGCGGTTTTTTATGTTGATATGCGCTATCTTTGGCAGTCACTCTATCTCTTCCTATCCTAGCTACTCTAGGATAGGAGATCAAGTTTCTGAGCTTTCACGACTAGATAGTGAAAGCGCAGAAAGACTTTGAGCGGACAAAGTTCGCGAATGATCTCGCTTGGCCGGAGCGTAAGCACAGGTCAAGTTTCAAGATTTCACGAAGTGAAATCGCAGAAAGGTTGCGATGATTTTACAAGAAAACATGACAATTTTGTCAAATGTTCAGATTGCGCCTCGCGTATTTCGCATGGTGCTACAAGGTGAGATGGTCCTAGATATGACCGTTCCCGATCAGTTTCTCCACATTCGTGTACCAAGTCCCGACAAGGTCTTGCGTCGGCCGATTTCGATTTCTGAGTATGATCGCGAAAGCAAAACTTGCGTCATCATCTACCGTGTCGAAGGTCCCGGACTTGCCGATGTCTCACAAATGACACCTGGTCAAAAACTCGACATCATGGGCCCACTTGGCAATGGCTTCGACCTCAACATGCCCTTTCCCAAACAAAAAGCCCTCATCATTGGCGGTGGTATCGGTACCCCACCACTCGTCCAACTCGCGCGTGATTTGGTAGCAATGGACGTGGCCGTCACAGTCTTGTTAGGCTTCGCCCAAAAATCGGCAGTCATTTTAGAATCAGAATTTGCTGCCGTGGCATCCGACCTTAAAATCGTGACAGATGATGGGTCATACGGTCGGGATGGGAATGTCGGTGTCTTAATGGATGAAATTGATGTCATGGCTTATGATGCGGTCTATGCTTGCGGTGCCACAGGGATGCTTAGAGCAGTTGCCAGTCGTACAGTAAATCATCCCAATGCTTTCATCTCCATGGAAGCCAGAATGGCCTGTGGGATGGGCGCTTGTTATGCCTGTGTCGTTCATGTTGCAGGAGACGAAACCGGTCAGCAAGCCTTGAAAGTCTGTGACCAAGGCCCAATCTTTAGAGCCAGTGAGGTAGTGATCTGATGACCCAAAATAGATTAGCGATGCAATTACCAGGTCTTGACTTGAAAAATCCAATTATTCCAGCTTCAGGCTGCTTCGGTTTTGGTCAAGAGTATGCCAAATATTACGATATCAACCGTTTAGGCTCAATCATGATTAAGGCGACAACAGCAGAGGCACGGTTTGGCAATCCGACGCCGCGTGTCGCAGAAACCCCATCGGGTATGCTCAATGCCATTGGCCTGCAAAATCCGGGTGTGGACGCTGTGATTGCAGATAAACTGTCATGGTTGGCACGAGCATGTCCAGACTTGCCCATTATTGCTAACGTTGCTGGTTTTTCTAATGCAGAGTATGCCTTAGTCACGGAGAAGATTTCTAAGGTTAAAAATGTGACAGCGATTGAGCTCAACATCTCTTGCCCCAATGTCGATCACGGTAATCATGGTCTACTCATCGGTCAAGTCCCTGAACTGGCTTATGATGCTGTCAAGGCTGCTGTTTCAGTGTCTGATGTGCCAGTCTATGTTAAATTAACACCGAGTGTCGCAGATATCACGACCATTGCCAAAGCCGTCGAAGATGCTGGGGCAACTGGTTTTACGATGATTAATACTTTGGTTGGCACGCGGTTTAGTTTGCAGACGAGACAGCCGATTATTGCCAATGGTACTGGGGGCATGTCAGGGCCTGCGATTTTCCCCGTGGCGCTTAAACTGATTCGTCAAGTGGCGCAAACCTCGAGTCTGCCGATTATCGGGATGGGCGGGGTTGATTCTGCTGAGGATGCTTTGGAGATGATGATTGCTGGGGCGTCAGCCATTGGGATCGGGACGGCTAACTTTACGGATCCCTTTATCTGTCCGAAAATCATCGAGACCTTGCCCGAAGTGATGGACAAGTACGGGATCACAGATTTAACAACTTTTGTAAGAGAATGTCAGGAGGCGATTCGTGGGTAAATGGATAGAAAACAGACCAGTCATTGCATTGGATTTTTCAGGCATGACGGAGGTCAAATCATTTTTAGAGCAGTTTGAGGCAGATGAACAGCTCTATGTTAAAGTCGGTATGGAATTGTTTTATGCCGCTGGACCCGATGTTGTCAAATATATCAAGTCTTTAGGACATGATGTCTTCTTGGATTTGAAATTGCATGACATTCCAAACACAGTCAAGTCAGCCATGAAAGTCATTCGCCATTTGGGTGTCGACTTGACCAATGTGCATGCCGCAGGTGGCGTGGAGATGATGTCAGAAGCCTTGGATGGCTTAGCAGGGTCAACAAAACTCATCGCTGTCACACAGTTGACCTCAACCAGTGAGCAACAAATGAGAGACTTTCAAAATATCCAGACAAGCTTGACTGAATCAGTCGTGCATTATGCACAAAAAACGCAGGAAGCGGGTCTTGCAGGTGTCGTGTGTTCAGCCCAAGAAGTTGCGCTCATCAAATCAGCGACATCATCGGACTTTATTTGTTTGACACCAGGGATTCGACCAGCAGGTGCCGCAGTTGGAGATCAAAAGCGCGTGATGACACCCAGTCGCGCCCGAGAAATTGGCAGTGATTTAATTGTGGTCGGTCGGCCGATTACGCAGGCTGAAAATCCAGTAACCGCCTATCATATGATCCAAAAAGAATGGCAAGCTAAACAGAATTGAGATAAGTTTTGAGACGGCTTGAACTATCCCTTGTAAATGATCTTCTTTTTTGGTAAGATTGAAAGTATAACGAAAAGAAATAGCGAGACTCTGACTAATGGCAACTTATAATTTTACTCCTAAAGATATTTATGATGCAGACTTTGATGTGAAAATGCGTGGTTATGACAAAGACCAAGTCAATGATTTACTTGATGACGTCATTGTCGATTATGAAAAATTTCAAGAAGAAATTCTAGCTTTACAAGAAGAAAATGAATTTTTGAAGAAAAAAATCCGTAATATCGAGTCAAAACCACAGGTTGCAGTTTCTGAAAACACACAACGGTTTAACCCAATCACTGCTACAACGGATGTAGCTGAAGCAGCGGGTGGACCACGCGTGACGATGAAATCAGCCAATAATTTTGATATTCTCAAACGTTTAAACCGTTTGGAACGTGCTGTTTTCGGCCCTCAAGCCCAAACAACAACGACATCAAGTGGTATTTCAGCCGAGTAATCCCGTCACTTGACAGGGAGATTCGGATCCTTTAACGATTTTAAACAACCAGTTTTTGGATAATTGCGCGATTTCTTGGGTCAAATCTTGTGAATCGTGAGGAAAGTCCATGCTCGCGCGGGCTGCGATGCCCGCAGTGTTTGTGCTAGGCGAAACAATAAGCCTGGGTAGGTGTGTCAGACCTAACGGCTGAATTTTAGCTAAGTTTTCTCAGGAAAATATGCGACAAATTCTGTAAAAGTGCCATAGAGACGAGTTGCTTTGGAAACAGAGCAAGTGGAACGTGGTAAACCCCTCAAGCGAGCAACCCAAACTTATGGTAGGGGCACTTGTCACGCGGAATTTGAACGCACGACGAGGCTATTTTTAGGCATGCCTAAAAATAGCAGACAGATGATTATCGAAGGTTGGCTGAACGGTCAACTGGAACAAAACATGGCTTATAGAAAACTGGATGACAGGGGCTGGAGCGTAAAGCTCCAGCCTTTTTGAGATAGATGACGCATAGAAAAGACAAAATGAAAAATAATTTTAATTTAGTAGCAACCGCAGCAGCGGGACTTGAAAGCTTAACGGCACGTGAATTGCGTGATCTGGGCATTGAAACGAAACTAGACGATCGATCACGTGTTCTATTTTCAGGTGACAAAGAAACGATTGCTAAAGCTAATCTCTGGTTGAGAACGGCTGACCGTGTCAAAATCATTATCGGTGAGTTTCCGGCTAAGACTTTTGATGAGCTATTCGAAGGCGTCTATGCCTTAGATTGGGCGGAGATTCTACCCTTTGGTGCTCAGTTCCCAATCGCCAAAGCCAAGGCCATCAAGTCTGACTTGCATAATGAGCCGAGTATTCAGGCCATTACGAAAAAAGCCATCGCTAAAAAAATGCAGGTTCATTACCATCGCCCTGAAAATGTGCCAATACCTGAGACGGGTGCCCTGTTCTCACTTGAAGTTGCCCTGCATAAAAACGTGGCAACGATCATGTTGGATACAACTGGGGACTCACTCTTTAAACGAGGCTACCGTGTCGATAAGGGTGGGGCGCCGATCAAGGAAAATATGGCAGCAGCCATTATCATGCTGACCAACTGGCGTGCCAACATGACGCGTCCCTTTGTTGATCCGACTTGTGGGTCTGGAACATTTTGTATCGAAGCGGCATTGATCGGGATGAACATCGCCCCAGGTTTCAACCGCGATTTCGCCTTCGAGGCTTGGCCGTGGTTTGAAGATGACATCTTCCAAAAGGTTCGAGATGACGCGGAAGCCTTGGCCAATTATGACGCCAAACTGGATATTTCTGGTTTCGATATAGATGGTCGAATGATTCAAATTGCGCAAGAAAATGCACTTGAGATTGGGCTTGATGATATTATTCATTTTAAACAAATGCGTTTGCAAGACTTTCACTCGGATAAATTAGATGGCGTCTTGATTTCTAACCCACCTTATGGAGAGCGTTTAGGCGATGAAACAGCAGCCTATCAGCTCTATGAAGAAATGGGTGAAACCTTCAAGCCACTCGAGACTTGGAGTAAATATATCATCACAAGTGATT